>NZ_JARJHU010000003.1:162474-872223 GCF_029269825.1 Pedobacter sp. JY14-1 | reverse complement strand
GTCCGCAATTGCGGACGCCTTTAATGTTTATCATAAACTGTAGTCCTTACAGTTGTTTATCAAGTTTCTGGGAAAGCACTGATTTAGGCACAGCACCAACCTGTTTGTCTACGACCTCGCCGTTTTTGAAATACAAAAGCGCGGGTATGTTACGGATGCCGAACTGAGTTGAAATCTGAGGATTGTGGTCAACATTTACTTTACCCACCACGGCTTTTCCTTCATATTCTTTAGAGATCTCGTCTACAGAAGGGCCCACCATGCGGCATGGACCGCACCACTCTGCCCAAAAATCGACCAAAACAGGTTTATCTGACTTCAATACAACTTCCTCGAAGTTTGCATCTGTAATTTCCAATGCCATAATTCTAGTTTTTTATTTACACAAATATATGATCAATACTAATGCCATGAATTCTCGTAATGTCAATTTGACATTAGTTCAACTTAGGGTTAACATTCAGTGCGGCCAATTGTTCCAGCAAATGATTATCTGGGCTGATCTTCACTGATTTAGAAGGCATTTTCAAGGTTACGTTCTGGTCCCGGTCGTATATGTCAAACAGCAGCTGACAGTTCTGCTGCCCGCTGCTCGCCTTATTGTCCTGAATGACCGTGTAAATGCGCTGTACCAGATCATCAGTAATACGCTCCAGTGGTATCTGTATTGTTACGCTCCTGGCCAGTTTATCCCGTAGCTCCGAAAGCAGGTTAATGGAGGTAATTTTAAATTCCCAGTCGCCCTCTTTTCGGAAACGCTCTCCTATCCGGCCCCTGATCTGCAGGAAATACCCATCTGTAAGGAATTGCTTGAACTTGATGAAATCGTCCCCGAACAAAGCCAGCTCGCAGGTATCGTCATAGTCCTCAAATACCAGGGTACCAAACGGCTTCCCCGTCTTGGTCATACGTTGTGAGGCCATGGCAACAAGACCACCTACCACCAGTTCCCGGTTTTTAATCGTTTCAAACTCGGCCAGTATCTCTTCATTCGTATCGCCGCTTCTTACCTTGTTTACAATAGCCAGGTGCCTTACTTTATGCGGACAGAATTCACGCAGTTCCAGTCGGTAATTATCCAGGGGATGTCCGCTAAGAAAGATCCCGATTGCATCTTTCTCATATTTTAAGCGGTCTATCAGGCTCCATTCCTGAGCCACCGGCAGCGCAGGTTCCAGGATCAGGTCTGCCACTGATCCACCAAACAGTGAGGATTGTGAAGATGATTCGTTATTCTGAAAATCATTGGCGTACTTGATCAGCTTTTCCATGCCGTTCATTTTATCATTTGGCCCTATATGGAAATACTGTGCCCGGTGAAAGCCAAAACCGTCAAAGGCCCCGCTGTACACAAAGCTCTCATAAGCCTTTTTATTGACCGTACGGGTATTGGAGCGGCGGGCGAAATCATAGACATCCTTATAGATCCCATCCTGCATACGCTGCTCGATGATACTTTCCACCGCTTTCTCGCCTACGCCCTTAATACCAGACAACCCGAAACGGATCTCTCCCTGGGCGTTAACGGAAAACTTAATATCTGATTCGTTAAGATCGGGGCCAAGTACCGTTACACCCATCTGCTTGCACTCTTCCATAAAGAAGGCCACCTGCTTGATATCGCTCATGTTGTTGGAAAGCACCGCAGCCATATATTCTGCCGGGTAATGCGCTTTAAGATAAGCCGTCTGGTAAGCGATCCAGGCATAACAGGTAGAATGCGATTTATTGAAGGCGTAGGATGCAAAGGCCTCCCAGTCTTTCCATATCTTCTCGAGAATGGCCGGATCATGGCCTTTTTCTGCAGCCTGCGATACAAATTTAGGTTTCATTTTATCCAGCACATCCTTCTGCTTCTTGCCCATTGCCTTACGGAGCACGTCAGCCTCGCCCTTGGTAAATCCGGCCAGCTTTTGCGACAAGAGCATGACCTGTTCCTGATAAACGGTAATACCATAGGTTTCCTTCAGGTATTCCTCACAGGCATCCAGATCATATCTGATCTCTTCCTCCCCGTTCTTCCTGCGCACAAAACTGGGAATATATTCAAGCGGACCCGGACGGTACAGGGCATTCATGGCAATCAGGTCGCCAAACACCGTAGGCTTCAGCTCCTTCATATATTTCTGCATGCCGCTGCTTTCATACTGGAAGATACCGATTGTCTCACCCCGCTGGAAAAGTTCATAGGTCTTTACGTCGTCTATCGGGAAATTATCCGGGTCGAGCTCTATTCCGTGTCCAAGCTTCACCAGTTTCACCGTATCCTTGATCAAGGTCAGCGTCTTCAGGCCCAAAAAATCCATCTTTAACAGACCGGCACTCTCTACTACAGAGTTATCAAACTGGGTCACATACAGGTCAGAATCCTTTGCTGTAGATACAGGCACGAAGTTCGTAATGTCATCTGGCGTAATGATCACCCCACAGGCGTGGATACCGGTATTCCGCAAGGAGCCCTCCAGGACCTGCGCCTGCAGGATCGTTTCTGCAGTCAGGTTCTTACTGCCTGCCAAGGCCTTCAGTTCCAGTACCTTTTCGTATTCATCTGCACGAAGTTGATCCTTCAGGGCCTTTTCTTCCAGTGCGAAGATCTTCGCCAGCTTCATATTGGGGATCAGCTTGGCAATCTTGTCTGCTTCAAACAGCGGCAGATCCAGTACTCGCGCCGTATCCCTGATCGAAGATTTGGCGGCCATCGTACCATAAGTGATGATCTGCGCTACCTGGTTCGCACCATATTTCCGGATCACATAGTCCATTACCCGGCCCCGGCCCTCATCGTCGAAATCGATATCGATATCCGGCATGGACACCCTGTCCGGATTCAGAAACCTCTCAAACAGAAGGTCATACCTGATGGGATCTATATTGGTAATCCCGAGGCAATAGGCAACCGCAGAACCCGCAGCCGAACCCCTCCCCGGTCCTACGGATACATCCAGGTTCCTCGCCTCTGCAATAAAATCCTGCACGATCAGGAAATAGCCCGGGTAACCGGTCTTTTCAATCGTCTGCAGCTCAAAATCCAGTCGTTCGGTAATATCTGGTGTCAGTTCCTTATACCTGCGTTCCGCACCACGGTAGGTCAGATAACGAAGGTATTTATTTTCACCGCGTTTACCTCCGTCCTTCTCATCTTCTGCTACCTGGAATTCTTCGGGAATATCGAATTTGGGAAGCAATACCTCCCGTGCCAGCTTATAGGTTTCGATCTTTCCGACGATCTCGGCAATATTTACAATCGCCTCCGGCAGGTCAGCAAAGAGTTCCTTCATTTCTGCTGACGATTTGAAGTAATACTCCTGGTTCGGCAACCCATATCTGAAACCCCTTCCGCGTCCGATCTGTGTCGCCTGCTTCTCCCCGTCTTTTACGCACAGCAAAATGTCATGCGCATTGGCGTCTTTCCTGGAAACATAATAAGTATTGTTCGTTGCGACGATTTTAACATCATGTTTCCTGGCCAGTGCGATCAGTGAAGCGTTCACAATGTTCTCGTCGTCCTGGTTGTGGCGCATGACTTCAATGTAAAAATCTTCGCCGAACATCTCCTTCCACCACAGCAGCGCCTCCTCAGCCTGGCGTTCACCGATATTCAGTAGTTTACTCGGGATTTCCCCGTAAAGATTACCGGAAAGCACAATAATGTCTTCCTTATATTGTTCGATCACCGCCCGGTCTATCCTGGGTACATAATAAAATCCCCTGGTATAGGCAATGGAAGACATCTTTGCGAGGTTATGATATCCTCTCTTGTTCTTGGCCAGCATCACGATCTGGTAACCATCGTCCTTTCGCTTTTTGTCTTCATGGTTATCGCATACGAAGAACTCACAGCCTACAATCGGCTTGATCACGGTTTCCGTCGGTACTTCTCCCGCTTCAAGCGCTGCAGCGTTCTTCGCCTCGGCCGCCTTGTTATGGTTCAGCACCTGCGATACGAAATGAAAAGCACCCATCATATTGCCATGATCAGTTATGGCTACCGCAGGCATCTGATGTGCTGCCGCCACCTTGATAAGTGCAGGAATATTAATGGTAGACTGCAATACAGAGAACTGCGTATGGTTGTGCAGATGCGCAAATACAGCCTTATCCAGTAGTTCCTTATTGACTTTCAGGGCTTCTTCTGAAACCCCGGCCCCGCTTATACGCGCGAGCCGCTTTCTAATGTCTTCGGAAGCTGCTTTGAGGTTGATGTGTTTAAGGCCGGCCTTACGGATCATCCCCGGGTTCCTTTCCTTAAATCTGTCCAGGTAACCTGCGTCACACCTCAGTTCTTCGGCTTTAAAGGCACCAGCTTTGATCAACTGTAAGAAACACCTAGTTGTCGCCTCTACGTCGGCCGTTGCATTATGTGCCTCTGCGAAAGGCTCACCGAATAGGTATTCATGCAATTCAGTAAGATTGGGTAGCTTGAATTTTCCGCCTCTTCCGCCAGGCAACCTCAGCAGTTCGGCCGTTACTTCGGTACAGGTATCGAGAACAGGCATCCCAAGCATGATATTCTCCATACCCAGCCTGTGAAATTCACAGCCCATAATGTTGATATCAAAGCCAATGTTCTGGCCTACAATAAATTTCGCCTTGGCCAAAGCTGCCCTGAATTTTTCAGCCACTTCTGCCAGCGAGATACCTTGCTCCCGCGCCAGCTCGGTCGAGATCCCGTGTACCCGCTCTGCGTCGTAAGGGATATTGAACCCCTCAGGACGCACCAGATAATCCTGGTTTTCGATCAGTCCCCCCAGTTCATCATGCAACTGCCAGGCAATCTGAATACACCTTGGCCAGTTGTCCGTATCCGTAACCGGCGCATTATAATTGCGCGGAAGTCCCGTGGTCTCCGTATCAAAAATCAAGTACATACCCAAAATTAAGCAATTTCAGCAGGTATCCGGAGACAGCGTGGAAAACTAATGTCGCTGTAGCGGAGAACTGACGCCAGTATGATGCTCCTGGGAAACCAGCTGACTGGTATCATAGCCTTTCCCGGCACAGCGGCCAATGATCGCCTCCAGTTGCTCCGGTGCCATTCCAGGATTGCGGGACATAATACTCAGACTTTTACATTCAGGGTGTCCAACGACCATATACGTATAATCTTCGGCGAGCTCAATAACCCAGTAGTCGATTTTGAAGGGCCATACAAATTGTATCTTCATCTCTGCGTTGCCTGTTCCCCGTACTACAAAGAGCTTGGAACGCATATAACGTATCTTTTCCTGCCCCGACGACCTGTAACTCGTAAATACAGCATAATAACCATCCGGATGGATTACATAAGTATGGGTAGCTTGTCTCCAGTGCCTGTCCCAAAAACCAGGTATGGTATACAGGGAATGCCATTTTCCTGCAAATAGCACAATATCGACTTTAGGCACCGGCTTGTTCTTCATGGCTCGCTACTGTTTAGGCTAGGCGGCAAATGTAAATGCTTTAGGGTAAAAACCCCCAATATGGCATAAAGTTTTCAAATAAAATTTTACTACTTTACAGGAGATTTAGTAACCCTTAAAACTACTTGGTATTATGAAAATTACGATTGTAGGAGCAGGAGCAGTGGGCGCTACGTGTGCCGATAACATCGCCAGAAAGGAACTGGCAGAAGAATTAATATTACTGGATATAAAAGAAGGCTTCGCAGAAGGCAAATCCATAGACATGATGCAGACTGCAGCACTTCTGGGCTTCGATTCAAAGATCAGGGGCGTCACCAACGATTACGCTGCTACGGCAGGTTCGCAGGTCGTAGTGATTACTTCCGGACTTCCACGTAAACCAGGAATGACCAGGGAGGAACTGATCGGCACCAATGCCAACATCGTCAAAGGAGTTACTGAAAACATCCTTAAGTATTCTCCGGAAACCATCATCATTGTGGTATCCAACCCGATGGACACCATGAACTACCTGACGCTTAAAACCTCGGGTTTACCTAAAAACCGCATCCTGGGTATGGGTGGGGCACTCGATTCGGCAAGGTTCAAATATTATCTGAGCCTGGAGCTGGGATGCTCACCCGCAGATCTCAATGCAGTGGTGATCGGAGGACATGGTGACACCACCATGGTTCCGCTGATCCAGCATGCCACATGGAACAGTGTGCCCGTAACTCAGCTTCTGACTCCGGAACAACAGGAAAAAGTCGTCAAAGCCACTATGGTCGGCGGCGCTACACTTACAGGACTCATCGGAACTTCTGCCTGGTACGCACCCGGTGCAGGCTCCGCGGCAATGGTGGAGAGTATTGTGCGCGACGAGAAAAAACTAATCTCTTCTGGCGTCTACCTGGACGGTGAATACGGACAGCAGGACATTTCACTTGTCGTACCAGTCATTATCGGTAAAAACGGTGTAGAGAAGATCATCGATCTCAAGCTGAGTGAGGAAGAGCAGGCTGCCTTCAATAAAAGCGCTGATGCCGTACGCAACATGAACGGAGTGCTTGCAGATATGAACTTATTGTCATAAGCGGAACTACAGTTGTACATGCGGACAATTACCGTTCCACTTACCCTGATCAGCCTGGAAGATGACGGTTTCCACCTCCTGGCGGATATCGTCATCTTTGGCCTCAGGCTTTATGCAGTAGTCGATACCGGTGCCTCGCGCTCTGTATTTGACAAGTCCTTATTACAAGGGCACCTTCCAGGCCTTGATCATCGTGAAGGCGATCTGGCCACCACACTGTTTACTACCTCTGGCACTATACAGGCGGTACTACCGGAGCTGAGGATCGGCAGACTTTGCATCCGGGACTACGATGCTGTAGCGCTGGATCTGGAAAGCGTCAACAATACCTACAAAGGTTTTGGCCATCCGCCCATCGCCGGCATCATCGGCAGCGACTTATTGTTAAGATATCATGCAGTAATCGACTACAAAAAAACCAGGTTGTTCCTGCACGAGGATTTACCATAGATCTACCTGCTGATCTACTTTCTCAGGGGTCAGCTGATGAAACCAGGCAACGAGTTCCGGCAGGTAGCTTTCAAATGTCGGATACCTGGACCGGTTCTTTTCATATTTGACGATTTCGGCCTCCATCAGGGGAATCAGGACACACTTGTATTCACCGATGTGCACTTTTCTAAGTCTTTCAGCCTCAATTGTATTCCCGATACTGAGCGCAGTGCGGATCTCGCCCAAACGTACAAGATGCTCAATAATACAAATCCGCCAGCTGTTGATATATACTGGTGCCAGTGCCGCCTTGAACTTCGGTGTAAATAATGCTGAATCTCTGTCCAGTTCGTCAAAATACTTTTCGAGGATGGGGTTAACAAAAGAATGGCCGATTTCATGCTTGGTCAGCATATGTGTAACCCCGGGATTGTCAAAACCATAGTGATGGTAGCCAGAAAGGTTTTGCTGTAACGGCAGCATCTTACTGGAACTCATAATCATAGCAGGCACCGGTCCTGATGGCGAGACAATTCCGGGTCCATATCCCCGATAGCTGTCTTCTCCGGCGGTAATCGGCATGGATGGCACCAAATAGATCCGATATGCGGGAAAAGACTGTCCAAACCATTGTTCCAGTCCCCGGAATGAAGGCACATCAATGTCCTTCGCCACCTCACCCAATGCCCCCTTATAAAAAGCGGCACCCGATTTCAGAAAAGCGCCGACCCTAGCACGCACATAAAACTTGCGAAGTTCAGCCGTCAGCGCGACAAGCAGCGAATCGCCTTTCCGGTCGGTCGCCGGAAGCGCAACCTGCGGATATAAGGGGCCGGCAACCGGAAATGGCTTCTGGTTAAGCAGGTAATTCATAATCGGGCCATTGTCATAATAGTGGTCACGCAGTGCCCTGATCGTTTCCGCCATCTTCAATACGTAAGTGCTGTCGGTATATCGCCTGAAATATTGAAATGCAAAACGCACGATGGGCTGGTGGTCATAGTTACTGTCCTTATTGTCGAAAACATAATTGCCAATGTGCTCCACGGCAAGTTTTTCCACAAAGAAATAGGTTTCCAGGTTAACGCTAGTTTCCAGATTGACTTTAGGGCTGAGTTTAACCCGGTACTGGGCCCGCAGCCCGGTTGCCGGGGCAAGCAGGACGGCGAGCACGCATGCTTTCAGTAATTTCATCATTCAAATTTTAAACTGGCACTACCAAATAGTATTCCCCATCATCATTTTGGGGTAGAGATGGAGTAACGGCATATAAAAGAGGCATTTGCAATATTTAAAATTTCTTATATTCAAATGCCATTGTCCATAAACGGCCAGCACTGTACGGAATCGAACAGCACTGGCCCCCACTGGCCCGGAACGATAACCGATAAAATACACCGAGACACTCACCAGCTTCCCATCCCCTTTCTATTGTAAAGATTTAACAATTTCAGCTAAAACTTAGCGCCAGAGATTGCCAGACAAATGATTCATTTTCTTATCTCAAAAACGAAATCGAAGGATAGTATCGTGCCTGTTTACTTTGATTTGCCCTGAATGCATTATACAATATCATCAGTATATTGAGTGCGTATAAAATCAACGGGATCAGGATAAATAACAGCTCAGCCACTCCTAAGTTCATCACACTGACAGACCTAAATGGCAAGTCAATATGAAAGATCTGTAATGTGACAGGCAAAAAGACGCCAAGTCCCAATAAGACACACCAAGTGATCTGAAAGTTCAGGATACGTTTGCCCATATCATTTGCCAACCTGACCTTTTCCTTTTTCATCGTCCACAATGCGAGCGGTAAAAGTATCCCCAGCAATGGGAAGGCGAGAAAGCTGATTGCCGAAAGATTAAGCACCACCAGGAACCGGGTATCCTCAAATTCTGTCCAGTCAAACAAGTCATCTGGGGTAATGCCCAATGTGTTTGCGATCCGCTGGAGCGTATCTCCCCTGGGCTCCGTTTCCCCGCCCTCGATCCGCTGTACCGTACGCAGGCTAAGGCCGGATTTCTGGGCGAGTTCTTCCTGGCTCATCCCTTTGCGTGCACGTAGCTCTTTGATTTTCTTTGCTAAATCGTTGTTCTTCATTGTCTTTATTTTCTGACAAAGATATTTTTCAAATCATTCAGGGATTGCGTCAGCGCTGCGACATGTTTACGTCACTGCTGTCAAAGGTAGGATAATGTAGCAAACATCTGGGGTGCCCGAAGTGTTGATCTGATAAAAAAGTTAATTTATGGGAGAATTGAACAATAAATCTAAGCAGGAGCTGAAAGACAATATTACTGAACATCTGGCACCCGATGCAGATCCGGGGGCGCAGATTGAGACAGTAATACCGAGCACCGAAAGTACCGAAGTCCCGGCTGCTCCGGATCAGACGGAAAAGCAAGGTGACACACCTGCTGAGCCATCAGAAGAGCCGGAGGTAGCCGAAGAGGAACAGGATGAAACGGAGGCGACAGAAGATCAGGAAGAATCCAGCACAGATGAGCACGGCATAGAAACGGTAAGTCCTTGAGCTAGCCGACCAGGTGCTCAGCGATACTGCTTCACATAGAGCTCCTCCATCAATGCGACGACGGGAATCTCTTCCATGTATTGCTCCGGTATCCAGGCTAGTCCTTTGATACCCCTGATCTACGTTTTCGCTTGTAAATGCCATTCTACCGGGAGGTAGCTGTGCACTTCGTAAGCGCAAACGTCACGTCGTGTTCCGGCCAAAGATCCCGAGCTACCTGGAAATTCTGTTCGGACTGGCATTGATCTTCTGGAAGCGCAGAAGAAAGGAAACCGGAGTTTTCCTGGCCCTGTATTTCGGGACGCGATCATAACAATGTATAAAGACTGATGCCACCAAATAACATCCTTTTTATTTAAGGCATGAACCTGATATTTTGAATAGAGACCGACTGACTTTCTGCTGGAAGAACTTTTAATAAGATGTCGTGCTGTCCGAAGATCTCTTTCACCGGTACTTCAAAGCTGCGCCATTTGCCGGAAGTGGCAGGGAGGGATAATGTAGCGAGCAGTTGACCTTCGTGTCCGATATCATCCATCCAGATTTCCACCTTCCCTCCCGTAGCTGATGATGCCAACACCGATACCGCCGAAGGCGATTTTCTGCCCAGTTCGACTCCTGAAATCATCAGCCAGCCCCCTTGGTCTGTACTGGTCATCACTGCTTTACCTTTAGGGTCTTTAGATATTGACAGGCCATATTGATTATTAAAGCCCACTGCAGGCAAAATCGATGTCCCATCCTTGCAGATGAAAAAGTCAAAGGATGCGATTCCCTTTTCAGCAAAAAGACCGACACTGGTGCCAACCCAGGAATTGAAATCCGGTTGCACTTTATCCAGTCCAACTGCGCTTAGCGCCTTGCCAACTGCAGTCCAATTTTTCCCGTCAGCACTATAAAATCCAGTTAACAGGTGCTCCTCACGCACCAGTTTGAGCCATACCACGTCCCCTATCGCTCCACCGGCACTTTGAACAGCGGTATCTACCTGGAAGATAATCTTCCTGCGGTCATTCACGACATGACTATAAAGCTTTACCTGAACTTTTTGATTGCCATTCGTCAGGTAAAGTCCGGCCATTCCTTCCTTGCCGGACTTAACAAGATCAATTTTAGTTACTGCCGTATAAAAATGGTCTGTTTCTTTCTGTACAAGATGTGCAAGACCTGTATCTGGCGTCAGCGTTAACCAGCCCGCTTTGCGTTTCAGGGAGTATGCCGATGCTGCTTTCCGATTGAGGAAATGCCACCATAAACCCAGTGAATCGCTGTCGAAATAATCTGTATTCACACTTCTCCAAGCAATACCTGATTTTGGCAGAGATGGCCTGGTTATGGGTGCGGTTGTCGGCGCCATACCCCATGGACGATCACCCTCCCAGGTTATCGGGTAGAGCGCGGTTTGTCTACCCATACCAGACCAGTCGTCATCGCCATACTTCTCATAGCTTTGACCAATTGTCCACCAGCTGCCATCCGATAATTGAACGGGGGCGGCGATGTGGTTGGGGCTCCGAAAGCCCACCTTCCCATCCATTATTGGCTTGAAAAAGTTGCCCAGACGCTCCCATTTAGTAGAATCCCCGGTCAGCGCTGTCCCCCGGAGTACATATTGGCCCCCCGAGACATCGCCGGCGGGAAAATAGTAGTAGTAGCCGTTGCGCTTACACATTACCGGACCTTCAGCCCAGCTGTACTGCAACTTTGCGTTGATCCAGTCCATATTGATCACATGCCCGGTAAGCTGTCCATCCCTGCCGAGTTCCTGAAGACGATTTACTTTCTGACCATTTTTAATCACCATATATGGCTTACCATCATCATCTACAAAAATTGAATTGTCATAACCTAGGTTACCGGTTTCAGGATTGCTCCGGACCTGCACCGGCCTGGACCAAGGACCTGTCGGAGCGTCGGCTCTGCTGAGCCACTGCCCTCCTGAAGAGAAGTAGATCCAGTAATGGCCGTAAAAATAAGTGATGGCACCCTGCCAGGTACCTGCCGACGGTTTGTCGGTTACGAATGAAGCGACTTCCGGACTTAGTACTCTTGAAATGATCTCCCAATGTACCAGATCTTTAGAGTGATAAATGGGCATGTAGGGATTAAAGTGAAAGCTGGAACCGCAATGGTAAAAATCGTCTCCGACCTTGAGGAGAGTCGGATCCGGGTGATCTCCCGGCAAAACCGGATTGATATAAGTTTGCACACGCTGATATGGTGAGGCTGAATCGGGAAGGTCTTTCCTGCCACCGACACGAAAATAGTCGAAATCGGTGTAGCCGCCTGCGGTGAGCGTAGCGTAGCTGAACAGGCCAAACCTGTAGCCCATGAAATGCGGGATGGTATATTGCATGTGGAATGGCTCTCCAGTTAATGTCCATGAACTTCCGTCCAGGCTGTAATAGAAAACAGCGACGTCTTTTCTGTAACGGAAGTCGCAATCTGCCCGAAGATAAACTATGTTCTGTTTCAGCGGCACCTGCTTAAGGTCTTCAGCACCATCTGCTGTTTTCCGGCAGATAAACTTCTTTCCGTTCATCATTTTCACTCCTATCCATCCATATTTCTTTTGGAGCAGCACCAGGCCGGAAATATCCCCATCTTTCATTCCTGAAACGTCGATTTTTATATGCGCCGAAGACTTTGGACCAAAGGTTCTTTGGGTCAGTGTATTTCTGGCCTGCAATACATTGCTGTCCGTCCTGCTGGTGGTAAGTCTGAGGTATCCGGACCGCTTGCGCAGTGACCAGTGGCTGTTGTCGGGATTGTGATTCCATTGCCAGACTTGAGGAAGGATCGGCTGGCCTGCTTTTCTGTCAAATTCGTCCGTATGAACGATGCCACTTAAGGAACTATCGGCCTCTGGAAGATCAAGCGCATCAGGAACTTTGCCCCCTCTGCCAATAACTGGCCAGCCGTCCGCCCAGCTTACCGGGACCAGGTAAGGAATCCTGCCGATAGCACCGAAATCCCTGAAGAGGTAAGCATACCATGCTCCTCTGCTTGTCTGGACCAATCCGCCTTGAGCAACACCTTTATCCTGTAAACCTATCCGGCCTTCATAAGGACCTTTCAACTGATCGGCACGGTGTATCAGTACGGTGCGCATGCCTCCCTTGGGCCAGCAGATATTGAACAGGAAGTACTTGCCATTGACCTTGAACAGTTGCGAACCTTCTGCCGGTAAACCAACTGCTGTACCCGCGGCCAGGCTAGCGTTTTCGATCAATACCTGCGGCTTCGTGTCTGGCTTCAGGCCGGAGAGATCGCGACTGAGTTCTGCCAGCATGATCTTTCCGCTTCCATAAACCATATAAACCCTGTCATCGTCATCGAAAAATAGCGAGTGGTCGTGCAGTGCCGGTGAAAATGCCTGGCGTTTCCAGGGGCCCTTTTCGATGTTCTTTGTACTGAAAATATAAGTTCTACCTGTAGTCGAAGAAAATGTGGAAACATAAAATACCCCTTTATGATATCTTAAACTGCTTGCCCAGGAGCCCTGTCCGTAGGCATTCTTACCTTGCTCAAGTTTCAGCGCATCAGGATTACCCAATGTATCATAAGCATAGCTAACGATTTCCCAGTTGGTCAGATCTTTGGATTTCATGATCGGAAGACCTGGACTCAGGTGCATGGTTGTGCTACTCATGTAATAAGAATTTCCAACCCTGATCATCGACATGTCCGGTACATCTGCAAAGATGGCAGGGTTCCTGAAATTCTGCGCATAAAGACTTTGAAATGCAGCAGCAATCATTAAAATAACGGGTAGCAGATGAAGTAATATGCTGTTTAAACTTCTTTTTTTCATTAAACGGGCGGCTTGTGTGCCTAACTAAGTTAACAAAACAATTAATAAACGTCAAAAAAACGTTTATTTTATACCTCAGCACTGTGCAGAAGTCAGACATGCCATTGGCAGTTTGTGCTTTCGAGAAGGGGCTATAAAGGAGGCACAAAGGAAAGTTCTTGGGCAAAATGGTTCGGCTTGTTCATGAATGCCCCTCCAGAATACTGCTGTGCCCTTGCTATGCCCAACCTTTTGTCGCTTAAATATTACAAGAGCTTTTCTCTTGAATATCACTATTTTAGAGGCAATTGAACCTTATGAACTGTTTTAAATTCTTTGCAATATCGCTGGCATTCATGCTGCTTACATCCTGCGGTCCTTCTGCTGATGAAAAAGCCCGGGCTGAAATGAAAACAATTAACAAATCAGAACTGGACGAGGCGAATAACCATGACAATATTTACAATCCGAAAGCAAGGATGGTATTTTTAGATTCCGTGCTGAAGACAGCTGACGTATATACGATTCTGCGGATAAATTACCAGCGCGCACAAGAGTTTATGAAAATGGGCCAGGTAGACAAAACCATTGAACTGTTTAAAGCAATTGAAATGGACTCAACGGTGCTCAATACACAGTTTGACCTGCAGAGACTGCAACCTGAAATGGCCATGGCCTATCTTCGGATGGCAGAATTGAACAACTGCCTGACCAATCACAATGCGGAATCTTGCATTTATCCGATACAAGGCGGAGGTGTGCACCGTGATCCGTCGGGATCAACCAAGGCCATAGCGCTATATGAGAAAATTCTGGGCCGCCAACCTGATGATATGGAATCGAAGTGGCTGTTGAATCTGGCCTATATGACCTTGGGCAAGTATCCGCATGGAGTGCCTAAGCGATACCTGCTTACCGACCCGTACCCGGAAAAGGACAAGGTACTTCCCTTTGAAGACCTTGCCGCAGACCTGAAGATCAATGTAAGCAATCAGGCTGGTGGTGTGATTACTGAGGACTTCGATAATGACGGTTATATTGATATCGTCACTTCTGCATGGGGCCTGGAAGAACCCATGCATTATTTCCATAACAATGCTGACGGCACCTTTAGTGACCGCTCAAAAGAATCGGGACTGAGAGAAATCACGAGCGGGCTGAATATCAACCATGCAGACTATAACAATGATGGCTTTAAAGACATACTGGTGCTACGCGGCGGGTGGAAAGGTGAGTTGGGTAACCATCACAATTCCTTGCTGAGAAACAATGGTGATGGCACTTTTACGGAAGTGACCATACAGAGCGGCCTGCTATCCGCACATCCGACACAAACTGCCACCTGGAACGACTTTAACAACGATGGCTGGCTTGATCTCTTCATTGGCAATGAAAGTTTTCCGGATAATCCCGACATGCAGCATCCTTGTGAATTATTCATCAATAATCAGGATGGCACATTTACCAATGTGGCAAAACAGGCAGGTGTAGACCTGATCCATTTCGTAAAAGGGGTGACTTCGGGTGATTATGACAATGATGGATGGAAGGACCTGTTTATAAGCGCGATGGACGGGACACGGCTATTGCTGAAAAATAAGGGTAAAAAGAGCAAAATACCGGTGTTTGAAAACTTATCTGAAAAGGCAGGTTTTACAAAAGACCAGAATAGTAGTTTCGCGACCTGGTTCTTTGACTATGACAATGACGGATGGCTGGACATTGTGGCATGTGATTATTCTTTTAACAAGACACTAGCCTATTATGCTGGCACTGAGGCGTCTGGCTTATCTAAGGAACATAAGGGTCAGGCTGTGCTGTACCACAATAATGGAGACGGTACCTTTAAGAATGTTACGGAAGAATCTGGACTGGCGCGCGGTATATTTGCCATGGGTTCTAACTTTGGCGACATTGATAACGATGGTTACCTGGATATGTTCTTTGGAACTGGAAATCCGAACTTTGAATCACTGGTACCGAACCGTATGTTTAGGAATAACGGCAACAAAGGTTTCAACGAAGTTACTACTTCTGCGCGGGTTGGGAGCCTGCAGAAAGGCCACAGCGTTGGCTTTGCAGATTTCGATAACGACGGTGACCAGGATATTTACATGGACTTAGGTGGCGCTTATGAGGGTGACGCGTTCCCCAGTGCGTTCTATTTGAACCCGGGTCAGAATAAAAACAACTGGATCAATATTACGCTTGAGGGCGTAAAGTCTAATAAGGCAGCCATTGGGAGCAGTGTTAAGCTGACAGTTCGGGAAAAGGGTAAAGTGCGGTATATTTTCCGCGATGTAAATTCAGGAGGCAGCTTTGGATCGGCCCCTTTCAGAAGAGAAATTGGTATTGGTGCTGCAGAACTGATCGATGAGGTGGAGATCAAATGGCATGGAAGTGGTTTGGTTCAGAAGTTCAAAAATGTGAAACCTAACCAATTCCTGACGATAACGGAGGGTAACAACAGCCCTAAAGCAATTAAGCTGAAAACACTGAATTTTAAGAAACTGGCTCCTGCAGCACACCATCACCACCAGATGGCTGGCTAAGGCTTTTCAAAAGACTGAAGTTTCTGGACTGTTTCATCGAATCTACGTGCGATAATGGGGTCAAACTGAGCCAATTCCTTCCACTGGCTACTGCCGTATACTCCTGCCTTACTATAGTCGAAAGGCTTAAAGCCCGTCTTTCCGATCACTTTATTGCTTTTGAAGCTGAAGTCAAAGTTGCCGGGGTCTGTAAACAAAGGGTCGGCGACCAGTGAACTGGGCTCTGTTGTCTTCATATCCGGGTTACGGGTATCCCAATAAATATTGCTGTCAAGCCTGGCAGTCACCTTTCCCCAATTGTTTTCTCCCAGTTTACCACTGTTGAAATAGACAATGTTACGGGTAAAGTTAAAAGAACGATGTGGCTCTATACGTGTAGCCTGCAACTGGGCATTGGTGTTAAGGGCAAAAATATTATTGCGTATCGTGTTGTCTTTACCGTAGTGCTGATGGAAGCCAGAACTTTTACAGTTGTAGACTAAGTTGTTCTCTTCCAGAATGCCCGTTGAGCCTTCATCGGTATACAGGCCCCAGCCTCCATAACCATACGAATAAATATCATGGATCACATTGTTGCTGACAATGGTCCCCTCAGATGGGCCAAGCGTATAGATGCCCCCCATGTCACTAAGTTGTCCCCAGCCCAGGTGATGGATATGATTGTAGACTATTTTGTTCCGCTTGGCCGGGCTTTCTCCATAACCCCATACCCAACCCAAAGAGATACCAGAATACCTGAAATCTGCTATCTCATTATGAGATATAGTATTGTCTCCCGAATGGAAGACCATTATCCCTACACCTGTAGGGATAACGTACCCCCCGGACCAGATAATATTGTTGTCAACAGTAATGCTGTCCGTCTTGGAACTGGCCGCTGCAGGCATGTTGATTTCTCCGATCTTCACCCCGCCGATACCCAGATCGTACAGGTAGGAAGTAGTCAGTGCAATATTGCTGCAGCCGGCTCTGAACCAGATGGCATTGGTTGATACATGGCTGACCTCACATCGATCGAAAATGACATTACGCGCATGATCTACCATGATTGCAGCCTCTGTAGGCGCAGCGGCCTGCGCAGGTTCTTCACCTTCTTCAGGCATAACGTAACGACTATAACGGAAAGAAAGCCCCCTGAACTGGATATTTGTTACCTTTTGTTCGCCAGTACCAGAAATAATCAACAGTTTTTCAGTAACAGGCACGATAGCTGTACATTGTTCAGGTTCCTCTCCCGGCCGGGGAATATAGTACAGGCTTGAAGCATCCTTATCGAAGTAATATTCTCCGGGTACATCCAGAAAGTCCCGTTCACCTTCAAAATAGAACTGGGCACTGTTATCGAGTTTATTCCAGGGCTGCATTGGACTCCCGGCAATGTAGATGGCTGTGTCAGAAAACGAAATACGCTTAACCGGCTTGCGTGTACGGTCCCAGGCATGATTAATCGAAATGATGAGCTTTTCCAGCGGTTTATTGACCGGGAGTACTGCAAGTTGTTCTTTACTGAGCATGAGCTTTTGCTCTGCCTTTTTCTTTGCAGCATCTGTAAACCGCTCGGATACGTTGGTCAGGCTAAAATCCTGGCCCTCATTGGGTGTTCTCGCCTTTACTGCCCGTCTGCCATTAATAAATAGTTGCTGAATATCACCATTATAACCCGTAACATCCGTCAGGTCAATTTTCCAGAGCGTATCTGATACTTTTTTGAAGATCGGCAACTGTATACCCCCGCTAAAGATTGGCCTCGCATTACCCTTGTTCCGGATAATCAATGGTGCATTTTCCGTTCCGGAATCTTCTGCACCGAATTGAATAGGTTCAGTGAGCCGGTAGATACCAGGACTGACAACGATTTCAGCGGCTTCTTTGAGCTTTTTATCTTTACGCAACTGCCGGAGATAATTCCTTGCAGCGGTAAGTGTGGCGAATGGTGCCTTCGCTGTGCCCGGGTTGTTGTCCTTACCGTCGGGGGCAACATAAATGGTCAATGCACTGGCGCTGGGAAGAGCTGCCTGCAGGCAGAATAAGAACAGTGAAACAGCGATCAGTCTGGCTTTGTTCATCTTACATAGGGGTTTGAACTCCTATAAATTTAAGCATAAGCCTGCACTGTCCGCATAATGTTCCGGAAATAAATTAAGATAAAAACGATAATAACCAAATTATTGCACCAGCCCCGTATAGTTTATGCCGAGGTACGGCCGTTTTTGGCCGGATATTTATTGCCTGTAAACTTGTTGCCTGTAAATTTACTGCCTCCAAACTTACCGGCTTCAGGTCCCTTGTTACCCGACCCCTTTTTTACAAAAGTCTTGGCCCTTTCCTCCGCGATCTTTACATTGAGGCGTTTACCACCAAGTTCCAGCCCGTCGAGTGCTTCTATTGCCCGGTCGGCAGCAAATTTGTCCTGCACTTCTACAAAGCCATAAAGGTTTTTTCCGGATTGCTTATCTACGATCAATTTAATGCTGCTTACTAAGGCGTGCAAGCTAAACATTTCGATGAGCCTGATCTCGCTCACATTGTCGCTGATATTCGCGACAAACAATTTCACCATATCCTGTATATTTTAAAAGTCTCCCTTTTCATCAAAGTTATTATTATTCTTTCTATTTACCAATGAGCGGAAGCTAAAACAGAAAGTTGCCCCGCTACCGGGTTTGCTTCATAGGGCATTTAAGCTATGTGTATGCCCGAAAGTACAACAAAAAACGGCGACCTTTTTTGGGTCGCCGCTTATCCTTTTATATTTTTATTATCGGATTGCTATTCAGAGACAGGCCTTTAGGCGTCGATTTTTGCATATTTAGCATTCCTTTCAATGAAGTCACGGCGCGGTGCCACATCGTCACCCATGAGCATGGAAAAGGTATGGTCACATTCGGCGGCATTTTCTATGGTTGCCTGCATGAGTGTTCGTCTCGAAGGATCAAGGGTGGTATCCCAAAGCTGTTCTGCATTCATTTCTCCAAGGCCTTTGTAGCGCTGTATGTGTACGCTGTCTTCCTTGCCTGCCCCCTTAAGTCGCTGCACGGCAGCATCGCGCTGCTGGTCATTCCAGCAATATTCAAATTCCTTACCCTTCTTCACCATATAAAGCGGCGGAGCAGCGATATAAACATAACCTGCCTCGATAAGCGCCTTCATATACCTGAAGAAAAAGGTAAGAATAAGCGTTGTGATGTGCGATCCGTCAATATCCGCATCTGTCATGATAATGATCTTATGGTAGCGCAGTTTAGTGAGGTTAAGTGCCTTATCATCTTCCGGGGTACCGATACTGACACCCAATGCCGTAAACATATTCTTGATCTCATCATTCTCATAGATCTTATGCTCCATAGCCTTTTCCACATTGAGTATCTTACCCTTCAATGGGAGAATAGCCTGGTAGTTACGATCACGGCCCTGCTTGGCAGTCCCGCCTGCAGAGTCACCTTCGACAAGAAAGATCTCGCATTTCTCCGGATCATTGTCGGAACAGTCAGCCAGTTTTCCCGGAAGGCCGGAACCTCCCATGACACTTTTGCGTTGCACCATCTCCCTGGCTTTACGGGCTGCGGCCCGTGCGGTAGCGGCGAGTATAACCTTATTGACAATAGACTTGGCTTCCCGTGGATTTTCTTCAAGGTAATTGCCTAAAGCCTCACCTACGGCAATATCCACTGCACCGGTCACCTCGGAATTCCCAAGTTTGGTTTTGGTCTGGCCCTCAAACTGCGGCTCAGCTACCTTAACAGAAACGACAGCAGTAAGTCCTTCACGAAAATCGTCACCGGTAATTTCAAATTTTACGTTCTTGAGCAGCCCTGATTTATCAGCGTAGTTTTTCAGCGTACGGGTCAGGCCTCTGCGGAAACCGGCAATATGGGTACCTCCTTCATGAGTATTGATATTATTGACGTAGGAGTGTACATTTTCGGTGTAGCTATCGTTATACTGCATCGCCAGTTCTACGGGAATGCCATTTTTGATACCTTCGACATAAATCGGAGATTCGATCAGTGACGGACGGTTACCGTCAAGGAACTGTACAAATTCCTTAAGGCCGCCTTCGGAATAGAAAAGTTCGGACAGGAAATTACCTTGCTCATCTTTTTCCCGCTCGTCGGTAAGTGTAAGTTTTATGCCCTTGTTAAGGAACGCAAGTTCGCGAAGCCTGGAAGCCAGGGTATCATAACGATACTCGATGGTCTGGGTAAAGATCTCGGGGTCAGGCTGGAAGGTCTGAATGGTACCTGTTTTGTCTGAAGTACCGATCTCCTTGACGTCGAACAGCGGTTTCCCACGTTCGTATTCCTGGGTAAATATCTTGCCTTCACGGTGTACAACGGTTTTCACGTGGGTGGAAAGTGCGTTAACGCAACTGACACCCACACCATGCAAACCGCCGGAAACCTTATAAGTGTCTTTATCAAATTTACCACCGGCGTGGAGTACAGTCATTACGATTTCAAGGGCCGATTTACCTTCTTTCGTATTGATTCCTGTAGGGATGCCCCTCCCGTTATCCTCAACAGTAATGGAATTGCCTTCATGTATGGTTACAAAGATATCGGTACAGTATCCGGCAAGGGCCTCATCAATGGAATTGTCCACTACCTCATAAACAAGATGGTGCAAACCTTTGACACCAGTATCCCCTATATACATCGAAGGGCGCTTTCGCACCGCTTCCAATCCCTCCAGAACCTGTATGTTATCTGCCGAATAATTTGATTTTGAATCCTGTTCTTCGCTCATAATTTTAGTTGAAACAATAAGATATCAAAAATAACCAATTGCGCTTAATTTAAGGCAAATGTGGATAACTACATTGTAAATTTTATATTTGTGGCAAAGCATGCCAAACCGGTCTTGCTTTTACTTAATGAACAGAAAACAAATACAGAACAAGAGCAATAGCTAATGAAAAAAACAACAAAACTAGGTAGCCTGGCCGCGGCGGTAGCAGTGGTTTCCCTGATGGCTTCCTGCCAGGACAAAGAGAAAACGGCAGGTGCTGTGAAACCTGCGGCTACTGAAGTGAGCAGCAGCGAAAAGATTGTATATGTGAACTCGGATTCGCTACTGAGCAAGTACCAGTATTTCAAGGACCTGAAAGTTCGTATGGATGGAAAAGCAAAAAAGGCCGAACAGGATGTACAATCTAAAGGGCAGGCTTTTCAGCGTGAGGTAGCTCAATACCAGGCTCAGCAGAGCACATTACCTGCCGATCAGCGTGCTGCTACGGAGGAGCGCCTGGGCCGCAAACAACAGGAGTTCCAGGCTTATCAGCAAAACGCTGCCGCGGCATTGCAAAATGAACAAAATTCGGAAAATGTAAAGCTGTATGACAAGATTGCAGATTACCTGAAAGGTTATGCAAAGAAAAAAGGGTATAAAATGGTGCTGACCTATGCAAAAGGTAACAGTGCAATCCTATTTGCAGACGAGAGCCTGGATGTAACGAACGAGGTGATCAATGGGCTGAATGAGGATTACAAAAAGTAAGGCGTTTAAACCAGATTAAAGTATTTCAGGCCGGTTCTTTCCAGAACCGGCTTTTCTTTTAATCTTCATCATCTTCACCGAATATACCTCTGATGAGTTCATCAGTTTCCCGGCGGTCTTTTTTAGTTGGCCGGCCGGTTCCACGGTCGCGTTTTAAAGCAGGTGCATGAAATACGGATTTGAATGCATGTGTTTCTTCTACAGGAGTGATGTCCCGGTACTTGGTGACCGCGATCTTTGCCTCTGCACGGTTGTAAAGCAATTCCACAACTTCGATCACCTTCCGCTCGATCCCTTTAGACACCTGATAAATGTCACCAGGCTTTACAATTGCCGACGGTTTAACGTTCTGCCCGTTTAGCTTAACTCTTCCAGCCTTACACGCTTCAGTCGCCATACTTCTTGTTTTAAAAAGTCTGATAGCCCAAAGATATTTATCAATCCTTAATTTCTCCTGTTCGCTCATAACTCAAATTTAGTGCAAAAAGAAGATTATATGTCAACAAACGCCTCCCAATCCCATAAAATTGATTTATTTTGTCAAAAAATAACATCAAATGATAGCAGATTTAAAAAAACTGGTTGAAGCGGCCTGGGAAGACAGGACTTTACTGGAATATGCAGAGTACTGCGAGGCGATTGAAACCATCATCCTGCAACTGGACAAAGGTGAACTTCGGGTAGCGGAGCCGGTGTTGAACAGTTGGGGTGTCAATGAATGGATCAAAAAAGCAGTAATCCTTTACTTCCCGATCAGGGAAATGAAGGTTTCTGAAGCTGGCCCCTTCACGTACCACGATAAAATGAAGCTTAAAACCAATTACAAAGAGTTGGGAGTAAGAGTTGTACCGGGTGCAAGCGCCCGTTATGGCGCATACCTGTCAAAGGGTGTGATCCTGATGCCTTCGTATGTAAATATCGGGGCGTATGTGGATGAAGGTACAATGGTAGATACCTGGGCTACTGTGGGTTCATGCGCACAAATTGGCAAGCATGTACACCTGAGCGGTGGTGTAGGTATTGGAGGTGTTCTGGAACCGGTCCAGGCTGCCCCTGTCATTATTGAAGACAACTGCTTTCTGGGTTCAAGGGCTATCGTGGTAGAAGGCGTACGTGTTGAGAAGGAAGCTGTTCTGGGTGCAAATGTGGTGCTCACGGCTTCCACCAAGATTATTGATGTAACCGGGCCGGAACCAGTAGAATATAAGGGTATTGTCCCTGCCCGCTCGGTGGTAATTCCGGGAAGTTATGCGAAAAAATTTCCGGCTGGCGAATATCAGGTGCCATGCGCATTGATTATCGGAAAGCGTAAGGAGTCTACTGATAAGAAGACTTCGCTGAACGATGCACTGAGGGAAAACAACGTTGCAGTATAAGTATGAATATTGGTTTTGACGGAAAACGGGCGGCCAACAATCTGACAGGATTGGGGAATTACAGCCGTTCACTGGTTACTCAGCTGGCCCGCAGTTTCCCTCAAAACCAATATTTCGTTTATACACCTAAAGTGCGTGTTGCAGCTCAGATCGAAGCGTTCATCAGAACTTCCGGAATAACGCTCCGCCTGGGCTCAGGAATATTATGGCGCAGTTTAGGGATTAAAAAACAATTACTCAGGGATCGGATAGACCTGTATCACGGATTAAGCCACGAGATTCCTTTCGGTCTTTCAGAAGCAGGCATTCCTGCTGTAGTCACCGTACATGACCTGATCTTTTTACGGTTTCCGCAATACTTTGGCCGTATCAGTCGTTGGATATACGAGCTGAAATGCAGGTATGCCTGTAAGCATGCAGACAAGATCATAGCGATTAGCGAATGTACCAAAAGAGATATTATTTCCTTTTTCGGCATTGAACCCGGTAAGATCGATGTGATTTATCAAAGCTGCGAAGATGGCTTTAAGACGATGGCCAACGTTGCTATACGAGCGTCGGTTAGGGCCAGGTTGGGACTTCCTGAACAGTATCTGCTTTATGTAGGCACGATTGAGACGAGAAAGAACCTCTTAACGCTGATCAGGGCATTGCCACGGATCGACACTGCTTATCCACTGATCGTTATCGGAAGGGAAACCCCGTATGCGGAACTGGTGAAACGGGAAATAGCAAAAATCGGATTGAAAGACAGAATACGCTTCCTGCGTAATGTATCCTTTGAGGACTTGCCTGTAATTTATCAAATGGCTGCCGTTTTTATTTATCCTTCCGTTTTTGAGGGCTTTGGCATACCCGTGATCGAGGCTTTGTATTCTGGTGTTCCGGTAGTTGCTGCCACAGGCTCCTGCCTGGAGGAGGCGGGAGGGCCTTCAAGCCTTTATGTGGATCCGGATGACCACGATGGCTTTGCCAAGGCAGTTAACAGTATTTTATCTGCTCCTGAAAAAGCTGCGGAAATGCGGGAAAAGGGGTTGCATTATGTACAGCGTTTTAACGACAATGCATTAAGCTCACAAATGATGACGGTCTATACTACCGTGGTTTCGACCAGAAAAAATTAAATGACATGCTGAAAACTGAGATTGAAAAGGCACTGGAGGTATTAAAAAACGGAGGCGTGATTCTTTACCCGACAGATACCATCTGGGGTTTGGGCTGTGACGCGACGAATGAAGCAGCAGCAGCTAAGATCAATGAAATTAAGGGCCGCAGTGAAGACAAGAGTTTCATTGTGCTGCTGGATTCAGAGGCACGTCTGCCTTCTTATGTTTCTGAAATACCAGATGTAGCTTATGACCTTATAGAATATGCAGAAAAGCCGTTGACATTAATCTTTCCAGGTGCAAAGAATCTGGCATCCAATGTAATCAATACAGACGGCAGTGTAGGAATACGTGTGGTAAGACACGATTTTTGCAGCCAGCTGGTGCAACGTCTCCGCAAACCCATTACTTCTACTTCCGCCAATAAATCGGGCGCGCCATCACCGGCCTTTTTTGGAGAAATCAGCCGGGAAATTATAGATGCGGTAGACTATGTGGTAGACTGGGAGCAGGAACTTACCGTAAGGAAACAACCTTCGACCATTATGAAGTTGGCTCCCGGAGGGCAATTTTCCTTTATTAGAAAGTAAGATTTGCTACTTTTGCAGTTCAGCAAATGGAAAAACATCTACAACACTCTGTTTTTAAGATTCTTGCCGATATCGCACATGCGAATAACATTGAAATTTATGTGATCGGAGGCTACGTACGTGATATATTCCTCAAAAGGCCATCAAAAGATATTGATGTTGTAGTATTGGGTAACGGCATTGCTTTTGCAGAACTCGTTGGCGAACAGTTACGAACCAAAGTATCGGTATTTAAGAACTTTGGCACTGCTATGCTCAGGTATCAGGACCTGGAAATTGAATTTGTAGGTGCCCGTAAGGAATCCTACCGGGCAAATTCACGCAAACCCATTGTAGAAGATGGTACCATACGGGACGACCAGTTACGTCGTGATTTTACCATAAATGCATTAGCTATTTCTTTGAATGCAGAGAATTATGGGGCAATGGTTGATCCCTTTAACGGACTAGAAGACCTGAAACACCAACTGATCCGTACACCGTTGAATCCGTCAGTCACCTTTTCGGACGATCCGCTTCGCATGATGCGTGCAATACGCTTTGCTGCACAGCTTGATTTCAGCATTGATACCAATGCCATGAAAGCAATCGATACACAGAAGGAAAGGATTGGAATTGTGTCTAAGGAGAGGATTACCGATGAGCTGAATAAGATTATCCTCTCTCCTAAACCTTCAATTGGCTTCAGATATTTGTTTGATACCGGATTGTTAAAATTGATCTTTCCTCAAATGGCCGCACTACACGGAGTGGACATCGTCCACGGCAAGGGCCATAAAGATAACTTCTATCACACGCTACAGGTACTTGACAACATATGTAAAGTTACAGACGACCTATGGCTTCGCTGGGCAGCGATTTTACACGATATTGCAAAACCTGCCACCAAACGTTTCGAAGAAGGACATGGATGGACTTTTCATGGACATGAGGATAAGGGAGCCCGCATGGTGCCCGGTATTTTTGCGCAGTTGAAACTCCCATTGAATGAAAAGATGAAATTTGTGCAAAAGCTGGTACAACTTCACCTTCGGCCGATTGTGCTTGCCCAGGAGGTGGTTACAGATTCGGCAGTAAGACGGCTGCTATTTGACGCCGGTGAGGACATTGAAAGCCTGATGCTTCTTTGCAACGCCGATGTGACTACAAAGAATGAATATAAAATCCGAAAATACCGGAACAATTTTGAATTGGTTAAGCAGAAGCTTAAGGATGTTGAGGAACGGGACAAAATCCGTAACTGGCAGCCGCCGGTAACAGGTGATGACATCATGAAGGCATTTGGCCTGCCTGCAGGGAAAGAGGTTGGCATTATAAAAAACGCCATCAGGGAGGCAATTCTGGAAGGTGAAATTGCAAACAATTATGAGGAAGCACAAGCATTTATGCTTAACAAAGGTAAAGAGCTGGGCCTCGTCCCTGCGGGCCTCTGACCAGATTACAAAAATCACGTTTAATTTTTTATTTTTACAGCCAGAAAAAAAGCTCAGATGGCCATTTACAGATTTAAGATAAGTTTCGAAGATTTTGACGAAGTTGTCAGGGAAATTGATATCAAATCAAACCAGACTTTTGAGGACCTGCATAAGGCAATACACCGCTCTACAGGATATTCTGCCGAAAAATCTTCTTCTTTCTACGTAAGTACAGATAATTGGATCAAAGGCGACGAGATTGCATATTTGCCCACTCAGCGAAAAGCAGATCGTGGCGTAGCTATGATGGAAAAATCCAAATTAAGTAGCTTTATTGAAGATCCCCATCAGAAATTTTATTATACCTACAATTTCGACCGTCCCTTTGATTTCCATGTGGAACTGATCAGGATTATACTCGAAACTGACCCCAATATTGAATACCCATTTCTAGTCAAGAGCGTTGGGGAGGCCCCAAAAATCATTGAAAAGAATAACTTAGGCTCATTCGCAGTAGCTTCGACACAAAGTTCATCTTCCGACTTTGATTTCCTGAATGAAATGGACTTCGTTCCGGAAGATACCGAAGAGCTTGAAGCGATGGGAGGTAGAGGGATCAATACAGATGTAATAGAAGACGATCATCATGACGAGCAAGAAGATGACGGTCCTGATGAGTTTTCTGATAATGAAAATTACGAAGAAGAAGACGGCGGCGGTTATAATAAGGAAGACGACTACTAATTCCTGGTCATGGTGCCCGGAAAAACCCTTATTGTTGTTGCAGGCCCTACTGCAATAGGCAAAACAGCCCTTGCTATACAACTTGCCAAATTCTTCTCAACAGAGATTATTTCTGCAGACTCCAGGCAATTTTTCAGGGAAATGGAAATCGGGACGGCAAAACCATCGAAGGAAGAGTTGGCGGAAGTAAAGCATTATTTCATAAACTCACATAGCATTTCAACACTTTTCAGCACTGGTGATTTCGAGGTTGAAGCCCTGACTTTAATCCAGGAGCTTTTTACAAAAAAGGATTTGCTGATCATGGTGGGAGGTTCGGGCTTATATCTGGATGCAGTATGCAAAGGTCTGGATGAATTACCCCAAACAGACTTAACGATAAGAAAACAATTGAATGAGCAGTTTGAACGGGAAGGAATAACGCATATCAGGGAGCAGCTTCGTATCCGTGATCCCGAATATTTTAATAAAACAGACCAGTCGAACCCGCAACGAATGATCAGAGGACTTGAATTTTTTTTATCTACGGGGAGCAGACTATCATCATTTCATACTAAACAGGTTAAAGAGAGGCCTTTTAATATTGTTAAAATTGCACTGAATACTGATCGGAATAAGTTATACGAACGTATCAATACACGCGTAGATTTGATGATGCAGGCCGGTCTGCTTGAAGAAGTCCGTTCATTACAACCTTACCAGCACCTGAATGCATTGAAAACCGTCGGATATTCCGAACTATTTGATTATCTTGAAGATAAAACAACTTTAGCATCAGCTGTTGATAAGATCAAACAAAATACCAGAAGGTTTGCAAAACGACAACTCACCTGGTTTAGAAGGGACGATGCCACGAAATGGTTTGAACCTGAACAACTACCGGAGATTATAGAATATATCCGGCAATCGGTTAAGTCTTTTAAGCCTGGGCTGTAGGACCACCAAAATTTATCGGAAAAGCCGGAGAATCCTCCTGGCTCTTGATCCTCCCATTTAGCGCCTCGAATTTTTCTATATTATCATTTAAGGCGCCTAGTAATCGTTTTGCATGCTCAGGGGTAAGTATAATTCTTGACTTGACACGAGCTTTGGGTATTCCTGGCATTACCCGTATAAAATCAAGTACAAATTCAGTATTGGAATGCGTTATGATTGCAAGATTAGAAAAAATACCCTCCGCAATCTCTTCAGAAAGCTCAATATTCAGCTGGTTGTCGTTGTTTTGTTCTTCCATGATACAAAACTAACGCTTAATATCAATAAACCCAGAGCATAATATAAAAAAAGTCCCCCGGTAAAACCGGGGGACTTAATAAAAATCAATTAAGGTTGACTAAGCTTCTACTTCTTCCTGTTTTGAAGCCAGGAGTTTATCGTATTCCTCCTGTGAACCCACAATGATACGCTCGTAGCCGCGAACACCAGTACCTGAAGGAATCAGGTGACCAACGATCACATTTTCCTTCAATCCCAGCATTTCGTCACGTTTGCCGGCAATCGCAGCTTCGTTAAGCACCTTAGTGGTTTCCTGGAATGATGCCGCAGAAATAAACGACTTAGTTCCCAGTGAAGCACGGGTAATACCCTGCAGAATAGAACTTGCCGTAGCGGGCCTTGCATCACGTACCTCGATCTGTTTAAGATCTTTACGCTTCAATTGAGAGTTTTCATCTCTCAATTTACGCAGAGAAAGTATCTGACCAGGCTTAACGGTTGACGAGTCTCCGGCATCAACAACAACCTTTTTATCATAAATCTCGTCATTTTCCGACATGAAGTCCCAACGGTCTACAGAGTTGTTCTCAAGGAAGCTGGTGTCGCCAGGATCCTCAATATGTACTTTTTGCATCATCTGATGTACAATCACCTCAAAGTGCTTGTCATTGATCTTCACCCCTTGCAGACGATAGACTTCCTGGATACCATTAACCAAGTACTCTTGAACGGCGGCAGGCCCTTTGATTGCAAGGATATCTGCGGGAGATATAGATCCATCGGATAACGGCATACCTGCCTTCACAAAGTCATTGTCCTGAACCAGGATATGCTTGGAAAGCGGCACGAGGTACTTCTTAACTTCTCCGTCTTTAGATTCAATAGTGATCTCACGGTTACCACGTTTCACGCCTCCGAGGCTAACAACACCGTCGATTTCAGTTACAACAGCTGGGTTAGATGGATTACGTGCTTCAAAAAGCTCTGTTACACGCGGCAGACCACCCGTAATATCCCTTGTTTTACCAGTAGCACGAGGAATCTTCACCAGGATTTGTCCAGGTTGGACATTCTCGCCTTCATCAACTGCAATGTGCGCACCTACAGGAATATTATAATTCCTGATCAGATCACCTTTCTTATCTACGACCTTTACCGATGGGTTTTTAGTCTTATCACGTGTGTCGATAATCACTTTCTCGCGGTGTCCAGTTTGTTCGTCAGACTCTTCCCGGTAAGTAACACCTTCAACAATAGCATCAAACTCAATCTTACCTGCAAATTCGGAGATGATGACCGCGTTATAAGGATCCCATGAACAGATCTTCTCGCCTTTGGTCACCTTAGCACCCTCCTCCACAAACAGGAACGAGCCGTAAGGAATGTTATTGGTCATGATCACTTTACCTGTTCCAGGTTCAACGATCCTGAATTCTCCGGAACGTCCGAGTACGATCTGGACATTACCCTCTTCAGTTTTGGTTTCTACAGTACGAACATTTTCAAACTCTATCACACCATCAAACTTAGCCGTGATTTGTGATTCAGCTGCGATGTTAGATGCAGTACCACCTACGTGGAAGGTACGGAGTGTCAACTGAGTTCCAGGTTCACCGATAGACTGAGCAGCAATTACACCCACAGCTTCACCTCGCTGAACACGTTTACCTGTAGCAAGGTTACGTCCGTAACAAAGCGCGCAAACACCACGCTCGTTTTCGCAGGTTAATACGGAACGAATTTCAATACCTTCAAGTGGCGATTCCTCTATTGCCCTTGCAATATCCTCGTCAATATCCTGTCCGGCAGCTACCAACAACGAACCATCCAATGGATTGAATACATCATGTAACGAAATACGACCAAGTATCCTGTCATACAAAGGCTCAACGATGTCTTCATTATCTTTCAGCGCTGTAGTATACATACCTCTCAGTGTACCACAATCCTCGGCATTTACGATCATATCCTGTGCAACATCATGCAAACGACGGGTCAGGTAACCGGCATCAGCCGTTTTCAGCGCCGTATCCGCAAGACCCTTACGGGCACCGTGCGTAGAAATAAAGTATTCAAGTACCGATAAGCCCTCCTTAAAGTTGGAAAGGATCGGGTTCTCAATAATCTCACCTCCCGAGCCAGATTTCTGAGGCTTGGCCATCAGTCCCCTCATTCCGCAAAGCTGACGAATCTGCTCCTTAGAACCACGGGCACCCGAATCGAGCATCATATACACAGAGTTGAAGCCTTGGTTGTCACTAGACAACTGATTCATTACATGTGATGTCAAACGGTTGTTGATACGAGTCCAGATATCAATAATCTGGTTATAACGTTCATTGTTGGTAATGAATCCCATATTATAGTTATTCCTTACCTCTTCAACCTCTGCAGAGGCCTGTTCAAGCAGCGCATGTTTCTCTACAGGAATGTTCACATCCTGTAAGTTGAATGATAGCCCTCCACGGAACGCCATCTGGAAACCAAGCTCTTTAATGTCGTCCAGGAATTTAGCAGCACGCGCCATACCTGTGATCTTCACTACTTCACCAATAATGTCTCTTAAAGATTTCTTGGTCAGCAACTCGTTGATGTAACCTACTTCTTCCGGAACTACCTGATTGAACAATACCCTTCCAACAGTAGTCTCAGTCAGTTTGTTTACAATATTTCCGCTCTCGTCCTTCACATTCACCTTCACTTTGATGAATGAATGCAGGTCTACTTTTTTCTCATTATAAGCAATGATCACCTCCTCCGGCGAATAGAATACAGCATCCTGACCTTTCATAACTCGCTGTGCATCAGTTCTGCGGCCTTTAGTAATATAATAAAGGCCAAGAACCATATCCTGGGAAGGAACTGTAATCGGCGTGCCGTTTGCAGGGTTCAAGATGTTATGAGCTGCCAGCATCAGTACCTGTGCCTCAAGAATTGCAGCGTTGCCCAACGGCAAATGCACCGCCATCTGGTCACCATCAAAGTCGGCGTTGAATGCTGTACATACCAATGGGTGCAGCTGAATTGCCTTACCTTCTACCAATTTAGGCTGGAATGCCTGAATACCCAACCTATGTAGCGTAGGTGCCCGGTTTAGCAATACCGGATGTCCCTTCAGTACATTCTCCAAGATATCCCACACCAGCGGATCCTTCCTGTCAACGATCTTCTTCGCTGATTTTACGGTTTTCACCACTCCCCTTTCGATCATTTTACGAATAATGAAAGGTTTGTATAATTCAGCTGCCATATCCTTAGGCAAACCGCATTCATGTAGTTTCAGGTTTGGACCAACGACAATGACCGAACGCGCTGAATAATCCACACGTTTACCCAATAAGTTCTGACGGAAGCGGCCCTGCTTTCCTTTCAGAATATCTGAAAGGGATTTCAATGCCCGGTTACCCTCAGTTTTTACTGCGTTCACTTTACGTGAGTTATCGAATAAAGAGTCTACGGCCTCCTGAAGCATACGTTTTTCATTGCGCAGGATGACCTCAGGCGCCTTGATCTCAATCAGACGCTTTAAACGGTTATTACGTATAATCACACGACGGTAGAGATCGTTCAAGTCGGAAGTAGCGAAACGGCCACCTTCCAATGGAACCAACGGTCGCAGTTCAGGCGGGATCACAGGAACGATCTTAATGATCATCCACTCCGGGTTATTCTCAATCCGTGATTGGGAACCCCTAAACGCCTCTACAACCTGAAGGCGTTTCAATGCCTCATTTTTACGCTGCTGCGAAGTCTCATTAGCCGCTTGATGGCGTAAGTTATAAGATAAGGTATCCAGATCTATACGTTTCAGAAGATCTTCAAGCGCCTCGGCACCCATCTTCGCCACAAATTTGTTAGGATCCTTGTCGTCAAGGTATTGGTTTTCCTTAGGCAACTTATCCAGAATATCCAGATACTCTTCCTCTGTCAGGAAATCCATAAACTGAATTCCCTCCTCAGCCATAAGACCAGGTTGGATCACCACATAACGCTCATAGTAGATGATCAGGTCAAGACGCTTCGTAGGAAGCCCCAGTAAGTACCCAATTTTATTAGGCAACGAGCGGAAGTACCAGATATGCGCAACAGGCACCACAAGATTGATGTGGCCCATACGCTCACGGCGTACCTTTTTCTCAGTTACTTCTACACCACAACGGTCGCAGACAATCCCTTTGTAGCGTATACGTTTGTACTTACCGCAATGGCATTCATAGTCCTTTACCGGTCCAAAAATCCGCTCACAGAACAAGCCATCACGCTCAGGTTTGTAAGTACGGTAATTAATGGTCTCGGGTTTCAACACCTCTCCACTCGAACGTTCCAAAATAGCCTCTGGCGATGCCAGACTAATAGTGATCGAAGTGAAATTGCTTTTTAATTTATTATCCTTTTTATAAGACATAGCTCTTTTGTGTTTTCTACGTTAATCTAACGTAATGTCCAAACCTAATCCGCGTAACTCATGTACCAGTACATTGAATGATTCAGGTACACCAGGTGTAGGCAGGTTCTCACCTTTAACAATCGCCTCGTAAGTTTTCGCCCTTCCGATTACATCATCAGACTTCACAGTCAGAATCTCTTGAAGGATATTGGCTGCTCCGAATGCTTCCAGTGCCCAAACCTCCATCTCACCGAAACGTTGTCCGCCGAATTGTGCTTTACCACCTAATGGTTGCTGAGTAATCAGTGAATATGGCCCGATAGAACGCGCGTGCATCTTATCATCAACCATATGTCCCAGTTTCAACATGTAGATGATACCAACAGTAGTCGGCTGATCAAATTTCTCTCCAGTCAGACCGTTGTTCAGATAAGTTCTTCCCGAAGCCGGCAGGCCAGCCTTCGCAATCCATTCCTCTACTTCATCATGCTTAGCGCCGTCGAAGATCGGAGTAGCAAACTTAACACCAAGTTCCTTACCTGCCCAGCCCAATACTGTTTCGTAAATCTGCCCAAGGTTCATACGCGATGGTACGCCAAGAGGGTTCAGTACAATATCTACAGGCGTACCGTCATCCAGGAACGGCATATCCTCATCACGTACGATACGGGCAACAATACCCTTATTACCGTGACGGCCCGCCATCTTGTCACCTACTTTTAGCTTACGCTTTTTAGCTACGTAAACTTTCGCCATCTGCACTATACCTGAAGGAAGTTCATCACCTACGCTAATCGCAAATTTATCGCGCTTATAAGCACCAAGTTCTTCGTTCACACGGATGCCGTAGTTATGGAGCAACATTTTGATCTGCTCGTTCTTGTCGTCATCGGTAGTCCACTTGTATGGGTTGATATGGGCATAATCCAGTTCGGCCAGGCTTTTCTGGGTAAACTTGGCGCCTTTAGGGAACAAGAGCTCCTTATAGACATTGTAAACACCCTGTGAAGTCTTGCCATTCACAATCAGGAACAATTTGTCAACAAGCTCAGCCTTGAGGTTCGTCATCGCGATCTCATACTTCTTATCGAGTTTGTCAATGGCCGATTTCTCTTCCGCCTTGGTTGTTTTCTTGGCCCTTGAGAACAGCTTGGTATCAATCACCACCCCTTTGATCGAAGGAGGCGTTTTCAGCGAAGCATCCTTCACATCACCAGCTTTGTCACCAAAGATCGCGCGGAGCAGCTTTTCTTCAGGTGAAGGGTCCGATTCACCTTTAGGGGTGATCTTACCGATCAGGATATCTCCTTCTTTTACCTCGGCACCTATACGGATGATACCATTGTCATCCAGGTCTTTAGTAGCTTCTTCAGAAACGTTGGGAATATCCGGTGTAAGTTCCTCTTCACCGCGTTTGGTATCCCTTACCTCCAGTTCAAACTCTTCGATATGCAGTGAAGTAAAGATATCTTCTCGCACGATACGTTCGTTGATTACGATCGCATCCTCAAAGTTATATCCCTGCCAAGGCATGAACGCCACCTTCAGGTTCCTTCCAAGCGCAAGCTCACCGTTCTCAGTCGCATAACCCTCGCAAAGCACCTGTCCTTTAACTACCTTTTGGCCTTTCTTAACGATCGGCTTCAGGTTGATACATGTATTCTGATTGGTCTTCTTAAACTTAGTCAGCTTATAGGTCTTACTATCACCCTCAAACGACACGAGACGATCATTATCATTTCTTTCGTATCTTATCGTAATTTCGTTTGCATCAACGTATTCCACCACGCCCGCACCTTCGGCATTGATCAGCGTTCTGGAGTCACGCGCTACCCTTCCTTCAAGGCCAGTACCAACAACTGGTGCCTCAGGACGCAATAATGGCACTGCCTGGCGCTGCATGTTCGATCCCATCAACGCCCTGTTCGCATCGTCATGTTCCAAAAACGGGATCAGAGAAGCCGCAATTGAAGTAATCTGGTTAGGGGCAATATCCATCAGATCGAGTTTCTCAGGCTCAATGATCGGGAAGTCACCTTCATAACGGGCTTTTACACGAGGAGTTACGAAATTACCCTTGTCGTCATATTCAGCGTTGGCCTGTGCGATAGTCTTGCCATCTTCATCCTCAGCAGAAAGATAAATTACCGGTTCATCAACAGCAACTACACCGTTGTCAACCCGCTTATACGGCGTCTCGATGAAACCGAGATTATTGATCTTAGCGTGAACGCAAAGTGACGAAATCAGACCGATGTTCGGTCCCTCAGGTGTCTCAATAGTACATAAACGGCCATAATGCGTATAGTGCACGTCACGTACCTCAAAACCTGCACGCTCACGCGACAGACCGCCTGGCCCAAGGGCCGAAAGACGACGCTTGTGCGTGATCTCTGCCAGCGGGTTGGTCTGGTCCATGAACTGCGAAAGCTGGTTTGTACCAAAGAATGAATTGATCACAGACGACAGCGTACGTGCATTAATCAGATCGGTAGGCGTGAATACCTCGTTGTCACGGATGTTCATACGCTCACGGATGGTACGGGCCATGCGGGCCAGACCTACGCCGAACTGCGCATACAACTGTTCGCCAACGGTACGCACACGACGATTTGACAAGTGGTCAATGTCGTCTACTTCTTCCTTGGAATTGATCAGTTTGATCAGATACTTGACAATCGCAATGATGTCATCCTTAGTGAGCACCTTAACATCGTCAGGAGTATCCATCTTCAGTTTGCGGTTGATGCGGTAACGCCCTACATCGCCCAGATCATAACGTTTGTCAGAGAAGAACAAACGCTCAATAATACCCCTTGCTGTTTCTTCATCAGGTGGTTCCGCGTTACGCAGCGCACGATAGATGTTTTCCACAGCTTCCTTTTCAGAATTAGAAGTATCTTTCTGTAAAGTATTATAGATAATCGTATAATCAGCCTGACTGGCACCATCATCTTTAGAAAGAATAATGGTCTTTACGCCAGCATCAATGATCATATCGATATGGTCATCTTCTAAAATTGTATCCCTGTCCAGGATCACTTCGTTACGGTCTATAGATACCACCTCACCGGTATCCTCGTCAACAAAATCTTCAACCCACTTGCGCAACACCCTTGCAGCAAGCTTCCGGCCAATATATTTCTTCAGACCTGATTTGCTGACCTTTACTTCGTCAGCAAGATCGAATAATTCAAGAATATCTTTATCTGAATCATATCCGATCGCACGCAGTAATGTAGTTACAGGGAATTTCTTCTTACGGTCGATGTAAGCATACATGACGTTGTTAACGTCAGTAGCAAACTCGATCCATGATCCCTTAAACGGAATTACACGGGCAGAATAAAGTTTAGTACCATTGGTGTGGCGGCTCTGACCGAAAAACACCCCTGGCGACCTGTGAAGCTGCGAAACGATGACACGCTCTGCACCATTGATCACAAAAGTACCCTTCGGAGTCATATAGGGAATTGTCCCCAGATAAACATCCTGAATGATCGTTTCGAAATCCTCATGTTCCGCATCATTACAGGAAAGCTTCAGCTTCGCCTTCAGCGGAACACTGTAAGTTAGCCCCCTGTCAATACACTCTGCGATATCATAACGCGGTGGGTCTATAAAATAATCAAGGAATTCCAGAACAAAGATGTTCCTGGAATCTGTGATCGGGAAATTTTCCGCAAATACCTTGAATAACCCTTCAGTATGACGATTGTCAGAAGTGGTTTCAATCTGGAAAAATTCTTTGAATGATTGCAACTGCACGTCCAGAAAATCTGGATAGTCTATGACGTGCTTACTACGTGCAAAATTTACTCTTTGGTCGACTTTATTTGCCAATGGACTAAAGTTAAATTACTTTAAGAATAAACTATTTGTTTGGTTAGCCAATATTCACTTTTCATCAACCAAACAAAATGAAAAGTTTATAAACAGGTATAGACTCCGACTATGTAGTCGGAGTCTATGTTAAAGTGATATTAAAATTAAGTGATTACTTAATCTCAACTACAGCTCCAGCTTCTTCAAGTTGTTTCTTCAAAGCTTCAGCTTCATCCTTAGCTACACCAGCTTTCAACTCTTTAGGAGCGCCGTCTACCAAGTCTTTAGCTTCTTTCAGTCCAAGGCCAGTAAGGTCTTTTACCAGTTTAACAACTGCCAATTTCTGACCACCAGCTTCTTTAAGAATTACATCGAAAGTTGTTTTCTCTTCAGCTGCAGGAGCATCAGCACCAGCAGCAGGAGCAGCAACAGCCACTGCCGCAGCAGCAGGCTCAATACCATACTCGTCCTTCAAAATTTGAGCGAGTTCATTAACTTCTTTAACTGTCAAGTTTACCAATTGCTCAGCAAACGCTTTCAAATCTGCCATTTTTATAGATTTTTAAAATTTACTTATTATATTAATTAATATGAACTTTATCTAAGGAAGCTCCTAACCTTCTCTCTCCTGGAGAGTTTTTACTAAACCTGCAATTGTATTTCCACCAGATTTAAGTGCGGAAATAACATTCTTAGCAGGCGATTGCAACAAGCCGATAATCTCTCCGATAAGTTCTTCCCTTGATTTCAGGCTTACCAAAGTATCCAGCTGGTTGTCACCAATAAATACTGTTGAATCAATATAAGCTGCTTTCAATACAGGCTTGTCAGAGCCCTTTCTCAAAGCCTTGATCAGTTTTGCCGGACCATTACCTACATTTGAAAAAAGTAAAGCCGACTGACCTTTAAGCGCAACAAAGATATCCGATGCATCGCCATCTAATCCTTCGATCGCCTTTTTGATCAAAGTGTTCTTAGCTACCTGCATTTCAATTCCTGCTTCAAAGCACTTACGGCGGATCATATTTACCTTCTCAACAGACAAGCTAGAGGTATCTGCAATATAGAAATTGCCATATTCCTGCATCTTACCCTGAAGATCAGAAACCAATACGTGTTTTTCTTCTCTGTTCATAAATTAAATCCCCGCTACTGATTTAGTTTCGATAGCAATTCCCGGGCTCATTGTAGAGGAAACGTGAATGCTCTTGAAATAAGTTCCTTTTGCTGCAGAAGGCTTAAGCTTAGAAATTACCTGAAGTACTTCAAGTGCATTCTCGTAAATCTTCTCGGCAGGGAACGATACTTTTCCTATCGAAGCGTGAATGATTCCTGTTTTGTCAACTTTAAAATCGATCTTACCACCTTTTACATCAGTTACCGCTTTACCAACTTCATTGGTTACAGTACCCGACTTAGGGTTAGGCATCAGGTTACGCGGACCTAAAACACGGCCCAGCTTACCTACCTTCGCCATACAAGCTGGAGTAGTGATAATAATGTCAACATCAGTCCATCCGCCTTCAATCTTGGCTACATACTCATCCAGACCTACAAAATCTGCACCGGCAGCCTTAGCTTCTTCCTCCTTATCAGGAGTACAGAGCACTAAAACGCGGACAGTCTTTCCGGTTCCGTGAGGTAAGGTTGCGATACCACGTACCATTTGGTTCGCTTTACGCGGATCAACACCAAGGCTGACATCTATGTCAACCGAAGCATCAAACTTAGTAGTGGTGATCTCCTTAACCAACGCAGATGCATCCTTAAGGGTATACACCTTACCGGCTTCTAGTTTAGCATGTGCCTTCTTTTGGTTTTTTGTTAATTTAGCCACTGTTGTAAACTGTTATTAGTTAATTAATTAGTCCAGGGCGCATCACCGGTAACGGTGATTCCCATACTGCGTGCTGTACCGGCAACCATACTCATCGCCGACTCAATAGTGAAAGCGTTAAGGTCAGTCATCTTATCTTCAGCAATAGCCTTAACCTGATCCCAGGTTACCGAACCAACTTTCTTACGGTTAGGCTCAGCAGACCCGCTCTGCAGCTTTGTGGCATCCTTTAATTGGATGGCTACAGGAGGGGTTTTGATGATGAACTCAAACGACTTGTCAGCATACACAGTAATTACAACTGGTAACACTTTACCTGGCTTATCCTGGGTACGGGCATTGAACTGCTTACAAAACTCCATAATGTTCACACCCTTTGCACCCAATGCGGGTCCAACTGGTGGAGATGGGTTTGCAGCACCGCCCTTAACCTGTAACTTAACAAGCGCACTGACTTCTTTTGCCATTTTCTGTTTCTGTTAATTTGTAAAACTCAATGTTAAATGTGGAAGCAATGTAACACTTAAGGTCTTTATAGTAGCTTACTACTCTTTTTCAACTTGCATATAATTAAGCTCCAGAGGGGTTTTCCTACCAAAAATCTTAACCATAACTTTTAATTTCTTTTTCTCTTCGTTAACCTCCTCAATCACACCAGTAAAGCCATTGAATGGTCCATCCATTACCTTCACATTCTCTCCAACGTAATAAGCAATGTTCATGGTCTCGCTTTGCTGACTCATTTCATCAACTTTACCTAGTATCCTGTTAACTTCTGCCTGGCGCATTGGAACAGGGTTACCTCCCTTGTCACCCAAAAAGCCGATAACACTATTAATATTCTTGATTACGTGTTCTAACTCTCCGTCCAGAATGGCTTCGATCAAAACATAGCCAGGATAATAGTTACGTTCCTTGGCAATCTTCTTACCATCCTTCATCTGGTAATACTTCTCCATAGGAATCAGTACCTGAGGCACCAAATGAGTGACCCCTAAACGGCTGATTTCAGCATCAATGTACTGCTTTACTTTCTTCTCTTTACCGCTAACAGCTCTGACTACATACCATTTCAACTGATCGTTCATTTAGCTATATATATTAATTAGAAAGTGATTTGTAAAACGTATCCAATACAAGAGTAGACCCTTTGTCCATTGCAAATATAACACAGGCAATGATCAGGGAGGCTACAAGAACGAGCACGGCCGAATTTTGCAACTCACCCCAGGTAGGCCAGGTTACCTTCTGGGTCATTTCTTCGTACGACTCTTTAAAAAACTGAACAACTCTAGCCATAATTATTTATTTGCACGGGAACAAGGATTCGAACCCTGATCAAAGGTTTTGGAGACCTCTATTCTACCATTGAACTATTCCCGTGTTTCAGAACAAAGTACTTAAGTAAAACCTAAGTACTTTGTTTCTTATTCTTCAATTTTCTGGTAGCCTAAGCTATCAAAAAACTATTTCAAAATTTCAGTCACCTGACCTGCACCTACTGTTCTACCACCTTCACGGATAGCGAAACGCAGACCTTTTTCCATCGCGATAGCGTTGATCAGCTTCACGGTGATCGTAACGTTATCACCAGGCATAACCATTTCAGTACCTTCTGCCAGTGAAATCTCACCAGTTACGTCAGTAGTACGGAAATAGAACTGAGGACGATATTTGTTGAAGAATGGAGTGTGACGTCCGCCTTCTGCTTTTGACAACACATAGATCTCAGCTTTGAAATCAGTGTGAGGAGTTACTGAACCTGGTTTGCAGATAACCATACCGCGACGGATATCAGTTTTTTCAATACCACGTAACAACAGACCTACGTTATCACCAGCTTCACCATAATCAAGGATCTTACGGAACATTTCCACACCTGTAACAGTAGATTTCAGGTTTTCAGCACCCATACCCAGGATTTCTACAGGGTCACCAGTGTTGATCTGACCACGCTCGATACGTCCGGTTGCCACAGTACCACGACCAGTGATCGAGAATACATCTTCTACCGGCATCAGGAAAGGAAGATCAGTCAAACGTGGAGGAATCGGAATGTAGCTATCTACAGCAGCCATCAGCTCCATAATCTTTTCAACCCACTTAGGCTCACCATTCAGGCCACCCAGTGCAGATCCTTGGATTACAGGAATATCATCTCCAGGGAATTCATAGAACGATAACAGTTCACGAACTTCCATTTCAACAAGTTCAAGCAGTTCAGGGTCATCAACCATATCCACTTTGTTCATGAATACAACCAATGAAGGTACACCTACCTGACGGGCAAGCAGGATGTGCTCGCGGGTCTGTGGCATCGGACCATCAGTAGCAGCAACCACGATGATCGCTCCGTCCATCTGGGCAGCACCGGTAACCATGTTTTTCACATAGTCAGCGTGACCTGGACAGTCAACGTGCGCATAGTGACGGTTTGCAGTTGAATATTCAACGTGCGCAGTATTGATCGTAATACCCCTTTCTTTTTCCTCCGGAGCAGAGTCAATTGAATCAAATGAACGTGCCTCAGACAAACCTGCATCAGACAGAACTTTTGTAATTGCTGCTGTCAAGGTTGTTTTACCGTGGTCAACGTGACCGATTGTACCGATGTTCAAGTGCGGTTTACTGCGGTCAAACTTTTCTTTTGCCATGTTTTTATACTTATTAGTAGGTTAACTTTTTTATTTTTTATTTATTGTTTTCAAACAATTTCAACACAAAAAACCTTGTTCATTCTGACATTACTCAGACTCAACAAAGTTTTGTTACTTGAGCCAAAGATGGGACTTGAACCCACGACCTCTTCCTTACCAAGGAAGTGCTCTACCGCTGAGCTACTTCGGCTTTAAAATCTCCAGCCACTTTTGCCGGTCGCCCAACTTTTCTTTGAGCGGAAGACGAGGTTCGAACTCGCGACCTATAGCTTGGAAGGCTATCGCTCTACCAACTGAGCTACTTCCGCTTTCTTTTAGTGGGGAGAGAAGGATTCGAACCTTCGAAGTCTTACGACAACAGAGTTACAGTCTGTCCCATTTGGCCGCTCTGGTATCTCCCCAAAAAAAGAGCCTCCTATCGGGATCGAACCAATGACCTACTGATTACAAGTCAGTTGCTCTACCAGCTGAGCTAAGGAGGCTTATATTATACTAATGCTGTTTTAAGCCAGTATTTTATAATATTTCATCTTTCATAGAACTTTCCGTTTCATTTCCGGATCAACGCCCTCTCTGAAATGGAATGCAAATCTACAAGATTAATATTTCCGTGCAAAATTATTTTCAAAAAAAATTGGCAGATTTTAGCTCTGCCAATTCATTTTAAACTACATTAAAAATATCTGTCTAATAATCAGACACTTCATTTCCCATTAAAATCGCCTTATGCTCGCTTAATTTTAACCTGGTTTTATCCTTATGTTTAGTAATCTGCTTTCTCAGTGACTCAATAGCCAGATCCGTGGCTTCTTCAAACGACTTACATTGCTCCTTTGCGAACATCGTACCACCTGGAACCATCAGCTTGATCTCACTGATCTTATTCGCCTCATCCTCTACATTTTCAAGTTTCAGGTAAACTTCCCCATTAATGATCTGGTCGAAAAACAAGTCAAGCTTATCAACTTTCTTCTGAATGAAATCTAACAACTTGCGGTCCGCATTGAAATGGATCGATTGAACAGTAATTTTCATATTTCCTCCTTTTTTACGCCTTTGGATGGGCTTGTTTATATATAGATTTTAATCGCTCTACGGAATTATGTGTATAAACCTGTGTTGCAGCCAGGCTCGCATGTCCCAAAAGTTCCTTGATGGAATTCAGGTCGGCTCCCCTGTTGAGCAGAGCCGTCGCATAAGAATGTCGTAAAACATGCGGACTCAGCTTCTCTTGTGTAGATACCCTGCTCAAATGATGTTTTACAATTTTGTAAACCATCAATGGATACGCTCTGATACCTTTATCAGTAACGATCAGGTGTGCATTTTTGTTCGCGGAAAAATGACGGGACTTCAACTCCACGTAAAACTTAAGCTGATCCAGCAACTGTTTGCTTACCGGCACAACCCTTTGCTTACTGCGCTTACCCGTTACCTTCAGGCTGCCGTAGTAAAAGTCAATATCAGACTCTTGTAATGCCAGGAGTTCGGCAAGCCGAATTCCTGTTCCATACAGCAGCTCAATGATCACTTTATTCCTTACCTCAGGGAAATTATCGTCAGGACATTGCGCATCAAGTAATTCATCCAGCTTATGCTCATCAACGAATACAGGTATGCGTTTAGGCACCTTTGGAGGTTTCACCAGCGCCACCGGATTACTGGCAATACAACCCAACCTCAGCATGTATTTAAAAAAGCTCCTTAGAGTCGAAAGCTTCCTGCCTACCGAACTTTCCTGCATCCCTTTTTCCATCAGCATAACCACAAATTCCCTGATGTGCAAATGACCTGCCTTCGAAACTTCCAGATCAAAAACGTCAGTCATAAAACCGGAAAACTGGTCGAGATCGTTACGGTAAGACTCGACAGTGTGCAATGAATATCGCTTCTCGTGTTGCAAGTATGTTAGAAATTGCTCAACAGCCATAGAAACCTTTTAATGCTCGGTAATGTCAATGTACGAAACATTAATTTAACAAAGACCATTTTTTCTGTAAAAAAATCCGGACAAAAAAAAAGCGTTTCAGGAGTGTCCTGAAACGCCTTGTATCATGAAGCTTCCGGCCTAGATTGTGCCTTCCTGCTGCAAACCTTGCTTATAGATCGCGTGTTTTACCTGTGTACGACGGGTAACGGATTTCTTTTCGTATGCCTGACGGCTACGAAGCTCTCTCAACACACCAGTCTTCTCAAACTTCTTCTTAAAACGCTTCAGCGCCTTATCCAGTGATTCACCGTCTTTAATATTAATAATGATCATATCGTAAAAATACCTCCTCTCGTCTTTTAAGGGACTGCAAAGCTACGGAGTTTTCACTAAAAACCAAACAATAAATTATTTAATTCAATACTCACTTTAATATTTCTCTTGCGATCACAATCTTCTGTATTTCCGAGGTACCCTCTCCAATCGTACACAGCTTGCTGTCTCTGTAAAACTTCTCTACCGGATAATCCTTGGTGTATCCATAGCCGCCAAAAATCTGTACTGCATCAGTTGCCACCCTCACAGCCACTTCTGAAGCATAATACTTAGCCATTGCCGACTCCTTGGTTACCGGGAGCCTGCGGTTCTTCAAATCGGCCGCCTGTCTTATCAGCAATTCCGCAGCAGCTATTTCCGTAGCCATATCGGCAAGCTTAAAACTGATTCCCTGAAAGCTGGATATGGGCTGACCAAACTGATGGCGCTCCTTCGAATAAGTTATCGCGGCCTTATAAGCCCCCTTAGCAATTCCCAGCGCAAGTGCCGCGATGGAAATACGCCCTCCGTCCAGCACTTTCATCGCCTGCTTAAATCCCTCTCCCTCCGCTCCAAGTAAATTACCCTTAGGTACGCGGCAATTGGTAAAGACCATTTCGGTAGTTTCAGAAGCCCTCATACCCAGCTTATTTTCCTTCCTTCCTGCTGAAAATCCAGGTGTATCACGTTCTACCACAATCGCAGATATGCCACCTGCGCGCCCTTGTTCCCCTGTCCGCACCATTACTACAGCAACATCTCCGCTCTTTCCATGTGTAATCCAGTTCTTTGAACCATTGATTACATACTCATCTCCTTCCAGTACTGCCGTAGTATTCATACGCAACGCATCAGAGCCGGTATTCGCCTCTGTTAAGCCCCAGGCTCCTATCCATTCTCCCGTAGCCAGCTTGGGCAACCAGCGGTGTTTTTGTTCTTCATTGGCAAAAGCCTGGATATGCCCGGTACATAGCGAATTATGTGCAGCCAGCGATAAACCGACAGACCCGCATACACTCGCAATTCCTGCGATAACGTCAACGTATTCCTGATATCCGAGTCCTGAGCCCCCGTAGGCCTCAGGAACCAGTATACCCATCAATCCAAGCTCACCCAGCCGCTTAAAAACCTCTAAAGGAAAATATTGAGCTTCATCCCATTCCATCACATGCGGACGGATGTTCTTCTCAGCAAAATCGCCGACCATCTTGCGAATCAATTCCTGATTTTCGGAAATATGAAAATCATATCCATCCGAATTGTCCATTATTTCTAACATAGCTTTTTTATGAATAACCGCAATTTTAAACAATTCAACTGCAATATCAGTAGCCAATAATCTGCCAAATCAATGAACAGACGAGTATTTGGTCTATAATCATTGTAAACTTTCACTATACCCACAGAAAATGCTGAGATTTTTTTTTATTTTTTTTAGATTAGTTACTCAAAAAGTATCTGAAAACGCGTAAATCTATGTCCTTCGTCAACAGACAAGCCATAACCACACAGCTAAAAGCCGATCTCATCGGTAAAGATTCCTATCGGGGTGTCACTCTTTCCTATGCTTGGCTGGCCAATCAATTCGGTCATTTTTCACTCGGTTTTATCCCGGCAATAGTCGTTTACCACCTTTTACAGTCTTACACATCAGTTAACTTTCCCGAACTATGGGCCTCTTTTGGGGTATGGGGACTTTGGGTTGCATTCGAAACCTACAACTTCCTGGGACCGCTACTGTTAAAGATCGGCACAAGGCGAAAGGCACTGAACAAAGGTGATTATACTTTCAGGCCCGCATGGGCAAACATAGCATTCGATACACTGACAGACCTTATCTATTTCGGTATTGGCGCACTTGCTGCAAGCCTCGTTTGTAAATTCCACCCCGAAATGCTGATGGGAACTCTTGCATTGCTTATTCTGGCAGCCTATCCGGCTTATTACTGGTATTCGACGAAAATTTATCTGCAGAATGCTGATTATCCCTTTCAGTTAAGACTAAGTCAATGGAACGAACGCATCAGTGATCAAAATAAAAAAGCTGTACTCGATTTTCTGGACCACAGAGGAACTGAAGGCAAGCACATGCTGCTGTTTGGTTCAAAAGGCAGTGGGAAAACGATGTTATCGGTGGGTATTGCCACGGAAACCTCCATAAGAAACAATTGCTGCAGTTATGTCACCGCGGTAAAACTATTAAGCATGTTTTTTGACCAGAATACCGCTCCCCAAACATTTTCCAGACTATGGTCCTGGCGACAATGTAACCTGCTGGTCATTGACGACATCAATCCCGGCAAACCGGTAAAAGGAGATATCATTACCACAACATTATTCTATGAGCTGCTTAACAATGTAGATTGCGGCCCTGACAACCTTCAGCACATCCGCGAAAAAAATATCATCTGGGTTATGGGCAGTGACGATCCTACAAGTCTCCTGGAGCAAAAATGGCAGGATCTTTTACTTCAGATTGGGATCAACCCTTCCAACATCGTTACCGTCAACCTTGACTAAACTTGATCAGGGCAGGATATTGTTGTCATAAGCAAAACTGACCAGGTGTGTAAGGCTTTTGACTTCAAACCGCTTATATAAAGGAATGATCCTCTTTTCGATCGCTGAATGGGAAACATTCAGCTCGTAAGCAATTTCCTTGAATGAGAATCCTCTGGAGACCATCGAAAGGGCTTCCTTTTCCTTATCAGATATCGCAAGGTGATAAAACAGGGCTTTGTTGAGTTCTTCTTCGAACTTTTCCTTCTCCGGTCCAAAGGCAGCGTAACGCATTACTCTCCCGAAGATCAGATTGCGGTTCACCTGGAACCTGCCAATAATTGCAGTTACCTTACCTTCTTCCGAACTGAACACACCTACACGGGCAACAACAGGCACCTCACTCCCATTCTTATGTATCTTTTTAAGTTCAATGGTAAAACTATAAGATTCCAGGTCTTCATTTTTACCATGAATAAATTTAAGAGCCTTGTCATTAAGATCATGCGAAAAAGGGGCAAATTCAGGCGCAGACATATTCACAATGGCCAGCATATTGATTTCGTCGTCCCGATAACCGACCACCTCTTCCCAACCGCTTGCAAAGACCATCCGATTCTCCTTAAAGGAGTATATGTATATGGCCTCCTCAGGAAACTTGGGAATTGTTCTTTTAAAGTATTGTGCCTGCTCGCTTTCCAGATCAGCAGGAATATCCGTAATGAACATACGGGAGTAATCTCCAAAATTTTTTTCCATTGCTTTGATCCCCTTGAACTTCAAAAATAATATAAACTGCGTATTTTCTCAGTTGATCGGCAACAAAATCAGCAATAATTTGCAACCAATTTCAACAAACCATGAAAAATAATCTTTACACCACCAGCTTTTCTGTGTTCGTTTTGCAATTCATTGCCTTCGTGTTGTTTATCCTCTGCATTTATCAGATATCCTGAATCTGGTAGGCGGAAAGGGCAAATACAGGAGCGCCCAACTGTTTCAGCCGCTCCTTGCCCTGAAGAAAATCAAGCGAGATTAAAAAAGAATAGGCAACAACCTTCGCGCCCAATTTGCCTGTCAGCTCCGATGCCGCAGCAATGGTGCCACCCGTAGCAAGTAAATCATCATGCAGCAGTACCCTCTGACCTGGAAGAAACGCATCTTCATGACATTCTATCGAGGCACTGCCATATTCAAGATCATAAGACTGACTAACCGTCCTGTACGGCAGCTTACCAGTTTTCCGCACAGGCACGAACGGCACATTCAACTTCTGGGCAAGCGAGGGTCCAAAGAGAAAACCTCTGCTTTCAATACCTGCGACAACATCTATCGCTATCCCATCCAACGCATCAGCAAGTGCCGAAACAATAGCTATGCATAAAGACGGATCTTTCAATATCGGGGTAATGTCCTTAAAGACAATCCCCGGTTTTGGAAATCCAGGAATATCGCGCACAGCCTGCTTAATTCTTTCTTCCATCATCAGTTAATAGGTTAAATAAGGTGCCAGCCGGGCAATATCCGCTGCACTGAATAACAACACCTGGCTAAGGTCTGCAATATTATGGTAATTACCATGCTGTTTTTTGAACTGCAGCAAAGCATTTATTTGTTTATATCTCAAATAAGGATGCCCCTTCAACATCTCAAAGGTAGCCTCATTTATATTGATTTTGCGTACAGCAGCTGAATCCACAGTAACCTGTTTCAATATTTCCATATATTTTAAGGAATCCAGTCCAAAAATCTCCATCAACTGGATAGTATTATAAAAGCCGCCGAGCCGGTTCCTGTAGCGAATGATCCTGGAAGCAAAGACAGGACCGATCCCTTTTATAAGGCACAAGCCAGCACTATCTGCGCCATTCAGTTCAATCGCTGGAAATACCGCCGGACGTTTTGTGTTATTGAGATTACCTTGTCTGAAACCCGTATCCGTACCTTGCCGTTCAATGCGTATATACGGCAGCAGCCTCCGGTAAATCCGGGGGTTTATTGTGTACATTTTCCGCAAGTCTTCCGGCTTATTGAAATGTCCTCCTTTCTCCCTGTATTTTAAGATCACAGCAGCCTGCTTTTCAGAAAGCCCCAATGCCAGCCATTCATCCAGGTCAACCTGGTTAGGATCAAAAACAAACAACCTGGTGTGTTTATTCGCAGTCGAATATTTCCTGTGTAAAGGAAAAGGGTTCATCACCGCCCTTTTTTCAAGCTTTGCAATTGCCTGCTCAGTTTCTTCGAGATCAATGCCATCCTGCGTGTCAGGCCGCAGCCATTGCCACACATAAGGCGCGGCAATAACGGTGATGACCAGCCAAGCGAGTACGATCAGCCCTCTAAACTCTGTTCTGGTCATTCCCAGATATTTATTCAGTCTTCTTTTTATCATAGGATAAGGTATGTGATTTTCTCCTGACCTCACGAGTTGTTACGTTTGAAATTTTAATACTATTTTTGAGGTTGGAATTCAGATCACTAACCGAGTTTTAAATGAAGATCATTACTACCCAGGAGTTTGCCAAAGCCACAAAAATAGATAAACTGGGCGTTCCGGGCCTCGCGGCCCTACTCATGGAAATCATGAAGCTCAACGACATCAATAAGGTATTTTCGCAAAACAAACATTTCAGTGGCCTGGAGTTCGTAGACAAAATATTAGAAACTATCGGAGTCAGTATAGATTTCGACGAAGATGACCTCAGGAATATTCCCAAAACAGGCGGGTTCATTGCCATAGCCAATCATCCTTATGGGGGTGTAGAAGGATTAGCACTCGTAAAGCTCCTTTGCAGCGTAAGACCTGAGGCCAAGGTCATGGTCAATTTTATTCTTAAGAAAATCCCCAACCTCAGTGAATTCTTTGTTGCCGTAAACCCTTTTGAAAATGTGCAGCACTCTTCCAGTATCAGCGGACTTAAAGCAACATTTGACCTTCTGCAAAACGACATCCCGATCGGAATATTTCCTGCCGGCGAGGTTTCTACATTCAGCCTCGACAAACAGGAGATTACCGACAGACTCTGGCATCCAGTCGTAGGTAAGCTGATTGCAAAGGCAAAAGTACCGGTTGTCCCCATCTATTTCCATGGTAATAACGGCGTGCTGTTCAATATACTCAGCTTCCTCCATCCTACCTTACGCACGGCCAAACTTCCGTCTGAATTCCTTAACAAGCAAGGTTTAAAAATAAAGGTGCGGATCGGTAAGCCCATAAATATTGAAGACATCTCTTACCATAAAAACACCAATAAACTACTTGATTTCCTCAGGGCACGTACTTATGCATTAGGCACAGGACTGGAGGAAGAGAAAAAGCTGTTCAATCCCATTAATCTGTTCAAGATTAAGAAAAAACCGGAACCTGTTATTGTAGAAACCGACCGTAACCTTATTGTCAATGAAGTTGCTCAGTTGGAGCAGTTCCGTGTATGGCAGGAAAAGAACTATGAAGTTTACATCTGCCCCACTGCAAACATCCCCAATATCCTGAGGGAAATCGGGCGTTTACGGGAGATTACCTTTCGGGAGGTAGGCGAAGGCACAAATAAAAAGATAGATCTTGATAATTACGATATCTATTACAACCATCTTTTCATCTGGGACAAGGACCTGCAAAATCTTGTTGGGGCCTACCGGATCGGCAAAGGAGATGAGATTCTGAATACGATGGGCAGGAGAGGATTTTATCTCTCCGAACTGTTTAAAATCAAAGAACCGTTCTATCCGGTACTTCGCAAAGGCATAGAACTTGGCCGCTCCTGGATCCGGAAAGAATATCAGCAAAAACCGCTACCATTGTTCCTGTTATGGAAAGGTATTCTCAAATACCTGCTCGACAATCCGCAGTACCGATATATGTTCGGCCCTGTGAGTATCAGTAATAGTTTTTCAAAATTCTCCAAATCACTCATAGTTGACTACATTACCAAAAATCACTTTGACTATGAACTGGCACGCTACGTAAAGCCAAAAAATAAATTCAAAGCCGATCTTTCTGCCATCGACAAAGACCTGCTTATAGAAAGCAGCGAATCACTGAAAGATCTTGACAGCCTCATCTCAGATATTGAAAACTCTCACATCAAGATACCTGTACTGCTGCGTCAGTATATGAACCTTAATGCCAAGATCATTTGCTTTAATATTGATCCCAAGTTCTCCGATTGTCTGGATGGCTTTCTACTGGTAGATACCCAGAATATTCCGCCAGAAATGCTGGAAAAGATCGGTAAGAATTTTTAACTATAAGTCCAAACAGATACAGAACCACTGTTTACGTTGAATTCACCCCATCCATTTTCATCAATTACCACGGTTTCCTGAATATGCCCAAGCTTGTCATAGAAGATTTTGCCAGCATGTTTCATACCCATCTCCATTCGTTTGGCAGCAGCAATACCGTTAGTCAGTATCACTGCACAACCGGATCCATGATGTGTTTCATCTCCTTCCCTTGTCCAGCCAATGCAATGCGCATCATCAAAGTAATCGCGTTGCAGCCCATAGGCTAGATATTTGCGGACATAAAGCAGCGCCTTTAGTTCCTGTAATATCGTCATCGTAACCTTCTGGTCTATCCCCTCCTTGTCCTTATCTTCATATTCCGAACCATAAAGATCAGCATAAAAAACACAGGGATACCCTGCCTCCCTGAGCAGGATCAGTGCATAGGCAATAGGCCTGAACCATGGTTCCACAGTTTGCTCCAAAGACTGTAAAGGCTGCGTGTCATGGTTTTCAACAAGCGTGACAGCCAATTCGGGTCTGGCCTGCACAAGTGTATTGTCAAATATCGTACGCATATCATACTGGTCAATACTCACCGACGCCCGGTGAAAATTCGCCTGTAAACAGGCGTCGAATAATGACATCCGTCCTTCGGTCACGCTAATATACCTCAGCATAGCGTCCAGATCTCCAGGCGCCCAATATTCTGCTACAGTATAAAACTCCTTTTTAAAATAACCCCTCATTGCATTCAGCCACTCATTAAAAAAAAGCGGATCTATATGTTTCACCGCATCCAGCCGGAATCCATCAAAGCCAACCGTTTCATAAAACCATTTTCCCCACTTCACCAGTTCTTCCCTTACATGAGGATTACGAAAATCAATATCACAAAGCATCAGGTAATCGTAATTACCAAACTCATCCGAAACTACATCCTGCCACCCTTCACCATATTCATTCTGTATACTGAAAATCGCCGTCTCTTGGGTACTGGCATCATAATCAATACCTGCAAAACAGTTATGGTCCCATACAAATTGAGAATACTTCGCGTTTCTTCCCGGAAAGCTAAACTTTGTAAAAGCCTCAATTTCATATGGCTCCGTAATAAATTCCAAACGGTTATCAGGATTTACCTTTCTTACCATCACCCGCTCCTTTTCCTCCGCGCCCCCCATGTGGTTAAGTACAATATCTGCATATACTTGCAGCCCCGCCTGTTGTCCGGCTTTAACAGCAGCAATAAACTCATCTCTGGTACCATACTTAGTCCTCACGGAGTTTCGCTGGTTAAACTCCCCAAGGTCATAGAGATCATAAGCATCATAACCACTTGCTTCAGCGCCCTCCATTCCCTTATGCGCCGGAGGCAACCAGACCGAATCAATACCAATGTCTTTTAGATCATTTGCCTGCTCAGCAAAAAAACGCCACAAGCTGCCATCTGCCGGGTAATACCATTCAAAAAACTGCAGCATTGCAAAGTTCTCCATCAACATTCTATTATCGGTTCAGAAGGGTCAAAGTTGCATAAATCATTCCAAAAAAAGCACAAGCCCGGCATCCACCAGGCTTGTGATTATCAACTAAACCTAAACGTATAAATACTAACCAAATATTTACGCTACAAAAGTAGCACAAACATGTTAAGGCTCCGTTAACCATCCATTATCTTAACAGCCACTCAGCACAAAAATTTAATACACATACAATGTTAATTTTATGTATATTCAATGTTATCAAAAAGTTAAGCAAACCGAAGTCAGATGCGAAAATGGATAAGAACGATGATCACTATTACCCTGTTGACCCAGGGTATGGTCTTCGGGCAGCAAATCCGTAACAATATCTGCTTTGACTTTTATGGCCATACTTTTAATCTCGAACTTTCCGCTTCCATTATCAACCGACTGCCGGATTCCTTGTCCGAAGCATATATATGGGAGTCCTACCGTAAGGCAAACAGCGGTCGATACCGCCCGATACTTGATTCTTTACTTACCTACAGAAAACAGAACGAGCTTAATGACTGGATATATTACCAGCTGATCAGGAAAACCGCAGAAGCTATAAGCCCCAAGAAGGAAAACTATGAACGCTATACCTTTTATAAGTGGTTTCTCATGGTCAAATCTGGTTACGATGCACGGTTGACCATATCGGGAAACCGCATTATCTTTTATGTTCATACCGACGAAGACATTTCAGACATTCCATACCTCGTCTACAAAGACAGGAAATACATGTGTCTGAACCATCACGACTATGCTTACGCAGATCTGAACAAGACTCCGCCCGATCACATGATCAGCATTCCCGAGGCAAAGGAAGCTTTTTCCTACAAAGTTACCCGCATGCCCGATTTCAGGCCTGAAAGTTACGCCGATAAACAACTCTACTTCAGCTACGGCCACAAAGCGTATCATTTCGATATCAAACTCAATCCAGGCGTTCAGGATCTCTTTGCCAACTACCCTGTGGTAGACTTCGAATCGTATTTCAACATTCCACTGAGCAAGGAAACCTATGGTTCCTTAATTCCCATACTCAAAAAGACAGTAACCGGCATGAAACAAAAAAAAGGCGTAGACTACCTGATGCGCTTCACCCGTTACGCCTTCCTTTATGAAGATGACGATCGCAACTTTGGCCGTGAAAAAAGGCTCTCGCCAGAACAGACACTCTTTGCCCAATACAGCGATTGCGATGACCGTGCTGCACTTTTCTTTTACCTGGTAAAGGAAATCTACAATCTTCCCATGATCGCCCTGCTCTATCCTACCCATATTACGATGGCTGTCCGGTTTGACAAACCAATAGGACAGCCTATCATCTACAATGGCAAAATCTATTCAGTTTGTGAACCCACACCTCAAAAAGAAAACCTGCCTATCGGCCAGCTTTCAGCTAAACTCAGGCACATTCCTTATGAGATCGTTTATGCTTATGATCCAAGATAAATACTTGCCAGTCCGTCAAACAACCTGAAGCGCTAGTTAATCACAAAATTCGGATAGAAATATTGTTTGATAAACAACGTATCGGTCACCTTACTCCCACCCTGAGGCATCAGATACAGCTTTACCTCCAGCAGCCATTTAGTCTGATCAGCACGCTTATCAGGTGATACGTTAATTCCCTTAATATATCCCTCTACCGGTCTCATAGGTATACTAAAACAAGCAGGACATATGCTGGTCAGCAGCACTTTACTTTCAAAGTCCTGCCGCTTAAGATAAAATTCCCGTGCATCCTGCGGTGTACGGATATATAATCTGCTGTCTATACCAGAATAACGGAAGCTGGACCAGAACAACCGGTAATTACCCGGCTGAAACAACAACTGCTTGCTAATATCCGCACCTTCGGTATACAGAAATTCACAGTCCGCATTATCCGGACACACCGTCAGGTCTTTGTCGGTAATTTCAATACCGGTTTTCTTTACCCCGTCTTTTTTGCAGGAACTAAATACTGGCAATATGGCCAGCAAAAGCAAATAGGTAGCTGATATTTTCATATTCTCAATTGTTTGATTCTACAGGTAATACGGGAATTAAAAGTTCTTCGCTACAATGGCATTGTTAAGCTTTCGTTAAATCGGTTGAAACAAAAAAAGCGAATGCCATAGGCATCCGCTTTTAAGTATAATTCAGGTTTAAATTATTTTACAGCACCAGGGGTAGTGTAAGCAAGCGTCTGAGGATTAAAGTGAGCCCAGCCTTCTGCCCAGCTAGTAGTACCAAACGCACCTTTATAAGCTACATTTTCAAAGCCAGAAGATAGCTTAGCATTTGTAAAACTAGCCCCGCTAGCAGCGATAGAACCATCTACTACCCTGAAATCAGGAGTACCTTGTTTAGCGGCAGCAGCCAGGTCAGGAGCAAATTTGTAAGGATCTCTAACCACTGCACTTGCATATACATTCGCATCAAAAGTATTACCAGCAGTCAGTGCGGTCTTCAAAGCATCCAATATGCCAGCTGCACCCTTAATCTGATTAGATTTACCATTGCAACCCAAAACCAGGTTATTCGCAAATACCGAGCTGCCAGAAGTAAAGTTTGCATAGGTAGCTCCGGCAGTAGCAACCTTGGTATCATCATAATAGATGCCTTCAGTATAGCCAGCGAAAATAGAATTAAAGATACTGATAGAAGAATTACGGCGGATTTGAGCCGCATGCTGGAAGTTAGAGTTAATACTTCCTGCACCAGCAACGTCAATTGGTCCAAGGATCGTTACGTTTGAAAACACTGCTGAAGTTTTTGGAGTATTGTTACTTCCATTGCCGTCGTTGTCAGATTCGAAACCGTTAGAACCAGATACGTCAGCAGTCGAAGCCAGACGCTGAGCCAGCGCAAACTGAACTTTTCCTGAATATCCGAAGTCAGTATCGAAATCATCATCCCAGCTATCGATGGCCAAAAGGTGTTTACAATTTACAGTTCCGCCAAACCACTCGAATGAGTCGTCACCGGAACGGTAAACCTCTACATAGTCAATGGTAGTCCCAGAACCAACGCTGCCCATGGTCAGACCATTAATCTCGTTATCCGGCCCTAAAGCAATACCTGCAAACTCTATCCGTACATATTTCAAAGTTCCGGAATTATCGCCGTCTTCGTTGCCACCATATTTAGCTTTATCAGTATCATCAGAAATGCCTTCGATTTTGATAGAAGTGCCCTGGTTGTTGGTAGCTTTACCTAATAGGATTACACCACCCCAGTCACCTTTGTCCCTTGCACCTGCAGGCTGATTTGAGGTGAAAACAATTGGTTTATCAACGGTGCCGGCTGCTTCAATTTTAGACCCTCTTGTAATAACCAAAGAGCCTTTAGTAGCTTTGTCACCTTTGATAATCGTTCCTGGCTGAATAGTCAGTGTAGCATTACCAGTAACAAAAACATTCCCTTTAAGAAGGTATATTTTATCTGCGGTCCAGGTTGTGCTTGTAGAAATATCACCGCTTACGGTAACAACCCCGTCTGTTGCAGGCGGATCGATGATTTCGTTTGAATCTTTTTTAGAGCAACTTGCGAGAAGTACAAGTAAACTCAAGGCAGATGCTAATAACTGTTTTTTCATTTTGTTCATATTTATAATTTCAAAAGTATTAAGGAGAATTTAAGTACTCATTAACAGTTCTTTAAATAAATGTTAAGTCTACTCAAATGCTGTTAGGTCAGAAGTTATAGGAGAAAGATAGTGAGTAATTGGTACCAAGCTTATACCTGTTAATTGTCTCATCCTGGTTATTGTCGTCATATCTCTTATTTGCGTTGTTATCGTAATATAAGGTCGTGTAGTTGTTTAACAGATCGCCGACATTAAGCTTAAACTCGCCTTTGTTTTTAAAGGCCCTGAGACCAAGTTGCAAATCGATAACATTTCTTGGAGCTTCCCAGATACTTCCGAAATTCGATCCACCAACAACAGTGATTCTACGTCCCACTCTGTTGTACAGCGCATTGAAGGTCATTTTATTATTCAAAAATGTATGTTGCAAACCTGCATTAACGGTATATGGTGCCTGGCCTACCATTGGGCGCTCCTTCTCTAAAAACGTGATACCAGAATTAACCGGATTCACTGCATTTGACTTTACCAGTGAAAGATTAGTATAAACAGTAGTATTCTTAAGGAAGTCACTCTCCGAGATAAAATTCAATGATTTACGAACTTCAAGCTCCAATCCGTAAACAGTAGCCTCTTTAGAATTGAAATAGCTAATCGTCCTTGTTGAATTGTAATCTTCATTCAAAGGCTCGATTGCATCTTTAAACTGTTTGTAGTAAGCCGAAATGGAGAAGATCTGCCCTACTTCAGGATATAACTCAAAACGGACATCTGCATTATTGATCTGAGCGCGCTTCAACTTTGAATTTCCGTCCATAAAAGCCAACTGTTCGTAATCATAATAGGAGAACGGCGCCAGTTCCCTGAACTCCGGACGGGCAATTGAACGGTAATAAGACGCCCTCAGGTTGATTTTATCCGTCAGACTGTAAGTGAAATTTGCAGACGGTAAAATGTCCAGATAATCCTGATCAATAGGTGGCCTTAACGGATCTTCAGATTTGAGATTCAGGTTAAATTTCTCTGCCCTGACTCCCCAGACCAACCTAATTTTACTCCCTATTTTATTGTCCAGCATCGCATAAGCTGCATTCGTAAATGCATTTGCTGTATACATATCGGTCAAGCTGCCTATTTCACCAAGCTTATATAGGTTTTGATCAATAAGATCTTGTCCGAAAAGCGTATTAAGCGGTCTTATACGTATTTCCCTTAGTTGCTCAGGATCGGTTGTTTTTACTTCAGCGCCAATAAACCTCGCATTGAAGTCACGATCCCGGTAACCAGATGACAACCCAGCTTTAAAAGTTGCCGATTGGGCAAACATCTTTAAAGGGAGCGCGTAGTTAACAGCACCATTATAACCATTTTCATTCAGTGTAGAAAACAAACGCGTATTCTCTTTTCCGATACCAGTAATATTTGCTTCATAAGGTACATCCGGATCATTAACGTAGGCGATATTCCTCGCATAATTTACCTTCCGTTGGTCCGGCTGATCATTTTTAACGTTACTAAAACCAATAGACCAATTCAGCTTGGCATTCCTTTCACCTAGCTGATGGTTTCCCTCAACAGTTGATTTAAGTAATGACTTTTCAATCAAATCAAATGCGTAAAACTTGTTGTCAGAAGTAGTGGACTCATTTATACCTGTACGATAAGTATACACATCGTCAAATATTCTGTTATAGATATTTTTGAATGTTATTTTGCTTTTACCATACGTATAGGCAAAGTTTGCCAGCGCTCCTATGCTACTTGAAAACTTGTAAGTATTATCCCTGTAATCGTAAGTATAGAAGTCACGGTCTGCGTTTAACGTGGTGCTTTGCGCATTCCTGTAACTCAGAGATACAATAGCGCCTAATTTTTTGCCATTATTCTGAAAATCCTTAACCCTGCCAATAGTAAACTGGTAATTTTGGGTTGGCAGTGCAGCATTATTATAGATATTCCAGTCCTGAGACAAGCTCTTCAGTGCCGCATTATTCTGCGCATTGCTCAGTCCACCGTCCGCAACTATCCTCTTGGTCGAAGGAAAGCTTGGAGGGAGTTTTCTGTTACTTCCATCAAAAGTAAAATAGTCGGTAGTGTTCCTCTGACCGCTGTAAAAATCCTTAAAAGTAGAAACGGTATTGTAGCCGAGACTACCGCTCAAAGAAATATAGTTCTGATCAGGAATATCCTTAGTCTGGATCTGAATTGCGCCACCTGTGAAATCACCAGGAAGATCAGGCGTTGCAGTCTTATTAATGATCAGGTTATCAACCAGGTTAGAAGGAACGATATCAAAGGAAAACGCCTTCCTGTTAGGTTCGGTGCTTGGCAGAGACGACCCGTCCAGGGTAGCTGTGTTATACCTGTCACTTAATCCCCTGATCACTACAAATTTGTTATCCTGCACAGTTGCACCGCTAACACGTTTCAGGACATCAGAAGTATTTTTATCGGGAGACCGCTTAATCAGCTCGGAGGAAATACCATCAGATACTGAGGCACTGTTCTTCTGCAAAGCATATAAAGCATTCACACTCTCCTTCTTAAAATCGGCTTTAATCACGATTTCCTGTAAGTTTTGTCCGGCAGACTCATCAAGTATCACATTCAATACGGTACTCTTGCCGTTTGATACATCAATACCGCTAACCTCTTTGGACGTATAACCGACATATTGGAATACCAACGTGTATTTACCTGCTGACAGCCCTGGAAGTGAATAATTGCCGTCTACATCCGTAGCGGCACCCTTACTGGTATCCTTAATACGAACAGTCACCCCGATGAGCGTTTCACCGGTCTTTCCGTCAGAGACCTTACCGGAAATCTTTCCTGTTTGTGCAAATACTGCAGAGCCGATTATTACAAACATTATTGTAATAATTGCTTTCTTTAGATTTAATTGTGGTTTCAATTTGCTGAATATTAATTTTCAGCAAAGCTATTACCACAATGTTAGGCCTGTGTTAGGTGTAAATTACCTTTCGTTTAGCTAAGTGTTAATTCCATGTTAAGCGCCCTGGCCCATGCATCCGCGCAAGGCAATATCCATCAGTACCTCAGGCCTATTTTCTTGCAAACGAAGTGCAGCAGCCATATGGGGCCGATTAATAAGAATTTAACATCATCCAGAAACGACGGCTTCTTTCCTTCTATTTTATGGCCTATGAACTGGCCGATCCAGGCCAGTACAAATATACCCAGGCATGTCTGCCATAATGCAGGGCCACCTGCAGCCGCCCACTTTTCCAGCTGCACTACGCCGATGCTCATGGCAAATATGATCAGCAGCATCAGGTAAGACATTACCGGAGAAAGTCTGTAATAGTAATATATAGAAAAGGCGATCAGGAAGGAGGCCCAATTTACGTAACCATTGTAACGACCAAGAAAATCAAGGTGCGGAAACGGCACCGACCACACCAGCCCCAGCAGGCTGAAAACAATAGCCGGCACACAGATCCAGTGGATCAGTTTATTTGTCGGATGTTGATGGCTTTCCGCATATTTATCAAAAAGCACATCAGCCTCACTTCTTTGTACCATCTCTGCAGGCTTGTTTTTCCTGGCCATGGCTTAGGTTATTTAGCAAATGCTACCGACCTGGTTTCCCTGATCACTGTCACCTTAATCTGCCCCGGGTACGTCATCTCGGTTTGAATACGGTTAGAGATGTCCGCAGCCAGTAACTCCGCCTGCTGGTCAGTCACGCGCTCACTCTCAACTACTACCCTCAGCTCGCGGCCCGCCTGTATCGCAAAAGTCTTTTCAACCCCAGGGTAAGACAACGCCAGTTCTTCCAGTTCCTTCAAACGCTTAATGTAGCTTTCCACAACCTCGCGCCTTGCACCGGGACGCGCACCGGATATCGCATCACAAGCCTGTATGATCGGTGAAATCAGTGCCGTCATCTCAATTTCATCGTGGTGGGCGCCAATGGCATTGCATACATCCGGATGCTCCTTATATTTCTCGGCAAGCTGCATACCCAATATGGCATGTGGCAGTTCCGGATTGTCATCAGGCACCTTACCAATATCGTGCAAGAGACCGGCACGCTTTGCCATCTTTGCATTCAGGCCCAGTTCAGCCGCCATCGTTGCACAGAAATTCGCGACCTCACGCGAGTGCTGCAATAAGTTCTGTCCGTAAGAAGAACGGTAACGCATACGACCAACCATCCTGATCAATTCCGGATGCAACCCATGAATACCCAGATCAATTACCGTACGCTCACCTATTTCCACGATCTCATCTTCGATCTGCTTCTTTGTTTTGGCAACAACCTCCTCAATCCTTGCAGGGTGTATTCTTCCGTCGGTTACCAAACGGTGCAATGCCAGACGTGCAATTTCCCTTCTCACTGGATCAAAGCCAGATAAGATGATCGCCTCAGGGGTATCATCTACAATGATCTCAATACCTGTAGCCGCTTCCAGCGCGCGTATGTTACGTCCCTCACGACCGATCACACGTCCCTTAATTTCATCACTTTCAATATGGAATATAGAAACTGTATTCTCAATGGCAGCCTCAACCGCGGTACGCTGTATGGTCTGGATCACTACCTTTTTCGCTTCCTTAGCAGCAGTCAGCTTAGCCTCATCCACAATATCCTTTACCTGGATCATCGCCTGTGTCCTCGCCTCCTGCTTCATATTCTCTACAAGCTGTGCCCTGGCTTCCTCTGCACTGATTCCTGCAATGGTTTCCAGTTGTTTCACATGCTGATTCTTCAGCACCTCAACCTCCTCCTGCTTCTTCAGTGCAATATCTGTCTGCTTCTCCAGGTTCTTCCGCTGGTTGTCCAGATCCTGCTCCTTACGGTTTGCATTTTCGAGTTTCTGGTTCAGGGACTGCTCCTTCTGTTTCAAAGAGTTCTCTCGCTGACTGATCTGGTTATTCTTGTTGTTTACTTCTTTTTCATGCTCCGATTTCAGCTGCAGGAACTTCTCCTTAGCTTCCAGCAAACGGTCCTTCTTCAGTATCTCCGCATTAGTCTCTGCATCCTTCAGTATTTTCTTTGCTTTGTTCTGCGCCGCTACCTCCTGGCTTTTCAGCAGGCTACGCAGCAGGTACCGGCCAACAACGACGCCGATCACCAGGCCAACCAATACATAACCAATTATTCCTAATATTTCCATTTTGTCTTAAATCCCCCTATACGATGCCTGGGGCATGGCTTTAAAAAAATTAAAAAAAAACCGCAACTAAATTTAATGGGTCTCATGTTTTAAAAACCTCAACTAATTATAATTAGGATTTAAGTCATTTTCAGGTGCGTTCGCAAATGAAATACACTTTCTCAATCCTATAAATATTGAAGTGTTAAGTTTTAAAAAGTGAAACCCAAAAATCTAGCTGCGGCTAATATCTTTGCAATTCAAACTAAATATAAAGAACTTCCTTTTATTTAGAGAAAAAACCATTCAATAAATTATCCAGTTCCTCCACCTTGCCCGCTACAGCGATATCCTGGTGCTGAACCTTGTTCTCCACCCTGAGCGCTGCCGTCGCATAATGCAGTACAGACATTGAAAGCAGGTCCTGTTTGTCCCTGACCGCATAATTTTCCTGATAGTCTTTTATGCGCTCATTAATCATTTTAGCAGCCCTTCTTACAATCTCCTCCTCCTCCATGTTTACCTTTAAGGGATAAACACGATCGGCGATGGTTATTTTTATCGAGATTTCTCCCATTACTTTAGCTTTGTTTCACTACTCCTGCACTGCTTATTTTTTAAGCAATGTTACACACTTATCAATTTCACGCACAAAATCGTTAATTTTTTGCTTTATATCAAGAGTCTTTTCACTAGTACCCTCAATACTTTTCGCCAGCTTCAATACCCGCATCTTTTCTTCCAGTTCCGCGTTTTTGGAACTGAAGTCTTTTAACGAGTTCTTTACAGACTGGTTTTCAAGCTTTAGCAGATCATTCTCTTCCTGCAATGCATTGCACAACTCGATCAAACGGGCCGTTTTCAGCAATACTGAATTTAACTGATCTGCAACTATTGACATTATCTTTTCTGTTTAACGTAACCTGACTCCTATTTCCTGATCTCAGCTCCCGCGTTCTGTACTAAGTTAGTGATAATCTTTTGCATCACCGCATCGATCTGCTTGTCCGTCAGGGTCTGCTCCTCGTCCTGTAAAGTAAAATTCAATGCATAAGATTTCTTACCCGCCGGAAGCTTGTCACCGGCGTATACATCAAACACCTGTACGTTCCGGATCAGCTTCTTCTCCGACTTATACGCAATCGCCTTCAACTGGTCAAAATTTACAGCAGTATCTACCAACATCGACAGATCACGCCTCACCGCAGGATACTTAGAAACATCCCGGTTCACGATCCTGTTCTTCCTTACCATGTCCAGCAGCCCCGCCCAGTCAAAGTCTGCATAAAATACTTCCCTATCCACGCCAGTCTTTTTCCGGTCAGCCCCTGTCACTGCACCAAAGGTCACGATCGTCTTTTCACCCCTGAAATACTTCAATCCGTAAGCGAAATCCGCATCACCAATCTCAGCGGATTGATAACCCGTTACGCCGAGTCTGCCCAGAACCGCATCTACCGCAGCCTTCAGGTTATAAAAACTCGCGGGGGCAGCCTTATGGTTCCATTGTTCCGGTAGTACCGATCCGGACAATACCAGCAGCAAACGCGGACGCTCTATATATTGTCCCCCTATCAGGTGATAAGTCTTACCGAACTCATAAAATTTAATATCCGCTGTCTTCCTGTTTTGGTTATAAGCAACACTTTCCAGCGCAGGCATCAATAAACTCTGACGCATCACATTCAGATCAGAACTCAGCGGGTTTAGTATCTGAACTGCTTCCTCCGGATGCTTCGAATAAGCACCTTTCGTCAAAGAGTTGCACCAGATCTCCATAAAACCATTTGCCGTCAGCAGGTCAGCTACCGCATGTTGCGTTTGCTCACGGTCAGGCTTCTGACTGTAAGACAGGGAAGCATTGACCTTACTTGGTATCGCAATATTATCGTAACCATAGATGCGCAGTACTTCTTCGGTAATATCGCACGCTCTGGTCACATCCACCTTATACGGGGGCACCTCCAGCTGAAGCGTACCCTCAGCTTCAGATTTCACCGCAATACCTAAAGCAGTAACGATCGATTTTATTTCTGCATCCGGAATCTCCGCCCCGATCAGCTTATTAATATATGCATAACTTACCTCCACCTCAAATGGCTTCACCGGTATCGGGTAAATGTCAGAGACTTCAGAAGTAACCTTTCCACCACCAAGTACTACGATCAGCAATGCTGCGCGTTTCAGCGCCGTCACCGTCATATCCGGATCCGTACCCCGTTCAAAACGGAAGGAAGCATCCGTTTTCAATCCGTGCCGCTTGGCTGTCTTTCGTACAGATACCGCATTAAAATAAGCACTTTCCAGGAAGACATTTACCGTAGATTCAGTTACCCCCGAACGTTTACCACCAAAAACACCTGCAATGCATACCGGACCCTCTGCGTCACAAATCATCAGGTCATCCCCGGACAGTTTGCGTTCCACTCCGTCCAGTGTTATAAAAGGAGTTCCCTCCTCACACTTTTTCACGATTATTTTTCCCCCGCTGATCTGGTCGGCATCAAAGGCATGCAGCGGTTGTCCCAGATCATGCAATACATAATTGGTCACATCCACCACATTGTTGATCGGCCTGATGCCAATTACCTTCAACTTGTCCTGCAACCAGTCCGGCGAAGCTTTCACTTCTACCCCACTAATCGTCAGGCTGCTGTATCTAGGGCAGGCAAGGGTATCCTCAACCGAAACTCCCAGAGCCAGCCCGTCAGCCCCTGCATTAAAATCAGAAAGGTCAGGCATTTGCACCTGCTTACGGAAATAAGCCGCCAGGTCTCTTGCCACCCCCAGGTGCGAAGCCGCATCGGCCCGGTTCGGAGTCAGACCAATTTCATAAACATAATCATCCTCAAGTTTAAAATAAGCCTTTGCCGGAATACCCGCCGCCGTATCCGCAGGCAGCACCATGATGCCGTCATGCGACGCACCCAGACCAATCTCATCTTCCGCGCAGATCATACCCTCGGAAACTTCACCCCGGATCTTAGACTTGCTGATCTTAAAAGGCTCACCGTCGGTTGGATGAACTGTCGTACCAACAGTCGCCACGATTACCTTCTGACCCGCAGCCACATTAGGCGCTCCGCATACCACCTGCAGCACTTCAGGCCCGCCGACGTCTACCGTGGTCACACGTAACCGGTCAGCATTCGGATGCTGCACACAAGTCAGTACCTGGCCGGTCACCAGCCCTTCCAGACCACCAGCCACCGCCTGTACCTTATCGAGACTTTCCACTTCCAAACCGATATTGGTCAGAATCAGGGAAAGCTCCTGCGGGGTTTTATCCGTTTCGATAAACTGCTTAAGCCAGTTATAAGATATCTTCATTTTTTAAGTTCCGTAAAAAACGCAAAGATATTATTTAATGGCGAAAGCAGAAAAGTCTTATCCTATACTTAGGCCACCGATCATGGCTGCACAGGCTCCGGCCCCTATTACCAGCAGGACAATACCCACCAGTAAGATTTTCAGTCCCGGCTTGTAAGGCTTTTGCTGCACTGCTGCTGCAATCAGCTTTATCAGCCCGACCAGCAACAGTACCAGCATCCCGATCCAATAAGCAATCAGCAAAAAACCCATATCAGTTTATATTAATGGTTTCCCTGAGACGGTCAATCTTCCCGTCCCGGTAAAAAATATTCATCGTCTCAAAAGGAATAATCTTCAGCTTGTCACTGACAATATGCACACACGATTTCTTCACTGCCCTTACATCAAAATCGAGCGGGTCCATGAAATTCATGATAATGATCCTGAAAAGATTACTGTAATTAAGGTCGCCGCCCTGCACCCTTGGCAGGCAGCACATCAGTTCACCAAGCATGCCTTCTGCACAATCCACCGAAACCCCTGTACTGAACAGGTTAAGCATATGCTGTTTCAGCCGCTCGTCGTGTTCAAACACAATCGTGTTTTTGGAATTGTTTAGTAAATCATCCGGGTTAACCAGCCGCGTCATCGGCGCAACCTCCCCGTTCAGTTTGAGTGCGTAAGCCATACACAAGGCGTCAGGATTACAAGGCACAGGTATCAGGTCCGCGGGGGTAAACAACGGATACTGCTCCGTGATCTTCCGCCTCACCTCGGTAAGCGTGATCCGGCCGGAAAGGTCATCATAGTTGTCGTTACGACCAGCAACCTGTGTCGGCTGAAAGGTAACCCCGCGAACACAGGGCTGTTGCAGGGCATATTCCAGCACATCACCGATCTCATGATCATTGAGCCCCTTTTGCAAGGTCATCACCAGCGTGGTCGATATGTTGAAAGTGTTCAGGTGCTCAATTGCCTTTTTCCGCACTTCACTCAGATCTTCGCCCCTCAGCCTTTCCAGTACCCCGCCGTCAAGACTGTCAAACTGAAGGTAAATCTCAAAATCCGGCATGTATCCGGCAAGCCGCTCGGCAAAGCCTCTATCCCTGGCAATACGTATCCCGTTGGTATTCACCATCAGATGTTTTATAGGCTTTGACTTCGCCAGGTCAAGAATCGCAAAAAAATCTGGGTGTATCGTAGGCTCACCGCCAGACAACTGTACCACATCCGGTTCACCTTCATTCATGACCACTACATCCAGCATTTTCTCAATCTCCTCCAGTGTCCGGTGCCGTCCGTAATGCGGTGAAGACGTGGCATAACACGTAGGGCAACTCAGGTTACAACGGTCCGTCACCTCTACAATGGTCAGGCAGGAGTGCTGCTCATGATCGGTACAAAGGCCGCAATCGTAAGGGCATCCGTAATGCACCTTTGTATTGAACTTTAACGGCATTTCCGACTGCTTGTTAAAATTCCTGATCTGTTTGTAGTACTCTACATCGTCGGCGATCATCACACGGCTTTGCCCGTGTTCTCGGCAATTCTTCAGCATAAAAACCTTCGTATCCTGAAAAACGATCTTCGCGTCACACAACCTCAGACACTCTGGACAAAGGCTTTTGGTGTAGTCATAATAGATATAGTCTCTTGTCTTCATAGGGGAAGCAGCTTACGGGTCCATCTGCAAAGGAACCGGTAATAATAAAGGAAGATAAGCAATGCCGACCAATGTATACTGCTCAGACCAAAAAAAAGCGGCTGGTAAGGCTTTATGAACTCCACCATGAACCTCCAGAAAAAATAGAGTATCATGAAAGCCTTGAATCGCTCACCAGGTGCAAGCGCACGCTCGCGGATAAGATAAAAAAACAAAGCCATAAGCGCTACATAAGCCATCTCATACAGCGCTACGGGGTGCCTGATCAATCCGTCGCCCAGGTCCATTCCCCACGGCCAACTGGTTTCCACACCATATACAGGCTCATCGGTCCCCATCAGGAAACACCCGATTCGCCCGACAAACAGCGCAAGCAGAATGGGAAACACATAAACATCTCCTGAAGCCACATGAACACCGATCAGCTTTTTGATCAGCTCTACTCCAAGCAGCCCGCCCAGCAAACCACCTGCTATCGTTTTACTCTGATAAACAACTGCCCAGCTCAACTGCCCCAGCTCAGCGGGCGCCTCCAGAACAGCAAAGAGCCTCGAACCGATCAGTGCACCGACCATGGCCCCAAGCATGATCCACAGCCTGTCCTCATCAGAAACAGGATCAGCGATCCCTTTTCTCAGATAAAAGTAAAGCCTGACCCCTGCAAAAAAAGCCAGCGTCTCCAGAATGAAATGCCAATGGAAAGATTGTCCGAACAATTGAAATTTTACCGGGAACACCATATCAGATCAGTCCTTCATCTGCAAAACTATAATAACCCTGGTCTGTCACGATCAGATGGTCGAGCACGAACAGGTCCATCATTTTCCCCGCTTCCACCATTTTCCGTGTAATGCCGATATCCGCATTACTCGGCTGCAGATTACCGGATGGATGATTGTGTGCCAAGATCATATTTGCAGCATTGTGCTCCAGCGCCAGCTTGAAGATGATCTTAGGATCGGCCACTGTACCCGACTGCCCGCCTTTGCTGATCAGGCATTTCCCTGTTACCAGGTTTGCGCGGTTCAGCATCAGTATCCAGAATTCCTCATGGTTCAGATCAGCAAATACCGGCTTCAGCAAAGCGAATGCATCCCTTGAACCGCAGATTCTCGCCCGCCCGGCAGATTTGGTTTCGCCCCTGCGCCTCCCCAGTTCCAGCGCGGCAATAATGGCAATTGCCTTCGCCTCACCGACACCTTTAAATTTAGACAGCTCTTTTACCGAAAGCTTACCCAGCGCATCCAGGTCATTTCTGTAGCTGGCCAGTATACGCTTGCTCAGGTCAACTGCCGTCTCCTTAGTGTTGCCTGTACCAATCAATATCGCAATCAGCTCCGCATCGGTAAGCAGTCTTCTACCCAGCGTTATTAATTTTTCGCGGGGCCTGTCAGCCTCTGCCCATAGTTTAATACCCAGTTTTTGCGGACATAGTTGTTCCATCCCATTAACAAATTAAAATTACGAATAAAAAAACGGGGTATGCAATTGAATGCATACCCCGCAGTACGAGTTATGGGATAACTTATGCTTATTTCAGGCCATTTACAAATTTAGTCAGCTTAGATTTGTTGTTCGCTGCCTTATTTTTGTGAATCACGTTCTTTTTAGCCAAACGGTCAAGCATAGATACTACCTTAGGCAACAGCTCAAGACCAGTTTTTTTATCCTCTGCTGCACGCAGTCTCTTAATGAAAGTACGTGTAGTTTTAGCCTGATACCTGTTGCGCAGGCGCTTTGCTGCGTTTGCCCTGATTCTCTTTATTGAAGACTTGTGATTTGCCATTTTTTATTGTTAAAATATTTTATAGTTAGGGCAAAGCCCTTTTTTGTTCTATTTTTTTAGGACTGCAAATATAGAACTAATGTTTTTAATTTACAAAACCACAATCAGAATAATTTTATTTTTCCAATATGGTTTTCAGGTTGTTGAGTCCGCTTTGCAGATCCTTACCCAGCATTTCGTCCATATTCATCATCACCAGCATCAGGTTCATCGGATAATCCATACGACCGTAAAACCCCCACTTGACCAGCGTCTGTCCATTCCCGGTATCTTCGGTAACCATGTAAGCGCTATCATTCGCTTCAAAAGGCTTTATAAAATGCAGTTTCATGTCAATCCGCTCGCCATCCTTAATAGCTGCGATCGTCTGTTCGCCCTTACCCGCCTCCTTTTTCTCACTGTCCCAGGCATAGGTAAAGCCAACCGTACCATCCACACCGGTATAGGCCTTCTGCATATTCGGGTCAAGCTGGTTCCATACGCTGTAATTATCCTGGTTCTTAATGTGTTTCACATATTCAAACACTTCCTGCCTGGGCTTGTTAATCGTCGTCTGCCTTTCCACTGCATAATCCTTTTTGATAAAGATAGCCGCTATCAGGGCGATTACAATAATACCCAGAACAATTAAAAGAATAGTTTTTAAAATTTTCATGTCTGTTGGTTTAAGTTAGCTTTTTGTTTGCTTAGTTAAATTTACATTTTTTACTTACAACACAAAGATCATTATCATTCCAAAAATTACCCCGGGGCATAAGCGACAAATCAAGGGGCCATTAACGAAGTAACGCGTCTAAGGCTTCAGCAATTCCGGTATCATAAAGTAAAAGGTAGTACCTTCACCTTCTTTGCTTTCTACCCAAAGTTCTCCCCCATGCTTCAGCACAAAATCATTGCAAAGGCTCAGGCCCAAACCAGTCCCCTTCTCTCCCGCCGTGCCAAACGTCGTGTAACTGGCATTTTTACTAAAAAGCTCCGGAATCTTATCCGCAGGGATCCCCCTCCCGTTATCCTGTACCATAAATAACGTTCCTTTCTCACCCAGTTCCGCCCTGATCTCAATCTCCCCTCCCTGACCGGTAAACTTCACCGCATTCGTCACCAGATTCCTGATCACGGTTTCCAGCATCGCTCTGTCTCCGTATATCCGTACCCCTTCCGGCACACGTTCAGAAACCCGTATCCCTTTCTTCTCCGCCATTACCATTGCAGTCTGTATGCTTTTGTGGATTACCTCGCTCACATCGTCAATATCGACCGGATTAAAACTCACTGCATTAAACTGCGATCTCGCCCAGGTCAGCAAGTCTTCCAACAGGTTATTGGCATTGGACAATTCCTGCTTCATCCTTGAAAGGTACATGTGCACTTCGTCCGCAGAACTCGATTCCAGGTCATTCAGCGTCAGATCCAGCAATTGGAGACTTCCCGAAATCGGGTTTCTAAGATCATGACCAATAATCGAAAACAACTTGTTTTTTTGTTCATTTGAAGCCGTAAGCTCGTTATTCAATGCCTGTAGTGCATTCTCATGGAACTTCCGGGTAGTCACATCACGCATGCTGCCCTCGGTACCCGTTACCACACCATCTTCCATAATCAACCGCGCATTTACTGAAGCATAGCGCAGTTCGTCATTCTTTGTTTTCAGCCTTACTTCGAAATCCACCACCGAGCCGTGTTGCCGCAATTCTTCTACAATCCGCTCCCTGTCCTGCACATAATAATAGAAATTGTCTACCGTCCGGCCAATGATCTCCAGTCGGGAATACCCAGAGTGCTGCTCGATCGAAGGGCTTATATCCGTGACGACCCCATCCTTGTTAGTCTGGTAAAACACATCCTGTACATTCTCAAAGATCGTCCTGTATTTTTTCTCGCTCAGCACCAGATCGTCTTCTATTTCCTTCCGCTTGGTAATATCCTCTATCTGCGAAACATAGTGCAACGGTCTGCCTTCCCGGTCATAAAGCATCGTTGCCGCAATGATCACCCAGATATAATATCCGTTCTTATGCTTATACCGCTTTTCGTATTTAATGTCTTCTATCTCTCCCTTGCTCAGGCGGTTCAGTAAACGCAGCGTATTTCCCAGATCATCAGGATGCGTAATGTCCTTTACATTCAACCGGATTAATTCTTCTTCTGTATAGCCGAGTATGTGACACAAACTACGGTTGGCCCGCTTCCAGTCCCCCCTCAGGTCTACCAAACCCATGCCGATCATCGAATTTTCAAATATCTGCTGAAACTGCTCGTTATAGTCTTCTTTGGCCTTTTCCATGGCGCGCTGTTTTCTTTTGAGAATATCGTCTTTTTTTTGGTACAAAACGAATAACAGCTTATAAGTTTTTTTGTTCAACCCGGTCCAACCCGCGACGTAAACACGCAAAACGAGTCCATTTGTGGTCAACTTAATTTCAGAAGAATCATAATCAAAGAATATTTTTTCTCCGATTTGGATTAATTCTAAATAAATACAATATTTGCATCCATAATATTCAAAGCGGAAAATGCAAGAAGTATCTCTACTACCAACTTTCGATTTCTCTGAAGTGTTCAGTACTGCTTCCGGCGCCATCTTTCAGAGCGACAGCGAGCGTTGCTGGTACGTGGACTTTGCCGGTAAACTCGCCCGTTTTGATTACCGCAACCTGCTGAAACTGAAAAAGGCGGTTTACCAGGTAGATATCGAACAGAAACTCCTCAGCAACGATAAGTCGCCGGACGTCGAGATCCTTTTCATCTGTGCCTCCGACCACTGCTATGTATTGTCCCTTCTACAGGTCATTGCATTAAAGGAACTGCTGCAGGGAACCTTCGTTATGCTGGAGCTCAACCACATTATCTGCGACAGGTTGTACAGGATAGTAGCCTGATTAACTTAGAATTAGAATCTTTCCATATTGTTTTTATTTTCTTTCACGCATATTTATAGCATTACTTTTGATACAGTAATACCAATCAGGATAAGCTAAAGAAAAGACAATAACATGAAAGATATCATTCGCGCGAAGTGCCTCATCTCATCAGATGTGGAGGCGCTTATCAACCAGCAAATAAAAAAGGAAGCACACTCATCGGCAATTTACCTGTCTATGGCTTCCTGGTGCAACCGCAATGGTTACGACTTTTCATCTGAATATTTCTTCAAACAGGCGGAGGAAGAACGTATGCATCAGCTGAAGTTCTACAAATACGTCCTGGATATGGGTGGCACGGCCATTTCTCCGGAAATCACCAACATTAAGATCGAGTATAATTCTTTCCGTGAAGTATTTGAAGAGGCTCTAGACCAGGAAGTAAGTGTAACCCAGTCCATCAAAAACATAGCTGCCCGTTGCCACAAAGAACAGGATTATGTTACCCTGGAATTCCTGAACTGGTTCTTTAAGGAGCAACGTGAAGAGGAATACAAAGCACGCCGCGCCCTCGAACTATTCGACGTGATCGGAGAAGAAGGAACCGGAAGATGGCAGATCGACAAGCATGTCGGACAAATCAAATATGACAGCGAGCCATAAGCACAGTCAGGTTAATAAAGAATTGAGGTACATGCTGAAACAGTATGTACCTTTTTGTTTACTTTTACTTTCCGGTTTCTAAAATTGGCACATGTCGAAGAAAGACAAAAAGAAATCCAAACAGGAAAAGAAAGAGAAAAAGAAGAAAGAATGTTGTGAGAAGTACCTGAGGGGCAAGCGCTGCAAAAACTGCCCTATGCGCTAAGCAAGTCATCTATGATGTCAGATCATATGAAAGCAACGTCTGCATCTAGGCTCGTAACTATCCTTTTCCCCAAGCAATACTCTCGCCTCACTGGCGACAGTACGGTAAGAATACATAGCTGGGGCACCGCAACGTACACACACCGCATTTACCTTGGTTACATGTTCAGCAATGGCCATCAGCGCAGGAACAGGCCCGAAGGGCTTCCCTGAAAAATCCATATCCAGACCCGCAACGATTACCCTGATCCCTTTCTGGGCAAGCCTGTTGCAAACATCCGGCAACTCATCGTCAAAAAATTGCGCTTCATCAATACCGACCACCTGGGTTTTTGTTCCCAGCAACAATATGGCAGACGAATTGGCTACCGGTGTAGATTGTATGGAATTGAGGTCATGAGAGACCACTGCATTCAGATCATAGCGGGTATCCGTACTTGGCTTGAATATCTCCACATTTAATCTGGCGATCTGCGCCCGCCGAAGCCTCCGGAGGAGTTCTTCGGTTTTGCCTGAAAACATGGAGCCGCAAATAACTTCAATACTACCGCAAAATTCTCCTCTTCTGAAGTTCTGTTCGCTGAATAACATAAGGTTTGTGTACCTGATCGGCCACTAATATCAGAATTTTGCACTATTTTTGATGGTCAAGTTACCAACATTGTAACCTTCTAATCAATTAAACACATGATGAACCAGGCCGATATTTTCAGAAAGATAGGAAACATACTCAACGAACTGACCGAGCAATACGATTTTCTTGCCAGAAACCCAGAACAGCTCAACGAACTGGAGCTGGAGCTTTTTCTTGCCAATGCAAGTTTCCTTTCCGATCATATCGACATCATCAGGCGACTGAACATAGCAAAGCCGGTAAAACACCTGTCAGAACCTGCAAAAGATGCCCGCCAGGAAGAAGCGTCCCAGCAATCTGTTGAACCGCCGGTAACCAATGCACCAGTGGTGGATGATCTGCCAGAGCCCAAAGACTATTCTTTCTTCGAGAAGCCAGCCGACCTGGTTGAATACGTTCAGGAGGCCGGCGAAGAGAAAGTCACGGATGAGGAAGCGGATAATGAAGAACAAGCCGAAGCCAGGCCTGGTTTTGAGTTTGATTTTAGCGAACCGGCTTCCGGCAGGTTTGACTTTGAAGAGAAACCGGTTACGCAGATATTCGATCGCCAGCTGAGCGACGAAGAACAGCGTATCATTGCCGAAAAGCAGCATACCCTGGAATTACAGGAACGCAACCGGGAAATCAATCCCGCCCCCTCCCTGGTCACCGATTTCATTGCCGAGAAGATCGTACACCCAGCCCCAGCCGTTTCCGATTCCGATTCAACTACTCCGTCACCTCTGTTCAGTGAAGACAAGATAGCACGTAAAATCGTACCTGATCCTGCACCTGCAACATCAGATCCGGCCTATAAACCAACATTAAACGATCTGCTGGCCACAAGGGCCGGCAATCACAGTGTCTCACCTGCTGCACCTGCACAAAGACATGGTGAAGAAAGTCAGGCCAAGCCCCCGGTCAGTGATCTCAAAGCTGCGATCACCCTCAATGAAAAACTGTTGTACATCAAGGATCTTTTTAACGGTTATAATCTGGCTTATTCAGAGGCTATAGATCTGATCAACAAAATGCCCGACCTGAAAACTGCTGATGCCTTTCTGAAAAACAACTATGCAGAGAAGAACAACTGGGCTGCCAAACAAGGAACTGTCGAACAGTTCTATGAATTGCTTGCCCGTCGTTTCCCCAATGGCTAGCCCTACCCTTAAATAAATCCCATACGGTTAGAATCCAGCTTCAGAAAGATAAACAACAGCACCGTAAAGCTCCATAGCGAAGAACCACCATAGCTGATAAACGGTAAGGGAATACCAATTACCGGTACAATTCCTATAGCCATGCCGATGTTAATGAAGACGTGAAAGAAGAGGATACAGGCTACGGAATATCCGTATACCCTTGAAAAACTCGAACGCTGCCGTTCTGCCATATTGATCAGTCGTAACAGCAAAAAGATAAACAGCCCGATCACCACAAAGCAGCCCACAAACCCCCACTCCTCGCCAATTGTAGAAAAGATAAAATCGGTACTCTGTTCAGGCACATAGCCGTATTTTGTCTGTGTCCCCTGCAAAAATCCCCTCCCGGTCAGTTGCCCGGAGCCAATGGCAATCTTGGATTGGATGACATTATAGCCTACCCCCTTGGGATCGGTCTTCAGGCCCAGGATAATCTCTATCCGGCTGCGGTGGTGTTGCTTCAGGATATTATTATAGGCAAACTTTACCATAAACAGGTAAGCGATGGCTACAATCGTCGTAATAATGGCCGAGAACATGATCTTTTGTTTTCTGCGGTTGCTGTAGACAAAAAATCCGCCGATCATCAGAATCACCGGAATAAGTACATTGGAAGGCACGAGGAAATCCGCGACAAACAGCACGATCATACCCAGGAACGTAAGCAGAAAATAACCGGAAAGTCCCTCACGATACATCGGAAACATAAAAGAAAGGAACACCAGGGCAGATCCCGCGTCCGGTTGCCTCAGGATCAGGAACAGGGGTATACCCACGATCAGCGCAGCCGTCAATATAGAACGGGAATCCCTGAATTTGGGATTAAAGGTACTCACATACCGGGCCAGCAACAGGGCTGTACCTACTTTTGCAAGCTCCGAAGGCTGTAACCTGAAACTACCAATGGCAATCCAGGCCTGGTTACCACCTACATTCCTGCCAATCACCAACACCAGTACCAGCAACACCAGGGTAATGCCATAAACGACCGGGGAAAATATACTGAAGAACTTCGCATCCAGCAGCAATATTGAAAAACCCAGAATAAGACCGGTGACAATAAAGATAAGCTGCTTACCGTAATTAGCGCCAAAATCAAACAAGGCCCCCTGTTCACTGTTAGAGGGCACGGAAGCATAGATATTTACGAAACCTACTGTGCAAAGCAACACATAGACCAGTATTGTAATCCAGTCTACTTTGAAGAAGAACCTGTTATTGTGCTGAGTGTTCATTTCTGCTCGTAATCTTGGGTTGCTGTTCAGGCTTTACCGGGCTGTTCAGCGCTGGCAAAGCCTGTTCCGTTTTCAATACTGTACTGTCTGCCGGTTTGATCAAAGGCTTTCCCTTAGCCTTGGGTGGTGGCGGTAGCACCACCTGTTTCTTCATCCATTCGACTTGTGCCTTCCTGTAGCCGCCAATACTGTCTTTCAGGTATTTTTCAGCCATATAGCTGGCAATCGGGGCAGCATAGGCACTGCCATAACCTGCATTCTCCACGATGACCGCCAAAGCGATCTTCGGATTGTCACGCGGTGCAAAGCCGATAAATACGGAGTGGTTCTTTCCCCTTGAGTTTTGCACCGTACCCGTCTTTCCGCACATCAGGATGTCCGGTATTCTCGATTGTATCGCAGTTCCCCAGGGTGAATTTACCGCCTCCTGCATTCCATCTATGACCGGGTTAAAATGCCGGGCGTCCACGCCCACATAGTTCTTCCTCACATATTCCTTCCGGATAACATGTTTCTGACCGATGGCCTTGATCAGGTGCGGTTTAATATAATAACCCCGGTTGGCAATCACCGCCATAATATTGGCCATCTGCAATGGGGTAGCATCCATTTCGCCCTGCCCGATCGCAAGCGAGATCACCGTACCATACCCCCAGTATTTACTGTACTTTTTTGAATAGTAAGCCGCATCATAAAGCCTTCCCATCCTTTCACTGGGCAGATCAACACCCAGGGTATCGCCCAGGCCCCACAGCTTCACCTTATTCCGCCAGTCATCATAGGCAATTTTCTGATTTTTGTATTTGCGCTGGGTCAGGAGTTTCTGGAACACATAACACGCATAAGTATTACAGGACCTGGCCAGGCCTCTGCGCAAGGCAATATTACCATCCACATGTTCACATTTTGTAATGTGGTTACCAACCTTGAAATAACCCGGGCAATTGAAAGTCGTATTTTCATCAATTACCCCTTCCTGCAAACCGATAAGAGCATCAAGCGGCTTAAATGCCGAACCCGGAGAATAATAACCCTGTATAGGGCGGATGTTGAACACACGGTTCGGATTTTTCAGCAGCTCCATATAATTGTTGCCCTGTTGTCTGCCCACCATCAGGTTAGGATCATAGGAGGGGCTGCTTACGAAAGCCAGGATCTCACCGGTAGCAGGCTCTATCGCTACGATACTCCCTATCTTATTCCGCATGAGTTCTTCGCCCATTTTCTGCAGGCCGGCGTCAAGTGAGGAGATCAGTTGTTCTCCAGATACAGCGGCTGTATCGAATTTACCTTCGGCATAACTGCCCTGAGGAACATTATGCACATCATAAAGCATATTGACGACTCCCCGTTCGCCCCTCAATACCGTTTCATAGGCACGCTCTACTCCGGATTTTCCGATATAGTCGCCCGACCGGTAGTAACCTTCAGAACGATCGATCTCTTTCTGGGTAACTTCCTTAATGTAGCCTACGAAATGACTGCCTATACTGTCCGGATATTGCCTTATCGTTCTGCTCTGTACAAAGAAGCCGGGAAAACGAGAAAGTTGCTCAGAAAGGGCCTGGTAGATCTCGACCGAAAGCTGCTTTTCGATAATCCCGGGCTGATACCTGGACAAACGCCTTGCCTTTCGAAGGTTTTTACCGAAACGGGCCGTATCCACGTCAATGATCCTGCACAGTTCAATCGTATCAAAAGGTTTGACATCATTTGGAATAGCCATCAGGTCATAGACTGGCTCGTTCTGTACCAGTACTTTTTCGTGCCGGTCCAGGATCACTCCGCGCGCCGGGAAAGTATAGATCTTTCTCAGCACATTACTCTTGGCTGAAAGAAAATATTTGTCACTGTATACCTGTATATAAAACAAGGTGCCCAGCAGGATCAATCCAATGACGATAAATAGCCCCTGTACCACATATTTCCTGTTAAACAGACTATTTGTTTCCATCAGCGGGCCTTTCTGTTATAAAAAATGAATTCGACCAGAACAACGGTAAACAAGGTGAACATGCCACTCATCAGGCATCTGAGCAAGGTATAGGATAGCTCTGTAAGACGGAAGGTCTCTAAAAGAAACAATACAAGATGATGAGAGAAAGTACAAAACAGTGCGTAAAGAAGAAACCACTTAAACCCCATATTTCCCAGCGTAGGCTCAGGTTCGTCAAAGCCATCCCGGCTCACCGTTACAGAAATAAACAAGATGCGCACGAAGACCAGCGTTATACAAGCTGTCGTATGCACGCCCAGCGTATCATAAAATGCATCCAGGGTAAGTCCGGTAAAAAAAGCGACAAGGTACAATACGATATTGGGAATGCCAAAAGGCAGCAGCAGCAGAAAAAGGATATAAGTAAACGGGGTGGCCATGTTGTAAAAACTCAGGTTCCTGAGCAGCAGGATCTGTATCAACAGCAGGATTACCCAGCGCGTTATATTGACCAATATCAGTTTACTGTTCATCTGAATTTTTAGCTTCTAGTGCCTGCTGTTCCGCGGCATATTTGTTTTTGATCACATAAACGTATTGCAAAGTACTGAAATCATTGATCAAGTTGATTTCAATCGTCATGAAATTACCACCGGTAGCAATACCCGTATTACTTACAGTGCCAACAGGTATTCCCGAAGGGAACTTAGAGTAGATAGAGGTCACTACCGTATCTCCCAGTTTCACTTTAAAATGATTGGGAATTTCTTTAATGTAGGCCTTGCGGTAGTCAAGATTGCGTTCACCCCAGATCAGCGAGCCTACCGCATGGTTTTTCTTGATGCTTACACTTACATAGGTCTTCTGGTGCAGCAAGGATTGTATCGTAGCCAGGTGTTCGGATACATCGCGTATATATCCTACCACACCCTTACCCGGAGAAATCACAGACATACCGGGCTTGATGTCGTCAAGGCTGCCCTTATTGATCGTGATCACATTGTTACGCAACGTAATTGAGTTCTTGATCACCCGTGCTGCCAGGTAAGTATACTGAGGCGTACCCATAGTATCCTTTATGGTAACATCCCTTGCGGTGTCCACACTGCGCAGCGCGAGAATCTCGGTTTTCAGCCGTGCATTTTCTGCGGAAAGGCTGTCGTTCACCATACCCAGATTCATATATTTCTTCAGGATATTCAGGTTATTGTATACATCGCCTACCACCTTATTTGTAGAATTAACGGTCACACTACGCTGGTAAGCGTTGTTCTTTACCGTTAGGACGATACCTGTAATGAAGAAGATGACAAAGAAGAAAAATGCGTTATATCTGCTGACGAAAATCCAAAGGTTACGCATTGGGCTTCATTCCGTTATTGCATTAAGAACTTAAAGCCACCGATGTTCTTCAGTGCAATCCCCGTACCACGGACCACTGCACGCAACGGGTCCTCCGCAACATGCACGGGCAGCTTAGTCTTGGCAGCCACGCGCTTGTCCAGTCCACGTAGCAGGGCTCCGCCGCCGGTCAGGTAAATACCGGTCTGGTAGATATCGGCCGAAAGTTCAGGAGGAGTAATTTCCAGCGCTTTCAGGATCGCTTCCTCAATCTTGGAAATGGATTTATCCAGACAGTGTGCAATCTCGGTATAAGATACGGTAATCTGCTTGGGCACACCGGTCATCAGGTCACGCCCCTGTACGGCAAAGTCGGCAGGCGGATCCTGAAGCTCAGGTAACGCAGCACCTACCTCGATCTTGATCTTTTCGGCAGTACGGTCACCGATCATGATATTATGCTGGCGGCGTATATAGTTCACGATGTCTGAATCAAAGTTATCGCCCGCTACACGTATTGACTGATCACAGACAATACCCGAAAGCGCGATCACTGCGATCTCAGTAGTACCCCCACCGATATCGATGATCATATTGCCCATAGGTTCCTCCACGTCGATACCGATACCTACAGCAGCAGCCATAGGCTCATGGATCAGGTACACTTCCTTTGCACCGGCAATCTCCGCAGAGTCACGCACTGCACGTTTTTCCACCTCGGTAATGCCTGAGGGGATACAGATCACCATACGCAGGGAGGGGAACATCCAGCCCTTACCGCCGTTCAGCATCCTGATCATTCCTTTGATCATCGCCTCGGCAGCATTAAAGTCGGCGATCACACCATCTTTCAGAGGCCTTACCGTACGTATATTATCGTGGGTCTTGCCTTCCATCTGCATCGCCTGGCGCCCTATCGCTATGATCTTGTTGGTCTGCCTGTCAAAAGCAACAATGGAAGGTTCATCTACTACTACTTTGTCATTATGTATGATCAGGGTGTTGGCCGTACCTAAATCTATGGCAACTTCCTGTGTGAACCAATTGAATAAACCCATCTATAGGTGATAATTAAGTATTAAAAATCCTGTGTACTATTACTAATGTAAAACTACGTGTTTTTATTGTATTCGCCGACAAATAAATTAGTGCTTAAAGTGTCTTACACCGGTAGTTACCATCGCAATCCCCTTCTCGTTGGCCATATTCACAGAATCTGCATCCTTTATAGAACCTCCCGGCTGTAAAACCGCGGTAATACCTGCTTCGGCGGCCAGTTCTACGCAGTCAGGAAAAGGAAAAAACGCATCGGAAGCCATTACCGCACCCTTCAGGCTGAATCCGAAAGATTCTGCTTTAACAACCGCCTGTTTCAGCGCGTCTACCCTTGAGGTCTGCCCTACTCCCGAGCTGATCAGCTGATCATCTTTCACGAATACGATCGTATTCGACTTGGTATGCTTCACGATCTTATTTGCAAAGTGCAGGTCTTTCAGTTCCTGTTCCGTCGGTTGCTTCCCGGTTACGGCAGTCATCTGCTCAGGCCCTTCGATCACCAGGTCCTTGTCCTGCTCGATCACTCCGTTCAGCAAGGTCTTGAACTGCTTTTTGCTCAGCTCTACCTCGTTGCGCTGCAGAATCACCCGGTTCTTTTTGGTACGGAAAAGCTCAATGGCCTCCGGCGCATAGGAAGGCGCGATCAGCACCTCAAAAAACAGTTTGTTGATCTCTTCCGCAGTTGCCAGGTCGATCTCGCGGTTAGCGATCAGGACACCGCCGAATGCCGATACCGGGTCACAGGCCAGGGCCACGTTCCAGGCTTCCAGGATGGTAGGTTTGCTCGCCACACCACATGCATTCGTATGCTTCAGGATAGCGAAGGTAGGTGCCTCGAATTCGTCGATCAGTGCTACTGCAGCATCTACATCGACCAGGTTATTGTAGGAAAGTTCCTTACCGTTCAGCTTGGTGAACATTGCATCCAGGTCACCATAGTAAACGCCTTGCTGATGCGGGTTCTCGCCATACCTCAACGTCTGCGATTGCGCGATGCTGTGCTTAAACACGGTCAGCGGCTCTTCTGTATTGAAATAATTAAAGATCGCCGTATCGTAATTGGAAGACGTGTGAAAAGCCTTCTTTGCATAAGCCTTGCGCTGCGCCTGCGTAGTCTCACCATTCTGTGTTTCCAGTTGCTCCTGCAAAGTCGAATAATCGTCTTTAGAAGCCAGGATAACCACATCGTTAAAGTTCTTTGCCGCCGCCCTGATCAGCGAAATACCACCAATATCAATTTTCTCGATGATTTCCTGCTCAGTACCTCCGCCTTTTACTGTTTCCTCAAACGGATAAAGATCAACGATTACCAGGTCAATTTCAGGGATTTCATACTGTGCGATCTGCTCCTGGTCACCAGCAAGTGACCTGCGGTTCAGGATGCCGCCAAATACCTTCGGGTGCAGTGTCTTCACACGACCACCCAGAATGGAGGGATAGCCCGTCAGGTCCTCCACTGCCGTAACCGGCAAACCCAGGTCCTTAATGAACTGTTCCGTACCTCCCGTAGAGAACAATTGCACACCCTGCGTGGCCAGCAAGCGCACCAAAGGCTCCAGACCGTCCTTATAATAAACTGAAATTAAAGCGTTTTTGATCTTTATAGATTGGCTCATTCGAGAAAAATTTTGAGCCGCAAAGTTACCGGTTTTTCTCTTAGTGTCAAATGCTTATTTCCTGATCTTTCTGATGATCGTATCTACAATGCGGGGATAATGCAAATGCTCCAGTTGCTGCCCTTTGAACTTGATTGTCTCCAGCGTATCGCCGGGCTCAATCTTGTATCTTCCCTGATAGATATACTCGCCCTCATCATACTGCTCATTTACGTAGTGGATCGTAATGCCGCCTTCTGCCTCCCCACCGGCCAGCACCGCATTGTGCACATGATCACCATACATACCCTTGCCTCCAAATTTAGGCAGAAGTGCAGGATGGATATTGATAATGCGGCCCGGATACTCGTGGATCAGGTTTTTAGGGATCAGCCATAGGAAGCCAGCCAGCACAATCAGGTCAATGTCCAGGTTCTTCAGCATATCGATAATCGTATCGGTATGGTAGAATTCATGACGGTCAAATACGTGAGAAGGTATCTCGAAATTATCAGCACGTTGCAATACGTATGCATCAGGATTGTTGGTCAGTACCAGAGCTACCTCAACGTCAGGACTACGTTTGTAAAGTTCCATGATCTTCTGGGCATTGGAACCAGAACCGGAAGCAAAAATGGCAATGCGTTTTTTCATAGGATATGATGTCTTCAGTTCGCCTGACATCCCCAAAAATAGGATTTTGCCTGGTTTTCAAAAGTATTTTTTGTGCAAATCACTATTTTAGCGGCAACCGGTAACGAAATTACCCCCTTGCAGAATTATTGAGTATGACCAGAAAACTACATTTCCTGTCCCGTTTTTTTCTTTTGTCCCTGCTTGCGGGTACCTCCTTTTCCCTGCAGGCACAGCGGCTGAATAAAGCCCAGGCAGGAAAATTTGCCACCGAAGCCCTGCGCCGTCAGGCGGCACTTCAAAAACCGGCACTGGAAGCCATCTGGCAGCAAAAGCAAATCAGCTACGATAAATATACCATGAAGTTCGAGTATCGCATCCTTGGTGAAAAACCTGCCGGCGGACGTAGTCTGTACATTTCCATGCACGGCGGCGGAGGTACTGCCGCAGCGGTGAATGACCAGCAGTGGAAGAACCAAATCAGCCTTTATACGCCCAAAGAAGGCATTTATGTTGCACCCAGGGCTCCCACAAACAACTGGAACCTCTGGCACGAACCCCATATAGATACCCTGTTCGCGCAACTCATCAAAGCCGCCATCCTTTCTGAAGATGTCAACCCGGATAAGATTTACCTCACCGGGTATTCAGCCGGGGGAGACGGAACCTTTCAGATGGCCCCCCGGATGGCTGACCACTGGGCCGCGGCAGCGATGATGGCGGGACATCCCGGAGACGCAGAAGCCCTGAACCTGCGCAATCTGCCTTTTGCGATCTACATGTGCGGTAAGGATGCTGCCTATCAGCGCAATGAACTGGCGGCTGTGTGGGGCAAAAAACTGGATAGCCTGGAACAGGCAAATCCAGGCTGTTTTAAGCACGACCTGCATATTTATCCGGATATGCCGCACTGGATGAACAGAAAGGATACCGTCGCCATACCCTGGCTGGCGCAGTTCAGCAGAAAAGCGCTGCCTGAAACCGTATTCTGGGTTCAGGATGATGTGCACCGCGGCCGTTTTTACTGGTTGGGCGTGCCCTTGAATGAGCATGTTAAAACCGGAGCAAAAACAATAGTCGCTATTTCCGGCAATGACATCACCATCGTGCAGAACGAAAATCCCGTATTATTTATCTATCTCAACGACGGGATGCTGAATCTGGATAAAAAAGTTAGGGTAACGCAGAACGGCAAGGTACTGTTCAGCGGCAAAGTACACCGTAATGCGAAACTTATAGAATCCACAGCAGCGGATCTGGATCCCGGACATGTCTTCAGTGCAAGGCTTACTGTTACCGGCAAAACGGTCACATCGTCCCTGCCCGGGAATTGATAGGGCTATGTACCCTTCAGGTTCACTGCAGCTTCGGAACGAATCCGGCGCAGCTTCGGAAAAAAGAACCCGTTTTCCGAAGCTGATATGACTTTGCCGCAGATTTGCCCTGGTTTTGCCCTAAGCATTGACCGTGTAATACTTAAGCCAGATAATTTCATTAAGTTTGGTGATAACCCTAACCAAATGACACTGATTATTGTAACGGCTTCTATTTTGTGCCTGGTACTGCTCATCACCTGGTTACGCCTGAATCCCTTTATCGCGTTTCTGATCGTATCTATCGTCTGCGGACTATTGCTCGGTATTCCCGTAAAATCGGTGACAGGTTCGGTACAAAAAGGTATGGGTGACCTGATCGGAGGGCTTTTACCGGTGATCATCTTTGGTGCCATGCTAGGTAAACTGGTGGCCGAAAGTGGTGCCGCCCAAAAGATCGCTTCAGTAATGGTGTCCTTATTCGGAACAAAATATGTACAATGGGGCCTTGTATTTACAGGCTTTATCGTCGGTATTCCATTATTCTATAATGTAGCATTTGTTCTGGTCGTTCCTTTGATCTTTTCCGTTGTTTACAAATACAAACTGCCCGCAGTCTTTATTGGCCTGCCTATGTTGTCCGCTTTGTCGGTAACACATGGTTTTCTGCCACCTCACCCCGCCCCTTCTGCCCTGGTGCTGCAATTCAATGCCAATATGGGGCTTACCTTACTTTACGGGGTCAGCCTGGCCATCCCGGCCATCGTCCTGGCCGGTCCCGTCTATTCCCGCAGCCTCCGGCAAATTAACGCAATGCCGCTGAAAATTTTTCAGTCCGAAGAACTCCCGGAAGATAAACTGCCAGGTGCAGTTAACGCTTTCCTGTCTGCCTTGCTACCGGTAATTATGCTGAGTGCTACTGCGGTTTACAGTGCCTTTGTACCGGAAGGCATTTGGAAAGACATTACTGTCTTTCTCTCCGAACCAACTGTAGTGATGCTGATTACCTTACTGATCACCACCTGCACACTCGGTCTGCGGTCGGGGAGGGATATTAACCGGGTAATGGAGATTTATCTGGCTGCTGTTAAAGACATTGCTATGGTCGTGCTGATCATCGCCGGTTCCGGCGCATTAAAACAGGTGCTGACAGACAGCGGCGTAGGCCAGCAGATCGGCACAGCTTTAAACGGCCTGCAGATAGAACCTTTGGTACTCGGCTGGCTGATCGCTGCACTGATCAGGGTAAGCGTAGGTTCTGCTACAGTAGCCGGACTGACTGCGGCGGGGATTATTCTCCCTGTGATGCAGCAAACGCATACCAATCCAAACCTTATGGTCTTATCTATCGGTGCGGGCAGCCTGATGTTCTCTCATGTGAACGATCCGGGCTTCTGGATGTTTAAAGAATATTTCAACCTGACCATTAAACAGACCATACGCTCCTGGTCAATAATGGAAACAATCGTTGCAGTGACCGGCCTGATCGGAGTGCTGTTGCTCAATATGGTTGTATAAGATCAGCCTTATTCAATTTGCTGTTTTCAAGTAAATAGACCACGATCTGGTCTAAAGTATTATTACGGCAGGCCCTTGCTGCAGATTTAATGATTTCCCTGGTGGTGCCCAGCTTGGTCGCCCAGTAATCGATTTGTGCTTCTTCGGAAAAGTCCAGAACAACATCTTTAATGCTGATCTGATCGCTAGCTTTTTTCATGAACAATAAGAATACGTACGGTTGATAAACAACCTAACCGCAAAAAAGTTTGAACAGCATATCCATGCTGCAAATAAATTATTATTTGGATTTGATCTAAATTACATATTACTTTGCTGCATTATTTTTACACATTCTAAATAGCATTGCTTATATGAAATTTTTACGATTTTTTTTGCTTTTGGTTATGACGATGGGCTATGCCTATGGCCAGCAGGCTAAAACAACATCAGTCAGGGGCAAAGTTACGACCTCAGATGGCCACAATGCAGCTTCTGTATCAGTAAAGCTGGTTGGCAAAGCCCTTGGCGCTACAACCGACGAAAATGGAAACTATGAAATCACCAGGGTAAAGCCGGGACATTATACCATTCGCGTTTCAGCAGTTGGCCTCACCGCTCAGGAGAAACAGATTGATGTTGGGGATACAGATGTTACAGTAGCGGATTTTGTATTAAATGAGGATTTAAGCACCCTGGAAGAGGTGAATATTTCGACCAATACCAGAAGGTATAAGACGGATAAGCCTTCTGCTTCATTGAGATTAAACCAGCCCTTGCTGGAAGTTCCGCAAAATATTCAGGTAGTTACCGCCTCCGCTTTAGCGGATCAGCAAGTGATCAGCATGAGCGACGGCGTATTGAGAAACGTGAGTGGAGCTGTAAGGCTTGAACACTGGGGCGATCTTTATACCAACGTGCTGATGCGCGGGTCTCAGCTTCAGGCATTCCGCAATGGCTTCAACGTAGTAAGTTCTTTCTGGGGGCCGCTCACAGAAGACATGAGTATTGTCGATCACATAGAATTCGTAAAGGGTCCGGCTGGCTTTATGCTCGCCAATGGCGATCCTTCAGGTCTTTATAACGTCGTTACCAAAAAACCCACAGGACAGACACGCGGAGAGGTAAGCATGACCCTGGGCAGCTATGATCTGTACCGGACCTCCCTTGACCTTGACGGAAAGCTCAGCAAAGATGGTCGTCTGCTTTATCGCCTTAATGTAGCGGGCCAGAACAAAAAATCGCACCGGGCATATGAATACAACAACAGGTATACTTTCGCACCGGTGCTTTCTTATCAGATCGACGACCAGACCAGGTTAACTGCAGAATACACGCTGCAATACGCCAAAATGAGCGACGTTGGCTCCTATTACCAATTTTCTAATGAAGGGTATGGATCTTTGCCGGTAGATGCGACCAGCTTACAGCCGGGTCTGGATCCTACCAAAATTAAAGACCATTCCGCCTTCATCAACCTGGAACACAAGCTGGACGACAACTGGAAGCTCACTGCACAGGTTGCTTACCTGAAATACATCCAGAATGGCAGCAGCATGTGGCCTGCGGATGTAAATCCCGACGGCACAATGATCCGCAGCGTAGGCATCTGGGATGCCGACAGCGAAATGACACTTGGGCAAGCCTTTTTAAACGGCAATGTACAAACCGGGGCAATACAGCATCGCATACTCGCCGGCCTTGACGTTGGGACCAAGGACTATATGGCGGATTGGGGCCAAAGCCATGCGCTTGACCTGGCGGCAAGTCCGTTCGACCCTAAAAATCCTGCCTATGGATTCCCTTCTAACGGATTTCCAAGGTTTGACCGTACAGCCAGCCTCGGAGAACGTGCGCTTGCCGCAGGAGGCTACATCAATCAAAAATACAGAGGTATCTATGTACAGGACGAACTTGGTTTTTTGGAAAACCGGTTCAGGCTGACGTTGGCAGGGCGCTATTCCAAGGTCACCCAGTCTGAATGGGGCGGAGCACCGGTAAGTGCAGATCACTTTACGCCACGTATCGGATTGAGCGTCTCTCTGGATAAGCAAAGTACAGCTTACGCATTATATGACCAGGCGTTTATTCCCCAGGCCGGCAAATTGAGCAGTGGCGGAAAAGTAAGACCAATTACAGGCAACAACATTGAGCTGGGATTAAAACGGGACTGGCTTGACGGCAAATGGAACACCACACTCTCTGCCTATCGTATCATCAAGAAAAACGAGCTTACTGCCGATCCAAATGCTGCACCAAACTCGGGATTTAGCGTGGTAATCCCTGAAAAGATTGCCCAGGGCATTGAGTTTGATCTCAGGGGTGAGCTGGTCGACGGTTTCAACGTGACGGTAAATTATGCCTATACCGATGGAAAGTATACCGATGTCGCCGGAACCACATTTGTTCCGGATGGCCCCATTCCCGGTTTCGCAAAGCACACCTTCAACTCATGGTTAAGCTATAAGTTTCAGCAGGGGCCGGTGAAAGGCCTTGGTGCTTCGGCCGGAGCGAGCTACCTGGTAGACAGAGCGACGTCAACCTTTTTTCCTGAACACCCCGAAAGGAATATTCCGGACTACTTCCGGTTAGACGGCGGGTTATTTTATGAAAAGGGCAAAGTCAGGCTGACTGGCAACATCATTAACTTACTTAACCGTTATTTGTATAGTGGTGGTTATTATGAGGGTTATTTTGTTTCTTCACCAGCAGGTGTATACTCCTGGCAGACTGAAGCGCCCCGAAGCTTTAGGTTGAGCTTAAACTACAAATTTTAAACACTATAACACTGACGCTGAAGCAGGACCATTCCCGGTCCTGCTTTTTTTTTGAAATTTTCTGTAACCTTTCGGGTAGCGCGCTCATCTTATTGCTGAATAACCAAAACCACCTGATCATTTTAACACAGACCCAAGGGTATGCCGGCAGGCGTACGGGCCAGACTATGCCTTATGAAATACCTGAAAACAACCATCCTCTTGATAACTGCAGCTTTTTTTCTAAGCAGTGCAAGGGCACAGACCGTCAGCGATACCGGTAAGCCTGTAACGGGAGACGCGGAACTTTCAGGAAAGGTTCTTGACGAACAGCAAAAAGATTTTCCCTTTTCTACAGTCAGCCTGCTTTCCGTAAAAGACTCTGCCCTGGTCAAAGGAACCCTGAGTGCTGAGAATGGAAGTTTTACCTTTAGCGGCCTGAAACCTGGCAGCTACCTGGTCTCGGTGTATGTGGTCGGATATAAAAAGTTGCTGAAAGGCCCCTTTACATTGACAGCCGGCAATAAAAAGCACATCGGAACCTTGCAAATGCTGGTCGAGGCACAACAACTTAAGGGTGTTGAGGTTGTAAAAAAGAAACCGCTTATAGAACGTCAGATTGACAAAACCGTGGTTAACGTGGAAAAGAGTGCACTTGCTGCCGGAAATTCAGCGCTGGAAATACTTGCCCGGGCACCTGGAGTAACCGTAGATAAGGATGGCAAGATCAGCCTGAGGGGAAAACAGGGTGTAAACATTATGCTGGACGGTAAGCCAGCTTATCTGTCTGCTGAGCAACTGGCTAACCTGCTCCGCTCCACAGAGGGTAACGCGGTACAGAGTATCGAACTGATCACCAACCCTTCTGCCAAATATGATGCGGCGGGCAATTCGGGTATTATTAACATTAAACTGAAAAAAAACCGGAGTTATGGCACAAACGGTTCGGTATTGGCCGGGGGTGGCTACGGAGCGTACTATAAATTTAACGGGGGACTGAGCCTGAACCACCGGCAAAAAAAGTTCAATGTATTCGGCAATCTCGACTATGGTGAAAACAAGCGCTTCGGAGGTACCGATATTGAACGTGTGAACGGCACGGCAACTGATCCCACTTATTTCGACCAGACCAACTTTTCAAGAAGGATGCGAAAGAACGGCAATTACAAGGCCGGTATCGACTATTTCATCAGTGACAAACATACTTTGGGCTTCACGGCAAATGGATATAACAGCCATGGCCATACGGATTCAAAAGTCCTTACACTGATTGGGAGTGCCCCCGGAAGAAGAGATTCGTCCGTTGTCGCCAGTAATCCCAACGGCTACAGGTACACAGGCAATTCCTTCAACATGAATTATAAAGGCACCCTGGATACACTCGGTCAGGAGATCAGTGCAGATGCGGAATATGCTGATCATGTAGGCCGCGAGGACAACAATTTCAATAACCAGTATCTGGATGTAACCGGACAACAATTGAAACCGCCCTATCTGTTCAGGAACCTGGCAAAGACGACTACCAGAATACGGGCCGCGAAGATAGACTATGTCTATCCCCTGCAGAAAGACATGAAAATGGAGGCCGGGCTAAAAACCAGCTTTGTAAAAACGAATAATGATTTCTACTTCGAAAATTTCGACAATGGGAACTGGATAAATGACCTCAGGCGCAGCAACCAGTTCCTCTATGACGAAAGTATCAATGCGGCCTACATAAATGTCAATCGAAAATTTGGCAAAACTTCAGTCCAGCTGGGCCTTAGGGCAGAGCAAACGAATTCCAAAGGCAATTCAGTTACTGAGCAAAAGGTAGCAGACCGGCATTATCTCAATCTGTTTCCCAGCGTTTTTCTAAACCAGGAACTGGGCAAAAAGCACGAAATGGGCTTTTCTTACAGCAGGCGCGTCGACAGGCCCAATTATGAATCGTTAAATCCGTTTATCTATTACCTGGACCTGTACTCCTACAGGTTCGGCAACCCGTTCCTGAAACCTCAGTATACGAATTCCTTTGAGCTTTCCTATTCTTTTAAAAAAGAATTACATATGAGCGTGGGCTACAGCCATACCACAGATGTAATGTCTGATGTACTCCTTACAGACACGGCTACAAAAACCATCTTTATTTCTAACCAGAACCTGGCGACACAGGACAGCTACAACCTGAATGTAAACTACCCGCTTCAGATCACCAGTTGGTGGAATAGCTCCAACAACCTGAACACCTATTACAATAAATTCAGTACACCCGATCTGCTGGGTACACCCTACAAAAGCGGAAAACTGGCTGCCAGCTTTAATACGACACATACATTTACATTTAAACATGATCTCGGTGCCGAGCTTTCAGGCTGGTATAATTCCAGGCAGGTATATGGCACTTTACTGATCGACCCGCAATACAGTATAGACCTGGGACTGAGTAAAGGGTTAATGAACAAACAGCTGAACATAAAACTGGCGGCTAACGATATCTTTAAGCTGCAAAAATCCAGGATAAGGAGCGCCCTGCCTTCCCAGAACTACCTGATCAAGGAACGCTGGGAGAGCCGGGTTTTTCGCATGACACTGACCTACCGTTTCGGAAGTAACGAAATCAAGGCGGCCCGTGAGCGTTCCGGAAGTGCGGATGCAGAAGGAAGACGTGTCAAATCAGGCGGTTAACAATTAATTTCAAAAAAGATTTTGATACTCAAAAAAAGAAACTAGATTTGCAGTCCCAAAAGGGCGGTACGGTAGCTCAGTAGGTAGAGCAATGGACTGAAAATCCATGTGTCGCCGGTTCGATCCCGGCCCATACCACACTCAGATAAAAGGTCTTTTTCACTCGAAAAAGGCCTTTTTTGTTGGATTAAGGCATGTATTAAACCTCCTTCCATAAAGAGCTAAATCAGCCATTTCAAAAAAAGCACGTTTTTTTTGTTTAATTGAGCCAAAATGTTTTACAATGTTTTACAGTGACAAACATTGGCTCGAAACCGGTAAAAGTGGCAAGATTACGCGAAGTAGTTTTGGCCCATGAAAAGAAAGAAGATGGTACCTGGAACTTAAAAATCAGAGTAACCCACAAAAGACGGTCTCTGTAACTTGACTCAGTTCACTATGTCAGGAGGTAAAGTCTAAGACTAATTGTGCAAAACGCAATTCTGGTTGATCCCCAAGAGTGGCCTAAGCAGGTTGCTAAAACCGGCTCCCGAGGCTGCGAATTAATTTTCAGCGAACATCTTGTGCAGGAAAATGTTCTTGCGGATGGAACTGAGTATTGGTAAGTCCAGTGTACAACCCCTGGTCTCGCAGTGATCATGGTTTTTCTCATCAATTTTGATCTCTCCGGCAAGCTTCCCTGATTCGTCATAGATTTCGTACCACTGGTTTCCGAGCGCTTTCAAGCGGAGATTTCGCTCTTTAATGTCGTCGCTTACGCTGATTTCAAATTCTTCCATTATTGTTTTTGATTTTTGATTTTGCTAATTATAGTTCGACTGGGATTTCCGGGCGGTCGAGGTTGTGCCGGTGTGCCAGATTTGGAGCAGGATCATGTCTGTGAATTTTGAAGCCCTTGCCGCCCAGGGTAATTTGCCTTGCAAGATGTTGCTGTCTTTCTTTCTGCCTGATCCAGACTTTGATGCCTTCGTAAATGGCGATGCCGATGATCGCGTCTTTGATAAATCCCATTTCCTTATTTTAGGTACTTAACAGCTGATTGGCCGGACTGGTTTGGGACTTGAGGTTTTTGGGGTTAGCGCTGACTTCGGTAGTGCTAAGCCTGGTTGCGAAATTATGACATTTTTAGGCTGAAAATTTTTCATTGTTTCTGCAATTTTTTCAGCGTTTGAATGGCAAAGATAGGTATTTTGGGTAGTGGCATTTTGCTTGTAGTAATGCTTTCGAACACGTGGTTCAGCGTTTAATTAATTGTAAGTTTTAATCATAAAATCAAATTAAGGAGGATAAAACTATGACACTGGTTAAATTTAATTCCGACGCTAAAAAAAACGTAGCTGTACCAAGCTTTAACAACGTTTTTGATTCTATTTTCAACGACACCTTTTTCTCAGACCGTATGATGACCCGCGTTCCTGCGGCGAACATCAGCGAAACTCAGGACCTTTATCACGTGGAGCTAGCTGCACCAGGCTTGAAAAAAGAAGACTTCAAGTTGAAACTGGAAAGGGATACCCTGAGCATTTCTGTAGAGCAGGTGAATCATCAGGAGCAGGATGAACGCAGCTATGCGAAGCGTGAGTTCAGCTACAGTTCATTTGTGAGGGCATTCACTTTGCCTGAAAGCGCCAACACTGAAGGTATTGAGGCGAAGTACCTTGATGGGATTTTGTGCATCGATATTCCTAAACGCGAGGAAGCTAAAATGGTGACCCGCCAGATTGAGATCAAATAATTTTTTGGTTTTTCCTATTTGATTGGGGCTGCTCTTTTGGAGCGGCCCTTTTGTATATTTTGTCAGTCAAACTATGGAAGTCAGGTATGTGAAAGGACATAATACCTCGTCTTTGAGCAGAATGGATATACCACAGAGATCGGCTTGGCCAACCGTGCTGGTTTAGGAACAACTTGAAATTTTGTAAACCTTTGGGATCGTGATATGTTGTATAGACACATCAACCTAAATTCAAAGATTATGCCTAGAGGAACAAAAGTGGAAAGGAATTCGGTATCGAATCAGCCACATGAGATCAATTATGAAGCTGGAAAAATGGGTGTTAAAGCATCTGATATTAAGAATGTGAAAAAAGATGGTTCAAACCAGCGCAAGGACATTGAAAAGAAAATGAAATAAGAAAGGCCCCGGTTACGGGGGTTTGTTGTTTTAAGGGCGATACCTCCGCAATCAATAATTCTTGAATTAAATGCTACCATAACGATGTTAACTACTATTGAAAACCTGCCCGATCATGTATTGGGCGTTCGTGCAACTGGAGAAGTGGATAAGGACGATTTGGACAATGTGCTACTTCCCGGACTGAAAGCTTTGGCTGATCAGTACGGGGAAATTTATTACCTATTGGTACTGGAAACTCCAGTAGAGAATTTTACTGCGGGAGCCTGGTGGAAGGATTTAGTGGCGGGGGTCAGGCACTTGACGCATTGGAAGAAGATGGCCATTGTCACGGATCAGAAAGCGGTCGAGAAATTCACGGATTTGTTTAGTTACGTAAGCCCCGGTGAGGCGAAAGGTTTTGAACTGGCGGAACTGGATGAGGCGATCAGTTGGGTGAGTAATAAAACCGATTAGTATGAATCGCTTGCGGTCATCATTGTGCAGGACGTGCCCTTGCGCTCAAAAGCCCCATAAATGATCACAGGGTATTTGCTGTTGGGGATAGTCCCGTCATCGGTCAGGTTAAGAATTTCAAATTGAGGTTCCATATGCTGTTTTAAAAACAATAGTGCAGGAAGATAGTCGAAGATTTCAGCAGAAAATATCAAAACTAACATGCCTTTACTCCTGACCAGCTCGCCCTAATTCAAAAAGGGCGAACTAATGCTGCAGAGTTTTGTTATCAATCACAACTAAATCCCATTGACCATGAAAGATCCCAACGAAAAAAGCGAGGCAAATCCTGATACAAACCATCCTGAGCGAGCATCAGAAAAAGAAAACAGCGGCTGGGACCAGCACCAGCAAATAGATGAAGAAGGTAACGAAGTTGCCCCTGATGATGTCAAATAACAACAACACCTATCATGATGAAAACGATACTGATGGTACTGACATCGCACAGTTCGATGGAAAATACCGATAGCAAGACCGGAGTATGGCTTGGCGAGTTTACCGATCCCTATTACAAATTTATCGATGCAGGCTACCAGGTCAGCCTTTGTAGTCCTAAAGGCGGCAGGCCACCGGTAGACCCCATGAGTGAGCTCACCGAGCACATTACCGGAGCTAACCGCAGATTCCAGGATGATGAAGCCGCGAAACACGACTTCAGTCACACCACCCCGCTAAATCAGATCAAATCATCCGACTATGACGCGGTATTTTACCCGGGCGGGCATGGGCCAATCTGGGATCTTGCAACAGACAATAACAGCGGCATGCTGATTCACGAATTCCTGGATGCAGGGAAGCCGGTAGCAGCAGTTTGTCACGGACCGGCCGCACTCATCAGCGCAGAAAATCAAAGGCCCGGATTTCTAAAAGAAAAAGTGATCTCCGCCTTCAGCAACACTGAAGAAACTTTGGTAGCGCGCAGCAGCAATGTGCCCTACATGCTTCAAAGCAAACTTGAACAATTCGGTGCCCAGGTAAAAACCGCATTAATGCCCTTCCTGTCGCACGTAGAACGGGACGGCCTGCTGATCACCGGACAGAATCCTTTATCAGCAGGACCCGCAGCAGAGGCCCTGATTGAGATGCTGGAATCACTTGCCGCGGTACGATCTAATGAATCCAAAACAGAAGAACAGCAATGGCAAGAGCGGGCCGACAAATACATGGAAACAAAACCGGATAGCACAGTCTGCCCTGATTAAAAGCAAAACCCAGTTAACCATAAGTTAACTGGGCCTTAATTTTTTTATAGATGCAAAATATGCCTGCTTTCGTCAGGTATACCTGCTTAACGATCTTATTTTTTTGCGTTCAGGGTCAGACCGATCTCCACATCTTTTGAAATGATCCAGTTCTCAGGGCTACCCTCAGTTTTATAGTTGATTTTCCAAGCCGTTCTATCGATAACAAATTTAGCTAAAGCAGTCACCTCCGACGAGGAAACCGTAACCTTTGCAGGGAAAGTAATATTAAGTGTACTGTCCTTAAGCGTAAGATTACCACTGATCAGATAATTAGGATCAGCTAATAAAGTAGATTCTTCACCTTTTACAAAAGGTGCAACCTTCGTGATGACGAATTTCGCAACAGGGGCTTTGGCAACATCAAAAAAGTCGGCACTTTTCAGGTGGCCTTCCAGGTCAGAAGCTTTTTTATCTTTCTCAGTAACAGATGCCGGATCGACATGAAGAGAATTCATATCAATTGTAAACTCACCACCACTCAGGGAATCATTATTAACAAAAACTTTACCGGTAGTAACACTGATTTTACCCCAACGAGGGGCAAGTCCGCCCTTGTGCGTAGCCTTCCAGGACACCGATGTTGCCGCTGTGTCAATCGCTAAAGAATCACCGGTCTGGACCGCAGCAACCTGCTCTTCTGCAGTTTTTGCATTATTAGTTGAAGAACCTCCACAAGAGGCGAGTAAAAAAAGCGCCGGAAGCGCAAAGATTAATTTTTTCATGTTTTTAATTTTTTAAGTTTATTGCATGATAGCAAGCTATAAAATTTACCAAAAGTAGATATAGAATCAATAACAGGTCTTGATGTATGTTAATTAATGTAATTAAATTAGAATAGAATCATTCTGAATTGCCATTTTACATACAATAATCCATTTCTGGTCTGTATCTTATCCTATATTTTCCGGTATGCGCCACAAAAAGACCTTTACCTTAACCATCATGATCGCTACGGTAGCCATCATGAGTAGTTTTATGTCAAAGCAGGAACCTAAGCCAAAATATACCAATCTGAAGGTCCTCCCAAAGAACATCAGCAAAGAAGAACTGGACAATGTCATGGATGGTTTTAAAGCAGCACTTGGTGTAAAGTGTAATTTCTGCCATGCGCCAAGAAAAGACGACGCCAAAAAGCTGGATTTCGCGAGTGACGAAAAGCAGCACAAGCTGATCGCGAGGGAAATGATGAAAATGACAGCTAAAATAAATAAGAAGTATTTTCACAGAAAAGACAAGGAAGGCAAGATGACGAACATTAGCTGCATGAGCTGTCATAACGGCAAGGAAGAACCCCAGACCATCAAGTTATAGCCGACGATACCGATGAGTGCATATCAACAGGAATGGAAGGTCCTGATGCAAAAGCATGAGGATTTTAAAGACTGGAAGATCAGGGCGAGCGGTGGAGATCTACTGGTACGTGTACCTCCTGATACCGATATGGATGTATTAAGGATGCAATTTGCAGATACCATCGCCCCTATAGCGCCGCTGATAAAATCACCGAAAACCACCTTGAAATTCTTTGTCGGACAGTCGGAAGAAACCGATTTCGTATTTACACTCAACTAAACCCGCTGCTATGGCGTTTGATACCCATCTGGCAGACCGTATCCGCGAACTGCTCGAAGACCGTGAAGATGTTACCGAAAAGCTGATGTTCAGCGGAATTTGTTTTATGGTTAACGAAAAGATGTGCATCTGTGTGACCAGTTCCGGTCTTTTATGCCGCGTGGGGGCCCAGGAGGCCGTAAAAGCACTGGAAAGCGGCAACTGCAGGCAAATGATCAACAACGGCCGGGCCATGAAAGATTTCGTATACGTGGAAGATATCGATCTCAGAAACACTGCGCAATTGAGGTACTGGCTCGACCTCTGTCTGCAGTACAACCCCCTTGCCAGGGCCTCCAAAAAGAAAACAAAATAACCACTAGCTGGACAGGACAGTACAGGTTGCCTTTACCGTCAAATAAATGCATATTTATCTTCATTGGCCTGTCCAACACATAAGGCCTTGATTAACCAAATATAAACCTGGATTTATGGGAAAAGCACCTGCGTTTTGGCTATGGGATTTTTTCGGGCACCTGCACCCGCTGGCCGTACATTTTCCGGTAGCCCTGTTGCTCTTCGCCGCCTTGCTCGAACTTCTCACCCTGAAGAACTACCGTTCCGGGCTACGCCAGGGAATCAATGCACTCATCATAGCAGGCACAGTCTCCGCAACTGTTGCCGCAATTTTCGGCTGGCTGCTCTATTTTCACGGCGACTATAAGGGCAATACACTTAATCTGCATCTCTGGACCGGATTGTCTACAGCGCTGCTGGCCCTGATCACCTGGATCCTGATGGCCAGAGCCAACAGGCACCCTAGCGGCAAGGGTGCCGGCAGCTACCGCATATTTCTTTTTCTGACGGCCATCGGAGTGGCTGTCGCTGGGCACTTCGGCGCCAATCTTACCCATGGAAGCGATTTTGTTTCTTCAACCCTGCCCTGGAACAAACAGCGTGCGGACAGCACATCGGCCGGCAGTCCGGAGTTCATAGAGGTGAAAGCTATCCTTGCCCACAATTGTTACAAGTGTCACGGGCCTGACAAAGTAAAGGGCGACCTTCGGCTGGATGGCAGGCACGTTGCTTTTAAGGGTGGCGAAAACGGCCCGGTCATTATCCCCGGAGATCCTGCAAAAAGCGAGCTTTACCGGCGCATTGCTTTACCGGCAGGGCATAAAGACCTGATGCCCGCCAAGGAAAAGAAGCTCTCAGACAAAGACATCGCTACCATCATGAACTGGATTGCCAAGGGCGCCATCTGGCCCGAAGATGGCAGCAAACCGGCCAGCTTCAGGGTAGCCAAGCTCGAACCCAGGAATCCACCCCTGCCATCTGGCAACGCACAGCTGGTTAATCCTGTAGACCGCTGGACGGACCAGTATTTCCGTAAGGCTAAATTTGCCTGGCCTGAACCAGTAAGCGACCCCGTTTACCTGAAACGCATCTACCTGGACATCATCGGCCTGCTGCCCACACCCGCAGAACAGGACACTTTTATAAACGACAAAACACCGCAAAAACGAGAGGCATGGGTTAAAAAGCTGCTCAGCCGTAATGACGACTATGCACTGCACTGGCTCAGCTTCTGGAACGACGCGCTGAGGAACGACTATACCGGCACCGGTTACATTACAGGCGGCAGGTATAACATTACCGATTGGCTGTACCGGTCACTTCGCGATAATAAGCCTTACGACCAGTTTGTTCGCGAACTGATCAGCCCCAGCCCCGAATCACAGGGATTCGTTGCGGGCATCAAATGGCGGGGCGTAGTCAATGCCAGCCAGCGTACCGAAATGCAGGCCGCACAAAATGTATCGCAGGTCTTTCTGGGGCTCAATCTTAAATGCGCTTCCTGCCATAACAGTTTCATCAGTGATCTTAAACTTGAGGATGCTTATGCATTTGCCAACATCTTTGCAGACACCGCACTGGAAGTCAGCCGCTGCGAAAAGCCAACCGGTAAGTTTGTCGACGCCCGCATGCTGTGGAAGCAACTGGGCAATATCGACGCCAGGGCACCAGCAGCAGTAAAGCAAAGGCAACTGGCGGAAAACCTCACAAAACGCGAGGATGGCCGGTTATACCGCACCCTGGTGAACCGGGTATGGGCACAACTGATGGGCCGGGGGCTGGTAGAACCGGTGGATGTGATGGACAACGAACCCTGGCACCAGGACCTGCTCGACTGGATGGCCTTTAATTTTGCAGAGAATAAAGCCAACGTCAAAGACCTGATCGCCATGATCGTTACCTCCCGCACCTATCAGTTGCCATCGGTCGGGTATAAAGATGTGGCCCAGCTTGGCGACCAGAAATATCAGTTTAGGGGAATGGCGCGCAAACGCATGTCTGCCGAACAGTTTTCCGATGCAGTAAGCAGCATTGTGTTCCCCGTCTTTGCAGACTCGAACATAAGGTATAATCCATTTAGCGATGCCCGCTATACCAATTTCCGCCCTCAGTTCATCAGGGCCTCGCAGGTAGCCAACAATGGCTTCCTGACTGCCCTGGGCAGGCCGAGCAGGGAAACGGTAGTTACCAGCCGGGAGTCGCAGGCCAACTTGCTGCAGGCCCTGGAACTGACCAACGGAACGACCTTCAATACGACGCTGAAAAACGGGGCCCTGCAATGGGTTGGCCGGGGCACCGGCGGCGACCCGATAATCGCAGATCTTTACAAAAGGGCACTGGGCAGAAAGCCGAGTGCGGCAGAATGGAAGGCTGCCCGTAAGGTCATAGGCAACAAGCCCGGCACCGAAAATATACAGGATTTGTTCTGGGCCATACTGATGTTGCCGGAATTTCAAATCATTTACTGACATACCCAATGGTTGAACGTCAAAATCAAAAAGAAAGATGAGCTGGAACAGAAGAGATTTCTTAAAGAACACAAGTGCCGCCACACTGGCCGCACTTGCCGCAGGAAGCCCGCTGAGCAGTCTGCTTTCCGGCTGTGGCCGCAAGGGCAGCAACGCCACTGCCGATACCGTCATTTTGCTGTGGATGGCAGGCGGGATGGCACATACCGAAACCTTCGACCCAAAAAAGTACACGCCCTTCAGCAAAGGCATGGAAGCCAACAGTGTATTAAGCACTTTCAAATCTGTACCTACGGTGCTGGATGGCGTACATTTCTCTGAAGGACTGGAATCCATTGGCCAGGTGATGGACAGAGGCACCCTCATCCGCTCCTACGTAGCAGCCGATATGGGCCATATCCTGCACTCCAGGCACCAGTACCACTGGCATACCTGCTACAAACCCCCACAGTCTGTAGCCGCCCCGCACATGGGGTCCTGGATCGCGAAGGAACTTGGCCCGCTTAACCCGGTCATCCCCGCATTTATAGATATCGGTCAGCGCTTTACCGTCGGCGAAAGCGAAGAACTCAAAGCCTTTCATACTGCAGGCTTCCTGGGCAATGAATATGGCCCCTTCCTTATCCCCGATCCTTCTTCCGGGCTGGAAAGCGTAAAGCCTCCGGCCGGGATGTCGGCGTCGAGATTTGAAAAGCGCAACCATATCTATAACGAACTGATCAGTGGAAGTGCATTTGGCGAATTTGGCAGCGATTACCAGAAAGAGTCCCTGAAACGTTCGATGGAGCAAGCTTATATCCTGCTCAATTCCCCGGAAGCCAGGGCCTTCGACCTCAGCCAGGAGCCCAAAGAGGTCTATGACATTTACAATACCGGCAGGTTCGGGCTAGGTTGCCTCATGGCCAGGAGACTGGCAGAACAGGGTGCCCGCTTCATTAGTGTAACTACAGAATATGAGCCATTCAAAGGTTGGGATACGCACGACAACGGCCATACCCGCCTGTCCGACATGAAAAAGCAGATTGACGGGCCTGTCGCACAACTCATCAAAGACCTGGAAAAGACCGGCAGGCTAGACCGTACGCTGGTGATCCTCGCCAGTGAATTCAGCCGTGATATGATGGTAGAGGGCCGGCCGGATGCAAAGGTACAGGAACAGGTAGATCAGCCGGACATCATACAGGACATCAAGAACTACGGCATGCACCGTCACTTTACCGACGGCTGCTCCATCCTCATGTTCGGTGGCGGCATCAAAAAGGGCAGTGTCTACGGGAAAACCGCCGACGAGCGCCCCTGTAAGACGGTCGAGAACCCGATCGTTATCGACCAGGTGCACCAGAGCATTTACCACGCCCTGGGCATAGCGCCGGACACCAGCTATACGATCGAGAAGCGCCCGTTTTATACCACACCCGATGGGCTCGGCAAACCGGTAATGGAGCTTTTTACATGAAAAAGATGAACAATCACACCTGTTCCTAAGTTTATTCGCTTAAATTTGGGCTTATACAACAGGATTATATGCAAAAGGTTTACATGGGGGACGCGGGCCCGAAGGTATCGCCCGCGATATATGGATTCTACAGATGGGATGACGTACAGGACAGGGTTGAAGTGCTCAGAAAAACGGTACATCTTTGCCTGGAACTTGGCATCAACACCTTCGAGCATGGCGACAGCTATGGCTCTTATGAATGCGAGGAACTGTTCGGCAATCTGCTGAAGGAAGGCGGCATCAGGAGAGAGGAAGTCATCCTGTTCACCAAATGCGGACTCAGACAACCACATCCCCAAAACCCGGACATCAGGGTAAAACACTACGATACTTCTGCTGCGCATATCACCAGGAGCGTAGAGTCCTCACTGAGAAAACTGCGCACCGATTATATCGATATTTTCCTGCTTGATAAGCTTGACGCCATTTCCAACCTCGAGGAAACGGCGCTGACACTGGAAAAGCTGAAAGACTCGGGCAAAGTAAAAAGCCTGGGCGTGGCCAATTTCTCTGTCTTCCAGCACCAGCTGCTGGCTTCTTATCTGAGTAAACCCATTGTCACCAACCATATCGAACTGAACCTCCTGCGCACACAGGCACTGGATAACGGGCAGATTGACTACATTAAACAGCGCTATATGCGCCCGCTGGCCTATGCACCGCTGGCAGAGGGACGGATCGCCATCGGAACCGACAAGCAGGCGGTAAGAGTGCGTGAAAAACTGGAAGAACTCAGCACCAAATATCATGTCGATATTGAATCATTAGCAGTAGCCTGGCTGGTAAAACTGGGTGCCTTACCTTTGATCGGTACCACCAACGAGCAGCGCATCCGGAATGCCGTCAATGCCTTTACCATAGAACTTGATCACCAGGACTGGTACGACCTTTATAATACCTCGGTAGCCAACCTAGCATAACTTTATGGCACAGATCCTATTCATCGTACTGACTGTTTCCGCCGTTGCGCTGTTCAGCTACAACCTCAGGAAAATCATCCGGAACATCCGCCTGGGCAGACCGGCCAACCGTTCAGACCAGCCGCAGAAAAGATTCGCTACCATGCTCCGCGTAGCTTTCGGACAATCGAAGATGTTCTTCAGGCCGGTACCTGCTCTGTTGCACCTGTTTGTTTACGCTGGTTTTATCATCATCAATATCGAGGTTCTGGAAATCATGATCGACGGTATTTTTGGTACGCACCGGGTATTTGCCGGTCTGGGTGGCTTTTACAATTTTTTGATCGGTGCTTTTGAGCTGCTGGCCCTCAGTGTTTGGCTGGGCTGTGCAGTATTCCTGATCAGACGCAATATCATCAGGCTCAAAAGGTTCAGCGGAACAGAAATGACCAGCTGGCCAAAATCCGATGCCAATGCGATCCTGATCACCGAGATCCTGCTGATGACCGCGTTCCTGACCATGAATGCGGCAGACGCGAAATTACAGTCAATGGGAGCGGGACATTACATCACGGCAGGCGCATTTCCGGTCAGCCAGTTCCTGCTGCCTTTAATGCCCGGTTCCGAAAGTGCACTGGTCCTGATTGAAAGGGGTTGCTGGTGGTTCCACATCATCGGTATCCTGGCCTTTCTCAACTACCTCCCCTATTCCAAGCACCTGCACATCATTGCGGCGTTCCCCAACACCTATTTTTCAAATCTGGAGCCCAAAGGTGAATTTACCAATATGAAGAGCGTGACTAACGAAGTAAAGGCCATGCTCGATCCCGCTTATACCCCGGAAGAAACACAACCCGGCAGGTTTGGTGCAAAAGACGTTAACGATCTCAGCTGGGTCAACCTGATGAATGCCTATTCCTGCACCGAGTGCGGGCGCTGCACCTCGGTATGCCCCGCCAACATCACCGGAAAACTGCTGTCGCCGCGCAAGATCATGATGGACACACGCGATCGGATGGAACAGGTAGGCCGTAACATTGACAAGACCGGAAAAGGCTTCGAAGACGGGCGCTCCCTGCTGGATGACCACATCAGCCGGGAGGAGATCTGGGCCTGCACCAGCTGCAATGCCTGCGTCCAGGCCTGCCCGGTAAACATCGATCCGCTGGCCATCATTACTGAACTGAGAAGATATGCCGTTATGGAAGAGTCGCAGTCTCCGGCCAGCATCAGCGCCATGCTGGGCAATATTGAAAACAATGGCGCACCGTGGAAGTACTCCCCCGCAGACCGTTTCAACTGGGCTGGCGAAAACTAAAGAGAAAAATGAGCGAGAAACTGAATTTTGAAGTACCTACCATGGCACAAATGATGGCCAGGGGCGAAGAACCGGAAATCCTGTTCTGGGTAGGCTGCGCAGGCAGTTACGACGAACGTGCGCAAAAGATCACCCGCGACATCTGTAAGATACTGCACCATGTAGGCATCAAATATGCAGTGCTGGGCACCGAGGAGAGCTGTACCGGCGACCCGGCAAAACGTGCAGGAAATGAATTTCTCTTCCAGATGCAGGCTATGGCCAATATAGAATTGCTGAACGGCTATAACATCAAAAAAATCGTTACCGGCTGTCCGCACTGCTTCAACACCATAAAGAACGAATACCCGGGCCTGGGCGGAAGCTACGAGGTCATCCACCATACACAACTCATTCAGCAGCTCATCGATGAGGGCAAGCTGAAGGCCGAAGGCGGTGAAAGCTTCAAGGGCAGGAGGATCACTTATCATGATCCCTGTTACCTGGGCCGCGGCAACGGCGTTTACGAAGCTCCAAGAAAGGCGCTGGAAATTCTCGATGCCCAGCTGTTAGAAATGAAACGCTGCAAATCGGGAGGACTTTGCTGTGGTGCCGGAGGCGCCCAGATGTTCAAGGAACCCGAAAAAGGCCATAAAGACATCAATATTGAACGTATCGAAGAAGCACTTGAATTGCAGCCTGCTGTTATTGCCGCTGGTTGTCCCTTCTGCATGACCATGCTGCGTGACGGCGTAAAGCTGAAGGACCAGGAACAAAACGTACAGGTACTGGATATCGCCGAAATTACGGTAAAGGCCAATGGTCTCTAAACCACTCTATATCGCCTCCCTCAATTCCGGCAGCAACGGTAATTGCTATTACGTAGGTAACGATGATGAAGCTGTATTGATCGATGCGGGCCTTTCCTGCCGGGAAACGGAAAAACGCATGGCGAGGATCGGACTGTCCATGGGTAAGGTAAAAGCGGTCTTCATCTCCCATGAGCACACGGATCATATCAAGGGGCTATGCACCCTCTCTGCCAAATACAGCCTGCCCGTTTACATCACCGGGGGTACGCTCAACGGTTGCCGGTTCAACATCCGGCAGGACCTGGTCAGGCCGCTTTCCGGTCACCAGCAGGCCCAGGTCGGCCAGCTGACCATCAGCAGCTTCCCGAAGATACATGATGCCAGGGAACCCCATAGTTTTATGGTTTCCTGCGGCGCACTCAACATTGGGATCTTCACCGATATCGGCCATCCCTGCGAGCCGCTCGTCCATCATTTCAAACAATGCCATGCTGCCTTTCTGGAGGCCAATTATGACGATGAGCTGCTCAATAAAAGTGCATATCCCTATTTCCTGAAACAACGCATCAGAGGCGGGCGCGGACACCTCTCCAATGCCAAAGCGCTGGAACTGTTTACCACACACCGGCCACATTTCATGAGCCATCTGTTACTTGCCCACCTTTCCGCAGACAACAACTGTCCGGACCTGGTCAAGTCATTGTTCGACCTCCACAGCGGCAATACGGAGATCATCATCGCTTCGCGCTATAGCGAAACACCTGTTTTTACTATTTCTGCGCAAGCCGCTGAGCGTTCAGCCTGACCAGCCTTTCCGAAAGCGCCGTCAACTGTTCCGGCTCAATTTCCTTCAAAGGGATGGCCATGTAGCTGGCCATACTGTCTATATCCCCGCCCCTGCGGTCATGATAAGTCTGCACAATGACATCCTCGCCCTTTGTACGCAGGTACAGTACACCCTGCTTATCTGTTCCATAATAATCCATATCCCGGAACTTTTCGAGGTTAAAGGAAAAAAACTCTACCTTCCCATTGTCAAAATAACGCTTGTAACGGCAGAAGCCACTGTTGAGAACATTCAGCTCATACCGCCTGATCTGTCTTTTTCCCTGGGTACTGTCATGGTGTTCGGAAAGCAGCTGCCTGATAAATTCCGTCTGCTCATCCCTGAGACCAGCTTCAGAAAACGCGGCAAAAACCAGGGATACAGTTATAAAAAAGCACATTTTCAAATACAATGTAAACTTTCTCATCACGTTATTTATTTAGTCAAATCAAGATAATTAAATCCGTAATTTTGGACTATGAGTTTTTCTCCACAATCCAGGGTCTGGGTATACCAGAGTGACCGGGTGTTATCATCTGAAGAGACCGTTGCGATCCAGCATCTGTTAGATGAATTTGCTACACAATGGAAAGCACATGGCCATCAGCTTCAGGCAAAGGCACAGGTGTTGTACAACCTTTTCCTGGTGTTCACCGTCGACGAGGCCGCAGCGAATGTAACGGGCTGCTCGATAGATTCTTCCGTAAGGGTAGTCAAAGCGATCGAACAGCAGTATGGGATTGATCTTTTCAACCGTTTCAACCTGGCTTACAAGCAGGATGGCCAGGTGATTGTAGTCAATAAGGAAGATTTTGAGACATTGGTCAACATCAGGGCCATTGGTCCGGAAACCATTGTGTTCAACAACATGGTGCAGACACTAGCCGAGTTTGAAGCGAAATGGGAAGTCCCTTTTGAGCAAAGCTGGCACAGTAAAGTCTTTGCGCACCTGCTTTGAACCCAAGGTCAAAATACGCCGGTCGTTATCTGCGCAACAAAAACCACTTAAAAATCAAGTGGCCCCAACCTGCGCATATTGCGCATGATCAGGTATTTCCGGTGTAAGATGTATGGGGTTGCCTTCTCAGGTGTCCACCTCCTGGGATTTGGAAAACAAGCCGCGATCAGGGCCGCCTGAGATCTGCTCAATTTACGGCAGGATTTACCGTAATAGGCCTGGGAAGCCGCTTCCGCTCCATAGATCCCATCCCCCATTTCAATGACGTTCAGGTAAACCTCCAGTATCCTTTCCTTATTCCAGAAAATCTCAATCAGCATCGTAAAATAAGCCTCGAAACCTTTTCTGATCCAGGAACGGCCGGGCCACAGAAAGACGTTCTTGGCCGTCTGCTGCGATATGGTACTGCCGCCCTTAACCCGCTTTCCCTTCTGGTTCGACTGAAAAGCCTTTTCAATGGCCTTCACATCAAAACCCAGGTGTTTTAAGAACAGCTGGTCTTCCGCAGAAACAGCTGCCCGTTTCATATTGTCCGAAATGTCCTCAAAAGACACCCATTTCTTGTCTGTCTTAAAAGGCTTTCCCTCCGCCTTACGCTCAAAATTACGCTGTATCATCAGAAAGGTAACCGGGGGGTTAATAAAGCGGTAGGCGATTACCCACAACACAGTAGCAGAAACAAACCACAACAGTATCCTGCCAGCTATCCGGGCTATTTTCTTCAGCAGGGGCAACTGTAATACCCCCTTACTTTGTTTGCGCTTTTTCACCGTGCAAAGTTAAACTTTAACTACTTTCCTTTATCTGCCGGTGCATAAAAAAACGGCCTGCCGTTGTCGGCAGACCGTTTATATCTTTCATTTGTTAATTGCGATTACTCGGCAACTACCTCGAAAGGAACTTTCACCTTCACTTCTTTGTGCAGGTTCAGGTTAGCGACATACTCGCCCAGTACCTTAGGCTCAGTTTCGAAAGTAATACGGCGACGGTCAACATCAAAACCTTGTTGTTTCAGGGCTTCAGCGATCATGATGGTATTTACTGCACCAAAGATCTTTCCGCTCTCACCAGCTTTCGCACCGATGCTCAGCTTCACATCAGCAAGACGTGCAGCAACGCTCTCGGCATCTTTCTTGATTTTGTCTTGTTTAAAGGCTGCCTGTTTCAGGTTCTCCGCCAGTACTTTTTTAGCTGAAGGAGTAGCCAGTATAGCGAATCCCTGAGGGATCAGGTAATTACGGCCATAACCAGGCTTCACAGTTACGATATCGTCTTTCTCCCCTAGGGATTTAATATCTTGCTTTAAAATAATTTCCATCTCTCTCAGCTCCTATTTTAATTGGTCAGCAACAAAAGGTAACAAACCAATGTGACGTGCACGCTTAACTGCCTGTGCCACCTTGCGTTGGAATTTCAAAGAAGTACCGGTCAGACGACGTGGTAAAAGTTTACCCTGCTCGTTAACGAACTTCAGCAAAAAGTTTGCATCCTTATAATCAATGTACTTAATGCCATTTTTCTTGAAACGGCAATATTTCTTCCTGTTATCGTCCACTTTAGGAGCGGTAACATATTGTATCTGATCCTTTGCCATTATACTGCAGCCTCCTGTTTTGGTTTTTTGTTAAAAGCTCCGCTACGTTTTTTCTCGTTGTAGGCAACCGCATGACGGTCAAGCCTAACGGTCAGGAAACGCATCACGCGCTCGTCACGCTTCAGCTCCAGTTCCAGTTTACTAATCAATTCACCTGAGGCTTTGTACTCGGTAAGGTGAAAGAACCCGCTTGCTTTTTTAGCGATCGGGTACGCTAATTTTCTCAAACCCCAATTGTCTTCCTGGACAATTTCGGCTCCGCTGTCAGTGATGATCTTGGTGAATTTTGCAATCACCTCTTTGGCCACCTCTTCTGACAACAACGGGGTTAGAACGATAACAGTTTCGTACTGATTCATTGTTATAATTTAATTATTTATACATCCGCTTCGAATGCGGGATGCAAAAATAGCAATAAATTTCTAATAATCAAACGTATAATCAATTATAACCCTTAAAGAAATAAGAGAAGCCGAAAGTCGTTCTTGCAAACAACACACTGTAGCCACCGAAGGTGCGGATTTCTGCGGGAGCAATATAATTTGCCGACAACTCGAACCTCCGGGAAACCAGCACGCCTACCCGGCCGACAGCAGATACGGTGAATGGTTCAAGCTGGGTGTTTTCACTTTCAAACATCTCCGGGGCCGCAGCAGTCGCAGAAAAAAACCTTCCAACACGGTTATTGCGATAGTTCGTATAATTCACGACCCCACCCAGTCCAGCATAAATCCTCAGGGGACGGCTGGCATAAAAATGATAGATTACCTGCGGCATCACGGAAACGGTGCGTTCGTCAAAAGAATGAATATATTCCGATTTCCGGATCTCGTTTTTGCTGCTAAAATAGGCCAGTTCGGCCCTGAGCACTATTCTTTTCCGCTCAGCGTCCAGAAACAGATCACAGCCTGCGTTAAGCATTAATTCCGTGGATCTCTTTGTCCTGACGTCATCAGCACTAAGTATGTGGCTGCCTTTATAGCTCAGTTCAGCCACATTTATTCCGGCACCCGCAAAAAATGCAAACCTGGACGCCGTTTCCCGGGGAAGCCGCTGGCCATTAGCTGCAGCAACCACCTTGATCAGGTCACTGCCGTCATACCTGAGCACATCCAGTTTGGTAATGTCATATCTGTCTTCCACACCATTGGCGGTCATGGCATTCAATAGCTGCGTCCGGAAGCGGTAATCTCCCTTTACTTCATAACCGGTACCAGTCAGATACTGCGCGCGGAACAGTTCCACCGGTTCCTTGTCCAGGCTGCTTTGCAGGTAAAACCGCTCCTTGATCTCGTCGGTGTATGAGAAGAGCGTGAAAGGCTTTCCCCTTTGCAGAACCTTCAGAAATACCGTTTGCCTGCGGTATGAAGTATCCAGTCCCGGCCTCAGGTTGGAGGTGCGGGTATAGGCCTGGCTCACGTTCACTGTAAACCGTTCATAGTATGCCTTGCCGTCTACCCCGTAGCCCAGGCAATTTTCCAGATTATAGGTTTCCGCAGGGGCATCCTCATCTTTTTTAAACTTCAGTGATTCAGCAGTCTGGTATGTTCCCTTAAAATCTACATAGCCCTGTAACGTCTCCCCGGATACAGTAATGACATAACCCTTCAGGTAATTGGACTGCGCCGTACCCAGCAGCGGTGCCGCCAGGAACAACAAAAAAAGAAAGCGGTAAATCAGCGCTTTGCCGGAAAGCCACAGTTTCATATCAGCATTAATTTTAGATGCTGCGAAGATAAATGTTTTGTTTAATTTCGCCTAATGGAAAACTTTATCGTTTCTGCCCGTAAGTACCGCCCGGCAACGTTTGAGACTGTTGTGGGTCAGGGACATATCACAGGCACGCTAAAAAATGCCATCAAGAACAACCAGCTGGCACAGGCTTTCCTTTTCTGTGGCCCGCGCGGCGTAGGCAAGACTACCTGCGCACGCATCCTGGCCAAGACCATTAACTGTACAAGCCCTACGGCCGATATGGAAGCCTGCGGGACCTGTGAGTCCTGTATATCCTTTCAGACCGGTCATTCTTTCAACTTCCATGAACTCGATGCCGCTTCCAATAATTCTGTGGACGACATCAGGAGCCTCATCGAACAGGTCAGGATACCGCCCCAGGCCGGTAAATACAAGACCTACATCATCGATGAGGTGCATATGCTCTCGGCCAACGCCTTCAATGCTTTCCTGAAGACGCTGGAAGAACCACCTTCCTATGCCATCTTCATCCTGGCCACCACGGAGAAACATAAGATCCTGCCTACCATCCTGTCCCGCTGCCAGATATTCGACTTCAACCGCATACAGGTAGAGGACATCGCGGGACACCTAAGCCAGATCGCCAGCCGCGAAAATATCCAGGCAGAACCTGACGGACTGCACATTATCGCCCAGAAGGCAGACGGCGGCCTGCGTGACGCACTGTCTATGTTCGACCAGATCGTCAGCTTTACGAACCGGAACCTGACTTATAAGGCCGTGATCGAGAACCTCAACATTCTCGATTACGATTATTACTTCCGGCTTACTGATCAGCTTACCGGCGCCAATGTCAGTGAGGCCCTGCTGTTATTTGACGAAATACTGAACAATGGCTTCGATGGCAACAACTTCATTAACGGGCTGGCCAGCCATCTGCGTAACCTGCTCGTCGCCAAAGACCCTCAGACCACGCGTCTGCTTGAGGTGAGTGAAAACATCAGGCAAAAATACATCAGGCAAAGTCAGCAGGTACAGACCTCCTTTCTGCTGACGGCACTGAACCTGGCCAACCAGTGTGATCTCCACTACAAAAACAGCAAGAACCAGCGCCTGCAGGTGGAACTGTCGCTGATCAAGATGTGTCACATTCCATCGGTCATCCAGCTCGCACAGCAACCACATACACCAACTGACTCAGATCAGATTAAAAAAAAAACTAATCTGAGTTCCAACAGCCCCGTCACATCAGGACTGCCTGCTGAACCTGTGGTTCCTGGCCCGGGCCCTGATTTTGCAACCCCGCACCATGGGACAACGGCTGCCCCGGCAAATGAAAACCCAGATAACAACAAGCCTGATGCCGTACCTGTAAACCCTGCCCCTGCCGGGAAAATCGCCCTGACTCCAGTAACCCTTCCTAAAACCAGCCTGCTCATCCCCTCGCTTACCGATCTGGAAAGGGCTGCCGCCGGAGAAGACGAAGAACCTAAATACCTTACCGGAAACGACAAGGAACCCTTCACACAGGCGCAAATGGCCGAGCTGTGGAATGAATACGCGGAGCAGGCAAAGACAAACCACAGGATCAACGTATATACGCTGCTGAGCACTGCGGCCCCGCTGCTGGAAGCAGATGATGTCATCATCGCCCATGTAGAGCACAAGATACAGGAAACCCTGCTGCAGGAAGAAATGATTGAGCTGCTCAATTTCCTCAGGCCGCGCCTGAAGAACTTCAACATCACCATCCGGCCCCGGCAAATTGAACGCGAGGTCGTGAACCGCCTCTATACCAGCGGAGAGAAATACCAGTACCTCGTCGGGAAAAACCCCAAACTGGAAGAAATGCGCCGGCTGTTCAACCTGGATATCAATACCTAAGGCCTGTCATTGACCGGATATCCCTCTTCATCCAGGTCATCACGGTAATCTTCCGGTGTCCTGGACAAATATTCGTCCTCAGGGTCAACCGCTACACTCTCCCCATTGTCCACATGCATACCCAGGTCATCCAGCCTGTTTTCTGCAAGCTCATCTTTCCTGGCATATTCATCGCCGATATAAGGATTCTGCTCGTCATAGTCCGAGTTGTCATCGCCGCCGCTTGCCGCGGTGGTATCATAGGGAAGCGGATGGTCATAATCCTTATCTTCCCCTTTTACATCGAGTTCATAACTGTCCTTTTCCTCATCAAAAGACAACTCATTAAAGTCCTGGGTTTCGTCCAGGTTGTAGTCATGGATCTTATCCTGAGCCTTCCGGCCGTTGTTGCTGTTGGTTTCCATATTGTCAGAATTACATCCCTATAACCAATGCCTGCGGCGATTTGTTTGTAAACAAAAGACCCGGCTTATGGCCGGGTCTTCCTTATATTCCTGATTCGATTGGCTACAAATCTGCCAGGGCATTGTTCAGCGTTACGCTTGGGCGCATGGCAGCCGAAGTCTTTGTTTCATCCGGGTTATAATAACCGCCGATATCCTGCGGCTTACCCTGGGCAGCGATCAGTTCGGCAGCAATCTTCGCTTCATTTTCAGCCAGTACCTTCGCCAGCGGGGCAAACTTAGCCTGAAGTTCCGCATCCTTACTCTGGGCGGCCAACGCTTCTGCCCAGTATAATGCCAGGTAGAAATGCGAACCACGGTTATCAATCTGGCCTACCTTACGCGCAGGCGATTTGTCATTGGCAAGGAATTTCTCGGTTGCGGCATCCAGTGTTTCGGCCAGCACCAGCGCCTTCGCATTGCCCTGGGTCTGTCCCAGATGCTCCAGCGAAACCGCAAGGGCCAGGAACTCACCCAGCGAGTCCCAGCGCAGGTAACCTTCCTGTATAAACTGCTCCACATGCTTAGGCGCAGAACCCCCTGCCCCCGTTTCAAACAGGCCGCCTCCGTTCATCAAAGGCACAATAGACAGCATCTTCGCAGAAGTGCCCAGCTCCAGGATGGGGAACAAATCGGTCAGGTAATCACGCAATACATTGCCCGTTACCGAAATCGTATCCTCACCTTTGCGGATCCGCTCCAGTGAAAACTTCGTTGCCTCAACCGGTGACAGGATACGGATATCCAGCCCGTTGGTATCGAAATCAGGCAGGTATTTATTGACTTTCTTAATGATCTCGCGGTCATGTGCACGGTTCTCATCCAGCCAGAAAACCGCCGGAGTAGCAGACAGGCGCGCACGGTTTACCGCCAGCTTCACCCAGTCCTGTATCGGTGCATCCTTGGTCTGGCACATCCTGAAAATATCTCCCTGCGCAACCGGCTGCTCGAAGAACACCTTGCCGGAAGCATCCGTCACCCGGATCACACCCTTAGCCGCAGCCTGGAATGTCTTGTCATGGGAGCCGTATTCCTCTGCCTTCTGCGCCATCAGACCTACGTTGGGTACCGAGCCCATGGTCTTCACATCAAAAGCGCCGTGTGCCTTGCAATCTTCGATCGTAGCGGTATAGACTCCTGCATAATTGCGGTCCGGAATAACCGCGATCGTATCCTCAAGCTTGCCTTCCTTATTCCACATTTGTCCTGAAGACCGGATCATTGCCGGCATGGAAGCATCCACGATCACATCTGATGGCACATGCAGGTTGGTAATTCCCTTATCTGAGTTCACCATAGCCAGGTCAGGACCTGCAGCAATGGCCGCGTCGATCGCCGCCTTCACCTCAGCCTCCTGCGGATGCCCGGCAATTTTCGCATAGACGTCACCAAGACCGTTGCGGGTATCTACGTTCAATTCGCTAAAAAGCTGAGCATATTTTTCAAATACGTCAGCGAAGTATACCTCTACGATCGCACCGAAGATAATCGGGTCGGAAACCTTCATCATTGTTGCCTTCAGGTGAGCAGAAAGCAGTACGCCCTCTGCCTTGGCCGAAGCGATCGCATCAGCCACAAAAGCCTTCAGTGCAGACAGGCTCATCACCGAACTGTCGATCACCTCTCCTGCCTTCAGCGGGCTCAGTCCTTTCAGTTCCGTCACAGCACCATCTTCAGCCACAAACTCGATCTTAAACTGAGTCGCCGCTTCTACCGTCACCGACTTTTCAGAACCATAAAAATCACCTTCGCTCATGCTCAGCACACGCGTCTTAGACTCCGGAGACCAGGCCCCCATCGAATGCGGGTTTGCCTTCGCATAGTTCTTCACTGCCTTTGGCGCCCTGCGGTCAGAGTTACCTTCGCGCAGCACAGGGTTCACTGCCGATCCCAGTACCTTAGTGTATTTGGCCTTTATCTCTTTCTCTTCCGCAGTCTGTGCATCCTCCGGATAGTTTGGCACCGCAAATCCCTGCGCCTGCAATTCGGTTATCGCAGCTTTCAGCTGAGGGATAGAAGCAGAAATATTCGGCAGTTTGATGATATTGGCCTCCGGCGTAGTCGCCAGATTGCCCAGTTCCGTCAGTGCATCTCCAATCCGCTGGTCCTCCTTTAAAAACTCGGGGAAATTGGCCAGGATCCTTCCGGCAAGCGAAATGTCCCGTGTTTCCACATCGATCCCTGCAGATGCCGTAAAGGCCTGAACGATCGGCAATAAAGAATAAGTCGCCAGCATAGGCGCCTCATCGGTCTTGGTATAGATAATTTTTGATGTACCTGACATACTGAATACTAAATTATTAAGGTAAGTAATCAGGCAGGCCGCAGCAGCTGCCCGCCCGGGTTAAAAAACGCCTAAAGATATAACAAAATTTAACAACTGAAGCCATCCGGATAAATTCGGCACCTGGTGACGCCAGGGGTAAATTAACGGATACAGAAACAAAATTATGCCGCGAAATCTTAGCTTTGTTGAGCATGAGAATCTTTTTGACCTTCAGCATCGCCTTTGGTTTGACCTTCACCGTCAGCACACTGCTGGCCCAGAAAAGCAAGACGGATACCGCAACCCATCTGCAGGAAGTCATCATCCGGCCCTATTTCAGCCCCGTTTCCCTGCAAAGGGCCACCGGCAGCGTCGGCATTGCAGATACCACCGTGCTGGACAAGCAGCCCTCAACTTCGCTCGTCAGTACCCTGAATACCCTATCCGGTGTCCGCATGGAGGAACGTTCCCCCGGAAGCTACCGGCTCTCCATCAGGGGCAGTCTGCTCCGGTCGCCATTTGGCGTCCGTAACGTCAAGATCTATTTCGATGATTTCCCGCTCACAGATGCAGGCGGCAACAGCTATCTCAATGCACTGGATGTGTCCGGCACCACTGCGCTGCAGGTACTTAAAGGTCCCCAAAGCAGTATCTTCGGAGCCAATTCCGGCGGCGTCGTACTCGTCCAGCCGACCGGAAGCACCGGTTTCGGCCAGCCAGGGCAGCCTGGCAGCACACTTGCGCAGTTTTCCGCAGAAGGCGGCTCCTATGGCACGTTTCGGGAAAGCGCTTTCTTAAATCAGCAATACAGACGTTACCGTTTCAACATCACTCAGGCCTATCAACGCAGCGATGGCTACCGCGAACACAGCGCTATGGACCGGAAATACCTGCAAACTTTCCAGCAGTTCGATTACGCCACCAATGCCTCCTTAAAAGCCCTGCTTTTCTATTCTGATTTACACTACAATACACCAGGTGGTCTCACTGCAGCTCAGTTTACCGCCAATCCGCAGGCATCCAGGCCGTCCACCCCCGCCACCCGCAGCGCCATCGAGCAGCGGGCCGGCATTTACAGCAAGACATTCTACGCAGGGCTCTCCAATAACTGGGCCATCAGCGAGCACTTCCGTCATGTGCTTTCCGTTTATGGCAGTTATACCGATTTTAAAAACCCCTTCATTACCAATTACGAACACCGTATGGAGACCACGCTTGGGCTCCGATCCTACCTGGAATATGCCTTACAAACCACAAACGCCAGGTGGAAGGTCAATGCCGGTCTAGAAAGCATGACCACCGGCACCGGGTTCAACAACTATGACAACAACTTCGGCACCCCCGCAGCAGTTCAGGCAACTGATAAACTCCATGCAGACGCCAGCTTCGGCTTCCTGCAACTCACCGCAGACCTGTATGATAAACTGCTGATCGAACTGTCTGCAAGCCTGAACCTCTACGGCTACGATTACAAAAGTACCGCCCCGGTAGCGATTGCCCGTAAAACTGTAGCCTTTGACACCCAGCTGATGCCCCGCGCTGCGGTTTCCTACCTCATCAGCAACGCATTCTCCCTGCGGGCATCCGCAAGCAAAGGCTACTCGCCGCCCACCCTTGCCGAAGTGCGTGCTTCCAATAATGTGATCAACACCAGCCTTCAGCCCGAATACGGCTGGAGCTACGAGACAGGTTTCCGGCTGCAAACAATGGACGGCCGTTTCTTCGCCGATCTGAACGGCTTTCATTATCAGCTGCGCGATGCCATCGTCAGGCGGCTGGACCAGGCTGACCGGGAATACTTTATCAATGCCGGTGGCACCAGCCAGTGGGGCCTGGAAACCGGTATGTCTTACCAGCTGCTTCCACTGCGCGGCCAGGGCATCGTGAGAGGTTTTCTGCTGCGCAATGCCTATACCCTGAGCAGGTTCAGGTTTGGTGATTACGTAAGCGGCAACAACGACTATTCCGGAAACGCCCTGACCGGGGTACCGAGGACCGTAGTGGTCAGCAGCGCAGAACTGCAGCTACCCCATGCCGTATATGTCTTTTTCCAGCACAATTATACCTCCAGCATCCCGCTCAACGACGCCAATTCCGTTTATGCCCGCAAGTATCATTTGCTGCAGGCCAGGATCGGCTGGAAAAACCTGCGCATCGGGACCACCACACTTGAACTCTTTGCCGGTGGCGACAACCTGCTCAACCAGACTTACAGCCTGGGCAACGACTTGAATGCCGTGGGCAACCGCTATTTCAACGCCGCAGCAAAACGCAATTTCTACGGTGGACTGGCCGTAAAATTCAGGAAGTAAAATCTAAATGAGCTATTATCTGCTCCGGCTTTGCTACGGGTTTGCTTCGGCTTTACTACGGCTTTGACACGGTCCGGGCCGCAGCAAACGCATAGCAGTGCCCTTCCGGATCTCTGGCAGGAAAGGGATCAATACTGGTTCAGATCTTTGCTTCTTTACCTGAAAAAACTGCGGTGCGGATATTTCCGGTGCCGGAGGTTGTTAAACACCATCGCCACTGCCAGCAGGATAAACACTCCTGAAAATACCGGTGACAAGACATACAGATAGCCCAGAGCCTTGATCTTTTCGCCGCCGGTAACAGCGATCAGCGCGGTAGCCCCGCCGGGGGGGTGCAGGGTTTTGGTCATCTGCATGACAACAATAGATACGGAAACTGCCAGGGCACAGGCCAGCCAGGGTTCACCTCCCGCCAGCTTCTGAACGGTGACACCGACCAAAGCGCTCAGCACATGCCCACCGATAAGGTTGCGGGGCTGGGCGAGCGGACTGTTGATGATCCCATAGATCAGTACAGAGGAAGCACCGAAGGAGCCGATCAGGTAAATGTTGTCGTTAACGACCAGATATTGGCTATTCAGCAGGCCGATGAGCCCGATACCTGTAAATGCCCCTATAAAAGTTAATATGTGTTCCTTTACATCGATAAGGGTTTCACGATACAGCACGTACCTGGCCTTGCGGAATTGCCTCCTGATCAGTCTTCTTGGCATTGGCTATTTTTTGGGCGCAAAAATAACATATTCGGTCATTATCTTCCGCCCGTATCCTGTTTAATCAGGGAAGACGTAATTCCATACCTTATTATAAAGTACCGCGGGCAAAAATGGCTTTACCACCATATCGTCCATCCCCGCGGCATATACTTCTCCGCTCACTTCTCCCGGCAGGTTAGCGGTGAGTGCGATGATGGGAATCCGGATGCCTGAAGCCCGCATAAGCCTTGCAGACTCATACCCGTCCATTACCGGCATGTGCAGATCCATCAGGACAAGACGGTGACGGGAGGTATCGAGCAGTGCCAGGGCCTGTTCACCGTTTTCGGCTACATCTACCCCCGCACCCCACGACCTGAGGAAATTTCGGGCTACCATGACATTGACCGGGTTGTCTTCCACCAGCAGGATATGGATACCCTCCAGCGGCTTTTCATCCTTATGGGGCAATTGCCGCTGCTTTTCCGGGACAACAGGTACGACCGAAAGGTGCTTTTCGAAGGTAAGATCGAAGTAGAACGTGGAGCCTTTTCCCGGGCTGCTGTTCAGTTTCAGCTCCGACTCCTGGAGTTCGAGTATCCTTTTGCAGATGGCAAGTCCCAGGCCAGTGCCCCCGAAACCTCGTGAGGTTGAAGAATCGGCCTGTGTGAAGCGTTCAAAAATGATCTTCTGGTGGGCTTCTGAAATGCCGATGCCTGTATCCTTTACCGCAAACCGCAGGCTGACGTGTTGTGCGGTTTCTCTGAGCACCTTGACGATCAGACCCACTGAACCGGCATGAGTAAACTTTATCGCGTTATGTACCAAGTTGTTAAGCACCTGAAACATGCGCGTAGGATCCCCTGTAACTTTGTTCTTCAGCGCTTCGTCCAGTTGCAGGTAAAGTTCCAGTTGCTTTTTCTCGGCTTCCGCCTGTAAACCGGTAACTACATTGGAAGCGACGGATGCAATGTCCATTTCAATGTGTTCAAAACGGACTTTCCCTGCCTCTATCTTGTTGTAGTCGAGAATGTCGTTCACGATGGTGAGCAGGTGGTTGGCGGAAAACAGCATGATCTCCAGCTGGCGGGCCTGGTCTTCACGGGGATTGTTTTCCAGGAGGATATGGCTGATTCCGATTACAGAGTTAAGCGGGGTCCTGATCTCATGACTCATATTGCTCAGAAATTCACTTTTGATCTTTAGCCCCTGTTCCGCTTCCAGTTGTGCCTTTTTCAGGACGAAGGATACCCTGTGGGAGAGCACCATGGACTGCAGGAAGAAAAAACCGATATAGCTCATAAAATTGAGCACTTGTAGCGCATGCGTAATCCCCCAGTAGTGTAAGAGCGAGATCGCAAAGACGCCCATGAGCGCAACGGAACTCCAGAGTGCATAAACAGCCCCGGGCAGCCTCCTGCGGAAGGCCTTGATGTAGATAAAGGAGGTATAGACAATACAAAAGACCATGACCACCAGGAAAGGATTGATGAGCTGGCTAAACCATACCGGCGGCATCAGCAGTGAACTGAGTGCGAAAGCAGCGCAAAGTATGGTGACAAGACCGACAGCCAGCGGACTGACAACGCTGGGATAGAGGTAGCGGGTATATAAGGCAAAAAGGCTGACGCCGAGAAAAAGACTGAGGTATTCCAGTCTTATCGTGATGTACCAGCTGAGGTCTGGAAAAATGGTATGCAGTACATAATTGTCTACTCCGGCAATACGGTAACTGAACACGATGGAGTACAGCGAGAACAGCAGGATGGCCTTATCTCGGCTGCCCCGCAGGTAGAGGCCGAGAAAAAACAGTCCGCCCATAAAAAGACATCCGGTTAGAAAGACATCTACTGCGCCGTCCCGCTGACGGGCAAGCTCCATTTTCTTCCGGTTGCCGATAGTGATCTCATCTTTAAATCCTCCTTTGTGATGCGAGAAGTTTGCCACCTGGATCAGCAGGCGGATGGTATCGGTGCGCCTGGGCAGATCTGTGTAACGATATTGCCAGTGCGGCTCGAAACCTTCGGCTGAAGTGCTTACCTTTCCGTTGGCAGCGGCAAGTTCGCCGTTGATATAGAGTGTATAAGCGGAGTAGGCGTCGGGCATACCCAGACGCAGTTCTCTTTCGCCTGGTGGGAGCAGAAGCATGAGCGAATAAGTGGCATAACCAAAGCCGGGGTTTTTCTTCCCCTTATTTTGCGGGTAAAGGTTCCAGATACCCGGAAAGTTTACATTGAACGGCGTGCTTTTCGGTTCATCTCCAGGTTTCAGCAGTTGCTGCCAGTAACATTTGAATTCTCCTGATATGGCCAGTATTTCTGAAAAATTTTCCTGACGGAGATCCAGTACGCCATTTTTTGCATAAACCTTGCGGCTGGCTTCAGGCGGATGTGCCGAAAGGCGGCCCGTCGCCACAAAAAGCAACAGACAGATGAAAGATAGTGCCCTGGTTTTTCTTATAGTCATTGGCAACAAGTCAATTAAAAACAACAGGGTAATGAAAACGTTATATATTGAAAGCTAATATAATATTAATCTATGATAAAGAAACCACTTTTTCTGGCCATGCTGTTTGCAGGATGCATAGCAGCCTGTAACAGCGAAAAAAAGGACAACCAGGCAGCAGACAGCACGGAACTGATCGCGGAGGATACGACCTTTACAGCGACCCAGCCGAAAGACGGACAGTCTGAGGAAAGCCACCGCACCGAGTGCTATGCCTATGTAAAGGGCAGGGATACGGTGATGATGCAGCTAAATGTGGCTGCAGAAGAATACACGGGTACGCTGAGCTATAATTTTTATGAAAAGGACAAGAACAAGGGAACCTTTTCGGGGGAAATGAAAGGCGACACGCTGATCGCGGAATACATCTTCGATTCGGAAGGCATGCGATCGGTACGTGAGGTAGTGTTCCTGAAAAGGGACGGTAAGCTGGTGGAAGGTTTTGGCGATGTCGTGCAAAAGGAAACAAAGACGGTCTTTAAAGACCGGTCGAAACTGAAATTCGGAGATGCAGTGGTTTTGTCTGAGATCACCTGCAAATAAAGGCAGCTTCAGTAAACGCTAAAAACCCTCGAATTTTTCCCAGAAGCCATCTTTGGGCAGCCTGGCAAAGATGCTGACCGGTTCTTTTTTTACCGGATGGATAAATTCGAGTCTGCGGGCGTGAAGGCAGATGCTGCCTTTGCGGCTGCCGCGGGGATAGCCGTATTTGTTATCGCCGACGATGGGGCAGCCCATGGTGGAAAGCTGCACCCGGATCTGGTGCGAACGGCCGGTAAGCGGGTCTACTTCAATCAGGTAATAACCATCCAGTTCGCCAATGAGCCGGTAGCTGAGTTCACAGCGCTGACTTCCGGGCACTTCTTTATCGTATGGGGTGACGACGTTTTTCTGCGGGTTCTTAATGAGCCAGTGAACCAGCGTACCGAAGGGCTTTGCCGGTTTGCGGCGAACGACGGCCCAATAGGTCTTTTTAACTTCCCGGTTCTTAAAGATCTGGTTCATCCGCTCCAGGGATTTGCTGGTTTTGGCAAAAAGGATGACCCCGCTGACAGGACGGTCTAAGCGGTGTACCACGCCGAGAAAAGCTCCGCCCGGCTTGTTGTATTTAGTGGCGATATACTTCTTGACCTGCTCGTCCAGGGGCTCGTCACCAGTCTCATCGATCTGTACGATATCACCTGCGCGCTTAAGGACAGCAATGAGGTGGTTATCTTCGTAAAGGATGTCTTTATCGGTTACAGGCATCAATATGGTTCTTTCTCTCTGCTGGTTTAATATTGCTCTTTTTCGCTGGGGAAGTCCCTGGCCTTTACATCGCTGATATAGGATTGGGCGGCACCTTTGATACCTTCATAAAGGTCAAGGTACTGACGGAGAAAACGCGGTTTGAAGCCCTTGGTAAGCCCGATCATATCGTTGACCACCAGTACCTGTCCGTCACAATGGGTCCCCGCACCGATACCAATGGTGGGGATATGCAGGTTTTCGGTGACCTCCCGGGCCAGCAATGCGGGGATCTTTTCCAGTACGATACCAAAACACCCTGCCTGCTGCAGAGCCATGGCATCGCTGCGCAGCTTTTCTGCCTCTGCCTCTTCCTTTGCCCGGACAGTATAGGTACCGAACTTATAAATAGACTGCGGGGTAAGCCCCAGGTGGCCCATGACGGGAATGCCTGCGGTGATGATGCGGGAAACGGATTCCGTGATCTCCACCCCACCTTCGAGTTTCACACCATGCGCGCCGGACTCTTTCATAATGCGGATAGCGGAATTGAGGGCTTCCTTGGAATTTCCCTGGTAACTGCCGAAAGGCAGGTCTACGACAACGAAGGCACGGCTTGCGCCCCTGACCACACTCTGGGCATGGTAGATCATCTGATCAAGGGTGATGGGCAACGTGGTCTCGTGCCCGGCCATGACATTGGAGGCAGAGTCGCCCACCAGTAAAACATCGAGGCCCGCATCGTCAAGGATTATAGCCATCGAGTAGTCGTAAGCGGTGAGCATGGCGATTTTCTCGCCCCGCAGCTTCATCTCCTGAAGGGTATGCGTGGTTACACGCTTAACTTCTTTATTTACAGACATGGTGATCTTGTTTTGTCAGGCAAAATTAGTTTTTACATTTGATAAAGGCGGACATTAAAAAAAATTGGAGGATAATGTTACAAAGCCTTATATTTGTACCCCGAAATGAACGGATTCTACTACAGCACATCCTCCTTTTTTTACACCTTAAAATTTTCTTTGTTACATGACTAATTACACAAAATTACCTGCGGTTTTGTTACTGGCCGATGGCACCGTTTATTATGGAAAAGCTGCCGGAAAGATCGGGACGACTACAGGTGAGATCTGCTTTAACACCGGAATGACAGGGTACCAGGAAATCTTTACCGACCCATCTTACTATGCGCAGATCATGGTGACTACCAATGCCCATATTGGTAATTATGGCATCCATAAGGATGAGGTAGAGTCAGAAAGCATCAAGATTGCGGGCCTGGTCTGCAAGAACTATAACATCGGTTATAGCCGCAAGGGTGCTTCCGAATCGATACAGGACTATTTCCAGGATGAAAATATTGTAGGTATTTCAGATATAGATACCCGTGCACTGGTGCGCCACATCAGGCACAAGGGTGCGATGAACGCCATCATTTCGTCGGAGATCACGGATCTGGACGAGCTGAAAAGCAGGCTTGCGGAAGTTCCGTCAATGGACGGACTGGAGCTTTCTTCTGTAGTATCGACCAAGGAGCCTTACTATTACGGTTCGCCTGAGGCGAAGTATAAGATCGCAGCGCTGGACCTGGGTATCAAAAAGAACATCCTGCGCAACTTCGACGACAGGGATGTCTATGTAAAGGTGTTCCCGGCCAAAACCACTTTTGAGGAAATGAACGCATGGGGTGCAGATGGCTATTTCATTTCGAATGGCCCTGGTGACCCTTCAGCAATGCCTTATGCGATCGAGACCGTGAAGCAGGTACTGGCGGCGGACAAACCAATGTTCGGGATCTGCCTGGGCCATCAGCTGCTGGCAGAGGCAAACGGCATCGGCACAATGAAAATGTTCAACGGACACCGTGGTTTGAACCACCCGGTTAAAAATATCATTAAAGACCACTGCGAGGTGACTTCCCAGAACCACGGATTTGGTGTGGTTCCTGAGGATGTACGCAACTCGGATAAAGTGGAGATCACCCACATCAACCTGAATGACCAGTCTATCGAGGGGATCAGGGTAAAGGGCAAGAAGGCTTTTTCTGTGCAGTATCACCCGGAATCTTCTCCGGGCCCGCACGATTCACGCTATCTTTTTGACGATTTTGTGGACCTGCTGAAAGGCGGTGAGGGCTGGTAAACAGATGGGCACCCGGGCAATCATCAGTGTAAAGGACCTGGTCAAAAAATATGACGACTTCACCGCGGTGAAGGGGCTCAGCTTTGAGGTGTTTGAAAACGAGATATTCGGCTTGCTGGGGCCTAACGGCGCCGGCAAGACGACCACCCTGGAGATCATAGAGACTTTGCGTGAAAAGACTTCGGGTGAGGTCTGGGTAGATGGCCTTTCTGTGGATACGGACGCGGGTAAGATCAAACAGCTGATCGGCGTTCAGTTGCAGGCGGCGGGCTATTATCCAAACCTGAACCTGGTCGAGCTGATCGAGCTTTTTTCCGGGCTGTATGGTTCGGACGTGAAACCGATGGAGATGCTGGAAAAGGTGAACCTGCAGGACAAGGCAAAGGCAAAATACAAGGCACTTTCGGGTGGTCAGAAACAGCGGTTTTCCATCGCTACGACGCTGATCAATTCTCCCAAGATCATTTTCCTGGATGAACCCACTACCGGGCTTGACCCCCAGGCCAGGCGCAATCTCTGGGACCTCATTACAGAAATCAGGGACCAGGGTACTACGGTAGTGCTGACGACACATTATATGGATGAGGCAGAACAGCTTTGTGACCGCGTGGCCTTTGTGGAGAAAGGCGAGATCATGGTGCTGGATACCCCTGACAACCTGATCGATCAACTCGTAAACAGTGGTTTTGAGCGTAAGAAGGAAGTGAAGAAGGCCAACCTGGAGGATGTTTTCATCAGCCTGACGGGGAAAGAATGGCGGGAGGGTTAATATAACACAGATGAACAGACCTTATAGTAACACCAAAGCAACGCTGGCCCTTGCCAAGGCAAGTTTCCGCTCGATCATGCGCAGCCCTTCGGCGGTTGTATTCACACTGGCTTTTCCATTGATCTTTATCCTGGTATTCGGCTTCCTGGGTGGCGGCCGCGTACGTGTGGATGTAGCAATAGCTCCTGGTTCGGATTTACAGAACCCGGTGATCGCGGCACTGGAAAAGATAAGCGTGGTACACCTCATCCGCGACAAGAGCACCGAGGAGATCAAAACGGCACTGGAAAAGGGTAGTTATGATGCGGTGATCGACGTGCGCAGAAATACGGGACAGCCTGCCTTTCTGGCCAGTGTGCAATATACTTCGGCCTCTGTGGATAAGGGAAATATCCTGAAATCGGTGCTGAACAATTTAATCTATTCGGTAAATGCGCAGGACAGGGCACCTGCGGTGGCTGAGCTGAAAGAAAGCACTGTACAGGGCAGGGTTTACCGTACCATCGATTTTATCCTTCCCGGGCAACTTGGGTTTTCCCTGCTCAGCACCGGTGTATTCGGCACGGCCTTCGTGTTTTTCAGCCTGAGGCAGAACCTGGTAATCAAGCGCTTTTTCGCTACTCCGGTAAAACGGTCGAGCATTGTGTTCGGGGAAGGTATTGCCAGGATCGGTTTTGCATTACTTGGTGCAGTATTCATTATCCTGGTCGGACATTTTTGCTTTCACTTTACGCTGGTTCACGGCGCGGTCACGGTGATCAATATGCTGTTGCTCTCGCTGATGGGCCTGATCGTATTCATGGGCTTTGGTTTTGTGGTGTCGGGTATCGCCAAAAGTGAAAGTACGATCCCTCCTATTTCCAATATCATTACTTTGCCGCAGTTCCTGTTATCGGGTACTTTCTTTTCTATTGAGGCCTTTCCCTCCTGGTTACAGCCCATCAGCAGGGCTTTGCCACTGACCTACCTGAACGATGCGATGCGGAAGGTCGCTTTTGAGGGTGCGGGACTGTGGGATGTGAAACAGCAAATCCTGATCATTGCTGTTTGGGGCATAGGCGTTTACGCGGTGGCGGTGAAGGTTTTCAAGTGGGAATAAAATTTAATTTCGGTCACGAAAATTTAAAATTTATTATAACTTTGGAAGCCGTCCTGGTAATTGTACTTTGTACACTAAGACCAATGGCTGATTAACTAAAAAAACCAATAAAAATGAGTTTAATAATTGATGTTCGTGCACGGCAAATCCTTGACTCCCGTGGCAACCCTACGATCGAAGTAGACGTAATTACAGAAAATGGCGTACTTGGCCGTGCAGCAGTACCTTCCGGTGCTTCTACCGGCGCCCACGAAGCTGTTGAGCTTAGGGACGGTGACAAAAAAGTTTACCTGGGCAAAGGTGTGCTGAAAGCTGTAGCCAATGTAAATGACAAGATTGCCGCTGAACTGAAGGGTATTGACGTATTCGAGCAGAATGCGATCGACAGCCTGATGATCAGGCTGGACGGAACTGAAAATAAAGGTAACCTGGGTGCAAATGCGATTCTTGGTGTTTCCCTGGCTGTGGCTAAGGCTGCTGCGCAGGAAAGCCGTCAGCCGCTGTACCGTTACATTGGTGGTGTGAATGCCAATACCCTGCCGATCCCGATGATGAACATCGTCAATGGCGGATCTCACTCTGATGCACCTATCGCATTCCAGGAGTTTATGATCATGCCGGTTGGCGCTTCTTCTTTCTCTGAGGCCCTGCGCTGGGGTGCTGAGGTGTTCCACAACCTGAAATCTATCCTGCATGACAGGGGGCTTTCTACTGCTGTGGGTGATGAAGGTGGTTTTGCACCTACCTTTGACGGCACTGAAGACGCAGTTGAGACCATCCTGAAAGCGATCGAGAAAGCTGGCTATAAGCCCGGCGAGCAGATCTGCCTTGCTTTCGACTGTGCGGCTTCTGAATTCTATAAGGACGGAAAATACGATTATACTAAATTTGAAGGCGACAAAGGAGCTATTCGCACCAGCGCTGAGCAGGCCGACTACCTGGCTTCCCTGACTGAGAAATATCCGATCATTTCGATAGAAGATGGTATGGGTGAAGACGACTGGGCAGGCTGGAAGCTGCTGACCGAGAAGATCGGTGACCGCGTACAGCTGGTCGGTGACGATTTGTTTGTAACGAATGTAAAGCGTCTGCAAACAGGTATAGATAACGCTACGGCCAACTCTATCCTGGTTAAGGTAAACCAGATCGGTTCACTTACAGAAACCATCAATGCGGTTTCGCTGGCACAGACCAATGGCTATACTTCTGTAATGTCACACCGTTCCGGTGAGACCGAGGATGTGACCATCGCCGACCTGGCTGTAGCGCTGAACTGCGGACAGATCAAGACAGGTTCTGCTTCACGTTCTGACAGGATCGCTAAATACAACCAGCTGCTTCGTATTGAAGAAGAACTGGGCGATGCGGCACGTTTTATCGGCAAAAATTTTAAGTACGCCATTAAGAAGTAATCCGCTTACAGATCAGGAACTGACTTTTCCTGACAGACAAGTACAAAAACCCCGGAAATCCCGGGGTTTTTTATTTTGTAATTTTTGCAGTTTTCAGAGGAAAATATATAAGTTTACAATAAGTCCCGCTATGGTTTGTATAAACCAGGCAATTATCAAATTAATTATTTAAAGAATAATGGAAAAATTCACTAAATTAAAAGAGCTTGTTGCAGCAGCTGAAGCTGATGCAGGAAAATTTTACAGTGCGGCAAATGGTGCAGCAGGAACACGCACCCGGAAGGCTATGCAAGACATCAAAACACTTGCACAGGAAATCCGCAATGAAATTACGGAGAAGAAAAACGCGAAGTAAGATCGGTCACGTTTTAATAAGCCCTGTAGGAGATACGGGGCTTTTTTTTGTTTAAATTGGCCAGTTTTACCCTTCGCGATGGCCATATGTGGATAAGTGGAAGATTTTTTTGCGGATACGCAATGACTTTTTATAACTTTGGTAGTATGGAACGTCTACTGGAACTTGCCCGCAATAAATATTTCCTGGCCGTGGCTGCTTTCGCAGTATGGATGTTGTTTTTTGACAAAAATGATGTCATTGCACAATATGAATACAGGAGCGCAGTGAATAAGCTCCAGGAAGAAAAGGACTTCTATGTCAAAGAAATCGCCAAGGTAAAAAAAGATCTTGACGAACTGAATACCGACCTGGGAACCGCCGAAAAGTTCGCCAGGGAAAAGTACTTCATGAAGAAGGACAATGAGGATGTCTTTGTGATCGTTAAGGAACATCCCAAAAACTAAGTACCCTACTCCGGCAATGTGTTTCCTGTAGCGTGATGGCTGATCAGTACCTGAATTTGGGTAAAGTGATCTTGTACCTGACAACGATGATCCTGAAAACGAATATGAAGGCGATGACAACAATCTTTGCCACGTTTTCTCCTAAGTTGAAATAAAGCAGTATAAAATACAGGACCCCACCTAATATACAGGCTGTGGCATAAACTTCCTGGCGGAAGATCAGTGGAATCGTATTGAGCAATGTGTCTCTGATGATCCCTCCGAAGCATCCTGTAATGGTGCCCAGTGCAATGCAGATGCCCGGACTGAGGCCGAAGGTAATTGCCTTTTGTACGCCAAACATGGTAAACAAGCCCAGTCCCATAGAATCGAACAAAAATAACGTGACCTTAAATTTCTTGATGTGCGTTTTGAAAAAGATCGTTGCAATAGAGGTAAGCAGGATCAGCAGCGAGTAATTGACGTTACGCATCCAGGCCACAGGGGTATCGCCCAGAAGGAGGTCACGTACGGTACCCCCTCCTATAGAGGTAACAAATGCGATGATCAGTACGCCAAAAGGATCCAGCCTGCGCTGCATGGCAGCAAAGGACCCTGATATGGCGAAGGAAATAGTCCCCAGTATCTCGATGGCATCCATGGTATCGATCTGCATAAGCCTGTTTTTAAGTTTCCCCGTTCTGTTTGCGCAGGAACCATTCCGCGCTTAACAGCAGCAGGATGAGGGCGAACACCCATTTAAAGTTAATAAGTTCGCGGTAATTCCGGTCTTCATAGCTGATGGTCCTGATCTGCTCATTCGCCCTGATTTCATCTGCTATTTTCAACAGGTTGACGGGCATATATAGCTTACCGCCGGTTTGTGAAGATAAAGTATGCAGAAGCTGATGGTTCGCAATTGTCTGCTGAAATTCTGTATTGAGCAGTTGTATATGAAATTCACCTTTCGCCGAATACGCTGCATTCCCCAACCTGACGGACGCCTCATAGCGATAACTGCCGGCTGGTAATGCGCCCGCATCGAGCTGATAGGTGTTTTCCTTCTTTGAGAAAAGGAACCGGTAACGTTTGCCGGCATCGTTCTGCAGCGAAATACTGACATCCGGGGTATTGACGGCCTGATAACTGTCGTTGTACAGTACTGCATTGAGGATCACGTTCTCGTTTTCTTCAAAGGTAGCCTTAGCCGGGTAGACCCTGAACTTACGTTTGTCATCCCTTACAGAAAGGTACTGAACCGTTGCGCTGATCAACTGATCGGTGACGCCTGCGCGTGCAGGATCTTCTGCTTCGGACAACCTCCAGCGCCAAAGCCCTTCACCTGCGAGATAGCCGGCCTTGCGTCCATTGTCGTTGCTGAAAAAAAGCAGGGGCTGGCCGGTTCTGATCTTACCGATACGCTGGGTAAGTGCTACCGTAGCAGTGGAAAGAGGTACAATTTTACCCAGGGGGGCCTGCAGGGGATCGAAGGACGCAAGTACTTTCGCAGCTGCCGGATGCAGGCTGAACAAGGTAAAACTGGGATCTGGTTCGGCAAAAACATCCTGGAGCGTAGTCGTGGTGCCATTGTAAGTCGCCTGCTTTTGGACCTGGTTAAAGTCACTGAGGCTACTTTGCGCCCCCAGGATATACCAGGCCGGGGTATTGCTCCGCTGCAAGGCCGAAACCAGGCCCTTTCCCTCCTGATGAATACCGGGAAGCTGATATAGGATGACCAGACTATAACCGTCAGGGTTAGCCGCATCGGCCTCCTGGCCAATGGCCACCTTCAGTTCGTAATTTTTATTGCTGGAAATCGCCTGCTTTAAGGCAGAAAGATCGGGATGAGGCCCTGCTGCCGCCAGTAAAACCTTATTCCGGGCGTCAATTACTTCAATGAAGATCTGCTGTGTATTGTTTTGTATGGAGATTTCACCTGGCAGGCTGCCCAGGCTCAGGGTATATTTCTGCAGGCCAAGTTTCTTTGCCTTTAATTTGAGCGGTATCTGTTGCACAAAGGCTTCTGAAGTGATGTCTACACGGCTTTCGAGTACCGGTTTGCTGCCTTCGGTAACAGTTAACCGCGCTGCAGTTCCTTTTGCCGCAAAAGCCTGAATCTGTACTTCTATCGTAAATTCGTTGTCGAGGTAAACCAGGTTGTTGTAGTTTACATTGGCAATAAGCAAATCCTTTTTGGGAACTGTATCGCCCAAAGCGATGGTATAAACCGGAGCCTTAAGTCTTTCTGCCTCGGCCAGGGGGCTGCCCCCCCGGTTAAAAATACCGTCGGTGGCCAGTATGACCGCTCCCACATTACGGTTCACCAGGCCATCCACGATCTGGTTCATAAACCGTGTGCCGTTGGTAAACGTACCCTTGCCGGCGAATTCAAACCCATTGCCTACACGATCACTGAAATGATAGACCTTTACATCATAGTCTTTACTGAGTTGTTCTTTGAGTGCTTCCAATTGCTGCCGGTAACGTTTGGGATCGAAACCCGCAGGACTGACCTGGCTGACGGAAAGGGAGTTATCCTGGCCGATGACGATCACCGGCTTTTCCAGGCGGTAAGCAATGCTCCTGACCAGGGGAAAAAACAAAAGGAAGCCGATTCCAGTAATCACCAGGCTGCGTAAAACGGCAAGGCCCAGCCGCAGCGGCTTATCCAGATGGCTGGACCTGCCGTAAAGCAGCCAGGCCAGAAGGATACCTGCAAGCAGGCTTCCCAGTAAAGTAACTATGGTGAAAGCGCCATCCATGGCTACAACATGCCGCCGCAGACTGAGATCACCTGTCCGGTTACATAAGCGCTCATATCCGAAGCCAGGAATACGCATACGTTGGCCACATCGTCAGTCTCTCCCGCACGTTTCAACGGGATTCCCTCTTCCCAGCCCTGTACTACCTTAGGATCAAGCACGTCGGTCATTTCGGTGCGGATGAACCCTGGTGCAACTACGTTTGTACGGATGTTTCTTGAGCCAAGTTCCTTTGCTACCGATTTAGAGAAGCCGATGATACCTGCCTTTGAGGCCGCATAATTGGCCTGACCGGCATTGCCCTGGACACCTACGACAGAGCTCATATTGATGATAGATCCCTTGCGGGCCTTCATCATGACCTTGGATGCCGCCTTGGTGACATTGAAAACTGACTTCAGGTTAACGTCCAGTACTTCGTCCCAGTTTTCCTCGGTCATACGCATCAGCAGGCCATCTTTGGTAATACCGGCATTGTTTACGACGATATCTATGGTACCAAAATCGGCGACGACAGCATTGATCAGCTGTTCTGCCTCAGCAAATTTCGAAGCATCGGAACGGTAACCTTTTACCTTGGTGCCAAAGGACTGCAGTTCCTCCTCAAGTGCCTGTCCTTTTTCTACCGATGAAAGGTAAGTGAAGGCCACGTTGGCACCCTGTTCTGCAAATTTCTCGGCGATCTTGCGGCCGATACCTTTAGATGCACCTGTAACCAGTGCCGTTTTTCCTGCTAATAACTTCATGTTGTTAATTTGAATATTTTTATTTGGTTGAATATACGAATCGGTGTCAAATGTTTAGCCTTTGAGTGCAGGCTCCTGCTGGCTGAGGCAATGGAAGCTGCCCAGTCCCCAGATGATATCGGTGGAATCAATACCGACCACCTTACGGTCGGGGAAGACACTGCGAATGATGGCCAGGGCCTTTTCATCGTTGACATCGCGAAAGGTGGGTACAATGACCGCTGCATTGGCAATGTAAAAATTGGCATAGGAAGCCGGCAACCGGGTATCTTCATAAATAACCGGAGACGGCATGGGCAATTCAATGATCTGCAGCGGACGTCCATCGGAAAGGCGCATTTTCCGGAGTGTTTCCAGGTTTTCCTGCAGCAGGAGATAGTTCTCGTCGAGCGGGTTGCTTTCTACTACGGTCAGTACAGTGTCCTCATTGACAAAACGGGTAATGTCATCGATGTGGCCATCGGTATCATCCCCTACGATGCCATCACCCAGCCAGAGCACTTGTTCCACTCCGTAATATTCCCGAAGGTATGTTTCGATCTGTTCCTGACTGTATTCAGGATTTCTGTTCTCATTAAGCAGGCAGGCCGTAGTGGTCAGAACCGTACCGGCCCCGTTGAACTCTACGGAACCGCCTTCCATGACAATGCCCGGATGGAATACCGGCAGGCCGAAATGTCCGGCAATACGGGTCGGAATGACATCATCCAGGTCATAAGGAGGATATTTACCGCCCCAGGCGTTGTAGCCCCAGTCCACAACGGCTTTTTTTGTCCCCGCCGCATTGAGCAGGAACGCAGGGCCATGATCGCGGCACCAGGCATCGTTACTGGGATTAAAATGGAATTCGATCTGGCTGAGGTCTGCACCTGCTGCTTTAAGTTTGCTGACCGCAAATGCCCTGGTCGCCTCATCATTGATATTGATCCTGACCTTTTCACCTGCAGCCACTTCTTTGATAAATTCACAGTAGGGTGCATAAATGGCATCGATCTTACCGGGCCATGAGGCTTCTTTATGGGGCCAGCTGAGCCAGGTGGCTTCATGCGGGGTCCACTCTGCGGGAAAGCTGTAGCCCTGCTTTTTAGGGCTGTTACTGAATTGTGCTTCGTTAAAAGAGGACATGCTATTGGTTATGCTTCGTCGTCAATGTATCTTTTGGTAATCTGAGAATAGCTGTCTATGCGGCGGTCGCGCAGGAAAGGCCAGTGGGTGCGGTAACTGTCCGATTTGGCCAGGTCCAGCTCCACTACTTTCAGGGTTTCCTCATGGTGGGGAGCCTGGTAGAGTACCGTGCCGAATGGATTGGCGACAAAAGAGCCGCCCCAGAAGTCAACGCCTGCTTCATGCCCGACCCTGTTGACGCTTACCACCGGAATACCATTGGCAACAGCGTGCGAGCGCTGAATGGTCTGCCAGGCGTTGTACTGTTCCGTATTCGTGTCCTGGTCCTGTGTAGTTGCCCAGCCGATGGCTGTAGGATAGAAAAGAAAATCAGCCCCCATAAGGGAAGTAATACGGGCAGCCTCCGGATACCACTGGTCCCAGCAGATCAGCACACCTATTTTGGCATATTTTGTTTTGAATACCTTATAACCGAGGTCTCCCGGAGTAAAGTAGAATTTCTCATAGAACCCCGGGTCATCCGGAATGTGCATCTTACGGTATTTTCCAAGGTAAGCCCCGTCTGCGTCGAGCACTGCTGTTGTATTGTGATAGAGGCCTTCTGCACGCTTTTCAAATAAGGACGCAACGATCACGACGCCGAGTTCTGCCGCTACTTTCGATAGAGTATCGGTTGAAGGTCCCGGAATGGCCTCTGCAAGCGCGAAGTTGTCATAATTTTCCTCGTCACAAAAATAGAGGGAAGTGAAGAGTTCCTGAAGGCATACGATCTGCGCACCCTGGGCCGCAATTTCCCTGATCTTTGCTACTGCCTTATCTAAATTTTCCTGCTTATTGCTGGTACAGCTCATCTGCACCAGGCCAACTTGTATTTTTGCCATGCCTTGTCAACATCTGTTTTGCCGCAAAGTTAGCAAAAAAATAAAAGACGCCTGCTGTAGGTTCAAGACGACATACTGTCCTGATATTCCTGCCGCAACTGAAATAAACAAAAAGAACACAGGCAGCCGTCGTACTGCTCGCCGATGTATTCCATTTCGTTCAGTGTAAGCTGTACCTCGCTGCACTGACATTTGGTATAGGAATTGGCCTTGCATTCGATCGGAGCGCTACAACGCTCGCAGGAAATGATCTCGTGTTTAATCATTTATCTGCAAAGGTACGATGTTTTATGGCATCTGTTTTGTGCCGGTTGTCACATCAACTTAAAAAAAAATTCAGCCATGAAAAAAGTCATCCCTTTTTTTGGTCTGGTTTTTCTTGTTATGGCAGGATCTTTATCCTGCAAGAAAGACAGGTCAAAAGATCCTGATCCCGATCCCGGCGGCGGGTCTGAAATCCCAGGTAGTTTCAGTTACATCACCACCAAGAACCTGGACATTACCGTAAGGCTCCTGAGTAATGACAGCAAACCAATTAAAGGTGCGCTGGTGAGCATTACAGACCCCGGAAATACCGAGCGTGACGTGCTTAAGGCAGTAACGGATGCCGACGGTTACGTCCGAGGGAATATTACGGTACCGGCATATCTGGATACTTTACTGATCAACCCTAACTACACCGGCCTGCTCAACAGGGTCAAAGCGCTGATCGGGGGAAAAACGGCCATCAGTGCTGTGATCGGGGGAACGTCTATGCTCAGCGGTGACGTGCTCATTGAAGGCGTAAATCCGCGCAATACCAATCCTGATGTTCTGCTTGCTACAGGGGATATCGGGGCCAGGGGACTGTTCAGCGTTACTTACGGTTACCCGACGGGATACACCTCTTCGGGAGACGCTATCGTGAGCAGTCCGGCTTATCCTGCGAGCCTGGGCAGGCCAAAGTACCTCGAGCCGACTCCTGACGCCATAGACCCCAGCCTGCTGAGTTATGTCAATGCATCTCTTCCTGAAGGAAAGCCCCTCACGACCACGCATCCGGAATACCTGACTTCCTCGGCCGGATCTAACCTGGTGATCACGCAAACTGCCGATGTATGGGTCACTTTTGTGTCTGAAGGTGCAGGCTATCTGAATACCCTTGCTTACTATACCTACGACACCAATAACCCACCCTCTTCTGTAACGACAGGTACCGCGTTTGGCGGAATTGATAAGGTAACGATGATCTTTCCCAATGCATCTGCCTACGGCACAGGAGGCGGGCTGCTGTCCGGGGACAAGGTCAAACTAGGTACCTTTGAAGCAGGCACAACCATTGCATTCGTACTCCTGCAAAATGCCTGGACAGGAAGCGGCATCAATACGTCAACCTCGACCAAGTTCTATTCAGAGTCGAAATTTAATCCGGAAACCGTTACCAGCAGAAAAAAGCATTCCGTGCTCCTGTATGATGACGTTCATAAACTATACCTGATGGGATTTGAAGATATCAACCGCTCGGACGGTTCAGGTTCTGATAACGACTTTAACGACCTGGTGATCTATGCGACTGCCAACCCGATAACCGCCATCTCTAATACAGGCGTATCTACGGTAGATAAAGGAGGTGATTCTGATGGCGACGGCGTGCCGGATACGCAGGATGCATTTCCAAACGACCCGTCAAGAGCCTATATTACTTATTTCCCTTCATCAACCGGATATGCGACCCTGGCCTTTGAAGATTACTGGCCGTTCAAAGGCGATTACGACATGAACGACCTGGTGGTCAATTACAGGTATACATTTACAAAGAACGCACAGAACAATACCGTAGAGATAAAAGGCGAATATCAGCCTGTTGCGGCTGGTGCTGGTTATAAGAACGGCTTTGGGGTACAATTCCCCTTTGCCGCCGGAAAAGTCAGTTCCGTAAGCGGCCAGGTCTTACAAAGCAATTACATCCAGCTTGCAGGAAACGGAGTGGAAGCAGGCCAGACGAATGCTGTGGTCATTCCGTTTGACAATTATGAGAACCTGATCAAAAATGCCGACGGCAGCGAAAAAGTAAACACCGACCCGGCGAAACCGAAAGCTAACGCGTCTACGGCTACATTGAATATCAAGTTCAGCAGCCCGCTGACTGCAGCAGAGCTTGGATTACCTCCGTTCAATCCTTTCCTGATCAGCGACCGCCGCAGGGCTTATGAGATCCACCTGCCTAATAACCCACCGACAGATAAGGCTGATAAATCCGTTATCGGCACCTACGATGACAATGGTAGTGTCGCTACAGGAAGATACTACCTGAATAAAAACAACGAGCCCTGGGCGCTGAGCTTTACAGATACCTTCAGCTATCCTGCCGAAGCCAGGTCCATACTCGATGCCTATCTGCATTTCCTGGAATGGGCCAAGTCGGGCGGTGTAAGTTATCCTGACTGGTATATAAACACCGCTGCCGGTTACCGGAATACAGCCAATATTTATAATAAGTAGCAATAATTCTATAAAAACAAGGGGGCCTGATGTTGATCAGAGCCCCCGTTGTTTTTTATTGAGGTTTCAAATGGTGACAAACTCTAACCTGAGCAGCTGATGCAGCCCTCTTCCATTGTACATACCGGACCTTCGATGATCTCCTCGGCAGGTTGTTCGATATGCGCGGGAATAACCGGCTCCATATTCTTACCAGCCTGGTTTTCCACGGTGAATTTAACGGCTTGTGACGCTGCCTGGGTACGCAGGTAATACATACCGGTTTTCAGCCCTTTCTTCCAGGCATAGAAATGCATTGAGGTCAGTTTCGACGTGTTAGGAGAATTGACGAAAAGGTTCAGTGACTGAGACTGGCAAATATATGCACCTCTGTCTGCAGCCATATCGATGATACTGCGCATCTTGATCTCCCAAACGGTTTTGTAGAGTTCCTTGATATAATCCGGAATTTCCGCGATGTCCTGGATAGAACCGTTGGCCATAATGATCCTGTCCTTCATGGCAGGCGACCATAAGCCCAATGCGACCAGATCCTTCAGCAAGTGCTTGTTCACCACGATAAACTCACCACTCAGCACACGCCTGGTGTAAATATTGGAAGTATAAGGCTCGAAACATTCATTATTGCCCAGGATCTGCGAAGTTGAGGCAGTAGGCATAGGTGCTACCAGCAATGAGTTATATACACCGTCCTTTACTACTTTCTTACGAAGGTCTTCCCAATCCCATCTGCCGCTGTCCGGTGTTACATTCCACAGGTCAAACTGGAACTTGCCCTGCGATAACGGAGAGCCCTTAAAGCTCTGGTACGGACCATGCTTTACAGCCAGGTCGTGTGAAGCAGTCATCGCGGCAAAGTAGATGGTCTCGAAGATTTCCTTGTTCAGGATACGGGCACCTTCACTCTCAAACGGCAGACGCATCAGGATAAAGGCATCGGCAAGGCCCTGTACACCAAGCCCTACCGGTCTGTGGCGCATGTTCGAGTTTCTGGCTTCCTCTACAGGATAGTAGTTATAATCGATGATCTTGTTCAGGTTCAATGTAGCCTGGTAAGTAACATCATAGAGTTTCTGATGGTCAAATTCACCATTGATCACATACCTCGGCAAAGCAAGGGAGGCCAGGTTACAGACAGCTACCTCATCCTTTGAGGTATACTCTATAATTTCAGTACAAAGGTTTGAGCTCTTGATCGTACCCAGGTTTTGCTGGTTGGATTTGCTGTTTGCCGCATCTTTATATAACAGGTAAGGGGTACCGGTTTCGATCTGGGAGTCCAGGATCGCAAACCAAAGCTCCTGGGCTTTCATCGTTTTACGCGCACGGCCTTCTTTTTCGTAACGCTCGTATAATTCTTCGAACGCCGCACCGAAACAATCCGCTAAACCGGGTGCCTCATCCGGAGAAAACAAACTCCAGTCTCCGTTTTCTTCTACGCGCTTCATAAACAGGTCGCAAACCCAAAGTGCGTAAAACAGATCCCGTGCACGCAGCTCTTCCTTACCATGATTTTTGCGCAGGTCCAGGAAGCTCAGGATATCTGCATGCCATGGTTCAAGATAGATCGCGAACGCGCCCTTGCGTTTGCCCCCACCCTGATCTACATAACGTGCGGTATCGTTGAAGACTTTCAGCATCGGGACAATGCCGTTACTGGTTCCGTTCGTGCCACCGATATAAGCACCGGTTGCACGGATATTATGGATGCTCAATCCTATACCTCCGGCACTTTGAGATATCTTAGCCGTTTGTTTTAATGTATCATAAATGCCTTCAATGCTGTCATCCTGCATCGTCAGCAGGAAACATGAAGACATTTGTGGCTTAGGTGTGGCTGCGTTGAACAAAGTAGGTGTAGCATGGGTAAACCAACGCTCGCTCATCAGATTATAGGTTGCGATGGCACTGTCGATATCCGACTTGTGGATACCTACGGCAACACGCATGAAAAGGTGTTGCGGACGTTCTACGATCTGCCCGTCGATTTTCAGCAGGTAAGATTTTTCCAGCGTCTTGAAACCAAAATAATCAAAACCGAAATCACGGTCATAGATAATCGTGCTATCAAGTACGTCAGCATTGTCCCTGATCACTTCCCATACATCATCAGCGATCAGCCCGGCCTGCTTGCCTGTCTTTTCGTCAATGTAGGTGTAAAGCTGTTCCATCGTCTTAGAGAAGGACTTGGTGGTATTCTTATGCAGGTTAGACACCGCGATACGTGAAGCCAGCAGCGCATAATCGGGGTGTTTTGTCGTTAAAGAGGCTGCTGTTTCGGCAGCTAGGTTATCCAGTTCTGAAGTGGTCACCCCGTCATACAACCCCTCGATCACCTTCTTGGCAACATCGATCGGGTCTACAAGTTCAGCATTAAAACCATAGCATAACTTCTCAATCCGAGCCGTTATCTTGTCAAACTTTACGGCTTCCTTCCGGCCGTCTCTCTTTATTACAAACATATTTTCTAAGGTATTTTAGGGTTATGGCACCCGGCAGGTTTCCGCCACCGGACACCAGAAATTAACTAAATCATTTTTATCAGGCGATGACGTTTGTTAAAAATCGTCGTCCAGTGAAAATGCCTGGGCCTTATCTTCAGAGGCGGTAAGTACTCCGCTCTTCTGATAGTCGCCCACACGCTTCTCGAAGAAATTGGTCTTACCTTGCAATGAGATCATTTCCATAAAATCAAATGGGTTGGTCGCATTATAGATCTTAGTGTAACCCAGTTCCTGTACCCATCTGTCGGCCACAAATTCGATGTATTGCGACATCAGCTTGGCGTTCATTCCGATCAGGGCTACCGGCAATGCGTCACTGATAAATTCCTTCTCAATTTCCACTGCGTCCTTGATGATCTCATGTACCTGTTTCTCGGTCAGTCTGTTCGACAACATGCTGTATAACAGACAGGCAAATTCACAATGCATCCCCTCGTCCCTGGAGATCAATTCGTTACTGAAAGTCAGCCCGGGCATCAGGCCACGTTTCTTCATCCAGAATATAGAACAGAAACTTCCGCTGAAGAATATACCTTCTACCGCCGCAAAAGCAACCAGACGTTCCGCAAAACTACCGTTCTCTATCCAGCGCAGGGCCCATTCCGCTTTTTTACCGACACAAGGTACTGTCTCAATGGCATGAAACAACCGGTCCTTTTCTTCGGGATCTTTCACATAAGTATCGATCAGTAATGCATAGGTTTCAGAATGGATGTTTTCCATCATGATCTGGAAACCGTAAAAACAGCGCGCCTCCGGCAACTGGACCTCGCTCATGAAATTAACGGCCAGGTTTTCGTTAACAATGCCATCACTCGCTGCAAAAAATGCAAGAACATGTGAAATGAAATGACGCTCGCCGCTGTTCAATCCTTCCCAGTGCTTCAGGTCGTCAGACAGATCGATTTCCTCCGCAGTCCAGAAGCTTGCCTCACTTTTCTTATACATCTCCCATATCGCCGGATACTTGATCGGCAACAGTACGAACCGGTCCTTATTTTCCTTCAATAATAATTCTTCTTGCATAAGCCTCTGTATTTGATAGTGAATGAATAAATTGGTTGTCAGCAGACCTCAATAAACAACGCAGACACCGAACCGGTATTTAAATCGAAAGATCGAAGAACATGAAATTCTATAAAACCTTAAGCAACTAAATACTAAACCTTTAACTAAGAATCGACGTGTGATTTATCAAAGAATCTTACTAAAACAAATATAGATGAGATCGATTTTTCTGTGGAACAAAGTTGTTAACACGTTGTTGGTTTTAGCCGGCTTCAGGATCAGATGAGCGTCATAATCAACTACCAAAAATGCTAATCATTTCGTTTTTAGCGAATAGTAAAAAAAAGAGAGTGTTAATAATTTATTAAAACTGACTTTTGCAGCACAGAAAGTTAGGCGGTCAGTCTTCTTCAGGAGTGTAGGCAATTTCCAGCTCGGCAACACCTTTACCGTAAAAGCCAAGGGCCTTTGCAGCAGCGGTTGATACATCTATAGAGAATTTTTTTGAATGTGGACCCCGGTCATTGATCACCACATCGACCGACCTTCCGTTGTCTGGATTGGTTACGGTAACTACCGTGCCAAAAGGAAGTGTTTTATGGGCTGCCGTGAGCTTTTTTCCACGGTAGCGCGCACCACTGGTTGTCCGCCTTCCTTCAAAACGACGCGCATAATAAGTACCATACACCGTCTCGGAAACCATCGCAGAAGATTTGTCTGTTGCTGTTGAGTCTGCTACCGCCGCTATTGCTGTACCTGTATCATTTGAGTCCCGGTTTCCAGGCATATTCTGGGCAAAAGCCACAGAAGAAAAGAGCATCCCACTTAACAATAAACAATACTTCATATATTTACTTTAGTTGGTGAATGCCACAAACATAAGCAAACGAAATCCGTAAAAACAAAAAATGCCTGGCAAGTTATCGCCAGGCAAATATTTTATATACGCATCAAACAATTTATTTCTTATCGGGCACAAAACTCATGGAAATCGAATTGACACAATGCCTTGTATTTTTTGAGGTGAATCCTTCACCGATAAACACATGTCCGAGATGTGCTTTGCAATTGGCGCAAATGATCTCGGTACGTGATCCGTCTGCATCCGGTATGCGAAGCACTGCACCTTTGATCTCGTCATCAAAACTGGGCCATCCGCAATGTGAATCAAACTTATCATCAGAACGGTATAAAGGGGCGTTGCAGCGTCTGCAGATGTAAGTTCCCTTCTCTTTATTGTTCAACAGCTTACCCGTACCCGGATACTCGGTACCTTTGCGTACAATTACATCCTCTTCTTCCTTAGTGAGCTTATTCCATTCCATACTTTTTGTATTTTTCTGAGAGTTTTCTTTTTTAGGTTGCTGCGCGCACGCAGCCAGCGTTGTTAAAGCCAACACGCTGAACAGCATAAATGTTTTATTGACCAATATTCCCATTTGCATTACGTTTATACAATATACGGCCAAAACACTATCTGTGGTTCTACTTCTTTGCCATAATTTGGTCACAAGCAAGTGGAAAGACACCACATAAAAAAGACCTGGCGAAATACGCACCAGGTCTGGAATATCCTGAATGATTGTATTTACTTTTTCAACAGGGCAGCCATTGTCTCGCCGATCTCAGCAGGACTTTCCACTACGTGGATACCGCACTCTGCCATGATCTTCATCTTGGCGGCTGCGGTATCGTCAGCGCCGCCTACGATTGCGCCTGCATGTCCCATTCTGCGACCTGTCGGGGCAGTCTGTCCCGCGATGAAACCGACCACGGGCTTGGTGCCATTTTCCCTGATCCACCGTGCAGCCTCAGCTTCCATACCTCCGCCGATCTCGCCGATCATGATAATTCCTTCAGTTTCGGGATCGTTCATCAGCAGCTCTACTGCTTCTTTTGTGGTAGTTCCAATGATCGGGTCTCCACCGATACCGATCGCAGTAGTAATTCCTAATCCGGCCTTTACCACCTGATCTACCGCTTCATAAGTCAGGGTACCTGATTTTGATACGACACCTACAGGTCCTTTCTTAAAGATGAAGCCAGGCATGATGCCAATTTTAGCCTCATCCGCAGTAATTACTCCGGGACAGTTCGGGCCGATCAGCCTGCAGCCTTTATCTGAAATGTACTCCTTTACCTGAACCATGTCTTTGGTAGGGATACCTTCGGTGATGCATACAATTACCTTAATCCCCGCTTCTGCCGCTTCCATAATTGCATCAGCAGCAAATGCGGGAGGTACAAAAATGATAGATACATTTGCACCAGCCTGGTCTACCGCGTCTTTAACGGTATTGAACACAGGTCTGTCGAGATGGGTCTGACCACCTTTTCCAGGGGTTACACCACCAACAACATTAGTGCCGTATTCGATCATCTGGGAAGCATGATAAGTACCTTCGTTACCGGTGAAACCCTGAACAATAACTTTTGAATCCTTATTTACTAAAACGCTCATGTATCTTGATTTTTTTCGTTGCAAACTTAGATAAAATTGTCCTTAAAAACAATGTCAGCGATGTGGCAGCTCCTTAATTTCTATATTTCTGAAATCAATGGGCTGGCCCTCGCTCTGAAGCGCGATAAACCCGCTGCTGAGCAATTTGCCGTCTTGTTTATATCTGGGATCGTAGCCATGCGCCACGCCGCCCCCGATCTGGGGTTTTGAATATTGCAACACGGTATCTCCGTTGATGACATGCGTAATCAATTCGTTACCTAAAACGATCAGCTCGCCTTTTACCCATTCCCCCGCGGGATAGGTTTTTGAGGTAGAATTGATACAATGATCCGGTGAGATCCTGCCTTTATAGATCACATCTGTTCCCGGCGAACACATATTCCCTGTAGGGCGGGGCCGTCCGTCCCCCAGGCCGGCCAGCAACTGCATTTCTATAGAGATCGGCCAGTCCTGTTCCTTAAGCATTGTCCTTGGGTCCTGGGAATGGAACATCACCCCGCTGTTGAGCAGGGTATAGTCAGGTGCACCACGCTGCAATTCACCGACAAAGCGGTATTCGAATTTCAGGTGGTAGTAGGAAAAGGGTGTCTTATAATACAGGTGTCCGAACTGGTCATTAAAATCGCCATACTGATCATAACGGATCTTGATCATGCCGTCTTCTACCCTGAAGGTGTTGCCGTAATTCTCCCCGACTTCATGGTGATGGATTTTGACAAACCAGTCCTTGGTGTCTTTTCCGTTAAACAGCTTTTTCCAGCCTTTGCCGCCGGTTCCGGCTTCAGTGGCCGACTTCTTTACGCCGCCGCAGCCCAGACATAGCAAGGCAACGACGATACAGGTATATTTCATGACCTATTCAATTTGGTTTCGGGTACAAAATAAATATTTTTCTAACGAATCAAACTAACAGGCCCCGTCAATGTCTTGTCGCCATCTTTTTTCAGTACATAATAATAAGTTCCGGGCGGCAGATCGACACCCCGGTGCCTCCCGTCCCATTTGATTTTGTGGCCGCTATCCTGGAATACTGCCGCACCGTAACGGTTATAGACAACAACGGAAATGGTTTCATCAGACGCGTCTGCTTCCACTACCCACATGTCATTCAGCCCATCCGAATTCGGGCTGAAAACATTGGGAGGTTTGGGCGGCGGGCAATAATCCATTACAAGGTATAATGTACTTGCTTTACATCCTCTGGCATCGGTGACCTGAAGCGTATAGCTTCCAGCCGACGTAACATCCAGGTAATTTGCCGTCGTTTCCACTCCGTTCCAGGTATAAGATGAAAATCCCGGTGCCGCAGTTAACCGCAGCTGCTGCTGCTTTTTGGTACACAGCTGGAAATCCGGTGGCCGTTCCAGCTTGATCTCTTCTTGTACCTTAACCACGGCGGTGGGGCTCCTGCGGAAACAATTTCCATCCAGGATCACATCCACATGGTAATTGCCTGGCTTGGCAGTAACAATCGACTGTGTAGTTTCGCCGGTGGGATACCACTTGTAACTGGCTCCTTCCTGGTAAGGAGCGGTCAACGTTACCTGTTCTCCGAAACACAACGACTCCTGTTTACTCATGGCAATTACAGGTTGTATGGCGGGCACCAGCTTGAGTTCTACCACCTCAGATCGCGTGAAGTTGTTTTCGCAATCCTGGTACAGCAGCCTGTATTTGCCAGGCATCGTGGTCGTCAGCACATTGGAAGTCGCACCCGGGATCAGTTCGCCGTCAAGTTCCCACCGGTAAATATTTCCCTCCTTTGCACGAAAGGTATAGCTACAACCCTCGTACATTGTGATCACCTCCGGATAGTTAAATTCCGGCTCTATTTTCTGCGGCTGCCTGAGCCATATTTTCCCCAGATCCATACTTTCGCCACAGTCTGAAGTGATCCGTATCCCGAAATCCCCCCTTACGTCGATCACCGTTGTCGTCAGGCCGGTTAGGTTCTCCTGTACCACCCGGTCAGATTCAATCTCCCACATATTCTCCGCGCGAAGCCACTCGATTTTATAAGTATGCGTTAACACCTGCGGCAACTGTATTTTAAAGGTATATTGCTGCCCGTTACAGAGCTGATAGATCCTTTGTCTTACCGGTCCGTCCACATAAAAGATATCAGGCGCCTTTTTGATCAGGTCAACATCTACGTCGGAAAAACGTGCCGGAGATAAGCCAAGCCTGCGTATACCATCAGCAGTCGCGAGCCAAACGGCCTGATCGCATAACCCGTCAGGATTGTCCGGAGAATAATAGACGTCCAGCGCAATGCTGTTGACTGCTCCATTATAGATATTGAACCGGTAAAATGAAATCCGAGTAATATCTGGTGTTGTGCCGTAAATCATGCCATACTGGAGTGCCGGCATAAACAAGCCCTCGTCAGTAGCTACCAGTGTAACCTTATAGTTAAAAAAATCACGGAACAGATTGAGCTGTTTTATATCATTTACCTTACTCTGTATCACCCGCCTTACGTTGCAGCTCTGCGCATACTTGATGAAAAGACCATTGTCCGTTCCCCAAAAATCCATCATCGTGGCTGGTTCCTGAACTTCCTCGTTATAGGTGGACTCAAAGTAGCTGCAGTTAACCTTTCCGGAATATTCCGCTCCGGACTCCGGCAACTGCCGCATGCGGGGTGCTGTACCGACCCGGTTAAAGTATTTGAACTCCGTGTTTCCGAAGCAACTGCTGGCTTCAGGCGCACGGAACTGGAAGTCGATCGACTTATAGCCCGCATTGGTGATCCGCCAGTCCTTTGCCGGATCAAGTGGATCCAGTTCATTGCTGATTTTAAGTGTACGGAGGGGATCAGACCTTTCAATCCGGAACAACTGTGTCGACGTAGCCACCGCGAGCCAGTCCTGCTGATGCGGTATATATCCCGCTAGAAACCGATTCGTCGAGCCATTGACGACCGCAATATTATTAATCGTGCCTGTGCCAGGAGGAAGACCAATCTTTGCGGTTGCAGATGGGCCGGACACCTCATAAAGTTCGGCACCAATTAAGAAATACATTTTGTCCACCCGGTATCCTGCGAGATCCCTCACACCAGTAAAATTTCCGAAACGTTTGAAATCGTCTTCTCCGCTTTTCTTTAAATAAACTTCCCCGTTTACAGCAAGTCCCCATACCGCATGGTCATCCGCACATACCACGACCTTTTGCATTGCAGGAAGCTTAAAATAGGTTACATTCTGCGCAGATATTCCCGACTGAATATCTTGGCCTGAGGCCAGGAAACAGCCAAAAAATACAAATAAGATACAGAGAGATGCGGTCTTCATTAAAGCAATTTAATGAAAAACAAGCAGATTTTCAGGATTATAGAAGGTTATTTGGCTACCGCTCCTCCGTTGTATCGCCAACGGCCAGCAGATACTTTTGTTCGTCAAATTCACTTTCACTCTTGGCAATCACGATCGTCGCAATGCCATTGCCAATCATGTTGGTGATCGCCCGTGCTTCAGACATAAACCGGTCAACCCCAAGAAGTATCGCAATGTGTTCTACCGGCATGATCTTAAGCGCAGTCAGTGTAGATGCAAGTACAATAAAGCCACTTCCAGTCACTCCTGCCGCTCCCTTACTGGTCACCATCAGTACTGCAAGCACACTCAATTGCTGAGCGAGCGACAAGTTTACCTGGAAAACCTGGCACAGAAAAATAACGGCCATACTCAGATAGATCGCAGTACCATCCAGATTAAATGAATATCCGGTCGGAATCACCAATCCAACCACAGATTTTTTGCAACCAATGGCCTCCATTTTCTGCATCATACTGGGCAATACAGATTCAGAAGAAGATGTACCCAAAACAATCAGTATCTCCTGTCTGATATAACGGAGGTATTTCCAGAGGCTGAAACCATAGTAGCGGCAGATCATGTTGAGTATAACAAAAATGAACAGGAAGCAGGTCAGATAAACTGCCCCCATTAGCTTGGCCATAGGCAGCAATGTATTCAACCCATAGGTGCCTATACTATACGCCATACCACCAAATGCCCCTACCGGCGCAAGCCGCATAATGACCTTCATGATGTTAAAGAACACTTTAGACAGCTTTTCGATACCAGTAGTCAGGGATGCTCCTGTCTCACCCATTTTGTTCAGGCCATAACCAAATAAAATAGCAAAAAACAAGATCTGCAGGATTTCTCCCTTCGCAAAAGATTCTGCAATATTATGCGGGATAATATGGACGAAGAATTCCACCCAATTGATGCTGCCTGCCTGGTCGGTGTAAGTCCTGATCTTCTCTGCATCAGCATCTGTCGCCGTCACGCCTGCACCGGGCCGCAACAGGTTGGCCACCGCCATACCGATCAGGATCGCCACTGTAGTCACAATCTCAAAATATAGCAATGCCTTCCCACCCACGCGGCCAACCTTTTTCATATCGCCCATATGGGCAATCCCCAGTACTATCGTAAGAAATATGATCGGGGCAATCAGCATGCTGATCATATTGATAAAACTCTGGCTGATCAGTTTTGCATGCGGAGCAAAGCCGGGGAAAAAAACGCCGGTAACAATCCCCAGCGCAATAGATACCAGAACCTGGAAAGTAAGGTTTGACAAGATTAATTTCATCAAACGATTATACAAAAATTTAACTGCTTCAGGAACAACAAACGAGGCTGTTCTTTTACCTCACCGATATACCTCCGGAATTAAACTGAAGATCATAGAGTTTCTTATAGTAGCCGTTGAGCCTGAGCAGTTCCTGGTGTGTTCCTTTCTCTTTGATCTGGCCTTTGTCCAGTACGATGATCTGATCGGCTTTTTGAATGGTCGATAGCCGGTGAGCAATGACAATTGAAGTACGCCCCTTCATCAGGTTCTCTATTGCACGCTGGATCAGCAGCTCTGTTTCGGTATCCACTGAGGAAGTCGCCTCGTCCAGCACCAGGATAGCGGGGTTGTATACCAGCGCACGGATAAAGGAGATCAGCTGGCCCTGACCTGCAGATAATGTAGCACCTCTCTCCATCACATTATAAAGATATCCGCCAGGCAGCCGCTCGATAAAATCATGCGCACCTACCTTTTTTGCCGCTTCCACAACCTCATCTAAAGTGATATCGGGATTACCCAGTGTAATATTGTTGAATATGGTATCTGAAAAAAGAAAGACATCCTGAAGAACCGTAGCGATATTCCCTCTCAGGTAATTCAGCTCATAGTCCTGTACACGGACACCATCGATGCGGATCTCACCTTTCTGAATCTCATAAAACCTGTTCAGTATGTTTATAGTGGAAGATTTTCCGGCACCGGTTGCTCCGACCAGTGCAATCGTTTTTCCGGCTTCTACCTCAAAGGAAATATCCCTGAGTACATAATTGTCGTCGTTATAGGCAAACCATACCTGGTCAAAGCTGATATTACCGCTTATCCTTTTTGGAACAACAGTCCCCCTGTTTTCAGTGATTTCATTTGTATCCAGAACCTTGAACACCCTCTCGGCACCTACCATACCCATTTGCAGCGTATTGAATTTATCTGCAAGCTCCCGGATAGGCCGGAACAGCATACCGATATAAAGCAGGAATTCTGCAATTGTACCCGGTGTTACATCCAGCGGCTTGGCCAGGATGCTCTTAGCTCCATACCATACCAGCAGTCCCATCGACATTGCCGAGATGATCTCTACAACAGGAAAGAAAATAGAATAATACCAGTTAGACCTGATGTTTGCGTCGCGGTACCTCGAATTGATCTTTACAAACTTGTTGTACTCCTGCTCCTCTCTTGCAAAGTACTGGATGATAGAAACTCCGGTAATATGTTCCTGCAGATAAGTATTCAGATTAGCCACCTCAGTCCTGATCTGTTGAAAAGCAGATTTTATGGCGCGCTGAAAAACCGATGTGGCGATCATCAGTAACGGCATGGGCAGCAGCACAACCAGTGTAAGGGCCCAGTCCTTATAAACCATTACACCAATGATGACGACCACCATCAGCATATCGCCGATAATAGAGATCAATCCCTCAGAAAATATCTCTGCGATTGTTTCCAGATCGGAAACAGTACGTGTGATCAGCTGACCGATCGGCGTATTGTCAAAATACTTTAACCTGAGACTGCTGATGTGATTGAACACGTGAATACGCAGGTCGCGGACAGCAGACTGCCCAAGCGTATTGGTCAAGAGCGTATGGCTGAACTGGATGATTACCTGTAATATCAGCAGTGCAAGCATCAGCACGGTCATTGACAATAAGCCATTATAATTTCCCTTCATGACATATCCGTCCAGCGTATACTGGATCAGGAACGGCCTTACCGGTGCGATCAGTGCAAGCAGGACCGTCAGTATCACGGCCCAGCCAAATATTCCGCGGTAAGGCTTTACGTACTGAAACACCCGTTTCAGTAATCCTATATTGATCGCATCTCCGGTAATTTTCGACATCGCTTATGATAAAAAAGGATAAGTAACACTGACCAGATACAGACCACAGGCAGGAACAGACTGCCCGGCATTGCTCCGGTCTTTACTTTCAATGATCTCGCGAAATCTCTCCAGGTCAACCTCCTGCTTCCCGACAAGTACCAATGTACCGACAATCGCACGCACCATATTCCGCAGAAACCGGTCTGCGCGGATCGTAAATCTGAGCCCATTGTCAAATGGCTCAAAGAATGCTTCCGTAATCCTGCAATTGTTCGTAAAAGTCTGCGTATGTGATTTACTGAAACAGGAAAAGTCGGTATAGTCCTTTAGCAGGGCCGCTGCTTCGTTCATCGCTTCTACATCGAGGACTCCCTTGAAAAGCCAGGACCTGTCCAGTAAAAAAGGGTCCTTGTTAAAATGCAGATGGTAGTGATAGGCCCGTGAGTTGGCGTCAAATCTTGCGTGTGCTTCCGGACCGACCGGGAAGACCCGCTTTACAGCGATCTCATAAGGCAACAGCGCGTTGATCCCGTTAACAGCCTTCTCCAGCCGGTTGTCTTCATCGGCCTGTCCGTATGGTGTGTGGAGATCGAAATGGGCGAAAAACTGCGTCGCATGCACGCCGGTATCTGTACGGCCGCAGCCCACAGATACCACCGGTTCCCGGAAAAAAACAGACAATGCGCGGTCCAGTATTTCCTGAACACTAACGGCATTTGGCTGGCTTTGCCAGCCGTGAAATCCGGTGCCCTTATAGGATAGCTCTGTAAAGTATCGATACATGGTCAATGCCGCAAATCTACGTTTTTGGATTGCTTAGTTTCAGCCTTTTGGTATCTTTGTTGAAATTGTGGATTTGATATGATACAAAGGGTTCAGTCTATATGGCTGTTTTTAGCCAGTCTATCGTTGGTTTTGTTGTTATTGTTACCGGTGGCAAGCAATCAAAACAGTGGTTCTGAATTTTGGGTCACTGTTACGGGATTATACCAGCAAAGCAACGGAACGGCACAAAAGATAGAAACCTTCCGTCCATTATACACAGGCGTCCTGGTTACTGCGCTTATTTGTTTTGCGGCTATTTTCAGCTTCAGAAACCGCACGGTGCAAAAACGGATCATCAGTACAGTCATCATCCTTATCGCGGGCCTTTCCTTCTGGACCGTCAGCTATGCAGGCAAGATACCAGGCGGACTGGAAAGTGCATCCTTCGGAATAGGCATTATTTTGCCCCTGCTTTCGGTTGTATTTTGTGTACTTGCCTTCAGAGGAATACGCAAAGACGAACAATTACTGCGGTCAGCGGACAGACTCAGATAACTAACCCCCTCATTTTTATTTAGTTAACAACACCGAAAATACGGATTATTAACCGTACCTTTGCGGCTTAATTTTATATACATGATAAACCCATTTAGTAATTTGGGGATAAGTGATGACGTTGTTAATGCCATAAAGGACCTGGGATTTGAAAACCCAACTCCTATTCAGGAACAAAGTATTCCTGTACTGTTAGAGGGCAGTAACGATTTTGTTGGTTTGGCCCAAACAGGAACAGGAAAGACAGCAGCATTTGGCTTGCCGCTGTTAGAATTGATCGACTTTAGCATAAGAAAGCCCCAGGCACTCGTCCTGTGCCCTACCAGGGAGCTATGCTTACAGATCACAGGCGACATCAGGAATTTCTCCAAGAACATTCCGGGGGCAAATGTGGTAGCCGTTTATGGCGGTGCCAACATTGTACAGCAGCTCCGTGAAATCAGGCAAGGCGTACAGATCGTCGTAGCCACTCCAGGCCGTATGCTGGACATCATCCGCCGTAAGGCGATAGACTTCAGTGACGTGAGCTACGTTGTACTGGACGAAGCAGATGAGATGCTCAACATGGGCTTCCAGGAAGACATCAACGACATTCTGTCAACCACACCTGACGACAAAAAAACATGGCTGTTCTCGGCCACCATGCCACCAGAAGTAAGGCGGATCGCCCGCAATTACATGGAAGACCCGGTAGAACTTACCATGGGCACCAAGAATACAGGTAACGTAAATATTGAGCACGAATACTATATCGTCCGTGCAAGGGATAAATATGCTGCTCTGAAACGCATCGTAGACTTTAATCCCGAGATCTTCGGTGTCGTATTCTGCAAAACCAAAATTGATACCCAGGAAGTAGCGGAACACCTGATCAAGGACGGATACAATGCCGATGCACTGCACGGCGACCTTTCCCAGCAACAACGCGACAAAGTCATGCAACGGTTCCGTGACCGCAGCATGCAACTGCTGATCGCTACCGACGTAGCGGCGAGGGGTATCGATGTAAACAATGTTACCCACGTGATCAATTATGCCCTTCCTGATGAGGTAGAAAGCTATACCCACAGAAGCGGGCGGACCGGCCGCGCCGGAAAAACAGGTGTATCCATTTGCATCATCAATTCAAAGGAACTCGGAAAGATCCGTCAGATCGAAAAGATCATTGGCAAGAAGTTTACCAAGGCAGATCTGCCTACCGGCTTTGATGTGTGTGAAAAACAACTGTTTGCACTGGTACACAAAGTACATAACGTGGAAGTAAATGAAGCTCAGATCGAGCAGTACATCCCACGCATTATGGATGAATTCTCGGAATTGAGCAAAGAAGAAGTGATCAAACGCTTTGCCTCGCTGGAATTCAACCGATTCCTGGAGTATTATAAAAACGCGCCCGACCTGAACGTCAGCGAAGAGCGCCGCGGTGAGCATGGTGAAAGGCCAGAGCGCGGAAGCCGCGTACGCAACGACGACGGTTACACCAGAATGTTCATCAACCTGGGCTCAGTAGACGACTTTACCCGCGGCGACCTGTTGTCTTTCGTTTGTAACAACGGAAAGATCAGCGGAAAATCTATCGGGAAGATTGACCTGAAAGGTGTATACTCTTTCTTTGATATCGAAAATACAGCTGTAGACGGCCTGCTGAATAACTTCAGGAACGTAGACTTTAATGGCCGCGGCGTGCGGATAGAACAGACAGCTGAAGGTGAATCCAAAAGCCGCGGCGGCGGTAGCTATAATGGCAGCAAACGTCGCGACGGAGAGCGAAAAAGCTTCGGAGGAAAACGTGAAAGCGGAAGGCGTGAGGGCGGCAGCAACGGTGGCTTCAGAGACTATTCCGGCAGAAGCCGTGAAGAACGGCATGGAAAGCGCGAAAGCGGAAGGCGCAGATAGATAGCGTACGAATAAAAGAAAAGCCCCGGTGCAGTTATACTGACCGGGGCTTTTCTTTACCTGTTATACTCCGCAACGGATATTTAACTCAGTTGTTCTGTCAGCAGCCTCATTTCAATCTGCGGACTATGCTTTTCATACAGAACTGCATAGACGGCTCTGCTGATCGGCATATCTACCTTATACTTCTTATTCACATGATGCATAGATTTTACCGCATAATACCCCTCTGCGATCATATTCATTTCCAGCTGCGCCGATTTCACTGTATACCCCTTTCCGATCATGTTACCAAAGGTACGGTTGCGGCTAAATTGAGAATATGCCGTAACCAGCAAGTCACCCAGGTAAGCAGATTCATTAATGTCCCTTGATATCGGATGCACAGCATCTACAAACCGTTTGATTTCCCGGATCGCATTGGCGATGAGTACAGCCTGAAAATTATCTCCATATCCAACGCCATGGCAAATGCCACTGGCAACTGCGTAAATGTTCTTAAGAACGGCTGCATACTCTGTACCGAAGATGTCATCGGACACATTCGCTTTGATATACCTGGTAGAAACCAGTCCTGCGAAACGTGATGCAAGCGCCGTATCTATGCCCGCAATAGTGAGATAAGACAGCTTTTCCAGCGCAACTTCCTCTGCATGACAAGGGCCGCTGATCACCAGGATATCTTCCAGTTGCACGCCATAGTTGTTATGGATAAATTCACCCACAATGCTGTTGTCTTCAGGTACAATCCCCTTAATTGCAGAAACCACTTTCTTACCTTTCAGCGCCTCAGGGCCAATCGCGGCCAGCGTTTCCTTCAGAAAGGCGGCAGGCACATTAAGAATAATATAATCCGCTGCAGCGATCACACCGGACAGGTCATTGGAAATATTATCTTCCGGTATCCTGACCTCTACAGAACTCAGGTAACTCGGATTGTGTTTATATTTACGGATGTGTTCAATTGCTGTCACATTCCGCATCCACCAGTAGATCTCCTTCGCAGCGAAATTATCCGAAAGCATCTTGACAATCGCTGTAGCCCAGCTACCACCGCCAATCATTGCAACTCTAGGTACCATAGCAAAAAAATAAAAAACCCCGGCTTATTTTAGCCGGGGCAATTTAGTTATTTAAAACGATTGAAGTCCGATCATTTTATTTTGGAGCAGCAAACAACTGGTCCTTAGTCGTTTTTTCAACCTTTGCGCCATCTTTTAACCGGCCCTGGATTGCGGAATACGGGCCTGTCACGATTTCTTCTCCCGCCTTCAGGCCAGATTTGACCACAATATACTGGTCGTTCTGTATACCGGTCGTTACTTCTGTCTTCTTTACCTTACCATCACTGCCATACACATAAACATATTGTTTTATCGTCTTGTCCGTCAGCTTAGACTTCTGCTTACCAGAGTCATTATTATTATTCGGCTCTGTGTTCGGCTTTGCCTGGTTGTCATCGGTAAATACTGCCTGGATAGGTACCGACAATCCTTTCACCGTTTCGCTTTCGATATCCACAGTAGCACTCAGCCCGGGCCTGAAAGGTGAGGGTAAATCTCTTGCGCCTTCCTTCAGGTCGTTATAAGACTCTGTCAGTATACGCACTTTCACCACAAAATTCGTCACCTGGTCGGTAGATGTCGCCGTTCCAACATCTTTCGAAGAACTGGCGATCTCGGTAACTATCCCTTTAAACTTCCTGTCCGCAAATGCATCTACCTCAATGGTAGCCTTATCATTTACATTTACCCGGTTAATGTCATTTTCGTTTACATCGACATTTACCTCCATAGAATTCAGGTTAGATATCCTCATAATTTCTGTACCCGCCATCTGTGCGGTACCCAGGATACGATCTCCTAGTTCAACCGAAAGCTTGGAGATGACGCCGTCAACAGGAGCATAGATCGTTGCCTTGGCCAAATTGGCGCCTGCTTCCTGAACATTTGCGGCAGTCTGCGCCTGCTGAAACTTCGCAGCGGTATAATCTTCCCTGGCACGGCCCAGATTGGTCTTGGCGGTGAGGTAGGCAGCCTTCGCCGCATCGAACTCAGCTGCGGAAATCACTTTCTTACCGTGAAGTTCAACATTACGTTTATAAGTTGCCTCTGCATTTACAAAATTGGCCTGGTTTTGCTGAAGTATCTGCTGTGCAGCAGCTACGCTGGCCCGCTGCGAGCTATTGGCTGCCACAGCCCTGTCAAAGCCAGATTTCAGGACATCCGGCCTCACGCGGATCAGCAATTGTCCCTTTTTGACGATGTCCCCCTCCTTTACCAAAAGTTCCGTAACCTCACCCGAAACCTCAGAACTCAGCTTCACTTCAGTTTCAGGCTGTATCTTTCCACTGGCAGTAACCGTTTCGATCACCTCCTTCACGGCCGCCTTTTCCACAGTTACCTTTTCCACTTTCTCGCCCCCGATCAGGCCGGTAAATTTGGCTATAGCCAGCAGCACCGCCAATGCGCCTACGATTATCAATATGGTCTTCAGTTTCATCAGTTATTGGTTTTATATGTGTTTCTATTATCTGCTCCGGTCTTAGAATACGATCTGCTTGCCCAGGTAATAATCAATCACCTTTGCCTTAAACAGCAGGTCATATTTTGCCCTGATCATGTCGATCTCCGCTTTATTTCTATTTGTCTGCGATGTATTAAAATCCAGGGAATTCACCAGTCCCACATTGTAGCGCTGCTCGGTCACGACAAAAGCTTCACTGCGGGCGTTAAATGTTTTGGTTGCGGACTCGTAAGTACTTCTTGCGGCTTTCAGATCGGCAACTGCCTGATAAACAATCTTGTTCAGGTTATTTTTGGCCAGCTGTTCATCTACCTGGTATTGCATGTAGTTAATCTTCGCACGCTTCACGGTAATGCGGGTCTGCAGGCCATTAAATATCGGAATCGAGATCCCAAGGCCAACCCCCTTCGAAACATTGTTCTTGATCTGGTTCCAGAAGTGTGCGTTTTCATTAGCAGACAGGTTATAATTATAGTTGTAAAATGACCCATAGCTGCCGCTCAATGTAACTCTTGGAAAATAACCGCCTTTGGAGATGTCAATATCCTTTTTTGCAGATGCAGTCCTGAGCCCCGCCAATTTGATATCGGGGTATATGTTCAATGCCTGCTGGTAAACCTGCTCCGCTGAGAATACCATTGTCGGCTCCTTAAAAGTATCGATTGAGGGTGCCTGAACTTCATATCTCGTATCAGAAGGGATATCCATCAACTGGGCCAGGATAATTAAAGAGATCGACAGTGCATTTTCCGCCGTGGTCACATCAAGTTCTGCAGTTGCCACCAATGCGCGTGTCTCAGCAATGTCGGCAAGTGTCTTATTCCCTACATCCAGAAGCTCTTGTTGTTGTTTCAACTGCAGATTGGCCACTTCAAGCTGCTGCCTGGCGGCCTTTAACCGGTCCCGATTATAAAGAATGTCCATGTATGAAGTTACCACCTGCAGGATGAGGTCATTTTTTACCTTATCAGTGTTCGCTTTACCCACTTCGAGCAGAATCTTGTTTTGCCTGATCTGGTTAAGTTTCGCAAACCCGTTAAATATATCTACAGACGCCGAAGCCCCGGGTCTGAAACTATAGTTTTGCGTGTTCTCGTAAATACCGGTGTTACCGAGGTTGTTACGGCCCCATCCCATGTCCTGGTTCAGCCCGGCATTCAGGCTCGGATAAATAGCCAGTCTGGACTGACGGAAATTTTCAAACGCCACATCTTCGCTCAGCCTGGACTTTTTTATCTGCAGATTATTATTGAGCGTATTTTCAATAGCTTGCTGTATCGTGATCACCTCCTGCGCTGCTGTATCGATATAGCAAATAGTCAACAGTGCAAGTGTAATAATTAAGGTAAGCTTTTTCATAATTTAAATTTCACAATATTAATATAAACAACTTATTCATTTTGTAAATTTTCGGGTACACCAACTGCATTTTTTTCTAAGTTTGGGCATGTACCTTGTCAAATCCCCCATTTTGCTGAAATGGTATTACCCATCGCTTACCTGGCATAAAAACCGGGATGAACAAGTCATTTATCTCACCTTTGACGATGGCCCGATCCCTGATGTTACAGAATTCGTCTTAAAAACTTTAAAAACGTACAGCGCCAAAGCCACATTTTTCTGCATTGGCGACAACATCCGTAAACATCCCGGTATTTTCAGCAAGATAAAGAACGACGGCCACTCCATCGGTAACCACACCTACAATCACCTCCGCGGTTGGGCTACCCCCGATGACACCTACCTCGACAACTTCAGCCAGTGTCAGCAGCTCACACAGACCAGGCTGTTCCGTCCACCCTACGGCAGGATCAGAAAAACGCAGGCCAGCGGCATCCGCAAGCTCGTTCCCGGTATGGAAATCATCATGTGGGATGTCCTCAGTGGCGATTTCGATCAAAGTCTGACACCTGAAAAATGCCTGCAGAATGTACTCCGGCACACCACCAACGGCTCCATTGTTGTCTTTCACGACAGCATTAAAGCCTTCGACCGGTTAAAGCACGCCCTTCCGGGGCTGCTGCATCACTTCAGCGCCAGGGGCTACCAGTTCCGTGCGCTTTGACACCTGAATGCCAATTTGCAGGCCAGAGAAGTAAAAACACGCAATAAATTCAATATCAACAATTTAGCAGCAGACCGAAAATGTATACCGTTCATAACCGGACAGTACTGTACGCTACCGGACTGCATATACATGCATGGTTTAAAACAGCCGAACAAAGCTATTTAGAACATATATAAATAATACAATGACCCGGAGATGATCCCCTCCGCCTGTTTTTTTTTGTAAATTCGCTAAATTTTATAAGTACTTACCCTTTTAACCTAATTATCAATGGCTTTTGATATAGAAATGATCAAAAAGGTGTATGCAAACTTCGGCCCTCGCGTAGAAGCGGCACGCAAAATAGTAGGCAGACCTTTAACACTTTCAGAAAAAATTCTTTACGCCCACCTTTGGGACGGACATGCGAGCACCGCTTACGTAAGGGGTACCGATTATGTGGATTTTGCACCTGACCGTGTGGCCATGCAGGACGCTACGGCACAGATGGCCCTGTTGCAGTTCATGCAGGCAGGCAGGCCAAAGGTAGCTGTTCCTTCTACAGTACATTGCGACCACCTGATCACAGCCAAGAACGGAGCTGAGGTAGACTTGCCTGCGGCAAATACCGAAAGCAAGGAAGTATTCGATTTTCTGGCATCAGTATCCAATAAATATGGTATCGGCTTCTGGAAACCTGGTGCAGGTATTATCCACCAGGTCGTACTTGAAAATTATGCGTTTCCCGGAGGCATGATGATCGGCACCGACTCCCACACCGTAAACGCGGGTGGGTTGGGTATGGTAGCCATCGGTGTCGGCGGTGCAGACGCCTGTGACGTCATGGCCGGGCTTCCCTGGGAACTTAAATTCCCTAAACTGATCGGCGTTAAGCTGACCGGAAAACTCAATGGCTGGACCTCTGCAAAAGATGTGATCCTTAAAGTTGCCGGTATCCTTACCGTAAAAGGCGGCACGGGTGCAATTGTTGAATACTTTGGTGACGGTGCGACCGGTATGAGTTGTACCGGAAAAGGCACTATCTGTAATATGGGCGCGGAGATTGGCGCTACCACCTCTACTTTCGGATATGACGAAAGCATGGAACGCTACCTGCGTGCTACCAATCGCGCCGATGTAGCCGACGCGGCAAACTCCATCAAAGAATACCTGACAGGTGACCCTGAAGTGTATGCAGAACCTGAGAAATATTTTGATCAGCTGATCGAGATCAACCTATCCGAGCTCGAGCCTTACCTGAACGGACCTTTTACACCAGACCTGGCTACCCCGATCTCCAAAATGAAAGAGATTGCTGTTGCAAACGGCTGGCCAACCAAGGTTGAAGTGGGCCTGATCGGCTCCTGTACTAACTCTTCTTATGAAGACATTTCCCGCGCCATCAGCGTGGCCAAACAAGTAGCAGAAAAAGGCCTGCAGTCTAAAGCAGAGTACTGTATTAACCCTGGTTCGGAGCAAATACGTTACACGATACAGCGCGATGGCTTTATGGACGTGTTCAAAAACATCGGAGCCAAGGTATTTACTAACGCCTGCGGCCCATGTATCGGCATGTGGGACAGGGTTGGTGCTGAAAAACAAGAGAAAAACACGATTGTGCATTCCTTCAACAGGAACTTCGCAAAACGTGCGGACGGTAACCCGAATACCTTTGCCTTTGTGGCCTCTCCGGAGATCGTTACCGCACTGGCCATTGCAGGCGATCTGGGCTTCAACCCGATCACTGACACCCTGACCAACGATAAAGGTGAACAGGTGAAACTTGATGAGCCATCAGGCTACGAGCTTCCGGTAAATGGCTTCGCAGTTGAGGATGCCGGCTACCAGGAACCCGCAAAAGACGGCAGTGGCGTACAGGTGATCGTCTCACCAACCTCGCACCGTCTGCAATTGCTCGATCCTTTCGCAGCATGGGAAGGCACCGACCTGAAAGGCCTTAAACTCCTGATCAAGGCCAAAGGCAAATGTACTACCGACCATATCTCCATGGCCGGTCCTTGGCTGAAGTTCCGCGGTCACCTCGATAACATTTCCAACAACATGCTTATTGGTGCCGTTAACTACTATAATGAAAAAACTGACCTGGTCAAAAACGCCCTTACAGGCGAATACGGCCCGGTACCGGCCACCCAGCGTGCGTACAAGGCTGCAGGTCTGGGATCGATCGTAGTAGGTGACGAAAATTATGGCGAAGGCTCCAGCCGTGAACACGCAGCGATGGAACCACGTCATCTTGGCGTGCGTGCGGTACTGGTAAAGTCATTTGCCCGTATCCATGAGACCAACCTGAAAAAGCAGGGCATGCTCGCATTGACTTTTGCTAATAAGGAAGATTACGACAAGATCCTTGAAGACGATGTAGTTGACATCATCGGACTGACCACCTTTGCACCGAATACCCCACTTACCCTGGTACTGCACCATGCTGACGGCACTACAGACGAGATCGCTGTAAACCACAGCTATAATGCACAACAGATCGAGTGGTTCAAAGCGGGTGGCGCATTGAACATCATCCGCAGGGAAGCAGCTGCAAAAGGCTAATTCCTGGCAAACTTAATCATAAGACCCCCAAACGGGTCCACAATAAAAAAACTCCCGCTTTTCAGGCGGGAGTTTTTTTATGAATTGCTGAACTTATTGTTTATTCTTAGAATTCGTGCTGGCAATTAAAACAATGATGTACTTTCTTTGCCCTGAACGGATACACCAGCAGCAGCAAAGACACCAGTATGGTCAGAATGCCAAACCGCTCCTTTGTAGCCTGAACATAGCCCACATGATCAGATCCGCAATTCGGGCAAGTCATACCCGATACACCCTCCGCATCCTCAGCATTCTCAAAATCTTCCGCTCCCTCCGCACCGCTTTCGGCCAAAATACTCTTCACCAGCGGCACGTCATGTTCAAACACATGCAATTTAACCCCACCCAGTGCCTGGTTATACAAAGGATTCACCGTCAACGTATTTTCATCGGAAAGAAAACACTGTACCCCACTGTCCAGCAGCTTAGACTTAATGATATTGGCCTCGATGGGATTATAGAAAGTTTCGTAAACAACGATCTTGCTCATGATGAAATCAGTTAATGGTAAATCAGGCTGGCATTCTGAAGATACTGATTTTTTCCTTAACGACCCAGAAACTCGCGAAACCAATATCCCGAATCCTTGATCACCCGTTCCTGCGTCCTGAAATCCACATGCACCAGGCCAAAACGGGCGTTATAACCCTCCGCCCATTCGAAGTTATCCATCAGGGTCCACACCAGGTAGCCATCTACAGGAATTCCTTCACGTTTTGCCCGCAGCAGCGCCTCCAGGTAAAGCTCAAAGTAAGCGATCCGCTCAACATCATGTACCTTGCCCTGCACCAGCTTATCCCGGTAAGCCGCCCCGCCCTCCGTGATCATCAGCCTCCTCACACCCGGATAAGCCGCAAACTGCTTAATGATGTTGTAAAAACTATCGGCATTGATCTCCCAGCCCATCGCCGTATGCGGTTTCCGGCGGTTCACCGCTTTCACCTCCCAGGCCTGCAGTATCGGCACAAAGGCATTGTATTTTACCGTGATGGGGAAATAATTCTGCAGCCCGATAAAGTCAAAGTCAAAGGCCATCCGCTGTGTATGACGCCAGGTAGAATGCTGTATTTTGAACTTCTCCAGTACCTCCCAGTCGGTTTCCGGGTATCCCATACCCAGCGCCGGTTCTATGAACAGACGGTTCATCAGACTATCAAACCGGCGCGCAGCCATGAGGTCCGCATCACTGTCGGTATAAGGCATTACCTCCGAGCAGGAAAATGTCGTACCGATATTGGCGCTGCTCACCTCTGCCCGCAGAATCCTGCCGCCATCCGCCTGCGCCAGCGCAGTATGGTGCACTGCTGAAAAGAAATTAGTCAGACCGGTCCTGCCCGGCGCATGGATCCCCAGCATATAGCCCAGCGAAGTAAAGCCAAAAGGTTCATTCAGTACGATCCAGTTCTTTACCTTATCGCCATAGGTCCGGGCGCAAAATGAGGCAAACTCGTTAAAAGCATGGTTAATGCCATATGCCGTCCAGCCCCCCTCCTGCTCCAGAACTTCAGGCAGGTCCCAGTGATAAAGCGTCACATAAGGCACCAGGTTTTCACGCAGACAGGCATCTATTACCTCATGATAAAAACGCACACCCTCCATATTCACACGGCCTCTGCCAAAAGGCATGATCCTCGACCAGGAAAGCGAAAACCTGAACACCTTAAACCCGAGTGCTTTCACCATCTGGATATCAGCTGCATACCGGTGATAAAAATCACAGGCTACCGCCGGATGGTGACCGTTCCTGATCTTGCCCGAACGCTTTGAAAAAGTGTCCCAGATCGAAGCGCCCCGCCCATATACATCCGCTGCGCCCTCAATCTGCGCTGCAGCCACTGCCACACCCCAGAGGAAGTCCGCCCCAAAATCTGATGAACTGATCATGTACTCAATTGTATAGCGCGTAAGATGCGACTCTATTGTTAAATTAGCATTAAGCCTCACTCAAACTTAGCCCGATTTGCTTCAGCAGCAAAGCAGCATTAAAGGTCTTACAAGGGCCAGTCTTCAGTTGATAATCAAACTCCATTTCACCCGCTTCTATCCTGATATCGAAATGATAGTTCCTTACCGCATCAGGATAGCGTTCCTGCAACTCCGAAAGCTGCAGGTCATGCGTCGCGAAAAGCGCCGGCGTCCGTTGTGCGATCAGCTTCTCGATAAAAACGCCCGAACCCAGAAACTTGTCCCTGCTGTTGGTCCCCCGCAACATTTCATCAATCAGCACAAAGGCATTCTCCGCTTCAGCAGTCAGTTCAAGGATCATCTTCAACCGGTTCAGTTCCGCCTTAAAAGTTGAAGTACGGTCATTCAGCGAATCCCTGATGCGCATATAAGAAACCAGCCTGAACACCGAAAGCGACAAGGCCGCCGCACAAACCGGCGCACCTGCATAGGCCAGCACCATATTTGCCCCTACCGTACGCAGGAAAGTGCTCTTCCCCGCCATGTTCGAACCCGTCACGATATCTACCGTCGGCTCTGCTCCCAGCGAAAAATCATTCGTCACACGCTCGCCGGCCGCGATCAGCGGATGCCCCAGCGCCTGCGCTTTCCATCCAAAATCCTTATTCAGCACGGGGAAAACCCATCCCGGTTCATTGTACAGCAAGGTCGCCAGCGATACCAGCTCCTCAAACTGGCCTACCCGCATCAGGCCCCGCATCAGGTCATCCGAAGCCCGCTCATACCAGTCGGCCAGCCGGAAGGAACAACGCAGGTCCCACAACAGCATCACGCTCAGCACAGGTGCCAGCACCAAATTCAGCCGCGCATCAAAATCCCTGATGATCGCCGCCAGTTCCCTAATTTCCCCACTCACCCCCGAAGACCGCTGCCCGGCGAAGAACCGTTCAATATAGGGGCTTTTCCATGCTCGCGTCTCCGTCCATTTTATGGTCGAGGCAAAACGGTCCAGCGACTTCGAGCTGTCACCAAAACCATAATACAACTGGTTCACCCGACCGATCACCGAAACCACCGCCACAGCGTTCAGCAAAGCCACCAACCCGAAAATATTCCACAACAGCCCGCCATAAACAATCGCCGCAAACAGCAGCCCGAACATGACGAAAGGCATTACCTTTACATAAGGCCGCAGCCAGGACTTCCGCGTGAAAGCCAATTGTGCAGGCATCTGGTACTGCAATTTATCTTTGATTTGCCGCATCTGCGCAAGATCATGATCCTGTAGTAAAGCCCTGAAATCAAAAGTTGCGTCAATCGCCTCCGCAATCTCACGAACCGCCACCTGCCGCTGCAACATCGCGCCAGTGTCCGCAGGAAAGCTGCCCAAGGCAGCAGCCAGCAAACTAAGCCCGTCCTCCGTTTTCCCCCGGTTGATCATCGCGAAAAGTGAGCCCCTGCCATATATGTCGAGATCTGAAGCATAAGGATGCGCATCATCTACAAAAGCAGTCCCATGATCATAGCCGTTCGCCTCCCCATTGAATATGGCTACCTCGTTCTCATACACCCAGAGTAATTTAGCCGCATATTCTTTATCGTCCAGCAAACCTGCCTGGCGCTTTACCAGGTACAAAAACAACAATACCGGCCCGAGCAACAGCGGAATGAAGATCCAGGAATAGCCCAGCCTGATCATCAGCGCCACCAGCAAGCCCTCTGCGATGAACACACCCAGCCGCGAAAAAGATGTCCTGTCCAGCCTGCGCTGCAGATCACCCAGCAATTTTCGTTGCACACGCACCCTACGTTCATATTCCGTTAAAATATCCTGCCTCGTTTTCTCCATATTAACCCGGTTTTGGCTATGTTTGATAAATATAGGCAATTCGTAATCTGCCGCTGAATTAGATGAAAATAACTTTGCTTGTTACAGGAAAAACTGAAGAAAAATACCTAACGGAAGGCATAGAAAAATATTTGTCCAGGCTCAAACACTACATCGGGTTTAGCATGACCGTCATCCCCGAACTTAAAAATACCAAACACCTCAGCGAAGCACAGCAGAAAAGCAGGGAAGCCGAACTTATCCTCAAACAGCTCAGCAACAGCGATACCGTTATCCTTCTCGACGAAAAAGGAAAAAAATACACTTCCATGCAATTTGCAAACTATCTGAACAAACAGATGATCGGCAGTGTTCAACAACTGGTATTCGTGATCGGCGGGCCTTACGGTTTTGACGAGACCATTTACAAAAGGGCAAACGGTAGCCTGTCCCTGTCAGATATGACCTTTTCCCACCAGATGGTACGTCTGTTCTTCGCAGAACAACTCTATCGGGCATTCAGTATCCTCAGGGGAGAGCCCTACCATCACGAGTAATTTTTATGGAAACCCAGGCCGGAAGGCATCTTTAGAAAAAGGAGAAAACAAGATGCAATTATCAGATTATAAAAGAAAATACCGCTACAAAAGCGACCAGAGTAAACATAAGCTCAGCTACACCATCGCGATCATTATATCTATAGTCGCCTTCCTGCTGATCTGGTTCCTGGTATAAGCGTAACACCATAAAAAAAGGGGTTACTAAACCCCTTTCTTACTCGTCATATTCGCTTTTTTCGCAGGCTGGGCCGTTTTGGCCGGTGCCTTGGCATTTGCAGCCGGTTTAGGCGTTTTTGGCTTCTTCTCCGCAGGCTTATCCTCTACCTTAACCGCTTCAGGCCCGTTTTCCGCAGGCAGCTCCTCGGTAAATGCAGGCGTATCCTTCAGAATATGGTACCAGCTAACAATTTTTTTCATGTCAGAAGTGTATACCTTATCACGGTCATATGCAGGCACCACCTCCTCAAACAGTTTCTTTAAAGCAGCAGCATCGGCCTTACCGTCCGGTACCTCGCTGGCTGCAGCAATGTTCGTAAATACATCCGCAAGCTTAAGGTCTTCATCCTCACCATACACCGTAATGTCCTCCAGCGAAGCCAGTTTGGCTGTAGCCAGGTTAGCGACGATCTTTACCTTTTGTGCGTCCAGGCTCTCCAATATATAACCAGCCTTATTCTGTCCAACCAGCCTGAACAGGCCCGGCCTTCCCGATACCGCTACGATTCCTCTTAAATTCATATTATTCTTCAATAACGTCAATTCCTAAAATCTTGTCCCCTTGTCTGATGTCGTCTACCACATCCACATTCTCGATCACCTTACCAAAGCAGGTATGGTTACGGTCTAGGTGCGCAGTATTGTTACGGCTGTGGCAAATGAAAAACTGGGAACTTCCGGTATCGCGTCCGGCATGCGCCATAGACAAGACTCCGCGGTCGTGGTACTGATTGCCACCATCCAATTCACATTTGATGCGCACACCCGAACCACCAGCACCTGTACCGGTAGGATCACCACCCTGGATCACAAAGTCAGGGATCACACGGTGAAAGGTCACACCGTCATAAAAACCTTCCTTAGCCAGTTTCAAAAAGTTAGCTACGGTATTTGGGGCATCCTGATCGTAAAACTGAACAGTCATGTCACCTTTCTCTGTCTTGATTATTGCTTTGCTCATTGTTTTTCTTGTAAAATGCCAAACTTAGCTAAAATTGGCTTTATATCCAAGAAGCCTTATATTCGTAAAAATACACCTGCGATGCATATCCTTATTCTTTCCGCCAGCGTACGCCAGGGCCGCAACAGCCACCGGGTAGCGCTTTACTTTCAGCAGTATATCCGTGAAAACGAGCTTGCAGAAGCAGAGATCGCAGACCTCAACGAATACCAGTTCCCTGTCTTTGAAGAAAGGTTACAGTACATGAGCAATCCCGGCGAAAAAGTCCTCAGGTTTCAGCAGAAAATCCAGGCAGCCGACGGGATTGTCCTGGTGACACCGGAATACAACGGCGGTTACCCCGCAAGCCTCAAAAACGTGGTAGACCTGCTGTATAAGGAATGGCAGCGCAAGCCCATTGCCATGGCCACGGTATCGGCAGGCCCTTTCGGGGGTGCGCAGGTAACCACCTCGCTTTTGTTCTCCCTGTGGAAGATCGGCGCCTGGGTTGTTCCTGCCATGTTCCCGGTGGCGCAGGTACAGAATAACTACAGCGAAGAAGGCATACCAGCCGACAAAGAAGCAACTGACAAAAGGGCGCAGAAATTTATCGGCGAACTGCTGTGGTGCATCAAAGCCAAACAGCTGATGGCCGGAACCAGTTAAGCCTCCAATTTACCCAGGTACAAAGTCGTACTTACCGCATCTCCTGTTATGTTTACGTAATGCATCCACACCTGCACACAGCTGCCTGCAAAAACAACCGGTAGTTTTAAGTCCGTCCCGGATGCCCCGCGGTCACATACCCGGTCAAAAATTGCGAACTGCCTGCAGTCAGGACTATAAACGATAAAAGTCGCCTTATCGTCCGGAGCAGAAAAAACGGAGTTTCCGGAGCCCTCCCATCTGATCTTCAGCACCCTTCCGGCAGAAATCTGCACTTCATATACATAAGACATGAGCAGTTCTCCGCGGCTAAATACCGCCTTTTCAAAGTCAATTGCCCAGACTCCTTCATCGTCCTGCTTCAGCGCATGTACCAGGTGGTAGCCAATACAGCCGTTCATCGGCGTCTTGCTCCCTTTAAAATTTCCGTAACCTACCCAGATCACGTCTCGCAAAGGCTGCAGCCAGCCCGACACCAACGCAAATTTAAAACGCTGCTCCAGCTGCTTCCCGGTACCATTGCTTCCCCGCTTATCCGGCGCCTCCCTCAAATACTCGACACCGCGCCAGTTCACCGCCACCGCATTGCCCATCTTGCCGCTAAGCGGCCCTATGATTCCACTTTTATATTTTGCCATAATATATATCTACCCAATTATTAAACATTCCGTCATCCCTTTCAGTTCCGTCATCCCTTTCAGTTCCGTCATCCCTTCCAGTTCCGTCATCCCTTCCAGTTCCGTCATCCCTTTCAGTTCCGTCATCCCTTCCAGTTCCGTCTTCCCGAGGAACGAGGGACCTCTTGCCTTTTAATCCGTCATTGCGAGGAGGAACGACGAAGCAATCCCTCACTCGCTTGTCAGAGATTGCTTCGAAAGCTACGCATTCTCGCAATGACGGAGCACTAACTTACTGCACTTCAAGCTGCCCCGCGTAAACCGAGTCAGAGACCTTCATTCCATCACTCCTTACAAAGTAACACCAGACATGTACAACAGACCCTGACCACGACGCAGGCACCTGCAGGTCATACCCCTCTGCGCTCCGTTCGGCAGCTCCCTGTCTTATTGCCCAGCCCTGCTTCAACGGGCAATAGACCACAAGCGTAATCTTGTCATCATTCGGGTCCAGCGGATCAGCCGGCACCACCGGAGCAGGTGCATTGTTCTCCCAACTCACGTCGATCTGCGCATCCACCGTTGTGGCCAGTACCGGAGCCGCTACCGAAAGCAGCCTCCCCTGTGCAAACACCACTTTGGCATAGTCGATCGACAGCGCAGGGTAAACACCCGTCACCGCCTCCCTGCGGTTCTGCGAAAACGCCTTGTTAAAAGGTGTCATGCCTTTCTCCACAGACTGGAAGCCAACGGCAAACAGCGGGGCGCAGTCCTCATTCATAAAATTGTTCATTAAGGTAAAGGCCGCCCTTGCAGCCAGCACCGGCAAGGTTGCCGGTTTGGTAGTCGGAGTCGGGCGCTCCTTTACCACGTTGATACCACGCCATTTTGAAAACACCGCGTTACCTACCAAACCCGAGACATTACCCAGAATGCCCTGTTTAAACTTTCCCATTCTTATTCAATTTTTAATGGGTTAAAAACACCACGTGCCCCGGCAAACTAATTTGATATGAACAACCGCCGGGGCCGTGATGAAGCTCCTTAAGGGCGAGCAAATTACCCTCTTTTTAAAAGGCGCCACTTCCTGGAAGCGGCAGCAGAAATCCTCAACCGATCTTCCGGTTTCTGTTCATTGCATTGGTTAAATAGTAAATAGCAGCGGTAAAATCTGAAGGGCCGCCGTCCCATCTGAACCTGTTTACGTTTACCTCGCCTTCACCCGCTGCCGGTTCAAGCTGCAGGTCAATTGCACCGTTTACATACCGGACAGAGAACCTCCAGCCTTTACCCCTGCATACACGCAGGTCGCAGGTAAAGTCTGTCCTGCCGCCAGCTTCAACTGCACGGGCCAGTTGCTCCAGCTCTGCCACAAAATGCAGCGGGTTGTGCAACGTAATCCTGAAATTCTGGTCTGGCTTTCTGAAAACCAGACAGGCCTTACGGCCACTGCTCATCGTGTAAATACTAATGATGAGCGTTAATTGTTTGTTAGATAGAGATGTCTTCATAGATTCTTGAGGTGCAAAGCTATATCGCTTCCCTGCCCTGGCATCGTCCATTCCCGTACTGAAACCGGAATTTACCTTAAACAAACCTTCAATTTTTATGTAAATTCAAAACAAACTTCATGTAATTTGAAAATAAATCTTATGCAATTTCAAAATATACCTATATTTACACGATGACTGCATTCATTAAAAGACAGATTTACAATCAAATAGAGCTACAACAAAGCAAATTCCCGATACTTGCGTTAACGGGACCCAGGCAATCCGGAAAAACTACCCTGCTAAAACAAATTTTCCCAAACTACAAATATGTATCTCTCGAAGATCCAGACCTCCGGTCTTTTGCAGAAAATGACCCCATAGGGTTCCTGAAAAACTACAGCGATCAGATCATCTTCGATGAAGTCCAGCGCGTACCAAGCCTATTTTCCTACCTGCAGCGCATCGTAGATGAAAGTGGAAAAATGGGACAGTTCATCTTATCCGGCTCCCAAAATTTTCACCTGCTTAGCAATATCACCCAAACACTTGCCGGCAGAGTCGCCTTATTCAAACTTCTTCCATTCGATTTCACCGAACTGAAAGCAACAGAACACTTCAGCTCCTCCTATTTAGAAGCCGCCATAAAAGGCTTTTATCCCCCGATATATAGCAGAAACATAGAGCCGGTTGTATTCTATGCCAACTACCTGGAAACATATGTCCAAAAAGACGTAACGGAGCTTCTGAACATCCGCGATCTCGGCCTGTTTCGCACCTTCCTGGGGCTTTGTGCCGCCAGGGCCGGACAACTATTGAATGTCAGCTCACTTGCCAACGAGTGCGGCATCTCACAGCCAACAGCAAAAGCGTGGTTATCCATATTGGAAAGCAGTTACCTTGTTTTCCTTTTACAACCCTATCATCAGAACTTCAATAAAAGGCTGGTAAAAAGCCCAAAACTATACTTCTACGATACCGGCCTGCTCACCTACCTTCTACACATCAGGAATAGTGAAGACCTCGTTCAGAACAGATTAAAAGGCAATATCTTCGAAAATATGGTCATTGCAGAATTCCAAAAACAAAACTATCATCAGTACCTTCACAAAGATTACAGTTTTTGGCAAGACAGCAACAAGCGCGAAGTAGACTTGCTTGTGAAAACCCATAATGGTTTCGATATCTTTGAAGTAAAAGCAACACAGACCATTTCAGCCGACTTGTTTAAGGAAATGGATTACTTTGAATCTCTGGTACCTAACCTGAACATACGTAAGACCCTCGTTTACGGCGGCAATGAAAACCAGCAGCGCACCAATTATACCATCAACAGTTGGAACAGCATTAGTCCCTGATCATCACTTCCCCGGCAACAATCCTTTTTCAATCAGTCTTCCCTTTGCTTCCGCAAGCGTAGTACGCCCCATACCCAGAAAACTCGCGATCTCCTCCAGCGGTACCAATCCGCTGTGCAGCAAGCCCGGATGCTTCCCGTAAAACTTCAGCACCGCCTCCTCTATCGGCAAATTCTTCGTTACCAAACGTTCCACTTTGCGCGCTTCAAAACCGCCCAGTGTAAGCCGCACCTGCTCTTCCAGGCCCTTCACCCTTCTGCAACCTTCCTCCAGATCGGCCTTGCTGATCGCTAAAACATAAGTGTCTTTTACAATCCGGATGTTGTAAGGGCTCGGCTGCCCCGTCACAAAAGAAAAGCCGCCCACAATCTCATCCTCACCATAAATGCCCACCACATGCACCGATCCGCGCACCTCTGCATAGGTTACAATATAACCCCTGCCAATGTAATAAGCCGTCTCTACATGCTCGCCCTGTGCATGGTGCGGAAACTTAAATTTTCGTTTACACAAACCCGCCTTCATTACCTCCGACAGGTAATCTACGCTCTCCGGATTCATCGCTTTAAAACGCGATATGTACCGGATCATCCGGTCAAAAGTCTTCCTGTTCAGGACCGCCGGGTCCAGTCTTGCTCTTAAATTTATATTCAATGTTGTCGTTAATTTAAATTGGTCATCTCGAGGTTGCGCAGCTTCCGCTCGTCATGCCGAGCGCAGCGAGAGATCTCTTGTACTGCACCGGCGAAACCCCTTCCCTCTTCTTAAAACTCCTCGTAAAATGCCCATGGTCATAACAGCCAATGGTATACGCAATCTCGCTTACTTTCAGGGATGAATGTAGGAGGAGATGAAGCGCTTCATTGTGAATTCTGTCCTGAATACACTCATAGACCCTTTTACCGAGCTCTTTTCGGGTAAGGTTGTTGATCTGGAACAGCGTCATATTCATCGCCGAGGCATAGAACATTGGCTGGTGTTCGTCACGGAAGTGACATTCCAGCAGATACAGAAACCGAACCATCATAAGCCTGCTATGCATCGAATGATATTGTTTTCCTATGTCACCAAATCTTAGCTCCCGCCTTCATTTTCTCCAACGTATCTACAAACTCTTTCCCATTTTTTGACAACTCAACAGCTTTCTCCTGTGCAGCAATAGCCTCAGCTTTCCGACCCGCTTTATAAAGCAGGTTTGCATAGGTGTCCCATGCGCCGGCGTTATCCATATCATAGTGCTCATTATTGTATTTCATGGTATTTACAGCTACATCAAGGACAGAAGGATCATTAACGTACTGAGCAACCCACCAAGAGATATTGTTGATATGATAAGCGCTGTGATTAAAAGCAGTTTTGTAGTACAGGGCATAGAATTTACCGAACTCATCCCAAAGTTTATTTTCCGAAGCATAATACATGCGTATACCGTAATAATATTCATCATCAAGAGCTTCGTATTTCTTTTTGATTGTTGAAAGTATTTTCTCCCAGTCAGCATTTCCTGATTTAGCATAAGGCTCAATCTCTTCTCCATAAATAATCTTATCCACGAGTCGCTTAGAGGGCCTCCTGAATTTCGGCCCGAAAATATCGTCTGCCTTCTTTGCCTGGTTTCTGAAAATTTTAAATCCTCTATCGGTCGATTTACTGGTATGAACGTATGTAAACACCAAGTTATGAGGCTTAAATAATTCTGATTCAGATAAGTTATTTATGTATTTCTGCGCGAGGGTATGGGCCAATCCCTTTCTTCCTATTCTGTCCGCTTCCACTACCAACGCTTTCACATACGCAGAATCATTCTTGCCTGCAAGGTACGCCCGATATTTCGGTTCAAAAGCTTCACTGTCTTCAATGATCTTTTTGGCTTCCGCTATTAATTCATTTGCATCCCGAAAACCGAGAATCTTTCCGGCAAGTTCTGCGGAAGTATTAAATATCAAGATTGTCGGAAAAGCGCTTACCTCATATTTTCCAGAAATTTCCTTTGCGTCAACATACCAACTCTTCACTTTGTCATTATCGTTCTTCAATTGGTCCATCTGAACTTTTACGGAGACAAACCTTTCATTGATAAAGTCACCGACCTCTTTTTTGGGAAATGTGTTGGCATCCATTTCCTTACAGGGAACGCACCAACTCGCGTAAGCATCCATGAAGATGTATTTGTTTTCCATTTTCGCTTTGTCTGTTATCTGTTTCCAGTTTAGCGAATCTTCAAAGCGAATTCCCTGGGCATGAGCAATCACAGCCAGTATCACAGCAAAAAATGTTGTAATTAAGTTTTTCATATGATAAGTTTTAAATTTATGGTTCTACGCCTGGATCCAGTTCAAGTCCCGAGTCAACTTGCTTTAGATCTGGAAGGATGCCTTGCGTCATCCACTTAGGAGCTGGTTTATCTTTTAAGTAATGATCGAAGAATTGGGAAATTCTGAGGTAGCAATCTGTCATGCTTTTTCCTTTTTGCAAACCATGTTCGCTATCGTCATATTGCAACAACCAGGCTTTCTTGCCAAGCCTTCGAAGTAATCTAAAATATTGCAAGCTTTGATAGAAAGGCAATGGATCCTGTCTGTTATGTCTGATCAATAACGGCGTAGTCACTTTCTCAGCAAGAAACAACGCAGATTGACTTACGTAATTTTCTGGTACTTCTGTTATCAATCCCCCGAAAGATTCACCTTTACCCGGCATATTGTAATCAGGCGATATTTCAGAAGAATAGCCGGTACTTGAAATGTATTCTGAATATGCAGCTGCCGAATGAGCAGCAGCAAAAATGTCTGATTGGGTCACGATATAATTTGTCTGCATTCCGCCCCAGCTAGCACCTTGTAAGCCAATCTTCTTTTCACTAACAAATGGAAACGACTTGATACGGTTTACTCCAGGAATTAGTGTATTGTATGTATCTATTAATACCTTTCCTGGCCTACGCAGTGTGATGTCGGGTACGAAAACTAGATAACCATTACTAGCCAACCAAGTGACCGGCAAAAAGTTGCCGTGGCCCAAGGAGTTGACATTGTAGAATGGAAACCTATTGAGAAATTGTGAGAATCCATCATAAATAACAGTAACAACAGGATATCTCAAGTTTGGATTGAAGTTCTCCGGCTTGTAAAGTATACCGTCGCAACCCTTTCCATTTAAGTCAGTCCAATGGACCAACTCTGAGGTTAACCAGTTGTATTCCTTTTCAGGTTTAACATCAGTTAATCTTTTAAAAGCTTTAAAATCACGAGTCGCGAATAGGTTCGGAGATTCCTTAGCTGTCTCGCGCTTAACAATGTAGACATCCGAGCCTTCCGCCTTCAGTATAGGATTTGACTCACCGCCATAGTAGTATGGCCCCATTGATAATTCTATGGGGTTAGAGCCATTCAAATTTTTTAAGCTATAAAATCCCCAGGACTTATTTTTAGTGTCGAAAGCATTAATAATGTACCCGTTAACTTCACGATGCAATTTCCGTTCTCCGGTTTTAATCTTTACTTTTTGAGTACGGAAAGCAATCTTATTAGCTCTGCCGTAACCATTCGTTAAGTTCACTGGGGCAACATCTCCTCTAAGGTCCAGCTTCCAAAGGTCATACTCATCGCCAGACAGCAAAGTACTGTCTGACAAAAATGTAAAATCCATTGGCAAAATTTCTACATCCATATGCCCTGCTCCTCTTCTTGTAATTTTCTTGCCTTTTGAGATATCGTATAGCCTTTTTGTCTTGATATTAAAACATGAATAGGAAAGATTCGCGTTATCAGGAATAACAATATACCCTGTACCTGGAGAGAACTGTATATATGTTGTACCTTCACTCTTAGGCTCACGCATAATAAATGTTCTAGTCCCGTCAATCAATGAAGTAAGGTAGTATTTTACACGAGCCTTATCGTTCCAGAATTTTTCTGTAGGGGAGTCTCCACCTTCACAGTAACTGATAATCGCCCATTCACCCTTTATTTGAACGATTTGTTCATTTTTATGAGTAAGCTGGAAACCTTTGCCGGTAGATCTATTGGTCACATAGTCATATTCCAACACGTCCTTCCTTTTACGCCAGGGGTTAGCATAGTTAGCATCTTCATAACCCCAAACATCTACCCGAGCTAGATTAGGATCAGGTGATGGCAGAGCTTCTGCCTTTTTTGAAAAGACGTATTCTTCTGTGGCCTCTTGGATTAGTAAGTTATCATCGTCCCTGGCAGAATAGATTTCTTCTTTCCGGCTGTTAAGGTCAACGCGGTATTTTTTTCCGTCGCTCTTCTTGAAAAAGGCATATCTTCCATCAGGAGAAAATTTAAATGAAAAAGCATTTACATCTTCATATCTTTTTTGCCAGTCAGAAGCGATTGATTTTACAATTAAAGCTTTCTGCGTTATACCAGTATTTCCGTTTTCCTCGATAGCATACATAATATGCTTTCCGTCGTCACTTATAACCGTACTCTCAAAACCTATCGAAGACCATTTCTCAGGACCAGAAATCCCGATGGCTGGCTTTTGCTCTTGAGCACGTGTGCTAAAGCAAATAAGCATCCCGCACACTAGAAATATTGTTCTATTGTTCATATAGTTGTTTTGAAAAGGGCAGATATAATCTGCCCTTGATGTACATTAAGGTCTGTCGTTATTCACCTTGAAAATACCTATTCCCGGAGATCCGTTCATTAATCCCCTTATTACCAGCGTCACGTTAGCCGAGCGCGGGATAGGTGTAAGTGTATAGGTTGCCAGAACAGAGTTGTCGCTCGACTTTCTGATCTGGAAACTGTATGATGTTGCTGTGCCTGGAATATAAGTTTTAAACTCGGTGTACTGCTTATAAGCAAGGTTTTCCACTTCGTTTATTGTAGGCGTATTCGTGAAACTAACATTTAGTGGTTCACTATTTGGAGAAAGGTTAACAAATCGTATACCAGCAGTAAAGGCTGTTTGCTTTGGAATATTGTCCTTGATTATTACCGCTTCAACATTGGGTAAAGTGCCGGCCAAAAACAAAGAGTACATCTCGCCGTTGCCCATACTGATTGCATTATTGTAATATGGCTTTAGGGAATCAGTTTGTGGGAAGATATAAAGCTGGCTGGAACCAGCGACAAAGGTAAATTTACCGCTGTTGTTATTGCCAATGGTAGCGGTGTTACTTCCGATTTTCGCTGTTGAGCCGCCAATAATTGCGTTAGTGACAGTCAGGGATGCCAAAGGTTTGGTCTCTATAGAGTCCTTTTTGCAAGCCGTTATAACGGCGATACTTATCAGTAAGTAGAGATGTGAATTAAATATTTTCATGATCTTCGGTCTGTTTAACATTAACTATTGTGGGTTTTGATGCCCCCTTATTCCTGGGTTAGCGTCAATCTCCTCTTGGGGAATCAAATAAAGCTGATCGGTGGTCTGCCAGTTTGAGCCCTTTATCGGTCCTAATATTGCATCTGCATTGCCTAATCGTTTCAGATCGAACCAGCGATGCCCCCACTCCGTAAATAATTCAACCTGACGTTCCGTGAGTATTGCGTCCATCATTGCGGCTTCATTACCAGTTGCCGTAGTCCCGGGCAATCCCGCACGTGTTCGTATTTCGTTTAGATCACTTTCTGCAGAGTTGGCTCCAGACAGTCTGCCTTGCTTGGCACGTGCTTCGGCTCTGATTAGGTATTGCTCAGCGAGTCTGAACACGATAGTTTGTTCGGTAACCTCTGACGTCGTTACATCGTTCTTGTATTTCTTAGGATAGTAAAAATTTGTCCCAGCGATATCGACATTGCCGATCCAATTAATCCTTCTTTTGTCAACCGGCTGCAGTTTGTCAGCCAATTCTGGATCCAGGGTTACAGGGAAACCGCCTTCCGGAAAAGAAAGGTCAGCCTCATCAGGAATGAAGAAATTGGCATCGGTTGTATTTGTGATGTCGGTTGAAACAGATTGAATTGACCATATAATCTCTTTACTTTCTTTTATGAAAGCATACGGAGCATCCTCAAGTTGGTAAACCGAATTGTTTGATATAATTTCGTTGGCCTGTGCTTCTGCTTCTGAGTATCTACCCATATACAAATATGCTCTGGAAAGCAATGCGATAGCGGCATATCTGTTAGGTCGGGTCCTTTCTGATGTACTAAGGTGTTTCGAATTGATATAGTCCGGACGCATCAGATTTTCGGCCATTGTTAGATCTGAGACTATTTGCTCATAGACATCAGCTTTAGGAGTACGCGGCCTTACCCTGTTTTTCTCGTAATCTGTGGTCAAGTTTAGTGGTACATCGCCATAAATATTTATCAAATAGAAATAGTTGAATGCCCTCATAAAATACGCCTCCCCAAGCAGTTGGGATTTAACTGCCGGGCTAAGTAAATTATTATCCGGAAGTTGCTCCAAAACCATATTTGTAACATAAATAGCATTGTAACATTTAGACCAGTAGTTGGCAGCCCCAGGGGTAGTTACGGATAAATTGTTTTCATAATGAGCTTCGTAACCACGATCTGTTTGTCCCGGAAATAGAATAAGTTCGTCGGCGGATAATCCTCCGAATACTGAAAGGCTCATTAGATTATCAGACGCTCTGATACCGCCCTGACTTAAGCCGATATACAGATTGGTCAACACTGAAGTCGCATCAGCATCGCTCGCAAACACTGTTTTGTCGTTTGTACTTGTTATGGGCGCATCAACTGTAGTAAGTTTTTTACATCCGGTGAAAACTATCAAGTTTAGCAATAGACAGATAATCGCTTTTGGATATAATATTGTTTTCATAATCATCAGTTAAAAAGTGAAGTTTGTTCCAAAAGTTATTACACGCAATGGAGGCAGGACAGTAGAGCTTTTACTTTCAGGATCAAGTCCCTTGTAATTTGTAATGGTGAAAAGATTTTGCCCTAGAACAAACAACTTCGCATTTTGAAACCTTAGTCGGGTTCGCCATGCTTGCGGTAACTCCCAAGTGAGCGAAACATTCTTAAATCTAATAAATGATGCATCCCCCCAAACGGCTGTACTCCGACCCAAGGGGGTGGATTGCCCACTATTCTGAATAGTAGTGTTACTATTTGTAAACTGACCTATTGATGTGATATCGCCTGGCTTTTTCCAACGGTTTAAAACCCAGACAGGGTCATTGAATCTTTGTGTGTTTCTACCCTGTGCATAACTTCCATAAAGATAGCTTGGTCCATTTTGCTTTACGAATTGAATTAAAAAATCCAAACTAATGCATTTGTATTTAAAACTGTTCTGTAAGCCACCATATAACGATTGCGCTGTATTCATGCGCAAATGATCATTATTTGGCTGCTGATCTGGCCGCGATGTCAAATTGCCATTTTTGTCACTATATTTATACATCCCAGTGGCAGGATCTACTCCTGCAAAATCAAATAATTTGATGTAGCTCATGGGTTGGCCAACGACCAACTCATTGGCGTAAGAAGAATTTTCAAGGTCTGGGAAAGAGAGGAGCTTATTGTTGGGTATTGTTATATTAAAGGCACTAGTCCAATCAAAGTCCTTTGTTCGAATATTTTGTGTGTTCAGGCTAAACTCTATACCCGTATTTTGTATGACTGCCGGAAAATTAGATGTGATTAATGTGAATCCTGTACTTGATGGTAACTTATAGCTGACCAACTGATTTCCGGAACGGTTTCTAAAGTATGTTGCATTTAACAGAATCCGGTCACGAAAAAAACCTAGATCTATACCGACTGATACTTTTTTGGTTTCTTCCCACTGGATGTAGGGGTTAGCTAAGCCTATAGGAAATTGGCCATTACCCTCTCCATATGGAATATCAGTTCCATTGCTCCAATATTGGGATAGATATACGTAGTCACCAATTTGGTCGCTCCCGCTTGTACCATAACTGGCTTTGAGTTTACCAAAGCTTAAAACTGGGAAATTTTCCTTCAAAAATAACACGTTTGAAAAAATCCATGCTCCACTTAATGCAGCGAAATTGTGGAATTTGTTTTGATCCCCAAAGCGAGAACTTCCGTCCCGTCGTGCAGATAATTCGACAATATACCTATTAGATAATACGTAATTTAATCGACCAAAAATCGCAAAATATTTATAAGCAGAATCAAAAACACCCGTTGATGTCAGTGTTTGCGCAGCGGCCATGTTTTCCAGAACAAGATCGTTGTTATAACCTTGACCAAATATGGAATTACTTTTCCCGGTAGTTTGTTGAATGGATGTCCCTGCTAAAAAATCCAATCTTCCGTTCCCAATAGTGTTAGCATAGTTTAATTGAGGCTCAACATTCCAAGTACTCTGTTCAGTGTCTCCATAGGAGGCGGTTCTTATATGAGTCTTCGCAGCAACTGGATTTACCGCTGTAGATGGGCTGGTAGCAATTTCATCTGTTACAAGTCTATTATATCCAAAGCCTAATCGGAAGTTCAACTTTGACAAGAGCTTATAAGCAACGGTTCCATTACCCAAAAGGTTATTTGTGCGACCCCTGTAAATTCTTGAGAATTCCCCTAGGGGATTGCTAAAGGTACTGCCAATGAGATTGAGATTATCATAGTTTACCATCTCCCAATTCAAACTCCCATCAGGCAAATAAATATCTGGCCCATTCGGGCGTAATGTCATAGCGCGTGATGTTAAATCTACACTTGAAAGATTGTTAATGTCCGCCATATAACTTCCTGACACGGTGATCCGAAGTCTTTCATTTACATTGGAGTTTATGTTAAAATGAACCGATCCCTTTTGGTCGTTGCGATCTCCAGGAAAAACTGTGGTCTCTTTATGATAATTACCGTTAAGCATATACTGTATATCCGTACTGCCACCCGAAATACTTACTTGCGCATTGTGATATTCTGCACTACCGCCAATGAGTTCCTTTTGCCAATCAGTATACCGATTGGTATCAGACAATAAAATATCTGGTGCATAGAAATACTGATAGGCCTTATTGTTAAATGGGAAAGTCGTGACAAAGTCAATTCCGTCATTTGAGAAGGCTTCCTTTCTCATTGCCACATATTGCTTAGTGTCCATCAGATCAAGTTGTTTTGCAACTCTTCCGAAACCAGTCTGAAGATTAAAATCTATCTTTGCTTTACCAAACTTTCCCTTCTTCGTTGTAATTAAAATAGCTCCATTTTGCGCCCTACTTCCGTAAATTGATGTTGCAGCTGCATCTTTTAGCACTTCTATACTTTCAATATCTTGTGGATTTATAAAGTTCATCGGATGACCTATATCTCCCGGCTGGCCGGTGCTCACTAATTTGGTTGATGGATATGGAACCCCGTCAATTACGTAAAACGGCTCGTTCGCATTGCTCCTAATACTATTTGTCCCCTGAATTCTGATACGGACGCCTGATCCAGGCAAACCATTTGACTGGGAAATCTCTAATCCCGGCACCCTTCCAGCTAACGCTAGAAGTGGGTTCGTGACCGGCTGTTTAGCAATGTCCTCAGCCTTGACACTCGAAATATTCCCGGTACTCAGCCTCCTCGAAGTAACCCCATAGGCCTGTATCTGCACCTCATCCAGTTTACTTTCACTCTGCTGCAAAACCACATTCATAAACTCCTTACTCGAAGCAACTTCCCTTATCACATAACCTAAATAATTCACCACCAATACCGCTCCCTCATCCACATTCTTCAACTGAAAACTTCCTCCCGCATCGGTAGATGTAGAGCCTTTGCCATTCTTTACGCTCACTGTCGCCCCGGCTAGTCCGTTGCCCAGCGAATCCACCACCTTACCCCGTACATCAATCGCCTGAAATCGGGCAACGATGTTATCCAGGAAAGACGCTTCCTTTTGCTTAATCACCACGGTCTTATCCTCGATGGTATAAGTCAGCGGCTGGTTTTCGAAACAGGCCTTTAACACCGCTTCCAGGCTTTCGTTCCTGGTCTTAATGGTTATGCGCCTGGCGCTGTTCAGCGCAGCGTCGTTATATAAAAAGTCATAGCCGCTTTGCTGGCCTATGCTTTGCAGCACCTCCCGCAGCCGGGCGTTTTTTTTGTCCAGGGTTATTTGTGCTTTCGTGGTGGCACTCACCTGAACCAGTGCAATCGCGATAATGAAAGCGGTCAGTTTCATAATCCGAAATAATTGGTAATACAATTTCATTAACTTTGGTTTAGTTTGGATTTATACGAATCGGTTGTTTAGTCGCAATGTTTTTGGATAGATCCAGACTGTTGCCAGGGGTAGGTCAGAGCACTCCTGGCTTTTTCCTTTTCTATCTTTTCTTTGGTTTTTTGGTAGCTATCTGGTCACGGCAATCCTCCTTCCCTCTATTTTAAAATGCACGGTATTGGTCAGTTCAATCTTTCTCAGCAGCATAGAAACCTTATCAAACCGGTTTACCGATCCCGAGAAGGTCTCCCGGGCCAGCTCATCGCTGATACTCACTTCTACACCATACCATCGCGATACCTTACGCATGATACTGCCCAGGCTCTCGCTCATGAAAACAAATTTTCCATTTCTCCAGGCCACAATAGCCGCTGCATCAATAGGGATTACATTTAAGGAATGATTATTTAGAATTGCTTGCTCGTTTGGCTTAAGTACCTCGCCATTTACCGCCGCACTACCCTCTACCAAAGTCGTCTTTACACCTGGTTCATCAGGGTAAGCGTTAATGTTAAACTCCGTGCCGATATCTTCCACCACCTGCTCCCTTCCACCCGGCGTTTTACTCACTACTTTGAACGGTTGTTTATCATTATGTTTTACTACAAAATACGCCTCACCTTGCATAAATATTTTTCGCTCTTTACCAGAAAACTGAGCTGGAAACTCCAGTTTTGAATCTGCGTTCAGCCAGACCTTTGTTCCGTCCGGTAGTGTAAAGGTGTAGGTCTGGCCTTTGGCTGTTGTCGCGATCATCATTACCTTGCTTTGCGCATTCCCGTCATTCGTAGTGCCGTCATTCGTAGTGCCGTCATGTCGACGTGAGGAGACATCCCTTGAACTGGCATCTTCAAGAGATCCCTCGTTACCTCGGGATGACGGGTTGGAGCGGTCGTCATTGCCACCCCTGCCGTCATTGTGAGGTTGCGTAGCTTCCGAAGCAATCTCACTGCCGTCTTCATAACTCAGCCCAGCAAGCCCCGCAGCGCCTCCGACAACCACACCCTTTTTCGCGCTGTCCAGTTGAATCACCTGTCCATTTGCCAAAGTGATCGTCGCGCCATAGTTACCGGGAGCAATGTCGTTAGCGGCATTCAAGAGATTCCTCGCATCCTCGGAACGACGGGAAGCATTAAATGTGGAATTAAAAAACCACACCCCAAACACAATCGTCGCCACCGCAGCGGCAATACCTGCAATCCTGACGTACATCGGCAACCGCTTAACCCTACCTCTTTTCTCTCCGCTAACATCATCCGCACCGGCAAGTACCCGGCTCCACACCGCTGCGCCGATCCGCTCAAAATCCTCATCGCTCAGCCCCGCCGCTTCACCGGCATGCAGTTCCAGCAGCCACTTGTCTACCAGACGCAGTTCGTCCTCACTGCAAGTGCCAGCCTTATATTTCTCCAGAAGTGCTTTCGCTTCATTCATTTATTTTTTTCCCTTTTCAACTTCGCAAGCCCTTTTCTAACGCTTACAAATTACAGGACGAATGAAAAACCGTGAGTGGGTACTCGTAAATAAAAAAATTTAATGTATCTCAAATACTCAGCATTATAGATCATTCAATTTAAACCACCAGCATAAACAGCTCTGGGCCAAGCCTGCCTTTAAGCGTTTTCAAGGCACGCTTCATATGCGTTTCTACAGTCTGCTCGGAAATTCCCAGTTCCTCTGCAATTTGCCTGTTGCTCATAAAAGCATCCTTCCTAAGCAGAAACACCTGCCTCATCTTATCGGGCAAGGCCGCAATTTCCTGTTCGATCAATCGGGTAATGTCTTTTTCACGGATGCGGTGATCTGTTCCGCCTGCCTCTTCTTCAATGAGCTGCTGCAGTTTAGCGATATGCTCCTCATGCATTACCCGGTGCCGGAATCCGTCCCTGATCCTATTTAAGGCCGCAGTAAACAAATAACTCGCCAGCGTCTGCACCACAAGCCCACTCCTTTGGTTCCATAACTGCACGAAGATATCCTGAAGCATGTCCTTTGAAGCATCCTCATCGCCGATCTTTTTATAGATAAAGCTCAGCAGCAGCGGCTCATAGCGAACAAAGACTTCCTCAAAAGCAGCGGCATCGCCCTCATTTAAAAAAGCCAGCAGATCCTGATCTGTGTACGCAGCGTAAGCCCCCATAGTTTTTTTAGTTGAACTAAAATAAGAATAAGTTACAGCAAGTATAGGCTATTTCACTGACTTCCCACCTTCACCGATGACAAAAACCTCAGGTTTGCCAATCTCTAACCAATAGCACTATATTAGCCTGCATGAAAACCTTCGCCGAAAAAGTAGTTGAATTCAACCGCAACCTGCGTTACACAGGCGATCTGCCACCGGGCATTCAGGTCATGAATCCATACCTCGATAATCCGGAAACACTACAGGTAATGGAAGCATTCTACCACAAGTTTTACAGCGACTCGAAAAAACGACGGTTTATAGTAGGCATTAACCCGAGCCGTCATGGGGCGGGTGTTACCGGCGTACCCTTTACCGATACGAAACGTCTGGAAAGTGCCTGCGGCATTACGATGCACACGGCGCATACTCATGAGATCTCATCAGTCTACATGTATGACATGATCGCTGCATACGGCGGCGCGGCGGCTTTCTACAGGGATTTTTATATCAATTCTCCTTTTCCACTGGCCATCATCCGCCAGACCCGCGACGGAAAGTGGCTCAATGCCAACTATTATGATGAACCGGTTCTTTTCGAAACCCTCCGCGACTTCATGATCAAATCCTTAAAGGCACACATCAGTCTTGGCCTCGATACTTCAGAAGTTTTCATCTTAGGCAGAAAAAATGCAGATTTTATCCAGAAGATCAATAAAACAGAACAGCTGTTTGAAAAGCTAGCCGTACTCGAACACCCCCGCTACATTCAGCAATACAAATCAAAGGAAAAAGAGCTGTACATTGATAAATACCTGCGCTCATTTGCAGGTTATACAACCGGCTAATGATGCCGCCAATATGGCAAACTTCCTTACTACACCTAAGCCTGGCCCATACTACGAACCTGCAACGACAAAATAAAGCAATACCATCATTACAAAACTGCAAATCATCTTGCAAAACACAACAATATCTCTAAATTTGCAACCCCGGGAGCAAGGGCTTTATGCCTTAGCCTCACCGCTCGGGATGTAGCGTAGCCCGGTATCGCGCCAGCATGGGGTGCTGGAGGTCGTCGGTTCAAATCCGGCCATCCCGACAAAAAAAGCCTTTTCTGATAGTCAGGAGAGGCTTTTTGTTTTTACGAGGTATAGTTTGGAAGGCTTTAAGCGGGTTATCTAGGGATTGTTGAAAGCTAGATTCTGATTAAGTAATTTTTACTGACCTTGCTACCATTTTGCTATATTAAGGAAAATCAACAATGAAAACTTTTAAGCTTAGCCTTTTTATCTTATGGTTATGCCCGATATTTTGTTATTGCCAGCATTACAACGTCAAAAAAGCGAGCATTATCTATTGTGGGCTAGGGAATGAAATTTACTCAATATTCGGCCATGTTGGAATTAGAATTACAAATGGTGTAAGCGACAGAGTCTATAATTTTGGAACCTTCGATGCCTCAACGCCACAGTTTATTTCAAAGTACATCAAAGGAAATTTGGATTATGCGTTATCAATTGAAGATTATGATCAGTTTATTCTTTCCTATGAGGCCGAAGGTAGAGAGGTAAAGGAATTCCAGTTGTTATTAACTGAGAACGAAGTTTATGATCTAGAAGCTAAGCTCCATAACATTTACAACTCTTCATCTAGATTTTATAGATATCAGTTTTTACAAAATAATTGTTCAACAAAGATTTCCGAACTGCTGAAGAGAATATTAGGCGATCAAATTATTCAGCCTGACTATGAATTAAATTCTACGTACCGGCAATCTTTAAATGAAACCATGAGATTTAACTCCGTTTGGAGATTTCCTGTCAATTGTTTATTAGGGGCAACAGGAGAAAAAAAACTCAGTATAGCATCTAATTATTATTTGCCAGATTCGTTAATAAATACTCTATCCCATACCAAGCTGTCCAACTCCAAAGAAAGTTCAATTCTCGGGAACCCAACTTCAATTCTTCCACCAAAAAATGAATTAAAGACCTGGCATATTGACTACATAGTTGTACTTTCGGTATTGATCTTTGTGGTTTTGTACAAAAGTAGATACCTCTTAGTATTCACCAGTGTTTTAGGAATTGTCATCGTTTTTTTAATGCTATATTCCAATAGGGAGGAATTTTCATACAATTATAACATATTGATATTTAATCCTTTCGACTTAGTTTTGTTCATTCCAAGATCCCCTAAAAAGTCGATACTGTTTTGTTCTGTGCTCCTAAACATTGGATATGTGTGCGTCTTCATTATACTATCAATTACTTACTTACCATTGATTTTATTAGCCGTGGGGTTGATTTATGTAAAAGCAAAAACTCTGTATGGCATACATAGGCAAAATAATTCCCACATCTGGTTGCAGCTAATGCTATAAAATGGCATTCATCAAATATTATCTTAATTCCGTACCTTAACGCCTATGGAATTCGCATGATGATGGCGGTCCTATTGATAAGGTCATCAATGATTCGAGGTACCTATTTAAATTCAAGCATGAACATCATTATGAAACGCCAGCTATTATTTTATTCGTTCTTTCTGGCTTTGGTACTTACTTTTAACATCAGTCTGGCCCAACAAAAACGTTATCAGTTTCAGGAAATAGTACCTGGTTGTGCATGTCCTGAATTTGAAAAGAGTAATTATGGGTGGGAATTGAAGCCTACTGACGATTCCACTGAATTTGAGATCAGGTTTCTACTTAATGCCAAGTGGTATGACCAAACGGTAACGACAATTACCAGGAAAGATGGGAAATACGTAGGTTACTTTTATCATAAAATGAAGGATGATTTCCGAAGTCCAGCACCTCTATCTGTAAATCCCTACAATTACAAGAAATTCCATATTGATGAAGCTAATCTTGATTCTATAGTTGAACAGTTGCTTGCCCATCAGATTACAACTTTACCAAATCAGCGCGAGATATATAAGAAAGGGTTTCTAACTCCGTATCATATTATTTATAAGATAAACGGGAGTAAAAGATCATTCAGTTTTGGATCTCCGGAAGATCCTATCCGAGAGTATCCGGATGAGCCTGTGTATCGACACTACGAGGCAATTCTCACGATGTTTCTAAAGATGGTGAGACCGATGTATAGCCAAGTAAGATCAGACATCAGCCGTGAAATTACATTGCAACAGGAGAAAGAGAAAAGAGACACCATTTTTCTGAGAAAGCCCAATGCGGAAGGGCACTCAGTTTATGTGGATAAAGACGAAGCTAAGTCGCCATACTTTGCAGTACTTACAAACCTTGATTACACTAATTCTGACAAACAATATAAGCAGGACGTTAAGGAACTTCAGAAATACAAAAAGCCACGCATTCAACCGATTACCCTAAGTGAATTGCCTCGTAACTGGGTTCAACTCCACACGTATAAAGAGAGATTCTATGTCTACTCTCCATCAAATAGAACACAAAGGAAGGTGTCGTTTAATGACAGCACCATGCTCGTGAAGGAAATGGAACGAATGGTACACTTGATTAATGGGGTGACGCAAAATAGTAAAGATGTTTACGCGGTCAGTACTACAGACTTTAGAGGTAACGAGCGAAAATTCCGGGTTCATTTAGTTGAAAAGTCACGTGGTATCGCAGTATTTGAAAACTTCTTTGGAAAAGGTTCACATGCCCTTATGGTAACTGTTGAGCGTGCTAACCGGTTTCCACTTGTAGTTAATTACAGCCCTAATCATATGGAGCCCGAGTTTGTGTTCGATACACCGGACTTCAAAACCCTGCTGAATTAGGTTTTTCATGATGAAAAGAAGTAATATTCTAACTTTAATATTTTCTATAACGATTGTAGCTTCTGGCTATGCGCACATGTACTATGCGCATAAGTTGTCAACCCTTTATGGCCTCGATCAATTAGTTATCGCAATATCTATTTATTTTCTAATTCAGGTATGGTTTTCGGGAAACTACCTGATCCAAGGCTTAACCTTCGTCCTTTTAGCAGGATCTACACTTCTTTTAATTAATATTCTTCATAATAATTATGTTGACACGCAGCTTAGGATGTATGGTAAGAATGCGAATGCGATAGTCACATCGGTTAAATACATGAGCGGTCCCAAAAGTTACCCAGGAATAATAATTAAGTTTACTTATTCTTCGAACGGTAAGATATACAATCATCACATAATAGATGATGTTGAAGATAGTAAGCGAATTATCGTTGGAGATATATTTCCTATAAGATATTCATATAAGGATCCGGACTTGTTCGAAGATGCAAGGAAGTGATGGTGGATTGCTACTCTTTTTTGCTATAATTACTTCATGAACAATCCTTCATTTGAAATATACGTCAACAATCATCTGGTTTCGACTGCCGGAATCACATCGGAGTTTGGAGTGGTATCGGTAATAACGCAATGGGTAAACAGCAATGTGGATAGTCACAAATACCTGAGCATCAACGTGAGCGGTTTAGATTCAACAACTGAAACATATTTAACTTGGTGTGATCGGGAATTGATCATTGGTGATGAAGTGACGATAAAAGTCACTGATGGAAAGAATATCTCAACTCCGATTGCTAAACCAAAGATGTCTGAAAAGGATCTGCTGGCGAGCAAAATCAGCTACTTTCATAAGCTGAAAGAAGAACTGAAAGACCACTTGTAAATATATCATTCCTAAATCAAGCCGTTTCTAAGAAGCGTTGCTTAAGACTGTTCTTTGAACATTGTTGCTCTTTTTTGTTATAATTACATCTCAAAGCACGCATAATCTACATCTAAATGTAGGATATGCAACGGTCATATCTGCCATACTTGTCTTTCCCTGGGCATGGTATCACTCTAGTGATAAATTCAAGAATAAAACAATTGAAGACAACAAGTATGACTTTGGCCGGTTACCATTGGCAATTAGATGGCTTTACATCGCATATTCCACGCTCATGACGATTGTCGCCCCTTTGGTTATAGTCGGAATGATTGCCTGGTCAATTGTTAGATAGGCATAGCATTCTGAATCTTTCGCTCCGCTAACGTCCTTGATCCAGAGTAATTACCCATAAAACACGAAACGCTCAGACAATCCTTAACTTTAAAACTATGATACTTGAAGCAGCAATGCTATATGTAAAGAAGCCTAACCTCGAAAGCTTTGAATCCGACTTCAAAGAAGCAGGCCAATATATAAGTCAAATTCCCGGTTACATTAACCATACTTTACAGAAGTGTATCGAGCAAGACAATAAATATCTCCTATTGGTACAGTGGGAAACACTCGAAGACCACACAATCGGTTTCAGGCAATCTGAAGCATACACTAAATGGCGGGAGCTTTTGCACCATCATTATGATCCGTTTCCGGTAGTGGAGCACTTTGTACAAATCGTTTAATTATTTGAAATAGACGGGTTAATTGGATTGCATTCATTGAACATATTCCCGAAACAACCCTTCTATTTTGAGAACCGCTTCCCTGCCTCTACGCCATTTACAATATTTCTGGTAGAATGCCGGCGCATAAAAGTAGAGCTGCTTGATTTCATTGCCCGTAATCAAATATAAGTTTAGACCCCCGCCGTCATATATTACAGGACTTTTGCGCCCATTCACACCGCAACCTTCTCCATCAACTTTATCATCAGAAAGTGTCCATGGTCTCAGGCGATGTATCTGTTTCCACAGATCCTGTAGCGTTTCTTGTTTTATTGCACAAACACTAAAGAATTCATTTACATCCACGGGCTCGGTCAAAATTTTATGTTTATGAACCTTATACATAGACTGTCTGATGTGAGTTGGAATAAGAACGCTGTTGCTTCTTGAATAAGCAAGATCTCTGTAAGTAAAACAATTCAATGTATCGCCCTTCTTACTGAGAAGGTAAACATTGGGGGCAACGCTAATCCAATTGGAAACTTGCTCAATCACAATCGTAGTATCGGCATTTGCCTGCATAAACTTGTACAATGGCTCAATCTTATGACTATACTGGGTATAGGATTGGAATACGAGCAATAACAGGAAGCCCATAATCAAAATGGTCGTCTTCATACTGTTAAATTTAACCAATCCAAGCTAACTATTCTTTTTTCGAAAAGATAACATTTTAACATAATGACAGTTAAAACAATTATGAAGGCGCGTTTTAATTACTGACGATACAATTCATCAGATTCGCCACTGGCAACGATCATTGCTGGGCGATTTTTTCATATTTATAAACCTGAGTTTTCCCGCTTGCCTTATAAATACTGTCCTGTTGCTTGTCCTTACGGTATTCCGTCAGCACAACCTCTTCCGAACTTAAGAAAACAGCATCAGGGTTTCTGGAAACTTTAGGGTCTCTCGAGTAAAAAATCGCAGGTCCGTCATCTTTCACGCGTGCACGGTAAAGATCTCTCTTCCACTTATAAAGTGTAGTATCATCATCACTGAACTTTTTCTTACAGCCGAAAGCTACTAAGAGCAGCAATGCGATCAAAAGGTTTCTTGCCATATTTTTTTTACATGAAAAAACAAAAAAAATCGGGCATAGCCAAACCTCGGCCGCCTATTTAACATAAATTAACGCGATAATCTTGTCCTACTCCCCCGAAACAATCGTTCTGAAGGTCAGGTTTACCCGCAACCCTGCAACCTTTTTTGAAGGAGGCAGCCGGTGCAGCCACCAGGTCTGTGTTGTGCCTTTCATGACCAGTAAACTACCATGTTCAAGTATCATTTCTACCTTTTCGCCGCTTTGCTTATGCTTAAAGGCAAATTTCCGTTCGGCGCCAAGGCTGAGCGAGCCGATGGCCCCGTTTTTCTTCAGGTCTTTTTCTTCATCACTATGCCAGGCCATTCCTTCGTCCCCACTATGGTAAAGGTTCAGCAGGCAGGAGTTGAACGTCTCACCTGTTTCCTGCTCTATCAACTCCTTTAACTCCAGTAGTTCCCTTGTCCAGGGCAGGGCACGTTTCGTCACATTGGAATAGGTGTATTCAAAAGGCTTTTCCCCATACCAGGCCACCTTTCTTTTAGTAATGATCTTCCTGCCAAAAATCATCGCCTCATCGTTTTTCCACTCGATGGTATGCAGCAGGGCATCAAGATAATGATCGGCTGCCGCAATACCCAGCAGCGGACCGTAGTAATTGACAATGCCATCTGCAGGTAACAGGTTCTTAAGCTTCTCCATATTCGCCCGCTCCTTCCCGTTCCATTTGCGCCGCTTCCCACCCAATGATTGCGGCCTTCCTGGTAGGCCCCCACATATAACCGCCAAAAATCCCCGATGACTGGATCACCCGGTGACAAGGGATGAGGAAGGCTACGGGATTGCTGCCGATTGCCGTGCCCACAGCCCTGGACGCCGCCGGACTGCCGATGCTTTCGGCAATGCTACCATAAGTAGACAACCTGCCCATCGGGATTTTCAGCAGGCTCTCCCATACCTTCAGCTGAAAATCTGTACCCTTCAGGTGAAGTTTGATCTCTGAAAGCCTGCTCCAGTCATTTTGAAAGATAAACAGGGCATTCTGCTGCATCTGGTCAAGCTTTCTGTGAAACGAGGCATTGGGAAACCTGACCTGAAGATCCTGCAGGGCCTTTAACTCATCTTCCTCAAAAGCCATATAACATACACCCTTGGCTGTTGAGGCTACGATGATACTGCCAAAAGCACTCTCTGCAAAACTGTAATTGATAACAAGTTCCTTCCCCCCATTCTTGTACTCGGCAGGGGTCATCCCTTCGATACTGACGAACAGGTCGTGCAGACGACTGGTACTGGAGAGACCGGTCTCAAAGGCCGTGTCAAACAGGGTCGCCTGCCGGTCAGATAACAGTTGTTTTGCATATTCTACACTGATGTATTGCAAAAAGCGCTTTGGACTTGTTCCGGCCCATTCGGTAAAGAGCCGTTGAAAGTGTGATGGACTTAGGTGCACCTTTTCGGCAACTTCATCCAGATTAGGCTGCTGCCGAAAGTTCTGCTGTATGTAATCGATCGCCTTTGCAATTCTAGCGTAGTTGAGTGCCGCCTGTGTCTCCATGTCTGTTCAAAGTTACGATACAAAAATCTGAATGTTGCGGCCCATATCAAATCCGGATCTTGCTGAATATTGCAGCATACTCATCTATTTTTACAGAGCCCCTTGACATTGAATGATAAAATATTTTACTTTGTAATTCAAAGTACATTCCACATGAAAGAAGAAGATATCTATTCAGAGCTCAGCTCAATCAGGAACCTGATGGAGAGATCAAGCAAGTTCATCTCGCTGAGCGGGCTTTCTGGAGTGCTTGCAGGGATTTATGCGCTGATCGGGGCGTATGTCGGATACAAATTGGTTTACAAGGACAATGGCGGCCTGATGTTCAGGGACAGCTACATTGATCTGAATATCTTGTGGCAGCTTTTCCTGATCGCTGCCATTGTATTGGTACTTTCGCTGTCTACCGGTATCTGGCTGACCATACGGCAGGCACGTAAACGGAACGAGAACTATTGGAACCCGGTAAGCAAGCGTCTCCTGATGACCATGACGATTCCGCTGGTTACCGGTGGGTTGCTGATCCTGATCCTGATGTCGAGAGGCTATTTCGGTGTGATCTCTTCTTCCTGCCTGATTTTTTACGGCCTTGCACTGGTGGCGGGCAGCCAGTACACGCTTTCCGATGTGAAGTGGCTGGGCTTGTGTGAAATCGTGCTTGGACTGATGGCCGCAGCATTTCCCGGCTATGGCATCGTGTTCTGGACCATAGGGTTCGGGGCGCTGCACATTTTGTATGGAACTGTAATGCATTTTAAATACAATCAGTGAAGATCTCGTTAGAACAATTTGATAAGGCTTTTGAAAACCGGATCCGCCTGCAGGTCATGAGCGTGCTGGTTGCCAACGACAGCTACGATTTCAACTCGCTGAAAGAGCTGCTGAACGTGACAGACGGCAACCTGGCCTCGCACCTGAAAGCACTCGAAAAGGAGAGCTACATCATCGTCAATAAAAGCTTTATTGGCCGGAAACCCAACACCCAGTATTCGGCATCACCTGCAGGAAGGGAAGCCTTTAAGAAGCACCTCCAGGCGCTTGAAAATTTAATCAGACAGCAAAAGCAATAATTTTTTTTACCCATACACTTTGAAATACAAAGTACTTTTAAAACAACAGATATGAACAACTCAATTGAACAACCGGTAACCAACATTTTTAAATGGTTCGGACAATCTGCCCTGATCAAACTCTTCATGATCGGTGTACTTACCCTGCTCCTGCTGATCCCATCCAGCATGATCCAGAGCCTCATCCAGGAACGACAGCAGCGGCAGGAGGAAGTGATCGGAGAGGTTTCCGATAAGTGGTCGGGCAGCCAGCTCTTACAGGGTCCGGTATTGGTATTGCCCTACAAAACGATGGTACGCACGAAGGACAATGCCGGCAAGGAAAATTTCAGTGAAGTGATCAGCCAGCTCTTTCTGCTGCCGGAAAAGCTGGACATTACCGGGAAAGCCGATCCGGAAGTACTGCACCGCGGAATTTTCGATGCGGTTGTGTACAACAGCAAACTGACGGTAAACGGCAGCTTCGGAGACCTGGAGCTTAAAAAGTCGGGGATCAATCCTGATCTGATCTTATGGGACAAGGCAAAGGTGGCCATCGGCATCAGCGACCTGAAAGGCCTCAAAAACAATCCTTCAGTTAAACTGGGCAATGCCGTTTACAGCGCTGAAACCGATTTCAGTCAGTCTACCCTGTTCAGCAACAACCTGATCGTGCTCCCCGACCTGAGTGCGGGAAAAAGTACGCGGCTGAATTTCAGTTTTGACCTCGACATCAGGGGCAGCAGTGAACTCAACTTTATGCACCTCGGAAAAAGTACGACGGTGCGGGTAAATGGTCCATGGACCAATCCCAGCTTCACTGGAAGGTATCTCCCCGAAGACCGCAAGATTGCCGACAGCGGCTTTGATGCATCCTGGAAAATGTCCTATTTCAACAGGCCTTTCCCCCAGCAATGGCTGGCCAAGGATGCAGCATTGTTGAAGGTAAATAATGACGCTGTATTTGGCGTGAAATTCATTTTGCCGGTAGATCAGTACCAGAAGACCATGCGGTCTGCGAAGTACGCGATCCTGATCATACTGCTCACCTTTGTTTCCCTTTTTTTCACAGAGATACTGGGCGGGAAGCGGGTGCATTTGCTGCAATATGTGCTGATCGGCGCAGCAATGACCATTTATTATACGCTGCTGCTTGCTTTTTCCGAGCAGGTCGGCTTCAATATTGCCTATCTCATCGCTTCAGTAGCTACCGTCCTGCTGATTGGCTTTTTCATTGGTGCGCTCCTCAGGAACAGGAAACCTGCGTTGGTATTTTCAATGATACTGACTGTATTTTACAGTTTCATTTTCGTGATTATCCAGTTGCAGGACCTGGCATTACTGTTTGGCAGCGTCGGCTTGTTTGTGATCATAGCGGTGATGATGTATCTCTCTGCACGAATTGACTGGACCCCGAAGCCCGTGTCGGAGGCACTTCAACCCTCGCCTGATTCGGGGCTGAATTGAGATTGGGTTGGGATTTGTTCGCAAACAGGTACCCGTTTTGCGAACAAATCCTGGTTCAGTTCCGAACAAATCCCATTTCAGGTACAGGCTAAGTGTATCGATTATCCGTTATATTTACAAAATGAAGCCTGATATGCGCAAACCATTACTGTTTCTGTTATTCTTTTTATTCCTGACGGCAGCAAAGGCCTCGTCGTTGCTGGTATATATGGACGAGGAACAGAAAAACCATCTGAAGGCTTACGGCATTGCTTACTGGTCCATTAAGCAGGGTGCAGATGTGAGCTGGCTGCTGAACTACCGCGGCGGAAGCTTTCTGCTGGCTTACAGCAAAACGATAGAAGACGAATGCAAGACCCGGGGGGTCTCCTACCAGGTGATGGCCGATGGCCGGGTGACGGCTATCCTGAACGAGATCGCCGACCCTCAGGTAAACATGGAAATGGTAAAGCTGGAAAAGGCACCTAAAATTGCGGTATATTCTCCCAAGAGCAAGCTTCCCTGGGACGACGCGGTAACGCTGGTGTTGACCTATGCGGAAATTCCCTACGATGTGGTCTATGATGATGAGGTACTGAAGGACAAGCTGAGCGGCTATGACTGGCTGCACCTGCACCATGAAGATTTCACGGGACAGTATGGACGTTTCTGGATGAACTTCAGGAATGCAACCTGGTACAGGGACGATGTGAAGAACCAGGAAGAGGCAGCCAAAAGGAACGGTTTTAAGAAGGTTTCAGAGATGAAGCTGGCGGTGGCAAAAAGGATAAAGGAATTTTGTGCGGGCGGTGGCTTCCTGTTTGCCATGTGCTCGGGTACGGACAGCTTTGACATTGCGCTGAGCGCCGAGGGTGTGGACATTTGCGAGCGTATGTTTGATGGTGATCCGGCAGATCAGGACGCGCAGTCAAAATTGGACTTCGGGAAGACTTTCGCCTTTAAAGGCTTTACGCTGGACCAGAACCCGGGCAACTATGAGTTTTCCAACATAGATGTGACCCAGACGCGTGACCTGACTATGGCTAATGATTATTTCACAATTTTTGACTTCTCGGCCAAGTGGGACATTGTGCCGACCATGCTCACGCAGAATCATGAAAAGGTGATCAAGGGTTTTATGGGCCAGACGACTGCTTTTCGCAAAAGCCTGGTGAAACCGAGCGTGACGGTATTGGGTGAAAACAAGGGGGCAGCTGAAGTGCGTTACCTGAACGGTGAAACTGGCAAGGGCCGGTTTACATTTTACGGGGGCCATGATCCGGAGGATTACCAGCACCAGGTGGGTGACCCTCCTACTGACCTGAACCTGCACCCTAACTCGCCGGGATACAGACTTATCCTGAACAATGTGCTGTTTCCCGCAGCAAAGAAAAAGCCACAGAAAACTTAGTCGTAGAAATTCCAGCTGACACCGAATTTCAGCAGCTGCCTGTCTGGCATTGGATAACGGTCTACCGTATAATATCCTTTGGAAAGCAGGCCCTGGTTTACATAATCGAACTTGACAAAGATATTGGCCCTTCTGAGGCTAGCCTTGACCCAGACATCGGCTACGGGCTCTGCGTTGAAGGTAACAGGATTAGAGGAGAGGTAAAACTGGCCTGCGGCTATGGAATAGGCGTAGTTCTGGTAAGGGGTATTGTACCTGATGTCGAAGCCGACATTGGTCTTCAGCACCTTGAAAAAAGTCTGGTCAATGAAGAAGCTGTTGAAGGTATAAAACTCGGGTGTGCGCAGTTTGCCTGGATTATCCGTTTTCTGGTACACGATATAGCTGTCGAGATTGAATTTACCGAAGGTGAAGCGCTTACCTGCCCTGATCTTGAGCAGGTTGATACTTCCGCTCAGTTGCATGGGCAGGATCGCTTTGGGATTGTCGGGGTTTTGCCCGAAATACAGGTAGTTGCTGATCAGGTAATATTCCGCGCCTGCGTCAAATTTGAAACGGTCGTTGAAGTAGTCAAATGAAAAGTTGATGGTCTTTGTACGGTCCAGGTCTTCTTTCCAGTCGTAATGATTGCCAAAATAACGGGTATAGGTCTCTTCGGGAGACTTGTTCTGAAAATAAGTACCCAGTACGACACGACCGGCCGACCGGCTGAGCAGGACATTGCTCTTGGCCTCATAGAAAAAGTCCCCGGCATTGCGTCCCTGGAATATCTGCTGGGCATCGCCGTTGAGGGTGACCCGGTTGCTCAGTTTAAAGCCGATGCCGCCCAGGAGCGTGATATTCTGGAAGGTGCCTTTATAGTCATAGTAAGGGCTGTTGTCCCTGTACAGCACACTTTGTTCGTACTTATAAAACTCATGCCGGATACCGGCGTCGATCTTCAGCTCATTGCGCGAAGACTTACCGGACTTGCCCCGCAGAAAGAAACTGTAAATAAATTCATTCTGTATACGGGAATAATGTGTACTGTCATTGGTATAGACGGTGTCGGCCAGTCCGCGTGGCAGTATGCCATACTGATCGGTCTCATTTTTTTTAAAACCATAGGAATTGGCGTCGTACCGGAAGGTATAGGAAATCTTATTGGTGGGCAGGATCTTTTTGGTGATCTCCTGTGCCGTACTGTCTATACGGCCAACAAAATAGGTCTGTTTAAGCTGTAGTGAGTTTTGACGGTATGTCCTGCGGGCAGTGTTGAGCCGGATGCTCTCTGCCTGCCTGTCTGTGGCGATCTGGTCGTTGACGACCTGTATGTCTTTAGAGAATATAGAGTCATTGAGAATGGACCCGTTTTCCTGGGCCTTCAGCGTATTAAAGACTGCACTGGCCCAGAGGTTATAACGTTTGTTCGGTGACTGGAACCAGGTGAACAAGGCACCGTTGAGATCATCTCCACGCTGCCACCTGTAGAAGCCGTTGGCGCCGATCCTGTTGAAATTGGCGCCAATGTTCCAGTTGGGTTTGATGTTCTGGGAATGAATGACCTTGAAGACTTGTTCTACTTCACCTGCACTGACGTAGTACAAACTGGTAAAGGGGGTGCGGGCCTGGTAGAATTTGATGTCTTCGTGGTTGAGGGCGTACAGATCGAGGGTATGGAAACCTGCGTCGAAACCGATGGTTTTTGTGGGCTGAAACAGCAGTGGCATGGCCGACAGGCCAAGGTTGCCGGTACTGATATAGGGGTTCCGGGGCTGTATCTGGATGTTGAAGTTCTGGAAGCCGTTGAGGGTAGTGTCCAGGGGCAGTGTCTGGATGCTGTCTTTGGTGAGCCGCAGCGTGGTGTACCGGATGTATTTGGAATTGAAGATGACAGAGTCTTTGCCTTCCTCTTCCAGTTTCCTGAGCGAATCGAGTTCTTTATTTTCACGGACGGTGGTTTTCAGATCCTGCGCATGCAGTGCCGGGGCGATGAAGATGGCCAGTAAAAACAGGAAAAGTGCGGCGTTCCTTAACATTATAGCGTGGCGATTAACTGGCTGAGTATTTTAGTCATTTTCGGTTCGGCCTCCCTTGCGGTTTCCAGTATCTCATCGAGGCTTACGGGCTGAAGTTCTTCGGGGAAGCCTTCGTCGGTAAGCACGGAAATGGCGAATACGGGAATGCTCATGTGGTTGGCCACGATCACTTCGGGTACTGTGCTCATGCCGACGGCATCGCCGCCAATGATGCGAAGGTACCTGTATTCTGCCCTGGTCTCCAGATTGGGTCCGGTCACGGCTATGTAAACGCCTTTATGGCAGGTAATGTTGTGTTCGGCGGCAATATTCAATGCCCTGGAAATAAGCTGCCGGTTATAGGGCTGGCTCATGTCGGGAAAGCGGGGGCCCATGTCTTCATCGTTTCGGCCCCGGAGCGGGCTCTCGGGCTGCAGGTTGATGTGGTCGCAGATGACCATGAGGTCGCCCTTCTTAAACTCAGGGTTAAGCGAGCCTGCGGCATTGGACACGAATAGCTGTTTGATGCCCAGGAACTTCATCGTACGCACCGGGAAGGTGATCTGCTGCATGCTGTAGCCTTCATAGTAGTGCAGCCTGCCCTGCATGGCAACGATCTTTTTACCCTGAAGGGTGCCGAAGATGAGCTTTCCAGAATGGAACTCGAGGGTTGAGATCGGAAAGCTGGGAATGTTGGCGTACATCAGGCTGTACTCAACCTCGATCTCGCTGACCAGCCCGCCAAGGCCGGTGCCGAGGATAATACCTATTTCAGGTTCAAAGTTATTGGTCTTGCGCTTGATGTACTCAATGGTTTCGTGTAGTGCCTGCAACATAATCGGTGATCTTCTGGTCAAAGATAGCACTTGCCCGGGGCTGCATGGCTATTTTGACGGGTAAATAATATATGGGCAAATTTAACAGTAATTCACGTAATGTGCCTGTCTGCAGGCGCTGCATGTCCTTTTCTGTCGTAATGATGAGTTTATCTGTTGCTGTGCTGCCTATAAATGCAGCGGTAAGGCGCCTGATATCGACTGCCTTGAAGGTATAATGGTCGGGGTGCTCGAAATGCCGCAGCCGCGTCGTATAGGCGGCGAGTTTACGGCAAAGCGGAGCAGGGTTGGCGATGCCGCTGAGCAGGAAGACTTCTGTAGCGGGCTGGATGTCCTGAAGGGGTTTGGTTTCGCCGGTATGTAAGTGGACCAGGTCGCCGTAGCGGAGAAAGGAAAACAGCACCTGTTCCGGGCGGCTGAACGCAGAGGCTGCGCTGGCTATTTGCTGATCGGTGGGTTGTTCAGGGGCTTTGGTGACCAGACAGAGCTGGGCGCGCTGATGACTTTTGAATGGCTCTCGCAGGTTACCTGCAGGTAGCAGGAACTGTGGCCTGCGCAGTTTATCATACTCAAACAGCAGGATACTGAAGCCGGGAGTAACCGAACGGTGCTGGAAAGCGTCATCTAGGATGATCAGATCGTGGTTGTCCTTTAACCTGCGGATGCCTTCTGCCCTGCTTTCACACACTGCAACGGTGACACCGGGAAATTTGCTGCTGAACTGTTTAGGTTCGTCGCCGATGGTTTCAGCGGTATCTGCAGGCCCGGCAAGGATGAAGCCCCTGGTCCGGCGGCCATAACCTCTGCTGAGGATAGCGATTTGCTTTCCCCGGAGCAGCTGCACCAGGTATTCGGTAACCGGGGTTTTCCCGGAGCCACCCACGGCGAGGTTGCCGACACAGATCACGGGGATGTCGAATTTTTCAGTTTTCAGAATGCCTTTATCGTAGAGCAGATTCCTGACCATGACTACAACGCCATACAGCAGGGAAACGGGAAGTAGTAACAGGCGCAGGTATCTGATCATGGGCTGACCTCAAAAATAACAATAAAATAATTACTTATCTTTGAGCAAACAATTATTCATAATATGCTTAAAGGATTTTTTAACGTTCCTGAACCGGTAAATGAGCCGATCCTGGCTTATGCCCCGGGCAGCAAGGAGCGTGAATTGCTGAAGGCCGCGCTGGCCGATGCGCGTTCCAGAGAAATTGAGATGCCGATGTATATCGGCGGAAAAGAAGTCCATACGGACAAGAAGGGAATTTCAACTCCTCCTCATGATCACCAGCATGTATTGGGCAGGTACAGCATTGGCGACAAGGGCCATGTAAAACAGGCGATCGAAGCGGCGCTGGCAGCAAAGGCGCAGTGGGAGAACCTGGCCTGGGAACAACGGGCTGCGATTTTTCTGAAAGCGGCTGAACTGGTGGCTGGTCCTTATCGTTATAAACTGAATGCGGCGACCATGCTTGGCCAGTCTAAGAATGTATACCAGGCAGAGATCGACTCGGCTTGTGAGCTGATCGACTTTCTGCGTTTCAATGTGAGCTATATGGCGGATATTTACAAACAGCAGCCTCCTGTATCTCCTAAGGGTTCCTGGAACCGTGTGGAACAGCGTCCGCTGGAAGGTTTCGTGTTCGCGCTTACTCCGTTTAATTTCACGGCAATTGCGGCCAACCTCCCTGCCTCTGCAGCCATGATGGGCAATGTGGTGGTCTGGAAGCCTGCCGATACGCAGATTTATGCGGCCCATGTGATCATGCAGATCTTCCGCGAAGCGGGACTTCCTGACGGGGTGATCAACCTGGTGTATGTAGATGGTCCTGAAGCGGGCGAGGTGATCTTTAACCACCCTGATTTTGCGGGCATCCACTTTACGGGTTCTACCAGGGTGTTTCAGGACATCTGGAAAACGATCGGCAATAATATCCATAAGTATAAGACGTATCCGCGCATTGTGGGCGAGACGGGTGGTAAAGACTTTATTCTGGTACATGGTTCTGCGGATGCAGCGGCTTCGGCCACGGCGATTGTGCGCGGTGCTTTTGAGTACCAGGGGCAGAAGTGTTCGGCGGCTTCCCGGGTATACGTGGCGGCAAGTGTGTGGCCGGAAGTAAAGGAGCAGATGCTGCGTGACCTGTCGAGCTTCAAAATGGGTGGTACGGAGGATTTCAGCAATTTCATCAATGCAGTGATCAGCGAAGTTTCTTTTGATAAACTGGCGAAGTATATAGATGCGGCTAAAGGAGATGCGGATGTTGAGGTAATCGCCGGTGGCGGATATGACAAATCGAAAGGTTATTTCGTAGAGCCTACTGTGCTGGTGGTGAAAGATCCTAAATATGTGACGATGTGCGAGGAGCTCTTTGGCCCCGTACTGACGGTGTATGTTTATGAAGATGCGGAGTTTGAGAACATCCTGGAAGTGATCGATACGACTTCAATCTATGCACTGACTGGTGCCGTACTGGCGCAGGACAGGTATGCAATTGCTAAGGCTACCCAGGTATTGAGAAATGCAGCTGGCAATTTCTATATCAATGACAAGTGTACTGGTGCGGTAGTTGGACAGCAGCCGTTTGGCGGCGCCCGTGGTTCCGGCACAAATGACAAGGCCGGTTCAATGATCAACTTGCTGCGCTGGGTATCGCCACGTACGATCAAGGAGACATTCGATCCACCAAAAGATTACCGCTATCCTTTTTTAGCGGAAGACTAGCATTAAAGAAAAAAGCCCGGACAAATGTCCGGGCTTTTTTCTTTTGGCCGTTTATTTTTTAAGCCTGCATTTTGAACACAGGAGAGAGATCTTCTGAGTTTGAAGCGCTTACTTTCATATCTGTGATAAGGCCGGTTTTCAGGCTGTATACCCAGGCGTGAACGCTCAACTCCTGACCAGCAGCCCATGCATTCTGTACAATCGAAGTGCTCATGACGTTAGCGGCTCCTTCAATGGCATTCAGTTCGACCAATCTCTCTGATTTACGAACCGGGTCTTTAATGGTCGACATTTCACGTTCATGAATACGATATACATCCTTGATGTTTCTCAGCCAGTTGTCGATGAGACCAACCTGTTTGTCTCCCAACGCGGCATTTACACCTCCGCAGCCGTAATGGCCACAGACAATGATATGCTTTACCTTAAGCACATTAACGGAGTAGTCCAGCACACTGAGCAGATTCATATCTGTATGGGTAACTACATTGGCAATGTTGCGGTGCACAAAGATGTCGCCGGGCATGGTATTGGTAATCTGGTTGGCAGGCACGCGGCTGTCAGAGCATCCGATCCAGAGCACCGGGGGAGCCTGCCCGGCAGAAAGTTTATTGAAAAATTCAGGATCTTCTTTCAGGGTATCTGCAACCCATGCTTTGTTACCTTCCAAAAGTCCTTCATAAGTAATTGCTTTATTATCTTGTGTTTCTATTTTAGCGCACATAATATTTAGTTTTTAATTTCCTCAATAGGTTTACTGTCAATTTTAGGGACGATGTAGTGCTTTTTAATGTTTTCCAAAGTTACGATAATCCCTTTAGTATAAGCGTTGTGCTTATAGTTAAAAATGGTCTCAAGTACGTCAGGGTCGATATACCGGCTGTTTGTGCCATCAATGATCACGTTGGTTTCATTGGGTATTTTATTGAGCACAACTTGTATAGCCGCTTTGTTCAGAAATGACACTTCTTCGGCCAGCCTGATCCGGAGATGCTTCTTGTCGCCTTCTTCCTGTATTCTGTAAAAGAACGGATTGCGCATATTGGTGCGCAGCAGGTAGAAAATTGAGAAAAGCATACCTATGGCTACGCCTTTCAGCAGGTCGGTGAGTAATACAGCCACGATGGTGATGACGAAGGGGACAAACTGATCCCAACCTTTGTGATACATGTGTTTAAACAGGCTGATCCTGGCCAGTTTGTAGCCGGTAACCAGCAATATGGCTGCCAGGCAGGCCAGCGGAATCATATTGATAAGGCCGGGAATAAACAGCAGGGACAACAGCAGCCAGCAGCCATGAAAAATAGCTGACATCTTGGTGCGTCCACCTGCATTAACGTTGGCCGAACTGCGCACGATTACTGAGGTCATTGGCAGACCGCCGAGCATACCGCTGACGATATTGCCGGTACCCTGGGCGACGAGTTCGCGGTTGGTGGGTGATACTCGTTTGATCGGGTCTATTTTATCAATCGCTTCCAGGCTCAGTAATGTCTCAAGGCTGGCCACAATGGCTATCGTGAACGCAACTACCCATACTTTACTGTTACTGAACTGCGAAAAATCTGGCGTGGTGAACAGGTTAATAAATTCGTCCCAGCCATTGACTACCGGGATTGCCACCATGTGTTTGGATTCCAGTGCATAGGGTGAATTCTGAAAGGCCGTTGCCAACAGTACACCGAGTACAACAACCACTAATGGAGCCGGTACGAGGCTGAGCTTCTTAAATTTTGGCCACAGAACGAGCACTGCGATGGATAAGGTACTGATGACGATCGCTGCCAGACCAAAATGGCTCATCGCAGCACTGATGGCAGAGAAGGTATTCTCATGATCGGCCTGCCAGAAGCTTTCATCTCCGAAAAAATCGGAATCTACCCCAAGTGCATGTGGCAACTGCTTGAGAATTAAAGTAAGGCCTATGGCCGCAAGCATTCCTTCGATGACGCTCGAAGGAAAGTAATTTCCAATGGTACCTCCCTTTAGGATGCCCAGGATAAGCTGTATAACGCCCGCGAGCACAACAGCCAATAAAAAGGTCTGGTAAGCACCCAATTGTGTGATCGCACCCAGTACGATGGCGGTAAGCCCTGCCGCCGGGCCACTGACGCTCAGTTGCGAACCGCTGATGCTGGCCGTAACGATACCTCCGATGATGCCTGTGAGCAGGCCGGCGAAGAGCGGTGCCCCCGACGCCAGGGCAATGCCGAGGCACAAAGGCAGTGCGACCAGGAAGACGACGATACTTGAGGGAAGGTCGCGCTTCAGGTTTTTTGTTAAAAAATATTTCTTCATATCCAGCCCTGAAAGGGCTGATTTCCCACTTTGCATAAAACGATGTTTTAATGTTTTGCTTTAACTAATTCTAAGGTCTGCATCAGCACACCGGAAGGTGCGGGTGATGCGCATCGAATCAGCAGCGGTTAGGCGGCGGTGTGGGAACAGACGGGTGGAACGGGTCAACGTACCGCTTGAAATGGTCGATAAAGCTATTACTGACCTTTACCAGGACAAGTTCAGTTGAAAAGTTGTAATCGTAGTGAAAATCGATCTTGTAGTCGCAAAGCTTTACTTTGGCCTTGCCTCCGCTTTCTCCGTCGGAGCTGTGTTCCAGTTCGATCTGCATAATGACCGAATTCATGATCTCCTTATCGATATGGCCCAGGAATACAGGTGCGCCGGAAATAACCATCTTCGCAGAGAAGATGGCAAGAAAGGCTACGATGATATGAATCCTGTATTTTCTGAGGAACATCTGATCTGATTTTACGGTTGCTCATGCCAAAAATAAGTCCAAAGCAGGGTAATAAACAAATTATCCTGTAATAAAAATGTAATTTAGCCACAGAATGAAGAAGACACTCCTATGTATATTATCGTTTTGCCCTGTTTTATTATTTGGGCAAAACAACAATGCTCCCTCTTCGTATGATCCGCATGAGATCGCTATAACCGGTTATCTACAGACTCAGTATCAGCGTGCCCAGTCTGACGGGATCGGCTCTTTTTCTGGAGGGGATTTCAGTAAGAACTCAAGGGACAGATTTGTCGTAAGGCGCGGCAGGCTGAAGGTTGACCGTGTGGACAAGTATTCGAGCATAGTTTTTCAGCTGGATGCCACGCCTACGGGTATTCAGCTGATGGATGCATTCATCCAGTTTTACAGCCCGAAGGTAAAATCATTGCGCTTTACAGCCGGGCTTTTCAACAGACCTTTCGGCTATGGTATTGTGTATTCATCCGGATACCGCGACTTTCCGGAACGGCCGAGGATGTTTCAGACGCTGATGCCGAGGGAAAGGGATATTGGCGCAATGGTGACTTTTAAACCGGTCGGTGCCTTTAAGTTTATCTTCGCTGACCTTGCAATGGTGAACGGCAGTGGTTATAATGCAAGGGATTATGATTCCCGTAAGGACATGATTGGAAATTTGCATTTCAATTTTGACAGCCTGGCGGGTAAGCGGTTACATGTAGGCTTTGGGGGATCTTTTTACAAGGGCTTTGTGAGGAACGATACGGAGGGTTATTTTACTTATGAGGGTAGCGCCTACCTAAGGCATATAGCCCCGGAAAACCTGGGCAGGTATTTTAAAAGGGATTATTACGGGGTCAATATTCAGCTGCAATACGACAATACTTTTGGGGCTACAAGCTTTAAGGCGGAGTATATGGAGGGTACGCAGCCGGGGGTTGCTGCTTCTTCTTCGGTATCTGGCCCGGCTGCGAGTACAAGTTTTTCTGCCCAGCCGGCAACAGACCTATACCTGAGGCCTTTTCAGGGCTATTATCTCTGGCTGACGCAGAAAATTGCGAAAACGGGTTTTTCTGCCATTGCTGCCTATGATATGTATGATCCTAACCGGAAAGTAGATGAGGAGCAGATCGGCGCAACGGACAGCAATACTTCAGCCGGAGATGTTAAGTTTGGCACTCTGGGATATGGCGTTACTTATATGATCAACCCCCGGTTAAAACTAACAGTTTATAATGAGCATGTGGTAAACCATGCAACCCAGTTGCAGCAATATGCCAGCGATCTTAAGGACGATGTTTTCACTGCCCGGCTGCAATACCGCTGGTAAACTGCTTCTTAATTTTTATGAAACTAAGCAGGACAGACATTTTACTAATGGCCTTTTGTACGGGGCTGATCGTCGCTAACATTTATTATTGCCAGCCGCTGGTGATCCTGGTGGCCAGAGAATTTGGTCTTACAGAACCAGTTGCAGGCAAAATCAGCTACCTGACTCAGGCTGGCTACGCTTTGGGGCTGTTCCTTATTGTACCGTTGGGCGATATGTTTGAAAGGAAGAAACAGATCCTGGTAATTACCGGCCTTGCCATCGTTTCACTGTTAATGGCTGCCGTCTCTGGTTCTTTCCTGCTGCTGCAATGTTCATCTGTATTGATCGGAGTGAGTTCTGTAGTACCGCAGCTGATCCTGCCAATGGCCGCGAACCTGAGTTCTGACGAGAAACGTGGAGAAACGATAGGCATTATCATGAGTGGCCTGCTGGTGGGGATACTGGCTTCGCGCTCCATAAGCGGGAGTATTGGCTTTTTATGGGGCTGGCGCGCAATGTACTTCATTGCAGCTAGTATTTGCTTCCTGCTGCTGTTGCTGATGGCGAAACGCTTTCCACAGAGTGAACCTTCTTTTAAAGGAAGTTATGGTCAGCTGATGGCTTCGATGTGGCATTATGTGCGCACGCAGCCGGTGCTAAGGGAGGCTTCGCTGATCAATTTTATCGCCTTTGCTACCTTGAGTGCCTTCTGGACAACGATGGTGCTGTTTCTGGCGAACCCACCTTATAACCTGCAATCGCTTCAGATTGGGATGTTCGGCATTGCAGGAGCAGCAGGGGCACTGGCAGCGCCTTTGGTAGGCCGTTTTAGCGGTGTTGGCAATCCGAGAAGGAATATACTTATTGGTCTGCTCCTGCAGCTACTCAGCCTGGCTGCCTTTTATTTTACCAAAAGTCATCTTATCGTCTTTGTATTAGGCATTATTCTGATCGATATCGGGCAACAGGCCATACATGTAACTAACCAAACCAGGATCTATACAATTATGCCTGAGGCCAGGAACCGGCTGAATACGGTATTTATGTCGGTGAGCTTTGTCGGAGCTGCCAGTGGTTCTGCTTTAGGCTTATGGCTGTGGGATAATGGCGGCTGGCCGGTGTTTTGCTCTGGCATTACGTCGATTATCATCCTTAACCTGATTATCTATTTGTTTTACAGCAAAAAGCGCGTTTAGACCAACATTTTTTTATATTTGTTTGCATCATCATCATCATAAAAAAATGAGTAAAAAAAAAGAAGATCACCCTAAACACACCGGTGTGGTTAATAAGAAGTCGCTCCAGTTTTTCGAAAAATACATTAACAATCCTTCCCCAACAGGTTTTGAATATCCGGGCCAAAAGTTATGGCTGGATTATCTGAAACCTTATATCGACGAAAGTTTCATTGACAGTTATGGTACTGCAGTAGGCGTAATCAATCCAAAGGCAGATTATAAGGTAGTTATAGAGGCACATGCTGACGAAATTTCATGGTTTGTAAACTATATTACGAATGATGGCCTGATTTACGTTATCCGAAATGGCGGCTCTGATCATCAGATTGCCCCTTCAAAGCGGGTTAATATCCACACCGAAAACGGAATGGTTAAAGCTGTATTCGGGTGGCCTGCCATTCATACCCGCAACGGAGAAAAGGAAGAGGCTCCTGCAATTAAGAATATTTTCCTGGATTGCGGCTGTACTTCTAAAGAGGAAGTAGAAAAATTGGGTATCCACGTAGGTTGCGTGATTACCTATGAGGACGAGTTCATGGTGCTGAACGATCGCTATTACGTAGGCCGCGCACTCGACAACCGTGCGGGTGGCTTCATGATCGCTGAAGTGGCCAGACTACTGCATGAAAACAAGAAAAAGCTACCTTTTGGCCTATATATCGTCAACTCTGTGCAGGAAGAGATCGGATTAAGAGGTGCTGAAATGATTGCGCACCGGATCAAACCTAATGTAGCGATTGTAACTGACGTAACGCACGATACATCTACTCCGATGATCAACAAGATTACCCAGGGAGACCTGGCTTGTGGTAAAGGCCCGGTAGTATCTTATGCTCCTGCCGTACAAACTAACCTGAACAAGCTGCTGATCAAAACTGCCGAAGAAAACAAAATCCCGTTCCAGAGACAGGCTTCCTCTCGTTCCACAGGAACAGATACAGATGCATTTGCTTATTCGAACAGTGGAGTGCCATCTGCACTGATTTCCCTGCCGCTGCGTTATATGCATACTACCGTAGAAATGATCCACAAAGACGATGTAGACAATGTGATCAACCTGATCTATCACTCTCTGCTGAACATTAAGAAAGACCACGATTTCACATATTCAAAATAACACTTTAATAACCTTATCAAGCAATTCGTAGAATGAAACCTACTTTATTAATTTTAGCAGCAGGCATGGCTAGTCGCTATGGCAGCATGAAACAAATTGATGGCTTTGGACCTAACGGGGAAACCATCATCGATTACTCAATATTTGATGCGATTAAAGCAGGGTTTGGCAAAGTGGTATTTATCATTAAAGAGGAATTCGTAGAAAACTTTAAGTCGATTTATGAGCCTAAGTTGAAAGGAAGGATTGAGATAGATTATGTATTTCAGAATTTTGACCTTAAGCAATTTGGCATTGAAGAGGAGATTTATCGCGAAAAGCCCTGGGGTACTGCACACGCCATTCTATCAGGACGCCACATCATTAAGGAGCCTTTCTGCGTGATCAATGCGGACGACTACTATGGATTTGATGCTTTCAAAAAAATGGTAGATTTCCTGAATACAGATGCTTCTGACAGTAATTTCTCAATAATAGGTTATCAGATTGGCAAGACTTTGTCAGAATTTGGCTCAGTTTCCCGCGGTGTATGCAAAACCAGCGAGGCTGGCTATCTGGAGGAGATTAATGAGCGTACTCAAGTATATAAAAAAGGAGATATCATCGTTTATGAAGAAAATGGACAGGAATATCCTTTAGCCTTTGATACTCCTGTATCTATGAATTTCTGGGGTTTCACACCAGCTGTCTTTAAGTTAGCGGAAGAGTTATTTAAGAAATTTGCGATTGAAAATAAAGAAAAGCCAAAGGCAGAGTTCTTTATCCCTTTGATCGGCGAACACCTGGTCCGTACCAATCAAGCCACCTTTAAAGTGATCCCTACGGATAGCCAATGGTTCGGTGTTACGTATAAGGAGGATAAACCTTTCGTTCAGGCTAGTATTGATCAGTTGGTAAAAGATGGGATATACCCAGAGAAACTTTGGAATTAATCTGAAATCACAGGTTACTGACTAGTTTGCTGTAAAAAAGAACAGAAATACCTCAGAATTATACAAATAAAAAAAGCCCCAAAACGGGGCTTTTTTTATTAAAATCACAAGATATATTATTTCTTATCGTCTTTAACTTCTTCAAAGTCTACGTCAGTCACATGATCACCGCCATCATTTTGCGGCTGACTACCAGCCGCTGCATCAGGCTGTCCACCCTGATCCTGACCAGCTTTATACATCTCTTCAGAAGCGGCATTCCATGCAGTTTGAAGTTCAGCCTGAGCAGCATCTATATCTGCAAAATTCCTTGCAGCGTGTGCATCCTTGAGCTTTTTCAAACCAGCTTCAATAGGAGCTTTTTTATCAGCCGAAAGCTTATCTCCAAACTCCTTCAGTTGTTTCTCGGTAGAGAAGATCAATGCATCTGCACTGTTGATCTTTTCAGCCTCTTCCTTGGCAACTCTGTCAGACTCGGCATTCTTTTCTGCTTCTTCCTTCATACGTTTGATCTCATCGTCTGTCAAACCTGAAGAAGCTTCAATCCTGATCTTCTGCTCTTTTCCTGTAGCCTTATCTTTTGCGCTTACATGGAGAATTCCGTTCGCATCAATATCAAATGTAACTTCAATTTGAGGTATTCCACGTGGTGACGGTGGAATTCCATCAAGAATAAAGCGACCTATTGTCCTGTTTTGGGCAGCCATAGGACGTTCTCCCTGAAGAATATGAATTTCAACAGAAGGTTGATTATCAGCTGCAGTGGAAAAAGTCTCCGCCTTTTTAGAAGGGATAGTTGTATTTGCTTCAATCAACTTAGTCATCACTCCACCCATCGTCTCTATACCTAGAGAAAGCGGTGTTACGTCTAGCAACAATACATCTTTCACTTCTCCAGTCAATACGCCACCCTGAATAGCAGCGCCTATAGCTACGACCTCATCGGGGTTTACTCCTTTAGAGGGCTCCTTTCCAAAGAATGCTTTTACTGCATCCTGAATAGCTGGAATACGTGTCGATCCACCAACCAGGATGATCTCATCAATATCAGTAGTTTTCAATCCGGCATTCTTTAATGCTGACTTACAAGGATCGATAGTACGTTTAATCAAGTCCTCAGCAAGCTGCTCAAATTTTGCGCGGCTTAAAGTCCTTACTAAATGTTTGGGCCCTGTAGCATCAGCAGTAATATACGGAAGGTTTATTTCTGTCGAAGTAGTGCTGGAAAGCTCAATTTTTGCTTTTTCAGCAGCTTCTTTCAAACGTTGCAGTGCCATAGGATCCTGATGCAGGTCCATACCGTTCTCGTTCTTGAACTCCTGGGCCAACCACTCAATAATCACGTGATCGAAGTCATCTCCACCGAGGTGAGTATCTCCATCAGTTGACTTTACCTCAAATACACCATCGCCAAGCTCCAGTACAGAAACGTCATGTGTACCTCCACCGCAGTCAAATACTACAATTTTCATATCCTTATGCGCTTTATCCAAGCCATAAGCTAACGCTGCTGCAGTTGGCTCATTAATGATCCTCTTCACGTTTAAGCCTGCAATCTCACCTGCTTCCTTAGTTGCTTGACGCTGTGCATCATTAAAATAAGCAGGTACGGTAATCACAGCCTCGGTTACTTCCTGACCAAGAAAATCCTCAGCAGTTTTTTTCATTTTCTGCAGAATCATTGCCGAAATTTCCTGCGGAGTATACTTGCGGTCATCAATTTCAACCCTTGGAGTATTGTTATCACCCTTTACTACTTTGTAAGGCACACGTGCAGCCTCCTTTGACACCTCTGAGTAACTACTGCCCATAAAGCGCTTAATCGACGAAATGGTCTTGGTTGGATTCGTTATGGCCTGACGTTTGGCAGGCTCTCCAACTTTACGTTCGCCATTTTCTGCAAAAGCAACTATCGAAGGCGTAGTACGCTTACCCTCACTGTTTGCAATCACGACAGGTTCATTACCTTCCATTACAGCAACGCAGGAGTTAGTTGTACCTAAGTCTATACCAATAATTTTTGACATGCTCTTATATATGTTTACGTTATTAAAATCTTTTTGTAACATGTATTTAACAAGCAATGTGCCAATAGGTTTTTGGCAGAAAATCTATGCAATTAACGGTTCATTCAAGATTTTCTGACTGGAAGTGACCGAAAAAATGACAGTATGACAGTATAAATGGGATTAGATCTCCAGTTTAAGTAAACGCTCTAAATGATGGTATTGTATTCCGAAAAATACTTTGATGTCTCTTAATTGGCTGAGTATTGCCCTTTGCCTATGTTCGTTAGTCATCTTGGAGGATTTACTACCTACGATCAGTACATTCTTAGGAGTATGGACGTCTGATATAAATTCCATGACCTTTGCTTTATAACCGAAATACTCTAATATTAATGCGCGCATACCGTCTGTAATCATTTCAGCCTGTCGTTCAAGGAATATTCCGTATCTAGTAAGGAAAGATAAGTCATTTTCAATCTTTGATTTCTCAATTTCCTTTCTGATCTGCTTATGGCAACAAGGAGCAACAGCTATTAATTTAGCTCCCGCCTCAATTCCCTTAAAGATTGCATCATCAGTAGCTGTATCACAAGCGTGTAGTGCAATTAGTAGATCCGTTCCGCGAACATCATGCTGCTCAATCGTCCCTTGAAAAAATCTCAGATCATTAAACTCCGATTTGACAGCTATCTCATTACACAAACTCACCAGATCTTCCCTCAACTCAACGCCCAATACCTCAACATTCCATCGTAGAACATTACTCAAATAATCATAAAGCCCAAATGTCAGGTAGCCTTTTCCGGAGCCCATGTCCACTACCTTCCTGATTTGCTCTTGAGAAAAATCCTTAATTAGCGGACTCAATATCTCTATGTAATGATTGATCTGCTTGTATTTATCCTGGGCATTCCTAAATACGTTCCCTCTCTCATCTGTTATCCCGAGATCTGTTAAGTAACGCTTACCTATTGCTTCGATAGTTTTTGCCTTTGGCCGGTCATGGCTATACGTCAAGGTCTCGGGCCTACGTTGACGTCCCTTTGTCCTTAGTACAATTTTTCCTTCGCGGTTAAGTTCAAGAATCAACTCCTTGTCTATTGTAATTAATGTGGCAATCCGAAAATCTTTGCTCAGCAAATCCATCGCCATACTCAACCCTTCATCTACAGGATAATTTTTTATAATGTCTCTTCTTTTATACCGATAAGTAAAAGAAAGCATTGGGATTTTCCGGATATCCACACGCTTTACATAAATGTTCTTCAGTTCAGGGTCGTCTCCACAATAGTTACCAAGAGACAATTTTACAAAATGCCCCTCAGTTAAACTCAGCGAGCATCCTGCCTCAAACTTTATCCAGTTATCCCGATCTATCATAATAATCATCAAAATTAAAAAACCCCAGTCAATACTGACCAGGGTTATGAATAAATTATAAGAAGCTATTTGACTATTCCGCTTTAGCTTCGGTTGAAGCTTCAGGAGCAGATTCATCAGAAGCCTCGGTAACTGCAGGTGCTTCTTTCACTTCTTCTGCTTTTTCAGCAGGCGTATCCGTTTTCTTAACCTTACTTCTGCTTCTGCGGGTAGTCTTCTTCTCTGCGGCAGCTGCTTCTTTACCGTATACCTCGTTATAGTCAACAAGTTCGATAAGTGCCATCTCCGCGTTGTCACCCAAACGATTGTTGAGCTTAATAATCCTTGTGTAACCTCCTGGACGATTAGCCACCTTAGCGGCAACGTCACGGAACAGCTCTGTTACTGTCTCTTTGTCCTGAAGATAACTGAAAACCACCCTCCGCGAATGGGTTGTGTCATTCTTAGACTTAGTGATGATCGGCTCCACATAAGTACGCAATGCCTTAGCTTTAGCCAAGGTGGTAGAAATCCTTTTGTGTTTAATCAGCGATGAAGCCATATTGGCTAACATTGCTTTCCTATGTGAGTCCGTTCTTCCGAGGTGGTTTACTTTTTTACCGTGTCTCATTTTTTTTAGCTTTTCAGTGTGTACCGTCTCTTGAGTATAATCTGAGGGAATTACACACTATTAACAAATATGTTATTTATAAATTAATCTTCGTCCAGTTTAAATTTTGCAAGATTCATTCCGAATGATAAACTCTTGGACTTCACCAACTCCTGAATTTCCGTTAATGATTTTTTACCGAAATTCCTAAACTTCAGCATATCAGCCACGTCATAAGAAACAAGATCGGCCAAAGTCCGGATATCAGCTGCCTTAAGGCAATTTAATGCCCGAACTGACAAATCAAGATCTACCAACTCTGTTTTCAAAATCTTCCTCATATGCAGAATTTCCTCATCAACCTCTTTAGTCTCCTCCTTGGCTTGAGACTCCAATACCAGGTTCTCATCAGAGAAAAGCATGAAGTGTTGAATAAGAATTTTAGCTGCCTCCTTGAGAGCCTCCTCAGGATGTATAGATCCATCTGTAGAAATATCCAGAATCAGCTTCTCGTAATCTGTCTTTTGCTCAACACGATAGTTTTCAATTGTATATTTTACATTCTTCATTGGAGTGAAGATAGAATCTATAGCTATAACGCCAACTACCGCATCAACAAGTTTATTTTCCTCAGCCGCAACATATCCCCTGCCTTTATTGATAGTCAGCTCCACCTCTAGTGTAACTGACTTCTCCATATTACAGATAACAAAATCCGGGTTTAACACCTGGAAATTATTAGAGAACTTAGTGATGTCTCCTGCTGAGAATTGTTCCTGGCCGTTAACGACAATAAATACCTTTTCTGAATCACCCGACTCACCCACTTTCTTAAAGCGAACTTGCTTTAAGTTAAGGATGATCTCTGTAAGATCCTCAACAACCCCTTTTATGGTAGAAAATTCATGGGATACACCTGAAAAACGAATACTTGTAATAGCATAGCCTTCCAAGGAAGAAAGCAATATCCTCCTAAGGGCATTACCAATGGTTACGCCAAAACCTGGCTCCAAAGGACGAAATTCAAATGTACCATCGAAATCGGTCGACTTCTGCATGATCACCTTATCGGGTTTCTGAAATGCTAAAATTGCCATTTATAATGTTTTTTAGATCGTTATTAAAATTTGTAAAGTAAAAAAGCTAATCGCCAAGAGGCAATTAACCTATATTATTACTTAGAGTACAACTCGACTATCAGGTTTTCCTTGATATTCTCAGGAATCTCATCCCTGTTTGGATAAGCAAGAAACTTACCGCTAAGTTCCTGTGCATTCCAGTCCAGCCAGTTGAATTTATTGATTACTCTTCCAGCAACTGAATTGGTAATTGCCTCAAGTGTCTTAGACTTTTCACGGACAGCAATAACATCTCCTGCTTTTAATTGATATGAAGGAATGTTGACTACCTCCCCGTTAACCGTAATGTGTTTATGGCTAACTAACTGACGAGCGGCCGAACGGGTAGTAGCGATACCTAGTCTGTAAACTGTATTGTCCAAACGTGCTTCCAGTAATTGTAACAAATTGTCACCAGTAATTCCCTGACGAGAAGAGGCCTTCGTAAACAAATTACGGAATTGGCGCTCTAGTACCCCATAGGTATATTTAACTTTCTGCTTCTCCATTAACTGGACTGCATACTCAGACTGCTTTCCTCTTCTTTTGGAAACACCATGCTGTCCGGGAGGATAATTCTTTCTTTCTAATACCTTGTCAGGGCCAAAAATTGGCTCTCTGAATTTACGGGCGATTTTGGACTTTGGTCCTGTGTATCTTGCCATTTCTCTTTTGTTTTAAAGTATCTTGCAGCCTATATCTGCAGACTCTTAGCTTTAAAAATTAAATAATTAAACTCTTCTCTTTTTAGGTGGACGACATCCGTTATGTGGAAGCGGTGTAATATCCTTAATCGAGGTCACCTCTAGACCTGCAACCTGTAAAGTTCTGATTGCGGATTCACGTCCGGAACCGGGGCCCTTTACAAATACGTCCACTTTACGTAGACCCAGATCGAAAGCAACCTTACCACAGTCTGAAGCAGCTTGACCCGCGGCATAAGGGGTATTTTTCTTTGACCCCTTAAAGCCCATCTTCCCTGCTGAAGACCAAGAGATGGTTTGACCATTGTTATTTGTTAATGTAACAATGATGTTGTTAAAAGTAGCATTGATGTGTGCCTGGCCAACAGGCTCAATAGCAACAATACGCTTTTTGGTAACTTTTTTACTTTTAGCCATAATTATTATTCAGTACTAAGCTATTATTTAGTAGCCTTTTTCTTGTTAGCAACTGTTTTTCTCTTGCCCTTACGTGTACGAGAATTATTTTTAGTACGCTGACCGCGCACCGGCAAGCCCTTTCTGTGACGCAAACCACGGTAACATCCAATATCCATCAAACGCTTGATGTTCAACTGAACCTCCGAACGCAGAGCACCCTCTACTTTTATGCCGTCATTGATAATAGTACGAATCGCAGACAGTTCATCATCCGTCCAGTCCTGTACCTTCTTGCTGAAATCAATACCCGCTTCGCTTAGTATGCGCTGAGCAGTCGACCTTCCTATTCCATAGATGTAGGTCAAACCAATTTCACCCCTTTTGTTTCTTGGTAAATCTATACCTGATATCCTTGCCATATTTTATATAAATGTGTTATTGGACAAAACGACCGATTGGGCAATCCGTACGTCCAATCCAATCTACTCTACTAATTTTAACCTTGACGTTGCTTAAACTTAGGATTTTTCTTGTTGATGACGTAAAGCTTACCTTTACGACGAATAACCTTGCAATCAGCACTACGTTTTTTAATTGACGACCTAACTTTCATTTTTATTTATATCTATAAGTAATCCTGCCCTTTGATAAATCATAAGGCGACATCTCTAATTTTACTTTGTCTCCAGGCAAAATCTTGATGTAATGCATCCTCATTTTACCAGAAATATGCGCAATAATCTCATGTCCGTTCTCAAGTTCAACCCTGAACATCGCATTAGACAATGCTTCTTTTATTACTCCGTCTTGTTCAATTGAGGCTTGTTTAGCCATATATTATTGATTTTTACTTAATTACCTGCCACTAAACAGGGTTGCAAAATTAAATAAAAAAAACTAATTATCTATCTTTTTTTATTTAAAACTTCATCAACCAAGGTAAAAGTAGATAAAACATCCGCCTTTCCTTTGCCTACAGCCACGGTATGCTCAAAATGAGCAGATGGCTTATTATCTTTTGTTGTTACCGTCCAGCCATCTGACCAGAATTTTACAGAGGCTGTCCCTGCATTGATCATAGGTTCTATAGCGATTACCATACCTTCCTCTAGCTTAACTCCGGAGCCACGTTTTCCATAATTTGGAACTTCTGGTTTCTCATGAAGCTTTATACCTACACCATGCCCTACAAGCTCTCTTACAACTCCAAAACCATGTGCTTCAGCAATAGATTGAACCGCAAAACCAACATCTCCAACACGACATCCAACTATCGCCTTTTCTATACCAGCTTCCAGACACCTCTTAGTAACTTCTACCAGCTTTTGCTTCTCCTCGCCAATATCACCTATTGAAAAAGTATATGCCGAGTCACCAAAATACCCAGACTTAATCACACCACAATCAACAGATATCAAATCGCCTTCCTCAATCACATAGTCGCTAGGAAAACCGTGAACAACCTGCTCGTTAGGCGATATACATAGAGAATATGGAAATCCATTGTAATTCAAAAAAGCCGGTATTGCGTCATGATCTCTGATAAATTCCTCCGCATGTCTGTTAAGAGCCTTTGTTGTAACACCAGGCTCAATTATAACCGCTATCTCAGCTAAAGTTTGGGATACTAGAAGAGAACTCTCCCGTATTAGTTCTATTTGCTCCTGTGATTTATAGTGTATCTTGGACATCTGATCAAATCACTGCGTCACTACTCCCTGCAGTAGCCGGAATACCCGACCTCCCAGTCACACGTCCAGTCTTCATTAAACCATCATAATGACGCATCAATAGATAACTCTCAATTTGTTGAAGTGTATCCAACACTACTCCCACCAGAATCAGTAAAGAAGTGCCGCCGTAAAAGTGAGCAAATTCCGATTTGATACCGAATTTAACAGCTATAGATGGGAGAATCGCTATGATTGCCAAAAAAATAGCCCCGGGGAAAGTAATTTTCGAGATGACATCATCAATAAAAGTTGACGTAGGTAAACCTGGTTTAACACCAGGTATAAAGCCTCCGTTCTTCTTCATATCATCCGACATCTGAGTTGGATTTACAGTAATTGCCGTATAGAAGAATGTAAAAGCAATAATCAGAAAGGCAAATGTAAGACTGTAAGCCAATGATGTATAATCACTAAATTGGATTAGCCAGGTATTTTGAAGCGACGTAAAAAACTGGGTTAAAGTCGCAGGAATGAACATCAATGCTTGGGCAAAAATGATAGGCATTACACCTGCGGCGTTCACCTTCAAAGGAATATATTGTCTAACACCACCAAACTGCCTGTTACCAACAATACGCTTTGCATATTGAACAGGGACCTTGCGGACGCCCTGAACAATCATGATAGTAAACATTACAACAGCAAAAAGTGCAACAATTTCGGCAATCAGTGCAATCAGGCCACCACCCTGATCTACAACACGGGAAGATACTTCCTGCTGGATTGCAATTGGTAACCTTGCAATGATACCGACCATAATAATGAGAGAAGTCCCATTACCGATTCCTTTATCCGTTATTTTTTCACCAAGCCACATCACAAATAATGTGCCTGCAGATAATACAAAGGTAGACAGTACAAAGAAAAGCGTGTGATCAATAATGATAGCCTCTTGAGGAACCTGCGTCTTCACATAACCAACAGCTTGAACAGCCGTAATAGCTACTGTTAGATAACGAGTGATCTGGTTAAGTTTCTTCCTGCCGCTTTCTCCTTCTTTTTGCATCTTTTGAAAAGAAGGTACCGCGATACCTAACAGCTGAACTACGATCGACGCAGAGATATAAGGCATCACACCAAGGGCCAGGATAGACACACGTGAAAACGAACCTCCCGCAAACATATCCAATAATCCCAAGAGCCCTGATTTCTCATTGTCTCCTAAAAGGTTAGCATCTACACCAGGCAAAACCACATGAGATACAAACCTGTAGATCAAAAGAATCATGAGCGTAAACACTATACGCTCCTTTAATTCCTGTATCTTCCAAATATTACTTAAAGTAGTAAACAGCTTCTTCATTAATTATAGATTTTCGATTGAGCCTCCGGCAGCTTCAATTGCCTTTTGCGCACTAGCAGAAAAAGCATGTGCCTTCACACTTAATTTAGCTTTAAGTTCTCCCCGACCAAGGATTTTCACCAGGTCGTTCTTAGAAGCAAGACCGTGTGACTGAAGTGCAGCGACGTCAACAGTGGTCAGTGCAAAATCTTCAGCTAAGCGTTGTAATACGTCTAGGTTGACACCAACGTATTCAACACGGTTGATAGGTTTAAATCCTACTTTTGGAACACGGCGCTGCAAAGGCATTTGACCACCTTCAAACCCAACTTTTGTAGAATGTCCAGACCTTGAGCCAGCACCCTTATGACCACGGGTAGATGTACCACCACGGCCTGATCCTGTACCACGACCAATTCTCTTTTTGTTTTTTACAGCACCTTCAGCAGGTTTCAAATTACTTAAGTTCATTTTTTAAACTTATTATGCTACCCTTCGCTTTCACTAATCAGGGCAACGGTTAAACAATATAAAGGTTGCAAATGTAGTCATATAACTTAAATCTGCAACCCCTAATCAATAATAATGATATATTCTAAAGACTTTCAATAGCTATCAGGTGGTTAACCTTTCTCACCATACCAATAATGGCAGCAGTAGCTTCTACCTCTACACTTTGGTTGATTTTAGTTAATCCTAATGCCTGCATTGTCTTCTTTTGGCGTTCGCTTCTGTCGATAACGCTTTTTACCTGTGTTATTTTGATCTTCGCCATAATGTTATCCGTTAAAAACCTTATTTAAATCAACACCACGGTGCTGCGCCACTGTATATGCATCACGCATTTTAGTCAGCGCATCCACAGTTGCCTTTACCACGTTATGTGGGTTGGATGAACCTTTAGACTTTGCCAGTACGTTGTGTATACCTGCACTTTCCAAGACAGCACGCATCGCACCACCTGCAATAACACCAGTACCCACAGCTGCTGGCTTAATCAGCACAAAACCACCGGAAAACTTGCCGATTTGCTCATGCGGAACAGTTCCATTAAGCAAAGGTACTTTTACAAGATTTTTCTTTGCGTCGTCCACACCCTTAGCAATAGCTTCGGTCACCTCCTTAGCCTTACCTAAACCATAACCTACGATACCGTTCTCATCGCCAACGACTACGATGGCTGAAAAGCTGAACGTACGGCCACCCTTGGTAACTTTTGCAACACGCTGTATGCTCACTAGACGATCTTTGAGTTCGATCTCGCTAGTTTTAACTCTTTTTATATTGATAGTTGACATTCTTATCTATTTACAAGGTTAAAATATTAAACCAGCTTCACGTGCACCATCTGCCAGTGACTTGATGCGACCATGGTACAAATAGCCGTTCCTATCGAAAACAACCTCTTTAACACCTGCAGCCAGTGCCTTTTCAGCAACCAGCCTACCTACTGCTATCGATTGATCAGTTTTACTTCCAGCACCTGAAAAGTCTTTAGACAGTGAAGAAGCTGAAACAATTGTATTACCGGTTTCATCATTGATAATCTGAGCATAAATTCCTTTATTGCTTCTGTAAACCGATAAACGTGGACGGCTTTCAGAGCCCGCAAGCTTTTTCCTGATGCCTTTCTTTATGCGCTCTCTACGAGATATTTTTTTACCTGCCATGATGATTATTTTTTAGAAGCCGATTTACCTGCTTTTCTTCTTAACACTTCGTTCACAAACTTAATACCTTTGCCTTTGTATGGTTCAGGTGCACGTAGCGAACGGATCTTCGCTGCAACCTGACCAATCAGTTGCTTATCGATACTCTCAAGGATGATCTTCGGCGTCTGACCTTTCTCTGAAGTCGTAGTCACCTTAATTTCTTGAGGCAACTGAAAGACATAGTGGTGAGAATATCCCAACACCAAATCTAGGGTATTTCCCTGATTAGTAGCACGATAACCTACACCTACCAGTTCCTGTTCCAGTCTATAACCTTGAGTCACGCCAACAACCATATTATTCAACAGTGAACGATACAAACCGTGCAGTGCCTTATGACGCTTCTGATCAGAAGGACGTTCCACTGTAAGTATGCCGTCTTCCTGTTTAATGGTGATATCTGAATCAATCGCTTGAGTGAGTTCGCCTTTAGGTCCTTTAACCGTAACTACATTATCTTGTGAAACAGTTATCGTAACACCTGAAGGAATATTAATTGGAGCTTTTCCTATTCTTGACATTTTGCTATCCTCCTTTTATTAATAAACGTGACACAAAACCTCACCACCAATATTCAGCTTAGCAGCCTCTTTATCAGTCATCACTCCCTTTGAAGTCGATAGGATCGCAATACCCAGGCCATTTAACACTCTTGGCATATTTTCCACGCCAGCATATTGCCTCAAACCTGGCTTACTGATGCGTACTAGTGAACGGATGGCAGATATTTTAGTGATCGCGTTGTATTTCAACGCAATTTTAATAGTGCCTTGAGTTGTGGTATCCTCAAACTTGTAATTTGCTATATAACCCTTGTCAAAAAGAACCTTAGTAATCTCCTTCTTTAGGTTAGATGCTGGAATCTCAACGATTCTGTGATTTGCCTTAATGGCATTCCTTACTCTTGTAAGGTAATCCGCTATTGGATCTGTGTTCATTCTTTTTATAGTTGTGATAGTGGTTTCCTTCCCGACCCATTCAGGACGACCTTCTATCTGTTAATTCATTTTTAAGTCGGGACCTCAGTTCCCTGAGGCTGGATGCTACCAGCTTGCCTTTCTAACTCCTGGTATCTTACCTTCCAGGGCCATCTCACGGAAAGTTACCCTGGAGATACCAAAAGTACGCATGTAACCACGGGGACGGCCTGTAAGCTTACAACGATTGTGCAAACGTACGGGTGACGAATTCTTAGGAAGCTTGTCTAAAGCCTCATAGTCACCGGCGGCTTTAAGTGCAGCACGTTTCTCAGCATATTTAGCAACCAGCCTCTGGCGCTTTAATTCGCGGGCTTTTACTCCTTCTTTTGCCATTATTGATTAGTATTTTGATTTTTAAAAGGTAATCCAAATTGCTTCAAAAGTTCCAGGGCTTCTACATCAGTCTTAGCAGTAGTTACAAAAGTAATGTCCATACCTAGTATCTTACTGATTTTATCGATATTGATCTCAGGAAAAATGATCTGCTCGGTGATACCCAGTGTATAATTTCCCTTTCCGTCAAATCCCTTATCGTTAATACCTTTGAAGTCACGAATACGAGGCAGGGCTACTGAGATCAAACGATCAAGGAATTCATACATGTTATTGTCACGCAAAGTAACACGCACGCCAACCGGCATTCCCTTTCTCAGTTTAAAGTTAGACACGTCCTTCTTAGACTTTGCAGCAACAGCCTGCTGCCCGGAGATGGTAGTCATTTCTAATATAGAACTGTCAACGATCTTCTTGTCGGTTACCGAAAAACGGCCAACACCCTGATTGATGGAGATCTTCTCCAGTTTAGGGACCTGCATTACACTTTTATAGTTAAACTTATCCTTAAGTGCAGATACGATCTCCTCTTTATATTTATTCTTTAATCTTGGTACGTAAGCCATTATTTGATCTCCTCTCCTGATTTTTTACTAAACCTAACCAATTTCCCATCAGCATTGAGCTTCCTGCCAACACGGGTAATCTCACCTGATTTAGGATCGACCAAAGCCACGTTAGAAATATTAAGAGCAGCCTCCTTTTTGATGATGCCACCGTTTGGAGTAGCAGCATTCGGTTTTGTATGTTTTGACACGAGGTTAACGCCTTCCACAAGTACACGGCCTTTTGAAACCAGTACAGAAAGTACTTTGCCCTGCTGACCTTTTGAGTCTCCGGCGATAACCTTTACTAAATCCCCCTTACGGATTTTTATCTTCGGTGTAGTTACTTTATTTTCCATTTTATAATACCTCCGGTGCTAATGATACAATTTTCATGAATTGCTTTTCACGCAGTTCTCTTGCTACCGGTCCAAAGATACGTGTTCCGCGTGGCTCATCCTGATTATTCAGTAGTACAGCCGCATTGTCATCAAAGCGGATATAAGATCCATCCTTACGTCTGATTTCCTTTTTGGTCCTCACCACAACTGCCTTAGAAACTGTTCCCTTCTTAATGTTGCCTGAAGGAAGCGCGCTTTTTACGGTAACAACGATCTTATCACCAATAGAAGCATATCTTTTACCGGTACCACCCAATACACGGATAACCAATACTTCTTTTGCACCGCTATTATCGGCTACGTTTAATCTTGATTCCTGTTGTACCATGTTATTTAGCCCTTTCTAAAATTTGCACTAATCTCCAGTTCTTGTTCTTGCTCAGCGGACGTGTTTCCATGATCAGCACAGTATCACCGATACCACAATCATTCTTTTCGTCATGAGCCATAAATTTGGTAGTTTTCTTCACGAACTTACCATAGATCGGGTGCTTCACTTTCCGCTCAACTGCGACAACGATAGACTTATCCATCTTGTTGCTTACTACCAACCCGGTTCTTGTTTTTCTTAATTGTCTTTCCATTTGGACGCTAAATTATTTAATTTCAGTAGCAGACTGAGCTTTACGCTGAGTCACTTCAGTTTTTAATCGGGCTATATCTTTTCTTACCTTACTGATACGTGAAGGATTCTCTATAGCCGAAATTGCGTGAGCAAATTTCAATTTAACCAGGTTCTCTTTTTCTTCGGCGATCCTGGCAATCAATTCCTCCTGTGAAAGCCCTTTGATTTCTGAGTTTTTCATTTTGTTATCTTTTATTAATTGGGTCCAGCGGTTATAATAACAAGTTACTTACAACATCCAACCCAAAACTCTTACTATGCTTCTACGTAATCTCTACGTACTACAAATTTAGTCTGGACAGGTAATTTTTGAGCAGCAAGTCTCATCGCTTCTTTAGCGATTTCCAACGGTACACCTTCTGCTTCGAAGATGATACGCCCCGGTCTTACCACGGCCACCCAATACTCAGGAGCGCCCTTACCTTTACCCATACGCACTTCGGCAGGTTTTTTGGTCACCGGCTTATCCGGGAATATCCTGATCCAAACCTGGCCTTCGCGTTTCATGAAACGAGTTACCGCAATACGGGCTGCCTCTATCTGACGACTGGTAATCCAGGTCGCCTCCAAAGATTTGATCCCGAAGGATCCGAATGATAATTCAGCACCACGAGTAGCTAAACCTTTCATTCTGCCCTTTTGCATCTTTCTGAACTTCGTTCTTTTTGGCTGTAACATTTTATCTTAATATTATCGTAAAACGATCTGTTAACTAATTATTTACGGGGCCCTCTGTTCTGAGTATTCCCGCCTCTGTTATCTCTTCCTGATCCGGAACCTCCCTGACCAGGGCCTCTTCCGCCACGGCCTCTGTCATTTCTCCTTTCGCCACCGCGGCCGTCTCTTTCTCTGCCAGAGAATCCACTACCTTCAGTCCTGCCACCTTTACCTGGGGCATTGTTTGCGGCACCGATGTTAGGAGAAAGATCACGTTTACCATAAACTTCACCTTTGCAGATCCATACCTTAACACCGATCTTACCATAAGTGGTCAATGCCTCAGCAAGCGCATAGTCTATATCTGCACGGAAAGTATGCAAAGGAATCCTTCCTTCTTTGTATTGCTCGTTTCTTGCCATCTCCGCACCACCAAGACGTCCTGAAGTCATGATCTTGATACCTTCTGCCCCCATACGCATGGTTGAGGCAATTGTAGATTTCATTGCTCTGCGGAAAGAGATCCTCGCCTCAAGCTGTTTGGCTACGCCCTCTGCAACCAGTTGCGCATCAAGCTCGGGACGTTTGATCTCAAAGATATTGATCTGTATCTCCTTTTTAGTCAACTTCTTCAATTCTTCCTTGATTTTGTCAACTTCCTGACCTGCCTTTCCGATCACAATACCCGGACGAGCAGTATGGATGGTCACGGTAATGCGTTTCAGCGTGCGCTCAATCACTACCTTTGCAACACCACCCTTAGCAATACGTGCTGAGAGGTATTTTCTTATTTTCTCATCCTCAACTAATTTATCAGCATAGTTGTTGCCCCCGAACCAGTTAGAATCCCAACCTTTGATGATTCCTAACCTGTTACCTATTGGATGTGCTTTTTGTCCCATTTCTGTTAATTAGTTTGAGTTTCAACGTTTTTACTATCTACAATCAGTGTAACGTGGTTGGAACGCTTACGGATTCTGTATCCACGTCCCTGAGGAGCAGGTCTCAGTCTCTTTAACTGACGGCCACCGCCTACCATCACTGTTTTCACATATAACTGACTTTCTTCAGGGCGTGAACCTTCATTTTTGCTTTCCCAGTTTTTGATCGCCGACAATAAAAGTTTCTCAACCCTTACAGCCGCATCCTTATTGGTAAATTTCAAAATATGTAAAGCTTTTTCTACGCGTTCACCTCTGATAAGATCTACAACCAGACGCATCTTACGCGGCGAGGTTGGACAATTGTTTAATTTCGCTACTGCTTCCATCTCTTAATTACTTTTTCTTTTCAGAGTGCCCTCTAAATGTTCTGGTTGGAGCAAACTCTCCCAGCTTATGACCAACCATGTTTTCTGTTACGTATACCGGTATAAATTTATTACCGTTGTGTACTGCAAATGTATGTCCCACAAAATCCGGTGAGATCATTGATCTGCGAGACCAAGTTTTGATCACAGACTTTTTGCCTGAATCATTCATAGAGACAACCTTCTTCTCTACGTTATGGTCAATATAAGGTCCTTTTTTAATTGAACGAGCCATTATTTCTTCCTTTTCTCTATGATGAAACGATTTGAGTATTTTTTCAGGGTACGGGTTTTATAACCTTTAGCATAAACACCGTTCCTTGACCGTGGCTGGCCTCCGGATGCACGGCCCTCGCCACCACCCATCGGGTGATCTACAGGGTTCATAGCTACCGGACGTGTCCTCGGACGACGACCGACCCAACGGCTGCGTCCTGCCTTACCCAGTACTTCATTCGAATGGTCAGAGTTGGAAACAGCTCCGATAGTTGCCAGACAAGCAGTCAGAATCAACCTGGTTTCACCCGAAGGCATTTTCAAAGTCGCATACTTACCATCGCGGGCAGCAAGTTGTGCATAGGCACCGGCACTACGTGCCAGCTGCGCTCCCCGTCCCGGATGAATTTCCACGTTGTGGATAATTGAACCCAGCGGAATGTTCGCCAGTTTCAATGTGTTTCCGATTTCAGGGGTAGCAGTATCACCTGATACAACTTTCTGTCCAACCTGTAGTCCTTCAGGGGCAATAATATAGCGCTTCTCGCCATCTGCATAGTTCAGCAAAGCGATCCTTGCTGTACGGTTAGGATCGTACTCAATAGTCGCAACGGTGGCAGGGATGTCGAACTTATTACGTTTAAAATCAATTAAACGATAAGATTGCTTGTGACCACCACCAATATAACGCATGGTCATTTTACCTGTATTGTTACGCCCTCCCGATTTCTTAGAAGATACAACCAATGATTTTTCGGGCTTGGTTGCTGTAATCTCCGTAAAGCTGGCCCCAACCCTGAAGCGGGTACCCGGAGTAACTGGTTTAAATTTTCTTAAGCCCATAGTTTATACTTATTCAATTCTTATTAAAGATTAGCGTAATAGTCTATAGTTTCGCCTTCTTTAAGGGTAACGATAGCCTTCTTATATTTCGGACTGCGTCCGGTCACAAACCCAGCCTTGGTATTTCTGGTCTTCACTTTACCATCAACCACCATTGTATTCACCGCAAGCACATTAACACCATACATTTTCTCAATCAGTTGCTTGATCTGCAGTTTGTTCGCTTTATGGTCTACCTTAAATGTAAAACGGTTAGACTTTTCGGTTAAGGCTGAAGCCTTTTCTGTTAATATCGGTTTTCTTAAAAGTTCCATTATTACTTGGCAAACGCCTCCTCCAGGGTTTTAAGAGAATCAGTAGTCAGCAACAGCTTGCCGCAGTTCAATACATCATAGGTATTCAACTCAGCGGCGGTAATCACCTTTGCCTTCTGAATGTTTCTGCTTGATAAATAGATATTGTTATTTTGTGAAGGTAAAACCAGCAAAGTCTTTTCACCTGCAAGGTTCAACGCGTTAACCAGGTTTACATAATTCTTAGTCTTCACCGAGTCGAATGTAAAATCTTCGAGTACCACAACATTCTGGTCATGTGCTTTATAAGTAAGAGCAGACTTCCTTGCTAGTACTTTAAGCTTTTTGTTCAGTTTAAAACTATAGTCCCTTGGCTGAGGACCGAATACGCGACCACCACCATTGAATAATGGAGACTTGATACTTCCTGCACGGGCACCACCAGTCCCCTTTTGCTTATACAGCTTGCGGGTAGATCCGGCAATCTCATTACGCTGCTTAGACTTATGGGTACCCTGACGCTGATTAGCAAGATATTGCTTAATGTCCAGGTAGATCGCATGGTCAACCGGAGCGATATCAAAAATAAATTCAGGAAGCTGCACCTTGGCACCTGTTTCTTTTCCTGAAATGTTTAATACTTTAACTTCCATCTGCTTACTTATCTAAGATTACGTAAGAACCCTTAGCTCCTGGAACAGAGCCACTAACTACTAAAAGATTTTGATCAGCATAAACTTTCAAAACCTGAAGGTTCTGAATCTTAACCCTGTCTCCACCCATTCTGCCCGCCATACGCATACCTTTGAATACGCGAGAAGGATAAGAAGATGCACCTAGTGAACCAGGAGCACGCATTCTGTTGTGCTGTCCATGGGTCTGCCCCCCAACACCTCCAAAGCCATGGCGCTTCACAACACCCTGATGACCTTTACCCTTTGATGTACCAACAACATCTACAAAATCTCCTTCACTGAAGATATCCACAGTCACTGTGTCACCCAGATTCAAAGAATCCTCGAACGGCGCAAATTCAACCAGCTTACGCTTAGGCGTAGTACCAGCTTTCTTAAAATGGCCTTTCAAAGGCTGTGTCGTGTTCTTCTCTTTAGCTTCATCATAGCTCAACTGAACAGACTCATAACCGTCCTTTTCGGCGGTCTTCACTTGTGTTACCACACAAGGCCCAGCTTCAATTACCGTACATGGAATATTTTTCCCATCGGCATTGAAAATACTGGTCATTCCTACTTTTTTTCCAATAATACCTGACATTTTCTATTTTAAATTAACACCCATCGAAGCAGTAGGGCTTCGTTCAAGGTGGATATACAATCCCCGCAAAGGGACGGCAAAAATAGAAAAGAAATCTTAATTTTCAAATAGTTAGCACTTATTTTTTCAAATAAATGCTAAAAGAAATTGTGGCCCACACTACTTTAAATGAGATCAGACCATCAGTTTATTGCTTAGGCCAAACAATATAACAGTCAATACAAATACGCCAATCAACACATAGAGATAATCCCTTTCGATCATAAAGCCAAAAATAGAAAACAAAATACGTAGCACCGGTGTAAATATCAATAGTAGGATTCCCATTTGTATCACCGACTCTCCGTTACCTGTAGTCAATCCCGATAGTATTTCTCCAATAGAACCCTTCGGTGCTTGTGCCGGATCAAATTTGGCATAATTGACCAGATCCCTATAGTGAAAAAACAAATAAATCAGCGCCCCTACAAACACGACACTCATTGAGCTTATAATTCCCACTCGCAACAAAGCACCCAGAATCAACTGTATATCTCTGTCTCCTGACCTATTTATATTCACATTCTTCATATCTATAAACCGTCAGTCAATCCATTATAAATCATTTGCGAAGCCAGAAATAAAACAACTACAGCAAAAAATAACTTCAGCTTATCCGTTTGCACGCGGATCAATAGCCTGGCTCCCAGGATTGAACCGGAGAGCACGCCCAAAGCTACAGGCATAGCAATCCCAGGATCAATTTGTCCACGGTGAAAATACACTATCGCACTCGCAGCACCAGTTACTCCCATCATAAAGTTACTAGTTGTGGTAGATACCTTGAAGGGGATTTTCATAATATTATCCATCGCAATTACCTTTAAAGCCCCCGAACCAATCCCCAGTAACCCCGAGATCAGTCCAGCCACAAACATCATCAGAAAACCACCTGCAACGTGGTGTACCTGATAATACTTCCATTCTCCATTTGCGGGGTAACGTCCGTCAAGCCTCAATAAAACCGCAAGCCTGTCAGCAGGTTTATCATCAGTATGCTCATTTTTCTTTTTGAGCATCATCAGTGCTGAAAACACCAGAACAATACCAAAAATTACTGCAATATAATCTGGATCAACAAAAATAGTAACAACTGCACCCACAATTGCACTAACAGTAGTAGCTATTTCAAGAAACATTCCGATACGCACATTAGTAATCCCTTCCTTTACATAAGTAGCAGCCGCACCCGAAGAAGTCGCAATTACAGAGATGATGGATGCCCCGATAGCATAATGGATATCTACCTTAAGAAGCAGAGTTAGGAGCGGTATAATGATTACTCCCCCGCCAAGCCCCGTAAGCGCTCCTACCAGGCCGGCAATAAAAGCACCCGTCAGAACAATAAATGTAAACAGCAATACAGACATGCATCGCAAATATACTATCTGCCGTCATAACACAATAAATTTAAAATACGATTGTTAAATTAGGCAAACGAATAAATTTCGGCTTATGAGAAACCCCCTATCAACCCTGATTGTATTTGTATTTTTTTTGACCAATGCAAAAGCACAGTTCAAGCCAGACAGCATCAGAACAGATCCCAGTATCAATGGACAATATCAGCTCCTGCTCAGCAAATCCCGGACATTGGACGGTTATAAAATGATCAATCCCTATAGGCTTAGCACATTCTGGAAAAGTGTTCAGGATACCTTGGCCATATCAAAACGACAACTTTCAAGCGCAAAAAAAGAGATCAGCGGATACAAAAGTGAAATCAGAAATCTGAAGCAGCACATCAGCGGTACCGAAAACTCTCTGGCCAGCTCTAACGCAAAGATCAACAAAATCAGTCTCCTTGGAATCAGCTTTACAAAAGGCAATTATAACCTTATTGTATGGGGGCTTATCCTCACCCTCACGCTGACACTGATCATCGTAATCCTCAGATCTGCAAAAAACATACATGAAGCGCGCTACCGGAGCACTTTATATGAAGAAATCAGCCAGGAATATCAAGCCTACAAAGTCAAAGCCAATGAAAAGGAAAAGAAACTTGCACGAGAACTCCAGGACGAGCGGAACAAACTCGAAGAACTAAGAAACCGATGACACGAAATTTAAAAGAATGAAACCGATAAAGCAAAACGGTCCCGGGAATTCCCGGGACCGTTTTGCTAAAATTAAAATCCGTTAAACTTTGATCTCTACTTCAACACCACTAGGCAATTCAAGCTTCATTAAAGCATCAACTGTCTTAGAGTTTGAACTGTAGATGTCCAGCAGACGCTTGTAAGCACATAATTGAAACTGTTCACGTGCTTTTTTGTTTACATGCGGTGAACGCAATACGGTAAACACTTTCTTTTCAGTTGGCAACGGAATAGGTCCGCTCACTACCGCGCCTGTCGGCTTAACGGTCTTTACGATTTTCTCAGCAGACTTGTCTACGAGATTGTAATCGTAAGATTTCAATTTGATTCTGATTCTTTGGCTCATTGTTTTATTTAATTAAGGCAACTTGTTAGAGCTATTAATAACCTGCCGCCGTTTATCTTTAATAGGCACCGGACCTAAGTCCGGTGCCATTATTGTATGGATTAATCTAAAGATTTAACTTTACCTTTAGACTTCGCGATCACTTCATCCTGAACGTTTTTAGGCGCTGGCTCATAGTGGTCAAACTCCATCGTAGAAGTTGCACGGCCCGAAGTAATGGTACGCAACTGGGTTACATAACCAAACATTTCCGACAGTGGTACCAAAGCCTTGATCACCTGTGCACCATTACGTGTATCCATGCCTTGCAGCTGTCCACGACGACGGTTAAGGTCACCCATTACATCACCCATGTTTTCCTCGGGAGTTAGTACCTCAATCTTCATGATCGGCTCCATCAACACAGGCTTACACTTAGGCAATGCTTCACGGAAAGCGGAACGTGCTGCGATCTCGAAGGACAATGCATCAGAGTCGACTGCGTGAAATGAACCATCGATTAGACGGACTTTCATATCAGGCAGAGGGAAGCCAGCCAAAACACCATTAGACATAGCAGCGGCAAAACCTTTTTCTACAGAAGGGATGAATTCGCGAGGAATAGCACCACCTACGATCTCGTTCACGAACTGTAGACCACCTTTTTCGAAATCCTCGTCGATCGGAGAAATCACCACCTGGATATCTGCGAACTTACCACGACCACCAGTTTGCTTCTTATAAGTCTCACGATGCTGTGTAGAACCTGTAATCGCCTCTTTATAAGCAACCTGAGGTGCGCCCTGGTTTACCTCTACCTTGAATTCGCGCTTCAAACGATCGATCAGGATGTCCAGATGAAGCTCTCCCATACCAGAGATTACAGTCTGTCCGGTCTCTTCATCAGTCTGAACCCTGAAAGTAGGATCCTCTTCTGCCAGTTTACCCAATGCAATACCCAGTTTATCTACGTCAGCCTGAGTCTTAGGTTCAATCGCCAAACCGATAACCGGATCCGGGAACACCATAGACTCAAGAACGATAGGATTCTTCTCATCACAAAGCGTATCACCTGTTTTGATATCCTTAAAGCCTACTACCGCAGCAATATCACCAGCTCCTACGTTAGGAATAGGGTTTTGCTTATTGGCATGCATCTGGAAAATACGCGAGATACGTTCTTTGCCTTCTGAACGTGCATTATACACATAAGAACCTGCTTCCAGATTACCTGAATAAACACGGATAAAGCATAGACGCCCTACAAAGGGGTCAGTCGCGATTTTAAATGCAAGTGCAGAGAACGGTTCGTTAACATCCGGTTGACGAACGATTTCCTCGCCTGTATTCGGGTTGGTACCAGTGATGCCATCCACATCCAGCGGTGAAGGTAATAACTCCATAACCAGGTCAAGCATAGTCTGAACACCCTTGTTCTTGAAAGAAGATCCACAAACCATGGGAACGATCTTCGCATCCAGAGTTGCCTTACGCAACGCATCCAGTATCTCACGTTCAGTGATCGAATTTGGATCATCAAAGAACTTCTCCATCAGCGACTCATCGTAATCAGCAACCGCCTCCAGTAAGTTTTCTCTCCATTCTGCTACTTCATCCAGCATATCGTCTGGGATTGGCACTTCAGTAAAGGTCATTCCCTTATCATGCTCATTCCAGACAATACCGCGATTATTGATCAGGTCAACTACACCTTTAAAAGCATCCTCAGAACCGATCGGCAATTGCAACGGAACAGCATGACTGCCCAGCATATCCTTTACCTGTTTCACAACCTTTAGGAAATCAGCACCTGAGCGGTCCATTTTATTCACGAAACCGATACGCGGAACTGCATAATTGTTTGCCAGACGCCAGTTGGTTTCAGACTGAGGTTCAACACCGTCCACAGCTGAAAACAAAAACACCAATCCGTCCAGTACACGCAATGAACGGTTTACCTCAACAGTAAAGTCCACGTGTCCTGGAGTATCGATAACATTCACCTGATATTTGTTACCACGGTATGGCCAAAAAACAGTAGTGGCAGCAGACGTGATGGTAATTCCACGTTCAGCCTCCTGTACCATCCAGTCCATTGTAGACGCACCTTCATGCACCTCGCCAATTTTATGGTTTACACCGGCATAATAAAGGATACGCTCGGTAGTAGTGGTCTTACCCGCATCGATGTGCGCCGCGATACCAATGTTTCTTGTGTATTTTAAATCTCTTGCCATTTTTATTAATGATCCTGATAATTAGAAACGGAAATGTGAGAATGCCTTGTTGGCCTCGGCCATCTTATGCGTATCCTCTTTCTTTTTAACTGCTGCACCTTCACCTTTAGCCGCAGAAACGATCTCACCAGCCAATTTTTCCTTCATGGTCTTCTCGCCGCGCTTGCGTGCATAAGAGATCAGCCACTTCATGCCCAGGGCAATCTTGCGATCTGGTCTTACTTCAGTAGGAACCTGGAAGTTCGCACCACCTACACGACGCGATTTCACTTCTACAGAAGGCATAACATTAGCCAAAGCACGTTTCCATACCTCCAGCCCGTTCTCACCGGCTTTTTTCTCAGCCAGTTCCACTGCGTCATAAAAAATATCATAAGCGATGGACTTCTTGCCATCGTACATCATGTTGTTCACAAACCTGGTTACCTGAACGTCATTGAATTTAGGATCAGGAAGGATAATTCTCTTTTTTGGTTTTGACTTTCTCATTGTTTATTCCTCCTGATTATTTCTTTTTACCTTTTGCAGGTGCGGCAGCGGCCTGACCTGGTTTAGGACGTTTAGTACCATATTTAGAACGACGCTGATTACGGCCCGCAACACCTGAAGTATCCAGAGCACCGCGGATGATGTGATAACGTACACCCGGCAAATCCTTAACACGACCACCACGGATCAATACGATAGAGTGTTCCTGAAGGTTGTGTCCTTCTCCAGGAATGTAAGCGTTCACCTCTTTACCGTTGGTAAGGCGTACACGCGCTACTTTACGCATTGCTGAGTTTGGTTTTTTAGGGGTAGTGGTATATACACGTGTACATACTCCTCTTCGCTGTGGACAGCTGTCCAACGCCGGAGACTTACTCTTGAACTCCAGTGCTACTCTACCTTTTCTAACTAATTGTTGAATGGTTGGCATTGTTTACTTTTTGTTTTCTATTTATGTTTTTAAAAACTTTACCCCTGTAATAAGGGACTGCAAAGGTAAGACAATACATTTTATAAATCAAGCGGTTAACAGAAAATAAATACATTGTTTAAATTTGCCGCACATTAACAGCAAAGGCATCATATGAATTACAAATTAGGCGATTTCGTACGTTTCGTAGACGAGAACCTGGAAGGTTACATAACCCGCATTATTGACAAGGATACTATCGGCGTTACAGATTCTAACGATTTTGAGATTCCTGTCCTGGCCTCAAAGGTTACACTCATACATGGCGATGTCCAAATAGAAGAAGTACGCGCCAAGGCGTCTGCAGCACCACAGCTCGATAAACCGTTCACCAAAGAAGGTATTTTTCTGGCCGTAGTTACCGATCAGCACAATAGTTCCGTAGCTCATTTCCATCTGCTTAACGAAAGTTCGTTTCAGCTTCTGGCCAGCTTCAGTACAGAGAAAGGCAGCAATTTTAAAGGAGAGTTTGCGGGAGATATCCAGGCAGGCTCGTCAAGAAAAATCTATACGACTCGTCTTTCGGATATTCAGGTCTGGCCCGAGTTCAGGCTCGAGATCATCTTCCACACTCCCCTGAGTATCCAACCTCCGCCTCCGCTCATTTTCCACAGGCAGCTTAAAGGCAAGGACCTTTCCGTTGCCAAGACCAATATTGCATTGCTGGAGCAAAAAGGTTGGCTCATCCGTCTTGACGAACCTACTCCGTTGATCGATGCAGAAAAGCTAAAGAACAGCTTTTTTAAATAACCTTAGTTAAAGCAGGCCAAATCCGAACTCAGTTCTTTGACCAGCGGTTGTTATCCTCGTTGACATCTGGCAGTACGTGATCAGGATCAAGTTCCACGGATAACACCTCTTCATTTACAGGATAATTCACAGTCCAGGACGTATTGCGCATCCACACATCGACCGGCAACCTGATCATACTCGTCTTTCCACTGCGGGTCTGCACCTTAAGGATTACTGGCATTGGTAACTGTCCAAGATTGTCAACCGTTATACTGTAACCACTGATCTTTGCGTCCTGCCTTAATTCCTTCACTGCCCCGATACCCTGATCCATCTTCCAATTGTTTAGAAACCAGCCTCTCCAGAACCAGGCAAGGTCTTCACCTGCACCGTTTTCCATCGACCGGAAAAAATCAAAGGGGGTTGGATGCTTAAAAGCCCATTCTGCGATATAATTACGGAATGCATAATCAAATCTGTCCGGTCCGATGACTTGGTCACGCAGCAATTTCAGGCCCCAGCCCGGTTTACTGTATAGGTTCAACCCGATATTCTTTTCTCTCATTGCATCCGGCATCAGCATAATATATTCCAGTTCTTCCGCCTGCAGTCTGCGCGCCACACGGTGCATGTCGTCCTTTTCTTGCTTATATTCTCCATTATTAAACGATTCTGCAGAAATCCCATTAATAAATGTATTAAAGCCTTCATCCATCCAACCATGCTTCCGCTCGTTACTGCCCACAATCATCGGGAACCAGGTGTGACCGAACTCATGGTCAATCACTCCCCAGGCACTTCCTTTCTTCGCTTTCCAGCCACAAAACACAATGCCGGGATACTCCATTCCACCAACATTGCTCGCAACATTTACTGCCATTGGATAAGGATATTCGAACCATTTCGATGAATAATGTTCAATTGAAGTCTTGATATACTCCACAGCACGTCCGTAACTATCTTTAGAGTTGCTTTCTACCGGATGTACAGCTACGGCCAGCGATTTCTTCCCGCTTGGCAGGTCGATCCTCGCCGCATCCAGCACAAAAGCTTTTGACGAAGCCCAGGCCGCATCCCTCGCATTTCTGATCCTGAACTTCCAGGTTAGTTTATCTGCGGCAGGCCTAGACTTCGGGTCAGTCACCTCATTTTCCGACCTGATCACTGTCTTTTCCGCACTATTCTTCGCCGTGTTCCAGCGCTGAAGCTGTACAGGGGTAAATACCTCCTCAGGGTTTAGCAACTCCCCAGATCCCATTACTATATGTGAAGCCGGCGCAGTCACCGCAAAATCAATATCCCCATACTCACAGTAAAACTCTCCCGCTCCCCAATAAGGCAACGTATTCCAGCCAAGTACATCATCATACACACATATACGTGGGAACCACTGTGCGATACAGAATACCTCGCCATTTTTTGTTTGCAGATGTCCCATACGGTCAGAACCGTTGACAGGTACGACAAAAGAAAAATCCATCTTCACAGTCAGGACGTCCCCTTCGGGGGCCAGCGGTTCTTCCAGCCGCAACTGCATACGAGTATCTTCCGTCAGAGACGTAAACTTAACGGCCTTCCCCTTGCGCAGCACCGACAAGTTACTGATCTGGTAACCGCCGTCCAGTTTTTCTCCTCTTGCACCATACCGGCTTCCATCCGGAATCAGCACATTGCCTCTCGATCCCTCTGAAAACAGGTTCTGATCCAGTTGCAACCATAAATAAGGCAACCTGTCCGGACTGTTGTTCTTATAACTGATCGCCACCGTACCACTCACCCGGTTGTTCTGCTCGTCCAGACGAGCACTAATATCATAGTCCACACGGTTCTGCCAGTACTTCGGACCAGGATAACCACTCGCTGAACGATATTCATTGCCATTCTGGGTATAGAACAAAGGTCCGAACGCTTCATGAGGATCATATCCTCCCGGAGTTAATGTTCTTTGGGCAAAGCTGCCAAACAGCGCACCGCAAAGCAGCACGCAAAGCAAGACTGTTCTTCTACACATAAGTGATCTGTATTTTCAAGTCAATAATAAATATGCAAACCAGCTGGATCTACTTCAATTGGTTAGCATATGCTACTTCATCAAACCCTATCAGCACAGCTTTGCCATTCTTTTCAATTACAGGCCTTTTGATCGCACTCGTATATTTTCGCAATATAGAAATGGCACCCGCTTTACTCAATGTTTGCTCCTGTTCTTCTTCTGTCAGCTTTCTCCAGGTGGAGCCCTTTTTATTCAGTACCTTTTCGGAACCAAAAGCCGTACACCAATCCGTCAGCTTTTCCGCCGTTATTCCCTTTTTCTTAAAATCATGAAATTCATACCTAAATCCGTTCTCATCCAGCCAGGTCAAAGCCTTTTTTACAGTATTGCAGTTGGGTATTCCATATACGATCATACAGCAAACATAATTAAAACCCACATCAAACACAATTCGTCACATTTTTCCATGCATTCATCACATTTTAAACATCCAAACAAAAAGCCTTTGTAGTATTGCAGGACAAAACACCATTCATATGAATTTAAAAGATCTCTCAAGAATTGAATTCTGGATTGCCACTGGTCTCTACGGCTTTGCCATGTTGCTACTCATTACCAACTCCGGCGACAGAACCCCTACTCATACAGAATATCTGATGGACGGGGCTGGTCTTAAGTATTCCTACATTTCCAATTACCTAATTCCCGAACTTTTCCGGTTTTCTATCCTCTATTTTACCTTTCTTGCTCTCAATTTTTGTATTGCCCCCTCATTGTTCGACGCCAATTCTCGGCTCTTTTCCGCCATCGTCATTTTTGTGCTTTTTCTGGGTATAGGACTTACTACGAGCATCCTTAACACCTATAGCCAGGCCTACCGCTTCTCAGATTTCTCCACAAATGACGAAGCCTACAGTCATTTCTTTCTGAAAGGCTTTACCTACGCTGCCTGGCTTATTTCTGTTGTCATGATTTATATCGTCATCAAAAAGATGATCTTCTATTTCCGTGAACACCAGGCTAATGAATACGATCCGGCCAGCCGTATGAAACTTGAAACAGTATTCGGCGCTGCCGTCTGGTTCGTTGGTCTGCTCTTGCTACTAGCTACCTCTTCGCCGTTTGAAGTTATGGTTTGCTGGACACTTGTCATCTCTGCATCCGTCTTCCTTGTCATTCTGTCTATTTACTACCTTATTCCACAAGCCCTGGAAGCAGGCAAAACCTTCCGCAATTATTTCGGCAAGTTCATACTCATCACACTTACCTGCTGCATTCCGCTGGCCCTGGTTGCTTTACTATTTAGCAGTCGTGGTGAAGTGGCTGCCGTCGTTATTGCCTTTCACATTCCTGTACAATTGACGATCAGTGCACCGCTATCCTGGTATATTTACAGGCGACGGAATGAAACCAATGCGCAACTTATGTCCCTGAAAACAGAACTTGGCCGTTCAGATGCCAGTCTTAGTTTCCTACGCTCTCAGATCAACCCTCACTTCCTTTTCAATGCATTGAACACCCTTTATGGGACTGCCCTTCAGGAAAGTGCCGAACGCACCGGAGAAGGGATCCAGATGCTCGGCGATATGATGCGGTTTATGCTCCAGGAAAATGTACAGGAAAAAATCTCTCTAACCCGCGACATCGATTACCTCAACAATTATATCGCCTTACAGAAATTGCGTACCTTTCGTTCTACTTCCATTGTTATTGAAACCAGCATAGAAGACCGTCCAAACAGCTACCAGATTGCCCCGATGCTGCTTATCCCCTTTGTAGAGAACGCCTTCAAACACGGCATCAGCCTACAGCAACCCTCACACATTAAAATTACCCTTCAAATGAAAGATGACACCCTGTACTTCGACGTTCATAACAGTACTCATCAGAAGACCGGGCACGATCCCGAAAAAGGAAAAAGCGGTATTGGTCTGACGAATACCCGTCAGCGCCTCCAACACCTCTATCCTAAAAGCCACGAGCTCATTATCCGTGAAAGTGCAACGGAATTCTTCGTTCACCTTACCTTGAAAATTGGCAAAAACAGCTAAATTTAATCTATGACCGCTATTGCCATAGACGATGAACCCATTGCCCTAGATGTGATCCGTAACCTATCTTCCAAGGTGCCTTTCATCCGGTTAGAGGCTACTTTCACTAACGCATTCGAGGCAGTCAGTTATCTGCAGCAACATAAAACAGCACTTATTTTTCTCGACATCAAAATGCCCGATATCAGTGGCATTGATTTCCTCGCCAGCCTGAGTAACCCGCCTATGGTCATTTTCACTACCGCCTATTCTGAACACGCGGTGAAAAGTTTCGAACTTGATGCCGTTGACTATCTGCTCAAACCCTTCTCACTTTCCCGGTTTCTTAAAGCTTGCAACAAGGCCTATGAACTGCATAACCTCAGAAACCCCGAAACCCCGCCGGGCCAGACATCGATATTTATAAAAGATGGGTATGAACAAGTCAGGGTACAGTTGCAAGACATTCTCTACATCGAAGCCAGCGGTAACTACACACTATTACAACTAATAGGTGATAAGCGAATTAGCACTCGGATACCTATGAACGACATATTGCTATTACTTCCCCAGGGCAAGTTCGTCCGCACCCATCGGGCATATATCGTTTCCAGGGAAAAGGTTACCCGATTTGATCGTTCCCAGGTTTGGATTGGAGGAAAGTCCATCCCAATTGGGGTAACCTACACAAACTGCCTTCACGAACTTTAACAACCAGACCATATAATTAAGATTATTATTAATATTGCGTTATTGATCTACTGGGATCAACATACAAACTATGTTAAAGCTTAGCTTCAAGCAACAAGTACTTACAGGATTCACCATTTCTCTATTGTTCGTACTGGTCTCCGCGATCACCTCACACCTCAGTGTTAAAAAGCTAACGGATAATGGTTCCTGGGAAAACCATACCTACGATGTGATCAACTCTGTCAAAGACGTAGAATTCTTCATACTCAATTCAGAAACAGGTATCAGGGGATATATTCTTTCCGGCCAGGAGCAATACCTGGCGCCCTATAACGGTAGTGTCCTGAAAGTACTTCCCGCTGTACAAAAACTTAAAGCCCTCGTATCCGACAATCCGGTACAGGAAGCCCGGATCGACTCTATCAACTTGTATGTTAACCAAAAGGTTGACGAAATGAAGGAGGTGCTCAGGATTTATGAGGAAGAGGGCCGGACAAAGGCAGCTGATCGGGTCATGAAGGGAAAAGGGCAATTCTATAAAAACCAGATACTCAGAGTAAGTGCAAAGATAATTCAGGATGAATATGTGCTGCTGAAAAAAAGAAAGGCTGCTACTGTGGCCAGCAGTACACAAAGTGAACTTGTCGTATTGCTCAGTTCTGCAATCATTTTCGGTCTGATCCTCTTTTTATTCTCTTACATCAAAAAAACATTTGATCAGCAAAAACTTACCGAAACGCAAATCAGGGAGTCAAATGCTGAACTGGAGCGAATATCAGGTGAAAATGAACAAAAAAACTGGCTGCTTTCAGGTGCCGCAGCTGTCAATGAAGCCATGCGCGGCGAGCAGGAAATAGAAGAATTGTCCTGCAACATCCTCAGCCAGATATCCAGTTATACCGGTGCGCAGATCGGTGCGCTCTTCCTGATAAGCAGCAACGGCAAGTCGTATGCCCTTCGCGGTACATACGCCTGGACACATAAAGGTTCACGGCAGGAATATACCACCGGAGAAGGCCTTATCGGACAGACGGCCACTGAGAAAAGAACCAAATTCGTCACCAATATTCCCCAAGATTACATCAAAGTCAGTTCATCTCTTGGCAGTACTTCACCAACAACACTACTCCTGCTGCCTATCATATTCGAAGAAGAAACTATCGCAGTTATTGAACTCGGACTAACAAACACTCCCGGCAATGAGGTCATACGCTTTCTGGATACTATTGGAGAAAGTGTCGGCGTAGCGCTCAACAGCGCAATTGCTAGGGTAAAGCTGCGTGCCCTTTTCGAACAGACACAACTGCAGGCGGAAGAGCTGGAAAGTCAGCAGGAAGAGCTCCGCACGACTAACGAAGAACTCGTTTACAAGTCAGAACAGCTCCAGGCTTCAGAAGAAGAACTGCGTGTACAGCAGGAAGAACTTCGCCAAACCAATGCTGAATTGGAAGAAAAAGCCCAGCAACTCGAAGAACAAAATATCATTGTCAACCAGGCCCGAGAAGCCATGAGTCTGAAGGCCGAAGAACTCGAACTTTCCAGCAAGTATAAATCGGAATTCCTGGCTAATATGAGCCATGAACTCCGCACGCCGCTCAATAGCATCCTGATACTTGCACGCATTCTTAAAGAAAACAAGCCAGCTAACCTCACTGAAGACCAGATCAAATATGCCGGCGTCATCCACAATGCCGGAAGCGATCTGCTTACGCTGATCAACGATATTCTTGATCTGTCCAAGATCGAGTCAGGAAAAGTCGACCTCAATGTCGAACCAGTTAGCCCTGAAACCATTAGCGCGGACATCGACGCGTTATTCAGGGAACTGGCAAAAAGCAAGAAATTGAATTTTACCATCAATACCAGCGCTGATCTTCCCGAAAAACTGATGACGGACCCGGCGAGAGTTGAGCAGGTGATCAAGAATCTGCTGTCCAACGCCTTCAAATTTACTTCGGAACAAGGGAACATTAGCCTGGATATACACTGCGCAGCATCCGGTCAGCAATTTTACTCCGAACAGCTTCGTCAGGAGAAAGGAAAAATTATCGCCTTCAGTGTCAAAGATTCAGGCATCGGCATCCCTGAAGACAAACAGAAGCTTATTTTCGAGGCTTTTCAACAGGCTGACGGATCTACCAGCAGGAAATATGGAGGTACTGGCTTGGGCTTGTCCATCAGCAAAGAACTTGCCCACATCCTTGGTGGTGAGATACAGGTCTGGAGCCTTCCTGGACAAGGCAGTACCTTTACATTCTTTATCCCTGAAAGCATAGAAAAAGAAAACCTGGTACAGTCTTCCACTCCTATGTCCGATGCAAATGACTCAGTACTAACTGAGCATAAAGTCATTCAAAATAATCCCGAACCTCCTGCAGTTCCTGTAAGTTCCGGACAAAATATAGCTGACCATCAGACTTTACTAATTGTTGAGGATGACATAACATTTGCTGATGTGCTTAGTGACTATGCCCGTGAAAAAGGTTTTGAACCCATTATCGCTCATAGCGGTGATATTGGCTTGAAAATGGCCATTTCAAAACTGCCCGATGCCATCGTGCTTGATATAATGCTGCCTGTCATGGATGGTTGGACCGTCTTGAGGGAGCTGAAGGCAGATCCCAGGACCCGGCATATCCCTGTGCATATGATGTCTGCCGGTAATGAAAAAGAAAGTCGTGCCAGACAAGAGGGTGCCATTGGTTTCCTCAAGAAACCAGTAGAGAAAGAACAGCTTGATGAAGCTTTCAAATTGCTCAGTATTGCATATGCTAGCAACAATCTCAACAAGGTCCTCGTCATTGAAGACCAGGAACTGCAGAGCAAAATACTCACTCAGCAACTTACCGAAAAAGGTGTAGAAGTTATGCAGGCTTTCACCGGTCAGGAAGCTATCGAACTGCTTGCAGCAAATTATTTCGATTGCATTATCCTTGATCTCAAATTACCTGATATCTCAGGCTTTGACCTGCTTGATAAGATCAAAGCTATTCCCGGACTTGAGCAAACACCAGTAATCATCAATACAGCAATGGAACTGGACGACCAGAAAATGGCTCACATTATGCGGTATACGGAAGCCATGGTATTAAAGTCCAACAAGAGTAATGATCGCCTGATTGATGAAGTAAGCCTGTTCATGAATAAACTGAAGCAGGACACACAACCTGTTACTGCCGTCCCTTCCGGCAAAACAAAAGGCAGCCTCACCATTGAGAAAGCACTCAAAGGAAAAACCGTGCTAATCGCAGATGACGACATGCGTAATATATTTGCACTTTCAAGTGCACTTCAGGACTACGACATGAACATCGTCATTGCCAATAACGGCCGGGAAGCCGTTGAGAAGCTACAGGAGAACCAGGAAAAAATAAACCTGGTGCTGATGGACATTATGATGCCTGAAATGGATGGCTATGAGGCCATGCGGACCATCCGAAGAGACAAGCAATTCAGCAAACTTCCCATTATTGCACTAACAGCCAAGGCCATGAAAAACGATCGGGAGAAATGCATAGAAGCCGGAGCAAACGATTATATCTCAAAACCTGTTGACATGGATAAACTGCTCTCCATGATGCGCGTATGGCTTAGCTAATATGAATACACTCCATCCCGACATCATCACCTACGAACAACTTACCGCCCTGGTCGGTCTTATACGTAATGTACATGGGTTCGATTTCAGCAACTATTCAGCTGCTTCACTTAAAAGACGGGTTTCCAGGATCATGCAGCTCCAAAAGCTTGACTTGTTCGATTTGCGAGCGTTATTGACCAATAATCCCGATTATTTCGAGTCTTTTCTTATTGAGATCACTGTTAATGTCACTGAGATGTTCAGAGACCCAGCCTTCTACCGTTCTCTGACGACCCATGTCCTGCCCTATTTAAGGTCCTATCAGCGTATTAAGGTCTGGAATGCCGGCTGCTCTACAGGGGAAGAGCTGTACTCTTTTGCAATTCTATTTTCAGAAGAGCACTTGTATGAACGTACCTTTTTCTACGGGACCGATATTAATAACGATGTGCTGGAATATGCCAGAAACGGAATATACGAGCTGCAGAAAATGAAAATCTATTCCGAGAACTATCATAAAATAGGCACCCAACATACACTTTCAGATTACTATACAGCAAAATATGACGCAGCTAAAATCAATCATTCACTCAAGAAAAACGTTCTCTTCTCCGTCCATAACCTCGTTTCAGATGGTGTCTTCAACGAGTTTCAGGTCATTTCCTGCAGAAATGTTCTTATCTACTTTAATTTAGAACTTCAAAAACGGGTAATCGATCTATTTTACAATAGTTTAGCTAATTTTGGATTTTTATGCCTGGGCTCTAAAGAGACCCTCAGGAGCAACGAAACTGGCCGATTCAAAATAATAGATAAGAAAAACAATATTTACCAAAAAATAGCCTGAAGGCACACCAAGCAACCTATGGAAAAAATCAATATACTTATTGTAGATGACCGACCGGAAAACATTGTAGCCCTGGAAGCACTGCTACAACGTTCCGACATTAACCTGGTCACAACTACCAATCCAAACGAAGCCCTTAGGCTTTGCTGGGAGATCGATATTGCCATCGCCTTGGTTGATGTGCAAATGCCTGAAATGGATGGCTTTGAACTGGTAGAGATACTCAAAAGCAACCCCAGAACAAAAGACATCCTCATTATCTTCGTTACCGCAATCTCCAAAGAGACTAAATATGCAGTTAAAGGCCTCAATACGGGAGCCGTAGATTATCTTTATAAGCCCCTGGACCCATTCGTTACCTCTGCCAAGGTAGACTCTTTTATTCAGTTTGTAAGAGGACAGCGTGAGCTCAAACAGAAGAACAAAGAACTGGAGGCCTATCAGAAAGAACTCATCAAAGCTAAAGAACAAGCCGAACAGGGCAAACGCATCAAAGAGAACTTCCTGGCCAATATGAGCCATGAGATCCGCACCCCGATCAATGGCATCATCGGGATCACCCATCTGCTGGAAAAAAGCCAGTTAACGACCGAGCAAAAAGAAATGGTAAGTCTGCTCGAAATCTCATCCAACTCGCTCCTTGGAGTCATTAATGACATTCTTGACCTTTCTAAGATTGAAGCTGGCAAATTTAAGATCAACCGTGCTTCCACCGATATTATCGGGCTATGTAATGCAGTAGTCAACCTGCTCAGCATTCGTGCGCGCGAAAAACGCCTCGAACTGATCACAGATTTTGCCGCTGACCTTCCCGGACATATCATGGCCGATTCACTCCGGCTCAACCAGATCCTTATGAACTTGATCGGTAACGCGATTAAATTTACCTCAGAAGGAAGTGTCACCTTAAAAGTGGAAACCCTAAGCATAAAGGGCAACAACGTGCGGCTCAGGTTTTCCGTCATCGATACCGGAATCGGTATTGCTCCAGAGAATATAGAAAAAATATTTGAATCCTTTGAGCAAGCTGACGATCAGACCAATAGTCGGTTTGGCGGCACCGGGCTTGGCCTGTCCATTGTCAGGAACCTTACCAAATTGAAAGGTGGTTTTCTCGAGGTCAGCAGCCAAGAAGGTAAAGGTAGCACATTTTGTTTCACTAACTGGTATGAAGTCGTGAGAGAAGCAGAAACCCATAAAGCGGCAAAAAAGGAAACGCTAAGGACTTTTAATAATTTGAGAGTGCTGGTAGCAGAAGACAATCCTATCAACAAGTTCCTGATCGTTAAGATACTAAAAGAATGGAAAGTTGACACAGATGTTGTAGAAAACGGTAAGGAAGCCCTGGAAAAACTCAAGGGAAACAACTATGACATTGTGCTAATGGATACCTTCATGCCTGTAATGAACGGATTAGATGCGATTAAGCTGATTAGGGAAGGTCATGTTCCCGGCAAAGAGAACATCCCTGTGATTACCTTTTCTGCTGCAGTTATGGAAACGGACAAACAGACTGCAATTGAAGCAGGTGCCAACGATGTCATCAGTAAACCCTTCGAGCTGGATGTACTCCACGAAAAACTTGTTCAGTATACTGGCGCACACTAAGAACAGGACCAAACGGCAATATTACTTATTGAATTGCGTCATGGTCTGAGCAGGCCCAATTGTTACAAAACTCTTGATCAGCTCTACGCTCCGGTCAATAAGCCCCGGAAGTTCAGGTAACTCATCTCGGTCAAATCGTCCAAGCACGTATTCCACTTGCCTGCCTTTGGAGAAATTGTCCCCAATACCAAAACGTAATCTGGCATAGTTCTGCCCGCCGCACACCTCTTCGATACTTTTCAGGCCATTATGCCCCGCACTGCTCCCCTGTAACTTTAACCTTAATCTGCCCAGAGGCAAAGCCAGGTCATCTACAATTACTAATACGTTTTCAGGATCTATTTTGAGTTCCTTCATCCAATAGTTCACCGCCTTACCACTCAGGTTCATAAATGTAGTCGGCTTAATGACATGTAATTTTCTTCCTTTGAAGGAAACCTCCGCGTGATAGGCCAGGCGGCCTGTCATAAAGTCACCTTCCAGACCAGATACGAGTGCATCTGCAATATTGAACCCGATATTATGCCGGGTATCTTTATATTCAGGCCCTATATTACCAAGGCCGACAATCAAATATTTCATCTTCCCAAATATAAATCTTCTTTTAGTAATCCGAATGTTTAACATCAGAAGCAGCAACTATCAGCAATAAACACTAAAAAAAAAGGCATCCGTATCCGGATGCCCCCTTTTCTGAAACAGAAAAACTTATTTCTTTTTTGCTTCCTGTTCTGCCTGTTTCAACGCCCTTGACATTGCTACGGAAACAATGGTATCTTCAGGGGTATTGGTCACTAGGTAAGCACCTTTTTCAAGGTCACGTACACGGAACAAATTACCTACTTCAAGTTTATCTATACTCACTTCAACTGCCTGCGGCATGTCCTTAGGTAATGCCTTTACACGCAGCTTGCGCAGTTTCTGAACCAGTTTACCTCCCATTTTCACACCTGGGGAAGTACCTGTCAACCTTACCGGAATTTCCATGGTAATGGCTTTGTCGTCAAACAACTGAAGAAAATCCACATGCAGCAATGTTTCAGTCAGTGGATGAAACTGTAATTCCTTGATTATTGCCTTGATCCTTTCATTGCCTAAAGCGATTTCCACAAAGTTAGCTTCAGGCGAATAGATAGCGTCCTTAAGTTCTGTGATCGTTATAGCAAAGTGCTTCTGCTCTTTTCCACCATACAATACCGCAGGAGCCTTACCTTCATAGCGCAGTTCCTTAGCATCGCGTTTCCCTACGTTCTCTCTTGGAGAACCGCTAATTGCGATTGTTTTCATTTTTATTTATTTAGTTATTAATTATTCTAATTTTCTACTACTTCTCCCCGCACATCACTTTTAATTTCCTGCAAATCATTCTTCCGCATGCCCCACAGAGGAAGCTCATCAACCCAAACTCTTTTTTCCGCTTACACTTTAAACAGGTCTGCAATCGAACCATGTTCATTCACATTTGCTATTGCCTTAGCAAACAAAGGGGCTGTACTCAGCACTCTGATCTTCTTGCTCTCCTGCTTTAACGGGATCGTATCCGTCACGATCAGTTCCGTCAATGCCGAATTTTCCACCGTTTCATAAGCCTTCCCGGACAGCACAGGGTGCGTACATACAGCACGAACGCTTTTTGCTCCCTTTTCCATAATCAGTGCGGCAGCCTTGGCAAGCGTACCGGCCGTGTCGCATATATCGTCAATCAACACTACATCCAGTCCCTTCACATCGCCGATGATCGACATCGACTCAATCTCATTGGCGCGCTTACGGCGTTTGTCGCAGATTACCACTTCTGCATTAAAGAACTTGGCAAATGTCCTGGCCCTGTAAGAACCTCCCATATCCGGGGAAGCGATGGTCAGGTTTTCAAGTCCGAGGCTCTTAATATAGGGTACAAAAATCACCGATCCGTCCAAATGATCTACCGGAATATCAAAAAAGCCTTGGATCTGCGCTGCATGCAGGTCCATGGTCATAATCCTGTGAATACCTGCCGATTTTAGCAGGTTAGCCACCAGCTTAGCACCGATCGCAACCCTAGGCTTATCCTTCCTGTCCTGCCTGGCAAGGCCATAATAAGGCACTACAGCAGTGATGTAATGCGCTGATGCCCTTTTTGCCGCGTCTACCATCAAAAGCAGTTCCATAAGGTTATCTGAAGGCTGATAAGTAGACTGAATCAGGAACACATCACACCCCCTTACGGTTTCGTCATAAGAAGGTTGGAATTCTCCATCGCTGAACGTATTCAGGGTAACACTTCCAAGCGGCTTGCCGTAACTTTCGGCGATCCGCTGTGCTAAGTCCTTTGTACCACTTCCGGCAAAAAGCTTAACCGGGTTAAATTGCAATGGCATTCTCGAAAACGATGAATAATGTTAAAAAAAATCGGATTGCGTTTTTTACTTCACAATCCGAATATGTTTAGTTGCCCGACCAGGATTCGAACCTAGACAAACGGTACCAAAAACCGTCGTACTACCATTATACTATCAGGCAATCTCCTTTTTCAAAGCTTCCCTTGAATTGGGAATGCAAATCTACGCAGATTTTCTGCTTTTGCAAGACTTCACTTGAAAAAATTTAAATATTTTTTTTACACTCACCGTTACGAAAATACCGAAAATTCAGAAGATCAGCTTTTTGAACTCGGAAAGCCAATGCTCCCTGCATATCTGCAAGGTATAGCCTGTGTGCCCATGCAGACTTCCATCTTTACACTCGGCTTTTAAGCTATGCTGGAAGCATCCATCGCGTCAGGATGTTGTAATAGACTCAGAGCACACCCTGTTCACACCATATTAAAATTTGTTAAACTCTGGCCTTCTTTTCCCGATTATCAATCTTATTCTTTATTTTCGGCTGCGATTATTTGCTCTTATAACAATAAGTACTTGATAACGAAATGAATTACTCAAAGATTAACAATATAACCGGCTGGATTTGTTTCTTCATTGCCACTTTGTCTTATGTCTTGACGCTAGAACCCTCAGTTAGTTTTTGGGATTGTGGCGAGTTTATCGCCTCGGCACTGAAAATGCAGGTCGTACACCAGCCCGGCGCTCCCCTGTTCCTCATGATCCAGAGGTTCTTCTCGTTGTTTGCCTTTGGTGACAATACAAAAGTCGCCTATTTTATGAACCTAGGTTCGGCGATAGCCAGCGGCGCAACCATTCTTTTCCTGTTCTGGACCATCACTGCACTGGCAAAAAAGATTGTAGTAAAGGCAGGAGAGGAGATCAGTAAGGCCAACATCATTGCTATTATGGGCTCAGGCATTGTAGGCGCATTGGCTTATACCTATTCAGACAGTTTCTGGTTTTCTGCCGTTGAGTCAGAAGTGTATGCCCTTTCTTCACTGTTCACAGCAATCGTATTCTGGGCGATATTAAAATGGGAAGCGGTAGCTGACGAGCCCCGCGCCGACCGCTGGCTGCTCTTCATCGCCTATATCATGGGTCTTTCCATTGGCATCCACCTGCTCAACCTGTTAACCATTCCGGCTATTGCCTTTGTATATTACTTCAAAAAGACCAGCAAACCTACCACCGCGGGTATTATTAAGACCGCATTGGTAGGCATCCTGATCCTTGCTGTTATTCAATACGGCATTATCCAGTACTTGGTGTCTTTTGGAGCTTACTTTGACTTGTTTTTTGTGAACAGCTTGGGCATGGGTTTCGGTTCCGGAGTTGTCGTTTTTGCAATATTGGTCATCGGTGGCCTGGTATGGGGCATCCGTTACTCCATTAAACACCAGAATAAGGTACTCAACCTTGGCCTGCTTTCCACGGTACTGATCATCTTTGGTTACTGCTCTTTTGCCATGATCATTATCAGGGCCAAGGCGGATCCAAACTTGAATAACAGCGATCCTGACAACGCCTTTTCATTCCTCAGTTATCTGAACCGCGAACAATATGGCGACCGGCCGTTGCTATTCGGACCAAACTACAATTCTCAGGTCGTGGAGATCACCGAGGGTAAGACCAATTATCGTAAGGGTGCCGAGAAGTATGAAGTTTCAGGCAGGAAAATGGATTATGTTTATGACAGGACCACACCTTTTCCCCGAATGTACAGCGATGACGCAAGGCATGTTGCCTATTATAAAGATATGCTGGGCCTGGACGATTCGCATTTTCCGACGTTGGTGGACAACGTTAAATTCTTTTTCAGCTATCAGGTAGGATTGATGTACATGCGATATTTCTTCTGGAACTTTGTAGGCCGCCAGAATGACGACCAGGGTCAGGGAAGCCTGTACGAAGGCCAGTGGCTAAGTGGTGTAAAACCGATCGACGCAATCATGCTGGGCAATCAGAAAAATCTGCCGCCCTCCATCCTGGAAAGCAAGGCCTATAACAGATTCTTTTTCCTGCCGCTAATTCTAGGTGTAATCGGTGCGGTATGGCATTTTAAACGCAAGCAACAAGATGCAGGTATCGTCGCCCTGTTGTTTTTCTTTACAGGCATCGCCATTGTATTGTATCTAAACCAGAAGCCCATGGAGCCGCGTGAGCGTGATTATGCCTATGCAGGTTCCTTCTACGCATTTGCCATCTGGATAGGTTTGGGTGTACTCGGACTTCGTGATTGGCTGATTAAGAAGCTGACTCCTGCAACCGGTGGCGTTGCCGCTACGATAGCCGGCCTTTTGGCTGCGCCCGTGATCATGGCAGCACAAGGCTGGGACGACCATAATCGTTCTGAAAAGATGGTGGCTCACGATATCGCGGTAGACTATCTGCAGTCCTGCGCCCCCAATGCGATTTTGTTTACTTATGGTGACAATGATACCTATCCACTCTGGTATGCACAGGAGGTAGAAAACGTCCGCCCGGATATCCGTCTGGTCAACCTGAGCCTTTTTGACACAGATTGGTACATCAATGGCATGAAGCGCAAGATGAATGAGTCTGAACCCTTGCCTATCAGTATGACCCCTTCTCAATACGTACAGGGCGTACGAGACGTGATGTATTACCAGGACCATAAGATCGAGGGAAATGTAGAACTGAAAGATATCGTTGACCTGTTGTTGTCTGATAATCAGGAGGACAAGATTCAGCGTCAGGATGGCACATGGGACAACTTTATACCGACCAAAAAATTCAAACTGACAGTCAATCGTGAAGATGTGCTGAAAAACCATGCTGTACCAGCTAAGGATTCGACCAATATCGTCCCCACCCTGGAGTGGACGTTTAATAAAAACTATGTGACAAAAGGAACACTGGCTATGCTCGATATACTGGCACATAATAACTGGAAGCGTCCGATATATTTCGCTTCGACTGTACCTTCAGATCAGTACAACGGCCTGGATAATTACCTGTATACTGAAGGACTTGCACTGCGCCTGATGCCGCTGAAGGTCGATACCGTAAATACACAGCGCGGTGATTTGATCAATACCGACGAACTTTATAACAATGTAATGAATAAATTCGTCTGGGGTAATGTAAAGCACGCCAGTTATCTGGATCCGCAATCAGCAGACGATATTTCTATCTTCACCAACATCTTTAACAATACGATCACTGGGCTACTCAAGGAAGGACGTACAGCTGACGCAAAAAAAGTTGCTGACCGTTATTTTGAGGTGATGCCTGACCGTTTCTTTGGTATGAGATCTACTATGGGCGCCTATTTCCTTTCAGAGAATCTATATGACATGGGTGACACCACCCGTGCCAATGCATTAATAGAGAAGGCTGCTGCTTATATTAAGAAGGAGCTGGATTACCTTGCGGATGTTTCGCAAAGCAAACATAAGCTCATCGGCGGTCAGAACGTGCAATTGGGCATGTCTTTCCTAAACCAGATGGCAGGAGTCGCAGAAAAGCACAAACAGGCTAAGCTGAGCAAGGAACTTGTAGACCAGTTCAACTATCTTGAAAGCCGGTTCTCACAATATTTTGCACAGCAGTAAATAAAAAAGCCCGGATGTGCATCCGGGCTTTTTTATTTAAACAAAGGCTTTAAAGGCCATGCGTATTATTCTTCGACAACCACACCCATTGCACAGAATTTATCAATGCGGTTCGCAATCATCTTATCCGTTTTTTCCTTCTTAAGTTCCTTCAGGTCTTTCAATATCTGTTTCTTAACAGTAGCGGCCATTTCCAGGGGGTTCTGATGCGCCCCTCCTAGCGGCTCTTTAATGACACCGTCAATGAGTTTATTACTGAACATATCTTCCGACGTCAGTTTCAGACATTCCGCCGCCTTCTCCTTATAATCCCAGCTTCTCCAAAGAATGGATGAGCAAGATTCGGGAGAAATCACTGAATACCACGTATGCTCCAGCATATATACCTTATCACCAATACCAATGCCGAGTGCACCTCCCGACGCTCCCTCACCTACTATGAAACAAAGTACCGGGACCTTAAGTACCGACATCTCCAGCAGGTTACGCGCAATCGCCTCGCCTTGTCCGCGCTCTTCGGCTTCAAGGCCCGGATAAGCACCCATTGTATCTATAAAAGAAATAACGGGCTTATTGAACTTTTCTGCCAGACGCATCAGGCGCAATGCTTTACGATAACCTTCAGGATTGGCCATACCAAAGTTGCGATATTGTCGCTCCTTGGTATTCTTACCTTTCTGATGACCAATGATCATAACCGTCTGCCCTTCAATCGTCGCAAAACCACCGACAATTGCCTTGTCGTCCCCTACGGTACGGTCACCGTGCAGTTCTACAAAGTCATCACAGATCAGACTGATATAGTCAAGGGTCTGTGGCCTTTCAGGATGCCTGGACATCTGAACCTTCTGCCAACCGGTTAGGTCGGTATACATATCCTGCCGGGTCTCCTCGAGTTTGCCCTCCAGCTCTTTAATTGTCGCAGACATATCTACTTTTGTTTTATCGGCGATTTGTTTCACCTTCTCAATTTGCTGTACCAGCTCTGCCAAAGGTTTTTCAAAATCAAATGACGTTTTTATCTGTTCCATAGCGGGCTGTAAAAATAGGAATTCTTTTTATCATTTCATGTTAATACTATATCCGATGCCCGAAATGCTTCAAGGAGAAACTTTGAAGTATAAATAGCGCAAAAGGCTGTCCGGGAGTATAAATACTTCCGGACAGCCTTGAGAATTGTACGATACCTGATTTATCCGCCAGCCTTTAGGAACTGATCTGTTTGCTGAATCTATTTCCGAACCGGTCAGTAGCGGTAACCTTGATTACTTTTACGTCCGGCGCCAGGTGTGCCATGAAGAGATGGTCCGTCTGAGTTGGTTTGGTAAAGGCACGGCCCTTTGCAGGTTTACCCAAACCGTTCAGACGGATGGCCTCCGGATCGCTGCCAGTCTGCTGCTCCAAAGTGCCCATTGCCTTACCGTCTACGCTATATTCTATCTTCCATTCTGGATCCCAGTTCCAGATATTTGCCAGCAGACGTTTCTGATTGGTCAGGTTGTCAAGATAAAGGGATATCTGATGTTCCTTAGGTAAACCAGTAGGTTTATAGAACCACTCCAGTCTCGTACCGTCTACATGATAAACACCATATCCTCTCGGCGTGCCATCAGAACAGATATTTCCCGCCCACCAGGCACCACATACTGCACCATGGTTATGTTCGTATATCCCATCAGTAATCTTGTTGACATTAAAATGGGTATGTCCGGACATGATATGGACATTTTTGAATCCTTGCAGAACTTTATACAATTCCGCATTGTTCTTTACAGAGTTGTGTACCGGAATATGCAGGTTGACAATCACCAGGTTTTCCTTAGGTACAAATTTCAGGTCCTTCTCCAGCCAGGTCAGCTGTGCCTCGGTGATGTAACCATCATAGTCGCGTTCGGTCCCGAGGTAGCGTACATCATCCAGTATCACATAATGTACCTTTCCCCGGTTAAAGGAATAATAAGTTGGGCCGAAAACCTCCTTAAAGGTCTTGTCGGAAGTTTCATCGCCACCCTGACGATAATCCATGTCGTGATTACCCAGAGCCTGGAAAAAAGGAATGCCCATCTGGGAAACCGCCTTGTTGTAATCTTCAAAGAATTCCAGATAATCCCAGGCGATATCACCTACAGTGATCCCGTGCACCAGCGCCCCTGGTCCTAATGCCCTAATCTGTTCAATTGTATCCGGGACAGAGGTTTCCATCATCTGACGCACATCATCCTTTGTCCTTACCTGCGGATCAGCCCATATGATAAAATGATGTTTGTTGTCATCTTTCTTCAACCGGTTCAGTTTAAAGTCATATTGGTTGCGTACACCCAGAAGCTCGTATTGCCTGGCGATATGAGCATTAGTCTTAAATTCATAACCTGAAGGGGTACTCATAAAAAGATGGTTTGCTTTTTCATCTGGACTGATCTTATATCTGCCTTTAGTATCAGTGGATACCACTGAATAGCCATCAGATATGACTACATTGGCTACACCACCTGTTTCATCAGTCACTCTGCCACTGATTTCCTGCCCGCGCCTGAGTGTTGAATAAGCATCCGACTTCAGGCTGATAAACGCGCTTCCGGCAATAAAGCCTATGCTCTGTAAGAATGATTTTCTGTTCATTGATTCTGTACTTTAAGTTAACCTCTGATGACTAATTTTCAACCTTCGTGACCCCTGGCATTTTTTCAATTACCGATAAAGGTGCGGCTTTGGCTACCGGGATGGTTTTATGTACACGCTTGACTGTCCATTTTTTGGCTGCAGCATCATATACACCCCCAAGATAGCTAAACTCACTGTCCACTGGCGCCGCAAAGCCTATAGTATTGGTTCCTTGCTTGTAGAACGGCTGCGGCGTAGTACCATTCAAGGTACTGTAAAGATCGTTAGTAGTAATTGAATAGCCCATACCATTGCTGTAGATGTTCCCATTCCCCGCAAAAAACACCACATCAGACGGCTCGGTAGTCATACTTACCGAATTTGTTGCGAAAATGGCAACACCGGCAGCATTACCACTGTTGGCAAGCAGATTGGCAGTTTTATCTCCAGTACCATCATCTCCTTCGTTGTCATTATAGAGCTTGCTTACTACCCAGTTGGCCTGGCTGATGTCTGTGGAGGTTATGCCGGCAATCTGCTTATAACCACCAACATAGAAGAAATTACCTTTTGCCACAGTTCCCTTGGTGATACTAAACTTATAGGTACGGAGGCCACCGGTATTCCATCCATTAACAGGATATCCTGTTGGCGTAGATGCTCCCGCGTTATTTGTAGTGTATACCGTAAAGGGCTTCTGCCTGAAATCCAGGTCCTGGGTTGCCATAAACTGTATATACTCATAATTTGCATCTGTGCCTGAAGGATTTGCAAAATAACCTGCGATGATCGCCGGATTGGGCCCAAGCGGCACATTTGGATCAACAATGATGCTGGTCGCTATGAAATCCGCTTTCCTACGCGGCCAGATCTGCGGCACTCCAGTAGTAGCCGAAGGAAGTACAATTCCCTGCACATTAGCCGACCATGGCAACAGTTCAGCCCTGAAATTTGCAGTTGAATTTACATTCATCTGCATGTCGCCGGAGCCTTCATTGAGCCTCTTAACGCCTTCCAGAGTTTCAACCCCGATATTGGGTTCAAAATTGCAGTTGTAAACTACTCCCAGACACCCCTCAAAGTTCTCAGGCTTAGCCAGCATACTTAGCGCAGAAATAGGTATAACTTTTAGCTTAACGTTTGAACCTACCTTCTGTACGCCAGAAGCTGCTACTCCAGTAATCTGCAAAATGCCGTTTACCCGTTTCAATACTCCGCCTTCAATGACTACATTCACAGAATCACCCGGTATATAATTCGCCGCAGCGGCACCAATATTGATCGCCATCCCCCGTAACGAATCGATCCCGCTACCGGTTTGCCTAGTGTTCTGTAGAAACAACAGGCCGGCAGGCAGGTTATTTCCAGAATGGTCAGAAGTAACCTGACCTGTCACCACGGTCGCTCCGCGCATTACATCCTTGGTCAGCACAAGTTCGGAGCCTCTGTAAAGCTTTCTTAGGTCCAGGTTGGAAATATAAGTGCTTGGTGTGCTCTTTACATAATCACTATCACGCTTACACCCTGCCAGAATAGCCAAACACGCCCCGGCGATCAACATTTTTTTCTTTATTATCCTCTTCATGGAATTTTATCGTTAAATAAACACTAGGGTTTTTGCCACCATACCAGGGTATTGATATCGTCAGGTCCCTGTACGGCAACCGCATTTTTATAACTGGTCGGGTTGGTCGACTGGGTAACCAGCGGATAGTTCAGCCTTGCCGGCATCCTGCCACCATTAGCCAGGCCGGTACCCTTCGGCAAGATCGGATGGCCGGTACGTCTGTATTCAAACCATTGCTGAAAATCGACGAGGAACATGGCATAGTACTTTTGTATATGGATCAATTCCATTTTGCTTTTGCTACCTGCACCTGTTGCGTCCAGCGGAAGGCTCGGATCCCACTTGATATTGGCATCAGTTACATAAGTGATGAACTTCGTGTCTGCCGGACTTGTAATATAAGTCGGCATCCAATAATTGATCGCATAAGCCATACCCTTATAATAGTAGTTTTCTGCAGCGCCCGATATCCAGCCTTTGGCGGCTGCTTCTGCCAGGATAAAGCTCACCTCGGCGCAATTCATAATAATACCAGTATTCGGATCGGTCTGTAAGGTAGTCTTATTCTCGGTGTCTGAATTGAAATGCGCCTGCATCGTCAGACCGGCTCCGGGCGCTGAGCCACTTGGAATGCCTACATAGCCATCAGCGCCTTTATCTATGCCAAGACGAGGTACACTATTAATACCCAGGGCCGGGTCTACCCTCGGATCGTCCCAGGCGACCAGCTTACCTAAAAAGAAGTCACAGATCGGCATGCTTCTGAAATCTACCGCACGGATATTCACCATAAAAGGAGAGGAATATACTGCAGTGCTGCTATTTGTGCCATTCCAAAGGATTCTTGCAGTGTGGCTATTGTCTTCCATGATCGGATACTCGCCGGGATTAGTGTCTACAATCTCCTTGATTTTTGCAATTATAGTCGAAGCTACTTCTGATTTACCTGAGGCACGAAGTAGCAACCGCAGATAAAGCGAGTTGCAGAACCTTCTCCATTTATCAAGATCGCCCTTATAGACCGGGTCGCTAGTTGCGACAATGGCCGTACCTTCCTTCAGCAGGTCATTCGCCTGTTCAAGTTTACCGAACATGTCGGCATAGATATCCTTCTGCTGGTCAAAAGCAGGCTGTGTAATGCCATCCTTGCCCATATTAGCCTGACTGTAGGGAACATCGCCATAAGTGTCGGTTAGCAGGGAATATACCCAGGTTTGCGTAATCAGCGATATCGCCTGATAAGATTTATTCAGGTGTTCTGGCTGGCTGGCAATGCTGTACATGTCCTTTAGGTCAGTAAGGTTCTGATACCAGTTATTCCAGGTATAGTCGGCCCAGGTCCTTCTTACGTCATAACGGAACACCCTACCCTCTGAATCATTGATCTCTACAGTTACCTGCATCAGCTGATTGTTAAAGTTCCAGTTACGGTACAAATTGGTGCTTAGCACGTTCACAAGTGCAGGCGCCAGCAACTGGTTAGCATTTGTGCTGCTCTTGCCGATAGGATCGGTATTAATTTCGGTAAAGTCCTTGGTGCAGGAAGCCGTCAGCAGCCCCGCTATCGCAAGGAATGTATATGCAACTGTATTTCTAATCTTCTTCATAATTCTTGTAATTAAATGCCCATAACAAAACGCAGACCGATAGTTCGGGTAGACGGCAATTGTCCGGTTTCAAATCCCTGCACGATATCTGAGCCCGCCAGAGTCCCAAACTCCGGATCGAATGCCGGCCACGGAGACCAGATAAACAGGTTACGGCCGTAAACGCTCAGGGTTGCACTGTTTATACCAAGACCCTGTAATAGTCTCTTGCTGAAAGAATAGGCGATACTTGCCTCCCTGAACTTAAGGAAATCTGTACGGAAGATACTGCCCTCTGCCTGGCCACTGCCATAAATCGATTCATAGTATGCTGCAATATCAGAAGCGATTACATCATTTTTCCGGTAGGTACCATCGGCGTTCTTGATTACACCGTCCCCGATCACACCATTATACCTCCCTGGCAATGTAACTGTGCTTTTACCCAGTGAAGCCATCCTGGAAAAGGTAAGTGAATGTCCTACGGCACCAAGCTGCGCATCAAATAAGACGTTCATGCTGATCCGCTTATAGGTAAGGCCGGTGCCAAAACTGAACTTAAACTTGGGTAAGGTATTGCCGAGATAAAGCAAGTCAGGATTTTCCAGAGCCACGCCGGTAACTGGATTAAATACAATCTGTCCGTCTGGCGAGCGTAGATAGCCCCTTCCATACAGATCACCCATACTACCGCCTGCGTTAGCCACGACCTGGCCACCACCCAGAGCGCCGGTGCGGAGCACTACAGAACTATCAGCCAGTTCCCGGATCTTGTTCCTGTTTGCAGTGAATGTTCCAAATGCCGTCCAGCTGAAGTTTTTCGTTTTTACAGGCGTGCCATTAATCGCTAGCTCAATGCCTTTATTATCTACACGGCCTATATTCACAACTTGCACATTGTAGCCGGTAGCCTTATCTACAATCCGGTTCAGGATCTGATTTTTTGTATTTCCGGAATATACAGCAAGGTCGAAGTTTAAGCGGTTCCTAAGTGTTTTCAACTCGAGACCAAGTTCTACTGTAGTGGTTATCAGCGGTTTCAGGTTAGGGTTTGGCAATGTCCTGGGATTGTTCATCGCACTGTCTGGGTAAATTCCGTCCGAGGCATATACATAATTATAGGCCGTACGATACGGAATGGTACTGCCGCTACCTACCTGTGCAACAGAAGCTCTTACCTTTGCAAAGTCAATCAGCTTAGGCAACTTCCAGTAATCCGAAGCGATGAAGGCAATACTTGCTGAAGGATAGAAAAAGCCCACATTATCTGTCCTGGTAATGGTTGCCAGAGTACTGTTCCAGTCCTGACGACCGGTAAGATCAAGGAATAAGTAGTTCTTATAGCTGAACGATGTAGCCGCATAAAAGCTGTTGATTCTATAGCGTGCCGTATCCGGAACATATACCAATGGGTTCTGGTTGTTCAGCAGACTATACCAGTTTGGTATTACCAGGCCGTCCGCACGTCTTTCTATTTTGTCATAGACGTTGCGCATCTGGCTGCCTCCCAAAGATGCGGTCAGCTGCAGGTCTTTGTTAAAACGCTTATTGTATTTTAGCAGGAAATCTACATTGATCTCATAAGAGCGGATATTTGCAACCCGATAAGAGCCTTGGGCAAATTTATTCCCGGCGGCATCCCATGGACGCCGGGTTTCACGGATATCCTTATTGTAATCCACCGACGCCCTGGCCATCAGGCTCAGCTCATCTGTAAATTTATAATTAGCCTGAATATTACCCAGTGCCCCGTTGCGTCTTTGCGCATTGATATATTGTTCAGAAATGGCATAGGGACTTTCCGGATTGGTAGTGGTAATATTAATCAATTGCTGATACTCCTTGCCCGGTGCCCAATAATCTCTGTACCAGTCAACGTTCACGTTTGGCTGCGCGAACATGAACCAGTACATCAATGACTGGTTACCATAGCCGGTAGCAGGCAGGTTATCACTATATCTGTTGCTGTACATCGCCTTTAGGTTAATGTTGAGCCTTTTCGTGAGGTTGGTATTGGCATTCAGCGAAACGCTTGTTCTTTCCAGCCCCGTATTGGGTACGATCCATTCGTTCTCACTATGACTGGCGGACAACCGCAGTCCGACATTGTGCAGCGTACCGTCAAGGCTTACTGAATTGCTCGATTCAAAGCCGGTAACGAAAAATGCATCAATAGGATCCTCATAAGACACCCATGGAGTCCGGTTTACACCTCTTGCTTTGGTTACCGGGTCAAACTGGTAAAACATACTTCCTGTATTCAATGGCGGCCCCCAGGTGGAACTGGTGGCATTAGTACTTGGTCCGTCTACAGTGGCTCCGTATGAGAAATAAGAGTTACCATAAACACCAGCCCCAAACTCCTGTTGCCTGTCCGGACCACGGTTCACATCTTCCCAGGTGCTGTTGGAGGTAAAGGTAATGCCCAGGCCCTTTCTGCCTTTCTTTGCCGATTTAGTCGTAATGATAATGGCGCCGTTAGCACCTCTTTGTCCATACAGCGCCGAAGCAGCGGGGCCTTTCAACACGGTCACCTCTTCAATGTCGTCAGGGTTCAGATCGTTCAACCCGCTGCCAAAGTCGGCTGGCATAATATCACCCGAAGTACCATAGACACCACCACCAGTAGCAGCAGTACGTTTTGAACTGCTTGACGCCACAACACCGTCAATAACGATCAAAGCCTCATTATCGCCGGTAAGGTTATTTTCTCCGCGCAAAATGATTTTATTTGATCCCGCAGGACCTCCATTACGGACCAGGTTCAACCCTGCCACTTTACCCGACAGGGCATCAGTCCAGTTGCTGGAAATTGCACCGGTCAGCTGTGTGCTGTCTATTTTTGTTACCGCGTAGCCCAGGGATTTTTCTTCCCGTTTGATACCAAGAGCAGTCACAACTACTTCCGATAATGCATTGTCTGCCGGAACAAGTTTGGCGTTCAGAGTAACCGAAGATCCAGCCCGCACCTGTATATTTTCGCGCCTGAACTTTTCATAAGAGATGAAAGAGATCTCCACGGTATAGGTTCCGGGTTCTGCCTCCAGTGTATAGCGGCCATCATGATCAGTCTGCCTGGAAATGCCGAGACTGGTGATCCTTACAATGGCGCTGGGCAGTGGCTGGTCATTTTCGTCAAGTATCCTTCCGCTGATCTTCCCCCCAACCGGCTTTTCTACGATCAGTACATTACTGCCGTTACCCATTTTAAAGGTAAACGTTGTTCCGTTGAGCAGCATTCCAAGCACCTGCTTGACAGTGAGTTCAGCTTTCGGCACAGTAACTACACGCTGATCGTTTAATTTGGTATTGCTGTAATTAATGGACAGGCCACTCAGCTTTTCCAGTTCCTGGAATGCTTTTTTTAAGGTCGTCGCCTGCACTCCGAACGTAATGGTCTTATCAACGACTGTCTGTGCCTTTATTTCAGCAGGGCAAAAAGACAACCTTAAAAGCACCAATATGGTTAGCAACCATAACTTATTCATATATTTACTTAATTTATACTTATTAATTCCCGAGTTTAAATTTTACTGATGTCCGGCGGGTTGCTGGTAATAGCCCGTCCGGACTTTTTATGATCTTCTGGTAAGGTTATTTCATGATCTTTCCTCCTTTTTGATGTTGTTTGGTAATAAAGACCTGGTTGTCTCTGAGCGTATAACCCAAACCGGAAAGCAGGCTCAGGTCATCCAGCACTGCCTTAAGTGGCATGTTTCTAAATTTGGCTGTATAGCGGCCTTTGCCCAGTTCATCGTCTGTAAATTGTATACTTACTCCATAACGGTGTTCCAGGGAACTGGCAATTTCCCTCAGCGGCGTATTGTAAAAGATAAATTCGTTACGGACCCAGGCACTCACTGCTGCTGCATCTGCATCATTGAACGTATACAAGCCAGTGGCGGTGTTGATCTCAATTTGCTCATCAGGCACGAGATAGCGTAAAAGTTGTTGTCGTCCGGAGTCCGAACACATTATGCCTACTCTTCCGGTCTTCACAGTCACCACTATTTTATCGTCCGTCCTGAAAGCCCTGACATTAAAAGAAGTTCCTAGCACTACGGTCGAGATATTACCGCTTTTTACCACGAAGGGCCGGTCCGGGCGGTGTACCACGTCAAAAAAAGCTTCTCCATCCAAATAGATATCGCGTTCCTTCCCCGAAAAACTCTTTTCATAACGGATACGGCTACCGCCAGCCAGGTATACCACCGAACTATCAGGCAATAAAATCCGAGACTGTTGTCCCTCGGGATTACTGATCTCAGCAAATACCGGCGTTTCGTCAGTAGGACTAAACCGATATCCATACATCACTATGGCAACGGCCGCCAGCAACAGACTGGCTGCTGCATATAAAGGCCAGTTCTTTAGCTTCCCTAACCGAAATCGCTTTAATACTCCGGCTTCACTATGTGCCTTTACTTTCACCCAACTCTGCTCCATCCTGACAGGCTGCCCAAGGTACGCGGCAGATGCTTCCAGGACTTTCATTGTGTTGATGAATGCTTCCAGATGTTCCGGGCGTTCGTCGATCCACAATTGCAGTTCCGTCAGTCCGCTGTCATCGATGGCCCTTTCAAAATAGGCAGTGATTAACCTGTATTCCCTGTCTTCCATTTTATGGTGTTCTGATAGGAAGACAACTTTTTGCTCCTGCTTACGTAGTGCAGCCCATTAAGGTTATATTAAGAAATCATTAACCGCCAGAACGCTGGTCCTGCGGATCCCTGAGCTGCTGTCGCAATTGCTTTACCGACTGATAAAGGAGAGTTTCCACAGTTCTCACCGTAATCCCCAGCAAGTCCGCAATACGAGATTTTTCTATATTTTCAATACGGCTCATTAGCAGCACCTCTCGCTGTCTGGCAGGAAGCTTATCGATAACAGAGAAAATTTCCCTGTAAGATTCCCTTCCCGCAAGAATATGAAAGGGAGTGTGGTTGTCCTGTGGAAACATAGCATCATCGTCTAGTTGCTCTGCAGGTCCCGGGACGGCCTTTAACTTTTGCAGGTAGTTAAGCGAGCTGTGCTTTGCCGCAACAAAGAGATATTCTTTGGGTTTTCCGATCTCACGGTTTTTTCTGCTGTCCCAGATCCTGATGAAAATATCTGCAACGAGTTCTTCCGCAGCTGGATAATCTCTGGTATAGATATTACAAAACTGGCAGAGTTGCCTGTAATACCGGGTAAAAAGTGTTTCGAGCGCCATTACATCATCTTTCCGCAAAAGATCGGCTAGAACTTCGTCTGTATGCTGGGCGTACATGGCTTTGTGGTTATTTTCCGCAAAAGTAAAGAGGTAATGTTAGGTCAGTGTTAAATATCTGTACCTTACTTTTTACGTTCGGTAGTGTAGCGCACCAATTGTTCTAATCCGGTACGGGCATCACCAGGGGCAAAACTGTCCAGGATATCAAAGGCTTCCTGCTGATATTCCAGCATTTTCTTATGTGCGTAATACACCCCTTCCTGACCGTTTACAAAGTCAATGATCTCTTTGATCTTCGCCGGATCGTCCTGATGATTTTTTACCAGACTCACTATGCGTTTCCTTTCTGGCTTCTCTACTCTGTTCAGTGCATAGATTAGCGGCAGGGTAACTTTCTTTTCCTTAATATCAATGCCTAAAGGCTTGCCCACATCGTCAGTACCAAAGTCGAAGGTATCGTCCTTGATCTGAAAAGCTATACCCACCTTTTCACCGAACATCCGCATTTTCTCGATCGTAGCTTCATCTGCCCCGGCGGAAGCAGCTCCGCAAGCACAACAGGACGCAATCAGAGAAGCTGTCTTTTGACGGATCACATCAAAATACAACATCTCGCTAATGTCCATACGCCTTACCTTCTCAATCTGCAGCAGTTCTCCCTCGCTCATCTGTCTTACCGCTTCGGAAACAATTTGCAGCAAGCGGAACTCACTATTGTTTACAGAAAGTAACAACCCTTTGGCCAGCAGGTAATCGCCGACAAGTACCGCAATTTTGTTTTTCCACAGCGCATTGATTGAAAAGAAGCCCCGGCGCTCATAAGCATTGTCCACAACATCATCATGCACCAGGGTAGCCGTATGCAACAGCTCTACAAGTGCCGCTCCCCTATGTGTAGATTCAGTGATCCCTCCGCAGAGCTTTGCCGCAAAAAATACGAACATCGGTCTTATCTGCTTGCCTTTACGCTTGACAATGTAGTGCGTAATGCGGTCGAGCAAGGGGGCATCACTGTGCATCGAGTCCTTAAATTTGGACTCAAAGGCATCAATGTCTGCAGCAATCGGTTTTTTTATCTGGTCTATTCCAGGCATTACGCTATAAAAATTCGTGTGCAAACATAAAGATTTTTCTCAGATTTTCACGGCTTTCAGCGCCGTATACCCACCCTCTATATTGATTACCTTGTCGACTCCGCGTGCCTTCAGTATAGATGCTGCGATCATGGAACGGTAACCTCCCGCACAGTGAACATAATAGATTTTTTCCGGTGTTCCGGTTAATTCATTTGTCCAGTCGTTAATGTAATCAAGCGGACGCAGCAGGGCCTCTTTCAGATGTCCGTCTTCATATTCGTCCGGCTTGCGTACGTCAAGTACTTCTGCCCCTCCCGCAGGAACCCGCATAAATTCTTCCGCACTTACCGAAAAGATGCTGTCGGTCTGCTTTCCAGCCAATGTCCAGGCTGCAAATCCCCCTTTGAGATAGCCTATCGTATGGTCATACCCCACTCTGGACAAGCGCATAACTGCCTCTTCTTCCCTGCCTGGTTCAGTCAACAGCAGCAGTGGCTGTTCCATTTCGCTCACCAGCGCCCCTACCCAGGGTGCAAATTGTCCGTCAAGACCTATATTGATCGCACCCGGAATAAAGCCGGCCGCAAAATCATGTGATGTGCGCGTATCCAGCACCAGGGCACCGGTAACAACGGCCAGTTGCTCAAAATCATCAGGATCCAGCGCTTTCGTTCCCTTTTCAATAATCTTGGCAAAACGTTCATAGCCATTTTTGTTCATCGCCGCGTTCTTTGCAAAATATTGCGGCGGGGGTAAAATCCCAGAGGTTACCTCTTTGATAAACTGCTCACGGCTCCCAGCTTTCAATGCATAATTCGTCGCCTTTTGGCGTCCAAGTGTATCAGAGGTTTCACGGCTGATGTTCTTGCCGCAAGCGGAGCCCGCCCCATGAGCAGGATAAACGATGACCTCATCTGGCAGTCCAAGTATCTTGGTATGCAGTGAGTCATAGAGGATACCTGCCATATCTTCCATTGTCATCTTTCCCTGCTGAGCCAGATCGGGCCGGCCAACATCACCTATAAATAAAGTATCACCGGTAAAGATGCAATAAGGCTTGCCTTTCTCATCCTTCAACAGGTAAGTTACCGACTCGGGTGTATGGCCAGGTGTATGCAGTACGGTAATCGTCAGCTCCCCGATCCTGAAAACCTCCCCATCCGAAGCAATATGAGCAGGAAAAGTAGTTTCCGCTGTAGGTCCGTATACAATGGTCGCACCCGATTGCTCAGCCAGGTCAATATGCCCCGATACAAAATCCGCGTGAAAATGGGTTTCGAAAATATAGCTGATCCGGGCATTTCCTTTTTCCGCGCGCTTTAGGTAAGGCCCAATTTCCCGAAGAGGGTCAATAATCGCTGCTTCGCCGCTGCTTTCTATATAATAGGCAGCCTCCGCAAGACAGCCTGTATAAATTTGTTCAATGATCATCATTTATGTGGTTAGTTCACCCCTTAATTCCGTAGCCATCAGTCTGACCACCTCAGACTTATTCAACTGCTGCCCCATCAGGTACATGAGTTTAGTTGTTGCTGCCTCAAAAGTCATATCGTAACCGCTTACAATACCGATCTCCTTTAACCGTCTGCTTGTTTGATACATGCCAAGTTCCACAGAACCTCTCTGGCATTGCGTAATGTCAACAATGACCTTACCGGCATCAATAGCCTCCTGCAAACAATTAATGAACCAGTCTGCCGTACTTGTATTTCCCGAGCCAAAAGTCTCCATCACGATAGCCGTTACCGTTGACGAAGTCACTGCCCGCACTGCCAGTTCAGAGATACCAGGATAAAGCTTAAGTACACCAATATTAGGATCATAATCCAGGTGGACAATAAGCTCATGTTTGGGCTGGGGCAGGATATAGTTATTAAAAAAAGAGAGTGTAACACCTGCTTCGGCCAGCAGGGGATAATTAGGGGAACGGAAAGCCTCGAACTTCTCAGAATTGTATTTAATGGAACGGTTACCCCTCAGCAACTGGTAATCAAAGTAGACACAAACTTCAGGCACCATAGGCTGGCCGTCCGGCTTTTTGGTTGCCGCAATCTCCAGTGCAGTGATCAGATTTTCCTTAGCATCTGTCCTGATCTCACCTATAGGCAGTTGGGAGCCGGTAAGCACTACTGGCTTACCCAGATTTTCCAGCATAAAACTCAGCGCAGATGCAGTAAAGGCCATCGTATCCGAGCCATGAAGGATCACGAAGCCATCATAAGACCCATAGCTGTCCCGGATCAGCACTGCGATCTGCGCCCAGATATCAGGCGTCATATTAGAAGAATCGAGGATCGGGTCAAACGAATAGACCTCCAGGTTATAGTCCAGACGGCCCAGCTCAGGTACGTTCTGCCTGATCTGTCTGAAATCAAAGGGAACAAGATCTCCCTTTACAGGATCATTGATCATCCCGATCGTACCTCCGGTATAAATAATGAGTATACTCGTCATCACTTGCCAAATATGCGTTTAGAGTTTTCGGTAGTTATGGCAGCGATCTCCTCCTGATCCCGTCCGTAAATCTCTGCCACCTTCCTGGCAACATGGACCAGGTAGCTGCTCTCGTTAGGTTTCCCGCGAAAAGGCACTGGTGCCAGATAAGGCGAATCTGTTTCCAGAACAATACTGGAAAGCGGCACTTGTTTCAATACTTCGTCAAGTCCCGAATTCTTGTAGGTCACTACGCCACCGATACCCAGGTAAAAGCCCATTCCAATAGCCCTGTGTGCCTGGTCAATATTACCGGTAAAACAATGAAAAATGCCGCTCAGCTGTTCATCCTGTTCAGCTTCCAGCACTTCAAAAACCTCATCAAACGCTTCCCGGCAATGGATCACAATAGGTAGCTCCATATCCTTCGCCCAATTGATCTGTTCACGGAAAGCTGCCTTCTGATGCTCCAGTGTAGATTTGTCCCAGTACAGGTCAATCCCGATCTCTCCGATAGCACATATTTCGCGGTCGGCCATACTTTCGCAGATCTGGTCCAGCAGATCTTCGTAGTCTTCCTTTACTTCGCAGGGATGCAGGCCTGCCATTGCAAAACAGTTTTCCGGATAACGCTGCACCATCAAATCTATCTTTGTGACAGATGCCATATCCACATTGGGTAAAAAGAGCCGGGTTATACCCTGCTCAAAGCAGCGTCCCATCAGCACCGCCAGTTTATCCGCATCCGTTTCGTAATACAGATGGGTATGAGTATCAGTTAGCATGGTCAAAGATAATGAAAAAACCCTGTCCGGTACCGGACAGGGTTCTTATTTCGATTGTACACTTCCGTTACAAGAGCGCCTATTTCTTAACAGGAGCAACTGGCGTGGTGGCAACAGGTGCGGTTCCAGGCTTCTTGATATCAACCAGCTCTATCTCAAACGCCAGTGGAGAATAAGGCGTGATCTTAGCCTGAGGTTGTCCGTTTTCACCATATCCCAGTTTAGAAGGTATAATCAGCAGAATCTTTCCACCTTTTCCGATCAGTTGAATACCTTCATCAAAACCTGGGATCGCAGCGCCAAGCGTAAACTTACGCGGGCCGTATTGCGCCATAGGGTGGTGAATGCCTGCTTCTTTAGCAGTCTTCTCTATCGAAGTATCAAAGATCATTTCCTTACCGTCTTTTTTCTTGGTCAGCAGTTTTCCGGTATAGTTCAGCATAATGGTATCACCAGGAGCCGGCCTTTGCGAATCACCAGGGGCATTGATTACATATTGAAGACCTGAAGTAGTCGTTTGAGTCTTCAGCTTATTGTCTTCAATGAATTTTGTAATCTTACCAGCTTCCGCCTTTTTCAGGCGCTCTACGCCTGCCATATAGTCCTTTTGAAAGAAATCCTGCGCTCTTCTCTGAAATGCACTGTCTGCTTCTTTAGCGTTCTTCTTCAATACCTTCTCTACTTTTACCGTAAAGACAAGATATTTATCTTTTGCCGCATAAGGTGGTTTAGGATTATTGGTGTGTTTGGCCATGGTGTCCAGGTCCAATTTAAAGGTAGCACTGTCACCTTCACCAAAAAGGTACAGCACATCGTTCATATCACCTGCATATTGCTTCTTTGCCACAGGGAAAACCTGGGCCTGGTCAATGTCATAAGTACTGAACAGTACAGAATCCTTTTCCGTTTTCTGAATAAAATTGAGCTTTACGATGTCGCCTTCTGCGATCTTGGCGTTACCTCCATCTTTGTGGATCTTGTACATCAGGCCACCCTGGCCTTTCTTGTAGTTGTTACAGGCAGCCAGCCCCAGGGTAGCTGCGAAAAGAATTACTATACCTTTCTTCATTTTATATTTATTGTAATAATTGTGTTTTATATTCGGTTAATATCGATTTAAACTTTTGTACGGTCTCTCCAAGATCTGTTTCGGAAACACCTCCCGCAGCATTTCTGTGTCCGCCTCCGTTGAAGTACTTCTTACAGATCTCGTTGGCAGGAAAATCCCCAGTAGAGCGCAAAGATAACTTTACTTTATCAGTTCGCTCAATAATAAATGCAGCCAGTCTGATGCCGTTGACAGAGAGTGCATAATTGACTATACCCTCAGTATCGCCCGTTACGATATCATACTCCTGCAATTCCTGGCGGCTCACTGCGATAATAGCAGTATTGTACGCACGGAGTATTTCCAGCTTACTACTGATGCAATGTCCCAAAAAACGTAAACGGTTTTCAGTGGCATTATCGTACACCAACTGATGTATTCTCCAGTGCTCCGCTCCCATGTCGATCAGGTCTGCTGCGATGCGGTAAACTGAAGAAGTAGCCGATTCAAATCGGAAAGACCCAGAATCAGTCATGATACCTGTGTAAAGACAGGTCGCAATGTCTTTATTCATCCGCTTACCGTCACCCAGCTCGTTTACGATGAAATCATAGACCAGTTGCGCAGAGGCACAGGCATTGATGTCCCAGTGGCGGTAATCATCGAAATCCTCCGGCTCCAGGTGATGGTCGATCATCAGCTTATAGCCAGGCGCCACACGCACCAGTTCGCCAAGTTCATTGATCCTTCCAAGACTGTTAAAATCCAGGCAAAAGATCAGCGACGCATTTGCTACCAGCTCTGCTGCCTGTTCCTGTGCTTCGGTAAACACGATTACTTCAGCATTGTTGGGCATCCAGTGCAGAAAATAAGGATAGTCAGTTGGCGTAATTACCTGAACATGGTGCCCCAACTGAATCAGATAAGCATAAAGCCCAAGTGAAGAGCCCATCGCATCTCCATCTGGCTTATGGTGTGTAGTGATCACGATCTTCTGCGGCGTAGCCAGCAGGGACTTTATTTCTGAAATGGGCAACATCATATTAGGCGCCAAAGCTAAGGATTATATTTTGCAGCTTTAATATTAACAGTATAAAATGTAATTTTGCAAAAAAATCGAAATTATTAAAGATGATTACCAACAGAACTTTTACCATGATCAAGCCGGATGCTGTGGCAAACGGCCATATCGGGGCAATTATCGACGACATCACCAAAGCAGGTTTCAGGATCATAGCCTTAAAATACACCAGGCTTACTCCGGAGGCCGCAGGCAAATTCTACGAAATCCACAAAGAACGTCCTTTTTATAACGACCTGGTGAATTTCATGTCTTCAGGACCTATCATTGCCGCTATCCTGGAAAAGGACAACGCAATAGAGGAGTTCAGGACGCTGATTGGAGCAACTAATCCGGCACAGGCTGCAGAAGGCACTATTCGCCGTAAATATGCCAAATCCATTGATGCCAATGCCATTCACGGTTCAGATTCAGACGCCAATGCAGAGATAGAAGGCAATTTCTTCTTCACTGCAGAAGAACGTTTCTAACTACCAATGAACGAATGAAGAAAATTCTCATTACTGCCTTAATGCCAATATGCACTATAGCAGCATTTGCCCAAACAAAGGCACCGGTTAAAAAAGCCGGCACAGCAACTGCCAAACCAGCCACGGTAAAGACCGGGTCACCGGCTATCACACTCAAAAACAACCTGGACTCAGCAAGCTATGCCTTTGGGTCAGCAATGGCCGCCAGCCTTAAAAATAATGGTATCACTGCGCTGAATTACGACCTGCTTGTAAAAGGTGTACGCGACGCCTTCAGCGGCAATTCCTCCTTACTTAACCAGGAAAGCGGACAAGCAGCCATCATGAAGGCGTTTAATGCCGCTAATGAAAAGAAATTCGGACCTGCAATCGCCGAAGGAAAGGCTTTTCTTGAAAACAACAGCAAGCAACCAGGCATACAGGTAACCCCAAGCGGCCTGCAGTACCAAATTATTACCAAAGGTACAGGTGCTGCACCCAAGGCTACCGATACCGTAACTGTACATTACAAGGGAACTCTTCTGAACGGCAAGCAATTTGACAGCTCTTATGACAGGAATGAGCCCCTGGACCTGGCCCTAAACGGCGTTATCCGCGGATGGACAGAGGGAGTTCAACTCATGCAGACCGGCGCAAAATACAAGTTCTTTATCCCTTATCAGTTGGCCTACGGAGAAAGGGGTGCGGGGCAGGACATTCCTCCATACAGCACGTTGATCTTTGAGATAGAATTATTGAAGGTGAAGCCTGCAAATGGTAATCAATAAGACTTCTCCAAACTATTGTCACAGATCTTTGTTGTTATAAGAACATCAATAATTACAATTCTCTTATAACAACAAAGACCTATGACAAATAAAAGCCACTTCCCGCTCGCATTACTTGCGCTTCTCTGTACCACACTGTCCAGTTGCGAACTCATCGAAGGCATCTTCAAGGCTGGGGTATGGACTGGGGTCATCATCGTAGTCCTCGTACTGGCACTGATTATCTGGCTTATCAGTAAGATTTTCTGATCAACCGCTTCAAGCGGTTAATGTTGCCCAGATTACAGAAATACAATCTCTGTGATTACTTCAGTACCCGCCTTTTCATTGATCTTCTGAATAATGCCAGCCCTAACCATGAGCAGTTCATTCTTCACTACTGAAGATTCCAGGCGCACAAACAGCTTCTTTTGCGATACATAGATTTGCGTCGTCCTGTTGGCCACAGCTTTACCCATCAGTTCAGGCCAGAAAGCCACTACAGATGTTTCATCATATCTGCCTTTAAGGCGATAAACATTCAGCAACTTCTCAATTGCCTCCTTCATCGTAATATCATTCGGTTTACGCATGCTTTATCGTTCCGTTATGTACTTCAAAAAGTGCTACGGGTACATTTATCCTGTTAAACAGAGTCTCCACCCGTTCCCGACCGGTATCTGTAATGAAAATCTGCCCGAAGTCGTCACGCGAGACCATTTCCATAAGCTTATGCACCCTCAGATCATCAAGTTTATCAAAAATGTCATCAAGTAGCAATAACGGCTTGAAACCTTTATACTGTTGCAGATAAGCATATTGTGCAAGTTTTAATGCGATGAGAAAAGACTTCTGCTGACCTTGCGAGCCAAACTTTTTCAACTGCATCCCCGAAAGTGTAAACACAAGCTCATCCTTATGGATGCCTGTCGTCGTTCGTTCCAGCAACTTGTCCTTCTCAGTTGACTGCAGGAGCATCTGGCCAAAATCAGCACTGTCCAGTTGGCTCTGATATTCCAATCCCACCGTTTCCTCTCCTCCCGTTAGGTAATAGTAATACTGGTCAAACAAGGGGATAAATGTCTGCATAAACTGCTTCCTTTTAGCAAATATTCTTTCCCCAGAGACGACCAGCTGGTCGTTTAGTATTTCCAGCAGTGCAGGGTCATAGTTCCGCGTTATGGAAATCTGCTTCAGCAGAGCGTTGCGGTTCTGTAAATGACGATTGTAAAGAATGAGTTCATCCAAATATTGTGTATCCGTCTGAGAGATGACATTGTCTATAAAACGCCTGCGTTCCTCACTACCCTCCATTACGATGTTAGTATCATAGGGCGAGATCATTACAAGCGGAAATAGTCCGATATGGTCAGCCAGCTTGTCGTATTCCTTTTTGTTGCGCTTAAACTGTTTCTTCTGGTTGCGTTTCACCCCGCAAGAGATCTTTTCATTTTTGTTCTGCCGGTCAAAGTCTCCCTGCACCAGGAATAAATCTGTTTCGGCCTTGATCTGCTGACTGTCTATCGGGTTAAAATAACTCTTGCACAAACACAGATAATGGATTGCATCCAGCATATTTGTCTTACCTGCCCCATTATGGCCTACAAATACATTCACGGTCCTTGAAAAGCTAAGGTCCGCATCCATATAGTTTTTAAAATTGAGCAGTGTAATGTTTTTTAACCACATAAGATCAGCTTCAAAGTTACCGTTTCGTCCTGTCAATTCAGAGACCATCTCCGGAATTATTCGCTACTCCCGGAGAAAAGCTGCTTCTGATTAACAATCAGCCCATTAAATACTGAAAAAACCAGTTGATACTTTAATGTAAAACTGTATTTTTGCAATCCTTAATTTTATTACACAATTATGTCCACAACAGAAAATGAGATAACACAGCCGGTAAAGAAAGGTGCGTTTTTACAGGAAAATACTAAAAGCCTGCTGTTCATCGCCGGGGCCATTGTCGTTTTGATCGGTATCTATATTTGGTATCAGAACGTATACCTGAAGGACCGGGCTGAAGAAGCCGCTGCTAAAATGTATAAGGCGGAACGCCTGCTCGGTACCGATTCCCTGGCCAATAAAGCCATAAACGGGGGCATAGATTATCCGGGTTTTGCAAAGATCGCAGAAGAATACAACAACACCAAATCGGCTAATTTGGCCAGCCTTTACCTGGGTGGCATTTACCTGCGCAAAGGCGAGTATAAAAAGGCTATCGAATCCCTGGGTAATTACGCGGAAACTGGCAGCCCGGTAGCTGACCCGCTTGCGCTTGGTCTTCTGGGCGATGCATACAGTGAGTTGAAAGATTATAAGCAGGCCATTACCTACTATAAAAAAGCCGCCGATAAGTCCAGCAACAAATTTACTTCACCGTTGTTTCTGAAGAAACTCGGCCTGGTTTACGAAGCAGAAAAAGACTTTAACAGTGCAGCCGAGGCTTACACCAAGATCAGGACACAATATCCCGAAAGTGCAGAAGCCGCAATGATCGACGAGTACATTGCCCGCGCTGAAGCACAAGCTAAATAAATAGTTTCTTTATCAAAATGAATGATAAAGCCGGCTGCTAGCCGGCTTTTTTTATATCGTCATAGCGCACAGTTCATTTACCGGCAAAACCGTACCTTTGCATATATGGCAACACAACTCAAAAACCTCTCAGACTTTTCACATACTACAGTACCTGATGGTTCACGTTATAAATTTGCGATCGCAGTGGCAGAATGGAACGCCGAAATTACCGGTAGTCTTTATAACGGGGCCTTTCAAACCCTGCTGAAGCATAATGTAAAAGAAGAGCATATCTTAACTGTAACCGTGCCCGGCAGTTTTGAACTGAGCTCAGCAGCAGACATTTTGCTTCAGAAGCGTCCTGATCTCGATGCCGTTATCTGTCTGGGTTGTGTCATTCAGGGCGATACCAGGCACTTTGATTTTATCTGCGATGCCGTAGCCAATGGCATCACTCAGGTTAGTGTTAAATATAGCAAGCCCGTTATCTTTGGAGTATTGACTACCAATGACCAGCAGCAAGCCATAGATCGCGCAGGTGGAAAACATGGTAATAAAGGTGATGAGGCCGCGATTACCGCGATTAAGATGGCGGCATTTTCAGCCTCGCTCTAAATTTTTGTATACTTTAGCGAAAAAACTGTAGTTTAGTATTGTATCTCTAAATCCAGATCAATGATGAAAGTAGCGATTCTATTACTTGGCGTATTTTTTGCAATAACTGTACTGGAAGCCTGCTCCAGCCGTATCTGCCCTGCCTATAGTTCTTATCCGGAAGGCAAACGGCGCAGGGGATAGTCCAGGCAATGATATTTAAAGACAGAAAATGATAAAGATGCAGTGGAAAAACATTACCGACCCAGAACAAGTCAGCCAGATAAAAAACCGACAGGGCTACAGCCTCATTTTCAAACACAGTACACGCTGTTCTGTGAGCGCAATGGCCAAAAGACGTTTTGAACTCGATTGGGATTCCATTCCTTCAGATACGCCACTTTACTTTTTAGACCTCATTACATACCGTAATATCTCCAATCAGATTGCCGAGACATTCCAAGTGCATCATGAATCGCCTCAGATCCTGCTCATAAAAGACGGCGAATGCGTACTCGATGCCTCGCACAGTGACATCTCTGCTGAAGAAATAGCGGAAACTATTATTTAGTCCTGGTTGGCCTCACCTCAATCTTACTTGGCAGCACATTAGGATTCATCTTCAGCAAGTCTAGTATCATTTGCCCAATGTCCGAAGGCTGTATCTTCCAACCATCAGCATCATTTGGTTCGTGGTCATTGAAATGAGAAGTTACCGACCCGGGCATGATGGTCGTAGTTTTCACCCCGTAATCCCTTAAATCCAGCATAGCAGCCTGCGTGAAACCCACCACACCAAATTTAGATGCATTATAACCTGAGCCTCCCGCAAAGAAATTCGTACCGGCAAGGCTCGCAATGCTGATATAGTACCCTGTATTTTTCTTAAGTTCTTCCACACTTGCCTTAAGGGTATGAAATACGCCCGTAAGGTTTGTAGCAATCATGGCATTCCAGTCTTCTAGACTTAACTGGTCCACTGGTGCAAATTTGCCCAATCCCGCATTCGCAATGACCACATCCAGCTTACCGAACGTCGCTACGATACCCTCAACTGCCCTCTGCTCGTCGTTAAAATCACGCACATCCGAAGCAATTGCCAGCACATGGCCCTGGTCAGCCAAAGCCCCATCTGCCAGCCGGGCTTCTTTCAGCAGGCGGGTCTTTGCATCTTTTGCGTCTTCCAGTTTTCGTCCGGAGATCGCTACTTTCAAACCTGCCTCCACCAGTGCTTTCGCAATACCAAAGCCAATACCCTTTGTACCACCCGTAATGTAAACGACCTTATTCTCTATACTCATGATATGATTTGTTTCTTAGTTTCATTCATCCTTTTACGCTGCTTTTAGACACAAAAACAGCGCCAATCCAATCTTTATAAAGTGTATATCCGCTTGTTAGTAAGCGATTTATTTTTCTGAACGTACATATCGAACAGAATTGCTATATTAACGGCTTAATTTTTTAGAATATACTATGAAAACCGGTACAGTTAAATTCTTCAACACCGAAAAGGGATTTGGGTTCATTAAAGCTGACAATGGAGATGAAGTCTTTGTTCATATTTCAGGACTCGTCGATCAGATCAAACAGCATGACAAAGTAGAGTTCGAAGAAAAGGAAGGTAAAAAAGGCGTTAATGCAGTTAATGTCCGTTTAATTCAGTCGTAAGACGGTAAAGGCTACCATGCCTTTTATCAGATTTTTATCAAATAAGCATCACCAGCCAATGGGGGCGGCTATCGATACAAACTATTCAACTGTATTGCTTAACTTTGCCGTATGATCGCACTTCCGGTTGTAAAAGAAAATCCAGTACAGCGCAAGCCGGACTGGCTGAGGGTAAAACTCCCAGTAGGTAAAGAATATGCTCAGGTACGCAGCCTGGTGGATACACATAAGCTGCACACAATATGCGAGAGTGGTAATTGCCCGAATATGGGAGAATGCTGGGGTGCAGGCACCGCGACATTCATGATTCTCGGCAACATCTGCACACGCTCATGTTCATTCTGTGCTGTAGCCACAGGCAGACCGTTGGCGGTAGATACCGATGAACCGAATCGCGTAGCCAATTCGGTAAAACTCATGCAGGTTAAACATTGTGTGATCACGTCAGTAGACAGGGACGATCTGAAGGATGGAGGATCTGTCATTTGGTCTGAGACCCTAAAGGCCATCCGCAGGGAAAGTCCCGAAACTACACTGGAAACCTTAATACCCGATTTCAAAGGCCAATGGGACAACCTGTACCGTGTGTTGGAAGAAAGGCCTGAAGTCGTTTCCCACAATATGGAAACGGTAAAAAGCCTGACCAGACAGGTAAGGATACAGGCAAAGTACGACCGTAGCCTGGAATGCCTGCGGCGCATCTCTGAATTCGGTCTAAGAACAAAGACCGGCATCATGCTTGGTCTCGGTGAAACTGAGGAAGATGTACTGGAGGCAATGGATGATCTGGTCGCCAATGGCGTACATATCCTGACATTAGGACAATACCTGCAACCTACCCGTAACCACCACCCTGTAATCGACTGGATACATCCCGACCAGTTTGCCCGATATAAAAAGATCGGCCTGTCCAAAGGGTTAAGATATGTGGAAAGCGGACCACTGGTACGTTCTTCATACCATGCTGAAAAGCATTTATTTGACCTCTAAGGGGAAAACAAAATCTATTTTGATCTTGTTGTTCTTTGCGTATATTCGCTAGGTATTGGCACCCGCAAAAAAAATATCAATCTCCGAAGACGAGCTTGTCAGCAAACTAAAAAGTCAGGACACCACTGCTGTCAGGACATTATATGAAATGTATTCGGGTGCATTAATGGGTATTATTTCAAGAATTATACCCCAAACTGAGCTGGCCGAAGATCTCCTGCAGGAAACATTTGTAAAAATATGGCATTCTGCGGCTTCCTATGATAGCAGTAAAGGCCGTCTGTTTACCTGGATGATGAACATTGCCCGCAACCTTTCCATTGATAAAGTCCGCTCCAGAGATTTCCGGAATGCCGTAAAAAACCAGGATATCGAAAATAACGTAGATTTCATTGATTCGCAGAAGGAGATTACATTTAATGCGGATCTGCTAGGGATAAAGGAGATGGTAAACTCACTGAAACCGGAATACAGAACTGTACTGGACATGGTATATTTTAAGGGATATACACACGTAGAAGCCGCAGAGGAACTGAATTTACCCCTTGGTACAGTAAAGACTCGTATCCGAATGGCTGTTGGGGAACTAAGAAAGTATTTTAACTAAAGTGGAAGAAGCAAGAGTATATATAGAATCTGGCATACTTGAACTCTTTGTTCTTGGGCAGCTGAATGCGCAGGAACAAGCTGAGGTAGAGTCAATGGCGGCAAAGTATCCTGAAGTGAAACAGGAGCTGGAAGCGATTGAAATTGCCATGGAACAATATGCTTTATTGCACGCGGTATCTCCTTCCGAAAAGCTGGGAGAAAAAATAATGTCACACATCAGCCTTGATCCGGCAACCAGAATAACCCTGCCTGTATCTCCGCTTGCAAGTGAAATAAACAATCAACAAAAGATCAGGACATTGCGCTTTGCTTTGGCTGCATGCATCGCGTTGTTGGCCATTAGTGTAGCAGCCCTATTTTCCACACGTAATGCGCTCAGAACCGCAAAGGACCAGATTGCTGAGCTAAGCGTAAACAATCAGAAATACACCAGCACGGTAAACTATATGAGGTCTGAGAACGAAGACCTTAGAAAAATAGCGGACATGAAGTCAGACCCTGACTGGAAGGCCGTGAAGCTTGCGGGTACGGCGATGGACCCGAAAGCCAGCATGATGGTATATTGGCATGTAAGCGGAAAACATGTCATGATGGACAATTCCAAAACCGTACTTCCGGCCAATGATAATATACATCAGTATCAGCTCTGGGCATTAGTCAACGGAAAACCGGTAGACCTGGGTGTATTTGATGTCAGAAAAGACCACTCCAAAATCCTGGTAAACATGAAAGATATTGCGGGCGCCCAGACTTTCGCCGTAACACTGGAAAAAAAAGGCGGAAGCCCGACACCTACCCTCGACAAGATGATCGTTGCAGGCAACGTATCTATCTAACCATAATTAATTAACTTCCTTAAGAAATTTCCTCACAGTTCCTGGCAGTTGCGCAGCTACTTGGGAGGCGGTTACATTGAACTGCTTTGTTGCCAGGTCATCACCTGCCAGACCATGAAAAAAGCAGCCGAGCATAGTCGCGTTAAGCGCGGAGTACCCCTGTGCGAGATATCCTGCAATGATTCCGGTAAGGACATCGCCCATACCTCCTTGTGCCATCGCAGGGTTTCCGGTAGGATTAATGAGCAAGCGTCTTTCGGGGGACGCGATAAACGTGTATCTGTTTTTCAGTACAATGACACATTTCTTCTGTTCTGCAGTATCCAATGCTGTTTGTATGCGCTCCCACCAGGTTTTGTGTTCGCCAAAAAGACGGTCAAATTCCCTCATATGTGGAGTAAGGATGTTGCCGCTACTCATCACATTGAACATGTTTCTGTTCACGGCCATTTCACGGAGCGCTTCTGCATCAATGACTATCGCCGGCTTTTTTTTTAACTGATAAAGGGCTTGAAACAGATTTGCGTCCTCATTACTTATATCGTCAGCGAGTTTCATGCCCGGGCCGACCGCAATCGCATTGTATCTCTCGAAAGCTTCAGGCTCACCCAATCCATCTCTGCCTGTAAACATCGCTTCAGGCAATAGGGTATTGAGCGCGGTAAGGCCGCTTTCAGGTATGCTGACTGTCGTAAGACCTGCACCCGCATGGATACAGCCGCTGGCAGCAAGCAGGGCTGCACCCATCGTATCAGTTGCCCCTGCGACGATCAGGGCATGACCATATGTGCCTTTATGACTGAAAAGATCCCTTGGTCTAATAAGTCCGGAAATATCAACCTCCTTCACCAGGAAAAATCCGGTCCCCGCAGCCAGTCCCTCAGCCACTTCAATATCACTTGGAGCAGAGGCATCGGGAAGATACTTATTTAAGAATAACCTCATAGAGAAAGTATATGAAATGAACCTAAACTCCCATCTCCTTCTTTAAAAATTTACCCGTAAGACTGATGGGGTTCTGTATGAGGCCCTCCGGAGTTCCTTCAAAAATGATCCTGCCTCCACCAGCACCGCCCTCTTCACCCAGATCGATCACCCAGTCGGCCACCTTTACCACGTCAAGGTTATGTTCGATCACCAGTACCGTATTGCCCCGGTCCACCAGCTCATTGAGTACACCCAGCAATACATTAATATCTTCAAAGTGCAGGCCCGTTGTCGGCTCATCCAGGATATAGAAAGTCTTGCCGGTATCCTTCTTGGAAAGTTCCGTAGCCAGTTTTACCCTTTGCGCCTCTCCACCCGATAAGGTAATGGAAGACTGGCCAAGCGTAATATAACCCAGTCCCACATCTTTCAGCGTCTTGATCTTGCGGTAGATGACCGGCATATTCTCGAAAAAGTCACAAGCATCCTCAATACTCATATCCAGCACATCGCTGATCGACTTACCTTTATACCGTACCTCAAGTGTCTCGCGGTTATAACGTTTACCACCGCATTCTTCGCAGGGCACCTGTACATCCGGCAGGAAGTTCATTTCAATAACTTTCATACCTGCACCCTGACAGGTTTCACAACGTCCGCCTTTCACATTGAAAGAAAAGCGGCCAGGCTTATAGCCCCTGATCTTGGCTTCGGGCAGTTGAACGAAAAGATTCCGGATGTCAGAGAACACCCCGGTATAGGTAGACGGGTTAGACCTCGGCGTACGGCCGATAGGAGTCTGGTCAATCTCAATCACCTTATCAATATCCTTCAACCCGTTGATCTTTTCATACGGAAGCGGATGCTTTTTAGCCCTGAAGAAATGATGGTTGAGGATTGGATATAAAGTTTCGGTGATCAGGCTGGATTTGCCACTGCCGGAAACACCTGTCACGGCGATGAACTTACCCAGGGGGAAATCTACGGAAACATCCTTAAGATTGTGGCCGCTGGCCTTTATGATAGACAGTTTATGCCCGTTGCCTTTGCGACGCTTCTTAGGTACTTCTATCGCTTTGCGGCCGTTTAGATAAGCGGCAGTAAGCGTATCCGACAGGAGGATCTGATCAGGCGTACCTTCCGCAACGATCCGGCCACCATGGACACCGGCCGCAGGCCCTACGTCGATGACATGGTCAGCTTCCAGGATCATATCTTTATCGTGTTCCACAACCAGAACAGTATTGCCCAGGTCACGCAGGTTTTTCAGCGCGTTGATGAGGCGCTCGTTGTCTCTCTGGTGCAAACCTATACTAGGCTCATCGAGGATATACATGACATTCATCAGTTGGGAACCGATCTGCGTCGCCAGCCGGATGCGTTGCGCCTCACCTCCTGAGAGCGTACGGGCAGTACGGTCCAGCGACAGGTAATTGAGCCCCACATCGCTGAGAAAGCCCAGCCTGGCCCTGATCTCCTTCAGGATTTCTTTAGCAATAGTACGCTGACGTTCCGACAACCTGCTTTCCAGGTCGGTATACCAATCCCTTAACCCGTTAATATCCATTTCAGCCAGCTCAAAGATATTCTTGCCGTCGATCTTAAAATGCAGGCTGTCCTTCTTCAATCGGGCACCATTACAGACAGGGCAGGTTTTGAGCTTACGGAACGCCTCCATATCATCTACTGCTCCTTCCCCCCTGCGTTCCTGCTGTTCCTCCAGCAGTTTAATGATACCGTCGAAGTTAATCTGGTAATTCTGTACATTCCACTTATTGTGCTCTACAGCCACTGTCAGCAGTTCTTCTGTACCGTTCAGGATAATATCAATATTAGGATCACCCAGCTTCTCAATCGGTGTAGACAACGAAAAGTTATATTTTTTAGCAAGAGCCTTCAACACTTGGAAGACCCATATGTCCCTGTATTCGCCCAGGGGCGCAAGCCCTCCGTTCATAATACTCAGCTTGGGGTTGGGAATCACAGAACTCCGGTCAATGACAAAGATATAGCCAAGGCCATCGCAGTTTTCGCAAGCCCCGTAAGGTGAGTTGAAGGAAAAACTGTTCGGTTGCGGCTCGTCATAAGAGATACCCGTCGTAGGGCACATCAGAAAACGGCTGAAATGAGAAACATTATTTTCCTTATCACTGATCTTGATGACACCCTTGCCCAGGCGCATGGCAGTTTGCAGAGAATCCTGCAAACGCTTGATATCTTTCCGGTCGATCAGTAAGCGGTCAACCACGATCTCAATGTCATGGATCTTATACCGGTCCACCTGCATTTTAGGTACAAGGTCCTGTATCTCTCCATCTATGCGCACCTTGACATAACCTTGCTTGCGGATCTGTTCAAATAACTCCCGGTAATGGCCTTTTCGCCCCTTGACAACCGGTGCCAGGATATTAACAGCCACACCCCCGAATTTTTTAAAAATGTTATCCAGTATCTGGTCCTCGCTCATCCGTTCCATCTTTTCTCCGGTATTATAGGAATAAGCATCTGCGGTACGCGCATAGAGCAGGCGCATGAAATCGTAAATCTCCGTAATGGTCCCAACAGTAGACCGGGGGTTCTTACTGGTCGTCTTTTGCTCTATCGCGATAACGGGGCTAAGACCAGACACCTTATCGACATCGGGCCTCTCCATACCACCCATGAACTGGCGCGAGTAAGCGCTGAAAGTTTCCATATACCGCCGCTGTCCTTCCGCATAAATTGTATCAAAGGCCAGAGAGGATTTACCACTTCCGCTAAGACCGGTGATCACGACCAGTTGGTTACGCGGAAAAGAAACATCGATATCTTTAAGGTTGTGTACCCGGGCACCGTACACTTCTACATCTTTTTGCTCGCCCAGGTCTATGGTATTATTGCTCATATTTTTTTAAAAAAGGACCGAAAGTTCTCAAAAAAGTTCCACTTTACTGTATATCGGAACAGAATTTACATGCTGATGTTTTCTTTTACCACGGATATTACCACTGTATCGTAGTTCCATCTTCAGTGGGGTGCCCGGTGCAGACAAGGACCCTTCCCGCCGCGACCTCCTCATCGATCAGCACTTCATTGTAATCCATACGTACATGCCCGCTGGTACAGGTTGCGGTACAGGTACTGCATATACCCGAGCGGCAACTGTAAGGCAGGTCAATACCAGAATCCAGGGCAACCTGCAGGATAGTACGGTTATAAGGCACCCGGATACCGTATACTTCTCCCCGTATTTTAAGCTGTACAGTGTAAGTACGGGTATCTTTAACTGCCTTTTCTGTGGTATCGTCGTCGTCCTGTTCGTCTTCCGGCAGCACAAAAGTTTCACGTCTGATCTGGCTGATGCTGAAGCCTAGCTTTAACAGGGTAATGCGGCAGGACACCATATAGTCGATAGGTCCGCACGTATAGAACAACGCCTCCTCACGGCTGTATTCCAGTTCTTCATTTACGATCTTCTCGATCAGGAAGACGTTAAGCCGCGCAGTCATCAGGTTTTTACTCTGGCTGGACACATAAATTAGTTTCAACCTCCCCGGATATCGTGCTTCCAGATTGTTGAGTTCATCATAGAAAAGGGTGTCGTCAACGGAGCGGCTGCTGTACACCAGCACGAGCTTAGACTTGCCCTCAGCTGCAAGCGCTGTCTTGATGATAGAGAACAGCGGCGTAATGCCTACTCCAGCTGCAAAAAGGAATACTGTCCGTTGCAGTTCCGGCGCCGGTACATAGGTAAATTGTCCATTAGGCGGCAGTGCCTTCAACACATCCCCCACCGCAGTACGGTGGTGCAACAGCCGTGAAATCTCACCATTTTCAATGCGCTTGATAGCAATCGACAGCGGCTCTCCGGTAACGGGTGAACTGCAAAGAGAATATGAACGTCTGACTTCCCTGCCCTGCAGATCAAATACCAGGGTAATGAACTGTCCGGCAAGATATGCGGGCTGTTTATTACCCTCCGTATCAAAAACAATGATCAGGGTATCTCCAGGACTTCGCCTGAGTTCAGCAATGCGTAAGCTCATCTGTTCCATTGCGCTCAAAATAGCAAATTATGAACAGATGTGCCAGTACAATTCCTTATTCCTAGTTATATGCTTTGAACTTGTTCTCCTGACGGTAAGCAATCAGACCCTTTGCCGGCCGGTAGCCATAGCGTGCAGGGTTTTCTACCACTTCTTTCATAGAGATAAGCTTATAGACATACCCGCCGGTTTCCCGGTTCAGCTTCAGCTTAAAGTAATTGTCCTGGTTTTGCTTGTTAATCTGCTTCTGAATATGCACATCACCAACATTATAGGCCGCCGCTACAAGTGTCCAGCTGTCGAAAATATGATACAGTTCCTTGATGTATTTAGCGGCAGCAATGGTAGACTTGCGCAGGTTCTTGCGTTCATCTATCTTCCTGTTGACTTTCAGTCCGTAAATACGTGCAGTACCCGGCATAAATTGCCAGATGCCAGATGCACCTTTATGTGATGTGCCTTCCTGAAGACCAGATTCTACCAGGGCGATGTATTTGAAATCATCAGGTATACCATAGGCCGCCAGTATCGGCTCAATGACCGGGAACCATTCTGCTGCCTTGCGGTGCAGCCGGTTCGTCTGTAAACGACCGTAAGTATAAGCGGTAAGTACCATCTTCATCTTTCGCTCTACCCGGGCATCTCCCAGTGGCAGGGTCTCATCTGCAAAGTTCAGTTGCGCCATGTGCGAAAGCGGAACTGCAGCTTTTGGTGTGGTTTGTGTGGTGTCTTTTAGTGTCGTGGTTCCATTCTCCGAATGGCTTTTTGCTGTGGTGGGCATGTGGTAAGCAAACACTCCTGCTGCAACTAGTAATACTAAAATTACCGTACAGCGTACGATGTGTTTCTTTATCATTTTCCTCCTTTTTTTGGTGAACAATATAAGAACGGCTGCAAACATACAACATATATTGTTAATTACCAAGCATTTACAAAACAAAGCATAAAAACCGGCCCTGAACATACCGTAAAGGCCGATTCTGACGACCCCTCTTTTTGCCCGAAATTTTGCCTAACTTTGCAACCCGCAATTCTTTTTTAGCGGACAAAACGTATCATGACAAAAGACAATAACAGGAAAAGTCGGGATGACAAGTCCACACCTGGAAACAGGAACACAGGGACCAGGAAAACATCAGGTTCAGCAAATGATTTTAAGGGAAAACGCAGCTTCGGAGACAAGGGAAGTTTCGGAAACAAGAGCAGCTTTGAAGACCGGAAAGGCAAGTTTGACGACCGCGGCGGAAAACAACGTGAAAGTGCCAGGGGTTTTGTAAGAAAGGAAAAGGATGGCGATACCGGATCTTTCAAAGATAAGCCTTTCAGAAAATCCGGAGACAGGAAAGAAGGCGGTGCTTTCGCCGACAACAGGCCCTTCCGCAAAAGGGAAAACGATTCCTACTCAAAACCAGGTTTTAAAAACAAGCGCGGCGACTTTAAGCCCGGCGAAAAATATCAGGGCGGACCGGAACGTGCGGAAAGAGCCGGCAGAACCGACAAGAAGCCGGTATTGCGGAGCCGAAAAAATACAGCCGTCAAAGACGACGGGCTGATCCGCCTGAACCGTTATATTTCCAATGCGGGCATCTGTTCACGTCGCAAGGCTGATGAACTGATCTCGGCAGGTGTGGTTTCCGTGAACGGAGAAGTAGTTTCGGAACTTGGCCATAAGGTAGACCCCTCAAAGGATGTCATCAGGTACAATGGCGAAGTACTGAAGCGCGAGAAGAAGATCTACGTACTGCTGAACAAGCCAAAAGACTATATTACCACTACCGATGATCCGCAGGAACGCAAGACAGTAATGCACCTGGTGGAAAAAGCCAGCCGGGAGCGCATCTACCCTGTAGGCCGGCTGGACAGGAACACAACCGGGCTGTTATTGATGACAAACGACGGCGAACTTGCGGACAGGCTCTCTCACCCAAAGAACGGCATCACCAAGATATACCATGTGGAACTGAACAAAAACCTCATCCAGGGCGACCTGAACAAGCTTCAGTTCGGTCTTGAACTGGAAGACGGCTTCATCAAACCAGATTCGGTATCGTATGTAACAGGCGCATCTAAAAAAGAGATCGGCATCCAGATCCACAGCGGCAAAAACCGCATCGTCAGGAGAATATTTGAACATCTGGGTTACGATGTGGTCAAGCTCGACCGCGTAGTCTATGGCAACCTCACCAAGAAAGACCTTCCGCGCGGCAGGTGGCGCTACCTGGATGAGCATGAGCTGATCCAGATCAAACATCTGATCAAATAAAAAAGAACTGCAACTTATGAGAAGGCTATTTGTTTCATTGCTGATGACACTGACGATACAGACCCTTGCCCAGGAAAAATTTCATAACCTGTTGATCGGAACCTATACAGGTGAAGGAAAAGGCGAAGGCATCTATGTTTACCAGTTCGGCAGTGAAACAGGTGCCTTCAAATTAAGAAGTACAGCAAAAGGCGTAGCCAATCCAAGTTACCTGGCCCTGGCTCCCGGAAACAGACTGGTTTATGCCGTAAACGAGTCAGGAGATAAGAGTTCAGCAAGCGCATTCACTTTCGATCCCGAAAGCGGGACGCTTAAGTTCATCAACAGAATACCTGCCGGAGGAAACGATCCATGTTACATCATCGCTGACGAAAAGCATGTCATTACCGCCAATTACTCCGGTGGCAGCCTCACAGTTTTTGGCGTAAATGCAGATGGCGGCCTTACAAAGGCAAAGCAACTGATCAGACATAACGGAAGCAGCATCAATAAGAGCCGGCAGGAAGCACCCCATGTACATATGGTTGCCTTCAGTCCGGAAAGAAAGTATGTGACGGTTAACGACCTGGGAACAGACAAGGTTTACCTCTACAGTTATCATCCTGATGACAATAATAATGTCCTTATTCCTGCAGACAGCATCAGCCTTACTCCCGGCGCCGGACCAAGACACCTGACATTCAGTAAAGACGGCAAGTACGCCTATGTGCTGCATGAGCTCGACGGTGGGCTGACAGTAATGAGTTATACAGAGGGCCAGCTAAATACCATACAGGAAACAAGCATCAACAGCCCCGGGTTCTCTGGAGAGAACGGGGGTGCAGATATCCATCTTTCACCCGATGGCCGCTTTCTTTATGCCAGCAACAGGGGAAGTGAAAATAAGATCACCATATTTGCTGTAGAAAAGGGCGGCATTCTCAATCGGCTGTCACAAGTAAGTACAATGGGCAAGGGTCCCAGAAATTTCGCAATAACTCCCAATGGCAAGTTCCTGCTCGTGGCCAACCAAAACAGCAATGAGGTAGTAATTTTCAGCCGCGATCTTAAAAGCGGTATGCTGAAAGATACAGGAAAACGGATCTGTGTCGGCGCCCCGGTATGCCTGGTATTCACTCCGGCATCTTAAACCTCGTTAAGCTTAAGCTGGCTTTCAATCGTTTCTGTATAATATGCGACATATTGCGGCAATATCTTCTTAAGATCGAATTCCCTCGCTCTGGCCAGTGCATTATCCTTAAACTGCTGAAGCGTTTCGTCATCCTGAAGAATACTGATCGCCTTGGCCGCCATATCATCTACATCGCCGACATTGCTCATATAGCCACTGAATCCATTCACATTCAACTCCGGCAGGCCACCTGCATTGGAAGTAATGGCAGGGACCTTACAGGCCATAGCCTCCAGTGCGGCTAGGCCGAAGCTTTCTGACTGGGAAGGCATCAGGAAGAGGTCAGATACCGAAAGTATCTCTTCAACGGCATCTTGTTTACCCAGGAAGCGCACGTGGTCACAAATACCCAGGCTCCGGCAAAGCTGCTCGTCTGCTGCACGTTCAGGACCGTCACCAACCATCAGCAGCTTAGACGGAATCTTTTCCTGTATCTTCTGAAAGGTACGGATCACATCTGAAGTATTCTTTACCTTCCTGAAATTAGAAGTATGGATAAGGATACGCTCGTTATTGGGCGCTATAGCCTTTTTGAAGTGGTCCTTAGGCTTCAGGCTGAACCTGGAAAAATCAATAAAATTAGGGATCACCCTGATTTCCCTGTCGATCTCAAAGTGCTGTTCGGTGTCGTCCTTCAGACTCTGGGATACCGCAGTTACACCATCCGATTTATTAATAGAAAAAGTAACAACCGGCTTATAGGTCGGGTCCTTGCCTACCAGGGTAATATCTGTACCGTGGAGTGTGGTCACTATTGGAATATGTATGCCATAAGTTTCAAGTATCTGCTTGGCCATAAAGGCAGCTGATGCATGGGGGATGGCATAATGTACATGAAGGATATCCAGTTGTTCGAACCTTACAACATCTACCAGCTTGCTGGCCAGTGCAGATTCATAAGGCGCATAGTCAAATAAGGGATAATCCCTGACAGAAACCTCATGGTAAAACAGGTTAGCGGAAAAGAAATCAAGTCTGGCTGGCTGGCTGTAAGTTATAAAATGTACCTGGTGTCCTTCGTCTGCAAGTGCCTTTCCAAGCTCAGTCGCAACCACACCGCTACCTCCGAAAGTAGGGTAACAAACAATGCCTATCTTCATTAACATATTTTTTTCGACACAAAGTACCGTACTTCAGTTCAGCTTTATGTTAAACAATTGCAATTATTCAACATAAATACGACCTGTGGACTAGGACTTCATTTCATCTTTGATCACCAGGTAGAGTTCGTTGGGCCGCTGGGTGCCTATATAATACTCAAAGCCATCATGCCCGGTAAGCACCACCACGTCTTTTCCCGAAGAATAAAAACGGATACTCCCTTTACGGTGCAGGTTGTATACCGGATTGTTAAAGAGGTAATTACTGTAGGTGTCTTTTCTTACGCTTTTAATCGTACTGAGGTCAATCACCACCTTCTTTGCCGTCCAGAGCCCGTCAATGATCAGTTTACCGTTATTGATCGTAATCTTGTATTGGATCAGGAACAGCAGTATGATGGATACCGCGATGATACCGAAACCGACGACAAGGAACAGATCCTGTGTGCGGTCGCGGTCACGCTCATACACATAAGCGGCAAAGCAAAATGCTGCCATAACCAGTCGGATACATATCCGGATGTAATCCCTTCCGATGTACTGCTTTTCGAGATAGGCGTAACGGGCGCTCATTGTGTTTAATTTTTCAATAAAGTTACTGGTTTTTATAGTGATGTCATCAACAGGCGGCTTATTTTTAATGCGGCAGAAATTCCAGCATGGTGGTTCTTCTGGTGCTGCCCGTTACTTTATAGCGGTCATCCTGGCGCAGACCGCCTACCCAGATCACGTCCCCGTTGCCATTGATCACCAGGGGTATCCTCATTTTTTCCGTCAGCGGCACCTTAAGGTCGATAAACAGGTCACTCAGTTTTTTGGAGCCCCGCATACCCAACGGGTGCAGCCGGTCACCCTCCTGCCAGTACCTGATGATCAGTGGATAGATAAGTTTATCCGCATCTACGAATGCCTTACTCACATCACGTTCAAAAAAAGCAATCTCCGTATGGGTAATACGCAGGGCATTATGCCCAGACTGCACAAAGGTGTCACCCGGATGAACCATCACGATAGCAGGCCGGTCTGCTTCCAGCGGAGAAATGATCACTTCTGTACGGTCAACAAGTGCCTGATGCGTACTGCTGTAGAAACAGGCTCCGCTCTGGCCATCAAGTGCAGAAAGCAGTTCCTCCACAACAGCCTCACTGAAATGATAGGGTTTAAGCAATTCAAAAGTCAGCAGCCGCCTGGGCACCAGCTCCTTGAGGCCGGAAATCCGCAGGTGCAGGTCGCTGCCCTTCATATACGACAGATCCCTGCCGGTCCGCTCAACCTCCCTGATCAGCACCTGTTCTGCTTCGGCAAAGCGCTTTACATTCTGCTGAAAAGTCCCGGACAGGTTTGGATTAATTTTCCTGAGCTGGGGGATAACCTCATGCCTTATGCGGTTGCGGGCATAGTCCATCTTCAGGTTCGAGCTGTCCTCCACATAGGCAATTGCGTTTGCTGTAATTAAGGTGTCGATTTCGCTGCGGGAGAGAAAGAGCAGAGGCCGGATGAGGGTGCCCTTCTTTGGCAGGATACCATGTAGACCCGCGATACCGGTACCCCTTACGAGGTTGAGCAACAGGGTTTCTACAACATCATCCTGATGCTGGGCGAGCGCGACTGCTGCATAGCCATTTTCGCCACGCAGTTTTTCGAACCAGTCATAACGCAATGCCCTGGCGGCCATTTGTATGGAAACCTGATGTGCCTCTGCATACGCTTTGGTATCGAAATGCGTTAAATGAAACGGAACATCCAGATCAGCCGCAAGCATGTGCACAAAGTGCTCGTCCCTGGTAGACTCTTCAGCGCGGAGCCCAAAGTTGCAGTGGGCAATACCGAAGCGGTATCCAGCCAGCCTGAAAAGATGGGCCATCAAGACGGAATCCCTGCCCCCGCTAACAGCAAGCAGGATTTTTTCCGAAGGGTCAAACAGTTCGTGACTACGGACATATGCTTTAAAATTGTGCAGGGGCAGCATGTTTCAAAAATAACAACTAACTTTGTAAAGTGCGGAAAATACACCTTTTCTTTATCTTATTCCTCCTCCCCGCGGCGTTACTTGCCCAGCAAAAGACCAAGATCTTCCTGGAACGCTCAGAGGTGGGCAGCAGCAGCGGCCAGGATAAAATCACCTACCTGAAAAGGCCGGTTTTCCGTCATGCGGGGGCAACCCTCACCTGTGACAGTGCGGTACTCTATGAGGCACGTAATGCCTTTGAAGCTTTTAATAATGTACATATCGTACAGGGAGACACCATCAACATCTATTCCGATCACCTGATCTACGAGGGCGACACCAAAACCGCGCACCTGACCAATAATGTCCGGATGATCGACAAAGAATCCGTGCTCACCACCAATAACCTGGACTATAATATGGGCACAAAAGTGGGCACCTATGTTCAGGGCGGGAAGATCGTCAATAAGGATGTAACACTGACGAGCAGGAACGGGTATTACTTTTCCAACAGCAGAGATGCGTACTTCAGGTACAACGTCGTCGTGGTTACGCCCGAGACCAGGATTACCTCAGACACGATGAGGTACAATACCCTGACCAACTGGGCTTATTTTTACGGACCAACAAATATCAAAGGCAAAGGCGACAATCTGTATACCGAGAACGGGGCATACAATACCAAAACCGAATACGCCTACTTCGGCAAAAAGAACCTTTACACCAACGGTTCCAAATCACTCAAGGGCGACAGTCTTTACTACGATGGCATTGCAGGCTACGGCAAGGCAGTCCGGAACATTGTATTCAGGGATACTACCGACAAGACCGTACTCTACGGACAACTGGGCTTTTATTACAAAGCCGATGAACGCGCACTGGTGACGCGCAATGCTTACGTCGGCATGGGCACCAGCGACTCCGTTACTGTAAATAAAAAGCTGGTGCCAGACAGCATCTGGATGGGTGCAGATACCCTGGAGACCCAGATGGTGCAACGGGGTACGCTAAAACTACTGTCCTTTCCCATACTCAAAAAAGACAATGAACTTGGTGAAGAGGATAGCCCGGCAACAGAAGACAAAAAGCCATCGGCAGGTCTTCCGAAGCTTCCTGTGAAAATGCCGGCCGGACGCATAGCCCCCAAAAGCAGGCCCGGCAGCAAGAGCAAAGCAAAAAAAGGACTTCCCGCAGTTCCCAGGTATAGTCTGAATACAGACAGCCTTTTGCGGAGCAGCCTGGCAAAAGACAGCGTGCAGCGCGCGAAAGAACGGCCCAGGCTCATAAAGGATAAAGTCCCTGCCCCAGCCCCTGCCAGGGGGAAAACGACACCCGCTCCAAAAACGCTTCCGAAGGATAGCCTGAGTAAAGACAAACTGAAAAAGTCTGTTAAATTACCCGACACCGTATTTACCAATCCCCAGGATACCATAAAAACCAGGATCATTAAGGCTTATCATCATGTCCGGGTATATAAGAGCAATATGCAGGCGCTGGCAGATTCCCTTTTCTACAACAGTGCAGATTCTACGCTGCGGTGGTTCAGCAATCCTATCCTTTGGTCACAGGGTTCTCAACAGACCGGCGATACCATTTATCTTCGCCTGAAGAACAAAAAACTCAACACCCTGCAGGTACTTGAAAACGGGTTCCTGGTAAACGTAAATGCAGACTCGACCAGGCACAACCAGGTAAAGGGCAAGCTGTTTACCGCCTTCTTTAAGAACGGCGAACTCTCCACCATGTTTGTCGATGGCAATGCAGAAAGCATCTACTATATCAGGGATAAGGACAGCGCATATACAGATATGAACCAGACGGTAAGCGCGCGCATCAAGACCTTGTTTAAAAACAAGGAGATCACCAATTTGCTGACCATTAAAGATCCCGAAGGCGCCAAAATACCCATAGCAGAATTAAAGGAGGAAAAGTTCCTGACCGGCTTCAGCTGGAAGCCCGAACTGCGGCCGCTTTCCAAAAAAGAGATCGTCAGCGGAAAAAAGACAACGACAGGGAAACAACCAGCGAAAGCCGGTGCCGCAGACTCCAAATCACAGACACGTAAGATCAATGTAAAGAACGGCAAGGTCATTGAAACGCGGAGTGGAAAACCCCTGAACACACCAATACCCCTAAAAGCCGATTCACTGCTGAAGACAGCTCCACCTTTAAAAAAGGGAGCAGACTCACTGGTAAAAGAATTGCGTGCAGATTCAGTGCTTAAGCAAGCAGACTCGCTGCTCAAGAAATCCCGGCCCCTTCCTTCAAAAAAGCAATAAGCTTTGCCATTGCCTTCGCCCGGTGGCTGATCCGGTTTTTCTCCTCCATACTCATTTGTGCGAATGTCCTTTCATGGCCTTCGGGCCTGAATATAGGATCATATCCAAAGCCCTCCGTTCCCAGGGGCGCTTCCGTCAGATGCCCTTCTGCAGTTCCCTCAAAAAAGTAAGATTCACTTCCCATCCGGAGCGAGATCACCGTCCTGAAACGTGCGCTGCGGGTTTCCTCGCCCTGCATCCTTTGCAATACCAGCTCCAGGTTCTGCCGGTCGTCCCTGGTCCCTGAGTAACGGGCAGAATAGACCCCTGGCTCGAGGCCCAGCGCATCCACCTCCAGGCCACTGTCATCTGCAAAACAATCAAGCTGATAATGTTCCTTCACGTAACTGCTTTTCAGCGAGGCATTTTCGGCAAAAGTCGCTCCAGTTTCAGGAATATCCACATCGCAGCCGATATCCTTCAGGGTAAGCACCCTGTACCCCTCACCGAGCAGCTGTTGTATTTCTTCTGCCTTATGCCGGTTATTGGTCGCAAATACCAGGTCCTTTCTCATAGTTCCAGTTGTTTAAGCGCCCCCCAAAGTATCTTCTTTGCCTGCATATCGTCATCCAGCATCTCAAGGCCAGCTGAAAAAATGAGCTTTACACTACCTTCAGTCACTACGGTATACAATGCATGATCCGGAAGGCCGAGCTGGTTGCAACCGACACCAAATGAGAACACGATCTCCGGATTAAAAAAAGCAGCGAGTTCGCTGAAGTCCGTTTCCGGATAGCCTGCATAGTTCAGCAAGGCAAAATCTGCCGCCGCCAGGTTTACCGATTTTACGATTTTGCGCAACAGCTCCCTGCCCTTTTCATTGCTCACTTGCTCAGATTGACTGTTCACCAGGATCAGCACATTGCGCTTATTATTGCCCAGGTATTTAAATTCCCGGGCCTTTGCAGGTACCGTCTCCGAAATTTCCGGAGTCACCGGCTCAACAGGAGTGCCGGTCATCTCTGCTGCAGTATCGGAGGCGTCGTCTACAGGTAGAGCTTCGGCATCCCCCGCCTGTACCCTGGCTTCAGGAACGAGGTAGACATCTTCCGTAAAAAACAGGTGAAGCGCCTGAGGATCAGCGATAAATTGGTCTTGCATCTGAAACTTGTCTGATGAGGCTTTTTTTCTGTTAAAAATAGTTAAATATCTGGTTACAGTACCTTTATTTGTTATTTTTATGGCTTAAATCCAATTACTCCGGTTCCATAAGTGAGAAAAGTCTACTGTCTGGTTTTGCTCTGTCTGATCACATGCGGCTCATTTGCCCAGCACCTGGCCACCATCAACGGCACTACAGTCAGCAGTAAGGAATTTACGTGGTTCTATAAGAAAAACCATCAGGGCAATGCGCCCGCGTCCGTAAAGGAACTGGAAGGCTACCTTGATCTCTATATTAATTTCAGGCTGAAAGCGATCGATGCCCGGCAACAGGGGCTTGACCGGGATACCGCGTACCTTGCAGAAGTAAGGGAATTTGAGGCCACCCTGAAGAACCAGAAACGCCATTCTGCCTCAAAACCTGACAATACCTACCTGCTCAATGAATATAAGGACGCCGTCCTGATGTTTAACCTTACAGAAAAAAGGGTGTGGGGCAAGGCACAGAACGATGAAGCGGGACTTCGCGCCTACTTTGACACCAATAAAGGGAAATATGGCGGCGCATCCCTGGACGAGGTCCGCGACAAAGTCGTGAACGATTACCAGCAGCAGTTGGAAGACCAGTGGGTCGCCGAATTGAGAAAAAAATACCCTGTAAAGATAGAACAGGATGAACTGAGGAAGCTGGCAAAGCGTTAAATTGCCCGTTATCCGTTAGATATGTTAAATTTGCAAACGAGATATAATTGACAAAAGATAAATGAGGAAGTTTTTAATCATTGCCTGCGGATTGGTATGCTGGCTGACGGGCGTTCAGGCACAGAAAAAGAATATAGACAAGGTGATCGCCGTACTCGGCAATAACATCATATTGTTGTCCGATCTCAACCAGCAATATGCGCAGTACCTGAATTCAGGCAACCCCGACAACCCGAACATTAAATGTTATATCCTGCAGCAGATCCTTACCCAGAAATTACTGAAGCAGCAGGCCGAAATCGACTCGATCGTAGTAGACGAGTCTATGGTAGACGAAGAAGTAGACAAGCGTATGCGCTACCAGATTCAGCGCGCCGGGGGCCAGGAGAGACTCGAGCAGTTCCTCAACCGTTCCGTACTTCAATATAAGGATGAGATCAGGCCCGATATCAAAGAGCAGCTTATCTCCAATAAAATGCAGCAGAAGATCACAGAAAATGTGGTCGCTACTCCACTGGAAGTAAAGAAATATTTTGACAGCTATGAAAAGGACAGCCTGCCCGATATCCCAACAGAATTTGAGATCGGCGAGATCGTCATGTATCCGAAACTGACCAAGGCAGAGAAACAGAAATTTTATGACAAGATCGATGCGCTCCGCCTGAGGGTCAAAAGCGGTGAAGACTTCGGCTTCCTCGCCAAATCCTACTCGGAAGATCCTGGTTCTGCCCCCGATGGCGGCGACCTGGGCTTCTTCGACCGTACCCGCATGGTGAAGGAGTTTACCGCATGGGCCTTCAAGCTGAAACCCGGAGAGATCTCCCCGGTCTTTGAAACAGAACATGGCTTCCATATCCTGCAGGTCATTGAACGCAGGGGCGAGCAGGTGAACGCACGCCATATCCTCGTCAGGCCGCAGACTACGCCTCAAAGCCTCGACCGTGTCAAGCTGCATGCAGATACCATCTATCAGAACATCGTCGACAAGAAATTACCTTTCTCTACCGCAGCTTCATTATATTCAGACAACAAGGACTCCCAGTACAACGGCGGCATGCTGCTGTATGCCGACCAGGTGACTGCAAGGACTACCTTTATCCCTGCCGATAAACTCGACCCTAAGGTTTTCCTTGTGGTAGATACCATGAAGGAAGGTGAGATCTCCAAACCTATCGCCTTTACAGATGCAGAAGGCAAGGAAGGTTATAAGATCCTGTACCTGAAATCCAAGATACCTCCGCACAAGGGCAACCTGGAACAGGATTACGCCAAGTTTAAGGAAAAGGCGTTACAAGACAAGACCAACCGCATCCTGAGCGACTGGTTTAAGGAGAGAAGAGAAGATACTTATATCCGGATAGACGACGATTACGACAACTGCGACGAGCTGAAGATCTGGACCCGGCATATGACGGCAAAACAATAAGGCTTATGCAGTTTGAAAATGACATCCGGGCAGTAGACGCCCTGCACCAGACCTATAACCAGATCCGTACAGAGATCGGAAAGGTAGTGATCGGCCAGCATGACGTCGTCAAATCAGTGCTCATCTCCATTTTCAGCAACGGACATTGTCTGCTGGTGGGCGTTCCCGGACTGGCAAAGACCCTGCTGGTGCAAACTGTAGCCAATGTCATGGACCTGCGTTTCAACCGCATACAATTTACACCCGACCTCATGCCCAGCGACATCATCGGTGCCGAGATCCTGGGCGAAGACAGGAATTTCAAATTTATACCCGGCCCTGTATTTTCCAATATTGTACTGGCCGATGAGATCAACCGTACCCCGCCCAAGACACAGGCAGCCCTGCTTGAGGCCATGCAGGAAAAGGCGGTAACTGCCGCGGGCCACCGGCATATCCTGCCCCAGCCCTTCTTCGTGCTGGCCACGCAGAACCCCATAGAACAGGAAGGCACCTATCCCTTGCCCGAAGCCCAGCTCGACCGCTTCATGTTCAATGTACAACTGGGCTATCCCGAACTGCAGGATGAGCTGGCCATAGTTAAAAACACCACTGTCAATAATGACATCACGCTTGAAAAGGTCATTAACGCCGATCAGATCCAGTATTTCCAGAAACTCGTCCGCAACGTCCCTGCAACCGACAACGTCATCGAGTACGCCGTAAAACTGGCGGGCAAAACCCGGCCGGGCACAGCGCTCGCTACCGCCGACGTGAACAAATATGTAAGCTGGGGAGCGGGTCCGAGGGCCTCACAGTTCCTGGTCATCGGGGCCAAATGTCATGCAGCGCTTTCCGGCAAATATGCCCCCGACATCGAAGACGTACAGGCGGTAGCCGAGCCCATCCTGCGCCACCGCATCGTACGCAATTACCGCGCCGAGGCCGAAGGGCTTTCTATAGAGCAGATCATCAGGAACCTGTTTTAAAGGCTTTCCTTTACCTTTTTATAGAGATTGGGATAATCCGTAACCACTCCGTCTACACCCAGGCCGATCAGGTACTTCATATCCTTTTCAGAATTGACCGTCCAGGGAACGATCTTCACGCCCGCCTCATGGCAGCGGTCTACCAACCCCTTACCGACCAGTACCGCATACGGACCATAGACGGTAGGTTTAAATCCCAGTTGCGCCAGGTTTACCTCAAAATCTATCTTTTCATCGATCAGCAGTGCCGTCTTTACTTTCGGATACTTTTCATGCAGGTACTGCAGTGTGCGCACATCAAAGGATTGTATGGTTACCCGTTTCGCCAGCTTCTTGCGGTTCACCACTTCCATGACCAGTTCTACAAACTCCGCAGGCTCCGGCTGAAACTCGCCGTCACCCTTCGGGATCAGTTTGGTTTCGATGCTGTAATCCGGCCTGGGCAGCTTTTCTCTTTTGACATAGGCCTCTACAGAATCCAGGGTTTCCTCCAGCAGCGGTTTACAGGCCGGAAACTTCTCCTGATAAGGGAAACGGCTGTGGACCTTACTGCCTACATCAAACTTCCTTACCTCCTCATAATCCATTTTGTAAATGTTATAGTTCTTCTGCTCCTTCAGCGAAATTGGTTTGCCGTCAGGCTTCAGACTGATCTCATGGTTAAAATAAGGTTCCTGTGACAGCACCACTTTCTTGTCCTTAGAGATCACGACATTCATATTCAGCGTTGTAGCACCAAGGTCCAGCGCCCGGATCATACCCGGTATCGTATTTTCAGGCATGATCCCGCGCGCGCCCCGGTTACCCTGTATATCAAATTTCTGTGCCAGGGCAGCGACAGTACAGCAGGAGAACAGCAACAGGGATATCCGTTTTTTCATAAGCAGTAGTTAAGTTAAATAAAAAAGGCCCGTCTCATGTCATGGAGAGGGCCTTTAAGATATTTTGATCAGGTTTCCGTTAGCGTTCAGCAGGTGTGAATACCATGGCGATCAGGTTCCAGTTATGGTCCGCCTGGCGCTCGTAAACGAAAACATAGTTAAAGCTCTCACGCAGTTCGGCCTTATAATCTACAGCAGCAAGGCCGTAAGTATATGCCAGGTCACCACCGTCAGCCTTGTTTACCTTAGTCGTCTTTAAGTTAACCTTGCTCATCATGCTGTTAAAGAACGCCATCGCCTTGTCTTTACCAAGAATCGGCTCATAGCCAGGAAACAAGATACGCACGTCGGGGTTAATAAAACCAGCAAAGGCAGAAACGCCGTAAGATTTCAGGGTGGCATTCAGTGTGCTTTCTGTAGTAGCAACAATGCTCGCTCCCGCCTCGCGCTGCTTGTCGTTCAGCAACTGAGGCTTATAATGGTCCTTTGGCTCAATAAACTCCGTAGTTACCTTGTTCAGGGGCTTGTTGTGCTCAGTACCCAGGTCCAGCATCAGTTCCCACTTGCCGTCTACTGCCTTCCAGACCGAAAAATACTGACCATAGGTCGTTTGCTGACCGCTATATACATAAGGACCAGTAGTGAACCCCCAGTCTCCGCTCCTGGAAACCCTGGCGTAAACCGGCTTCCAGCTGATGTCCTTGGTATCCTCGCCTTTGGTCGCATAATATGTTTTTGCACTCACCGGATTAGGGCGAAAAACCAATGCATCATTAGCTGCATAAGTGGCATAAGCGGTCTTGGCACCCGTCTTTGCCAGCTTTTCCGCGAAATCAAGTTCGGCCTTCACCAGTGACTTGGTGGTACCATCAGATTTCTGGGCATATCCTGCCATACTCATAGATGCTGCAACGAGCGTACAAAGGATTTTATTCATTTTACTGTGTTTCATGTATGTAAATATAAGTTTTTTCTTAGATCTTGTTCCAGGTCGTTCCTTCTTTGCTGTCCTTCAGCTGTATTCCTATGCCCTGCAGGCCGATCCTGATCTTATCAGAAGTTGCATAGTCCTTGTTTTCCTTGGCCGATCTGCGGATGTCGATCATCAGGTCCAGGACCGAGTTGAGCTCCACATTGGAAGACTCTTCGTCCTTAAGGCCAAAGATATCCGAGACGAAATCATGCATCAGCACCTTCAGCTTCTCCAGTCCCGCGGCAGAAAGCTTCGCCTTACCGTCGTAGACACTGTTGATCACCCTGGTCGCCTCAAACAGCTCGGCAATGACAACAGGGCTGTTAAAATCATCATTCATCGCCCTGATACAGTTCTCCCTGATCGCGTCGATGTCAAAATCATCCGTACCTTCCGAGGCATGCAGCTTATCCAGCAGGCCCATTGCGCTCATCAGCCTTCTGAAGCCCTTTTCAGAAGCGTCCAGCGCCTCGTTGGAAAAATCAAGCGTACTCCGGTAATGTGCCTGCAGCATAAAGAACTTCACCGTCATCGGGCTGTAGCCCTTTTCCAGCAAAGGATGGTCACCTGTAAAGAGCTCTCCCGGAAGAAAGCCGTTGCCGGCAGATTTAGACATCCGGGCACCGTTTACCGTCAGCATATTGGTATGCATCCAGTACCGGGCAGGCTGTTTGTGGCTGCAGGCCTCAGACTGTGCAATCTCGTTGGTATGGTGCGTAGCGGCAAGGTCCATGCCCCCACCGTGGATATCAAACTCGGCGCCAAGGTACTTGGAGCTCATGGCAGAACACTCAATGTGCCAGCCGGGGAAACCCCATCCCCAGGGAGAAGGCCACTGCATCAGGGTTTCCGGCTTCGCCTTGATCCATAAGGCAAAGTCCAGCCGCCCGTGCTTTTCATCCTGGCCGCCAAGTTCCCGGGTATTGGCCAGCATATCTTCCAGGTTCCTGTTGGTCAGGATCGTATAATTGTATTCCTTGCTGTATTTGTCCACATCGAAATATACCGTTCCCCCTACCTCATAGGCATAGCCATTGTCCATGATCTCCTTGATCATCTCAATCTGCTCGCAGATATGCCCTGTTGCCGTTGGCTCTATGCTCGGCGGCAAAGTATTGAACATCCGCATCACGTCATGGAAGCCGATCGTATATTTCTGTACGATCTCCATGGGCTCCAGCTGCTCCAGCTTCGCCCGCTTGGCAAACTTGTCATCCCCCTCATCACGGTCGCCTTCCAGGTGTCCGGCGTCTGTAATGTTGCGCACATAGCGTACCTTGTAGCCAGCGTATTTCAGGTAACGGAAAATCAGGTCAAAAGAAATAAAAGTACGGCAGTTGCCCAGGTGCACATCGCTGTAAACAGTAGGCCCGCAGACATACATGCCCACATTGGGCGCATGGAGCGGTTCAAAAGGTTCTTTCTTACGTGTCAGGGTATTATAAAGCTGCAAACCAGTATTCATTCTGCAAATGTAATGTTTTTTAAAAGTTTAATCTGAGGTCGCTCCGCACAGGAAAATGATCAGAGAGTTTGGCCTCGATCACGCGGTGGTTAAGCACCCTGAATTCCTTCGTCGCACTGATATAGTCAATCTGGAAATTCGGGAACTTCCCGTTATACGTACGTCCCAGACCAGTCCCCTGCTCCACAAAGGTGTTTTTCAGCGAATGAGTCATCCGGGCGACCGCGTACGAAGCCGGGGTATCGTTAAAATCACCCGCGATCAGAAACGGCGTCTTACAGGAATCCAGGTTCTGCTTCATAATGTCCACCTGGGCGCTGCGCTTAATGAAGGCACGCTTCAGCATACCCAGTATCCGTCTCGAAGGAACAATCTCGGCGTCCATATGCTGCGATACCTTATCGATATAGTCATAGTCCTGCTCCTTAAAAGAAATAGACTGAAGATGTACGTTATACACCCTGATCTGCCGTCCCTGCACCAGCAGGTCCGCATAAATACTGGCGTTACTCCCCGAATTCTCACTGAACTCAATCACACCAGTCCCTTTTATCGGATAACGGGAAAATATAGCCAGGCCAAAGGCCTCATAACTGTTCCCGTTCGAGGACTGGAAATAGAAATGACGGGTCCTGAGGATGCGCTTGAGACTGTCCGTCATTGCATAGCTTCCCTTATTCCGGCTGAAGTACTCCTGGAAACAGATGATGTCCGGGTCCTCCTTCCTGATCACCTCCAGCATTTCGTGACGTACGGAATCAGTAGCATCCAGCCCGTAAGGCCGGAAGGCGTGCACATTATAAGTCATCATGCGGATGTGTTCCGGTTTTGCCTTCGGGCCCTCGCCCTTCGAACCGATCAGCCCGAAGGTAGCATGCAACGCCCGTTGTCCGCAAAGGATCAGCACCAGCGTACCCAGCGCAAAGACCCACCGCCGCCTCAGCAGCCACCAGGCAATCATCAGCACATTCAGGAAAAGCACAAAAGGATAGGCCAGGCCAAAAAACGGAATGTACGGATATTCCCTCGGATCAAACCTGCCGGCAAGAAAACCCAGCACCAGCATCAGGGCCAGTACCAGGGCAAGCAACCGGACCAGCTTGTCCGCAAACGTAGTTCCAGTCTTCTTTCTTTTCCTCATTCCTGGTGCTTACTCGCTTTAAACAAAGTTTCCTTTTCTTCCCTGGTCAGCTTGTCATAGCCAGATTGAGATATCTTATCCAGGATGGCATCGATCTGTTCCTGGTTTACTGCACTGGGTTTACCGCTCCCCGCTTTTCCCGTCCTGCCCGATCTCCGCTCATTCTTCACTACCCGCAGCTTGTGCCGGTTCTTCTTAAAGAGATTACTCCAGTCACTGCCGTTCTGTAAGGCTTTGATATAAACAAAACCCAGCAAGGCACCACCCAGGTGGGCAAAGCTACCACCCGCATTGACACTGGCAATGCCGATCAGGTCCAGCACTACATAGGCCAGGGCCAGGTATTTCAGTTTCACGTCGCCAAACAACAGCAGCCTTATGCTGTAGTCCGGCAGCAACGTCGCAGCAGCCACTACAACCGCCATTACCGAGGCCGAAGAACCGATGATGGTCGCAGCACCTGAAGCAGTCACCTGCGCAAATACGGGAAACAGGTTATAAGCACCCAGATAGACCAGTGCCCCGGCCACGCCGCCAGACAGGTAAACAAAATGAAATTGCCTCGGCTTCAGGAAATCGAGGAATATCTGTCCCATCCAGTACAGCACCAGCATATTAAAGAACAGGTGCAGCAGGCCATCATGAAAGAACGGATAGGTAAATATCGTATAAAACCGGTAAGGCAGTTTGCTGAGGAGGGCAGGAAAGCCTGCATATTCCCTGACATACACATCATACACCAGCCCACCGTTGCCCGCCAGAAAAGATGGCAGCCCGACCAGGGCCAATACCACAAAAATAATCGTATTAAGGCCGATGTAAAAGTATAAAGGGTTGCCCGACTGGAACACCTTATACCTGAGATCCTGGAACAAATTATTCATAATATCTGTAAAATCTGTTGTTATCCTTATCCTTCCAGAGCTTCACCAGGATAAAGCCCAGCAAAGCCCCGCCCAAATGGGCATAGTGCGCTACTGAATCTCCCGGTATCTTTGCGACCCCCATGGAAAGCTCCAGCAATATATATACAGGAATGATGTATTTCGCCTTTACCGGCACGGGGATAAACATGATAAACAGTTCGGCATTCGGATAAAGCATTCCGAACGCAACAAGCAGGCCAAAGATCGCTCCGGAGGCACCGACCATAGGTGCCCCGTAAATGCCCAGGAGTGTCTCAAACTGGTCCTGTGTCAGGTGTGCCAGTGCTGGCCGGCCGGTGATATAACCATTATTAACCGAGATATCCTGCATTGCGCCGGTAAAGGCTCCGGTGATGTGGTGTACCTCGTAAGCCTGTACCGCCATCTGGAGTGCAACCGCTCCCAGCCCGGTGATCAGGTAAAAATTAATGAACCGCTTTACCCCCCAGCGGCTTTCCAGGATACCCCCGAAAGTGAAAAGCGCGAACATATTGAACAGGATATGCATGAAGTTCCCGTGCATGAACATATAGGTCAGGAACTGCCATACCCTGAAAAACGGCGAGTCAAAATAGAATGCGCCCAGCAAGTAATCCAGGTCAACACCCGACAGGATGTATTTTGCCGCAAAGAAAATCCCGTTAATGATCAGCAGGTTTTTAACGACAGGAGGTATATAAGTGTTATTGATCATCTTTATTTTTCAAACTTTTTATCCAGTTCAGCCAGCCCTATTGTCTGGACAACAGGACGGCCATTGATGCTGAAGTTAGGCGTTTTACAGGCAAAAAGCTGCTCGATCAGCATATTCATTTCCATCTGGTCCAAAACAGTACCACTTTTTATCGCGCTGTTCCTGGCCATGCTCCTGGCCAGCGCGTCGCGCTTGTCCAGTTTAAGTTCCTGTCTCGAATTCTTGAACCCCTCGATCAGGTGTTCAAATAACTCGGTCTCATTGATGTTGTTACTGCCCAGGTCAACCGGTATGCCCTCGATCACCAGTGTATTCCTGCCAAACTCCCGCACTTCAAAGCCAAGGCTTTTGATGTCGTCCAGCAAACCCCTGGCAAGTTCATAGTCAGCAGGGCTCAGGGTCACCGTCTGCGGGAACAAGCTCTGCTGCGAAGCACCCTTCCGGTCTTCCAGGTGCAGCAGGAACCGCTCATACAGGATCCGCTCATGGGCCGCCTGCTGGTCAATCAGCATCAGTCCCGATTTGATCTGGGAAATGATATAACGGTTATGCAGCTGCATCAGCTGTTTCGTCACCGGCACCTGTTGCTCAGTAGCCGGGGTCCCGGCATAAAGTTCAGCCTGCTCCTCCACCTTATTTTCCACGATCTCATACAACTTGCCCCAGTTGCGCACGTCCGGCTTCATCCCCGCCGCCGTCCCGTTGCTGTAGCTCCTTGGGTATGCGGCATAAGGCTGCTCCTTAGCAGCGGGCTTATCTGCCGCAAAGGGATTGAAATCAGGATTGAAACTGATGCTTGGCGGTACAATCTCATCCGGTGCTTTCGGCGTGATCATATTGCTGAAACCCGTCTCCTGGTCAAAGTCTATCGTGGGGCTGATGTTGAACCTGCCCAGCGAACGCTTCACCGCAGAATGCAGGATCGCATACACCGATTTCTCATCCAGGTATTTGATCTCCGTTTTTGTGGGGTGTACGTTCACGTCGATGTGCGAAGGGTCCATCTCAATGAACAGCACATATAACGGAAAATTATCTTCCGGCAGCAGTTCCTCATAGGCCCTGGTCACCGCATGGTTCAGGTAAGGGTCTTTGATAAAGCGGTTGTTCATGAAGAAGAACTGCTCGCCCCGCGTCTTTTTCGCAAATTCCGGCTTGCCGATAAAGCCTTTCAGCCGCATGATGCTGGTCTCCTCCTCTACCGGGATCAGACGCTCATTATAATTGTTGCCAAACAAGTGTACGATTCGCTGTTTCAGGGTAGCCGGGCCCAGCCTGAAGATCTCGTTACCATCATGGTGCAGGCTGAAGGCGATGTTCGGGTTGGCCATCGCCACCCGCTGAAACTCATCGATAATATGGCGCATCTCCGCCGGGTTGCTCTTCAGAAAATTCCTGCGCGCAGGCGTGTTGAAGAACAGGTTCTTCACACAGATGCTCGTGCCCTCGGGCGCAGCCACCGGTGTTTCTCGCAGCAGCTCCGAGCCCTCGATCTCGATCAGCGTCCCCAGTTCGTCGTCATGCCTGCGGGTCTTCAGCTCTACCTGGGCGATCGCCGCAATCGAAGCCATCGCCTCACCCCTGAAGCCCATCGTACGGATCGCGAACAGGTCCTCCGCCTTGCGGACCTTAGAGGTCGCATGGCGTTCAAAACACATCCTTGCATCAGCCGGGCTCATGCCGCAGCCATTATCGATCACCTGGATCAACGCCTTACCGGCATCCTTTACAATCAGCTGCACCTTGCCCGCCCCCGCATCTATTGCATTTTCCAGAAGTTCCTTGACCGCCGATGCAGGACGCTGCACCACCTCTCCCGCCGCAATCTGGTTCGCTACACTATCGGGTAAAAGCTGTATGATATCTGACATGAATGATTCCTCGGTAAACGTCGCTAATTTAGGTAAAAATGCAATGCTTTTTATACCTTTAAGGTCATGAAAAATCTCCTTATTATCAGTTTCCTGACACTTTTTACCCTATCCGCCTGCGCACAGGACCACCGCCAGAACGAGCAGACACTGGCCTTGCTGAACAGCATCGCATCCGGCACGGTACTGCTCAATAACCAGAACAATACCATCCCCCTTACCGGCCTCGACAGGAAGCATGTCGCCTCCGTGAGCCTCGGCTATACACAGCAGCAAACCTTTGACAGCCTGCTCAATAAGTACACTAAGGTGACCTCGTTCAGCGCTGCCAGTTATGCGCAGAATACGGCCCTCAACACGCTTGAAGACGACCTGAAATACTTCAATACGGTGGTTGTCACCCTGCCTTCCGTATCCGCCGGCGATACCCGGAACACCCGCTTCATCCTCAATCTCGCTAAAAGCAAACAAGTGGTCCTGGCCCTTTTCGGGGAGGGCCGAAGCCTGGCCATGCTCGATTCCCTGCAGGCCCCCATCATCTGGACCGACCAGAATACCCCACTTGCGGCCAGCATAGTGCCGCAGGTCATTTTCGGCGGCATTGGCGTCAGTAAAAAACTAGCCATCAGCTATTCAAGCAAATACACCGCAGGCTCGGGCTTCAGCACCGTAGCCACACGCCTGAAATATACCCTGCCCGAAGATGCCCTTGTCAACGCCGATAACCTCCGGGAAATCGATGCCATCGCCGAAGAAGCGATCCGTGCCAAGGCGGCACCAGGCATGGTCGTACTGGCCGTCAGAGACGGAAAGGTCATCTTCAACAAAGCTTATGGCAACCATACCTACGGAGGTATCCCGGAAAAGGTCAGCGACATTTTCGACCTCGCTTCCGTAACCAAGACCACCGCCACCACGCCAGCCGTTATGCGGCTCTATGAAGAGCATAAGCTCAACCTCGACACCAATGTGGGTGCATACATCCCAAGGGCGCGCGCCCTGCCCATGAACAACATCCAGGTACGCGAAGTCATGCTGCACCAGGCAGGTTTCATCCCTTATATTCCCTTCCACGACTTTGTGACCCCTGCCGATCACAGCAGCGATTCCAGTGCAGCCTTCCCCACCAAGGTAGCCGACGGGTACTATATCCGTAAAGACTATTTTAAAGAGGTCATGTGGCCGAAAATGCTCAATGCCCCCATCAAAACACGCGGGCAATATGTCTACAGTGACATCAGCATGTATGTCATGAAAGACATCGTAGAGCGCATCAGCGAAACACCGCTCAACGACTACGTCGCAGAAAATTTCTACAAACCACTCGGCATGCAGACCGCCGGGTTCCTGCCGCGCAATCGCTTCCCCAGGGAACAGATCGTACCCACAGAGAACGATACCTATTTCCGCAAGACTCTGCTGGAAGGTTATGTACATGACCAGGGTGCCGCCCTGGTGGGCGGGGTATCCGGGCATGCGGGTCTGTTTGCCAGTGCCAACGACCTCGCCATCATTTACCAGATGCTGCTCAACAAGGGCAGTTATGGCGGGCAGCAATACTTCGAGCCACGCACCGTAGAAATGTTCACCGCCAAACAGTCTGCCGTCAGCAGAAGGGGCCTCGGTTTCGACCGCTGGGACCCCGTCGTCAGCAAGCAGTACCCTTCAGAGCTGGCTTCGCCCCAGACCTATGGACATACCGGCTATACCGGCACCTGCGTATGGGTAGATCCGGCCCGGCAGCTCGTCTATATCTTTTTGTCCAACAGGGTAAATCCCACCGTTACAGACAAGCTGGGCAATATGAAGATACGCGGACGGATACAGGACGTACTCAACAGAGCAATCGATAAAGGGCTTTAATAGACGCCTTTTCTAAGATAGTATTTATTTTTTCAGGCCAATTTCCCTGAGCCTTTCATCCAGGTATTCCCCGGCGGTCATATCGCTGTATACCTTCGGATGTTCCGCATCAATGCAGGAATCCAGGCTTGTCAGGTCCATTTCCGCCTTAGGATGGAGGAAGAACGGCACAGAATAACGGGAAGTCTTCATCAGTTCACGCGGCGGGTTCACCACCCGGTGCGTCGTCGAGCGCAGCTTGTTGTTCGTCAGCCTTTGCAGCATGTCGCCTACATTCACGACGATATCGGTATGTCCTGCTTTTATCGGCAGCCATTCATCGCTCCGCGTCAGTACCTCCAGGCCGTCGGCACTCGCACCGATCAGCAGCGTAATGAGGTTAATGTCTTCATGTGCACCTGCCCTTACCGCATCAGCAGGTAAGGCATCCGGGTTTTCTATCGGAAAATAATGTATGCCCCTCAGTATGGAATTACCCTTGTCCACGTGCTGGTCAAAATAAGTTACCGGCAGCTCCAGGTAACTGGCAATGGCTCTCAGCAGTTGCTTACCGCTTTCCTCCAGCTTCACAAAGATCTCCCTGGTCACATTGTTAAACTCTGGCACTTCTTCCAGGTAAAGGTTATCATCCTGCCCGATCTGCCAGAACTCCTTCAGGTCGGCCGTCATTGCACCCTTTGCCGTCTCCCGTCCCGGGCTGGTATAGCCACGCTGTCCGGCCAGCTCCGGGCGCTCATATTGCTGCTTCACGGCCGATGGCAGGCCAAACATCGCCTGTATGTTCCGGTACAGCTTGTCGATCAGTTCCTGGTCAAGACCATGATTGGTGATCGTTACAAAGCCCGAATCGTTGAACGCCCTGCCCAGTTCATCAGAAAACTGCTTGCGTTGTGCTTCAGAGCCGTTAATATAGGTACCCAGATCAAGACATGGAATGTAAGGTGCAGACATTGGTTTTGTGTTTTTTATGAAAAGTTAAGACGAATTTATAAAACTATTGTCAATAAATTCGTATTGTTGAAACTATAACTGTCTCCCTGCCGTACTTTGTATTAAGTAACGAAATAACCACGAGACACATGAAAAAATTACTGATTATGATAATGATACTCCTTTCGGCGGGCACAGCTGACACTGCCGACGCACAGTCCGCGAAATTACAAAAGGCGACCTTTGGAAACGGATGTTTCTGGTGCACTGAAGCCATTTTCCAGCGCCTGAACGGCGTCACTGCGGTACGTTCGGGCTACGAGGGCGGCTCAGTGGCCAACCCTACTTATAAAGAAGTATGCACCGGCACCACCGGTCATGCGGAAGTGCTTGAGATCACCTACGATCCTAAAAAGATCAGCTACGATGAACTGCTTGAAGTCTTCTGGAAAACACACGACCCTACTACGCTTAACCGTCAGGGTAATGATGTCGGCCCGCAATACCGCTCCGTGGTCTTCTATCACGACGACACCCAAAAGGCCCTAGCAGAGAAATACAAGAAGGAGCTCAACGACAAGAACGTCTACGGTAAACCTGTCGTCACCGCCGTCGAAAAAGCCGCACCCTTCTACCCCGCTGAAGACTATCACCAGAACTACTTCAACCTCAACGGCAACCAGCCCTATTGCCGCGCCGTCATCCAGCCCAAAGTCGAAAAATTCGAGAAAGTCTTCAAAGACAAACTCAAACACAAATAACAAAAAAGCGCACCATTCCAGTGCGCTTTTTGCTTTTGAAACTAATTTAATCCGGAAATCTTCCGACTTGAATACGCTTTCCTGTCTCTTTTATTTGGCCAATAAACAACCCAATATCAGCACCTTGTAACACAATCTGAAAATTTACTCAGTGTACTGAGTAAATTAGCTAAGTCAATTTCCCCAGATACTGAGTCGTACTTACCGCATCCCCCATCTCACTTAAATACTGCATCCAGACATGCACCGGCTCATCAGACGTCCGGGAGAAACCCGCAGGCAACGTCAGCTTCACCTGCCCGTCTCCCCGCTGCGCGACACCCTCAAACACTGCGAACTCATTACACTCCGGACAGTATACCACCACCGTCAGCCGGTCCGTCCTCAAACAAAACACATTCTCCTGTACATCATCCCATAAGATCTGAAGCAGCGACTCAGGCAATCTGATCACCGCCCTTACCAGCGAAATCAGCAGCTCGCCCCTGCTGAAAATTGCCTTTGCGAAATCAATTACAAAATGTCCGTCAACCTCCCGTACCGCCTCCTTCAGGTGATAGCCAACACACCCGTTCATTGGCGTCTTGCTTTCCGTAAAAAACCGGTAACCAACATTAATCACAGCGAACAACGGCTGTAACCATTTCCGCACCAGTTTAAACTTCAACCGCTGCAACTCCTGCGCCTCCGACGATACCCGCACCGCCCTCGCTTTCGCCCTGAAATAAGTCACACCTCGCCAGCTCGACGCCACCACATTCCCCACCTTGCCGCTCACCGGCCCATTTATACCATTCTTATATCTTGCCATAATATTTCACCTTTTATACAACACATTTTACAACGCACCCGTCATCCCATTCCCGCTTTAACGTCATTCCAGTCCCTCTTTACGTCATCCCATGCTCCCAACCGTCATCCCGACGATAGGAGGGATCTCTTGAACCCTACCAGAACAAGAGATCTCTCGGTGCCCTCGAGTAGACGGCAGGCAGAACCCTAAAACCCTACTGCACCTCAATCACCCCCATATACTTCGACGCACTCACCTTCTTCCCATCCGACCTTACAAAATACCCCCACACCTGCACCTCCTTGCCAGACCACAAAGCAGGCACCTGCAAGTCATAAGCCGCAGCAGTCCTTAACGCTGCTCCCTCCTGGATCACCCAGTCCTGCAACACCGGGCAGTGCGCCAGCACCGTAATCTTATCCAGTCCCGGATGCAAAAGATCATCCGCATCAGCAGCAGGAGAATTGTCATTCCAGCTCACATCAATCTGCCCATCCACAGTTGTCGCCAGCACCGGCGCCTGCACCGCCTTCAGGTCACCTTTTGCAAACAGCACCTCCGCATAGTCAATGGCCAGGGCCGGGTAAACACCCGCTACCGCATGCCTCACATTCAGTGAAAAAGCCTTGTTGAAAGGCGTTATCCCCTGCTGCCGGGCCGACTGAAAGCCCACATTAAACAGCGACTTACAATCCTTGCTCATAAAGCTGCGCATCAGTTCAAACGATGCCCGCCAGGCCAGCTGCGCAGCCGTTGCAGGCTTTGAGGATTTCTTAGGCCGCTTGCGGATCACGTTATCGTCCCTGTACTCCGCAAATACCACGTTGTCTACACGTCCCGACGCATCGCCAAGGACTCCTGTTCTTGTTCTTCCCATAATTTCTAATTTTAAATGGGTCCATGACGATTGCAAGCCTTTTTATAGCTGTGGCTAACAACGATACCAGCTCATTAGCTCAAAAGAACCTCGGAAAATTCATGCTCAGCCCCTCTACAGCCAGCACAAACTCCTTTGCCCCTACCTGAAGGCTAAACTTGCGCTGCTCCCTTACCCGGAGTTCAAGCGCTACCACACTGCCGGAAAAGCAGCAGTGCAGGTACCATTCCATCCGGTAAACCGTGCAAAACCTGAGGCAGCAATCCTGTGCGGCACCCGTGGCAACGGCACGGCCCAACTGCACCAGTTCCGCAACAAGCACCCAGACGCCTGCAATTCCAGGCACCTTGTAGCAAGCCCTTTCAAGCTTCACATGCAGGCAGCCCTGCAAATCTGCAGACTTATAAACCCGCAGCAACAACTCATTTCTGTTCAAGTATTTTAAAAACGTTTTGGTTAGATGAAGGACCGGGGACAATGCCCCGGTCCTCCGCTCCCTTTCAGGAAGCCTGTTGAAAGACGCCTCCGGAAGCAATCATTCAACGGCACAAAAGTAAGGACTACTTTTGCAGGGAAGGTTCTATTCCTGAGACCCTTCCCTGCTATTTCTATACCCCTTCAGGATACAATTTCCTCGATTCTGCCAGTGTTCCGGCTGAAATACCAATAAACGCGCATATCTCTGCATTGGTAAGCCTCCACTTGCCATCCGTAAGGAATTCAGGGAACAGTTCCTTCAGCCTTTTATAGCGTTCCTTACGGTCGGTTATCTGAAGGATCTCCTTCTGAAGTTCTTCCTGCTGGGTCTGCCTGGCCAGTATCTCATCGGTCAGTTCCTGGGCAAAGGGATGCTGTGCATAGACGAGTTGCATGGTTGCACTGCTGATCCCCACCAGCTCGCTGCCTTCCATCACCTCCATATAATACTTGCGGTTCCTTTTGCCTTTCCTGAATTTCCGGAACAGCACCACGATACTTTCCGCATTCCAGATATAAGACATCACCAGGCAGCCTTCCCTGGTATAATAATACATCTTTACCAGGCCCTTCTTCAGGAACCAGGCCATATCTACATTTTTCCCCGGCTGCAGCAACAGGTCACCTTTAAAATGGCGAACCGGCAACAACGCATCAGATTGCATCAGGTCTTGCTCCAGCGCACCGGGAAAGGGTGCATCAAGCAGACCTTTCAGGTAAACCACCGTACTCATTTTCAGATCCTGTTCTTCTTCAGTACTCAGTGGTATAATAATTTTGTTTTTCATCAGTAAATAATTATAAAATCGAAAACAGAAAATTCTGCTTAGTCAATAACCGATCCTCATTATTTTCCCTATAATTTGAAAGCCGTCAATTTCTGATAACAGCAGAACGCCGTTCCTGCCACCAGCCCCGGAAGCAGTTGATCAATGTTCGTAAACGTATGGTGTAGTATCGATTCCTGAATGGCCGCAAAAGTATAACCCTCAGTTGTAAAAACAAAGAAAAAAGAACATAATTTTTATCCTCAAAATACTGATAACCAAACATTTAAAAAACAAAAAGGCCGCAACTATCCGTTACGGCCTCTTATCTCAAAAGTCGTTCTTACCCCCTGAAAAGCCATCATCTCAAGCTTCCGCCCGTCATCTCGAGCGCAGCGAGAGATCTCTTGAACCGTACCGGCGAAACCCCCTCCCGCCTCTTAAAACTCCTGGTAAAATGCCCATGGTCACAACAACCAATCGTATACGCAATCTCGCTTACCTTTAGGGATGAATGTATGAGGAGATGAAGCGCCTCCCGGTGCAACCGTTCCTGAATCAGCTCATAAACAGTCTTGCCAAATCGCCTCTTGGTAAACCCATTCAACACGTACAACGTCGTATTCAACCTCGCCGCATAAAACTCCGGGTGCCGCTGCTCACGGAAATGCCGTTCAAGAAGAATTTCCAACTCGCTGGTCATACCCAATCATTCACCCCGCAGTACCTCCATCACCGTGGTCATCAGTTCCAGTCCGGTAATGTGCTCCAGTTCATCCGCACGCACTGTGGTTATGATATCGCCTTCGGCTCTGCGCCGCTCCATTCTCCTGGCGTGCTTTAGCCTTGAAATCTCCTGCTGCTCCAGCTGCTCCCGGCTCAGCATGCCGACAAACTCCTCAAAGGAGATCTTAAAGTAGTCGAGCAGTTTTACCGCGGCCAGGAAAGGAAGGTCCTTTTCCTCCCGCATGATCTTCAGTAAGGAACCCTGGGTCAGGTTCAATGCCTCGGCAACCTGGCTCCGCCGGATACCCGGTTTGCTGCTGATCAAATGTTCAATTGCTTGTGGTATGGTCATGTGAAATTTTTGATGATGAATTCTTTGTTAAAATGTTATTTCATCTCCGGCCAGGTACTAAGCCCTTTTTCCATTTTTTCCAGTGTATCCTTAAACACCTGCTCATTCGGGTCCTGTGCTACTGCTTTCTTTTCCCATTCAATGGCTTCGGTCGTCTTTCCGAGTTTATGCAGGAGGTTTGCATAGGTGTCCATTTGCATGGCACTCTTCGGATCAATTACCAATGATTTTCTGCTCCACTCCAAAGCCTTTTCCAATTCCTTTTTGTTGTTGGTACTTTCAAAGAGTTGCCATGCCCAATCATTATAAGTTCCTCCGTTATACCGGTCATCGTAGCGGGTTGCGGCTTCTACCAGGTTCCTTGTCGCATTTTGTTGTTTTTGAGCGACCGCATTTCTGTACCTAATTACAGAAAGCCCAACAATCAGCTCTCCGTCCAATGCAGGATACTTTTTAATTATAGCATCTACTGCTGACCAGTCAGGGTTTTCAGTCAGCAAATGAGAAACTTCCGTTTTGAAAATGATATTTTGAGCATACCGAAGCGCTCCTTTGGACGCATTCACTTTTGAAAGTCTGTCCAGGTTTTCCATAATCAGTTTATGCCCTGGGTCTGCTTCCGTTGCGGTAAACATCAAGATGAAGTTGAGATTTGCTTCTGTAAACGGATCTTTTAGTCCGGTTATGTAACGCCCAGCAATTGCTTTTGCATGCTCAATATCCTTTTGAGCCACTGCCATCAAAGCCAGGTTCCTTAAAAACTGCTGGTCATTCTTACCTGCTTTGTATTCTGCCAGCCTTTCCTGGTAAGTTTTGCTTACAGTATCTGCTACTTTAGCGGTGAAGCCTTTGGTTGCGCTTAGATAGTTTGCCGTTACTGGCTGTAGTTTTGCATGAATCGTTCTCAGGTCTTCCGGTTTTAGCTTAATAAGCTCCCTGTCATAAGTCATGATACCATTTTGCTCCGTCTCCACATCAAACGGTTGGGTATAGATCGATCCACTTAAACCTTGTTCTTTTAATTTCACCAGTGAATTAACCATTGCCGAATATTGCGCTTTCATTTTCTGCGGAGTCACTATACCATCATAACCCCAGCCTGCTTTGGTGTCGTCCCAGAGATGGTCTTCTATGGGTGCACCAATGCCACCAAATTCACCCAGCACCCTTGCTTTACCTGCTTGCTTTTCGGAAATCATAGGATTCGGATAGCTATGTACATCAGTCATATCCGCATTTACATAAGCGTCAGGGCTTGGTGAGCGTAGTTGGTTATTTACATACAGGTATTCTCCGCTGTGTCCGTTCACCAGCCTGCTCGGGTCTGCTTTTTTTATTTCACTGGTCAGCCTTGCCTGGTCATATTGTCCCCATTTCTCGTTGAATAAAACCCATGTGGTAATGCTTGGGTAGCTATACAGTTGTTCGATAGTTTCTTTGTTTTGCTGTTCAAATGCTTTTTTCGAGCCGTCAGGTAAACCTTGGTTTGGGTTTACCATATCCTGCCAAACCAGCATACCTAGCTTGTCGGCATGGTAGTACCATCTTGCTGGTTCAACTTTGATGTGCTTTCTGATGGTATTGAAGCCCATAGCTTTGATGGCCTTTATATCAAATGCCAATGCTTCATCTGTAGGAGCAGTATACAAACCATCCGGCCAGAAGCCCTGATCAAGTGTTCCAAGGTTGAAGTAGGGTCTATTGTTCAACATAATTCGGTCAATGCCTTTTTCGTCTTTGCCCACACTGATCTTGCGCATACCGAAGTAGCTTTTTACTTTGTCCTTTCCTAAGGTAACTTTAAGATCATACAGAAAAGGATCATCCGGACTCCAGAGTTTCGCATTTTTTATAGGAATCTCGATAACTGTGTTCACGTCATTGCGAGGAACCGAAGCAATCTCTCTTTTACCTTCAAAGACTTTTATACTTACTTTTTCCGAACTACTGGAATTGACAGTGATCTTCACCGTTCCCTTATCCACATCCGGTGTGATCTTCAATCCTTCAATGTATTCCTCCGGTACCGTCTCCAACCAAACGGTTTGCCATATGCCGCTGCTTGGTGTATAGTAAATGCTGCTCGGGTTAAGCACCTGCTTACCATGTGGGCCTACTCCTTTATCTGTTGGGTCATATACTTTTACGGTCAGCTCGTTTTTTCCTGCTTTCAGCTGCCCGGTGATGTCAAAGCTGAAAGCGGTATAGCCGCCAGTATGGCTTCCTATTTCTTTTCCGTTAAGGTAAACGGTAGCCTGCCAATCTACTGCACCAAAGTGCAACAGTATTCGTTTGTTCGTCATCTCGAACGAAGAGAGAGAACTCTCTATTGTTCTCCGGTACCACAGGTTTTGTTCTGGTAACAGCTCCCGTTTAACCCCGGAAAGGGATGATTCAACAGGAAATGGAACTAGTATTTTTCCATCATAGCTGGACGGCATACGGGCATCTTTTTTTGTAATCGCATATTCCCAAAGACCATTCAGGTTCTGCCAGCTTTTACGTTCTTGCTGTGGTCTTGGATATTCTTTAAGTGCATTATTGGGGCTTACTTGCTTTGCCCATCTGGTCTGGATTAGGTTAGGCTGAGCCTTCCAGGTTTGTTGTGCTTCGCCAGTATTTCGGAAAATAACGGGCAAAGCTAGCGCTATAAGCGCTGTTTTTAGTGCTTTCATTTGTATGGTTTTTATGTGTATGTTAGTGGTACCTTGTTATGGGATACGGTTTAGTGAGTCGAGCTGTAGACCAGATTTTATGCCTTTATATTTCGCCGGGATGCCTTCGACCATCCATAATGGAGCCGGTTTATCCTTAAGGTAATGGTCGAAGAATTGTTGTTGACGAACTGTAAAGTCTAAAGCTGCCTGGTTAGAATGCTGGAAATCAATTACATGCTCATGATAATCATATTGAAGCATCCAAACCGGCTTTTTCAAACGCCGAAGAGCACTAAACATTTCTACGCCCTGGCGAAAGAGATTTCCGTCTGATTGATTATGTTGGAGTAGTAGCGGAGTAGTAATCTTGTTAGCTTTAAAGATAACGCTGCTTTTCACAAAAACGTCAGGATTATCCCATGGTGTGGTTCCTAAATTACCTTGACCCTTCTCGTAATAATAATTTAAGGATTCATCTCCAAATCTAATATCTCCATAATCGCTCACTACATTACTAATACCAGCAGACGATTGTGCTGCTGCAAATAAAGAACAATTTGCAATCAATAAATTTGTCTCATATCCACCGAAACTATGTCCCTGTAGACCAATTTTGGTTTTATCCACCCAATTTTCACTTCCCAAATATCGAACAGCAGATGGAAATACATTCATAAGATGTTCCGTGATCTTTCCTTTTGAGAAGTCCGGTTTAATATCTGGCACGAATACTAAATAGCCATTGCTTACGTACCAGGGAATACTTAATGATCCGCCACTAAGGGCAGGTCTCATGTAAAAGTTCAGTTCATCACTCTTCGATTGATAAAAATGAAAAATTACGGGGTATTTTTTGCTTGAATCAAAGTTTTCGGGCTTATAAAGTATGCCCTTCCATCTGCTACCATCATCCAACGTCCAAGTTAACAATTCCGATTTCAGCCAGTTAAATTTATTCTCAGGTTGTACGTGAGAAAGCTGTCTAAAACTCCGGAGATTATTCGATATAAATAAGTTTGGTGAATGTGACGCAGTTTGTTTGGTCACAAGATATATTTTGCGATCCCTTGCTTGAATTAGGGGAAATGTTTCGCCATCATGTGGTACAATCGTCCAATAATAGAGACAGGAATCCATACAAAGTTTGATAGGATCTAACCCATCATTCAGCTTCCAGAAACCATTGGTTTTGGAATCATCATTGAGAGCAATTAACAATGCATTTCTGGCATCTAACATGCTGCCAAATCCCGAAATTGGCCTAAGCTTTATCCTATTTTTCGCGCCAAATCCATTTGTAATGTTTTTATTTTTTACTTTACCATGTAAATCAACCTTCCAGAGATCATACCCATCTGTCAAAATCACGTCATCTTCCAATGAAAACCACTTTACACCGTTGGTAAATGTATGGTCTTTATCAGTAATGCTTATAATAGTTTTGGAGCTTAGTTGAAAAGAAAAGACAGCACCGGTAGTAAGATTATGAATCACCAAGAACTTATCACTTTTAGGGTTCGAAAGATTGATAATATCTCCCGACCTACTTGGTATATCTGGGACTTCCTCGCGTTCACCAGTTAATAAATTAATTATAACATAATGTCTTTTTTGTACTTTATTATAAAATTCCTCGTGTTCATTTGTTCTGTTTCGAACTACAACATATCGATTCATCCTTAGTTCAACCGTTAGTTCAACATCTTCCAGCTGAATTACTTTCTCAGGTCTAGCTAAAAATGTAAAACAAGTATATGTTCTATTCCTAGCCTCATCTAATAAAAATTTTTGGTTTGGCTGAATAAATAGGTCTTTATAAGACCAAACGTCTACTGAGGCGCAAATTAAATTTGCATCCTTTCCAACAGAATCACGATAGATAACATTAAAGAAAATTCCATCATTGGCTTCGTTGAAAGAAAGAGAAATATTGGCTAATTCAAACTTCTCTTTAATCCCCTGAGAGAAATTTGATACAACTTTGTATAATGTATTATTAACCGTATTGTAAACAAATATGCGCCTATCCGTATTTTTGCCAGCGAAGAACGCAATTTTACTTCCGTCTGCACTCAAAACGATATTTGAACATTCATCATCATATATAATTTGATCTTTCTTTTCGTTGAATCTAGCCAAACGCAAGCCTGCTTTTGAATAGGTTATCACATAATTATTTTTCGGGTCGACAAAATATTTATCTGCCTTTCCATAAGACTTGTGTTTAAAATGATATAGATCATAGACAAAAAGTTCTCCCGCCTTATTATAAAATAAAAACGGCTTATTATTTCGATTGATGAGCTTATAATTATTAATTCCATGAAGATAAGTGGATGATCGATCTTTCATCCTAAATATACCCACACTATCATTATGACAGGTATAAATGAGGTATGCACTATCTTCGCTAAATTGAGGACTTCTTATCCCTTGAATTCTTTTTACTACCTCGCCATTAAAGTTCAGTAATGTGTATTCAGAACCTGAGGAAGGATTCGAAGTCTCATAATAAACCCACTTTCCGTCATTACTTATGTTATAAGATGATAGCCTTTCCCACTCTTTATAGGAAGTATTATTAACCGTTTTCTTTTGAGCGTGACAAAAAAGACTAATCAAGCAAAACATTAATAAATATCTATTCATTTTTCTCTGTGGAATAAAGAGGGGTGATTCCATCGAATCACTCCTCAAGTTTTCTACTGTTCTGGGTAGCCTGGATTTTGATGGCCAATAAGAGCGGAATTGTATTTAAATTCATCGGAAGGGATTGGAAGCAATGCTTTGTAAGAACTCCAAGTTCCCCCCTTTTCTACCGTTGATTTCGACATCACTTCATCGAGCAGCTTTTGTCTTTTTAAGTCAAGCCACCTATGGCCGAATTCTGTAAAAAGTTCAATTCTGCGTTCCTGCATAAGTGCCACGATGATTTGGTCTTTATCGTCTAACACTAGAGAAGATAGATTTGCTCTATTTCGGACTTTATTAATATCGCTCAACGCGCCATTATCTCCTGAGAAACGTCCTTGCATGGCTCTAGCTTCTGCTCTGATAAGATATTGTTCACTCAATCTCAACACTGTTACAAATTCCTCTTGGGTTGCATTCTGACTAATGTCCTTGTTTCCTAGCTTATACTTATACGGAACTATATAATGTATTCCATTAATATTAAAATCTTTTGTCCATTTATCTCTTCGGTCATCCCCAGTCTCAAACGCATTTAGCAGTGATGTTCCAACTTTAAAAGACACATTTTCAAACCTCATCGTCGATGGTATAAATGCCCTCCCATCACCCGTATTAAAATTCCCCATAAAATCCGAAGGATTTGGTTGTAGTTGCCAAATAGCCTCTTTACTGCTTTTGGTGAAGACCTTATCAAGATTCTCAAGCTCATAAACGTTAGATTGGCTAATAATCTTGGATGCTTCTAATTCCGCAAGATCCCATTTTGACATATACAGATACGCTCTTGCAAGAAGGGCAGTCGCAGCACTCTTATTCGGCCGGATTTTCTCAGGTACACTACTTGCTAAATCAACACCCAAATATTGGTCTTTGAGACGGATCTGCGCATCTAATAAATCAACAACAATCTGCTGATAAATGATATCAGAGTTACTTCTCGATATACTGACATTTGACTTAATATCTGTTGTTAAGACAAGAGGAACGTCCCCATAGTAGTTAACTAGATAAAAATACATCCAAGCTCTTGTGAATTTAGCTTCTCCAATCAGGATATTTTTAGCATTTTCGGGCAACACTTTAGAAGAACTCACTCCTTCAATTATAGAATTGCAACGAAAAATTACATTTCTATATGCATCATTCCAAAAATTGAACCCTCGATTGGGTGATAGATCATTTATATAAGTAGGGTCTTTAGTTATCTTGTTTAGGTCATCTGCCATTGATGCAGGATCAACTGATAACTGAGTGCTCATAGCTAACGTTATATAAGCATAAATCCCTGTCATTGCGTATGACGATAACAGCGGATTATTATATACATCATTTGCTGTCGATTTATCAACGGGAAGACTAACATCAAGTATTTTTTTACAAGATTGAAATATTGTTAATGTGAAACATGTAACTAATAGCCATATCTTCCAACAGAATAGCTTTTTAATCATTGACTTCATAAATAAGATATTATCGTTATAAACTAAGTTGAATACCTGCAATAAAAGTTCGAAGTTGAGGCAATCTGCTACTACTTTGAGTCTCTGGATCCAAACCTTTGTATTTTGTTATAGTTAAAAGATTTTGAGCTCGTATATAGCATTTTAACTCATCCAGCCCGGCCCGCTTTAACAGTGATTTCGGAACATCGTAGGAAATAGCCACATTCCTCAATTTTATAAAAGAAGCATCTACCCAGCTATCATTACTATTGAATTTGTTATTGAATGTATCAAATGCTGTAGCTGGACTACCCTGGACTTGGCCTGTTGCAGTGAATCGTTGAAATTCCGATATATCTCCAGGTTTTCTCCATCTTTGCATAACATCAGTCAACTGGTTCCCTAAATATCCCGACTGATTTGTTCCGGGTACTGCAAAAAGCCCTTCATATTTTACATCGCGTCCTAATTGCTTTACGAATTGCATGAATATATCAAGAGTCACTCCCCTATAAGTAAACGCATTTGAAACACCTCCAGAAAATTGAGGATTAGTATTAATCAATTTAGAATACAAGTATCCGAAACCTAGAGGATTGATATTTCCTTCTTTGTCTGAGAATCTAAACATTCCAGTTTCCTTATCAACACCTTTAGATTCATATACCGGAATCATACCTGAGAAAGGACGTCCAACGGGATTCTCTTTTCGCTCCTTAAAGTACTGAATACTAGGCGTAGTCGATGTATATGAATCAGGAAGAACAAGCAATCTATTCCTTTGATACCCCATATTCAAATTGGTAGACCAGGTGAAATTCTTTCCATCGATCGTCCTAATATTCGCAGTATAATCCCACCCGGTATTTTCAATTTTCGCTGGCTGGTTAATTGTTATTGCATAGCCCCCGGTGGTTGCAGGTAAAATCAATTGACCCAACTGATTTGAAGAGATATTTGTCCATCGCGACGCTCCAATAATAACCCGATCTTTGAAAATTCCAAGATCCAATCCTACTTCACCCTTTCTTATATCTTCCCACGTATAATAAGCATTAACAGCTCCAGGGGAAACTATTGGCTTAACTCCCTGATATGTTACACTGCCAAACAACAAGGATTCGAATAACTCCAAGTACTTATAATCTCCAATGTTGTCATTCCCGCCACTTCCATAGCTTGCCCTGATCTTTCCAAAACTGATGACTTTTAGCGATGATTTAACAAAATCCTCATTTGAAAAATTCCATGCGCCAGCAACCGACCAAAAATTACCAAACTTATCCTTTGGCCCAAAACGACTGCTGCCATCACGTCTTAGGTTGATATTACCTATATACTTATCTTGCCAATTGTAGTTTATTCTGCCGAAGACTGATACGGACTTATATTCGGAGCTTGTATTTCCGCCAGAAATCAAACGGTTATCAGCTTTGCTAATATCCTTCAATAAAGCGTCACTGGTAAAGCCACCACCACTAATCCGCTGAAATGTGTTAGTTTGCTTCTGCCAAGAACCACCAATCATAATCTGCAATTGTCCTTGATTTATCTTTTGGATGTATTTTAAGTATGGATCTAAACTTATAGAATTGGCTTTTCCCTTCCCGAAAAATGCGCTTCCGCTTGCAAAAAGATTAGTCGGATTTTGGGACGCGATAGTTATTGGAAAATAATTGTCAGAATACGTATCTGAAAACCCTAAAGACGTTGCGAGTGTCAAATTTGATAGTAAAGCATAATTTAAAACAGTTGTTGCATTAATTATACTGACCTTTGAAGTTGATACATTACGTACATTTGCGATAGGATTATCGAAAGTGCTATATCCCGTTTGAGGATCAATTTCCCAATTTAGAGTTCCATCATCTTTATATAGTGATGGAGCATTTGGAGCCAAACTCATTGCTAAAAAGGTTACATCGCTCCCTGAATTGGTAGCCGCAGTAGAAGTGAGTCCTCCATTTAAATCTAAAGCGAATCTTTTGTTAAGTGACTTCCCGGAAATGCTGAATCTACCAGCTCCGGTAATAAACTTATTATCACCAGGAAATAAATATCCTAACTTATTTAATGACCCACTGACAAAATATTGAACATTGTTAGACCCGCCCTGAATTGATCCTTGAACATTATATTGTTGAGCCTGGCCCGATAATAGTTCTTTTTGCCAATCATTCGATCTTTCTTCGTCCCAAAAAGTTAAATCGTAATTTTCAAATGTTCTATCTGCCACTGGTGAATTTTTTGATGGGATGGATAACCCATCATTAGAATATGCTTCCCTTCGCATTTCCAAATATTGGGAAGTATTTAAAACATTCAAACTTCTTTCAATTTCTCCATATCCACTATTCAAAGAGAAATTCATTTTTGTGATACCTGGTTTCCCTTTTTTTGTCGTTATAAGGATCACTCCGTTGCCGCCTCTAGATCCATAAATTGATGTCGCGTCTGCATCGGTAAGTACATCGATTGACTCAATATCTGAAGGATTTATAAAGCCTAAGGCGGAAACGCTAAAGTTATTATATCCAAAATAAGATCCAGACAAAGTGTTAATAAAAGGAATACCATCTATCACAATCAATGGCTCACTCGTTAACCCTGTCAAACTATTTTGCCCTCTTAGCTGAATTTTTATAGGGGTTCCTGGCAGACCTGTCGCGGGAGTGACGATTAAGTTCGGTACACGGCCTTGAAGTGCCAAAAGCGGATTATTAATATTCTGCTTTTCTATGTCTTGGGCTTTTATTGTCGTAATATTTCCTGTGCCTAATCTCCTCGATGTAGTCCCATATGCAATCACCTGTACTTCATCGAGCTTGGAAGTACTCATCTGTAGTTGAATATGGTTGAATTCCTTACTAGCTGGCTGTTCCTTAGTGACGTAGCCCAAATATGAGATAATTAAAACAGCATTTTCCTCCACATTCTTCAAATAAAAATCCCCATTTGCAGCAGTCTGCGTACTCTGCTTCCCATTCTTCACACTCACCGTCGCCCCGGCCAATCCATTCCCTAAGGAATCCACAACCTTACCTCTGACATCAATGCTCTGAAATCGCGCAATGAGGTTATCCAGAAATCCTTTTTCTTTTGCACGGCTGACGATCACTGATTTTTCTTCGATGGTGAAGTCGAGGTTTTGGTTTTTCAGGCACAGTTCCAGTGCTTCGCTGAGTGGCGCGTTGCTCACGTTGATGTTTACTGGCTTAGCCACTTTCACAACTTCTGCGTCAAACAGGAAGTCGTATCCGGTTTGCTGCCGCATTTTCTGGAATACCTTTTCCAGGCTTGTGTTGCGCTCTGCAAGGGTAACTTTCTGGCCAAAGGTCGATGCGCTAACCTGCATCAGGGTGGTGAATAATATAATTATGATCAGCTTCATAATTAGCAATAATTTGGGCGGCAGCCACAAGCGCGGCATGCCTATGTTAAAAGCATTTAAATTCATAGCTTTACGTTGGTTTGAGTTGATTCAATAACTGTTTGCAATAAATCGTTCTTCCCGCTCCGGCATTCCGGCCAGTCGGGAAAGGTTGACTCAAACTCCGGAGGATAGTGGTCGCAACACTATCCTTCTTTATTTTAGTCCCCTTTGCTGCTTAACTTTCCGTTCGTAAATGTCTTTCCATTTTCTTTGGTTTGGTTTGTTGGTTTACTGTTTAGTTGATTGGTTTATAGGGAATGACAATTATCTTTCTATCCTTTATCTGAAAATCCACCCGCTTGGTCAGCTTCATCATCTTCAGCACTGCAGATATGTTCTTGCTCCTCGACACAAAGCCACCCAGCCGGATATCCTTCAGGCTATCATCTGCATAACTCACTTCTATGTTGTACCACCTGCTCAGCGCTATCATGATATCGCCCAGCCGCTCGTTGTTGAATATAAAATCCCCCTTCTTCCAGGCAATCTCCCGCTCTACGTCTACTTTGTTTACCTTTATCCTGCCATCCTGCAACGTCCCCTGCTGGTTAGGACTTAGCGTTACCCCTTTGCCGTCATTGTTTTTCCCCGTCATCTCGAGCGCAGCGAGAGATCCCTTGTCCATGCCATTCAAGAGATTCCTCCTGTCGTCGGAATGACGGGCTTGGGTGATCGGAATGACGCGGGCCGAGCCTTCCACCAGCGTCGTCTTCACACTTCTTTCATCCGCATAGGCATTAATGTTAAACTCCGTCCCGATATCCTCTACTAACTGTCCCTTTCCATCTGGCGTTTTACTCACTACCCTAAACGGTTGTTGATCATTATGTTTCACCGCAAAATACGCTTCACCTTGCAACAATATTTTTCTCTCTTTTCCAGAAAACTGGTTAGGGAACTCTAATCTTGAATCGGCATTTAACCAGACCCTGGTTCCGTCAGGCAATGTAAAGGAATACGTCTGCCCTTTGGCCGTTGTCGCGATAAACTTCACAACGTCATCCCGAGTTCCGTCATGTCGACGCGAGGAGACATCTCTTGAATTAGCATCGCCAAGAGATCCCTCGTTACCTCGGGATGACGAATTAAGACGATCGTCATTGCGAGATGGCGCAGCTTCCGAAGCAATCTCAGCGCCATCCTCATACCTTAAAGCCACCGCTCCCGCAGCGCCTCCTACAACCACGCCTTTCTTCGCACTGTCCAAATGGATCACATGCCCATTCGCCAGCGTAATCGTCGCGCCATAACCACCTGGGGCCACATCATTCACCAGTTCCCCGTTAGGCCCCGGCCCGTCATCGCGAGTCTGCGAGGCAAACTCAAACCTGTACAACCACACCCCAAACACAACCACCGCCACCGCAGCCGCAATTCCCGCAAACCTCGGCCACAGCCTCACCTGCTTCCGCACATCTTTTAAATCCTCATTGTTGTACTCCCCGATCTGCGCGTCAATTCCTTGTTTAGCCGCCACCAGCATTTGCTGCTTCTGCACCGGCGAAACCTCGTCCCAGCTGTTCTGCCGTGCCTGGTATTCATTATAATAGCCATTATACCGCCTAAGCTCAGCCTCAGTCGCCGTTCCCCCCGCTACCCGATCTGCCAGTATAATGAATTCTTCACGGTTCATACAATCGTCTATACCTGTAAAGCACAAAAAATCACCCCACCCCCCAAACGAATGCAAACTTTTTTTTTAAATCTGTAGTTTACACATTTTAATGCGGGATTTTAATTACACATGTCTATTAACGCCTCATATTTCTCCATGATTAGCCTTCATCACTTTTTCATGCATTATTCGTAACTTAGATCGCCCCAGCGATGGCGGTAAAAAATCATCCCATAATGAATAAACAAGAATCCCGGCAACTTGATGCACTGCTGGAGTTAAACGAAGAACTCGAAAATTACTTCTCCAACACCATTATCCCCCAGTTATTTGTCGATGCAAATCTGATTTTACGAAAGTTCACCCCTCCGGCCATGAAGCAGTTTAACCTGAAGGATGAGCACATCGGCATGCACCTGGAGGACATCAAAGAGAACTTCCGCTTTCCCACAATCCTTGATAACATCGGGGTGGTCATCTCCACTTCCAAAATCCTGCAAAAAGAGATTCAGACCACCGACATGCACTGGTACCAGATGAATATCCTGCCTTACATCAGGCGCAAGGATAACAAGACGGACGGGGTCATCATCACCTTTGTAGACATTACCCCGCGCATCAGGGACCTTAAAGAACAGGAGCGGCTGATCGCCGAGCATGAGTTACTGCTGGATACCATCGCGCATGACATCAAGAATCCCATTCTGGCGCTTGGCCTCACTATAGAGATGTTGAAAAGAGTCCCTCAGCAGGAGCCGGAAATGTACCCCGTATTGATGGAAAATGTCGAAAGGAGCCTGGGCAATATCAAAAAGGTTGTCAATGACCTGGTAGACAGCCGCTGGAAACCGCAGCGGCACCAGGCTGCAGAGGAACTGATCGATCTGGAGAATATCCTGGAAGATGTCAGGCTTGCCCTGGCGCACCAGATCACAGAATCGAATGCGGTGATCAGGACAAACCTGAAATCAGGTGAGGTCAAATTTGTGCGGCGCAAACTGCGTAGTGTCATTTACAACCTGATCGCCAATGCCATCAAATATTGCCCCATAGAGCGCACACCGGAAATACTGGTCAGCAGCGGGGAGCAAGACGGGTACTTTGTAATCAGCGTATCGGACAATGGGATAGGCATCACCCCGGAAGCGCAGCGATCCATTTTTGAAAAATTTGAGCGCGTTAAGCAGGACAACAATGGCTCGGGAGTGGGCTTATACCTGGTCAATACCATCGTTACCGGCGCCGGCGGAAAGATCGAACTGGACAGCAAACCCGGAGCCGGATCGGTATTTAAGGTATACCTTCCTGTGCTGCGTACCTGATCAATTCTGGATTAGAATAGACTGGACTGCGGGCCTTTCAGCCCCCCCCCCGCCCTACAAGAACAGTGTAAACGCGCCATTCGGTCCCAGCTTCTCCCGCAGCTTCTTTAGTGCAATGGTCATCTGGTTTTCTACCGTCTTCTCACTTATCCCCATCCTGCCGGCGATTTCCTTATTGCTCAGGTGCTCATACCGGCTCAGCCTAAATATCTCCCCATACTTGCCGGGCAACTGGTCAGCCAGCGACCGGATCAGGCTGCTCAGTTCCTTCACCTCCAATGCACTTTGTTCGTCCTCGTCGCCCAGGTCAATTTCAGAGATCGCGGTAAAAAAGCCCTTGTGCACCTTATTGTTCCTGATGTAATTGGCCATCTTAAATTTCACCGCCGTCAGCAGATAACCCCTGCAGCTCTCCAGCTGCCACTGCTGCCTGTGTTCCCAGAACCAGATGAAGATATCCTGCACGACATCCCTGCAGGCCTCCCGCTCCCGCAGGATATTATACGCAGCCCCATACAAAGCATCCCCATGCCGCCCATAGAGCTCACCAAACGCAGCATAGTCATCCGCCTTGATCAAAGCCAGCAATTCCCGATCGGTATATGCGCTGTACGCACTCATTTCATTTCTGAGGTCGCCCCCCTTCCCTGATATTAAGTTAGTTAAATTCCCGGAAAAGTTAATACAAATTTTCTGTTATCCACACATCCAGCCAATATTCCATATGGTAATCTCCGCCACTGCCACGTCTTTGCGAGAATGCACAGCTTTCGAAGCGATCTCGATTGCAAGATTTATTCAGGTAATAATTATCATAACAGAATTCTACAAATGTCTATCCCTGCTTTAACTAAATACACTCCAATATTTAGCAACAATTGCATTTCTAATTTTTGTTCACTATTTCTGAGTGTTCACGTAACGTGTACACAAACCATTAATGAACATGGAAGAGCAGATTTTCGGTGCCTTGAAAAGACTGGAAGCAAATACAGGCTTTAAGTGGAATTATAAAAACATATGGATCGAAACCTAGATAGTACGGAAAGCCTTCTTATAAATAACAAGATGGAACATTTTACTGTAGAACTCAAAAAGAAAAGCTACTTAATTAAGTGAAGTTTTCCGCCATGTAAAGACTCCGAGATTTGGAGAATTTACAGCTGAATAGTGAAAAATAAATACCAAAAACATGATAATAGATAGATTATGCGCTATATTTGACACGAGATTATATTGAATGAATAATAAGCATCGTAATCTTGGATCCGATAAAGCTAGTGCACTTGCAAGAAGCTATTCACCTTTACTATATTTCAGCAGGTTAAAGCAATTGATACAATCGGTAAATCCTGAAGTAGATTTATCTTCTTTCAATAAGTACCAGTTACATAGTCATATCAACTCGATTTTGCTAGGAAATTACTCTGGAGAAGAGGTGATTAAATACCAAATAGCAAAGAAATACCTGAATATTGACACAATTGGAGGATTTGAGTTAAAAGTCAGGAATAGTCGGGCAGATTTTGTGAGCATAAATGGTGTATCAAAATGTTATGAAATTAAAACGCAGCTTGACAATCTCAGCAAGTTGCCCAAACAGGTGGTTGATTATAAGGCTGTTTTTGAATACAATTCTATAATTCTTGACAAAAAGCATCTTCCAGAAGCCCTAAATATTTTACCTCAGACCTTCGGCATTTACTCGATTGAAAAAGGTAGATTGAAGACGCTTCGTCAACCTACAAAAAACACTGATTTATGCTCAAAGTCCCAACTTGGACTACTCACAGTTAAGGAATTGAAAAATTATTTTGGCAGCAGCAGAGATGAAATCGATGACCTGCTGAAACATCTTAAACCGACTACAATCAACAAAGTATTTAAAACTATACTTAAAGCCAGATATGCGCAGAGATGGAATTTTTTAAAAACCCATCAGCATCAGATTCTTCCTATAGATTTCCAGTTTTTTTTTAGCACACAGGAATCTCCATCATTACTTTACCAAAAGGACTTTTAAATTGCTCCTTGCGATATCAAAACCTTCATGCAGTGCAGATAGTGCATTATGGAAATCCATTTGTACTTAGCCTGGCTTCGGGATGGTTCATGCCCGTTACGAATATTGATCAGTCTATCATAGCCGGGATTACCTTCAATGAAAGCGGAGTTCTTCTCTGTCCATGAGTTCACAAAACCCATTTGAAGTACGGCAGGAATAATCGTCTGTTCAAATTCCAAAAGATTTTTAGTAGGACCTCTAAAACCATAATACAAATTCTCATCAGGATTATAGAACACCAGTCCGGGACTAACCCCTCCTCCAGATGTTATATCATCTTTTTTTACACCTGCATAGTCACCAAACGCGCTAAACCTCCATTGTGGCATTTTATATAGGTCACGCAAACTGTTGTCCGCTTGTCCGATTACCTCCTCATGGTCCAAAGCCACGTTTTGGATATCTGTATTAATCGCACTTCTAATAATAATCTTGTATAAATGATCATAAAGCAAGTCCATGCTCTTTTTATGTTTTGATACTATAGGATTGGTGATATTTGTAGTGTCCAAGTCGTAAATAATCAAATCATCAGGACGCAATTCGAGCAATTGTAGTTCACTTATTGCGGCATCAAAATTATTGTAGAAAATCCTAAATGCCAACTGGGGGAAAATCGAAGCAAGAACTTCAAATTGCTTTATTAGCGTGTCAGTTTCTTCAGAAACCGGTTTAAGAATTGATATTACTGGGATAATCTTATCTCTTAACCTCTCGAATTCGAGGTAGAAAGCAATCCTATTATGGAGATTACTAATGGTAGAGAGATAAAAAGTTCTTACTTCAGCACTGGTACTCACTTTTGGGGTCAGATAGATCGGTAAATCTACAATCACTTTTTCTGATTGTACAGCGTTAAAAAGCTTGCTATAAATAGTATACCTGCTTTCAGGGTTATCCTTGCGGTCTTTCTCTTTAATGATTTCAACAATCGGTATGATCTGGCTACCGAAATCGAACTTCTGCAAAACATCAATCTCTTGCTGTCTCGCCCTGAGAACCGGAAAATATTTAGCATTCATTTAGTTAATCTTTAATGTTTCAACTTTTGCCAGATAGCCTTCTTCATTTAGTTCTGGCTCCAGTGTTTCAATATTTCTTATATAGTAGCCCAAAAACTCATTGAATCGTTCAGCAGACCAGCGGTACTTTTCAAAAATTTTCTCAACTCCCTTATGCAAATTCAGCGAATATGATATCCGTTCTTTATATGCTTTAAGAAAGTCAATCTTCGAAGCAGGATCCTCGAAATTAAGTACTTCAAGGTAGTAATTTATAAATATTTGTTCGTCATCTGATATCAAAATCTGGTCAAGTATAAACACCTGCCGGTCATCAAATTGGTTGTTTGCTTTATAAGCGTTTATAATATTAACATAGTCCATAGAAATAAGTACCCTGGGGTAAACAGCCTTTTTGCTTTCCAAAAGATATGCGTTTACCAATGGCATCCCAGCCGCGATATCCCTGCTGTCTAAAAACCATCCCACATCGATACCTCCTCTTAGAAAATATCCTTCTTTCACAAATTCATAATTGAGAATATTGATAAGTTGAAGTATATCTACAAAAAGTCCCGAATATTCGGTGTCCTCGACGATATAATTGATGGTAATACAAATGTTATCACTGAACAAATAATAGTTGCAATTCCTAGCCTCAATCAAATTTATGGCATCTCTGAAGATGGTTAGTAACCTATTTAATGATTCGGATTCATGATAGTCGCCGTCTTCAGGATTTGAATGATTTAAGGCCTCTTTTTCGAACTTAGGCAGCATTACGCTGAACCCCAATACATCAAGAAAAACAACAATTTGTCTGGTATACTTTGGCACTCGCTATTTTTTTGTTTACTAAAGTAACCAAAATTCGTTTTTCTCACTATTTAGGTAACATTAAGCTATCAATAGTCCCAAAAAACCTCGAATTCATCTAATCTTTGATATCTTGTATTTTCTTGGCCTGCATAAACAAGTTAAGAAATACTTAACCATGAAATAAGAGCGATGGAAAATCCACAGCTTATTTTGTTTTTTTAGAGCAAACAAATATCAAGGGGCAATCCAATCAAAATTGATCAGATGACCAAGATTATCAGTCAATTTGTTGTCGGGATTAGACCTAAGATATTTATTAGTGCCAGTTCCAACTACTGTGACGGTTTCGCCAATGTCAAACCTCGCTGTTTTATAATTCCACACCCAAGTAGTTACGCTATTACCAGCTAATTCAACTGTAGCAATAGCTTGAGCTTTTGATTTCTTTTCTGCTCTGGTGAGAGTAATAGTATTGATAACCCTGTGAAAAGCATATGCGGTAATCACACCATCTGTATTTTTCCAAATACCAGATATCCTGTATTCTGTCATAGTCAATGTTAATTAATTAATTAATGCTTAATCATCCATACACTCTATTCTTCTTCCCCTTTATCAGGCTTGTCTGCCCCTGGAGGAAGCCCTGAAATATTTTTAGTAGGCTGATATCCCTCGTTAAGACCTCCTTGAATTCCTTTTTCAATACTGGCATCGGGGCGAGAGGGATTTTGCCGCTTGTGAATTAATTCTTCGATTTCCTTACGGTCGAGACCTTCAAAGGGATTTTTGTGTTTGTTTTCCTCTGACATAATATTAAGTTTAAGTGGTAAAAAATTCAATATATTTTATATTTCCATTTAGTATCAATAATCCATTGGTTTGCTCTGCTACTTTTTTAAACTTCCGCTCATCTGAAACATCTCTTAATTCCCATGCAGTCTCCAGATATAATGCTTCTTTACACGGATATCTAGAGGCATAAGAGTTCGTCCCGAAATATCCTCCAACTCTGGTTCCATCATTTAAATGGACAATGACATAGGCAGACCGTCGGAGATTAAAATAATAATCCCATGCCGATTTCTGATTGCTAAGCACATAGCGCTTAAGAATCCTCCATCTTAGTAACCTATTTAAAATGATTGGCCATAATACTGGCGAAATAAAAAATATCCAAAATATAGATGGGTAAATCCAACTGCTTTGGATAAATATCCAGTCATTGCTGATTCCAAGTAAAATAAGCCAGGAATTGAGTAGAAAATTTATGACGCTATAGCCTATAATTTCTAATAGGTTTTTTGAAAAGTCATAATTATCATTGGCAACTATGGAATGGTACACCTTAACAGATATGAAACCCGGAAGAAACATGGTAATGAAAAAAAACAAGTTTTCTGCTTTTAAAAATTCCATGTTTTATTTTTATAAGCTTTTAACAAATCTTGCCAGTTCCTGATGGTTCCATGAGCAGCAATCTACCTTACCGGCCATCTCTGCCGGAATACTCAAATAATTTGCGCCTTTTATAAATACGCCCTTTACTGGAAGTCCCAGATCTAAAGCACATTTCACCTCCCACAATGCACCTTCTGCATGTCTCAAATTAGGTGATACCAATACAATTGTGCCGTGACAACCAGCTATTCTGGTTCTGCAGTTGGTTTTCCACGCAGAATCCCATGGTGTTTTAACTGACATATCCACAAATTCAAATGGTACTGCATCATTTTTAGCTTGCCCGGTGAATAAAAACTTTTCGGTCTGATCTTCTATAGCAAATGCAACAAATATTCTTTTCATGTTAAATTTTCCCTTCTTTTACTAGTCTCCAATATTGATAACCCATTGCTGTTAACTTGCATGAGGTAGAGTTCATTGCTGCATAATACATATGCTCCTCACCAACCGGCAAAACCAATCCAACGGCTACAAACTTTTGCAATTCTTTAAATATCTTGACCTTCTCCGGGTCGTGATCAGCCTCGCTATCCTCATATTTGGGTGACAACTTGTGATCGGCTTCAGGCGTATCGAAGTAGGTTGTCAGATTCCTTAGCATCTCAAGAGGCACTTTAGGTGCAATCTTCCTGATTGGAGTAAACCTGCCAACATTAGTTTTAAAAACTGGTCGTTGGTCCCAGGCGCCCAAGGCCTCATCTACATAGGCATAAATACTCCCGGGAGTTATATTCCCTCTAATGTCAGCGGCCCCGCCTTGAAGCGCATCAACGATTAAGGTCGTAAATATACCTCTTCCATTACTTTCTAATGAAGTTTCGTCATTATGACATGCAGTAAGGATGGTCATCCCTTCACCCAAGACTGAATTGGTATCAACACCCAGTCCCAACTCCCCAAAGCTACCCGAATTGCAGCAATCCAGAATAATGATCTTGTCTTTGATTTTAGATGAGATGGCGAGCTTTAATATCTCGTCCATCGAAATCCCTTCGTCATGTACTATATAGTCTGACGTAATCAGATATCCGGTAGATGATTTTAACAGTCCATGACCAGAAAAATACAATAGTGCTACGTCCGCTTCTCCTCTGAATAGATCAGTAATAGCTTTCCGAAGTATCGCTTTAGAAACCCTGGTTGAAGGCTCCACTAACAATTTAACCTGAAAGTTAGGAGATCCATCGCCATCCCGTTCTAGTACATTCTTCATTGCCATAGCATCATTGACACATCCCGCCAAAGGTGCTGTTGGATAATCGTTTATCCCTACTATCAATGCCTTTCTCATAGTTATAAAATTGCGCTGAACTGATACCCTGGTTTGGTTTTATACTTTAACCAATTATCGAAACTCGAGTAAATGTTATTTGACTCTGCTACAAAAAGATCAGAATAATTACCATTTCTTTTAACATACGGATACAATAACAAATATTCTCTCCGATTGAAAACAGTAACATTTGCATTGCTTGTTTCGATCGGCACTAATGCGCAATTACCAGCGTGTCCATCTACATAACCCAACTCCCAAGGCATCCATTTGGACAGATCGGCATTGGTCGATACTGCCAGTAACAAACTCTTAGAATTTTTTAGTCTTTTGCGGATCAATTCAGCTGTTTCTTTGGTGACATTGTTTCTGTCGAGTTGAGGGTCGACAATCCAATCTACATAAACACTGTAGCCTTGATTTGTTAATTCAGTGTATAGTCCCCCTATTGTTTCTTTATCAGCAAAACTATGACACAGAAATATGTCGAATACAGCGCTTTCTGGTTTTGAAAACACTCTTGCTCTGGCATTCTCCACTAAATTAATTGTTCTACGTTTATAGACCTCTTTTAAATAAGAGCTGGTAAATAATGCCATGCTTAGTTCCCCCTCGCCTTTCTGACTTCTTTGAAGGGGATACCGTCTATTTTTACTTCTCTGAACCTGTCAAAGTTGGCGTTCCTTTTAACCCATTGCGCCGGTTTGGGGTTGAGTATTTGAAGCCCTTCTCTTATAGTCGCTTTTTTTTGACCGTCGCCAGCCTTTCCGTTTGTTGCCATAATATTGATTTAAATGTACAATCGCCTACTCTGCTTGGCAAGCAGCAAGCATTAACTTTCATTTTAACTTCGTAAAATGACTTCTCAAAACATATCGTGTACATTAAAGCGTCAAACGACGGAACAAATAATTCCTATAGCAAAAACTATTTATACCTTTAATTTGTTCAATAACTGTACAGTTTGGGATAGTCATCCCGACTTCCTATGCTTTTGTAAATGGGAGCCTGCATCAATCCTCGAAAAATTCTTGCAGGCTTTACCAACTTCTACTGTCAACGGCTATGCCAAAACTATCTAATGTCAGTAGTGTCACACCGCTTTATTTAATGCTAATTAAATTGGCATAATTATTGGAAAACCTGTGTATTAACTCAGTTATTGAAGTGAAAATCCAAAAAAATTAGAGTTAACGGGAAATTTAATCCCCAGTATTATCAAATACTTTTTTTTCTGAAACAAGAAAAAATTATTTTTATCAACATTGTCATTTATAGAAATCCGCTATTATGGCAGCCTTTAACGTTATCATGACATTGCTAACATTCTGTCAGTTAGTGTAATAAGTACACGTATAAATTTATTAATGCTCAAAATCTATATTTCTTTATTGTCACATCAGCTAATAATTAACGCTAAGAGTCATTCAGGTGATGTGATTAGCAGTCAAGAATCCAGTTGCCATCTGAAAGACACGATTTTTTGGTAAACTTTACAGCGTTGGCGAATATGCCAACCTAACCAGGGAGGAACAAAAGATGTACGATCAGGAACTCAAAAGCAAATGGGACAACGCAGCGGCGCTTTCGCAGGCTAAGCTTGAAAGAGAAGCCATTGGTCAGGCAAAGGGCAAAACCGAAAAAGCACTGGAAATTGCTCAGAAACTTCGTAATAAAAATATGCCCATAGACGAAATCGCCGAATTAACCAGTCTCTCTGTTGAAGAAATCGAAAGCAACAACCAAGTAATTATCTCTTCCATATTTATATCCTAACGGGTAAAAATTCTAGAACACAAAACTCAACCTTCTTGATATGATAGGATCAATCTTGTGCATGATCAGCCATGGCTTGCTGTCCAGCAAAGCTCTGGGATAGTTCAAAACCTTCGCAAGACTATATTTCCTGGATGCGATAACCTCCGTGTCAAGGAATTCGCGGATGCCTTGATCAGCAATCAAAAATGGAATCCAGTTAGTGCTTGAGGTCGTAATTTAGTGTTTCTTGCGACCCGCGTGACAGATTGAAAAGTGAAAGTAGTGACAGCAGGAGTAGCTTCATGATCGGTTAACAGATATTGTTCAAGATAACAATTTATGGACACACATACTAATACACCGGAAATTACGTCCGGTATTGAAGGAGTCGGAATCTGCTTTCTTAAGCGGATGCTATATCTCCCCCTTTTGCCTCGCTTTGTAAATTATACAATTTTGTCGCTCTCAGTAAGTCTTACAATTCTCAAAAATTCCGCATAAGTTATCCAGGTTACCACTTCCGGCAGCAATTACTCCAACTAACTTATGCAACATTCAAAGTACATCAACCCCCTGCTCGATCTCTCGTTCAAAAAACTGTTCGGCACCGACCTCAACAAAGATCTCCTGTTAAACCTCCTGAATGCCGTATTCAATGGCCGAAAAGAACTCATAGACCTGCAGTACAACAAAATCTCGGTTACATCTATATTGATTTGACTAATTTTGTAAAGACCGATGAGGAATGTAACCTTGCGCTGGACAGGTGGCTATACGAACTTAAGCACATGCCAGAGCGGGACGATTGCCCGCCTCATCTGAAGGACACGATTTTTGGTAAACTTTACAGCGTCGGCGAATATGCCAACCTAACCAGGGAGGAACAAAAAATGTACGATCAGGAACTCAAACGCAAATGGGACAACGCAGCGGTACTCTCGCAAGCTAAGCTTGAAGGAAAAGAAGAAGGAGAAGCCATTGGTAAAACTGAAAAAGCACTCGAAATCGCTCAAAAGCTTCTAAATAAAAATATGCCTGTTGATGAGATCGCCGAGCTTACGGGCCTTTCTGCCGACGAAATTAAAAACCTGTAATTATTAGTCTAGGGGGCATTGCCCCCTTTAATTTCGATGATATTTAGAATTGACTAAATTCGTGTAGGTATATATAACCAATATACAAAAACAGTTATGTCATATAAATTCCAGCCGAAATGCGATCAATGATAAACACGCACAAAATGGTGCGCAGCTGGCTCTTGATATTCCTGTCTTTATTGAGCTTTCCATTGTTCGCGCAAAAAATTATTTATGTCTCACCCGCCGGAAGTGATAAGAATACGGGAAGCTCCAGGTCGCCATTCAAGACCATCGATTTTGCCAGGGTAAAAGCCAGAAAAGTTAAAGGCCCCGCCGAAATTCGGCTAAGTGGAGGAGAGTATCACATTGAAAAGCCTATTGTGTTTGATTCATCAGACTCCAGGGGTATCTCCGAAAAACTGGTCCTTAAAGCTGCGCATAATGAAAATGTAGTGGTAAGCGGTGCTGCACTGTTGAAGTTGAAATGGAGGCCTTACAGGAATGGCATCATGCAGGCAAAGGTGGAAGGAGATTATGTTTTCGATCAACTATTCGTTAACGGTCAGCGACAGCACATGGCGCGCTACCCCAATTTCAATCCAACTGAAAGGATTTTAAATGGTACATCTGCTGATGCCAACAGCGTCACTAAAGTCAAAAGCTGGGCAAATCCCGAAGGTGCATACTTACATGCGTTGCATAAAAGCGAGTGGGGTGGATTCAGCTATCTGATCAAGGGAAAGAAAAGTAATGGAGAACTTGATTTGGATGGGGGCTGGCAAAATAACCGGAAAATGGGTATGCATGACCAGTATAAGTTTGTCGAAAACGTATTTGAGGAACTGGATACAGTCAATGAATGGTACTATGATAAGGATAAAAAGATACTATACTACTATCCGCCTGCAGACCTGAAGTTATCTTCAGCAAAAATTGAAAGCCCCCAGCTGAAGCATATTTTCGAATTCAGAGGCTCGCAAAAGCGTCCGGTTTCCAATATCAGTATTCAGGATATCCACATCACACACACAATAAGGACGTTCATGGAAAACAAGGAGCCGTTGCTGAGAAGCGACTGGACGACCTACCGTGGGGCTGCCGTATTTTTTGAAGGCGCAACAAATTGCAGTATCAAAAATTGCGTTCTCGACAATCTTGGTGGTAATGCGATATATTTCAGTAAATACAATCTTAAAAATGAAGTGTCAGGATGTCACCTTACAAAAATAGGCGGGAGCGGGATCAGCTTTGTCGGCGATCCGGATGCCGTAAGGTCTCCCAGCTTTGAGTATAACGAGTTTATAAAGCTCAGCGACATTGACCGGACGCCAGGTCCTAAAACCACTAACTTTCCTAAAACGTGCAGCGTCTACGACAACCTTATAGAGCAGATTGGTCAGGTTGAAATTCAAAGCGCGGGTGTTCAGATTTCGATGTCTATGGACATTACTATCGCCCACAATACCATATGCAATGTGCCTCGGGCTGGGATTAACGTCAGCGAGGGAACCTGGGGCGGACACCTGATCGAATACAATGATGTATTCAACACCGTAAGGGAGAGCGGAGATCACGGCTCATTCAATTCCTGGGGACGAGACCGATACTGGCATCCCGATAAAGCTGTCCTGGATACCATCGTCGACCGGCATCCTGAATTGGTGCTCCTGGATGTGATACACCCTATCATATTGAGAAATAACCGTTTCAGATGTGATCATGGCTGGGATATCGACCTTGACGACGGATCAAGCAACTATGAAATATACAACAATCTTTTACTCAACGGTGGGTTAAAATTCAGAGAAGGCTATAATCGTAAGGCCGAGAACAATATCATAATAAACAACACGTTTCACCCGCACGTTTGGTTCAGCCGCAGCAAAGACATTTTCAGAAAAAACCTGGTTTTCCGCAACTATGCGGCTATAGGTATGCCCCAGAACGGCCTTTGGGGAGATGAAATTGATTCCAATATATTCACAGATGAAAGTGAACTGGCCAAAGCGCAGGTTAACGGGCGTGATAAGAACAGTGTCTTCATCAGCCCTGACTTTGTAGATCCTGAGCATGGTGACTATCGGCTAAGAGCGGGGTCAGCAGCTTTTAAAACAGGATTTAAAAATTTTGACATGAACAACTTTGGAGTTGTTTCCCCGAAATTAAAGCGCATAGCTCCTAAAGTCGAATTCCCTAAAATCGTGGCACTCCATTCACAACGGAGTAATGAAATCGTGAACTTCATGGGTTTGGAGCTCAAGAATCTGAGCGGGCTGGGCGAGCGTTCTGCGACAGGAATGGCTAAAGATGCAGGTGTACTGGTTTTGAAAGTTGAAGAAAAAAGTCCGCTTAAAGACCTCATTAAGGTAAACGATGTAATCCTAAAAGTCAATGGTAAAAGTATTACCGGGTTGGGCGACTTGCAACCAAACCTTAAAGCCGAAGGTGATAAAAAGATCGTTTTGTTCAGAAACCAAAAGGAAATGGAGGTAACTGTCAGAACTAAATGAAAAACGACTGATCTTCAATACCGCATAACTTATTTCAATATAAATCCCGGGCTTTAGAAGCAATCTCCCCGCCTGTTCGTCATTCGCCGGCACGTCACTGCGAGAATGCGCAGCTTTCCAGCAATCTCCATTACAAAATTTATTCAGGTAATAATTATGAATAACGGAATTCGACAAATTCCTACCCCTACTTTAACTGACGTCCTCCCTTTAAGCCGCTGCTGTTTTTGGGGGGAAAGTCAATCTTCTAGGTAAGTCAAAAAGGGCTTATTTAAAATATTTGCCTAGCCAAAATACGTCTTTGCAAGGTCGTTAGTAAAGAAACGATCGCTGAAGCGGTACTTGACCGCAGTGTATTTTTGTAAAATAAGAGTTGCTAACCCGGACTAAAACATCCGTTCAAAAAACCTATCTGCACAACGTTTTTTTCTTTCATCCCTCAACTCTGAATGGACAGTTTGCTGTGCGAGAGGGGGATAGTTAATTGGTATATCCACCTGATACTAAATGTTCTAACCAATCATTGAGACACGTTAAAGTCCAGATCCGGTTCGTAGGGATTGTTTGGAAAGTCCAACTTAATTGGGGGAATAAATTTTTCGTCCACAATGTCACTGTCGCTGATATTGGACTTGCGTAGAAAAGTCATTTCGATAACTTTAGGCAAGTTAACTACCTTGTCTTCTGGCAGGACTATACAAGAAAATTGTCCACCCCAGTTGTTGCCATGAACATGTATAACTTCATAATTATATTTAAGCTTTTGAATGATTTTTTTAAATCTATCAAAATGTACATCAAGATCATGAAATTCGATAATTATTTGAACAACATTATTAAAATATAAAAAGATGTCATCGTCCTCGAAAATATCGTATTCATTTCCTTCTATATCAATTTTTAACAGAAGTCGTTTTTCCTTGAGGCCATATTGCTCTATATGGGTTTTGAAGTTATTGTATTTTTTTGAGCGATTTGCCGCGATTCCTTCATTTACGAATAAAATATTGTGTTGACGCAAAGCCTTTAGTTCCTTCCATTTTTTTCGAGCAAAATTTACATAAAAAAGGGACTCTAATAGGTTGCCGGAGAAAAGTAGACTTTTAAAATACGGAATATCTAACACGTGTTTTCCGAACATTGTAGGATCAAACATTAATACCTCTTTACCAGTAAGTTCATTGAAATGCTTTTCGAAGCGAATTTCCCAGCCTACACCATATGTCACCAGAACATCTATATCTTTTAATGTTTGATTATAGATGACATAACCTCCGTCGCCGTTAGGGCCGAGTCTTATTTTATTCTTTAGGTTTATCGGATTTAAAAAATGAATTGTCTTCATAAAATAATAAGTATTTGTCCATGCTCAATCAGCGAGATTTTCCTGTCAAGTCGATAATGCCTCTAAAGCACATACACAAAGTTTGGTTTATTCCGATGTGAATTTATTCCTAAACTACGTAAGTTTTTTAGGGTGATGAAGCCCTAAGTAATTGGAATCCAAAGGGCTAATACCAGACCAAGAAATAGTTCGGTTACAAACTGGGTTTACGATTGGATCTAACCCGAGTGAAGTAGCGACCGTTCCAAACCTGAGCTCACTGTTTAAGCCATAATATTCAGGCTTTAATATCTCCTGCGACACTTTTTTCATCGCAAAATTGGATAACAATATTCCACAGAAGGGCACTACTCCTGTTGTGTATTTTCTTACACGCTCAGGTAGTTTGTCAATTGTAGAAAACCAGTACCAGTCATCACGTTCAGGATATTTAATTCCCGGCACAACTATGTCACAATCCCAAACGCGTTTATAATACGCATACATGTCACAATTGCACCAACAGTCCCACTCAACTATAAGATAGCGTTGGGCACTATGCATATGCCCGTTTTCCAAATACCATTTAAAACAAGATAGGTCTGTATTAAGCCATGCCTCCATCCCTTCAAAGGGTGTCATGACTGTGATGATATCCACATCTGGGTTATGGTCTGCAAATGATTTTTTATTTTCTTGAAATGCATGTACTCGATCTTCATTACTTTCCTTATGCCATGCGATTAGAATTATTAGCTCTTTCATAAATTTAGACAATTTCTGACCACCAGTTTCCCCAGAAATAATGAACAGCAAACGCTGTATCTAATTTTTCCCGAACGTCTGAAGTAATATTACCATTGATTGTAGCCTGAACTTCTTCGATAGTAAGTGGACAAATAACAGAGGGTTCTATGATACTAATGTCAAAAGACGCTCTGTTTTCCGCAACTAATTTACTTAATTTGAACGGACCAGTAGTCTCTAATACCGATGTAATAGTCTTTGTATCTTGCTGAATTGTGTCTTCCATAGATCTACACAATAACTCGAAAAATGGATCTTTCTTCTTGCAAGCCATGAAGGCATTACTTACAATCATATCCATATTAAATCTCATACAGTGCCCAGCTGGCTCAGATCCGAACACAGCTGATTTATTTTCTAATAATGATTGGACGCTTTGAAGACATTCATAATCGATATCCACATATAGCCCGCCCATTGTATAAAGTATGAAATAGCGAATGGCATCTACCCGCTGTATATTAGTAGGATAAGAATCGAATTTCTCTAAAAAGCTAGGAAAATGGTTTTGTATGAACCGTCTGTTGTCTTCATCTGTCCAGAGTATATAAGTCCAGTCAGGATGTAATTTGATCCAGGTCTCCTTAAGCAATCTAAAATGTTCTGGAATCTGCTTAGTTTTCCAAGTCTGGTGTATAATTTTTGGTATCAATTCCCAAGATTAAATTCTATACAAATTTTAGTTACATAAGAGCCGCCAAAGCGGCTCTTATTTTACAACCACTAGCTGTTGTTAGCACACGACAAATATGGAATTGTCGGGCAAGTCGGTGGCGGACACATGAAGTGTGTAGGACAACCCATTGTAGATGTGGGTGGTGCTGGTGGTGGACATTGTAACCTAGCAGATTTACAAGTCATTGACATGTCTGACGTCTGACCGGCCGGTGTTGGCGTCAGGACATAAATAATGGTGCAAACTACTGGTCCTGTCATCGAAGTTGCATCTTCCCCGTCGGCACGTAGTGCCTTCAGAAATTCTGGATCAGGGGTTGTCAAAAAGCTTTCCAAACGGAAGTCTTCCAAACTTACTTTCTTTTTTTTCATAAAAAAGTTTGAGGGTGAATTAAAAGGTTAATTAATGTAATGTAATATAAAAAAACTTATTTTCAAAATAATTTTACAAAATTAAATTGATTGCAAAACTCTAATGTATTTGTTAAAAATGCGTTTTAACAAAGTCTCATTTTTTGCCTTGAAATATGCTAATCCATCAATTCCGGATACGAATCGAACCTGTTTATGAGTTGAAGTTTTAAGATCGTTTGTCAGGCTGATCACAATTTTCCCATTCGGGTCACTTGTGGCACCGTAAAACCGCTCTATTCGACCCACTATGTATCCATCTTCATCTACTCTTGTGCCAGTTAATTCGATTCTTCCAATATCCCCAGGCTGTATCTTATGAAATTCATTCTTGTTTAATAATCCAGTAGCAATATATTTTTTCCCTGCGTATACAGGGTTTTTCTGACTATCGGTTTTAAAGTAAAACAGTAGTTGCCCCTCTTTGATGAAGTCATCCTCTAAAATTCGGTCTGAAAAGTATACTTCTCCTTGCGATGGCGCGACAATAAGATATTTGTTCTGCCATTCGTTCAAGTTTCCTTGTAAGGTATATATAGCCGAATTGATCGCTTTTGAAAGATCAATCAACCTCAATTTCAAATCCTGTTCTCGTTCCAATATGCGGCTCTTCAATTCAAGAACTTGTATTTTGTTGCTTGTTTTACTATTCTCCGAATTAATAAGTTGACTCTCAGCGATTAATTCACTTTCCTCACTACTTCTGATTTCTTGTCGACTTATAATTTTTCTGTTATACAAGCTTGCACTTACTCGGGATTCTTCCGCTTTTATGTCGAAGATCCTTTTTTTGATTTTTGATTCTGAGTCATTTATTGAATTCATCTCATTGAGTAGTGTTATTTTTTGTGAAATGAAGTCTTTTTCGCTCTGTATAGACTCTCTGAGTAGATGAAGGCTTTCCAATTCGACAATTTGGTTTTTTAGATTGTTATAAGACGTTTGTAACGTAATATCTCCAGATTCGACAGATCTTAGTGGATAGCTTTTTTCGAAAAGATTGATCCTTTTCAGAGTATCAATAGCCTGCTGAAGATAGATGACTTCAGTCAATGAAGTTACATTAGCAATATAAGCTAGTTTATCACCCTTTTTGCACTTGGATCCGTCTGATACGTACATTTTTATTTTTCCCTGAGCATTGGATACCAGACCCAATTTTTGCTGTCGCTCCGACAATTGAACTGGAAAACTTGTATAAACAGGTACTCGTATTGTAGCCGCTATGCAAAAAAAAACGGCCAGAATGATCAGGCTTATCAGTAGTCCCCATCTGAATATAAACGACTTCTGAAATCGAGTTACATCACTCCAAATATCTATAGTTTCCATAGCTAAGTAGTTTGTAGTTTGTACAATTCACTGTATCTGGCATGATGCGTGATCAGTTCTTCATGTGTACCTTCCTCAAGTATTTTCCCATTTTCAAGGACGACTATTTTGTCCGCATCCTTTATTGTGGAAAGACGGTGGGCAACTGCGATTATTGTAATATCGCTTCTATGACTTTTGATGTTTGTGAGAATCTGCCTTTCATTGAAGCTATCTAGTGCATTCGTAGCCTCATCTAAGAATAGGTATTTCGGGTTAGAATATAGAGCTCTAGCGATTAATAATCGCTGTTTTTGCCCCTGACTTAGGGAAAGATTTTCCCCACCAATTAACGTATCATACGCTTGTGGTAAATTCTCAATAAACTCATCCAGATTTACAACCTTGCATAAATTTACAACCTTGTCGAAATCAATCTCGCCGTTTATTGCAATGTTCTCAGCGACTGACATGTTAAATATGGAGCTCTCTTGCAAAACCGAAGAACAATGACTTCTCCAATTTTCATTACTTATACTATAAAAATTGTAATGGCCGAGCGTAACAGTGGCTTTGGAGGGTTTATAAAGTTTCATCAAAATTTTAAGCAAAGTAGATTTGCCAGATCCACTTAATCCAACGATCGCCACGAAGCTATTTTCTTTAACAAAAAGACTGATATCTTCTAGCGTCCATTGATCTGCGCTATCGTCATATTTAAAGGAGAGGTTTTCTATTTTGATCGGTAAGTTTCCTAAATTATAGTTTGTACTGAGAAGCTTCCCGTTTAAAACTTCCTCTTCTGAACTTGCATCGTTTATGTCACTAAGCCTTTCAAGACTTATTTTAGCATCTTGATAGCCATACATTAACCCAATAACTTGCGAAAATGAACCTTGAACTTGCCCGAGTATATATTGCACTGAAAACATCATTCCAAGAGAGATTTTTCCTTCTATAACTAACTTCGCGGAAATTAAGGTGATGAGTATGTTTTTAACCTCTTCTAGAATTCCGACACCAATGGAGTGTTTTTGATTAAATATGGTTTGCTCTTTACTCAACCCAAACGCTCTATATTGCAGTTCTTCCCATCTCATTCTTTCTTCCCTTTGAATGTTCAGGACCTTAATGTCAAGGGCATTATTCATAATTTCAATAGTTTTCGAGCTGTTCTCTGTAGATACCTTGAACATTTTATGATCAAGTATTTTGCGCTTTTTCAAAAAGTACATTTGGTAAGCCACATTGATAATGTTAAAAACTAAAAAAACTATGAAAAGGGAATAATTAAAGGATATTAGAACAAATGCAAACACGATACCTGTAAACAAACTAAATATCGTATTCAAGGTAGCGTTTGAAATAAATGCTTCGATTCTGGAATAGTCTTCCATTCTTCTTAATAAATCTCCAATACTGTAACTCGAATAATAATTTATAGGCAGATTTAGAACCCGTTTAATGAAATCTGATACACTGGATAGATTTACACGATATGAAAGGTGTAAAACTATCCAATTTCTAAGCATGTCTATTGCATTTCTACTTAAAAAGAGTATAAACTGAGCTGCCAAGATTACGTAGATATAGTTTAAATCATTGTTTTTTATGCCAGTATCAATGATGGTCTGTGCAAAGAATGGGACAACTAGAGCAAGTAAGAAATTGATTAATAGACCAATAAATAGCTGGAAAAGAAAACTTTTGTTTGGTAATAGAAACTTTAGAAAATCAGAGAGTTTAAATTCAGCATCTTCCTTTTCATTGTAAAACCTCGGTGAGGGCTCCAGGAATATACCAGTTCCAGTTTCTGCACCTTCAGACCATTCTTTTTTGAATTTTTCCGTACTTAGCTTTCGTATGCCTGAATTAGGATCCGCTATTTTGACTGTTTTAGACTTCAGATTGACATCCAGCAGCACAACGAAATGATCTTTGCCCCATGGGACAATGCAAGGAAGCGGACTGTCCTGGAAATGGTCGAACTTCAAGTTAGTCACCAGGGTCCGGCAATGAAATTTTTCTATCGCGTCCGTAATTTGTAAAATGCTTAAGCCCTTTGACGTAATGCGTACTTTTTGACGAATAGTAGCAATATTAAAATAACGACCCCAATATTGAAAAATCATTTTCAAACAAACCAACCCGCATTCATTTGCGGTATTCTGTCGATAGAATATAAACCCCTTCATCTTGTTTTATTAGGCAGTTTGTTTTTTTATATAGATAAGCTCCCTGGCACAAAAAGAAAGCAGGATATTTTCTACAATCTGTATTTTTTGTTTATCTGTATACTGGTGAAAATCTTCGACCACATTAGTTAGGTAAGCTAATGACTCCTCAAATCCTCTTGGCGTTCGGAAGAAATTTATAAGCAATTTTTCCGCGCTTGAGCAGCTTCTAACTGATAGTTGAGAATTTTCGCATTCGAGGAAATACGTACCCTCGCTTATGTCCTTGGTACGATGTGTGTTCAAATGAAAGTTAAATTCATAACCAAATGTGGTATTGGAATCAATCTTTCTTTTAAAATAGTTTATAGAGACCAGTCGTCGAACCTTACTCTCAAATAAGTGTATGTAATTTTTCTTAAACTCCAGAATCTCTAAATCGATATTGTAGCTTTCCAGACAATTCCACTCCTCCAGTGAGGCTTCGATAGAACTAAAATCATGACTGATGATTTTGTTGAGATCAAGAATATTCAACAAGTGACTTTGCTGAGAGTGAGAGAGAGTTGTCCAACTGAAATATAGAGTCTTCTTCAGAAAGATAGAACTAATAGCAAGGGAATCAATTTCGATACCCTTGTTTGTATTTGTTACAACTGGGAGGAAAACATCAAAAGGACTGCCTGTAGCTTCAAGATTAGTAGAGAACACCTGAAGCGCGCCTGCGATTCCATTAAACAAAGTGCAATCAAGTGAGGGGTCTGGAAAAGACCCTTCAGTTGATGAGATTCTGTCTATATGTTGAGAAATCTTGATTTCTATTTCTCTCAATAATTCTTCAACCTTTTCGGTTGTTGAATTTATGCAGTATTGCCTTAATAATAGATAATTACCAATTATGCCATGGCATACAGAAGTAGTTAATTGCTCATTTGTCAGAATATAATTGATATCATTTATGCAAGATTCCAAACATCGTTCAATATCCTGAGTGGTTTGAATCATAGTTAAAGTTTGATCAGTTTGGAGCTTTAATCTGGATAAACCGATGCCAATTCCACCATGGCACCAAGCATTAAAGTATACCGGAGCATTTAAATGTTGTATATCGCCTGAGTTCAATATCGATATAAAAGACTGCTCGTGCTCTTCATTAAATATCCCCTTTCTGTAATCTGGCCAATCACCTAGATTGTGGTTATAATGTCTGCTTTCCTTTAAAAGAGTGTGTATACCGAGTGCTCTAATTGACTCGTTTTTAGTAATTTTGAACAGCTGCAGCAGTGTATATCCGACCCCGGACATCCCGTGGGAGAGGCCGCATAATTCTTCACTGGTTTCATTTGAATAGTCCCATATAACAGAATTTTCTAAGACAGTCGCTCTATCTAAAAGCATCTGAAATACTTGTATTATTAAGGCGTCTAGCTCAATATCGGGATCACTGTCTCGTAAACTCATTAAAGCTATTAGACTACCACTCAAACCATTAATGTACTCGCAGGGTAATGATTTATCTTGTTTTAACTTTTCAGAACTACTACTAATTAACCTATGTTTAAATGCGCGATAGTCATCCGTACACAAAATGGTTTCCAAATAGTTAAAGCAGTAGGCAATGCCCAACTCTCCCGTCAAAAAAACAGGGTTTAGACTAAAATCATAGTTTTGCCTAATCCAATTTGCAGACGATAGGATAATATGCCTGAGAAAATCAGATTTATTAAAGCGGTATTGCGTTATCAATGAGAATAAAATGCCAGCATTTCCCCCGTACAGATCGTAATGGATCGCAAGATGATCGTGCTTGTTACCACGCCAATATCTACCATGCTCGTCGGTTAAACTAGCGCCTAGAATTGTATCTAATATTTTTTGATTAGTATGATGCATCTTATATAGTTGCATTAAATAGCAAAAAACTTAAGTAACCTTCGTCTATTAGTTTTATCCCCATTCGATTGTTATTCATGTGGATATAACTGGCAATTATTGAATTGATTGGTTGGCTAAAGCTGCAATTTGAATACATGTCTAAAGGGTTTACAATTTTTGCAGATGCCTTGTCCAGTCTAGTCTTAAGCAACTTAATACTCTTTTCATAAGCCTGTAATCCACGGCTTGCAGATCCGAGGCTTAATAAGCCTTCGTCAAATAAAGTCGTCATTTTACTAACTATAGGTTTGTCATCCCCCAGTCGTTTGCGGAATATATCGAAGATTTCGGCAGAGGTCCTCGGAGAGTAATAGTGATCCGGAAACCAGAGTTTAGTATAATCCTCCAGGAATGGTTTGCGATGCTCAGGTGGTAAAAGGTGCTTGATGGTGATATAATTCAATAAAGTGGCTCGAAGAATAATTTGTGGGTAGCTGTTATCTTTATTTAAGAACAAAAGCTTAAATGAGCATTTAGAGGAACTATGAAATAAGTCCTCCGCTAACTTTATGCCCGTAGTTCCGCCATACCTTGTTACCTCAGGAAGGTACTCCTGAGTGACAATCTTACAAGACTTAACCATTGATGAGGCTTTAAAGCGATTCTTGATATCTGCCAGTATACTTTCGTGTAAGGTTGTATCGGCCAAAACTCTAAATCGTATATGATGATGATCATCATAATACCTGATATAAAAGAACTTAAGACGTTTAATCTTTTCAGTTTTTACATAGTCTTCAATCTCTTTGAGTACAAATGCAATTAGATCTATACGATAATATATATATATACTAAGCCATTTTTTCATTAGTATGCGAATTGAGTTAATATTTCGGTTGAATTATTTAAGGAACAGGCAATTGTATCATCGTTATTTGGTAGCATCTCGGTGATGTTAACAAATTCACTTTTGGAATTTCGAAGCATTTTTCCCAGGTAGGAAACGAATAAAGGACTTGTAAGATTTATGTACATCGGCTTGTAGTAGTCCTTTGAGTTGGAAGTACTTTCTTGTCCTTCATGTTTTATTTCTGAAAGTATTACAAATACTTCAGTTGGTAGACCTATCTTTTCACGAAGCCCTGCCATATCTATAATTGGGTTCGGAGATGATAGTAACGCAAGGATATCTATAGTATAGATGGTCCAAACCTCCCGTTCAAGTACGATATTTTTAAATGTTAACCGGGGAAATCTTTTAAACCGAATTCTGTTTTGATTAACGTGGCAAAAGTGTTCCATGTAATCATAATGGAGAAGTAGCGAATCTGTGAAGTAGGATAGACTAATATTTGTTACTGGATTAAAATAATCCAAAATCCTAAATAACAAAGACCTACCCATTATTGAATAAAATCCACAATCAAACGCATTTATAAATTTGCCTGTAGGCTCGTGATACAATTTGAGATTGCTTTCACCGATTTTTATCGAAAGGTCTTTTAATGACACTCGGGTATCAATAGTCGAACTGGATTGAATACCACCTGGTATGCAAATTTCTCGATCAAACAACAATGGGTGAATATTTGCATTCCCACAGGTAGCGTCGACATTTTCAATATTTAAATAATCTTTAGAGGTTTGACTGGAATTAAAATTTATCAAAAGTTTTGTGTTTTCAGTGGAATCATGATTTAAGAATCGGCTGAACCACTTACCGTAACCAATCGCAAATCCATTCAATACAAAGTAGGACTCTCCATCAGACTTGTAGTACTGCATGAACACAGATTTAGATTCTCGTTTATTATCCTCCGGTTTAGTCCATAAAGGCTTTAAATTTCTAAATTTTTTAATCAATGCATCATCTAGTTGTACTCTCCAGGGAACTTGGAAATTCTCAAGGTCAACGGCTAAACTATCGCGAGCAATTTCATTCATTGCTGCTCCCAGCATTCTTACATTGAATGTTCTGTCATACTCGGGATTGGCAATTGTGTAATTGGAATACGCTCTATAAGCGTCCAGTAGATTGATGGTTTTTTTTCGGGGAAAAAGGCTTTTTATGATATTGAAAAAGTTATACTGATCGTCCTGTCTTAGATCCAAGAATGCTATTTCCTTTAATAGATTCATTATCTCTGATAACGAATCATTAAATGCTTTTTGGTCCAACTCGATACTGTGATTTGAATAGACGTCCTCAAATATGAGATTCTCTAAATTTTCATGTTTATGCGCTAAGAAATACTCAATCATTTCATCATTTTCGATCCCGTCAGAAGACAGCTTGCAAATTCTGGTAAATAAAGCATCAATAGCAGATTTTATTTTCGAGATTCTCAGCGATGAGGGTCCAGAGTCTTGGCCTATTTTTTCTTTTGAAACTAGATTTGATTTCAATAGATCAAAATTTTCTTTAAGTAATAAATGATCCTCCCCTTGAACACACTGCAGGACAAAATTTTCAAAGTGCTTTAAAAAATCGGTATTCAGTACGTTTAACCCATGATTTAAAACCAAATAATTATTATCAATTAAATGCATTACCAAATCAGTTAAACTTTCATTCTGTGCTGTTGAAGAGAACGTTTGGTTTAGTTCATCAATCAAATTGTTGAATGACACTGGATTATAAGCGAGACGTTTAAATAGATGGTCTAATAAGGGATTTCGCTGCATATCATTGAAATAATCCCTGTTATTAGACGTATGATAGTACGTATATTTTCCTTTGTCCTTTCTTACAGTGGAGTTCAGTTCAACAAGCATGCTCTTGCGAAAAAATTTGCTTCTTTTCATCAGGTGCATTAGATGTAGAAACTTAGCTCGATTTAAAGAGTAGACACTTGTGAACTCGATTTCATATTGCGGTTTCACCTCAGTCAGATCTTCTATAGCTACTAGATGGGTTGTCGTAAAATAACTGAAAGGTGACGTTTTATACGCCATTCTTGCAAAATATTTAGTTATTCCGTATAAGGTTTGTCTTTGCTTTTTTATTTTTAAATCTGGAAATTTTGCTATTGACTCCAGTAAAGTGGGAGATGCAATTAACAGTGACTTTTGCATTTCCATTGATTGCCTGGAATATTTTAAAAGGGAGTTTTCTTCAAAAGTAGCTACCACACTAATTGTCGTAGTCAACTGCTTCTCAATTTTCTTCAGATTGTTATATTTCTGGTGTGCTAAAAGAATTCTTTTCTGACTTTCAATTGTCAGGTGTCCTAACTTCAAATTTTTGAATTTGCTGTCGTGAAGACTTCTTTTCAGTGATATCAATTCAGTTTTTGATTTGCCATTTAACTTAGAAATCAAAAATTCCATTTCTGCCAATAAGTTATTTTGGTAATCCAAGTAGTCTCGTTGTAAAGCAAGACAATCTTTAACTTTTATATCCAGCCCCCTCAAATGTTCGAATTGAGACTTATAAAAATCATTGCTAAGTCCGGATGAACGAAGCATTACTCTAGAGAAAATCTCATTTTTTTTCATCAAAACTTTTTAAATCAATTTTTCTCTGGTGATATTCTATTTTACTCCCATCTTTTAGAACTCCTTTGAAATAGTCCTTTTCCATCGCTTTTGGAGGATTTGGTTGTTTAAGTGATTCATTATGCTTTGCTCTGTCTTCACTCCATTTTATGAATTCCCCATGCACACCTTCATCGCTTCTGATGTCTAAGATCTCGGGCTCATGGGTTTCAATAAAATCTCTTTTGTAGGGCATGATTCTGCAAATTGGATCACCTTTATGAAATTCAATCCAAATATTTTCTCTAGTGAATTTCCAGTTCATTGTAAAAGTCATAGGCAGCCAATCAGTTTCGACAACTGCATCAAGAGCTTGGATTCCATCTTTCACAATATTGGGAGTGCCATTTATAAGAAGGTTTGTACCGTGTTCCGTCTTAAAAAGAAAGCCAGGATGGAACGTGAGGATGCCCATTCCGAAATGACTAACAACCTGATGATTCTCGGGAACATCATCTTTGAACTCGATTTGAATTGAGTCTGGTGAAAAACGTCCATTCCATATGGCTCTGAAGTTGGTTGCGCAAAGTATATCCCAGCCTAGCTCGTTAGCTATGACCAATGGCAGGCACCCATATGCTACTTTACTGTTTGTTAAATCCATCCAGTTTCGGTTTGGACTTCCCGTTACGATCTTTCCGTATTCTGCGAGCCGATAAGCAGTTAATTTACTCATGTGTATATTAAATTAAATTTTTTTGAAGTTTAGGGGTCTGGTTTAAGAGATTGGATAGTACGATATTCAATAAAAGGTAGTCATCGGAGCGGCCTAACTGCGTAAGTGTGTATTTTAGCACTTTCGCAAACTCAACGCTAGCATCCAGTTTATTATTGGTTTTTAAATAATTTGTTATCGATTGAAAGTGCATTTCAATCCAATGTTGAATCCATTCATTCTTTTTGGATTTCCCTTTAATTATCTTATGGGCTTTATCATATATTCTACGGAATAAATCTTCGTTATCTATATAATAGGTTTGGAAGGATTGTAGGAAGGCAAGATTATTATTTGCCAAGGTGGAAGGTATTGAAATCAGTAATTTAACTCCATTATTTAACCTTAAGAAAAGTCCAATAGCGAAGTAAAGCAAGTGAGTTATTGCTGAGTTGGTCGAAGTTGTTAGCAGCCTAATGTTTGAAATTAGTATAGTCGAGCTGGAATAAAAACTTTCGATTGGATATCTAATACCATCGATTAGGAAAAACGGAACGAATCTATGGCTTCCATATAAAATTGTACCAGGTGTGAAATCCATAAATAACTGATCGTTAAATTGGCCTTTAGTTTTTTTTATCGTTTGAAAAAAATTATGGATAGTTCGCTGAAGTTCTGATAGGAAAAAGCGTTTTAATGACTCTTCAATCCGTAGCGTTAAGCCGAGATAATATCCCCTAAAATGATCAAAATGTACAATTAGTTGCACGTTGCCGAACTTTTGTTCTCTCAACAACCCATTAAGGCTATTTTCAAGGAAACGTGACACGTGTGACCTGTCGATATGTAACGAAAAGAATATTGTTTTTAGATCGCTCATTTTTACTTTATACTTTTAGATGCAAGCCGTAATCAAAATTTTTATATACATGTCCTGAACCATATGTATTTGGGTTAGCCTGGACGACCAACGAATTCTTATTGTTGACCATCCTATTGAAATTGGGTAGTACACTGAAAAGATATAGCGCATCGTTCCTTATCCCGTCATTGACGATTCTTCTAAAATATTGGCCGCAATAAGAAAAGCTTTGGCAATCTTGCAGCGTAGCGTTCGATAAGCTAGTTTCGACATTTGCCTCTATGATTGACAGTCCGGTAGGTTTCTCACACCAATGACTCAAACTCCAGTCTTCCTCCGAAAGGATATACTTTGAAATGAGTCTTTGGCTTTTTCTAAGTGGTTTAAGCTTGGTCATATTTGTCGCTACATTATCAAGCACAAGACCGTGGTAGCATTCACCAGTATTGAAAAAGAAATATAACGCTGATTTGAAAGGAGTCTGCTGGCCAACGAAGATGGCCGCGATAGTACTAAATAATTGCATATTGCCAAACCTTTTTACGGCTGTATGGGATATAGCTTTTAGATACTTGTTGGTTTTTATCACTTTTCTAAAGCAACCAGCAATTTCCAACCTTTGCACAAAATCTAGATCTTCTAAACCATAGTACTTAAAACCCTCGTCAAAACCTTTCAGTCTGTGAAAATCCGATTTGAACAAACAAATCCTACCAAGTACGTCACTATTTGTACTAGGCTTACGTTTATAAATAGTAGTTAGAAATTGACTTTTAATGAGATTATTAGCAACATACGCTGCGAAGCCATTACCTATATAATTATCGGCATCAACCAAACAAATAATATCTCCATCAGCTAGTTTCAAAGCCATGTTTTTGGCATGGGGCATATTGAAAAATATTGGTTCCGTATTGTGATAATACTTCACAATTCCGGTTTTAATATACATCTGCAAATAGTCCCTGACATATTCACCTAGCCCGTCAGTGGAATTGTAATCTAGAATGATAAATTCGACATAAGGGTAATTGACATTGTCTAAGACGTTTTTTAAAAATGTCTGCTTAAAATGTTCGGTCCTGTTCATGCTGACCGTGCAGAATGAGATTTTAGGACGCATGTTGAATTCTTTTTTTATTCTTTTTAGTCTTTTTTAAAGCAAACAATACCTCTTGAACGTCACGTATTTGGCAAACTATCCCAATATCAATCAGTTCTTTTAAATTCTTATCAAACGCCTTCAATACCCGCTGTCTGTAGAAGTCAATGGCGTATTCCAAAGAATGCTTATTAACAGCGTCTCTGGAAGCTAAATGAAACGGCAGTAGCTTTTTTATTTCGTAGGTTCCCAACCACAGATCTGGAAAATTGCCCAGTATTTTATACTTGTCAAAAAAGTTTTGGAATCCGCAGATGGGATAGTGTAAAATAACGGGGAAATATTCTGATGTGAACTCTCGATGGTTGGAAAAATAGTGAGGACCAACGGGCTGGACATCTTGCGTTAATCGTGCAGCTGATTTTCCATTTCCATAGAAATTAAAATAATTTGAAGCAGTCCATCCGTTTTCTTGAAGAAATGTGTTTTGTATGTGTGTAAGATGTTTTTGATTTTTTTTAAACGTTGTTACTACTTCAAAATAGTTCTCTACATCAAAGCAATTTGGTATAGCCTCATAGTTGACATAGTTAATGCAATCAATTCCGTTGGTCTGGAGGTCATAAAAATGATTTTTAACGTTCTGCCAATTTCGACACCAGAAAATTTCATCTACGTCAATATGCAAAATCCAATCATAGCCTTCATCCCTAGCAATTTTTATCACATTAGACATGTTTATTACTTGTCTGGCAATCAAATCTGATTCCGTGTAGTCTTTCAAATTCTTATAAGTATCAAGACTATTTAAATAATCTTGATCAAAATCTGATTTCCGGAGTGTAGTCACGTTCGAGCTTTTTGCAGCTTTACTCGGGATCTCATCGGGATCGTCGTATACGAGGAAAAAATGATCGAAACCGATTGTTTTATGAAATAATACCCAAGTTTCCAATATATTATCGGGACAACCCTTGATTGTCGTAGCAATGCAAACTTTAAAGCTCATTTTCTTTGAGGTTAAATTCTTGGGCTAATAGACTGTAGGTAGAAAGCTTTTGATCAAGCGAACACACGCACATTGAAATAATTAACTCAGTGATTTTCGAGAAGTCAACTAGGGAGGACAATTTTAATCTAATTTCATGCGGCGCACCAATCAGCGTATTCTCTCTAGCTAAGTGTATTTCTGCCTTCTCACGATCATTGTATCGGTAATTATAGTTTGCTCTATATAGACCATCACTTTTTTGTTTAGAGCCGGAACGGACGATGTACCAATCAAAATAATGTAGCATTTGACGGAGTTGTGTTTTGTTATCACTGCAAATTATCCTTATAGCTAAAGAATAGCTAAACTTCTGATCAGATACATTTGTCGAGTAATTATTCAAAAAAGTTAGCACCTCTCCTGTTGATGCAGGGTTTAAAAAATGTGCATAGCTGAAATTGACTCCTAGTTGCAAAGCTAGTTTAGCGCTATTTATACTAGATCCTAATATCCATATTGGAGGGCTTTTAGGAATGCGAGGCACAACTTTGATTTTCGACTTCACGCTTTCAGAGATGTGTGTCTGGTCAAGAAAGTGTTTTAAGTCATAAATTTTTTCATGATAGCTAGCTAATTCACTATTCCTACTCTGACTCAGGAAATATGAAGTTAATTCATCACAGCCTGAGGCCCTTCCTACGCCCAAATCGATCCGATTTGGATACAGTAACTCAAGTTGCTTAAAGCATTCAGCAACTTTTAGTGAACTGTAATAGGGCAGTAGAATGCACCCTGATCCAACTCGTATTTTGGATGTTTTTGAAGCTAGATAGCCAATCAAAATTTCTGGAGCTGAACTAGCAGTCAGAGAAGTGTTATGATGTTCGGAAACCCAGTATCGAAAGTAACCTAATTGCTCAACGTGGCAAATTGACTTCACGCTGTCATCTACAGCATCTTTTGCAGAAAAACCATTACGCAAATTGAAAGTATCTAGCACACTTAATTTCATAGACAAAAACAGCTAGTAAAATTCTCTCCTTTATAGAGATAAAATGTCATGAAACTATATTCAACAGAAAATATTGTGCAATAGCCTGTTAGCATTGAGAGCGCTATATAATGTTCGAAATTATTGGTTAGTTTGTATAGAAAATATTATCAAAAGATGTCGTAACCATCAAAATATAAGTTTCAGATTGTCCGCCCACATGGTGCCAGATCCAATTAAATAGATTCCAACCATTACTGATTCTGCAATGCGGGGTATGTTAAATTTGATATCATATTGCTTCCAAGGACTACTACCTCTAACCGCCCGTGCTTTCATTTCATCACTTAATAGTACGCTATCTTTACCATTTACTATCAAAGAAAGGCCTGCGCGTCCCTGAACTGAGTGGCTAGATAGAAATCCTGATAATTTAACTTTTTTAGCCCCAATAGGAATGTCGATTTTTCGCGCAATGAAAGCAATGGAATCCTTTTCTAATCGTGAACTAATAGAGGATATTTGTAATAGGGATTCGCCTAAATGCTTTTTGTCCTGAACAATCTTAACTTCATATCCATTTGCAAATTTTTTCCAATCATCAGGTTCGTTTGAAAATGTATCAAGACTGTCAAAGGTGAAAAGAAAATTTCTTTGGATACTTCTTTGGCCATAAGCATGATTTTCTATGCAAGAAAAACAATGTATGAAGGTTATAAAAGAGAGTGTTAATATTTGGTTCATATACATATTTACGAAAAAAAATTCACAAGAAAAGCCTTTAGGTTTAAAATCACCAACGATGACACTAATATGACAAAGCCACATGATTACCTAAAACGCCAAAACGTTTCCCATTTTGAAAATCCAACTGTCCAATGGCAACTTCGTCCATATACTGGGTCTGGAAAATTACTAGCTATTAGATCGTATAGCGCAGGATCGTATTTTCGCAGCTTAGCTTGTGTGCAGACATCATTATGAATACCATTTGGTGTTTGTTCATTTTTGTTCACATTAAACCAGCTTTGAACACCTTCAGCAAAATATTCCGATGCACTCGAGCTAGCATAGGTTCTTTCCCATAGTCCTTTTGAGATTGCTGCGTGGTAGATTTTATCTAGCTTTTCTGAAAATTTCGGGACTAATGTATTGAGACCAATTTCATGGATTGTATGAGCAAATTCATGGATCAGTATATCTTCACCTTTATATCGGTCATTTTCAAAGCATAAAATATTTTCTTCGGCGCAGCTTGTAAGGGGAAATTCTTTGTTTCCGCCAAGCCCACGAGCCCGGGAATTAATGTAATCATCGATGTCAGAGTATTCAGGCAAATCATTTGTAAGTTCTTTACTTCCTATGATTGCAATGCGCGAATTGTTTTTTATGAGTGTTAATTTCAATAATGGAACTTTACTTAGCATCATTAATACGATCTTCCTTGTTCTATAAAATGCATCATCTGAAACCTTTGATGACCCTATAATAGGTATTCCAGCTGCGTTGAGGTACTTTTGATAGAACGTATTAAATCTAAACGCTGACGGTGGAGTAACTACGGCCGATGTTGAATCTGATAGTAATGCATCATTAATCATGATAGACCCGTATTTATCAGAAAATTTGCTTGCAACTACTGTGTCTTTTGATTTAGTTAAGATCACTTTTCTATTATCGCTAATCACAGAGTGGCTTAACTTGGTTATCAGTAGATCTTGAGAAGGCCCAAAATGAGATATCACAATATTTATAACTACACCTGAAATGAAATGATAAAGACACATAACTTAGTTTTATGAAATTTTAAATAGATTTAATATTGTGAAATTATATCTAAATGTAAGAAAATAAAAGCTAAATTGAGTTGTGAAATATAACATAAAAGGCTGTATGGATATCGAAGACATTTGAATCTCAAAGGCATTATTAAAAAGTTAATATACTAAAAAGACGATGCGCTTATGGCAGCGAAAATTATTCATCTAATTTTCTTAAACAAAGACGAAGTACTACCAGAGATATTTACAAAATGTGTGAAACGCATTCACGACTATCATCCCGACTGGCAGATCAATACATATGGTGAGGATGAAGCGTCACAAATTATTCATGTCAATTGCCCTGAGCTTTTTGATTGGTATAACAGCTACACTCATACTGTACAGAAAGCAGACATACTAAGAGTGCTATTAGTATATCTATTTGGAGGCTTTTACTTAGATATGGATATGTATTTGTACAACAATTTGGATGCATTGCTTCCTTACGATCTGGTTCTAGGAGAAGAAAAAACACTAAGTCAGGAAGATTTAAAACTCTACGGCGACAAACATGCACTGAGAGTTGCCAATTATATGTTTGGTGGGAATGCGGGTCATTTATTCTGGCTATATTATTTGCATGAAGCTATTTTGCGCTCTAGCAACGTCGTAGTTGGTGAGAATGACATTTTAGAAACAACAGGCCCAGGTTTAATGACTGATGTATATCATGCTACCAAAAAGACGTTTCCAAATACAGTTTTTTTGACAAACGATGATCGATATTGCGAAAGTCAACAACACCATGAAATTTCTTGTCACTTTGGAAAATATGCTGCGCATTTCCACTGTGGGACGTGGAGATCAAATAAAAAACCGCAAAATTATGATTCAGTTTATTCAGGATGCGCTAACGAAAGTATTGAGAATGCAAGGAGACATATAGCATATTTATTTTCTAAAGCAGTTGAAGCCAGGTCCTGATTCCTTAACTATAAAAGTTGGGATCTGGCTACCGAAGTTGAACTTCTGCAAAACATGAATCTCTTGCTGTCCGCCATAAGAACAGGAAAATATTTAGCATTCCATTAAGTTAATCTTTAATGCTTCAACTTTTGCCAGATAGCCTTCTTCATTTAATTCCGGCCAGTGTTTCAATATTTCTTATATAGTAACCCAAAAACTCATTGCCCCGTTCAGCAGACCAGCGGTACTTTTCATAGATTTTTCAACTCCCCTGTGTAAATTCAGCGAATGTGATATCCGTTCATTATATGCTTTAAGAAAGTCTCTTTTTGAAGCAGGGTAATCGAAATTAAGTACTTCAAGGTAGTAATTTATAAATATTTACTGTTCATCTGATATCATAATCTGGTAACGTATAAACATTTGCCGGTCATCGAATTGGTTGTTTGCTTCCTTGGGGAAAAAAGCCATTTTGCTTTCCAAAAGGTTAAGCGTTTTACCAATGGCATCCCAGCAACGATATCCGAACTGTCTAAAACATCCCACATTAATCCCTCCTCTTAGAAAATATGCTTCTTTCATAATTCATAATTGAGAATATTGATAAATGAAGTATATCTACAAAAAAGTCCCGAATACTCGGTATTATCAACGATATTTGATACTAATACAAAAGCTGCGCATTCTCGCGATGACGAGAGCCCGAAAATGTACAATCTGACACATTTTCAATGAAAATGCTGCTGCTTTCAGCTTTAAAGGGAAACCACCAATTTGCCAAACCTGTGATTTTTCGTAAAATTATACCGAATGACAGCCCAGACACTTCCCTTCGGCACACTCATTACCATCGACAGGCAATCTGCAACTCCAATATACAGGCAGCTTGCAAATGCTTTGATCGACCTGATAAAAAATGGACAAATCAGGCCCGGATACCAGTTACCACCAAGTCGCGACATGGCATCAATGGTGAAACTTAACCGCACCACAGTAGTTGCAGCTTATGAAGAATTGCAAATCCAGGGCTGGCTGGAAGGGATCGGGAGGAAAGGCAATTTTGTTTCCATGAGCCTGCCGCTGACCAGGCCTAAGACTTTTGAAGCTGTTCCTTCAGCACAACAGACCACCACTGAACAGGAGAACTTCTACAAGCAGATCGCCCTGCGTCAACCTGTTACCAGGGAGTTGAAACCCTATCAGCTGATGATCAATGATGGTTATCCAGATGCCAGATTAGCCCCCTTAGACCTGATCATCGACCGGTACAAGTATCTTTCACAAAAAACCGGCCTCCATGCCAGACTGTTGACCGGCAGTACTTCCGGCAGCGAAACATTGAGAACTGAACTCGCGTTATTCCTGTCCAGGACCAGGGCCTTGCACATCAGCCCCGAACAAGTTCTGGTCACGCATGGGGCACAACTTGCGATTTCTGTTGCTGCCAGCATGATCCTGCGTCCAGGTGATTCGGTGATCGTAGGGGATCCGAACTACGTCCTGGTGGACAGGCTTTTTGGGCAGTTGGGCGCAAAGCTGATCAGAGTTAAAGTTGATCAGGACGGTATTGATGTCGACGCTATTGAGGACATCTGCAAACAATCAAAGCCGAACCTCCTTTATATCATTCCGCATCACCATCATCCAACGACGGTTACCCTAAGTGCAGAGCGACGGGTGAAGCTCCTGGACCTCATTCGCCGCTACCACCTGCCAGTGATCGAAGACGACTACGACTATGATTTCCACTATGAAAACGCCCCTATACTACCCCTGGCCAGCGCAGACCACAAAGGATATGTTCTTTACGTCGGCTCGATCTCTAAGACATTGGCGCCCACCGTCCGTCTGGGTTACCTCATCGGCGGTGAAGATTTTGTTTGGCAGGCAGCCAGGCTGAAGCAGATGCTGGAAATCCGTGGCGATGTGTTGTTCGAAGAATCCGTTGCCCACCTATTCCATAATGGCGAGATGCAGCGACACCTGAGAAAATCTGTAAAGCTGTACAGAAAGCGGCGCGACGACTTTTGCGCGGTACTGACCGCCTGTCTGGGCGACCTGGTCACCTTCACACCTCCGCAGGGAGGTATGGCTGTCTGGACAAAGTTTGACCCCGGATATTCCGTGCCCGACCTCGCCGGAAGAATGGGTTCCAGAGGGATTTATTTGAACGACGGCAGTGTTTTCCGATACAACGATCATGTCAACGGCGTAAGATTTGGCTTTGCGTCATTGAATGCAAACGAACTGCAGACTTTCGCCCGGGCCCTGAAGGAATCGCGATGATTAAGCTTGCCTTACCCAATCCTCAAACCTGATCTTTCCGGGAAAGAACTCACCTGCAGGCACCAGAAGCGACCTTGCAATGTCTTCGAACATGTATTTGTTATCCTGGTTAGGGACAAGGACTTTATCTTCGCCTGTTTGCCTAAGGTAACTTTCCACGAATTCCGTCATCGGCCCGCGATCAGGCCCGGCGATCTCTACAATGCTGTTTTTCGGCTGTTGCAGAGCAAACCTCACGACGTAATCCACTACATCTGCCAAGGCAATTGGCTGATAGTCAACCGTAGACACATGGACATCCTTGCCTTCTCCCTGAACAGCGATGATCGTACTGGTATGTTCATGAAACTGGGTCGAGCGGATAATGGTATAGGGAATTCCGGATGCAATAACCGCATCCTCCTGGGATTTTTTAGCCTTCAGGTAACCGATATGCTGTGCCTCGTCCGTTCCGACAATGGAAAGCACCAGGTGGTGTTTGATATGCGCAGATTGTTCTGCAGCAATCAGGTTCTTCGCGGCAGCGCGGAAGAACTCCAGTGCCACATTCGCTTCCGGTGAACTGGAATTGGAAAGATCAATGACGATATCCGTTCCGGCCACCGCACCGGCCAGCCCTTCCCCTGTCAGGACATCAATACCGGCAGAAGGCGATCCTGCGACAACATCATGACCAGCATTTGCTAATTTTTCACAAACACCCCTGCCCACAAGGCCTGTCCCTCCGACTACTAAGATTTTCATAATTGTATATCTTTTAATTTCTCCTCAAAATAAGCGATTAACGAAGCGACCCCGGCCATCCAGAATTCAGATTTAAGGCAGTCCAAACTTAGCAGTCCATTAATTTAAGGCCTCAGCAAAAGAGTCAGAAGAAGCTCAGGAATTTTCCGATATTAGCTTCAGAACCAAATTAACGCCATGAAATTGATCATCACCCTGATTACCTTAACCTTGCTTTCTTTTCACGCTGTAGGTCAAGATCAGGATCTGCATTTGAAGGACCTTGAAGCCCTTAACCTTGCGCTTCAGAAAACGCCCGGATACCGCGATCAGATCAGGGGCGAAAGGAAAAAAGCGTATGACCTACTTTTTCAGGAACTAAAATCCGCATCGATCGGACCATCCGCATTAGATACATTTTATCACTTCTCAAGACTCCTTGGCCCCATCAGAGACATGCATCTCGGATTCTGGCAGGTTTGGGACCGGACCGTCAGCATGGACAAGCTGCAGGATTCTGCCTATATCAGTGCTTATCAGCATACACCTGCTTTCAAGAAGGTTAGCTTCGTGACGCTAAACCTGGATTCACTGCAACACGCATTGCAAAAAATGCCCTTGGACAGCATCGAAGGAATCTATTCAGCAGGTAAGTTTGGAACGGTTGGCATCTTCCGTACTAAAGTCCGCGACAGCCTGGTGGCGGCATGCTTATCTCCAGGTTTCAGAAACTCCAGGCCTGGTGAGATTTTCGGAATTTTCCGCGAGCACTCCAAAGACAAGTTCCGGGGTGTCTACGTCAGCCCAATCACAAAGAGCCTGATCTACAGCCGTGACATCGGTTTCCAGAAGGGCATCTTCAGCCGGTTGGAGTTAAGAAAACCCGGCGCATCCACTCGGGCTGAACTATGGAACACCAAACCATTTACTTACGGAAAGCTTTCTGGAAAATTTCAATACCTCCACCTTGGCAGCTTTCAGTCTTCAAACAGTAACCTCAAAGTCGCTAAAGCATTTCATGACCAGGTCAAAGATTCCCTTTCCGCACCCGATCTGATTGTTGACCTTCGGGGCAATAGCGGTGGTGGCGACCGCTGTTCAGAACAGTTCTTAAAGCTTATCCGTACCTATGCCAGGCATGGAAGGGTACACATCCTCGTCAATCGCTTTGTGATGAGCAATGCCGAGCAGTTTACGCTGAAGCTGAAAGGTCGGAAGAACGTTAAGGTCTACGGAGAAACCACTGCTGGGGTAATCGCCTACGGGAAAAACTATGGCGATCCGGTTACCCTGCCGAGCGGCCGCTTCCAGCTGTACAACACCGACATGAAAGACACCGGAAATTACCTCCGGTATGAAGAAGTTGGAATCGCCCCGGACATACCGCTCAATGAATCTTCCGATTGGATCTCACAGGTGATGGCGCTTATTGGCATATAACTTTCCGGGGACATGACAACTTCAATCAAGACACTTCTATTGTTTCTTTTCGCTTCCTTTCAGGTGCTGTTAGTTAATGCGCAATCTTCTTTTAATATTGAAGGTCGGGTACTGAATGAAAAAGGAGAGGCTTTAAAATCAGCAACCGTATTTATCAATGGATCCCAAAAGATAACCGTAACCGATGAAGAGGGTAAATTCAAATTTGAAAAGTTAGCAATTGGAACATTTCCTTTAGTCGTAAACATGCTCGGTTACTTTTCTTATGTTCAGGAGGTACAGTTAGTAAATAAAAATGTGGTACTTGATGTTGTCCTGAAGGAAAAAACCTTCGCGCTGGATGAAATCGTTATCAGCCCGGACACGGACAGGGACAAAAATTACAAGTTGTTTAAAAAGAGCTTTTTAGGAACATCAAAAAACGCCAAGGATTGCAAAATACTCAATGACAGCATAATCAAATTTGGCTTTAATAAAAAAGAAGGGTTACTTAAGGCATCAACCGATGATTTTCTGATTGTAGAAAACAGGGCTTTAGGATACCGGATTAAATACCTGCTTAAAACGTTTCAATTTAACGTTGCTACAACCATTACAATTTACGACGGTCAAGCGGTTTTTGAAGAGCTGAACGGCACAAAAAAGGAAAAGCTCAAGTGGCAGGAAAATAGAAAAAAAGTCTATTACGGGTCTTTCATGCATTTCCTGCGCTCGGTCTACCAAAATACAGTGCTAAAGGAAGGCTTTCTGGCGCATCATGTATTCTCATCAACCTTCTATGAGTCCATGCAAGCGACCCAGTTAAGCATTGATCCCAGACCGGTAAGATTTGACACCATTGTTAACATTGTGGATTCAGCATTTGTATCCCTAAAGTTTAGTAACGGGCTTTATGTAAATTACGAGCCCAGGAAAGCCTCCAAAATTAAATCCGATACAAGCCCGGAAGCTGAGAATATTTTCCTGAATTATGGCGGCACTTCACTTAAGCTTTATTTAAACGAAGCCTTGATTGATGAAAAGGGAAGTCTCGGTCACTACAATACCTTTTTCATCGAAGGCTTTTGGGGAGAAAAGAGGCTCGGTGATCAATTGCCGTTTGAATATCATCCCGACTTATGATCTACTCTTGGTTAGATAGCTTCAGTCGACTTCGACCAGATATTATGATTCCTTTGAATCAATTTTAAAATCTTCAGAAGAACTGCCGGTATGACTTTCATCATCCGTATTTTCATCGGGTTTTGTCGAAGAACCTGTGAAGCCGTCATCGCTTAAGGAATCATAACCTTGGGTTCCGGTATTGTCAAATCCGTCCCTTGGACTGATCGGTGTGGATGGTGTGATCTTTTTATTTGCCATAACTTTTATCGCTGTTACATTAAAAAACACGTCTCATCCGCATTTGTTCTCCCCTAATATTAGCCCCCCATTTTTCCCGATATCCTTAAGCACCCAGTCCAATTCCAGATCTTTACCCGCAAGGTAGTCTTCGACCTGGTAAGTAACCGGAACATCCGGCATAACACCCCTCCCATCGATAGTGCTGATGTCTCCAAAATATCCGGGGATAACCCCATAACGCAACAACAGCTGGCTATGAGGCAATGTAATGCTCTTCTGCACACCCGCGGTTAAGACATTCTTACTGCCCCCGGACTCTTCCCCAACAAGCGTTACGTTTTTCAGACCTTTTAAATTCGCTGCAAGTATGGCGCTCGAAGAAAAGGAACCGCCATCAATCAACACATAGATCTTTCCTTTAAATGTGGTGGAATAAGGTTGGATCACACCGTAGTCCGATATGGATAATTTATCGATCCATCTTCGTATCCGCTCGTTACCATAAAGCGCTTTCTGCTGTTTTAACTCCTGAGGAAGCCGATAAAAATACTTCGGCGAATCGATGAGGTGACTGTATACACTCGCTGCCCAGCCCAGCTCCCCGCCGGTATTACCCCGTAAATCAATAATAAGTGTCTTTAACTTACGTTTCCCGATGTCTTCAAAAATGCCATGATAACCGGCATAATCATTTCCGTTATAAAAGGTCCGTATCTTCAGATAGGCGATATTGCTGTCTGCCGTAAGCAGTTTATATTCCGTATTGGGCGGCTTCACGCCGCCAATGCTGTCGAAGCCCTTCTCCAGCCGTGGCTCCAGCTTAATTTTCCGGAGAATTCCAGATGATTTGAGTGAAATATCCAGTGGATCTTTTTGGGGAAACAAAAAACGGTAACGTTCTGCAAAAATACCCGCATTCATTAAATGCCTCTTGTAGGTTGTATTGTAACCATCTCCCGTGATATAACTATTTAAGCTATCGATCAATCTTGCAGCAGGCACACCATTGATGCTCAGGATCTCTGAACCCCGCACATTTTTCGGATCGTCCGATAAATTCTTCGTGATAAACAACCTTTTCCCCGTTACATAGTAGCCGAACTGATAAATAGGGTGCTGCAATGATGGCTTTTTCAAAAAGGCAATGTCCTGCGGCGTCAGTTTCGAATAATCTATCTCCAGCACCAGATGACCGTCGCCAACACTACTGATCACCCGCTGCAACCTGATATATAGTGCAGTAGCTGTAATAGGCTTGTCTATGGCTTTTCGTAAACTGTCAAATTTATAGTCAAGTGCTTGTTTACTGATGTACAAATATAAATTCGGGTGTTCTCTTTCCAGGGTAGTCTGTACGAGATCTATATCCTTCTTAAGATCAGATGGCGGATACAATTGCTTGGACAGCTGATCCAGATACTGCGCATTTAAACCGGCTGTTGTACCAAAAAACAGGACAAGAAACACAAAGGCTGAAAATTTCATGCCGCCAAGATAAAAAACTTACCCATGATAAGCCATTGCTTTTGACAACTCCTCATTCAGCAGATACTCCGACTTCAGTCGCTCTAATTTTGACATTGCGCGTTGATAAGCATCCTCGCCGAGCAACAGGTACAGCGGGGGATTTTCCATAAGTGCAACGTCAATGATCGCGGAAGCGGCTTTTTCCGGGTCGCCATCCTGTGCGCCGCCTTTCTCCAGCATGAGCTGCTGAGTCTGATGAACGGCAGTATATTCCGGGATGGTATGCTGCGCAGTCCTGATCGAACCACTGTCGAGGAAACTTGTCCTGAAGGCGCCGGGAGCAACCACAGTCACCTTAACCCCGAATTCCGCGACATCCTGAGCCAGCACCTCGGATAAACCCACCACAGAAAACTTGGTCGCCGCATAAACCGCCCAGCCAGTGGTCGCGGTGATACCTGCAATAGACGATATATTGATGATGCGTCCAGATAGCTGCGCCCGCATATAAGGCATCACCGTCCGGATGACATTCAGGGTTCCGAAGACATTGATCTCAAAACAATCGCGTGTTTCTTTATCGCTCAGTTCTTCAATGCTGCCCCCAAGGCCATACCCAGCATTATTGATCACCACATCAATCCGCTTAAACGCCGCATTTGCCTTGTGCATAGCGCATCCGACACTGTCTTCGTTGGCCAGATCAACCTCGAGCGGAAGAAAATTGGGACCTGCTAATCCAACCGCATTGATCAGGGCATTGACATCACGTGAAGTAGCAACAACGTTCTGACCAGCCAGGAGTAATTGCCTGACCAGACTTAAACCAAATCCCTTTGAAGCTCCCGTAATAAACCATGTTCTGATGTTTTCCATATCTCTTTTATTAATGACACAAAAATAAAAGCGGAAGCGCATGGAGCGTATACGCTAATCAAACCAATGATTACGAAATTCAAACAGATCGAAAGGCCGAAGGTGTCGTTTGGGTTTGCTTCTTGAAGAAATTATTGAAATGAGTCGGCGCCTCAAATCCCAGGCAATAGCTGATCTCGGATACGTTCCAGTTGGTATGCCGCAACAGCGCCCTGGCTTCACTCGTCAGGCGCTCCATGATATGATCGGTAGTCGTTTTACCGGTCGTCTGACGGACGGCGCGGTTCAGGTGATTGACGTGTATGGACAGACGGTCTGCAAAATCCTTGGCAGACCGCAGGCCAAACCGCTGCGATGGGGATTCAATAGGGAATTGCCGCTCTAAAAGCTCGGTAAAAATTGCCGTAATGCGGGAATTGGCGTCCGGGTGCTGAAAAAGCCGGTTAGAGGGCTGTATCTTCATGGCGTAATGGATCAGCTCAGTAACATAGTTGCGCAGCAGATCGTATTTAAAAACGTAATCTGAACTGATTTCCGCCAGCATCTTTTCGAAGATGGCAAATACATACGCGTCCTGCTCCTGGTCAAGAATGTATACCGGGTTGGCCCCCGGCGCGAACATTGGCAGTTGATTGACATTATTACGTACCATTTCCGTAAAGAAGGACTCCCTGAAAATACAGAACCTCCCTGTATGGATATTGCTCATATTTTCAAAGGTATAGGGGACAATCGGATTGAAGAAGATCAGTGCCGATCCATCAACCTCGATACTTTTATCCGCATAGTGGACAAGGCCTTTACCCCTGAACAAACTGATCTTATAAAAATCCCTGCGGCTGTATTGAACAGGCTTTGCTCCGGGAATGTAACTGTCCTCAGACCTGAAAACATTAAAGTGACCGATGTCCTGGCTCAGGTTGTCAGGCAGGCAGCTGAACTTCTGCTTGTAAAAATCTTCTAGGGTTTCTGTGTTCGCCATGAAGCAAAGTTACACAATTCAAACCAAACTAACTGATATAGAGTTTTCCGTCACATCCTCCTGGCTTCGACTTCCTTGCCATTTTGAAATAAGACCAACCTGTTGACAGCTCCTGCAGCGTCCTTATAAAATTTAATACGTGCCGTCACCACCGTATAAAAAAAGTCAGTTTCAGACGCCGGATAAATTTCTACTTTGGGCTGACCGGTCAGCTGGGCGTAAACTTGCCCCATATAGGAGGTGATGCTGAAGCTGACAGTCGGCGCAGCCACTAAAGAATAAGTCCCTTCCAGCAATTTTAACTGTTCAGGGGAAAGGACGATACTCTTTTTAAAAGGCATAGACCTGGGTATATCGAAAGGCCGGTCAAAAAGGATACTTTCGATAGCAGAAGCCAGTTGATAGATGTTGATTACATTGTATACATTAGACAGCAGGATGATGGTTTTCTTTTTTTCCGCGTACCTCACAATAATGTTCATGTATCCCGGATAGCCCCCGGAGTGCATATACGATTTCCCGGAAAATTCGCTGGATGGCATCAGCAGCCAGCCAAACCCATATGGAGTTCCCATCAGCGCTGCCGGCGCTCCGTTGCTGAGCATAAAAGGCTGATAAGCTTTTTCCTGACCTGCTTTATTGATCAGCTTATCTGAATACAATGCCTGGTCCCATTTCAATAGATCCTGAGTGGTGCTGCTGATACCATAAGGACCGGATATGCCGTCAAAAACATATTCAAACCGGTTTGCCTGTATCAGGTCGTTAATCACGAATTTGCCTTTTGCCCCATCATAGATATGTCCGTAAGCATAATCCTTAATTTTAGGCTGATCGGCCCTTTGTGCATATACCCTGGTATGGTCCATTCCCAGCGGAACAAAAATATAGTGCTGAAGGTATTTGCCAAAGGGCATTCCCGAAGCCTTTTCCACGATAAGTGCAAGCAGTACATAGTTGGTATTTGAATAAGACATTTGCTCCCCTGGCCTGAAGTTCAGTGTCAGCGGATGTTTGATCATGGACTCAAGGATATCTCGGTTGTAGTTGATCCGGCCGGTATCGATCCGGCTTTCGCCCCATCCTAAAAACTCCGGTATCCCGGAAGTATGGGTCAAAAGGTGCTGGACCGTGATGCCACGGTAAGGAAACCCGGGAAAAAACTTCTCCAGACTATCTGTATAGCTGAGCTTTTTCTTCTCCTCCAACTGCATAATCGCCATGGCGGTAAACTGCTTGGATACCGATGCCAGTTCAAACATGGTCTGCCGTGTAACCGGTTGCTTCGTCGCGAAGTTGGCATAGCCCATTGTCTTCTGATACATAGGCAAACCGTCCTCAGCAACTAAGACAGAACCACTGAAGTTACTTTCTGCGCAGACTGCATTAAATAGGGAATCCAGCCTTTCCGTTTTCTGGGCTTCTGTCCGGAGACTGACATGAAACAATAAGCAATAAATGACAGAGCAGTAAAAATGAGAAGCCTTAACTTGCATGGTTCTGGGACTATTGGTAAACAGGTTTATAAAATCTTTCGGTTAGCACGGTGGTTATTCAAAATAACCGTTTTACCGCTACATATCCTAATGATCTTAATATTACTCTGCTACCAGGTTCCACGCAAGGTTGACCAGTCGCCAGATAACGATATCTTACATTAACCTTCCTGAATTCGTCCCGGAACACTAATTCCGGGCCGTCAGCAACCGCCTTTGCGAGGAACACGTTTAAAAATGAGTTTACCATTCCGTTCTGCATACTCGCACCATACGATCGGATATGAATATTTGGGCGCGTGCGATACGGTACGGCTCTTTATAACTATTTTATCGTCAACTTTCAGGCTTTCCAATTGCTTAAGCTGAGCCTTTTCCGGATCAAATTTTACAATATAATCATCACCGTCAATCCTGGCCATCACACCAAAACCTAACCTTGATCCCGACGGAAGAGAAAGCGAGGTAACCACGGCCTCCATATTGCTAAATGCATTGATGCGCCCCCTTATTTTGGCAGTACCGGCAAGCACTTTTTCACCAGCCGCAGACGCCCTCCATGCCTTGTACTTAATCCCATCAGGGCCAGCTTCCCATTTTTTCAATGCAGCTTTACTTTCCTTTTTAGCCGCTTCATTTTTAATTTCACGATTGGCAAATACCAGTCCGCTTACCACAACCAGTAGTAAGATCAGCGCACAGATGATTTTTTTCATATTTTTTCAGGTTTAATAAATAGCATCGATTCTTCCGATGGATACAACGAAGCTACTTTGATATTTTCTGGCGCAGCGAATCTGGATTGTAAATAAAAATGTAAATACCTGTAAATAAATCTTAAATCGCATTGCTGAGCAGCCAGGATTGTAAATAAAATTCCAAACTTTGTAAACAAAATCCTGACCTTATGCGTAATCGCCTAAACCTTCTTCCCGGGAAACGCAAGTACCTGTTCGTATGCATACTGCTGTCGTTTATCGCTGTAGCCGGTGTGGCTTTCAGTATGACCGGCGACGACGGCTTTGCTGTCGCCAGAAGGGAAGTCTTGCTCCGCAGGATCGGACATGAACTGCTTTTACAGTCTCGCGACAGTACATCCAGGGTACTTCCTGTAGAAAAGATCTCCGAAAATGAATACCGGATCAGCTTTGAACACGAGCTTACTTTTCAGCCAGACTCCCTGGTAAATACCACCCGTCGTTTGCTGGCGAAAGATCCACTCGCACTTGATTATGTAGTTAACGTGCTGAAGTGTGACAAGGCTGATGTAGCTTATGGATTCGCTATATCCAGGAATAAGAAAGATGATATCGTAACTTGTCAGCGCAGAGTGCAACCCACCGCATGCTACATCATCTCGGTTAAATTCAAACCGGAAGAAATGACTATAGCAAAGAACAGATATCTGCTGGGCGGCTTGCCGCTTTTAGCGTTTGTCGGTTTTATTATTCTGAGGTCGGTCAAACCGCGCGGTGTGTTAAAAACTGGCCGGTCTACTGACAAGTTCCCTTTAGGATCAATCATGTTTGATGCACAGGAAAGACAGCTGGTCATCAACAATGAGACGACAGACTTGACGGACACTGAAGCCCGGCTGTTGCGAATTTTTGCATCTTCTCCAAATGAGGCCATTGACAGAAGCCGGCTGCAAAAAGAGATCTGGGAGGATGAAGGTGTGATCGTGGGGCGCAGCCTGGATATGTTCATTTCAAAACTCAGGAAGAAGCTGGAACCAGATCCGGACGTCAACATTGTTGTAATACGTGGTAAAGGGTATAAGCTGGAACTGAAGAATACCAGAACCTGACAGAACGTTTCTAAATTGCAAACATATTCCTGCTGAAGGTTAGTTTATGGTAAGTTTGACGCCTAATCAAATTAAAGATGTCAAAAACGAAACTTACCATCAATAATAACGGTTCAGTGAAAATAGAAGGCGATTTTGAAATCGTGGACAGAAATGGGAATGCTTACGGCTTGCAGGGCCGTACGGTTTTGTCCATTTGCCGTTGCGGGCTTTCTAAAAATAAACCTTTTTGCGATGGATCGCATAACGGCCATTTCGAGCACGAAGCAATAGCCTTTGACCTGCCGCCAAAAAAAGCTTAGTCCTATTCAGCGGGAAACCCATTGTTAAGTTATTGTAAATAAGCAGTTCAGGCTCAATTCAGGCATAGATATTGTTTTTATTTCAATACCTATGAAAACGAGATTATTGACTGAAAAACTGCCTGAAGTATTGGACTATGCCTTAGCAATCGTCATCAGTTCCGTGCCCGGATTTGCTGAAGCCGACAGTGGTACTAAAGCACTCTATCAATCGATCACCAAGGAATTGCTGTCCCAGGAGTTAAAATCCAGGAAGGCGTTTGCGCGCAGGAACCTGCTTTTGCTTACCGGTAAGCAAAAGCAGCGTACTCTGAAAGCTACAGCCTAAGCTGACACCCAACGGAAAGACCGTTACTTCGTCACCCGGATCACCCCTTTCATCACCATATAGTGCCCTGGATAAGTACAGATAAACGGATAAGTTCCCGGCTGCTTTGGTGCAGTAAAGTAAATCGTATCCGACTGGCCTGGCTGAAGCAAAACCGTATGCGCCAATACTTTAGGGCTTTCGGGAACGAAATTGTATTTTTCGCCGTCCAGTCCCATTTTCATCACTAGCTCTCCCACTGCATTTCCTGAGGCCGGCGCCGCGAGTACAAAATTGTGCAGCATATCGTCACTGTTGGCAAAGGTTAGCTGGATTTTTGCCCCAGCTTTGACACTGATACTTTCCTTATCAAATTTCAGCCCTGGCCTGGTGCCCAGTGTGATGACCTGGTCCGGGCCTTTCGCCCAGCTTTCCGGCTGTTTGGTCATATGTTTTTCCGGCGAACGGCTTCCTTTTGGCGCCGGGCCGGAATTTGCCGGTGATTTCCCGTTCATCGTATGACCCATCGCCATGTGGTCGTGCTCCATCTTACCTACAGGTTGATTGCCCGGACTCAGTACGATTTTATCGCCGTCCGGAATCTGATTCAGGGTATAAAAGCCATAATTGTGCAACAAGGGGATTTTACTGCCTTCGGTACGCAGTCCTTCAGCACTGATTTCATGGATGTATCCCGCTTTCAGGCTGTCCAGTACCAGGCGTACGCGTTTGCGGTCAGCAGATACCACGACGCCTTTAAGGCTGCGCGGGCTTTGGTCAATGACCGGGCTGCCGTAAATGTGGTGGTACTTGTAAGTGAAGGTTGACAATTTCCATGAAGCCGCATTGCGGGCCGACTGTTCATCTACCGGCATGGTAAATTCCAGTTCAAAGCCGTCTGGCTGTGCTTTAACGGTTTGGATCTCAAAAGGAACGATTCCGGACCAGGTTAGCCTTTGCAGCCCGTATTCTTCCTTGCCTGTAGAGGACCATCCCCTCGAAGTCATGCCGACCAGCATACTGCCGTCAGACCCCCAGTTCATCCTTAATATACCGGAAGAGAATCCTTCACGGAAAGGAAAGACCATACCTTGGTAAACGCCCTTTACTTTTTCGAGTGAAATCCTGTTGATCTTACTCTGCGACTGGTCACCCACAAAAAGCTGCCCTTTAAAGGGGCCCATATTGGCATTGTCGGTATAGGTCAGTATCCCGGAGGTGGAATTGCCCATGATGGAGTGTGGTATCCATACACTAGGGGTTTTCAGTCCTGCTACCCGTTTGGCGACTTCGTATTTGGGTTCCCCGGTATCGGGAATATCTCCTTTCCGCAGTTTCACAGGTGAGCCGGGCTGGTCCGCCCAGATGAGCCCTGCAGGATTGCCGACAAAATCCCCTTCGGCTACATGCGTAATGCTGCCTGAACCTACCCAATCACCCTGGTTCTCAGCATAAAAAATATCGCCTTCCGTGTTGAGCGCAAAAGCGGCGGGCGAACGGAAACCTGTAGCAAAAGGCTTCATCTGAAAATCCGGTGTAAACTTGAGCATCCATCCGTGCCATTTGGAAAGGCTCTCACCGAAACCGATCCAGCCCAGGTTCAGGGTGACGACCATATTGCCTTCCTTATCGAGCATAGGCCCATAAGCATATTCATGGTAATTGCCCGAGAGCGGCCAGGAGTACATTGTCCGGTATTCGTCGGCTTCGCCGTCACCGTCGGTATCACGTAGACGTGTCAGTTCCGCTCTCTGGGTCAGATAGAGGTCTCCCTTGATAAAATTCAGCCCGAGTATTTCGTGCATACCATGTGCAAAAAGCCGGTATTTAGGTGGTTGCCCACCTTTCATATAGGGATTGCTGACGATCCATACTTCGCCCCTGCGCGTGGCTACTGCAAGTTCGTCATTGGGCATAAATGCCATTCCGCCCACCTCCAACGCAATCTCTTTGGGGATTGGAATAGTCGTAATCGGAAATATCTGTCCTTCGGTTTGGGGATTTAATGTGGTTTGAGCATTTGCAGATGCCATGCCCAATGCGATCAGCGCAACGGACAATAAATATTTGGATGGTGTCATGTTCAGGGATTACCAGGTGAGTGAATAACGGACTGATGGCTTGTTTTTGCCCAGGAGAACCAGGAGTTCCTGCCCGTCTTTTGAAGGGCGGATAAAGGCTTTTGCATCTCCGCCCACTTTGACGGCGTACCGTCCTGCATCAACGGAATAAATTCCGTTTTGGTTCACGATACTTTTGCCGGAAGCGATCCGGCAATACAGTTGCTTGTTTCCGCTAAGGCTTATCGTCCGTTCAAATGCATCTCCGGCTACGGTGATCTGGTCTTTGACCGTTGCATCGCCTATGGTGTATTCAAATACCGGCATTTTATTTTTGTCCAGGGTATAGCCTTTGTTCTGCAGGGCATCAAATCCGATAGAATCCGGCCAGGCGGCGTCTTTACCATCAAGTTCTGTTACCGCGGGTGAAGCGGAGAGTACCAGTACGGTTCCCAGGGGCTTGGCCAGCTGTGGCTCACCCCTGTCTTTCCACATTTCGGTCACATCGAGAAAAGCGCCGCGCCATACCTGCAGGAGCGCACCCGTTTTCAGGTCATAAGAATAATTTACCCCGGCAGGGTTACCCACAGAGATCACATGAGTTCGCTTTTTGCCTTCAAACATCAGGTAGCTGCGCATCAGGTAAGGCTTGCTGCCTACGGTCAGGACGTATGGCCCCGGGGCTTGGGCTGCAACATATCCTGCGCAGCACATCAACAAAGAGAGGCACATCACTGCCCTTTTCAAAATGTTCATCTTATGGTTTTATTTGGTCTTTTCAGGCAATACAATCGATTGCACGTAAATATATAAAAAAACATTTCATATGACCTAAGAATCCGTCACACTGAATGTTAACAAAAATCATCTTTCAAATAAAAACTGTAACAGCGGGTATACCCGGCCGTCTAAAATCAAATGAAAAAGCCCTGGCATGTATTTCTGCTAGCGACCACCGCGCTGGCCCTGAGCTTGCCGGTCTATGCACAGCAAAAACCCCTGACGGATAACCCCCTGCGTTCCCGGCTGGATAGCGTCGTTCACCGCGCGGCATGCTGGTATCTGAAGGACAGTGCTGCAAACGGGATCGTACTTGGTGTAATTGAACACGGAATCCCGCATTATTACCGTTATGGAGAAAATGTAAGGGGCACCGGCAAACTTCTGCCCGCCGGGCTGTACTATAATATAGGTTCCGTTGCCAAGACATTCGTTGCCACGGCCCTGGCGCAGGCAGTGATCGACAAAAAAGCAGCCATGAACGACGATATACGAAAATATCTGCCGGGCTCCTACCCTAACCTCCAGTATCAGGGCATTCCTATTAAACTGGTAGACCTGGCCAACCACACATCCGCTTTGCCCGGCAGTTTTCATCAATATTCACAGGCCAGCCTTAACAAATTGAAAGACAAATCGCTTAAAGAGCAGGCAGACTTCTTTTCATTGTACAATCAGGACAGCCTGTTACAGGATTTGTCTGCAATACGGCCCGACACCATACCGGGTACTAAATTCCGATACAACAGTTCTGCCTATATGCTCCTGACACTGATACTGGAAAGAATTTATCAGCAGCCGTACCGGCAAATCATCGACAGTTACCTGCAAAAGCATCTTCACCTTTCTCATATCAAACCCATACTGTCCGGAGCTGAACTCAGGCAATCCGCACAGGGCTACAATAGAAAGGGCGAACCTGTAAACTACATCAACCTGAGCGGATTTTATATCGGACCTAGCATGAATGCCACACTGATTGACATGGTAAAGTACCTGCAGGCGCAGTTGTCAGAAAAAGATGCCGCGATCCGGTTAACCCATCAGCAGACCTTTGGCCGCCGTGACGGCTTCGGCATGGGGCTTGGCTGGATGCTCAACAGCGAAAATGGCCAACGGTACATCTATCACGATGGCAATACCAAGATTGGATTCAATACGCTGATTACCCTATACCCGGAAATTCAGTCCGGCATAGTGATCATCGTCAACGAAACCTCCAGCCAGCAGCGTGTGGGTCAGCTTGAAAATAAGATCAACAGCGGTTTGATCAAATAAAACGCAAAACTGCCCATCATCTGGAAAGAAAACTTTATGAACCTTGGCTTGCGATCAATGCTTTTAAACCATCTGCAAAACGCCTGAGCTTGCTGACGACATCACTTTGAAACGTGTTACTTTCAGGATCAAAACGTCCTTTGATGCCGGAAATAATCAGGGAAGCATCATCGCTGAGCCTTGCCCCCAGTGTCTTCAATAACAAGTGCATTTGTGCATGTCCTTCCCTGCCATCCGCAGAAGCGATAATGATCCCAACTGGCTTTTCGGAAAACACCGTTGTGGCCACACACCACTCCAGCAGGTTTTTCACCCGAGCCGGAATACTGAAAATATATTCAGGAGAGCAGATCACCACGGCATCCGACGCGCTGATGGCGTTCAACAGCACCTCAACCTGCTCAGGTAAACATTCAGTTTTTGAAGGATTAAAATGCGGAAGTAAAGAAAGGTCAACCGCTGTATGCGATTCAAGTTCATTGGCGGTGAGTTTCCGAAAGGTCTCCATCAGCTTATGATTAGATGAATCGTTGCTGGCAGAGCCTATGATAATGAGTACCTTTTTACTCGACTTTCGTAAACCGTTCATCGTAAATTGCCGGCATATTATTTCCGCTGGTTAACGTTCCGGTGGTGTGCAGTTGATTATCTTCAATTTTCAGATTGAATTTTGCCTTCATGTTTTTATAATCCTTATAAGAGGCAAAATCAATGAATTCTTCATAAACTCCATTCTGCAGGCTGTACGGGCCGCCAGCGCAGGAAACAACAAGTTTTTCGTTATTTGCCTGCGGAATGATCCGTTCACTGATCACGATAACCATTCCCGGGGTAAACATTTTTCGCATACTTACAGCAGCGCTGTCGGCTGTGAAAACACTGCCATCGGGATTAGTGACTTTCTGAGATATCGCTTTCCAGGTGCCGGTCAATGTGTTGCCTTGTGCGGGAAGGTCCACTTTGCTGTACCATTCATCGTAAATGGTCGCCGCTCCGTTTGCGCCTGAAAGCGACCCTACGGTATGCATTTTGCCCTTCTCCATCGTGAGCTTGAATCGCACTTTCATGTCCTTGTAACCTGCATAGGAAGCAAACTCTGTAAACTCTTCATAAACATCGCCTTTTATGGAATAGTGACCGCCCGCACAGGAAACCACCAGTTTCTGGTTATCCAACTGCGGTATTTTTCTTTCCCCGATGTTGACGAACATTGTCGGCGTGTACACCTTGATCTGGTTGAGGGCCGCACTGTCAGCAGTCGTGACACCACCCTCAGGATGCGTTATTTTCTGGGATACCAATCTCCAGGTGCCTACGATGTCCGGAGTTTGCGCAGCCGCGCTGCTGGCAATGAATACGATCATAGTGACCGCAAGAGAGAGAAATTTAGCTTTCATACTTGTATCTGGTTTTCCCCAATATAGTCATCTTTATCGAGGAATGCAGCTATAATCTTACATAATGATGCGCCACGCATCCGTCTCGGAAGTCATGGTACTGGGCTATTTCAAAACCGGTCTGGGCTGAGGTGTGGTCGTAGGCCCCATAACCACCAGCTTACCTTCCTTATTGAAACGCATCCGGTCGATAAATACCACCCTGTCGCCGCCCGTAGCAAGTGTCCGGCCATGGTATACACAGAACATCTGTTTCCCGTCCGGAGAAAAAAGGACACTATTGTGGCCGGTGCCGCTTACCACTCCGCCCTGACTGGTATTTTTTTGGAGAACAGGGTTGTTATCGGCCTTCTTAAATGGGCCCAACGGGCTTTTGGATGTGGCATAGCCTATCGCATAGTTGGCCCCGCCAAAATAATTAGCAGAATACATCAGGTAGTAAGTGTTGCCCTTTTTAAACGCAAAGGAACCCTCGGTCCAGCGACGGTTGACTTCCTTTGACGTTACAGAACGGCTTTCCCATTCCGATTGGGGGTCGTTCATTTTCAATGGCGGACGAAGCAGCAACACCGGCTCACCGATCACCCCGCTGAAATCAGGCTTCAGCTCAACACCGTAAACCCAGCTTTCCTCAATTTCATTGAACCACCCTTTTCCCCTGGCCCAATCCGCGACCTCGCTTTTCACCGGGTTCTTATAACAGCACCTGGAATAGTAGAGGTATAATTTACCATTGGGGTCAAAATACACGTTCGCATCGATCACGGGATAACCGGGATCAAATATTGGTTTATCCGAGAGATCAGTAAAGGGTCCCGTAGGCTGATCTGCCACAGCTACCCCAATCTTAAAGTTCTCCAGCTCATTTGTTGGATTAAAGCCCCAGTGCGCGCTATAGAACATATAATATTTGCCTTTGTAAGCATAAACTTCCGGTGCCCAGAAATCCTTAACCCCCCAGGCACCTGGCTTGTTCCCGAAATAGACCTGCCCCTCATTTTTCCAGTTGATCAGGTCTTTTGAAGAATAGGTACTGAACCCATCCTTTGCGCCTCCGCCCGTACCATACATGTAATAAGTATCGCTGGCTTTATCAGAAAGAATATAAGGGTCGCCAAAGGAAACAGGCAGCGGATTTTTATACGTATCCTGCCCGACCGGGAACTGGGCAGACAAATAGGCCGGAAAAAGACAAATCGCAATAAGGAAAACTGAGATCCTGAACTTCATAATATATCTGGTTAAGGTCTTAAAAATAGGAATTAATAGCGCTTTTCGGTGCATCATTTTCATCATTGTCAGAATTTTGCTAAGGGTACTGAAGCTGAGAAAGGCCATGCCCGGACTGATCAAGACAACGTACATGAAATAGCCAACTGGATCAGTCCTAGTTCTTTCGGATCAGTCTTAGCTCATAGATACCGGCCGTAACAAAGCCTTCCTTTGCAACAAACTTAACATTCAGCTTATTGCTGCTGTCTTTGACTGAATCGGGTAACGGATAATCCACCGAATAGAACTTTTCCCCCATCGTCCCGTCCAGAGCGACATGAGCAATTAGTTGTCCATTAACGTAAATACTGAACCTCCGGTCCCGGTCACTGCCATAATAAGTCAGGCGCAGAAACTTTGCTTCATCACCGGGATCACTGAGTTCATAGCTGAACCATTTCCGGGCAGTACGCCAGTGTCTGTCCTGATAAACGCCCGATTCCGTGTCCTCCCCTTTAAAAGAATGGTCAGACTCAGGCTGCTGTTCCCCCGGATAAACCATATCAATGGTGATTTTCGAGAGACTGTCTGTAACACGTTGTTGGTCAGCGAGCTTACTTTTCAGGCTATCCAGTTCTGATTCCGTCTCAACTTGCCAGTAGACGATGTATCTGGAGTCGTGGATCTTGTAAAAGGGTTCAAGTTTCAGGCTTTTATACTTCTCGGGGTAGATTATTGAGGCCGTGCTGAAGGAAAGACCCTGACCAGGTATCTTCTTGATCTGAGCGGCAAGGGGTTTTTGATTGTCCACGAATAATGGCATTTCCTGAAGCGGGACCAGCTTTCCCGAAGCAATATGCCCCATCCTGCTGTCATCGGCAAAGAGGCCTTTCATTTCCGAGGTATCCGTTCTTGCTGCCAGCAGGATAGGCCCATGTAAAACGGCGACATAATTTGAACCGTCAGGCATCTTCTCCTTCCGCGTGTGCATGGGAAGCGTCAGCTCTACAAGATCCCCTTTCATCCATTGGCGGCTAATGGCAACGTAACCGCCGGATTGATTTCCGACGGGAATATTCCTGCCGTTCACACGAATCCTGAGCGCCCCGGGAGCAACCCAGGAAGGATAACGGACATGAAGTGTAAATGCCGTCCTTTGCCCTGAAATCACTTTAAACAGGGTCTTGTCTTCGTCGGGAAAATCTGTTCGCTGCTCGAACATCATACCTTTTTCCTTCCAGTTTAACCTTGAAGGCACAAAAAGGTTAAGGAAAAGCTGATCCTTATCGTAAGCATAGATCAGCTCATGATACTTGGCATGACTTTCCAGCCCTGACCCTACACAGCACCAGAAACTGGTTTCAGGCTGCGAATAAACCCGGTAATGCCCCGGCCGCATTGGTGTAAAGTAAACAAATCCTCCCTTCCCGGGGTGCTGGGAAGAGAGGATATGATTATAAAGGGTGCGCTCATAATAGTCAAGATACCTCGTAGCGCCTTCTGCCTGGTAAAACTGTTCAGTCAGCTTAAGCATGTTATAACTGTTACAGGTTTCTGGACCTTCCACGCTGCTGATCATACCGGAGAAGTCACCTATTGGATTGAAATGCTCCCTGACACTGTTCCCGCCGTTGGCTACACTTCGCTTTCCGACCACTTCATCCCAGAAAAAGGATGCAGCGTTTCCATAGACGGAATCCTGGTTAAGATCCGCTATCCTTTTGAAACCGATTACCTTGGGTATTTGCGTATTGGCGTGAATGCCATTTAGACGGTCCTCTCTCCGGGACAGCGGCTGAAGCAATTCCTGATCAGAAAAACGATAGGCAAGCTTAAGATACTTTTGGTCCCCGGTGATCTCGTAAACATCGGCAAGCACCTCGTTAATACCACCATGCTCAGACTTCAGCATTTTCTGAATCTGCTTGTCGCTGAGTTTCGCAGTAAGCCAGAGAAACCAGTTACTGTATTTGACCAGCATTTCCTTCGCAAGGGAATTTCCCGTATATCGGAAAGCATCCCTGAGACCCGCAAAAATCTTGTGAATGTTGTATAGCGGCACCCATTTGTCATTAAGGCTGAAAGTCCCGGCTTCGATCTTGCCTCCGGAAACCTCCGCCCACAAGGTATCACTTCCTGGAACGCCACCAATATATCCGTTACCACGATGATCCTGGCACCGCTTGAGTTCAGCCAGCATGTAGTTGAACCTTTGTAGTACGCGTGGATCACCTGTCGAAGCGTACATCAGTGCCAAAGCACTAAGGTAGTGCCCGCCGATATGACCGTCTAAACCTGAACCCTCCCAGTTGGGATAAGGATCGGCTTTTGGTGGCAATCCTGCCTCGCGCAGATAGGGTGCCAGCAGGCGATCCGCATTTAAAGCAAGCAGGTAATCCATGTCCGTTTGCTGCGCCCTTTTGAAAACCCCATCCAGCAAGGTTACATCATGGGCGCTAAATAATCGGATCGGCACCTTCTGCTGGCCGGATGCCAGCAAAAAGGAGATCGAACAACAAAAAAACACAAGCCTGAATTTCATACCACAAAACATTGATCAGATTCAGTTACCAAAACCTTACATAAAGCGCAGCAATGATCAGAATGGTGACCAGGATCAGTACCGATGTCGATTTTTTCACCCTGAACATTTCCGGATCCAGTTCAAACGCCTTCGGATTCACCTTAGGTCCCGCCAGGCTCATGCCCACCATGATGATCATCGTGAACAGAAATGATAAGCCCATGCAGATATGGAACGGGATCTCGAAGCCACCTGCTCCGTTAGGATATGCAGTATAAAGGAACGTTTCTTTACCCAGCATGGATGGAGCGAGCTCATTGAAGAAAACAGAAAACAGGAATCCCGCCAGCACACCGGCAATCGCGGCGTTTCCGGTAGTCCGCTTCCAGAACATCCCAAGGATGAACATCGCAAATACACCAGGGCTGATGAAACCTGTATATTTCTGGATAAATGTAAAGCCTCCCTCGCCTCCGATGCCCAGCAAATCATCCCAGGTGAACAAGACAGCCAGGATCATGCCCGCAACCACGGTAAGGCGACCGGTCACAACCAGGTTCTTTTCCCCCGATCCCTTGCTGAGGTATTTAGAGTACACGTCAAGCGTGAATATCGTAGAAATACTGTTTACCTTTCCGGCGAGCGAGGCAACGATCGCCGCCGTCAGCGCAGCAACCGACAGGCCTTTAAGTCCGGTAGGCAGGAATGTAAGCACGGCCGAATAGGCGCCGTCCTTCCCCCCGATCAGCTGGGGCAGATGCCCGCCCTGATAAAGTACATAGGCGGCGATACCAGGAAGCATAACAATCAGCGGCATGAGCAGCTTTAGGAAGCCTGCGAACAAGATACCGGTACGGGCAGTATGGAGATCTGCCCCAAGCGCACGCTGGGTAATGTACTGGTTACAGCCCCAATAATTCAGGTTAATGATCCAGATGCCTGCCAGGTACGATGCAAGTCCCGGAAAGGTAAGGTATTTACTGATTTCATGCTGAGACGATGAGGCGTCCGGCTTGGGAATGATCATCCGGAAATGTTCAGGGGCACGCTCAAGCAGGACATTAAATCCGGCGAGCGCACTGTTCCCCACCCCGAACTTTTCAGCGACCACTGACAATGCGATATAGGTGGTCACCAGACCACCAAAGATCAGGACAGCTACCTGGATCACATCCGTATAAGCGACAACCTTCATGCCTCCAAGGGAAATCACCAGGGCGAATACGGCCAGACCGACCATGATCAGGTGTAGATAGCCTCCGCCCATGAGCCCATTGATGGCGACGGCACCCAGATAAAGAATGGACGTCAGATTGACGAAAACATACAGAAAAAGCCAGAATACTGCCATGATCAATGCCACAGACTCGTTATACCTGGTTTTCAGAAACTGCGGCATGGTGTAAATCTTGTTTTTGAGGTAGACTGGTATAAACCAGACGGCCACAATAATCAGAGCGATAGCAGCGATCCATTCGTAAGCGGCGACGGCTATACCGAGAAAGAACCCTTCTCCACTCATCCCGATGAATTGCTCTGCCGAGATATTGGAAGCGATCAGGGAGGCCCCGATCGCCCACCAGGTCAACGTACCCTCAGCGAGGAAAAAGGCCTTGGCGTCGTGCTCATCCTTCTTGCGCTTACGGTAAACATAATACCCGTAACCGGACACAATCAAAAAATAAATGATAAATACTACATAATCTGTAGTCGTTAAACTCCTATTCATACAATATTTGGTTGGGTGATATTATCTGTAAAAAAGTTCGTTCCATTGCAGTTCGTTCCTGAACTGGTCGATCCTTGTCTCTGCACCGATACGAACGTATTCGATTCCCGAGATATTGGCAAAATCCTGCAAGTGGGCATTGGTCAGGTTCTGACTGTAAGCGGTGTGATGCGCACCACCTGCATAAATCCAGGCTGCACAACCCGTTTTCATATCTGGCAGCGGCCTCCAGAGTACTCTCGCTACCGGCAGTCTTGGCAGGTCATAGACAGCATCAATCGCTTCAACCTCATTGACCAGCAAACGGAAGCGGTTGCCCATATCAATCAGTGCAGCATTAAGCGCAGGTCCTCCTTTAACATTGAACACCAGTCTTGCCGGATCAGATTTACCGCCGATTCCAAGCGGGTGGACTTCCAGACTGGCCTTACCGTCAGCCAGGGCCGCATCGACCTCCAGCATATGTGAACCCAGAACCATAGGATTCTGAGGGTCCAGATGATAAGTATAATCTTCCATAAACGAGTTTGCACCTGCAAGCCCTGAACCCATTACTTTACATGCACGGACAAGTGCCACAGTCTTCCAGTCGCCTTCCCCGGCAAATCCATAGCCTGCGGCCATCAATCGCTGAGCGGCAATACCAGGCAGCTGTACCATGCCATGCAGATCCTCGAAAGTGTCAGTGAAGCCCTTGAAATTTCCGGCCTCAAGGAACTTACGCAGCCCAAGCTCGATCCTGGCCGCCTCGTAAATCGAAGCGTGGCGGGGCCCACCCCTGCGCAGGCTTGTATCCATATGGTACAATTCTTCATATTCCCCGACCAAGCTATCGGCGTCCTCCCGGCTTACGCCGTTGATCACTTCTACGAGATCCCCGATTCCGTAGGTATTGACAGAAAAGCCAAACTTCATCTCTGCCTCAACCTTATCGCCATCGGTTACTGCAACGTAACGCATATTGTCTCCGAAGCGGACAAATTTCGCGCCCTGCCAGTCATGCCACGCGGCAGCGGCCCTGCTCCATATCCCTACCTGCGCAATGACCTCCGGATCCTGCCAGTGGCCTACGACGACCTTCCGGTCCTTACGCATCCGGGACATGATGAATCCGAATTCCCTGTCTCCGTGGGCGCTCTGGTTCTGGTTCATAAAATCCATATCGATGCTGTCCCAGGGAATGTCACGGTTAAACTGCGTATGGAGGTGCAGTAATGGCTTGCTCAGGATGTTTAGTCCCCGGATCCACATTTTAGCGGGTGAGAAGGTATGCATCCAGGTGATCACACCAATGCAGTTTGCCGCGACGTTCGCTTCCTGCAGGGTAGCGAAGATTTCTTCCGGAGTCTTTACAATGTCTTTGAATACAATGCTTACCGGTATGCCTGCAGAGCCGTTAATGGACTGGGCAACTTCACGGGCGTGCCGGGATACCACGTTCAATGTTTCTTCACCGTACAGGTGCTGGGTTCCGGTAATAAACCAGACTTCCAATTCTTTTAAGTTGATCATTTGATGATAGTTTATTTTCTTGTTATTGTCCGTAATAGCTGTCCGGACCATGCTTTCTTTCAAAATGCTTCCTGATGAGCGCATCTTTCAGCCTTGGAGCAGCCGGGTTGATCTGGCGGGTTAGCAAGGCCATCTTTGCCACTGATTCCAGAACTGCACTGTTATAAACCGCTTTCTCCGCGGATTTACCCCAGGTAAATGGTGCATGGTTGCCCACCAGGACCATTTCAACTTCCCGGTAGTCCAGGTTGTGCTGACTAAAGTGGGAGAGTATCTGGTGACCGGTCTCATGTTCATAATTGCCCTCGATCATTTCGTCACTCATTGGCGGCGCACAGGGAATATCTGATGTCAGATGATCAGCATGGGTGGTACCGAAAATGGGGATGTCCAGTTGCGCCTGTGCCCAGGAGGTGGCGTAGGTAGAGTGGGTATGTACAATTCCAGAGATTTCAGGCCAGTGGCTGTACAGGACCGCATGGGTCTTGGTGTCTGAGGAGGGCCTCAGGGATCCCTCCACAACGTTCCCGTCAAAGTCCACGATCACCATATCTGCTTCCCGCAACTGATCGTAGGGAACGCCGCTGGGTTTAATGGCAAAGACCCTGTCTTGCTGGTCCGCTGCACTGACATTTCCAAATGTGAACAGTACCAGGCCGAGGGCAGGTAACTGCATATTGGCTTGGTAGGCCTGTTTCTTAAGTTCTTGAAAATTTTTCATCTCAGTAAGGCTTAATATCTTTCTTTAAATATTTCTCGCTGTACCGGCCCAGGGACAGGTACTTTTGATACTGTTCCCTGTAGATCCTGCTGTAACTGATCCGCGGATCATATTGCGCCTGAAAACCTGTGCCCATAGCACCCATGGCAGAAGCCGTATCCGGGTACAGACCTGCAGCCACTGCAGCGAACATCGCCGCTCCCAGTGCGCAAGTGTGCGCACACCGGTGGATGCGGATGGGCATTTCCAGTACATCTGCCATCATTTGCATGATGTAAGGGGATTTCATAGCCACACCACCAATGCCGATGATTCCCTTAACCGGCACACCTTCCTCTCCGAAACGTTCTACTATACTTCTTGCGCCAAAACAGGTAGCAAGCGCAAGCGCACGGAAAATGCGCGGCGCATCAGTTCCCAGGCTGAGCCCGGTAATGGCGCCTTTGAGCTGTTGGTTTGCATCCGGTGTCCGTCTTCCGTTAAGCCAGTCGAGCGCAAGTTCAAACTCTTCGTCTATGGGCAGGATATCCGCCTGAACGCTAAGGGCTGAAATAATCTTAGATTCAATTTCCTGCTTCAATGCAGCCGCCGTTTGCTGGTCAATCAGTGAAGTACTGGTCAGCAAGTGTTCAAGCGGCCAGCAAAGCACTTTTTTGAACCATGCGTAAACATCTCCGAAGGCAGACTGTCCCGCTTCAAGCCCAGTCATTCCGGGAATCACGGATCCATTGACCTGGCCGCAGATACCTTTGACCAGCTTTCCCTCCATCTCATATTTCGGCGCGACCAATATATCGCAGGTACTGGTTCCCATCACCTTACTTAAATGATAGGGCTCAATCTGGCCGCCGACTGCACCCATGTGTGCGTCAAATGCGCCAACCCCGACAACTACTCCGGTATGCAGACCAAGTTTATCTGCCCATTCCTGGCTCAGGTGGCCGACCGGAACATCTGCAGTGTAAGTATCCCCTGCCATGGTTTCCCTGTAGCCTGAAAGCAAGGGATCAAGTCCAGAGAAAAATGATTCCGGTGGTAATCCCCCGAATTCCTCTGCCCACAGCGCTTTATGCCCGGCGGCACACCGGCTGCGCCTGATCTCAGGCAGTCTATGGATACCGCAAAGCATATTCGGGATCCAATCGCAATGCTCCAACCAGGATACCGCTTGCTCCCGAACCCTCCTATCCGCGCGCAGGATATAAAGCAGTTTTGCCCAAAACCATTCCGAAGAATAAATCCCACCTACATATTTCAGGTAATTAACCTCAAATCCGGACGCATGCCTGTTGATCTGCTCCGCCTCTGCAATGGCACTGTGGTCCTTCCAGAGGATAAACATTGCGTTCGGATTTTCCGCAAACTCAGGACTCAGCGCCAGCGGCATCCCTTCAGCATTTACAGCTACAGGGCTTGATCCCGTTGTATCCACTGAAAGTCCCCGTACCCGGGTTGCCGCCTCCGCTCCACCTGCCTTTTCAATGCACCCCGATACTACTGCTATCAGTCCTTCAATATAGTCGAGCGGATGCTGTCGGAACTGATTGACTGCCGGGTTACAATAAAGACCTTGTTTCCATCTTGGGTACTCAAATACCTCAGCCGAAATCTCTTTTCCATTTTTTGCATCTACAAGGATTGCCCGCACAGAGTCTGTCCCGTAGTCTACGCCGATGACGTAGTTGATATCTTCCATATTCATTTAATTTCTGTTGATTGAATCCATTTTATTCGATCCGGAATACAACGGCAGTTTTAAAGCGCATCTGCCCCGGACAAGTGATGTACAGCCCATCGGCATTCTGCTCAAACTTTATCGTAGCGTCGTGGCCCAGGAGCGAAACTTTTCGCACGATGGTTTCACCTGACTCACCTTTAAGTGGAAGAGACCTGACCAGAAGCTTTTCCTGAGCCTGTGGGACACTCATGACAAAGGCATATAGCGCCCCGTCCTTTCCTGTGGTGAAGCGGATGTCCTGTGCGCTGAATTTGAATTCTGCCTGATACTTTCCAAGTTTACCCCCCGGCAGCATCTTCAGCTTCCCGTCTATCAATTCCCCTTCACCCGGAACCTTCCATGCCCTGCTGCCATAGACCCCGGCCCCGTTGATCCGCATCCAGTCGCCTACTTCCCTCAGCATATCCTTGCTTCCTTTGTCGATCGAGCCATCAGGCAGTAAAGAGATACAGATCGCCGCATTTCCGTCCCTTGCTATTGCCTCAATGACATAACGGATCATCATACCCGAATCATAAGTAAAACCCGGAGCATAAAACCAGTCGCCCACGGGCGCTTCAGCAATCCATGGCTGATCTGTTTTAATATGGGAAGGGATCGCAAATTCCTCCGTGGTGACAGTGCCGTTTGTCTTATCCCGGAACTTCACGATGCTGAACGTATTTACCTTACCGCGCCGCTTCAGGGCAGTGTTGTAATAATCCGCGATTACCCTTTGCATTGCATCGGCTTTCAGGCCCGTTCCGGTACCGTCGCCTGTAAATGGTCCCTGGACAGTACCGTCCGTATAGATAAAATCAGGGTCATACTTGTGCACGACATCCATCATACGAAGGGCCCATTGTGAGGCATACCATTTGGCATACGCAAGGTGCCGGTTGAATATGCCGGGAGGCGGGGGAGACCAGTCTGTTTCTGCACTTTCAGCAACATGCTTGTACTCGCGCAGATCAATCCCGTACAAAAGTCTCGGATCAAGCCCTTCCCACCATTTGCCTTTCCCATCCTTAGCCGTCAGGTTTCCGTCATAAGGCACACCTTTTCGTGCTCCCTGATGATCACTTCCAAAAGCCGTCTGCCACCACCACCAGGTGTATTCATGATGAAAAGTTACCCCAAAGAACAGATTATTTTCACGGCATGCCTTTGCCCATTCTCCGATCAGGTCACGCCTAGGACCAATATTGACCGAGTTCCATGGCTGATACCTGGAATCCCAAAGATCGAAATTATCGTGGTGAACCCCCTGGATGAGCAGGAAACGGGCTCCGGCATCATGATAGATCCGGGCGAGTTCCTTCGGATCAAGTTTAGAAGGATTCCAGTCACGGAGCACTTCCTTATAGCCGGATTCTGATGGATGCCCCCATGTTTTCTGGTGGTTGGCATAGGCTTGCTTTCGCGGATTGTACAAGTACCTCGCATACCAGTCTCCGCTTTCTCCGGACGCCTGCGGACCAAAATGTACCCAGATACCAAATTTCGAGTCGCGAAGCCACTCCGGCTCCCCCGGATAGTTCATCTCTATGGAGGACCATGTAGGCTTGAAGGGACCTTCAGCAACAGGTATATCCAGTTTCAGTTCGTCAAAGCTCTGATCACCCATAGGGATACTGTCAACCGGCAACTTCCCAGGGAGACGGGGAAGTGGATAGGAGGTAGTGAATTTCCGCTGCTTCTTTTGAGCCCGTGCGTCCGCAATGTTCAGGACGGGGATAAAAAGAGAAAAATAAATAAATAACCAAAGGGGTCTGTTCATACTAAGCTGGTTTTAAACGTCAATTTAACATTTATTTTTGTGAGTAAAAAAAACCCGGGCAGGTTTTGCTGCGTTTGCCCGGACAAGTGTGGATTAATGAGCTTTCGAAAGAAGGTTAATGAACTGGAATTGCGCTGTGTGCCTGGGTTTGCCAAGTTTGAAATAAAAAGCCCCTTTCTTTGAGCCTGACTTATCTTTCTGGTCTTGTTTGATCAGCAGGCCGCTTGCAGTAATTTTCCTCACGAAATTGCGGTTGTCGACACGCGTATCATAAACCTCCTCATACAACACCTGTAATTGTGGAATTGTGAATTTTTTGGGTAAAAGTTCAAACAGGATAGGCTCGATAGCCGCACGGTACCTGAGTTTGCTGATTGCATCCCTTACCATCTGGTCATGGTCAAAGATCAGTTGCGGGACATCCTTCAAATTGTACCATTCTGCATGAAACTTGTCATTGATCTGCTGACGGTATTTGTTAATGTCGATCAACGCGAAGTAAGCGACAGATATCGTTCTTTCAATCGGGTCACGGTCAGAAACCCCGTAGGTCGCCAGCTGCTCCAGGTAGATGTCGTGAAGGCCGGTAAGTTCAAACAGGATTCGTTTGGCAGCATCTTCAAGACCTTCATCCTGACGGACAAAACCACCCATCAGGCTCCACCGGTCCTTAACCGGTTCTATTGCACGTTTGATGACAAGGAGTTTCAGTTTCTCCCCGTCGTACCCGAATATGATACAGTCTACGGCAACAAGCAAATGACATTGATCTGCATATCCGGTCATAAATTCTTCTGATAACTGTTGTTGGTCTGTAAAAGTACAACTCTTATTTAAAACTACGTTCATATCAGAATTTAAACGGTTCCTGCTTAACATAGATGCGGTAGTTCCCGATCATCCCCTCTTTCTTTTTATCAGTTCTGGGCAAATACCGCATGCCCGTGACCGGCACCAGATCGCCCATATCAATCACCAACTGATGTGGGTGCGTGACTTTATGACTGACCGATTCTGTCTGCCAATAGGTAGATTCCTGAAGATCGTAAACCCGGTCTGCGGCATGATTGCCACTGGTGACTTCTTCACTATCTGCGTAAATAAGCTTCCATTTACGGGTTGAGACCGGCTTTCCCCCGGGGCCAAGTATCTGTAGTTCCGCTATTGAGCTGGTCACGTCATTCTCCAGAAGGCTATTCAGCGCCTCAAAACAAAAATATCTTCCCTTAACTTCGTTCTTAAATAATACCTCCTGCCATACCTTGTCTTCAGTAAAACGTCCTTCTGAAATAGGCTGCTCGCCATTTAGTTCCAGAAGCTGCCCTGGTTTCCGTGCAAGCAACGACACATCGGGCACAATTTTATCGATGATGGGTTTTGCCAGTCCACGGATAGAAGCCTTTTGGGGTACCTCCAGGTCGAGGATCAATACCTCATTAATTCCCTTTTTCAACCATGGACCGGGTACGAATACGGTCTGCTGAGGGCCGATTTTCCAGAACCTTCCGATATTGTATCCATTTACCCATATCATGCCTTTTCCCCACGAAGAAAGGTCTAAAAATGTATCACCCGTATCGCTTAAGCGAAAACTGCCCTTATACCAGGCGGGTCCGCTTGCCGGCCTCTTCACAAACTTCCTGTCTGCCTGGAAAGAATAATCAACAGGGAAGCTATAGATCTGCCAGCGCGACAGCAGTTGCTGCTCATGACCTGCTTCAAGCATCACGCTATCAGTAATGCCTTTTCGGTCAATAATGGCCTCACCAAAATTCACCCGGCCTGTAGCTTCGACCAAAATATCAAGGGTTGCAACTTGAGGGGTAGCCGGAACTGTTATTGTATGATCATTCCGTCTCCGGTCAAGCTTACCGATCAGCCTACCGTTCAGGAAGATCGCAGCCCAGTCATGAACATCATGTACGACCAGTTTCCTGTCAACGCCCGAACCGTCGATACGCGTCCGGTACATGACCCGTCCCCAACCCTGTCCGAGATCTTCCATTGTTCTGATCTTATCCGAAATGTGCGCAGGAGGAAGCTGATCAAACAAAGAAGAAGTTTGCCGGAATGAGAACTCCGGTATCGTGATCACAGGCTTGGGCTCGGGGACAGCCGGTATTTTTTCCCCGGGATTCAGATAATTCTGCATCAGCGCCCTGACGGCATAGAACTTATCAGTAGGACTGCCTTGCTCGTCAATTGGTGCATTGTAGTCGTAACTGGTCACCATTGGCGAATAAGGTGGTGAATTTGCGCCTCCCCACTGACCAAAGGTGGTCCCGCCATGAGCCATATAAAGGCTAAACGAAATCCTCCGGTCGAGCATATCTTTCAGGCTTCCGATAAAGCTTTCCACAGACCTCGTCTCGTGCGGCCTGCCCCAGTTATCGAACCATCCGGTCCAGTATTCGCTGCACATCAGCGGTGCTGAAGGGTGCATTTTTTTAAATTTGCTAAATTCCTTTTCAACATCCGATCCCGCACCAAAGTTAAGTGTAACCGCGACTTCGGGCGATGTTTCGTACTTATCGAATGTAGATGACCAGTCACATCGCATGAGCTGGACCTTATCAAACCCCGCTTTTCTCAGGTTAACTCTTGTCGCTTCCATATAAGCGGCATCGCTCCCGAATGCTCCATATTCATTTTCAACCTGCACCATGATCACAGGCCCGCCATTCTGAATCTGGAGTGGGGCCAGCTGCTGTCCGACCTTCATAAGATACCTCGCCGACCGCTGCATAAAAAGGGTATCTTGCAGAGAACGGACTTTCAGGTCCTTCTTTTTCAACAACCACCAGGGCAGGCCGCCCATATCCCATTCCGCACAGGCATAAGGTCCAGGCCTGACAATGCAATACATCCCGTTTTGCTGAATCAGCCTGACAAAGGCCGCTACATCGCGCTGACCTGAAAAATCGAACTTACCCTCTTCCTGTTCATGCAGGTTCCAGAACAAATAGATACAGACAGTGTTCATACCCATTGCCTTCAGCATCTTGATGCGATGGTCCCAATATTGCCTTGGGATACGCGGAAAATGCACTTCGCCGGCCCTGATCAGGAATGGCTTTCCATTAAGCAGAAATTCCTTTTCACCCAGGGTGAAATCAGCGGAACCGACTGCAGATCTGCTTTTTGGCGCCATTTCCTGGCGGCAAAGACCCTGCAGGCAATGACTGCACACAAGTAAGAGTAAAATCAATTTTTTCATTTATCGGAAATTCTGACGCCTTTGGTAGTTGGAACCACCGGTTTAATAGATCCATCTTCGTTAAAATAAAGCCGGTCGATACAAACCTCGCGGTTGAAGCCAGCGGCCTCGCCCATCAGAATGCCTTTGGGACGGGTGAACCGATGATAAACAATATACCATTCATCTTTACCCGGTATTTTGAGTATCGAATTATGGCCGGTCCCGTAAATACCTTCGCTATCTTTTCTCGATAAGATACGGTTTTTTCCGGGTATTATGATCTTGCCGGTTGGACTATCAGCAATACCATATCTCACGGCATAATCTGCGTCTCGCGTATCATTTTCCGACCACATGAAATAGTATTTCCCGTTCCGGAAAAAAATCTCTGTGCCTTCACGGTACGTGTCATCAGGCGTTATGATGCTGATGCGTGAGGTGTCGATGGAAATCATATCGTCGTTAAGCGGAGCTGCTGCCATATATCCGTTACCCCAATACAGATAGCTTTTACCACTAACCGGATCTGTAAAAACATCGGGATCAATTTCCTGGCCGAAGTCAAGACCTTTAGGATGCCCCTGGATCAGCGGCTTCCCGCTATCGCGAAATGGCCCCGCCGGCTCTTCACTTACTGCGACCCCTATCTTTTGCGCCGCAGAGAAATAATAGAAATACCTGTAGCTTCCGGCAACCTTTTTCTCAGCAATTGTTGGCGCCCACGCATTACGGTCAGCCCACCGCACATCCTTTGGCAGATCCAGGATTATTCCTTCATCTTTCCAGCTCGATAAATCCTGAGAAGAAAAAGCTTTAAAATAATTCCCCGACCAGCCGTTGAAACCGTCGCTTGTCGGGTAGAGATAAAATTTGCCTGTCTTATTGGAATAAAGCACTTCCGGGTCTGCATAATACCCATTCAGAACAGGATTTTGATCAACCGATCCCGAGATATAGAAGTGCCTGGCAGTCTGTCCCGAAATTCCCACTTCAACCCGCAGAGGTCCGCGTGTCAGGTCATAGGGCGGCTTAGGACTGATCTTTATACCTGGAAACAGCATGAATTTAGGATCAAGGGCTTTTAGTGCTGCATTCTGTTTAACCGGGAAATAGGCACTTGCTGAAGCAGTGTCCAGCAAGATATTGTTGGTTCTAATATCCGGACTCTGCGCAGAAGCAATTACATCCCCGGCAGTATACCATCTTTTTATAAGTGCAGATGCTTCCTGAGCAGTAACCGGGATCACAGTCCCGTGACGCGGATGAAAATTCATACTGACTGCGTGGTCAACTAACCGGAACGACTTAAGGTCCGTGCTTTTGGTAAACTGGTACTTCCCCTTCGTATACAGATCATACATCAGAATATAGCCGGATCCGTCGTTCAGCTTAAAGACACCTGATCCTTCAACCGGATCCGTCGTCTGCTGAACACTTCCCGGCTGAAGTGTATATCCCCTTTTCAGATCATCCGATACGGCTACCCTTATCCCTAAATTTTTACCTTCTGTCTTGAAGAAAAGATGGTATTTTCCATTGTGATAAATAATATCCCCATCAATACAGGCGTGACCTTCAGGATGCTTAAATAGCGGTTCAGGCGTAGTTTCCAGATCTGTAAAGTCCTTATTTGCATAAGCCCAGTAAATGATATCCGGGCCTTCTCCATGCTGCATAGACCAGTATATCATGTATTTCCCCGCCTTACTATCGTAGATGGTTTGTGGCGCCCATACACGATGAAGGTTTTCCTGACCGGAAAAGCGCTTTTGGATATGAACAACGCTCGAGGTCCAGTTGATCAGGTCATTGGATTTCAACAGTACCATCGCACGATTAGAATTCCAGCCATTGGCCGACACCATGTCTGTCGCCACCATATAAAATGACTTTCCGTCAGCAGCCCTCAATATATGAGGATCACGTACACCGCCTGTGGAACTGATCCTTCTGGAATCAATCACCGGCTGATTGCCATTGAGCGCCCTCCAGGTGTACCCGTCTGTACTCAAGGCAAAGCGAATAGCTTCTTCTGACTTTTCGTTCCCGATGAAATACGTAAAGAGGTATGCCGCATACTTCTTTTCGGCCGGTTGGCTGAAACAGGAACAGCAGATGATCAGAAGTACAATAAATGGTAAGGTAAATTTTTGGGCGCTCATAATTCGTGTGTGTTGTTCAGCGAATATAAAAACAAATTATTAAATGTCAATATAACGTTTAATAATTTACTGTCTCAGCTTGATTTAAAGAAAATCTGAAATAATAAAGATATGTTGAAAGTAAGCAGCGGGTTTCCGAAATTTACCCGCTGGACTAAAGCCTTCGGGCAGCTTATTATTATTCAGATGAAAAAACTATCAGACACCGACCAGCGGGTGCTTAACGAATTTATCGGCAGCATTACCGGAAATACGCAAGCCTGCATCGGTTATCCCGCAAATACCGATTTCGACTTCTCCGAACTTGAAGCGCTGATGAAATATCCCCTTAACAATGTCGGTGATCCGATGATCAAAAGTGCTTATGTATTTTCCTCACTGCCGATGGAAAGAGAAGTAGTTGCCTTTTTCGCCGGTTTGTTCAGGGCAGAGACAGAAAATACCTGGGGCTATGTAACCAATGGCGGTTCGGAGGGCAACCTTTACGGGCTCTACCTTGCCCGTGAGCTTTATCCAAAGGCCATGGTCTATTACAGCGATGCCACGCATTACAGTGTCCATAAGAACATTCACCTGCTGGGTATGCCCTCCATAGCAGTACGTACACAGCCCAGCGGGGAAATTGACTATGATGACCTCAACCATACCATCAGGATGAACCGGCACCTTCCTGTAGTCATCCTGGCTAATATCGGCACTACCATGACCGAAGCCGTCGACGATCTGGACAAGATCAACCACATCCTGAAGGACAATGCCATAACAAGAAAATATATCCACTGCGACGGTGCGCTGGCCGGTAGTTTCGCACCATTCATGTCGCCAAAGCCAAGTTTTGACTTCATGGACGGGGCAGACAGCATCGCCGTGAGCGGCCATAAATTCTTCGGGTCACCGATTCCCTGCGGTGTCGTACTCGTAAGGAAAAGCAATCGCGACCGGATCGCCAGGGGTGTCTCCTATATTGACAGTATCGACACTACTATTACCGGCTCCCGCAATGGTCATAGCCCGGTTTTTCTTTGGTACACCATCAAAAGACTCGGTATCGGGGGACTACAGGAGCGTTACCAGCAATGCCTTGCCCTGGCCAATTATGCATTGGAAAAACTCACCGCCATCGGCATACCGGCCTGGAAGAACAGCCGCGCCATTACCGTAGTTTTGCCTGAGCCTGCGACAGCCATCAAATTGAAATGGCAGCTGGCTACAGAAAACGGATTTTCACATATCATCTGTATGCCTGGCATTACCAAAGACCAGATCGATGCCTTTACAGATGACCTTAAAGCAAGCAGATCCTGAGTGTGTACAAGGTACAATAAGTAAAATTTTCGTGCTTTTTTACGCCAAATCCAGGGAATTGTTCCCTACCTTTGGCGCGACTAACTAACTTATTATTCTTGCTTATGGACAAAGTGTCTATGTTCCAACCCGATCTTTCCGGACACGGACTTGATCAGCAAAAGGCATTATACCAGCTGAATGTCAGCGAACTGGTAGCCGCGATCACTGATCCGGACAAACCCGAAGGCTGGATTACCGATAAAAACGCAGTTGCTGTAGATACCGGCACCTTTACCGGACGCTCCCCCAAAGACCGCTTCATCGTCCGTGACGACATCACCGCCCGCAGGGTAGACTGGGGTGAGATCAATATCCCCTTTGAGGCAGCGCATTTTGACCGTCTGCTTGGCCGTATGATTGCTACGCTGAACGAAAAGCCGTTTTACGTGCGCGACTGCTATGCCTGTGCACATGAAGCCTACCGCCTGCCGGTACGCGTCATTACTGAAACCGCTTACCAGAACCTGTTCGCGCATAACTTGTTCCTGAGGTATACCGATTACGAAGGACTCAGATTAAGGGAGGAAGGCAACGACATGAAGGAGGCCTGGACCATTATCGCCGTGCCTTCCTTCCAGGCCGATCCAAAGACCGACGGTACCCGCCAGGGTAATTTTACCATCATTAGCTTCAGTAAAAAAATGATACTGATCGGCGGCACCGGTTACACCGGGGAGATTAAGAAAGGTATCTTTTCCGTGCTGAATTTTCTGCTCCCTGAAAACCACCATGTATTGCCCATGCACTGCTCAGCCAATGCAGGTCAGGAAGGCGATACCGCAATTTTCTTCGGCCTTTCCGGTACAGGCAAGACCACCTTATCTGCCGACGCAGGCCGCAGGCTGATCGGTGACGACGAGCATGGCTGGACCGCAGAGGGCATCTTCAATTTTGAGGGCGGCTGCTATGCCAAATGCGTCGGGCTGAGCGAAGAGAAAGAACCGGAGATCTACCATGCCATCCGGCCGGGCGCCCTGCTGGAAAATGTATGCCCTTTTTCCGGCACCAGCAAGGTAGATTTCGATAACATCAGCAAAACAGAAAATACCCGTGTGGCCTACCCCCTGGACTTTGTAGACAATGCATTACTGCCTTCCGTGTCGTCAACTCCCGGGAACATCTTCTTCCTTACTGCCGATGCCTGCGGGGTATTACCGCCAATTTCCAGGCTTACCACGGAACAGGCGATGTTCCATTTCCTGAGCGGTTACACGGCTAAGGTAGCAGGCACGGAAACCGGGATCACCGAACCGCAGCTGACCTTTTCGGCCTGCTTCGGGAAGGCCTTCCTTCCGCTTCACCCTTCCAGGTATGCCATTATGCTAGGCGAAAAGCTGAAGGAACAGCATGTAAATGTCTGGCTGGTCAATACCGGCTGGACCGGGGGGGCTTACGGCACCGGGCAGCGGATCAAACTGAGTTATACCCGCGCCATGGTCCGGGCGGCGCTGGACGGTAGCCTGGCTAAGGAAGCTTATGTAGCCGATCCTTTCTTCGGTCTGCAGATGCCGGTTTCCTGTCCCGGTGTTCCCGACAATGTATTGAACCCGCGCAATACCTGGACCGATACTGCAGGTTACGACCTCAAGGCTTCTGAGCTCGCAGAGGCATTCCTGGTCAATTACAAACAGATCAATGATCCGTCAATGCCCGACCTGAGCAGCGCACTGCCCCTGATCAAATATACCAGCATGTTATAAGTCCTGAAGCCCGATGCTATTCGCCGGGAAAGGCTTCCTGAAGGGCCTTTGCCTCTGCCTTGCTCAGCTTAGAGACACTGCCGTGCCGCGCATCAGGTGGCATGGCAATGTCCTTTTCGATCTTCCAGTGAAGGAGGTCCGGTGACGAGGATATGCCGTACCGGTCTGCCATAGGGTAATCATACAGCAGCAGCCAGCCTTTTTTAACCGGATCGGGCATCACGCTCGGCCCCTCAGTAATGGTCGGCACCAGCTGGCCTTTGTTCATCGGGCCATTGTAGACCTCATAGGGTCCTTCGGGGTTCCTGGAAGTAGCCAGGCGTATGGCCCTGCGTTCACCTGTCCTGGCCCCGAACTCCTCTTCTTTATGAAAAAGGTAATAAGTTCCCTTATGCTTCATTAATGTACCGTCGATAACCGAGTATGGAGGCGCGAACAGCACCTTTGCCGGGGTAAAGGTCTGCCAGTCCTTAGTCTTACAGTACCAGAGCCGGCTTTCCATCCAGCCGGCCTCCTTAAAGGTAGAAGACCAGAGCAGCAGGTATTCCTTCGTATCCTCGTCATAAAAAAACTCCGGCGCCCAGATGTTCCTCACAAAGGCACCCGATTCGTCCCTTACATCTTTCATCAGGTACAGGTACTTCTCAAACTTCCAGTGGATCAGGTCTTCGGAAGTCGCATAAGTACAGCTTGGCCCTTTTTCCCGGCGTGCCTCCGCACCGCCCCCGCCCCCCGTCGCTACAAGGCGCCAAAGGCCATCAGGCCCCTTATGGATATACTGGTCGCGCATGTGCCGGTCCCATATCGGCTTGTTACCGTTCAGGGGTTTCCAGTGACGTCCGTCGTCAGACAAGGCAATATGCAATTGCTCGATCTGCATCGGATCCGGCAAAGGCACTTCAACGACCTTGCCCTGTTTGTCAATCTCAATACGCGTGGGATAACGCTGCCGGAAATAAGTCAGCATCCAGGTATCTTTTTCTGCTTGTGCGCGGACGGTCTGTGCGCCGCTGAACAAAAGCCAAACTGTAGCAAGCCTGATGATTATTGGGTGTTTCATACAGTGGTTTCAATTTGACCGGGAATTTAACATTATCCTTTCATTTGCTACATCACGTTTTTGTGACCGGAAGAAAAATATCAGTTCAGTTTATTATATTTAGATACACACAAATACAACCTTTATGAAAAAGCTCCTCTTACTGGCCGTGGCGCTAAGCCTGGGCCTGGCTGCCCCTGCGCAGGTCACCTTTCAGAAATACATCCGGGTCGGTGTCAAGGCCGGTGTAAACGCTTCTGTCTTCACCCGGGATGTCGCTCCGTTTGATCCGCATATCCCAGGCTATTATGACACGTTTGAGAATTATGTCCGCCTATCCGGTTTTGGCGGTATCACCCTGGATTACGACATCACGCCCAGGCTTGCTGTAGGGGCAGAACTCCTGTATACTGCAAGAGGGATGTCTTACCGCGAAAAGAATTACGACGTGGTGATTTATAACGAAAACGGGGAAGAACAAGCCTACAACTATTATAATTTCCGGATAGACTATATGGAACTGCCCATTACCCTTGGCTACAATGTACTTCCGCTTCGCCTGAACACTTCGCTGAAGGTATATGGAGGGATCGCCAAAGGTGTCGCGGTACACAAGACCACAAAATGGATCTACCCAGATGTCGATGGTTACGATGCGCCAAAGAATGAAAAGCGGCAGCTGATGGATGTAAGGAATTTCAATACCAGCATCATTGCGGGACTGAGGGTCGCCGGAAGGAAAACCGGGTTCAATCCTTACGGCGACCTGCGCGGAAGCTATATGGTCAACCCGGTCTTCAGTAAGGAAAAGGCTTCCGACAGGGGTAACCTGGACACCAGGATGTTCACGCTGTCCCTTGCCCTCGGCCTTCAATTCTGATCGCTCCACCCTTCAGGCTGTCTTTCTCCACAAAGGAGGTACCTTTTGTGGAGAAAGGCAGTACCAAGCGGGGCCAGGCATGGTGACAAACCCGGCCGATGGCCATTTAAAAACCTATCTTAACCCCAACGTTCAGGCCAAGCCCGCCAATATTGATATAAGACCTCAGGTCGTCGGACGGCTTGCTGGAATCGTAGCCGGCACTGCCTTTTACGTTCATCGAAGAACCAATGGCCTTGTGATAGTTAACCTTTCTGTCGCCCGCCGGCTGGTCGTCCAGGGTCAGCTGTTTTGAACCTACCGGTGTATTGGTTGCATTAACAACAACGGTAGCCGTGCCGTCATACTTTTTGAGGTCTTTGTCTTTGCCCCCAACGGAAACATTGCGGTATTCCAGTTCTGCGAACAAGCCGATCCGGTTACTGACTTTGTAGTCGAAACCGAGTGCACTCTGAAAACCGATGGTGGCCTTAGGGTTAATGCGTTCTTCACGCTCCAGTACCAGATTGGTCCGCGTACCGGCAGGAGAAACAATGCCCTGCGACGCCGCGATCTGGCCGGTCTGGTCATTGACTGATGTATGGATCTGCAGATAGCCGCTGAATGGAACGATTACACCAACCTTGCTGTAAGGCTGAAAGTTACCGCGCACAGGAATACGGAATACGAGTGCCGGTGCCAGGTCAAAAGCCGTAACGTTTCCTTTGGAATGCAGGCTCAATACCGTAGTTCCATTGTTGATCACGGACTGCCTCAGCATATCCTGGTCTTCGCTCTTATAATAGTTTACGCCCAGCTCAACGCCAACAATATTACTGAACTGATAACCGCCCACCAGACCTGCCCTGAAGCCCTGTCCGAAGGACCCGGTAAGTGCGGTCTCCTCAGTAGTCGTCGTTGCCCCCGCACCCGTACCCGTGATGTTGGTTGTCCTGTCGCGGGCGAGCTGTCCGTTTATAGATGGGAATTCGACTGGGGTTACCTTAATGAAATATCCGCCGGTAGGTTTAAGGTAAAATCCCTTTTCCTGCGCTGTAGCAGTCAGGGAAACAGCGGCTAACCAGAAGATGGATGCAATTAACTTTTTCATAGCTCGAATAATTTGTATGAATAACCCCCGGGAATTACAAAAGTTATCATCTAAAAGTCATAAGCAATACGAAATTTTCCCGGAAACACTAACGTTACTAAATTTGCTAACACTGTTATTTATTTAACTGTAGTTAGCCAATAAGAATTCAAAAAAATTTCAATAATCACATTATGAGCACAATAGATGCACTTCAGTGGCGCTATGCCACCAAAAAGATGAACGGTGAAAAAGTTTCACAGGACAAAGTTGACCAGATCATTGCTGCTGCACGGCTGGCCCCTACATCTTCCGGCCTGCAACCATTCAAGGTGATCGTGGTCACCAATCCTGAACTGAAGGCAAAGATACAGGAAGTAGCTTACGGCCAGACGCAGATTACCGACAGCTCGCATCTGCTGATCTTCGCGGCCTGGGACAAATATACCGAGGAACGCATCAGGTCTGTATTCGCACGTACAAACGCAGAACGTGGATTGCCGGAATCCGCCACCGCAGATTACCTGCAAAGATTGCTGGGTATTTTCGGCGCGCAGACCGAAGAACAGAATTTCCAGCATGCCGCAAGACAGGCTTACATCGCCTTCGGCGTGGCCATTACTGAAGCCGCACTGCTTAAGGTGGACGCCACTCCGATGGAAGGCTTTGAGACAGATAAGCTGGATGCGCTCCTGGGCCTCAGGGAGCGCGGACTGCGCAGTGTGACCTTGCTTCCGCTGGGCTACCGGGATGAAGCGGGTGACTGGCTGGTGAACCTGAAAAAGGTGCGTACGCCGCTGGAAGACTTCGTGATCCGTATCGACTAGGCAGGATTCAAGGCCTGTTCCGTGCCTGCTGGAAGGGCCGGAAGGCCGCTGTCAAAAAATGTTAAATAGGTGTGGTATTTAACCGAATACATTCTTAAATGAATATATTAGCGGGATTATACCACACCTTTCTTTTGAATGAGATCATTAATTGCCATAATTGCTTTCCTCCTGTTTTCCGCAGGTCTGCACCTGGGTGCAAATGCCCAGCAAGATAGCCTGATCCTGGACAACATTATCAATACCTCCAAAAAAGCCACCGACAATTACCCCGCAGAGAAGGTCTACCTGCATTTTGACAAGCCTTACTATAGTGTAGCCGATACCATCTGGTTTAAGGCTTACCTGACCATGGAAGTGCATGTACCTTCACAGCTCAGTAAGATCCTCTATGTGGACGTAATGAACAGCCGCGATTCGCTGGTACAAAGCCTGAAACTGCCGGTGACAAATGGCGTAGCTACCGGCAACATTCCGTTAAACAAAGGATTGTACTACCAGGGCAACTACCACATAAAGGCCTATACGCTATGGATGGTCAACTTTGACGCAGATTACTTTTTCAGCAAAACGATACCTGTGGGCGAAGCGATAGACAAACAGCTGCTCACCAATTTCAGTTATAAAAACACCCAGAATGACAAAAGCCAGGTGATCGATGCCGTGGTGCAGTTCAGGAACAATGAGAATGTACCCCTGGCAAACAAACAGGTCAGCTGGGAGGTATTGTCGAACTTCGATGTCGTCAGTAAGGGCAAGGGCACCACGGATGCCGGCGGCACCCTTAAGATCAAGATTGATCCTAAGAAGAACGGTCCTATTACTGACGGTGAGCTGAAGACAGAACTGCTGATCGCGGAAAACAACATAGAAACGGCAACCTTTAAACTGAGGCCGGTAAAGAGTGACTTTGATGTACAATTTTTCCCGGAAGGTGGTGACCTCATCAGCGGAGTAGCCATAAGGGTAGGTTTTAAAGCGATCAATTCAGCGGGACAAGGCGTAGATATAAAGGGTACGGTAACGGATAACACCGGGGCCGCTGTTACCAGTTTCAATTCAACGCACCTGGGTATGGGATCGTTTTACCTGAATGCTGACGCTGCAAAAACCTACAAGGCCAACATCACCTTCAGAGACGGTACTTCAAAAAGCTTCGAGCTGCCAAAGGCACTGGGCTCTGGTGTTGCCCTGCAGGTAAACAGTCTTGACCCGACGGAACTGCAGGTCAAAATACTCGCCAACGATCCGTACTTCGCGGCCAATAAGGGAAAGACAATGTTCCTGGTTGCGACCAATAGCGGTATCATCTGCTATGCCGCAAAGACAAAGCTGAATGGCCAGCTGACCAGCGCGAAGATCGCGAAGGACAAATTCCCCTCGGGCATTGTACAGGTGACGCTGTTCTCAGAAAGCGGAATTCCTGTCGCTGAACGCCTTTCCTTCAATTACCCTTCAGCGCTGACGACAGTTTCCCTGAAAACGGATCTGCCGGCATATAAGCCGAGGCAGAAGGTAAAACTTTCGGTATCGGCAAAGGACGCGGGCCAACCTATGGAGGGCAGCTTTTCAATATCGGTAACGGACGAACAGAAGGTGCCGGTCAACGAAGACAACGAAGTCACCATACTGAGCTCACTGCTGCTTACTTCCGACCTGAAGGGCTATATAGAGAAGCCCAACTATTACTTCAGCAAGCCCGATGAAAAAAAGATCATGGCGCTGGACGAGCTGATGCTGAGCCAGGGCTACCGCCGGTTCAATTACAAGGACGTGCTGGCTGGAAAATTCCCGCCCATCAAGCTTTTCCCGGAGCAGGACATGCGGTTGTCCGGAACCTTGCGTGACCGCACGGGCATGCCGGTAAGAAAGGGATTGCTCCGGCTGACAGTTACCGGGACGACCTACGCCGCTGAGGCCGAGAGCAGACCTAACGGTACGTTTGTATTTCCAAAACTGAACTTTCCAGACTCTTCTGAGGTGGTCATCAACGCCAAGTATGCGGCCAACGGTTCCAGCCTGATGGTGCTGATGGATGGACAGGCAGGCCCGCCGGTGACCAAAAACCCGAATTTCCCGGATGAAGTATCGAACATCGACAGCGCATTGGCGCCTTACCTGAGCAACAGCAAGCGGCAGTACAGCTATCTCCGTACATTAAAGGAAGTAAAAATTGAAGGCGGCAAGGTGAAACGCCCCAGCCATAATGATCATTCCGCATTGTCGGGGCTTGGCAATATCAACGTCTATACGATCGACGGCGAGCGGTTCAGGGGCTGTAATAATTTTGCCCTTTGCCTTCAGGGACAAGCTACCGGGCTTACTTTTTATGAAGATAAGTTTTATGTGTCCAGGGACTACCAGGCAGGCAGCAGAGTACCGGTACAGATCTTCCTGAACGGCAACGCGGTCGATTATTTCGGACTGACTATGGTAAAGGCTGAAGAAGTAGAATCGGTAGAAGTCTTTACGAAGGACGAACTGGGCACGATAGACCGCCAGTACAATACGAAGGGTGTACTGGTGGTGAATACCAAGGCCCCGGTGAAAGGAACGAAGATCAGTCTGGCGCAGCTGAAGCAAATGATCCCTGAAGCTAACCTGGTCAAGTTCAAACCTAAGGGCTTTGCAAAGCAGCGCGAATTCTATTCACCGAAATACGTAAACGCCACAAGTACGTATAATTTCAATGACCTGAGAACAACGATCTACTGGAACCCGAAGGTAGAGACCGGTGCTGCAGAATTGCCTCCGCTTGAGTATTACAATGCAGATGGCAACGGTACGTACCGGGCGGTCATAGAAGGGGTAGACAAAAACGGAAATGTGGTCCGCTCTGTCTACCGCTATACGGTTAAGCCCTGATCATCCCTGAAGATTACTCCTCGTTCCCGGGCTTGCGCTCGTGCAGACACCTGACACCTTCTTCGGTCATGATCAGCTGGGTATAGCCGTCATGTGCCGGGTTATTCTCGCAGTCCCAGTAGATATTGCCGCTCATGTAACGCTGAAGCTCCCAGCTGAGGCTGATCATGGTACCTACCGGGACTTTTAAGGTCAGCGTTACCTCCTGGCCCCTCCAGCGGCTGTCCTTGCTCAGTTGCACCATAGGGTTAAAATTCACGAGAGAATCCGTTTGCTGGTAGTCGTAGCGGATCGCCTGGACATTTTTCAGTGCAGCCTGAAAAGTCTTCCCCCTTGACCGGAAGTTCTGAACAAGCAGGGTTTTGCCGTTGCCGCTTTTCTCGATCCAGAGACTGACATTCCTGGGGGCTTTGAACTCGTCGTCGATATCGGCGAGGATGCGTTTGCCGCGGTAATGCTCCGCATCGATACTATAGCTCAGGCTGTCTTCCCTGCTGAAAAAACGGGTCCGGTCTACGGTCAGCACATATTCAGGATAATTTTTGAGTTCCGCGGTCTGTGCATATTCTGCACCTTCCTTGAACTCGGATGAGATCCGGGTGATGTAAACAATGAGCGGGGCCAGTCCGGCAAGCCAGATGATGAGCAGAATAAAGGATAGTGTCTTGTTGACTTCACGGCTGCTGAAAGCCACACGGGCCGAAAAAAGGATGAGGGCCAGCAAGGGTATTGCCCCTACCACGAAGGTACTGATGGCCAGTGGATTGAAATACTCTTCGTTGATGATGTTAAAAGGAAAGTAATTGGCAACATCCGCATCCCAGATACCCATCAGCACGAACAGCATAACGAACAGGCCGATGAGGCAAATGGAAGCGATGACGATAATGAAGACCGCGGCAGTTTTGAAGATGACCCTCCCCGTGCCATTGAGGAACTCACCGATCACCTGGAAAAAACCAGCCAGGAACCCCTTCGATTCTGCCATGAAGGGATCAAGGTAACTGTCGGCAAAGCCCTTCAGATTGGCCTCAACTCCGCGCATGGTCATTTTTTCAGTTTTGGTGGAAGCCCTGGGGATCATGATCCAGAGGATCACATAAGCCAGTATACCCGAGCCGGCGATGAATACGGTAAGCAGGGCAATAAGCCTTACCCAGCGCACGTCGAGCTCCAGGTAATGGGCCAACCCGGCGCAGACGCCGGCAATCATGGCCTGATCGGTATCGCGGTAGAGTCTCCGTACAGTACGGTAAGGGTGGCCATAGGCGGTACCCTGCTGTCCTTCCGGCCGGTCACCGAGTGCTTCAGCCTCTGAGGATTCGAAATCGCTGACCGAGCCCATTTGACGGATGATGGTCTGCACATCGAAAATACCGATCACCTGCTTTTGCTGGGTTTCCAGTATTTCGGCACACATCTCGGCAATGCGGTTCTCGATGTCCGTAACGATCTCATAGTTGTCCGCGTTCCTGGCGAAATACTGCTTTACTTCACTGAGATAGGCGGTAAGCATTTCGTAGGCATCTTCCTCAATGTAGATAATGGAATTGCCGATATTGATATTGAGTGTCTTCTTCATGATTTCTTGGTTTTAGAGGTTTCAATCGCATAGGAAAGCTCCTGCCAGGTGGCATCGAGCTGACCCAGTATCTGACGTCCTTCTTCGGTAAGGATATAATATTTGCGCGGAGGCCCCGAACTGGACTCTACCCAGTTGTAACTGAGCAGGCCGTTGTTCTTCAATCGGGTAAGCAGGGGATAAAGCGTGCCTTCCACCACAAGCAGGCGTGCAGACTTTAATTCGGCGATAATGTCGGAAGCGTAGATCTGCCCCCGGGAGATGATCAGGAGCACACAGTACTCCAGTATCCCCTTACGCATTTGGGTTTGTGTATTTTCTGCTATCATAACATTACAAAGATATATGCTTTATATAGTAATATGCAATACATAGTACTATATAAATTTTGCAGACTAAGGACAGACTACCAAAAAGTTATCCACATTTCCACAGAAACCAAAGCATATGGCTTGCCTTTTGTACTGATATTCAAACATCTGCAAAACACATCTACCTATGTTAATCAAACTTCATCATACTGTCGCTCCGCTTTTTGCCAGGCAAAAGGCAGAGACCGCTGCACCGAAGAAGCTGACCAGAGCGCAATGTATTGCCGGTGACAGGATGGTGATGATCATCCTGTTCCTGGTTGTGATCGTAGCGGCAATTATCTTTTCCTGATTTTTTAGCTGCTCCCTGAAGGGATTTATAACAGCAGCGTATCGATCCTGTGGGCCTGCACCCGCTCCTGGCTGGGCGACCATGCATAAATCGTAAAATGTCCGTCCTGTGAGGCTACCAGGGCAGTAGCGTCGCGCTGGTCATGGACGAATTGCGCGGCAGAAAGGTGCCTTGTCCCTCCTATCCTGGAGGGATGAATCACAACGGCTTCGCCTCCGAGGATAGGTTCAGAAAAAGCGATCTCATCGATATTGTCCTTTCCCTTAGCCCTTCCGATCTTGGCGCCGAAGGCCAGCAGTTCGTAGTTATTACCGATCACGGTGGCACCGTCTACAGCGGTAAGCCCCGCAAGGTGATCTATTTCGCGCTTTAGTGCAGTCTGCCAAAAGATCTGACTGGCATCCTTCCGGTCCTGTCCGAGCAATTTGGCCAGGCCATTGAATGAAGGCTGTACATAATACTGTACAGGCTTAATGATAGACTGCAGCCAGTTACTGCTTTCATTGTTCACAACCAGCAGCGTACCTCCCCTTCCATGTGCGCGCATGGAGACCGCAAGCTGGATGAGCACGTTAACCGAATCGTTCCAGTACGAAGGTGCAGTAAGGTCAAGCAGCGAAAGGAGCATCGGCGGACAATCAGGAATGCCGGCACTGAGGCTGTCAACCATTTTCACCTGGTCACCCTTCAGCACTGCAACGTTGGTGAATTTACCGAAGCCATAGATCCTGCGGTGCTTAATGACGAGCAGCGCAGGTTCCGAAACATCAACGACAAAACAAAAATTGGGAATACTGACCGTCGTCCCCCAGATGTAAAGCCCGTCTTCATCTGACCAGATCCCAAGGTGGATGCCGGGACGTTCTATGCCGGGGGCCAGTTTGGTAAGTATGCCGGGATTGAGCTTGAAATGGTGCTTGAACAGCAAAGGATTACCGGCCTGCTGAGGTGGCAGGTAAGCCAGCGATATTTTTGGAGAATGCCCTTCTTCCTTGCGCAGGCTTGCCCAGAAAGTAGCATCTAAAATGGCTTCTACCACGTCCGCTGCAGGCAGGGGCGCCAGGTCCTCTTCCCCGTTTTCCCTTGCCGCGGCCAGGTGCGCGGCAAAGATGGCTTCGACTTTGGGCGCAATATGCTTTGCTGCCTGGTAGGTGGATAGATAGCTCATGCCATAAAGTTAAGGGATTTATGGAAAACAAAGCTATCATTGGATTGTCAATCTGAGCCCCAGAAAAGCCCGGATATTCTGGTTGGGCCCGTAGACATAACTGGGGTCGAAGCTAAGCTGATAAGGATTGTTCTGGTCCGGGGTCTTGTTGAAGGGGTCTCCGGTACGGGCAATGATAAACGGATTGCCTCGGTTCGGTGTCCAGTTGAGCAGGTTCTTGATACCCCCGTAGATTTCGAAGCGCCTGAAACCAGAATAGGTGAGTTGTATATTCTGTATACTCCAGAATGGGGAATAAGGCTTACGTGGGTCCAGTTCGCCGGCCAGTGGCAGACGCATAGGGCTGTACAGGTTGCCGGTATAGTCGATTCCCAGTTTAAGGGGCTTAACTTTATAGCTAACGGCCCAGTTGGCCGAAAACCGCTCGGTCAGGATCTGCTGTACCTTCCGGCCATGTTCCACCGTAGCGACATCCTGATAAGTAGCCCCAACGATAAACTTTAATCCGGCAGGGAAAGTGAGGTCGATATTGGTGCTGATCCCTTTGCTGACGGCATAGCCATCCAGGTTACTGTAAATGATCTTGCCCGGGTCGGTATCGAAATCACCGATAATCCGGTTATTGAAATGGGTATAGAATACAGAAGTTTCGGAACCGATGAAAACCTGCCCTGAGGTATAGATCTTTTTGAGGTAATTGAAGTTGATGTTATAGGTTTTTTCGGGATGGAGCCGGCCTGTGATCTCGACACTGCGGGCGCCGGTAAGCGCCGCATGGTCTTCGGTAAAGAGGTTGACCACCCGGAAACCAGTGCCGGCATTAAGTCTGAGGATGTTATTTTCATCGATGTTCCATTTCCAGGCGGCCCGGGGCGTAAAGATAGAACCGTGCACGGAATTATGATCATAGCGGAACCCTGCCAGGAGGCGATGTGCATCTGATAACCGGATCTCGTCCTGCATGAAAAATCCGGGCAGCCAGGTGTGCTGGTTCAGGGACTGGTTGAGCCTGGTGGTAGCAGGCGTATTGTCGTCATAAAATGTGTACCTCAGCGCAATGCCCGCAAGGAGGTCATGCGCGCCAAGCTGCTTGTCCCAGGTAAGCTGCCCGAATGCGATCTGCTGCGTGGCGATATAGGAGGTGGTCCCGTAGCGGCTGTCCTGGTCGTGCCTGTTCCAGGAAAACGAGAACAGGAGCTTTTCACTGACCGGCAGCTGATAATTGCCGATCAGCTCCCAGCGGCCTGTAAAAATACTTTCGCCATAGACCTGGTCGCCGCCACGGTAAGACTTGTTCCAGTTCATCTCCCCGCCCCAGCGGTCTTCGTACATATAGCGGGCGCCGAGCGTAAACAGGCGACCCTCCTTGCGTCTGAAATCCCACTTCTGGAAGACAGATATCCTGTCCTGCAGCGTGACATCTGTAAAGTGGTCATGATTGCGGTCTTCGGGGTTGCCATATTTAAAATAATTAATACCGGTAAGTACCGTGGCCCCGGAGAAAGGCCGGAGCCGGATTCCGATGTCGGAATTGTGTTCCTGGTAACTGGTTGTAAATACATCGGCGGAGAACACCGGGGCCTTATCTGCCTTTTTGGTAATGACGTTGATAAGACCGCCTACAGCCTCACTGCCGTACAGTGAGGAGGCCGGCCCCTTGACGATCTCTATCTGTTCTACGAGCGAACTGGGAATGCCAGACAAGCCATAGACACTGGACAAACTGCTGACGATGGGCATTCCGTCGATCAGTACCATCGTATATGGACCTTCGAGTCCGTTGATGTGGATATCGCCGGTATTACAAATATTACAATTGAGCTGGGGCCTTACGCCATTGATGTTTTGCAGCGCCTCAAAAAGGTTTGGGGTAGGGTTTTTTCTTAGGTAGCTATGTGTATAGACCTCTACAGGGACCGGGCTTTCCAGGCGCCTTACTTCTTTGAGCGTTCCCGTGACGACGACTTCGTTAAGGTCCTTCTTACTGGTATCTGCCTTTTCAGGCAGTGGCTCCTGGGCAAGCGCAACCAGACAAGGGACAGAGAATACCAGGAAAGCTAAAGTTTTCTTCATTTATCTAACTTGATTTTTAACAACACAAAACTATATAAGTTAGATTAATCTAACAAATATTATTTGACAAATATTATACTGTTGCTTTAGCTAAGATTTTGGGTTAAGTTTGTAGTATGCTATCGTACACTGAAGAAAACTATCTGAAAGCACTGCTGAAACTGAGCTTCCAGAACGAGGACAAACCCGAGACCGGAACCAATGAAATGGCTGCTTATCTGGGGGTTAAACCGGCCACGGCAACCGATATGCTAAAGAAACTTAAGGAAAAGGAGCTGGTATCTTATAAGAAATACGGGAAGATACTGCTGACGGAAATGGGGAAGAAGAGCGCCATGGTTATTTTGAGGAAGCACCGCCTGTGGGAGACCTTTCTTTGCGAAAAGCTGGATTTCAGCTGGGACGAGGTACACGAAGTGGCGGAGCAACTGGAACATATTCAGTCGCAGAAACTGGTAGATAAACTGGAAGAGCTTCTGGGCTTCCCGCAGTTTGACCCGCATGGTGACCCGATACCGAAAGCGAACGGGGAAATGCCGGAAATTACCAGGACGCTGCTTTCGGAACTGCAGGAGGGAGATACTTGTACTGTGGCTTCCGTGAAGGATACCTCGGCAATGTTCCTGCAATACCTGGAAAAACTGAAGGTGCGCATCGGCACCCGGCTGAAGATAAAGGAGGTGATCGATTTTGACGGTTCTATGTATATCGCGATCGGCGAAGGCGAGCCGAGGAGCGTGTCCATGAAGTTTGCGGAGAGTTTGTTTGTTCAAAAATTATAGCCTGAGAAGATGTCAACAGAGATAAAGTGTCCGAACTGTGCGCATACATTTCCCATTGAGGAAGTGATGGCAGAGGAATATAAAAGAGACCTGAGGGAAAAGATGCTTTCCTTTACCAAACAGAAGGAAGAAGAGTTTGCAAAAAAGCAGAATGAGTTTGCAGCACAGCAGAAGCAGCGGGAGGCGGCGTTTGAGCAGCAGCAGAAACAGCAGGCCCTGGCCTACGAGCAAAAACTGGCCGAGGAAAAAAAACTGCTGAGAGAAACCATGGAAGAGGACCTGAGGAAACGCATTGCCAGTGACTTTGAGAACAAGCTGCGAATGGCAGACGAGGCCAATAAGGAAAACGAAGAACGGCTGAAACTGGCCAGGGCGCGTGAGCTGGACTTTCTCCGCAAAGAGCAGGAAATGAAGAAGAAGGAAGAAGAGCTTGAGCTCCAGGTTCAGCGCAAGCTCCAGGAGCAGCGGATGGAAATGACGGAGCAGATCAGGAAACAGGAAGCGGAAAAAAACAGTATCCGGGAAACAGAGCATCAACTCCGGGTAAAAGAATTGGAGAAACAACTGGAAGACCAGAAGAAATTGGCAGAAGAAATGAAGCGTAAGGCCGAACAAGGCTCTATGCAATTGCAGGGCGAGGTGCAGGAGCTGATCCTGGAAGAACTGCTGCGCAATTCCTTCCCTTTTGACCTGATCACGGAAGTTGGCAAGGGCGTACGCGGTGCAGACTGTGTACACCTGGTGCGGAACCAGTTCGGCCAGGAATGCGGGCGTATCATTTATGAGAGCAAGCGCACTAAGGAGTTTTCGGTGGAATGGATCGAAAAACTGAAAAAGGACATGCGGGGCATGGGCGTGGATGTGGCAGTGATCGTTACCCAGTGCTATCCCAAAGGCATGGATTGCTTCGGGGAGCGCGACGGCGTGTGGATCTGTTCCTTCGACGAGGTAAAGGCCGTAGCCTATATCCTGCGCGACGGGATCATGAAACTCTACAGTGCGGCAAAATCGCAGGAGAACAAAGGCGACAAAATGCATATGCTGTATGATTACCTGACCAGCAACGAATTTTCGGAACAGTGGAAGGCCATACGCGAAGGCTTCATGAGCATGAAACTATCCATACAAAGGGAACGCGATGCCATGGAAAAGCTCTGGAAGGCCAGGGAAAAACAACTGGAAAAGGTCTTGCTGAACGCGGCGCACATCCGGGGCTCCATTGAAGGGATCGCCGGGACCGACAATATCCAGCTCAGCCTTACAGATGAAGACGATACCTTGCTGCTGGACTAATTATGTACGCGAAGAAGAAGGTACATCAGGCAGGGAACAAAGCAGAGCAAACGGCGAAGATACTTGCCAACGTATCGGCCTTAGAAGCAAAGCACCTGCTGAAGATCACGGGCAATGAGGTACGGGTGTACCCGCAGCTGTGGAAAGACAGACTTTCGGCAGAAAACTGGATGCAGTGCCTGCTGGTGTATTTTGTGGTGAAGAAAAAGGCAGCACCGGGTATCGGGATCAGGTTTGTCCATTATGAGAACGGGGAGCCCCTGGGCCATGTTAAAAACGGAAGGGCTGTGGTGGTCTGGAAGTTTGAAGGCGAGACCGGTTGAGTACCGGTATTACCACATAAGACGGGATATGTTACATAAAACCAGGGGAATCGTACTCAAGACCACGCTCTACGGCGACACCAGTGTGATCGTGCAAGTCTTTACTGAAAAGTTCGGCATCCAGTCTTACCTGATCAATGGCGTGAGGAAACCTAAGGCAAAGATCAGCATGAATATGCTGCAACCGCTGCACCTGATAGATATGGTGGTATATCACAAACCTGGCTCTAACTTGCAACGGCTCAGGGAAGCCCGTCCCTTTCCTGTGCTCAGGACCATTCCATATGACATGATCAAAAGCACGATGACGATCTTCCTGAATGAGGTATTGTATAAGAGCATCAGGCAGCAGTCGGCGGATGAGCATTTGTTCGAATTTATTTACAACTCGGTTTGCTGGTTTGACGAATGTGGCGAGGCCAGTGTAAACTTTCACCTGTCTTTCCTGCTGAAACTGTCCCGGTTCCTTGGGTTTGCGCCGCATGCGCAGGCCCGTAGCGGGGACAGTTACTTTGATCTGCAGGAAGGCGAGTTCAGGTCTGCCGTTCCCGTGCACCCGAATTACCTGGAACAGGAAGACGCACTTTTGTTCATTTCGCTCTACAGCCTGCCCTTTGAAAGGATAACGGAAATAAGGACCGGTAATAAAATGAGAAGGCACCTGCTGGAAAAAATTCTGATCTACTTTAGATTACATACGGCTTCCTTTGGCGAGATCCGTTCCCACCAGGTGCTGGAAGAAGTGCTTTCCTGAGCTTCCATAATGCTTCTTAAAAAAAATGATCTTTTTTTGCATAAATGATTTAAGGCTGTATATTTGCAGTCCCAAATCAGGGGAGATTAGCTCAGCTGGTTCAGAGCACCTGCCTTACAAGCAGGGGGTCACTGGTTCGAACCCAGTATCTCCCACTTTGCTGGACAGATCGATTAATTTCGATGCTGTCCAGTTCTTTTTTACACCCGGCTCACCGGTAACCAACCTTGTACTTTAGACAATGTAACCCTGGGATTGGCCTGAGTGTGCCCGCCGAATCGCGTTGCTAAATGCGCTGACGATGATGAATAACCACCCGTTTGATCCCGATACGGAAGTAATCGTAGCAAAGTGTCAACACCAATAACCCTGCGGGAATGTAAAAGGCAGCAAAGCTCAGCCTAAGGTAAATAAACCCACCTCCTATACCACCCAGCAGAAAAGAACCGATGATGGCACAACGCAGGCCGATCCGGCGCCTTTGGGGCGAACTGATATGTCCCCGTGATAATACTGCATGGGAAAGATCGATCCCGAGGTCGGTAAACATTCCTGTGAGGTGCGTTGTCCGGACCACGGAGCCGGATATCATCGATACCAGCGCGTTCTGCATACCCATGGCAAAAAGCAGGCTCCCGGCAAAGTATTCCGTTTCGGGCAGCGTATGCCGGTAACTATTTCCAAAGACGGCAATGAACAGCACCAGCACCAAGATGAGCACGATCGGAATTGTATAGGCGAAAGCTTTTTCCCTGCCGATGTGACCGATATACCAGCTGGAGCTGAAAGCACCCGCCAGAAACAACAATAACCATAACCCAACCATCCGCGCAGCCCGTAAATTCAGGCTGGCCAGGTGAACCGCCAGCAGCGCTGCATGACCGGTAACATTGGTGGTCAATACGGCAAAAGCCATGAACCCCGCTGCGTTGACAAAACCTGCATTCAGGCAGAGCAATACTGCAAGCCGAAGGTTATGACTGAAACTTCTTTTTTGGCCTGTATGACGAAGCATACGCTAAAGTCGTAAATCCTTTAAAATTCAAAGAATATATTTAAGATAAGAAACGCGATGTGAATTAAGGAGTTAACCCTCGTTCTGATGAACGATCATTGGTTATAAGTCCTGATTCCACATTTTTTTTCAAATCTTGCAAGAAATTGTTCGAAAATTGTATCTTTGCCACCACCAAAAACAGTTCACTTGACTGTTTCCAATCCAACAAGTGCAAGGGAGATTAGCTCAGCTGGTTCAGAGCACCTGCCTTACAAGCAGGGGGTCACTGGTTCGAACCCAGTATCTCCCACCAAAATGAAAAGACCACTTTTTACAGTGGTCTTTTTTGTTTTTTATTGCAGCACTTCTTTCAGAAACAACAGGGTATGCTGCCAGGCTCTTTTGGCCATTATCTCATTATAATCCGGTGATTTAGGGTCCGTAAAAGTATGCTTGGCATAAGCGTAGGTAATGATCTGCCAGTCGGCCTTACCTTCATTCATTTCCCTGATCAGACCGTCCATGATCTGCGGGGTTACACCCTGGTCTTCCGCAGGATTTTCGATCAGTATCTTTACCGGCAACGGGCCATTTGGCCTGGAGCTGTCCTTACCCAGTCCCCCGTGGATAGACACTACACCTTTTACCGGCAGCTTTGCCCTTGCAGCTTCCAGGGCACCAGTACCACCAAAACAATAGCCGATCACGGCCAGCTTGTCTGCATCGGCACCTGCCTTTTTCAGTTGTTCCAGCGCCAGCGTAATCCTTTTCTGATAAGCTGCGTAGTCCTGCTTATAAGTACCCGCTATCTTTCCGGCAGCCGCATTGTCTGCCGGTATGTTACCCTCGCCGTAGATATCGGCAACAAAAGCGATATATCCTTGCTTTTCCAGTGCAATTGCAGCATCTTTTGCCTCGCTGTCGATACCCTTCCAGGCGGGAAGCACCAGTACGCCCGGAAGTTTTTTACCTGCGTTGGCGGTAACCAGTCCATTCAGTTTTTGTGTACCGTCGGCATAGGCGACGGGTTTCAGGGACTGAGCGGAAACACCAAGGCCTGCGAGAATCGTAGCAATCATAAAAATTAACCTGCGCATAAAATTTAATTTTTATCAAGATACGCATTTTGCCGCGCATGGATATACGCCCATTGTATTGTCGATAAAAAAGTTACGCCAACCGCATTCCTGTTCTTATTTTAGCACCAGACCTGATACAGGGAAAGACCAACAGACTCATCAACATGCCAGAAGCCAGCCCGAAAACACCTTACAGACCTGTAAGCTATTCAAAAACCATACTTACCGAACTCATGATCCCCTCCTACTCCAATTTCGGGGGTAAAATACATGGAGGCATTATCTTATCGCTAATGGACAAAGTTGCGTATGTATGCGCCTCAAAACACGCAGGCAATTATTGTGTTACAGCCTCAATAGATACGGTGAACTTCCTTGCGCCCGTTGAAGTTGGCGATCTGGTATCGCTGATGGCCTCTGTAAATTATGTGGGCAAAACATCTATTGTAGTCGGTATCCGTGTCACATCTGAAAATATAAAGACCAATGAAAACAGGCATACCAACACTAGTTACTTTACGATGGTCGCTAAAGATGAAGACAACAATCCTGTAACGGTACCAGGGCTTGCCCTGGCCAGCAGTGACGACATCAGGCGCTTTCTGCGCGCAAAAAGCAGAAAGGAAATCAAGCAGAACTACAGGAAAGAACTTGAGGAAATCAGTATTCCGGCTAATGATGAACAATGCCGGATATTGCTCGAAGGAGAACGCTGCATTTTACTTTAACCCACATGGCTTTCTTTTAATGTATTTTGTTAACTTTATTCAAAACACTGATAACCAAATACGATGACCATGAGAGCACTTCTTATCTTCAGCCTGATTTTTTCTTTGACCAAAATTGTCCAGGCCCAGGAAATAACAGGCGCCTGGGAAATGAATGACGGCGATGCCCGGCATCAACTTTTTTTTGAAGACGGATTTTACTTTCACACCGTACACCAGGGAAACGAATTTATTTCCTCTCAGGGGGGAACTTATGAAGTGAGCAACGGTGTAATCAAAGGCAAATCTTTGTACAATACAACTGATCCTGCCAGCATCGGCTCAACGATGGATGTTTCCTATTCTATCAGTGGCAATGCACTTTCTTTGAGAATGCCCGACGGAGAAGCAGGCTTTAACCGGGTAGACAACGGAAAAGCGCCGCTTGCGGGGGTATGGCGCATCACCGGCCGTATGGGTGAAGACGGCAAAGTGGCCGATATCCATCAGACCGGCACAAGGCAAACTTATAAAGTGCTTACAGGCACCAAATTCCAGTGGGTAGCGATAGATCCCGGCAAAAAAGAATTTTCAGGGACAGGCGGAGGATCCTATACCTTTAAAGACGGAAAATACACAGAAAATATCGAATTTTTCTCCAAGGACAACAGCCGCGTGGGTGCATCCCTGAGCTTTGACGGTAAACTGGAAAACGGGAAATGGCACCACAGCGGGCTGAGCAGTAAGGGCGCAAAAATCTATGAGATCTGGAGCAAAGTGAAATAAGAAGACCAGCACTATGATTACCGCTCTCCACCGAATCTTTTTAATGGTATTGCTGTGCAATATCTGCAGCATTTTCCGGACTTCTGCTCAAAAACCAGATCACGAGCTTGCCCCCTTATTTTATAAAATCGACTCGCTTGCCCTGGATAACGAGACCCGAAAGGCAGTTGACCTGATCAACGGACTAGTGACGAAGACGCGGGAAGAAGGCAGCGTGGGCATGCAGGTCAAAGCGGTCATGTACCGGAATCTGTTCCAGAGTTATCTGAATGGCAATACACTGCTTCCGTTGCTCAATGCGATCAGGAAAGACGCAGACTCTGCCAAGCAACCGGCAAAAGGAATACTGCAATCGCTGCTGGGTCAGTTCTACTGGTTCTATTACCAGCAAAACAGGTATGCCTTTCAGGGGAGAACGACCGTAGCGGGCGAACTGGGGGATGATGTCTCCACCTGGCCGTTAAGTGCGATCCTGGCTGAAATGCGGAGGAATTTCCAGCTTTCCATTAAGGATACTGCGAGGCTGCAGAATACCAGCATCAGCATATTATCTCCGGCACTGAGCGGCGACAGCAGCAACAGGCAGCTGCGCCCGACATTATATGACCTGCTGGCACACCGGGCACTTGATGTTTACATCTATACGCAAAATAATTCCGAACTGCGTGACACGTCACTTTCCGCAGCCATCGGCCTTGATATTCGTAAGATTTTCGGAAGCTTGCTTAATTATCACCTGAAACAGGGGAACAATGCCGCCTATCTTGCCCTGAAGCTTAAAGAGGGAAAGTTTGCATCAGGTAACTTCATGGGAAGGATCTGGCATGATCCCAGAGATTCGCAATCCTTAAAATTTCTCGAGGACTTGCTCACGAAGGCAAAGGGAACGATCATCTATCCCGATATCCTGATGGAAATGGCCGCGCTTTACAGAAACGGTTATTTACCGGGGATTGACTCCAAAACACGGCAGATCAAGGCATTTGAACTTGCCGAACAAGCGAGTAAACTCCCTGGTGAATTGTCTGCCGGTAATGCCCGAAGCCTGATGAAGGAAATCCTGACAAAATCGTTGAGTATCAATATCAGAGCGTATGAAGCGACAGGGAAACCGATTGAATTTTATTTCTCCTATAGGAACATCGACTCGCTTTATCTGAGCATTTACCGGATACCCGTAGATGCCGGATACAGGCTCGATCTGTCACAGCAGCAATATGAACGCTTCTTGAAACAACATCGTGCTGAGCGTACGTGGTCGGTCGGCTTTAAAGATCCAAAGGACTATCTCGACCATTCATTCCAGGACTATATGGAACCACTTCCTGCGGGAAAATACGTCATGATTGTCCGGGACAGGCCACTTGCCGATACCGCCTTTAATGAGTATATGAGCGCCCATGCCGTTTTCCAGGTGTCGGGTATGACGGTAAGACGACGCACACTTGCAGCAAACCATGAGCAGTACCAGGTACTCAGCAGTGTTACCGGTCGGCCGCTTAAAGGTGCACAGGTCAAGCAAATGGTCCACAGGCAAAATGAATCCGGCCACAGAGAAGCGACACTCGACCAGACAGATGAAAATGGCCTGGCTTTGCCCCAGCCTTATCAATATATATCCTACAGCTGTATCATTTCCGGGCAGGACACTATTGTCCTGAGCAATAACGAGTCTTGGTATGGTGACCGAAAGCCACAAAAGCACGTCATCTTCTATGCTGACAGAAGCATTTACAGACCAGGTCAGACCATATTTTTCAAAGGACTTTCACTCACCGAACAGGCGGGCAAAAGCCAGCTACTTCAAAATGACTCTGTTGCCGTTAGCTTCCTGGATGTGAACGGACAGGAAATACAGCAGGCCAGTTTCGTGACCAATGAATATGGCACATTCCATGGCAGCTTCCTGATTCCCCAGGGAAAATTGAACGGCAATATGAACATCAGGACCAAGAATGGTGACGGAAGCATCAGTGTGCGGGTAGAAGAATACCGGCGTCCGACCTTTGAGGTCACCTTTGATCGGCTGCGCCCGAGATACAAACCGAATGATTCCATTACCATTAAGGGGCGGGCAACTGCTTTTGCCGGTTATGCGATCAGCGGTGCGACCGTGAGTTTCCGGGCCAGAAAGTCGGGAAAGGATATTGCCAAGGGTAACGTAATGACCGGAGCGGACGGCAGTTTCTCTTTCAGGATTTACATAAAAGATGAAGAACAGGACAGCTACGATATTTATGCAGAAGTAACAGACATTACCGGGGAAACACGTTTTGCAAGCACCTATTTAACCGCAGGTAAAGACCAGATCAGACTTTTTGCTTCCGCTCTGGACGAATTGTTCCTGGGCAATAATGCGGACTCCGTTAGGGTAATTGCTTCGGGCATTGATCCCCTGGTCTCAAAGCCTGTGCTGAAGGGCAAGCTTTACAGGCTGAAAAAACCGACGGGAAACCTCAGGGGAGAAAATATCTTCGAGGTTGCCCCGGAAAATTACCGGCTCGGAAAAAAGGACTATGAGAAGCAATTCCCCTACCGGAGTTACGGGCAGGATGAAAAATTGAGCAACTGGCCGGCAGAGGAAACAGCTATTCAGTTTACAGTCGACCCGGATGGGGGATCCGGCAGCCTTAAGTTCAGGCAGCAGGATTTGACACCTGGTTATTACAAGGCCGTATTTACAGCAACCGGAAGCTCGGGGGACACCGCCAGAACAGAACATCTGTTTCGGATTTACCACCAGCAGCCAGACAGTATATTACGGTTGTCAGAGTGGCTGGTCAGACAGCAAAACGGGATTAAAACAAATGAGCAGGCCATATTCCGGGTAGCAGGACCTCCGGGAGCTATGGTCTGGTATGAGGTCTGTCGTGAAGGAAAGCCTCCCGAAAGCAAATGGATAACTGTAGATGAACAGCAACAATTGATTAAAATAAGTCCCTTCCCCGGTGAATTGCAGCTTTCTGTGCAGTTCCGGATGTATTTCGACGGACACGAATATCAGTCAAATCAAAATGTTTATATCTTTGACCCCAGACAGGAACTGGACGTACGTTACCTTACCTTCAGGGACCACCTCCAGCCCGGGCAAAAGGAAACATGGAAAATACAGCTAACGAATAAAGCAGGGGAAAAGCAGCAGGCCGAACTCATGACCACCTTATACGATGCTGCACTGGATAAGCTCAGGCAGCACTACTGGTCCCCCTATGATCGACCTCGCTACAGGTATCAGCTTTTTGAATGGGACTCGGAAACGACAGCTATCCAGCGTGAACAACTCCTATGGCCAAAGTTCAACAGGTCCGCAAATATTCGCGAAAGGCAATACGAACAGATCAATGACTACGGGTACCGGTATTACGCGCCTTCAAACTCTATATTCTACGACTATCTGGAAACGGCAAAGCGTGAGGGCGAAATCCGCGATTCCACAGCGACGGCAGAACTCCTGAACACGCTGAAGAAAAGCGGGCTGTTATACGGCATCGTCACCGACCGCTCAGGTATTATCGTAAAGGGTGCCCGGATCTATATCAATGACAAATACATGGTGAGTACAAATGTCTATGGCATTTATGCTTTACCGGCCTTAAAAGGTGCGAAGCTAACCGTTAAATATGGTGGAAAAACCTGGCTGACTACCAGGGTAACCAGCATAGGCAGGCTGGACATCCCTTTAATGCTGCAACAGAGCTATAAACTAAAGGAAATCGCCATACGCGGCTATCAGAAACGCACCAGGGAGCAGACGACCGGTTCCTCCTTTATCGTCACCGGAAAGGAAGTCAGAGACATGCCCGCCAACGGACCGGTACTGCAGGGCAAGGTAGCCGGGTTTGCCATTCAGCAAACGCCGCGATATGGCCCATCTGTCGGGCTGGATGAAAAAACCGGGGAGGTAAAAGTGCGGACCAACTTCAATGAAACTGCTTTCTTTTTCCCGCAACTGCACACCGATGCAAATGGTGAGATCAGCATGGAATTTACCATGCCTGAATCGCTCACAAAATACAAGCTGATGGGCATGGCACATACCAAGGACCTGAGGACCATGACCTTCACCCGGGAAGTCATTGTGCAAAAGCCGGTGGCCATCTCCATGAACGCCCCCAGGTTCTTCAGGGAAGGTGACACCCTTATCCTGAGTGCAAAGCTGAATAACCTGAGCGGAAAACAACTCAAAGGCGATGCCTCGCTGGAACTGACCGATGAGCAGAGTGGCAACCGGCTGCAGCTTTTTGCAGATCCGGCTGCGGCAACACAAAAATATACACTTAAGAACCAGGAAAACCTGGCAATGACCTGGAAGGTGGTCATACCTGAAGGTATTGCTGCCATTACTTATAAAGCAATTACCCGGTCAGGGAAGTTTGCAGATGGTGAGCAGAGGACCATACCGGTATTGCCCAATTCTACCGTGATCACGGAGACATTACCGCTGAATGTCAGGGGCGGCAGCAGAAAGATCTTTGCCTTTGACAAGCTGTTAAGTTCAGACCAGTCTAGGAACTTGCGCAACCTCGGCCTGAGTCTGGAGTTTACGCCCAATCCGGCATGGTATGCCATTCAGTCCCTGCCTTACCTGATGGAGTACCCGTATGAATGTGCGGAACAGACCTTCAGCCGGTTTTATGCCAACAGCATCGCCACAGGCATTATCAGCAGTTCACCCGGAATAAGGGCTGTATTTGAAAAGTGGCAGAAAGCAGGGACCCTGGAAAAATCAGTACTTGAAAGGAATCCGGAATTTAAGGCGGTCATGCTTGCGGAAACGTCCTGGGACCGCAGCTCCACTGATGATACGGAGCGGAAAAAACGTATGGCCGCGCTTTTTGACGGCGCCAGAATGAAAGAAGAACTGACAAAGAATTTCAAAAAGCTCAGGGATATGCAACTGAGTAACGGCGCGTTTCCCTGGTTCAATGGCATGAACGCCAACAGGTATATTACCCAGCATATTGTGCTGGGCCTGTCGCAGCTCCAGTACCTGAACCTGATCGATGAAAAGGCGTTTCCTGAGTTGAGGACCATACTGAACAAAGCTTATATCTACCTGGACAGGGAATTTGCAGCAGATTTCAGCACAAAGAATGCCTACTATTATCTGCCGTTGCATTATCTGTACGCCAGAAGTTACAGCAGGCAGATCAATACCGATACAGCTTTTAAAAAAGCTGTCCGTTCGGGCCTGGAAACCATACAGCAGCAATGGCCGGGCCTGAATACCTATCAGCAAGGGCTTGCGGCACTGGTCTTCTACCGGAACGGCAAAACCTCAGAGGCGATGAAAATCGTTAAATCACTGAAGGAGAGATCTGTACAGGATGAAGAATCCGGCATGTCCTGGCCAGATAATCAGCCGGGCTGGTGGTGGTACCAAAGCCCGATAGAGACCCAGGCCCTTATGATTGAGGTCTTTGATGAGGTGGCAAAAGACCAGAAAGCAGTGGAAGAACTTAAGCTATGGCTACTCAAAAATAAACAGACCAACGACTGGCGTACAACTAAAGCCACTACTGCCGCGTCCTATGCGCTCCTGATGCGGGGGCAGGGACTGCTGACAGATGCCATCAGCCCGGAAATTACACTCGGGGGGAAGAGCTTCGGGGAGCTGGGTGTCGAAGTCCCCCAACCAGAAGCGGGAACGGGTTACCAGAAGATAACCATACCCGGTAAAGCGGTTAGGCCGGAGATGGGAAAGATAGCGATCAATAATCCGAATCCGGGAACGGGATGGGGTGGTTTGTACTGGCAGTATCAGCAACCTTACGGCGACATAGAGGCCTCCTCTGCAGATGGCGCGGTAAAGATCAGCAGGCAACTGTTCCTGCAGGACGGCACCGGCCCGAATGCCAGGCTCATCCCGCTTGATAAGGCGAATGGACTGAAGACAGGTGACATGCTCAGGGTGAGGATCGAGGTGCATACAGACCGTGATATGGAATATGTCCACATCAAAGACTTGCGGTCATCCGGATTAGAGCCGGTGAACCAGTTTTCCGGTTACCGGTATCAGGACAGGCTGGGCTATTATGAAAGCACTAAAGATGCTTCTACGAATTTCTTTATCGATTACATGGGAAAAGGCGCTTATGTCCTGGAATATCCTGTACGGGTAAACATCGCCGGGAGCTTCTCCAACGGGATCACCACCCTGCAATGCATGTATGCACCGGAGTTCAGCGCACACTCAAAAAGTCTTCGCTTCAAGATCGACCGCTAGCCGCGGCTCATTTCAACTGATAAGCCGCTACGCTTTTCTTGAAGAACGTTGGCACATACACCACCTTTTTCACCGGGTCATAGCCGATATCGGCGGTATTGATCTTTTGCAGGTGCGTATCCAGCAGGAGCTCATTACGTCCGTCGGCATATACATAATAAATATAGCCACCCCATGCGGAGAACAGGAAGTCTCCGTTGCCAATGGGCTCTATGCCATCTCCGCCCTGCGGAAGACTGGCCACATTGATGAGATTTTTGGCGGGGTCAGCCTTCAGCAGCTTCCTGCCGCCTCCGGCAATATAAAGATCGCCTGCTACTGCCTTTAATCCGTTTACCCCATCGATATTTTCCAGGTAGACCTCTTCTTTCCCGTTAGTGATCCTGTGGATCTTCTTTGTTCTGGAATCAGATACAAACACTACGCCTTTATCGTTCACGGTAACGTCGTTCAGAAACTCCGCGCCCGTAACCGGGATGGTCTGCACCACTCTGGCCGACGGCACGTCGATGACCACAACATCGGTAATGTCTGCAACATACAGCTTGTTCTTATAAAGGCCCATTCCTTTGGGCGAGTTAAGGCCCTTTACCCAATCCAGGTCAATGACCTTTCCGTTGAGATCAAGCTTTCCGACACCACCTATGCCATCTTTTGCATCTGCACTGTTCCCCATAATGGCGACATAAAGTACACCGGCCCGCGCATCCGGCAGCACGGATTCAGGCATATTGATGATACTGTCTGTTTCCCAGAGCTTTTCCAGTGTCTGCTGGGCCTTAAGGTTCATGCTCAGCATGAGCATCAGCGATAGTCCAACGATTCTTTTCATAAGGTCAAAATTTGGTTTTGTGATTGCGATCATAAATTTAAGCCAAAAAAATAGTTATTTTTATCTGTTTATTATTTAGTAATCAACACCACACACACAAATTAAATTTCACGACCATGCTTTTAAGCATCTTAAATTCCATTTTCTGCGTTGCATTTGTACTTTTTGCATACGTGAACCTCAACGACAGCGACTCCTGGCTTTGGGTACCCATATATATGGTAGCTTCCATTTGTTGCGGTTTTGCCATTTTTAACAAATTTTATCCCAATGTTTACCTTGGAGCCATAACTTTCTACCTGGTCTATGCCGTGGTTCTGTTCTTTGCCAAAGACGGGGTGCGGGACTGGATCCTGAAATACAGAAGCCCGAGTTTGGTGGAGAGCATGCAGGCGAGCAAGCCTTATATTGAGAAGACCAGGGAATTCTTCGGATTACTGATCATCAGCGGAGCCCTTGCCCTCAACTATTTCGTGGCGGTTTAATAAAGAATATGATGCTTACAACAGTAATCGCGCAGATCATCAGGCGCAATACGGGTGACGAAGCTATGGATTGGCTCGAACAAAAGGCCGCACTGATCAGGACAGAAGAAAGATCCCTGCAGCTGAACCTCGCTTTTGCGCATACACCGAGATATACAGAGAAGAAAAACCTGCAGCTGGAACCACAGGAAGTACAGCAACTTGCAGACCAGCTGCCGGGAGTAGCGGCAGATGGATGGACCGCAGACAGGCTGGCCAGGGTATGGCTGCTGATGCAGGTACCTGCGGAAAATAAAGACGCTTACCTGAAGAAAATCGACGGCCTGTTTGCCGCCGCTGAAATGAATGAACAGGTGGCATTATATTCTGCCTTGCCTGTATTCAGTTTTCCGGAGGCCTGGCTGCACCGTTGTACCGAAGGGATCAGGAGCAATATCGGCACTGTACTGGAAGCGATCATGTATCATAACCCCTATCCGGCCGGCCACCTGCCTGAACCGGCATGGAACCAGCTGGTACTGAAAGCCTTCTTTACCGAAAAAGACGTAACCCGAATCATCGGCTTCGAAGAACGGGCAAACCATCAGCTTTCTGAAACCCTTAAGGACTATGTACAGGAGCGCACCGCAGCGCACCGCACCATACATCCTGAAATCCACAAATTGATTGAACAATAACCAAAATAAAACCTGAATTATGTGCTGTAATGAAAATTTTGAAGAGCGGAATCGGGGAGAAAAAATAGAGACCACTTTAGACCTGAGCGACATCAGCGGAATGCGGTTCTTTGACCCGCATGTACACATGACTTCCCGTACAACGGATGATTATGAGGCGATGGCCGATGCGGGCATCGTTGCATTGATTGAGCCTGCTTTCTGGCTGGGGCAGCCGCGTACCGGGCTGGCAAGCTTTACAGACTACTATAGCAGCCTGATCGGATGGGAGCGCTTCCGGTCATCACAGTTCGGCATTAAACACTATTGTACCATAGGGCTCAACTCCCGGGAAGCGAACAATGAGCCGCTTGCCGAACAGGTAATGGAGATCCTGCCCAATTTTATATTCAAGGAAGGCGTAGTCGGTATCGGCGAGATCGGTTTTGACGACCAGACTGCCGCAGAGGAAAAATACTTCCGCCTGCAGTTGGACCTGGCCAAAGAGGCCGGGCTTCCCGTACAGATCCACACCCCGCACCGTGACAAAAAGAAAGGCACGCAGCGGAGCATGGACATTGCCATAGAACAAGGACTCGACCCCTATAGCGTCATTGTGGACCATAATAACGAGGAAACTGTAAAGGAAGTACTTGACAGGGGTTTCTGGGCTGCCTTTACCATTTATCCGTTTACCAAAATGGGCAACGAGCGGATGGTAGAGGTCGTAAAGCAATACGGCACGGAAAGGATCATGGTCAATTCAGCAGCGGACTGGGGCATCAGCGACCCGCTGGCCATTCCAAAGACTGCTGCGCTCATGAAGAAATCAGGGGTCAGCCTGGCTGATATCGAACTGGTTACCTACCGCAATGCAATTACTGCTTTCGGCCAGAGCGGGCAGATCAATGAAAAGGACTTTGATGCCGTTAAGCACATTGACCAGAGCCTGAAATTTGAAAGCAACTCGGTATTGAGGGGCGGACAGCAGCCACGTATCGATAAGAATTCCATCATCATTTCTTAAGCAGGAACCTGGTGAAGAAGTTTTTAGGCTACATAAGGCTGATGCGCCCGGCAAATGTCGTTACGGCAATTGCCGATGTGCTGGCCGGTATGGCGATTGCAGGTTATTTTTTAGGTCAACAGGACGGCTTCTGGCTGGGAGGACCTGCATCGCTGTCTTATATACCTGTTCTTTTGATCTGTATTGCCACAATTTGCCTCTATGCAGGCGGCATTATCCTGAATGATGTATTTGATGCGGAACTCGACAAAATTGAACGTCCGGAACGGCCAATACCCAGCGGGCTGATCAGCAGGAATGCCGCTGCCATTTTTGGCGGTGTGTTTTTCTTTATCGCCATTTTTGCCGCGGGGCTTTACAGTGATGAGGCGAGATACCTGGCCGTAGCCATTATGGTATCCTGCCTGGTCTATGACAAGTACCTGAAGCACCATGCGGTCTTCGGGCCGTTGAACATGGGGCTGTGCAGGGGGCTGAACCTGCTGCTCGGCATCAGCATTGTTCCCGGCATGGTGCAGCAGTTGTGGTACCTAGCCATCATTCCCATTCTCTATATCGCTGCCATTACCATGATCAGCCGCGGTGAGGTACACGGGGGCAATAAAAATACGCTTTATTTTGCCGCAGCACTTTACCTGTTGGTGATCGGCTGCATCGCCGGCTTCGGCATCAGGAACAGTCAGGTTCCCCTTACCGCATTCTTTCTGGTGCTTTTTGCCGTGATGATCTTCATCCCGCTCTTCAGGGCCATGAAAGATCCCACTGGCCCCAACATCGGGAAGGCCGTCAAATCGGGCGTAATCGCCCTTATCCTGATGAATGCAGCCTGGGCCAGTGCCTTCGGCATCTGGCCTGTCGCTATCGTCATCACGATATTGTTACCCATATCTTTATTGCTGAGCAAGGCTTTTGCCGTTACTTAGCAGACACACACCTAACATGAGCCATTTACAACAATCTTTTAGTGTAAAATTCGAGTACAGCGTATATTTCACCAATGCGCTTTTCAATACCGGCAATACTACCCTTGCAGATTTCTTTAAGGAAAGGGTCTCAGCTGCCGTCAAAAAAGTCTTATTCGTGATCGACAGGGGTGTGGCAGATGCACATCCGGAACTGAGCGACAACATCCGCAGCTATTTTCAGCGTTATACAGATGTGCAGCTTATTTCTGAGATCATGACCATACCGGGCGGAGAAGCCTCAAAGAACGATACCGCACTGTTCGACCAGATCGTGGAAGCAGTAAACGTACACGGCATTGACCGGCATTCCTATATCGCAGCCATCGGCGGCGGCGCAGTACTGGACCTTGTCGGTTACGCTGCCGCGGTTTCGCACCGCGGCATCAAACACATCCGCATACCCACAACCGTACTTTCACAGAACGACTCGGGCATCGGGGTGAAAAACGGGATCAACTATAAGCGGAAAAAGAATTTCCTGGGCACCTTTGCACCACCTGTGGCCGTTTTCAATGATGAGGTTTTTCTGGATACGCTCAGCGACCGTGATTACCGTTCCGGCATCTCAGAGGCCGTTAAGGTGGCCCTCATCAAAGATGCTGATTTCTTTTTCTGGCTGGAGGAAAATGCCGGTAATCTTGCCGCAAGGGATAAGGAGGCGATGTGTTACCTCATCAAGCATTGCGCAAAGCTGCACATGGACCACATTGCCGGTGCGGACCCTTTTGAGTCCGGTTCTGCAAGGCCGCTGGACTTTGGCCATTGGGCGGCGCACAAACTTGAACAGCTCAGCAATTTTGAAGTGCTGCACGGAGAAGCCGTAGCAATGGGTATTGCCCTGGACAGCGTCTATTCCTTCATGAAGGGACTGCTTTCTGAAGAGAAGGCCCTCCGTATCCTGAAGGTGCTGACCACCCTGAATTTTGACATTTCGAATTCACTCATACAAATCAGGGACGCGGAGTCCCCGATCCTCAGGGGGCTGGCAGAGTTCCAGGAACACCTTGGCGGACTGCTGACCATTACATTGCTGACTGATCTGGGTACCGGTAAGGAAGTACATGAAATGGATCAGGAACTGCTGATCAAGGCAAGCGACTATGTAAACAGGTATACCAACAGCCATTAGTATCATGAAGTTACCAAGCGGTCATCTTACCTATTGTACAAATATCCATCCCGGAAAAAACTGGGACGATGATTTTGAGGCACTGAAGCTTAACTTTCCCCGGATCAGGAAGGCAGTGGCGGGCGACCAGCCAATGGGTATAGGCCTGAGGCTTTCCCATACCTCCAGCCTGCAGCTGGCAGAGGCTGAGGCACTGAACACCTTTAAAGCCTGGATGCGCGACAACGAGGCTTATGTGTATACCATGAATGGTTTCCCCTACGGAGAATTCCACCGCACGGTAGTTAAGGCGGATGTACATGCACCTGACTGGATCACCGATGAACGCCGTGACTATACCATAAGGCTTTTTCATATCCTGAGGCAACTGCTGCCGGAAGGGATGGACGGCGGCGTTTCCACCAACCCCTTAAGTTACCGGCACTGGTTTAAAGATGGCCCCGGACTGGAGGCAGCGATCAATGCCGGCACCCTGAACGTAGTGGAAGTCATTAAAGAGCTCGTCCGCATCCAACAGCAAACAGGGCAGGTCCTGCACCTGGACATTGAGCCGGAACCGGATGGCATTATGGAAACCGGCAGAGAATTTATCGACTGGTTTAAGAACGACCTGCTGCGCATCGGCATACCGGCACTGGCTACCGAATTCAGCCTGGATACAGATGAAGCGGAGGCCCTGATCAAAAAACACCTGCGCCTCTGTTATGATGTATGTCATTTCGCGATTGGTTACGAGCCGCATGAAACAGTACTCCTTGAGCTGGAACAAGAACAGATACAGGTAGGAAAGATACAGATCAGTGCTGCACTTAAGGCCAGGCTAGACAGACCGGCCGAAGAAAGGACCAGGTTGAAGACTGCCTTTGATCTCTTCAATGAACCTGTCTACCTGCACCAGGTGGTCGCCAGGAGACCGGACGGAAGCCTGATCCGTTACACCGACCTGCCGGAAGCGCTGGACGCTTTTGACCAGACGGATGCCATTGAATGGCGCGCACATTATCATGTACCCATATCCATGAAGGAGATCGGTCTGCTGGGGACTACCCAGGAAGATATCCTCAAAGTATTGCAACTGCAGCAGGAAAACCCATTTACCAGGCATCTGGAAGTAGAGACCTATACCTGGGAGGTAATGCCGGACCAGATCAGGCTTCCTATCGCCGAATCCATCAGCCAGGAACTCAACTGGGTAACAGGTATTTTGAAATAATCAAATAACTTAAACAAGATGAAGAAAACTGTAGTGATCGATGTTGTTGGCCTTTCGTCCAACCTGATCGGAAAACACACCCCTTTCCTTTCTGCTTATACTCAGAAGAACGCCCTGCACACGATAGCCCCGATGCTGCCTGCAGTAACTACAGCAGTTCAGTCTACCTATCTCACGGGCAGGCCGCCGAGGGAACATGGCATCGTAGGGAATGGCTGGTATGACCATACCGATGCCGAGATCAAATTCTGGAAGCAGTCCAACAAGCTTGTCCTTGCAGAAAAAATCTGGGACAGGGCGAAGAAGGAAGACCCCAACTTTACCTGCGCCAATATGTTCTGGTGGTACAATATGTACTCGAACGCCGACTATTCCGTAACCCCCAGGCCAAACTACCTGGCCGACGGCAGGAAAATGCCCGATTGCTATTCGCACCCTGCGGAACTCCGGGATACCCTGCAGGAAAAACTGGGGCAGTTCCCGCTTTTCCAGTTCTGGGGCCCCGGTGCCAATATCAAATCCAGTAAATGGATCGCAGACGCGACCCTGATTACGGATAAGCTATATGATCCGACCCTCACCCTCGTTTATCTGCCGCACCTTGACTATTGCCTGCAGAAATTCGGACATGATGAAAGCAGGATCAGTAAAGATCTGGCAGAAATTGACCAGGTAGTCAAAGACCTCGTGCAACATTATGAGCAGCAGGGGGCCAGCATCATCATCTTGTCTGAGTACGGCATTACCCCGGTAAACCAGCCGATACATATCAACCGGTTGCTCCGGCAGAACAACCTGCTGGGCATTCGTATAGAACGTGGTCTGGAACTGCTGGATGCCGGTGCTTCCAAAGTTTTTGCCGTGGCCGATCACCAGGTGGCGCATGTTTACGTCAACGACCCTTCGGTAAGGGACAAGGTAAAGGCTTTGCTGGAAAATACCCCCGGTATCGCCGAGGTCCTGGACGAAGAAGGCAAGAAAAAATACGGCATCGACCATAAACGCGCGGGCGATTTTGTGCTGATTGCAGCCCCTAAGGCCTGGTTCACTTATTATTTCTGGCTCGACGATGCGGTTGCGCCCGATTACGCCCGCTGCGTAGATATCCATAAAAAACCCGGCTACGATCCTGTGGAAATGTTCATGTCCTCAAAACCGAGGGCTGCCTATAAGCTACTGCGTAAAAAAGCCGGGTTCCGCTATGTCATGGATGTGATCCCGCTGGATGCGACGCTGATCGCCGGATCCCATGGCAGCCTGAACAATCCTCAGGAATTTCACCCGGTACTGATCACCAGCGCCGGTCTCAACCTGGAAAACAGACAGGCGACAGAAGTCGCGGACCTCATCTGGAAGGCCCTGCACAGCTAACCGCAGGAATCCCTTAAATTCAGCCAAATGGATTCTAGAAGAGCTTTTTTGAAGAAGGCCGCCCTGCTAACGGGGGCTGCTGGCCTGGATAACGTAATTCCGATGTCTGTTCAGCAGGCGATGGCCATACAGGCCAATCCGGGTTCAACCTTTTATGATGCGGAACACGTCGTGATCCTCATGCAGGAAAACCGGTCCTTCGACCATATGTTCGGTACCTTAAGGGGAGTCAGGGGATTCAACGATCCAAGGCCGTTCCTGCTCCCTGATCAGGATAAGGTATGGCTGCAAAAAGACGCGCAGGGCAATACCTATGCACCATTTCACATCGATATCAACAAAACAAGGATCACCTGGCAGGGTGGCCTGCCGCATTCCTGGCCAGACCAGGTCGCTGCACGCAACGGTGGCAGGTATGACCAGTGGGTACCGGCAAAATCTTCCATGTGCCTCGGACATTACGAAAGGTCAGACATCCCTTTTTATTACGCACTTGCCGATGCCTTCACCATTTGTGACCATCATTTCTGTTCTTCGCTGACGGGTACTACCCCAAACCGGCTTTTCATGTGGACCGGCACCATCCGCCCGGAACAGAACGGCAGTTCCATAGCTGCAGTTAACAATTCGCAGGCAGAGTCACGTGAAGATGCCTTTGTAGACTGGGATACCTTTCCGGAAGTGCTGGAAGACAATGGCATCAGCTGGAAGATCTATCAGAACGAATTGTGGACGAGTGATCTCCAGGGCGAAGGTGTGGACGACTGGCTGGGAAATTACGGGGACAACGCTATAGAATATGTAAAAAGGTACCATGTCCGGCTGTCGGCCTGGTTCCGAAAAAACGGAGACTCAAAGCAGAAACTGAGCGCTCAGCAAGTCCGGGAAAAATATGACAAACTCTCCGCAAGAGAAAAAAACCTGATCGACAAAGCCTTTGCCACCAATATCAATGCCCCCTTCGATTACCTGGAGCTTGCCCCTTTTCACTATACCGACGAGCAGGGAAAAAGGCAGACCCTGAAGATTCCGAAAAACGACATCTTTCATCAGTTCCGCAGCGACGTGGACAACGGTAAGCTGCCTTCCGTATCCTGGCTGGTGGCTCCGCAGCGCTTTTCGGACCATACCAGCTCACCACTTTACGGCACCTGGTACGTATCCGAAGCGCTGGATATACTCACCAAAAACCCGGAAGTCTGGAAGAAAACCATCTTTATCCTTACTTATGATGAAAACGATGGTTACTTTGACCATATACCACCCTATGTCGTCCCCAAGCCATCAGATGCTGCAACCGGAAAGGTTTCGGCAGGTATAGATGTCAGTCCTGATTACGAAACCGGCAAGGACAGTCCGATAGGTTTAGGCTATCGTGTTCCAATGCTGATTGCCTCGCCCTGGAGCAAGGGTGGATATGTAAATTCCCAGGTATTTGACCACACCTCGACCATTATGTTCTTAGAGCATCTGTTCAGCCATAAAACCGGCAAAAAGATCAGGAGCAACCAGGTGAGCAGTTGGAGAAGAGCCATTTGCGGCGATCTCAGTTCTGTGTTCCGGCCTGCTAACAGCGGCAGAGGAACCGTCGCACCCACACCTGAAAAAAGGGAAGCGGTAATCAGCAGCATACAGAAGGCAAAGGACCGGCCGCCGCAGCATAAACCTGCACCGCTTACAGAGGAAGAGATCAGAAAGATCAACGCATACCTCCCTTTTGAGCAAGGTGCATCCGGTTTTATACCGAGGCAGGAACGCGGTACGCGAAAGTCTTGTGCATTACCTTATCAATTCCTTTCGGAATGCACTTTAAATGAGAACCGTGACCAGCTGATACTGCATTTTGCAGCCCTTGTTCCCCTAAGCACCCGGAATAGCTCTCCTACTGGCGCCCCCTTCAGTGTTTCCAGCAGGGGGCCCTTCAGGGAAGCTACCGGTAAGACCTGGTCTTATGCGGTCAGTGCAGGAGCTGAACTTAATGACAAACTGGACCTGTCCAATTTTAAAGACAGTAATTACCACCTCTGCGTACATGCACCGAACGGTTTTTACCGCTGCTTTAAGGGAAATGCAGCAGATCCCATGCTGGAAATAAGCTGCCAGTATGAAAGCGCGGGACTGTTGAATAAGCGTCCGACCGGCAACCTTGAACTCCTGATCATGAATAAGGGAGATGATCCGTTAACCGTGCAGCTAACAGACAATACTTATAAAAGTAACAACGGACGAATACTAACCGTTGGCCCGAAAGGTAAGGTAAAAGCCCATATCGCGCTCCGGGACAGTAATGGCTGGTATGATATTTCGGTAACGGTAAAAGACAGTGCAGACTACATGAGGCAGTATGCCGGCCACGCGGAGAACGGCTCAGATTCCGTTTCCGATCCTTATATGGGCGGAATTGTTTAAAGTTCTGTCTGCTTCTCCGGATCCAGCTCTACACAGTCTTCATCCTTTATTTTCTTTGCGGACAATATAGGATACAAGAACAGAAAAGCGCCTGCTATCAGCAACAGGCCCGATAAAGTCAGCAAAAATGTACCTGAATTCGGACTGTCTTCGTTGATCACCTTATAGGCGACCAGTGCTGCAACCCCTAATATAAACGCGATTATGGCCTTCTGTAGTTTTAATATCCTGATCATGGCGTAATCATTTAGTCCAGTGACCTTTTTGCAAAAATCAAACCATAAAAAACCCGCATACCGGATCGGGTGCGGGTCTTTCTATGCTTTGCCTGCCCTCCGCGGATCGCCCGCTCACAGGACTTTTGTACCAGGTTACAAGTTGTATTTCCTGATAACAATTTAGTCATTCGGGAGTTTTAAAAGGAATAATATTTATGCACAATTCAACATTACTTCTCAGGTATCTGCACTGGCTTCATTAATGATCTGTAACAGTCTGTTCAGTCTGTACCTGATGACATCCTGCTGCCGTTCGGTTCTTACATGCCTGAGCAGGTTGATCTGGGCCTTTACAAAGAAATCTACGTCTGGAACAAAACTCCCCGGGAACAGCTGAACTTGCCTGGGTAAGGAAATGCCATGAAAGGCGGCTTCATAATCATCTGCGGTCATTCCGCAAAAATAACGTAAAAGAGGATTGAACAGGCAAAGCCCTGACAAAAAAAAGCGGGGACGACCAATCCAGTCTATCCCCGCTTATCTAAATTAACGCTCTCGGGCACAAATGTACAATATTCATACCAACTTATTTACCCAAACCGGAAATGAAACTTATAAATGACATTTGCAGGATATTCCGACACTTCCGGGATACCTGATATTTCTTTGTAAATTGCATTTGCAATGAAATTCGATTCCTACATCCCCTGTGAGGTGCTCAGGCCATATATTAAGGCCCTGGTCATTTCTGAATCGGAAGCTGGAAATATATACAAAGTAATTCCTGAGACCGGGCTGGTCATGGGATTCCAGTATAAGGGTGGCCTGTCCTATGTCCGGGACGCAGCAGAAATACAGCTGACTACTTCTGGGATTACCGGCATGAACGATAGCTATCGTATGTTTAAAAGTTTACCCACTACCGGAACTGTCCTGGTTTATTTCAGAGAAGGTTATGCAACTGCCTTCTTCGACCAGCCCGTTCATGAATTCTTCAGGGAAAGCCTTTCTATCGATAACATGATGCTGCGTTCTACCCTACTCATTCTGGAAGAACAGTTGTGGGCGGCAAAAACCGATATTGAGCGTGTCTCTTACGTGGAAGCTTTTCTTAAAACACAGTTAAGGCGCTTCATCCCAGACCATCTGGTGCTTCAGGCCATCGCGCTTATCTGCAGGCGCAAGGGTAATATCCGCATCAAAGAACTGATGAATGAGTTGCACATCAGCCAAAGCCCGCTCGAAAAACGCTTCAGGTCTATTGTCGGTGCTACCCCCAAAAAATTTGCCTCCATTGTACGGCTTCGGCATGCCATCCAAAGCTACGACGCTCAGCAGCCGCTAACAGATCTGGGCTATCAGGCCGGGTTTTATGACCAGGCGCATTTCATTAAAGAATTCAAGGCCTTTACCGGAACTTCCCCGGAAGTCTTCTTTAAAAGAAAAGACCAATAAACGATTTTTTACAATTACCACGCTGATGCAATCCTGACCTTCGATGGAAGATACCAAAACATCAATATCATGTTCAGTCAATTACAACAGGAATACTTTAAATGCAAATTTACCCTTGCCCAGATCAAAGCCGCACATCAAAAGGTAAAAAGCGGGGCTGATTTCCCGTCATATATCCGGGAACTTATACAGTTGGGGATTAGAACTTACAACATCTATGTATCCGACGGCCATGCAGCCTATTTCGGGGCAGGGGGCTATCAGGTCTTGTCAGAAGCCAGATATTCTGAACTTCCCATCAATGCTGATCCTGACCCTGAACTATTTCGCGCACACCTGCTTTTACATCAGCAAGGCGGCTCTGATTATCTTACTTTTTGCAGGCATTGCGCAGAAACAGGCATTACCAAATGGACCGCAGACCTCCAGGCAATGACTTGTATTTATTATGATGACGACGGCAATGAGGTCTTAACAGAAACCATTCCGTCGGTATAACTGCAAGAATTTCTTTCAGAAGTCTTAAATTAGCTTTCGATATAATCTGACAACTCTGATGACTCCCGGAAAAATACTTACCCCTGAAACGGCAACTGAGCTGCTCAGGATATTGAAGGACCGCTTTGAAAAGAATATGGACCGCCATAGCGGCATCGAATGGAATCAGGTAGCCGAAAGACTGGAAAAGCGCCCGGAAAAACTCTCGTCACTTGACGAGATGGAAGCGACCGGCGGAGAACCAGATGTCGTCGGCTTTGACGGGAAAACAGGGGAATATATCTTTTTTGATTGTTCGGCCGAAAGCCCCAGAGGCCGGAGGAGCCTTTGTTTTGACCCCCAGGCGCTGGAATCAAGAAAAGAACACAAGCCAAAAGACAGCGCCCTGAACGCAGCCGAAGAAATGGGCATAGAGATCCTGACTGAAGAAGAATACAGAAGATTGCAGGAACTCGGAAAATTCGACACCAAAACATCCAGCTGGATCGCCACACCAGACCGTATCAGGAAACTTGGCGGTGCCCTTTTTGCCGACCGCCGGTACGATACCATCTTTGTCTACCATAACGGGGCCGAATCTTATTATGCGGCCAGGGGTTTTCGCGTTTCGCTAAGGGTATAGGGGCTATCCGGATTTTCATAGGGCATAGAAATGATGTACAGCGAACGGTATGACAGACAGCTAAGGCTGGCCGGTTTCGGCCTCCAGGCACAAGAAAAACTGGGTGAAGCAAGGGTTTTAGTGATCGGCGCCGGGGGACTGGGCTGTCCGGCGCTCCAATACCTGGCTGCGGCCGGTATCGGAAATATCGGTATTGCCGACGACGATACCGTCAGCCTTTCTAACCTGCACCGCCAGATACTTTACCTGACGGAAGATATCGGAAGATCAAAGGTACAGGTGGCGGCGTCACGCCTGGACAAGATGAACCCCGAGGTGAGGATCAGGCCTCATGAGTTACGTATAGGAAAGGAGAATATTGTCAGCCTGCTTGAAGACTATGATTATGTCATTGATGGTACAGACAACTTCCAGACCAGGTACCTGATTAATGATAGCTGTGCACTGCTTGCCAAACCGCTGGTCTTTGCTGCGATAACAGGATTTACAGGACAGCTGGCTATTTTCAATATAGACCTGGGAGACGGAGCAGCCAATTACCGCGATATTTTCCCCTTGCCCCCTGCTGCAAGCGAGGTTCCCAACTGCGCAGAAAACGGGGTGATCGGCGTATTGCCCGGCATTATCGGGACAATGGCCGCCGCGGAGGTGATCAAACTCATTACGGGCATAGGTGAAGCGTTGATCAACAAGTTGTTACAGCTGGACGTGCTCACCTGGTCACAACACATCCTCAATATCAGACCGGGCAGCCTGTCCTCCTCTTCCCCTTCTGAAATTCCATCTTCGTCTGACCGCGGGGAATATACCGATATTGATGCTGCGGAGATGGAATTGCTGCGGCAGCAAGCGGATACCCTGATCATCGATGTCAGGGAACGGCATGAGCAGCCGGAACTGAAAGGAGAGCACATCCGGCAGGTACCTATGTCTGATTTCCAAGATCTCTTGTCTGAGGATATCCCCGCAACCCATATCATTGTCATGTGCCAGCATGGCCTGAGAAGCAGGGATGCTGCAGAAGCGCTGCAGGAAAAATATGGTGAAAAAAAGCAGATCTACAACCTCAGGGGCGGCATCGTAAGATGGATGAAGTAAGCGGCAGTTTCCGCGCAGTATAGATCTGCTTGATACTGACTGTAGCGTTTCATCTGCTGGTGCCGTTTGACCAGGTAAACCAGGATAATCAATCTGAAATGAAAAGGACCTCTATATTACTAATTGCGGGATTTGGCATGCTGACTGCCTGCGACAAAAAGAAAGATGAATGTGGCAAAGAACCCAAGATCTGCACAGAGGTGTTTGCCTTTGTGCCAGTCAGCTTTACTGACAAAGAAGGGGCAGCGGTCGGTGTTAAAGATTACAGTGCGGTTAATCAGCGTACCGGAGATACGTTGAAGAGCAATGTTGCGATGTACTCATCTTTTGTACCCGGCACTTATGTCATCGCAGATGACAGCCATCTGAAACAACTTTCAGCTGAGGGTGATGACATTAAGGTAAGCGGGACTTATCAGGCGACCGGTCAGACAAAATCGGCCATGGTGAAGGTAAAGGGAGGAAAATGCGCCTGTCATGTGGAAAAGGTTTCAGGCCCTGAAAAGATCGCCTTCGATTAACAGGATTTAAGCTGGGCGTACTATTCAATGTCGCGGACGGTTTCCCGTTTGGTGAAATTGCGAAAGCAGATGATATCAGGCTGCTCTCAGCGTTTATAGATGTTTGCCGTAATCTTCTCGATCCATGTCTTAGGCAGATGGGTGGCACCAAAGGCGGATACTTTATTCAGGAAGCCGGGAATGGCCTCTGCCTTTTTGTTGAACATGGCCTTTAATCCTGCCCTGGCCACCTCACCGGGCTGCATATTGAATTTTTTGGCAAGGTCTTCCAGCATATCGAGTCCTGCCCTGCTGGCAAAACCGGTTTCGGTGGGCCCGGGGGAAAGACAGGTTACCGAAACGTTGCTGTTGCGAAGCTCATAACGCAGTCCTCTGCTGAAGGAAAGTACAAAAGCTTTTGTAGCGGCATAGACGGTCATAGCGGGCATAGCCTGGTAGGCGGCAGTGCTGCACACATTGAGAATATACGACTGGCGCTGCTCCTTCAGCAGGGGCAACAATAAATGACTGAGTTCCACTACTGCGTTGATGTTGAGCTGGAGCATGGCCATCTGGTCGCTAAGTTTCAGCTCACTGAACCCGCCCCATACACCGAAACCTGCGTTATTGACCAGGACGCTGAGCGTACTGGTCTTTGCCTTACAGCGGGCGGCAAGTTCAGCGGCGGCACCGGGAAGGGAAAGATCGCAGGCAAAATACCTGGCTTCCACCTGGTAGGCATCGCTCAGTTCTTCACAAAGTGCCTTCAGTTCAGGTGCCGACCTTGCAGCAAGCAACAGGTGATAGCCTTTTGCCGCCAGCTGAATGGCCACTTCCCTTCCGATGCCCTTGCTGGCCCCTGTAACTAATGCGTATGTTTCCTTCATATCCGTTGCTGAACTAACAAAAGTAGGGTATTTTTTAATTCCAAAACCGTAACTTTGCAACCTTTAATTTTTGGAGATACTTTATTGATGTATAGGGAATTTAAACAATTAGAACTGGCTAAAATAGCGGAAGAGGTACTGGAATTCTGGAAGAAGGAAAACATCTTTGAGAAAAGCGTTTCGTCGCGCCCGGCAACCAATCCGTTTACGTTTTACGAGGGCCCGCCGTCTGCCAATGGCATGCCGGGCATCCATCACGTCATGGCCCGTGCTATTAAGGATATTTTTTGCCGTTACAAGACACAGAAGGGCTTCCAGGTAAAAAGGAAGGCCGGATGGGATACGCATGGCCTGCCTGTAGAGCTGGGTACTGAAAAGGAACTGGGCATCACCAAGGAAGACATCGGAAAGACCATTTCTGTGGAAGATTACAATGAAGCCTGCAAAAAAACGGTAATGCGTTATACCGATGTCTGGAACGACCTGACCGAAAAAATGGGCTACTGGGTAGATATGGGCGACCCTTACATCACCTATAAGTCTAAATACATGGAGTCGGTATGGTGGCTCCTGAAGCAGATCTATGACAAAGGCCTGCTATATAAGGGATATACGATACAGCCGTACTCACCTAAAGCCGGTACGGGTCTGAGCTCGCATGAGGTCAATCAGCCCGGGGCTTACCGCGATGTAACCGATACAACCATTGTAGCACAGTTCCTGACTTTACCCGAGACCCTGCCTGCATTTCTGCAGGGTTTCGGACCGGTGCATTTCCTCGCCTGGACGACTACGCCATGGACTTTACCTTCCAATACGGCGCTGACCGTCGGGCCTGCGATTGAATACGTGCTGGTGAAGACTTTTAACCAGTATACCTTCCTGCCGGTAAATGTGATTCTGGCAAAGGCGCTGGTGGGCAAACAGTTCAGCAAGGTATATTTTGAAAGTACTGCTGCTGAAGATTTTGAGAATTTTAAAGCTGGCGATAAGAAGATCCCTTACCAGGTACTGGCTTCCTTTAAGGGCAGCGAGCTGGTGGGTATCCGTTATGAGCAGCTGCTGCAGTATACCCTGCCTTATCAGTATCCGGAAAATGCCTTCAGGGTGATCTCCGGAGATTTCGTGACGACTGAAGATGGTACCGGCATCGTGCATACGGCCCCTACCTTTGGTGCAGATGATGCCCGGGTGGCCCGTGAGGCCAAACCTGAGGTACCACCGATGCTGGTGCTGGATGAGAACGGCACGCCTGTCCCTTTGGTTGACCTGCAGGGCCGGTTCACTCATCATATGGGTGAGCTCGCAGGCAAGTATGTAAAGAATGAATACTATGACGCGGGCAGCGCACCGGAGAAATCGGTGGATGTGGAGATCGCGATCAGGCTGAAGGAAGAGAACAAAGCTTTTAAGGTTGAGAAATATGTACACAGTTATCCGCACAGCTGGCGGACAGACGAGCCTTTGCTGTATTACCCGCTGGACTCCTGGTTCATTAAAGTAACGGATGTAAAGGACCGTATGTTCGAACTGAACGAAACGATCAACTGGAAACCAAAGGCTACAGGTGAAGGCCGTTTCGGCAACTGGCTGAAAAATGCTAATGACTGGAACCTTTCCCGTTCGAGGTACTGGGGTATCCCATTGCCGGTATGGCGTACCGAGGACAAGAAGGAAGAACTGGTAGTGGGTTCTGTAGAAGAGCTGTATAACGAGATCGAGAAGTCCGTTGCCGCGGGGATCCAGCAGGGAAATCCGTTCAGCGGATTTGAGATCGGCAACATGTCAGAGGAAAACTATGATAAAGTAGACTTGCATAAGAACGTAGTCGATCGTATTGTGCTCGTTTCACCCTCAGGTAAACCGATGAAGCGGGAGACTGACCTGATCGATGTATGGTTTGACTCGGGCGCGATGCCATATGCACAATGGCACTATCCATTTGAGAATAAGGACAAGATTGAGGGGAATACAGATTTTCCTGCTGACTTCATTGCAGAAGGCGTTGACCAGACCCGCGGCTGGTTCTATACTTTGCATGCGATCGGAACGCTGGTATTTGACAGGATTGCCTACAAAAATGTAGTATCGAATGGCCTCGTGCTGGACAAGAACGGGCAGAAGATGTCCAAACGCCTGGGAAATGCGGTAGATCCTTTCAAAACGCTTACGGAATTTGGTCCAGATGCTACGCGCTGGTACATGATCTCCAATGCAAACCCATGGGACAACCTGAAGTTTGACGCAGAGGGTATTGCTGAGGTGCGCCGCAAATTCTTTGGAACGCTGTACAATACTTATGCGTTCTTCGCGCTATATGCCAACATTGATAAGTTTGAAATAGATCAGAATAACCTGACTCCCGTTGCCGAGCGAACAGAACTGGACAGATGGATACTTTCCCTGCTGCAGAACCTGGTGGCTGAGGTAGACGAAAGCTACGCAGCTTATGAGCCTACCCGGGCGACAAGAGCGATCCAGAATTTTGTGGATGAACATTTGAGCAACTGGTACATCCGCCTCTCCCGCCGCCGTTTCTGGAAGGGCGAACTAACGGCAGACAAGAAGGCGGCCTATGAAACGCTGTATGCCTGCCTGAATACGCTTTCGCAGTTGATGGCCCCTGTAGCCCCTTTCTTTGCCGACTGGCTGTTCAGAAACCTGACGGCAGGCGATGCATCGAATACTGCGGAGTCCGTACACCTGACGGTACTGGCCCCTGCCGATCCCGCCTTGATTGACCGGGAACTCAACGAACGTATGCAGCTTGCCCAGGACATTTCCTCCATGGTATTGTCGCTGCGCAAAAAAACGGGCATCAATGTAAGGCAGCCATTGGCAAAGATTTTGATACCGGTGCTGGACAATGAATTTGCAGGTAAAGTGGAGAAAGTCCGCGAACTGATCTTATCTGAGACGAATATCAAGGGAATTGAGTACATTACCGACACTGCTGGTTTCATCACCAAGAAAATAAAGCCAAACTTCAAGGCGCTTGGGCCAAAGGTGGGCAGGGATATGAAGGCGGTAGCAGAGGCCGTGACCGGGATGACACAGGAAGAGCTAACGGCGTTTGAGCTTAAGGGCAGTTATGAAGTATTGGGATATTCGATTGACCTGACTGACGTGGACATTATTGCGGAAGATATTCCGGGATGGCAGGTTACCAATTCCGGCAGCCTGACGGTGGCACTGGATGTGACCATTACAGAGGAACTGAAACAGGAAGGATTATCACGTGAGCTGGTGAACCGTATCCAGAACCTGAGGAAGGAACTTGGCTTTGAAGTAACTGACCGCATCAGCGTGACTTTACAAAAGGATAACCTGATCGCAACTGCATTGCTTGCCAATAAGCACTACATTTGCGCCGAAATTCTGGCAGACGATGTCGTGCTGTCGGAGACATTGGACAGAGGAAACAAAATAGTGATCGATGATGTTGAACTACAAATTTTGATTGCACAACTATAAAAATTATGGAAAAAGAGAAAACAAGGTATTCGGACAGTGAGTTACAAGAATTCAAAGAGCTGATCCTCGAAAAACTACGTATCGCAAAAGAAGAGTTTGCAGACTTATCCAGCTCGCTGAGCAATCCGAATTCAAATGGCACGGAAGATACTTCAGGCACTTATAAGACCCTGGAAGACGGATCTGCTACCCTGGAAAAGGAACAGCTGAATCAGTTGGCTGCGCGTCAGAAGAAATTTATTGACAACCTGGAAGCCGCACTGGTACGTATTGAGAACAAGACTTATGGCATTTGCAGGGAAACGGGCAAACTGATCCAGAAGGAACGCCTGCGTGCAGTGCCGCATGCTACCCTGAGTATGGAGGCCAAACTGAAGCAGTCGTAATGAAGGGATATACCAAGCCGCTGCTCATTATTTTTTTTGTACTGCTGGCCGACCAGGCTTTGAAGACCTGGATCAAGACCAATATGTACATCGGCCAGGAGTTTAAGATACTTGGCAACTGGTTCATCATCCATTTTACAGAGAACAACGGAATGGCCTTCGGGCTGGAATTTGGTGGCGAGTTTGGTAAACTCTCCCTGTCACTGTTCAGGATTGCCGCGGTTGGCGGTATCGGCTACGGACTGCATTACCTGATCCAGAGAAAATACCACAGGGGACTTATCCTGAATGTGGCACTGATCTTTGCAGGTGCGCTGGGCAACATTATTGATTCGGTGTTTTACGGGGTGATCTACAAATATGCAGGCCTGTTTCACGGACGCGTGGTAGATATGTTCTACTTTCCCATTCTTGAAGGGGTATTCCCTAATTGGGTACCCATATGGGGCGGGGAGGATTACATCTTTTTCAGGCCAGTGTTCAATATTGCGGATGCCGCAATCTCTGTAGGTGTGATCATCATTCTGATATTCCAGAAATCTTATTTCAAGGAAGACTCCGTTGAAGAAATTGGACCTAATAATGAGGTTGTTGAGGAGTGATCAGCAGGCGTTTAACTTTTTCTTATGGAATTGGTATGATAATTTCATCTAATGATCAAACACAAAAAAGAATCAAATCGTTATGAAAAAGTTATTGACCCTTGCCTTCGTTGCCTTATTAAGCGTAAGTGCCATGGCACAACAAGTAGACCTGAGAAAAAAGATCAGTGTGAGCGGATCTGCAGAAACAGAAGTTACTCCTGATATTATTTACATCAGCATTTCCCTGAAGGAATATCTGAAGGATGGCAACAGCAAGAAAAAGGTGGACATTACCGAACTGGAAAACCAGCTGTATGCTGCAGTACAGAAAGCTGGTCTGGACAAGGAAAACCTGACCATCAACAATCTGAGCAGCTATACCATCACTACCGAGAAAAAGAAGAACCCTGATTACCTGGCCAGCAAACAATACCGCCTTAAGGTTTCCGATCTGAACAAATGGAATGCAATTATTGGCGCGATAGATCCTAAAGGCATTGCATACACCAATATCGATAGCTATGACTACTCAAAGATTGAGACATTGAAACGTGAGTTGAAGATAAAGGCGCTGCAGGCTGCAAGGGAAAAAGCCAGTTACCTGGTGGAAGCACTGGGTGATAAACTGGGTAGTGTCATCGACATTCAGGAGATAAACAATGAGGTTTACCCTCAGGCCATGTACCGCAACGTGATGATGAAGGCTTCCTTTGACGGTGCTGCAGAAAATGCACCGGCACCGGAAATCGACTTCAAAAAGATCAAACTGAACTATGTAATGAACACGGTATTTGAGATCAAATAATAGGGTGTGACTACAAGAATAGACAGTTTTAAACAAAAAACTGTAAGGGAACCTACCAAATCGCTTTGGTAGGTTTTTTGTTATGTATCCGGGGATCACTAAAACTTAAATGATATGAAAAAATTGATTTACACATTGGTACTCGTTTTCACATTGGTGGTAAGTGTAGACACCGTTTACGCTGCCAGCAATAAGGATAAGGTAAAAACTGAACTTACGGCAGCACAGCAGATTGAACTGAAACGGATCACTGACCGGGTCGAAGAGATCAAGGCGATGGACAAGTCGGAATTATCGAAAGATGAGCGTAAGGCGCTGAAGAAAGAGTTGAAAGAGCTTAAACAACAAGCCCGTGCGATGGGCGGCGGTGTTTACCTTTCTGTGGGTGCCATCATCATCATCATTCTGGTGTTGATCCTGATCCTGTAAAAGAATAACCACTTCCCTATATAATCATCACTGATAACACAAAAAAGCTTCCCAAGGGAAGCTTTTTTTATAGGTGGGTATTTTTAATCAATGTATTCAAAGCCGGTATATGGTACCAGGATCTCGGGTATCTTGATGCCCTTATCGGTTTGGTTATTTTCAAGTATGGAAGCAACGATACGCGGCAGGGCGAGTGCACTGCCATTGAGTGTGTGGGCCAGTTGGGTCTTGCCGGTTGCACCCTTAAACCTCAGCTTTAACCTGTTGCTCTGATAGGTTTCGAAATTGGATACAGAAGAAACCTCCAGCCAGCGCTGTTGTGCAGCGCTCCAGGTCTCCATGTCATAGGTCATGGCAGAAGCAAAACCGGTATCTCCGCCACAAAGACGCAATACCCGGTAGTGCAGACCCAGCTTTTGCAGCAGCGATTGAACATAGGCGCTCATTTCCTCCAGGATTTCATAGGAACGGTCCGGATGGGCGATCTGTACCAATTCTACCTTATCGAACTGATGCAGTCGGTTGAGCCCGCGCACATGAGATCCGTATGAACCTGCTTCCCTGCGGAAACAAGGAGTATAACCTGTATTTTTTACAGGAAGCTCTTCCTCCTTCAGAATGACATCGCGATAAAGGTTAGTCACCGGTACTTCTGCAGTCGGGATAAGATACAGCCCGTCGATGCCCACGTGATACATCTGCCCTTCCTTATCGGGCAACTGCCCGGTGCCGAACCCGGAAGCTTCATTGACCACATGGGGAACCTGCATCTCCCGGTAACCTTGCTCGGTAGCCTGGTCGAGGAAAAAATTGATCATAGCCCTTTGCAGCCTGGCACCCTTTCCTTTGTATACCGGGAAGCCGGCGCCGGTGATCTTGGTACCCAGCTCAAAATCGATGATGTCATACTTGGCAGCCAGTTCCCAGTGTGGCAACGCACCTTCAGGAAGTATTGCCGGACTACCGTGTTCCAAGATAACTTCATTGTCGTCTGCGCTGCTGCCTGCCTTTACCAGGTGGTGCGGCAGGTTGGGCAATTGCACAACTAAGTTGTGAAGTTGCTGTTCCTTTTCCGACAGTTGTTCGGATAGTTTCTTGTGTTGTTCCTTATTGGCTGTTGTTTCTGCCTTCAGGGCATCTGCCTCCTCCTTATTGCCGGTGCGCATGAGCTCGCCGATCTGTTTGGCGGCTGCGTTGGCTGCTGCCGAAAGGTTATCCAGCGAAGTCTGGAGCTGTCTGCGTTCTTCGTCGGTGGAGATGATCTCATCAACCAGTTCAGGGTGTTTGAAGTTGCGGACGCTCAGTCGTTCTAAAACTTTGTCTCTGTTTTCGCGGATATAGTTAACTTGCAGCATTATTATTGTTTTTTGCACAAAGATAAGATTGATTTGCGATGTCAGGTAAACTTTTTCTGGTCCCCACCCCAATAGGCAACCTCGAGGACATGACTTTCCGGGCCGTGCGTATCCTGAAGGAAGCTGATGTGATCCTGGCAGAAGACACCCGGACAAGCGCGCCGATGCTGAAGCATTTTGGCATTGAAAGAAAGGCCTATTCACACCATCAGCACAACGAACACCAGGCTTCTTCGGAGATTGTGCGTTTCCTTAAAGAGGGGAAAAAAGTCGCGTTGATCTCAGATGCAGGGACGCCAGCAATATCTGACCCGGGTTTCTTCCTGGTGCGTGAGGTACTGAAACATGACCTGGCGGTAGAATGCCTGCCGGGGCCTACTGCTTTTGTGCCTGCACTGGTGAATTCGGGCCTCCCTTGCGACACTTTTGTATTTGAAGGCTTTCTGCCGGTAAAAAAGGGACGTCAGACCCGCCTTAAAAAGCTCACTTCAGAACAACGGACGATGGTGCTGTACGAAAGCCCGCACCGGCTGCTGAAAACGCTGGAAGAATTTATCGGGTATTTTGGCGAAGACCGTCAGGCTTCGGTGAGCAGGGAACTGACAAAACGCTTTGAAGAGACTGTAAGGGGGAGGCTGGCCGAGATTAAATCACATTTCGAAAACAATATTTTAAAGGGAGAATTCGTAATTTGTATCGCAGGGGCACCTGAACCCGAAAAGAAGGCAAAATATAACCGGAACGACGAATAACCCGGCTTTAAAGAAAAAACCATGAATTTGATCGATAGATTTTTAAGTGACGAGCAGGACCCGAAGGCAGTTGAAAAGGTATTGGGAAAACTGAACGATATGCTGACCCAGGGGGAAGAACTGATCTACCTGGCTGTACAAAAAAAGCCCGCGGTGAACCTGTTGCCAGATTGCATCGCGGTAAGTACGAAACGTATGTTCTACTGCACGCCCGGCAACCTGGGCTTTACCATGAATTTCAAGGACATTTCCTGGAAGAGCATTAAGGAAGTATCCTTCAAGGAAGAGATTTTTGGTTCTAAGTTCATCTGTGTACCCCTACAGGGGGAAAACATCGTAACGGAATATATTCCCAAGGTACAGGCGAGGAAGCTATACCAGGCCGCATATGCGCAGCTGGAGGAATACAAGGAACAGCTAAGACAAACTGAACTGGAAGAACGGCGGTCGTCGACTTCTCCGGTAACAGTAAACACGGCCCCTGCTGCTGAGCCTGTGGAAGAACGTCCGGTACCGCCTGCCCCGGTATTTTCACCTCCCGCGGCGCCTGTTCAGGAACAGGAAGATGAGACAACGCTGAAACTCAGAAAGCTAAAGACCTTGTACGACAAGCAGCTGATCACGTTGGAGGAATATGAGTCAAAGAAGGCGGACATCCTGGACAGTTTATAGCCTTATAGCCGCTCTGTTGAATGAAAGCTGGTAAAAATCTGGTGCTTGCACTGCTGAGTGCCTTTCTGATGTGGCTCGCCTGGCCGCCGATCCCTTATACTACCCCCCTGCTGCTCGTCGGCTTGGTACCACTGCTTTTCGCTTTGCACCGAATTCGGGAAAGGGATCAGGCTAAACAGGGAAAACGCGTGTTCCTAACCGCCGGACTCACTTTCCTGGTATGGAACACGGCTTCGATCTACTGGGTGTACAATGCCATCAGCGCGGTAAATGACCCTTATTCGGCCATGGCGATCTCACTGATCCCTTTTGGCCTGGGCGCTCTGCTGATGACATTCGCTTTCTGGCTGTACGACCGCTTGTCAGGTATCAGCGGCAGGTTCCTGGCTTACGCAGGACTGATCTGTTTTTACATCAGCATGGAGTACCTGCATCAATCCTGGGACCTGGCTTTTCCCTGGATGACGTTGGGAAATGGCCTCTCCGGTATGCACCAGCTTGCGCAATGGTATGAATACACGGGTGTTTACGGCGGTTCCCTGTGGATCTTACTGAGCAATATCCTCGCATTTGAGGCCTTCCTTGCCCTTAAAGAAAAAGACAGGCACTTTGCCATCAAATTGCGCCGGATACTTGTCTGGCTGATCATTGTCTTGCTGCCCGCCGGATTTTCTCTATACCGTTATTACAGCTATGCTGAGAAAAGCGTTCCGGTAAACGTAGTTGCCGTACAGCCGAATATTGATCCTTATGAAAAGTTCGGACGTCTGTCATCTGCTGCGCAACTTCAGGTGCTTACCCATTTATCGGATTCCGTGGCCCAGCCCAATACAGAATACTTCATTTGGCCTGAGACGGCAATCCCCGACCCTACGGATGAGGAACGCATCCGGACGGACCGGAACTTTATAGCCGCGCAGACCTTCCTGGATAAGTATAAGAATGCAAGCCTGATTACGGGATTGGAGAGCATCAAGCTATACGGCACTAAGGAGACGGCTACTGCGCGACAATATGATTATCACACTTTCATGGATGTATTCAATGCCGCTGTCCAGATTGAAAATTCTGCGAATGTACAGTTCTATCATAAATCGAAACTGGTGCCCGGGGTAGAGAAAATGCCTTTCCCCAGTGTCCTCTCTGTGCTGAACCCGCTATTTGAAGGCTTTGGCGGCACGGTTGGCGGATATGGTGCACAGGACGAACCGGGTGTGTTTTATTCCTATAGTGGTATCGGTATGGCACCTGTGATCTGTTATGAATCGCTTTGGGGCAGCTGGATCGGCAAGGCAGTGCGCGATGGTGCACAGTTTATTGCCGTGATCACCAACGATGGCTGGTGGGGAAATACCTCCGGAAAGGACCAGCACCTGCTTTATGCGAAACTCAGGGCCATAGAAAACAGGCGTTACGTGGTCAGGTCGGCAAATACCGGGATTTCCTGTTTCATCAACCAGCGGGGAGATGTTGTAAAGAAAAGCAAATGGTGGACAAGGGCAGCATTGAAGGACGACATTAACCTGAACGATCTGCTGACTTTCTATACCCGGAATGGCGATCTGCTCGCGTTGGCCTGCTCCGCGGGAGCTGCCCTGCTGGCATTGTTCGTTATCCTGAAAAAATGGCTGGGCAGAAAAGCCCTGTCTGGTACGAAACAAAGCTGAAGACCTGTTCTGTTAAGACAGGTATTTCCCGACAATCGGCATTCTTCTTCCCATACCGAAAGCCTTGGGCGATACCCTTAGGATCGGTGGGGTCTGGTAACGTTTGAACTCCGCATTGTTGACCAGTTTGATGACCCTGTTCACCAAAGCTTCATCAAAACCCTGCGCAACGATGTTGGCGGAACTCTGCCTGCGCTCTATATACTGAAAAAGCACCTGGTCGAGGACATCGTATTCGGGTAATGAATCGGAATCCTTCTGGTCTGGCCTCAGTTCTGCCGATGGTGGCTTGACAATGGTATTTACAGGGATCAATTCCCGGTCTTTATTGATGTAACGGGCCAACTGGTAAACCTGGGTTTTGTACACATCGCCGATCACACCCAAGGCGCCGCACATGTCTCCGTACAGGGTACCATAACCTACAGCGCACTCGCTTTTGTTGGAGGTATTGAGCAGGATGTAGCCAAATTTATTGGACATGGCCATGACAACAATGCCACGGCAACGTGCCTGGATATTTTCTTCGGTAAGGTTTGGGGGCAACCCCTCAAAAACAGGGGCCAGCATGTGGTCAAAGGCTGCAGCGGCTTCTCTGATCGGCACGATCTCGTGTTTACAGCCAAAGTTCACCGCCAGGTCCAGTGCATCTTTAATGGAATGGTCAGAAGAATAAACGGATGGCATCAGAACAGCCATTACGTTTTCCGGGCCAAGGGCGCGGCAGGCAAGGGCACAGACCACCGCTGAATCTATTCCTCCTGAAAGGCCCAGGACAGCCTTTGTAAAGCCGGATTTTATGAAATAATCCTTTATCCCGGTAACCAGTGCATCATGGATCTGTTCAATATCAGGCACTTCGGTACGTTGCAGGGGCTGCAACCCGGTGAGCTGCTGTCCATCAAATTCAAACAACTGCAAGGCCTCCTTAAAATACGGCATCTCCGCGATCAGCTGACCTTCTTGGTTGAAAGCCAGCGATCCCCCATCGAAAATAAGCTCAGTCTGTGCCCCCACCTGGTTAACATAAAGTAAGGGCAACTGGTATTTGCGTGAATTTCCGGAAAGGACTTCGATCCGTTCGTCATCATGAAGATAGGAAAAGGGGGAGGCCGCAATATTGATCATGAGACCCGGTTGACCGCCGATCAGCACATCCATCGGGTTAGTCACATATTGCGGATTGCTGCTAATGTTCCACAGGTCTTCGCAAATGGTCAGTGCAATCCTGCTGCCTTTGAAATCGATACAGGCAAATTCAGTCGCAGGTTCGAAATACCGGTATTCGTCGAAGACATCATAGTTGGGCAGGAGTGCCTTCTTTACGATTTGTCTTACCTCACCATTTTCGATGAAATAGGCCGCATTGAACAGGTCCTTGCCGGCCTGCATCATATTTCTTGCCGGGGCACCGATGATACAGGCGATACCGGTGCAGTGTGATGCGATCTCTAATACAGATTTTTCACAAAGCCCGATAAACTCTTCAAATTCCAGGAAGTCCCTTGGCGGGTACCCGCACACCGCAAGTTCAGCAAAAACAACAAGATCTGCCCCCTGTGCCCTGGCACCGGAAATATGAGCGATGATCTTTTCAGTATTCCCGGCAAAGTTGCCGACATGGTAGTTGAGTTGGGCAAGTGCAATCTTCATATTTTAAAAAAACACGCCAAAGTTGAGCGCGATATAGTGGTTCCTGACGTTGTTGCCTTTATTATTGGTAATATTCGTAAACCCGTTATCGTAGCTGAGCCCGGCAGTAATGCTGGACTGTCCGCTAAGGTCAAACTCCGCTCCTGCGCCGATGATAAGTCCCGCACGGTAAAACTTAATGTCGTCGCTGATTTTCTTGTCACGGTAGACTGCACTTCCGTCGAGATCGGCATCCTGCTTTGCCCCTACATTGAAACCATTGGACAATCCGAACTGCCCATACCACCGTACGTCATTGATCCTGGCAGTACGAAGTTTCAGGGTAAGCGGAAGTTCTGCATACTGCAATTTATACTTCAGTTCGTAAGCAGCCTGGGTGGCCGGGTTACCCCCTGTTCCAGGTGTAGTGACGACCTCTGTACTCTTGCCGTTGATGGTCGTAATGGTAAGCCTTGTAGAAAAACTGTAATTCTCCGCAAAATTGAAGTCGCCCAGCAGGCCATAGGAGAAACCCAGTGAAACACTGTTGCTCTTCCCGATTTCGGGCTTTACCCAGCCTAAGGTAGGATGGGCCGTAAGCCCAAGCCTGAACCCGTAACTGCCTGCGGACTGCTGTCCGTAAGAAACGGTGGCTACAAATAAGAGCAATAATCCTGTAAGTATTCTTTTCATACAAATTCCTGATCAGTGTTCCGTATCGTGAGTTGTTTTTTATATTTGTCTGTAATGAAACATCATAAAAAACCCTGCCAAAGCTATTTATTTTTTCTTTTTATAGCGGCTTTTTTTTCGCTGCTCCTGTCTGGTTGCGGTAAAAGGGCTAAGCCTGACATCAGTAAAGTCATGATCGTCTTCCGGTCTGACCGCTTTGACCATGACCTGTATGCAAACCGCGACCGCCCCCTCGAGGTCACTGATAGTATCCTGGCTGCAAAATACGGGACTTTCTATCAGGATTATGCCTACCGTATGGTGGGCAACGGATCATATACTACCGCGCAAGTCATTAATTATGTCTATAAAGACAAGGCTTACCTGGATCTGCAAAAGGAAACAGACAGTGTTTTCAAAGACCTGAAGCCTTTTAACAATCAGCTGGAAGAGACATTTAAATACATCAAATATTATTATCCGGAAGTAAAGGTGCCACGTTTCGTCTACTTTGTATCCGGCTTTGCGGTTCAAACGCCGATTGGAGATGGCTATCTGGGTATCGGGCTAGATATGTTCCTGGGCAGGGACAGTAAATTTTACGGGGCTATTGTTCAAAGTGTACCGCGTTATATTTCCAGACGCTTTACGCCTGAATACCTGGTGCCTCGGGCAACGGAGACTTTCGCCAGGGAGGACCTCTTCCCGGAAAAGGATGAAGACAAAACGTTATTGTCTAAAATGGTCCACAACGGAAAGATCCTTTATTTCATGGACCAGGTATTGCCAGATAAGATACCGGACTCTGTGAAGATAGGTTATACCAAAAAACAGCTGGACTGGTGCAAAAAATATGAAGGCGACATCTGGGCCTATTATCTACAAAACAACCTCCTTTATGAAACCGATCCGCAGGCCATACAGGTTTATCTTACCGAAGGCCCTTTTACCCCCGGTCTTGGTGAAAAAAACGAATCTGCCCCCAAAATTGGCGTATGGACAGGGTGGCAGATTGTCAGAAAGTACATGGAGGAGCACAAGGAGATCACCCTTCAGCAACTGATGGCGGAAAAGGATGCGCAGAAAATCCTGAAGGACGCGAAGTACAAACCGAAGATGCAGGCCTGGAAGTAAATAGTCCGGGGCATCAGATAAACAGCTTTGTTATTGCAATGCGATGAGCGCGTCTCCCGTTAGCACCGGGATGGCGGTACAGAGATCCGTCTGAAGACAGAATTTCACGTCTTCTTCTATATTGAGCTGCTCCAGTCTGTGGCTGTGTGAGGATTTGCGCAGATAACCCCGCAGATCTTCCTTAGCCTGAAGATAAAGGTCTTCCGCTGCAACTGAGGCATCATCGAAATGGGTAAAGCCTGTCCTTAGCTTACTGACCACAGCCCCCGCAAACAGCGTGTCTTCGAGATTAAAATGATCTTTCCAGCCTGCACACAGCAACAACACACTGCGGTCCTGGGTCTTCAGCCAGTCACAGAGCGCCTGGAGGTTCAGAAAAGAACCAACCACTACCTGCCGTGCCGATGTCCGGGCCATGTGCAGGGCCTTGGTGCCGTTGGTAGTGGTCAGTACTATCGTCTTACCCGCAACCTTTTCCCTGGTATATGAAAATGGGGAATTACCGAAATCATAGCCTTTGACAACCTCACCGTCCCGTTCTGCAGCCAGAAGGTATCCTTTTCCGGCGTAGGTAAGACAATCTTCAACGTGTGCTACAGGAATAATCGCGGTAGCTCCGTTATCGATACCATAGACCATGGAAGAAGTAGCCCTCAGCACGTCTACGACAACAACAATATGTTCGCTGATGTCATAAAGATGGAGCAGGGCCGGGGTAAGGCAGACTTCGATTCGTTTGTGCATCTGAAATAAAAGCGGGCTTATTGACAGGTTATCTGTAGAAGGGAAACTTAACGACTTTCGCCGCGACCTTCGCGTTACGGATCAGGATGAACACCTCTGTACCTTCTTTAGCAAATGCCTTGTCTACATAGCCCATGCCGATGGCCTTTTGCAGAGAAGGTGACTGGGTACCAGAAGTTACTTTCCCGATGATGTTGCCTTCCGCATCTGCAATCTCATAGTCATGGCGCGGAATACCTCTCTCCGTCATTTCAAAGCCGATCAGTTTACGGCTAACGCCTGTTTCTTTCTGCTTTTGCAGCGCTTCCGAATTGGTAAACGGCTTGCTGAACTTAGTGATCCAGCCCAGCCCGGCCTCAATTGGAGAAGTCGTATCGTCGATGTCATTACCATAAAGGCAGAAGCCCATTTCCAGGCGCAGGGTATCCCGGGCGCCTAAACCTATCGGTTTGATGTTGAACTCCTTTCCAGCCTCAAATATGGCATCCCATATCTGATCGGCATATTGGTTTTCAAAATAAATCTCAAAACCTCCGGCACCGGTATAACCGGTCGCAGACACGATGATATTATCTATGCCCGCAAATCTCCCTTTGATAAAGCTGTAGTATTCCATAGAGCCGAGGTCAATGTCGGTAAGCGTCTGCAAGGCTTCAGCAGCTTTGGGGCCCTGAATGGCGAGCAGGGAGGTCTTGTCCGAGATATTGTGCATTTCAACGTCCTTATCGTTGAACTTGCTGATCCAGTTCCAGTCCTTTTCGATGTTGGAGGCGTTGACCACCAGCATATAGGTCTTCCCATCTATACGGTAAACCAGCAGATCGTCTACAATACCGCCCACAAGATTCGGCAGACACGAATACTGTACCTTACCATCATAAAGTTTCGAAGCATCGTTACTGGTTACACGCTGGATCAAGTCCAGTGCATTTTCGCCCTTGAGTATAAATTCTCCCATATGACTCACATCAAACACGCCTACACCTGTCCTTACGGTTATATGTTCGGCATTGATCCCTTCGTACTGGACTGGCATGTTATATCCTGCAAAAGGCACCATTTTGGCACCCAAAGTGACGTGTCTTTCTGTTAAAGCGGTATTCTTCATTTTTTTTACTCAATAAGTTTGGCCAAAAGTAAGTAAAAATTCATGCAATGGTCACCTTTTGGTAGATATCGAACATTCTTTTGGAAATTACAGAAATATCATGGTCTCTTTCCGCCGTCTTTCTGGCATTTTCACCGATATCCCGCCATTTATTCGGGTTGGTGATGCATTGCAGGATAGACCTGTAAAACTCGTCTGCCGTATCTGCGATCAGAATGTCCCTGCCATGTACACATCCGATACCTTCAGCAGCCATACTCGTGGCGATGATACATTTCCGCATGGCCATACCTTCGATGATCTTCACCCGCATACCACTACCGGATAAAAGTGGCACGATCATAATGGCTTTGGAGTTAATGAACTCAACGGCATCAAAAACCTCGCCCTCTACGACCAGGTTATCGGAATCATATTCGAAAAACTGCTTTTGCATGCTCTTGCCAGCAATATAGAAGCGCAATTCGCTGCTCAAGGTTTCAATGTCAGGCCATATTTCATCCAGAAACCATTCTAAGCCCTCCTTATTCGGCCTCCAGTCCATAGCACCCAGGTGAAACAATGTGGGAAAACTTGTCTTGGCGTTGTCTGTCTTATACTTTTCAAAGTCAAGGGCCACGGGCAAGACCTCGATACTGGCATCTCCTCCAAAACGCAGGATACTTTGTCTGTCCTGTTCACTGATCGCGAATATATAATGAAAACGATTGATCTGTTCAGTCTCATAAGTCTTGAGTCTCCTGGACAAAAATTGCAGGTATCTTCTCCGGGGTGTAAATTTTTCTTTCTGAGCCAGACGTTCCCATACATCAGATTCGATATTGTGTGCCCGGTAGATAACCTTGGCCTTGCTGTTGGATTTTACGATGTCCAGATAAGGTACGACAAAAAGCCCTTCAAACTGGATAATGTCAAAGTCCGTTTCCTTAAGCACTTCTTCCAGCAACCGGGCTGCATCCTCATCATAATACCTGGAAACATTATAAGACTGATTGGAAAAGATATTAAAAAAAGCATCCCAGACGTTTACTTCTGTATCCACCATCGTAGCATGAAAACGGATGGTCTCAAATACCGGATCATAGATGTCGTCTGTATCAACCCTGTGTTTGCTTGGGTTCAGACTGAATAAGGTAATATCCACACCCAGGCGCAACAGACCTTTCATAGTATTATAGACTACTATAGGATACCCGCTGTTCACGGGAAATGGCACCCGGCTGGTAAGGATCAGTGTTTTCAACAAGTGAAAATACGAATTATATGCCGTTTTCGGAAAAAAGCTCCAGTTGAGGATCGGTAATCGAAAAAGTCTTACGGTGAAATGGCGAAAGCCCATATTCAAGTGCAGCCCGGCGGTGCACTATGGTAGGATAGCCTTTATTCTGGTGCCATTGGTAGTGCGGGTAATCTGGTGAGATCCGTTCCATATATTCGTCCCGGTGGGTCTTGGCCAATACAGAGGCCGCGGCGATATTGAGGTATTTGCCATCACCTTTAACGATACAGGTATGCGGAATCTCGGGATAGGCTCTGAATCGATTGCCATCTATTGCCAGGTGCAAGGGACGGATATGAAGCTGCTGTATCGCCAGGTGCATGGCCAGGAAAGAAGCATTCAGGATATTGATCCTGTCTATTTCTTCATTATCTACTGCTGCTACTGCCCATGCAATTGCCTCCTTTTCAATAACCAGCCGGAGTTCATTGCGCTGATAATGGGTCAGTTTCTTAGAGTCATTCAAGCCATCAGACTGAAAATCAGCCGGCAGGATCACGGCAGCAGCGAAAACAGGCCCTGCAAGGCAACCCCTTCCGGCTTCATCGCAACCCGCTTCTACTACCTCCTTTTGATAACAGTTCAATAACATCGTTACAAAGTTAGGAGATAGGTATATTAAACGGAAACATTTTGTGTTCTGACATCAAAGGAATCTCTTAGCCCCGTTGCCAGCAGGTTAAAGGCATATACGGTGAGCATGATCGCCAGTCCGGGTAATATAGCCAGGTAGGCCGCATCCATCACAATATACCCGTAGTGCTCACGGATCATTCCACCCCAGCTGGGCACAGGCGGCTGAGCACCAAAACCCAGAAAGCTCAGACCGGTTTCCAGCAGGATCGCCGCGGCAAAATTGGCAGAGGCGATCACCAGAATAGGGCCGGCAATATTCGGCAGAATATGACGGATAATGATCCGGGCATCGGAATAACCCAGTGCACGGGCGGCTTCAACAAATTCCACCTGTTTCAGAGCCATTACCTGACCCCTGACCAACCTGGCAACATCCACCCAGGTAGACAGGCCTATGGCAATGAATATCTGCCAGAAGCCTTTCCCCAGAGCAAAGGAAATGGCAATGACCAGTAGCAATGAGGGTAAAGACCAGATCACATTTGTCAGCCAACTGATCATGGTGTCTGCCCCGCCCCCGAAATAGCCTGCTACAGCGCCGAGACTTACGCCAATCAATAAGGAAATACAAACCGCGACAAGTCCTACTGAGAAAGAAACGCGTATCCCCAATATCAGCCGGCTCAGCATATCTCTGCCATAAATATCTGTACCTAACCAGAAGGTTTGGGTATAGAGATTATCTTTTCCGGTAAACGGATACTGGACTTCCTCCCCGGTTTCATCGTCGCCGGTATACGCTCTTGCATAAACTTTACCCCCCGAAACTCTGTACGAAGTAATGGGGATGCTTTTAAAATCTGCATCCTCACCGTAAAGCATACGTCTGATCGGACTGCCTGCATTTTTATTCGCTCTGCTGATGATCAGGAACTTAAAGGTACGGCCAGGCTTCTTATTGCTCAGCTGAAGGTGCATGGTATTGGCGTTTGGGGTTTGATCCGGTATGATCAGATAACCCAATATACCCGCGATCGCCATTAAGACGATGAACAGCAGCCCTGCAAATGTCCATCTATTGCCAAACATAGCTACTTTACCATTCGGTCTTTCCAGTTGTATTTACCTGAATTTCCTGCAACCCCAATATAAATCATATAAATGATATGCAGAAAATTAAGTACAGGTAGTAGTCTCAGCAATTCACGGCGCTTAGCAAACGCAGTCACCCTTGCCAGAAATATAAATTCCATCAGCATTTTGGTGAGCAACTGTATCGCCGCAAGCTTGAGGAAAAAGACTGACCCCAGCCCTAATATAAGGTTAATTACTATCGTGACATTGAAAAGCCAGATTGCCACCCCCAGGAAAACAATGGACTTGTCTTTATATCTGGTGCTTTTTGAGGCCCAGCGTTTCCGCTGCTGGATAAAGGCTCCGAGATCAGGCTTTGCGTGCGTGTATACAATGGCCTGCCTGCTCTTCAGAAAGCCGATCTGTCCATCAAACGCAGCAGCCATTTTATGCAGCAGCAGTTCGTCATCGCCGGATGCAAGATCATCAATTCCTTTAAAACCCCCGACCTTATAAAAGGCCTTCTTCTCGTAACTGAGGTTAGCCCCGTTACAGGTCGAGGGGCGCTTATTTCCAATGGCCGAAGCGCCGAGACCAATCAGGAAAAGAAATTCAAGGGACTGCGCCCTTTCAAAGAAGCTCTTCTCCTCAAAATAAGCCACCGGTGAGGAGATCATTTTGTAATTTCCTGTCTCATAAAATGACACGACAGTACTCAACCAGGCCGGCCCCATCCTGCAATCGGCATCTGTAGTAACGATCAGATCTCCTGAAGCTCCTGCTATAGCGGTCTGAATTGCTTTCTTCTTATAAGAATTGAGTGCCTGGTCTTCATCGAGCACGATCAGCTTCACCCCCCTGTCGCTGAAAGAACGGATAATCTCTGCTGTCCTGTCTGTAGAATGATCGTCTACGATAATGATTTCGGTCAGGGATTTATCATAATCCTGTGCAATCAGATCTGTTAAAGTAAGTGCGATATTGTCCTCTTCATTACGTGCGGCAACAATTACAGAAACCTTTGTTCTGCCCGGGTCTCCCTTAGGCTGAAAGGGCTTCAGTTTTCGCCATCCCATGATAAATACAGCAAGAACAAATGCATATAAAAGTGTAAGAAAAACAGAAGTGAAACTAATGACGCTGATTGCTTCCAAAGAAATTAAGTTTAGAGACGAAATAAGTGCCTAATATAGCAGGAATAATGAGATTTATCAGCCATATACTCGCCGTACAGGCAATAACGGCTACTTCCTGATCTGTGACGGAACTAAAAAGATAAGCGGCCGTCAGGCTTCTCACACCAACATCAAATAAATCGAGAGAAGGTAATGTTGACTGTACAAAAAACAGGATACTTACCATCATCAGGATATCAAGGACATGTAAGCCGGGTATCAGCCAGTTGAACAAGATAAAATACTGAGAACTGAATACCAGGTAGCGGGCCAGACAATAACCCAGGATATTTAACAGTTCCCTCTTTTTGTATCTTGAAATGATATGATAAAATTTCTTGTATTTACGTGTAAAACGCATGGAAAGCAGAATGCTGTTCAGCCATCTGATGTTAAAGTAGAATACAATAAAGAACAGACAGAACATTACAGACAACACCACAACCGCGTAAAACAGACGATAGTCAATATCAACAAAACGATATATAAATATGCACAGGGCGATCGCGCCGAAAACATTGGTCAGCACCATCTGACCGATGTTACCAACCGCCATGGCCACGACTCCTATAATTCTCCTCTTTGGAGAAAGGAAAAATACCCTGCCACCATATTCTCCTATCCTGTTAGGGGTGAATACCGCCCAGGTCAGTCCGCAGAACACCGACTCCATAGCACTCCATAAACTGATTCTTTCGACCTGCCGGATCAGGCGTCTCCATTTCATCGCTTCAAGCCCCCAATTCAGCAGCATCAGCAAAAAAACAGAAGTCATAATAACACCGATCTCTATCCCTGGCAGCTCCCCGAGCAAATGGCCAAAGGTTCTTAAGTTCTCGTTAACCACAAGCTTCCGGTAAATGAACCAGAATGCAAGGATAACAATAACTGCCTTAATGCCAAGAGAAAGAACTTTCCTGATGTTAGCTGTCAAATTTAATCGGTTTACTCTTTACAAATATGCTTAATATTGTGCTATGTTGACAGGAAAAAAGGAAAGGGTGATTATGGGCATCGATCCGGGGACCACAATTATGGGATACGGAGCGATACTCGAAAAAGGTAATAAGATTGAACTGATTACACTTGGCGTGGTCAGGCTCGACCACCTTGATGACCATTTTCTTAAACTGCAGCGGATATTTGAAAGGACCACCGCCTTACTTGCGCAATACCAACCGGATATACTTGCGCTGGAAGCTCCATTTTACGGCAAGAATGTACAGGTCACACTCAAGCTGGGCCGTGCCCAGGGTGTAGCTATGACAGCTGCGCTCGCACGTGACATCCCTATAGCAGAGTATGCACCAAAAAAAATCAAGCAGTCTATAACCGGCAACGGAAACGCCAGTAAAGAACAAGTAAGTGCAATGCTTCAGAGATTACTCAATTTCAAAGAAACACCTGAATTTCTTGATGCCACAGATGGACTTTCAGTAGCTGTTTGTCATTCCTTTCAGCGAAGTAACAATGATGCTAAGGGAAAAAGCTATTCCGGATGGGAAGCGTTTGTCAGAGACAATAAAACACGGCTAAAATAACAAAGCCCCTCAGTATAACTGCAGGGGCTTTAAATCTATTTTAAGATAACTTAGGCAGCCAGAATCCTGAATACACCTTTACAGGCAATGATTGAACCGATCAGCAGAATCGCCCAGGATACAATAGAAAGCATTGTAGAATCAGCAGCAAAACGAAGATATACGCCAACAATACCTATAAGGGTACCAATCGTAATCAACTTGTAAATTGAAAGCTCATTAGCGCGCTTCATGCTCTCTGTGTTGTGCTTTGGTGTCTGTTCCATTTCAAATTCTGTTTATACCTGTAAAAGTAATATTTATTTAATAATTCCGTATAACTTATCCGTTAAGAGCAGCTGCACCGCTCACAATCTCTGTCAACTCGGTAGTAATCGCCGCCTGACGCGCCTGGTTATAGGAAAGCTTCAGGGCCTTCAGTAGGTCTCCGGCATTTTCTGTCGCTTTATCCATAGAAGTCATCCTTGCTCCGTGTTCCGAAGCATGTGAATCAAGGACAGCCTTATACAATTGAATCTTGATCGACTTAGGAATTAGCTGCGCTACGATTTCTTCCTGAGAAGGCTCAAGAATATAATCTGCACCAGAGATCTTGGCATCTGCATCCGCTTCCTGATTTTTAGGTAAAGGAAGTAGTTGCTCGGTTGTCAATATCTGCACGGCTGCGTTCCTAAACCTATTATAAACCACTTCAACCCTGTCAAAATCACCTTTTACAAAGCCATACATTATAGCCTCGGTAATTTTAGTAACATTTTCAAATGTAAGATCCGTATAGATATCGTTATTATTGCCGATTACCTTATAGTTACGCTTCTCGTAAAAATCCTGGGTTTTCTTACCTATTGCAATAATGCTAACATTGCCCTTTTTATATTGCTCACTGTATTTTTCAGCGATCAGGTTATTTGCCGTCTTGATTACATTCATGTTGAACGCACCCGCCAGGCCACGGTTAGAAGAAACGGTAACGATCAATACCTTGTTCGGTTCACGCTCCTGAATAAAAGGTGAGGAAGAACCTTCCAGGCTTGCAGAAAGGTTTCCCAGGATCTCCTTCAGCTTGGTTGCATAGGGCCGTAGCTGCACAATCGCGTTGGTGGCACGCTTAAGTTTCGCAGCCGAAACCATCTTCATGGCCTTAGTGATCTGCTGCGTGGACTGAACAGATGCAATACGGTTTCTTACTTCTTTTAAATTTGCCATTTACTTAATATTTTCCTGAAAGCTCTTTGGCTACAATCTCCAATACCCCTGTAATTTCATCATCAAACTTACCGGCTTTAAGGGCCTTCAAAGTCTCAGGGTGACGCAATTCCAGTTGCTGCAAATATTCAGCCTCAAATTCCTTCACTTTATTTACCGGGACAGAACGCATCAGGTTCTTAGTTCCCACATAAATAATCGCTACCTGTTTTTCAACAGTCATTGGCGAAAATTGTCCCTGCTTCAGGATTTCGACGTTACGTGCACCCTTATCCAGTACAGATTTAGTCGCAGCATCCAGGTCTGATCCAAATTTAGAGAAGGCTTCCAGTTCACGGTACTGGGCCTGGTCAAGTTTAAGCGTACCAGCTACTTTCTTCATCGACTTGATCTGGGCATTACCACCTACACGGGATACAGAAATACCCACATTGATCGCAGGACGTATACCAGAGTTGAACAGGTTACTTTCCAGGAATATCTGACCATCGGTAATAGAAATTACGTTAGTTGGAATATAAGCAGATACATCACCAGCCTGTGTTTCAATGATCGGCAGCGCAGTCAGTGAACCACCGCCTTTCACGATACCTTTGATGGACTCAGGGAGATCGTTCATTTCACGCGCGATATCGTCGTTTGAGTTAATTTTAGCAGCGCGCTCCAGTAAACGGCTGTGCAGGTAAAATACGTCGCCCGGGTAAGCTTCACGGCCAGGAGGACGACGTAGCAGCAGAGATACTTCACGGTAAGCTACTGCCTGTTTAGAAAGATCATCATAAACAATCAGCGCAGGTCTTCCGGTATCACGGAAGAATTCACCGATAGCTGCACCTGAAAAAGGTGCGTAGAACTGTAGTGGTGCAGGTTCTGCAGCAGAAGCCGATACGACAACCGTATAAGGCATCGCGCCGTTCTCCTCAAGCGTACGCACAATGTTCGCAACCGTACTTGCCTTTTGGCCACAAGCTACATAGATACAAAAAACCGGCTTGCCTGCTTCATAAAACTCCTTCTGGTTAATGATCGTGTCGATACATACCGCTGTTTTTCCGATCTGACGGTCACCGATCACCAGCTCACGCTGACCACGGCCGATAGGGATCATTCCGTCGATAGCTTTAATACCAGTTTGCAGAGGCTCAGTAACCGGCTGACGATAAATTACACCGGGCGCTTTGCGCTCAATCGGCATTTCGTAAGTATCGCCAAGGATAGGTCCTTTACCATCGATAGGCTCACCCAGTGTATTAACTACACGGCCCAGCATACCTTCACCCACCCTGATCGAAGCGATCTTCTTTGTGCGCTTAATGGTATCACCTTCCTTGATATTATCCGAAGGTCCCAGAAGAACCACACCAACGTTATCTTCTTCAAGGTTAAGAACGATACCCTGCAGGCCGTTCTCAAATTCAACTAGCTCACCGGATTGTACCTTGGTCAAACCATACACACGGGCAATACCATCACCCACCTGTAATACGGTACCAACTTCTTCCAGTTCAGCCTCTGATTTGAAGCCCGCCAATTGTTGCCTGATAATTGCCGATACTTCGTCTGGTCTTACCTCTACCATAGTTTTATGTTATTTCTTTTGTAAATCAGTAATGTTATTTGTTACCCCTGGGCACTACGCGATACCCTGGGCAAATTCTCTTTTAAGTTTGTTCAGTCCATGCAGGATACTTGCATCAAACTGACGGTCACCAACCTTCAGGATAAAACCGCCGATCAGTTTCTCGTCTATCTTCTGCTTTAGTACTACTTCGCTTGCACCGGTTTCACGCTTAACAATAGTTATAATTTCCGACAAACTAGATTCAGAAAGCTGGGAAGCAGAAGTCACATCAGCCGTAACGATACCCTTTTTTGCATTGTATTGTGTAATAAATGCCCTGGATGCGCCGAAAAGGATTGAAGAACGGCCTTTACGCACAAGTTGCCTGAAAAAAGCACTGGTGATTGCATTTACCTTACCATCAAACAAACCAGATAAAATACCAGTTTTTTTATCCAGTGGTACTATCGGGTTTTTCAGTATCGCTTCAAGCTCTGGATAGCTGTCTATTACCTCTACGATCAGCGCCATGTCATCCCTTACTTCCTCAAGCGCATGGCGCTCAACAGAAAGATCCAGTAATGATTTTGCGTATCTTGATGCTGCCTTATTTTCTAACATGATCCTTATATCTTATCAACTGCCGCTCAGTTCAGTTCTACGTCCTTTAAAAGATTAGATACCAGTTCCTGTTGTTTAGACTTATCATCCAGTTGGTTGCGCAGCACACGCTCAGCAATGTCCAGCGAAAGTGCAGAAACCTGGCTTTTCAGCTCAGACAAAGCCGCTTTCTTTTGGTTTTCAATCTCAATGCGGGCCTTTTCAATAAGTTTCGCACCTTCATTGTGGGCCTGAGTCTTTGCCTCCTGAACAATGCTATCCTTCAAAGTCTTCGCTTCCTTCAGTATACGGTCACGTTCTGCACGGGCCTCCTTCATTAATTCTTCATTCTGCGCAGTAAGACGAGCCATTTCCTGCTTCGCAAGTTCAGCCTTGTTCAAGGCCTCGTCAATTGACTGCTCACGTTCATGGATTGCAGAAAGAATAGGCTTCCATGCAAATTTCTTCAGCAAAATCAACAAGCAGATAAATGCTATCGCGGTCCAAAAAACTAATCCTATACTGGGGGTTACTAATTCCATCTTATATTACTTTATGCTTACTCTTCTACGTTAAAAACTGTTGGATAACCAATCGTCATCCAACAGTTTGTAATCTCAGTTTGAATTATTGAGGATTGATTCCTAATAATGCAACTACCACACCGAACAGCGCAGCACCCTCGATAAGGGCAGCAGCGATAATCATTGCAGTCTGAATTTTTGATGCAGCCTCTGGTTGACGGGCAATACCTTCCATTGCCTTTCCACCTACCTGACCGATACCGATACCGGCACCGATTACTGCTAAACCGGCGCCTATCGCCGCGATTGAACCTACCATAACTAATTTAATTTATATAGTTTTTAAAAAATAGTTTTCAATTAATGATGCTCTTCCACCGCCATCCCAATGAACAGTGCGGTAAGCAACGTGAATATAAAAGCCTGCAAAAATGCCACCAGCAGTTCCAGTACGTCCATAAACAACACGAAAGCGACAGAAACAGGGGCAATGGCCAAAGTCTTAAAAATAAAGATTAGCGAGATCAGACTAAGCACGATAATGTGACCAGCAGTAATATTCGCAAACAAACGGATCATCAGGGCGAAAGGTTTAGAGACCACACCGACCACCTCTACGACCACCATTAGCGGCCATAACCAGAAAGGAACATGAGGAAGGAAAATATGTTTCCAGTAATATTTGTTACCATTGATGTTTACAATGATCATAGTAAACAGTGACAATGTAAAGGTGAGTGATATGTTCCCGGTGACATTCGCGCCTCCGGGGAAGATCGGGATCAGACCCAGCAGGTTATTCACCCAAATAAAGAAGAAAACCGTAAGCAGGTAAGGCATGAACCTCGCATGCTTATGACCAATATTCGGCTTCGCAATATCATCCCTTACAAAAATAATAATGGGCTCGATCAGGGACTGCAAGCCCTTAGGAGCCTTACCGGAACGTTTTTTATAAGCAGCAGCAACCGACACAAAGATCACAACAATAATCAGCACTGCCAGAAACATCGCCGCAACATTCTTGGTGATCGAAAAATCCACTACTTTACCGGAAATCGCCTCGTCAACATGACCATCAGCACCGACAACCTTTATCTTGTCCTCTACTAACCTGTAAGTATATTTTGAAGTATAATCATGTTCGCCATGATGAAATTGGCCTGACGAGAAAAAATCCAGCCCCTGAGGAGTATAAAGGATTACAGGGAGCGGAAGCGAAGTATGACCCCACAAATGCCACATATGGGAATCCGCAATATGTTCCATGATTACCTTGGTGGGCTCAAACTTTTCATTTTCATGACCACCTGCCGCATGTTCGCCTTCACTGTGAACAGCCGCATGACCAGCCCCGGAAGTGACAGTATCAGCATGGACAACAGCAGCCACACTGTCAGCAACCACACCTGTAGAGTCTGCCTGAGCAAAAGCAACGGACGAACCTGAGAAAACCGCTAAAAAAAGCGCAAAAACAACAATTAACCTATTCACTTTAAACTCGAAAACGTGGCTACAATCCATTTAGTCGCAGATTTTTACTATTTATTTTGGTGGCGCAAGTTACGTAACAGAGCGTATATTTCAAAGAAGGAAAACAATAAATATAAAGAAAAAAAATTCAACACAAAAACCAACCCTCTTTCCTGCGTTTTAAGACTGAAAATCAGCACAAAAGCCATTAAAAAAAACATTTTAACTACAATCGCGCCCATAATCATCATTATCCCAGATTCAGGGCTTTTTTTCAGACCAAAATCTGCCACCAGGTAAGCAATTAAAGTAGCCCCTGACACTATTCCGTAAATCAACCAGAAATGCCTGGTCAGCAAAACCTCGTCCGGGAATAAAAACGGAACAGCATAGGCCACCAATGCGATGAACAAGCAATATATTAAATAGGAAAGAGAGAAACGGGCTATACTCAAAGTCAGATCTTTTTTTTGCAAAAGTAAATAGAAACCAACACTTTCAACAACTATGACCCGTTTTTATTTAATTGCTTCACCACCTGATAAAGTGCAACCCCAACCCCGATCAGACTCAACCCGGCAGTAAACATGGGCGTCTTACTCCCGCGGAATTTGTCAATCTTATAGCCTGCCAGGGCAAAAAGCCCGATGATAGCGATCATTTGAAAACTAATTCCTGAATACCGTGCAAAAACACCAAGTCCATTTTTCCTGCGATTATTGTCGTCCATCACTCAAGTTTTAAATAAAATATCTTTTGATGAAGAAGTTAGAAATGAATAGAATATTTTTGTATGCATGAGATACTATGCCATCCCTGGTTTAAAGTTATTATTATTTTCTTTTTGCATATGCATCATTTTTGCGTGCAGCCCGCAAAAAGACACCGCGCTTGGCAGAGGTATGCAAAACCTGACGGCACGTTACAATTATATCTATAATTCCGGAGTATTACTCACCGACCATCAGCAGTCCCTGCTCGAAGAAAACGACGACAACTACGATCAGATCCTTCCATTATACATCGGACCCGAACCGGACAACAGTCAGCCCGGTGGCTCACTTAACCTGAAACCAATGGAAGATATCATCAGAAAAGCCCAGGCCATCATTCTTGAAAAAAGCAACAGTAACTATCTTGATGAAGCCTATATCCTTCTTGGCAAGGCCAATTTCTTCAACGGGAATTATTATAATGCGGTAGAGTATTTCGATTATACAGCGAAGACTTACCGGAACAACACCGGCAGTTATCTCGAAGCCCTCAACTGGAAAGCGCGCAGCCTTATGCAACTGAAACGCATCAGTGAAGCCAATGATGTACTCGATACGCTTGAAGCTGTAATACCTGCTATAAAGCAAAAGAAAAAACTTGCGGATGGTTATGCCACCCTTGCCCAGATGTGCATTTACCTCAAAAATCACGAAGCAGCCACATCTTATCTTAAAGATGCGATCAGGACAACTGCCCAAAGCCAGAACAAGATACGCTGGACTTACATTCTTGCACAGCTCCTGGAAAGCCAGAAACAGTATAAAGATGCTTTCTCTTCTTATAAGAGGATACAGCACAGCAATGCTCCGTTTGAAATGTACTTTAATGCAAACCTTAGCCAGATCAGGCTACGTAACCTGCAGGGAATACCAGGTTCGGACAATGACAAAGCATTATTATCCTTACTGAAAGACGACAAGAACACAGAATACAACGACCAGATCTATTTCCAGGTTGCAGAAAACCACTTTGCCAAAAGCGAATACGGGGAAGCAGAAAAATTCTACGGCCTTTCTATCCGGAAAAGTACCAGCAATCCCTATCAGAAGGGACTTGCATATCTCAGAATAGCCGACCTCAGTTTTAAGCATTTGAAGAACTACCTCAAGGCAAAAGCCTATTATGACAGCGCCGTAAACACGTTACCCAAAAGCTACCCGGGCTATGACCTCATTCTGAAAAAAAGTCAGAACCTCCGGTACCTTACCAACCGGCTTGAACTCATTTCTATTGAAGATAGCCTGCAATATATTACTCAACAGCCAGAAGAAGTTCGTGCAGCATTGATCGATGCACTGGCAAGCACTGCAACAGACAAACAACCTGTACAGCCTGCAAATAATGGTTATAGCAACACAGTCCCATTGACGCCCGGCACCGGCAGGCAGCAGGTTCAGAGCACTTTTTACTTCAGTAATCCCGCTGCAGTCAGTATGGGATTTAATGACTTTAAAAAAAGATGGGGCAACAGAAAACTAGAGAACAACTGGCGGCAAAGCGTCAGGTTATCTTCACAGGAAACCACCCAGGAAGTTATCGCCAATACAAGCAATCTCCAAGACCCTGACCTGGTAGTTCCGGTTTCCAGAGACAAAGAAACCCTGATCAGGCAATATACCGAATCCCTCCCGCTCAACCCGGAAAAATTATCAGTATCCAACCAAAAGATACTTGATGCCTATTATGAAATTGCCAATTTCTACCTGCAGGAACTGCAGGACCCGACCGAAGCAGAACGCACCTACCAGGCCTTACTCAAACGGTTCCCGCAAAATAAATATCAGGACGCCATATACTATAGCCTCTTCCTCATTAACAAAAGTTCAAACGAAGCAAAGGCAAATGAGTACAGAGAAAAAGTACTTCGTGATTTCCCGGCCTCTGTTTATGCCAGGACCATACTCGACCCCTCTTTTTCTGTTAAACAATCCGCGCTGGAAGCGGCTGTCAATCAAAAATATAATGAGGTTTTCGACCTTTATCTGAAAAAGGAATTCCCAAATGTCATCCATCAGGTCAATGAAAATGATCAGAGAAACAAAAATCACTTGTCTCCACAGTTTGCCTATCTGAAAGCTATTGCCATAGGGCGCACCAGCAATGTCGACAGTCTGATCAGCGCATTCGATTCCATCACTACTCAATTCCCTGAAGACAAGCTTATTACACCACTTGTAAAAGAACACCTGGGATACATCAACGCCCACTTGTCCGATTTCCGGAAACGGCCAGTAGCATTAATCGATTTCGACCCTAACGAACCTCCGTTTGTCCAGCAGAATACTCCGGGCCCCATCATAACACAAAGCCAGCAGGTAAGCAAAACCACTCCGCCAATAACTTCACCGGTCAGTAAACCTATACCCGACGCTGCTGTCGCTGACACCAGGATCAAACCAGTGGAACCGCCTAAGGTAACTGGTCCTTTCAGTACCGCGAAATCCTCTGTTTATTATTATGTCATTGAAGTTTCTGATGCTTCACTCACGCTCAGCTCCTCCCGGTTCGGTATCGGACAGTTCAACCGCGGCAACTACGCAAGCAGCAATTTAAAGCACCAGCTCAAAGAATTTGACAATGAACAGCTCATTTATGTAGGTAACTTTAGTAATTTTGAAGACGCTGAAACCTATTCAGGCGGCATTACACCTCAGCTAAAACAGATCATGAAAGTTCCTGCAGGTATCTACAGCAGCTTCATTATCAGCAAGGAAAACTTCGACAAGATCTCCAGTAAAAGGCTGCTTGACCAGTATTTAGAATTTTATAAAAGCATTTATCAGAAATGAACAAACCACTTTCCCAGGCAGACATCAGAAGATACAATTTTAACCTATGGAAAATTCTTATAGGAGCACTGTTGATATTTGCCTTGTTCATCGTCGCCATTGGCTTTGGCGTATTTGGTGAGTTGCCTTCCTTCCGCGATATCGAACACCCGAAGAGCAATCAGGCTTCAGAGATCGTTACCGACGATGGCAGAGTACTTGGCACCTATTTTATACAAAACCGGTCCAATGTCGCTTACTCCGAGATCTCTCCAAACGTCATCAACGCCCTTATTGCTACCGAAGACATCCGCTTTCTGGAACATTCCGGTATAGACTTCAAAAGGACATTTACCATTGTCCTATACAACCTGATTGGAAAAAAACAAGGTGGCAGTACCATCACCCAACAGCTTGCCCTCAACCTTTTTTCTGAAGAAGGCCGGCAAAGAAATATCTTCAAACGTATGCTGCAGAAGTTTAAAGAATGGGTCATTGCCGTCAAACTTGAACGTAACTATACTAAGGAAGAGATTATTGTCATGTACCTCAACACCGTAGATTTCGGGAACCAGGCATTTGGCATCAAATCAGCAGCAAGGGTATATTATAATACGACACCTGACAAGCTCACCGTCCCACAGTCAGCGACGCTCATCGGCATCCTGAAAGGCATTACCAGGTATTCTCCTACCAGAAATCCCGACCGGGCATTTGCCAGAAGGAATACGATTATGGGGCTTATGGCCGATGCGGGGTTCATTACTTCCCAGCAGTACAATAAAGACAAAGAACAACCTCTTGGCCTGCAATTCAACGCAGCAACTGTAAATGAAGGTATCGCCCCTTATTTCAGGGCCGTACTGAAAAGCGATATCAAGAAAATATTTGAAGAGCGCTCCATTACGAAACCTGACGGAACACCCTATGATCTCGACCGCGATGGCCTGCGTATCATTACTACCATTAACTACGACATGCAGGTGTATGCAGAAGAAGCCCAGAAAGAATATATGAAAGAACTCCAGGCGTCCTTCATTAAAAGCTGGAAAGGGCGCAACCCATTCAAGGGTAAGGAACTGCAGATTGAGATGGGCATCAAACGTTCCGACCGCTATAAAGCCCTGCAGCTTGAAGGAAAATCAGAAGAAGAAATCCGCCAGGACTTTAATACCCCTACAAAACTATCCATATTTACCTGGAAAGGCAATATAGATACACTGATGAAACCCATCGATTCCGTCCGGTACTATAAGATGCTGCTCCGGAATGCCATGATGGCAATGGATCCCCAAACCGGCTATGTAAAAGCCTGGGTGGGTGGCATCAACTATGAGCATTTCAAATATGATCAGGTAAAAATGGGCACCAGGCAGGTTGGTTCTACCGCCAAGCCATTTACTTATACGGTAGCGGTGGAGAACGGTTACTCACCCTGCTTTACGGTATTGAACGAACCCGTTACCATAGAAGTACCCGGAAGCCAGCCATGGACCCCAAGATCAAGCGGTACGGTACCTGGCTATCTTACCCTCCAAAAGGGGCTTGCATTATCTCAAAACTATATAGCAGCCTATCTGATGAAGCAGGTTGGCCCAACAGCTGTTGCTACCCTGGCCAAGAAAATGGGCATTACCTCTGAAGTACCCGCTTACCCATCCATCGCACTCGGCTCATTTGATGCTTCCGTCTACGATATGGTAGGTGCCTACAGTACGTTTGCCAACAAAGGGGTCTGGACTAAGCCAACTTATATCCTGCGCATCGAAGACAAAAACGGCGTGGTATTGCACACAGAGAAACCAATTCCCGTACCCGCCATGAATGAAGAAGTTGCTTATGTCATGACGCGCATGCTGCGCGGCGTGGTTACCAACGGCACCGGCTGGCGACTGGCAGGACGTTATGGCGTCAAGGCACCTATAGGAGGTAAGACCGGCACCACCCAAAACAACTCAGACGGATGGTTCATGGGCATTACGCCGCAATTGGTAGCAGGAGTATGGACAGGTTGTGAAGACCGTGCATTTCACTTTACCAGCACTGCCCAGGGAGATGGAGCAACTACTGCACTGCCTATTTTCGCAGGCTTCATGAAACGTGTGTATGCGAATCCGAAGCTCAAAATCAGCCAGGCCGATTTTGAGCCACCTAAGAATGGCGTTTCCATCATCTACGATTGCAACCAGTATCAGCAACAGCAAGACCAGACCACTGAACTAGATGAGAAACTGGGTTTCTGATCCAACTTATCCCATATTTTACATGAGTGCCTTTGAGTATAAGAAAGCGATCGCCGATATCCCTCATAAACCTGGAGTTTATCAATACTGGGATGCTGAAGGTACGCTAATTTATATAGGCAAAGCCAAAGACCTCAGAAACCGCGTCGGTTCCTATTTCAATAAGGACACTCAGATGAATGGTAAAACCCGTGTGCTTGTCTCGCGCATCCGGAAGATCACCTTCACCATTGTTGATACTGAAATAGATGCCTGGCTACTTGAAAACAGCCTCATCAAAAAGCATCAGCCGCGGTACAATATCATGCTCAAAGATGATAAGACCTACCCTTGGATCATCATCAGAAAAGAACCCTTTCCCAGAGTGTTCTGGACACGTAAAATGATCAAAGACGGCTCTACCTACTTCGGTCCCTATGCTTCGGTAGGTATGATGCACACCATACTCGACCTCATCAGGGAAACCTATCCATTGCGCACCTGCAACCTGCCGCTTACACCTGAAAATATCAGCGAAGGCAAGTTCAAGGTATGCCTGGAATACCAGATAGGCAACTGCAAAGGCCCTTGCCAGGCCTATCAGTCTACTGATGATTATGACAACAACATTGAAGAGATAAAAGATATCCTTAACGGCAAGGTAGGCAATGTCATCAAAAATGTCCGAAAAGTCATCAAGACAGCAGTCGAAGCGCTCAATTTCGAATACGCCCATCAGTACCAGCTTAAGCTGCAGATACTCGAAAAATACCAGAGCAAGTCCACTGTCGTCAATAGTGCCATTACCAATATTGATGTCGTCAGCATAGCCTCCGATGAACGATATGCCTTCGTCAATTACCTCAAGGTAATGAACGGAAGCATTATCCAGACCCAAACCATCGAGATTAAAAAGCGTCTTGATGAAACAGACGAGGAATTGCTCACCATCGCCATTACTGAATTCCGGACCAAGTTTCACAGTACCTCCAGAGAAATCATCGTTCCTTTTGAAATTCCCTTCCTCGATGAAAACCTGAAGTTTACCGTACCTAAGCTGGGGGAAAAGAAAAAATTACTTGAGCTTTCACAAAAAAACGTCCTCTTCTTCAAAAAGGAAAAACTCAATCAATACGAAAAACTTAATCCAGACCTCAGGACAGAGCGTATCCTGTCTCAAATGCAAAAGGATCTGAGACTAACTCAGCTCCCCCATCATATCGAATGTTTCGATAACTCCAACTTCCAGGGCAAATATCCAGTTTCAGCTATTGTTGTATTTAAAGATGCAAAGCCTTCCAAAAAGGACTACAGGCACTTCAATGTCAAAACCGTGGAGGGCCCCAACGATTTTGCGACCATGGAAGAAGCAGTCTATCGCCGTTATAAGAGAATGCTGGAAGAGGAAAATACACTCCCCCAACTGATCATTATAGACGGCGGTAAAGGACAACTCTCCTCTGCTTTAACTAGTCTCAGGAAACTCGGCATAGAAAAACGTGTCACTGTCATTGGCATTGCAAAAAAACTTGAAGAACTCTATTATCCCGGCGACTCTTATCCGCTTTATCTTGACAAGAAATCTGAAACCCTGAAAGTTATCCAGCAACTGCGTGACGAGGCACATCGCTTCGGCATTACCTTCCATCGCAAAAAAAGAGATCAGGGCACCTTAAAAACCGAACTTGAACAAGTCCCTGGTATTGGAAAAACGACTGCAGACAAATTACTGCGACATTTCAAATCTGTCAAAAAGATAAAAGAAGCCAGTGAATCCGAGCTTTCAGCAATACTGACTAAAAAGCAAGTCCAGACATTACTTACCCATTTCGCACCGCAATAAATACAGATGGTCAATCCCGCGCATTACCCGGAACCACAGTAGGGAACGCGAAAACTCAATTGATAAACGCCCTAATATTCCCAGAGACTCTGTTCAAAATCTGCGACCGACTTCTTGATCCGCTCAGACTCATAAAGCTTTCTCGGATCCTTTGGATCCGTTATCCCCAACATTTCACCAATGTTCTTATTGCTTGGATTGCTCTCTTTCACAATATAACTGTAGAACAACCTGCGCACAAAGAAATCATCAAAAGTCAGCGTTGAAGCATCATTAAACGGATTCATTAACCGCTTAGCGCTTAGCAATTGCCTGGCTTCATCATAATAGATCCAGAATACAGGCTGCCAATTCCCCTCGACCATTTTCATCGGTGCAATGCCCACGATCCTTGGTTCAAAAATGGACCGCTTTGTGTCCAATATCCAGTCTTCCTTGATCCTGTATTTCAAAAACTCCTCTGATCTCAGCCGTCCAAGTTTAGGCGCTGCAATCTGGCCCGTAAGCGAATCAGCTTCACCTTCTACCATACCTCTTGCATTTTGCAATGCCTGTTGTGCAGTTAGTGCAATTTTAAAGGAGTCATTATCATCAAGTAACTTTCCAGCAGTTGTATCCTTGCTGGAATACGCAGTAAGCTCCTCATTGCCAATTGCCTCCAGTAAAACATCGATCAACTTTGCACCTTCTGCGCCCAGTACCGAATTCATGGTATCCCTCAGGTCAATTTCCCGCCATATGCGCTTAGAATAAAACACATCCTCATCACGTACGTCAGGATACGGTACCATGACATTGCTATCGATATCCTTCCTTGCAGAAAAACCATCCTTAGGCGGTGTCTTTAACTTAGACCGCTTTGCGGAATCCGTACGGACAGAAAGGCTGTCCTGGGCAATTAGGCCTGTACTCAACAGGACCAGAAAAACCAAAATACCAAAGATCCTTTTCATAACTGCTATTTTGCACTAAATGTGATCCCATCCAGCACTTTCTGTCTGCCATCCGGTCCTTCACATACAATATCCTTAAAAATAATTGTCGCACCAGGTTTCAATGAATTTAACGCTCCCTTTATCTGTGCGCTAAATCCTGCACCTGAGTTCTGCATGGTTACCGCATCCGATCGAGGATTGATGAAAGTCACAGCAAAACGGACAACATTGAACTTTACATCAAATACAAAGTCCTCGAGCTGAGTTTCCAGCACATTAGAACCAGAAATAAATTCTAGGGGAACATTTCCGCCTGATTTACCTTTAACATAAGCCCTTGGTGTAGGTAAGGCCTTTACTCTGAATTGCTGAGTCCCCAGGTTCAAAGTCTTGCCGCCGTTACTTGCCGAAACATTGACCGACAAAGTCTTACCCACCTGTGTGCCTGGAACGTTAACCGTGTATTTTCCATTACTGCCTGATATTGAGCCTCCGGAAATCGTCGCATGTACGCTTTCAAGCGGAAAACCCGCAGCCGAAACCGAGAACGGGTTCGGTATACCTGCATAAATCACATTCATTTTATCCGGGGAAACCGTAGCAGATGGCTTAGCAACCTGGTAAGTCTGCTCCGCTGTAGGATACTCCTTGATCTGCCCGTCGGTTTGTCTCACACGCACTACACCTTTCCACTTAAACACGCCAACACTACCCGTAGGTCCTGTATAAAGTGCCTTACCATCCTTGACAGGCAGGCTGCTGCCATTCACTGTAATCTCTGGGTTAGACCTGGAATCACTTGCCGTCAGGAAAACCTCTGCTGTATACGGCTGGCCCTGAACAATGTAGGAACTGGGTGCCACAGCAACCGCTGAAAACTGGTCCAGATTTACCATCGCTTTGTCCATGTTGCCAAACAGCTTCTTCACAATCTCCGCCTCAGCGTTCTTAACATCTGATTGGATCTTAGTCAAAATCGTATTCGCGGCAGTCAGGGGAGTGCCCTCACCAAAATTGATCTCCTCCCATTTTTTTGTCCTGTTGATCGCCTTCTCTGCATCCTTTGCCTCCAGTGTAAAGGTCACACCGGCCCGGTCCTTTTCATCCAGCAGTGCAATCAGCTTTTGACGGGTTTCATTGATCTTCGCCTTCAGCTTCACTCCCTCCTTCTGATTCAGCATGATGCTTTGCGCAATATCCATATTGTCGCGGCGCTTAAGGTCGCCAGTCTCCTCATCTATACCGTCACCCTCACGCTCAAACCTGTCCTTCAGTTTCTGCACATAATTATTCAGATCATCTGCGTAAGCCTTCGCCTGGTTAGCCTTTTCCCATATCGGTTTCGCCCTGGCCGGCTCATCTTTCAGCTTTGTATTTTGGAAAGAAGAAAATAACTGGTCAATACTGGTATTTACATTCGTCCTGGAATTCTCAAGACTATCATTAATATTTTTAAATGCGTTTAATATAGTGTCCGATACATTCAACGCAAGCATTGCCAGCAACACCAGGTACATGATGTTGATCATCTTCTGCCGCGTCGTTTCTTTTCCTCCAGCCATTTTAAAGATCTGTTAGTTTATAAAAATAAGAATAATTCGGGCCATCAATTATACGCGCGGCTGGTTCATCGCAGAAAGCATATTGCCGTAAATCGCATTCAAAGAAGCCAGATTTTTCGCCAGTTTACCAACTTCTTCTTTAAACTGCTTAGAATCCTCCATCGACTCATTGAAGTTATTCATCGTTAGTGAAAGATTCTGATAAAATTTGTTCATCGATTTCAGGTGTGCACTTGAATCCTGAAGTTCCAGCTCATACACTGCATTCAAAGCGGAAAGATTCTTAGCGAGTGTGTTTACCTGTTCATGATATGCCTGTGATGCCACATTACTTTCACCCATTTCTACCAATTGAGCCGTAGCCTTTGCAAATGCATTGTTTAAGTTGTCAAAGCTCGCCGAGGCGTTCCTTACTTTACCCGTAAACTCCGAAGTTGCCGCAGAAGCATCCGCAACACTAGAGATCGAAGCCACCTTATCACCAAAAGTCCGCAGGCCATTGCCCAGACTCTCGATCAGTTCAGGTCCGATCTTTGCGTCCGTCAGCATTTTATCCAGAGCGGCGGTCGAAGAAAAGGAAGGGGCAGCAACAGCTGCCGGCCTTGCAGAAGCTTTAGGAAGTTCTCCGTCAAAGTCATCACGAAGTTCCGGGTAGACCCGATCCCAAGGCAACTCTGATTCCGGCTGTCTGAAACCTGTCAGGAAGAACAGGAAAGCTTCCACAGCCAACCCTGCACCGATCGCCCAGTTACCAAATGCCCCGCCAATGTGCAAAATCTTAAACAGAGCTCCCAGAATCACCACACTAGCACCCCAGGAAATTGCCACATGCAACCAATCAAATTTTTTCTTTGCCGCCATATAAGTTTAATAAAATTAGAAAATAGGAATAATTAAGATTAGTAATTAGTTTCTGTAAGAAATATCGGTACCCGGATAAGCCGAAATACATCTGAAACCGATATATGACCTTGCCTGATCCTGATATTCATAGGTAGCAACGGCATTTTGCAGAAAAAAACCGATATCCTTCCAGGAACCGCCTTTAACTACCTTTCGCTTCATGTATTTACTATCATTAGTCTTAGCCACATAGGTGAAGTTCGGGTTAAAGTCCATGAGCATCGGAGAAGCACTCTGATTATAAGCGGTCACCGTCCATTCGGCAACATTACCTGCCATATTATATAATCCATAGTCATTTGGGAAATAAGACTTTACATTAACTGTATACATACCTCCGTCATCAGAATAGTTTCCTCGTCCAACTTTAAAATTAGCTTGCATACATCCCTTCGCATTGCGCACATAAGGTCCACCCCAGGGGTATTTAGTTTTCACGTTTCCACCCCTCGCCGCATATTCAAACTGCGCATCACTGGGCAACTGGTATTCGGGCCTTGCATTCAGCGGTTGTTTTCTAGCTACGGCAACAGATTCATAGAAACGGGTCCTCCATACGCAAAAAGCAGATGCTTGTTCCCACGTCACCCCTACTACCGGGTAATCATCATAAGATGGATGGTTAAAGTAAGTCTTCACCATCGGATCATTCTGGGAATAGGAATAGTCTGCTTTCCATACCATAGTGTCAGGGTATACCTGGATCGAAGGATGATGGTTCGGGTTGTTCGGATCGGGTGTATCTGTATAGGTAACGATGAAATCCTGTCTTTTTTTGTTAGGATCCTTTCTTCCTTCAGCAGCAAGATCCATACTCACATAGCTATAAGCATAACGCAATCTCCTAATGTCAACTTCATTCCTTCCAGGAATAGCGTCTGCACCGCTATAATACATGTCCGTCAGTTTATTGCCAAGCCCGTTACCTTTCGTGCTCCAGAGTGCGGAACCATTACCTACCTTGCGCCAGTCAATATTACGTTGTGCCGTTGCCGCACCAGGTCCCGCATTTGCAGGCGCCGGCTTATAGTATTGCGGTGCGCCGCCGGGCCCGAGCATCGTAATCGCCACAGAATCACGCACCCAATTTACAAACTGGCGATATTCTGCATTTGAAATCTCGGTCTGGTCCATAAAGAAAGCGCTAAACGAAGTCATCTTGCTGGGCGAAGTCTGACCACCTGTAATATCCTCATCCGACATCCCGATCAATGTACGTCCGGGTGGAATGTAAACCATTCCAAGCGGTATACGGTTATTCCTGAATTTCTTATTATAAGCACCGACCAGTTCTCCCTGGCCACCTTTCCCGCAGCTGGCAAGCATAACGGTAACAGCAAGGCAACCCAGCAAGTATATATTCCTCATAGTATAGTCAAAGCAATTTTATAACAATTTTATCGATAATCATTGAAATATACAATTATTAATGATAAAAGAACGCTTTAAATATAAAATCAGGCAGTAGCTATTTATTGGATTTCTTAATATAATTCTCGATGGCCATGATCATCGACGGAGCTTCGGGAGTTGGGGCTGCGATATCCACAATCAGGTTCGCATCTAGAATTGCCTTGTTCGTATTGGCCCCAAAAGCAGCAAGGCGTGTATTATTCTGTTTAAATTCGGGAAAATTCACAAATAAAGACTGAATGCTCGAAGGGCTGAAAAAGGCGATTACATCATAAAACACCTCCGCCAGATCAGAAAGATCGGAAACTACTGTGCGGAACAACACTGCAGGCGTAAAATTATATCCGTTCTTCTGCAGGAAGTTCATCGTATCCTCTGTAGCCACATCAGAACACGGATAAAGGAATTTCTCTCCGGCATGCTTCTTCAGTACCTCTGCAAGGTCAGCCGCAGTTTGTTTACCAAAAAAGATCTTACGCTTCCTGTACTGGATATACTTCTGCAAATACAATGCGGTCGATTCAGAAATACAAAAATACTTGAGATCGGCAGGGACATCATATCTCATTTCCTCACAAATGCGAAAAAAATGGTCAACAGCATTACGACTGGTGAAGATCACAGCAGAAAAATCGCCCAGATTTACTTTATCCTTTCTGAATTCCCTCGCCGGGACACCTTCAACATGGATAAAAGAGCGAAAATCAATTTTCAGGTTGTATTTCTTTGCCAGGTCAAAATAAGGAGACTTCTCAGTTTCCGGTTTTGGCAAAGTCACCAAAATACTCTTCACCTTTCGCAGTCTATCTTCTGTCTTTTCTTGCATTTTAACAAATTACAGCTTACAATCCTATTCCCTTGACCAAAATCAAAATTGGGCAAATTTCGAGGGCACAAAAGTACAAAAACAAATAGACTTTTGAAAATCGGTAATGGGATAAAATGTTTACTCCGGCCCTGATGAACTGAAAGGCAAAAATTATACATAACAGTACAAAGGAAGCGGCAACGTAAAAAGAGCCGTACTTTAGGGGAGAAAGTGCAAAGGCAAGCACCAGCGGAATAAACACTAAAGACAGGTTAAAATAACTCAAATATAATATGGTCACATACTCATTAACAGGTTTCTGCACATTAAAAAGATGCCCCAGTAACCGCAAGACGACTATCTTAAGTATGTACAACAAGATGATCATTACCGAGATACTGACATAAAACTGAAAGCCTGTTCCCGGAAAAGAGATATGATAGAACTGCGAGACCAGGTAGAAAAACATACCTACCGTAAAGCCAAACTGTATAAACAACAACAGAAAAGGCCATGAGGTAAACAAATTATCCTCCTTATTGAGATTATTGAGTACACGGTTACTAAAAAACGACTGCACGATCGAGTGTAGCTGCTTGGCGAACGAAACTCTCAGTGTAGCAAAAAGCAGTAGAAGCGTCAACACTACAGCCGGCACCCAGGATTGTCCTTTTGGCACCAGATCACCCAAACGGTATTTGCTTGCTTTCCTGGAAGTATAATCTTTATAGCGGTTGAGCAAGTCAGACACACCAATCGTGTTTGCCCGGATGATGCTGTCTATTATCATGTGCCTGTTCAGTAAAGAATCCGGGAACAGCCATGTATTCCTGATGATTGAATCCGTAACAAAGGCCTGCCGTTGCCTGAATGCTGCATCCTGTTGTTTCCAGCGAGCCATTTTCGCTGCCACTAAAGAATCTGCTGAATTTTCAGCCGGCTCCTGTATACCGGCATCTGGCTCCTGTGCCTTCACACACAGTGTCAATAAACCCATGGCCAGTATCAGCAAAGCCCGTTTCAGAACCATTCTATTGACCAATTGCCTTTATCAACAACTTAGTAATGACCTGATACCCCTCGTCAGAAGGATGCAAGCCATCGTAAGTCATGGCAATCGACTCCTTAGGATAAGGATATTCATCTTTCTCCGGCTCAAACGGCACATCGATAAAATCCGGATAAGTATATCCCCTGTAAGTACCGTTCGAAGGGTCCTTCAGCCATTTATATTTTACGAGGTGCTTCATCGCCAGCTTCCGCTCACGATACAAGTCCACTACTTTTAACCCTTCTGTTCTCCCGATCTCCCTGATTGCCTGCGCAAATTGCTCCAGTGATTGCCCGTTCTTTTTCTTATAAGATCCCCAGGCATTGTTCCTTGCATCCCGAAGGTACACAAAATCTACCCGCTGCATTGGTGTGATCAGAATAATCTGTGCCTGAGGGTTGAGGCTGCGCAGTTTATCTATAATAATTCTGAAAGAACCGTAGACCGTCACATTACCTCTGCGCTCCCTGTAGTCTTCAATTGTTCCCAATGGTCTGCCCTGCCACCAGTCATTCGTACCCAGAAAAACAGAATAAATATCAGATTTCACGAGCCCCAGCTGCTCAATATGTTCCGCTATACCTCCCGAAGTCCATCCGTTATGCCCCTGATTAATATACTTCAGTCCGGGCAGCCGGGCTGTCACCATTGTCATATATCCTTTTGTGATCCGGTTTCCTGCCTCATCCTGATGTTCGTTCATATAAGTAATCGAATCCCCTATCGCCGTCCAGAGGCGCTCCTTTTTTTGAGGAACGAAAGACATCAGCAAAAGAGCCAGGGCCACAAACAGAAGCTTTCTCATATTAATAATGATAATATGCACAAATGTAGCACAAATTCCAGGGCAAAAAAAAACGGCAAAGATGCCGTTTTTCTTTCGTCAAGGATTCAGTTATGTACAACCTGCCTGATCTGAATACTCGCGCCTGTAGATCCGGTCACATAGACGGTGTATATTTTTCCCGCGGCGAAGGCACTAAGGTCAAACGTTCCTAAACTTGCACTTTGTCCTGTTGCAAAAACCTGCAGTGACATTACCGATGGATCCACTTCAATATAATTGCTAATGTCATCCCGCTTCAGATTTACTACCAGGTTAGTCCCCGAACTTGTCCTGATGTCTATGTTATCAGGCGCTGCATTACTCAGATGTACAAAACGTATCTTTGCCTTTCCCGATGTCGGTGCGCTGAGATTGTCTTCATAAACCTTCACCCGGGCCGTCTGCCCCTCTCCAGCAAGAAAGATCGTATAATATTTGTTTTTATCGAGGTCATGCTCAGTAGTTGCGTAACCAGTAGCTGAGCCATCGTTCCTGAACTGCAACTCCAGGTTATTCCCTGAGTTTACCGAGATGTACCCATCACTCGTTTCTCCGAAAGCTAGTCCTCCCTGCACTACCACATTACCAGCCAGGTAGAAACCCTGATCGGTCGATGTATTCGCAGCATTCACGATCTTTACATTTGCCATTCCTTTTTCATCAATGTCATTTTTCTTACAAGACACCAATGCCACCGCTGCTACTATAGCAAGCGACAGTCCTTTTTTGTACCAATTGTTTTTCATTTTGTTAAGTTTAGTAGATGTATTAATTACTGCTTGAAAGCGGCAATTGCAGATGGGTATCAGACATAAACCAAAACCGTTCCAAAACATTGCTATCCCTTAACAATTTATCAATTACTTGTCATTATACTCTCTTAACTGCTCCCTGATATAAAAACCAGCAGGGCTCAGCTTATCTGGCGGCCAGCGGCCTTCAGGATTGGCACCCGGCAGCAACAATGCCGTCGTTTCATTTTTATCAGTGAGGTTCCAGTTTACCGAACTTAGCCGGTTCGCCTCTAACCAGTCAAACCACGTTTTCACCTTCTCCCGGTCAAAAATGCCATTGCCATCAGCTTCACCCACCCCCCATTCCGTAACTATTAAAGGCAACCCTGCTTTCAAAGCCACGTCCGCCTTCGCCATCAGCTTTTCCTGATGATGAGGATCAGAGGCATAAAAGTGAAAAGAATAAGCAATCTCGTCATAACCTGTGACCGGGTCTTTCGCGACCACATCCACATCCTGGTCCCAGTGCGGGCTTCCCACCACGATGAGGTTATGACGGTCGTTCTTCCGGATTACAGGGATCAGCTCCAGCGCATAATCCTTCACCACTTTCCATTCCTCACGCTCAGGCTCATTCCAGATCTCATAGATCACATTCGATTTCCCCGCATAACGCCTCGAGATCTTCTCAAAAAACCGCTTGGCCATAGCGGCATTTTTGCTGGCATGATGGTCATGCCAGTCCAGAAGCACATAAATTCCCTGCTTAATCGCCTCATCAGTAACCGCGACCACCAGCCGCTCCTGCGCTTCCGGCTGTTGTAAGTAACCGCCGTCAGGCTCCACACCCATTGCCACCCGCAGCAAGCTGACCTTAAAATCAGCAACCAGCCAGCGTACAACTTCCGGAGTATAATATTTTTTCCCCTCCCAGATACTCCAGGAAAGACTTATACCCCGAAGTTGTGGAGCCTTGCCATCAGCATCAACTATCTTTCCGTTCCTCACACTCAGCTGGCCGTGCCGCTCCACAGGCGTTCTCTCCTTCAGCTGATGCCCCTGTGCGAAACCGGCAACCGAATAAAAAACAATAAAAAATAAAATGACCTGTTTCATAACTGTTATCATGTCTGATTTCTCCTGTACGCTGAAGGCGTCACGCCAAAATACCCTTTGAAGATTGTAGAAAAATAGGCAGGCGATGAAACCCCAACCTGGTAGCTGACCTCAGAAACCGAATATTCCCCTGTGTCCAGCAGGTATTTCGCACGCTGCATACGGCGCTCCAGGATATAATCACTCACACTGCAGTTGAGCAGTGCCTTTATCTTACGGTAAAGCTGAACCCTCGATACCCCGATACTCCGTGCAATATCATCCACACTGAGGTCTTCGTCATCAAGATTTAATTCCACCAGGTCCGAAAGATCATTCAGGAATTTCTTGTCCAGCACACTGAACCCCGTCTTCTTCAGCACCGCGGAGGAGGAGACCGCACCGTGCCCCGCATATCGCTCCCTGAGCATCGCGCGGTTATGCAATAAGCTCTGCATATTTGCCTTCAGATGTTCAAGATGAAAGGGCTTTGTCAGGTAAAGGTCCGCATGGCTCTGCAAACCACTTATCTGCTGTTCCATACTGCCCTGTGCCGTCAGCAGAATTACCGGGATGTGAGAAGTCCGCAGGTCCGACTTCAGCCGATGAGCCAGCTCACGGCCCGAGATTCCAGGCATCAGCACATCGGAAATGATCAGATCAGGCACCTGTTCATAAGCCAGCACCAGCCCTTCATCACCCGAAGCAGCGCAGAATACCTCATATTCTGCTTTCAGTTTATCGGAAAGGTAATCCAGCAATTCGGCATTGTCTTCTACAATCAATACCGAATGTACATTAAAATACACAGGCAAGGATACCGTCTCCACCTTCGAATCCTGTTCCATCCCGGCAGTATAAACCTTCAACTCATCATAGGGCTTTTCGCTATGCTGCACCAGCGCCACTTTTTCCTCCTCTTGAAAATGGGACTCTCCCAAAGGCAATCTCAGTATAAATGTAGTACCTTCAACCTTACTGCTCTCGGCTACGATACTGCCATGATGCAGTTCCATTAACTCTTTGGAAAGCGAAAGCCCTAGTCCAGATCCCCTTCCAAACTGCGCATCCGACTGGTAAAAACGCTCAAATATCCGCGACAGTTCCTGCTCCGTCATCCCCACCCCGCTATCCTTCACACGAATCAGTACTTCATCCGGAGCAAGCGACAAATTCAGGTGTACGTAGCCCCCGTCCGGAGTAAATTTCAGCGCATTGCTCAGTAAGTTAAAGAACACTTTATCCAGCATATTTACATCAAACCAGACGGCAGGAAGGCCGCTGACACCAAACAACCGCAGGTCGATATTCCTTTTCTCGGCGTGGTGCCCGAAGCTTTCCACCACCCCTTCCAGAAATCTTAAAAGGTCATTAGGCGTCACATGCAGCCTGAATAGCTTCTGCTCAATCTTCCGGTAATCCATCAGCTCATTTACCAGCCGCAGCAGACGATATACATTCTTGCGGATCAGTTCCAGTGCCTTCGGTTTCTGGCCGCCTTGTCCAGCAAGCTTCAGCAGGTCTTCCAGCGGAGAAAGGATCAGTGTAAGCGGCGTGCGGAATTCGTGAGAAATATTCGTGAAGAAATTCAGCTTGGCTTCTGTAGCGGCCGCGGCCTTTTCCGACATATCAATCAGCTGGTTACGCTGGATAAGGATCTCCTCGTTTTTCTGCGCCAGGCTTTTGTTGATCTTGCGGTTTTCCAGCAGCGCAAAAAACGCCAGACCACCAAAAACGACTGCCAGCACAAGGGTAACGACGATAACGTTCAGCACCAGCCGCTGGTGCTCATAGATCCGGAACTGATCTGCCAGCATGGCCCGCTGCCGCTCGATGTCCTTTTGCTGGCTGCTGATGCGCGCCCATTGCAGCTTCATTGGCTGCACAGTACTACTGTCGATAACCATTGTCTGCAGAATGTTCTCTTTCCGGAAGCGCTTCCTGCCCAGTATATTTATGGCAATGCCGATGGCCTCCTTGCCACCGGTAGGATAAAGTACACTTGCATCCAGCACCTTGCTGCTGATCATATCAAGACCTCCTCCCACACCGGGAAGGGCATCTACGCCGATGACCTTCACTCCGTTATCAAGTCCCAGCTCACGCAGTACCTGACGGGCACTTGCGGCCATCTGGTCATTGTGGGCAAATATGGCCCTGACATCCCGCAGCTTTTCACGATTGGTGAACAGAATCCTGCGGGTATCTTCAGGTAGCCAGTTGCCATAAAGCCTGGCTGTCACCCTCAGCCCCGGATATTCACGGAACACATCGTCCATGCCCCTCGCCCTTTCAATGGCCGGCGAAGATGCCGGCAGCCCCATGATCTCCAGTACGTTTCCTTTTCCGGCAAGCTGCGCTGCCAGGTATTCTCCTGCCATGCGGCCCACCTGGTAATTCTCTGCGCCTACATAGGCTGTATAAAGCGATGAAGCCGTCTTACGGTCAATTACAATTACGGGTACACCCTGTTGGTAAGCCCGCTCCACTATACCTGTCAAAGGCTGTGCCTCATTGGGTGAAATGATCAGCAGGTCAATACCACCTTCCAGCATCGCGCAAACCTGCTTCACCTGCAGGGCACTGCTGTTGTTTGCATCGGCATAGACCAGTTCATTACCGGGATGCAGTGAAAGCTGCATCTGCATTTCCTGCAGCATCGTACGGCGCCAGAGGTCGGATCCTACACATTGAGAAAAGCCTATCCGGTAAGTCTTCCGCTCCGCATTCGGGCCCTGCCCTCCACACCCGGAGAAACCAGCCGCCAGGCACAGCAAAAAAAAGTAACAGACAAGATGAAAGGGCCTCATAAAAGGGAGAAATACTGGTCAGGGAGCATTAAAGGTAACAAAATTAAAAGCATTTGAAACCAATTTATACTTCCGGCAGGCCATCCGCACTGATCTTGCAGGCCAACCATTTATAAATATTTGTATATGAAAAATTCTGTTCTTGTATGGGCAATCTTGGTCGCACTTGGCGGCTTTCTGTTCGGCTTCGACACCGCTGTAATCTCCGGTGCCGAGAAATCCATACAGCAATACTGGAACCTCAGCGTATTCGAGCACGGGCTCACCATTTCCATCGCACTCATTGGTACCGTGATCGGCTCCCTGCTGGGTTCTGCCCCATCCGACCGCTTTGGACGTAAGAAAACGTTATACTTCGTCGCCATCGCCTACCTGCTCTCCTCGTTAGGTACTGCTTTGGCGCACAACTGGAGCTTCTTCCTGGTCTTCCGCTTCCTGGGTGGTCTGGGCGTAGGTGCCTCCTCAGTTACTGCACCCATTTACATCTCAGAAATATCACCCGCTGAACGCCGCGGCAGACTGGTCGGACTGTTCCAGTTCAACGTCGTTCTGGGTATCCTCATCTCCTATCTCTCCAATTACCTGATCAGCCAGAATGGCGAATCCTCCTGGCGCTGGATGCTGGGCGTACAAGCTGTTCCATCGCTTGCTTTTCTCATACTGATCGGTTTTGTACCCGAAAGCCCGCGCTGGCTCGTCCTGAAGAAAGGCATGAAGGAAAAGGCCCTCGGCATTCTCAAGATCATTAACCCGCTGAATGCCGAACAAGAACTGGAGGCCATCAGCAGCACCAGTCTTGGCGAAGGCAATAAAAGCAAAGAAAGCCTTTTCTCCGGTCAGTACACCAGCCCAGTCGTATTCGCCGTATTGTTCGCCTTCTTCAATCAGGTCTCCGGCATCAACGCCATTATATATTATGCGCCACGCATTTTCGAAATGGCCGGGCTAGGCGCACATTCCTCCCTGCTTTCTACCGTTGGCATCGGTCTCATCAACTTTGTCTTTACCTTGCTGGCCCTGAACTTTATCGACAAAGTAGGCCGCAGAGTACTTATGCTCATCGGCTCCTTCGGACTCATTGCCGCGCTCTTCCTCGTAGCGTTCACCTTTGCTTCCGGCAAGTTCAGCGGTCTGGCCATTCCCATCTACATGATGGTATTTATCGCATTTTTCGCTTTCTCACAGGGTGCCGTCATCTGGGTATTCATCTCAGAGATCTTTCCCAACCAGGTGCGCGCCAAGGGGCAGACACTCGGCAGCTCAACACATTGGATCATGGCAGCGATCATCGCTTTCAGTTTTCCTTATTTCGCGGAAAGTCTGGGCGGAGCCGTTACCTTTTCCTTCTTCGGCACCATGATGGTCTTACAGCTCATCTTCGTGTGGCGCTTCATGCCCGAGACCAAAGGCAAGTCGCTGGAACAAGTCGAAAAAACCATAGTTTTACATTAAGTTCAGGAATAGTTCAAAGCAGGACAGATCAAGAAACATGGAAAAAACAGCACAACATGACCGGATTATATGCTTCGGGGAAATCCTTTGGGACGTACTGCCTACCGGTGCCCAGCCTGGCGGAGCACCGCTAAATGTAGCCTATCACCTGAATAAACTTGGTGTCCCCGCCAGCCTCATCAGCAGGGTAGGCACCGACAACAACGGCGTTAAGCTCGAACAGCTCATGAACGACTGGAACATCCCCATTTCATTACTGCAAAAAGACCCGGCGCATGATACCAGCGAGGTCCTTACCCGGATGAACAACGGTAACGAAGTCACTTATGAGATTGTGTTCCCGGTTGCCTGGGATTTCATCTCGGCCACCGAAGCAGCTAAGACTGCTGCCGGCAATGCAGATTACTTCGTCTACGGCAGTCTTGCCTCCCGCAACGACATTACACGCAACGCATTACTGCAATTGCTGAACACCGGCGCCACCAAAGTATTTGACATCAACCTCAGGCCACCCTTCATGAACCGCGGCCTCCTGGAAAGCCTTTTTCTCAAAGCCGACATCGTCAAATTCAACGAAGTAGAACTCGACGTCGTACAGACCATGTTCCGGGGCACCTATACCAGAGAAGCCGGTAAAGTGGCCTTTATCAGTGAACGCTTCGGCATTCCGGAAATCATCGTAACCAAGGGCGAATTCGGTGCAGCTTATTACAAAGCTGGCAAAGCCTATCATGCCTGGAGCCATGAGGTTAAGGTAAGTGACACCATCGGGAGCGGTGATTCCTTTCTTGCCGCCTTTCTGGACAGCCATGCCAAAGGGCTTGACCCGCAGGAAACGCTGCTGAATGCCGTCGCCATGGGAAGCTTTATCGCCACACAAAAAGGCGGTTGCCCGCACTACGACATCAGTGATTACCTGAATTTCAGAAACCAGCTATTTAAACCCTAAAACAACTATAGAACCATATGCACCCAATGAACAAATACTTGCTGACAGCCATGCTGTTAACCGTTACACTACTTACCATTATGCAGCCGGCCGCAGCAGCCGACATCACCATCAAAGTCACCAAACGCTACCTCAACTTGCCGGTATCGCACAAGCAGGAACGCAAGGCAATGACCTATACTATCGGAGGCAAAGAAGCGCAACGCTTCGTCATCCGCCTCAGTGCCGAACCCGAATACTGGGTATTTTCCGATCTGAGTGCCTATAAAGGTAAAACCATTAAGATCAGCTATGAAGGCGATGCCGCAGGACTCGGCAAGGTTTATCAGGACGATAAGATCAATGGACAGGATTCGCTGTACCATGAACAAAAACGCCCGCAATATCACTTCTCCACACGCCGTGGCTGGATCAACGACCCCAACGGACTCGTTTTCTATGAAGGCGAATACCACCTGTTTTACCAGCACAACCCCTTTGAGCGCGACTGGGAAAACATGTCCTGGGGCCACGCAGTCAGCAAGGACCTGATACATTGGGAAGAACTGCCGGTTGCCCTGCATCCGGACAAGATCGGCACCATGTTCTCCGGATCAGCAGTGATCGATTACGACAATACCTCCGGCTTCGGCAAACCTGGCAAACCCGCAATGGTGGCCGCCTACACAGCAGATAATCCCGACCGTCAGGTACAATGCATCGCCTATAGCCTCGACAAGGGACGCACCTGGACCAAATACAACGACGGCAAACCGGTCATCGACTCTAAGGAAAAATGGAACAGCAAGGATACCCGCGACCCGCGTGTGTTTTGGTACAAGCCAGGCAAGCACTGGGTAATGGCGCTCAACGAACGTGATGGCCATTCGATCTATATCTCCGACAACCTTAAAGACTGGAAATTCGAAAGCCATACCACAGGCTTCTGGGAATGCCCAGACTTGTTCGAACTACCCGTAGATGGTGATCAGAACAATAAGAAATGGGTCATGTACGGTGCCTCCAACACTTATATGATTGGCTCATTCGATGGCAAGGCCTTTAAACCTGAAGGCGGAAAATACTATTTCTCCTCCGGCTCCATTTACGCCGCACAGACCTACAACAATATTCCCGAAGCTGATGGCCGCAGGATACAGATTGGCTGGGGTCGCATCCCGCAGCAAGGCATGCCCTTTAACAATATGATGCTGCTGCCCACCGAACTGACCCTGCGTAAGACTAAGGATGGCATCCGTCTGTTCAGCGTACCGGTAAAGGAAGCAGAACAGTTATTCAGTCCTGTACAAAAATGGACCAATCTTAGTTCCAGCGAAGCCAACCAGAAGCTAAAGGAGTTCTATAAAGCCGATAAGCTGCGCATTAAGACTACCATTAAGTTGTCCCATGCCACAGATGCAGGCTTCAACCTGTTCGCGCAGCGGATGATCGGTTACGACATGAACTTCAACCAGCTCAATGGCATGTTCTATTCACCACAAGATCCGACCAGTATGGAACTGACCGCAGACATCTTCATTGACCGTTCCTCTATCGAGGTATTCATCGATGGCGGTACCTACTCCTACTCCATGGAGCGCAGACCCGACCCCGGCAATACGGAAGGGTTCCATTTCTGGGGCAACAACATCGAGGTCAAAAACCTGGAAGTGTTCTCCGCTAAATCGATCTGGAGGTAAGTACCGGTGCCATTTGGCCCGGAAATCCTATCTTTGCGCCGTGGCCGGCATTTATATCCATATTCCCTTTTGCAAGAAAGCCTGTACGTATTGCGACTTCCATTTCAGCACTTCACTGAAATACATGCCGGATATGGTGGCTGCCATCTGCAGGGAACTGGAGCTGAAAAAAGAACGCATCGGCGGAGCAACAGGAAGCATCTATTTCGGCGGCGGCACGCCATCGGTGCTTCCTGTTGCTGCTTTTGAGCAGATCTTCAGTACAATCTCGAAGCATTATCAGATATCCTCAGATGCGGAGATCACCATCGAGGCCAACCCCGACGACCTGGACACCCGGAAGATCAGCGAGCTCCGGCAATTGCCTGTTAACCGCTTCAGCATCGGTGTCCAGTCTTTTTTCGACGAGGACCTGCTCTGGATGAACCGAGCGCATAACTCGGGGGAGGCCGACTCCTGTATCAAACGCGCACAGGACGCCGGTTTCGAGAACCTGAGTATAGATCTTATTTATGGTTACCCATTGCTGAGCGACCGGAAATGGCAGGACAACATCCGCCAGGCCCTGGGCTACCAGGTACCGCACATCTCCGCCTACTCCATGACCGTAGAACCCCGCACCGCGCTGGCCAGTGCCATCAGGCGCGGCAAAGACGTACCGCCCAGCGACGAGCAGTCAGCTGCGCAGTTCAGCAGCCTGATCGAAAAGCTCGGCGGGGCAGGTTATGAACATTATGAGATTTCCAATTATGCCCTTTCCGGTCATTATGCCGTGCACAACACCAATTACTGGCGCGGCGTGTCTTATCTTGGCATAGGGCCCTCAGCACATGGCTTCGATGGGTACAACCGCTTTCACAACGTTGCCAACAATGCCCTTTACCTTGGCAAACTCTCAGGTGGACAGCTCGCTGAAGAGATAGAAGCGCTCAATCTTTACGACCGTTTCAACGAATACATCATGACCTCGCTGCGCACCATATGGGGTACGAGCCTGCAAAAGATTGAAAGCGATTTCGGTAGTCAATTCCTCAAAGATACCCGTCGTTATGCCATCCAGTTCCTGGAAAAAGGCTGGCTCCTCGATACCGGCGGCCACCTGCTGCTGACTCCGGCGGGTAAACTGTTTGCCGACCATATTGCTTCCGAACTCTTTTTGACACAAGAAGATCACGATTAGAAAATTTTTCACTATATTCATTCAACCAAACACAAAGAAACCGAATGAACAGAACCACCACCATGGTTCTGCTGGGCCTGCAGCTGCTATGCATATCACTTTGCTTTGCCTCCGGACACCCAGCCGAGCCAGCAACCATTACCGTACCCCTTGGCGGCAACGGATGGGTAAATAAGAACGCAAAAGCCAGGATCAAACCCGAAGGCATCACCAACTGGTCTTCCGCGAGCGATGTCATCTCCGTATATTTTAAGGTCAGTACACCCGGCAATGCCGATCTATCTATCAGGGTCAGCGTACCTGAAGGCAGAAGCAAGATCAGCCTGACTGCTGGTGAAACTACACTGATCAGGGAAATTGGCAATCTGGGTGCGGCAGTCGTACCCATAGGTAGTTTCGAGATCAGAAAACCTGGCTATGTGCGGGTGGACTTTAAAGGCATATCCCGTACCGGCGTAGTCTTTGGCGAGATTTCCGATCTCATTGTTAAGGGCAGCACCGTGGCCAATGAACCGGCTTATGTGAAAAACAACGAAGGTAATTTCTTTTACTGGGGACATCGCGGACCTTCCGTGCATCTGGGCTATTCGATACCTGAACCGGAAAATAAAACCGAATGGTTTTACAGTGAAATCGTTGTACCACCCGGCGAAGACAAACAGGGCTCCTATTACATGGCCAACGGTTTCGGTGAAGGCTATTTTGGGATACAGGTGAATTCGGCTACCGAACGCAGGGTACTATTTTCGGTATGGAGCCCCTTCCACACTGATGACCCGAAGGTCATTCCTGAAAATCAGAGGATCGTGCTGAAAAGAAAGGGTAAGGCCACGAAAACCGGAGAATTCGGCAATGAAGGTTCCGGAGGACAAAGCTACCTGGTCTACCCCTGGAAAGCCGGCAGAACTTATGCTTTCCTGACCAGGGCACAACCAGATTTTGCACACAACACTACTACCTACACGGCTTATTTCAGGGAAGCAGGAAAGCCCGCTGAAGCTGGCAAGCGTGAATGGATACTGATCGCAAGCTTTGAACGCCCGCTGCTGGCTACCTATCTGAAAGGGTTGCATTCCTTTCTTGAAAATTTTGATCCCGAAACCGGCGACCAGTCACGTATGGCAAATTATCAGAACCAATGGGCTATAGATTCGCAAGGACATTGGCACGAAGTGACCAAAGCCGTCTTTACTGCAGACCAAACTGCCCGTTCAAATTACCGGAAAGATTATGCAGGCGGAATCTCCGACGAGGGGTTTTATCTCAAAAACTGTGGCTTTTTCGACGATTTTACGCCCATCAGAACCACCTTTATACGTAAGTCTTCAGGAAAGCCTGTTATTGATTTCTCAAAACTGCCTTAGCGTATTTCAGTCCGGGAATACCAGCCCTATACCATAACGCCGATCCGAGTGGCCTGCCAGTCAGGGAAAAGCACTTTATCGTTACCTATACCCAGATGTCTGTCTGCTACTTCGCTGAACACGGCCCGGAAATCCGTTGTCACCGCAAGGTCTCGTCCGTCTTCCAGGTTTTCGACAGCCAGCACATCTACCTTTCCATGTACCAGGCCACCCTTTACACCGCTACCAAGAATAAAATTACAGGAAGCCCGGCCATGATCGGTACCACCGGTACCGTTTTGCTTCACCGTACGGCCAAATTCAGTCATGGTCATTACCGTGACGTCATCCTGCAGGGTACCCATATCATTCCAGAATGCCATGATGCTTTCGCTGAGGTCATTCACGTTACGCGCAAAGATTCCTGTATCCCTTCCCTGATTAAAGTGCGTATCCCAACCCCCGGATTCAGCAAAGGCAATTTCGAGTCCCACATCCATTTTGATCAGCTGTGCGATCTGCTTTAATGAGTTTCCCAGTGAGGTATTCGGATAAACCACACCACTGACAGGTTTATATGCCTTCAGATCTGTCTTTTGCAACATCCTGATGGCATCGAAGCTTTCCTTGCCTGTTTCCCTCAGTAGTCCCGATGAGGTCTGGTCGTAAAGGTCTTCAAAACTCCTGGCCGCAATACCGGCGGCCCTTGGATTGCCGCGCATCTGCAGGTTGAAATCCTGCAGGTTACTGATGGCGAGCGCCGCATTTTCCCCATAAAATGACCGGGGCAGCGAAGAAGTAAGGCTGACACCCTGAAACGGGGTAGCTCCATCATGTCCAAGCAGACCGACAGCCCGGTTCAGCCAGCCGCTCTGTGTACTCTTTTTAAATGGAGTACCTGATTCCATAAAATCCTGGGCATCGAAATGAGATCTGGTATTATTGGGAGAACCTATCCCATGCACAATTGCCATCTGTTTGGTTCTGAACGCTTGTTCAAAAGCCGCCATAGCTGGATGTAATCCGAAATGCCCGTCCAGATCAATCAGCGGCTTACCTTGCCCATTGCCCCTGGCTGCAGACATGAAAAGCCCGGGCCTGGCGGCTTTGAGATACTCGTCTGTAAATGGTGTTATCGCCATTAGTCCATCCATTGCCCCACGCTGGAAAATGCACACCATGATCTTTCTGCGCTTAAACAATCCCGGTGCTTTAGTCCCTGCAACGGCGTCGGCTAAAAAACCGGGTACACCACCCAGGCCGATACCAAACAACGCGAGCCCCCCGGCCTTAATAAATCCTCTTCTTGAAGTCATGACATTCTGGTTTTATTGACTTAGTCAGTTTATTTCCGCTGAAACTCCGGCGACCCGATAATAACACCTACCACCTGTGCCAGCATATTTTCGTTCACCACCGGCAATTCTGTCTTTTGCATCTTATCCTTATCCTGCCCGGCCACCACATTCTTTTCAGCCGCCTGCTGTAAACGATTTGCCAATCCAGGGTTACTGAGCATAGGCTTCAGTCGCTTCATCGTCTCGGTAAGGTTCCGTTCAGGCATGATCAGTCTGCTGTAAATGAGCAGGGCCGAATCGGCACTCTCTGGCTCCCGGTTATTGTTCAGGGCTTTCAGATCAATATGTACCCCTGGAATACGCTGCGTCGCCAGTGCCAGGCCAAAATTCATCCTGCTCAGCAGGGAACCGGTATTGATCCAGTACTGGCCACGGTCAGGAAAACCAGTAGGAGCCTGATAATAATAGATCTTCTGCCCCATTTTATTGATCCAGGAAAATAGCTGGTATGGCTGCGTAATCTTTGCATCCAGGCTCCTTACCGCACTTATTACCAGTTCGAAAGGAGATTTGGTCTTTTCACGCAAGGCAGCCCTATCCCAGAATTCCGGTTCAGATACCATCGTCATCAATACCTGCGCAATATCACCGCCGCTTTGCGTAAAGGTCCTGGCCATCTTATTTATCAGCTTAGGTGAGGGGGCATCGTTTACAAATCTGACAGCCAGCTTATGGCTGATGAACATAGCTGTAGCAGGATGCCGGGCCAGCAGCGCCAATAACTCCACCCCCTCTTCATAACCGCCCCCGGCCGAAAACTGGTGTCCAAGTACCACTTTTTCGCCCTGATCATGTCGCCTTGGTGTAAATAGAAACTCCTTGCTCGCAGGTGCGATAGTCCAGCCTGTCAGTACCCTCGCTGCCTGCGTCACGTCATTCTGGGAATATCCCCCGTCAACACCCAGGGTATGTAACTCCATCACTTCACGGGCATAGTTCTCATTCAACCCCGATTTTTTCGGCTTATCCGGTTTTATTCCCGCCTGTCCGCCGCTGCTGGTAAAATTATCAAGGTAAGTGAGCATCGCCGGCGATTTTGCCGTAGCGAGCAGTAAATCGCCAAACTTTCCGGTCACATTCGGACGGATTACATCACGCTCAAACGCAGGAACAAATGAAGCACACTGGTTCTTGGTCAGGGAAACGTTAAAGTGGTTAAACCAAAAATCAGTCAGTATTTCTCTTAACTGGTTCCGGGTATACACTGCCCGGAGTATTTTCTGGTTGATAAACTGCCTGTAAAGTTCCTGCTGCGGCTTCAGACCATTCTCTCTCCTGTATTCCTGCAACTGCGCGCGATAAGCTTTCTGATCTCCCTTGTTCACCGAATCTTTACTGATGCCCCCGTCCCTGATGGCCATCCGCAGCACCTTAGCATTTCCCGGGAATCTCTCTTCGACCTCAGCATTGCTCAGATTAATATCTTCATATCCCGCAAGCAGGGTGTCCAGCTGCCGGTCTTCCAAGCCACCCTTCAGCTGCTGCGTAAACCACTTCTCCAGACCAGTTTTCAAGACCTCATCTACTTCACCTTTCTCTGCACCATAAGTGAACCGGCTCAGCAGGTGCGCTGCCGCCTGCCTGTCGGTGAGCCCTGCGTGCCTGTAAGGAAAGGCCAGTACGGCATGGTTGTTACCATAATTGCTATTAAACGATGAGAAAAACAGTGCAGCACAAAACAGCACCATTGACAAGCCGCATACATTCAGAAATGTTTTCATCTTTCAGTCAGGGTATTCACACCTATGACTTGATCAACGATGAAAAGATTAATGAGGTATAAAATTTAATGCTTTCTTACCTCAGGAGTAGTTCACTCTATTACGAGCCAGGTATAGGTTTCCGGCTCAAGGATCAGCTCATATGCTACACTATAACTGCGATCCAACCGGTAAACGCTCGATTTTCCGTCCTTTTCCCTTATCCTGGCAACATCCGTCAAGCCGGTATAATATAAAGGGATATTTACTTTTCGTCTGATCTTCTCTTTTAACGGATTGAATAACAACACCATACCCTTTGTCCCTAAGGTGGGGTCGGCATGCATAATGCCGTCCCAGTCGCGACCGTCAGCCCTGCGCAAATGAATAATATCTGCATTCAGAATATCTCTGTACTTCTTGTACCAGGTCACTACCCCGGAAACCATTTTACGGGTTGTCTCGGTATCATATAACCTGGGGCCGCGGTAGCAAGCTTGCACCCCAGCACCATAATACTGAAACATAAGATTCTCATAATCAGAAATATGGTCATTCAGAGGTTCGAGTACCGCCTCCTCGCTGCCACCGTGATAAGCAGTTAATGGTACAAATCCCCAGCCCATAGAAGGCGTTTTTTCCCAGGTACCGTCAAAGATATTCTGACGGTTAAGTATTTTCTGATTTTCCCTGGGCAGCGAAAAATTCACTTCCCGGTAGCCCAGCGCGATCTTATGGGTACCGTCAAGAAAATACCAGTCTGGCGCATTGATATACACCCCCATGTTATTAAGCCAATGATAAAGTTCCTTCTGGATCTCCATCTGACGCCACTGCGAATCTTCCAGCCCCCTATGTCCGGGATGCGAGACAGAAGCACATACATCTCCGGGGTAGGGTCCGTCATTCTCCCAAATATCAAAACCCGTCAGACGGTAAAACGTCTTTACCTTATCACGGAAACCCAATCCCCACTTACTTCCGAAACAGGGGGCATTACCAAAAAAAGCACCCCCAGGCTTTCCCGTAGCAGGATCAATGACATCGTCTTCAGGACTGATCTTTCTCGAGCTGAATAATGTATAGCTCCCGATAAATATCTTTTTACTGTGCGCATAGTCCGCCAGCCGTGTCCATCTTGCGATATTGGCCGCACTTGTGTCTTCGGTATTACAGTGGCTGCCAAAACTCAGGATCAGTGCTTCATAGCCAGTAGCAACACATTGGTCAACCGCCGCCTTAACTTCGTCATCATTTTTACTGACCAGGTGCATAAAAATAGGATTGGCCAGGGTCCAGGGCGCTATCGTACGGTACATCTTCCTGATCGCCAACCCCCTTCTTTCCCTGTCATAACTGTCCATCAGCAATTCGTGCGTCCGAACAGATTCAAATTTTTCGCCCGGAGCAAGGCCTACGCCCGGCCCCTTGTCAGGATAAACCTCAAGGAGGCAAGGAGTCTCATAATTGTAATTTACCTGCGAAGTATAAACGGAGTCCGTCTTCCAGTGTGTCGTCTGGTCGCTCAGGTCATAGCGCATGGCATTATTGAAGGCATAATTAGTTTCGAAATAAATACCCAGGGGCTTAACCATCTGTTCAGGTTTGCCAACTACTGCACTCTGCTCTTCAACCATACCCAGTATTTCACTCACCACCCGGTCTATTCTAAAAGTTCTGCCTGAACTGTTCATGATACCTAACGATTTTACTATAAGTGGAAGATGGTCATATAATTCATAAGCAACCATAACTTCCAGTCCTTCTAGCTCATGTAGCTCCGACCGATAATAAAAGACTATCCGAAGTCCCGAAGGCTGCAGGTAACGGCCTGACCAGAATTTACTTTTCCATTCCTGAACCGGATGAATCATCTCTTGCGAATACCGCACCATATGGAAATTATTCTGCCCTGGTTTCAGGTGATCTATCCATTCACTTTTCAGGTAGGCCTGTTCTTTTTGCCCGTAAAGACCCCCGATATTATATTCCCTGCCGTCAATCCTGATACGGGCTTCAGGTTTAACCGCTCTTAACAGTTGTTGTCCGGTTGACACGTTCACATAGCCGGTACAGGCAACATCCGGCTGTAGTCTGAATGTCCGCCTTACCAGCCCGTTGTCCAGGGTTAGTTCTCCTTCTTGCGTCCTGACGCCCGCCTTGTATGGTTGCGGATCGATCAGCCAATCATTACCTGCAGGGGACTGCGCACAAGTTCCCAGCGCTGTGAAAAACAGATACAAAAAAAATATTCCTCTCATCAGCTATCTTTGGGTTTACCAAAATAAATATAGGCAAAACAATCTTTATCACATCCTTTAGCTTATCAGGAAATCAGCCTGTTCATTTTGTTCATTTCCTCTTGCTTTGTGCTGCAAACTTTCTGAAATTAGCGCCCACCAAATACTAAAGAAAAATGTACCGGAGTATAGATGATTTCCTGAAAGACTGGAAAAACGAGGAAGCTTTTACGCTGAAGATTTTTGAGATGATCACCGAACAGGCGAAATCAAGTAAGGTATTTGGGACTGTACGCTCTCTTGAACGTCTGGCCTGGCACCTTACCCAGACCATTACCGAAATGGGCCACCGGGCGGGCTTACTTGCCGAAGATATGTTGGAACAGCAGTCCCTCCCCGATACGATGCAGGAAATCGCCGACCAGTATAAAACCAGCGCCGAATTGCTCTGCAAATCAGTAAAACTGAAATGGACAGACTCCGCCCTGGGCGATAAAGTGCCGATGTACGGTGAAGACTGGCCTAAAGGACAGGTACTGCGCGTGCTGATCGCACATCAATCGCACCACCGCGGGCAGATGACCGTGATCATGCGTATTCTCGGTCTCCCTGTACCCGGGATTTACGGTCCGTCCCGTGAAGAATGGATAGAGATGGGTCTCGAAGCACAGGATTAAACTGACTTTCACCTGCTTTTTGTCAGGATATTTTAAATTTTTATCCGTTGATAAACAGCGCAGTCGAATATTAAATAATTTAGCTCGGTTTTAACATTGCATTAACATAGCACGAGCAATATGAATTTCGACTTGTCTCCCATCGACGTTGTAAACGAGATTTCTAAAGAAGATTTTGAAAAAAACTACCTCAGGCCGCGCAAGCCACTGGTCATTAAAAATATGGCTAGAACATGGCCTGCTTATGGCAAGTGGGACCTCGATTACATGAAAACAGTGGTAGGTGACCAGACCGTACCCCTATATGACAGTGCTAAGGCAGACCCTTCCAAACCCATTAACGCTTCCGCAGCGGAAATGAAGTTTGCCGATTATATCGACCTGATTAAAGAAACCCCCACCGACCTGCGCATCTTTTTGTTCGATCCGATCAAACATGCGCCAAAACTGCTTGATGACTACCGGGCACCAAAAGACCTGATGGGCGGCTTCCTGGACAGTTATCCTAACATGTTCTTCGGAGGCAAAGGGTCGGTCACTTTCCTGCATTACGACATCGACCTCGCGCATATTTTTCATACTCATTTCAATGGCCGCAAACACGTGATCCTGTTTGACTATAAGTGGAAAGAAAGGCTCTACCAGATTCCATTCGCAACCTATGCACTTGAGGACTATGACGTCGAAAAACCTGATTTCGACAAATTCCCTGCACTGAAAGGTGTAAAAGGTACGGAAGCGTTCCTGGAACATGGCGACACACTTTTTATGCCTACCGGCTACTGGCATTGGATGAAATACCTGGACGGTTCTTTCTCCATCAGTTTGCGCGCCTGGGACCGGAGCTGGGCGGTAAAGGCAAAAAGCCTCTACAACCTGACCCTGCAACGCAAATTTGATGATTTCATGAAAGCCAATTTCCGGGAGAAATATATGAGCTGGAAAGAAGGACTAGCCGTGAAGCGTGCAAACCGCGCACTCGCCGGCCAGAAACCTTACTAATACACTCTTTTATTTTGGATTTTAGTTTACATTTGCGCTAATAAGGTCAGTAACTGCATTCAGCCGTTAACAGGTATCTTACTCAATTAATATGAGCTTTATTTTAGAGCCGGTGGATACTGTTGAAAATATCAGCCCCGCTGACTTCAAAAAAAACTATCTGGACGCGGGAAGACCCCTGGTCATTAAAGGTCTGACCAAAAACTGGCCTGCCCGTGAAAAATGGACTACAGACTATTTGAAAAGTCTGGCAGGTGAAGTGAACGTGAGCCTGATGGACAACTCCAAGGCCGACCCCAGTAAACCCATCAATGCTTCAGTAGCCAATATGCGCTTCGGCGATTACCTTGACCTGATCCGCTCTCAGCCTACCGAGTTACGCATCTTTTTCTTCAACCTGTTTAAGCATGCCCCCGGCCTGGTAGACGATATTGTAATTCCCAAAGATCTGATGGGTGGCTTCATAGAAAGTATGCCTGCTATGTTTTTCGGTGGCTCAAATTCAGTGACCTTCCTTCATTACGACATCGACCTCCCTCACCTTTTCCATACGCACTTCGGCGGCAGAAAGCATATTATCTTGTTTGACAACAAATGGAAGAAAAGGCTGTATTGCATCCCCAATGCCACTTATGCGCTGGAAGATTACGACGTAGCCAACCCGGATTTCGAAAAATTCCCGGCCCTGAAGGGCGTTGAAGGCTACGAAGTGATCCTGGAACATGGTGACACCCTCTTTATGCCTACCGGCATGTGGCACTGGATGAAATATCTGGATGGCTCTTTTTCACTGACGCTGCGTGCCTGGGATGCTTCATTTGTCAGGAAGGCACAAAGTGTATTTAACATTGCTGTAAAAGGAGGTCTGGACAGCGTCTTAAAGATGACCTTCAAGGCCCCCTATGCGAAATGGCGGGAACGTCTGGCCGTGAAACGTGCCAACCGCGCGCTATCCTCGAACAGCCCGCGCTGATTTTTACAAGCACTTAACATTTGTACAGCAGTAAACATTTACCTTCGGTATACCGTTGATCAAGGTATTATGAGAGGATTCAGCTTTTCCGACTTTACACCCAGTGATTTGCCCAGGGGTAGTTTCGATGACCTGCTCAAACTGTTTACCCAATTGCTCAATTATACGGCCGGCGACGCCTCGGAGGCACTGTCCTGGATGAATGAACTGGACAAAAAATACCAGCTGACCACAGACGAATATGGCATGGGCGATTTCATTGAAGACCTGAAAAACAAAGGATATATTAATGAAAATGGCGACGGGGACCTGAAGATCACCGCTAAAACCGAGCAAACGATCCGGCAATCGGCACTTGAAGAGATCTTCGGCAAGCTGAAGAAAGCGGGTAAAGGCAACCACAACAGCAATATTTCAGGAACAGGCGAAGAAAAGAACGCAGACAGGCGCGAGTTTGCCTTCGGCGACAGCCTGGATCAGATTGACATGACTGCTTCGATACAAAATGCACAGATCAATCATGGCCTCGGCAATTTCACCCTGACAGAGCGCGATCTGGAAGTAGAGGAAAAGGATTATAAAACCTTAACCTCCACTGTTCTGATGATCGACATCTCGCATTCGATGATTCTGTATGGTGAAGACCGCATCACCCCGGCCAAGAAAACAGCAATGGCGCTGGCTGAGCTGATCCGGACACGCTATCCCAAGGATACACTGGATATTGTGGTCTTTGGTAATGACGCCTGGCCGATTACGCTGAAAGACCTTCCTTATTTACAGGTGGGGCCATACCACACCAACACCTTTGCGGGACTCGAGCTCGCGGCCGACCTGCTCCGAAGGCGAAAAACCCATAATAAACAGATCTTTATGATCACCGATGGTAAGCCCACCTGTCTGAAAGAAAACGGACGCTATTACAAGAACAGTATGGGGCTCGACAGAAAGGTCGTGAACAAGACGCTGAATATGGCTGCGCAATGCAAGCGGCTGAAAATCCCCATCACCACCTTCATGATCGCCCGGGATCCCTATTTACAAAGTTTTGTGAGGCAGTTCACCCAGATCAACGGTGGCAGGGCCTTTTACAGTTCCCTGAATGGCCTGGGAGAATATATTTTTGAGGACTACATAAAAAACAGAAGGAAAACAGTAAGGTAGCAAATGGACAACAACATAAAAATACACGAGATAAAGACGCTTGGCGACCTGAAAGCCTCCGGATACCAGCCCCTTTCCGTAAAGGATGAACTGCGGAGGAATCTGATCAGACAGCTGAAAGACAAGAAAGAAGGCTTCGAAGGTATTCTGGGTTATGACGAAACAGTAATCCCTGAACTCCAGACCGCGATTCTTTCAAGGCACAATATCCTGTTGCTTGGGCTGAGAGGCCAGGCAAAGACACGCATCGCCAGGCTGATGGTCAACCTGCTGGATGAATACATTCCGTACATAAGCGGCAGCGAAATCTTTGACGATCCGTTAAACCCCATCAGTTGGGCAGCCAGACATGAAATCCATATCCACGGCGACAATACCCCTGTCAGCTGGCTGCACCGTTCAGAACGCTATACTGAAAAACTCGCAACACCTGATGTGACCGTTGCTGACCTGATCGGCGATGTAGACCCTATTAAAGCGGCCTCATTAAAGCTCACCTATAACGATGAACGCGTTATCCATTTCGGGCTGATCCCTCGCGCGCACCGCAGCATCTTCGTGATCAACGAACTGCCCGATCTGCAGGCCAGGATACAGGTGGCCCTTTTCAACATGTTGCAGGAAAAAGACATACAGATCAGAGGCTTTAAACTCAGGTTACCGCTTGATGTCCAGTTTGTATTTACGGCAAATCCTGAAGACTATACAAACAGAGGTTCCATTGTGACCCCGCTGAAGGACCGTATCGAGAGTCAGATCCTGACCCATTATCCCAGAACAGTGGCCGTTTCCCGCAAAATCACCTTTCAGGAAGCCAGACTGACCCCCGAGCAAAAATTGATTGAGGTGGACGGCCTGGTTAAAGACCTGGTGGAGCAGGTAGCCTTCGAAGCCCGCAAAAGTGAGTTCATCGACCAGAAATCGGGAGTTTCTGCCCGCCTCACAATTTCCGCATATGAAAACCTGGTAAGCACTGCAGAACGCAGGATGCTGGTCTGCGGAGAGGAAAGCACTTTCGTACGCATGTCAGACCTGGCGGGTATCATTCCTGCAATAACCGGTAAAATCGAGCTGGTCTATGAAGGCGAACTGGAAGGCCCGGCAAAAGTTGCCAATATTCTGATTGGAAAAGCCATAAAGAGCCTGTTTATACTTTTCTTCCCGGACCCGGAAAAGGCAAAGAAAAGCAAAATAGCCAATCCCTACACTAAAATTACGGACTGGTTTACCGAAGGCAACACGCTGGACATCTCCGACAGCCTGAACCTTCAACAATACAGGAAAGTACTGATGGGAGTAAACGGCCTCTATGACCTGGTAAAGAAATTCCATGCCAAACTAAGTGAGAACCAGACGCTGCTGCTCATGGAATTTGTTCTCCACGGACTGGCAGAACATTCCCAGCTGAGCAAAAATTACCTCAACAGCGGTTTCGGTTTCTCAGACATGTTTGAAAGTCTTTTCAGTCCGGGTACTGCAGACTACGAAGATGACGATAACGAGGATACAGGATACTGATCATGGGGCGGCTATTTCTGATCCTGGGCCTGTCGGCTTTTCTGCTTGTATTTGATTATTACTGCTTTCGTGCTATACTAGGCGTGTTTCCTGGTTGGAAACACCGTACAAAACGATGGTTCAGCACCATCTGGTGGAGCTATACATTCCTGCTGATACTAGGCGTCTTCGTCTCCATCTATATAACCCTGCCCATATTTTACCTCTCGTTGCGTTCCATAGTACTGGTAGCATTTTTCCTGACCGTAGTTTGCAAATTTGTTATGCTGCCTTTTCTCCTTGCCGACGACATCAGGAGGCTGGTGATCAGGTTGCGCAGGAATCCATCCTTTACAAAACCCACTACCGGGGAACCCTCCTCCGGACAGATGAGCGCAGGTGAGCCGATAAGCCGTTCTGCTTTCCTGATAAAGGCAGGGCTGATTACTGCCGCCGTACCGCTGGGCTCACTCACCTGGGGAATCACCTCGGGGGCCTATGATTATCACGTAAAAAGGCGCAAGCTCATATTGCCAAATCTGCCGAAAGCCTTCGAGGGCATTCGGCTGGGCCAGATTTCTGATATCCATTCCGGAAGCTTTTACAACCCACGTGCGGTAAAAGGCGGGGTGGAAATGCTAATGGCGGAAAAACCCGACTTCATCTTTTTCACCGGTGACCTGGTCAACAGCCTGGCTTCCGAAATGCGCGATTACCAGGATATCTTTACAAAGGTAAAAGCTCCGCTGGGTGTTTATTCCAGTCTGGGCAACCACGATTACGGCGATTACTATTTCGGGAAAGGGCCTTCTGCTGAAAAGGCAAAAAATCTGCAAAGTCTGATCAGGACCCACGAGCTGATGGGTTGGGACCTGCTGATGAACGACAACCGGAGACTAAAAGTGAACGGTGAGGAAATTGGCATCCTTGGCGTTGAAAACTGGGGCACAGGCCGCTTTCCGAAATATGGCAAAATGGACCTCGCGGTAAAAAACACCGCCGATTTACCGGTCAAACTATTGCTTTCGCACGACCCTTCACACTGGCGGGCGGAAATATTGGAAAAATATCCGCAGATCGACGCCATGTTCAGCGGCCATACCCATGGGATGCAGTTCGGCCTGCAAACAGAACATTACCAGTGGAGCCCCGTTCAGTACCTTTACAAAGAATGGGCAGGGTTCTACCGCGAGGGAACACAACAGTTATACGTCAATGTGGGGTACGGCTTTCTGGGTTATCCGGGCAGGGTTGGAATTCTGCCGGAAATCACGATATTTGAATTGAAGCGGGCCTGATTTCCCTGTTTCAAAGCAGATGATAAAGCGAATCTCCCTTTCTGTTCTTGACTTCCTGCTATTCAGTAATGTGTTCATCGCCTTGTGTGCAGTCGCCCAGGGAATGGTGACTTATCATCTGCTCAAAATGCCGGCAGACAAATATGTGCTGGCTTTCCTTTTTTTCTCTACACTTGCCCTTTATAACTTCGCCATGCTGCTGTCCAAACCAGCCGCTCCCGAAAAGTCACCGTACGTCAGGGTCAGATGGATCTTTTCCCACCACAGGATGATCATTTCCATGACCATGATCTCAGTGCTCTGTCTCATCCCTCTTGGCCTATGGTACCTGAGCATCGAGTCTAAAATGCTGATGCTCTTTACAGGTTTGCTGGCAGTAGGTTATAATATGCCCTTTCTGGTGCTCAACCAGCAGAAGATCGGCCTGCGCAATATCCCGGGTATAAAACTCTTCCTCATTGCGCTGATCTGGGCAGTAAGCTGCGTACTGCTGCCCATCGTAGAGCTGGAACGCAACCACCAGGTCAATATCTCTTCAGCAGAAACATTATTACTCGTATTCAAACGCTTCCTATTCGTTGCGGCCATTACGGTGCCCTTCGACATCAGAGACCTGTTCCAGGACAAGCTTTATGCGCTAAAGACGATTCCGGTCATGCTCGGAGAACGCAAGGCATACATCTTCTGCCAGTTTCTGCTACTCCTGTATCTGCTGCTGCTCATCCTTTTTGACCAAGCCGCGGTTCCAGACATCATCGGCCTGGGCCTTACCCTTTTGCTCACCGGCTGGCTCATCTTCAAATCAGAGATCAGGAAAGATGAATATTACTATTTTCTATACCTGGATGGTACTATGCTGCTTCAATATATCGCATTGCTTGTCGCTTCGGGTATCACACCCCTGCTTTGTATGCTGGGTGTATAATTTCTCAGGAACCAGGATTAAACCGGTAGCCTACGCCACGTACAGTCTGCAGCAGTTGTGGGTTATCCGGGTTAGACTCAATCTTTTTCCGCAACCTGACAATATGCATATCCAGCGTGCGCGTATTGACATCGGAATTATAGCCCCACACCACCAGCATCAGTTCATCTCTGTTAATGACCTTATGCGGGTTTCGCAGAAAGTACAGCAGTATCCTGTTCTCCAGTATCGTCAGCTCTATCTTTCTGCCGTTCTTAAATAAGGTATGTACATTAGGGTGGTGCTCCATATCCCCGAAACGATGGATCTCCGAACGGTCATTATTGAGCAGGAACTTCACTTTATTGTCAAGCATGGCTACCAGCACATCCATATTAAAAGGCTTGGTCACATAGTCGGATACGCCGAAATTATACGCATCGATCTTGTCTACATCCTGGGCCTTGGCCGTCATCATAATGATCAGGTTGTCGAAGCCCTGCGCCCGTACATGCGCACAAACCTCTGATCCCTGCTTTCCAGGCAACATCCAGTCCAGTAATACGATATCCGGCTTCTCTCCCAGGATCATACGCTCTCCGGCTTCCCCGTCGCCCGCTTCCAGCACCTCATAGCCCTCAGCATTCAGGCGGTGTACAACCAGAAAACGCAGGTTCTCATCATCTTCCACGATCAGTATTTTAATTCCCTTAGACATATTCAATCATTAAATGGTAATACGATTTTAAATTCGGTGCCCTTATCCACTTTACTTCTTACCGTGATCTCACCCTCCATAAAGTTAACGACTTCCTTACAGAAAGCCAAGCCAAGGCCCACGCTGCCGTTTTGGTTGTATTGGTTTTGTACACGGAAGAATTTCTTGAAGATATTCCCCAATTCCGATGCCGGGATACCGATACCCTGATCAGTAAAATGGAATACGACCTTACCCTTGATCAGCTTAGCAGCAACATGCAGTTTTTTACGATGGGCAGGAGAATATTTATAAGCGTTTTCGGCCAGGTTGTCAAAAAGGCTGCCCAGTAATACAGGATCGGTAACAAAGCTGCTGAAACCCTGGACTTCATAGGTAAAATCGAAATCAGGATGTTTCAGCCTGTGCGTATCGACCGTGCCCGACAGGAACTCATCTATATCCACACGGTCCCTGTTCAGCTCAATGGACTTGTTTTCGATCTGGGTAAAGGCGAGCAGTTTATTCATCAGGCCATTGAGCTTATCGGCTTCCTCATCCAGTATCTTCCCATAAGTACTCAGTTCCTTCTGTGAAAGGCTGCCTGCACTCCTGATATTATTCCCCGCAATCTTAATGACACTCACAGGCGTCTTAAACTCATGGGTCAGGTTGTTCATAAAATCATACTGTAGCTTGAACATCTTCTGATTGATGTTCAGGTTCCGGTAAATCAGAAAAGCCACCAGCACGACAATACCGTAAAACACCAGGATACCGGTAGCAACCGGCAGGAAATAACTGAGTATTTCCCGGTCAATGAAAGACCGCGAAGAAACAAAGTAAAGCTTATAGTCTGAAAAAGGGCCGGGCAAAGTAATTTCCGTTGTCAGGTAGGCTTCGGAAAGGGTCAGCGGATCATAGGTGACCGGTTCAATGCGGATGTTCTGATACAGCAGGGGCCTGGAATTAATGATGCGTATTTTGCCCGGGTCAAGCTGGAAAGTCATCATGTCCTGCTGGTACACCGGCATTGACTTCAGTTCGCGCCTGATCATCGTCTTATAAGTTTTCAGATCCTCGATACGGGGAATATTGAGATAGGTGATCTTGTTCGATCTAATATTACTGAAGTTGCTGAACAGTTCTTCCTGACTGGGTGTTTTACTGGTATCCAGGGTTTCAATATAACTCACCAGCTTAATGGCCAGCGCATTAAAATCATCACCGATGACGAAGTTTCGTGGCCGCTCCCGTGAGAAAAGCTTCACCGAGTCCAGTGGTACAAGCGGCCCGAACTGATAGATGCTTTTAGGACCAAATGAAAACCTGCCCGTGTTGAGTCCGTCAGCTACAGGTGTGTTCCGTACCTCCGAATCGTAAAAGATCACTTTAGAGACAAAGGGGTACTGCATCAGCAGTGTATCCGCAAAGCTCCCGGCGGTAGCAGAATCAAGATAACCGTTATAGTAAGAAACCTCGGGCAGCTTCTTCTGAAAGAAATCATTATAAGGCCTGATACTCTGTTCAAGTACATTTACCTTCTCCGAGACAAATTCATTTTCAATAAACTTTGTACTGAAGCGGTAAGCAAGGGCGAGCGAAAGCAGAAAGAGTACCGACATCAGGATAATGAAGGTAATGATCAGGGAAAAATTTTTCCTATAGCCCGTCTTCAGATCCTTTGCCGCCATAGCCGCTACTTATTTCTTATTCAGGTTTATTTCCAGGAAAGCTTCCAGTGCCGTATAGAATTTCCTGCGGTTCTCTTCGTTCTTGCCGAAAACAGGGTTACCCTCGTTCTCCAGGTAGGTCACGGCAACGCCCCTCTTCTGCAGGTTTTTGACAAACTGTATCGTTTCCCCTAAATTGACATTGGGATCTTTGACATCTTGGGCGACAAACAGCGGTGCATTGATCTTATCCGTCTGGAAAAGTGGCGAAGTCTGTTTCATCCGGTCCGCATCGGTCACCGGATCGCCAATGATCTCATAGAACATCTGCAGGTTGGGTTTCAGAAATGGCGGAATAGACTTCAGGTATGTAAATAAATTGATGACTCCTGAATTGACAGCGGCACAGGCATAGGTACCCTTACCGGATGATAAACCACTCAGCGCAATGAAGCCCCCGAAACCAGTACCATAGACCCCGATCCTTTTCGGATCAGCGATCTTCTGACCGATGAGCCACTGCACTCCGTCATTGATGTCGTGCTGTACCTTGCAGCCCCATTGCTTAAAACCCGCGGCACCAAAAGCCTTGCCATAACCTGTGGAACCACGATAATTGATCTGAAACACCGCATATCCCCTGTTGGCCAGGAATTGCACCTCAGGATTATAACCCCAGAGATCCCGCCCGAAAGGTCCATCATGCAACAGCACTACAACCGGCAGCTTTTCGGGCTTTCTGCCACGCGGCAAGGTTACATAGCCCTGTAACTGAAGACTGTCACGGGTTGCGAAAGTGACCGGCCTCATTTCACACATTTCCTCTTCACGTATAGCAGAGTTAAAATCACTTAGTTTACGCAGACGCCGGGCCTTCTCAAAATAAAGGTAATAAGATCCGGGATTACGGTCTGTAAAAGTCCTGACGATAAATACCGACTCTGCCCGGTCACGCTCAAATACACGACATTCCGTTTTAGGCAGCAGACTGTCCAGATTATGGTATAGGTGTTTTACCGAGTCGTCCAGGAAGTACTTTTCTTTTTTCCAGGTTTCATAAACAACAAATGAAATGCGCTTTTTCCGCTTAGAGTACTGAGCCTCAGTAACATTTAACTTAGGATTACTGAACAATACCTTTTGCTCCCTGCCCGTATTGCAGTCCACCTGTACCAGTGCAGATTTATCCCTGTTAATATTGGAGATCGCATAAACAGAGCCAGGCTGTCCCGGCACAAAGGCCACCGGCCGGAATGTCGTCTGAAAATTATTGGTGAAGACCGGCTTAAAGGACCGGCTTTCGTTTTCACGGTACAGCAGGGTCTGGTTCACCCCGTCGCTGCTGATTGCCAGCCTCAGCTTACCTTCAGCATCCGTGATCCAGTCGGTTATGTTTCCAGGGTTGCGCGCAGCCATTTCCATGTTGCCATTACGTACATTGAGCCGGTACACATCAAATACGGTCGAATCCCGTTTATTGGACGACACCAGCAGGTAACGGTCATCGATCAGCTGATCTTCAAGTATCTTGATCCTGCTCTTTTCGTTATTGGTCAGCTGCCGTTCATTACTGCCATCTTTGTTGATGATGAACATATCAGCCCGCCGCCTCTCCGCATCAAACTCTTTATAATACACCAGTTCGCTGTTGCTGACCCAAAGATAAAAGACAATGTTCCTCTCCTCAAGACTCGTGATCTTCCTTGGCTTTCCGGTAGCGATCTCCTCAATGTAGAGGTTTTGACTCTTTCCCTCCAGTTTCAGATAAGACAAATGCTCGCCATCAGGAGATAACCGGTAAGCAATCTTATCCTGTGATTTGAAGAAAGCATCCACTGGCAGCAGTCTGGCCTTGTCCTGCCGGCAGGAAGCCGCAAAAACAAGCAGGAGTAACAGAAAGCAGCGCAGGTAACCAGTCATATTTTATTTCTTCCTGCAAAGCTACACAACAGGGTCTAAGTGTGAACATTATCCACCAATATTGTTACTGAATGTGTACTTTAGGCTTATGAAGAAAAACATCCTCTTCCTCTTGCTGCTGTTCAGTTGTCTGTATTCCAGATCGCAACAAGGCATAGATGATGCACTTGGTTTTCAGTATTATCAACAGGGACAGTATGAACAGGCGGCAGAAATCTTCAGCAGACTCTTCAGCAACACCAAGAACGATACTTATTTCGATTTCTGGTACAATTCCCTGATTCGGCTGAAACGCCTGGACGAGGCCGAAAAAATAACCACCAAGCTGGCCAGGCAAAACCCAAAGAATTTTCATTACAGCCTCGCATTGGGCAGACTTTACCAGGAAAAAGGACAGGCAGAGCAGGCCACCAGGCAGTTTTTGAGTACCATTAATGAACTGCCTGCCGAGGAATTTAAAATCAGGGAACTCGCCAATCTCTTTTATGGCTTTCAGGCTTATGACCTGGCCATCACAACCTTTCTGCAAGGGCGGAAGCTGCTTAAAGATGAAAAACGCTTCACTTATGAACTCCTCAGCATATACCGTTTTAAAAAGGATAAGCAAATGCTCATCCAGGAATATATCACTGCCTTAGGCAGCGAGCCGGAATTGCTGCTGCAGGCAGAAACCGTATTGGCTTCGGTCTTTGAGGACAATGCCGACTACCAGTTACTGCAGGGTGCACTGCTCAAAAAAATTCAGAAAGAACCGCAAACCGAGACTTACAGCAAACTGCTCATCTGGGGGTACCTTCAGCAGCAGCAGTATGAAATGGCACTGCGGCAGCTCATCGCCCAGGACAAACGCATAAAAGACGATGGAGGCATTCTTTTTAATACAGCAGGCACCTTCCTTGCCAATAAGGCTTATGCCGTGGCTATCAAAGCCTATGAGTACCTCCTAAGCAAAGGTAAAGACAATGCCTGGTACCTGCCGGCCCGGGTAGAACTGGTAGAGGCAAGATATCAGATGGTCATCGGAGACCAGTATGACAAGGCCGCTATCGCAGCGCTTGCCGCAGAATATGAGACCATTCTGGCAGAATACGGCAAAACACCCAATACCGTCTACGCCATCAGAAAACTGGCCAGGCTGCAGGGCTATTATCTGGGTGAATTCGACAAGGCCGAAAGATCACTGGAAAGTGCCCTGGAGGTGCCCGGTGTATCAACCTCAGAATCAGGACAGATCAAGCTTGATCTGGGTGATATTTATATCCTGACACAGCAGCCCTGGGAAGCCTTTCTCATCTATGAACAAGTCGCTAAACAGTTTGAAGGCCAGCCTACAGGGAATGAGGCCCATTACCGCGCCGCAAAATTGTCCTTTTACCAGGGCAACTTTCAGTATGCCAAGTCACAGGCTGATATTTTGAAAGCCTCCACGTCGCAGCTTATCGCCAATGATGCCCTCAATCTCAGCCTTCTGATCTCTGATAACCTGCAAACCCCGGCAGATAGCAACGCCCTGAAGATGTATGCAGATGCCGAACTGCTCCTGTTCCGGCACCGCTACGCACAAACACTGGCCAAACTTGACAGCATTCCTGTCGCCTATCCGGGCAACAGCCTTGCAGACGACATTATGATGTCGAAATGTAAAGTATACCTGCAGATGAAGGACACTGACCATGCCATAAAAGTCCTAAAAGAACTGATCTCCGGGCAGCCTGGCAGCATCTGGATGGACGACGCGCTGTTTACCCTGGCCGGCCTTTACGAAAACGAGCTGAAAGACACGGCCCAGGCCCAGGTACTTTACCAGCAGATCATCACTGAGCATCCCGGCAGCATGTTTGCTGCAGAGGCCAGAAAACGCTTTCGAAAACTTAGAGGCGACAATATTGGCTCATAGTTCCTATCTTTATGCCCATGCTATTGTACAACGTTACCTCAATCCTGGAGGAAAGCATCGCCGAAGAGTGGTTGCAATGGATGCAGGAAGAACACATTCCCAAAGTTATGGAAACGGGCAAGTTCGTGTCCTACCGTTTACTCCGCGTGCTGGACTCGCCTAATGAAGGCGTTACCTACTGCGCTCAGTATGTTGCCGAAAACATCGGAGAATACCTGGAATACCGGGACAGCTATGCCCATGCGCTACAAGCCGAAGCCTTAGAAAAATTCCAGCAACGTGCACTGGCATTCAGAACCTTAATGGAGTATATCGCCTGACCCATGACCATTACCGAAACCCCGATCAAAGACCTCCTGGTCATCGAGCCCAAAGTCTGGAAAGACAGCCGCGGCTACTTTTACGAAAGCTTCAGTGCGCGCCAACTGGCCGCTGCAGGCATAAGTACCACTTTTGTGCAGGATAATCAGTCTTTTTCCCAGAAAGGAGCCCTGCGCGGCCTGCATGCCCAGGTCCAACCCTTCGAACAAGGCAAGCTCGTAAGGGTCATTAGCGGCAGCGTACTCGATGTTGCCGTTGACATCCGCAAAGCCTCAGCTACCTACGGACAATATTACAGCCTTGTGCTGAGTGGAGAAAACCACAAGCAATTATGGATACCTCCAGGTTTTTTGCATGGTTTCCTGACCCTTGAAGACCAGACCATCTTTACCTATAAAGTTACTAACTATTACGATAAGGCATCCGAAACCGGGGTTATCTGGAACGATCCCGACCTGGGTATCGACTGGAACAGCGACCTCTCACCTGAAGAGCTGTTGCTTTCAGAAAAAGACCTGGTCCTGCCCGCCTTTAAAGATTTCAGCAGTCCGTTTTAGTCAAGCCGTCATTTCGGGGAAATAAGAGGGGCATTCTCCTATTCTAAAAAAACAAAAGACTTTCTATGCAGGCATACGCTATTGTTTGATCAGATCGTACAGCTCATCCAACTTAGGTGAAAGCACGATCTCAATACGCCTGTTCCTGCTTCTGCCATCAGCAGAGCTATTGGAATCCAGCGGCTGAAACTCGCCCTTGCCGGTAGCGGTCATACGTACACTTTCTACTTTACTCACGTCAGTCAGAAAGCGCACGACAGAAGTTGCCCTGAGTACGCTCAGATCCCAGTTGTCTTTGATCTGCCCCAGATTGGTAATCTTCTGAGAATCTGTATGACCTTCGACCGCAATATTGATCTCAGGCTGCTGTTTCAGTACATCTGCCAGCTGGCTCAGGGCCTGCTTTCCTTTTTCATCAATAATGATACTTCCGGAGGGGAACAGTAACTTATCTGTAAGAGAAACATACACCTTTCCATTGCGGATATCCACACTCAACCCGCTCTTGGTAAAGCCCAGCAGAGCCTGCTGCAATTTTTCCTTGAGCTGATTGGTCGCCTCATCGCGCTTACGTAAAATCTCCTCCACCTCTTTCAACCGTTGTTCACGTTTTTTCAGGTCACTGCTCAATTTGTCGATTTCTGAAGAGCTGTTTGTCTTCAGTTTACTGTAATCATTCCCCATTTTGGCATATTGATCTTTCAGATCCGCCAGGGCACTGCTTAAGCCGGTTGTATCTCTTCTCAGCCTCGCAATCAATTGTTCCAGGCTCGCATTCTTTTCCTGCGAGGCCGTCCAGCCCCTGTCCAGGGAATCCTGTTTGGACAATAATGATTTATACTTTTTTGTAGAAAGGACAACACAGGAACTGAATGCACTTGCAAACAGTACTGCAAACAAAAATAAAATGATCTTCTTCATCCGTGTATATAGGTCATTGTGTGTAATCGTAATCAGCCTGAGCCTTCAGGCAGCCCTTCATTGCGCTACAGCATTCCTCAAAAATAAGACAAAGGGATAAACCGCACTAAAGGCAGTTTTCAACTTTTTCACGATATCCTTTTTCAGCAACTCCTCATCCCTTAAGGGACAAATGGCAATGTAACTTTTCAGCTTAAGCAGTTCAATGGCGGGATGGTCATGCTCATAGCCCTTCGGCGCCTTCTTCAGTTTATCTTCTTCACTAAGTTTGAACAGGCTTCCAAATTCCCTGGCACCAACAATGGCTTCAAATTCCGAAGTATTATAATCGATCTCCTCGCGGATCTTCTTAAGGATATCTGCCTCAGGCATCCAGAAACCTGCGGCAAGAAAACTCTTTCCCGGTTGCACATGCAGGTAATATTCCGGTTCGGACACTCCTTTCATACGGAACGAAGTCCCGAAATTAGTCTTGTAGGGATCTTTATTCTTGCTGAACCTGATGTCCCTGTAAATCCTCATAAGACAGCGTTTGGCAGAAATATCGGCAGGGAAGGCAGGATCTATCGCTGAAAGCTCCGGGATGAGCTGATCAATGAAGGCCAGCATATCCTCCCTTGCAGCTTCGTAGCGCTCCTTATGCTCAGCAAACCATTCACGATTATTGTTGACGGCTACGTCATTAAGAAAAGTTAAGGTATCTTTCTGGATCATGGCTTATCATATTCAGGATCATATTTGATCTTTGGCGAGAGCCAATGTAGCAAAATCACCCGTGAATAACGATAATTAATAGGGGCCAAAAGTAAACAGCCGGTAAAAATCACCAGCAGGTAAAGCCACAGCGATTCAAATTCAAGGTTACCTCCTGAAAACACATAAGTAGCGATTCCTACCGTAAGCATTTCCGCCACGTTCATTGCATAACTCACATACATCGCTGCATAAAAATATCCGGGTTCAATCTCAAACCGCTGGCCGCAATGATCACAGTTTTCCTTTGTACGCTGTACATCAAAGCCATAGAGTGTACCTGTAAAAATATCACCGCGGCGGCAATGCGGGCACTTTGCCTGGACAATGGCCCTGAACTTAGCTGTTTTCGGCATACCGGACAGTCTTTTTTCGGTATTTAAGGTACCAGAGGACACCTACTCCTGTAATCATCAGGTAAGGTATGGCCAGCAGGTAAAGAATACCTGAGTTCAGGCCTTTTCCCTGGGTGTTGCCATTTTTAACACTTTGCTCTGCATTAACCGTACACATGGAACATTGCGCACTGACCGGACTGATCTGCGAACCCGCCAGCAGCAACACCAACATCACGATATATACTATCCTCTTCATTTCACAAATATAGGGAAAATCAATGCAAAAGCCTTTCGTCCAATGCCTTAAAAATTATAATAGGGCGATATCATTACATACACCACTACACCTGTTACCGCTACATACAGCCACACGGGGTATGCCCAGCGAACGATCTTCCGGTGCCGCTCAACCTGCATGCTGAATCCCCTCAGAAAACTGATCAGGATCAGCGGCAGCACAACTACCGCAAGGATAATGTGAGTGGCCAGGATAAAGAAATAGATATAGCGCAAACCGCCCACTGCCGCCAATTCAGCTGCAGACAGCACCCCGTTATGGTCTATATCACCAAATTTGGTGTCCTTTTCATAAAGATGGAAAACAATATAAAATACAAGGAACAACGCAGAAAGCACAAATGTAATCACATTGGTCACCTTATGTGCCTGAATCTGCCTTCTTTTGATAAAGAACAGCGACACCAGCAACAGGATTGAGCAAGTCGCATTGATCCCGCCGATAATATGTGGCAGCAGGTAAATAAACCCCGGTTTATACTGAGGTGGGGGTACAAGTTTTAAGGCGATTACCACCAGCAGTACCACTGCTGTTAAGATCCAGATTAACCGGATAAAGAACCTGTCGTTAAATTTCATTTTTCTTATTTATTTACTATCTGCCGTCTTCGGTATTACGCAGTATCTCTGCAATCAGTACCTTGATTTCATCGTCCAGCTTGGAAAGTGCCTCCTGATTAGTTGCTTCATAATAGCCCCGGATGTGGTGCTGAGGATCAACCAGCACAAATAAATTACTATAGGTATAACTTACGGGTGTTCCCTGGCCAATACCTGGTATACGGTGCGCATCCACCTGCAATTGCTTATTAATAAAGTCGAAGATCTGCGTGCTGTCGCCTGTAACCAGATCCCATTTACCGGCCTTTGCATGGAGGTGATCTGCATATTTAGCCAATACAGCAGGTGTATCCGCTTCCGGGTCCATGCTCAGGCTTACAAAATGTACCCGTTCGTTAGTCGCATAAGTAACATCGAACGCACGCATCGCCTTCATCGCAAATTCCACACCCTTTGTCTTCGCCTTCGAGTAAAACAAGCCAAATACGACCACTTTCCCCTTATAGGCATCCCAGTTTACCGAATCCCCATGCTGGTTGATACCGGAAAGGTCCTTCACCTCATGGTAAATGGTATCGCGGACCTTTTTTCCCATTACCGAATGAAAAGTTTGCGCGATGACCTTTGGCCCGAAATAGGGCAGCGGCTTGTAACGGTTCTTGCCCTTTTCCTGGAGCAGATAATATAAAAATCCTGGTACCGCTAAAATGGTGACCAGGATCAGTATTTTTTTAAAAGAAACAGGCTTCATTAAATAACAGGCATGTGCAGGTGCAGGTATCCGCCTTCAATCATCATCAGCACAATGAAATAGATAATGAATATGAAACCTAAGGTCACTGCAAGCTGAAAGCCTGTTTTTTCAAATTTAAGGTGCATGAAATAAGCCACGATGTAGTAGGCCTTGAATAAAGTCAGCACGATATAGAAATAATTACCTACTTTCTGGGTAAGATACCCGTGAGGGATTACCCAAAGCGCAATGATAAATTCAATAACGGTGATCAGCAACAGGATGCCGAAAACCTGCCAGATCTTTCCTTTTGAAAGTCCTGCATGGTCATCGTGACCGTGAGCTTCTTCAGTATGTACGTGATGTTCAGACATGGTAATATTTTTAAAGAATTATAATTAAACCAGGTAAAAGAAGGTAAATACAAATACCCATACCAGATCAACAAAGTGCCAGTACAGACCTACCTTTTCAACCATCAGATAATGTCCCCTTCTCTCGAAGGTTCCGTTAATGGTCATGCAAAGGATAATGATATTGATCACCACACCACTGAACACGTGGAAACCGTGGAAACCAGTAATGGTGAAGAACAGGTTCGCAAACTGCTGCGCGGCTACCAGAGATACCGGCCCGTTAAAGAACTCCTTCAGATGCTCCGCAGAAGGGATCTCTCCCCACCAGAAACCGTCATGGTGCAGGTGAGTCCACTCAATCGCCTGACAGCCCAGGAACATCAGACCTCCGATGATCGTAGCTACCATCCAGCCGATCACTTCCTTTTTAGAGCGCCTGTGCCCGGCCTCCACTGCAAGTACCATCGTTACCGAACTCATGATCAGGATAAAGGTCATAATACCTACGAATACCAGGGGGGCTCCGTGGTCCATAACACCAGGAATGGATTGAAATACCTTATCAGGTGCCGGCCAGGTAAACTTACTGAAGCGCTGCGCTCCGTAGTAAATCAGTAACGAAGAAAAAGTAAATGCATCAGAAACCAGGAAAAACCACATCATGATCTTACCATATTCTACTGACCATGGTGAGCGGCCTCCCGCCCATGGGGTAGTTTTTACCTGATCTAATTGTGTTAGTGAACTCATCTTGTAAATAGTAATGGTTTGTTAAAAAATCTAACTGTTCAAAAGTAAAAAAACATAGAGATATATCCATAATATATCTATAAAATGCCAGAATATACCGGCGATATCCATACGGAACTTCCTCCGCTCAAAAGAAATGTTCAGATAGCTGCCCACCAGCGCACTAAGCACCAGGCAGAGACCCGCTACAATGTGCAGCAGGTGAACCCCCGATACCACATAGATCATCGAGATCGCTGCGTTGTTATTGGAAAAGAACGCTCCCGTCCTCACCATACTGCCCCATGCCGAAACCTGCAGATAACCGAACACTAAGCCAAGTGCAAGTGTCACAAACAGGAAAATCCGCTGACGACTGATATCGCCGCCCTTCAGTGCCCTGGAAGCCAGGAACAAAAACAGGCTGCTCAACAGCAGCACCGCGGTGCTGTACATGAAAAGATCAGGCAGCACCAGGCCATGTCCCTTACCTTTGGCCGCTGAAAATACAATATAATAACTCGTCCATCCTCCGAACATGATCAGCGACGAGACCACAAATAACCAGACAACAAACTTTTTCGGTTTAAGGTCAGGCTGAGCATTATCCTTCAGATTTTTTTTATCCAATGTATATACCATTTATTTAGTTATAAAATCAAACAATAAAACCAACTGCACCACCGGCAAATAAAAAAAGGAGCAGAACATTACTTTCCTTGCATCACCCAGTTCCATATCGCGCCACATCCTGAAGGCCAGCCAGGCAAAGATAAGCCCCGCCACAAGAGAAACCCCGGCAATGAAATAACCACCGAACCCGTAAAATGTCGGCAACAGGCTCACAGGTATCAGTATCAGTGTACTGAGCAGCGTAATGAAAGCGCTTACCTTGTCCCTGTGCGTAGTCGGCAGCAGACGGAACCCTGCCTTTTTGTAATCATCGTCCAATACCCAGGCAATGGACCAGAAATGCGGAAACTGCCAGACAAACTGGACCAGAAATAAGATCACGGCAATCTTATCGATCTTTCCATGGGCGGCGACATAACCGATCAGCGGGGGTAGTGCCCCGGGTATCGCTCCAACAAATACCGCAACCGGCGACTTACGTTTCAATGGCGTATAAGCAAAAGCATACAGAAATATGGAGAAAACGGACAACAATCCAGTCTCAATGTTCAGACGGCCAAGCAGCCAGGTACCCAGCATACCCATGACTAGACCAGAGACCAGCCCCTGTCCTGTAGTCATATGCCCGGCAGGCATCGGCCTGTCCTTTGTTCTGCTCATCAGTTTGTCCAGGTCCACTTCGATGACCTCGTTAAAGCAATTAGCCGCCGAAGTCACCAGGAAGCCACCCGCGATCAGTATCAGCCAGTTCATCCAGTCTATACCCGGCGCTTCGCCTCCTCCCACAGCAACCTTGGAACCGATCAGGAATGTGATCGATGCCGAAAATACCACCAGGAAAGTCAGGCGGAACTTAATGAGCTTGGAGAAATCTTTAAAAAACTGTTTCAAATCCTAACTGATATTTTGTTGGTATGTACGGGTCCTGTAGACCAGCAGATACAAATAATATTGCAAAGTAAACAATACCGTACTGAAAAGGATGTGTATTCCCTGTGCATAAGGAGGCAGCGCCAGCTTAGCGAGCACCACACCACTTACAATCTGTATAATCAACGTTATGGCAATGCCGTTTGCAACATTCAGTTCGACTGCTTTTCCGCTGAACCGGTCCTTCACCATCTTGTAAATGATGATATTCACAATAAGTACGGCAATGGCCAGATCACGGTGATAGTGGAACACCGCTCCCACTTCTTTCAGCCAGCTTTCACGACCGGAATACGCCATATTCCTGGATACCTCGTCTACACCTTCCCTGACTTCGGTACCCAGCACGATCTGCACGATACTGATGACGATCGCTACCAGCAACAGGGATTTCGGCCAACCCACCCTTGCCATCACTACGGTAGGCTCACGGTGAAGACGCTGTGCGTAATTGTAAGTATAGACCTGTATAGCCAGGATAACCAGCGCCAGCAGCATATGTACAGTCACTATCCAGGCCAGAAGGTTGGTCGAAACCACGATGGAACCCAACCAGGCCTGATAACCGACCACAAAGATATTCACTATGCTCAGCACCGTGATGCGCGTAGCCAGCCGCCTGTAGGTAAGCGACATTATCGCCAGGGTCAGCATTAAGAGACCGGTTAAAGCCCCTACCAGCCGGTTCACATATTCCGTCCAGGTCTTTGCCGCATTAAAAACCTCGGGTTCACGGATAGACTGGTCCCGGCGAATCTCCTCTGCAAGATGCGACCTGCCCATTCTGTCAAGCGTCTTCGCAAAACGTTCGTTCTTAGCGACCCGTTGCTCCACAAATTTCTCCTGGTAATCACGGGGAAGCTGGTTCACGGAAGTAGGTGGTATATATTGCCCGAAACATTTCGGCCAGTCCGGACAGCCCATTCCGGATCCGGTACTCCGCACCACACCCCCGGCGAGCACTACCAATAGCGTTACCACTATCGTGATCAGGTTCAACCTGATGAATCTCCTTTCAGCCCTGGAAAGCATGTATATCCGTCCTTTATTATCTTTATAAAAACGGGGTATCTGTTGTAAGTATTGACCTACTGCAGATACCCCATAATAAGTTAACTAATAAGTTTAGTCTAATCTTGATTTAGCTGCAGCAGCTTCGTGCTCCTCCCATTCCCGCTGAATACGTTCTGCATCCGCATTTCCTTCAAAATCATGCGGCATGTTTGAACTCATGGTCTGAGAGAAAGGAACAGTCTGAGGAATAAAGTCCTCTTCAGCACCTGGCTTGCTGTAATCATACGGCCAACGGTAAACTGTAGGAATTTCTCCGGGCCAGTTGCCGTGCAGGCGCTCCACCGGTGTTGTCCACTCCAGCGTATTTGCCTCCCATGGGTTTTGCGGCGCACGCTTTCCGACAAAGATCGAAGAGAAGAAGTTCCATAGAAACGCTACCTGTGCCAACGCGCCCAGAATTGCAGACCAGGTAACAAATACGTTAACCGTCAGCCATTTGTGCATAAACTCAAATTCAGTGAACGCATAATAACGGCGCGGTACACCATCCAGTCCGAGGAAGTGCAGCGGGAAGAACACCAGGTAAGCAGCGATAAAGGTCAGCCAGAAATGCAAGTAACCCAGTTTGGGGTTCATCATCCGGCCGAACATCTTCGGAAACCAGTGGTAAACACCTGCAAGCATACCAAATATTGCAGCCGAACCCATTACCAGGTGGAAGTGGGCAACCACAAAATAAGTATCGTGAAGATTGATGTCCAAAGATGCGTTACCCAGGAATATACCGGTCAAACCACCTGAAATAAAGAAGGAAACCATACCAATTGCAAACAGCATACCCGGTGTAAACCTGATATTACCGCGCCACAGGGTAGCAAGCCAGTTAAATGTCTTTACGGCTGAAGGAACAGCGATGATCAGCGTTGTGATCATGAACACGCCACCCAGCAACGGGTTCATACCTGTTACAAACATGTGGTGTCCCCAAACGATGAACGAAAGTATCGTTATGCCGATCAGCGAATACACCATCGCATGATAACCAAATATGGGCTTCCTTGAGTTTACAGACATAATCTCTGAAGACAGACCCATTGCAGGCATAATTACAATATATACTTCCGGGTGTCCCAGGAACCAGAACAAGTGTTGCCAAAGGATCGGTGAACCGCCTTCATTCGGAAGCACCTGAGTACCCATTACGATATCAGAAAGATAAAAGCTGGTGCCAAAGCTACGGTCAAATACAAGCAACACCACGCCCGCTACCAGTACAGGGAACGAAAGGATACCGAGAATAGCAGTCAGCAGGAAAGCCCAGATGGTCAGAGGCATTTTCCAAAGGTCCATACCTTTTGTACGCATGTTCAGCACAGTACTTACATAGTTAATACCACCCATCAGTGAAGAGGCGACAAAAAGCACCATACTGATCAGCCAAAGTGTCATACCCAGACCGGAGCCACTGATCGCAGTAGGCAATGCGGATAACGGCGGATAAACCGTCCAGCCCGCACTCGCAGGACCTGTCTGGATAAAGAACGAACTCATCATGATCACACAGGCCAGGAAGAAGAACCAGTAAGACAGCATGTTCAGGAAAGGCGAAGCCATATCCCTTACACCCAGCTGCAATGGGATGAGCAGGTTACTGAAGGTACCGCTCAGGCCCGCAGTCAGTACGAAGAATACCATAATCGTACCGTGGATGGTTACCAGGGCCAGGAAGAAGTCCGGCTTAATCCTGCCGCCCTCAGCCCATTTCCCGAGGAAAGTCTCCAGCAAAGGGAAGTTCTTGTCCGGCCAGGCCAGCTGGATACGGAACAATATAGACAAGCCCATTGCGATTACAGCCATGATAATACCAGTTATCAGGAACTGCTTCGCGATCATTTTATGATCCTGGCTAAAGACGTATTTTGTAAAAAACGTCTCTTTGTGATGTCCATGATCATCATGGCCATCGTGGTTGTGGGTATCGTGTAATGATATAGTTGACATAATGCGCTATTCCGGTATTATTATTTTTTTAAAGCTATTTGATTGGCAGCAGTTGCTGCAGTGTCAGCGGTGGCAGGAACTGCTTCCGGTGCCGATGTTACCGGCAGGTGGAACTGCTTCCTCAAATCATCAGTTAAATAAGTGCCTTGCTCAGCAATCCAGCTGTCATACTCCTCTTGTGAAACTACTTTCACCTCTCTTTGCATGTTATAGTGACCCTGGCCGCAGATTTTTGAGCAAAGGAACAGATATTTGAATGCCGGATCATTTGTCTTTTTCTTCATTTCCTCCGTGGTAATTGTCGGAGTGAACTCGAAATAAGAAGTCATGCCCGGAACAGTGTTCAGCTGTACGCGGAAATGCGGCATATAAAAACTGTGGATCACGTCTTTACTGTTCAGGATCAGACGAACCGGTTTGTTTACGGGGATTACCATCAGATCGGCAACCTGGTCATCCAGCGACTTCTTATCATTAAAGTCGATACCAAGTGCGTTGGCTGCGCTGATCAGTTTGTAGTTCTTCACACCGACCACGCCATCAGCTCCCGGATAACGGATAGCCCAGGCAAACTGCGATGAAGTAACCTCGATATTGATCGGCTTGTTATTAGGGTCTTCAACCTTGTAGAATATAGATCTCCAGGTCAGGAAGCCCATTAATACCAGAACAGTAAGCACCAGTGCAGGAATAATGGTCCACAAACGTTCCAGCGTATTGTTGTGCGGGTAAAAATAAGCCCTGCGCTTACCGCTGTACTTGTAGATATAAGCAAAAGCAAATAAAAATATATGTGTCAGTACAAATACGATCGTCGTAATGATCAGCGTAAGGTTGAACATTTTGTCAATCTTCTTTCCGTGTTCCGAAGCAGCTTCAGGAAGGATCATGCTTCCGTGTACGGTATATTCCCAGTATGCACCATAAAGTCCGACGATCAGAAAAATGGCGAACAGCGTACCGTTTACGGCATTCCAGTTGATTCCCTTCGGCTTGTCCTGTACCTCTCTGGTCAGTTCATATACCCGCAGCGCCTTTCCGACAATGGCGACAAAGAGGCAAAGTACCAGGAAAGCCAGTACATAAAAGACAGCTGATTTGTAGACAGGTCCCATATCGACAGGCTTGGCAGCAGCTTCAGCAGCCTGCGCAAATACACTGGTATTTCCGAACGCAGCCACGATTACTGCCAGCGCCGCTATTGATTTATTACTAATTGATTTTCTTAGACTCATTTCCTTAAAAGTAATTATTTATATCCAACAGACACCAGTCCTACAAATGATGGTTCAGGCTCTCCTGCAGGAACGGGTGGTTCCTGGCGATCAAAGGTTTCTTGCTCAATGCGTTCAGTACTGTAAAGGTAAACAAACCTACAAAACCTAATGCAATTCCGATTTCCAGTGCACCGAAACCATGGTGTTCCTCAACAGTACCCGGCATAATCATCTGATAGTAATCTACCCAGTGTCCGCAAAGCACGACGATTGATACCGAAAGCAGCACATTTTCATGACGCTTGTTGTCTCTGTCCATCAGCAGCAATACTGGTGAAAGGAAGTTCATAATCAGGTTCAGGTAGAACCAGAACTCATAATGTTCAAAACGTTTGTAGAAGTACACGGTCTCTTCCGGAATGTTTGCATAATAGATCAGCATAAACTGTGCAAACCAGGTATAGGTCCAGAAAATAGAGAAACCGAAGATAAATTGTCCGAGATTGTGCAGGTGGCTGTTGTTGACCCAGCTCATATAACCGGCCTTTCTCAGCAGGATGATGATCACTGCTATGGTAGCCAGGCTGCTCACCCACATTGCAGCGAAGTTGTACCAGCCGAACATCGTGGAGAACCAGTGTGCTTCCAGTGACATCACGGTATCAAAAGCAAATACAGGCGTAGTGAAGCCATAGATGACCAGGAATATGCAGGAATACTTAAAGCTCTTCCTGTAAGAATTCAAGCCGCCTTCAACATCCTCGTTGGCCGAAAGTTTAGAAAGCAACACCGCAAATATGCTGTACAAACCCAGGAAAATTACCTGCCGCCCCATAAAGAAAGGCACGTTCAGGAAAGAAGACTTTCCGTCGATCAGCTTGTCATAATTAGGGCTGTTCGGGTCTGTAAGGCCGTCAGCGTGCCAGTGGTGGTAAAGGTTATGTGTATATAAGCCTGCGCCAATTACAGCGATCAGGATCACTACCGCTATCGGCAGCGTCTTTGCCATAGCCTGAGGTACACGTAGTATAGAAGCAGACCAGCCGGCCTGTGCAACAAACTGTACAGCAAGGAAAAAAGCTCCGGACATACATACGCAGGCAAAATAATAGGCCATCAGCAGCAGGTTAGCAAAAGTACGCTCATGGAGCTCCTTCACAAATAAGCCATAGATGATCGCTGCGGCACCGATAGCGATACCGAGAATGCTCAGCGTTTTGGCTTTACCTGTAAACTCAAACTGCTCGGATAAATTATAATTATGAGTTCCCATTTATTTCTTCTTTACTATTTAGCTTTTTGTAATTCCTGTACATAAAGTACAACTTTCCATCTCTCATCAGGTGTCAGCTGCGATGCGTAAGAACCCATCATGTTCAGACCGTATTTAATGGTATGATAGATCTTACCGGCAGTCAGGTCCTTCATCAGGCCACCCCTTGAAGAGGCTTTCTCAGGATCGTGGAAAGAAGGTACTCCGCTGAACTTTTCGATCTTCACCAAGTGTCCCTGTCCGTCGCCCTTTTCGCCATGGCAGGGTCCGCACATGACCATATAAAGATGCTGGCCCTGTTTAAGGTTTTCCTCTGTGGCCTGGAGCTTATTCACCAGACTGGCACCTGCGGCCTCATAGCCCTCTTTGTTGTTCGGGTAAGTATCCTCTTCAATAAATCCTACAGGAGCAGTGTGTGCCGGTGGAACCTGCGCAGTCTGTCCGTTCGCAAAGTTCCTGTTCGGCTGGTCATAATTATACGCCAGCGGATCATACATGTTCCTTGCATATTCCAGTCCTGTGCTCTGCTTGTCCCGGCAGGCAGAAAATACTACCGCACTGGCCAGGATACAAAACGAGGCTAAAACTACTCTGTTCTTATTCATAGCTAACATACTTCCTTTCATTGTACTTTACTTCCAAAGCACCGGCATCTTTTAATAAACCATCAATTTTACTGTGTTCGATGTTCTGCTTCGCATCTATCGCAATGATGAACCTGTCGTCAGTAGCCCTAAGGTCCATAACCCTGGGTGCCCTTCCCGGGAACAGGTGTGTCGATGCATAATAAGCGCCCACAAGGCTGAACGCACAAAACAATACGGTAAGTTCGAACATGATCGGAATGAAATCCGGAAGAGCCAGTGCAGGCTTACCGCCAATATTGTGTCTCCAGTCCACCACAGAGGTCAGGTAGATCAGCGCAAAAGCTGAAGCCGTACCGGTAAGACCGCAGAAAAAAGCCAGCACATCCAGTCTGGACCGCTTCACACCCAGCTTTGCTTCGATACCGTGGATGGGCATTGGTGTATATACATCGTAGATTTTAATGTTGTTCTCCTGCAGCTTCTCGATGCCGTGCATCATTTCGTCAGGATCACCAAAACTGCCTAAAATATATTTGATATTACTCATTGTTATAGCTTTGCGTATTCCTCTTGTTTAACACTATCAAACTTGTTCAGCGAGTCGATGTACTCGGCAACATACTCCTTGTTCAGATGGCCTTCCCTGATCTCCTCCATTTTGCTCTGCTCGCTTGCAGACTTCAGCAGGAGCTTCACTTCGGCGATCGCGATAGAAGGCAGCGCCCTCAGGAACAGCAGGAATAAGGTAAAGAACACACCGATGGAACCGACGAATACACTCACATCCACCCATGTCGGATAGAACATCGCCCAGCTGGACGGAATGTAGTCCCTGTGCAGCGAGGTCACGATGATCACGAAACGCTCGAACCACATACCGATGTTCACCACGATCGAAAGGATCCAGGTAGCCGGGATATTGGTACGGATCTTTTTGAACCACAGCAGCTGCGGAGAGATCACGTTACAGGTCATCATCATCCAGTAAGCCCACCAGTAAGGACCGGTAGAACGGTTGATGAACGCATACTGCTCATATTCAGAACCTGAATACCAGGCAATGAAAAATTCTGTAAGATAAGCCACACCCACGATAGAACCGGTCAGCATCACAATCTTGTTCATGGACTCGATGTGGAACATGGTAATATAGTTCTCCAGTCCAAGTACCTTACGGGCAACCAGGAGCAGCGTAAGTACCATAGCGAAACCCGAGAAGATCGCACCGGCCACGAAGTAAGGCGGGAAGATCGTCGTATGCCATCCAGGGATGACCGAGGTCGCAAAGTCCATAGATACGATCGTGTGTACCGAAAGTACAAGAGGGGTAGAGATACCGGCAAGAATCAGCGAAACCGCTTCAAAGCGCTGCCAGGTCTTTACGCTACCGCTCCAGCCCAGTGAGAAGATCGAATAGATCCTGCGTCTGACACCAGTTGCACGGTCACGGATGGTTGCAATATCCGGCAAAAGACCGGTATACCAGAACAACAGCGATACCGAGAAATAAGTAGAGATCGCAAACATGTCCCAAACCAGTGGCGAGTTAAAGTTGACCCAAAGCGAACCGAACTGGTTTGGCAATGGAAGTACCCAGTAAGCCAGCCATGGGCGACCCATGTGCGAGACCACATAAGTAGCGGCACAGATTACTGCAAAGATCGTCATCGCCTCAGCAGAACGGTTGATCGAGTTCCTCCAGTTCTGGCGGAACAGCAACAGTACCGCAGAGATCAGCGTACCCGCGTGACCGATACCTACCCACCACACGAAACCGGTAATGTCCCAGGCCCAGCCTACAGTTTTGTTCAATCCCCATGCACCGATACCGAACCAGAATGTATAGCTCACGGCAACCACCCAAAGTGTAGCACCGCAGAGCGCCATGATAAATCCAATCCACCAGGCTCTGTTCGGCTTGTTCTCTACCGGCATCAGGATATCATCCGTAATCTTTGCATACGTGATGTCGCGGCCGGTAATTAGTGGTTCTCTTAATATTGATTCCTTATGTCCTGACATAATCTATATTCTATTTAATATCAGTATCTGCTTATGCGTGAACTGTTGTACCTGTATTTCTAATTTTTGTCATGTAACCAATGCCTGGCTGAACGTTGATCTCTTCCAGCACATAGTAAACACGTTCGCTGCGCAATGCTTTCGAAACCTCAGAATCCGGATCATTGCCGTCACCGAAAATGATCGCATTCGCAGAGCAGGCCTGCTGGCATGCCATCTGGATATCGCCATCTTTCAACGGACGCTTCTCGATCTTGGCCTGCAGTTTTCCGGCCTGGATACGCTGGATACACATCGAGCACTTCTCCATAACACCCCTTGAACGTGCGGTCACATCCGGGTTCAGCAGTAACTGGGTGAACTCATTGTTCAGGTAATTATCGAAACGTGAATCGTTCCAGTAGTTGAACCAGTTGAAGCGGCGCACTTTGTACGGACAGTTGTTCGCACAGTAACGGGTACCTACGCAACGGTTGTAAGCCATATGGTTCAGGCCGTCCGAAGAGTGTACCGTAGCCAGTACCGGACAAACCGTCTCACAAGGCGCATGGTCGCAGTGCTGGCACAGCATCGGCTGGTGCACTACAGACACGTCGTTCATGTCCTTCTCCTCCAGGTGGCTGATCTCTTTCTCCTTTGTCACCGAACTGATGCCCGCAGAATGTTCGCTATGCTTACCTCCGCTTCCAGCCGCACCTTCCTCATCATGTCCGCTTTCTACGTTATAGCTATAATAACGGTCAATGCGGATCCAGTGCATCTCCCTGCGGCGGCGTACCTCGTCCTTACCCACAACCGGGATATTGTTCTCTACGTTACAGGCTACAATACAGGAACCGCAACCTGTACAGGCATTCAGATCGATTGCCATTACCCAGTTGTTACCCGGTTTTTCGTATTTGTCCCAAAGGTCGTAGGTCTTATGCTTTGCATGATCGTTGCCCGATCCTGCTGCAGGATTCTTTTTATAAGCTTCGAACGTAGCTTCACGGATCACGTTCCTTCCCTCAAATGAGTGGTGGGTCTGTGTCTGCGCAAGCTCTTCGCGGCTTCCGGTACCACTCAGTTTAACTGTCGTGGTATATTTTGTCGTACCATTGGTGAAGCTGGTAAAAGGATAAGCATTCTTACCTACTCCGTCGCCGCATTTACCTGACTTCGTACGACCGTAACCCAGCGCAACGGCAGCGGTTCCCTTAGCCTGGCCAGGCTGGATCATCACCGGAAGATCTATAGAATAACCTTTATCATCCTTAATGTTCACCACATCGAATTCCTTGAAGCCAAGCTCTTCCGCAAACTTAGGTGAAAGTGCGATGTAGTTATCCCAGGTCACCTTAGATACAGGATCAGGCAATTCCTGCAGGAATGCGTTATTGGCATATTTACCATTACGGATCGGCGCACTCTCGTAAACGATCAGCTCAATATCCTTGGCCAGTGACTTGCTGTTGCTCAGAACGGCAGGCACAACTGCAGACAACGAAAGCGAGAAGGTATAGCTGCCCGCAGGTTTGGCAGGCGTATTGATCACACCGCTTTGCAGCAGGTCTGCCCAAGTCTTACCGGCTGCAGGCAGGATATTTGCCTCCCAGTAGTTGCGCACATACTGATAGTACTCCTTAACCGGAGCGTCAGACCAGGCCAGCAAGCTTTCCTCAGCCTGTCTCGAGTTGAATACCGGGTTGATCGTTGGCTGAACGATGGAATAAAAACCTTCGTAGCTGTTGGCATCACCCCATGACTCCAGATAGTTGTTGCTGATTGCAACGACATCGCAAAGTGAGGCTGTTTCATCCGCACGGTCAGCGAAGGACACTTTCAGACCAACTTTAGCCAGTCCATCTGCAAAGCCTTTGGCATTTGCCGTATCATAAGCAGGGTTGCTGTCGAGCACGAATACCGCGCCGACCTCACCTCTGTTCATTTCATTGATAAATTCCGCGAACTCCGCATCGTTGCCCGCAAAACGCTTACATGGATTATCCAGGTCGATCGTCGTTCCGTAACTTCCGATCGCAGAGTTAATCGCATTCACCAGGATCTGGGTAGAGACGTCGTTTGATCCGCAGACCACCAGCGCCCTGCCCTTGTTCTGCAGCAGTTCTTTAGCAACCAGTTTGATGGCCTTGTCGGCCACCGTATTGTTGCCCAGGGTACCGCCTGAAAGACCTGCCCCTGTCAGTGCATTATATAATGCGATCAATGCAGGACCTTCCTCAGAAAGTTTGATCGGCACGCGCGTATCCGCGTTGGTACCTGTCAGGCTCATGGCCGCCTCAAACTGGAAGTGGCGCGACATCTTACCATTCTTCAGTGACTTCATGTCCCGGTTGGAAACATACTGCGCAGTGAATTCCTCGCCGCTGATCCAGGTACCCAGGAAGTCGGCGGCAAAGCTGACGATCAGGTCGGCTTTGTCAAAGTTATATTTAGGCACAACCGCCTTGCCGAAGCTGTTCTCATTGGCCTTGATGATACCGGTATAGGAAACTGCATCGTACTGGACGTGCTTTGTATTCGGATAAGCACCAGTGAAATCGGCAATCACGTTTCTGGCAGAAGGACTGTTCACCGAAGCGGAAACAATACGGATCTTTTTGCCGGAAGCCTTCACCTTGTTCAACTCAGAGGTAACAAACTTATCGATCTCTGCCCAATTGCTTTCCGCGTTTTTCAATACCGGGTTTTTCAGTTTCGATACGTCGTAAAGGTCGAGTACAGAAGCCTGCGCCTGCGCGTCAGTTCCCCTGAAAAAGCCACCCGCATTTGGGTTCGGCTCAATCTTGATCGGCCTTCCTTCCCTGGTTTTTACCAGTACGGGCTGACCGTTAAAGCTCGACACATAATAGTTCGGAATACCCGGAACAACCTCTTCAGGCTTGATCAGGTAAGGAATAGACTTGTGCACCGGGGCAGTCTGACAAGCTGCCAGTGATACCGCGCCCAGGCCAAAGCCCAAAGCCTTCAGGAAATCACGGCGAGGGGTCACCGTGCTCAGCCCTGCTTCACTTAAAACATCTTCAATCGGAAGCGGTTCAGCAAATTCGTTCTTGTTTTTCTCAACAAAATCCGGAGTCCTGTTTAACTCTTCTAAACCCTTCCAGTATTTTTTATTGCTTTCCATTTAAGCTATATTACTGTTTATCGAACGTTCTTCTTTTACTTAACTCTATTAATAGTGACACTTACCGCACTCCAGTCCGCCCAATGCAGCAGGCGTAAGTTTTTCACCTTTTTTGATCTTCTCGTGTGCCTCGATGATCTTGTCATAGAATGCGTTGCCTTTTACTTCCAGTTGCGTTTCCCTGTGACAATTGATACACCACTTCATGGTCAGCGGAGAATACTGGTAGATCTCTTCCATGGTATTTACCGGACCGTGGCACGCAAAGCACACCGGCTCGTTCGGCTGCAGGCCTTTTGCCTTTCTGATAGCTTCCTCGGCAACTACTACGTGTTGTGAGTGGTTGAAGTAAGCAAAGTCAGGCAGGTTGTGTACACGTACCCACTCGATAGGCTTTTCCTTGGATTTATCATAAGTCATGGTCTCCGGATCGTAACCCACCGCAGTGTAGATCTTCTGAATCTCTGGCGAGATCTGACCATCGTATTTATCGGTAGCCTGAACAGCCTTGTGGCAGTTCATACAGATATTGGCCGAGGGTATGGTCGAATGCTTCGATTTGAACGCACCCACGTGACAGTACTGACAGTCGATCTGGTTTACGCCAGCGTGCAGTTCGTGGGAGAATTTAATCGGCTGCACCGGCTGATAACCCGTATGCACACCCGTATCCCACATACCCATCCACCCGTAGGTACCCAGGGTAATTACCAGCATCAAAATGAAGAAGAACACAAATTTCTTGTTCCTGAACAATCTTTTTGTTCCTTCCGCAAAGGACACTTCCTCTTCTTCCACCACTTCAACGCCACGTTTCTTCAGGATAAGACGCTCCAGCAGCTTGATCGCGCGGCCCAGTACCACCAGGACAATGATCGAAATGATGATGATCGCCGCAACGCCTGCAATAGAGAAGTTGGACACGCCTTCAGCGGCAGCTTCGCCTCCGCCCTGCGCACCGCCTTCCGCAGCACCATCCTTCTTAGGCTCGCCTGCCTGCGCATAGGCAATGATGTTTTTGATCTGCTCGTCAGTCAGACGCGGAAAGGCAGTCATCTCTGCAGGAGAGAATTTGGAAGCCTCCACTGCCTGAGGATCGCCGGAGGCGATCAGTGCAGGAGAATTCCTGATCCACTTGATTGCAAAGGCCTCGTCAAGTTCTTTCAGCTTAGGGGTCAGCGCAGGGCCGGTACTGTTGCGGTCCAGCTGGTGACAGGAAGCACAATTTTCCTTGAACAGCTTGCGGCCCTCTACCGGATCTTGCGCCCGTGTTGCAGAAACGATTAAAACAGATAGAGCCGTAAATAGTAGCGCCGACTTCCAAACTCTTCTAACGATCAATGAGATATCCCTCATAATGAGTGTTTTATACTATTTTTTAAATAACTTAATATACGATGTTGATGTTTAAACTCAGGTCCTCCATCAAAACGTCCACAAAAGTAAAATTTATAAACTTACCAATGACAAAGAAATGACAGTAAATACAATTTATAATCAGTCTAAACAACCTCCTTAATCCCCCTTTAAACGAAGAAAATCAGCAATTTTTAAAAGATTGCTGATTCTCTTTTCCCATCCTTTGCACAGACAGGATTTGTGAATATGAATTACATTTTTAGTATCCAGGCAAACATAAGCGGAGCCACGATTGTTGCATCGGATTCCACGATGAACTTAGGCGTATGGATGTCCAGCTTGCCCCAGGTAATCTTCTCATTTGGCACGGCGCCGGAGTAAGAACCGTAGGAAGTAGTCGAATCAGATATCTGGCAGAAGTAGCTCCAGAAAGGGATATTCTCCATTTCCATATCCTGATACAACATCGGTACCACACAAATCGGGAAGTCGCCTGCGATACCTCCGCCGATCTGAAAGAAACCAATGCCCTTGCCTTCACTGTTGGCCACATACCAATCCGCAAGCCAGGCCATGTATTCGATACCACTCTTCATCGTAGCAGCCTTCAGTTGTCCCTTGATCACGTACGAGGCAAAGATATTGCCCATGGTGGAATCCTCCCAGCCCGGCACTACGATCGGGAGGTTCTTTTCCGCTGCCGCCAGCATCCAGGAATTCTTCGGATCGATCTCATAATACTGTTCCAGATCACCGCTCAGCAGCATCCTGTACATGTATTCATGAGGAAAATAACGCTCGCCGGCGTCCTCGGCATCCTTCCAGACCTTGTAAATATGCTTTTGTAATCTTCTGAAAGCCTCTTCCTCAGGGATACAGGTATCCGTTACCCGGTTATAATGGCTTTCCAGCAGGTCCCACTCGTCCTGAGGGCTCAGGTCGCGGTAATTGGGCACCCGCTTATAGTGAGAATGTGCGACAAGGTTCATAATGTCTTCCTCCAGGTTGGCGCCGGTGCAGGAAATAATGGAAACCTTATCCTGACGGATCATCTCTGCAAGGGATATACCCAGTTCGGCGGTACTCATGGCACCTGCCAGGGTGATCATCATTTTACCCCCTTCGTCCAGGTGGGCCTCATAGCCTTTGGCCGCATCCATCATGGCCGCAGCGTTAAAATGGAGGTAATTACGCTCCATAAACTGAGATATAGGTCCTCTCGTAGTACTCATCTTGCTATATTCGATTAACAGTTATTGCTTTTTTCCGCAAAAATAGTCATTAATTCCTAACCCGCGCCATTAAAACTTCGGCATCCGGGCCTCCGCCTTATCAAGGCCCTACCAAAGCGCGCACTCAACCCACCTCCCACCCACAGTCAACCCACAGTGAACCCACGTTTTTGCTAAGAAAAAGGTGGGTTCACCATAGATAGCGCATTTGCAGACCCTGGGTTGAAACCGGCCAATGCCCGTGCCTTCTTTGGTTCCAGCCGCAAAGCCGGGCATCCGGCCTGGCCCCAAAATTGCCGGTGGCCTTTTAAAACCAAAACTTTATACTATTTTAGTCAGATGAAGAGAGTCTCGCTTTGCACAGCACTGGTTGTTATCGCTGCAAACGTATCCGCACAAAAGAAACTGATCGAACGCTACCTGTCCAGCAAAACGGACTCCTCAAGAAAGGCCAGTTTTATGCCTGTGCCCGTATTCCGGTACAGCCAGGAGATCGGCGCCGAATTCGGCCTGGGTGCCATTTATTCGACCTATCTCGACCGCAAGGATCCGGAAAACCGGAGTTCAAATTTCTCTACAGTACTTTCAGCATCGACAAAGGGACAGTACAACATTTCCCTCAAAGGCGATATCTGGACTGAGAAAAATACACATCACTACATCAGCGAGATCCGTTTCCGCAAAATGCCGTTTGATTTCTTCGGTATTGGCAACGAAACGCTGGAAGCCGATAAAGACCGCCTGGAACAAGGTTCTGTAAAGATGATCTTCGAAGCAGAAAAACGACTTGCACCCAAGCTCTATACGGGTGTCTCCGCTGGTTTTGAAACCTATCACTTTGAAGACCTGGAACCCGGGGGCACCTTTCCCGCCAATGATGCCCTGGTGCACAAAATAGGAGGGTCAGTAGTCTATTTCGGACTTTCCGAGAGTTACGATACCCGCAACTCGAACAACTATACGACTAAGGGCTTCATGGGCCGGGTAACTTATCAATATGCTCCGGATTTCTTTGGCGGCGAGAACTTTACGGGCAGCCTGATCCGCGTGAATGTGCGGAACTTCTGGCCCCTGTCCAAAAAATTCGTATTGGGTATAAATGGCCTCTACCATACCGTACAGGGCAAAAGAACCCCTTTCTATATGCTTCCGCAAATGGGTAATGATGAAATGATGCGGGGTTATTATACCGGACGTTACCGCGACCGTAACCTGCTGGCTGCACAGGCAGAGCTGCGTTACCGGTACAACAGCCGCTTCGGGCTGGTGATCTTCGGTGGCACAGGACAGGTATTCGGCTACAGCGATTTTGCCATGAAAGCTTTTAAACCTTCTTACGGCGGCGGCGGCCGTTATTTCTTTGATCCGGAAAAGGGGCTCAGCGTACGTGTCGATTATGGCGTTGGTGAAAAACGCCCCGACGAAAAACGCCAGACTGGCTTTTATATTAGTCTGGCTGAGGCGTTTTAAAACTTCAGCTTAAAATGCTCTTTTGCCTGACCCTTTCTGAAATAGACCAGTCCGATCCAGAAAAGGTCTACGGTAACCGTCACTTCGGGGTGTGCCTTGATCTCCTCCCAGGCTTCCTTCATACCCTGGCTCCAATAGATGTCATCAAAAATAAGTAAAGTCTCTTCATGAGCCTTTGGCAGGCACCATTGAAAATAATTGAGCGTTGCTTCCTTACGGTGATTGCCATCAATGTAAACGAAGTCCAGCTTGCCTGAAAGCGAGCCCAGTACTTCGGGAAACACCTGATCGAAATTGCCGACCTTCAGGGCAATATTCTGCAATCCCAGCTCGCCGAAATTGCGCCCGGCTACCGCAGCTGTCTGGGGACAGCCCTCAATGGTAAGTACATTGGCTTGCGGACAGGCCCTGGAAAGATAAGCGGTAGTAATACCCAGACAAGTCCCCAGTTCAATGATATGGTGAGGCTGATGGTACCGCGCCAGCCTAAAGATGAGCTGGGCAAGCGATGGCTTCTTCAGCGCGTTCTTTGCAATCTGGCTAACCGTTTTGGTACGGTTTGTATTCAGATGCGATCCGGCACCCAGATCAGTCACCGTGACTTCAGAAGCGTCATTAAAAAGTTTTTTTCTTTGTTGCTCGATCTCTGTATATTCGGTTTTCGGCTTAAAGTCGTAAATTACTTCGTCCGCTAGCTTATAAATAAAGGGAGAATGAGTACCGTGACGTGTATTTGCCGTCAGACGGTGTCTGAGGTAGTCCAGGAGAAATGCAAAAGCCATGGCCCAAAAATAGGCATTCGGATCGTTAATAGTAAAGAGAAAACAGGAGTATATGGCGGAGGAAAAAAACAGGGAATTAGCGGCACTGGTAAGTTTGCTGGATGATCCTGACCAGGAAGTCTATCTGCAGGTGGAGCGGCGTTTGCTGGAATACGGACCGGAAGTGGTGGGGCAGCTGGAAAGCGCATGGGAGCATTCGCTGGACGCGCTGCTTCAGCAGCGCATCGAAAATATAGTACACAAGATACAGTTTACAGGAGTCAGGGAAGATCTGAACTTATGGTACCAGAGCGGGGCTTTTGACCTGCTCCAGGGCGCGCTCATCATCAACCGCTATCAGTATCCCGACCTGGATGAAGATAAGGTCAGGCTTCAGATCGAAGAAATGAAGCGGGAAATATGGCTGGGGCTGCAATATGAGATGAGTTCGATCGAAAAGATCAAACTGATCAATCACGTCTTCTATAATACCTACGGCTTCAGTGGGAATACCAAGAACCACCATGACCCGCAAAATTCTTATATCAGCCAGGTCATCGAAAGCCGTAAGGGCAACCAGATCTCGCTGGCCATTATCTATTCAACCCTGGCGCAAAAGCTGGACATCCCGGTGTATGGCGTGAACCTGCCGCAACATTTTATCTTAGGATATATCGATGAATCCAGGCGTGAGGAGGCCGATACCGGCGTACTCTTCTATATCAATGCCTTTAACAAAGGGGCTATCTTTGGCAAACACGACGTAGACCAGTTCCTGCGTCAGCTGAACCTCGATCCGATGCCTGGCTTCTATACGCCCTGCAGCAACGTAGAGATTATTCGTCGCGTGATCAGGAACCTGGTCTCTGCCTATGAAAACCTGGGCTCTGAAGATAAGGTACTGGAACTGAAACAGCTGCAGGACATTCTGACGGAAGAAGGAGCTGCGGGGGAAGACAAGGCTGACCTATAGCCAGCTATTGGCCGCCATCCAGTTCTTCAGGCGTTCGAACCAGTCATCTTTAGTGGTCTTGTTGTTGAGCCCGAAGCCGTGCCCGCCACCCTGATAGAGGTGCATTTCTGCTTTTACCTTATTCCGGACCAGTGCCTCGTTGAACAGGATGCTGTTCTGTACGGGCACGCCACCATCGTCATTGGCATGTACCAGGAAAGTCGGCGGCGTACCGGGCGTAACGTGCAGTTCGCTGGAAAAGTAGTCCCGCTGGGCTTCTGTTCCTTCCTTACCGATCAGGTTAATGGCTGAACCCTGATGGGTATAGTTCCTGAAGGAAATAACGGGATAGATGAGGATAGAAAAATCGGGTCTCAGGCTGATATTTTCCTTATTGGGTATTTTCGGGTCATCGTAATGCACGGTCAGCGCAGAAGCCAGATGTCCTCCTGCCGAAAAACCCATGATCCCTATTTTTCCCGGATCTATATTCCATTGTTTTGCCTGCCTGCGCACCTGGTATATGGCCTGCTGGGCATCCATGAGCGGGCCGATGGATTTATCTTCCATGATGGCATCGCTGGGCAGGCGGTATTTGAGCACGAATGCCGCAACGCCGAGTTCAACAAATCTTTTGGCTACATGATAGCCCTCGTGGTCTATCGCCAGTATACCATAACCTCCGCCAGGACATATAATGACCGCAGCTCCCCTCGCTTTCTCCTTTGCAGGCAGGTAAACGGTCAAAGTGGGCGCGGAAACCTTTGCCACACGGGTGATCTTGTCCTGGCCCAATGGCGCTTCTTCCCGGTAATCTGCAGGTGCAGGCTTTGCCCCGGGTATCTTACCACTATAAAGCGGAATGACTTGCTGTGCAGAGAGTTGTATAGAGACCAGGGCCATAAGCAGGATAATTGCGTATTTCATATCCGAAATGCTATCAGTTTAAAATTCCATGAGATAAGCCTTAAGAAAGCCATTGATGTCGCCGTCCAGTACTGCCTGCGGATTTGAGGTCTGGAAGTTGGTGCGATGGTCTTTGACCCTTCTGTCATCGAGCACATAACTCCTGATCTGGGAACCCCACTCGATCTTCTTCTTACTGCCCTCAATGGCCGCCACGGCCTCCATACGTTTACGCATTTCCAGCTCGTAAAGCTGAGACTTAAGCAGGCGGATGGCATTCTCCTTATTTTGCAGCTGCGAGCGCGACTCCTGGTTCTTGATAATGATGCCTGAGGGCTTGTGATAAAGCCGCACCGCAGTCTCTACTTTGTTTACGTTCTGACCGCCGGCACCACCTGAACGAAAAGTCTCAAATTCGATATCGGCATCCTTAATTTCAATGTCGATCGTATCGTCTACCAGGGGATAGACATAGACAGAAGCAAATGAAGTATGTCTGCGGGCATTGGAATCGAAGGGTGAGATGCGCACCAGGCGGTGTACGCCATTTTCCCCCTTGAGGTAGCCGTAAGAGAAGTCCCCGTTAAACTGGAGCGTTACCGACTTTACACCGGCCACATCGCCTTCCTGGTAATCCTGCTCGGTCACCTTATAGCCATTCTTTTCGCCCCACATAATATACATGCGCATGAGCATACTGGCCCAGTCGCAACTCTCGGTACCTCCTGCACCGGCAGTGATCTGCATCACGGCCTGCAACTGGTCCTCCTTGCTGCTGAGCATGTTCTTCAGTTCCAGCTCCTCGATAATACCGAGGGCTTTGTCATATTGCTCCTGCATTTCCTCAGGGCTGGCATCACCGGCCTGAAGGAATTCAAAAAGTACTTCGGTGTCTTCCAGCGCCCCGTTGGCCTGTTGCCAGGCATCGGTCCATTTCTTCTTGGAATTGATCTCCGCAAGGATCTGCTCGGCTCTTTTGGGGTCGTCCCAGAAGTTGGGGTCGAGCGTGCGCTGTTGTTCTACATGTATTTCTTCAAGTCGTGTTTCGACGTCAAAGATGCCTCCTCAGGGACGCTACTCTGTCCCTTAAATCCTGAATCTGTTCTTTTGTCATAAATGCAAACATAGCTAAAAGACTAAAAGAAATGCATTACATTTACACAAACACAAATTTTATTATGTTCCCTACAATCAATTTTACAGAAACCGCTGCTTATAAATATCTTGCTGATCACTTCATCAGTATCAATGAAAAGAACCTGAAACAACTGTTTGCAGAAGACGAAGGCCGCTTCGAGAAATTCTCCCTGATCTTCGGGGATATCCTGGTAGACTACTCTAAAAACCGGATCGATGACACGACGCTTGCCCTGCTGATCCAGCTGGCCCGTGAGTGCAAACTGGACGAGGCGATCAAGGCCATGTTCAGTGGGGAGAAGATCAACCAGACAGAAGGCAGGCAGGTATTGCATATCGCGCTTAGGGCCCCGGAAAACGCAGAAATCATTGCTGAGGGGAAGAATGTAGTAGAAGATGTGCACCGGGTGCTGGCCAAAATGGAAAAGTTCAGTGAGGCTGTCATATCGGGTGAATGGAAAGGTTATACCGGGAAGGCCATTACCGATGTGGTGAACATCGGCATCGGCGGCTCCGACCTGGGCCCGGTCATGGTGACCGAAGCGCTGAAGGCCTATAAGAATCACCTGAACATGCACTTCGTATCCAATATCGACGGTACGCACATTGCCGAGACCCTGAAGGGCCTGGATCCGGAAACGACTTTGTTCCTGGTGGCGTCCAAGACCTTTACCACACAGGAAACGATGACCAATGCACATACGGCGCGTGACTGGTTCCTGGGAAAAGGGGGCAGTCAGGAAGACATCGCGAAGCACTTCGCCGCACTGTCCACCAACGCAAAGGACGTTTCGGCCTTTGGTATCGATACCGAAAACATGTTTGAGTTCTGGGACTGGGTAGGCGGGCGCTATTCCCTGTGGAGTGCGATAGGCCTTCCGATTGCGTTAAGCATTGGCTTTGATCACTTCAAACAACTATTGGCAGGCGCGCATGCCGCAGACGAACATTTTGAGACGGCAGAATTCGAGATCAACATACCGGTGATCCTGGGCATGATCGGGGTCTGGTACATCAATTTCTTTGGGGCCGAAACCCAGGCGATATTGCCTTATGACCAGTATATGCACCGTTTTGCCGCGTATTTCCAGCAGGGTGACATGGAAAGTAACGGCAAGCATGTAGACCGTAACGGCAATGACGTGACGTACGAAACCGGGCCGGTCATCTGGGGCGAACCGGGCACCAACGGCCAGCATGCTTTTTACCAGCTGATCCACCAGGGCACCAGGCTGATCCCATGTGACTTTATTGCACCTGCACAAAGCCTGAACCCGATCGGGGAACACCATCCGATCTTATTGTCCAACTTTTTTGCGCAGACCGAAGCCCTGATGAACGGCAAGACCTATGAACAGGTGGAAGAAGAATTGAAAAAGGAAGGCAAGTCTGCCGGAGAAATTGAAAAACTGGCGCCTTTTAAAGTCTTTGAAGGCAACAGGCCGACCAATTCCATCCTGCTGAAGAAGGTAACACCATTCAGTCTGGGCAGCCTGATCGCCTTCTACGAACATAAGATATTTGTGCAGGGCATCATCTGGAATATCTTCAGTTTTGACCAGTGGGGTGTAGAACTGGGCAAACAACTCGCAAAGAGCATTTTGCCTGAACTGAAAGGCGATGCCCCGGTATCTTCACATGACGGTTCCACCAACGGGCTCATCAACCAGTATAAGGCCTGGAGGTAAGATTCTCAGAAAAAAGTAATTTAGCCCGGTGAACTAAACATTTACCAGGCTTTTTTGTATATTGAGTTATAAATCCATTGGTTATGAAGAATTTAAAAAGCTTTTTAGTCGCTGCTGCAGTTTTGGCAACAGTGCAGGTATCGGCACAGACCGATAAGGAAACCACCGCGAGGCTGGTAGAAAGCAAGAACCTGGTGTTTAACGCTACAACTGCTTACCCATTGTCCGGTGCAGACATTAACGCTGTCTTAAGTAAAATGCCAGGCGGGCAGTCCGGCAATGCCATCCAGTTGAATGGCTCCGACTACCAGCTGAAGATCGGCAAAGAACAGGTAGAAGCTTATCTGCCTTATTATGGCAGGGCTTTCTCTCCGCAGCGTGACATCAACGATTCGGGCATTAAACTGAAGTCGGAAAATTTCAGCTATATCAGCGAAAAGAAAAAGAAAGGAAACTACGTCATTACCATTAAGCCTAAGAACGACCGTGACGTACAAACGATGACACTGAATATCAGCCAGAACGGTTATGCCTCTCTGAGCGTTACCAGCAACAACAGGCAGCCCATTACCTTTAACGGGTATATCAGCGAACCGTCCGCTCCCACGAAAAGCGAACTGAGTAGATAATATAAAAGGCCGGGTTCTCCGGCCTTTTTTGTTTTATTTGTTTTTCCTTTAATTACTTTTTTTTCAATTGCTTTGTTTCGGCTGCGCCTACTTAGGCACTACCGCGATCTCAAACAGATGCGGCCATTTCTTTCCCGTTACAAAGAGCCGTTTGCCTTGTTTATCCCAGGCGATACCATTCAATACGTTGTTCAGCACATCGATCTCTTCTTTAAAATAACCCTGTGGCAATAGCCCGTTCAGGTCTATCTTTTCTTCTACAATACCGGTATTCGGATCGATCACCACGATATAGTTCTGCTGGTAAACATTGGCGTAAAGCTTTCCGTTGATGAGTTCCAGTTCATTGAGCTGATCTACCGGACCTTTATCGTCATATACATCAATGACTTTTTCATCCTTGTACGTATCCTTGTTCATGAAGTACAACCGGTTTGATCCGTCAGACATGATCAGATGTACACCATCAAAACAAAGGCCCCAGCCTTCCCTGCTGGTACTGTAGGGAAATGTGCCCAGGCGCTTGAAGGTCTTTGCGTCATACACAAAACCTGCATTCTGCTTGTAGGTCAGCATCGGGATTTTGTCGCCGGCCAGGGTTGCACCTTCCCCGAAATACTGAGGTTCCAGGTCGATGCGCTGCAGCGCTTTTCCGGAGTTCAGGTCAACCCAGCGCAAAGTAGAGTGGCCTTCCTGCCCGGTGCTCTCCAGCAGACGGCCCCCGTGATATTCCAGTCCCTGGGTATAGGAGCTTGTATCGTGCGGATAGGTCCTGATTACTTTATAAGTGTATTCCTTCGGCGCCCTGCCCGATGTGAGCAGTATGTTTATGGTAGCCGTGTCCTTTGTACCCTCACGATCGACAATGGCAGTAATGATCTTGTAACCGACAGCCTGTCCTTCCGTTTTAAGATGAAAAGTACCTGCGCTGCCGCTGGTGCCCGCGGGTTTGCCATCGATCAGGTAAGTTACACCGCTCACTTGTTCACCTTCGGGAATATCAAGTGCAACCGGGACGCTCTGTCCGAGGCTAAACTTCTGTCCCTGCTCCGGGGTGGCAAAACTGACCCCTGAAACCTGAGGCTTGTCCTTGCAGGAATAAAGAAGGGTAAAGGCAATGCTTAAAATGAAAACTATGGCGGTAAAGCGCAGGTTGTTGTTAACTGGGCCAGAATGCATCTTCAATATGGTTTAGGGTGTAAATGTCTTTATTTTCAAATAGAATTGCAATAACATCAAAGCGGATCTCTCCCTGATGACCGGTCATTTCGATATAGCCGGATGAGGCATATTCCAGCTGACGTTCCTTTTTGATGCAGACAAAATCTTCCGGCATTCCGTAATCTGCGGAGGTCCGGGTCTTCACCTCAATAAAAATAACGACTCCATCCTGGTCAGCGATCACATCTACCTCGGCACGTCCATATTTCCAGTTTACATGCAGGATGCGGTACCCCAGGTTTTCCAGGTACTCCTTTGCAATCTGTTCCCCACGCTTTCCAAGGTCGTTATGACTGGCCATATTATTTGAGGATTACCGTTCCCAGGTATTTTGAGATATCGCGTTCAACTCCTTTAATGAGCATATACCGCTGCATCAGTATCTCCTGGTTCACAGGATCTGCCTCTTTTTCCAGTTCTCTGGTAATCTCCGAAAGCATTTTACCGATCTTACTCTTTTTAAGGTGATACAGCCCCCCGAACACCGTTGACTTCAGATTCACCGTCTCGTCCCTGACATAAATATTGTGTTTGTTTTCCCAGTTTTCACTCAGCGCATAAGGCGAAGTGGAAAGCGTGATGGCCAGATTGGCGATCTCCCGGTCCGGCCCCTGGATAAACTGGTTCGCCACGGGCAGGTGCCCGTTTTCGATATCTTCCCGGTAAGTATCGATCACCCGCCTGCAGAGCGGATCCTCAAAGTTGACATCGGCGAGGTTCTGCATAATAAAGGAACCGATATACAGGTTGTCTATCCCATCCCAGTTGACCAGCTCGTGCCCGTAGGCCAGGAGCAGCCGGACAATCTCTCTTTCCTGTATGGCGTTATTTTCCTTTTCGGTGTCAGGAGCAAACGGGGCCTGTTCGTCCGGGCTTTCAAAAAGATCGTCAGGCGGAAGGTCCTGTGGATAATCCTGCTGCGCCTGCCTGTTCTGCGTTGCATTTGCGGACTTTTTAAGTTTGGCAGCGCGAATTTTATTAAGCTCCGACAGCAGTGTCCGTTCTTCGATCTGCAGCAGACCGCTGCATTCCCTGATGAACACCGAAGCTTTGATCTCGTCGGGTATCTTAGCGATACTTTCTACAATATCCCTGATGATACCGGCCTTCCTGATCGGATCATTACCCGCTTCCTTCAGCAGCATATCCGCTTTGTACAGGATGAAATCCTTACGGTTTTGCTCAATATATTTCCGGAACTCCCCTGCGCCTACTTTATGCATATAGGAATCGGGGTCATCGCCGTCCGGAAAAGAAACGACCTTTACGTTAAGCCCTTCCTCCAGGATCATATCCAGCCCGCGCAGCGAAGCCTTGATCCCGGCCGCGTCACCATCGTATAAAATGGTTACGTTCTGGGTAAACCTGGCGATCAGCCGGATCTGTTCGGTAGTCAGCGAAGTCCCCGAAGAGGCAACTACGTTCTCTACACCCGCCTGGTGCACCGAAAGCACATCGGCATAACCTTCCGCCAGGTAACAGTTGTCCGCATCCCGGATGGCTTTCTTGGCATGAAAAAGCCCGTAGAGCACATTCGACTTGTGGTAAATGTCGCTCTCCGGTGAGTTTACATATTTGGGAACACTCTTTTCGGTCTTCAGTGTCCTTCCGCCAAAGCCGATGATCCGGCCCGTGAAATTGTGGATAGGGAACATTACTCTTCCCCTGAACCGGTCATATAGTTTACCCTTGTCGTTGCGTATCGCAAGACCGGTCTTCTCGAGGTATTCTTCCTTATGCCCTGCGTGTCCGGCAGCCTGGATCAGCGCATCCCAGGCTTCCGGCGAATAGCCCAGCTGGAATTTCCTGACGATGTCTTCCCGGAAACCCCGCTCCTTGAAATAGCTGAGGCCGACGGCTCTTCCTTCCGCTTCCTCCCACAATTGCTTTGCGAAATAATCTGCAGCGAATTCAGAAACGATGAACAGGCTTTCGCGGGCATTTTGTACTTCCAGGTTCTGGGGCGACTGTGCGATCTCTTCAACCTCAATATTGTATTTACTGGCCAGGTAGCGCAGTGCCTCGGGGTACGAGTATTTCTCATGGTCCATGATAAAATGGACCGAATCGCCGCCCTTTCCGCAACCAAAACATTTGTAAATGCCTTTGGCTACGGAAACATTGAAAGAGGGTGTCTTTTCGTTGTGGAAAGGACAATTGCCAATCAGACTGGAACCCCGCTTTTTAAGCGCGACAAAATCGCCCACCACTTCCTCAATACGGACGGTGTCCATGATCTTGCTGATGGTATCCTGGCTGATCATAACGGCGAATCCTATTTTACCAGCGGCAGTAGTTTCTCTGCCAGTGTCTGGTTGCCCTTTTCGTTCAGGTGGACACCGTCAGTTGTGAGTATGCCTTTTTCCTTGTCTTCCGGATTGTTTTCGCGGTCGTAGGTTTTGAAGATGTTTCTCAGGTCGCAAAGCGGCAGACTGTTGTTGGCTGCAATGTTCCTGATGGCATCTGAGTATTTGTCCAGATCGGCATCCATTTCATTAGCGTTGTCCTTTTTCTCGCCGATCACTGCCGGTGTGCAGAGTACGACCCTGGCACCGTTGTCCTGTATCTTTTTGATCAGGGCATTATAAAAACCAATGAATTTGTCATAGTCTGTCCCGGTTTTACTGAGTTTTTTATGCCATACGTCATTTACGCCGATATAAATGACCACAACATCCGGCTTTTTCTCCAGTACGTCCTTTTCCATCCGCAGGTAAAGGTCATAAACCTTATTTCCGCCAATGCCGGCACCGATTACTTCATATTTTGCAGCATCTAAAGCTTTTTTGACCAGGTCTACATAGCCCCCCGGCTGTACGCCAGCCTGGGTAATGGAATCTCCGAAGAAAATGATCTTCTTAGGTTTTACTTTCATGGCCATAAAGATTGTTGCGAACACAACGATTGCGCACATGGCAAATGGTTTCGAAAATTGTTTCATAGTGGTTTTCACGTTATTTTGAGTATTTGGTTTCAGGATGCATATGCTGTGTAGCGAAGTTAGCCAATTACTTCCCTTTTTCAAGGTGATAATCCCGGTGAAGGATCAGAAAACTTGCCCGTTCCTTCTTCTTAAAGGGGTAATCCCAGTTGCCCTGATAAGTTACCTTTGCAGGTAATTTTTCGCCTTCAAAGTAGCTGGTCTCAATATTCATCTGCACATCAAAGTTGAAAAGCAGGTTGTCGTATTTCATATCTACATACCGGCCCAGTATCTCAAAGTTACGCTTATCAAAGATGGTGGTGAGCTCCTTGATCATCAGACCATCCTTTGTACGCGCACTGAGCTCCTTTTTTACCGTTACGCTGAACCAGTAAACTGGTATAGAATCCAGATAGGTACCACTCTTATAGGCGTAATCGTAATACCGGCGCATATCCGGAGTGAATATCTGCGTCTTGCTGCCGATAAAAGGCAGGCCCTTAATCGGTTTGCCAGGTGCAAAGATCAGTGTCTTCAGCTTGTCCTTATAACTTTCATTGGAACTGCCTGCTTTGCCGGCAGTCATGGGCCCCTCGTCTACAAAACCAGTCTGGTACGCATTCATGAAGATATAGTCAAACATTTCGAGGGTATAGAGCTGGTACTTCCCGTTTCTTTTGTACACATTTCCCGTATCCTGTCTGGCCAGGTATTCCATCTTCTTAGGCCCCGTATTGGTATGCCTGATCTTCCGGTAAATGCGTCCATCTACCTTATTTTTCCGGTCGTAGGTATAAATGTTGTTTTCTGCAATGAACGTGTATTTCTTCATGTTACGAAAGGCCTTGTAAAAGCTCGTATCCGTAACGATGGCATTGATAAAAGTTTCCACACCAAACTTTTGCGCCCTGATATTAATGACAGAATCCAGCTGGATCGTCCGGATCGTATCCGGATTGTAGCGGTCTATCTCCTGTGTAAACCCATAGGCGGCAAAGAGCATTAACGCTATGCAAATTATTATCTTCTTCGCCACCATTAATTTCCCAGTTGCTTCAAGGCCGCATAGGCCATCAGTCCGGTAGAAAGCTTCAGGGCATCCTCATCGATATCGAACCTTGGCGTATGGACGGAATAACAAGTATCTTTTTCCTTATTTCCTGTACCCAGCCGATAAAAACAGGCGGCTGTTGCCTGTGAGTAATAGGCAAAATCTTCTGCCGCCATCCAGATGTCCAGATCGACCACATTTTCCCTGCCCAGGTAATCTTCCGCATAAGCGCGTATGTTTGCGGTCAGGGCTTCTTCATTGATCAGGAAAGGATATCCGTCTTTAATGTTAAAGTCACAGCTCCCGCCCATACTTTCGGCAATGCCCTCGGCCATTTTACGCATCAGGCGCTTAGCTTCCCTTCGCCAATCCTCATTTAAGGTGCGAAAGGTCCCCTCTATCTTTACCTCATTGGGAATAATATTGGTTGCCCCGTTGGCCTGCACCTTGCCAAAAGACAGGACTGAAGGTAACCTCGGGTCGGCATTGCGGCTGACGATCTGCTGCAAGGCGATGATGATGTGCGAGGCAATGACCACCGGATCTATGTTCTGGTGCGGCTGTGCGCCATGGCCGCCCTTGCCATGCACGGTTACGTACAGCTCATCTGTGGAAGCCATGTATATCCCGGAGCGGAACCCGACCTTGCCTGCATCGATCAGCGGCATCACATGCTGTCCGACGATGTGCTGCGGTTTTGGGTTGTCCAGTACACCTTCCCTGATCATAATGCTGGCCCCTCCGGGCAACAGTTCTTCAGCAGGCTGGAAGATCAGCTTGACTGTTCCCGCGAAATCGTTCCTGAGGCTGTTCAGAATATATGCCGTACCCAGCAACGAGGAAGTATGTACATCATGTCCGCAGGCATGCATCACACCGGGGTTTTTAGATGCATAAGGCTTATCATTCTCTTCGAGTATAGGTAATGCATCCATATCTGCACGCAGGGCAATCACCTTTTCTGAAGGCAGGGCGCCGGTGATCAGCGCCACCACACCGGTATCCGCCATCTCTGTAAACGGGATTCCCCATTCCGTCAGCAGCCCCTTGACATAGGCTGAAGTCTGGTGCTCGTGAAAGGATAGTTCCGGATTGGCATGCAGGTGCCTGCGATAGCCTACCACCTGCTCAAATATGGCGGCCGACAATTGTTGTATAGCAGCTTTACTGATCATCTTCTTGGTTTTCAAGTGCGGGTGGGTTTATTTTTTCCCTGAAGACAAATAAGGTCGGGAAATCAGGCCTTAGTTCGCTCATCAGCTTTTGGGCATCCAGGCGTGACCTGAAGTCACCCACACGCAGATAATAATTCGGTTCCTTATAGGTGATATAGGTATTCAGTGCAGGAAAAAGCGATTTGAATTTAGCCTGCTGACTGAACACTTCTCTACGGTCAGAGCCATAGAACACCTGTACCCGGTAGCCCATCTGGGAAACGATTACCGGAGGTTTAGCAGGCGCTGTCCCGCTTTCACGAATACTGTTCAGGGCTATTCTTTTCGCGATCAGGCTATCGATCTTCGGGTCCTTAATCACCGTAACCACTCCTCTGGACTGGGCATACAGACCCGTGGTGAACAACAGGCAAGATATAAATACACTGGCAATCGCTTGTTTCATCAGTTGTTTTGTTTACTGACAGAAAGGTCTGTCCCCATACATCCCTGCAAAAACAAGAATGCCGGATTTTTTTCAAAATTCGGCATTCTCGACGGGTATTACAATAGCCTGCCTGTTTTATGCAGACAAGTACAGCGGCGCATTATATACCTGCGCCGTGACAGTTCTTATATTTCTTCCCGCTTCCGCATGGGCAAGGCTCATTCCTTCCAATCGTTGCCTCCTTGCGGACAGGCTGCTGAGGCGCGGGTTCACGCGTATCTTCAAATTCAGGCATCCCTGTTCCGCCTGCCTGGGCAAGCTCCGGCCTGGAAGCCTTGATCTGTGCGGGCTGCGGGCGCGGTACGGGTGCTTCCCTTACTTCATCCGGATCAGCATGGACAGGAATACCACCTTTAAACAGGAAGCTCACCACTTCCTTGTTCACTGCATTCAGCATATTCTTAAACAGGTTAAACGCCTCCATCTTATAGATCACCAGCGGATCTTTCTGTTCGTAAACGGCGTTCTGCACCGACTGTTTCAGTTCGTCCATTTCACGCAGGTGTTCCTTCCAGGAATCATCGATCAGCGCCAGTACAATCGTTTTCTCGAAAGAACGTGTTACCTCGCGGCCATTGTTCTCCATCGCCTTTCTCAGGCTCACCGGAATCTGTACATGGCGTATACCATCTGTGAAAGGTACGATCACCTGCTCTATCTGGGCTCCCCGCTCTTCGTAAACCTGGGTCAGTACCGGCATGGCCTGCGCGATGATCGCTTCAGACTTGCGCTGATAAAAGTCCGTTACCTCTTCAAAAAGCTTATCAGTCAGATGATGGATACCCTTTGCGCTGAATTCAGCCTCATCTATGGTGGTATCTACCGAGAAGTTCTTGATCACTTCCAGCTTAAAGCCTTCGTAGTTTGCGGTTTCCTTATATTCCGTTACCACATCTTCAGCCACATCAAACACCATGTTGTTCATGTCCACGTCCAGGCGTTCGCCGAACAAAGCGTTCTTACGTTTTGCATAGATCACGGTACGCTGCGAGTTCATCACATCGTCGTATTCGAGCAGACGCTTACGGATGCCGAAGTTATTCTCTTCTACTTTCTTCTGCGCACGCTCGATAGATTTGGTGATCATCGAATGCTGGATCACCTCGCCATCCTCGATACCCATGCGCACCATGATGTTGGATATCCTTTCTGAACCAAAAAGGCGCATCAGGTTATCTTCAAGCGAGACGAAGAACTGGGAAGAACCCGGATCACCCTGACGTCCCGCACGGCCCCGCAGCTGACGGTCTACACGGCGTGATTCATGCCGTTCGGTACCTACAATGGCCAGGCCTCCTGCTTCCTTAACGCCAGGCCCGAGCTTAATGTCCGTACCACGGCCCGCCATGTTGGTGGCAATGGTCACCTGGCCCGCCTGACCGGCTTCAGCCACAATGTCGGCTTCTTTCTGGTGGAGCTTTGCGTTCAGCACATTATGCTTGATCCCGCGCAGCTTCAGCATACGGCTCAGCAATTCAGATATTTCCACAGAGGTAGTACCCACCAGTACCGGTCTTCCCGCTTCGGTCAGCTTTACGATCTCTTCAGCCACCGCATTGTATTTCTCACGCATTGTGCGGTAAACGAAATCCTGCTGGTCCTTCCTCGATATGGCCTTATTCGTCGGGATCTCTACCACATCCAGTTTGTAGATTGACCAGAATTCGCCAGCTTCCGTAGTCGCCGTACCCGTCATACCGCAAAGCTTGTGGTACATCCTGAAGAAATTCTGCAGCGTAATGGTTGCGTAAGTCTGTGAAGCGTCTTCTACCTTTACATTTTCCTTTGCTTCGATCGCCTGGTGTAAGCCGTCTGAATAACGGCGCCCGTCCATGATACGACCAGTCTGCTCGTCAACGATCTTGATCTTGCCCTCATCGACGATGTACTCTACATCCAGCTCGAACAGGGTATACGCCTTCAGCAACTGGTTCACCGAGTGGATACGTTCGGCCTTGATCGAATAATCACGCATCAGGGCGTCCTTCTGGGCAATCTTTTCTTCACTGCTCTGCGATGATTTCTCAATTTCGGCAATTTCCGTACCTACATCCGGCAGGATAAAGAAATTGTGGTCTTCGCCGGATTTGGTGATCAGTTCGATACCCTTTTCGGTCAGCTCCACCTGATTGTTCTTCTCGTCGATATGGAAATACAGCTCGGCATCTACCTTCGGCATGTTTTTCGACTGGTCGGCCATGTAATGGTTTTCAGTCTTTAATAGAATCTGCCTTACGCCACCCTCGCTTAAAAACTTAATGAGTGCCTTGTTTTTCGGCAAACCACGGAAGGCACGCAACAGCGCCAGGCCTCCCTCGCCCTCCTCGGTACCGCTCTTTCCCTCGTTGATCAGTTTCTTGGCCTCGTTCAGGGCCCGGGTCACATACTCCTTCTGAGCGGCAACCAAACGCTCGATACGCGGCTTCAGTTCATAAAATTCATGCTGGTCGCCGAAAGGCACCGGTCCGGAGATGATCAGCGGCGTACGTGCATCGTCGATCAGTACAGAGTCGACCTCATCGACCATGGCGAAATGCAGTTTGCGCTGTACCAGCTGATCAGGGGTCTGCGACATATTATCACGCAGGTAGTCAAACCCAAATTCGTTGTTCGTGCCATAAGTAATATCCGCCAGGTAAGCATTCCTTCTTGCAGGCGAATTCGGCTCATGCTTGTCAATGCAGTCTACCCTCAGGCCGTGGAACTCAAACAACGGACCATTCCACTCCGAGTCACGGCGGGCCAGATAATCGTTCACCGTTACAATATGCACGCCCTGTCCGGCCAATGCGTTCAGGTAAGCCGGCAAAGTACTCACCAGTGTCTTACCTTCACCTGTAGCCATCTCTGCGATCTTACCCTCGTGGAGTACCGTACCGCCAATGAGCTGTACATCATAATGCACCATATTCCAAACGACCTCGTTGCCTGCGGCCTCCCAGCGGTTGGCCCAGAATGCTTTATCGCCTTCGATCACCACATTCTTCTTACGTGCGGCAAGTTCGCGGTCGAACTCCGTCGCGGTCACTTCAAGACGCTCGTTTTCTGCAAGACGCCTGGATGTTTCCTTCACCACGGCGAATGCGGCCGGCAGGATGTCCTTCAGGATTACTTCCAGTTCCTTGTCGCGGTCTTTGCCCAGCTGGTCGATCTGGTCGTAAATCGCCGTCTTTTCTGCCAGAGAAAGCTCCGTTTGCTCGGCATCAGCCTTTAACGCATTGATCTTACTGTCTATATCTGCAAGGCCATCGGCAATGGTCTTTTTAAATTCTAAGGTTTTTGAGCGCAGCTCGTCATTGCTGATCGCAGACAGCTTCGCATATTCTTCATTGATACGGGCAACAACCGGCTGAATGGCCTTAATGTCCCGCTCAGATTTGCTCCCAAATATTTTGGCCAGGAATCCTAACATCTCTCTTCGTATTAATAATAAAATATAATTGATAAAATTTTGATAATCAGCAACAACCAGGCCATCTGGTTTTTTTAAGCCAGATTGTCAGCCATGTAAAGGTTGTGCAAAATACTCCGGGAATCCGGAACCGGAACGGTTAAGGACTATTGTTCCTTGGTCCTTCCCTGATGGCCGGACTTGTTTCCACATGGCCGCAAGGCATATAAAACGTTGAGGCTTCAGCAGGCTGGACACCGATCAGTGTCAGCTGGCTTGAAGACAAGAAATGCGGATGGTGCTGTACCTGGTCTTGCTCGGGACGGGCAACGCGCTGTTCTGAACCGCCGGACTGCTGTTTGTCACAGTATTTCTCCGCAATGAGCCTTAACCCCTCCACACGCTCAGCTTTCGCCAGGTGCGTAAGACTAAAAAATACAAGGGATAAGGTGATAATATGTCTCATCTTGCGGGCAAATCTATACTTAATCTTCAATATACCAAAATCTCGGGGCCCAGGCGTTTAAAAGCCCCTGTCATATTGAACTGGATAATGTGCGCCAAAGCGGTATATTTGCCGGACAACATTATCGTTAAACAACCAATTACAGCATCAAGATGAATATATTATTGTTAGGATCGGGCGGCAGGGAGAGTGCTTTCGCATGGAAGATCAGCCAGTCCGCGCTTTGTTCACAGCTCTTCATTGCACCCGGCAACGGCGGGACCGGCGCCTATGGCAAGAACGTCAACATCAACCCTAACAACTTTGAAGCGCTGAAGGCCCTTATCCTAAAGGAAAAGATCGGCATGGTCGTTGTCGGCCCGGAAGAACCTCTGGTCAACGGGGTGCACGACTTCATCGCCGGAGACAGTGAACTATCGCATATTCCGGTGATCGGGCCAAAAAAAGAAGGCGCCATCCTGGAAGGCTCCAAAGATTTCTCCAAGCAGTTTATGGCCCGTCATGGAATTCCGACCGCAGCTTCGCGTTCCTTTACCAGCGAAACGCTCGCTGAAGGGCTTGCCTACCTGGAAACACACGACCTTCCTGTTGTCCTGAAGGCTGACGGGCTCGCTGCCGGCAAGGGTGTGCTCATTATTGACAATACTGCCGAAGCACAGGAAGAACTCAAACTGATGCTGGGCGGCAAATTTGGTGCAGCAGGCGCCACAGTAGTGATCGAACAATTCCTGTCCGGCATAGAGCTTTCCGTCTTCGTGCTTACCGATGGTGACAGCTATGTGGTCCTGCCGGAAGCTAAGGACTACAAGCGTATCGGCCAGGGCGATACCGGTCTGAATACCGGCGGCATGGGTTCAGTTTCACCTGTACCGTTCGCAACTCAGGAATTCCTGGACGAAGTGGAGAAAAGCATCATTATCCCAACTGTAGAAGGCCTTAAAAAAGACAACATCGATTATACGGGCTTCATCTTCTTCGGGTTGATCAAGGTAGAGGGCAAGCCTTACGTCATCGAATACAACTGCCGTATGGGCGATCCTGAGACCGAAAGCGTGATCCCACGAATAGAAAGCGACCTGGTCGAATTGTTCCAGGCTGCCGCAGCTAAAAAACTGAAGGATTTCGAGTTGAAGATCAGCGATAAAAACGCGGCTACAGTAGTTGTTGTAGCAGGCGGCTATCCGGGCGAATACGAAAAAGGCAAGGTCATCTCCGGCATCGAGAACGTGCGCCAGTCTACCGTATTCCATGCCGGTACCACGCTGGAGGGCGGTATCGTAAAAAGCAACGGTGGCCGTGTACTGGCCATCAGCAGCCTTCAGGATACACAATTTGAAGCTTTACAATCCGCTACTGCAGATGCTGCGCGCATTTATTTCGACGGGAAGTATTTCAGGGAAGACATCGGTTTTGACCTGATGTAACCTGAACTGCTTCAGAACTCTTCCTATCAGATACGAACCGTTCCAAATAAAGAGGGAGCCTTGACAGTCAAGGCTCCCTCTTTGAATATTTATACAAAACACAGGTGGTATAAACTCCTCAACGCTATTTAGACCCAGTTCCTCCCAGCACTTCCGCCAATTTCTTCTGCAGTTCCTCTCCGCGGATGTTCTTCGCGATAATCTTGCCCTGCGGATCGATCAGGAAGTTAGCCGGAATGCCGCGGATACCATACTGCACCGCTACAGCGTTAGACCAGCCCTTCAGGTCGGAAACATGTGTCCAGGTCAGGCCGTCTTTTTCAATAGCACCCAGCCAGGCATCCTTCTTGCCCGGATTGTCCAAGGAAACACCCAAGACTGTAAAATTCTTTTCCTTATAAGTCTGGTAAGCCTTTACCACGTTCGGATTTTCACCACGGCATGGTCCGCACCAGGAAGCCCAGAAATCAAGCAGCACATACTTGCCACGGAAATCAGAAAGTTTCACCGGCTTGTCATTCACGTCGTTCTGAGTAAAATCCATAGCTACTGCACCGATGGCTGTACTCTTGCTTGCACTGAACAATTGTGCCAGATCCTTACCGGCCTTAGTGCCTTTCACTTCCGGGCTTAAGGCATTATAGGCCTTCTCCGCTGCTGCTGCTTGTTCCGGATCGGAAGCCAGCTGACTGATCGCAGAAAGGCTGATGTAAGATTTCGGATTGCTTTTTGCAAACTGCAGATACAATGGAGCCATACCTTTAGCGGCGGCCTCATATTTTTCCTGAAGCGGTTTCACCATGGCCTCATCCTTCTTTTGTTCCGCAGTTAGCTTTACATAATCCGCATTTACCGCATCCAGCTGGTCGGTCACCGGCTTCACCAGCGCCTTAAGCTGCTTATCGTCATCGTTTACCTTAGACCCTGAGATTTCTGCACGTTTCAGAGAATCCTGGCCGGTCAGTTTAATTGCGGCAGGTTCAAGATACAGGCCCTTGAAGTCCAGGCTGTAGCCGGGTACCGGAGGGGACACATAAGGGTTCTTGTTCACAAACAGGGTAGCCCGCAAGGGAGCTGCCACATTACCTTTAAACGCAAATGCGCCGTTAGCTACCGTAGTCGAGTCGGTCACATCAGCACCATCATTCTTGTAGACCAGATAAACCTTGTCTCCGGATTTCAGGCCCTTAACATTACCCGTTACTGTAAACGGTTTTTGAGCAGATGCAGCCAATGGCAAAATCGCCATCACTGTCAGTATTGTTCTTTTCATTGATTTAGTTTTCGTTTTTTTATGATTACACCGGTATAGTTTATCAAATGTAATGTAAATCAGCCGGGAAAATGAGAAATTCCATGTAAAATTATAGTAGCTTCTGATAGGTGCGCCACCATAAGTCGGGCATCTCCCCGTTGACTGCAGTAGTGTAATCTTCATAACGACAGGGTACCAGGTGGTAGCGTTCATTCTCCGAGATCCCTGCCGGATAAGGCACCTGCATCCACCAGCGGTCTGATTTTTTGCTCTTCACAAAAAGCAGTTCGCCTGTCCCGTCGCTGAGACTGGCCCTGTAAATGAGGTAGTGTGATTTGGGCACCAGTGGAAAATCCTTTTTGCGGTTGTAAAAGCCATCTACAAAATACCAGATCATCTGCGCCAGCAGCATCGCGGTCTGGCCGTTCTGATCGTAAGCCGGGTTAAACTCATAAAACCCGATGGAAGTCAGTTTGTCGCTCATACCGGCATACCGCGCAATACGACAGGCTTGTTCTCCGTAAAAACCATTGGGCCCGGCGTTGGCATTGGCGCAGGCATCCGAGGAGCGGATCGCTCCGATGTCGAAACTGATCATGCTGGCATTGCGGATGACCGGTTCGGTAGAGGATATGTCCTGGGAAAACTCACCGAGGCGGTGCACATCAAAATAGAGCTTGCTCATTACCTGAAGGCTCTCCTGGTTCACATAGTAAGTCTGGTAGCCGATATTGCTGAAATTGAACAGATAATTTGGCTGATGGAGCAGGATCTTGTTCAGGTAAGTATCCGACCTGGCCGCAAGTCCCTCCTGGTCATCGTCATCAAGGTCAAATCTGTCGTCTACCACCACCAGGTCGACCTTTTGCTCAAGGTTTTCGTAAGCCAGGTACTGCGCATAGGTAATGTCCTGCCCGCCCCCGATGATTACCGGTACAATATTCAGTTTTACCAGCTCTGCCACCACCGTTTTGACGGCAACATAAGTATCGGCAATAGTCGCTCCCGCGCGGATATTTCCAAGATCGACGATCCGTGTGGTATAGGGGCCCTCGTTGAGCCTGTAGAACTGCTCCCGGAAATAATCCGGGCCCAGGGCGCAACCCTCGTTGCCCGCCGCCGCACGGTCGTCCATCACACCCATAATGGCAATATCGTAGGTGTCTTCCGGTAATTCAGGAAATTCCTCTCTATAAAACACCGTTTTCATACCCAGGTAACTGTTATAAAACCCCGCATCGGGAGTGAACTTATTGATATTTAACGGCGAGAAAAAAACGGACAACGACATATCTTACTACAATATTCTACAATGTTTGGGTCCAAATATCTATTTTTGGGTGCATATTTTGAATTAACCGTCCTAAAAAAAATAAAATGATATTAGTTACCGGTGCCACCGGGTTCCTGGGCGCAGAACTGGTAAACCAGCTGATCAGGAAAGGAAGCAAAGTAAGGGCACTGAAAAGAACCGGGTCGCAGGTTCCTGCATTGATTGCCGGTGTCGACGGAATTGAATGGATGGATGGTGACATCAATGACCTGGCTTCCCTGGAAGCAGCCCTGGAGGGTGTCACAAAAGCCTATCACTGTGCCGCACTGGTTTCTTTCGACCCAAGACAACGTGAACAGCTCTTTCGGGTCAACATCGAGGGTACCGGAAACATCGTGAACCTCTGCCTGTACCTGGGCATCCGCCTGCTCCATGTCAGCTCTGTAGCTGCGCTCGGCAATGCCAGGGACGGGGAGCTGATTACGGAAGAGGACTTCTGGAATTATGAAGGCCGGCCCCACCAATATGCCATATCGAAGTATGAGGGTGAAATGGAAGTCTGGCGCGGCATTGCCGAAGGACTGGACGCGGTAATTGTGAATCCTTCTGTCATTATCGGTGCAAATGCGGGCTATAACGGCAGCGGCGCCATTTTCAAACTGGTCAGGGAAGGGCTTTCTTTCTTTACCGACGGGGCCACAGGCATAGTCGATGTACAGGATGTTGCTTCCAGCATGATCGCCTTGATGGACAGTGGCGAAACAGCCGAACGCTATATCATCTCGGCAGAAAACTACCGCTATCAGCAGTTCTTTACCGAGATCGCAAAAGGCTTTCAGGTGAAGGCTCCTTCAAAGAAAGCCAGTCCCTGGATGCTGGCCATTGCCTGGCGGGCGGCAAAACTGGTTTCCCTGTTTACCGGCAAGCCGGCGGCGCTCACCAGCGATGCAGCCCGCAGCAGCCTCAACAAAAGCCTGTACAGCAATGAAAAGATCAGGAATACCACAGGCATTCACTTTAAACCACTTAACCAAAGCATAGCAGAAGTATGCAGCAGCCTGGCTTAACCGGCCTGCGTCAGTACACTGCAAACCTAAATGAGTAATGAAACCAAAGAATTTTTACATCATCGACTTCGACAGCACCTTTACCCAGGTAGAGGCGCTGGACGAACTGGCCAGGATCTCTCTGGCGAGGCACCCCGACCGGGAAGCCATTTACCAGAAGATTGAAGACCTCACGAACCTGGCCATGGAAGGCAAGCTGTCCTTCAGCGAGAGCCTGGCCCAGCGGGTGAAGCTGCTAGAAGCCGATGAAGACCACCTGAAACAGCTGATCAAACACCTGAAGAAAAAAGTATCCGCTTCCTTTTCCCGTAATGCGGAATTTTTCAAAAAACACGCGGATGAAGTCCTCATCGTCAGCGGAGGCTTCAAGGAATTCATTACTCCTGTAGTGAGCCGGTACCACATCAAAAAAGAGAATATTTACGCCAATACTTTCGTCACCAATGGCGACGGCAAGATCATCGATTACGACCATGCCAATCCGCTGAGTGAAGAAGGCGGTAAGGTCAAGCTGATGCAGCAGCTGAAGCTCGAAGGCGATCTGTATGGCATCGGTGACGGCTATTCAGATTTCCAGCTGCGCGAAAGCGGCCTCATTAAGAAATTCTTTGCCTTTACCGAGAACATTGCAAGGGAGAGCATCGTCAACAAGGCAGACCACGTCACGCCAAGCTTCGATGAGTTCCTGTACGTAAATGACCTCCCCAGAGCGATTTCCTACCCCAAGAACCGCATTCTTTGCCTGATCATCGGCGATGTGCCCATCCAGAGCATCGCGCTGCTGAAGAAAGACGGCTTTTCTATCCGGCACAAATCGACTTTCGAGGACAAGTACGTCCCCGATGTGCACATGGTCCTGCTGGCAGACGGCGAGAAAATGGACCCTCATAAACTGAAGAAGGCTGTTAAACTCAAGACCCTGGGTTATCTGGGCAATGCCCGCCACCGGGTAGACCTCCAGGCCTGTACGGAACAGGGAATTGTCGTCTTCGATGACAATAAACAGAATCCGCGCAACATCTCTTTCATTCCGAAAAGGATGATCGACTTCATGAACACAGGTACTACCTACCTGAGCGCAAACTTTCCCAACCTGCAACTGCCCCGGATCGAGCGTTCACATCGCCTCATTCACATCCATAAAAACGTACCCGGCATCATGGCCCGGATCAACACGGTATTCGCCAAACATGACATCAACATTGTGGGGCAGTTCCTGATGACCAATCCCGATATCGGCTACGTGATCACGGACATCAATACCCAGTACGACAAACAGCTGTTCAAGTCGCTTAAAAAAATCGAACATACTATAAAATTCAGGGTGTTATACTAATGACCCTTAGTTATTATGGTTAAAATATTCGTATTTTTACAGGATATAACTTTTTACTCAAAATGAACGAGACGTTGGACATTACGATCACGAAGACTGATCAGAGCAGATTAACGGGCATTGACTTTGCTCAATTGCCTTTCGGAAAGGTTTTTTCCGATCACATGTTTATTGCGGAATATAATAACGGGGAGTGGTCGAACCTGCAGGTCCTGCCCTACGGCCCGGTCCCAATGAGCCCTGCGATCTCTGCGCTGCACTACGGACAAGCGATTTTTGAGGGCCTGAAAGCCTATAAGCAGGCTGACGGCAAGATCAGTGTATTCCGTGCCGACAAAAACTTTGAACGTTTCAACAAATCGGCGCACCGCATGGCCATGCCTGCCATTCCTAAGGAAATCTTCATGCAGGGCATTGCTGCCCTTCTGGAAATAGACGAAGCCTGGATCCCTGCGCTGGACGGATATTCCTTGTATATCCGCCCGGTTATGTATGCAACCGACCCATATCTTGGCGTACGTGCTTCCGACACCTATACCTTCTGTTTGCTGACCACCCCTACCGGCCATTACTACAGCAAGGCCTTAAAGGTTAAGGTAGAAACTGAATTTACCCGTGCCGATGACGGCGGTGTAGGCTTTGCCAAGACCGCGGGAAACTATGCACGTTCCCTTTATCCTTTTGCCGAGGCGCAGAAAGAAGGCTTCGACCAGCTCATCTGGACAGACGCCGCCACCCACGAATTTATCGAAGAGGCAGGAACCGCCAACCTGATCTTTGTGATCAATGGCAAACTGGTTACCCCATCCGTAAGAAGCACCGTACTTGACGGCGTGACCCGCGATACTATTATCACGCTCGCCAAAAGGGCAGGCGTTGAGGTAGAGGAGCGCCGTGTCAGCGTCAAGGAAGTGATCGAAGGCATCCAGAGTGGTGCCGTCACCGATGCATTTGCAGCAGGTACCGCGGCTACCGTAACACCTATCGGCGAGATCGGCTATGAAGGTCAGCTCTATCAACTGCCTGCAGTGGAGACCCGCACAGTTTCCGCAGGTATTGCTAAAGCCCTTAATGACATCCGTTACGGCCTGGCACCCGATGAGTTCGGCTGGAACTGGATCGTCAGATAGCACCTTAATGAAAGCATTTTATACAAGGCTGCCCTTCCGGCAGCCTTTTTTTATTATTTTTAACGGCAGTAACCTAATATCACCATAACTAAACCACTTCATGAAAAGAACTGTACTCGCCTTATTGCTACCGATTTGCGTTTTAGCTTATTCAGACACCGCTTCTGCCAGACAAAAGCAGCTCAGCATAAGGCAGGTATATGGTGGCGAGCGCTCGCTGACCAGGCCCGTCAACTATGTGACCGGCTGGAAGGACGATACCCATTACATCGAAATGGACGTCGCCGAACGAAAGCCCTATGCGGTCGATGTAAAGACCGGCGAACGCAGCCCTTATACACCTCCCGTCTCACCCGCTAAAACAGCAGTAACGGCTGGCCTCAGCAATAATGACGATAAAAAGAACATCGCGGTATCTCCTGATGGCAAATATGCCGCTTTTACGCGTAACAATGACCTCTATGCTGTCGAGCTCGCTACCGGCAAAGAGATCAGGTACACCAGCGACGGCACCGACGTGATCTATAATGGCTGGTCATCCTGGGTGTATTATGAAGAGATTCTGGGACGGGCAACCAATTATAAAGCCTTCTGGTGGGCGCCAGACAGCAGGCACCTTGCTTTTATGCGCTTTGATGATACCAAAGTACCGATGTTTCCTATCTACGGATCAACAGGGCAGCATGGCTACACCGAAAAAACCCGCTACCCCAAAGCAGGCGACCCCAACCCGGAAGTAAGAATAGGCTTTGTGCCCACCGAAGGCGGCAAGGTTACCTGGGCCGATTTCAATGAAAAAGACGATCAGTATTTCGGTACACCCTACTGGAGCCATGACGGCAGCAACCTGATGGTGCAGTGGATGAACCGTGGCCAGGACAACCTTAAATTCTATTCGGTAAACCCACAGAACGGTACCAAAACAGAAATTTATGATGAAAAACAAAAGGCATGGATAGACCTGGACTATGACGGCCGGATCACCTACCTGCAAGACAAGAAACATTATATCCTGAAAAGCGACCGCAGCGGCTCGGCGCATTTTTACCTGTATACCCTGGAGGGCAAACTGGTGAGCACCCTGACCAGCGGAAAATGGCAGGTAAATAACCTGGTGCAGGTAGATGAGAAAAACAAAGTGGTCTACTTTACGGCAAGGAAAGAAGCCTCTACCCGCACCGATTTCTACCGGGTAGGTTATGATGGCAAAAACCTGAAGCGCCTGAGCTTCGGCGACTACAGCCACCAGGTACAGATCTCGCCAGGCAGCAGCTATTTTGTAACCACTTATTCCAACGTCGGCACGCCAACCAGACTGGCCCTGCTGGATACCAAAGGCAAACTGATCCGCGAACTCGCCGACAGCAAATCGGCCGATTTCAATGACTATAGCTTCGGCAAGACAGAAATGATCACCATCCCCAGCGAAGACGGACAATATCAGCTGCCCGCAGTGATTACCTACCCGGCCAACTTCGACGAGACAAAGAGATATCCCGTAGTCATGAGCATTTACGGAGGTCCCAATGCGGGCAACGTCAGCAATACCTGGAAAGGCACCGGCAATCAGTGGTGGGCAAATGAAGGCATCATTCAGATCTCCGTTGACCACCGCGCCTCCGGACAGTTCGGCAAAGAAGGCGTCGCCCTCATGCACCGCAACCTCGGCAAATGGGAAATCATCGATTACGGCACCGCAGCACGCTGGCTGAAAGCCAAACCCTGGGTAGACAATAAGAAGCTGCTCATTACCGGCCACAGTTACGGCGGCTATATGACCTGCCTCGCGCTGACTAAGGGCGCCGCCGATTTCGACTTCGGTTATGCCGGTGCCCCGGTAACCAGCTGGGAACTGTACGACACCAACTATGCAGAGCGCTTCATGGATACCCCGCAGGAAAACCCGGAAGGCTACAAGGCGGCCTCGGTGCTCAGCTACGTCAACAATTACAAAGGCCTGCTGCGCATCATGCATGGCGACATGGATGATAATGTGCACATGCAGAATACCATACAGCTGATCGACAAACTTCAGGACGCCAATAAGCATTTCGAGCTGATGATCTACCCTGGCGGACGGCACGGCTGGGGCGGTTCCAAAGGCCCGCACGACCTTACTGAGCGCATCAGGTTTTATTATCAGCATCTGCTGAACAAGCCGGTACCCGAAGATTTGTTGAAATAAGGCAGAAACCTTATCTTGACGGAAACCAAATGAAAACCGATGAAAACTAACACCATACTGGCAATGGTCTCCGGTGCCCTGTTGCTATCTTCAACTGCCACTGCGCAAGATTATCCTTCTTCCAAAAGCACCTCAAAGAAAACCCTGATCTGGCGGGACGAGTTTAACGGCAAAGGCCTGCCCGACCCGGCAAAATGGGGTTACGAGGAAGGATTCATCCGCAACCGTGAAAGCCAGTATTACACCAGGGCAAGACAAGAGAATTGCTTCAGGAAAGGTGGAAAGCTGATCATCCGGTCCCTGAAGGAAAACTATCAGAACGCCTCTTATACTTCAGCAAGTATCAACACCCTCGGCAAGCAACAATTTGAAGGCGATTTCCGCATCGAGATCAGGGCGAAGCTGCCACAAGGTCAGGGGATCTGGCCTGCGCTGTGGATGATGGGCACTAATATCCAGCAGGTAGGCTGGCCAAAATGCTTTGAATTTGACATCATGGAGTTTGTAGGCCATACACCGAATACCGTACACGGCACTTTTCACTGGTGGGAACCCGAAGGCAAGGATAAACACAAGAGCAAGGGCAGCACCATCAAAGAATCAGACCTGCACAACAAGTTTCATGTGTACGGGATCGAGCGCAAGGGCGATACCGCAAAGGTCTTCATCGATGACAAAGTCTATTTCACCATGACTGCGCCACCAAATGCTTACCAGGGCTCCTTCCGCGGACCGGTATACCTGCTGATGAATACGGCGATCGGCGGAGAATGGGGCGGAAAGATCGACGATGCTATCTTTCCCCAGGAATTCGTGATCGATTATGTCAGGGCATATCGGCTGGATTAATTATCAGAATGGTTATCCGGCGCTTCTGCAGCCGGTAATTTCATTTTATAAACTCGGGTCCAGGGCGATGCATGAACCTTGTTTCCTTCTTTAATTAGCGGTGGCTCCACAAAAACGCCAGGTACTACAATAGCGCCAATAACACCAGAAGGATTGAATACCTTTGTATTGTAATCTGTCCTGATTCCATTATTCAGCATAAAATAATTCATTCCAATCGCCGCTACACAAAGACATCCCGGATCTGCCACAAATTCAAATTCCTGCCGAGACACCATACCTTGGCCTATTTGCACATTAAACGATCTGAAATCTGCGGGTTGCCTGATCCTGCCAGCGTGAAGTGCAACAGGAATGAAAGCAATATTGATCTCACATGCATTTGTGCTGCCCGGAAACCGGAGCGACTCTGTTGTATCGATTTCAGGCACCTTAACCTTGAACACATTGTCTTGAAAGGCTACTTCAGGGCTCACAAGCAAATAGTTGATGAGCAATGATTTAACATTGAACTCAAAGCCCGCAAGTCTTCCGAAGCTGTTTTCCTTAAATGTATACTGATCCGTTCCCTTATCGTAGCATTGCTTCAATACGTCCCTAACCGGCGTATTAAAACGATTGACCATGCCCGGATCCCAGTTCCCCTGGGTTACTGAAATCAGATTGTCCCTGATGGTACAGGCGAGTATACTCCCCTGTCCGAATATACCTTGTGCTTTTTTTGTACCTTCTGTTTGATTAACTTTATCGGGCGTAGACTGTACCACAAGTCCGTGCCTGGTTCTCCGTTGTATAACAGGTCCAACTAGACCCCGGATATACTTGCCATCAAATTTTCCCATTGCTGTTTTTATAAGTTATATAAGTTAGTTTAATACTGCTGACGCCTTAGTGAGTTATGTCCGTCTATGCATTGTATCAAGAATGAATATACGGTGAGTCCGCCTTTTTTCCGGCAAAAGGCGGACTCACTGCGTACTCATGGCGTACTCAACCCGTAGACATACCAAGTTCATGTAGATATCATAACAGATTCGGATTTAATTCAGAACTACCTATTTGAAAATCTAAATTCCCCAGTTTTTACCTGAGGTTAAATTATACAAAATAATAGAATATTCCCAAAAGATGTTTTACACAAGTGTGTTACGTGCATACGGTGTTATAATGCAGATTTTGAAGAAACTGGAATCTATATCCTTTTAGCAAGAATTAAATAGGAAATTATAATGTTAACAATATATTTCATTATATGATAGTCCTTTCTTTACAAAAGACGGCTCTTCATCGCCTTTGGTGAATTTGTAAGCCTCCAGAATTAAACAAGTCCTATAATACCAGACATTTGCGTCATTGGATGCCAGACAGCCAGCAATGTTACCTAAGTGATTTAATAATTATGGCATACATTTCGCTTCAAGTCATCGTAAACCAGTCATATGAAACATCTAACGATTACTCTTTCCCTCGCAGTATTGTTACTTTTTTCCTCCTGCTATTCTACCAGAACAGCCGGAAACAGCGGCAAGGTCCCACCTGGTCAGGTTAAAAAGGCTACAGGATCAAAATCTGCAAGGCCTTATGCGCCCGGCCAGAATAAACATTAAACCCCACCGACTTCATCTTACCCATTCGTTCTCTCTGCAGGCCAATGATCCAAAGCGGCAAACTTTGAGCGCCAATAAGGGTTATGGAATAAAAACTCCAAAAAACATGAAGTCAATCGTCATTTTAGCGCTGTTGCTTAATCTCTCCTCAGCATTTGCCCGGCAGCGTTCAGTCCCACCATACCATTTGCTGAACCCTGTTCCTGCTGGCTCGCTGCGTGAGATGGAAACCGACAGGCCGAATGTCACCGAATCCGCTTTCACTGTAGACGCTGGTCATTTTCAGTATGAGACTGACCTGTTTCGTTCAGAGCACGTCTCCTCCGAAGAAGGAAAGACCAGTACCTTATATCTGAATCAGTTTCTTTTAAAGACAGGTCTGGTTAAAAACACCGAATTGCAGGCCGGATTCCAGACTTACGGTTGGCAGCGCAGCCGGGAACAATCTGGAGAGATCAAGCACACAGATGGGGTCGGCAACCTGATCGTCCGTCTGAAACAGAATTTAACAGGCAATGATGGCGGTAAATTTGTGATGGCGGTCCTGCCATACCTTCGCTTTCCAACTTCAGCCATTGAAAAATCCCGCTATGAATATGGGCTCATCGTACCAATGCAGACCGAGCTTCCGGGCGATTGGAAACTGGGTTTCCAGATAGAGGCCGATCGCCTGAAAGACGAGTCGTCAGCAGGAATGCATACCGAATTTTTGCAGTCCCTTACCCTCAGCCACGAAATCTTAAAAGACCTTGACGGAATCGCTGAAACCTATTACTCCTACGATTTAAAAGCGCACCAATGGGCAAATTATCTGAATGCAGCGTTGCAAGTGAAGATCGCTCAGGGCGTAAAACTCGACGGCGGTGTGAATTATGGTTTACAACATGACGCCAGGAAGTCATATTTCATAGGCAGTTCGATACGGTTTTAGGTCAAATCTCACTACCATTTGCTGAATCCTTTATCTGTTTCTTTTCTTTTACGACAGGAAATAGAGAAATGAGGTACAACCAGGCCTTCCAAGCGTATCAACGAGAGAAAAAATAACCTCGGCATTTTGTAACCAATACCAAGAAAATCAGGTCTGGATGAGAAAAGCTAGTCCATAATAATGAAACAAGCATTATTCTTCCTGCTGCTTTGCAGTATTTGCATATCCTGCAAAAAACAAAAAGATGAGCCGAAACCCGATCCTGGTGCGCAGTTGAACTACACCAATACCTATAACATCAACGGACATACGATCAAAAACTCCTATAGCTACAACTCCCTGGGAATGCTGTATGAGGAATTCATCAAAGATGAAACGACCGGAGAAGAGCTGTACCAGACCTACAGGCATAAAGACAATGTGCTTTACCTTTCAGACATCGCCAATGACCGGAGAAAAGTCAGCAAAATCAAATACACCTTTCTCCACCAAAAGCTCAGCAGCATGGAATACTTTGAGTACGACCAGTACGAGAATACCACATTCCTGTTCAAAAGAAACTTTGAATATGCGAATGAACAGCTTAAAATCAGCACTACAGGTGCTGACGGCACACCCGGCGAGTACCAGATCTTTACCTTTTCCGGTGGCAACGTTATAGAGGTCAGCACCTACAGCGCCAGCAGCGCACCTGTCAACACCATAGCTTATGAATATGACGGAAAGACCAACCCATACCAGGGAAAATATGACCAGCTGCATTCACCGGAAGGCTACAGCAAATCCAACATCACGAAATCCACGCTTACAGATCACCAGAAAGGCGACCAGGTTTCGGTAACTGTATATGCCTATGAGTACACCTCAGCTGGTTATCCTACCAAACTGTATTCCACAGGTGCGAACCGCAAATTGTTAAAGACCTACCACTATCAATAAGATTTTGTGGTTACAACTGTTTGATCAAGATACAAGCACCACCGCCGGGAGCCAGCTTCACCTTTAGCGTATCGCTTGAGTTTATAACTTTCTTCAGGTGCTTATAACTTTCATTGACGCTACGGTAATCCGCATCGTCACCATCTTCAATAACCAGTGCTGTATACCTGCCTTTTTTCAGGAAAGTAAGCGGGATCTCCAATTCCCGTGCATTTTCATTCGTTGCCGCACCGATTAGCCAACATTGATCATTCGCCTGTCTTGCCATAACGATGTATTCACCGATTTCACCTTTTACGGTTTTACTTTCCTTCCAGGGCATTTTTTGCGCTGAGATAAATTGTAAGATCTCAGGATGCTTTTGATAACTCTCGGGAATATCCGGTATCACCGTTACCCCGGAAAAGGTAATTAATGTGCGTGCTGCCTCTCCAACCAATGTAGAGTTGGTCGCATATGCAGGTGCATGTATCCTGCCGGTCTGCTTCAGGTCCGCAATGCCATTATTCATATCAAGGGGGCCGGCCAGCATATTTACAAACACAGAGGTAACAAAAGTCCCGGGTGCTAGAGCGGTGCCGCCATCAAGCTGCGCCTGGCAGTATTCGCGTGTCACTGCGTTTGGAAACGTGCGCATTTGCCCGTACGGATGTACAGGGCCATCATGGAAATCGCACAAGAGCCGATTCTTTGCACACAGTGCAGTAATCATCCTGGTACGTTCGTTCTTTTCTGCCGGGCTTCCAGACATGAAACCATATTTAATACCCACGGCACCCCAGTCACCATACTGCTTCAAGGTCTGATCTATGGGAAATCTGCGGCCACCGACATCATTCAGGTACAACCAGATGCCTACATTTTTCATTTTACCATACTGTATGATCTCGTGTACCTGTGCAACTTTTCCTCCTTTCAGCGGATCTGAATCTTTGCCGAATTCAGGACCATACCAGTCGGCATCAAGTGCGAGGTAGCGGATATTATTCTCAGCTGCAAAATCTACCATTCTCTTCCAGGAAGGGAGGGACATATCATATTTAAAACCGTCAACCTGCGCACCGGCTATTCGCCAATCCCAGACTGCAACTCCTGGCTTTACCCAGGAGAAATCTGCGCTTTTTGGCGGCGGGGGATTTAATAACTCTAAGATATGGGAATCAACCAAATCACCCGGCTTGCTGCCATGCATAATGACTTTCCAGGCATCGTTTGGCCTGGACGCAATGGTAAATAAGGTTTGGCTTTTTTTAGATTTCAGTACCAATGGATCACCCCATGTAAAATCCGCTTCATGAACAGCCAGATAATTGTGATCATCTACCTTGACGGTCATTACCGGCAGACGCTTGTCATCACAGTCAGATAGCTTCTCGGGCCCAATGTTTGCCTGCTCACCGTTATAGTACCAAGCCGTGTAATCCCCGCTGAAATTAAACTCTGTCAAATCACTGATTGCCGCTTCTTTTTTGAAATCGTACCTGAAGGCGATCCCATCATTATATGCCCTGATGATGATCTTGTATCCTTTTACATCCAGGGAAAGTTCATTGTATTGTTCAGGCACAATGGCCCTTTTTCCCCAAACCGGCTTCCAGACCGATTTGAATGACCGACGGGAAAAATTAGCGGGCATAGCCTGCATTCCGCCCAATCCAATCCTGGAATCCGTGATTAAGGTCTTCGAATTGGCCGTAAACGTAAATATGATCTCTTTGTCTTGATTTTGGTCGAGCTTAAATTGCAATCTTTTATCCGGCGATGTGATTGCCAACGGAAATAGCTTCTCATGTTGGCTTTTTGCCTCAAGAAACTGTGTTGTCAGTAAGAAAAAGACGATTAAGAATCTGGATTTCATTTACAATGATAAGACTTTGATCTTATCGTCCGAAAGTTATTGATCAAATAATACAAAAACCAATCGCTTTTGTCCCAGGCTATGATGCCGCATGCGCCATTGATGTCATGTGGTGTTTCCCCCCGGAGGCGCAGAGAGGGGAAAATAATTCCAAGAGATTCCACGCAGCCTCGGAATGACGGCATGAAACGAATAGGATAGGCACTCATTTTAGCCCGAAATTTGCGGAGAACAAATTATGGCGAGCGATCAACTACAAGTAACAGCAATAGGCTGTTCAGCTGGTTGCTTAAAAGCAATCGGCGATTTCTTTCAGCACATTCCAACAGACACGTCGATGGCTTTCATCGTCGTGCAGCATCTCTGGAGAGAACATCGAAGTGAACTGGACCACCTGTTGCGTAAGTCTACAAAGCTTCCGATTGTACGGGTTACAAAAAGTACACGAATTGAACCAGGTAAAATCTACTTAATCATAGAAGATACCTATATCGAAGTACTCGACGGACAAATCATCCCTAGCCAGCGACCAACCGAGCCCCTGAACCGCGCAGTTGATGTACTCTTCGAATCTTTAGCTACTCAATATCGTGAAAACGCCCTGGCAATTGTCATGAGTGGTATGGGATCAGACGGTTTAGCGGGCGCAAAAGCACTGGCCGAAGTTGGCGGCATCGTGTACGTGCAAGACCCCGAAACGACTGAATACAAAGGAATGCCAAATGCCACCATCAGTGGTGATCATCCACAGGCGGTCAGTGCACCGGCGGAACTGGCAAAAATTATTGTTCAGAAAACAAAGCCCATACTTCCAGCGCAAAAGGCGCAGAATATGGAAAAAAGCGAATAAATGGTACAATACTACCGCTGCCCCTTTGCAGCCCGGCGCTTGTCGCGGTCTGTTTTGATCTTTTCAAAACGCGCAATCTTAGCCTTCACTTCCCGTTCCTTCTCTGGCGTAACGCCTATGCTGTATTTGATGCCCTGGAACAAACTGCGCCAGATGAAGTTGAAAAAGGAGCGCTCGGGTTTGCGCTCGTGCCGGATCGGGGCAGTAATAAATACTCCTTCCTCATTCGGATTTGAAGGGTTTATGACCATAGCATTGGCGAGTATGGACAGGAGGCCCTGCCTGACGAGACGCTCCTGACCTTCTTCCCGCTTGAGCAGGGCAACGGCCAGGTTCTCATAAGCAAAATCCATAGATCCGGTAGCCAGGTGGTCGTTGGCCCTGATATCAAAGTCGAGACTTTTGATGTCTGCATGCTTGATGTGGACCATGCCGAGGGGCCGTGTGATGCGGTTGAGCGCCCGTCCATCTATGGCACCCAGCCTGCCGGAATATTCAAAAGCCCCGTCCCTGGCTGCCAGGTCAAATTTAAATTTGACATGCAGCGCCCCCTGCCCCATCAGCAGGGTGTTAAAATCGGCCAGCAGGTAGCGGTCTTTTGCCTTAATGCGGCTGGCATTGGTGATGTTGGTAAGTGTGCCCGAGGTTTTTTCGAAAGTGATCCGCCCTTTCTGCCTGCTGGTCTGGTCGTACTCGGAATAGCTGAGGTCGACATTGCTGATGTTGAGCTTTCTCACGCTGAGCTGCGCGGGCAGCTGCTGCAGGAGCTGGTGGGGGTACTTGCCGGTTTTTGGTTCCGTCTTTTTTTCCAGGCTGTTGTTGTTGAATACTTCGACGCCGCCGTTTGCTATATTCATCTCCTTTGCATAGAGCTCCTGCCTACGGATGTAAAGTGGCAGGTCGATACCGTTCAGGTTGATATCGTTCATTTCGATATGGTAGCGGTCGCGGGCGTAACCTGCAACCTTTCCAAACTCCATTTCGCTGTAGCGGGGAGCGACGCTGAAGCGGCTGACGCTGAGCCTGCCGGTTGATCCCTGAAAACCGAGCTGCTCCAGCCGGATGTGGTACATGCTGTCGGGTGTGGCGTAAGTATAGTCATGGAGGTTGAGCCGGATATCTTTCAGATAATGCAGCCGGCGGGAGTCTGAGGCGGCGGCGGAATCTATGAGCCAGTCTTCCAGGGAAATGTTGAGCCTGCTGACGGAATCAGTCTGTGGTACGGGAAGGTTGTTGTTAACGTATTTGAAACGGATATTTTTTAAGTCTATCTGCTTTACCCGGAATTCTTTCAGATACCTGGAGATATAGTTATACGGAGTCTTTCCGGTGACGGGGCGATTGGTCTCATTGAAATCGAGTTGTTTGTTGACCATGGTGACGTCGGGGTTTTCAAACAGGATCTGGTCGATATTGAGCTTTTTATACCTGAGGTACCTCAGGGGATGAAAATGACGGATGGCCAGCGTCTTGAGCTTTATGGTATACAGGTTATTCGGTGCCAGCGCTTTGCCAACGAGTTTCCGGTATACTGCGGTATCGGGTATGATCTGCACATCGCTGAGCGACGCCATGCCGGTAAGGACGTTGAGGTGGAGATCTGAGTATTGAATATGGTACAGGCCCTGGGTGGCCTCGGTAACGAGCTCGCTGAGCTGGACTTTGGCAATAGGTTTAAAGGACGCTGAAAGATACCTGGCCAGCCACAGGAGCAGCAGGATGGAAAGCAGTAACAATCCCAGTATCCAGTATATCGTATTGTTGCGTTCTCTGTTGGTATTGAACATATAAAGCCACTACAAGATATTAATCTTTATGTAGTTTTTCGCGTACTTTTTTCATGGCCTGTTCGGGTGTCTTGACCGGAACCGCACCCAACCCGGCACTTTCACGGAGCCCGATAAAGACCCCTTTCCAGAGCTGGTTGAAAAAGGAAGCGGCGGGGGTACGGGTAAAGGTAATTCGGGCGATACGCGGTGCCTCCCCTTTCTTGTCGGGATTGTTGTCTTTGATGAGCAGGGTGTTGGCCAGAAAGGACAGCAGCCCTTTCTTCTTTGGCTTTTCTCCGGCCTCGGGATCGCCGTAGAGTTTGATCTTCAGGTCGGAGTAAAGGAACCTGACGGTTCCCGATGAACCCCGGCTGTTGGCTTTGATGTTAAATGTAACGCCTTGCATCTGGCCGCTTTCGATCTCGACGAGGCCCATATCTTTGGCCATGGGGTTGAGGACTTTCAGGTTCATCGGAGCGACGGAGCCGTTGTAACTGAATGCCGCGAGTTTGTCGGTCAGGTTAAAATCTATGGTCACGTCGATGCGGCTTGCTTTCATGACTTTTGCGCTGAGCTTTGCAATAGCATGGTTGTTTTTCGCCAGCCGCGTGCTGTCGTTGGTAATATTCGTGATGCTGCCTTTCAGGTTTTGAAAGTATATCGTGCCTTTTTTCTTACTGATAGGGTTGTATTCGGTATAGGCGACATCAATGTTGTCGATCAGCACACTATCGATGACCGTAGGCATGGGAATGCGCCTGACTGCGATGTGCGGGAAGTTTCGGACTTTGTCAAACTTGGGCGGCGGCGGCAGCTCGCGGTTCACAAAGATATTGGTCTTTGCAGGACCAAGGTGCAGGCTGCGGGCCTCAAGGACGCCTTCCCGGACGATCTTGCCGAAATCTACGCCCAGCAGGCTGATCTTTTGAAAACTGATGTCGTAACGGTCGTGTCCGTAGGTGTACTTGCGGCTGAATTCGAGCTCTGGATACATGGGGATCATCTGGAAACCCTTTACGGTGATCTCCCCCCGTGCAGCGGAGCCACGTATGGTATCGATCTTCATACCATACATCTTACCCTTGCCGGGAGCGCGGTAGCCACTGAGGCTGAAGGTGACATCTTTGGTATAGTAAAAGCGGGTGGTATCATATTGCGAAAGGGAATCTACCAGCAGGTCTTTGACGGTGACATCGAGGTGCCGGATGGTATTCAGGGGTTTATTATTATCGCCGTTGAGGTAGTTGAAGTCAGCATCTTTGATCAGGATCTGCCCGATGTGCAGTGATTTGAGTGTGCCGGACAGGAGCTGATAGAGCGTCTTTTCGGCTTTGGCGGTATCGGCTTTCTTCTTCCCGGGGTAATGGCTGATGCTGATGGATGGCTTGTCGAGCAGAATAGCGCGAAGGTCTGCACGTTTTTTGAAGTAGGCGGTCAGAATGCCGATACGGCTGATCTGTAGCTTTTCCAGTTCAATCCGGAAAATGTGGACGGGCAGCTGGCCGGCCGCTTTCAGTTGGGTAAAAGTGGCAGTATCGGGCCGGAGTACAACGCCTTGCAGGCTGGCACTGCCAGCAAGCAGATTGAGCTGCATGTCACGGAAGTCGATTCGGTAAAGGTGGTCTGAACCTTCATAAACGCCCTGGCTGATCTTTTCCTTCAGCATGGGTTTCCATTTCGCGCCCAGGTACAGGGCGGTGCCCCCGGCAGCCAGCAGCAGGATCGCGAGGATGCCCGCTACCCACTTCCAGGCTGTATGCTTGTTTTTTTGTGCTGCCATATCCTTGATTATGGTTTAGCTGATGCAATATCGGGGCCAAATGCAGGCGGTACGCCCCATAAGCGGCAAAGGCTCAGAGTTCTCTGGCCGGATAGACGCGGAAGTCGATGTCGGTAACGGAGAAATAACCCTGGGCATTGCCCGAGATGTTTCCTTCTACGTTAACAGGCACACCGGACAATAAGCCGCTCCAATCGGTTTCCATGAATACGGAATACAGATAGTTCGCATAACGCTCGGATACAGACATCTTATAGATGAAGACCAGGTCGTCTTTCCTGATGCTGAAATTACGCTTCAGGTTATTGAGCGGGTACAGGGAATTGGGCGAGCCCAGCCGATGGGTATAGCTGTAATAATTGTTCTGGTTAAAGGCTGAAGGATCCCATCTGTTGATGCCACGATAGGCGATATACCATTTGCCTGGGTTAAGGTAGCCAAACGTATGCTTGGGAATGGTCCCCCTGACCATGCTGTCGGTAACCGATGAGATGGAAAGCGGAATAAAATCGTCTACAATATTGACTACCTGCCGGAGCGTATCGATTGCGGTATAGGTTTTACCATCGTATTTAACCGTGAGTCTGTATGCCCGGTTGTAATTAGGGGCATTATGGTTATCGGCCCGGTAAACGCCTGAGGTCACTTCATGGAAAATAATGTCACTCCTGCTATCGTTTACCACGACCTGCGCACCAGTAATGGGCAGTGGCTGTGTTCCTGGATAAAGTGCCGGTTTGGTAAGCCTGATAAACTGTTGCGTGGAAAACGTATTGATACCTCCGTCAACAGAAATATCATAGACCTTAGATGGCTTTTGAAAAGCATCCTTTGGCAGCTTGTCTTTTTTGCAGCCCCAGCCGACGAGGAGCAGCATAAGGAAAGTATGGAAAATGACGCGCTTCATATCAGATCTTAAAACTATAGGCGATCCAGGGATAACATCCGAAGCCATATTCTATGGTATTGGCCCCTTCTGTCGCCGTGGGAGCGATCATCCGGTAATACAATGGGTTTTTACGGTTGTATACATTGTATACTCCTGCAGAAAAAACATGGGACATGGAGCGCTTACCTTTAATAGGGGTCTGAAGCCGGTATTGTGCAGAAAGGTCCAGCCGGTGGAAATCGGGAAAGCGGCTGGTATTCCGGCCTTCATAAATGGGAATATTGAGACCGTCATGCTGATAATAGCCTACCGGAAGGGTAAGGGGCCGCCCGGTGGAGTAGACAAATGCGGATTGAACTGAGAGCCCGTTGTTGAAATCCATTTTTGCATTGAACTTGAGCTCATGGGGAATGTCATAGTTTGCGATGTAGCGGGCACCAGAATTAATGCCTGCCTGCTGCCGGTAAACCCTTGAATAGGTATAAGCAACGGTTCCGGTAAATCTTCCTTCTGACCGGCTGATTTCTGTTTCAAGACCTGCGGCCCTGGAATAGCCGGGGAGTAACTGCTGCCGGACTGCAGGGTTCCGGATGATCTGTGCATGGCCGGCCAGTTCCAGCTGGTTCGTAAAGTATTTATGATAGGTACTGAACTGAAAATCATATCCGTCCGGAGAATAGCGGTAGCCCAGAGATACCTGGCTTGCCGACTGGGGCCTGATGCTGGCAGAGGCGGGAATCCAGGGCTCAAGTGAAGAAAAGGCAAGGACACTGTTCTGCACAAGCTGTAAATACTGATAGTTAAGATTATAAGTGAGAAACACCCGCTGCCCTTCACTGGGCAGGAAACTGATATTGATCCTGGGTTCCGGCCTTAAGAAAGATACCGATTCTTTTTTGTCGATGCGGTTGCCGTTGTTATCAAAGAGGTTATTCTTGGTCTCTGAATTCCGGAAATAACTGAGCCGCAATCCATAGTTTAGTTCAAAGGATTTGCTCAGGCCGATCTCCTGCGTATAATAGACTGCTGTTTCTACTGATCTGTCCCTGGCGATGTTGAATTCGAAGTCACTCTTGTCATTCATTTCACCCGGAGTGAACCGATGATAAATTCCGGACAGGCCAAACTTGATCTGATTGGTAGGCGAGCGGTAATAGGTATAATCGGCTTTCAGTGTAAGGTCCTTGATGCCGGTACGCCACTGGCTTTTTTCCGACAGGGTATCTGCATTCAGGTCGAGCAGATTACTGTAGTCGCTGTAGATGGCTGATACATTTAGGAATACCCTGGAATTAAAGATATGGTTCCAGCGGAAAGTAGAAGTAAGATTTCCCCAGGTATTGATGTAGGAGTTTTCAGAACGCAGGTTATCTTTACCCAGGTAAAGGGAATAAAAGACAGCATTTTCACTGTCAAGCCTGTAATTGGCCTTGGCATTGATGTCGTAATAAACCGAGTTGGGATTGAAGAGTTTGAACTTATTGCGGAAGACATCCAGCATACTGCGTCTGTAGGCCGCGATAAAAGAGCCTTTCTCTTTGACAATGGGCCCTTCGGCCGCAACACGGACAGACATCGGGTTGATTCCACCGCTGACGTGATATTCTTTATTGTTACCCTCGGTCATGCGGTTAACGATGACAGACGACAGGCGACCGCCGAAGTTGGCCGGCATGTAATCCCTGTAGACCTGTATATTGTTGACGACATCGGAATTGAACACGGAGATGAGCCCATAAAGGTGGGAAGGGTTATAAACAATGGCTTCGTCGAGCAGGATCAGGTTCTGGTCGGAATTACCACCTCTGACAAAAAGGGAGGAACTGCCTTCGGTAATGGAACGGATACCGTTCTGCATCTGCAGCCGCTTCATGACATCGGTTTCACCGGCGTAATAAGCGACGCTGCTGAGCTGTTTAACGGTGACGTTCTGCTCGTTCATCAGTATGGGGTTCGGGCTTACACTGGATTTGCGGATCACCACTTCTTCCAGGATGCGCGGCTGTAAACTGAGTTCGATCTCTTCCTGCAGGTTCCTGTCGAGGGTGATACGCCTGCGCTGTGCCTGATAACCGGAATAAGAGATGAATAGTTCATGTACCCCCTGGGGAACGGATATCGAATAAAATCCATACTGGTTGGTGGAGATACCTACGCCAAGCGCAGGAATCTGCACAATGGCACCAATAAGTTCTTCTCCGCTCGCAGCATCGCGGATATGGCCGTGTATAGACCAGGTTTTTTCGGGTTCGGGAGCGATGACAATGTCCCTGGCGACCGGCGAAAAGCCCAGTCCTGTACCAGAGAGTATTTTGCCAAGTATTTCTTCCAGCGGTACCTGCACAAAATGAAGATCAGGGTTACTCTTATTCCGGAGCTGTTCCGGGTCATAGGCAAAGGTAGCACCGGTATGCGCGGTAACACGCCTCAAAGTGGCTGTAATTGAATCAGCAGGGAGGTTAAAAGTATAGCTGCGCCGCAGCTTTGCAGACTGCTGCGGAAACAGTGCCGTGAATGGAAAGAGCGTAAGATATAAAAACAGGATAAAATATCGTTTACGGGTTTCCGTATAAAACATAATTATTTTGCTCTTTGGTAACCTTGCATTGTAAAGATGCAGAAATTACTTCAAGTGCGCTGTCTAAAGTTTGATAATGCAGGTTTGCCGTCAGCTTTTTCAGACGAAGGGCGTCTCCGCGCAGGATAAGCGGAGATTTATAGACCTTTTGCAGTTGTGAAACGACTTCTTCCGCAGGGGTGGCATTGAAGGTGAGCCGTTTATCTGCCCAGGCCTTATAGTTGATGTCGGTATTGACAGCAGCATCCAGTGTGCCATTACCCGAATAAAAGACACCCCGCATGCCCTGGGTAAGCATGACCTCGCTGTCATTCCCATGCTTCATTGCGACCTTACCTTCTTCCACAACCACCGATGTATGGGTTTCGGTACGGCTGACGTTGAAGCTGGTACCGATGTCTTCGACTTTTATATCTCCTATGTGCAGCCGGAACTGGTTACCGTCATGCCTGGTGACATGGATAAAGACCTCTCCCTGATCGAGGATGAGCCTGCGGTCTCTGCTGAAGTTGTGTTTGTTATAACGGACGGTGGTGCCGGCATTCAGTGTGAGCTCGGTCTGATCCGGCAGCGTGATCTTCATGGCACCCGAAGTCATGGTGTTGCTAAGCACTTCCTGCTTGCCCTGAAAAAGGAAAAAAGCGATACCGCTGATCAGCAAAACTGCAGCAGCCACGCTTATGCTGGCGAACCTCACTCTGCGGACAGGAACCAGTTCACGCTGCAATACGGTATGCGGTGTCCCTGAAAGTTTACTGTCCAGAACTTTCCAGGATTGTTCGGCGGAGGGGTCGCAGCGGTCACCGAGCTTTTCCATATTGAGCTGTATAGATGCGAAGTCCCTGAATAACTGTTCGTTTTCAGGGGCGGCCATTTTCCAGGCTTCCAGTATTTCCTCGTCCTCTGGCGAGATGGTACCCTCAAGCGCATCGATGATCAGCTCATGGGCCAGTTCTTCTGTAGGTAGTGATCGGTGTGTCATAGATTAAGTGCGTTAATGGTTAAAAGGATCAATAAATGGATAGTGGTCTGGTTGTGTTTGGCCATGTGTTCCCTGAGCTTATTGAAACCGTAGGTGAGGTGGTTCTTTACCGTCTTTATAGAAATATTCATTTGTTCAGCGATGTCTTTTTGCTTCATCTTCCCGAAACGGCTGAGGTACATGACCTGCCGGCATTTTTCAGGGAGCATTCCGAGCGCCTCTTCCAGCCGGCCCATGACTGCAGCCTCTGCCTCCTCTTGTTGCTCGCTGGTGCTGGCTACTTCAGGATCGTACTGTGACAGGTAGCTGGCACGGCGCTCTGTATCCATCTTCTCCCGCTTAATGGCATTGAGTGATGAATTGACTACCGACCTGAACAGGTAACTTTTCATGGATTGCTGAATATTCAATTGTTCTCCTTTATTCCAAATGACGATGAACACATCGTGTACAATTTCTTCGGCCTGCTGGCGGTTGCCGATATAACGATAGGCAACTGCAAACAGTTGTTTATAATACGTTTTATAAAACAACTCAAAAACCTTTCTGTCCCGGTCAATGATCGCGGTGATCAGTTCCTGATCTGTAACCGGTAAATCATGCTGTATTCCCATTTTACCTGTTACATTTGTTTTAATGTCAGCATCCCCGATATTTCAGGGAACATGGTCGGCGTATTGACCGCCACAAACCACTGTCCCCGCAACAGCTGCCGCTCCTGCAGCGGGCTAAGCGTAATAGACCCGGTAAGGGGCTGGCTCTGCTGTCCCTTGCCGAAAACATACAGCTCCTTGACCAGGACTCCGTAAGAGCCTTTGGCTCCATTGCGCAAAGTGATCTCTCTGGGATCGACCCCCTCATATTCCAGGGTATACACCAGCAGCTTGGACTCTTCACTGTAAGCCCCTTTCAGCATGGCCGTACCTTCTGAATTGCTGTTGGTCCCCTTCTTGTCTATCCTGGCCGTTACTACATAAGTTCTGACCGGTGGCTTCACCTTCGCCTCACTTTCAGTAGTGCCTTTCTTACAGCTCAGACAGCACAGGGTACCGGCCACAACCAGCGCCAACATTCCCTTAGTAAACTGATAACTCATCCTGTCCTTTTAACTAAGGGCTAAAATACTAAATTCTAACCTATTATCGTATGCTAAAAAGCATTCATCACCGCTGCAACATGAGCAACCTGTTCCTGGGTATGACAATAGGAAACAGGCAGGCTTAATATGGTCCGGTGAATGGTTTCTGATATAGGATAAGCTCCGCCGAGCTTGTTTTTCAATGCTTTCTGCCTGTGTGGTGGCACAGGATAATGCACCTCGGTCCGGATATTGTTCCGCAGCAGGTACTCGCGCAGCCGGTCCCTTTCGGGATGGCGGACGGCGTAAATATGATAAACGTCTCCATAGTCGGAATGGACAGCGGGACGTATGAAATTGGTATTCAGCTCTTGGTCATAAATGGCCGCAAGCTTACGCTTATGCGCATTGATTTCCTGAAGACGGCTGAGTTTTACAGAAAGAAAACCTGCCTGAATTTCGTCAAGGCGGGAATTAATGCCAATATAGTCGTTATGGTACTTTTCCCGGCTACCGTAGTTTCTGACAGCCTTGATCTCTGCAATCTTATCTTCATCAGCAGAAAGCAGGGCTCCTCCGTCTCCCAAAGCCCCCAGGTTTTTGGTCGGATAGAAACTGAACGCCCCGAAATCTCCAAAGGTACCCGCCTTCTTTCCTTTGAAGGTGGCCCCGTGTGCCTGGGCACAGTCTTCGATGACTTTCAGTCCATGTGCGCCGGCAATCTGCAGTACCTGTTCCATATCGCAGCATTTGCCGTACAGATGCACCACCATAATGGCCCTGGTCTTGCTGGTAATGGCCTGTGGAATTTTAGCGGGATCAATATTATAGGTACTGATATCCGGCTCGACCAGCACGGGCACGAGACCATTGTGGTAAACAGCCAGAATGGTCGCTATATAAGCATTGGAGGGCACGATCACCTCGGCACCTTCCGGGAAGTTGAAATACCTGAGCGCCAGTACCAGGGCATCCAGGCCGGAAGCCAGACCCGCGCAATGACCGCCTCCGCAATAAGCAGCAAATTCGTTCTCAAAGGTACTGACCTTATTGCCGAGAATATACCAGCCTTTATCCATACTATCGTCGAAGCTCTTACGATAGTCGTCCATAAAGGTCTGATTCAGCTGGTAAAGATCTTCGTAGGGGATCATGTGTTATACGGCAAGGTTCAAATGCGTCTGATAGGGTTCATAGATATAGTCGGCGGCATCGAAATATTCGGATGCAAGCACCATCAGAATGGCATCTTCACTGAAGCTGTGCATAGCGTGCCAGTCTTCGGGCTGCAGAACCAGGCACTGATCGGGACTATCCAGTATAAAAGTATCTTCCGTACTCCCGTTGCAATTATAAATGGCACAATGCCCGCGTATGCAGATGGCCGCCTGCACAGTCTGCTTGTGGCGGTGCCCGCCTCTTGCACTATCGTCTACTCCGTAGATGTAAAAGATCCTCCTGATGTCGAAGGGAATTACTTTCTCAATTACGGTAAGATTACCCCTGGTATCTGTAAAGGTTTTAAGATTAATTAGAGAAGCCATAGGTGAGTGCAGTTTTCTTATAAAAGTTCTTGTAATATCCGCGGAGGAGAAACAGGATGGCGCGACCGGGAACGGCATGAATCAGGTCCAGCTCGCTGGTGAGCTGATAACTCGGCACGCTGGCCGCAGCTTCAGCTACTGACAACGCCCGGACGTAAGCCCTGTAAATGTGCTTTACATGATTGCGCGACAGCTCGTAGCTGTTATTGGACAAACAATAGCTGTTGTTCTTTGTATAATTGAATCCGTGGAAATGATAAAAGACCAGATCAAATAGCTGCCCTGTGGCGGCTTCACGGCCGCTCAGCAGACCGTTATGTTTTTCGAAACTATATTGCTGAACATTCCAGGGGGCAACGCCACCCCCCGGATGTTGCAGCACATGAACAGTATGAAATCTGTTATGCCAGTCGTCCAGATACTTCTGATCTCCGAATTTTCCGTGTTCAAACCTTGCATAGCACCATTCTATGCACCGGTCTACCCACCAATTGAGTACCTTCATACCTTCTTCGGTATTTTTGAAGGTCATGAACTGTACACAATAAATGCCGCTGGTAGCGGACTGATCATATTTAGGAGTGTACCTGTGCGGGGTAATGAGCACGGATTTTTCACCCATTTCCTGCAACAGTACGCTGGGATCTTTAAAGAACAGCAGATCGGCGTCGATATAGGTACAATGATCGAGCTGATAGGTTTCCAGGCAATATTTAATGGTGGAAGAAGCACAGGTCCAGCAGTATTCTCCGGCTGTCCTCGATGCCTTTACACTCAATAATCTTTCATTCTCAAATTCTTCCAGGCTGATGATGGTGGCAGAAGGCAGGTTAAGCCTGCTGAGCACATCATAGCAGCGGTCGTCAAAGGCGAACACATACAGATGGAATGAGCTGCATTGTGCTTCCAGTGACTGGTACATAGCTAGGCCGCGGGAAAGGTAGTTGCTGTTGAATAATGTGCAGAATTTAAGCATACTTTTGTGAATTGATCAGAAAAAAACCTTTGCAAATGCCCTTGTGCTTACCATCAATGCACATTTCAGATTCACCATCGACATAAGATGGAAATTCTGCGACAACTTTGTACCGGCCGGAGAAATGGCTCAGGAAGAAATCTTCATGAAAGAACCAGGAAGGATACGAAGCGGGATAGATTTCAGGCGGGACGCGCTGAAGGGTAATGCGGTCCTGCCTGTCTTTATTGAATGCGGTCCTGTCAAACAGGATAAAGTCAAACGCTCTTTCAGCCAATTCCTTAAGAAAAACATGTGGTGCCTCAAGGTATTGTACTGTACTGGAAAGCAGGACAAAGTCTATCGCCCTGTCTTTCATACAATCGTCTATTGAACTGTAAAACTTCAGCCGTTCGTCACTGAAGTCCCGGTTACCGGTATGGACATAGTGTTCCTGCTCTACAATATTCCAGCTTGCGCAGTTTTCTGCGGTGAGAAACTCTCGGATCTGGTAGTAGGTAGTGCCCAAAGACCCGCCGAAGTCGAGAATGTGGAGCGGTGCCCGGCGTATGGTGGCACTATAGATCAGGAAGGCGATCAAAGCATGCGGATATTCCTTTTTGTTAAACAAAACAGAATCCCGTTCATAGGCCGCTTCGTTGTTCTTTACCTTTAGCATTGCGCCGGCAGTTCTTTCAAGAATAACCTGCTGGTCATAGCCTCCGGCAATAGCCCTTGCTTTATCCCATGAGGAATAATCTCCGGACCACCCGTATTTGTCGCTGCGCTTCGAAAGTAACCTGCCTAACATAGATTTTATTCTCTTCATACAAGACAATTCTTTATTCCGAAAGTCCTATAAGGTACATGCTGCCAATATGTCATTTGCCAATAAATTTTGTTATTTTTGCCATCCGATATATTTATTTGAATTATGATCGATCTACAGCCAGGAGACAAAACACATGACGAGACAAGGCAGGGAGAAGCATTGATTGTTGATGCCCCAAAAGCTGCTAACGGAAAAAAACTGTATATCGAAAGCTATGGCTGCCAGATGAATTTTGCAGATAGCGAGATCGTTGCCTCTATACTTTCTGACAAGGGATTTGAGACTACCGGCGATTACAGTGAAGCTGATGTGGTCTTTATCAATACCTGTTCGATCCGGGAGAATGCGGAACAACGGGTAAGGAACCGCCTTTCGCAGTTTGGTGCGGTAAAGCGGCGTAACCCGAACCTGATCGTAGGGGTGCTGGGCTGCATGGCAGAGCGACTGAAGTCTAAATTCCTGGATGAAGAAAAACTGGTGGACGTAGTGGTAGGGCCGGATGCCTACCGGGAATTGCCACAATTACTGGGCGAGGTGGAAAGCGGGCAAAAGGCGATCAACGTATTGCTTTCGCGTGAGGAGACTTATGCCGACATCAGCCCGGTAAGGCTGAATGGCAACGGTATTACCGCTTTCATTTCGATCATGCGGGGATGTGACAATATGTGTTCCTTCTGTGTCGTTCCCTTCACAAGGGGCAGGGAAAGGAGCCGGGACCCCTTTTCCATCGTTGCCGAGGCTCAGGATTTATTTAACAGGGGCTATAAGGAGGTAACGCTGCTGGGCCAGAACGTAGACTCCTATAAATGGCGGGGAATGGACGGCGAGGAAGAAATCGCAGTGAATTTTGCCGGCCTGCTGGAAAGGGTGGCACTGATCAGTCCTGAACTGCGGATCCGTTTTTCAACTTCTCATCCCAAGGACATTACCGACGAAGTATTATATACCATCGCGAAGTACGATAACATCTGCAATTATATTCACCTGCCGGTGCAGTCTGGCAATACGCGGATACTGGAGCTGATGAACAGAACGTATACACGGGAGTGGTATATGGAGCGGGTAGATGCGATCCGCAGGATCATACCGGATTGTGCGATCTCTACGGACATCATCGCCGGTTTCTGTACAGAAACGGAAGAGGAACATCAGGATACACTGAGCATGATGGATTATGTGAAGTATGACTATGGCTTCATGTTCTGTTATTCTGAAAGGCCGGGTACGCTGGCTGCCCGCAAACTGGAAGATGATATTCCGGAGGAAGTGAAGAAACGGAGGCTTTCCGAGATCCTGGCCAAACAGCAGCAGGGTTCGCATTACCGGCTGCAGCAGTTTGTCGGCAAAACAGTTAAAGTGCTGGTCGAAGGGGTTTCAAAGAAATCTGACCTGGACTATTGCGGCAGGAATGACCAGAACGCGATGGTCGTATTCCCGAAAACAGCAGACGTAAAGGCCGGACAGTATGTTGACGTGTATGTAGACAAGTGTACTTCCGCTACGCTGCTCGGTACTATAGTGAATCATTAATCCATAAATTGCTTTAAGTTCAACGATGGACATTCAAGACATTAAAAATCGCTTCGGGATCATCGGGGGTTCTCCGCTGCTGAACCGGGCCATAGATATAGCAAGACAGGTTGCACCCACGGATATGTCTGTACTGATCACCGGGGAAAGCGGCAGCGGAAAAGAAGTATTTTCCCATATCATCCACCAGATGAGCGCACGTAAGCACGGAACCTTTATTGCAGTGAACTGCGGGGCGATTCCTGAGGGTACCATTGACTCGGAGCTTTTCGGACACGAAAAAGGCTCATTTACCGGGGCACATGAAGCGAGGAAGGGGTATTTTGAGGTTGCCAATGGCGGCACGATCTTCCTGGATGAGGTAGCAGAGCTGCCTTTGGGCACGCAGGCCCGCCTGCTCCGGGTACTGGAAACGGGTGAATATTTACGTGTGGGATCGTCTAAGGTACAGAAAACGGACGTGAGAATTATTGCCGCCACGAATGTGGACGTATATGACCGGGTAAAATCGGGAAAGTTCAGGGAAGATCTGTACTACCGGTTGAATACGGTACCCTTACGCATCCCTGCGCTGAATGAGCGCAAGGAAGATATCTATCTGTTGTTCCGGAAATTTACTGCGGATTTCAGCGATAAATACCGTAGTCCGGGCATACAGCTGGAACCGGATGCGGTACAGGTACTGACGAACTATAGCTGGCCGGGCAATGTGAGGCAGCTGAAGAACATCGCGGAACAGATCTGTGTCCTGGAAAAAAACCGTAATGTGGACGCAGCAGCCCTGTTGAACTACATTCCGAATGAAAATGGCAGCAATCTACCGGTACCAGTCGGCAACAGCAGCAAGGAAGACTTTACAGAAAGGGATATTCTGTATAAGGTACTGTTTGACATGAAAAAGGACATGATGGAGCTGAAAAAACTGGTGGCAGAGATCATCCAGAGCGGAGGTAATGCCGCCCATGTAATCCATGACAATCCGCAGTACATCAATCAGCTCTACCAGGAACTCGACCAGCCGGTTACACTGGAGCCTGCCTTAACCATTAAGAAGCCTGCCCAGAATGTGCCGGTTGACTATAACTATGCACATGAAGCTGAAGAAGTAGAAGAATCGTTGTCTTTGGTCGAAAAGGAGTCTGACCTGATCAGAAAGGCATTGAAAAAACATAAGGGTAAAAGAAAGTTTGCTGCCCAGGAACTAGGTATCTCTGAACGGACGTTATACAGGAAAATCAAAGAACTTAATTTATGATGAAGGGATTTATATGTGTTGTTGCGTTTGCGGGCATCATGCTTTTGGGGGCCTGCAAAATTAGCTTAAGCGGAGCATCTATACCACCGGGGATGAAAACGGTGAATGTAGCGGTTTTCGAGAACAATGCACCACTGGTTGTGGCTTCGCTAAGTTCCCAGTTTACGGAAGAACTGAAAACCAGGATACGCAACCAGACCTCCCTGAGCATAACTCCAAACGACGCAGACGCCGTGTTTTCGGGAAATATTACGGGTTACAGCATTAATCCGGTGGCACTTCAGGATAACCGGTCCGGTGCAAATTCCAACCAGCCGCTGGCAGGAGCGAACAGGCTGACGATCACCGTATCCGTAAAATATGTAAACAACCTGGATCCGAAACAGAGTTTCGAGAAGAGCTTTGACAGGTATAGGGACTACCGGCCGTCGGGAAGCCCGCAGGCTCAGGAAACAGCACTGATCAAAGAAGTGACTGCACAGCTGACGGAAGATATTTTCAACGCGGCATTCGCGCAATGGTAGGCTAACAGGATTTTACTAACTTAGCATGGTGGAGCAGGAACCAAATAATTTAGCGCATTTTGCCGGACTGGTCAGCGACCCGGGACGGATTGGCATGGACGATGCCGGGCTGCTGAAAGATTATGCAGCAAAGTGGCCCTATTTCCGGCCATTGTACCTGCTGCAATCAATTGCCGAGCCATATGAAAACAGAATAAAGGCAACCGCAGCACTTTACAACGGAGGCGTTCTGCTGCACCGCGCCTTGCATCAGCCGGAAGAATTAGTAACGATAGCCCGGTTTTCTGTGGTACGCTCTTCTGAGCTGGAAAATCAGCCCGATACGATTGATGAGGCCGTAATTGATGAGGTTCCAGAGGAAACAGCCTTACGGGTAACAGATGAACAGGAGACCTATGAGGAAATCGGCGAGATAGATGCCAGGGATTACCTTCCTGAAATGGTGTCCGCTGATTTTTTTGCTTTTGAGGGGAAAGCTGTTGAAGGGGGTCCCGCTGATGAAAGAGTATTTATACAAAATGAACAGCGGGCAGCCGGGGAGACAGTATCCACATCTGTGTTTCCTCATGTAGAAGAATATGATGAGCACGCGGAAAGGGAGCAGATCGTCAGTAAATATGATGACGACAAGCTACCTTATACTTTCCTGTGGTGGCTTGCCCGTACAAGAAAAGAACACGAACAGATTTTCCAGCCTTACGCCGTACCTAAGCAAACCAAGCCTGCGGGCAGTATACCTCCGGCGTCCCGTTCGGAACTCCAGCAGCAATATGTTGAGCATATCTTTCACGTACAGTCTCCTTTTGCAGAAGAGGTTCCGCAAGCTGATGAGGAATTGCCAAAAAGAAATTCGAAGGAAGATGAGATCATTGAGAATTTCCTTAAGAACGAACCACAGATCAGTACACCCAGACCCGAGCAGATCAACAATGAAAATAAAGCCAGGAAAAGTGCTGAAGACCACAGCAGCCTGGTTTCGGAAACGCTTGCCGGCATTTACATTGAGCAGATGCTTTATGACAAGGCCATAGAGACTTATGAAAAATTAAGTTTGATGTTTCCGGAAAAAAGACGTTACTTTGCCGACCTTATCCAATCTATAGAAAAGAAAATCTAAAAAATATAAAGTTTATGTACTTTTTAATTATTGTCCTGATCATTATCTGTATTGCCCTTGGCCTTTTTGTACTGATTCAGAACCCTAAAGGCGGTGGTCTCGCTACCGGCGGTGCGGGAAGTAATATGTTCGGTGTTCAGCGTACGGGCGATGTCCTTGAAAAAGGTACCTGGATATTACTGACCCTGATCGTGGTATTGACCTTGTCGATCACCACAATAGCTAAGTCCGGTGGTTCTTCTGCTTCCAGCGGTTCTGGCTCTAAACTTCAGGAGCAGCTGGACAAAACGCCTACGCCTTCTCCGATAGGCGGTGCAATGCAGGCGCCTTCAAATGCAGCACCGGCAAATGCTGCACCTGCGGATTCTGCAAAAAAATAATATTGATCTGAGAATATATGAAAAGCCCGGTAAGCGCTGATGCCTTACCGGGCTTTTTCATTTTGACGCTGCCAGTCTGACACAAAAAAAGCAACTTCGTACCTGACGGCTGACAATGCAGTGCAATTTTGTCAACTACGGCGGCTTGGCATAATAACTGATGCTGACATGACGCAGCGGTTGCTGCATATTTTAATATAAACCTTATAAAAAATAAATTAATATCAAGTTATGGCTTTAAACCTTAAACCCATTTCAGGAACAGCAAACAGAGTTATTGTTGAGCCTGCTGCGGCAGAAGAAAAAACGGCATCGGGTATCTATATTCCCGATACGGCAAAAGAAAAACCATCTAAAGGAACTGTTGTGTCGGTTTCCGAGGAAGATTCAGAAGGTAAGAAACCAACTGTAAAGGTAGGCGACGTAGTGATCTATGGCAAATACGGCGGCACTGAGTTCCCTTATGAAGGCAAGGATTACCTCATTATGCGTGAAACGGACATTTACGCAGTAATCGCCTAAACTGATTCATTAATTAAGTACTGTAAAAAAGTTTATATACAAAATGGCAAAACAAGTTAGATATAATGTAGAAGCCCGTGATGCCCTGAAAAAAGGTGTTGACATCCTGGCTAACGCAGTAAAAGTTACTCTGGGTCCTAAGGGACGTAACGTCATCATTGACAAAAAATTCGGTTCACCTGCAATCACCAAGGACGGTGTAACTGTGGCTAAAGAAATTGAGCTGAAAGATCCGATTGAAAATATGGGTGCCCAGATGGTGAAAGAGGTTGCTTCCAAGACTGCCGATATTGCAGGTGACGGAACAACTACTGCTACTGTACTTGCCCAGGCAATCGTTACTGCAGGCATTAAGAACGTTGCGGCCGGTGCGAACCCGATGGACCTGAAACGTGGCATCGATAAAGCAGTTGCTGCAATCGTTGAAAACCTCAGGTCGCAATCTCAGACTGTAGGCGAAGACAACAACAAGATCAAGCAGGTGGCTTCCATCTCTGCAAACAATGACGAGGTGATCGGTGCGCTGATCGCTGAGGCTATGGGTAAGGTAGGAAAAGATGGCGTAATCACTGTCGAAGAAGCGAAAGGCACTGAAACTGAGGTAAAAACTGTAGAAGGTATGCAGTTTGACCGCGGTTACCTTTCCCCATATTTTGTTACTAACGCAGACAAAATGGAAGCGGAACTTGACAATCCTTATATCCTGATCTATGACAAGAAGATCAGCAATATGAAGGAATTGCTTCCTGTACTTGAAAAACAGGTACAAACCGGCAAGCCTTTGCTGATCATCGCAGAAGACCTGGACGGCGAGGCGCTGGCTACACTGGTAGTGAACAAGATCCGCGGCTCCCTGAAAGTTGCAGCGGTTAAGGCTCCTGGTTTCGGTGACCGCAGAAAGGCCATGCTGGAGGATATTGCTATCCTGACCGGCGGAACTGTGATCTCTGAGGAAAGAGGTTATAAATTGGAAAATGCGGATTTGACTTACCTGGGTACTGCAGAGAAGGTTGTTGTAGACAAAGACAATACGACCATCATTAACGGTTCCGGTGAAACTGAAGATATCAAGGCCCGCGTTAACCAGATCAAGGCGCAGATCGAAACCACTACTTCTGATTACGACAAGGAAAAATTACAGGAGCGTCTGGCTAAGCTGGCCGGCGGTGTTGCTGTTCTTTATGTTGGTGCTGCTTCGGAAGTAGAGATGAAAGAGAAAAAAGACCGTGTGGATGATGCGCTGCATGCGACGCGTGCCGCTGTTGAAGAAGGTATCGTTGCCGGTGGCGGTGTGGCATTCATCCGTGCTATCGAGGCTCTGGAAGGCCTGAAAGGCGACAACGAAGATGAGACCACCGGTATCGCAATTGTTAAGCGTGCGGTTGAGGAGCCGTTGCGTCAGATCTGCCAGAATGCTGGTATTGAAGGCTCTATCGTCGTGCAGAAAGTTAAGGAAGGCAAAGCTGACTTTGGCTACAACGCACGTACAGATATTTACGAGAATTTAATTGCCGCTGGTGTAATCGACCCTACTAAGGTGAGCCGTGTTGCACTTGAAAATGCAGCTTCTATTGCAGCTATGTTGTTGACAACAGAATGCGTACTGGCTGACGATCCTGAGGATGCACCTGCAGCCGGTGCCGGAATGCCACCAATGGGCGGCGGCGGCATGGGCGGAATGATGTAATCATTTCCTCAAAACGTAGAAAAGCCCGCTGTGTACAGCGGGCTTTTTTTATGCTTGCAAATACTGAATTAGTTTTCTACATTTAATTGATCATCAAAAATGAGGAAACTATTACCCAAATTTCTACTTTTTTCAATTTTACTATTTCCATTTTTTATCAAGGCCCAGGTTGGTATTGGAATAGTAAATAGCGGCCCCTATGGTCGGGGAAGCACCTTTTCTGTACCTATATCCATTGGACCTGCAACTGCCTGTATAGATAGATTAAATATTTTCGAACTTTATTTGTCTGATGAAAACGGAAGTTTTGCAAATGAAGTCAAAATCGGGGAAAATAGCGGATTTTACACCACACATATCAACGGAACAATTCCGGCAAATACAACACCGGGGAATAATTACCGCATCCGCGTGAAAACAACTAATCCCGTAAGTACCACAGAATCAAATGGTATCATAAGTGTCGTTGCTGAATCCGGACCGACAACCACCGTTGCGCCCTCGTCTCCTTCAAATGTACTTTCGCCGGGTGTATTTGGCTGGTGTGGCAGCGCTGTCGGTGCAGGCAAAGCCATAATATTAAAACCAGACAACGGCTCGGAGGCACAGTTACTTGCACTTAGAAATGTAGCTACGGGTGTAATCCAAACTTATACCCTGACACCTGCGGGCTTTAGTATAGACAACCTGGCTCTGGGCTATTACACCGTTACGGTAAGCGGGACCCGAACTTCAGGAGGACAAACGATAAATTCAAGCCGGACCTATCTGCTGCTCAATGTGCCCTCAAAAGTAAACATCCAGTCCGGAGGTACAGACTTCGGATGTATAGACCCGGAAACAGGAGCCGGGGCCGATATATCCTATTCGGTAAATATTTCGGGTGAAACCGGCATACAGAACAATTATCCAGGTTCTACTTATCTAATCACCTGGGGTGATGGTAAAGAGGACCGTTATACGCATTGCGAACTTCTGGCAAAGAATGGGCTGATCACCCACAATTATAAGAAGACGTCGTGCGGGGAGCCGCCGATCAGCCTGGGCAACGGCACCGTTATTGAAAATGCGTTCCGTGTTTCGGTTTCGACGATAAACCCCTTTTGCCAGCAAGACCCGGTATCGGCCACAACTTATCCCAAGATTTTTTCCAAACCTGTGGCGCATATTGATCCTGCGACTGCAACAGCAGCCTGTATCAACAAACAAATTGTCTTCAGCAATACTTCTACCAGGGGCAATAACGCGGACTGCTCGCTGGGCATGCAATGGAAATGGTATGTGGACGACGTATTGATGAGTGATGAGGAGGTATTCGTTTATGAGGGCTTTAAAACTCCTGGCATACATGTGGTAAAGTTGGTCGCCAGTAACGACGTAGGGATCTGCAGGCCAAGTGAGGACATCAGGACAATCTGCGTGCAAAATCCGCCAGAACCGGCATTTACCCTAAACAGTAATTCTCCTGTTTGTGCGCCATTCACACTCAAACCGACGAATACCTCTGTAATTGATGCCAACTGCAATGCTCAAAACAGCTATCTGTGGACGGTAACAGGCGGGCCGGTCAGTTACCTGAATAACACCAGTGAAACCAGTAAAGAGCCTGAATTCGGTTTTACGAGTCCGGGTGTCTATAAAATCTCGCTCTCTGTTAGAACAGCCTCATGCGGCGAAGTAACGACACCTGAACAGACCATTGTCATCAACGGGCCCCCTTCGATACAGCTTTCACCGGATATTACCATATGCAACCTTGGCACTTATGATTTCAGCGACCTGACAAACGGCCCTACAAAGACTGCGTTTTCAGGTACGCAGGAAGCATTACCAGATACGTATACCTGGACAGTGACGGGCGGCGATTTTGCCTTTGCGCAGGGGAGCGATCTGCATTCCCAATTTCCAAAAATCGAATTCAGGGAGTATCAGACCTACACGGTAACGGTTATACATAAAAATAACTGCGGCACAGTAAGCGGTTCCCAGCAAATCACATTCAGGCCCTCTCCCACTGTAGATGCAGGGTCATACAATTCAATTTGCTTTAACGACGTCGTACAGCTTAAAGGCAAGATTACCGGTAATGTCAGCACCGCGGGATGGGTAGGAGGAACCGGCGTCTTTACCCCCGGGAGATCCGCACTGGACGCAACCTATACACCCTCTGCAAGTGAGCGGGCTGCGGGAAAGGTGGAACTGATATTGAGGGCGGAGACCAACCTTGCCCCACCTTGCAATGTGATCGAGAGCTTTGCCACAATTGCCCTTAAACCTGAAAACATCATTTCCGGCCCTGATGCTAAATCGATTTGTATATCCAGCGCTGTTGATTATACGCCCACAGCCCTCCCGGGAAGTACATTCAAATGGGAAGTAACTAACGCCACAAACGTAACAGGATATATCCAGACAGGCTCAGGAACGACGATCAGCGATGTACTGGGAACCTCCAATCCAGACCTGGCCGGTGAGATCACCTACCGGATCACACCGGTACTCGATGGTTGCGACGGCCGCCCCTTTGACCTTAAGATAACGGTTGTACCACAGCCCCGGGCTACAGCGGCTGTTAAGGATGCGGAGATCTGCAGCGGATCGCCTGCGGGGATCAGTATCAGCGGAAACCAGACGGGACTCAGGTATTTATGGACCAGCAGCACATCGGCGACAAGCATTACGGGTAATACACAAAATACATCTGCACCTGCAGCCATTGACAGGATCGACGATATCCTGACGAATAACGGATCTGGCGGCGAAACTGTCACCTATAAAATTGTCCCCGTTAACGATACAGGCTGTACCGGACCAGAGACGCAAATCGTTGTGACGATAAAATCCCCACCGGTTATTTCCAATAATACCATCAGCGGAGACCAGTCTGTCTGTGAAGGTACCACCGTTACCGGACTTACGGGTACCTTACCCTCGGGTGGAGGCGGTGTTTACAATTACCAGTGGCAATCGGCTACTGACGGGAATACATGGACAGACATTCCGTCTGCAACCGGCAAAGATTTCAACCCGGGTACCTTAACAACCACTACATGGTACCGCAGAGCCGTCATCGTTCCGAACTGCTCTGGTTCCCTTTCATTTTACAGCAACGTCATCAAAGTATTGGTAAACCTGAATGCTAAGGCTGAGTTTACCTACATATCGGATCTGGGTTGTGTCCCTTTCAGCATTGATGGTTCAAATATTACCGCAACAGCTTATGCAGACCGGAACGGAACTTACTCCTGGTATGTAGACAATGTCCTGATCGGCAACGGCATTAACTTTCCGGGCTATACCATTAATGAGGATAACCGGACAGTGACCATCAAACTGGTGGTCACAAGCAGCCAGGGCTGCGCACCCGCTGAAATGAGCCATGAGTTCGGCAGCCGCCAGTCCATAGCTGCTGCATTCGTTCAGGATAAAACAGAAGGCTGCGGGCCGCTGAGCGTCGTGTTTACCAATAAGTCTACTTCGCTTGCCAATACAACATTTGAATGGGATTTTGGCAATGGCCAGACTTCCGATAAAGCAACACCAGGAGCAATAACCTTTTTACCGGATCCTACCGGAAAAGATAAAACGTATACAGTGAAACTTACGGCTACCAGTGTCTGCGGGACATCTGCACCATTTGAATCAACGGTACTGGTAAGGGGAGCAGCCTTGTCTGTATTTTCACCGGACAGGACCGCAGGTTGCTCGCCTATGGCGGTCAGTTTCAGCAACACTTCCCCGGCAGCCAGCAATACTACTTATACCTTCGATTTCGGCGATGGCTCTCCGCTACTTACGGTCAATGACCGGCAAACGGTAAATCATACCTATACTGCACTGACACAGATCAGGACCTATACCGTGAAGATGACTACAAAAGGGCCATGCGGAGCGCATACCAGCGAACATAAAATAAATGTGGCACCGAATACAGTCGTTGCGGAACTGGTAGTCAATGGTCCCGACAAACGTGGTTGCGCACCTTTTACCGTACCCTTCTTTAACAATAGCACTGGTGCAGATGCTTTCGAATACGACTTCGGAGATGGCAGCACGGCACAAACAATCCGGTCGCCTGAACGCCTGGAACATACATTCACTCAGCCCGGAACCTACACCGTAGTACTGAAGGCTACCAACGGTTGTTCCGTTTCGAGCACCAGTGAAGTAATTACGGTACTGCCACAACCTTCGGTAAGTTTTACGGCCCTCAGGAATGAGGACTGCAATTGCCTGGAGGTCAACTTTACCAATACCAGTACTGATGGTGTCGCCTATACCTGGGATTTTGGCGACGGCGGCTCATCTTCTGAGACAAACCCGACCCATATTTATGCTGCTGTGGGGAAATATACCGTTCGCTTAACTGCTGCAAATCAAAACGGATGTGTCTCCACCGCCGCAAACGACATTGAAGTAACCGGAATCCCGGGAAACCTTTTTATACCGAATGCCTTTATGCCTACGGACCCGAACCCTGAACTCAGGTCATTCAGCGCCAAGGGCTCGGGCATACAGTCATGGAAGCTCAGCGTGTTCGACAAATGGGGCCAGCTGATGTGGGAAACCAGTGAGCTCAGTGATGGCAAACCGGTAAAAGGCTGGGACGGTACTTTTGGAGGAAGGCAAATGCCGCAGGGGGTCTATTTCTGGAAAGCCGACGTACAATTTCTCAATGGATCCGCCTGGAAGGGCATGTCTTACGGGCACACGCCTCCGAAACGAACGGGTATCATTAACTTAATCAGATAACATATGGGAAGAAGGGGGAAAAAATACTTACTGATTGTACTGGTGATGGTCCTTTCCGGGCGTATTTACGGACAAGACCACATTTACTCGCAGTTTTTTAACGCACCTATCTATCTGAACCCTGCGTTAACGGGGCAGTTTGAGGGTGACATCCGGATGAACCTGATATACAGGAACCAGTGGTCGGGGCTAACAGGCGACCTTTCTTACATCAGCGCCTCTGCCGACCTGAACATCCCGAAGTTTGGCGGAGGCGTGGGCTTACTGTTTACCCGCAGCAGCGAAGGCCTGGCCTATCTTAATAAAAATAACATTGCGGCAACGTATTCCTATAGTGTCGGCAATGATGAATTTGTACTGTCATTTGGCGTACAGGCCGGCTTCACCAACAGGAGGATAGACTGGAGCAGGCTGGTTTTTTCAGACCAGCTGGACATGCGCCTGGGTTACATGCCCGGCAGTACATCTTCCGCACAATTTCCTGATGCCAATAAAAAGTTTTATTTCGATGCTGCGGGAGGGTTAAACCTGGTCTACAGGGGATTCATGTTCGGCGCTGCTGTACATCACCTCAACCAGCCAGATGAGTCTTTTACGGGAACACAGGCTAAACTACCCATGCGGCTGGTCAGCAATTTAAGTTACAGGATCCCCCTAAACAGTGCCTATGTACAAAACGACGAGGATGGCGCATACCTGATCCCCTCCGCCGTCTATTATAAGCAGGCAAACCTGAGCTCGGTAAGTGGCGGGGTGCAATTTAAGTACAGAAGCATGAACACAGGTCTATGGTACAGGACAAGCGGTACGGGAAGCCCGGATGCAATCGTTCTTTCCCTTGCATTTGATATTTTCACCGACCGCAAGAATGGCGAGAAACTGCGCCTCGGGGTGAGTCATGATGCGACGACATCAAAGATCAACTATACCAATACAAACGGAACCACAGAAGCAAGTATTGGTTTTGAGAAATATTTCCCTAACAGTTCGGGCTACAACAAGTTCAATGGACTGAGATGCTATAATTTCTACTGAGATAACGCAGTCACATTTCTGATAATACCTTAGCTTTGCAGTATGCAAAGGGAACAAATCTCAGTTTTTGATATTTTCAAGATCGGAATAGGCCCGTCAAGTTCCCATACTCTGGGTCCCTGGAGGGCTGCACAGCAATTTACCGCATCACTTGTCAGGCTCGACTTATTAAATAAAGTAACTCAGGTCAAGATATTGCTGTATGGCTCACTGGCCAAAACCGGCAAAGGCCATGGAACCGACATCGCCATACTATTGGGGCTGACCGGAGCGGACCCGGTAACTTTTGATGTCAATGCAATAGACAGCACGGTGGACATCATTAAAAGGGACCGAAGACTGCCATTAAGCGGTGGCCGGGATATTGATTTTGATTACATTGAGGACCTGCTCTTTCTGTTTGCGGAAAGCCTGCCCTTTCATCCCAATGCGGTTACCTTCCAGGCCTTTTTACAAGACGGAACTGCATTCAGCGAGACCTATTACTCTATAGGGGGAGGTTTTGTGGTGAAAGAAGGAGAAAGCGGCAATGAGAAAGAACAGGTGGAACTGCCTTTCCCGGTAGAAAAAGCAGCTGATTTGTTGCACTGGTGCCTGACTACCGGGCTAAAGGTATCGGAAGTGGTGCAGGAGAATGAACTGGCCTGGAGACCGGAACCAGAAACCAGGCGGGGCATTTTGCAGCATTTTCATGTCATGAAGGACTGCATTTACCGCGGCTGCCATACCTCGGGTTTTCTGCCCGGAGGCCTGAACGTGGCCAGGCGTGCAGCCTCGCTTAATAAGCGGTTGATCGGCAGTGCCGTTTATACCAATTATGAGGAATGGGTGATGGCTATCAGAAACGGAGGCAACAGTTTTAATTACATCCTCGACTGGGTCAGCTGCTTCGCGCTTGCCGTAAACGAAGAGAATGCCTCCTTTGGACGCGTTGTGACTGCGCCTACGAATGGGGCAGCCGGTGTAATACCAGCTGTACTGCAGTATTTTATTACCTTTTGTGACGGCTTTACTGAGGATAAGATTATTCAGTTTATCTCATGTGCCTCTGAAGTGGGCAGCATTTTTAAGAAAGGCGCCACGATTTCCGCAGCGATGGGAGGCTGCCAAGCTGAGATCGGCGTGTCTTCTGCGATGGCCGCAGCGGCATTGACGGAATGCCTGGGTGGTTCTCAGCGACAGGTATTAATGGCTGCAGAAATTGCTATGGAGCATCATCTCGGGCTGACCTGTGACCCGATTGGCGGCCTGGTACAAGTTCCCTGCATCGAAAGGAACACCATGGGCGCGATCAAGGCAATCACGGCGAGCCAGCTCGCACTGCAGAGCAACCCGGACAAAGCCAAAGTGAGCCTGGATGCCGTAGTTCATACCATGTGGGAAACGGCTCTGGACATGAACTCAAAATATAAGGAGACTTCTGACGGAGGGCTGGCCACCAACATCCCGATCAGCCTTCCAGAGTGTTAGGAAGGCTTACAACTGGCGTCTTGCCTTTATTTCCAGGTATTTGTTGATGACATCCGCGCTGAGGTTCCGGGGTTTAGTGAGCAGGCCTGCGATGCCGAAGTTTTCGAGCTCGCGGACCATCATCTTCTTTTCATGTGCAAATTTTTCGGCAATCGTCTTCACATAGATTCCCTCGACGTCTTTTGCCGGGCTTTCGGTAAGCGACCTCAATTCCGTGTTTTCAAAAAACACCACCAGCAGCAAATGGTATTTTGACATTCTCCGCAGGTAGGGAAGCTGCCGGCGCAGGGCCTGCATACCCTCAAAATTCGTAAACAGGATGAGGAGGCTCCGCTGCCTGATCATGGTGCGGATCCGGATGAATAAGGCCTCCATATCCGACTCCAGGTACCTGGTCTTTTCATTATACAGTGTACTCATGATTTTCCCCAGGTGCCCGGGGCGCCTGTCAGCCGGCAACATCGTACCGGACTTTTCCGCAAAGGTGATCAGCCCGGCTTTGTCATCCCTGAGCAAAACAACATCTGAGAGGGCCAGGGAAGCATTGATCGAATAGTCAAGAAGGGTCATCCCGTCAAAAGGCATTTTCATGTTGCGCGACTTATCTACGATGCAATAGACATGCTGGGTCTTTTCATCGATGAAGGAATTGGTCATGAGTTCTGCCTTGCGGGCGGTGGCCTTCCAGTTTACCTTCCGGTAATCGTCGCCCTGTACATAATTTCTCACCTGTTCGAATTCAAGACTTTGCCCGATCCTGCGGATGCGCCGGTTCCCTGCGTCAGGCAGCCGGTTGGAGATGGCCATGAGCTCGTATTTTCTCAGCTGAAGAAACGAAGGATAAACAGGGACCGTGTGCCCGGAACCAAAGTTAAACCTGCGGCGGATCAGGCCGATCGGAGAGGAAACATACGCCCGAAGCAGCCCAAAGTGGTATTCACCCCTTTTTACAGGTCGCAGCATATAGCTGAAGCTGTATTTATCCTTCGCCTTCAGGTGTCTGAGGAATTCCTGGTCTCTGATCTGGAATTGGTAAGGCAGTTCATCGATGACGAGGACATCTACACTGAAGGGATAACGGTTTTCCAGACTCACCATGATCGTGTTGTCATCTCCGTTGCTCAGCCTTTCGGGAACAGTCCTCGCCCCGTCAAAGGGTTTGATGTAACGGAACATCAGGATCATGTCGATGAGCAGCAACAGCAGGAGCACACAAAAAAGTACATAGGCCAAGACCTGCAGGACGGGCAGAAAGAACGCGAAGAGGAACACGGAAACGCATAGCGCAATGCCCGCGAATAACCGGCCTGCCAGAAAAAGGTCAAGGTAATATTTCCTGTACAGTGCTTTCACGGCTAACGGGGTACCTCGATTTTCTGAATGATCTGTGCAATCACGTCGGCAGGAGTGCTGCCCTCCATTTCCTTGTCCGGAGTGAGGATAACCCGGTGCCCCAGGACCGGAACTGCCACCCTGACGATATCCTCAGGCGTTACAAAATCCCTTCCGTCGATTGCGGCTACAGACTTGGCGCCATTGATCAGGGCCAGGGATGCCCTTGGAGAACTGCCAAGGTAAAGTGATTTGCTGTGCCGTGTCTCATGACTGATCCTGGCGGCATATTCGATCACCTTCGCTTCCACATGGAGGCCTCTTACCAGCCTGCGGCAAGCGAGCACTTCATTCTTGTCCAGTATGGCCCCGACGGCTTCCAGCTGGTCTTCAGAACGGTGCTGATGCTGGCGGGTCAGCAGTTGTGTCTCTTCCTCAAGTGTGGGATACCCTACGCTGAGCTTAAAGAGGAACCGGTCTAGCTGCGCTTCGGGCAGCCTGTAGGTTCCTTCCTGTTCGACCGGATTCTGGGTAGCCAGTACCATAAAAGGCGCTTCCATCGGATAGGTAAAGCCGTCTATCGTCACCTGTCTTTCCTCCATGACCTCAAACAGCGCAGACTGCGTCTTTGCCGGCGCACGGTTGATCTCATCGATCAGGATGATATTGCCGAAAACAGGACCCTTTTTAAATTCGAAGGCAGCGGTTCTTGGGTCAAATACCGAAGTGCCCAATACGTCTGAGGGCATCAGGTCTGGCGTAAACTGTATTCTGGAGAAAAGTGCGTCGATGCTCCTGGCAATGAGCTTTGCCGTCAGTGTCTTGGCCACTCCCGGTACGCCTTCCAGCAGGATGTGGCCATCGGCCAGCAGCCCGGCAATAATGAGGTCGACAATCTCCGATTGTCCGATGATGATCTTTCCAAGGTTTTCCCGGATACGGCTAACGGCGCCGCTAAGTTCGCTAAGATCTGTCCGTTCCTGGGAGAATTCTGCTTCCATGTCTATTGGGATTGTTGGTGAAATGTTTCTATAAGTTGATTGAACCGGACCAGTTCACGTTCCGGGAGCTGCCCTGTGCCCTGCAGTCCTCTTAAGACCGTCAGCAGCTCTGCGACGACAGCTTCTTCTGCACCAGACATCCGGAGCAGTTCCTTTTCAAATCTGTGGTCCAGGGCTGATCCTTCCAGCCTGTAGGTATTCCTGATGTAATCCAGGAAGAAATGCATTTTTTTAATGGCAATGTCCTTGTGGTCACGCTGGTGATAATAAACCTGGCCTACGGTACGTACGAAATCTACGGATGAATTCCGGAGCGGGTCCGCCATCGGAATGATCCGCTGCCTGCGCTTGAGTTCGTAGAGTACAAATAAAAGGACACCGGTGATGCTCAGCAAATAGGCCCATCGAAGCATGTCGTACCGGAATAAGACCCGGAGAACATTTTCGTCCCGCCCGGTATTCCTGGTGAAGTGTTCGTCCCAGAGCAGGCTGTTACCAGCGGGCAGCAGCGACAGGGCCCTTTCGGCGTAAGCGGCGCCCATGGGATTGAGCAGGCTGTAATTGGTCAGCAGCTGTGGGTTCGGCATCAGGTATAAGGAACCCTTTCCAAAGGAAAATTTCAGAAAGTTTGCCTGCTTATTCCCGTTTATGCCAATGACCACGGCCCTGGCGCTGTCGAAATGCTTGAAATACCTGGGCATAACTTTATATTCAAACCGGTACCGCTGTTCGCCTTTGAATGGCAGGTTGATGAAACTTGTGTGCTGTATACCGGAAAGGCCTGCTTCATCTGCAGTCTTAAGGCTGAACTCCTGTGACAGGGTACGTCCGAAAGTGGATGCAGCGATAAAAACCTGGTTTCCCCGGCTGGCAAACTGCTTCAGCGCCTGGAGGTCTGCCGAATTTAAGCTGAGCGAATTTGCAATGACCAGATAGCTGGCCGGGTCCGTACGACTTAAGGCCGTACGCACAGGCTTGCCGGAAATGATAACTTCCCTGCCGGGAAAAATGTCGCCGATCCGGTTGAAGAGAATGTACAGCCCATACGGGATTTTGTCTTCCTTCAGGTAACTTTCCGTCCAGTCTACAGGTTTGGGACGGGTGAATTCCAGTACCAGGTAACCGGTCAGCAATGCGCAGCAGGCGATGATATAAAACCTGAAGCCCTTCATGCCGGGGACGAATTGAAGTTTTCAAAATCTGCCACTATCCTTTTGAAATCACCCGGCGCCGGGTCGATTTCCCCATACCAGGCACGTTCAAACTCCTGCGTCAGCTTTTTAAACCGCGCACTCCTGCCCGTATCCTGTATTTCCGTGATGTAGGTACGATTGGTCTTGTCCGGGCTCCAGATAATTTCATTACGGTCGCTCAGTTGCTTCAGCAATCTCAGGTAAAACATCCTTACCGCCAGGCGATAGTCCCCCGCATTGACCGCGCGGTGGATTTCCTGATTGAAATCGATCAGATGGATGTCCTCTGCATCAGCATTCTGCAGTGCAGGAATAGCTTTAGATGCCCTGCCGAAGACCAGGAGGTCCAGCCCCGCCGCTTTCAGGATCAGGAAGATCAACAGTCCGCTCAGGAGGAGGATTGCACCATAGGTAATGAACGGGCGGCTGTATTCACTGCCCAGCAAGGCATCCAGCATTTCCCAGAACCAGCGTACAAACCTGTCCCACCAGGAATCACCGGACAAAGTTTCCTGGTACCGGAATTCAGCCTGATGCGCGTAGTCGCGCAGGCTTTGGGCATTAAAATGCCTCAGACTGTCTGCTGTTCTCTGCGAAGCGATCATGTCAGTAATCTTCCCTGGTTTCGCCCGAAGGGTCGCTTTCGTTGCCGAACTGATTTATACGACCCAGCAGGCCGGTATGCTCTATCCGTTCGGCCAGGTTAAAATAGCATAACGAGACGCCCACAAGAGGCAGGATCATGAAGATCTGGCAAATGCCCTGCAGCACTGCTGAGGTGATGGCGATCCCCAGACCCAAAGCTTTCTGCCCGCCTGCAAATGACCCGATCAGTCCCGCCATGATCAGCGGCACCATTACAAAGCACATCATTGCATAAGTAATGAACCAGATCATGAGCAAAGTACCGGCTGTCGGCCACCATTGCTGTTTGACCAGCTTAAAGCCCCTTCCCAGGGAATAATCCAGGCCTGCGTTTTCAAAGATCATGACAGGAAGCACCAGGCTCACCGCCGGAAAGACATAAATACCCGGGATGATGCAACAGAGAAAACAGATTCCAAGAAATAATCCGATGACCAGGCTACTGCCGAAAACCCTGAAGAAATAATACCGGAAGTATCCCCATACCTCCTCCACTGTCGGCGCAACCCTGCCCTTTTGATTATACAGATCGATGAAGCAGAGGATGGAAACCGTGAGCGCAGTATAGCTCAGCAAGGTAATGGCCATGACGACCAGATAAGTCAGTCCGAACATTGCAGACACTGAATTCTGACCTGCGGCCTCCTGTATCCGGAGCTGATACATCACATTGGATACGATTCCTGCTACTACGAAGATCCCTGAGAAATACAGGAATGTTTTGAACAGGGCTTTAATGTTCTGCCTGATAAACAAAAAACTATCGTTAATGATCTCTCCGAATGAACGGACCTTTTTAAATTCTACCTTGAAATCCATGCTTGTTTAAATTATGAATACGGTGTAGGCGCAGCGGGTAAATCACCACATACCAGATGATAAAAGCGAGTGAGCCTGCCAGTATACCGGCACTAAGCCAGACAGGCATCTCTGTATGACGCGTTACGTATCCCTCAAAAAATGCCGCGGTCAGAAAAACCGGGACAAGGCCGACGATGATCTTCGTGCCTTCAGCAGCTGCCCTGCGAAAAGACTGCAGACGCGTATAGGTCCCCGGAAACAGGATGCCGTTGCCAAGTACCAGCCCTGCACCTCCGGCGATGATGATCGCGGCAATTTCCAGGGTGCCGTGGATCCAGATGACCAGCACCGACTGCATGCCCAGACCTTTGCTGAAAAAATAATATTCAAAAGCACCCAGCATCACTCCATTGTGGAGCAACCCCGAAATGGTCCCCAGGCCGGCAAATAACCCGAGTACGAAAACTACAAACGATACCTGTACGTTATTGGCCGCTATCCTGACGAACATCGAAAAGGAACTTTCCCTTTTGTACACGCCAAACGGGTCCCCCTTGCTGATGTTCTCATTTGTCATATTCACATAGTCGTCACCCATGATCAGGCGGACAAAGGTATCGTCGAATTTCGCGGAAAGTACCCCGATGCAGGCGGCGGCCATAAAGATGATAAAAGCATATCCCAACTGGCGGCGGCGGATATAAAAAAGCAAGGGCAGCTCTGTTTTCCAGAAGTGCAGGAAGCGGTTGGCGCGCTCACGCTTTCTGCGGTAAATCGCCTGGTGCAGCGTGGCGGCAAGGCCATTCAGGTAAACCGTTGTTTTTGATTTCGGATAGAAGGTGCGGGCATAGGAGAGGTCGCTGGTAATGTCCGTAAAACGCTGTGCAAGTTCGTCGGGACTGGCCGCATGCATCTGCTCGTATGAGCGCCATTTTTCAGAATGCTGTTTTACAAACAGTGCCTCTCTCATGTTTAAGACGTTAATTTAATGGTGCTCAAAATAGCAAAAAAAAGAAACAAGTGAGGTGTCAATTTCTATATTTGGATATGGAGACCGTTAAAGTAGATACCAGCCAGAATGTAACGATAGACTATCCTGTTGCCGGTCTCGGCGAGCGCATTGCCGCCAGACTGATTGATGTGAGCCTGCTGGTCGTGACCGGCCTTGTCCTGATGATGCTCCTTAATCTTTCGGGCGCATTGACACCATTCCTGGGAAATGTGGTCATTGCCATTTATGCCTGCATCTGCGTATTCTATTTCCTAGGCTGCGAACTGCTGATGAACGGCCAGTCTCCGGGCAAGCGGCTGATGAAAATAAAGGTAATCAGCCAGAACGGCGACCGCGCGAGTCTTGGCCAGTATTTCATGCGCTGGCTGTTCCGGCTGGTTGACTTCACCCTTACCGGGCAGATCGCAGGCCTGATCGCCGTAGCGGTTTCCGGGAAAAAGCAGCGGATCGGAGATATCGCTGCCGGTACCCTGGTGATCACCACTAAACCACGCACAGGCCTGTCAAACCTTGCTTTTAATGCTAAACTCGCTGAAGACTACGTCCCCGTTTTCAATCAGGTTACCGAAATGACAGACCTGGAGGCAGAACTGATATTTGAAGTACTGGATGCATTTCATAAGACCTATAACCAGGAGCTGGTCACTGCGATGTCCGCCAAGGTAAGAGACAAACTCGGTATCGTAATGCCTGTGGGAATGAATGACTACACCTTCCTGAAAACCGTGCTCAAAGACTACACCCACCTGACATCCCTATCATGATCCGGGCGGCATTCAGTTCAGCATTGCGGCAACCTTAAAAAGGTAACTGGTTGTGATGACGGCTGCATTGACGATAAACAGTATATTGATCACCGCCGGCCGTATGACCTTTCCCCGCAGTTTGACGAAGAGGAAAAACACGAACGTAAGGATCAGCGGGATGGCCGGGGGATAAAGGGTCAGGCTCGAATTGACATCTCCCCGCATCAGGGCGATGACCGATCGCTGGAAACCACATCCGGGGCAATCCAGCCCAGTCAGGTATTTGAAAGGGCAAGGCAATAAAAAAATGTCTGCTTTCTCCCGGTCATGGGAAAAAACAGACATGATGCATATCATCAGACCGGCCATTTAAGCATTCGGCGTGGTCGGTGGCTTATTGAAGGGATCGTCCACATTGAACTGGCCACCCTGATCAAAGGGATTTTGCCTAAACCTTGCCTCCGCAGCGGACGGCCCGAGATACCTTGCGTCGCCGAAACCGAGCAGCGGAAAAAATACGAAGGGAAGGATAAGCATACCAATGGTATATCCTTCACTCTTGCCGAAGCTCTTGCTCAGTAAATTAAGTGCCCAGATGCCAAAGACAATGTTCACACATGGGATCAGGAACCAAAGTATCCAAATGGTTGGCTTTCCGATGATCTCGATCAGTACGATTGCGTTGTAAATCGGAATAATCGCTGCCCAGCCAGGTTTCCCTGCCTTCACAAACATTTTCCATAATCCGGCGTAAGTAATCACCGTAATCAGCAACCAAATGAAAATAGAGCCGGCACCTATGCCCGCTGCAGCAGCGTAATCAGAATTGTAATCCATAGTTTTAGAGTTTTCCTGTAAAATAAATATTTATTAGAAAACTTCAAAATGTGATCCGAAATCCGCCCGTTAGATAAGCTTCATACCAAACTGTGCGGCTATGTGCTTCTTTAGCCGTTCCCGGGTCTCTTCCATATCGACCGGGCGACCCAGTTCAGCCGCTATCGAGGTGACGGCCTTGTCATCTATCCCACAGGGCACGATATGGCTGAAATAGCTCAGGTCTGCATTTACATTAAGTGCAAAGCCGTGCATCGTGACCCAACGGCTGCACCTGACGCCCATCGCGCAGATCTTGCGCGCGTTTTCCTTATCGGCGTCCAGCCATACCCCTGTATAACCGGGATAACGACTTGAGGCGATGCCGTAATCGGCCAGTGTCAGGATCACCGCCTCTTCCAGCGTCCTTAAGTAAAGATGGATATCAGTAAAGAAATTTTCCAGGTCGAGGATCGGATAACCGACGATCTGTCCAGGTCCGTGATAGGTAATGTCCCCGCCCCTGTTGATCTTGTAGTAGGCCGCCTGCTTATCCTTCAGGCCCTGCTCGTCGAGCAAAAGGTTTTCGGGATGACCGCTCTTGCCGAGCGTATATACATGCGGGTGCTCACAAAAGATCAGATGGTTGGGGGTTTCCGATGCCAGGCCCTCCAGGCGGTTGCGGGTTTTGACCGCCACAACCTCATTCAAAAGTGCCTCCTGCTGTTCCCAGGCCATCTCGTAGTCAATCAGTCCCCAGTCTGTATATATTACTTTTTTATTCTGCATTTTCTCTGTCAGCCTACAGTATATCCGAGCATGTAATCTGCCCCTACCTTAAAATATTCGACGGTTAACTGACGGGGCCCGTCCGGCAGGTCAACCGCAACCTCCAGATTGCCGCTGGTTTTGAGCCGGAATGGCCGGATGTGGATATCCCGTTTAAACTCGAGCCCCTTTCTGCCGTTCCATTTGTAAATTGCTTCCTTGGCACACCAGCAGACATATAAACCTTCAATATTATCGCCGATCTGTTTTTGGGCCAGCTCCGAATCAGAAAGAAACTTATTCCGTATACCCCTGATCTTATGCTTAATCAGTTCAATATCGACTCCTACCGCCTTCGTCTTTCCGATCATCACTGCAGCATAGTCATAAGAATGGCTAAGCGAGATATGGTATCCCAGACCCGGGAGATAAGGCTTACCATGTTCATCGACCCTGCAATCGATGTATTCTGAGGTATGCAGCATAGACCGGAGCAGAACCCTGGTGCTTAACCAGTGCAGCAGGCGCTTGCCGCTGTTCAGGGTAGAAATGAGGTCATGCTCATGTTGCCTTAACTGAAGTGCAGCGCGCAACTGCGCTTCGGTTTCCTCAATTTTCCATACGCCCAGCACGGTATCCTCATCAATCTGTTTGTTCAAAATTACGGGCATCTCTATTTAGAAAAACAATGCAAAAGTATCTTAAATTAATCATAATTTCGTCCAAATGCTTGCAAAATGATACTTTCTGACAAACGGATATTAGAAGAGATAGAAAAGGGGAACATTATTATCGAACCCTTTAATCCTGAATGCCTTGGCACCAATTCTTATGATGTCCACCTGGGGAAGTACCTGGCTACTTACAAAGACCGGGTCCTGGATGCAAAGGCACACAATCAGATCGAGCATTTTGAAATACCCAGAGAAGGTTATGTGCTGCAGCCAGGCACGCTGTATCTTGGTGTTACACTGGAATATACCGAAACCCACCAGCATATTCCCTTCCTGGAAGGCAAATCAAGTACGGGACGGCTTGGCATCGACATCCATGCCACCGCAGGCAAGGGTGATGTGGGGTTCTGTAATACCTGGACACTGGAAATTTCCTGTGCGCAACCCGTAAGAATATATGCAGGGATGCCCATCGGACAACTGATCTATTTTAAGATCGAGGGAGAAATAGAAACCCTTTACAATGTTAAAGGGAATGCCAAGTACAACAATAAAACGACCAGACCAGTAGAAAGCATGATGTGGAAGAATAAGTTTTAGTTAGTATATTAAGCACGTTTTTCCAGCGTTGCTTTCCTATGAAACTGAAGTTTGCCTTCCGTACCGCATTTTTCCTGCTGGTCATTGCAGCAGGCTTTGCTTATAAGACGGACGAAGATCCTTTTGCAGCCCTGTTAAAGAAGCTGGAGGCCTACAATGAAAAATATCCCCAGGAAAAAGTCCACCTCCATCTTGATAAACCCTATTACGCCATCGGCGACAACATCTGGTTTAAGGCCTACGTCATTAACGCACAAAGTTCCAGGTTATCCGACATCAGCAATGTGCTGTATGTAGAGCTGATCAACGAGAAGGACTCTGTAAAAAAACAACTCCGTTTACCGCTCGTGTCGGGGATCAGCTGGGGAGATTTCAAACTGCCCGACTCACTTTCAGAAGGCAACTACCGTATCCGTGCCTATACCCAATGGATGCGTAATGCTGGCACCGATTTTTTCTTCGACAAGACGATAAAGATCGGCAACTCCTGGGCCAATGACGTATTCACCAGATCCCGCTATACATTCCAGAAAGATAACACAGCGGAAAAGGTCAAAGCGCTGATCAGATATACCAACAGGGAAGGGATTCCTTATGCCGGACAAGAAGTCAGTTACGATGTGCAGCTGAACTTCAGGAGCGTTGCAAAGGGAAAAACAACGACAGATAAGGATGGCAACGCAGAAATCAGCTTTCTGAATACTTTGCCTTCGCTTTACCGGTCCGGCAGGATCGTCACGACGCTGGATATACTAAACGGAAGGAAAGTGACCAAGCAAATACCGGTAACCGCCACCTCTGATGCTGTAGATGTGCAGTTTTTCCCTGAAGGCGGCAGCCTGGTAGAAAACCTGCCTTCGAAATTGGGCGTCAAATCGGTAAATGCCGCTGGTCTTGGCGAAGATATTACAGGTATCATCACCGATGATTCCGGGCAGGAAATCAGCAAGTACAATACTACTCACCTCGGAATGGGCAATTTTATACTGAACCCTCAGCCGGGGAAAATGTACAGGGCCACGGTAAGCTTTAAGGACGGATCTGAAAAAAGCTTTGATCTGCCTAAGGCATTTAGCCAGGGTTACGTCCTGAACATTAGCCAGACCGAAGATAAGATTGTGATCAAGATCATGCTAAGCCAGGGCCTCACAGGAACAGGAGAACTCAAGCTGGTTGCGCAGAACAACGGCAATGTTTATTTCGTGTCCAGGGCCAGCGCGCAGAAACAACTGATCCTGACTTCCATCCCGAAAAAAGACCTGCCCGCAGGGATTGTCCAGTTTACCTTGTTTTCCGCAGACAATATTCCCGTAAGCGAAAGACTTGTCTTCTTAAAAAGTAAATCGGGCCTGCTGGACCTTAAAGTAAGCGCTGGTCAGCAACAATATCATAAAAGGGAAAAGGTGGAACTGGACATCAGTGCTGCCCTGGAAAATCAGCCTGCCGAGGGTTCTTTTTCTGTGGCAGTGACGGCAAACGCCGCGGTTACGCCCGATGAAAACAATGAAAGCAATATTCTGACCAGTCTCCTGCTGACTTCGGACATTGCCGGTTATGTAGAAAAGCCCAACTACTATTTTCTGAAAGATGATCAGCAGACCAGCAGTGATCTCGACAACCTGATGCTGACGCAGGGCTGGAGAAGGTTCCTGTGGAAGAACATCATTGCAGGAGCTGCACCGGTGATCCGGTTCCAGCCTGAAAAGACGCTTAAGATCAGCGGTACGGTAACCACTTATGGCGGCAAGCCCTCACCCAACAGCAAAGTCATGCTCTTTTCTTCCTCGGGAGGCATTTTCGCGATGGACACCGTTACCAATGCCGGGGGAAGGTTTAGCTTTGACAACCTGGTCTTCAATGACAGCACCCGTTTCATTGTCCAGGCCAGAAACGCAAGAGATAAAAAAAATGTGGATATCAAGCTCGACCTGGTTGCGGGTCAGATCGTCACCAAAAGCAAGAATACAGGCGATATAGAAGTAAACGTTAACGGTGCCCTGTCTGCCTATCTGAAGCAGAGCATTGATTATTTTGATCAGATGCGAAAAAGCGGCATGTTGGAAAAAAGTATTACCCTGAAGGAAGTGAATATCACCGAGAAGAAGAATCCGGCCAAAAATTCTTCCAACCTGAATGGGGCCGGCAATGCCGATGCAGTGATCACAACCGAACAATTACAGAACTGCACGACACTTTCCCAATGCCTGCAAGGCAGGGTTGCGGGTCTTATGATCAGAAATGGCATGGCCTACCTGCTCAGGAACGGCAATTCGCCCATGCAGATTGTCATTGACGGTATGCCTACCGAGCCCGACTTCCTCGACAATATCAATCCATTTGACGTAGAAACAATAGAAATCCTGAAATCTGTCAACTATACAGCGATCTATGGGATGCGTGGCGGCGGTGGCGTACTTGTCATTACCACTAAAAGGGGCAGTGGCAGCTCAGGGCTTCCATCCATTACACCTGGTATCGTCACCTATTCTCCGAAAGGCTTCTATACGCCCAGGGAATTCTATTCCCCTAAATATGAAGTTGCCAGCGATACGCCCGACCTGCGGAGCACCATTTACTGGAACCCGCATGTGGCAACCGGCAAGGGAAGTGGAAAGGTAAGCTTTTACAATTCAGACCTTACCGGCACTTACCGGGTAGTAGTCGAAGGCATAGATGCGAGCGGCAACCTGGGCAGGTCTGTATATACTTATCAAGTAAACTAAACAACGCATGAACACCATCAAAGTTACTGTAAAAGATCAGCTGGCCATCATCACCATGGACAGAGGCCGGTCCAACGCCCTGAACAGGGAGATGATCACCGAACTGAAAGATATGCTGGGCAACATTTCAGCAGATCCAAATATCGCAGCGGTAATCCTAACCGGAAAAGAAGGCTTTTTCTCCGCCGGACTGGACCTGATCGAACTGTACAATTACAGTGAACAGGAGGCTGAAGACTTCTGGAAGCTGTTCCTTGACTTTGTGGCTTCCCTGGTCGCCTTCAGAAAACCGCTTATCGCAGCCATTAACGGACACAGCCCGGCAGGCGGCTGCGTGATCGCGCTTGCCTGTGACCACCGGGTTATGGCTGAAGGCAATTACATTATTGGCCTGAACGAGGTGCCAGTAGGCATCATCGTCCCTAACAGTATCTTTAAGCTTTGTTCATTCTGGCTCGGACAGGCCCAAGCTTCCCGTGCCTTGCTGGAAGGAAAGTTGTTCAACCCTGCCGAGGCACTACATGCGGGTCTGGTCGACGAACTGGCCAATCCAGGGGGGATTCTCACGGCTGCAGAGCGGAAAGCCAGAAGATACATGGCTATGGAAAGGAATACCTGGACTCAAAGCAAGCTCAATATCCGGAAAGAACTGATCGCAGCGGCAGGCTCCGATCAGACAGAAGAACTTGCTGCCATGCTCCGGCAATGGTGGTCACCCGCTACCCGGGCGATCTTAAAGAACCTGATCGATAACCTTCAAAAGAAATAGCCATGTACAATCAGCCAATGCTTCGCGAAGACGCGCTTAAAGACAAGACCATTGTAGTTACCGGCGGAGGTACGGGACTTGGCCGGGCCATGGGATTGTATTTTCTTCAACTTGGCGCTAACCTTGTCATTACCAGCAGAAAAGCAGAAGTACTGGAGCAGTCGGCAAAGGAAATGGAAGCGGCTACCGGTGGTAAGGTGCTTCCGGTGCCCTGCGACGTCAGGAATTATGAAGAAGTCGATCATATGCTGTCCGAAACGCTCAAGAACTTTGGCCGCGCAGATGTATTGCTGAACAACGCTGCCGGAAATTTCATATCTCCTACGGAAAGGCTATCTGCCAATGCATTTTCCAGCATTATCGACATCGTTCTGAAGGGATCGGCAAACTGCGCGCTGGCTTTCGGAAAGCACTGGATCAAGGAAAAGCAAGCCGCCAGTATCCTGAACATCGTTACGACTTATGCCTTTACCGGCTCTGCCTACGTCGTGCCTTCCGCATGTGCCAAAGGCGGCGTCCTGGCCATGACCCGGTCACTGGCAGCCGAATGGGGGAAATATGGGATCCGCAGCAATGCGATCGCGCCGGGACCTTTTCCGACCAAAGGTGCCTGGGAAAGGCTATTGCCCGGTGACCTGGCTGAAAAATTCGATTTTAAGAACCGTGTTCCCCTGAAACGGGTAGGTGACCACCAGGAACTGGCCAACCTGGCGGCCTTCCTGGTCAGCGATTTTGCAGGCTACATCAACGGTGAGGTCATTACTATAGATGGCGGAGAATGGCTGCAGGGAGCCGGCCAGTTCAACGGCCTGGAAGCCGTTCCGGATGAAATGTGGGATATGCTTGAACAAATGACCCGCTCGGCGAAGGGGAGTTAGAGAGACGAAGTTACCATCTGATCAGTGCACTCCCCCAGGCAAAGCCGGAGCCGAATGCAGCCAGACAGACCAGATCACCTGGCTTTATCCTCCCCGCTTCCCAGGCCTCGCACAAAGCAATGGGCACCGACGCAGCAGTAGTGTTACCATAACGCTGAATGTTATTGAACACCTGCCTGTCTTCCAGGCCCAGCGTCTGCTGTACATACTGGCTGATCCGCAGGTTTGCCTGGTGGGGAACCAGCAGGTCAATATCACCTGCAGAAAGACCATTTGCCTCCAGGGCCTCCCTGATCACCTCGGGGAATTTTACGACTGCCTTTTTGAATACCGCCGGCCCGTCCATGAAAGGCAGAGCCGCGCCGCCGCTCAGCTGTTCCGCTGTGAGGAACAACCCGCCCAGTTCCTGCTCCGGATATCCGGGTTTGTCCTTCAGCCATTTATTGGCATGCGCCCCCGGGTAATACATCGCCAGCAGTTCAGCTTCGGCACCATCGCTGTGCAGGTGCGTACTCAGTATGCCCTGCCCTTCCTCCTGTGCCGGTTGTAAGACTACAGCACCCGCACCGTCTCCGAAGATCACCGATACATTACGGCTCCTGGTATTAAAATCCATAGCAAAGGAATGCTTCTCGCTACCCACAACCAGGATGTTTTTATACATCCCTGTTTTAATGAACTGATCGGCGACAGACAAGGCATAAACAAACCCCGAGCACTGGTTGCGGATATCCAGGGCCCCTATTTCCTTCATTTTCATTTCCCGTTGCACCAGCACACCACATCCCGGAAAGTAGTAGTCAGGGCTCAGGGTGGCAAACACAATAAAATCTATCTCTTCAGGAGTCGTTTCTGCACGCTCCATCGCAACCTTCGCCGCGGCTATTCCCATCGTGGTCGTCGTCTCTTCCAGCCGGTCGGCAAAACGGCGCTCCCTGATTCCCGTTCGCTCTTGTATCCATTCATCGCTCGTCTCCATGAACCGCGCCAGATCACTATTGGTATAGATATTCTCAGGTACGTAATAACCTATTCCGGCAATTCTTGAACGCTGCATAACATTTGGCTTTACTGCAAATTTTAAGCAAAAAAAATCTTAGCTGCAACAATATTTTGAATTAAGCGTATTTTTGCAGAATGTCAACCGAAACAAAGGAAGAAACATTTACACTCGAAGAAATCCTTACCTCCCTGAAGACCATCCACCGGCTGATCCTGTGGAATGATGATGTGAATACGTTTGACCATGTGATCCATTGCATGATGAAATACCTCGACTATTCCGAACATCAGGCAGAAAAGATCGCCTGGGAGGTACACAACAAAGGTAAATGTGCCGTTTTAGAGGGCTCTTTTACCGAAATGGAGGTTTACCGGAAGATCCTTCAGCAGGAAGGGCTTACTGTTTCCGTTGATTAGTCTGCAAGGACCTGCCGGTTAACAATAATTTTACTTTCACAACTGCTTTTTGGTGTAATAAAATAGTTACTGCCTCCTTTTTTAAACTTAGGCCCCTTTTCTTTGTCTCCCTTATACACAAGGGACCTGAGATGAAGAATTACCAAAGACTATTTTTACTGATTATTACCGTATTTTACTTATTCCCCCTGGAAGGCGGCGCCCAGACTACCAGTGCCAGAATAACGGCAAAAGTGATGGATGCGCAAAGCGGCGAGACCATTCCGTTTGCTACGGCTGTGGTCCTGAACAGGAAAACAAAAGCCGTAGTCAAAGGAGCACAAACAGATGCTGACGGCAACCTGAACATAGCCGCACTGGCAAAGGGAGTATATACCTTTAAACTAAGCTATATCGGTTATCAGACCATGGTCCGCGATTCCCTGCAGGTATCTGACCAGCCGGTCAACCTCGGCACCATCAGAATGAAGCCTTCAAAAGGCACGGTACTTAATGAGGTGCAGGTTACTGCTCAGAAAAGTACGATGCAACTGGGTATCGACAAAAAAGTGTTTTCCGTTGACCAGAGTCTGGTAAGCGAAGGAGGCTCCGCTTCGGACTTACTCCAGAATGTTCCTTCGATCCAGACCGATATCGACGGAAATGTCAGCCTCAGGGGTTCGACAGGTGTCAGGGTACTGATCGACGGCAAGCCCTCTCTTATCGCAGGGGGCAGCGTTGCCCAGATCCTCCAGTCAATTCCTGCCAGCTCCATTGAGAGTGTTGAAGTGATCACCAACCCTTCAGCCAAATATGATGCGGAGGGCCAGTCGGGCATCATCAATATCGTCCTCAAGAAGAATAAGAAACTGGGACTGAACGGATCGGCAGCACTGACTGCCGGTAACCGCGATAACTATAACGCCAATACCAGTCTAAGCTTCCAGAACAGCAAGGTTAATCTTTACGGCAACTACAGTTATCGTTACGGTAACAGAACAGGGGGCGGCTACAGCAACATCTTTTATAAACAGCCGCTTTCCTCAACTGTCTATGCCAATCAGCTTACGACTGGCGATATGCTGGAAAAAGGCCATAACGTAAAAGCCGGCATAGACTATAACCTTTCCGAAAAAAGCATACTCAGCTTCTCCGGCGGATTCAATATCCGTGACAACGACCGTACAGAACTGCTGAAGATAGACCAGCTTGACGCGGCAAAGAATCCGGTAAACCTCAGCAACAGGAACAATACCAATCTGGGCTCAGGCGGAAGTTATGATCTTAGTCTCGATTTTAACCAGAAATTTAAAAAGCCCAAGGAGGAACTTACCTTTAATTTCAGCTTCTCTGAAGGCGACAACGATAATCTTCAGTTATATAACACCGAATTTTATGAGAGCGACGGAACAGGCAATACCTTGCCCAACATTCAGCGAAATGACGGATATGGCTTTAACCGGAACTACAACATACAAACAGACTACACTTTACCTGTAGGAAAAGCAGGTAAGGTCGAAGCCGGTTACCGGAGCCAGATCAGAACATCAGAAAGCAGCAACCTCTCCGAGTTACAGGACGCACTCACCGGAGTATACGTACCGAACTTTGCATTGACCAATCAGTTCAACAACAAAGACCAGGTACATGCGCTGTACCTCAATTATCAGAACCAGGTGAACAACTTCGGTTACCAGATAGGTCTTAGGGCAGAAGACGCCAGGCTGGATACCCGCCTCGGTGTATATGACAATTCCGGTGCGATCAGCCATGTCCCGGGAAAAGTCGCCTATACCAGGCTTTATCCAAGTGTCTTCCTTACACAGAAATTCAAAGGCGACCAGCAGGTGCAGCTTAGCTACAGCCGTCGTGTCAACAGGCCCAGGGGCTGGGATACCAATCCCTTCCTTGATGTATCAGACCCACTGAACTACCGCAGGGGCAATCCAAACCTCAGGCCAGAGGACGTGCACGCATTTGAGCTCAGTTACAGTAAGTTCTGGCAAAAGGTGACACTGATTTCAAGTGCCTACCTGAGGCAGACCGATGACGTGATCCAGCGGGTGCGCACCGAACCCGACGAAAACGGCATTACCATCACAACGCCGCAAAACCTTACGCGTAATTATTCGAGCGGCCTGGAACTGATCGGTCGTGTAGATGTCGCCAAAGCCTGGAATTTCACCGGGAACATCAACCTCTATCAGAACAAGATCGTTGGTGTGCCTGAATTCGGCATCGTCGAAAACTCGGGGTTCAGCTGGAACGCCAACCTGACCAACAACTTTACGCTGCCCTACGGAATTACCTTGCAGTTAAGGGGCGATTACCGGGCACCGGAAGTAATGGCTCAGGGCAAAAGAAACGCGATGTACGGAGTTGACGCAGGCGCAAAGTATGACTTCAAAGACAAGAAGTCTTCGCTGAGCCTGAATGTGCGCGATGTGTTCAATACGCGGGCCTGGAGTATGACTACAGACGCCAACAACACCGTTATCGATTTCCGTCGCAGGATGCAGGGCACCATGGCCAGCCTTACTTATTCCTACAGGTTTGGAAAAACCAGCTTTGGCAGCAAAAAGAAAAAAACGGACCAGCAGGAAATGCGATCTGATGAAGAGCCTTTCTAATTTTTGTATATTGGTACCATGGAAGAGACAAACCCCTGGATTACCATAGAAAGCCATAAGATCTACGAAAATAAATGGATCGGCCTCACTGAGCACCAGGTGATCAACCCTTCTGGTGGCAAGGGTATCTATGGCGAGGTGCATTTCAAGAACTACGCCATAGGCATATTACCGGTTGATGAAGACCTCAATACCTGGCTCGTGGGACAGTACAGGTTTCCGCTCAAAGCCTATAGCTGGGAAATCCCGGAGGGTGGCGGCCCGCTGGAATCAGATCCGCTCGAAAGTGCAAAAAGGGAACTGCTGGAAGAGACCGGAATGACGGCAAGCGAATGGACAGAGCTGCAGCGCATGCATCTTTCCAACTCTGTGAGCAACGAACTTGCCATCATTTATATTGCCAGGGGCCTGACAATGGGTGAGGCAGAGCCGGAGGAAACCGAGCAGCTCACCGTCAGGAAGCTACCGCTTAAGGATGCCTGTCAGATGGTGCTGAACGGGGAGATTACCGACAGCATGAGTGTGGCCGCCCTGCTCAGGGCACAGCTGCTCCTCAAAGATGGCCATTTGTAGAATTTCAGTATCATTGCAACATGAATAAATTCCTAGGTTATCTCTTAAGCCCGGTCTTTTACCTGTGTTTCTTTCTGATACTGGTTATTTTCCAGCCCATTCAGTGGTTTTGCTACAAGGTACTTGGCTACGCCGCCCACAAGCGTTCTGTAGATATCCTTAATTTTTTCCTTACTTACAGTACCCTGACACTGGGGGCCAGTACACGCTTTATCAACAGGCAGGCGCTGCCTAAAGACAGGCCTATCATTTTTATGGCCAACCACCAGAGCATGTATGACATACCGGCACTCATCTGGTTCCTCAGAAAATACCATGTTAAATTCATTTCCAAAATAGAACTGACCAAAGGCATTCCCTCCATTTCGTTCAACCTGAAGTATGGGGGCGGGGCCAACATCGACCGCAAAGACAGCAAACAGGCCATTTCAGAGATCATCAAGCTCGGGCGGAGGATGAAGGAGCATACCTGGTCAGCAATGATCTTCCCGGAAGGCACCAGATCAAAGGACGGCCAGATGAAACCTTTCCAGGTTGGTGGTATCGCCACCCTGCTCAAGGTAACACCTCATGCACTAATTGTTCCGGTGGCTATTGAAAATTCCTGGAAACTGGTACAGTTCGGCAGCTTTCCGCTTAGTTTTGGCGAACGTCTGAAATGGACCGTCCTCCCACCGATAGAACCGGCAGGCAGGACACCGGATGAAGTCAGCAATGAAGCTGAAAATGCCATAAGGTCTCATCTGGGCCAGCTCCCTGCACCGATCCGCGAGCGCATTTAAATGTTCTTGTTATCGATGTGCCTGAAGAATTCATCCCGGTAGGTATCACCGATAGGGATCACTTTGCCGCAGATAGAGATCCGGCTCCTTTCAATGCTTTCGATCTTATCCAGGGAAATAATGTAAGACTTGTGTACCCGGATAAACTGGCCCTGCGGAAGGGTTTCTTCCATTTTCTTCATATTCTGAAGCGTGATGATACGTTCAGTCCTGGTATAGATAGAAATGTAGTCCTTTAATCCTTCAATATAGAGGATATGATCCAGTTCGATCTTCTGGATCTTATGTTCCGTTTTGACAAAGATAAAATCCTGGACCGGGACCGCAGCAGCAGAAAAAGGTGCAGAAGTCAATATCGGCTGCGGGGGCTGGACCACCTCCACAGGCTTTACCTGGTTGTGGACCTTTTCCACCGCCTTGTAGAAACGGTCGAAGGCAATCGGCTTCAGCAGGTAATCTGAGACATTCAGATCATAGCTTTCCAGCGCATATTGCGAATAGGCAGTCGTCAGGATATATCTGGCCTTGGAATTGGCGATCTTCAGAAACTGGATGCCTGTAAGTTCGGGCATCTGGATGTCCAGAAACACCAGGTCCACTCCACCGGCCTGTACCATTTGCAGCGCCTCTATCGCATTCTCCGTTCTCTTAACCAGTTCGAGAAAGGGCACTTTGGATACATAATCCTCTATAATATCCAGTGCCAGCGGCTCATCATCAACAGCTATACATTTTAACTTCGTCATATATCCAGCATTAATTCGCTTGTGTAGTGTGTAGCCGAATTTACAATATTTAATTTATACCTGTCAGGATAAAGCAACTGCAGGCGCCTTTCCACATTACTCAGACCCACTCCCCCCATTTCATCCTTGTTGTAATTGTTCTTTTTGTTGGTAATGCTGAAATGGAGAATCTTCTGGTTCGCGATAATATTGATCCGTATCGGGTCCTTCGGGTCATTGGCAACCCCATGCTTGAATGCGTTCTCCACAAAGGAAATCAGGATCAGCGGAACGATGCGCTGGTGGTCGATCTCCCCGTTCATGGTAAATTCCACAAAGGCCCCGTCTTTAAAACGCAGTTTCTGCAGCTCGATGAAATTCTGTACATATTCAATCTCCTTGCTCAGGGAAACCCAGCTATCGTTACTCTCATAGATCATATAACGCATCATCTCCGACAGCTTCAGGATCGCATCGGGTGTTTTCTCTGATTTCTGATAAGCCAGCGAATAAATGTTATTGAGTGAGTTGAACAGGAAATGCGGGTTCAGCTGCGACTTCAGGAACTGCAGTTCCATTTCTTTCCGTTCCCTTTCCAGGTTACGCTGTACCCGTTCATTGCCCGCCCAGTCGATCGCAAACTTGAGCAATGCACTGATGACTACAAAAAAACCAGATATGAATAGTGCTTCCGCCGCATACCGCGCCAGTGAACTGTATGCTACCGCACCCTTTTTACCGGAATAGGTCAGCAACTGCTCCGGGTTCAGGCTCGCAATAGCTGTCTTGATGACACACATACCCAGTATCAGCAGCGTGATCGACACCATATACAAGCCGTAACGCTTCTGCTCCTTTACCAGCATCGGGATCAGCAAGGTATAGTTGATATAAAATATCGAAACATTACATACCCCCGAATAGCCATAGATGATCCCGATATCTCTAGCGCTGTAGGTCCTCCTGTTCAGGACAACATCCAGAAACAGCAGGGAACAGATCAGTGACCAGAAAATAACATGTACAACCAGTGGTCTTTTATTATCCATACCTCAAATATCCTTATCAAAATAGACAATCCGGCATTTCCCGGCATTTTCATTCGACGAACAGGCATTTTTTTTCTACCAACACCGGCAAAGCCTGCTCCAGACCTCAAAACCGGCATTCGGGGCGTTCATCTAGGAGAATATCCGCTTGGTCTAAAACATTTTAGCGGGGCGAATTTTATGATTCTCTTTGTTTCATCAAAACACAACAAGAAAATTAAACATAGCCATCAGGCCAAAAAATACAAGATCATGAAAAAGTTAACCAACATCTCTCCTTTCCTTTTGCTGCTTGTTCCGGTATTCATTGCCACCCTGCTCACTTTGGCAGTCGGCAACAGCCAGGCAAACGAGGAAATGGCGATGAAAAGTGCCCCCGTAAAATCCGGCACATTGACTATCAGCACTTTGTTTTCAAAGTAAATTCCAAAGCACTCATACAAATTAGTTTTAGTTAATAGTTAGACAAGGCAGGAGGATTCCTGCCTTTTTTTTAAATAAATTTTGAAAACTAAAATATTAGTTATACGTTTATACTAAAGACTTAGTTATCAACCCGGCAATGCGCAGTGCGGGGACTGGCTAATCAAGCACTAAAACTGATCAGAAATGGAAATTAAAGACCTCACAAAAGCGGAAGAGCAGATCATGCAGATCCTATGGCAGATAAAGAAGGGTTTTGTAAAAGACGTTATTGACCATTTACCAGAACCCAAACCGGCCTACAATACTGTCTCTACCATCATCCGTATACTGGAAACGAAAGGGTTCATCGGCCATGAAACATTTGGCAAAGCCCATAACTATTATCCACTCATCAGCAGGGAAGATTATAAGCGTCATGCGACGGACAAATTACTCGGCAATTACTTTGAGAACTCGGTGGAAAGTATGTTCTCCTTCTTCGTCAAAGAAGAAAAACTCGACCTGGATGATGTCGATGAGATCCTGAAAATGATTAACAAACTCAAAAAGAAAGAAAAATGAACTGGGCACATTACCTCCTGCAAGTCAACCTATACCTGGTGGTATTCTATGGCTTCTATAAACTCCTGCTCGACAGGGAAACTTATTTCAAACTGAACCGGCTGTACCTGCTCTCTGCAGGCATCCTGTCGCTGGCCATTCCATTCTTACGATTCGAGTGGTTCACGACTCAGCCCGTAGCACAAAAGGTCTACGTCGGGGTGGACCAGCTCAATGGCATCATGAGCCAAATCATCGTCAGCCCGGAAAAACAGGAAAGCATCAGCCTGACCGATACGCTTGTCGTTGTTTACCTGGCAGGCGTACTGGTCGCCATGCTGATATTTGTGGCAAAATTCTGCCGGGCACTGCTGTTGCTGCGTTCACCTGAAAAAAATGCAGCCTTCTCGTTCTTCGGCAAAAAAGTCGTCGATCAGCACATGGACGGTGTGGAAACGGTCAACGAACATGAGCATATCCATATGCGCCAACTGCACTCGGCCGACATCATTTTATTTGAGCTGATCGGTATCTTACTCTGGTTTAACCCCGTAATCTACGCCATCAAACGTACGATCAGGAATATCCACGAATATCTTGCCGACGAGGCCGCCGCCCATTTTCAGGGTAATAAAGACCAGTATGCCCTGCTGCTGATGAGCAAGGCGATGGGTGTAGTACCAAGTACGCTGACCAACAACTTCGCGGCCAGATCCATGCTCAAAAAAAGGATTGCTATGCTTTATAAGGAGCGTTCTGCAAAAACCGCAGTCCTGAAATACGGCTTCTTCGTACCCCTATTCGGCCTCGCACTCATCCTTTCTTCCGCCACCGTCAGGAAGAATGAAAACCTGAGAAGCCTCGCAGAAGAAATCCCGCTGGATGCTCCGGTAAGCACGGTCAGAGAAGTGGTGGCCGCGACTGCCCGAACTGCCGGGCTCAGCCGGGTTACGGGAAACCCCAGGATCATTACTTCCGGCGAGAACAGCATTAACCCGGACTGGGAAAAATTCTACAACCACATCAGGACAACCATCAAATACCCCGAGGCCGCGAGACGCGCAGGGATCACCGGCATCGCTCAGATCAAGTTCGGTCTGAAAAACGGGGAAACCCGGGACCTGAGTATAGCAGGCGCCTCCCTGGGTGGCGGCTGCGATGTTGAGGTAATGAAGTCCATCCTGTTTTATCCTGACCTGAAGGATATTCCCGATGGTCAGTACGTGCTCCGCGTTGCCTTCACTTTAACTGACGAGGATGCTGCTGCTGTATCTGCGAAGGCCAGGGCCCTGAAGAATCTCCCCGGCTATACCCTGTTAAACACGATCAATGTGAGAGGCTTCAAACCATCAGGTACTGCAAGCCAGCCGGTGGAAAGCTCACCGGAGGCACAAACCGAAAAGGTATACGACTTTGTCAGCCTGGAGACGCAACCTACCTTTCCCGGTGGGATGGCAGCGTTCTACAAATATATCGGGGACAACATTAAATATCCCCAGCAAGCCCGGGACAATAAGATTGAAGGTAAGGTATTTTTATCCTTTGTCGTGGAGAGAGACGGCAGCCTGACCGATATCAAGGTAGAAAGGAAACTAGGCTACGGAACTGATGAGGAGGCGGTCAGGGTGATCAGCAAAAGCCCCAGATGGATTCCTGGCGTCCAGGGCGGAAAAAAGGTTAGGGTAAAATACAACCTGCCGATCGCCTTCAACCTGTCTCCATCGAAAAAGCCGCCCCTTGCTAATGTGGAATCAATACTGGGAGGAAAGGTTGCTGGTATCAGGGTTAACAGCGAGAAGTCGACGGACACGAACAAAACCGTACAAATCCGTGTCAGCACACAGCCGCTTTATATCGTTGATGGTGTAAAACTCGACAACAAAACCGGACCTGACGGCCTATTACTTTCTCCGCTCTCAACCATCAAACAGGAAGATATTGAAGCGATCCACGTGCTTAAGGATGACGATGCGATAAAGACTTATGGGAATGCGGGAAAGTATGGTGTCATCATCATCACCACAAAATCAGGAAATAAAAAAGGCCCGGCTAACCAGAAAAAAGACGAATAAAAAATTGAGAACGCCCTCAATCCGATAATTAACGCCTCAATGCAAGAAGGCCCCGGATGGTTATCCGGGGCCTTCTTACGTATACCCTTGTCTCGTGGATATAAAAGTATTAAATATCTTCTTCAGAAACAAATTTTGCAGAATAAAAGTCTCGGTTCATTCTTGCGATGTTTTCTAGCGAAATACCTTTAGGACATTCTGCTTCGCAGGCACCCGTGTTGGTACAGTTACCAAATCCTTCGGCATCCATCTGCGCCACCATACTTTGTACCCTTTTGTAACGCTCAGGTTGCCCCTGTGGTAAAAGCGCCAGCTGCGAGATCTTGGCCGAAACAAACAGCATTGCAGAAGCATTCTTACAGGTAGCTACGCAGGCACCACAACCGATACAGGCCGCTGCCTCGAAAGCAGCATCCGCCTGACGCTTAGGAATAGGCAGGTTGTTCGCATCCTGGGCATTACCGGTGTTCACGGATATGAAACCGCCTGCTGCAATGATCCTGTCAAACGCAGAACGGTCTACCGTAAGGTCTTTGATGACGGGGAAAGCCTGCGCCCTCCAGGGTTCCACCACGATCGTATCACCGTCTTTAAACGAACGCATGTGAAGCTGACAGGTTGTGATCAGGTCCTTCGGACCGTGCGGACGTCCGTTAATGAACATCGAGCACATTCCGCAGATCCCTTCACGGCAGTCATGATCAAAAACGATCGGCTCCTCACCTTTATTGATCAGTTGCTCGTTCAGCACATCGAACATTTCTAAAAAGGACATATCAGGCGAAATATCAGACACCTTATAATCAACCAAAGCACCTTTGCTTTTGCTATTCTTCTGACGCCAAACCCTCAGCGTCAAGTTCATATTTCCTGTACTCATGATACTGTACTATTTATAACTCCTTTGTGCTACTTTAATATTTTCAAACTTCAGCTCCTCCTTGTGCAGCTCAAAGTTCACTCCTTCTTTAAACTCCCAGGCCGCCACGTATGCATAATTCACGTCGTCACGCAAGGCTTCTCCTTCTTCGGTCTGATACTCCTCCCGGAAGTGTCCGCCGCAACTTTCGTTTCGGTTCAGCGCATCGATACACATCAGCTCACCCAGCTCAATAAAGTCGGCAACGCGACCCGCCTTTTCCAGTTCTGTATTCAGCTCATCGGTGCTTCCCGGTACCCTGACATCCTTCCAGAATTCCTCACGAAGCTGCCTGATCTCCTGGATCGCCTCCTTAAGCCCTTGTTCGTTCCTCGCCATACCGCATTTTTCCCACATGATATGTCCCAGTCGCTTGTGGAAATGGTCAACCGATTTCGTACCCTTAATGCCGATCAGCGTATCCAGAATGCCCCTAGCCTTTGCCTCAGCCTCCACGAATGCAGGGTGGTCGGTAGGGATCGCCTTTACGGAGATCTCCTTAGACAAGTATTGTCCAATGGTATATGGCAATACGAAATAACCGTCGGCCAGCCCCTGCATCAGCGCGGAAGCGCCCAGGCGGTTGGCGCCGTGGTCGGAGAAATTTGCCTCCCCGGCACAATACAGACCAGGTACAGTAGTCATCAGGTTATAGTCTACCCAAAGACCGCCCATCGTATAGTGCACCGCAGGATAGATACGCATCGGTGTCTCATAAGGATTCTCGCCGGTGATCTGTGCATACATGTCAAACAGGTTACCGTATTTTTCCCTGATCACCTCGGTACCCAGGCGCATACAGGTTTCCTTATCCGGGTGGTGATTACCCGCCTTAGCTGCCTCAATCCTTCCGTAACGCTCTGTATTTGCCTTAAAGTCCAGGTATACCGCCAGTTTAGAAGCGCCTACTCCATAGCCTGCATCGCAACGTTCCTTGGCCGCCCTGGAAGCCACGTCACGCGGCACCAGGTTGCCGAAAGCAGGATAACGGCGTTCCAGGTAATAATCACGCTCGTCTTCGGGAATGTCCTGAGGTTTGCGCGGATCGTCTTTCTTTTTAGGCACCCAGATACGTCCGTCGTTACGCAGCGATTCTGACATCAGCGTCAGCTTGCTCTGGTGGTCTCCCGATACCGGGATACAAGTCGGGTGGATCTGTGTATAGCAGGGGTTCGCAAAATAAGCGCCCTGTTTGTGTGCCTTCCAGGCCGCAGTCACGTTACTGCCCATCGCATTGGTCGACAGGAAGAACACGTTTCCGTAACCGCCGGTAGCCAGCACAACTGCATGTCCGAAATGACGTTCCAGCTCCCCGGTGATCAGGTTACGGGCAATGATGCCCCTGGCCTTGCCATCGATCTTCACCACTTCCAGCATCTCGTGACGGGTATACATATCTACCTTGCCCATACCGATCTGGCGTTCCAGTGCTGAATAAGCCCCGAGCAATAACTGCTGCCCAGTCTGGCCCGCAGCATAAAAGGTACGCTGCACCTGCGTACCACCAAAGGAACGGTTGTCCAGCAGGCCGCCGTATTCACGTGCCAGCGGCACGCCCTGGGCCACGCACTGGTCAATGATATTCGCGCTCACCTCAGCCAGGCGGTGTACGTTGGCCTCACGTGCGCGGTAGTCGCCGCCCTTAATCGTATCATAAAATAAACGGTAAACGCTGTCACCGTCATTCTGGTAGTTTTTTGCTGCATTGATACCACCCTGTGCGGCGATAGAGTGCGCCCTTCTCGGCGAATCCTGGAAACAGAAACACTTTACCTTATAACCCATCTCCGCCAGCGTAGCGGCAGCGGAAGCACCGGCAAGACCGGAACCTACAATGATCACTTCGATGCTTCTTTTGTTGGCCGGGTTTACCAATGGTACAGAAGAACGGAACTTAGTCCACTTTTGGGTCAATTCGCCTTCCGGAATATTTGAATTCAATTCTGACATAATTCTTTTCGTTCTTAATTATTTAATAAAACCCAGGTAGATCGCCAAAGGCATCAAAGCAAATATGAAAGGGATAATAATGGAAAACCATACACCTGTCTTCCTGATGACCGGCGTATATTTTTTATGGTTCCAGCCTAAGGTCTGGAAAGCCGAAGCAAAACCATGCAGTAAGTGATAAGCAAGGGAAAACATGGACAGCACATAAAGTGCGACGATGACCGGATTCTGAAAGGTTTCTACCATTACTGCAAAAAGGTCGTGGTTACCATTCGCATCCTCGGTAGGAATACCGGTAAATCTTGACATCACCCAGAATTTTGAGATGTGTACGATCAGGAAGATCAGCAGCAGTGTACCCAGAAGGCCCATTGACCTGGAGTACCATTTGCTGTTGGCAGAACCGTTATTGACCGCATACCTTACCGGCCTTGCCTTCTGGTTTTGAACCGTAAGGTTATAGCCCTGGTAAATATGTCCCAGCAATCCGAGAAACAAAACTACCTCCATGGTCCTTATAACCCAGTTTGTCCCCATAAAATGGGCACCCATGTTAAAAGTCAGCCCCCCGTCATTCACAAAGATGAGAGAATTCAGGAAGCAGTGTACTACGAGAAAAGAGATCAGGAACAGGCCGGTAATACCCATTATTAATTTTTTCCCTATTGATGAGGAAAAAGCGTTTCCGAAACTAGCCATTAGAATAATATTTTTTTAGTTCTGTTGTGCAAAAGTATTTAATTAAAAAATTAATTGATAAATACCAAAGACAAAATAATGACAAATGAGCTATTTAGAAACATTCTAAGAATTCGGAGGCAGGCAATAAAAAAAGGGGCATGAAAAGCCCCTTTTTTATATCCCAGAGAATAACGATCAATTGATACTATAGGTAAAAGATCCCTGCGGTCCGACACCAGTGATGGTAGTCATACCATTTCTGGAATTCGGCAATGCATTCTCTACATCCTTTGAACTGTTCACCGGCCGGCCATTCACGGAAGTAATGATCACCCCTTTAGGCACCTCCCAGTTGTCAAACAACTTACCACGCTCTGTACCAGTCACCACTACTCCGCTCTTCACACCATACTTCGCTTTCTGAGCCTCAGAAGCTGGGGCAAAGGTTGCCCCAAGCTTATCAAAGCTGGTTCCTGTAGGCTTATTGCTGGACGCTGTCTTCGGCCTGGTGTCCTCGTCTCCCCTTGACTTCAGGGTCACACTTACATTTTTCAGCTGGCCATCCCTCAGGTAGGTCAGTTGTATTTTATCGCCAGGGCTCAGACGGCCGATCCTTTCCTGCAGATCAGGAGAGTCATAGATGGTCACACCGTCTACCTTTTTGATGATGTCGCCTTTCTTCAGTCCGGCAGCCGCAGCGCCGCTGTTCGGCAATACTTCAGAAACATACAGGCCTGTAATGTCCTTTACATCCAGCTTTTCAGCATTGTCCGCATCAAGCGTAGTAAAACTTACCCCGATATAACCACGTTTCACCTCGCCATATTTCCTGAAATCGTCCAGGATCTTTTTAGCCAGGTTCACCGGGATCGCAAAACCATATCCCTCATTCCTTCCGCTTTGCGAAGCGATCGCCGCATTGATGCCTACCAGCTCGCCGCTTGCATTCACCAGCGCACCACCGCTGTTCCCCGGGTTAATCGCTGCATCGGTCTGGATATAGGACTCGATGCTGGTATTCGCCCTAGAAGGCAGCTTTCCTGTTCTCTGGTATTCCTCATATTCTTCTTCGGTGGGCGGCTCCTGGTTTCTGGCCAGTATGCCGATGCTCCTTGCCTTCGCGCTTACGATACCCGCAGTAACCGTAGTCTGCAGATCCAGCGGGAAACCTACAGCCAGTACCCATTCACCGATCTGCACATTATCTGAGTTGCCCATCTTCACGATCGGAAGGTTGCTGGCCTCTACCTTGATCAGCGCCAGATCCGTATTCGGATCAGTTCCGATCACTTTTGCAGCGACCTTACGCCTGTCCGAAAGGATCACTTCGATCTTATCCGCTTTCTCTACAACGTGGTTATTGGTCACAATGTATCCATCCGGAGTCAGGATTACGCCGGAACCTGAAGCGGCCCTCGGCACACTTTGCATCCTTCTGCCACCGCCACCGAAAAATTCCTCAAACATGTCAAACGGAGAGCCTCCGACCCTGCTTGAGGTATTTCCATAAGTGGTCTTGATGTGCACTACCGCAGGTGAGACTGCAGCTGCAGCCTCTACGAAATCGACAGCTCCTGCTGAGGAAATCTTAGGGTTGTTCGCAAAGATCACCTTCTGCTGTTCCTCGAAGGAAAGGCTCTGATCCTGGCGTTCCAGCATTTTGTACCCGCCAATTGCAGCCGCACCACCTACAAACGCGGCCAACACAATTACTCCTATTTTTTTCATTTCTTTCATTTTTTGATTCATCTACCGGGCGATCAGTGTCGCAGTTCTGTGAGCCGGTACCAAAAGCTCATCGGAATATCATATTAACACCGTCATCGCATTTATTGCTTTCGTTAATTCAAATTTAATACCATATGAACGATATTTGCATCAGAAACAAGTCAGGAACATTGTTAAAAAATGTTAAAGCCTGGCAGCTAAACCACTCGTGAGCATGCACTTCTATAAATACCAGGGCGCCGGAAACGACTTTATCCTCATTGACCACCGTATGGGGCCGTTAAAAGACATCAGCTACAAACGCATCCATGAGTTGTGCGACAGGCGTTTCGGCGTCGGTGGAGATGGCCTGATGTTCCTTACAGACCATCCGGATTACGATTTCGAGATGCATTACTTTAATGCCGACGGCAATCCCGGCAGTATGTGCGGCAATGGCGGCAGGTGCATCGTCGCCTTTGCCAGGCACCTGGGCATTATTGACAAGGAAACTAACTTTCTGGCAGTAGACGGCCCGCATTATGCCAAAATTTCCGAAAATGGCGAATGGGTAGACCTGCAAATGATCGATATCGACACGATTACCAGGGACGGAAATGCCTATGTACTCAATACCGGTTCACCCCACTATGTCCTGCAGACGGAAAACCTCAAAGACCTAGACGTTTATCAGGAAGGCAAAGCCATTCGCAATAACGGCACCTACCGGGAAAAAGGCATCAATGTCAATTTCGTAGAAGACCAGGGCGACAGGCTCTTTGTCCGCACCTTCGAGCGTGGTGTGGAAGATGAAACCTTTGCCTGCGGTACCGGTGTTACTGCCGTGGCACTGGCAGTTGCCCGTCACAAACAGCAAAGCGGCCATATTGAAACCCCGGTAAAAGTACTTGGCGGTGACCTGAAGATCAGCTTCGACTATGACGGCCGGCACTTTACCAATGTCTTCCTGTGCGGCCCGGCAAAAAAAGTATTTGAAGGAGAGGTAGAACCCTGATCAGTCTCCCCCGGCAATGGCTGCGGCCAACCCGATCTTGATCTCGCCAAAAGAATATTCCCGTCCCAGGTATTCCCGGATCGGGTTCATTTGCTTTGTCTTCAGGATCCGGATCGCCTCCAGGATAGCCTTCAGTTTGTCCTCCCCGATGATCCCGGCCCCCGAGACCAGCCCTTCCGCTACATAATGGGCAAGGTGCCCCTCAATCGTTCCGATTACCATCTTACGCTCCAGGGCGATCTCTGCAATTGTCTTCCCTGATCTGAACAGTTCCAGCGACAGCTCCTTGGTATCTGTCTTAGGTTCCCTGGCTGCTGCTGTCTTTGCTTTTTTCTTCTTCTTGACGGCCTCACCGGCAAAAAGGTCACGCATCAGTTGGTCACGTTCCGCATTGCCGATCAGCCGTTCCGCATCCTGGCGCCTGAAATCCCTGTTATCCATCAGTGCCTGCAACAGGCCCGGAGCCTTTTGCATGCGTTTCATCTGCTCATAAAAGACCGATTCCATTTCTATCAGCTCGCCCAGGAATTCCTTTACCTGCTTCTCGTCCTGTTTCACCAGTCCGATACGTTCAAGAACCTGCACAGAAAGACCTGTCAGCAGCGGCACGAAATAAGTACTGGCGGCCGAAACCCGCTCCAGCAATTTCATCCTGCCTTCTTCCGATGCATCCGTACCCAGCCTGGTCAGTTGCACCTTAAACTTATCCCCGCTCTTTCTCAGTTCCACTACGGCCTGGAACAGCTTTTCCGCCCACTTATGGTGTTTCTGCTTCGCAGAGCGGTAAATGTCCTTATTGTAAGAATGTACATGCTCGTACAGGTAATTATCCAGCGCCGAAAGATCAAAGCATTTCAGCAGGTAATCCATCAAAAAACGACCGGTTTCCTGCCCCACCTGCTCCTGCAGAACCTCCATATCCGGCTTGGTCCCCGAAAAAAAACCGACATGCTGGTCCGGTCTTATTCCGGATCCGAGCAGCGAAGTCAGCACCAGGCCGTTCAGTGAACGCAACCTGGACAAGGCTACATATACCTGTCCGGGTGCAAATGCATTGCCCACATCGATGATCGCCTTATCAAAAGTCAGCCCCTGGCTCTTGTGCACCGTAATTGCCCAGGCCAGCTTCAGGGGGTATTGGGTAAAGGTTCCGACCAGGTCCTCCTTGATCTCCCCGGTCACTTTGTCTGTGGTATACCTGATGTTCTTCCAGGTATACTTCTCCAGCACGATCCTCGGTCCGCCGCCTTCCGGAGCCACCTCGATCAGGTCGGGCTTCAGATCCGTCACCACCGCGATCTTGCCATTAAAAAACCGTTGTTCTCCCGTAGGGTCGTTCTTGATGAACATCACCTGTGCCCCTGTCTTCAGCTCCAGGATATCGTCCGCAGGAAAGGCATACTCACTGAAATCATCTTCTATCTTTGCCCGGTACAGGTAGCTATATCCCGGCAGTTCGTCCAGGTGTTGCCGGTTCAGGGTATCCGCCTTGTTGTTGTGCGTGGTCAGCGTAATGTATTTATCCTTCAGTTCCGGCTTAAAATCTGCCCGGTAATACCGTTGCAGCAAATCCATATCGGCCTGGGTTACCCTATTGTTCCTTAAATTATTCAGCAGGTCCACAAACACCTGGTCTTCCTGCCGGTAGATCTTATCCAGTTCGATATACACCGGCGGATGCTCCCGCAGCACCTCTGCATCGAAGAAATATATACTCTGATAAAACTGAGAAAGCAGGCTCCACTCACTGTTCTTCACTACAGGCGGCAACTGATAGAGGTCACCGATAAAAAGTACCTGTATACCTCCGAACGGGGCATTGTTCCTGCGGACATAACGCAGTACCACATCCATTGCATCCAGCAGATCGGCACGAAGCATACTCACCTCATCGATGATCAGCAGCTCCATATCTACCAGCACCTTTCGCTTTGCCGCGTTCATCGTCAGATGTTTCACCACCGTTTTCGGAGTATGGTATTGCGTACCTTCGCCAGGATCACCCGGAGGATTCCGGGGCAGAAAAGTCCCGAAAGGCAGCTGGAACAGCGAGTGGATCGTCACACCCGACGCGTTGATCGCAGCGATACCGGTAGGGGCCACGATCACCGCCTTTTTATAGGTGTGCGCCACCAGGTTCCTTAAAAAGGTAGTCTTTCCCGTACCCGCCTTGCCTGTCAGGAAAACATGTCTGGATGTATAGTTTACAAACCTGGCCGCCAGTTCAGCCGGGCCCAGCTCCATCGCTTTCAATACCTCAAAGCTAACAAGAATTAACAAAATTTAACATGCCGTATAATTAAATACTAAAACCTTAGTTATATATTTGAACCACCTAAAAACCAAACATGAAGAAAGTCGCTCTCCTGACGGTGCTGCTGTTATGTTCCTTTGGACTGATCGCACAAACCAGTTATACGATCAAGGGTGCTGTTACCGACACCATGGCCAGCTATAAACTGGTCAATACCACCATTACCATTCTCAATCAGCAGGATTCAACACTGGTGAGGTTCGCAAGGGCAGATGCCGAAGGCCATTTCAACCTCAGCACACTCCGGCCCGGCAAATTCATCCTGCTGGCTACTTATCCGGGCTATGCAGATTACGCCGAAACATTTGAGCTTGACAGCGCACACACCGCTAAAGATTTTGGCACCATCGACCTCATCCTCAAATCAACGTTACTGCAGGACGTCATCATCAAGGGCAAAGTTGCTGCCATCAAGATCAAAGGCGATACCACCGAATACAATGCCGGCAGCTATGAGATCGCCCCCAATTCCAAGGTAGAAGACCTGCTTCGACAGCTTCCGGGCATACAAGTTGATAAAGACGGTAAAATTACCGCCCAGGGCGAAACCGTCAAAAAAGTCCTTGTAGACGGCGAAGAGTTCTTCGGCGATGACCCGACACTCGTCACCAAGAATATCCGCAGCGATATGGTCGATAAGGTACAGCTCTACGATAAGAAAAGCGACCAGGCCACCTTTACCGGCATAGATGACGGGGAAAAGACCAAGACCATCAACCTCAAACTGAAGGAAGATAAAAAGAACGGTTATTTCGGTAAGCTGGAAGGTGGCGCGGGCACCAGCAGATTTTATCAGAATCAGGCCATGTTCAACGCCTTTAAGGGTAAGCAGCGCTTCTCGGGGTATGGTATTTTTGGAAATACCGGGCAGACCGGTCTCGGCTGGGAAGACAATTCCAAATACGGCAGTTCCGGCAATATGGAAATGAGCGACGATGGCGGCGTCATGTTCTTCAGCAGCGGAGACGATGGGTTCAATTCCTGGAACGGCCGCTACGATGGCCGGGGTATCCCCAGGGCGGCCAGCGGCGGCCTGCATTACGAGAACAAATGGGACAGTGACAAGCATGCCCTCAATACCAATTATAAGATCGGCCAGGTAGACGTGGCAGGCAATAGTGACAACATCAGCCAGAACAACCTGCCTGACGGCATCATTAGCAATAATTCCGCACAACGTTTCGACAACAGCGTATTCCGCCAGAAGGCAGACGCCACCTATACCATCAAACCAGACAGTACCAGTTCACTGAAATTCATGATGGACGGCTCCAAAAGTAATACCCGGACCAACGACAGCTTTAATGCTTTCAGCCGGCGGGCAGACAGCTCATTCATCAACACCAGTGACCGGAAACTCAGCAACGATTCCGAAAAGCAAGGATTTAATGCTTCGGCACTCTGGTCCAAAAAGCTGAAGAAAAAAGGACGTACCCTATTACTTAACATCCAGGAAGCATACAGAAAGACCAGTGACGACGGCTACCTGTATTCGACCAACAACTTTTACGGTGCAGGCGCCCTGCCGGGAAGTATGCCCGACAGCACCCGCACCATCGACCAGCAAAAAGTAACCGAAGCCAGCAGCAATAGCCTTAATGGTAACCTGACTTTTACTGAACCCCTTTCAAAAAGCTTCTCTCTCGTCGTCAATTACGGGTTAGGCCTGATCAACAGCAGTTCCGACCGCCGTTCCTATAATAAATCGGCCTCTGGCCTGTACGATCAGCTGGACACCCAGTTCAGCAATGACTTCCAACTCGATCAGCTCTCGAATAAGGGCGGCATAGCAGCCAATTACAATAAAGACAAAACCAGGTTCAGTCTGGGTACCGACATCACCCATGTAAACTTCAACCAGTACAATGGGTATACAGGGCAGACCTTTAAACGTAATTTCGTCAATGTAAACCCGCGCGCCAGCTACGGCTACCGCTTCTCACAGCAACGCGCTGTCAGTATCAATTATTACGGCTACACCAATCAGCCCGGTATCGAACAGATACAACCGGTAAGGGTAAATACAGACCCGCTCAACATTACGCTCGGCAATCCCGACCTGCGCCCGTCTTACAGCAATTCTGTGAGCATGTATTATAACTCCTATAAGATCATCACCGAACAATCACTATGGATATACGGAAGCTACCAGATGGGTTTCAACCCGATCACCAGCAGTGTGACCACCGATCTTGCTTCCGGTAAGACGACCTATCAGTCCATCAACCTCAGCGGAAAAACCCCGGCTAGCTTTAACCTTGACATCAATACCGATAAAAAGATCAAGGCAATAGACCTTTCAGTTGGCCTCAGCCTGTCGGCGAACGGGAATACCAGCTATAACCTGACCAATGGTGTGCTCAACAAAACCAGCAGCAATACCTTTAACGGAGAGATCAGCTTTGGCAAATACAAGGCGAAGGCATATAATTTCCGGATATCCGGAGGTCCGGCCTATAACACCATTGTTTCCTCACTTCAGTCCGCGGCCAATAACAAGGGCTGGGGATTCAACAGTAATGGAAGTGCAGGCATCACATTACCTGGAAAAATCGAAATCAGTACCGACGGCAACTACGAATACAAGGCCAGGACTGCAGCTTTCTCCGATAACTTCAGCCGGTTCATCTGGAACGCGACCATCAGCAAAAAGTTTTTCAGGCAGGAAAACCTGGCCCTGAACATTACAGGGCGCGACCTGCTTAACCAGAATGCCGGCTTCAGCCGCTATGCCAGCGGCAATACGATCAGCCAGAACAGTTACACCACTATCCGAAGGTACTTTATGTTTTCCCTCGTCTGGGACTTTAACAAAATGGGCGGGGCACCGGCAAAATAGCACGCTATGAACCCCGGCACCAGATCCACCTGGCAAATAACCTATAGAAACAAAAGATGAAACAGACATTAAAAGCAACCTGCGGCGTACTCTTCTTCAGCATCATCCTTCTGGCAGGCCCTGTAGTGGCCCAGAACGTCCGGTTTACGCCAAGCGGCGTCATCGAATACGAAAAAAGCGTGAACATGTTTGCCCTGCTCAAGCGCAACATGGGTGAAAGCACCAGTAATTTCTGGAAAGATCTCTACGAAAACTATCGCCGCAACCAGCCTCAGTTCAAGGTATTAAAAAGCACGCTCGTCTTCTCCGGCAACAAAACCCTCTTTACCCCTGTAGCGGAAACTGAATCGGAGCGCGGGTTCTTCTTTTCAAATGACCCGATGGTAAACCAGAACAACACCATATACAGCGATCTTTCCAGCAATACCTTCATCGCCCAGAAGCAGGTCTACGAAGAAACCTTTCTTCAAAAAGACAGCCTGCGCAAGATCAACTGGAAACTGACCAGCGAAATGCGTACCATTGCCGGTTACGAATGCCGCCGGGCCAATGCCATTATCCTCGACTCCATTTATGTCGTCGCCTTTTATACCGATAAGATTCCTGTATCCGGCGGACCTGAATCCTTCACAGGGCTTCCGGGTATGATCCTGGGCGTGGCCCTGCCCCATGAAAACATCACCTGGTTTGCAAAATCCGTTACAGACAAACCCGTTGCCGCAGCAGAACTCAAGCCCCCGGTCAAAGGGAAGTCAACAGACTATAAAGGATTAAGTAAGATCATCAACGATGCCCTCAAAGACTGGGGCGAATATGCAAAATCTGCGCTCAAGGCATTCTCCTTGTAACCTGGCAGTCTCTGCGGGAAGTAAAAACTTAATTGACCAGCAGTTTATAACCCTTACCGTGCACGTTCAGGATCTCCACCCGGTGATCTTCCCGCAGGTATTTCCGCAGCTTGCTCAGGAACACGTCCATGCTACGCCCGTTAAAGTAGTTGTCATCATGCCAGATACTCAGCAGCGCCTCTTCACGGGTCAGCACTGAATTCTTTTTCAGGCAAAGCAGGCGCAACAGTTCTGCCTCCTTGGTAGACAGTTTCTGGTTCTGACCCTTATAATGAATCATTTGTGTCGTATAGTCGAAGGTATAGTCACCGATCTCAAAGAAGGTCTGCGGAGGCAAAACCTCAACAGGCTCCTTGGCCGCGACACGTTTCAGCAAGGCATTGATCCGCAGCAAAAGCTCTTCGATACGGAACGGTTTGGTAATGTAATCGTCACCGCCAAGGTCATAAGCAGAAGCCTTGTCTTCCATCATTGCCTTTGCCGTAGCGAAAATGACCGGCACATGCTCGTCAATCTTCCTGATCTCCTTACCCAGCGTAAAACCATCCTTCTTCGGCATCATCACATCCAGTATGCACAGATCGAACTTCTGCTTCGTGAAAGCCTTCAGGCCCTCCTCCCCGTCCACACACAATACCACATCAAACTTACCCTTAAGCTGCAGGTAATCCTGCAAAAGCTGTCCCAGGTTCGGGTCGTCCTCAACCAACAAAATCTTCTTCATGCGTCGCTAATTTATACGTTTAGTGGTATACTGATCTCAAATTTCGTTCCCTTGTCCTTCTCACTGTGCACTTTTATGGTGCCACCCATCTGCTGCAGGATATCCTGCACATAATTCAGGCCCAGTCCAAAGCCCTTTACATCGTGCAGATTGCCTGTCGGCACACGGTAAAACTGGTCAAATATCCGCCGTGACTGTTCTTTGGTCATGCCGATCCCTTCATCAGCCACATCGATCTGCAACTTCCTGGCCGTGTTTCGGGTACTGATGGTAATCTTAGGGGTACCTATGCTGTACTTATTGGCATTATCGATCAGGTTATAAATGACATTAGACAGGTGCAGTTCATCGCCCTTTACCACGGCATCTGTCGCTTTCAGGTCCAGCGTCACCACCGCTTCCTTCTTTTGCAGCTGCAGCGACATGCTGTCGGCTACCGCGACGATCAGTTCATTCATATCCACAGGCGCTTCTTCCAGTTTCAGCTCCTTTTTCTCCAGCCGGGCGATGCTCAGTACCCGCTCGATATGGTTACCCAGGCGTACGTTCTCATCATAAATAATACCTGCAAGCCGGTTTATGCGCTTCTTGTCCTCCACGATCTCCGGATCCTTCAGCGCCTCGCTCGCAATCATGATCGTCGCCACCGGCGTCTTGAACTCATGCGTCATGTTGTTGATGAAGTCTGTCTTCATTTCCGAGATCTTCTTCTGCCTGATGATCGCATAGATCGTATACGTAAAAATAAAGATCAGCACCAGCAACAATCCAGCCGACGAAGCCATCGTTATCCACATATTGCCAATGATCAGTGCGTTCTTATTCGGAAAGCTTACGAACAGCATCCCCGGGTCACGGAAGATGTCATTCCCGAACAGGGGGATCTTATAGGTATTGCTCGCCAGGTTTTCCTCCTCCTTATTATCGGAAGCCTGCCTGTACAACAGTGAATCCTTATTGGCCAGCTTCAGCCAGAAATCATAATTGATGCTGATGTTGCGGTTCAGCAGTTCTTTTTTCAGCAAGGCATCCAGTTCATCCTTTCCGATACGCTTTTCCAGCGGTACGTTGACCTGCATCATCTCCGTACGCACATCCTTCAGGTAGTCCAGGCTGTTCATCTCCATCATCACCGTATCTTCCACCAGGGCCTTCAGGCCTTCTTCATACCGGCGTCTGGCCAATTGGTCTTCCCTTTTAAAGTTACTGGCCAGTTCCGGCGTAATACGCTCCAGTGTTACGGTAATGGGGGCAAAGGTCTTGGGATTAAAGGCAAGGTATCGTACGCTGTCCGGCCATTGCCCGGCAGGAGCAGCAAATAAGGTACTGCGCTTGGTCAGCAACTGCTGCTTAACCTGCCCCTTAATGTTACCAAATTCATCCTCAAAATAATCTACCCGTACCTCCAGCACAGACTTGGGGTCTTTTTTCGCAGGGCCCGATATCGCCTGAAACTCATCTTCACTGATCATTCTCGGCTCCAGAAATGTCTTGCGCAAAATACTGTCCCGTATATTCAGACTCTCATTGATCTTCACCAACTGGGCCTGCCTGCGGCGCGCCTCTTCTTCCTTAAATTTTTCCTTGAAATCAACAATGGCCTGGGCCTGGTCGCGTACTGCCTGATCGCGCTGGCGCCTCATCTCCACATCCTTCTTACTGATATGACTGGCAGCATAACGCTTCTGCACCTTACTGACCACGTCATTCAGCGCCTCGTTTACATTCTGCTCAAAAAGCTGTGATTTCAGGTTATACGCCTCCTTGATGTAATACAACTGCATTACAAAAACCCCGAGTAACGCCACCGTCATCAGGGTCGAGATCAGCCAGAGACTCCGTTTCTTCATCTTAGTTCCTAAACAAATTTAACGAAGCCTTAAGATAAGCCGGGATTTTTAACAAAATTTAACAACGAGACCTTGGAATATTGCAATGTATCCAGTAACGATCACCTTCCGATCTGCTGTGTATCCGCTTACGCGGCAAAAGAAGTATGAATAATCTTTGAGTCCGCCTTTTTTCGGAAAAAAGGCGGACTCAAGGCGTACTCACCGCGTACTCACCGCTTACTCACATTGGTATCAGGTGAGAGAAGAACCGGACACAGATCAATTTAAAAATGCCGGAAAATCCATACCCCTCTTTTTTACCGCTTTTTTTCCTTTTCTTTACATCATCTCCCGCACATTCATATTGCAACGCATACCGGCTTGACCACAATGCAAACTAAAATCGAACTTTACCAGCTGGTCTCGGCACTGGCCGGCCTGGGTATTTATGAACGCAACCTGAGCACCGGGGCAGTGTACTGGAACGAGTACTTCCGCGAGATCCTTGAAGTAGATGCGGAGTACCAGCCGGATGGAGAGATTGCAGCTATATTTTATAAAAATCCTGATGAGGTCCGTAGCATGATCCGGCAGGCGGTAGCGCTTGGCAAACCGCAGCAGGCTACCTTGCAATTGGTTTCTGCAAAGGGAAATCTCAAATGGGTAAAGATCAGGATGCATGTCCGGACAGACCAGACGACAAACGATATCATTTACGGTACGTTTGAGGATGTGACCGAGGAAGTGGTGCTCAAGCAGCTCCTGGAAGAAAGGGAACGCAGGTTTGTACAGGCATTTTCGCATGCGCCTATCGGAATGGCCCTGGTTTCGCCGGAAGGACGCTGGATGCGAATCAACGACAGCCTTTGCACCTTGCTCGGTTTCGATGAACAGGAGCTGACCGGCAGGTTCTTCAGGGATTGTACCCATCCCGACGACCTGGACGCAGACCTGGAAAAGATGCAGCAGCTCCTTGCCGGGGAAATCATCAGCTACAGCATGGAAAAAAGATACATCCATAAAAGCGGGCATTTTATCTGGGCACTGCTTAATGTTTCGATCGTCAGGGATGAGGACCAGCAGCCGCTATACTTTATTTCTCAGATCAAGGACATCACGGAGCGGAAAAAGAATACTGATACCATCAGGGCGCAGAATGAGCGCCTGCTCAATTTCGCGCACATCGTGTCGCACAACCTCCGATCGCATGCCGGCAACATCCGGATGCTCACCAATATGATCAGCCTGGAAACCGACGCTGCAGAAAGGGAGATACTGATCAGCATGCTGGACACGAATGCCGAAAACTTGCTGAGTACCCTCGCGGGCCTGAACGAGGTGGTAAAGATCCATGACGAGGGGCTCTCGGGAAGGGAGGTTGTTTCCCTTTGTTCAGAGATCAGCCGGGTGACCACGATCCTCTCGGCCTCTATTATCAGGGAAAAGGCCACTGTGCTGGTCCGTACCGACAGTGATGTCGAGGTCCTTTTCAACAAGGCTTACCTGGAAAGCCTGTTTATCAACCTGATTACCAATAGCCTGAAATACTGCCATCCGGACCGTGCCCCGGAAATCACCATTACCATCGAGGCCTTGCTCGGATCGGTGAACATCATCTATTCTGACAACGGCTCAGGCCTGGACATGGGCCTTCACGGACATAAACTTTTCGGTCTGTACAAAACCTTCCACGGGAACGAAGATGCCAGGGGCCTGGGATTGTTCCTGGTGAAAAACCAGGTCGAAGCCATGGGCGGCACCATTACGGCCGAAAGCAGCCCCGGCAACGGCATTACCTTTTACATCAATATTTCTAAAAACTGACTTATGGAACAACTGGACGTCGCCTGTATTATCGACGATGACAAAATCTTCACTTATCTGCTGTCAAAACAGATGCAGCTGATCAATTTCAGCAAGACCACGCTCATTTTTCCGAATGGCCTGGAGGCGTTGAAATACCTGAAACCGATCCTCGAATCGCCGGAATCACTGCCTTCAGTTATTTTACTGGACCTGAATATGCCGGTACTGGACGGCTGGCAGTTTCTGGACCAGTTCGTGCTGCTGAAACCTAAAAAGAAGATCACGGTGTATATTGTCAGTTCGTCCATTGACGCTGCCGACCATGAGCGGGCGAAAAAATACGAGGCGATATCGCAGTTTTACATCAAGCCGGTTACACAGGCCCATCTGACGGAGATGCTGATGCACCTGAAGTCGGCCTGAGCTGAAGTGTACCTGCAGCGCGGCCGGCAACAAACCATGCAGACGATTGTTTATTGTTCATGAAGATCGCAACATATAACGTCAATGGCATCAACGGAAGGCTGCCTGTACTGCTGCGCTGGCTGGCGGAAGCTGAGCCGGATATTGTCTGCCTGCAGGAGCTGAAGGCACCCCAGGAAAAATTTCCGCTGGAGGCCATTCAAAATGCGGGCTACCAGGCCATCTGGCATGGGCAGAAGAGCTGGAACGGGGTCGCCATACTCACCAGGGGCACAGCAGGCAGAGAGATCTGCAGGGGCCTCCCGGGGGATGAGGAGGATATCCAAAGCCGGTATCTCGAAGTATTCACTGCAGACCTCCTGATCTGCTGTCTCTACCTGCCTAACGGCAACCCGGCACCGGGGCCTAAGTTTGAATACAAGCTGAAATGGTTTGAAAGGCTCAGCCGGCATGCGGAGGGGCTGTTGAAAAAAGGCCTTCCGGTCGTATTGACCGGGGATTTCAACGTCATGCCGACAGATATGGATGTGTACAAACCGGAACGCTGGGTAGATGATGCGCTTTTCCGGCCGGAGACGCGCGCGGCCTTTGCCGGATTGATGGGCCAGGGCTGGACTGACGCTATCCGCACCCTGTATCCCGGTCAGAAGATCTATACTTTCTGGGATTATTTCCGCAATGCCTATGGACGGGACGCAGGTCTTCGGATCGACCACTTCCTGCTCAGCCCTGCGGTTGCCGGGCGGCTGCGCTCGGGCGGCGTAGACAAGCATGTACGCGGCTGGGAAAAGACCAGTGATCATGCACCGGTATGGATTGAGCTTGAGCCCTGAACTACGCAAAAAAGCGCATGAAAAAAGCCGCTCCGGGCTATGGAACGGCTTGGGTTAATTTGTTTATTTAAAAAAGACGGTTGTGCTTAGAAAGGAAGATCGTCATCCTCGCCTGCGGTAGCGCTAAGGTCTGCCGGAGGTGCATACTGAGGCGTCGGGGCCGCCACGGTATTGGCCAGGCTATTGATACGCCATACCACGAGGCTATTGAAATAAGAGGTCTTACCTGTTTTGTCTGTCCAGGGACGTCCGCGGAGGTTAAAGGAAACTTCTACCTGGTCGCCAGGCTTCAGGCTGTCAAACAGCGCGGTCTTGTCTTGTAACGCCTCAAATCTGATGTATTCAGGATATGTCGGGTTCTCTGCATATTCAATGATAAGGTCGCGTTTCTTAAACGTTTCGCTCACCTGCTGTAAAGCTCCGATCTCGTGCACTTTTCCTTTAATTTCCATATCGTTATACTGTTTAATCTTAGTAAAGGATCAAATCTCTATATTTTTATTGATAACTTTGCGGTTTCACATATGCAAGTTTTCCACAACAGATCCAGGGTAATCATCACCTGTAATAAGCGGCTCTCTCCTTACCTTCAGCAGGAAATACAAGAGCTGGGCCATGACCCCGTGCGTGTTTTTCCAACAGGCACAGAGCTGAATATCACCCTGACGGAATGCATCAGGCTAAACCTCAACCTGCGCTGCGCCAGCCAGATCCTTTACAGTCTGAAAACCTTTAAGGCGGAGGGGCCGGAGGAGCTGTATCAACAGCTGAACGCCATGCCCTGGGAAGAGCTGATCGATTTTACCGGGTATTTCTCGGTAACGTCCAATGTGGATAATCCAAACATAACGACTCCACTGTTTGCCAACCTGAAGGTAAAAGATGCCATCGTGGACCGGATCAAGGACAAAAAAGGCATCAGGCCAAACTCCGGCTCGGACGTCAATAAGGCGGTGGTGCACCTGTACTGGAAGGGCAGCGAGGCGGAGGTTTTCCTGGACACCTCGGGCGAGACGCTGGCGAAGCATGGCTACCGGAAGATACCGGGCAAGGCGCCGATGCTGGAAGCCCTGGCTTCAGCTGTGGTGCTGAGCAGCCAGTGGGACCGGAAATCACCTTTTGTAAACCCGATGTGCGGTTCAGGTACGCTGGCCATAGAGGCCGCACTGATCGCGACCAACCGCAGGCCGGGACTGTACCGGATGAACTATGCCTTCATGCATATCCTGGGTTACGATGAGCAGGTGTTCTTTGAAGAGCGCAGACGGTTGAAAGACCAGGTGGTCAAAAATGCAGACCTGCAGATCGTCGCCTCGGACATTTCTGCCGATGCGGTTGAGGTGGCACGAAAAAATGCAAAGACGGCGGGTGTAGACGGACTGATTACTTTCGAAGTCTGCGATTTTGCAGAGACCCCTGTTCCGGAAACCGGCAAGGGTGTAGTGGTCTTCAATCCCGAATATGGAGAGCGACTCGGCGTACACTCCAAACTGGAGCTGACCTACAGCCGTATGGGCGATTTTATGAAACAGGCATGCAAGGGTTATTTTGGCTATATCTTTACCGGCAATCCGGACCTGGCTAAAAAAATCGGGCTGAAGGCTTCCAGAAAAATCGAATTTTATAACGGAAAACTCGATTGCCGTATGCTGGAATATGAATTGTACGATGGCAGCAGAAGACCCGAAAGAAAAATTTTAGGTGACTCATAAATCCAAGCGGATTTTCTCTTCGTATATGCCCGATTAAGGGGAATTAAGAACCATTATGAAAGATATTATCCGTGAAAAGGCCAGATTGGCAGCAATAAACATCAGGAAAACAAGGGAATTCAAAGGCTATACACAGGATTATCTGGCGGCCAAGATCGGAATTTCGCAAAACGCCTATAGCAAGATAGAATTGGGCTATAGTAAAATCTCCATTGACAGGTTGTTTGAGATATCCATACTGCTTGGTGTGGATGCTACCGCATTGATCTCGACGCCTACGGCCGAACTGCTGCACTCGCTGTCTGAAAAAGTAACATTGGAAGAAGCTTAGCCTGACCGGATTTAGGCTATCTTTGCCGTCATGGATACGGAACAGATTACAGCGGAAACCATCCGTTTTGTAAAAGCGCAGCTGGCGGGGGCCGAAGCGGGTCACGACTGGTTTCATATTGAGCGCGTTTACCGGAACGCCATGGCCATTAATAAGATCGAAAAAGGGGATATCCTGACCATTTCGCTCGCAGCTTTGCTGCATGACATTGCAGACAGCAAGTTCCATGACGGCGACGAAGAACTGGGGCCTTCGATCGCTGCCGGATTCATGGAGGGCGCAGGCGTGAATGAAGCAACGGCTGCGCACGTGGTTCAGATCATCCGCAACATGAGCTATAAGGCCAGCCTGGGCCAGCTGACTTTCTCTTCAAGGGAGATGGATGTGGTGCAGGATGCCGACCGGCTGGATGCGATCGGAGCGATCGGTATTGCCCGGGCCTTCACTTATGGAGGTTATAAGAACAGGGTGCTCTACGATCCTTCTGTACCGCCCAAACCGGACATGAGCAAGGAAGCGTATAAAGCAGCCACCAACCCTACCCTAAACCATTTTTACGAAAAGCTGCTGCTGCTGAAGGACCTGATGAAGACAGCAACTGGCCGGGAGATTGCAGAAGAGCGGCATGCGTTTATGGAACAATACCTGGAACAGTTCTATGCGGAGTGGAACACTTTCAGGTAAACAGGCAAGCCTGGAAAACAAGCAAAAATAATTAGCAATATTTACTATATTTGTTAGCAAACAAGGTTTATGACAAATATAGACAGACTGACTAAGAAACTCGACATACTGGCTGATGCCGCCAAATATGATGTTTCCTGTTCATCAAGCGGCAGCAACCGTAAGAATGCCGGCGGAGGGCTGGGCAACGGCCATAAATCGGGCATATGCCATACCTATACAGAAGACGGGCGCTGCGTATCGCTGCTGAAAATCCTGCTGACAAACCATTGTATCTTCGATTGTGCATATTGCGTTTCACGCAGGAGCAATGACATTGAACGGGCAGCTTTTACGGTTGATGAAGTGGTGTCGCTGACGATCAATTTTTACCGCAGAAACTATATCGAGGGACTGTTTCTGAGTTCAGGGATTTTCAAGGATGCTGATTTTACCATGGAGCGTTTGCTGAGGGTCGTGAAGAAGCTGCGACTGGAAGAGAACTTCAACGGATACATTCACCTGAAGACCATACCCGGAGCCAGTGACGAACTGACCCGGGAAGCAGGGCTTTACGCGGACCGGATGAGCATCAACCTGGAAATGCCTACCGAAAGCGGACTGAAGCTGCTGGCCCCGGAAAAAAGCCACGCAGATGTAGAACGCCCCCTGGGCTTTGTAAAAGATGAGATTGTCCGGTTTAAGGAAGAAAGGGCACTGATCAAAAGCGTACCGAAGTTTGTACCTGCAGGGCAGAGCACACAGATGGTGATCGGGGCTACTCCGGAAACAGATATGGAGATCATGCGTACGGCAGACCGCTTTTACAGGGATTTTTCGCTGAAACGGGTTTATTATTCGGGCTATGTGCCCATCAGTATGGACAACCGGCTGCCGCGGATCGGTTCGCAGCCGCCCCTGATCAGGGAGAACAGGCTATATCAAACAGACTGGCTGATGCGCTTTTATGGCTTTCATGTCAACGAACTGCTGAATGAGTCTAATCCGCACCTGGATATCGATATAGACCCCAAACTGGGCTGGGCGCTTCGAAACCTGCAGTTTTTTCCGGTCGACGTGAATACAGCTGCATACCGGCAGATCTTAAGGGTGCCGGGCATTGGCGTGAGCTCTGCAAAGAAGATCGTACAGGCCCGGCAGTTTGGCCGCCTGCGGATTGACCAGCTGAAGAAAATGGGCGTGGCCTATAACCGGGCCAGGTTTTTTATCCGCTGCGCGGACGGTCCATACCAGCTAAAGGATTACCAGCATACGCAGATCAAGTCGTTCATTCTGGCGGAGAGCGAGAGTAAATACCTGAAGAGCAGCGTACAGCAACTGGCTTTGTTTTGAGAAGACGATGAAGATATACCTTATTGACGGCAGCCTGGAGAGCATTCTTTGCGCAGTATTTGAGTGGTTTGAGCGCAAGCCGGGTAAGGTACGGCTGGTAAGGCAGAGCGAATACCGGCCAGATGCCTTTTCCGAAATACTGAAAATCGTTAACCGCAGGGATAGCGCAGACCGGGTATGGAAGGGGCTCAAGAATAAATTGCCAGCGGTATGGATGCGTCGCTTCTATTGCACCTTTCTTTCGGAATTGCCGGAAGCCCCGCAGTTGCTGTTTGATTTTGCCTGTTATATTTTCAGCGCAGGAAAGGGAACGGGCGGGAAAAACACGGCAGCAGCGCACGCGTACAGGGCTAATGATCCGGAAAACAATTATGGACATCCTGCGGTACTGGGGATTGCGCAGGTCGCGGTGAAAGTAGAGCGGGAGAAGCACAGGATGGAGGCGTTTATCCGTTTTAAGCAGCTGCAGAATGACAGGCAGGAAGCACAAAAGGGGGCCATGCACAGCAGGGATGGCCTGTACTACTGCGTGATCGAGCCGGACTTTAACGTGATTCCGCTGATCGCAAAGCATTTCAGGGACAGGTATGCCGACCAGTGCTGGCTGATCTACGATCTGCGGAGACATTATGGCATACATTATGACCTGCAAAATACACAAGAGGTGTCACTGGACCGCGAGGCGGAACGCGGACTGCTGAAGCAGGCCGGAACTTCTGCCCCTGAAGCGGAAACACAACATACAGAATTGTGGCGGCACTATTTCAGGAGCACAAATATCAAAGCCCGGAAAAACACAAAACTCTTTATGCGCCATGTACCTAAAAGATACTGGCGCTACCTTACGGAAATTTAAATTTATCTTGTAAATTGCCCTTAACATCCTGAAATTAAAAGCGCAATCTATTTTATTAAGAAGATGAAACTAAGTGTACTGGTACTTATTGCGGCCTTAGCCGTGGGCCTTTCGATCGGCCTGGTCAACTTTTACTTCCAGCACAGCTGGTATTGGGGTGCAGTCACCTTCGGGGTGGCCTTTGCTTCGGCGTTTGTGATCTTCTATTACCTTCTGGAAAAATACATTTACTCAAAGATTGTCCTGATCTATAAACTGATCCACAACCTGAAACTGGGTAAGGACCTGAAAGACGCACTTGGCGAGTATGTGAGTTCCGATCCGATCAATGACGTAGAACAGGAAGTAAAAGAATGGGCGGTAGCAAAAAAAAGCGAGATCGATGTGCTGAAAAAGCAGGAACAGTTCAGAAGAGAATTTCTCTCAAACGTATCACATGAGTTCAAGACCCCGCTGTTTGCGATACAAGGTTATATAGACACTTTGCAGGATTGTATTGCAGACGACCCCGATTCGGCGGCCAAGTTCCTGAAAAAGGCTGCGGACAATGTGGAAAGACTGAGCTACCTGATCAACGACCTGGACGCAATCGCCAAGCTGGAATCGGGAGAAGTGCCGATCAATTATGTAAAATTTGATTTCGTGGGCCTGGCCAGAGAGGTGATGGAAATGCTGGAGGACAAGGCGAAGGCGAAGGACATCAAGCTGTTCTTTAAGGAAAAATATACGCATCCGGCCCTCGTAAAAGCCGACCGGGAGAAGATCAGGCAGGTAATGATCAACCTGCTGGAGAACTCGCTGAAGTATGGTAAGCCGGGAGGCGCTACAGCGATCAAGATATTTGAACTTCACGACCAGTACCTGGTGGAAGTGACCGATGACGGGATCGGTATTGACGAGAAACACCTTCCCCGCCTTTTTGAGCGCTTTTATCGTATCGATACGCACCGGTCGAGACAGGAAGGCGGCACAGGCCTGGGGCTGGCTATTGTAAAGCATATCCTTGAAGCGCATCAGCAGATTATCTCGGTCAGGAGTACCCTCCAGATCGGCTCTACCTTCGCCTTTACTTTGCAAAAAGCGAGCTAAGCACAGAAAAGCCAGGCTAAGCAGCTGATGTTAAGCGAAAAACTTAACAGTTAACACTAACTTAACATTGCACTCATACTTTTGTAGCACTATATATACGAAAGATGAATAGCATTTTTAAGTTCTTCACACCAAGAGACAAAAAATTTCAACCGCTGTTTGAACAGGCGGGGAGCAATGTATTGAAGATCGCTGAGGCCCTGCTGCAGGCACTTTCGGCTACTGACCCTGAAAAAAGAAAGGAATACATTAAGGAAGTAGAGCGCCTGGAGCACGTAGGGGACGACATCACCCATTCTATCTTCCTGGAACTGAGCAAGAACTTCATTACCCCATTTGACAGGGAAGACATTCATGCGCTGGCCAGTGCAGTTGACGATATCGCCGATTACATCCACGCTTCGGCAAGCAATATAGAACTTTATAACCTCACCGTAATAAGCGACCCGATGATCAAACTGGCGGAACTGCTGGTGGAAATGTGCACAGACCTTGAAAAGGCGATCAAGGAACTGCGCAGTTTCAAAAACATCCGCGTGATCGCCGATGCCTGTGTAAGGATCAACAGCGGCGAGAACCAGGCGGATTATGCCTGCAACCTTGCCATTGCGCGCCTGTTTGAATTTGAGACCAATGCGATCGAACTGATCAAACAGAAAGAAGTACTCCAGACACTGGAGCTTGCTACAGATAAATGTGAAGATGCCGCCAATGTGCTGGAATCTATTTTGGTGAAGAACGCATAATAAACCTCTATAAAATGGTAAGTACCTTATTGATTGTTGTTATTGTCCTGGCGATCGCCTTTGATTATATCAATGGCTTTCATGATGCGGCCAATTCTATTGCAACGATCGTCTCTACAAAAGTACTGTCACCTTTCCAGGCTGTGCTCTGGGCGGCGGCTTTTAACTTTGCTGCATACTTTTACTTTACGGACCACAAAGTGGCCAACACGATCGCAAAGACCGTGGTGGAAAACTTCATCACCCTGGAGGTGATCCTGGCCGGCCTGCTGGCTGCGATTATCTGGAACCTGTTTACCTGGTGGTTTGGCATTCCGTCAAGTTCTTCACATACGCTGATCGGCGGTTTTGCGGGTGCGGGTATGGCGAAAGCCGTAACCCTGGGCCAGAGTGTGCTTTCCGCCATTAACCTGGGTCCGATCATCAAAGTGGTTTCCTTTATCGTACTGGCACCGGTAATTGGTATGCTGATATCGGTGATCATCTCGATCATCATCCTGCATCTTTTCCGATATGCCAGGCCTTCGGTGGCTGAAAAATGGTTCAAGCGCCTGCAACTGGTTTCTTCTGCTGCCCTGAGCTTTGCCCACGGCGGTAATGACGCGCAGAAAGTAATGGGTATCATCTATGTAGCCATGGTGGCTGCCAACGTGCTGCATACTGGTGACGCGATGCCGGAGTGGATCCCGATCTCCTGCTACGGTGCCATTGCACTGGGCACCATGAGCGGTGGCTGGAAGATCGTGAAAACCATGGGTTCAAAGATCACCAAGGTAAATGCCTTTGAAGGCGTTGCTGCTGAATCTGCCGGTGCGGTAACCCTGGGCATTACCGAGCATTTCGGTATCCCGGTTTCAACTACGCATACCATTACGGGCTCTATTGTAGGCGTAGGTTTGCTGAAAAGGGTTTCTGCTGTGCGCTGGGGCGTAACGGTAAGCCTGCTTTGGGCCTGGGTGCTGACCATACCGGTTTCGGCTACCCTTGCGGGCATCGTATTCAGCATTATCCACCTGTTCTTTTAACTGAAGGATCTTCGTAACTGATCCGAAGAAACGGACTTTGTCCGCTCAAAACTGTAAAACAAGATTGACTTCATCATGGGCCTTGTCTGCAACCTTCCAGCCTGGCCCGTTTTTGATGAGCCTGACCAGCTCGGCATCATACATTTCTGAAACGCCCCTGATCACGGTAATGTTTACCGGTCTACCTCCGCTGATACTGAAATGTACCTCCGCAGTACTCCCCTTCTTCGCCTGACCGGCAAAACGGTTGGCCCGGACCAGGTAAGCTTTGTATTTGTCCATTCCCGAGCTTGGCTGAGGGATTTTATCGCCTGGTGCACCGGTATTGTTCCGGATATTCAGTCCAGCAACCTTACCTTGTAAAAGCTGCTCTACATGAGCGACCGGCACATCCTGCACGTCCTTTGCCGATGCGACAAGCGACTGGCCTGCGGGCGGAGCTGCCAACCGTTTCTGATAACCCTGGATGACCGTCTCATTGAGATTGTTCCTGGTTTCCCTTAAAGAAGCCACCATATTATTTCCGATGACCGGGAAAACCTGTGTGGTGTAGCCGGTATAGCTAAGGGTCAGTTTTTCAGTATTCTCGGGAACAGAAACCTGATAATTTCCCTCGCTGTCTGTCTGGCCTACGCCCTTGGGAGGCGTACCGGCAAAAATACCGGCACCGGCAAGTGGCTGCCCTGTCTCCGCATCGAGCACTCTTCCGGTAAGTATCCGGTAGCCGGGTACCTTGTTATTGGCGGACGCAATGTCTTGTTCGACGGCAATGGCCGATGCCGCAACGGGTTGCGCCTCATCTGCCTTACCTGCGCTGTCCTGAGCAGTGCGCTCTGCCGGCACGGGCACCGCTTCGGTAATATAGATCTGAGCCTTAGGTTTAGGGGCCGCTGCTGCCGTCTGTTCAATCGGACCGCTATCGGCGGTCTTCCGTGCGGCAACCTGTCCGGCGGTTGACAATACACTGTCTGCAGCAGATACCCTGGGGGCCAGGCTCACATCAACCTGTTTAGGTTGCCTTTGCTGTCTGGCCAGAGATTCCTGGTAATTCGACTGCCTCATCCAGAAGATCACACCTGCGGAAATGAACACCACAGCAGCCGAGGCGGCAATACTGAGCCGCTGCCAGGTAATGATCCTGGTTTTCCTCTCCTGTTCTTTTCCTTCAATGCGTTCCTGCAACTGTTGTTGCAGGAGGGAAAGGGATTCGAGCGAACGCTTCGGAGATGCACTGAGTCCCTCCAAAGCCTGGGCCACAAAGGGATCCTCAAGGGCCTGCCGTTCTACCCGGTTCATGGATTTCGCATCCAGCTTACCGTCGAGATAGTCCTCTAATACCGCTATGTCTAACCAGTCCTTATTCACCGCTGTTCCTTTCCATGCATATTTTTAGGTTACGCTTGCCATTCTGTATATAACTCTTCACCTTCGTCATCTCATAACCCGTTATTTCCGAGACTTCCTTATAACACTTCTCCTGCAGGTAAAACAAATCGACACTGGCGCGCTGTTCCTCAGAAAGTGTTTCCATACACTTTTCCATGACACTGAGCCTTCTTTCTTTTGCATCGTCGACATCAAGATGCACAAAATCCATATTTTCCACAAAAGAATCTTCCAGTGCAACAGTGTGGTGTCTTGTAGCCTTTCTGAGCGCCATCAGGCAGTGGTTACGGGTAAGGACATGGAGCCAGCTTTTGAAATTCTGCACGTCATGGAGCCGGAGTTTGGTGATGAGCTCTTCGAATATCTGCATGACCGCATCCTTGCTCTGTTCTTCGTCTTTAAAGTAATTAAGGCAAACCCCGAATACCAGGTGCATATACCTGTTGTACAGTGCGCCTAATACTTCAAGGCTGCCACTTTGTTTATAGCTGGCCACGAGTTCTGCATCGGTCTGTTCCGTTGTATGGCTTTTTTGCTTAATGAACTTCAAGGATAAGCGGGAGTTTTTCTCAAGTATAGAAATATTTTTTGATATGGCTATGGAATTTCTGTACGGCACACATCATTTGAGCAACCAAAACGCAAAAACCATGAAACAGTTTATCCTACCGTTTTTAATTCTGCTGATCTGCACTGCTTTCAGGATATCTGCAGAAGAAACAATGACCATTACCGGAAAAGTGACGGATGCGGCTACCGGGCAAGGGCTTGCAGGCGTATCCATCTTCGCAGGCATGCCACCCAAAGGCGCGGGGCACACCAAACCTGACGGCACTTATAAGATTGCTGTACCGGCCGGCACGAAGCGGCTGATATTTAGTTATGTGGGCTATCAGTCCCGTACTCTGGAAATCAACGGTATCGTCATTAACGTAGCGCTGTCAGCATCAAAAAACACGATAAACGAAACAGTCATCAGAGGCTACCAGAAGCGGACGGGAAACCCCTTTGCCGCAATGGCAACCGGTACAACGGATGTTCCTGTTGCAAATGTAGAACAGTTGCTGCAGGGTAAGGTGGCAGGACTAAACCTGCAAAATAATGAATCTTATACGGGCATTAATGAAAATTCGTTTAAAACAGCATTAACACACCCGCTTTCTACCTTTTCTGTCGACGTGGATGCTGCCTCTTACAGCAACCTGAGACGGTTCATCAATAACGGTGGCCTCCCGCCTGCTGATGCGGTACGCATCGAAGAAATGGTCAATTATTTTGACTATGAATACCCGCAGCCAAAGGGAAATGACCCGGTAAGTATCTGCACAGAAGTTGCTGACGCTCCCTGGAATACCCGCCACAAACTGGTAAGGATTGGATTGCAGGGCAAAAAGGTTCCCACAGACCGTTTGCCCGCATCCAATCTGGTATTCCTGATCGACGTTTCCGGTTCCATGAACTATTATAATAAACTGCCCCTGCTGGTCTCATCGTTTAAAATGCTGACGGGGCAACTGAGGCGGGAAGACAGGGTAGCGATCGTCGTCTATGCAGGCAATGCCGGCCTGGTGCTTCCCTCCACGCCTGGCAATGAGAAAATGCAGATCAAAGACGCATTGAACAGGCTGAGCGCCGGCGGCTCTACTGCCGGGGGGCAGGGGATAGAACTGGCCTATAAAGTCGCGGCACAGCACTTCATCAAAGAAGGCAATAACCGGGTAATCCTGGCGACCGACGGCGACTTTAACGTCGGGGCAAGCAGCGACAGGGATATGGAACAACTGATCGAAAGTAAGCGAAAAAGCGGGATATTCCTGACTGTTCTGGGCTTCGGCATGGGCAATTACAAGGACAGCAAAATGGAAGTCCTGGCTGATAAGGGTAATGGAAACTATGCTTACATTGATAACATCAGCGAGGCCAGGAAGGTGCTGGTCAATGAATTTGGCGGCACGTTGTTTACCATTGCCAAGGATGTAAAGCTGCAGGTAGAATTTAACCCGGCTAAGGTACAGGCCTACCGGCTGGTCGGCTATGAGAACCGGATGCTGAAAGCCCGGGATTTCAACGACGACACTAAAGATGCAGGGGAAATGGGTGCCGGACATACAGTCACCGCCTTTTACGAGGTGATCCCCGTAGGGGTTAAAAGCAGCTTTTCGGAAAGCGTGGATCCGTTGAAATACCAGCGGTCACCGGAGAAGGCCGTAAAACTGACCGGCAATACCGAGCTGATGACCGTTAAACTACGTTACAAAGAGCCGGATGGCGATGTGAGCAAGTTGATGCAGCAGACCGTCGCAGACAGGGGAACCTCCTTTGCGCAGGCTTCTGAAAACTTCCGTTTTGCGGCAGCAGTAGCCGAATTTGGGCTGCTGTTGAAACAGTCTCCCTTCAAACAAAACGCCAGTTTTGATCATGTGATCAGTGCTGCTTCGGCCGCACTGGGCAGAGATCGTGAGGGTTACCGCGCAGAATTTGTCAAACTGGCCAGATCGGCAGGGATTATGGCCAGGGATTTGCTTACTTTTGAGCAAACCGAAAAACGGAATGAAAAAGATTAATATCTGTTTACTCGCGCTGGGCCTGATGGTTTTTGGCGGATGTGATGTACAGAGCCAGGCCCAGCTTGGAAAAATACTGAGCCAGATACCGGGAGGAGACCCAACAACTGCGGAGATCGGGCAAGGCCTGAAACAGGCCCTCGAAATCGGCACTGCCGCGGGTGCAGACCGGCTGTCGGCAAAGGATGGATTTCTGGGCAACCTTGCCGTGAAGATCCTGTTCCCTCCCGAGGCGCAGAAAGTGGAGCAGACATTGAGGAGCATTGGCCTGGGCTCATTAGCCGATAATGTAGTTACCAGTCTGAACAGGGCTGCGGAAGATGCGGCAAAAGAGGCCAAACCGATCTTTATCTCTGCGATTAAACAGATGACGATTGCCGATGCGATGAATATCCTGCTGGGAGATAAGGACGCGGCGACACAATATTTCAAACGTGTAACCACAAGCCAGCTGACAGAAAAATTCAAGCCAGTGATCTCGGCCAGTCTGGGCAAGGTGGGCGCGACCAGATACTGGGGCGACGCTGCGGCTGCTTACAATAAAATCCCGCTCGTAAAACCGGTGACAACCGACCTTTCAGCCTACGTAACCCAAAAGGCAATTGATGGTATGTTCCTACAGGTGGCCCAGGAAGAGCTGAACATCCGCAATAATATCGGCGCCAGGTCTACGACGCTGTTGCAAAAGGTCTTTGGCTACGCAGACAGAAAACGTTAGATTTCATGAAGGACTTTTATATGAAACCTAAAATCATATATTTGTAACTCAAGGATTTCTAACTCTTAAACCAATGGCAAGGAAACTGGAAAAAACCACCATTATCTTTGTAAACAAAAACCAGAGTTCAGGCAGACCGATACAAGTACCCGCAGGTATCGTCACCCACTGGAAAAAATATCTGGCGGCTATTGCCGCCATCTTTGTCGTCCTGATAGGGACTATTCTTTACCTGACTTACAGCAAGGCTTCGGTAGAACTTTCCAATGATCAGCTGGTGCGGGAACTGCACAAACAGCGTAAGCAGCCTGTTACTGAGCAAACCAACGACCTGGATACTTCCGCGATCAAAAAATATTACCAGTCCATAGACCGCAAACTAATGGTGATCAACAGATACCTGAAGGCCCGCGGCATCCGGCAGATCATTCCCAATGTAGGCGGTGAGGAAGAAAAAGAAACCCTTTCGGCAAAAGAAGCCGGTGAATTTTATGATGCCCACCTGGATAAAATGATCGACTATGTTGCCTTTACTCCTATGGGTTATCCTCATTTCGGCAGGATCACATCGGGCTTCGGCCACCGGGAAAATCCGTTCACAGGCGAAAGCGTGGAGCGGCACAAGGGACTGGACATTAAGGGGCGGAAAGGCGAAATCGTCAGGAGTACAGCGAGCGGAAAAGTAGTTGTGGCAGGCCGCAAAGGCGGCTATGGCAACTGCATCGTGATCAGGCACGCCAATGGTTTCGAAACCTATTATGGCCACTTGTCAAAGATTCTGGTGAGGAACGGACAGCGGGTAAGCGCCGGCGACCGTATCGGCAAGATCGGCTCCACCGGACGCTCTACCGGCCCGCACCTGCACTATGAGGTTCACCGTTACGGTAAAGTAATCAATCCCAGGTCTTTTTTAGTACTCGAATAAATGTGCAAAAACCTTACTTTTACCAATGCTAACTATTATTAAAAGCAAAATTGGATTTTAAAGACTTTAATTTCAACACAGACCTTTATGAAGGCCTGCAGGCGATGGGATTTCGCAACGCTACACCGGTCCAGCAGCAAGCTATACCACTCATACTGGAAAACAAAGACCTGATTGCCTGTGCGCAGACAGGGACAGGGAAAACAGGCGCATACCTCCTTCCGGTAATGAATAAGATCATCGGCACTCCGGAACGGCACAACAATACGCTGATACTGGCCCCGACAAGGGAGCTGGCCCAGCAGATCGACCTGCAGGTCGAGGCACTTTCCTACTTTACAAACATCAGCTCATTGACGGTATACGGCGGTGGGGACGGAATTACTTACGATCAGCAGAAAAATTCGATGCGCGACGGTGTGGACATCATCATTGCGACCCCCGGGCGCCTGATCTCTCACCTTTCTTCAGGTACGCTGAAACTGGACAAATTGCAGCACCTGATCCTGGATGAAGCAGACCGGATGCTGGACATGGGTTTTTACGACGACATCATGCGTATTGTGAGCTACCTGCCAAAGGAGCGTCAGACCGTCATGTTTTCGGCAACTATGCCTCCCAAGATCAGAAAACTGGCCTCCAGCCTGCTGAACCATCCGGAACAGATCAATATTGCAATTTCCAAACCTGCCGAGGGGATCAGCCAGCAGGTCTACATGATCCACGATGAGCAAAAAGTAGCCTTGCTGAAGGATTTACTGAAAAATGGCGGCTACAAAAGCATTATTATATTCGCATCGACCAAAGACAAGGTGAAGAACCTGGGTCGTGTATTGAGGGGACTGCACCTGAAAGCAGAGGCTTTTCACTCTGACCTGGGACAAAAGGAACGGGAAGCGATCTTATTGCAGTTTAAAAACAAGAACTTGCCCATCCTGATCGGAACTGACGTACTGAGCCGGGGGATAGACGTGGAAGGTATTGATCTGGTGATCAATTTTGATGCGCCGCATGATCCTGAAGATTATGTGCACCGGATCGGCCGGACCGCACGTGCCGCAACTAAAGGCACAGCGATTACCCTTGTAAACCCCAGGGACAAACGTAAACTGGCCAACATCGAGAAACTGATCGAAAAACAAATTGAACGCATGCCGCTGCCCGGGCACCTGAAGCCCGCCGAAGGTGGAGCCGCCGGTCAGGCTCCCGAAGAAGGCACTGAGACGCGCACTAGGAATAAGAAAAACCAGAAGGGAAAGCACAATGGCAATACTGGCGACCGGACTAAAAACGGGCAGCCGGCTGCAGCTGAAGCCGTAACTGGCGTGAGTGCTCCGAAAGCTGATAAAACCGGTCCGGTTACGGAAAACGGTCCTGACGGAGAAACCGGGGAAGCAAATGCGGCACCTAAAAAGAAGAAGCCTTTCTGGAAGCGAAAGAAAGCAAAGGGCGGTAATGGAGAACAGCCGGATAATATCGCAACGGAACGGCCTGGAATTACAACAGCCGGACAATAAGGTTAGCATATCAGAAAGGGGTTTTGTATCTTTACTTTTATGCAGAACCTTCCACCCTTAGCTGAACGGATGCGTCCGGAAAGCCTCGATGAGTATGTCGGGCAACAGCATCTTGTAGGGCCGGACGCTGTGCTGAGGAAAGCAATACAGAGCGGGCAATTGCCTTCAATGATCTTCTGGGGCCCTCCGGGGGTGGGCAAGACCACACTCGCCTATATCATTTCCAAAACCCTGGACCGTCCGTTCTTTAACCTGAGCGCGATCAATTCAGGGGTAAAGGATGTAAGAGAAGTGATCGAAAAGGCCGCTCAGTTGAAGGACAGCCTGCTGGGCCTCCCGATACTGTTCATTGACGAGATCCACAGGTTCAGCAAATCACAGCAGGACAGCTTACTGGGTGCAGTGGAACGCGGATTGGTCACGCTTATCGGCGCCACTACCGAGAACCCTTCCTTTGAAGTTATCTCGGCCTTGCTTTCCCGTTGCCAGGTATATATACTCAAAGGCCTTACTGAAGAAGAACTGACAGGCCTGCTGCAAACGGCAATTGCGGAAGATGAAGTCCTTAAGAAAATGCACATCAAAATTGAGGAGCATGAGGCGCTGATCAGGCTGTCCGGAGGGGATGCACGCAAACTGCTCAACGTACTGGAAATTGTCATTAATGGGATCGGCGGTGAAAAGATCGTACTGACAAATGAAAATGTACTGGCCCATGCGCAGCAGAACATGGCCTTATACGACAAGGCCGGGGAACAGCACTACGACATTATTTCGGCTTTCATCAAATCGATCAGGGGAAGTGACCCCAATGCAGCCGTATATTGGCTCGCGAGGATGATCGAAGGCGGTGAAGACCCCTTATTTATTGCGCGGAGGTTGCTGATCCTGGCCTCGGAAGATGTCGGTAATGCCAATCCGAATGCTTTGCTGCTGGCCAACAACTGTTTCCAGGCGGTGAATGTGATCGGGTTCCCCGAAGCAAGGATCATCCTGGCACAGACCGTAACCTACCTGGCCTCTTCTGCCAAGAGCAATGCCGCTTATGAAGCGATCAACAGGGCTCAGGCACTGGTGCGGCAAACGGGCGACCTTCCGGTACCGCTGCACATCAGGAATGCACCGACCAAACTGATGAAGAAAATCGGATACGGTAGGGATTATCAGTATGCGCATGGCTTTGAAGGTAATTTTTCGGAACAGGAATACTTTCCGGATAGTTTAAGCGGCACCAAGCTTTACGACCCGGGCAGGAACCCCGCCGAAGACAAGATGCGGGAAAAGCTGAGACAAAACTGGAAAAACAAATACAACTACTGATATCGCTATGCTCTTTACTTTTTTAGACCACCAATGGAAAGCTTTCTGGAGATCAAGGAATAAAGGCGGCACCATCGCCGCCCAGATTTTTATGGGGCTGATGGTGCTCTATCTGCTTGCTGTAGCCATTGTACTCGGCTTTATGCTGGAGGTGATGGCAAAGCATATCTTTCCCGGAAAAGATGTAATGCTGGTATACAACGGGTTGATCCTGTATTATTTTGCCATTGATTTTGTGATGCGGATGCAGCTGCAGGACCTGCCGACGCTGAGTATCGTCCCGTACCTGCACCTGAACATACCCAGGCAAAAGCTGGTGAACTTTCTGAATGTAAGGGCCATTTTCTCCGCCTTCAACCTCTTCCCACTGATCCTGTTCCTCCCGTTCTGCCTGACATCGGTAGCAGATACCTTTGGCACTACGGTAGCCCTGATGTATGCATTGTCCATTCTGAGTCTCTGTATCTTCAACAACTACTTTGCATTATACATCAAGAGGCTGACAACAGATTATGTTTACCTCATTTTCGGCGTGATCGGTATAATTGCGGCCATCGGGTTACTGGAATACTTCAAGGTCTTTTCGATTTCAGCAGGTTCAAACGCTGTATTTACCGCCATTGCCCGGCGACCTTATATCGCCCTGGGTTTTCCGCTGCTGGCCGCACTGGTGTTCCTGCTCAATGCACAATACCTGAAAAACCACTTGTATACGGAAGAACTCAGGGGTAACAAGGAAAAGAAGGCCGCGACGGATTATCCCTTTCTGGACAGTTTCGGTGAGGTGGGGGCCCTGGCTGCACTGGAGCTGAAACTGATCCTGCGGCATAAACGCCCTAAGTCGGCACTGGTAGTCAGCCTTTTCTTTATGCTTTATGGCCTGCTCTTTTACAAACGTCCGCTGCTGGAACAGGATAATTTCGGAATGATGCTTTTTGCAGCTACCTTCATGACCGGGAGCAGCATCAGCATTTACGGGCAGTTTATGTTCGGCTGGCAGGGCGCCCATTTTGACGGGCTATTGGCCAATAAGGTCGATATGAGGAAATTCATTCAGGCCAAGTTCCTCTTGTTTACCATTGCCGCGACATTGATCACGTTAATGGTGAGCCTGTACGGACTGATGAGCTGGAAAATCCTCTGCATACAACTGGCAACTTACCTGTACAATATTGGCCTGGGTACCGTGATCGTGCTTTATTTTGCGACGAGGAATTACAAGGCGATCGATCTTTCGAAAAGCGCCGGTTTCAACTACCAGGGCGTAGGGGCAAGCCAGTTTGTACTGATGCTGCCTTATTTTCTGATACCGTACCTGTTCTACATCCCCTTTGCAAAGGCAGGCATGCCCTACTGGGGCCTTTTCAGCCTTGGCGCAGCAGGCCTGATATCGCTGCTGGCCAGAAATTTCTGGATAGATTTTATCCTCCGTGCTTTTCAAAAAAGAAGATATACCATTGCCTCCGGCTTCAGAGAAATATCATGATAGAAATTAACGAACTTAAGAAAGTTTACGGCAACAGGACCGTAGTAGATATTCCGTCACTCACCATTCATAAGGGTGAGACAATAGGGCTTGTCGGCAATAACGGAGCAGGAAAAACAACACTTTTCAGGATGATCCTGGACCTGATCCGGCCAGATAACGGCGAAGTACGCTCCAAGGGTGAAAATGTAGCTTCCGGATCGGCCTGGAAGGAATATACGGCCTCTTACCTGGATGAAGGTTTCCTGATCGATTACCTGACCGCGGAGGAGTACTTCCTGTTCATCGGCAGTCTGCATAAAATGGGGCCTGCTGACGTAGGAGAATACCTGAAACAGTATGAGGAGTTCTTTAACGGTGAGATCCTGAACCGGGGAAAGTACATCCGGGATTTCAGCAAGGGAAACCAGAACAAAGTGGGTATTGCCGCAGGCCTCATGCAAAAACCGGAGTTACTGATCCTTGATGAGCCTTTTGCTAATCTCGACCCGACTACCCAGATCAGACTCAAGGCCCTGCTCAAATCGCTCAAGGCAGACAGCAATCTCACCACGCTGATCTCGAGCCACGACCTAAACCATGTGACAGATGTCTGTGACCGCATCATTCTGCTGGAAAAAGGACATGTGATCAAGGACTTTATGAAAGATGAAAATACTTTAAGGGAACTGGAAGCCTATTTTTCAGCGTAAAATTGTCCTGATTTCTGGTCACCAGGCTTTCTGAGCGCAATGCTGTAACGATTTTAAGACAGTCAGTCAAAACTGGCATCAGGTTTGCCCTAGAGGTTTTGCATATAAAATAAGTAGTGTTATGATGACTTCTAAATTTAAAATAGCAACTTTCAGTGTGGCCATGGCAATCGGCGCGATGGCTTTCCAGGGATGTGACAGCATGACAAAAACACAAAAAGGTGCAGGCATTGGCGCAGCTACCGGTGGTGTGATCGGTGCCATCATCGGAAAAAAAGCAGGTAATACTGCAGTTGGCGCTATTATCGGTGCTGCTGTGGGTGGTACTGCCGGTGGTTTCATCGGAAAGCGCATGGATAAACAGGCTGCCGAAATTCAGACTGCAATTCCTAACGCAGAAGTGATCCGTGAGGGTGAAGGTATCATTGTAAAATTTGACAGCGGTATCCTTTTCGGTTTCGATAAATCTGATCTTACAGAGCAGGCCAAAGCCAATGTGAAGTCACTGGCCGGTTCCCTTAACCAATATCCCGGAACTGACATCAAAATCATCGGGCATACCGACAACAAAGGTACCGAGTCGTATAACCAGGGTCTTTCGCAAAGGAGAGCTGCTGCGGTGAAAGCTTATGCCGTTGCTCAGGGTGTACCGGCTTCACGCCTGATCACGATAGGCAAGGGTTTCTCTGAACCGATCGCGGACAATTCAACTGACGAAGGCCGTGCGGCTAACCGCAGGGTTGAGGTGGTTATCGTAGCTAACGATACCCTGAAAAAGGAAGCACAGCAGCAGGGAAAATAATCAGCACATTTACATCTACCTATAAAACGAGAACCCGGAATATCTCTGATATTTCGGGTCTTTTATTTTACCGGGTTTCCGTTTTTTAATGATTTTCCGGACCGGCAGCGGAGCACTTGCCCGTCAGCCTTACTGTTCGTAAATATCCTCGAAATATTGTATCGCAAGTGATTTCAACAAAAGCTCCTGCTCCATAAGTGCATAAGAAGGAACCGGCTTGATCAGTTTCCAGTGGGGCCAGCCATCCTGATCCAGTCCTTCCAGTTCGTAGAAGCCCATTTCACTCAACAGCCTGCAGGTGGCGATATGCATCAGCTCTTCCTTCTGCCGCTTGCTGAACCTGCCCGGGCCCTTCCCCAGTTCCTGCACCCCGATGAGAAAGAGTACGACTTTAAGGTCGGGCGCTTCGCTGTCGAACGCTGCTGCGATCCTTTCCTGCAGCTGCTTCCATCTTGCATGTATTTCGGCTGGTTTCATTCCTGCAAAGATACGGTTCAGGGGTAATCTTTATTGCATTTAGTTTCAGGCTTTAGTAATGGATTTGCTATTTTTAGCAAATGATTCTGCCCCGGGCGGTTTCTGCTGAGCAATAACCCATCACTAACAAAACAAAATGAGACAAATTATAACCGGTATTATGGCTTACGGTATGTCGGGAAGGGTCTTTCATGCCCCCTTTGTACATGCACATCCCGGACTGAAACTTCATGCCGTTACGGAAAGGACCAGAAAAGCTGCAGCCATCGATTACCCCGGCGTGATCAGCTATGATACGATTGACGACATCATTGCTGACGAGGCCATTGAACTGATGATCATCAATACGCCTAACTATACCCATTATGAGTATGCGGCGCGCTCGCTGAAGGCTGGAAAACATATCCTGGTGGAGAAGCCCTTTACGGCTACCTCGGCGGAAGCAAAGGAGCTGTTTGCCCTGGCTGAAAGTGTGGGCAGGAAGATCTTTTTCTATCAAAACCGGCGGTGGGATACCGACTATAATGTAGTAAAGGACGTCATCGAAAGCGGAAGATTAGGCAAGTTGAGTGAGGTGCATTTCCGTTATGACCGTTACCGTGCATCTATCGGCCCCAAAGTATTCAAGGAAGAACCTTATGCCGCAAGTGGTCTGATGTATGACCTGGCACCGCACCTGCTTGACCAGGCGATCAGCATTTTTGGCACGCCCCTGTCCTTTTATAAAGTACTCGGCAAAAACCGCAGGGACACTAAGGTAGATGATTATTTTTCCATTCACCTGAGTTACCCGGACAGCGTAAATGTTTTTGTACATGCAAATCTGTTACTGGTGGATCCGCTGCCGGCATTTGTAGTGAATGGCGCATCGGGTACGTTACATAAGAACCGATCCGATATACAGGAGGAACAACTGCTTGCCGGCATGAAGCTGGACAACCCGGCATATGGAATCGAAGCACCTGGGAATGAAGGAAAACTGACCCTTATTGACGAAGAAGGGAACAGGACTGTAGAATACCTGCCTTCGAGGCGCGGCAACTACCTGCCCTTATTTGAGGCCGTATACCAAAGTATTGTAAATGATGTACCTTACCCGGTAACACAGGCGCAGGTTCTCGCTCAGCTGGAAATCCTGGAGGCTTAAACAAAAGCTACAGGCTCCCGAGCAACGCTACATTAAACTCTGCCGGTATCTCTATGTGCGGAATATGCCCGCAGGCATCGAACTCGATAAGCTTTGCCCCTGGTATTTTAGCCGCTGTTTGTTTACCCAGCAATTTATACTGTCCGTAGATGGCTTGCTGATCGGGGCTTAATAATGCTTTGCCGACGATGGTCTTGTCTTCTTTTCCGATAAACAGGACTGTGGGAACCCGCACATTATAGAATTCGTAGACAACGGGCTGTTCATAGATCATGGTATAGGTCATTGCGGCTACCCTTGCCCACCTGGGAAAATCAGCACTGGTAGTCACACCGCCTGCTATCCTGACCAGTTCTTCATACTCGGCCTTCCAGTAGGTGAAGTAAGAAGACTGGTAATATTTACGGATGCTTTCAGCGGTAGTTCTCAGTTCCGTGCGGTAGTGTTCTTCAGTGGTCGCATACGGAATGAACCTGCGGTAATCTTCCAGTCCTATCGGGTTTTCGAGCAAAAGTTTTTCCGTAGTTTCAGGGTACATCAGTGCAAACCTGGTGGCCAGCATTCCGCCCATGGAGTGGCCAAGCACGCTGGCCTTTGATATCTTCAGGGTATCCAGCAGGGCCTTGCTCCACCTGGCCATCTGGTGAAAGCTATAGTGGATGAAGGGCTTAGATGACTTTCCGAAACCGATCTGGTCTGGTACAAGGACACGGAAGCCCCGGCTGCTTAATGATTTGATCACAGAAGTCCAGTAATAGCCTCCAAAGTTCTTGCCGTGAAAAAGCATGACCGTGCGGCCATTGGGCCTGGCCGGTGCGATATCCATATAGGCCATTCTAAGGTCCTGGCCTTCCGTGTGTATCGGATAATAGCTGACCGGATACGGATATTTTACACCATCAAGCGTTATGGACAGCGTGTCTGCTTTTTGTGCAAAGAGCACCTGGGAAGTGCTCCACAAGAGGATAAATGCTACTGCTATTCTTTTGAACATAGGTTAGATTTTAGGGTCAGCAACAAAGGTGATGCTGACCCTAAGCTAATCATTATTTACAAGAACGGAACAGTTATTCCGAACACAATATTCCGCCCCGGGTTATAGATTCCCGCCGGCTTATACCTGCTCAGGTGATTGTAATAAGTTTTGTTTAATAAATTCTGCCCTGTGATCCATAAGTTCAGCTTACCTTTCGGGGTCTTCACCGAGGTACCGATGCCCGCGTCCAGCAGTGTGTATCCGGAGGTCTGGGTCTCGAAGCTGTCAAAACGGGATTGCCTGAACACGTTGCTAACACCCACCTTGATATAGCTGTCGTCCAGCCCTTTGACAGAAGGCTCAAAACGCAGTTCGTTGTTGAGGGTGGCGGCTGGAATAAAAGGTAGCGGCATATCGTTTGCGCGGTTGGTCGCTTTTACATAGGCAAACGAGTTTTCAAAATGGACCGATCTGACCAGGTGAAAGTCTATACTGGCTTCTCCGCCGATGAGGTCTGCATTGGTCTGCACAAACCGGTAGACGGGTAAAGTCTCCGTATCGCCCGCCTCATTTTCGAGACCAATGGTTTCATTGTTAAAATTACCAGGATAGATGTAGTTATAGATCCGGTTCGCATACGCATTGATACCAAAAGTAACTTTATTGGCTGCATACTCCAGGCCAAGGTCAAATTGCAGGCTGGTTTCCTGCTTCAGGTCGCTGTTGCCGATCTCATAACGGAAAGTACCTTCGTGACGGCCATTGGCCCCAAGCTCAGCAATGTTCGGTGCCCTGAAGCCAGAGCCTGCATTACCTTTCAAAACCAGGTCCTTTGCTACTTCAAATGAAAAGCCCAGCGAACCCGATACATTCGAGAAGCTGTTGCGGAAGGCGCTGAACACTTGTTCATCGTCATGGATCAACTCCTTACCGGCTATCTTTTTATAATCATATCGTGCGCCGATATTAACTGCGCCTTTTTCAAAATTGCGCTTCAGGTACAGGAAGGCACCGACATTATCGGACCGGTAGTCGGGGATGAGAAATTCATCGCCTTTATTGAGATTATCCTGGTACATTCCCTGCAGGCCTATTGCCGGTTCCCATTTGCCTGCATTGGGAAAATAATACTTCACATCGTAAGTAAAGGAATTCAGGCGAAGGTTCAGACCTGGCTCCTGAGCGCTTTCTTCAAACTCCTTTCTCTGGTTCTGCTGGAATGCAAACGTAGTCTTTAACTGGCCTTTACCAAGAATAATGTTACTGTTCAGTGCTGTACGGTAATGGTTAATGTCCTGGTAAGGAAGCCCGGGCCTTCTGGAACGGGCATCAGCGTTACTAACCGGGTTGCCCTGCACATCTAAATAGATACCATTTTCATCAGGCCCCTCTTCTACCAATCCGATATTCGTATTGAATCTGGAAAAGGTAAGGTGCGAATAACCCCAGCTTTTGTTGACGCCTGCCATACCGCTCAGGTTAAATTCATTGAAGCCGGAATTGGGCACGACCGCGTCTTTATAGCTAAATCCGTATGCATTTTTGTAAGAAGCCCGGCCCCGGTAAACAAAGCCGTTGTCATTACCCTGGAGCATCAGCGAAGAAGCCGTAAGCCCGTTGTTTGTGGCATAGGAACTGGTAAATGAACCATTGAACGTACCAGGGGGCGGAACCAGGTCATCAATGATGTTGATGACCCCGCCAAGTGCATCGGAGCCGTACAGCAAGCTTGCAGGGCCTTTCAGGATCTCTACCCTTGAGGCAGCAAACTGATCTGCTTCAACGCCATGCTCGTCTCCCCATTGCTGGGCTTCCTCCCGGGCGCCGTCCACCATTGTCAGTACCCGGTTATAACCGAGTCCCCTGATCACCGGCTTGGATATAGCTCCGCCTGTACCCACCTGGGCCACTCCCGGCACCCGGGATATCGCGTCAACCAGGTTAGATCCGCCTGCACTTGATAATTCCTGTTTACCAACGGTCACCACAGACAGGCTATTGGTCCTGGTGTCTGAACTGAAGGGAGAGCCGGTAACTACGATCTCCGCGCTTTCTATGACCGAGGGGGTAAGGGCAATGTCCAATCCCTCCGGGCTGGAAAGATCAACAACCTGTGAATAAGTTTTATAACCTACGTACCTTACTTCTATCAGGAAGCGTCCCCTGGAGGGAACATTTCTCAGTGTAAAAGCGCCTTCATCATTGGTTGTGGTGGTCGCTTTGAGATCGCTGATATAGACTGTGGCCCCGGCAAGTGGTTCATGCGTAACGGCATCTGTTACCTTCCCTTTAAATTCTGCCAGACCGGATGCCGCCATGCTGAACGGAAACAGCATACAGATGAAGCATACCAAAAGATATATTCTTTTCATTTGTGTTTAAATGTAATGTTATCAAAGGCTATGCATACCATGCACAGCATCATTGACAATGGGTTCAAAATTGAATAATGGAAAAACGTCCTGAAGACGATCAGGCTGGATTTTCGGGAGGTCCCCTGAGCGAAGGTACTTCCGCCTCGATGTGGACGGCAGTTAAAGCAACCTGTTTAGTCACAAAAGGGCTGCTCTGCAGAAATACTGCCTGTATTAAACGGGCGCGGATAAAATTCTTTTCGAAATGTGCCGCACAGACCAGGCAGGTATCGGCATGATTGCGAACATGCTCCTTATGGGTGCATTTTGCTTCCTTAGAAGACGAACATCCGGGGATGGCCTCATGGTGATGAAAAGCACCAAAAGGAGTTAATGCGATGGCAAAAACCATCAGCAGGAACATAGAAACGATCCGCCTGATATGTTGTATTTTCGTCTTCAATGCGGCACTAAATTACTGAAATCATCTGAAGCCACAAATATATAGGGTGCAGTCGTTACCGGCCGCACCCTAAAACCTAAAACTAAAAACTACCAATAAGACGGGTTCACCTGTCCAAAGTTTCATCAAACCTATCAAATCTGCCTAAATATGAGACTAAGATGATAATTGAAAACTTTCTGTTTATTTCTTTTAAAAAATTGATGAACAAATCAATTACAGAATTATATTTGTACTTATTTAATCGATATCATTTTGCCTAAAAGCACAGCACTTTATAAAAATGTCCTGGTTATTGAAGATAACCATGCAATCCTTGATGTGATCACATTGATCCTTCAAAGTGAAGCATATAAGGTAGCAGGTTTAAATAAGGGAGCAGATATGATGATGCATATTGAGGCCTTTAAGCCCGATCTCATTATACTGGATATTATGCTTCCTGACGGCGACGGCCGGGAACTCCTGAAGCTGATCCGTTCTGAGCCAAAGACTACCCATATACCTGTACTGATGATCTCTGCACGCTATACTTCGGAAAATATCCAGCATGGCGAGTATATACCAAATGGCTTTCTTCCCAAACCCTTTGACATCGACGAGTTGCTGGATAAGATTGAAGGTATCCTTGCCGGAAAACAATACTAAGCGCCCTTTCTTTCGCTCAGGCTTTTCATCAGCTGGCCATAGAGATCATCGTTCGATGTTTGCTTTGGTTTCAGCTTTTTGACGGTCGCACGTTTTCCCTTCGCTTTTGCCTTAATGATCTTCATTAGTGCAATGCTGTATTCATCATGGAAGCTCTTGATATCGAATGCGGATGAGTATTGCCGGATCAGCGCAAGTCCCACATCCAGCTCCTTTTTACTGATGGCTGATGCGGAAGGTATATTGATATCTTCTGCGGAACGGATTTCTTCCGGAAACCTGATCTTTGTAATGACCAGTAAATTGTGCATAGGATGGATGACACAGAGGTTCTCCGTACTCCTCAGTACAAACCTGGCCACACCGGCCTTTCCCGATTTTTCCAGTGCTTTTTGCAGTAGTACATATGCCTTCTTCCCCTGATTTTCAGGCTCAGCATAGTAGGAAGTCTCATAATAAACGGGGCTGATTTCATCAATGTTCACGAAGTTCTCCAACTCGATCAGTTTGGTCTTTTCCGGCATGGCATCTTCAAAATCAGCTTCATCCAGGATGACATACTGTTCATTGACCTGGTATCCCTTTACAATACGATCGTAAGGAACCTCTTTACCGGTTTTTTCATTGACACGCTTGAAACGTATACGTTCGAGATCACGTTCGTCCAGCATGTCCAGGTCCAGGCTGCTGCTCTGAACAGCCGAATACAGTTTTACGGGAATATTGACCAGGCCGAAACCAATAGCGCCTTTCCAGATTGCTCTCATAATCGGGTACTTTCCAGATTAACAAGACTTTGGAGCTATTGTTTTGAGACGCCCTCAGCTGATCTTCAGTTTGCTGATAATCTCCGCAGCCGACAGCCTTTCCTGACCTCCGTCCTGCATATTCTTCAGCGTCAGCTTGCCGCTCTCCATCTCATCGCTGCCGATCAGTATGACGTAAGGTATACGCTTGTCGTCAGCATAACCCAGTTGCTTTTTCAGCTTTGCAGCTACCGGGTAAAGCTCTGCCGCAATTCCTCCGTCCCGCAAACCGGAAAGTAAAGGCAGGGCATATTGCTCCGCTTTCTCATCAAAGTTACTGATCAGTACCTTTGTGCCCACAGCGGAAGAAGCAGGAAAGAGATCAAGCTCCAGAAGAACATCATAGATCCGGTCAGCGCCAAAAGAAATACCTACTCCGCTCAGGCCCTTCAGCCCAAACATACCCGTCAGGTCATCATATCTTCCACCGCCTCCGATACTGCCCATTGCGACTTCATTGGTCTTCACTTCGAAGATGCAACCCGTATAGTAGTTCAGGCCGCGGGCCAGCGTAATGTCCAGTTCTGTATTGCCAGCTTGCCTGCCCCCGTTCAACGCGGCTACATATTCAAGTACCTTTTCAACTTCAGCGATACCTCTTAATCCTGTTTCAGAAGTCTTCAGGATCTGTTTCAGGCTTTCCAGTTTTTCCAGGGTTGTACCTTTCAGAAGGATAACGGGCTTCAGTATGTCAATGTCTGCATCGGTGAAGCCCCTTTCCAGAAGTTCGCCGATCACCCCGTCCAGGCCAATCTTATCCAGCTTGTCAATGGCTACGGTCATGTCGACAATCAGTTCAGATTTCCCGATGATTTCCGCAATGCCGGAAAGTATCTTCCGGTTATTGATCTTAATCGTGAAATCCTTAAGGCCCAGGTTGGTCAGCGCCTCCTGGTAAATACCTACAAATTCAGCTTCGTTCAATAAGGTATCCGAACCTACAACATCCGCATCGCACTGATAAAACTCCCTGTATCTGCCTTTTTGAGGGCGGTCTGCACGCCATACCGGCTGAACCTGAAAACGTTTAAAGGGAAACGAGATCTCGTTCTGGTGCATGACCACATATCTTGCAAAAGGAACTGTCAGGTCATATCTCAATGCCTTCTCACTGATTGCTGGAAGGATTTCCGAAGACCTCGCTTCCGCGAGCAGTTGCGGCCCTACTTTAGACAAATAATCGCCACTGTTCAATATTTTGAAAATCAGTTTATCACCCTCATCTCCATACTTTCCGGTAAGCGTTGCCAGATTTTCCATCGATGGTGTCTGTATTTCTGCATAACCATACTTTCTGAATACCGTCTTTATCGTATCAAAAATGTAATTACGCCTGACCATTTCAAGCGGAGAAAAGTCCCTGGTGCCTTTAACCAGCGAAGGTTTGATGTTTGACATGGGCGCAAAAGTACAAAAACTAAAAGGCATAAAAAAAGGCCGTCCGCCTTTTACGGACGGACAGCCTGTATATGATAAAGCAGATACTTAAGCCAGCAGCCTGATGGGCTCTTCCAGCAAGCCTTTCAGCGTCTGCAGGAATGCTGCGCCCGTAGCGCCATCTACTACCCTGTGATCGCAACCGAGGGTCAGCTTCATTACATTACCCGGTACAACCGCATTGTTTTTCACCACAGGAACCTGCTGGATCGCACCAACGGACAGAATAGCCCCGTCAGGTGAGTTGATAATTGACGTAAATTCGTCAATACCGAACATACCCAGGTTGGATACCGTAAATGTAGAGCCTTCCCAGTCACTTGGTTGCAGTTTCTTGGCCTTTGCCTTTTGTCCGTATTCCTTAACTTCTGCGGAGATATGCGACAGCGATTTCCCATCAGCAAACCGGACGACAGGTACCAGCAAGCCGTCTTCCACAGCCATAGCAACGCCAATGTTTGTATGTTCATTGAAACGGATCTTATCGCCACCCCAGGAAGAATTAACCGCCGGGTGTTGTTTCAGTGCCACTGCTACTGCCTTAATAACGATATCATTAAAGGAAACCTTCACCGGAGCGACCGCGTTTATGGCGGTACGGGCCGTGATCGCATTGTCCATGTCTATACTGATGGTCAGATAGAAATGAGGGGCAGTAAATAAGCTTTCGGCCAGGCGCTTGGCAATGACCTTACGCATCTGTGATACCGGCTTCTCTGTGAACTTCTCTTCTCCGATATATTGCGGGATTACGGCAGCAGGTTTTTCACCGGAAGCCGCAGCAGCAGGTTTTGCTTCCGCCGGTTTGAAATTCTCTACATCCTTCCTGATGATCCTTCCTCCTTCTGCACTACCGGAAACCTGGGCAAGGTCAATGCCCTTATCCCTGGCTATCTTTTTGGCAAGCGGAGAGGCCTTCACGCGATCGCCTGATTCCTGATCTTCCCCGGCCGCCGTTCTGTCCTCTGCCTTTTCCGCAGCGACAGGCTGGTCCTTTTTCTGATCGGGAGCAGCTTGCGCAGGAGCATCGCCCTGGCTCAGAATACTGCTGATGTCCGTTCCTTCAGGACCGACGATGGCAATTATTCCATTCACCTTTGCGGCCTGTCCCTTTTCCACACCGATATGGAGTAAAGTCCCTGTTGCATATCCCATCACCTCCATCGTTGCCTTATCGGTTTCAACATCGGCAAGGATATCGTCATCCTTCACCTTATCGCCAACCTTCTTGTGCCATTCGGCAATGACACCTTCGGTCATGGTATCGCTAAGCAGCGGCATCCGGATTACAGTAACTCCTTTTTCTGCAAGTTCTGCCTCAGACAGGCCCGATCCGGAACCTTGTGCAGCTGCCTGCTTTTCCTCCGCCGGTTGCACTTCCGGTTTCTCCGCCTTCACAGATCCGGCGGCGGCACCTTGTTCCGCTTCCAGGGCTGCTTTATAATCTTCACCCTCCTCGCCGACAACGGCGATTACGGCATCCACAGGTACGGCTTTACCCTCTTCCACACCGATATATAATACCGTCCCGTCCCAGTAAGACTCCAGGTCCATGGTCGCCTTATCTGTCTCGACCTCGGCCATTACATCGCCGCTCTTTACTTTATCGCCCACTTTCTTGTGCCATTTAGCCATAACTCCTTCGGTCATGGTATCGCTCATTTTGGGCATTCTAACAATTTCAGCCATCTTATGATATCAAATGAATACTGTTGCTTAATTAATCGAGTACATAAGGGTAATCCTGCTGAACATAGACGTCCCGGTAAAGTTCTGCCGGATCAGGCCACGGAGATTCCTCTGCAAATTTAACCGCCTCGTCTACGAGCGTCTTAACCTTGGCTTCTATTTCTGCGATCCAGGACTGATCAGCATATTTCTCTTCCAGGATCACTTCCCGTACCCTTTCGATCGGATCCTTAGCCTTATAATCTTCCAGTTCCTCTTTAGTCCTGTATTTGGCCGGATCTGACATGGAATGTCCGCGGTAGCGGTAAGTCCTCATCTCAAGGAACGTCGGGCCCTCGCCATTGCGGGCACGCTGGAAGGCTTCATCCATTGCGGTATGCACTGCGATAGGATCCATGCCGTCTACAGGTGCACACGGCATATCAAAACCAAGCCCTATCTTGTAGATATCGGTCATATTGGTGGTACGTTCCACAGAGGTACCCATCGCATAACCATTATTTTCACAAACAAAAATTACCGGCAGTTTCCAAAGCATGGCCATGTTGAAAGTCTCGTTCAGCGAGCCCTGACGGACTGCTCCGTCACCCATATAACATACATTGACATTCGTAGTGCCCTTATACTTCTCGGCAAATGCAATGCCCGCACCCAGCGGGATCTGTCCGCCAACAATACCGTGGCCACCATAAAAGTTATGCTCCTTACTGAACAGGTGCATAGACCCACCTTTACCTTTTGAGCATCCGGTAGCCTTGCCATACATTTCAGCCATGATTGCATTCGGGCTGACACCCAGTGCCAGTGCATGTGCATGGTCACGGTAAGCCGTAATCATCGAATCCCCCTGCTGCATTGCAGAAACCGTTCCGGCAACAACTGCCTCCTGGCCAATGTATAAATGACAAAAGCCGCGTATTTTCTGCTGTCCGTAAAGCTGACCGGTCTTCTCTTCGAATTTCCTCATCAGCAGCATAGACTCGAACCACTTCAGGTAGGTATCCTTATTAATTTCTACTGCACTCATTGTAAGGTGTTGATTTGATTTACGCGAGCAAATCTAATTTTTTATTGCCACATAAGGAAGAAAATGATTGTAAAATGAACACTAAGACGGTGGAAATGTGGAAAACTTCCTGCAAATATTCCGTGACATTTGGATAACATTTGCAAAATATATAAGTTTGCTGCTCAAACAATAAGCCCAAAGGGATTGCGTTTAAGTGTAAGTTCCATTACCCAAACTTAACAGTAAAATGATAAAAAAGTTTTTGTTGTCTTCTTTCATCGCAATGTGCGCCGTTATCACCCTGAACGCGCAGACAAAAACAAAAGAAACCACTAAACTCGAAGATCCGGATAATTTAGCTTCCCAGTACTTTTCACAGGTAATGGGTGTCGCTGTGGACGCGACCTCCAACATCAAACTTTACAAATTCATTTACGAATGGATAGGGACACCTTACCGTTTCGGGGGCAACACGGAGCGGGGGATCGACTGTTCAGCCTTTACTAAGGCGATTTACGATAAAGTTTTCAACACGACTATCCTTCGTAATTCCCGTGATATCTTCAGTATGGTAGATCCGCTTCCAAAGGACGAACTGAAAGAAGGAGACCTGGTATTCTTTAAAATCAAAAGCAGGAGCATTACGCATATTGGCATTTACCTGGGAGATAACAGGTTTGCACATGCCTCTTCGACCCGGGGCGTAGTGATCAGCAACCTCAATGAGCCTTACTATTCCCGCTATTTCTACAAGGGTGGCCGGATTATAGAAGGCATAAAGAACGAACTGGTAGAAGAATAAAACCATGAACGCCTTCAAGGGCATTTTTTATTGCCTTTTTCTTGTCTTACCGGCTTTTAGCTGCACAACTACCGGAAGCACTTTAAGTATCAGCAGACCGTCTTTTCTGGCGGACACTTCTTTAAACGATACAGATACCGTCACAATCACCGCAGCAGGTGACATCATGATTGGTTCTGCATATCCCTCAAAAACGAATCTACCCCCACATGATGGCAGGAACAGTTTCAAACATGTGGCTGAATTTTTAAGCGGCGACATCCTGTTCGGAAATCTTGAAGGTTGTTTTCTGGACACAGGCAAGTCATCCAAATGCAAAGACACAACCGGTAAAAGCTGTTTTGCGTTCAGGATGCCCGAACGATATGCATCCATCATTAAAGACGCTGGTTTCAATCTCCTGAGTATTGCCAACAACCATGTCGGCGATTTCGAAAACGCCGGAAGACGACGCACAGCGCAACTGCTGGATTCCCTTGGGATCAAGTACGCCGGACAAGTTTCCTCTCCGTATGCGCTTTTTGAAAAAGACAGCATCCGTTATGCCTTCTGTGCCTTCGCACCCAATGAAAATACTCTTTCCATCAACCAGCCCGATAGTGCCAGGGCACTGGTCGCTCGTTTGAAGGAGCAGGCGGATATTGTCATCGTTTCTTTCCACGGTGGTGCCGAAGGATCGAAATATGAACACGTACCCAGGCAAGACGAACTCTTTTTCAAGGAGAACCGGGGCAACGTCTATGCCTTCGCGCACAGTGTCATTGACGCCGGCGCAGATGTAGTCCTCGGGCATGGGCCTCATGTAACCAGGGCTGTCGAAGTTTACAAAAACCGCTTTATCGCCTATAGTCTTGGCAACTTCTGTACTTACGGCATGTTCAATCTCTCGGGCCCCAGCGGTATAGCACCTTTACTTCAGTTAAAAATAAACCGCCGGGGAGAATTTATCTGTGCCGATGTTGTCTCTGTGAAACAAACAAAAACAGCTGGTCTGCGCCCTGATCCGGAGATGCAGGCTTTCAAGAAACTCAGGTTCCTGACGGATACAGATTTCCCCGGCCACAGGCTCCGGTTTGAGCCGGGAGGACGCATCCGCCTGCTGGCAGACTGATCATTCCGCGTCCCTTGTATTCTTGACCAGGCCTATTCCCGAGAAGAAGAAAATAATGCCGATGATACCAATTACCAGCAGTTCCCTGGTCTGTACCGACTGGCTTACAAAGCTGTAGCCAGCATAAATTAGTCCGACAATTCCTAAAATAGTCAGGATTGTCCCAAAAGTCCGTTTAACATTCATAGTTATAGATTTAAAAGACCAATGCAATAAGTATGCCTGCACTTATTTAATCCGGTGTTAACCATTATCCATGTGAATCTTTGTATATTCAGGGGGACAAACAAGCTCACCTAAAAAACATCAATTTATGGCATTCTACATTTTTCTCTTTATTGTACTCGTTATTTTGCTTAGTTCCTTCGTAACGGTAAAACAGGGTACCATCGCAGTCATTACCGTATTTGGAAAATACCGCAGGTTACTCCGGCCAGGATTAAGCCTGAGAGTACCGCTTATCGAAGTGATCCACTCCCGGATATCTATACAGAACCGCTCCGTAGAACTTTCTTTTCAGGCTGTAACCCAGGACCAGGCCAATGTTTACTTCAAAGCCATGCTTCTTTATTCGGTGATCAACCATGATGAGGAAACCATTAAAAACGTCGCTTTTAAATTTGTTGACGCAACTAACCTGATGCAGGCGCTGATCCGGACGATTGAAGGCTCAATCCGGGCTTATGTTGCAACGCAAAAACAGGCAAACGTACTTGCACAAAGAAATGAGATCGTGGAACATGTCAAGCACCAGATAGACCAGGTACTGGAGAGCTGGGGATATCACTTACAGGACCTTCAGCTTAACGACATCACCTTTGACGAAGAGATCATGCGTTCAATGAGCCGGGTCGTCGCCTCACACAACCTGAAAGCAGCGGCTGAGAACGAGGGGCAAGCCTTGCTTATTACGAAGACCAAAGCTGCAGAAGCAGATGGTAACGCCATCAAGATTGCTGCAGCAGCAGAGCGGGAAGCCGCTCAGCTCAGGGGTCAGGGCATCGCACTTTTCAGGTCAGAAGTTGCACACGGCATGACCAAAGCTGCACAGGAAATGGAACAGGCAAACCTTGACATTTCTGTCATCCTCTTCACGATGTGGACAGAATCCATCAAGCAGTTTGCAGAAAACAGTGAAGGTAATGTCATCTTTTTGGATGGGTCTACAGAAGGAATGAACAAGACCATGAAAGAAATGATGGCTATGCAGACGCAAAAGAAAAGTCCTGGTCAATAAGACCAGGACTTCAGTAAATCCTTAAAGGCGGCCTGCCGCTGCTTTATTGCTTAAGCTGCATAAAATCAGCCATAACATGCAGACTCTCGTCCTCTACAAAGTCAAAGCTCTCCTCCTTGGTAATCTTCTCGCCTTTCTTAACTGCCGGCAAGCCCCGCTCTGCACGCAGCAGATTCGTTCGCTCAAGGTTCTTTGCTTCCAGGCTGTCACGCTCCGCCTTTAACTTTGCCATATTGAGCGAAACGGCCGTCTCCTTATCGCGCTTCTGAAGATCTGCGATATCCTGCTGCAGCAATTTATAGTCGAGAGACTTCGTCATACGTTCATTGTGACGTTTCAGCAATTCCTGCTTTAACGGGGCCAGGTCGGCTACAGGTGTAAAGTTCGATTTTTGGATCACGTCCCAGGGCAGCGCGGATTTCTCTGTGTCTTCTCCGATCTTGTCCATAGGATAGAGAGAAGGGAACTGAATGTCCGGCATCACGCCCTTATGCTGCGTACTGCTTCCGGTAACCCTGTAAAACTTCGCCATCGTCAGGTTGATCTGTCCAAGCTGGGCAGGCGCACTGCTTCCAAGGCTCACACTTGTCGCATCCTTACCGACCAGGGAAGCCAGTCTCTGCAATATGGAAGGATTCACCAACTGGCTCATATCAATTGACGACTGTACCGTACCCTTTCCGAAGGTCTGCGTACCCATCACTATCCCTCTTCCATAATCCTGTATGGCCCCCGCAAAGATTTCGGAAGCCGAGGCACTTAACCGGTCAACCATGACACCAAAAGGCCCGCTCCAGGCTACCCCGCTATTATTGTCCTCCTGCACATCAATATTCCCTTTAATATCCTTTACCTGTACCACCGGCCCGCGATCGATAAACAATCCCGTCAGATCGATGGCCTCAACAAGGGAGCCCCCGCCGTTCGCTCTTAAGTCCATCACGATCGCATCCACTTTATCGCGGTTCTTCAGGGTATCGATCAGTAACTTAACATCCCTCGTCGTACTCTTATAATTTGGATCTCCGGCTCTTGCAGCTTTAAAGTCCGCGTAGAATCCCGGAACTGTAATAACACCGACCTTATAAGTCTTTCCGTCTGACGTCACCGTCTTGACCTTCTTCTTCGCGGACTGGTCTTCCATTACGATACGCTCTCTGACCAGTTCGACGATGACAGGCTTGGCAGACATTTCCTGGCCTACAGGTATGATCTTTAGCCGGACCTTAGTACCCTTCGGACCCTTGATCTTAGCTACGGAACTCTCAATCCTCCAGCCAATAATGTCTTCAAATTCTGAACTGCCCTGGGCTACAGCGACAATCCTGTCACCCGCGCTTAACTGCTTGCTCTTAAATGCAGGGCCGCCGGGGATGATCTCAGAGATCTTCAATACTTCATTTTCAAGTTGTAACCTAGCACCGATCCCCTCGAACGACCTGGCCATGTCCTCATTAAAGGCCTGTGCATTCACCGGGTTAAAATAGTTGGTATGCGGATCTATCGTTTCCGTAAACGCATCCATGACCATCTGGAAAACATCCTGGTTGTTGATCTTGGCCGCCTGAGACTTCAGATTTGTGTAACGTTTGGTGAGTGTTTCTACATTCTTATCATCTGCTGTACCTGCAATTTTCAGGTTTACCAGTTCATACTTAACCCTCTTCTTCCATATATCATTAAGCTCGGAAACAGAACTGGCCCATGGCTTTTTTTCCCGGTCAAAAGTATAGGTGTCATTCTGATTAAAGTCAAACTTGGTCTTTACCTCGCCAAGTGCATAGCCAATAAACTCATTATAACGCTTGAGATAAACATTAAAGATATAAAAAGCAGCGTTAAGGTCTCCGGCCCTGAAATCATCATCCAGCCGATATCTGTACTTTTCGAACTCCTTTATATCCTGTGCCTGGAAATAATAACGATAGGGATCCAGGTCCTTAATGTATTTATCCAGCACCAGTGAAGAAATAGAATCATTTACCTTTTCACGCTTATAATTGTATTTTTCTATTAGCGTCACAATCTCCCTGCAAACCAGGGCCTGCTTTTCATCCGGCACAATATTAGTTACACCCTGCACCAGTGCCTGGGGCTTCGGAGAGGCCTGACAAGCAAGTACTGCTGCCGTAAAGGTTACCAATAATATTCTCTTCAACATTTCTTTAAAAATTTTAAACTCCATTTTTGTGATCCACACTAATATGATACCAATTTCACAAATAAACACAAAAGAGACAGCATTATTACTGTCTCCCAACTGTAAACTTAGAAAATTTGGTATCAGGACTTTTTCCTCGAAACTGAGATCTGTGACCTGACCTCCCTGATCTGGTCGCTGAACTGGCGGATATTGGCCGCCTTTGCCAGCAGCTCAGCATGATTAACATCCCTGGAGGCCATTACATATTCCTTCTTCTTTACCTTCACCTTCGCAATACCCAATACAGATTCAATGTTTCCGCTGCTGCTTCCAAGCTGGCGCGCCAGTATTCCCTGTTGTGTATAAAACCAAAGAGATTGGGTCAGTTTATTGGCTGCGAGATAGATTTTCCCCAACTGACCGTAAGACTCCATCTGCCCTGACCTGCTGCCCAGCTTAGTGTAGTTTTTCAAAGCTACATTCAGCACAACCTGCTCGGCTTCGGTATAATTATTAAGCAAATAATGTACATTACTAAGCCGCATTAATGCTGAGCCATATCTCGACAACTGCTTTGCGCTGTTATATTCAAAGGCGGCCTTACTGAAAAGCATAACTGCTTCGTTATAATCTCCATCTTTTTCATTTTGCTCAGCAGCGGAAAAAAAAGCATTCCCTTCACTGGCATCCAGGGCGGATACTGCTATGTTGATAGCCCCACCCGATACATAATAGGGATCGTCAGGATGATGGGGCACCTGAGCACTGGAATGCCAGCATAAGTGCATCAAAAAGATCAAAGCCAGGGACCTAATCATAATGTAAAGATAGGAGAAAATTACCAAACAATCACTTTCCCCTCATAATTAAGGTATTACACAATTATACCCGGGACCCCAGCCTTTTCATAGCTTCCGGACCAGAACTTCCGGGAGGAAGGAAACCTGTCTTAGTTCCTGTAGATATTGTTTAAGATACCAGCAAGGCAAATTCCTCCTTTCACCAGTTGACTATTCAGCAGATCGACGAAGTCAAAATTATACTTGTAGCTCAATTTGTCATCCGGCCTGGTCGCTGCATAGATTTTGTTACAAGCCTGATAAGAGCCATATACATAATCCTTCAGCGACATAGCTGACCATTCCTTCATCTGCAGCGCGGTTACGTGATCAATTGCCGCTGCATATTCCGTATAGCTCAGCTGCTGGTAATCAATCAGGGATTCGTCCCAAACCCGGTGCAGGTTCGATTTTTCACCAAACCAGGTTACATAGACTTTATTGCCACCAAGATCTTCCTTACGGGCAGTGTGCATCGGCTGATTAAGGTCTCCTACCATGTGGATCAGCATACGTATAGCCAGCTTCTTTTGCTCAGGCCTGCTTTTAGTATCCTTTAATACCGAAACCATCTCCCGTGTCTTATTGTAAACGTTAGGTGATTGTTCTTCATCCAGAAACCGGTAAACTCCCTGCTGGTCCAATCCCTCTGGAAGATTGACGAAGTGCCAGTTGTACAGGTAGTCATAGTCAGGATCAGACTTTATAAAGTCGCCCCAGTTACTGGCCAAAGCCAGGCTTTCTGTGCCCAATATTGCCCGAACGGCCTTCTTGGCCCGCGCCGTCAGGTGGTTTTCTGCAATCTGCCCGACAATTCTGTGCCCCAGCATCCCCCAGGCACTTGCTTCTACCGGAAAATAAATCAGCAATGCCACTACTAGCGGCATAACTTTTAAAAATTGGTTTCTGCTACTTCTCATATTATTCCCTGTTTCAATATGCTATAATGGCTGCGGCACACATTTGATCGGAGTTTTCAGTAATAACCGGAGTTCCCGCTGGTTTTCGGTGCTTTCAAGTATCAGGCTGTCCTTTCTGGATTCCAGTATCTTAAATCCCTTTATATATTGTCCGATCTGGTAGCATCCGGATATCTTTTGCTTGTAATTAGCCTTGGTATAAGTGCCCAGCAGAAAAATGGTATCTGACCTTACCCTGTAAGTGCCCTTGGCATATTCGCGCCATAAACCGTTATGATAACAAGAGTCCTCATAATAGTTCACTTTGGAATGCGTCGTCATCTCAATATAAAACGAATCACAGGTGAATTTGAACATATGTTCGGTATAGTTCAGCAGCCGGTCTGCATGTGCGATACTGTCCTGCTTCCAAACCCCTTGTAAAAAAGGCGCGCCACTACCCTGGACATCCGGCAGCCTTCTGCAGGCCGAGGACATCAATAAAGCCGCAAGCAAAAGAAACAAAGAACCCCGCACAGCTGCAGTTTATTTTAAACTTCCTACCATATCTTCAGGACGTACCCATTGATCGAACTGCTCTGCGGTCAGCAAGCCCAGTTCTACCGCCGCCTCCTTAAGCGTCTTATTTTCCTTATGTGCTTTCTTTGCAATCTTAGCCGCATTTTCGTAGCCTACATGTGGGTTCAGTGACGTCACCAGCATCAGTGAATTTTGCAGGTGTTTCTTAATTTCCGGAAGGTTGGGCTCGATACCCACAGCACATTTGTCATTAAATGACACACATGCATCACCGATCAGCCTGCCCGACTGCAGTACATTTGCAGCGATTAATGGCTTAAACACATTCAGCTCGAAGTGCCCGTTACTGCCGCCTATACTTACTGCCACATCGTTGCCGATGACCTGGGCGCAGACCATTGTCATTGCCTCGGGCTGCGTAGGATTTACCTTGCCGGGCATGATCGAAGAACCAGGTTCGTTATCCGGAATGATGATTTCCCCAATACCACAGCGAGGTCCCGAGCTCAGCATCCTGATGTCGTTGGCCACCTTCATCAGTGAAACCGCCACCCGTTTATAGGCCGAACTCAGTTCTACCATCGCATCATGTGCCGCAAGCGCCTCAAATTTATTAGGGGCAGAGACAAATGGCAGTCCCGTCAATTCGGCAATCTTTTTTGCCACCAGCAAGTCATATCCCTTTGGCGTATTTAACCCTGTTCCGACGGCCGTACCCCCCAGAGCCAGTTCAGTGATCATCACCAGCGCATTCCTTACCGCACGGATACCATTATCGATCTGCTGTACATATCCGGAAAATTCTTGCCCCAGTGTCAGCGGCGTCGCGTCCATAAGATGTGTCCTTCCTGTTTTTACGATATCCGCAAACAAGGCCGCCTTGGCATGCAGCGTTTCCCTCAGTTTTTCCAGGCCCGGAATGGTCACTTCCACGGCCTGCTTATAAGCAGCGATATGCATCGCAGTAGGATACGTATCGTTAGAAGACTGGGATTTGTTCACATCATCATTCGGGTGCAGTATTTTCTGATCGTCGCTCAGTTTACCCCCGTTCAGGACATGTGCCCGGTTCGCGATCACTTCGTTCCCGTTCATGTTGCTCTGCGTACCCGATCCTGTCTGCCAGATCACCAGCGGGAATTCGTCATCAAGCTGGCCGGAAATTACTTCATCGCAGGCCCTGGAGATCAAAATCGCCTTTTCCTCCGGCAATACACCAAGTTCATGATTAGCGAGTGCCGCTGCCTTCTTCAGGTAGCCGAAGGCATGGATGATCTCCTTGGGCATAGAAGCCTCAGGGCCTATCCGGAAATTATTTCTCGATCTTTCCGTCTGGGCACCCCAGTATTTGTCTGCGGGCACCTTCACCTCGCCCATCGTATCATGTTCTAATCTGAAATCCATTACTGTTATCTTTGATTAATAATTCCTAGTAAAATAGTATAAAGCGTGCATGCGCCCGCCACCCAGGCAAATTTAGCTTTTTTGGCAACTCAAAACTCTCCTTTTGCCAAGATATTTCAATCGTTACAATTGCGGAATCACCGGGTCAGGATCAATGTTTAAAACTCTTTTAAGCTAAAGCGCATGATAATCCTTATTTTTCCAGCTTTTTAAACCGCACATCATACAAATGAGATACTGTAATGCCCTAATCGTAGCCGTACTGGCTGCTTTTATTCTTTTTTCCTGCTCTAATGGCCAAAAGGGAGACCATTTGAAAACACCCTCCAAAGAAAGGACAGCAGAAGACGACAAGGCTGACAGTGTCCTTTTATCTTATAATCCGGCAAATGGCGATAAATGGATCGCTGACTTTGTTTATAACCTTCATAAGAAATACGGCTTTAACGGCAATATGCTTGTTGCAAAAGATGGCAGGATTCTCTATGAGAAAGCCATCGGCTGGGCTGACTATCTGCATCGGGACAGTCTGAAGATCAATTCCGAATTTGAACTGGCCTCCGTTACCAAGACCTTTACCGGCACGGCCATCATGCAACTTATCGAACAGGACAAGCTTAATCTGAATGATGATGTAAAGAAATTCTTTCCCGATTTTCCTTACGATGGCATTAATATCCGGCTTCTGCTTACCCACCGCAGCGGGATGATGAACTATGTCTACTTCACAGACGGCATCTGGAAAGACAAGAAAAAGCCCATGAGCAATATGGATGTCATGCGGCTCATCGCCGAGCACAAGCCTGCACGCTATGCCAAGCCGGATACGCGCTTCCATTATAACAACTCCAACTACATGGTCCTTGGTGCGATCATTGAAAAAGTGACCGGAAAGACCTATGCCGACTATATGATGGACAATATCTTTAAGCCGGCAGGCATGAAGCATACCCATGTTTATTCTACTACAGTTTATCCGAAGATACCGGTCGATGTTGTTGGCCATGACCGTACCTGGCGATATTCTGTCGTCCAGAACTTTCTCGACGGGCCGGTTGGTGACAAGGGCATTTACAGTACCATACACGATCTCGTCCTCTTCGACAAAGCCCTTAAAAATGGGCGGCTCCTTACCCAGAAAAGCCTTGATTCTGCCTATACAGGCCACAATAAAGCAGTCAACGGCCATTTCAACTATGGTTATGGCTGGAGAATATTCGATGGCGACAAAGGCGAAAAGGTAGTATATCATACCGGCTGGTGGCATGGCTTCAGGCACATTTATGTCCGTGATATTAAAAAGAACATCGTGATCATTTTCCTGGGCAATCTCACCAATGGGAGTCTGTTGCACCTGGATGAGCTTTATAAGTACATGAAGACGCCGATCATCCGTAAAGGGGCCTATTCCGGAAACGGTTCACTGCCCGGAAGCGATGAAGACTGATCTTTCAGGAAATTTTATCAAAGGCAATACCCGAGTGTCTTTTGGACAGATAGGTCCTGAGCAGACTGTGTTGGGGAAGCTCCAGTGAAGGGTCCTCTTTTAGTAACCCAAGGACCATATTCCTGGCTTCCTGAAGGATCAGCTGATCTTTGGCCAGGTCAGCCACTTTAAGCTCCAGCACGCCACTCTGCTGTGTGCCGGAAATATCGCCAGGGCCACGAAGCTGCAGATCGATCTCAGAGATTTCAAAGCCGTTATTGGTCCGCACCATGGTTTCCAGGCGCAGCCTGCCCTCCCGGGTCAGGTTGTTACCGGACATCAGTATACAAAACGATTGCTCCGCGCCGCGTCCCACACGTCCCCGCAGCTGATGCAATTGTGACAAGCCAAACCGCTCCGCATTTTCAATGATCATCACCGAAGCATTAGGCACGTTTACACCCACCTCGATTACAGTCGTCGCCACCATGATCTGGCTCCTGCCCTCCACAAAGCGCTGCATTTCATACTGCTTGTCCGCATTGCTCATCTTCCCGTGTACAATACTGATCTGATACTCAGGGCGTGGAAACTGGTAGCTCAACTGCTCTATCCCTGCCTCAAGGTGCAGTAAATCCAGTTTTTCACTTTCCCTGATCAAAGGATAAACAATGTAAACCTGCCTGCCCTTAGCGATTTCCTCCCTCATAAAACCGAACATTCTCAGACGCTGTCCTTCATAAAGATGTCTCGTCTCAACCGGCTTTCGTCCTGCCGGCAATTCATCGATTACAGAAACATCCAGATCGCCATAAAGTGTCATTGCCAGCGTCCTTGGGATAGGAGTAGCTGTCATGACCAGGATATGCGGCGGCACCACATTCTTCCTCCAGAGCCTTGCGCGTTGCTCTACACCAAAACGATGCTGTTCGTCAATGATTACCATGCCCAGATTCCTGAATTTCACTTTGTCCTCTATCAACGCATGCGTACCGATCAGCATATCGACCGCTCCCGACTCCAGGTCCCTATGCAACAGCGTACGCTCCTTTTTTGACGTACTTCCGGTTAATACCTCTACTCTTGCCAGTCTTCCCTTCAGTAAGCCAGTCACCGACTCATAATGCTGCCGGGCCAGTATCTCTGTGGGGGCCATCATACAGGCCTGGTAACCATTGTCCGCCGCGAGCAGCATGCTCATCAATGCTACGGCTGTTTTACCACTGCCGACATCACCCTGCACCAGCCTGTTCATCTGAGCACCCCGCTGTGTGTCCGCCCTGATCTCCCTGACTACCCGTTTCTGGGCTCCTGTTAGTTCAAAAGGCAGAATGTCGTTATAAAAAGCATTTACACGTTCACCTACAAGATTGAATAAATGTCCTTTAAACTTTCGTTCACGCTGCTGCTTGGTATAGAGCATCTGCAGCTGAAGAAAAAAAAGTTCCTCGAATTTGAGCCGCCGTTCCGCTTGCTTCAAAGCCTCAATATCCTGCGGGAAATGAATGTTCAATATCGCCTCCCGTTTGCCTGGCAGTTTATACCGGTCGAGAATATACGGGGGCATGGTCTCACGGATCTCCTTTAGCAACTGTTCCAGAACCAGCATTTGTAGTTTCTGCAAGCCCTTACTATCAAGAAAAGCCTTTTTTAGCTTCTCCGTCGAATGGTATACCGGCTGCAGGCTGAGATTTCCGGTTATCGTAGCCGGCCTTGGATAGTTTTCCAGTTCGGGGTGAGAAAAGCTGAATCCACCGTTAAAAACGGAAGGTTTACCAAAGACAACATATACCTTTCCCAGGAGCAGGTTATCGTCTACCCATTTCAGGCCCTGGAACCAAACCAACTCTACAGCTCCCGTGTCATCAGTCAGCTGGGCAACCAACCGGCGCTTGTACTTGTCGCCTACAATTTTTTTTTCGGTAATCCTGCCCAGCAACTGCACATAGGGTAGTTCCGGGTCAAGTTCTCTGATCTTATAAAACCGGGTACGGTCGATATACCGAAAAGGAAAATGGTTCAGCAAATCCTCACAGGTAAAAATACCCAGTTCTTTTTGCAGTAGCTCGGCCCGCTTAGGCCCAACCCCTTTCAAATACTCTATGCCTGTATCGAGCGTAGCCGCAAACAACCTTAATCTTTATAAGCAGTCATCGAAATTTCCACATTTACTCCTTTGGGAAGTCCCTTCACAGCGACGGTTTCCCGGGCCGGAAAGTGATCCTCAAAGTAACTCCCGTAAATCTCATTCACCTCAGTAAACAGGCCCATGTCCGAAAGAAAGATGGTCGTCTTTACTACATGTTCAAAACCGTACCCTGCTTCCAGCAATACGGCTTTCAGATTACGCATCACCTGGTGAGTCTCTTCCGACAGGGAAGACTGCGTCAATTCTCCAGTAGCCGGATTGATGGCCACCTGACCGGACATAAATAAAAAACCACCGGCAATAACAGCCTGGTTGTATGGCCCGATTGGCGCCGGGGCATTCGAAGTATTGATGATCTTGTTCATTTCAGTAAAAACCAATCGATTAATTTCCAGATAATCCCCAGTAAAAATACCGTTATCGCAATCGCATTGATGACATGCATTATCCTGATATTGATATTATCCGGTCTTGCCGGATCCTTTTTCCTGAAGAAATACATATGCTGCAAACTTAGATAAATTCGGGCCAACAAAAAAGACCACATAAAAAAAGCGGGCCTTTCGCAAGGCCCGCTTTTTTTATAATCCTAAGGAATTATTAGTTCCTTGCTGTTTCAACGCGACGGTTTTGGATACGACCCTCTTCAGTGTCGTTAGAAGCAATTGGGTTAGCTTCTCCGTATGCTTTGATACCTACTTGGCTAGAGTTTACACCAGTATTAACCAGGTAAGTTTTAACAGAATTAGCCCTGTCTTTAGAAAGCTTCATGTTGTATGCAGCAGTACCTTCGCTAGAAGCGTAACCTTTCAAGGTTACTTTACCACCGTTTTCACGCAAGATTGAAGACAATTTATCTAAAGTTGGGTAAGAATCAGTTTTCAGAACTGAAGAATTGAAATCGAACTGAATGTTTTCGAAACCAGATGCATTGCTTACTGCAGTAGGCTCAGGAGCTTTTGGCAGCGGGCAGCCAGATCCGTCAACAGCAGTTCCTGCAGGCGTACCTGGGCATTTGTCAAACTGATCAGAAACACCATCACCGTCAGAATCTTTCTTCAGGTCTTCAACAGCTTTCTCAACGTTAGCAACACGGTTTTTCAACGCTTCAACTTCCTGACGCAGTGAAGGATCCTTCAATTCGTCATACATCAAAGCAACTGGGTTTGCCCAATCCAGGTTTTGTTTTGCTTTAGAACCCAGAGAGAACTCAAGACCAGCATATCCGTAAGAGAACTTGTCTTTAGTAGTTCCTTTAGCGTATACTCCGTCAAAGTTATCACTGTCAATGAAGTGAAGGGTATAACCCAGGTTGAAAGATACGCGGTCAGAAACTTTGAATTTCACACCAGCACCTACAGGGATGTAAGCTTCTTTGATGTAATCCTTGTCTCCGTCATCACCCCAAGTACCTTTTTTGTCAACACCATTAACTTTCGGGTTGTAAGCAACAACACCGTAACCAGCAGTTACGAAGAAGTTAACAGAGTTTTCACGGTGCAGGAAGTCAACACTACCGATGTTAACAACACCCCTAAGGTCAGTTGCATAAGCGATATCAGTCTCAAAGTTAGAGATACCGTTTACAGTTCCGGCTGCGTTTGCATCTTTGTTGTCTCCGGAAACTTTTCCGCGGAACAAATTACCTTCCAGACCAAAAGCGTGGCTGATCTGCTTTCTCAATGAGATGCCGTAGCCCAACTCTGCCTTCCAGTTGGTAAAATCGTTAGATCCGCCGATCACCGCAAACGGAGACAATACACCGCCGTTTACGCCCAGAGACCATGTTCTGTACTGTCCCGCTCCGCCAAATACCTTGGCGGAAGAAGCTTCCTGTGCGCTTGCAATGGAAGTAGCCCCCACCAAAGCAGCAAAAGAAACCGCAAGACCCTTTTTTAAAGTAGAATAATCCATGTTTTCTTTTTTAAGGTTAAACAAATTTTAATTGTATAATTTTTTTTGTGTAGCAAAATTAAACAAATTTTTAATTTCTCAAAACACTTCTGCAAACTCTGTTCCAAACTAAAAAAACCGCAAAAAAAGCCTTTAATTAACCTAAAAAAGCCTTTTTTTCTATCGCAAAAAAAAGGCCCAACCGTGGAAGTCCTGTTTTTAAGACAGCTGCCATTCTTGCCATACCGCGTGAAAAACAATACTTTTACCGAAACTACCCGGAATGCCGATACCTAAGATCATACACCAGACCTTCCGCACCTCAGATCTTCCGCTACTGACCCGATGGCACATCTCCCGGTTCCGGAAACGCAACCCGGATTACATGTATGAATTTTATGATGATAACAGGATCGAGGACTTTCTCCGGGAATCCTTTGGAAGAGACATCCTGTCCGGCTATCTGAAGCTCAACATCGGTGCTGCCAAGGCGGATTTTTTCCGTTATGCTGTACTTTATAAAAAAGGTGGTGTTTATCTCGACATCGATAGTGATATATGCGGTAGCCTGGATGACTTCATTCGACCAGATGACCATGCCATTATCTCTGCGGAGCGTAATCCTGGTCTGCTGGTCCAGTGGGCCCTGGTCTTTGAGCCCAAACATCCCTTCCTGGAAAAAACGATGGCGCTCATTATGGATAACATAAGCCATAACCGCTATCCGAACGACGTACACCAGATGACCGGACCGAGTGTCTTTACCCATGCGGTCAGCGAATGTATTGCTGCCGACCCCAGTGTTTCCTACCGTAAGCTCGGCACCGATTATGAAGGCCACTTCAAATTCAAATACCCCTTAGGCAAGCTTCTTCTTTACCAGAAGGGTGGCCACTGGAAACAACAACAACGCCACACCCCTGTACTCAAGCCATGAAAGTCGCAGGTTTCACCTTTGTCCGGAATGCCATCATCAACGATTATCCCGTTGTCGAAGCCATTATCTCTATCCTGCCCATATGTGACGAATTTATTGTCGCAGCAGGTAACTCAACGGATGACACCCGGAAACTCATCGAAGATATTGGTTCTCCCAAAATAAAGATCATCGACACGACTTGGGACGAGCAGCTTCGCGAAGGCGGAGCCGTCTTTGCCCGGGAAACAGACAAAGCTTTCGCGCAAATCTCTCCGGAGGCCGACTGGGCCTTTTACATACAGGGTGATGAATGCGTGCATGAAGATGACTTACCCCTGATTCAACGGGAAATGGAACAGAATCTCAACAATCAGGCAGTAGAGGGCCTGCTGTTCAATTACCGGCATTTTTATGGTTCTTATGACTACATCGCCGAATCCAGGCGCTGGTACAGAAGGGAAATCCGGATTGTCCGCAGAAATCTTAGCGTACAGTCCTACAAAGATGCACAGGGCTTCCGCATAGACGGCAGAAAAATCCGTGTAAAACTTATTGATGCTTATATCAACCACTACGGCTGGGTAAAGCCTCCGAAGGGCCTGCTCCATAAAAAGCAAAACTTTAACCTCTTCTACGATAAAGATGCCACTCTGCAGCATATTCCGGAGGCTGCGACCTTTGACTATGATAATGCCGATAAGCTGGTGCATTTTAAAGGATCACATCCGGCCGTTATGCAAAAGCGCATCAATGCAGTTAACTGGAAATTCCGCTTCGACCCGACCACCCTGAAACGCAGACTTAGTCTCCGAAGGCGTGTCCTGGAAAAAATCTATGAACTGACCGGTATCCGGGTAAGTGAATACAAAAACTACAAGCTGATCAAATGACCAACCAAACGATGCACAGTTTGTCCGTGATCATTCCCAATTACAATGGCAGACATCTGCTGGAAGCCTACCTTCCTTCGGTGATCACCGCGCTACAGCAATCCGGGTCCGTTTACGAAATCATCATCGTTGATGACTGTTCAAAAGACGGAAGCATAACATTCCTGGAGGAGCACTATCCCGGAATTCTGTTACAGGCCAATCCTGAAAACAAAGGTTTTTCCTACACCTGTAACAAGGGTATTGCCATAGCCCGGTATGAACTATGCCTCTTGCTGAATTCTGACGTAAAGCTTGATCCCGACTACTTCAGCCATCAGTTTGCCTACTTTGACAAAGACGATACATTCGGAGTGATGGGCCGCATCATGAGTGCAGACGGGAGCCGCATAGAAGATGCTGCCCGCATACTTTTTTATCAGGGCTGTCGCCTCAAAGCCAATAGATTTTACTACAGTACCGCCCCGGGCGATGACCAAGTCTACACCGCGTACCTTTCCGGTGCCAATGCCCTGATCAGCACCAAAAAACTTCGGGAGCTTGGCGGCTTTGATGAGATATATTCTCCTTTCTCTTCGGAAGATTCTGATCTCAGTACCCGCGCCTGGCTACTGGGCTGGAAATGCTACTACGAGCACCGATCCGTATGCTATCATCAGGTCAGTGGCAGTACCAAGACACAAATCAAATCCGACTTCATCAAAAAAATCTATTATCGTAACCGTTTTGTTTTCCATCGTATACACCTGGAAGGCTTCCGGGCATTCATCTGGCCATTTTATCTCCTGCTGCTCGAAGTGTTACCTAAGCTGCTCAGTGGCAACTTCTGGGTACTTGAAAGCTATACCGACTATCTTAAGCTCGGTGATGCCGTCAAATCATCGAAATCTCTGTTTAAGTCCATGAAGCAAAAATATCATTCCAATCTGCGCATCAGCGACATCATGAACACCATCAACATGTCCATATCATCAAAATCGATCAAGAGACTGTAACCGTTACGGAAAGCCTGCTCCCGGTATTTGCAGATAAACCGTACCTTTGCCGTTAAAACTCTTTTCTTAATGAAGATTTATTTCAGACTGCTTGCTTTTGCACGACCGATTGAAAAATTTGCCATCCCATATATTGTTGCTACCCTGCTTTCTGTATTGTTCGGCGTTCTCAACCTGACTTTACTGGCTCCTCTGTTTGAGACATTGAATGCAGACGGGCCCAGGGACCGCCAGCTCCTCAATGCAACAACCTCTTCTTCGCTCGACATTACCGGGCACTTCCGTGAATTCGTGAATACCTCTATGATCGAAAACGGCCAGCAGAAAACCCTTACCTATATCTGTATCATTATCGTCGTCTCCGTACTCTTGTCCAATATATTCCGTTACTTTTCGCAGCGGTTTATGGAGGACCTGCGCGTACATACCCTGCTGAACATGCGGAAGGCCGTGTTTAACAATGTCATGAATATGCACGTTAGCTTTTTCAGCAACGAACGCAAAGGCGACATCATCTCCAAGGTCGCCTCCGATGTACAGGTAGTGCAGTTTACAGTGACCAATACACTGCAGGTCATTTTCAAAGAACCTGTGACACTGATCTTTTACATATTCGCCCTGCTTACAATTTCCGTAAAGCTTACGCTTTTTTCATTGATGGTCATCCCGATTTCTGCATTTATCATCAGCCGCATAGTAAAAAGGCTGAAACAGCAGGCCAAGGAAGCCCATGAATCTTTCGCAAAAATGATCGGCTTTCTCGACGAGGCACTGGGCGGAATCAAAATCATCAAAGCCTTCAATGCAACGGAAAGGGTTAAAGCAAAGTTCCATAGCGAAAATGTTTTCTACTCAAACATCAACCGAAAAATGGTCCGCAGGCAGCAGCTCGGTTCTCCCGTCTCGGAATTCCTGGGTATTCTCATGATATCCTTTATTGTCTGGTACGGCGGAACACTCATCATCAGCAAAGCCCCCGGCACACTTTCTGCCGCCCAGTTTGTGGCCTATATCGCTATTTTTTCGCAGGTGATGCGCCCTGCAAAAGCCCTTACAGATTCCTTCAGCGGCATTCATTCCGGAATCGCCGCCGGTGAAAGGGTGCTGTCCCTTATCGATTCAAAGCCCGAAATCACAAGTCCTGAAAAACCACAGCCACTGTCCGGGTTCCAGGATGAAATCCGGTTCAACCAGGTTTGTTTCAGTTATGGCAACATGGAGATTCTAAAAAACATCGACCTGTCGATTAAAAAGGGTTCAATCGTTGCCCTGGTAGGCCCTTCAGGTGGTGGAAAAAGTACGCTTATGGACCTCATCCCGCGGTTTCATGATCCGAAATCCGGAAACATCACGATAGACGGGCTGGACTATAAAACACTGGACACTGACCAGCTGAGGGTACAGATGGGCATTGTTAACCAGGAATCGTTCCTTTTCAACGATACGATCTATAACAACATTGCCTTCGCCAAGCCGGAAGCCAGCATGGATGAAGTTATTGCCGCAGCAAAAATTGCAAATGCACACGATTTTATCGGGGAAACCGAACAAGGATACGAAACTTATGTCGGCGACCGCGGCAATCGCCTTTCAGGCGGTCAAAAGCAGCGTATATGCATTGCCCGCGCTGTTCTGGCCAACCCACCCATTATGCTCCTCGATGAAGCCACCTCTGCACTCGACACAGAATCAGAAAGGCTTGTACAGGAAGCGCTTAATAACCTGATGAGAAACAGAACTTCTGTCGTGATCGCACACCGGCTCAGCACGATTCAGCACGCAGACGTTATCGTGGTCATTGACAAGGGCAGGATTATAGAGCAGGGCAGCCATGCCGAACTATTACAACATAACGGTCTTTACAAGCGTTTGATAGATATGCAAACCTTTACTTAGGCATGAATACAGGCAGTCCCCTCGTTTCAATCATTACCGTCACTTATAATGCCGGCGATTACCTGCAACGATGCATTAACAGTATAACCGCACATGCCCCGGCCGGAACAGAATATATTATCATCGACGGCAGCAGTACCGACAATACTTTGGATATCATCAGGAACAACGCTGCACATATCACTTACTGGGAAAGCGGACCTGATGAAGGAATTTATGACGCCATGAATAAGGCCCTTCGCTATGCAAAAGGGGCGTGGATTTACTTTCTGGGAGCCGACGACAGGCTGAAAGAGGGATTTACTCAGATGCTTCCAATGCTCAGGGACACGCATACGCTTTATCACGGGACCGCACTATGCGGAGATTCCATGATTGGCAGATCATCATACGATGCATATCAGGTAGCGAGCCTGAATTTGTGCCATCAAACCATCTTCTATCCGCGGCTGGTTTTCGACAAGTACCGTTACGAAACGAAGTATAAAGTAAGGGCAGACCACTATCTCAATATGCTTTGTTTTGCGGACCGGGAATTGAAATTACAATTCTATCCTTACACGATCTGCGATTACCATCCCGGAGGATTTTCCAGCGCAACAGCTGATCCCGCATTCGATAACGACCTGGAACATATCATCAGGGAAAATTTTGGTTACTGGACCTTATTACGGTACAAACTGCGCATCATCAGGCACCGGATCAAGGGCAAAAACTCCAGATAAACTTTATTCGCGCATGAAAATCAATATCATATTGCCTTATCTTTCGAAACGTCCCGGCGGTGGTCTGAAAGTAATGTATCAATATGCAAATCAGCTGAGCGAAAACGGACATGACGTTTGCATTTATCATTCCTCCAGGACAAAATGGACGCAACGGGCACCTAAATATTTTCTCTACCTGCTCGCTAGCTTGCGTCATTTTGTATTCGACGAGGCACAGGAGATACAACCTACATGGTTTGTCCTTTCACCGCGTGTCAAAAGTGTTGAAATTCCGAAGGTAAGGGACCGCTACATCCGCGACGCAGACATTGTTTTCTGCACATGGTGGGCGACCGCCATCGAGATTGCTCAGTTACATCCATCCAAAGGAGCTAAGTTCAATCTTGTCCAGGATTATGAGGTGGTTATGACCGACAAAAAGGAACTTGTTCACGAATCTTACAGCCCGTTGGTCAATCATATCGTTATTGCCACCTATTTGAAGCCCATTCTTCAAAAATATTCCAGCAAAATACCCGCTGTTATCCCGAATGCAGTTTCACATCAGGATTTTTTTACTGAGACGCCAGTGCAGGAGCGCAACCCGAAAAAGATTATCATGTTTTATTCGCGTGGTTCAAGAAAAGGCAGTAAATATGGGCTTAGAAGCCTGAGAGAAGTGGCCAAAGTATTTCCTGATATTGAAGTCATTCTTTTCTGCGCTGAAAACATCCCGCCCGAAAATCCCGGCTTCAAATTCAGTTTCCACCACCTGCCCGGAAACCTGCGCGAACTCTTCAACAGTGCCGCGATCTTCATTTCACCGAGCCTCCATGAAGGTTGGGGACTACCCGCGATGGAAGCGATGGCCTGCGGCTGCGCCTGCGTTTGCACTGAAGTTGAAGGCCATCTTGACTTTATGACGAATGGAGAAAATGCGCTCCTGGTTCAGCCCGGGAAGCCCTTGGAAATTTCAAAAGCTGTAATAGAACTCATCACTAACGATCAGCTCCGATGGCAACTTGCTGACACTGCAAGAAAGCACATACAAAGCTTCAGTTGGAAAAGCTCTACAAGCCTTTTGGAAGCAGAATTCCGAAGGGCGGTGAAGAAATCAGTTAATTAAATACAGCCGTTACTTCTTTTTTAAGTAATAGCCTCGTCCGGGTTCGTAAGCCAGTTTAGGTGGAACTAACATAATGCGGAAAAGCAACTTCTGCCGTAACCTGCCCAAAGGAAGTAGCATAAGGAGCAATTTTAGCAACTTAATCCAGAGTAGGTATGACCCTACTCGCCCTTGCTTCTTTTCACGCATTAGTAGTGTATGATATTCTTCAAAATACTCCCTCAGATGATCTTTGCTTTTCTGGTCACGCGTCCTTATCCTGAACCCGGATAAAAGAAACGTAGTAGAATACAGCAGCTCGTGCCTGAAAAACCGCACCCAAAGGTCCGCATCCCCTGCGTAAGATAAACTGCCGTCAATATACCCGCCTGCCTTTTCCCAAAGCTGTCGCTTCCAGAAAACCGATTCCTGTTGAATGAACTGTCCGTCATATCCGTACATCCGCCATTTTGACCATCGTTCCTGGAACAGATCCGGATCATTCAAAAAGATCCTTCCTTCTTCGTCAAAATAAGAATTGCGGCCCATAATCCAGCTCACCTGCGGAAAAGCATGGAATAATCCGGCTACTGTAAATAGTGACATGCGGTGGTACATATCATCGGAATTGATCCAAGCCATGATTTCTCCCGTAGCCTTACTGAAACCTTTTTGAAGTCCGTCGTAAAGCCCTCCGTCCGGCTCACTTACCCAATAGGCAAGCTGGCCGGCGTATTTCCTGATGATGTCCGGAGAATTATCCGTACTTCCTCCATCAATAATGATGTACTCAAGATTCGGATATCCCTGTCCAAGCACAGACAGGATCGTATCCTCAAGAAAGGCACCTTGATTAAAAGATGGCGTTACAATACTGATTCTGGGGTAACTTTTAAGCATTGCTTTGTTCTCGTTCTTTGAAGTATTCACAGATCTATGTTACCTTTGGCAAAGATAGATATTTGCTCGCAGCTCTTCCGACTATACATGAACAATTTGAAAACCATTTTCTATGACCCACAAATATTTGACATTCAGGATTTTGGAGGAATATCTCGGTACTTTTCAAATCTAATGTCAGGCGTAAAAGAAAGCGGAAGTTTTCATGTCAGGCTTCCTTTACTATATACCACAAACCATTACATTCAGAATCTTCCCCAGATCATGAACAGATCTTTTGGAAAACTGTTGTTAAAGAAAACAGCCAAAAAAAGTAATTGGAATAAACAGTACCTGCTCCGGCAACTAAAAACAGATAAATATGACCTCTTTCACCCTTCGTATTATGACCCTTATTTTCTTGATGTACTGAAGAAGCCTTTGATCATTACAGTTCACGACATGATCTATGAAAACTTTCCTGATCTTTTTCCTGATGCAGAGCATACCATTGAAAATAAGAAAAACCTAATGGACAGGGCAACGCTTATCATAGCAATTTCGGACTTCACACGGCAACAGATCATAAAATGGCACCCACAGTTTGAACGTAAAATCCGGGTAGTCCATCACGGCATCCCATCATCTTCAATAATAGCTGCGAAAAATTCGCTGCCCGAAAAATTTCTCCTATATATTGGAGACCGGAATGCAGCGTATAAAAACTTTGAACGATTTACAGTAGCCGTGGCGCCACTTTTACTGAAAACCCCCGGATTACACCTGGTATGTGCAGGAGGTGGAAGGTTCAATCAACAGGAAATATCGCATTTCAGCTCACTTCAGTTGCAAGAACGCATTATGCAGGTCAGTGCAACAGATTCCGTATTGAAACAATTGTATCAGAACGCGATAGCACTCGTCTATCCCTCCATCGAAGAAGGATTTGGCCTTCCGATTCTTGAAGCCTTTGAAAACCAATGCCCTGTAGCCTGTAGCAACACCTCGTGCCTGCCTGAAGTAGGTGGCAGTGCAGTTGTCTACTTCGATCCCACAGATCAAAACTCTATGCGGGAAACCCTCAGCCTTCTTTTGTCTGCACCAGAAATAAGACAAACGCTAAAGAAATCAGGACTCGGACAACTCCGCAACTTCAGTTTCGAAAACAGCCTGAATAAAACCATTGCTTGCTATCAGGAACTTATTTAATGAATATGAAAACCGTCGCAGTTGTCGTGCCCTTATATAAATCCAAGCTCACTGCAACTGAAGAAATATCCCTCAACCAGTGCTTCCGTATACTTTCCGATCATGATATTATTGCGGTTAAACCGCATCATCTGGACCTCGTCAATCATGCGGATTTCACTGATGTCATCTCCTTTGAAAACAGCTTCTTCGCCAGCATCTCCGGGTACAATAAACTCATGCTTTCCTCAGAATTCTATGGAAAGTTTCTCAATTACCAATACATTCTGATTTACCAGCCCGATGCTTATGTTTTCAAAGACGAGCTCATCAAATGGTGCTCCATGGGATATGATTATATAGGAGCACCCTGGTTAAGAGAAACGCCATATCCTGACTTGGTCAAAAAGATAAAAAGTAGGATTGTTAATTATATCCATGTCTATCGAAACATCAAGCAACCACATTCATCACTACCGACTGATAAACAATTAGAAAACCGGGTGGGTAACGGAGGGCTTTCACTCAGAAACACAAACAAATTTTATAACATCTGCCTGACCCACCAGGACGAAATTCAAAAGTATGTGCAGGAAATACATCATCGCTTCAATGAAGACGTTTTCTGGAGCCTGGAGGTAAACAGGAAACAGCGCCGGCTTCGTATACCGGATTACAGGAAGGCCGTATACTTTGCGATGGAGACTCAGCTTGATCATGCTTTCCAGATTACCAAAGGCCAGCTTCCTTTCGGTTGCCATGCCTGGGACCGGTACCCGGAATATTGGAAACGCTTCATCTGCCCCTAATCCGCTTCCACATCCTGGAAAGCAACGGTTTATTCCTTTCTACAGGACTTTTCGGAAGCCCGACAGTCTTAATAAGCTCAGATCCAAGGATATCCTTGATATCGCCCGGTAAAAATCCTAGTTTCGGCCAGAGAAGGGGATTTAATGGATGAAAATTACTAAGGGCATAGTAATTATTCTGATCGACAGCATCCCAAAGCCGATAAAAACTCATCACATTAAAATCGTTCTTATGGCTCCAGTTGTTTAGTTTAGTATAAATAGCTTCAGGACTTCTTGCCCAGCTTTGGTGCAATACCACATCGTCCCAATTTACATAAGTATACTCGGGCGCATTGTTTCTGGCTACATGATAAACAGGAGCGTTCGTTGCGAAATTTAGACTTTCCACAGAATCGTCAATGTAAAGAAAACCGTCCGGCAATACCTTAAATAAGGTAAGTACCCTGCAGGTTACAGTAGTAGGACTTTCGGATTTAAAGCGTTTAAGCTTTCCAATGAATGCCCCGAAATCGACAAAATATTCATCCGAATCGATCTGAATATACCAATCAGCTGTTCCCATCTCCTTAGACAGCATATTTCTTTCTCTCGTATCGCATTCCATAGGAGACATTCCTGATATATAAAATCGGTCCCTGTAAATACAGATTTTCTTTTCGGTATCAAAATCTTTTAACCATTCCCAAAACTCAACAGCTATGTGTAATGGTTCCCCGGACCAAGTGAGTCCTTCGGCGTCCACAGCAAGGAAAATTTCTGAAACATGATCATATATCCTAGGCAAAGACACCTTTATAAATTCATAATCATATGAAACCAGGAAACCAACTTTAATAACTACCATAGCACATTTATCTGTCGCTAAATTAAGCTAAAACTTGAATTCCTGCATCATTCCTCTATATCTTCGCAAACGCAGATTTCCAAACATGCCACAACCAACAGACTTACACTTTAATGGTAAAAAAATCAGGATACTCGAAGCCGTCAACCAGCTTGGCCTGGGCGGTACAGAATACGCACTTCAGCTCTACTGCAAATACTTGAACAGGGAGATCTTCGATGTTACTGTCGTCAGCCTGCTTAAAGGTGGCGAAAGAGTACAACTGATCGAAGCCGAAGGCACGAAAGTGATCGTTCTCGACGGTGATCTCTCCAGATTGCCGGAATTGCTCCGTGAAGCAGATGTGCTGCATTGGCATGGCAGCGGAAACTGCTATGGAGATGCTGCGTTTTTTGAAATGGTCAAAGCAAACAGGCCCCGGCTGGTCATACAAACTAATGTCTTCGGTGCCTACGACCGTTCTCCCTACTATGACCTCATCGATTATGATCTGTACATTTCCGAAATGATCCTGATCCGCAGGATGAAACAGGACAAAGCCTTAGCCAACACTTATGCCCCCAAAAGAAAAGTCCTGCCCTATCCGGTAGATACGGATCTTTTACATAACCTGGAGCCGACAGATGAACAAATATGCGAATTCAAAAAGCAGAATCAGCTGGAAAACCAGTTCCTTGTCGGCAGGATCGGCCGGGCAGACAACAACAAATTTGACCTCATCACCCTGGATGGCTTTGCCGTATTTTCCAGGAAGAACAACAAAGCCAGGTTCCTGCTTGTTGGTGCAACTCCGGAAATGAAGGCTCATGCGGATAAACTTGGCATCGCAGAAAAGCTCATCATTTTTGAAAATACCGCTGACCTACAAAGTCTGCTATTGTATTACAAAGTAATGAATGTCTTCCTTGCTGCCAGCAACATCGGTGAAAGCTTCGGAATGGTTATCGCAGAGGCAATGACCATGGGTACACCAGTAGTAACCATCAGCACTGAAGACCGGGATAACGCACAGATAGAACTCGTAGATAACCAAAGGTCAGGAATCGTTACCAGGCGCAACGCCAAAGACATCGCCTCAGCTTTAGCGCACCTCTATCAAAACAAAGAAACAGTCAAGCAAATCGCTACTGCTTCAGTCTCCAAAATAGAAGAAAACTATAAAGCTCAATACATTACGCGAAGCCTGGAAGGGCTTATCCTCAAAGCGCTAGGAAACCCAGTCGCTGGTTATACAGATAACACCGGCGCCGTTAAAGAGTTTTCAAGTGAAATGATTAGCAGCTACAACAGAAGATGTACCGATATTTTCGGTAGACCAAAATGGCTCAAAAAACTGCTTTGGAAATTGAGGAAGCTGTAAAATTAATTACAGCTTCCGTTTCACTTCTACCTGTTCGTAGGCTTCTACAATGTCACCTACCTCAATATTGTTGAAGTTATTAATATTCAGACCGCATTCATAACCACGGGATACTTCTTTTACATCATCCTTGTAACGCTTCAATGAAGCCAGTTCACCGGTATAGATCACCACCCCGTCACGGATGATGCGCACCTTGCTGTTCCGGTTGATCGTACCGTCAAGTACCATACAACCTGCAATCGTACCCACCTTGCTGATTTTGAAAGTCTCCCTGATCTCTACGTTCGCAGTGATCTTCTCCTCAAACTCAGGGGCAAGCATGCCTTCCATCGCAGCCTTGATCTCGTTGATCGCATCATAGATGATCGAGTACAGCCTGATATCAATCTGCTCTGCCTCTGCCAGTTTACGGGCTCCCGATGACGGACGTACCTGGAAACCGATAATGATCGCATCTGATGCCGAAGCCAGCAATACATCCGATTCAGATATCTGTCCTACACCCTTGCTGACAATATTTACCTGGATCTCAGGAGTAGATAGTTTCAGCAGGGAATCAGAAAGGGCTTCAATCGAACCGTCCACATCACCTTTAATGATCAGGTTCAGTTCCTTGAAGTTACCAATCGCCAGACGACGACCAATCTCATCAAGTGTAATATGTTTCTGCGTACGCAAGCCCTGCTCACGCATCAGCTGTAAACGCTTATTGGCAATATCCCTGGCTTCCGGCTCACTTTCCATCGCATTGAAACGGTCGCCCGCCGTAGGGGCCCCGCTCATACCCAGCACCTGTACCGGTACTGAAGGGCCAGCCTTGTCTACCTTCTGTCCACGCTCATTGAAAAGGGCTTTAACACGGCCGCTATAGCTTCCCGCAAGGATCGGGTCACCGATCTTCAGCGTACCGCCCTGCACCAGCACCGTAGTCACGATACCACGTCCCTTGTCCAGGGTCGCTTCGATCACACTACCAGTTGCCCGCTTGTTCGGATTTGCTTTAAGGTCCAGCAATTCCGCTTCCAGCAGTACTTTTTCCAGCAGCAGGTCTACGTTCAGACCGCTCTTTGCCGAAATCTCCTGGCTCTGGTACTTACCACCCCAGTCCTCTACAAGGATATTCATGATCGAGAGCTGCTCACGGATCTTGTCCGAATTCGCTCCCGGTTTGTCAATTTTTGTAAAGGCAAATACCAACGGCACACCGGCGGCCTGCGCATGGTTGATCGCCTCCTTCGTCTGCGGCATCACTGCATCGTCCGCAGCCACCACGATGATCGCGATATCCGCTACCTTCGCACCACGCGCACGCATCGCTGTAAAGGCCTCGTGGCCAGGTGTATCCAGGAAGGTTACCTTTTTACCTGTAGAAGTCGTTACCATATAGGCACCGATATGCTGCGTGATACCGCCTGCTTCACCGGCAACCACGTTCGCCTTACGGATATAATCCAGCAAGGACGTCTTACCATGGTCGACGTGGCCCATAATGGTCACCACCGGTGCCCTTGGCAGCAGGTCCTCCTCAGCATCTTCCTCCTCAATCACTACATCAGCCTCTTCGTCAGGTTTTACAAACTGTATCTCATAACCGAACTCATCGGCTACGATCGTCAGCGTTTCCGCATCCAGGCGCTGGTTGATTGAAACGAACATACCCAGGCTCATGCAGGTACCGATGATCTTGGTCACCGGTTCGTTCATCATAGCCGCCAGTTCATTGGCCGTCACAAATTCTGAGACCTTCAGTACCTTAGACTGAAGTTCCTGTTCCAGCGCCGCTTCATCTGCCGACATGGCCACATCATCACGTTTCTGTCTGCGCAGTTTTGCACGCTGTGCAAATTTGCCAGACTTACCGGCGCCGCTCAACCGGGCCAGCGTAGCCTTAATCTGGTCTTGTATTTCTTTCTCTGAAGGTTCCTCTTTAGGAGCTCCGGCAGGTCCGCCCGGCCTGTTGTTATTACCACGGAAATTAGGCCGGCCACCGGCATTTCCCTGACCGCCCCTGAAATCGGGACGACCTCCTGGCTGCCCTGGCCTTTGCTGCCCTGGCGTGCCGCCTTGTCCCTGATAACCTCCCTGTCCGGGCTGTCCAGGTGTTCCCGGAGTCTTTTTACGCTTCCGCTTCTTCCTGGCATCTGCACTGTCCGCTGAAGAAGCCACAGGCTGCGATCTCCGCTCAGGAGTCACCGGAAGCGTGATCTTGCCCACAATATTTGGACCCGACAACTTCACTGACCGAGCCTTAATCACCTCATCTTCAGGCTTATCAGCCGCAGGGGTTGCCGGGGCAGCAGCAGGCGTCTTCGCTGCGGGAGTTTCCTCCTGCTTTGGCTGCTCAGGTTTAGGCTCAGACTTAGGCTGCTCTGCTGCAGGTACCGCGGCCGGACGTTCAGCAGCAGGCTCAGGCCTTGCCTCCGGAGCCGCAGGTCTTACCGGAACTTCCGCTGCAGGTTCTTCCTTTTTAACCTGTCTTGGCCTGTTCAGGTCATCCAGGTTAATCTTGCCTACTACCTTTACACCAGGTAAGGATTGTTCGTCGGCCTTCTCCTCCTGTACAGGAGCCGCCGGCTTTGCCGGAGCTTCTTCCCGCGCCTTTTCAGCCGGAGGTGTATAAGAACTCAGGTTTTTGATCAGGATGCCTTCATTTTCGAATTCAACATTCTTTCTCGGTGGTTCCGGAGCCTTTTCGGGCACTTCAGGTTCATCACGACGTATTTTACCAATGACAATCTGATTGGCCTCTTCCTTCATGATCTTATCGCCCTGAAACTCCTTCAGCAGCGCATTGTACATATCGCGCGTAAGCTTAGTAGTGGGTTTATTCTCAACAGAATAGCCTTTCTTTTCCAGGAACTCCACAGCCGTAGCGATGCCTACGTTAAGTTCCTTAACTGCCTTGAATAAAATAATTGGTTTGTCGTCTGACATTGATCTCCTTATCTTTTAATCTTATACAAAAGTAACGTTTATTCTCGTTTATTTCATGCGCATGACAATTTAGTTTTGTCAGTATTTTCTGCACCCGGCTTATTCAAACTCTGACTTTAAGATGCTCATTACCTCTTTGATGGTCTCCTCTTCGAGATCGGTACGCTTTACCAGTTCATCGATTGAAAGTGCAAGCACGCTCTTCGCAGTATCCAGGCCGATCCCCTTCAGTTCGTCGATGATCCAGCTGTCGATCTCATCAGAAAATTCTTCGATGTCTACATCCTCATCTTCCTCTCCGGCAGTCTCGCGGTATACATCAATCTCGTATCCGGTCAGTTTACCTGCAAGTTTAATGTTATGCCCACCACGTCCTATCGCCAGAGACACCTGGTCAGGCTTCAGGTATACCGCCGCATGTTTGCGGTCCTCATCGAGCTTGATCGAAGTGATCTTTGCAGGGCTCAGCGCACGGGTAATGTACAGTGAAATATTGTTGGTGAAATTGATCACGTCAATATTCTCATTCTTAAGTTCCCGAACGATACCATGTATACGTGAACCTTTCATACCCACGCAGGCTCCTACAGGATCGATCCTGTCGTCATAGGACTCAACAGCCACCTTGGCACGCTCACCTGGTTCACGCACAATCTTGCGGATCGTGATCAGCCCGTCAAAGATCTCAGGTACCTCAATCTCGAACAGGCGCTGCAGGAATTCCGGAGCGATCCTCGAAATAATGATCTTAGGCGTCGCGTTCACCATATCCACCTTCAGGATCACAGCCCTTACAGAATCACCCTTCTTGAAATAATCCGCAGGTATCTGCTCCGACTTCGGCATCAGCAGCTCATTGCCCTCATCGTCCAGTACCAGCGTCTCCTTCTTCCATACCTGGTATACTTCTCCCGTTACGATCTCTCCCACACGGTCCTTGTATTTCTTGAAGATCTCGTCTTTTTCCAGTTCCAGGACTTTGGACACCAGCGTCTGACGTGCCGCCAGGATTGCCCTGCGCCCAAAGCTTTCAAGGGTGATCTGTTCAATGTAATCGTCGCCTACTTCCAGATCAGGGTCCAGTTGCTTGGCTTCCGCCAGTTCGATCTCCAGATCGTCGTCTTCAGAGAAACCATCTTCCATCACCTTGCGCGTACGCCAGATCTCCAGATCCCCGTTGTCCGGGTTTACGATCACATCACAGTTTTCATCCGTACCATACTTCTTGCGCAACATGCTGCGGAACACCTCTTCCAGCACACTGATCACCGTAGGACGGTCGATGTTCTTGAAATCCTTAAACTCCTGAAAGGAATCAATTAAGTTAATATTGCTCATTTTATTTAAATGAAATTAAAACCTTTGTTTCTGTTATATCTTTAAAAGCGATGGCTGTTTCGGCCACCGTAGCCTTCTTTCCTTTTTCCTTTATCTTAGCCGCTATGCGGATGCCTTCTTCACTGACCTCCAGTAATTCCCCTTCCTTTTGCGTGCCGTCGGCCAGCTTCAGGCCCAGTTCCCGCCCAACATTCTTGTCATACTGACGTTTCAGCTTCAGCGGTTCCCCGATGCCCGGAGAGGAAACCTCCAGGTTATATGCTTTTTCGATCACATTTTCTTCTTCCAGATGAAAGCCCACATGCCTGCTGATGGCCGCACAATCCTGAATATTAATCCCCTGATCTCCATCCACATGGATCACCAGCTTATTGCCCGGGAGCATCTTAACATCGACCAGAAACAATTCCGGCCGGTCCGCGATCTTTTCTTCAACCAGTTCTTTTACTCTGTTTTCTACCTGCATACCCGATCTGATTTAACAGAAAAGAGGGGACTATTGCCCCCTCTTTCTGTTTGTGTTACAAAGGTAAAGATAATTTTTGAAAATCAAAATCCTCATGTTCTCATCCGTTTTGCCCTGTATCGATTAGGGCCTGTTCTGCGGCTGACCTGACTCCGTCTTCAGAGGAAGACAAATCCACGTTGAGTCCACGTTTTATGTGTAAAAACGTGGACTCAACGTGGACTCAATATGGACTCAACATGGAGGGAGTAGCAATTAAGTACAGCCGGAAGTCAGTCTCAGTACTACCTCAGGACTTCCCGGGAAATGACCAGCTTTTGTATCTCAGAGGTCCCCTCGTATATCTGCGTAATTTTGGCATCGCGCATCAGGCGCTCAACATGGTATTCTCTCACATAGCCGTATCCTCCGTGGATCTGAACGGCTTCGGTTGTCACTTCCATCGCTACCCTGGAAGCGTATAGTTTGGCCATAGAACCTGCGAGGGTGTAAGGCTGCCCCTGGTCTTTGAGCCATGCGGCTTTATAAACCAGTAAACGGGCAGCTTCGATCTGAGTGGCCATGTCAGCAAGCTTGAAGGCAATGGCCTGGTGGTCCGCAATGGGTTTGTCAAAAGATCTGCGTTCCCTGGCATAAGCAAGTGCGAGTTCGTAAGCTCCGGCAGCAATGCCCAGGGCTTGGGCTGCAATGCCGATACGGCCGCCTTCGAGGGTTTTCATCGCGAACCTGAACCCGAAGCCATCTTCGCCGATACGGTTCTGCCTGGGCACCTTTACATCGCTGAACATCAGGGAATGGGTATCGGAACCACGGATACCCATTTTATTTTCCTTAGGTCCTACGGTAAAGCCTTCCATCCCCTTTTCCACGATAAAGACATTGATGCCTTTGTGGCCCAGTTCCCTGTGGGTCTGGGCGATGACGAGATAAGTGGAGGCGGTGCTTCCATTGGTGATCCAGTTCTTTGTTCCGTTGAGGAGGTAATAGTCTCCCATATCCGTAGCAGAAGTATGCTGCGACGTAGCGTCGGAACCCGCCTCGGGTTCCGAAAGGCAGAAGGCACCGATCTGTGTGCCCGCCGCGAGGGGCTTCAGGTATTTCTCTTTCTGTTCCGGGCTCCCATATTTCTCGAGTCCGTAACAGACCAGCGAATTGTTGACGGAGACGACCACTGACGCAGATGCGTCTATTTTAGAGAGCTCTTCCATTACCAGGACATAAGACAGGGTGTCAAGCCCGCCGCCATTGTATTCAGGTGCCACCATCATGCCGAGGAAGCCAAGTTCTCCAAGCTTTCTTACCTGCTCGGCCGGAAATTTCTGATGTTCGTCGCGTTCAATGACGCCCGGCCTGAGCTCCTGCTGGGCAAAGTCTCTGGCAGCCTGACGTATGAGTAGCTGTTCTTCGCTAAGTTGAAATCGCATAAGTTTTTATGAATAAAAAGTCTGTATTTCAAATGTAACGAATACGGAGCAAATTACTATGCTGCCATAATAATATTCACCGGCGGTTATTTCAGCAGGCGGTTGTTGTCGTCCGGAAAGACCAGAACAGGCTTATAAGTGCGTGCTTCTTCAACGGGAAGGGAACCGTAGGACATAATGATCAGGATATCTCCGACCTGCACCTTGCGGGCTGTGGCACCATTGAGACAGACCATCCCGGTTCCGCGTTCGCCTTTGATGACATAGGTTTCAAACCGCTCACCATTGTTGTTGTTGACGATCTGTACTTTTTCGTTGGCGATGATCTGTGCGGCATCCATCAGGTCTTCATCTATGGTGATGCTGCCGACGTAATTGAGTTCGGCCTGGGTGACCTTGACACGGTGGATCTTCGATTTCAGTATCTCGATTATCATGAAGGCAAAGTTAGTTAATTTAAATGAATGAATAAGTCGGTGATGTTCAGCTCAATATCATATTATCGATAAGCCTCGTACTGCCGACTTTGGCGGCGACGAGGGCGACGAGCCCTGTTTCGAGCCCCTCCGGGGGAGGCATGAGGGTCTTGCCGTCGGCGATGATAAAATAGTCAAGTTCGACACCGGGGGTTGCGGAGATCTGCCGGCGGGCTTCCGCCTCCAGGGTTTCGAGCATCAGGCGGCTGAGGCCGTCCGGATTACTGCGGGCCTGCTCAAAGCTGGCTTTGGTGTCGTAAAGCGCTTTGCTAAGCACAGCAGCGTGCCTGCGGTCTTCGGGCATCAGGTGAATGTTTCGGGAGCTCATGGCCAGGCCATCCTCTTCCCGGACGATAGGACAGGTAATGATGCGTACAGGAAGTCTGAAACGGGCGACCATCTGCTCGATCATCAGCACCTGCTGAAAATCCTTCTGCCCGAACAGGGCGATGTGGGGCTCGACGGCATCAAACAGTTTCTTGACGATCTGGGTAACACCCTGATAGTGCCCCTTGCGGAATTCACCCTCAAGGACAAACTCCGCAGGACCCAGATCAATGTGCCATTGTTCGGGTCCTGGGTACATTTCCTGCACGGCGGGCATAAAGACGACATCGCAGCTGGCCTCACTCAGCATGCCCAGGTCATGTTCCAGCGGCCGGGGGTATTTTTCCAGGTCCCTGGGATCGGTAAACTGTGTGGGGTTGACGAAGATGCTGCATACGACGATATCTGCTTCTTCCTGTGCCCGGGAGATGAGCGAAAGATGGCCTTTGTGCAGGGCACCCATGGTGGGTACCAGCGCAATTTTCTTTCCGGCTTCCCTGAGCGGGCGGAGCAGCGCTCCGAGCGCCGCTATCGTGTTGATAAGTTCCAAAACTGCTTGTAAAAATTTCAGCTGGCAAAGTTGGTGTTTTATCCATTGGGAACAAAACATCTGGCCCGATATCTTGATAAATGTGATTATTTTGATTACCTTTGCACCTTGATAATCTTTTCTTTAACATAAATATTTTATTTACGAATATGGAGATGGCTAAAACGAAGCTACTGATTGTTACCCACGAGATGTCGCCTTTCCTTGAACTAACTAAGATTTCAGAAATTACCCGCCAGTTGCCACAGGCCATGCAGGAAAAAGGATTTGAAATCCGGATCCTGATGCCGCGCTTTGGCAACATCAATGAAAGAAGGAACAGATTACACGAGGTGATCCGCCTTTCGGGCATGAACATCATCATCGACGATAACGACAACCCGCTCATCATTAAAGTGGCTTCGATTCCCGCGGCACGCATGCAGGTCTATTTCCTGGATAACGAAGATTATTTTCAGCGTAAGCATGTCTTCAGGGACAAGGAACAGAAGTTTTATGCAGACAATGATGAACGTACCATCTTCTTCTGCAAGGGCGCCCTGGAAACCGTAAAGAAACTGGGCTGGTCTCCTGACATTGTGCACTGTCATGGATGGATGACTGCACTGGTGCCTGCATACATCAAAACTGTATATAAGAACGATCCTACTTTCAAGAACTCAAAAGTAGTTTATTCTATTTATGAGCAGTGCTTTGGCGAAAAACTGAATGCAGACCTGCACAGAAAAGCCGTAATGAACGGCATGTCCTCAGCAGATACGAAGGTATTTGAGAACGCGGATTGCAGTGCCATGCATATCGGCGCGGTAACTTATTCTGACGCAGTGGTTTTAGCCGACGAAAAACTGGAAGCGGATGTGTTAAAATTTGTTAAAGATTCCAATAAGCCAACTTTAGCCTATAACTTAACCGAGAATTTCGACAACTTCTACAGTTTGTATGAAGAGATTTCGAATGAGGATTTGGTTACTATTGCATAAAACTGAGGCATATCATTATATGAAATTAATAAAACAAGACTTATTGACGCTGTTGATAGGTCTTTTTCTTTTCCCGGCCTGTAAGAGTTCGAACACTATCGGCATTGAGCCCGAAGATGGTTATTCGATCAAGGGTGATTTGGCGGTAACTGAAGTCGGGCTGACAACAGTTCCTGAAGAGGCTACAAATACAGTAGGACTGACCAAATATCCGCTGGGCTGGGTATCTGCCGATCCGGTATTCGGAAGCTCAGAATCGAGCCTTTCGTTTTCGGTGGCACTGGCAGCCAACAATTACAGTTTCGGCGATGATCCCCTGGTGGATTCCGCGGTATTGGTACTGCCTTATTCGCTTCCTGTGGACTCTTCGGTGTCCTCACATTTCTATGGGGATACTGCAACGACGGTATATGCCTTTGATGTACGCCAGTTAAAAAATGATCTTTCCCTGGAAACCACCTTTCCGAGCAATAAGGACTGGCCTGCAAAAGATGAGGTCGTTGGCAGTTTTAAGGCTAAACTGCGTCCGAATACCCGGCCCAAGATTGTGGATATCGTTGCAGGGGCCGCGGACACTGTACGCCAGGTCCCCACACCGCAGATCAGGATCAGACTGAACCCGACTTTCATACAGAATAACATTGTCAACCTGGATTCTGCTACCTACATGACCCGGAATTCGAGGTTTACTTCGTCGTTTAAGGGCTTGAAGGTGAGTGTAAACAAAGAAAACATGAGTGGCCCCGGTGGCTTTGCCTTCCTGAACTTTACCTCTACAGATCAGCTTGCCCAAGCTTGCGTGGCGATCTACTATAAAAAACTCCAGTCGAACTCACTTATCAACAGGGATACCGCAGTGGTTTACTTTCCAATATCAGCGACCAGCGGGCCGATAGCTGCGAAGGTAAGCCATGATTATACCGGGACGGATGTAGAGAACCAGCTGAATGTGCCGAATCCCGCGACTCCTTATCAGCGGACATACCTGCAGGGCATGGGTGGTTTGAGGAACAGGATCTCCTTTCCGAAACTGGATGATTTTGTGACTACGGCCACTGGTGGAAATAAAAAGGTCAGAGTAGTAATCAACCGCGCTGAACTGGTAGTGAATGTAGAGGGCGGTACTGACGTAGCACCATGGACACCTGCGGAACGGCTTTCGTTATACAGGCTGGATATTGCGGGGCAGCGTGCCAATCTCGTGGATAATGCCGCACCGGCATCTGGTACTTCGAACCCTTATTATGAGGGGGCATTCGGAGGAAATTACAGCAAGAGCCGGAAACGCTATATTTTTATAGTAACCGGTTATATTCAGCAACTGGTTGACGGTACCACCAAGGATTATGGAACCTACCTGGCGCCGGCTCCCTATGCTGCATTCAGCCTGACGCCTGCGATTAACACTGCGGAGCGGAGTGTGATCGTTACGGGCTCGGCTGCTTCAGGAAATACGGCCACCAAGCTCAACATTTATTATACGCTGGCAGCGCAGAAATAATATAAAAATTACCGATTAATTAATTCTCCGGGAATCACTATTTTCGGGGAATTTTTTATTTCATTTCTACTTATTCAAATCTACTAACTATGTGCGGAATCGTGGGTTATATTGGTTATCGTGAAGCGTGGCCGGTTGTACTTAAAGGATTGAAAAGACTGGAGTACCGTGGCTATGACAGTGCGGGCATTGCACTGATCAATAAAAGCGGCATGAATATCTATAAAAAGGCCGGAAAGGTTTCCGAGCTGGAGGCTTTCGCTGAAAATAAGGACCGCAGCGGCCCTGTAGCTATAGGGCATACCCGATGGGCAACACACGGGGCACCATCAGACCGAAATTCTCATCCTCATACTTCGAATGACGGAAGACTGGCCATTATACATAACGGGATCATTGAAAACTATGCCACATTAAAAGAGGAGCTGCTGAGGCGGGGCCACCAATTTAACAGTGATACAGATACCGAGGTGCTCATTCACCTGATCGAGGAAATTTACAAGAACGAAAAAACAGATTTACTTGAAGCGGTAAGACTGGCATTGCATGAGGTGAGCGGCGCCTATGCGATTGTCGTAATGGACAGCCAGCAGCCTGACCAGCTGATCGCTGCCAGGAAGGGCAGCCCTATGGTAATCGGTGTAGGACAGGGAGAATATTTCATTGCTTCTGACGCCACGCCCATTGTGGAGTACACAAAAAATGTGATCTACATGAACGACAATGAAATTGCGTATGTAAAACGTGATGAGCTGCTGATTAAACGCCTGGACAATGTGATACAGACGCCTTATGTACAGGAACTGGAATTAAAGCTGGAAATGCTGGAAAAAAGCGGCTATGAGCACTTTATGCTGAAGGAAATCTATGAGCAGCCACGTTCGGTGAGGGATTGCCTGAGGGGCCGTATTTACCCAAATGAAGGCAGGGTACAATTGGGTGGTATCAATGAGTATGCGCACAAGCTAAAAAATATTGACCGGATCATTATCGTGGCCTGCGGTACTTCATGGCATGCCGGGTTGGTGGGGGAATATCTGATTGAAGAATTTGCCCGTATACCTGTTGAGGTGGAATATGCTTCTGAATTCCGTTACCGCAACCCGATCATTACGGAAAAGGATGTGGTCATTGCCATCTCGCAATCGGGCGAGACGGCGGATACAATGGCGGCGATAGAAATGGCTAAGGAAAAGGGCGCAACGATTTTTGGCGTATGTAATGTGGTAGGCGCTTCCATACCCCGCATTACACATGCGGGCGCCTATACGCACGCCGGGCCTGAGATTGGCGTGGCATCTACCAAGGCCTTTACCGCACAGGTAACTGTGCTGACGCTGATTGCCCTGCACCTGGCACAGCAGAAAGGAACGGTTGGCAGCTCTAAACTGACCGAACTCCTGACCGAACTGGACCATATTCCGGAGAAAATAGAGCAGGCGCTGAAATCGGATACCCTCATCAGGGAGATCTCAGAAAAATTCAAGGACTCCCGGAACTGCCTGTTCCTGGGACGCGGGACCGGTTTCCCTGTTGCTCTTGAAGGTGCGTTGAAGCTGAAGGAGATTTCTTATATTCATGCTGAAGGCTATCCGGCGGCGGAAATGAAGCACGGACCTATTGCCCTGATCGATGAAGAAATGCCTGTGGTCGTGATCGCAACAAAGAATTCTTCTTATGAAAAAGTGATCAGCAATATCCAGGAAGTAAAGGCAAGAAAAGGCATTGTCCTGGCAATTGTTACCGAAGGAGACACTGAGGTACGCAGGATGGTGGACTATTGTATTGAGATACCTGATGCTAACGAGGCTTTTCTGCCGCTTCTGGCAACCATTCCTCTGCAGTTGCTTTCCTACCATATCGCCGTTTTACGTGGCTGCAATGTAGATCAACCCAGGAACCTGGCCAAATCGGTTACAGTAGAATAAACTAAAAAGGGCTGCTTATGAAAGCAGCCCTTTTTTTGTGGAATAACCGGCTGGTTTGGTTACGGGCATCTCAAAACGGAAGATCTCCGGACGGGTCTTCGTGATCTGTGTATTCATTTTCTACCTTATGGGACGTATTTTCACGTTCAGATGGAGCCTCAAAATCACTTTTGCGTCCCAGTATGGTGAAATTCTCAGCTACCACCTCTGTCACATATTTCTTGATTTTTTCACGGTCTTCGAAAGAACGGGTACGCAACTTCCCTTCAATGTAGACCAGCTTACCTTTTTGCAGATATTTTGACGCAACTTCGGCCAGTCCGCGCCACAATACAATGTTGTGCCATTCGGTCTGTTCGACACGCTTACCTTCTTTGTTGTAAGTCTCCGATGTTGCCAGGGGGAAACTGGCCACGGTTACGCCTCCGTCCAAATGTCTGACTTCCGGGTCTTTCCCCAGGTGTCCGACTAAAATCACTTTGTTAATGCCTGACATGTATATCTCTGTTATTTGGTTAGGTGTATGCTTTGATAAAATCGGCGATCACTTTGGGTTGAGGAAGCGCCTCAAAATCGTTTAGCGAAACCCACTTTATGTTTGCATGTTGATTAAAGTTAACGATATAATTGTCTAAAGCAAAAAATTGAATATATATAGTTTGGTGGGTCAACAGGTGCTTTCTATGGGAAAGCAGCATCATGCGGTAGTCTTCGCCAAAGTGCGCTTTAAGGGCATTACTAAACGCTGCATCGCCCTGTTCAGGGCTCCCCTCAGTCTCCAGGAGCGGGAAATCGTAAAGCTCCTGCCAGATATCACCTGGCATTCTCCTCTTCACGAGTATTTCCTTTGTTTCCGGGTTGACACAGAAGAAATAATTGAAATAGCGCGTACGCTTTTTGAGTTTCCTTTCTTTGACAGGAAGACTTTCAGTAACCTTATGCTGGCGGGCAAAACAGCCTTCAGCCACGGGGCATCCGGCACACCGGGGTGACCTGGGTCTGCACCAGAGCGCTCCGAACTCCATGATGGCCTGGTTGTACACCGCTGGTTGCTGCCCTTGCAGCAGCGAAGCGGCGAGCGCGGTAAATTCCTGCTTGCCCCTGGTACTGTTGATAGGCGTATGGATACCGAAATACCTGGACAGCACACGGAATACATTTCCGTCTACCACGGCCCTCGCCTCTCCGGAGGAAAAAGAAGAAATGGCGGCAGCCGTATAGTCGCCGATGCCTTTGAGCCGGATGAGCTCTGCATAGCTAACGGGAAACTTACCTCCATATTCCTGGTGGACCTGCACTGCAGTCTTGAGCATATTCCTTCCGCGCGAATAATAACCCAGGCCCTGCCATAGTTTCAGGACTTCGGTTTCGGAAGCCGAGGCAAAATGACCGACAGTAGGGTATTGCGCCAGAAAGCGGTTGAAATAGGGAAGCCCCTGTTCTACACGGGTTTGCTGCAGGATGATCTCGGATAGCCAGATGGTATAGGCATCGGTCGTATTGCGCCAGGGAAGGTCTCGTTTATGCTGATGGTACCACTCTACTATCTTGGATTGAAATGACATATTTTACAAAAATACTCTTCTTTTTATTTTCCTATCTCACTAAAAAGCAATACTTTTGCAACCCCAAAACAGTGATAAAGTTAAAGTACATTATTAAATAAATAAAGGAGAGTTATGACTAAGGCAGATATTATTTCAGAAATATCGACGAAAACAGGAATTGAAAAAGTAGATGTGCAAGAGACCGTTGAGGCGTTTTTCAAAGTGATCAAGAACAGCATGATCGGAGGAGAGAATGTTTACGTAAGAGGTTTCGGCAGCTTTGTTGTAAAGAAAAGGGCCCAGAAAACTGCAAGGAATATCTCAAAGAATACTGCAATCATTATACCGGAACACTTCGTTCCCAGCTTCAAACCTGCCAAGGTCTTTGTAGATAAAGTAAAAAATAACTCCAAAAAAATCAGCGTAGAAGCTTAATCAGGTAATGGCAGGACGGGTGAGAAATCAGCAAATCGGTATCGTCACAGCTATAGTGCTGCTGGTGGCCTTTTTGTTTACCCGCGACATTAAGGGTTTGGTAAAACCTAAAGCAGAGAATGGGAAAGGCAATCCTGCTGCCCAGATGGGCCAGCCTTCCGGAGCTCCTGAGATTAGCCTGACCGAAGTTTCCGCTGCTGCCAAAAACTTGATCGGTGCAAGCGTTGCTGCTGAGATTACTGCGCTTGAAAACACCTACAACAGTGCTGCTGAGCAGGATAAGGCAAAAACGGCAAAGGTACTGGCCCAAAAATGGAATGACCTGGAGCAGGCAGTACCAAGTGCACTTTATCTGGAAGCAGTAGCCGGATACGAACCTTCACTGAATAACTGGCTTGCTGCCGGGGACCAGTTCCTGAAAGGCTTCGACAATACCCGGGATAGTTTGCTGCAGCCCGCTTTGCTACAGAAGGCAAACAGTGCCTTTAATAACGCGCTCCGTATTGATTCCTCAAGCAACGATGCGAAAACCGGAATGGGCATTACCATCGTGAATGGAATGGGCATGCCGATGCAGGGGATCGCAATGCTGATGGATGTAATAAAGAAAGATCCAAGGAACCTCAGAGCGATCATGAGCCTTGGTACTTTTGCGATCAAATCAGGTCAGTTCGATAAAGCTATCGGCAGATTTAAGGATGCGATTGCAATCAAACCTACACCAGATGCTTATTTCTACCTGGCAACGGCTTATGAGAACCTGGGCAGAAATTCCGAGGCAATCACAGCCTATGAAGAAAGTAAAAGACTGGCCGGAAACCCCACCTTGTCCAAATTCATTGATGAGCGTGTGGAGGCCCTTAAGAAATAGTAGTTAATAAACAGATTTTTAAAAAAATTTAAACTTTAAAATTATGCCAAGCGGTAAAAAAAGAAAAAGACATAAGATGGCTACACACAAACGCAAGAAGCGTTTAAGAAAAAACAGACATAAGAAGAAGTAATTCCTTTTATTGTTCCACATGCAGATAAGGCTAGGGTAAAGATCATAGCCTTATTTGCTAATGTGCTGTTTTTATTGTCCATGTGTTAATAGGGCCTGATAGGGCCTTAAAATCTGTAGCTTTGGTAAAAGAACTCATTATAGATTCCTCTCCTTTGGGAGTGACCATAGCTTTAATCGAAGACAAGCAACTTGTTGAACTTCACAAGGAGCAGATCAATAATAATTACGCTGTAGGCGACATTTATCTAGGCCGCATAAAGAAAATCATGCCCGGCCTGAATGCTGCGTTTGTAGATGTTGGTTATGAAAAAGATGCTTTCCTGCATTATTTTGATCTGGGCCCCCAGGTGCAGTCTTTGATAAAGCTTACAAAAATCAAGCGTAATGGCTCTGTGAACGGTACGCTACTGGATAACTTCAAACTCGAAACCGACATTAATAAAGCCGGGAAGATTTCTGAAGTGGTCAGCAAGAATTTACTGCTGCCGGTCCAGATTGCCAAGGAGCCTATTTCTACTAAAGGGCCAAGATTAAGCTCGGACCTTTCCATTGCCGGCCGGTACACTGTGCTGGTGCCTTTTTCCAATGTAATTTCTATTTCAAAAAAGATCAAGAGCAACACCGAGCGGAACAGGCTGAAAAAGATCATTGAAAGTATTAAGCCGAAAAATTTCGGTGTGATTATCAGAACGGTATCTGAAAGCAAAGGTGTAGCCGAACTTCAAAAAGACCTGCTGGACTCTATAGCGAAATGGGAGAATTTCATTAAGAAATTACCGGAAGCGGAACCTTCCAGAAGGGTCTGGGGAGAAATGGACAGGACTTCGACGTTAATCCGTGACATCCTCAGTACCGATTTCACCAATGTGCATGTCAGCGACCCACGTCTTTTTGAAGATATTAAATCGTATGTACACGAGATCTCTCCGGAGATGGAAAAGATTGTAAAACTGTACCGGCATAAGGAGCCGATCTTTGAGCATTTCGGAATTGAGAAGCAAATTAAAAACTCCTTTGGGAAAACGGTGAACCTTGCTGGTGGGGCTTATCTCGTAATAGAGCATACAGAAGCTTTGCACGTAATAGATGTGAACAGTGGTAACCGTACTGCGAGCAAAGAAAACCAGGAGGACAATGCGCTCCAGGTGAACAAGGAGGCAGCGAAGGAAATCGCGCGCCAGCTTCGTTTACGTGATATGGGGGGAATTGTGGTCATCGATTTCATCGACATGCACAAGCCCGCCAACCGGAAGGTGCTGTTTGATCACTTGAGGGATATGATGGCGCATGACCGTGCCAAGCATACGATCCTCCCGCCGAGTAAGTTCGGCCTGGTACAGATTACCCGGCAGCGTGTACGACCGGAAATGAATATCGTAACCAGCGAAAAATGCCCTACCTGTGATGGTACGGGAGAAATTAAGGCCAGTATCGTTTTGATGGATGACATCGAGAATAATCTGACCTATATTTTGCAGGAGCAAAACGAAAAAAATATTACGCTGCGGGTACACCCCTATGTCGCAGCTTTCATTAAAAAGGGACTGGTATCACTTCAGTGGAGATGGTTCTTCAAATTCGGACAGTGGATTAAAGTAAAGCCGGTGTCATCGCATCATCTGACGGAATTCCACTTCCTTTCGGCAAAGGACGAAGAGATTAAGTTATAATGTAGTCGTTATGTATTAAAAAGGCGGTAGTTTAAGCTACCGCCTTTTTTTTTATTCTTTATTTTCCGGTCGTCGCCGGAAGTTGAAGCAAAGGAATTAAACCGTAAATTGCTGACCCTAAAAATCCACAAATTGGCTAAGACAAAATCTGCTTATTTCTGTCAGAATTGCGGGTATGAATCTGCAAAATGGATGGGCAAGTGCCCTTCCTGTAACGAATGGAATACCTTTATAGAAGAGGTTCTGGACCGTACTCCTTCAAAAGTACCTGCCTGGAAGTCCGCTTCGGCATTGCAAAGACAAAATAAACCGACCCGCGTGGATGAGATCAGGACGATAAGGGAGGAGCGGATAACTACGGGTGACCAGGAACTGGACAGGGTATTGGGCGGTGGTCTTGTACCTGGATCGGTAATCCTCATCGGAGGTGAGCCAGGCATTGGAAAATCGACGCTGATGCTACAGCTGGCACTGACCATACAGGCAAAAAAAGTATTGTACGTTTCAGGCGAAGAGAGCGAACAACAGATCAGGATGCGCGCAGAGCGGATCACGAGCAGTGCGGTTACAGACTGTTATATCCTTACTGAAACGCTTACTCAGAATATCTTCAAGCAAATAGAGCCGTTGGCACCCCAGCTGGTCATTGTCGATTCTATACAAACACTCCATTCCTCTCATGTTGATGCTACGCCGGGCAGTGTTTCACAAGTAAGGGAATGCGCCGCGGAATTACTGAGATTTGCAAAAGAAACAGATACCCCGGTCTTCCTTATCGGCCATATTACCAAGGACGGCGCTATCGCGGGACCAAAGATATTGGAGCATATGGTAGATACCGTGCTCCAATTTGAAGGGGACAGGCATCATGTATACCGTATACTGAGGTCCGTTAAGAACCGTTTCGGTGCCGCTGCAGAAATGGGAATATATGCCATGCATGGCAACGGACTGCGGCAAGTGACAAACCCTTCAGAGATATTGCTGCTCCAACGCGAAGACAACCTGAGTGGCATTGCCATCGCTGCGACATTGGAAGGCGCCAGACCGATGCTGATTGAAACCCAGGCCTTGGTCAGTGCAGCTGCCTACGGAACACCTCAGCGCTCTGCAAATGGCTTTGATACCAAAAGAATGAATATGTTACTTGCAGTACTGGAGAAACGCTGCGGATTCAGATTGAGCAGCAGGGACGTTTTTCTCAATATTGCCGGCGGCATTAAGGTAGAAGATCCTGCCATAGACCTGGCTATAGTGGTTGCCATTATTTCCTCTCATGAAGATATCGCCGTTCCGGCAAAGACCTGTTTCGCAGCAGAGGTGGGGCTTTCGGGAGAGATCAGGGCTGTCAACCGCGTGGAACAACGAATTTCCGAGGCAGAGAAACTGGGATTTGAAAAGATTTTTATTTCCAGTTATAATTTGAAAGGTATCTTACGAGATAAATATAAGATCGAAATCGTAGCTGTGGGTAAAATAGAAGACGTTTTTTCCGCTTTATTCGGATAGCTCATCAAAGTGTGGTGTGTAGATCCCCACAAATATTTCTACGTTTTGTAGAAATATTTTCACAGCCGAATTTACCAAGGAACAGACACGGACTTTATAAAAACCTGTAATACACCAAATTGCATATTGAAACATGCAGTTCTAAGACTTGGCCCTGATATTGCAATAAATGAAACATCAGGTGCAATTCCTGATATAACAATAGGGATGATTATCCCCGTCACTGAAAAAGTGGCGGGGATTTTTTTTGATTTAAAGTCTGATGGTCTTCTAATAAAAAAGGCCCTGTGAAAGGACCTTTAGATATTTTGAAGAATACCTTTTATTTTGACAGATACATAGACTTGTCCTTGATCAGCTTCCTGAAATACGGGTCTTCCAATGACTTGATAAACCTGATCGCTTCTCCGGTTGATTTCATTTCCGGACCAAGTTCTTTGTTGACCTCAGGGAATTTTTCAAAAGAGAATACCGGTTCTTTAATGGCATACCCTTCCAGCTTACGCTCGATCTTGAAATCCTTCAGCTTGTTTACTCCCAGCATGACCTTAGCAGCGATATTGATATACGGCACATCGTAGGCCTTTGCAATGAAAGGAACGGTCCTCGATGCCCTTGGATTGGCTTCTATCACATAAACCTTATCGTCTTTTACTGCAAACTGGATGTTTAGCAGACCGATTACATTCAGTGCTTTTGCAATCTTTTTAGAATAAGCCTCCATATCCTGGATCACCTTATCAGACAAGCCAAATGGTGGCAATACCGCGCTGGAATCTCCGGAGTGAATACCCGCCGGCTCAATATGCTCCATTAAACCGACGATATGTACGTCTTCGCCGTCACAGATGGAATCTGATTCACTTTCCTCGGCCCTGTCCAGGAAGTGGTCGATCAGTACCCTGTTGCCCGGAAGATCTCCCAGTAGTTTTACCACTGCTTTTTCCAGGTCCTCATCGTTGATCACGATACTCATTCCCTGTCCACCAAGTACATAACTTGGTCTTACCAGAACAGGGTAACCTACTTCGTTAGCCACTTTGATCGCTTCTTCAGCATTTTCAGCGACACCATATTTCGGATATGGAATATCCAGTTCCTTCAGCAGGTCAGAGAAACGGCCCCTGTCTTCCGCAACGTCCATATCCTGGTAAGCGGTACCAATGATCCTGATACCATGTTCATGCAGCTTTTCCGCCATTTTCAGCGCTGTCTGGCCGCCAAGCTGTACGATGACACCCAATGGCTTTTCCAGTTCGATGATCTCGCGCACATGCTCCCAGAACACCGGTTCGAAGTACAGCTTGTCGGCCATATTGAAATCGGTGGATACCGTCTCAGGGTTACAGTTGATCATGATCGCCTCAAACCCGCTCTCTTTCGCAGCCAGCAAGCCGTGCACACAAGAGTAATCAAATTCGATACCCTGTCCGATACGGTTAGGCCCTGAACCCAGTACGATCACCTTTTGCCGGTCTGACGGCAACGATTCATTTTCTTCCTCAAATGTGGAGTAATAATATGGCGTCTGCGCGGCGAACTCAGCTGCACAAGTATCTACCATCTTGTAAACACGGCGGATACCAAGTTCCTTTCTGCGGTCATAAACCTCGTCCTCCGTAACATTACCCAGCAGATAAGCAATCTGTACATCAGAGAAGCCTTTCTGTTTCAGTGTAAAGAAGAAATCCCTAGGGATATTGTTCAGCGAATAGCGCTTGAGCTCTACTTCCAGGTTTACCAGCTCCTGTATCTGCGCAAGGAACCATTTGTCAATGCGGGTCACCTTACGGATAGATTCCAGCGGCACACCCATACTCATGGCATCCTTGATCAGGAACAGGCGGTTCCAGCTGGCATGCTCCAGGCCATACATGATCTCGTCGATGCTGCGGTTATGCCTGCCGTCTGCGCCAAGGCCCGAACGGCCGATCTCCAGACTCTGACAAGCCTTTTGCAGTGCTTCGATAAAGGTACGCCCGATGGCCATAACCTCTCCCACAGACTTCATCTGCAGTCCAAGCTCCATATTGGCACCCTTGAACTTGTCGAAGTTCCAGCGTGGCACTTTCACGATCACATAATCAAGCGTTGGCTCGAAATAAGCCGATGTCGTTTTGGTGATCTGGTTTTCAATTTCATCTAAGTTATAGCCAATGGCCAGTTTAGAGGCGATCTTTGCGATCGGATATCCTGTGGCCTTACTTGCCAGTGCAGAAGACCTTGACACACGGGGGTTGATCTCGATGGCAATGATATCTTCATTTTCAGGGTTTACAGAGAACTGCACATTACATCCGCCGGCAAAATTACCGATGGCGCGCATCATGCGGATCGCCTGGTTGCGCATATTCTGATAACACCTGTCGGAAAGGGTCATTGCAGGGGCAACTGTGATCGAGTCTCCGGTATGGATACCCATCGGATCAAAGTTCTCGATCGAACAGATGATGATGACGTTGTCATTGCCGTCCCTCAAAAGTTCCAGCTCATACTCCTTCCAGCCCAGCACAGCCTGTTCTACCAGTACCTCATGGGTAGGAGAAGCTTCAAGCCCGCGCTTAAGTGCAGCATCGAAATCTTCCTTCTTATGGACAAAGCCCCCGCCTGTACCCCCCAGTGTATAGGAAGGCCGGATCACCAGCGGATAGCCGATCTCCTGTGCAGCCTCCTTGCCTTCAAGGAAAGAATTGGCAATCTTGGATTTCGCTACACCCACACCGATGTCTACCATCAGCTGACGGAAAGCTTCCCTGTTCTCGGTCTTCTCGATAGCGTCCACGTCCACTCCGATCACCCTTACGCCATGTTTTTCCCATACCCCGCGTTCTTCCGCCTCCTTGCAAAGGTTCAGCGCGGTCTGGCCACCCATAGTAGGCAGCACGGCGTCGATCTTGCGTTCTGAAAGAATCTGCTCGATCGAGTCTACGGTAAGTGGTCTCAGGTAAACATGGTCCGCGATCACTTTATCTGTCATGATCGTTGCGGGGTTGGAATTGATGATGGATACTTCGATCCCTTCATCTTTAAGGGACAATGCAGCTTGCGATCCCGAATAGTCAAACTCGCAGGCCTGGCCGATAATGATAGGTCCTGATCCGATGATTAATACTGAGCGTATGGAGGTGTCTTTAGGCATAAGGCTTTTAAAAGTCTAAAGTTTTATAGTGTATTTTCAGACAGGAAGGCCTAAGAGAAGCAAGATAAACCGTAAACGACCCCGACTCTTCTGTCGGGATGCAAAGTTACGCTTTTACCACATAAAAATACCGTCTTTTTTTAAAAAGGCTGTCAGTTGTAGAGCCTGATCTCGCCAACGTCTGTTATTGCGCTGTCAATGACGGCGACATTCTCTAAAGAAGTATCTTTATACGGCGGCCTGGCCTTTACCCGGAGTGTATAGGTTGCCTTCTTTACCTGATTAAAAGCAAACTTTCCATTGCTGATTTCCGCTTGCAGGGTATCCTTTCCTGTAATGGCAAATACCTGCACCGCACTTTCTGCCGGAGCTACCGTTCCCCTGATGCCGCCCTGTCTTACCGGGATAAATCCAGGCAGTGCGACGCTGAATAAGGTTACTACCGCCAGGAAAAAAGATCTTTTCTTATTCATAATCTTTACGCTGTTCCTTCTATAGACAAGTGGAGCCCCCAATTGTTTGAGGCCCCACGTACCTTTGGAACAAGATTTGCACCCGGTTCTGTATGAAAAAGCTCCTATTTCTTACAGCAGCCTTTGCGGCGATACTGACCGGCTGTGCAACCATGCAGTCAATCATCAAATCTACCTTCCCTTACACCGCAACACTGATCGTTCCTGCAGCAACCAAGGCTGGTACAACGGCTACTGCGACTTCTTCTGCTTCCAGCTTCGACGAAATATTCGGCAATCAGAACGGTACCAGCTACATCAAAGAAGTGCGGATCGCAGCGGCAAAAGTTACCGCGAATAACCCGGCAAACCAAAGTCTGGGAATATTCAAATCGGTGAAACTCTTCATCTCCAGCGGAAGCAGCGGGGAGATCATGGTGGCTTCCCGCAGCGATGTTCAGGAGAATATAGGCAATAGTCTCGTACTTGACATTGACAACTCCAAATTCCTTGACAACTATATCAGGGGGAGTAACCTGAAGGTACGCATGGAATATGTACTCCGGAATAACACCACTTCAGACATCAGCCTCCGCACCGCGCTGAGTTTCACCGCGGCCCCTGACCCCAAATAATTTTTATACTTTTGGGCATGCCGTTGCTCCACTCGTTTCTGGAACTCCTGTCTGACCAATTCCACCATACCACATGGCCGGAATGGCTTGGGGTGATCACAGGTTTCGCCTGCATTTACCTTGCGGCCAGAGAAGCGGTGCTCAGCTGGCCGGTTTCCATCATCAGCGTACTCTGTTATGCCTGGGTATTTTTCGATGCCCGGATGTATGGTGACATGGCCCTGCAGTTTTACTTTCTCTTCACGGCCTTCTATGGCTGGTATTTCTGGGTCCTTAAAAAAGCGGAACACCAGGAGCCGGTATCCGCACTCAGGGGTTCTCAGTGGGTCGTGGTCATCATGGCTATATTGCTGCTTTCCGGCATACTGGGACTTTTCCTTGACAGGTTTACCGATTCCGATGTGCCTTATGCGGATGGTTTCTGTACAGCCGTCAGCTTCGTGGCCCAGGTACTGCTCACCAGAAAGATCCTGCAAAACTGGCTGCTCTGGATCTTTGTAGACATCTGTTACGTACCACTCTATATTTATAAAAACCTTAATTTGAGTGCCGTCTTTTATGCATTTTTAGTTGTCATTGCGCTGAAAGGCTATCTGGACTGGAAAAAGACCTATCGTGAACAAGCCCATTAAGAAAATAGCCATTGTAGGCCCCGAGAGCACAGGAAAATCGACCATCACGGCGCAGCTGGCCAGACACTACCATACACTTTGGGTACCCGAATATGCGCGCTATTACTGCGCCGCGCTGAAAGGTGACTGTACTTTACAGGACGAGGCCAATATGTTCCACGGCCAGGTCGCCCTGGAAAGTTCCATCCTTTCCATACTTGAAAAGGACCTCGTTTTTTGCGATACGACTTTTCTGACCGTAAAAATCTGGAGTGACGAAATGCTGGGTGAAACTCCGGAGGCCGTACTTGAAGCACTGCCGCTCTACCACTACGACTTTTACCTGCTGATGGACATCGACCTGCCCTGGGAAGAAGACCCGCTCCGCGACTTTCCGCACAAAAGGGAGTATTTTATGGACATATGGCATCGGGAGCTCCAGGCACTGAACGCAGATTACCAGGTGATCGGGGGTATAGAAAACCGCTTTCAGAATGCACTCCAGGCAGTCGGCGCCTTCCTTAGCAGGGCTTAAACACACGTCAGCGAAGGCCTGACTGCAGGTTTTTTTGCAATCCAACATTGTTTCCTATATTTGCCTCATCAACACGGGGTGCCTTGTTTTGCACAAAAACACAAAATCAGGCTGAGAGTATACCCGTCATACCTCCAGGTATGAGCACCTGATCCGGATAATGCCGGCGTAGGGATTAACATTATGGGAAATTTAAATTACAGAAAATTGAAAAGATCAATCTTCGCAGCTTTAGCTGTACTGCTATCGCCATTGCTGTCTATGGCACAATCTGTCCTCTCTGGTACCGTATCCGATCCTTCAGGAAAACCCCTTGCCGGGGCAACTGTACTGCTCAGAAACCAGGCCCGGGGTGCCAACACCGATAACAACGGTCAATACCGGATCACCGGCCTCAATAATGGCCGCCATGTCATCACCGTAAGCTTTGTCGGTTATCAAAGTGTTGAAAAAACGATCAGCCTGGATGCTGACAAGACTGTTGATTTCCAACTGTCTGCCAATACGTTCCTTGCCGATGAGGTGATCGTGAAAGCCACCAGGGCCGGTGAACGCTCAGCAACCACCTATAAGAACATCAGCAGGGAAGAGATCGAAGCGAACAACTTTGGTCAGGACCTGCCCTTCATCCTCAGCAATACACCCGGTGTAGTGGTTACCTCAGATGCGGGGGCAGGAGTTGGTTATACCGGCATCCGCATCAGGGGAAGTGATGCCAGCAGGGTCAATGTGACCATCAATGGCATTCCCTACAATGACAGTGAAAGCCAGGGCACGTTTTGGGTGAATATGCCCGATTTTGCTTCCTCGGTAGACAACATCCAGATTCAGCGCGGCATAGGCACCTCTACCAACGGTGCAGGCGCATTCGGCGGAAGCCTTAACCTGCAGACCGCGCCACCGCAGACCGCGCCCTATGCGGAACTGAACAACACTTATGGCTCCTTCAATACCCTGAAAAATACGGTCCGCGTAGGTACCGGGCACATCGGGGGCGGGTTTTCCTTTGACGGCCGCCTGTCAAGGATCAAATCTGACGGTTTTATCGACCGGGCAGCCTCAGACCTCAAGTCCTATTTCCTATCGGGGGCTTACCAGGGAAACAAAGACTTATTACGTGTAAACGTCTTTGCCGGCAACGAAAAAACCTACCAGGCCTGGAACGGCATCCCCGAATCCAGGTTAAATGGCGATCAGGCGGGCATGCAAGCCTACATTGACCGCAATTACCTGAGCGAAGCCGATGCCGCCAACATGCTCAGTTCCGGCAGCAGGACCTATAATTCCTTTACCTACAAAGACCAGAATGACAACTACTGGCAGAACCACTATCAGGCACTCTATGCAAGGCAGATCAGTGATAAGTTCTCTTTTAACGGTGCATTACACTACACCGATGGCAGAGGTTATTTTGAAGAGTTCAAATCCGGAGCAAAGTTCTCTAAATATGGCCTGCCCAACGTACCGGTAAACGGAACAGACATCAAGTCAACCGACCTGGTACGGCGCCGCTGGCTGGACAATGATTTTTATGGGCTCACTTATGCATTTAACTATCAGCCACAGGCCAACCTTAGTTTTACCCTTGGCGGAGCCTATAACCAATACCGGGGCAAACATTTCGGAGAGATCACCTGGGCGCAATTTGCCGGCAGCATACCTGAAAACTACCACTATTATGACGGTAAGGGCAGCAAAGACGACTTCAATATTTTCGGTAAAATCAACTATACACTTGCTGAGAAACTCAGCCTTTTTGCCGACCTGCAATACCGGAACGTAGGTTATCAGATCAGCGGGACCGACAAAAACCTGAAATCGCTGAATTTTGACAACAATTACAACTTCTTCAACCCGAAGGTAGGTGCAACTCTGCTGCTGGATGCGCAAAGCAATGTTTATGCTTCCTACAGTGTCGCTGGTAAAGAACCCAACCGCGATGATTTTACCAACCTCAAAACCGGGCTCCCGGTTCCAAGGCCCGAGAAAATGCAGGACATTGAGGCCGGTTACCGCTTTAAAAACAACAATATAAACGCCGGGGCAAATATCTACGGTATGTTTTATAAAGACCAGCTCATCTTTACCGGGGAGATCAACGAATTTTCCGACGCTTATCGTCAAAACGTAGATAAAAGCTACAGGCTGGGCCTGGAACTGGATGCTTCGGTCGTGCTCAGCAGGCAATTTGCACTTAATGCCAATGCCGCCTTCAGCCGCAACAAGATCCGGAACTATGTAGATTACGTTCCAGAATACGATGACAACTTTGACATCGCCCGGCTGGTAGCCACTACCTACAAAAGCCCCGACATTGCCTTTTCTCCGAACACGGTGCTTTTCGGCGAACTGGTGTATAAACCGCTTAAAGGCCTGGCTGCTGCATGGCAGGCAAAATTTGTCAGCGCGCAATACCTGGACAATACCCAGAATAACAGCAGGCGACTGGACGCTTATTTCGTCAACAATATCAGACTGGGTTATGATTTCAGCATTGCCGGGATCAGGAACATCAATCTTGCCCTGCTGGTCAACAACATCCTTAACGAAAAGTATGAAAGCAATGGCTACACCTACAGCTCCATCTATCAGGGTGCTACAACCACTGAAAATTTCTATTTTACACAAGCGGGCACCAATTTTCTGCTGTCTCTTAACCTGAAATTCTGAATGAGAAAATTCATTGAAAAACTCCACTTCATTACTCATGACCTGCCGGGACTGAGCCATATCCAGCAGGCCGGCACGGCCTGCCAGGCGGGGGCCAAGTGGATACAATACCGTTGTCTCAGCAAGACAGATGAAGCCTTACTGGAAGACATCAGGCAAATCGCAGACATTTGTGACGATTGGGGTACGACCCTGATCGTCACAGATCATATACACCTGCTGGGCCAGGCAGACATCCAGGGCTTTCATATTGAAGATATGCAGGCAGACTTTAAGGCCATACGCAGGCAGGTCGGTGAAGACATCACGCTGGGCGGTTCCTCAAATACTCTGGAAGGGCTCCTCAGGCTGGCTGCCGAAGGTGCAGATTACGCAGGCTACGGCCCTTTTTCAGAAACCGCTACCAAGCCCAACGATTATCCTCACATCTCTGCTGAAGGGTACCGTAAGGCTGTTGAACAGTTGCAGGACCTGGGACTTCAACTTCCCATACTTGCAGTGGGCGGGGTTACCGAAAAAGACATAGACCTGCTGATGTCCACAGGTGTCCATGGCATCGCAGTTTCGGCTGCAATCAACCTCGCTCCTGACAGCGCTGCGGCTTACAGGGCATTTTATGACAAGATCGTGTAAGTACCCGGGTACTTTTTACCCGGACCTTTTCAGAAAAGCCCTAACTTTGTCCAAAATTTCTCCCTTTGGACCGTACAGAAATTATAGAAAAACCTGATCCCTTTGCCGCCTTAAGATACAGGGAATTCAGGTCTTATCTCGGCATGAGGTTTTTCTTCACCTTTGCCTACCAGATGCAGGCTGTGATCATCGGCTTTCACATTTATCACCTTACAAAGGATCCGCTTGCTTTAGGCTTTGTAGGCCTTTGCGAGGCCATCCCGGCTATCGGTATCGCTCTCTATGGCGGCTATGTGGCAGATAAGTCGGAAAAAAGAGGTTTACTACTGAAGATCTTTTCGGGAGTCTTCCTGTGCACCCTGGTCATGCTTATCTCCACTTCCGGGCAAATGCATGTCTACGTACCCTCAAAATATATCGTGAACATCATGTACCTTATGGTATTCGGTATCGGCATCGCGCGCGGCTTCTTTGCTCCGGCCACCTTTTCACTCATGGCACAGATCATCCCCAAAAAGCTCTATCCAAATTCCAGTACCTGGAACAGTTCCAGCTGGCAGGCGGCATCTATACTCGGTCCAGCCACAGGCGGGCTCATTTACGGGTTCTATGGCATCACGGTGACCTATATCGTTATCATCATCTTTATAGCCACCGCACTGGTCTGTATTTTCTTTCTTAAACCACATCCGCCTACTTTCATCCCGGGACAAGACATTGTCAAAAGCCTGACAGAAGGAGTACGCTTCGTGTTCAAAAGCAAGATGATGCTCGGCGCCATGAGCCTCGACCTGTTCTCGGTATTCTTCGGCGGAGCCGTGGCCTTGCTTCCCGTATTTGCCAACGACATTCTGAAGGTCGGTTCTGAAGGGCTGGGCCTGATGCGTGCGGCAGCTTCCGGCGGAGCGGTAGTGACCATGCTGCTCATGACCCGCTTCTCGCCCATGAACAGACCCTGGAGAAACTTGCTGATCGCCGTAACCGGTTTCGGCACCAGCATCATTTGTTATGGCTTGTCCAAAAACTTTTACCTGACGCTTTTCCTGCTCTTTATGGAAGGTTCATTTGACAGCATCAGTGTTATCATCCGTTCCACCATTATGCAATTGCTTACACCAGATGACATGAGGGGGCGTGTTTCTGCGGTAAACAGTATGTTCATCGGCTCTTCCAACGAGATTGGTGCCTTCGAATCCGGACTTACTGCTAAACTCATGCGGACCGTACCTGCGGTAGTATTCGGCGGCAGCATGACCATTCTTGTCGCCGGCATCACTTATCTGAAGACCAAAGGTCTTACCAGGCTAAGTCTCCAGGACATCAACGAGCAGAAGGTCTGATCATCTTTCGCCAACTTGCTGTCTCCACATGGCATAGTACAGTCCATTTTGCTTTAACAGTTCATCATGGGTACCCTGCTCAATGACATTGCCCTTTTCGAGTACATAGATCCTGTCTGCATGACGGATCGTGCTCAGCCGGTGGGCAATCAGTATGGTAATGTGGTTAGCTATGTCCGAAACATCCCGTATCGTTGCGGTGATCTCTTCCTCGGTAAGGGAATCCAGTGACGAAGTCGCCTCGTCAAACACAAGGATATCGGGCTTCCTCAGCAATGCACGTGCAATCGACAAACGCTGCTTCTCTCCGCCCGATACCTTCACCCCGCCTTCACCGATCAGCGTATCCAACCCCTTATCTGCCCTGGCCAGCAAGTTCTGACAAGCCGCCTGTTGCAATACCTGCATACATTCCTCATCAGTAGCACCCGGTCTTACAAATTGCAGGTTCTCCCGTATCGTTCCTGAAAACAACTGCGTATCCTGAGTTACAAAACCAATCTTTTCCCTCAGCACATCCAGGTCAAGCTCCGATTCCGAAATCCCATTGTAGCGGATGCTGCCGATCTTTGGCTGGTAAAGCCCGACCAGCAATTTCACTAGGGTCGTTTTACCGGATCCTGAAGGCCCTACGAAAGCGATCGTCTCACCGATCTCCGTCTCAAAGCTGATCCCGTTAAGCGCATTATTGGTAGCAGACTGATGCTTAAAACTTACTGCTTCAAAATCCAGTTTCCTGATTTTATCTATACTTTTCGGATGTTCCGGCTTTTTGTCTCTCGGGATCGACATGATCCGCTCGAAATTATTCAGGGAGACTTCCGTTTCCCGGTAGATATTAATGATATTACCCAGCTCCTGCAAAGGTCCGAAAATGAAAAAGGAATAAATGAACAATGAGAAAAACTCACCCACGGTGATCCGGCCCGCAAAGATCAGGTACATCATCAGGAACAATAATCCGTTCCGTAACAAGTTCACAAACGTACCCTGGATAAAACTCAGGCTCCTGATGTATTTGATCTTCTTCAGCTCAAGCCCCAGTATCTTCGTCGTCGTCGTATTCAGCCTGTTGATCTCCTGATTGGCCAATCCCAGACTTTTCACCAGTTCAATGTTCCTCAACGATTCCGTTGTAGACCCGGCCAGGGCAGTGGTCTCCGCCACAATATTCTTCTGCACCCGCTTAATCCGCTTGCTTAAGAAAGAACTTAAAAAGCCCAGCAAAGGGATTGCAGAGAAGTAGACGACCGCAATTACCCAATATACCGATATGGCGTACACTGTCACGAAGATAATCCCGATAATGCTGGTAAAGAGCACATTGATCACGGCCTGTACCAGCTTCTCAGTATCGATCCTTACCTTTTGCAGGATACCCAGCGTCTCACCGCTCCGCTGGTCCTCAAAAACCTGGTAGGGAAGCTCCAGAGAATGAGCAAGGCCATCGGAATAGATCTTCGCACCCAGGCGCTGGGTAATCACATTCACATAATAGTCCTGAAAGTTCTTCGCGATCCGCGATACCATCGCCGCACCCATAGCCAACAGGATCAGCACCCCCGCCCCCCTGATGAACTCCTGGGTCGTATACTCCTTGTAATTCGTTACGTACTTGTCAATGATCAGCCGGAACACATAAGGGTCCAGAAATGAAAATATCTGGTTTACAGCCGCTAAAAAAAGGGCCAGCACAATCAGCCCTTTATAGTTCCGCAAATAACTATATAAAATCTTCATAAAATACTAAGTCTTGTCTGACCGCTTAAAAAAGCAGCGTCCAAAAATAAACAAAGGGAACAAAGCATTCGCCTCATTCCCTTTATATTACTTGCAGATTATAAATTCTGACTTAAACAGTCATAATATCTTTCTCCTTAGCTTCTGCATGCTTATCCACTTTCACGATATAGGCATCTGTGATCTTTTGTACTTCAGCCTCTCCGGTTTTGATCTCATCATCGGAAACACCTTCGCCCTTCAGCTTCTTGATCTTCTCGTTAGCGTCTTTCCGGATATTCCTGACCGTGATCTTGCCTCGCTCTGCTTCTTCCTTCACCTTCTTCACCAGGTCCTTACGGCGCTCCTCTGTCAGCGGCGGCACCACCAGGCGGATGATCGTACCGTCGTTCTGAGGATTGATGCCAATATTCGCCTCCATGATCGCCCGCTCGATAGGTACCAGCAAAGCCTTTTCCCAGGGCTGGATGAGCAGCGTACGCGCATCTGGCGTATTGATACTTCCTACCTGGCTTAGCGGAGTAGGGCTTCCGTAATAGTCAACCATAATTCCATCCAGCATTCCGGCAGACGCCTTCCCCGCGCGAATCTTGGTCAGTTCAGATTCACAGTGCAGAATGGCCCTATCCATTGAAGCCTGTGCGTCCTGAAGTTGCTTCTTTATGAGGTCGTTCATATATCTATATTTTCAACAAGTTAATCCCAGTATTTCTTTTGGCCGGATAGCCTTAGCTAACCAACGTACCTATAGCATCCCCGCTTGCGATCTTCATGAAATTACCGGCCTTGTTCATGTCAAACACGATGATCGGCAATTTGTTCTCCTCACAAAGCGTAAAGGCCGTCATGTCCATCACATTCAGCCCTTTGGCATAGACCTCCTTAAAGGAAATCTCTGCATATTTTGTTGCTGCAGGGTCCTTCTCCGGATCAGCAGTATAGATGCCATCTACCCTTGTTCCCTTCAGCACTACGTCTGCCTTGATCTCTATAGCCCTTAACGCAGCAGCAGAATCGGTAGTAAAATAAGGGTTTCCAGTACCCGCACCAAAGATTACCACTCTTCCCTTTTCCAGGTGGCGCATCGCTCTCCTTCTGATAAAAGGTTCACAGATCTGCTCCATTTTGATCGCAGTCAGCAAACGGGTCTTCAGGCCAACCTTCTCCAGGGCATCCTGTAAGGCCATACTATTGATCACCGTAGCCAGCATCCCCATGTAATCAGCCTGTGCGCGGTCCATGCCGGACTTCTCCGCGCTTAAACCTCTGAAAATATTCCCCCCACCGATAACTATAGCAATCTGAAGTCCTTGTTCGTGAACTGCTTTAATGTCTTCCGCGTATTGTCTTACAACTTCATTATCAATGCCATATTGCTTTTCGCCCATCAGCGATTCGCCGCTTAGCTTCAGTAGGATACGTTTATATTTCATGGCCCCAAACTTAGCTAAAATTGGAAAAAAAAGCAATTATTGTTCCTTTTACACTAAGCCCTGAAAACATGTACAGTTCGAAGGTCTTCGGACAACAACATCAGGCCGGCATTCGCTCCGACATCTATTCGCCCGTAGTGATCTGCCATATTCATTAGCTTCGCAGGATAAAGCGAGGCCATTCTTAATGCCTCGGCTAATGTAATTCCACAATGCATCACACAGTTTCTTACTGCGTCGAGCATACTGATCGAAGACCCAGACATTGTACCATCCGGGGTAACATACCGCCCATTTTCCAGGCGGTGCCGGTAAGGCCCTTCATCGCACGGGACAACGGCATCAGTAATCAGGAACAGGCGCTCCCCCAATAGCCGGTGGGCCATACGTACTACCTCGAAATCAATATGAAAGCCATCCGCTATAATGCTTGACATTGCAGAGTGATGACCAAATAACGCCACAGGAATTCCAGGAGCACGATGGTGTATGGGAGACATTGCATTAAAAAGGTGTGTAGTCGTTCTGAACCCGCGATCGTACGCAGCGGTGGCTTGGTCGAACCCGGCATCACTATGGCCAAGTGAAAGTATAATACCTGTATCCAGCAAATAATCAATGACATCGTCATCCTGTTCTTCAGCAGCCACAGTCATCATTTTTACGACACCATCAGCGTGATCTATTAAACGCTTCAACTCATCTAACTGTGCCTTTCTGATGTATTCCGCAACATGGGCGCCCCGGCGCTTCACATTTAAATAAGGTCCCTCCAGGTGCAGTCCCCAGAGTGCTTTCGCCTCAGACCGGTATGCCTTCGCTGCCGAAATCGACTGCCATAAGACTTCATCCGTATTTGTCGCTATGCAGGCAAGAAAACCGGCAACCCCCTGCGATGACAGGTCCTCGTCCATTAATCTAAGGCTATCTGGTTCAGGATAAGCAGAGAACAACCGGCCGCCGCCGCCATAAACCTGCAAGTCAATAAACGCAGGTACAAGGTAAGCGCCCGCAGCGTCCACAACTTCACAATTCTCAGGAACTTGCAATGCATTGACAGCAGTGATCGCGCCATCGTTAATCAGGACGGTCCTT
>NZ_JARJHU010000003.1:0-162379 GCF_029269825.1 Pedobacter sp. JY14-1 | reverse complement strand
CACGAAGATAAAACAAAAAAGCCCGCTGCAATTGCAGCGGGCCTTCCTATTTCAACAATCAGGCTTAGGCACCCAGTTGAATACGCTTAAATGAGGTAACAGTCAGACCAGCTGCAGTATCATTTAAGAACTTACGTACATCTTTAGAAGAATCCTTAACGAATTCCTGGTTCAGCAAAGTGCTGTCCTTGTAGAATTTGTTCAGTTTACCGGCAGCAATTTTCTCTACCATTTCCTCCGGTTTGCCTTCAGCACGGATCTGCTCTTTAGCAATCTCCAGTTCACGCTCCACGGTAGAAGCATCAACATCACCTTTGTCCAATGCTACCGGACTCATTGCAGCAATCTGCATTGCCACATCCTTACCTGCTTCTTCAGCTCCGGTCACATCCTGGTTCAGTGCAACCAGTACGCCCAAACGATAGTTACCATGAATATAAGGGATTACTTTCTCACCCGATACAGTTTCATATTTAGAGATACCGATCTTTTCACCAATCTTACCAGTGTTGTCAACGATCAGGTCCGCCACTTTCTGGCCGTCCAGTTCCAACGCCAGCAGCTCGTCAAGTGAAGCCGGGTTTTTCTCTACAGCCAGGTCAGCGAATCTGTTGCCCAATGCCACGAAATCAGCATTTTTAGCTACAAAGTCAGTTTCGCAGTTCAATTCAATGATCACACCACGCTTGCCGTCAGCAGTAGCTTTGGCAATAACAACACCCTCGTTAGAGTCACGGTCCTGACGTGAAGCAGCTACCTTAGCGCCTTTTTTGCGCAGGTAATCTACGGCAGCCTCAAAATCTCCGTTAGCTTCAACCAAAGCCTTTTTGCAATCCATCATACCTGCACCAGTTTGTTGGCGCAGCTTATTTACATCCGCAGCAGTAATTTGTACTGACATTTTAATTTCCTTTTTTTTATGTTTTAAAAATTATGGGTTGTACTGCACTGTTGAAAGTTAAACCCTGCAACACCACCGTACAACCCAAATTATTTTTTAATTAAGCTTCTTCGCCCGATCCTTCTTCACTCTCAGCTTCAACCTTTTGCCTTCTGGCACCAGGTTCAGCCACTTCAGGAGCGTCAGCAGCAGCCTTAGCAGCTACAGCTTCCTTTTCAGCTTCTTCATCCTTTTCACGCTTACGCTCATCCAGGCCTTCTTCAATCGCCTTAACGATAATGTCAGTGATCAGTGAAATAGACTTGGTCGCGTCATCGTTCGCAGGAATCGGGAAATCAATATTGGAAGGATCAGAGTTGGTATCCACCATCGCAAAAGTAGGGATATTCAACTTCAGCGCCTCGCTCACCGCGATGTGTTCCTTCTTCACGTCAATTAAGAAGATCGCCGCCGGTAAACGGTTCAGGTCAGCGATACCACCCAAAAGGTTTTCCAGTTTGATACGTTCACGCTGGATCATCAGACGCTCTTTCTTGGAAAGGATCGAATAAGTACCGTCCTTGGTCATCTTATCGATGTTCGCCATCTTCTTGATCGACTTACGCACAGTAGCAAAGTTGGTCAGCATACCTCCCAACCAACGCTCGGTTACGAAAGGCATATTCACTTTTTTAGCCTGATCGGCCACAATTTCCTTAGCCTGCTTCTTAGTCGCTACAAACAGGATCTTACGCCCTGATTTTACGATCTGCTTGATCGCAGCCGCAGCTTCCTCAGTCTTGGTTAAGGTTTTATTTAAATCAATAATGTGGATACCATTGCGCTCCATGAAAATGTAAGGAGCCATTTTTGGGTTCCATTTACGGGTGAGGTGACCAAAGTGTACACCTGCATCCAATAAGTCCTGATATGTTGTTCTAGCCATTGTTTTGCCTCCTTAAGATTAACGTTTACTGAATTGGAATTTCTTACGAGCCTTCCTGCGTCCTGGTTTCTTACGTTCTACCATACGCATGTCACGGGTCATCAGACCTTTTGCACGAAGTGCCGGTTTCTTCTCGGCATCTAATTCAACAATAGCTTTGGCAATTGCCAGGCGAACTGCTTCCGCCTGTCCTTTGATACCACCACCGGCAACATTCACCTGAACGTCATACTGGCCAACAAGCTCAGCAACCTCAAATGACTGGCCAACGATATACTGCAAAGGCAGGGTTGGAAAATATTCTTTATAATCTTTACCGTTAACGGTAATGGTACCGTTGCCATCTTTCAAATAGATACGGGCAACAGCTGTTTTTCTTCTTCCTGAAGTATTGGTAACTGACATTTCTTCCTAAATTAAAGTGTAATGGTTTTTGGAGACTGCGCTGCATGCGGATGCTCAGCTCCTGCATACACATAAAGGTTGGTGTACAACTTAGCACCCAGCCTGTTCTTAGGCAACATACCGCGTACGGCCTTCTCAATCACACGCTTAGGGTGTTTCGCCAGTAACTCCTTAGGAGAAATGAAACGCTGACCACCCGGATAACCAGTGTAAGAAGTATATACCTTCTCAGACAGTTTCTTTCCGGTCAGTTTAACCTTGTCTGCATTGATAACGATCACGTTATCTCCGCAGTCTACGTGTGGGGTGTACTCAGGCTTGTTTTTACCACGGATGATCATAGCGATCTTCGATGACAAGCGCCCCAGAATCTCGCCCTCAGCATCCACAACAACCCACTGTTTGTTGACAGTTTTTGCATTGGCAGAGACAGTTTTGTAACTTAACGTATTCACTTGCTTGTATTTAATTTGTTAAATAATTTGTTCTCCCCGCTTTTTTGGGGACTGCAAAGATAGGCCAAATTATTTAATTGTCAAATACTTGAACAAATAAAATAAAGCACTGGTGTTATTTGACCACCAGCGCTTTATCGATCAGGAACACTAGGTTACGTCTGTGCGCAACCGTCTGCTCATCTCCGGCAGAAATAGAGCCCGCCAGTTTTTCCTTTATAGAAGTCAATGTTGAAAGGGCAGCGGCCTTGCTGCCGTTATCGTATCCCACCGGTGCGGCAACGATGGCTGCAGCAGCCTTCACAAATTCCGTCTGGAGATTTTGGCGGAAAGGGTTTACATCCTTACCCAGATCGGCAGCAAAGATATCATCCGTCAGGTCATTCATTACCGAGGCCACAGAATAAGTATTGCCATAGAGGCTACTGTTATTGATCCTGTTGAGCGTATTTGGGTGCAGAATCTGCGCAAGCGTACTCAACTGCAGAGACATGAAACTTCCCAGCGGCTTGATGTCTTCGTTGTTACCGAAGAAATTAAATCCGCGGCGCTGCAGCTGCAGGTAAGGGAACAGGTATTTATCTGCATCAAATGCATCAGGAGCGAAGACATACTTGCTCAGCAGGTCAAGTGCTTTTTTCTGATAGGCGACCGGAACTGGTGTAAAAGGCGCATTCGGGGTCTTCTGGCCCACAAAACTCCTGTCTACATATACCCCGCCGATATACCGGCTCAGGGCAGCAGCCATACTCATACGCTGTCCGTTCAGCTGTCCGTAACGTATGCGCAGCTCCTGGTAGCTCCGGTCGGGCTTGCTGAACCGGTCCTTCAACTTAGGCATCATTTCATTGATGAGTTTAAAGCGTTCTTCGCCATAAGTCACCATATCGTTCGTCTGGTCGTTCACATTTACGCGAGGATCAATTCCACCGCCCGGCGAGCGCATGTCATCGGCATCATTACCAAAGGCCAGCTCAGGCTCCGTGCTCCGGCTCAGGATCTTGCGTAGTCCCGCTTCCTCTTCTGAAGCAGAAAAAGGCGTATATCCATATTCAATAGCCCAGATATCGTAAGGGCCCACTTTGGTTGTATAATAATCGCCCTGCTTTTTGCGGTCACGGCTTACATTAATCGCCGGGTAATCCATTACCGAACCCTGCAGACCAACTTTCCTGGTCAGCTTTACATCGTTCATCTGGGCAGGGCTCAGCATCTGGCTGGCCTTCATATTATGGTTAAGCCCTAGCGTATGCCCCATCTCATGCAGGATGAGGTAATATAAAAACTGTTTGTGCATCTCGCGGACCGCTTCTGCACGAACAGCTTCGGGCTGATCGGCATCTAATGCCTCAATGGCGGTCAAGCCCGCCTGGTATTGCATGCTTAACTCCTGGGCGAGTACACAGGTGGCGATATGCCCTTTTCCCGGCACATGTCCGTGTCCGTCCTGCCCTGAAATCGCCGCCGCCGGATTTTCCCATGGCAATGATGGCAAAGCCGGCCCGCCATTGTACAACTCATCCTGTACAGGAGTACCGGCACCAGACTTCCATTCCACCGTAATATCCGCGCCCAGTATCTGTCCAGTCAGCGGATTGTAGAAGCTCGGCCCGATCGCACCGTAAGAAGGGTACATCGAAGACACCCAGCGGATCACATTATAAGAAATATCTGCAGGATCCCATTTCGCATCATCTGGCATCTGCTTCATCACCACCGCATTCTTAAAGCCTGCTTTTTCAAAAGCCTCGTTCCATTTTTCCCCCGCTTCCTTGATGATTGCCCGGTACTCGACAGGCGTCGTATTTTCAATCCAGAATACAATCGGCTCCACAGGCTCGCTCAATTTGGCCGAAGGATCTTTCTTCTTCAGATACCAGCGGCTGATGAAATCCCTGTAAGGCGTCGGCGACACTGAAGTCAGATCTTCTACCTCAGCGCCAAAATAGCCCACCCTCGGGTCATCCCTTCTGGCTCTGAAATCATTCTTAGGCAATTCCATAAATGAATGCTGCATCTTTACCCTTACATAGCGGGCGTCAGTAATATCCTTTCCACCACCATTCATCGGCTGCGGATTGTCATAAGCAAGTTCTACCACGACATCGGTATTCTTAGGGAAGGAACGCACCTGCGCATACTTTGATTTTCCTGTATTAAGGTTGCCAAGGTTAAACACCGCACCCGGGGGTGTTCCCGGAGGCATTACCGGTTTCACCGGATCCAGCTTATCACCGATGAACAAGCCATCTACCGGGATTAGATAACCCTCTTTGTCATCCACCGTAAACTTCTCGCTGAAAAAAACGGCATCGGCCACATCCACATTGGCCGACTTGCTCACCGCATTGTTCTTGTCATAATAAAAATTCGTATTCAGCTGCAGAAACTCGATCTTATCATCACTCTTTCTGATATTAAACACCATGGTATTCCTGATCATATTCTGGTTCAGGAACAGCGTAGTAGGGCCACCCATAGAAAAGCTCTGGTAAATAAAATCCTTAGCAAGCTGGTCTTTGGTTACATACATCTGCAAACTCCCCGTAGCAGTGTCTCTGTACAGGCGGAAAAGTCCGTCAATCCTCTTACTCGATTTGATCTTGTCCTCCAGCGAAGTCTTCGGCGGTGTTGCTTTCTTTATAGAGTCAAGTACAGCCTTCTTCACAGAGTCTGCAACAGCCTGCGGCTTTTTCTTTTCCTGATTCTTATCCTGGGCAGATACGCCCACGGCCAACAACAAAGCCAGGGCTAACAGAATGGTAGGTTTGGTCATTTCAACAGTTTTTTTGCCTAAAATACAAATTTGGCCCCATCATCAAGCAGCATCCAAAAAAATTAAATCTTTCTGAACAAACTTCAGAGGTGGGTGTTAAACCCAATACCACCAACCATAAACAACTAGTAATCAACCTTAAATAAAAATTATGGAACAATTCAGAATTGAAGTGGCAGACAACCATGGCCTCGGTCACTTTTACAACATCCGTCACCTGGACAATGACCAATACCAGATCCTGGATGAAAACCTCGAACGTATCGGCACTATAGAAATAGATGAAGAAGACCATGGACATTGCCGGCAAAGCCTCGACTGCCGCATCGACATGCCTTTACTCAACTCCATCCGGGACGGGATCCTGCACCACGAAGAATTGGTGCACTAGCAATAAAGCCTTAAGCAAAGTTTGTCCGGTCAAAAACGCGTATATACTGCGAGCTGGACAATATTGTTAGATGTATTATTCAGCGCCCCTTTAACCGCCTGGTTCATATATCCTGCCTCTATATCAAAGGCTTTAGACAACCTGTAGCCTATAGCACCGTATGCCCTGTTCTGGTCAAAAACATGGCCGTTCAGGTCGTCCTTATGGTGTACATTCAGAAAAAGTTCATTCTGCAATGCAACAAATACGCCTTTTTCAAAGAGTTCTCCTTCCCTGATCAGCGGCACCAGGGCCCTTATAAAATAACGGAAGCGCTGAGCAAACACATCGTCCGCACCGTTACGTTCTACAAAACGCTGTTCCAGCCTGAGTCTGTGCGACAGGTTTACCCCTCTTAGCTTATGTTTATAAATATATTGTTCCCAGATTCTGTGTTCTGTAAGTGTTACATCTGGCTGTCCTGCCGTCTTTACGAAGGTCGGGGTATACAGGTAACCCAGCGTCAGGTCAGACTTCCCGTTCAGGTAATAGGTAAGCCCCGGTCTGATCAGAATATGCCGCAATCCGTCCCAGTTATCCTGAGTCCTGAACTGCACATCGAAGTGCATGCCCCACTTGTCATTAAACCTGGTTGTATTCATCAAAAACAACCACCCGCTATTCTGTTTCGCTGTCTGTGCAACCACAGCAGCAAGGTTAAGGCATAAAAGTAACAGCAAAGAAAAGTAAAATCGCATATCTATGTTTTGTTCTGGCTAAAATAAGGATTTGAGATAGCTTCCTGAAATGTAGCCCGTGTTTCCCGGCCAGCTGCTAGCGCACCATCAAGTTTAAAGTCTGAACTTTTGTTTGAACTCAGGGATCGCGACATTCCTGAAGCCCTTTTCCCGTAGTCGCTGCGCAAAAAGCTGTTGCACTTCATATTCTCCATGCACCAGGAACAACTGTTTTACCTGCTCCGGGTCCTGGCAACCCAGGAACTTTAAAAGATCTTCATAATCCCCATGCGCGCTCATCGATCTGATCGACCGCACGTCCGCAAGCACATCATGCGCCTCGCCAAACAGCCAAACGGAATGTTCGCCGGCCAGCAGCTTCCCGGCAAGTGAGCCAGGATCGGCATAGCCCACCATCAGTATGGTGTTTTTAGGATTTCCAATCGTATTCCGGATATGATGACGTACTCTTCCGCCTTCAGCCATCCCCGAAGAAGCAATGATCACACAGGGCCTGCCATCTGTATTCAGCGCCTTCGATTCCTGCACGCTTTCGATGAATTTCAGCCCTTTGAAGTTGAATACATCCTCATCTATTTTCATAAGCTGCTTTACCCCATTGTTATAAGCTTCCGGATGATTCTTCAGCACCTGCGTTGCCTGCATAGACAGCGGGCTGTCTACGTAATAAGCCAGATCGGGCAGACGGCCTTTAAGTTCCAGGGCATTCAGCGCAAAAAGCAGTTCCTGAGTGCGGCCCACACTGAAAGCCGGAATGACCACCTTCCCCTTTTTTACCTCACAGGTCTCGCGGATGATCTCATAAAGTGACTCTTCAATCGGTCCGAAGTCTTTATGCAGTGAGTCACCATAAGTAGATTCCATGATCAGGTAATCAGCTTGCGCATAGCGTTGGGGACTCTTCAGGATGAGGTCACCGTAGCGCCCCACGTCTCCGCTGAAAGTGATTTGGGTTTCTTTTCCGTCCTCAACAATTGCAAGGTGCACCGCGGCACTGCCTATGATATGCCCGGCATCAGTAAACTGCAGCTTCACCCTCGGGTCGATCTCCAGTTCTTCGCCATAATCCAGCACCTTGAACTGGCCCAGTGTTCTGATCACATCTTCTTCGGTATACAAAGGCATTTCCTGTTCCTCGGAAGTCTTGATGTGCCGGTTGGCATACTCGGCATCCTGCATGCTGATCTTGGCGGAATCCATCAGGAGGATCCGCGCCAGATCCATTGTTGGCGGGGTACAAAAGATATTTCCCGAAAATCCTTCGGCTACCAGCCTGGGCAGCAGCCCGCAGTGGTCAATGTGCGCATGCGAAAGCACGACGTAATCCAAAGCAGAAGGCTCAAACCCAAAATGCTGGTTCAAGCCTTCCGTTACATTGCCCATGCCTTGAAACAGGCCACAGTCCAATAAAATTTTAGTTCCGTTATTGAGCGTAATCAGGTGTTTACTACCGGTGACAGCACGTGCCGCGCCGTAAAAAGCGATTTCCATTCAGTAGCTACGCGGTAACTTTACTGAGGGAATCTTTTACTTTATCCGTCACATCAGACAGCTTGTCTTTAGATGAGTCGATCAGGTCACAGAACCAGTCCGCGATCTTATCCCTGGTCTCTCCGGTCTTATCAGACGACAATATCAATGCTACAGCTGCGCCCAGGGCTGCCCCGGCCAACACACCCGCGATAATTTTGGTTTCCTTCTTCATGATGGTATTGTTTTAATGATCTTAAGTTTAACAAAAAACGGGTTCAAAATGTTTTCATCGGGTGTTATCAGATTCGTATATTCAGGTATGCTGAAAATGTTGTCCTACCTGAACATCATGCTTGCCCTGGCCTATTTTTTTGGCTACCTGCTGAACAGCTATTCCTGGCCCATCGCCGCCCTGCTGCTGGTCATCGTGTACAACGGGCTCACCTTACGCAATATAGAGCAGGAAAAAAGTTTCAGTAACCTTCAGCGCGTACTTGCACTGTTCAACCTGGTATTTGCCGTGTTCCTGCTGGTCTGGGTATTCAACATCCTGAGCGCTTCGATTGAACACCGCTATTTTGGCGATACCCGCATTTACCTGGTGCTGGCAACTGTCTTTGCGCTGAGCCTGGTCTCCCATGTATTGCTCTCGCTGCGTTCGAGATAGCGGAAAAAACAGGAGAACCATTAATTTTGCAATATGGACGTACTTGGAGAAGCCCTGAAGGACCAGTTCCTGAACCCGCCGGCGGACATTTTGTGGGTGCACAATACTTATGATGAACCGGAAGAAATGCCCATTGACATTTATTTCAGAAACGAGAAGGAAATGCCGGAACTGGAACTGATGGCACTGGACCTGTGCAGGGGCAGAGTGCTGGATGTAGGGGCCGGGGCAGGCAGTCATGCGCTGGTGCTGCAAAAACGTGGACTGGAGGTAACCGCAATGGACATTTCTGAAGGCGCAGTGAAGCTCATGGGACAGCGGGGATTAAAAAAAGTAATACAGGGCGATATCCTGAAGTTTGGCGCTGGATCCGGTCTTAAGGACAAAACTTTCGATACCCTGCTCTTTATGATGAACGGCATCGGGCTTACCGGATCTCTGCAAGGCCTGAAAGCATTCCTGCAGCAAATAAAGACTTTGCTTAACCCCGGCGGGCAGCTGGTCTTTGACAGCTCCGACCTGATGTATCTGTACGAACAAGTGCCTTTCCCCGAAAGGGGATATTATGGAGAAGTCAGTTTCCGTTATGAATATAAGGGTAAAAAAGGAAACTGGTTCAAATGGGTTTATGTAGACCAGAAAACATTGAAAGACCTGGCTGCCGCATCAGGCTGGAAGACAGAGGTCATTTTTGAAGATGAGCATGACCAGTACCTGGCCCGGCTCACCTTTTAAGTTTTGTTGGCTGTCTGGATTGAGTTACTGACGCTTTAGGCCCGTTCTTCCCAGACCACGGCGATATTAACAATTGTCTCCACGGCTTTCTCCATATCCTGTACGGATACCCATTCCTGTTTGCCGTGAAAAGCGTGTTCTCCGGCAAATATGTTAGGGCAGGGCAGTCCCATAAAGGAAAGTCGTGAACCATCTGTACCGCCACGGATACTTTGCCGTTTAGCTTTTATCCCGGCACGTTCTATCGCGGCGATACCGTTCTCCATCACTTGCGGGTATTTTTCGAGAACCTGTTTCATATTCCGGTATTGCGGGCTGATCTTCAGGTCATAGGTAGCATTGGGATAATCTTCCATGATGTTCTGTACAGTAGCATCAAGGAATTCTCCGTTGGCCGCCAGTTCATCATCATCAAAAGCACGGATAATGAAATGCGCCTCGGCCTGCTCAACACTGCCGCCAATGCTGACAGGATGAATAAACCCTTCCTTTGCTTCGGTTGATTCGGGCGAAAGGCAATCGGAAGGAAGGGCGCTGATCACATCGGACAGGATCTTGATCGCGCTCTCCATTTTTCCCTTGGCAAAGCCGGGATGCGCACTAATGCCATTAATGGTCAGGACGGCCCCGTCTGCAGAAAAAGTCTCGTCTTCTATAGATCCCCTTGTTTCTCCGTCTACGGTATAACCAAAATCGGCGCCAAGCTTTTCCATATCTACTTTATCCACGCCCCTTCCAATCTCCTCGTCAGGTGTAAACAATATCCTGATCTTGCCGTGTTTAATCCCTGGATTTTGCACCAGGAAAGCTGCAGCTTCCATGATCTCTGCTACACCGGCTTTGTTGTCTGCGCCTAAAAGGGTAGTCCCGCTGGCGGTAATGATGTCGTTACCGATCTGGTCCTTCAGATCAGGATGCTCAGCCATTTTCAATACCACAGCGGGATCATCTGGCAACACCAGGTCCTGACCCTGGTAATTTTCATGAATAATAGGTTTCACACCCTGCCCGCTGCAATCGGGCGAGGTGTCTATGTGTGAACAGAAACAGAGCACAGGCACCTGCTTTTCAGTTGTTGCTGGTATTGTCGCATAGACATAACCATACTCATCCAGCTGTGCATCAGTGATACCAAAAGCCAGGAGTTCTTCCACCAGTAATTTTCCCAGGTCTTTTTGCTTCGCGGTCGACGGTATAGTTTCGGAAAGCGGATCAGACTGAGTGTCGATCTGCACATACTTCATGAAACGCCGCTGAAGCGATTTATTTTTATTTTGATATTTTAGCATACGCATTTACAAAAAGCAAAGTTATAATTAAGATCGCCAATTGAACAGGCTACTACAAAACATTACCTTGAAAGCATACATCTCCTTACTCTTCGCCCTCCTATCCGGATCTGTCTTTGCACAGCATAATTTCCATAAGTTTGGTATAGGGGCGGGGCTCGGCTTTACCCAGGCATTTGCCGATCTGCCACGACACGACCTGGGAACTGCAGGTTATGGCAATCTGGATTATTACTTCACCCCATTCCTCAGCCTGGGTGCAGAGCTGCAAAAAGGAAAGATCAAAGCCGAAAGCAGTCCCGGGGACGAGAGCCGGCGCAGGTTTGTGAACAGCTACACCGCAGCGGCGGTCAACGGGAAGCTTTACCTTGGCGCTCTTGCAGAATATAGAGGCAATAACTTTCTCAATGCAATAAAAGGCCTCTATATAGGTGGCGGAGCAGGTATAATCCGCAATAATCTGACTACCGTAATCCGTAACAAGATCGGTTCGGAAGAAGCGAAATATGACGATTTCCCAGGTCGTGACAAATCCTTCGAACTAATGGTCCCCGTAAACCTGGGTATTACCTTTTACTTTGCAGATGCCTGGAGCAGTCCCCGCCTGGCCCTTAACCTGAACCTTCAGAGTACGGTCACGCTGGGAGAAGGCCTCGATGGTTATGACAGTTCCGCAATGACCATGCGGGATGGCTATCCCGACATTTATAATTATTATAGCATTGGTATCCGCTATTACCTGGGCCCCCTGGGTATTTCCAAACGATAAAACAGAAACATGAATTATCTCAACGACACTCCGGTTGCTTCCATCATTATGATCTTTACGGTCATTACCAGTATTTATGCTTTTAATGATCACAGCATTTACGGCAAGTTTATGCTGCATCCTTACAGTGTGGCGCGGCGGCGCAATGTCTATACCCTGATCACCAGCGGCCTTATCCATGGCGACTGGATGCATTTGATCTTCAATATGATCACTTTTTATTCGTTCGGGTTTGCTCTGGAACGGACAATAGGTTCATTCAATTTTGGCCTGCTGTACTTCATCAGCCTGATCGCGAGTGACATTCCTTCCGTGATCAGGCATAAGGACGACATGTGGTACCATAGCCTGGGCGCATCAGGTGCGATCAGTGCCGTTCTATTCAGCTGCATCCTGTTCTTTCCCTTTACCTCTCTGTATATATTCCCCATACCTTTTCCCATCTGGGCCATTGTATTTGGCCCTTTGTACCTCATCTATTGTATGTATGCCTCCAGACAGTCCAGAGATAATATCAATCATGATGCACATTTCTTTGGCGCGCTCGCCGGATTGATCTTAACGGTACTGCTGGTCCCGGGAGTGATCCCTCAATTCATTCAGCAATTGATGGCTAAGATCGGCTAATTGGTCTCGGGAAGACTGGCCGGCTCGAAGTAACTCATTGGGTGCATAGGGTCTTTGATGATCTCAAATAGGGTATGGCCCCAGGGCTTCCAGAATTCCTGCAGTACCTGCGCATAGGTTTTGTGTTGCCAGTAATCGAAAATGGCTTTGTTCAGCGTACCCTTTAAGGGCATCGCTTCGATATAGATGGAACCATCGACAGGCATAATCGTATATTCCGGCAACCTGTTGAACAGGTAGGCAGAATAATAGAAGCGGGCACAGAGTTCCTCAAATTGCTGGGCCGAAAGTGCCCGTCCTTCGACCTGATCCAATAGTTCCTGATGATATCTCCGGTTGGTGCCATTGTCCTGCAGGCAGGCAATGATACCAAAATCCTTCAGCTTCATGGAGAAGGTGAGAGTATTGATCTCGTCCCGAAAACTGAAAGGCGTATCCTGTTCATGTAAGGGCACTACCGCAATGGACCAAGGCGTAAAATCTTCATATACGACGTCAGAATAGATCTTCTGGATCATGGTATGCAGGTTGCCGAACTTGTGCATAAGGCCCTGCGACATGTTCACGCCATCTGCACTGAGCTGCTGTTGTTTTACCGCAGCGTTCATCTCTATATAGATCAGTCCGTACATGAATTTACCGATCCAGAGGAAAAGGTCTGTTTCGCTAAGCTGGGCAACGCCCCTATAGCCCTGCTCAAAAGCCTGCTGCACACGGGTTTCCAGCGGGGCCACAAAATGCGTCAACACTTCTGTATTGCAGGGAACAGTAAGGCTGTTGTAACTTCTGACGCTCTCATCGAGCAGTTTGATCTGCTCTTCACCACTGTAACCGGCCAACTGCGTAAGCCAGGCAGGCAATATCGTGGTCCGGACGATTTCGCCCGTGAAAGTGTCCCCGCTCAGAAAACAGCTCCTGTAGCTGAAATCAAAGTTTTTAAATGGCTGATAGGTATTGCCGGTCATTTCCTGAGGTTCTTTCGTACTTCCTTCATGAGCTGTATCTTTACATAGACAAAGAAAGCTGCTGAAGCGAGGAACAGCGGTATAAACAGGTACTTCTGGTTATTATAGCACCAGATCACGGCGATCACAGAAACAATGATCGCCAGGTTATAAAATACGTTTAAGGCTATCTTTTTTACCATTCGGCTTAATAAACCTGCATATCCGGATCAAACGCTTCCTTCCAGGCCAGAATACCGCCCTGAAGGTTATACAGGTTGTCCAGGCCGAGCTGTGCCTCCAGCTGCATTACTGCAGCTGCACTGCGCTTGCCGCTCCTGCATTGGATGATCACGGGTTTATCGGTTGCAATACGGTCAGCTTCGATCAAGATGCCTGCCAGCGGAATGTTCTCTCCGTTCAGGTTAGATACTTCGTATTCAAAGGTCTCGCGGACATCGATCAACTGAAAATCCTCACCATTGTCGATTTTCTCCTTAAGCGCTTCTACTGTTATTTCCTTCATCATGATATTGTTGTTTTCGCAAAGATAACAAAGTGTACAGTAATTTAACTGTAACAACTCCGGGTACCGGGCGTTTAATAGTCAGCCTTTTTTAATTTTTCGGATCCATGGACAAGATCTCCCGTTTTTTCTGGTTTTGCTCAGGCGCTCATATCGCCACGCTGGAAAAGTACCCCACAGAACACAACAAATACACCGGTATCGGTGCGACGATATTTTTTACAGGCCTTTTCGCCGCCCTCTCGGGCGGATATGCTATGTATTTCGTCTTCTCAGGATCGGCTGGAGCAATTTGGTTTGCGCTGCTTTTCGGCATGCTCTGGGGCCTCGCGATCTTTAATATGGACCGCTACATTGTATCCAGCATCAACAAAAGTGCTCCCACCGGCAAGCAGCTACTGCAGGCAACGCCACGTATCCTGCTGGCCATTATGATTGGCCTTGTTATTTCCAGACCGCTGGAACTGAAGATCTTTGACAAGGAGATCAGAGAACGGCTAAAGGTAACTTATCTGAACAACCAGCGCTCAAAGATCGACACACTGAATATGGCATTCGGCAATAAATACAAGATCGAAATGGACAAGCTCAATGAGGCAAGGGCACAAAGGGATTCTCTGCAAAGCAGCATCAGATCAGACCGCCAGAAACTCAACTATGAGATCTTCGGTAACAAGACGACCGAGACATCGGGTATTATGGGATATGGCCCTTATGCCAAACGAAAAGAGACAGAGTTGCAACACAGGGAGCAGGAACTTGACACCTTATCTGCGGGTGTTCGCCGTCTTGAGGGGTTTATCGACGGAAGAAAACAATTTGACGGCATGCTGTCGGAAAAGCTTTATACGGGTAAAGACCTGGACAGCCTGGCCTCCATAGCTGGTTTTGCAGACCGGAACTGGGCATTGAGTCAGCTGGGCATTAGTCCTGACGGCAAAAAAGACAGCAGCACCTCAACTGCAGTTACTTTTATCGGTCTTTTATTCGTATTTTTCGAATGTCTGCCGGTTTTTGTCAAACTAATGAGCGGTCGTGGGCCTTATGACCATGCTGTGCAGAATACGGAAAGTGTACAGGTTCACGAATCGGACAGGGACAGGGACTACGGGATCGCCGTCACCGATGGCGTACACGATACCCGTGTGGCAGCAGCAATTGACAGGCGCATTGCCAGGATAGAACACAACGATACAGAAAACTTATGAAAAAGGCCATTTTCATTTTATTGCTGACCTTCGCTGCCCGTTCGGGCTTCGCACAGCAGATCGACAAGACCATTACGAGCGAGTATGTCGACCACATCATTAAAACCCTGAGCAGTGATGAAATGGAGGGAAGGGCGACCTTCAGTCCGGGCATCGAAAAGGCGGCCGCATTCATTGAATCGGAATTCGGCACAATAGGACTGCAGCCGCTGAAAGGTGAAAACAGTTTCCGGCAGTCTTTCGAAAGAGATGGTAAGCCTTTGTTTAATATCGCAGGAATGATCCCCGGAAAGTCAAAGCCAGAAGAATATGTGGTATTTTCCGCGCATTATGACCATTTGGGCATCCTCAAACCGGTCAACCAGGACAGCATTGCCAATGGTGCGGATGACGATGCTTCCGGCACGACTGCGGTGATCGCTCTGGCGAAATACTACAAGGCGCTCAACAATAATGCGCGTACACTGATCTTTGTCGCCTTCACCGCCGAGGAGATCGGCGGATTTGGATCACAGTATTTTTCAGGAAAGCTCAACCCCGATCAGGTCGTAGCTATGTTCAATATCGAGATGATTGGCAAGGAAAGTAAGTTTGGCAAAAATGCGGCCTTCATCACCGGTTATGATCGTTCGGATTTTGGAAAGATCCTGCAAAAAAACCTGGAGGGCTCCCCCTTTACCTTCTATCCTGATCCCTATCCGGAGCAGCAGCTTTTTTACCGTAGCGACAATGCTACCCTGGCTGCGCTCGGTGTGCCCGCGCACACGATCAGTACAGACCAGATCGATTCCGACAAGCTATACCATACGGTAAGTGATGAATACGAATCGCTGGACACTGAAAATATCCTGGCAACAATCAGGGCAATTGCCCGGAGTGCGGTAAGCATCATTAAAGGTACCGATACCCCTTCGAGAATACCTAAGAAACAATAGGTTTTTCCATCACGTAATCGTTCATGAAGAAACCACCGCCAATATCGAGGTCTATGGTATCTTTGATGACGAAACCTGACTTAAGGTAAAACCCCGCCGCCTTATTGTTACGGTTTACGTTGAGTTGTAATGCTGTGGCACCAGCCTTTTTAACCAGGTCCGCAACTTCATTCATCAGCAGTTTACCTATGCCCTTACCGTGTGCTTCGGGCAATACATACAGCTTGTGGAGCTTGAATATCCGCTGATCCGAATCAACAATGGAATAAGCGGCAAATCCCAGGTCCTGTTCTTGTTCCGCCGCGATCAGAAAAACATAACCCTGCTGCAGCTGCCCAAGCAGTTCACCCCTGTTATACATTTTCTCCAGCATATAGCGGATCTGCTCATCTGAAAGATATCCACCATAAGTGTCCCACCAGGTACGGTGGGCCAGATCCCTGATGATATCCAGGTCTTGTTCTTTTGCTTTTCTCAGGTAAATCATAAACGTTCACGGATAATAAGATAATCATCAATAAAACGGAATACGACAAAACCGTCCTTTTCAACAACAAAATCACCTTCATTTTGCAGGATCAGGTTATCTGCTTCAATTCGGGGCGATCCGGAAAAACGGAACACACTTCCCGCCGGCTTCCATACCCGAAAACCCGGCCTGACTGCATAGGCCTTCTCCTGTGGCGTGTAGATAACGATATTGATCTTTTTAAGATAAGTTCCAAGTGTACCCAGATAACTGTTCTGTATGTCAATGATGTTAATGGCAGCGTATCCATTGCTGACCGCGTCATCAAGCACAGCACCAAGCTCTTCTGCCCTGCCGTTTAACGTCCGGGTATTCTCCTGAAAGTGGACCCCGTCTTCCGAACCGGTCACGACGTCAACCTTAAGGCCAAGGCTGACCACCTTTTCATACGCTCCTGCACTTACGATAAGCGTAGGACTCCATTCGAGCAACTGGCCAAGATATTCCTCATCAAAATGGTCAAGTTCGCGTATAAACAATGCCGGCTCCTGCTTTTCCCTTACGATATGGTGTGATGACATAGGTCTAAGTTAGCGCTTTTTGGAACAGCGTACCTGTTTTGACATAAATATTGTTTTTTTGGTTAAGTTTGGTCTACAACCACATATAAACCACATGAAACCCAATTTGATCTTCGCATTTCTTATCCTCATGCAGTCTGTTACGACGCTGCAGGCCAATGCACAGCTGAAAATAAGCCCGGATCACCGTCATCTGCAGACCAGCAGCGGCAAGCCTTTTTTCTGGCTGGGCGATACGGCCTGGGAGCTTTTTCACAAACTGGACCGGGCGGAGGCAGAGCGGTATCTGAAAGACCGGGCAGACAAAGGCTTTACGGTAATCCAGGCTGTGATCATTGCCGAGCTTGACGGCCTGAACACCCCAAACCCCTACGGCGAAAAACCGCTGACCGGAAATGATCCTGCGAAACCCCGTGAGGCCTATTTTAAGCATGTAGATGAGATCGTGAAGAAAGCGGAAGAACTGGGCCTTATGATCGCCATGCTGCCTTCCTGGGGCGACAAATGGAACAAAGCCTGGGGGCAGGGTCCCGAGATCTTTACGCCAAAAAATGCAGAAGTTTTTGGGGAGTATGTTGGCCGCCGCTATAAGAACAACGCCATTATATGGGTATTGGGCGGAGACAGGCATATTGAAAATCAAAATCAGCGCGATATCATCGAGGCCATGGCACGAGGCCTGAAGAAGGGCGACGAAGGTCATCACATGATGACCTTTCACCCTGCAGGCGCGCGTACCTCATCTGACTATTTCAAAGATGCCTCATGGATCGACTTCCACATGTCGCAGACGGGCCACAGCCAGGATTCAAAAAATTATCAGTTTAATCTTAAGAACCGGGCACTTTTCCCGCAACGACCCTATTTAGACGGAGAACCGCGTTACGAAGACCATCCCAACCAGTTCAATCCGGGTAAGTTTGGTTGGATGGACGACTTTGACGCCAGGCAATGCGCTTACTGGAGCCTGCTGTCCGGTGCCTGCGGGCATACTTACGGCAACCACAACATCTGGCAGTTCTTCAACGACAGGAACCCCGTATCCTGGGCAAGGACAAACTGGACAGTAGCTCTGGACCAGCCGGGTGCCCGGCAAATGGGCCTTATGAAGAAAATATTTGAACGCTACAACTGGCAGCGGCTCGTGCCCGATCAGAGCCTGATTGCCAAAGACAACCCTGAAAACACCGAATATGAAATGGCGGCTGTTTCACAGGACGGCGATTTCCTCATGGCATATCTCCCTTATGGGAGAAAGACACAGATCCGCACAGAAAAGCTGAAAGCGGTAAAACTCAGGACTTCCCTGTACAATCCAAGGGATGGGCATACACTGGATCTGGGCATTTCCGATAACGATGGCCCTAAAACCATCACTCCCCCATCTGAAGGAAGGGGGAGTGACTGGCTATTGATTATTGAGCAGCAAAATTGATCCAGTCTATGCTGGCAAGGTGCTGGTTCGGCCCGCTTTCCTTAACGAACAGGAAATAGAGATCGTGACGCCCCGTAAGTACCTTGCTTAACGGCGCGTCAAGTTCCCTGTAAACCTCCCAGCTACCGGTCTTGCTGTAATTCAGTTTCCCGACGAGCTGTCCTTTTGGCGAATCCTGCCTGATCTCAATAGTGGCATCTTTGTCTGTAGATGCATATCTGAAGGTCAGCTTGCCGATACCTTTCAGGTCGATGTTCTTCAGGGCAAAGAAAGAGCCGTGGTGAATGGCGCCGAGATGGCTGTCGTTTCTGTCTATATTGCGCAGGATTTCAGCATCTTCTGCCTGGACTTTGGATGGACGCAAGATCAGTGTCTCCTTTTTCGTCAGGGGAGTGATCGCACCACCCTTATCGGTATACGAGGCGGAGAAGATATAACGTCCCTGGTCCCAGGCTTTGGTCGTAAGCTGTCTGTCCAGTGTTGCCGTACCTTGAGGCGGAAGTGCGGTATTGGCTTTCTTCACGCTCAGGGACAGGATATATTTGACCATTTCTGAAGCGTCCTCCTTAGAAACCTGCGGATGGGCGCTCATGGCATGCTCGCCCCAGACACCACCGCCACCTTTGATGATCTTATCTGCGAGCCGGCCAACTGCCGACTGGTCTTTGGCATATTTCTGCGAGACCCGCATGAATGAAGGTCCTACAGACAGGGCATTGACCTGGTGGCAAGCTTTACAATCACTGTTCGCAATTAGCGATTTGCCGAAATTGTAACTGGGTGTAATATCCTGATGCCCCACCAGTGACTGATTATTTTGTACTTTCTCGATAAAGTTCAGGTCAACTTGGATCTTAGATTTATCGATCACTTTATCCTCGTTGTCCTTTACCTCCACCTTGTAAGTGAACTTACTGGCTTTAGGAAAGAAAAAGCTGCTGTTGCTGCTGGTATTAATGGCAACCTGCGGCAGGGTATTGCCCACCTTGATTACCACAGTATCCAATGTGCTGGCACCAGCCTGGTCGGTAACCTTCAGCGTTACATTATAAATGCCGTTTTTATTAAAGGTGTAAGATGGGTTCTGCTCAGTAGCACCAATAGCTCCGTTTTCAAAACGCCACTCGTACCTGATCTGGTCATCTTCATCGTTATCATAGCTCTTTGAGGCAAACGCTGCCTTATAAGGAGCAAGGCCAATGGTATCCCTGGTTTCGATCTTTGCAATCGGTGCACGGTTACCCCCGTTGTAATCGATGCGTACCAGGCGCGCGTCTACGTTGTCTATCCCATATACAGTACCATATTCCAGCATATAAAATGAGCCCTCTGGCCCGACTTCTATATCAATCGGACGACGGAAATCGCCGTTAGTCTGCATAAAAGGCTCCATTCGCTTGAAATTCTGATGCTCATCCAGGCGCACAGCGAACACCCAATTGCGCATCCAGTCATACATGAACAATGCCTTATCATAATATTCAGGGAACTTCGTGGCAGACTTCAGGTTCGGATCATAATGATAAACCGGCCCGCCCATTGCACAACGTCCGCCTTCCCCCAGCTCGGGAAATTCTGCCGAACGGGCGTAGGGATACCACACCATTGCTTTTTGAGGTGGCGGAAGGACTTTCAATCCCGTATTATATGGAGAACTGTTTGTGGCTCCGCTCAGGTCAAAGGCTTCGCCGGTTTTTTTAGTGGCAAAATCATATGCTTTATAAGGCTTGTTGTCACCGACAAAATAAGGCCAGCCGAAGTTACCTGCTTTTTTTGCCTGGTTGAACTCGTCATAACCTTTTGGCCCCTGTTCGCCGTCCCGGCCCGAGTCCGGGCCTACCTCACCCCAGTAAACAATCCCCGTTGCCTTATCTACCGACATACGGTAAGGATTACGGCAACCCATTACATAGATTTCCGGGCGCGTATTGGGCGTCCCTTTGGGAAAAAGATTGCCTTCAGGAATGGTATAGGTGCCATCTGCCTCCGGATGTATACGCAGTATTTTGCCCCTGAGGTCATTGGTATTACCAGCCGAGCGTTCGGCGCTAAAGGTAAGCCGGTTTGGCTGCTGATCGATCGGCGCGAAGCCATCCGACTCAAATGGTACCGTATTGTCCCCTGTGGAAATGTACATGTTTCTGTCCTTGTCCCATTCGATGGAACCGCCGGTATGGGCACTTAACTCCAGATCGATCGGGATCTCAATAATAACCTTCTCCGATTTCAGGTCCAGCACGTTGTCCTTACTGATCGGGATTCGGGAAATGTGCTGCTTGACCTTACCCTCAGCCTCGGCCGTATTGAAGAAATAGAGATTGTTATTATTGGCAAAATCAGGATCGATGCTCATCCCCAGCAAACCGTTCAGGTACTTGTCCACCGCTTTTACAGGAAACTTATACACCAGGGTAGTTTTCCTGTCTTCGGGTGTATAAACATAAAAATTACCCGCGCGCTCAATAAAGAACACCCGGCCGTCAGGGGCAACCGAAAGCTCCATCGGCTCATTCAGATCATTTGACAAAATGGTTTTGGTAAAACGGTTATCCTCTGGCTTTTTAACGGAATAGGCCTTAGAATAATCTCTGGTCATCGTTTCACTGGTCGCGGCATATAAAATGCCGCCCAGCAGGTGCTTTAAAAACAACGGCTCACTAAAACTTTCGTCAGTATGTCCGCCACCGGTATAGAAGGCCCTGCCACCGTCAAATTCATGATACCAGGCGATAGGATGGTCTTTGCCATTCTCTCCGCCTTCATAAGTGGTTTCATCCAGACGGGCGAGTACATTCAATCCCGGCTGGATACTCTTATAGTTGTACCACTCATCGGTACGTTCCCATCTTTTGGGGAGACCATGTGTTGAACGGTGGGTCGTATCATCTACATTAATGGTCGCCTTGCGGACATTCGGATTGCCGGGATGGCTCTTGAAGTAAGCGCCAACCAGCCTGTTGTACCACGGCCAGTCATACTCCGTGTCAGCCGCAGCATGGACACCGGCATAACCGCCGCCTGCCTGGATATAACGCTCAAACTGGACCTGCTGGTCTGCATTGAGGACATTCATGGTAGTACTCAGGAATACAACGGCATTGTATTTTTTCAGACTGTCTTCAACGAAGTAATCCGCATTCTTAGTGGTATCGACAATGAAACCATGCGCTTTACCCAGTTTCTGAATGGCAGCAATGCCCGCCGGGATAGAAGAATGATAAAACCCTTTCGTTTTGGAAAAGACCAGAACACGTACAGGTGGCGGCGGCGCAACCACCACCTCGACCGGTTTGGTCTTAGGGGCCATAGATTTACAGGCGTAAAGGCCTACCGAAGCACAAATGACAGTAAGCGCTGCCAGGTATACCTTTGATTGTTTGGCTTGAAACATAGCAAGTTAATTGGTTAGTGTGTGTGGCGGTAAACTTAGCAAATATTTCTAACCTCCGGAATAAATAGTTCCGGTTGTATTATCGGTTAAAGATCAGCTCGTGATTGACAAAAGCTCCTGCCTTACCACCACCCGATACCGCTGCAGCAACACTTCTCATCATTGTAGTACAGTCTCCCGCAGCAAAGACCCCAGGTACATTGGTTTTCTGAAAATCATCCACCTGTATGAATCCCTGTTCAGTCATTGCGCAACCGAGTTGCTGAGGAATTGAGCAATGCTGCTTAAACGGCAGCTTTGCATACAAAGCCTGCAATACGATATTCTGATCGTCTTCAAGCAATAACGACGATAAATATCCGTTTTCGTGGATGATTTCTTTAACCGGGGTTTCGATAACAGGTATGTGCAGTTCTGCTAATTCTTTCGCTTTCTCATCAGCGATAACGGACGGCCCGTTCGTAAACAGGATCAGGCCATATGCCCAGTGATTTACCAGCTTAGCAAAATCGGCAGCGATGTCACCGTTGGCCAGCAATCCGGTAATCTGCCCCTTATATTCGTAACCATGACAATAAGGACAGTGGATTGCTGAAATTCCCCAGCACGCCTCAAACCCTTTAATCTTTGGCATCTCGTCAACGATACCTGCCGCAAAAATGATCTTGACAGAAGTTACCGTATTTCCGGAAGACAGCTCTATACGGAAATTTCCATCTGTCCCCTCTGCAGCAGACACATGATCTTCCAGGAATTGTACCGTGGGGTACTTCAATACCTGATCTTTGGCTATCGCGGCAAGTTCGGCAGGGGCTATACCGTCCCTGGTCAGAAAATTATGGGAATGCGGTGTCTGCCGGTTGCAGGGTTTCCCGCTGTCAACAATAAGTACACGCCTGGCCGACCGGCCCAGTGCTAGTCCCGCGGAAAGTCCTGCGTAACTACCGCCGATAACAACAACTTCGTAATGCTGATTCCCTGTCATACTAATTCTGCTTTTATTTGCAACAAAGTTGCGAAACAGTATGCGTACGGACAAGTGGATTTTGCCATGTAAATGCCATAAGTCAGTTTATCTATTGAGCTAATGTCATCTGCAATCAGAACTTAACAGAATAGCTTGTTCCCCTGGCGGTGTTAAACCCGATCTGGTCATCTGAAATTTTCCTGACGGCAACTTTCTTCCCTCCGGCGGTTACTGTCGCACCCGCAATGCCTGGATAGTGCAATATACATCCGTTGCCTGACCCGGATTTAACAACAGCCATATCCAGCTTTCCGGAATTCCAGCGCATCGAAACCTCAAAATTGCCCCTCGCTTTCAGACCGGAGACTTTTCCATCAGCCCATGCCGAAGGCAGTGCCGGCAAAAACTCGATGATCCGGCTGCCAACCTCGCCTTCCTGGCTTTGCAGCAACATCTCTGCTACGCCGGCAGTGTAGCCGAAATTGCCATCGATCTGAAATGGAGGATGCAGATCAAATAAATTATATGCGATACTCTTCTGCAGCAGCGCAGCAACATGCTCATGCGCCGAATGACCATCCTTAAGGCGCGCAAAGAAATTGATGGTCCAGACCCTGCTCCAGCCTGTACCGGCTCCGCCATTTCTCAAACGTTTGGCCAATGTTTTCCTGGCCCCTTCAAACAGGTCCGGAGTTTTAAGCGGTGTAATCTGGTTACCCGGGTGCAGGGCGAACAAATGTGATACGTGACGGTGGCCAGGTTCGCCCTCTTTGTAATCTTCCACCCACTCCTGTATGGAACCATCAGCGGCCAGTTTTACCGGTGCAATCTTCTTCAAGGTACCGGCCAGTGTATCACCAAACAAGGCGTCTTGTTTCAATATCTTCTCTGCAGCCATAGTCCTTGTAAACAGATCATGGATGATCTCCATATCCATAGTGGGAGCGTAAGTAAGCTTTTCGCCCTTTCCGGTAACCGGATGGATGTAAGAATTTTCAGGGCTGTAAGAAGGTGCGGTCACCAAACGGCCCTGTTCATCGGGTACCAGCAAGTCCAGGACAAATTCGGAAGAGGTCTTCATCATAGGATAGGCCACATTCCTCAGGTAACCCAAGTCGCCATTAAACTCATAGTGTTCAAATATCGGCTGGGTCATCCATGGACCACCCATCGGAAACATCCCGTTGATTACTCCGTCATGCACCGCCGTATGCCCGAAAGCATCCGTTAAATGGTGTACTGTCCAACCCCGTGCACCGTACATCTGCCTGGCAGTACGGGTTCCCGGAACCTGCAATACCTGCATGAAATGGGTAAGCGGGGCAACCGTTTCCGGCAGATTGGTCAGCTCTGCAGGCCAGTAGTTCATCTGAAGATTAATGTTGGTATGGAAATCTGCATTCCATGGCGCATTCAGTTCCTTATTCCATATGCCCTGAAGGTTCGCAGGTAATACTCCCGGTGCCCTCGAACTGCCGATCAGCAGATACCGGCCGTACTGGAACAACAGCACCTCCAGCCCGCGGTCCTGCGGATCCTTTTTATAAGCTTCCAGCCGTTCATCCGTTGGCAGGCCGGCCTTCATATCCCTGCCAAAGGAAAGTTCCGTTCTGTTCATCAGTTCCTGGTGGTCGGCAACGTGTGCCGCCTTAAGCGCAGCAAAACTTTTAGCAGCCGAGGTCCTCAATATCTCCCTGCAGATCTTATCCGGGTCTCTGGCAGCATCAACATTCATGGTTTCCGCATTATAATCCGTTGCCCCGGTAATCAGAATAGTCACTGCTTTTGCGCCGTTTATTTTGATCTTATCTCCCTGCTCATCCAGCTTTCCGCCTTCATTCAGTAGCTGGGTGATGGTCTCAAATCTCATACCTGATCCATCGATCTGGCCACGCAATGTGAGCTGACTGCCTTTTGCTGAAGCGACCGCATCTTTCTGTCTGGTCATACTCAGGGTAGCTGTAATTCCCTCCCCGGCATCCGTCTCCAATCTCACCACGATAAGGTTTGCAGGAGCTGAGGCAAAAACTTCCCTTGTATATTTTTTTCCACCGATCTCATATTGCACCTTATGTACGCCCGTACGCAGGTCCAGTTCCCGCATATAGCTGCCTGCTTCAGCACCATGCCCAAAATCAAGAAACAGGTCGCCAAGAGGCTGATAAGATTTTACGCCCCCTGGATTTCCATTCAGGGCCCTGTTTGCCAGCTCCATCGCTTCCGAAGCCTTTCCGTCCAGGATCAGTCTCCTGATTTCAGGCAGGTTCTTCAATGCCTCAGGGTTATTGTTATTGACCTGCTTGCCCTGCCATACACTCTCCTCACTCAGCTGCAGCTGCTCCCGGCCAACGCCGCCAAAGATCATCGCTCCGAGACGTCCGTTACCAACCGGAAGTGCCTTCATCCAATCCCTCGCTGCCTTTTTATACCATACTTTCAGATCTGCTTTGGTATCCCGAATGTTTCCCTGCCGGGCAATAGCCATAACAGGGACGAGATAAGCAATTGCAAGCACTAGTCGTGCAGTCCGGATGGGGATGTTTATTTTCATAACTGGTTCTATTTGGTTCAGCCAAAATACGTCATCCTATTAATTATATCTTAAAAAAAGGTTAATAGCCCTATATTTGTGTATTCATCATTACTCCCATATCATGAGCGACCGAAAGATTCAACACAATGTATATTTTGAAGGCAATGTGCAAAGCCTTGGCCTTGACACTGAACGCGGTAAGGCGACGGTAGGGGTGATGAAGCCTGGCAGCTATATTTTTTCTGCATCAGTCCCGGAAACCATGCTCGTGATCGCCGGAACACTCAGCGTGAAGAATGGCGACACATTCACCAGCTACGGGCCACAGGAACAATTCGAGGTGAGCGCAGGTGCCAGTTTTGAGGTCGTATGCGAAAGCGATGCTGCATACATCTGTTATTACGGCTAGACCAGGCAAGTCTGTTCCGTCCGAAGGATCATGTCGACAAAATAACCGTTACTGTCTGTGAAATGCTTTACATACCGGAACCCTGACTTACTGGCCAGTGCCTCAATATCGCCAGGCGCATACTTCTGAGAAATTTCAGTGAAGATATATTCATTTGCCAGGAAGTGGATTTTATCCGCATCGCCGATACGGACCGTCTGTTCCTTTAAACTGATCAGGAAGCTCTTACAGGCGCCCGATTCAGGATCATAGGTCGCATAGTGATCAAAGTTCCCGACACGGAAGTCTGCACCCAGTTCCCTGTTCATCCTTGCCAACAAGTTTAAATTGAAAGCCCGTGTAATTCCGTTGAGGTCATTGTAGGCCAGCAAGATCTGCCGGGGATCCTTTTTCAGGTCAAACCCGATGAGCAGCAGATCGTCCTGCGTCATATGTTTTCTTATGTCAAGCAGAAAATCCTGCGCCTGACCGATATCCATATTGCCAATGTTTGCCCCCATGAACAAAATCACCTTTCTTCTTCCTGATGCAGAAGCGGCGTATGCAAGCATCTCGAGGTATTCACCATTCAATCCCTGCATCTTCAGGCCGGGAAGCTGCCCGGGAAGCCTATTCTCCAGACAGGAAATGATATTCGATGAGATATCGACCGGAAGATAGGTAAAATCTTGTCTGCGCGTGAGGAGTTCCCGCAACAGATGGACAGATTTCGTTGCGTCCCCGGCGCCGAGCTCCAGGAGATCAAACGGCGTTCCGTCACGGGCGATCAAGTCCGCAATCCTGCCGGATTGCGTTTCGAGAATTTCCATTTCCGCCTTTGTCAGGTAGTACTCCTCCATCTGCATGATCTGCTGGAAAAGGCGGTCGCCTTCTTTGTCGTAAAAATATTTGGAACTCAAATATTTTGGCTTCGACTTCAGGCCCGTCAATGTATCTGAAAGGAATTGAGCCTTGTCTGGCATAAGTTGAACCGTGTTCATCATCTTTGTTTATTTTACGAGCCTTATACCGGTAAACTGCCACCTGAGCTGCGGGTGGAAAAAATTGCGGTAAGTATTTCTGGAATGTCCTGCAGCCGTAGCGATGGAACCGCCCCTGAGCACCTTCTGGTTTACCATGAATTTTCCGTTGTATTCTCCGATTGCGCCAGGTGCCTTTGAGAACCCCGGATATGGCAGGTAAGCACTTTCCGTCCATTCCCATCTAGCGCCCCAGTCAAATAATCCTGCCGCAGCCTCCCATTCAAATTCTGTAGGGAGCCGCATCCCCCGCCACTGTGCAAAAGCATAGGCCTCGTAATAACTGACGTGGGTAAGCACGGCATCGGGATCAAGCGGCCTTAGCCCTTCCAGAGTATAACAATACCAGTCGCCATCAATATGGTGCCAGTACATGGGCGCTGATATGTCATTATTCCTTACCCAATCCCAACCTTCTGAATGCCAGAAATTAAAATCCGTATATCCGCCTGCGGACATGAATTGGAGATATTCACCATTGCTGACCAAGGCGGAACTGATGCTGAATGCCTGAAGATAAACCTTGTGACGGCTAAGCTCGTTGTCAAAGCAAAAACCATCGCCCGTATATCCAATCTCGTACATGCCCTCGGGGACTAAGCGCATTTCTGCTATCTCCTTCCTGTTTTTTGGCCCCTTCTTCTCTATTTGCCGGTAGGGAGGAAACAAAGGATTGTGACCGAGAATATATTTGATATCAGTCAGGAGCAATTCCTGGTGCTGCTGTTCATGATTAAAACCGATAAAAAGTAATTCCTCCACATGCCCGTTAACTTCTCCCTGTAAAAAAAGCAGCATGGCATTATCTACGTGGGTACGATAACGGTAGATTTCATCAACGCCTGGCCTGCTGAGATTGCCCCGGTCGGTACGGATCACCCGGTTGCCAACGGTCTCATAATAGCTGTTGAACAAGTAATTGAAGTTCGGATTAAACATTTGATAACCAGCAAAGCTGGGAACGAGTACGAACGCTTCGAAAAACCATGTCGTATGCCCCAGATGCCATTTCGGCGGGCTTACGTCGACCACTGGCTGCACCACGTAGTCCTCTGTCTGCAAAGGTGCGCAAATGCGTTCGGTTTGCTTTCTGATAAGTATGTATTGTTCGGAAAGAGTCATTCTTATAGCAATAAACAATGTTTGATGAAAAAAGGCTGAAAAAACATTAGAAATGTTTCAGTTGCATGCCAATAAAATAGAACAAGGTGATCTGCCTCGGTCAATGGCTGGCTTTTTGCATGCAAGTGCATAACTTAGCATTCCTAACTATTCCCGAATTACGTTAATACTATATGCACTTAAAGTCTTTCTCCTTACTGTTTCTTTTCATTTTCACAATGTTTCCGGCAAAAGCCAGCTTCATCTTCGATGCCAGCGCTACAGCCGCCTACAAAGCCATTTTTGAACTCCGCCTGAACGATGCAAGGAAATATATCGCTGACGGAAAAAGCAAAAATCCTGAAAACGGCATTCCCGTTCTTCTGGATAACTATGTAGATTATATGTACTTGCTGACCTCAGATAATAAAACAGAATACGAAAAGCTCAAAGGAAGAAAAGACGGCAGGATAAATGCACTGGAAGATAATGATAAAGACTCGCCTTATTACCTATTTTCACAGGCGGAAATTTATTTGCAATGGGGCCTGGTGAAGGCAAAGTTTGGCGATTATACCGCCTCCACAATAGATTTAAAAAGAGCGCAGGGACTGTTGAAAAGGAACCAGGAAAAATTCAGGGATTTTCTTCCGAACCGGAAAGGCCTGGCGCTCATAGAAGTCGTTTTCGGTGCCATTCCTTCCAATTTACGCGGCATTGCCGACTTCCTGGGGCTCAAAGGGAATATCTCATCCGGAGTAAGGCAGATGGAAGCATTCAAAAGCCAGATCGCCGGGACATCGTATGACTTTTACAGCGATGAAGCCATATTCCTCCTCTGCTTCATGGATATTGACATTCTCCATAACAGGGACAACTACACCAGGCTAAATGCCTTTCTGAATGACATGGACGAAAAGAGCCTGCTCAGAACTTATCTTAAAGGCTATGTGGCCTTCAAGACAGGGCACAATGACGCCGCAATTTCCGCACTTCAGGGTATTCCGAAATCTGCATTATATACCCCACTTCCCGCCGCGCAATACTTGCTTGGCAGTGCAAAACTGTGCCGGATGGACACCGATGCCCACGTCTATCTGACCAATTATCTGAAAGAGTACAAGGGTATGAATTACATCAAAGACACTTACCTTAAACTCGCCTATCATTACCTGCTCAAAGGCGATCTTCTTGGTTATAACAATTACCTCAAGCTTGTAAAGACCAAAGGTTATACTACCGATGAAAAAGACAAACAGGCCCTTAAGGAGGCCAACGACCTGCGGCCAGATACACAGTTGCTGAAGGCAAGGTTTTATTTTGACGGAGGTTATTATGCTAAGGCCCTTGCTCAGATTAAAAACAAAGAAGCTCAGGATTTAAAGAACCTCCGGGACAAGATCGAGCTCTACTATCGTCTCGGCAGGATATACGACCGGATGGATATGTTCAATGAAGCGATCGCCAATTATCAGAAGACCATAGATATCGGTAAAAATGAGACCTATTACAGTGCTGCCAATGCGGCCTTATTTTCAGGAATGCTTTACGAACAGAGAAAAGACAAGACAAAGGCGGCCTACTTCTACAACCTTGCCCTGAGAATGCGAAACCACGAATATCAGAACAGCATCGATACCCAGGCTAAAGAAGGTCTGCAGCGTCTGAAATGATCAGTGTTCCGGCGGTGGTTCCACCGTAAAACGGATATTTCGCTCAACTGACCTGCGGTGGTGTGCATTGACCTTACGCTTAAGCCCTTCAAAATCATAGTCCTTATTGGTACCGCAGTCCAGCAGGTTGAAAGATACTGAAGGCCTTGTACTTTCGAAGAAATCGACAATGTTACTGCTCCAGACCAGCTGGCAATTTCCCCTAATCGCCGGTACTATCTCGTTCAGGCCATCCTCAAACCGGATATACCGGATATGGCTGCTTTCCAGGTTACCCTGCGGATAGAAAAGCAAAAGGTTGCCCGGCTCAGACAATACTTCAGCCGCATAAGCAAAACTCTCCTTGATCGAACGCCTTCCCGGTTCTACAGAAAAGCTCCCCACATACCTCAGCCATTTGTTCTTTTCCATCTGCCTTTTCAGGGACATGATGTACAGCTTCCGCATACCTCCCGTTTTCCAGAACAGCTTGTTGCATAAATAATAAGCAAGCAAACCATCAAGGAAGCTGAAGTGGTTGCACATCAGCAGGTAAGAATGACCGGATTTGATCTCGATATCCCTGATCAATAGCTTATTGAAACGTCTTTTGAGGAACCAGCCAACTAGGATGGCCCCGCATTTAAAGAAAAATGGCGGCAAAGGTCTTGATTTGATGATCATGGCAAAAGGTTCGCAATATGAGATACAAAATTCCTGTTGATCATTTCATGGTTCTCGTCCAGGATCAGGACTTTTCCTGTATTGTACCTGGAGAAAAAGGATTTTCCGATCGCCGGCAGATACATTTTATCGTACCGGCCAAAGATAAATATACTTTTGATACGATAAGCAGTCAGTGCCCGGATCAGCCTGGGCTCGTCTGTTTCTAGATAGCGGAGATAAGTGAAACAAGCATACAGGGCAAATCTCAGCTCCGGCGTCCCCACTTCATTATAAAGGATATTTTGGCCTGCCTCATCGATGAACCTCAGCTTTCTGAAAAGCCGGATCAGGTTGGTCGTCGCCCGCTTGCTCAGCATCAAGCGCTCCAGGAGCTTATTTCCAATAGTATTCCTCCCAAAAAATCTGACCAGGCGCCCAGGTTCAATGGAAGAGGGAGCTGCAACGATATAGGCATCGATCCGTTCCGGCAACTCCTCTGCAATGGTCGTTGCATAATGCGTCCCCATAGAATAGCCGATCACGGAAAATCTTTCTATACTTTCGTGTCTGCAAAAATCTTCAATCAACGCTGCAAGCTGCTGTTTCTGCAAGCCCGCCTTGACTGTCTGCAGACTTTGGTCTTTCAATACCGTTTCCTTGTGAAAAAAGAGATCGAACCCAAAAAAGGTATAGCTTCCGCCCAGTTGTTCCTCCATCAGGCGGAACTGTCTTCCGTGCATACCGAAACCATGGAAACAAAGCATGGGCCTCGGCCCATTGCCGAACTTGTAGTAGTGAAGCTTTACAAAGCCGTTCTCAAAAAAATGGCTGGTCATACTGTCTCTACAATAACCACTGCCCAGACATAATCCCCATCATGTGAAATGGACAGGCTCAGATGTTCTGCCCCTGGTACCTGATGATGTAGCAACACCCTGGGTCTACCGGCGATCTTGTCCCGGAGGATCTCGATCTTCTTCCAGGAAAGCGGTCCGGGATCAAGCTGTTTAAGTGCCTTATATACCGCTTCCTTAGCCGCCCACGTAGAGGCATACCGCAGCAAAGACTGGTCAAAGCTTTTGCAATAGGCGATTTCCGCCTCTGTGTATACCTTTCCGATGAAAAGATCGGTCAGCGACTCGCTGAATCCGGGGACAAAGACCAGGTCATTACCGATTGCATACTTAACCTTTCTCATCGATCGCTACTCCCATAATATTGAATCCCCCATCAACAAAATGGATATTGCCCGTCACCTTCCTGGACAGGCCTGAAAAATAATATAATGCCGTATCTCCAACGTCACCCACATCAATATTGCCCAGCGGAGCCGTAATCCTGCCCATCTTACGGAGTTTTCTTACGCCGTTGATTCCACCCGCGGAAGTTGTCATTACAAGTCCGGCCGAAATGGCATTGACACGGACCTGCTTATCCCTGAGCTGATCGGCAAGGTAAATGACGATATTTTCCAGGGCCGCCTTATTGATGGCCATACCTGCATAACCAGGGAATACCCGCTGAGAAGCATTATAGGTCAACGTCAGCACAGAAGCCTCCTGCGCTAAATAAGGAAGGGAAACCCTCACAATTCTAAGTAAAGAATAAGCACTGATGTTAAATGAATCCATCAGGTCCTCAAACGGGATGTCCAGGTATCCGGGCGCTGGCAATCCGCTGCCTGGTAAGCTGTAACACATCACCTGCTGGCTGCCAAAGGCCACTCCATGCAGGATATAATCTACCGGCCCCAGTGTTGCACTTACCATTTCGAAAAAAGCCGCGATCTGCTGCTCGTCCCTCACGTCCACTTCCATGGCCCGGTCTTCCGAAAGGCCCAGTTCACGCAGCAGGTGCAATACATTGTCTTTAGTATCCTTCACATAACTCAACGCAATCCTGCACCCGGAACGGTGAAGCTTTACGGCAACATCATAGGCGATGGAACTGTCGTTCCTTACGCCAAAAATTACCGCTGTTTTATGGTTATTGTCAATCATAGGTTAATCTTCCCTGGAAATAGACATGGCACTGTTCGTTCCGCCAAAACCATAGTTCAGGCAAACGATTTGATTGATCTCCTTCTTTACAGCCTCTTGCGAGATCAGCTCACGATAGCCAGCCAAGGGCTTTTCCGGGCCGTTCCAGTCAGCAGATTTCTGAATGTTCTCCAATTCAGGGTTCAGCTGTACCGAATTCAGGCAGGGCAATACCTCCTGGTTTTGCAGCATCAGCACAGAAGCGATCAGCTCTACTGCTCCGGCTGCGCCGAGCATGTGGCCAAACTGGGATTTCGGGGCTGAGATGTGATAGCCTTCCTCTCCCATAACATCTACTACGCTCAACAGCTCAATGGCATCCCCCACAGGAGTGGATGTACCATGTACCTTGACTACATCAGGCCTGATCTCATGCCCATCCATCAACCCCTTCCAAAGACGCTTTTGTCCGGAAAAAGAAGGGAAGAACATATTACCCGAGCCATCTGAGTTATTATGATAATTATCAATTACCGCCAGGATCTTCGCTCCCCGGGCTTTGGCCAGCTCATATTCCTCCAGCGCAACAATACCACAGCCGAAGGAACAGACAAATCCGTTCCTGCTGGTGTCAAAGGGTCGGGAGCTTTCGGCAGCGCTAAAACCTTTGCTGAGCACCTGCATGGCATCAAAACCAATAAATGTCTCCAGTGAAGTTCCTTCAACCCCACCTGCGATCACCCGGTCCTGCAGGCCGAACTTAATAAGACGGTAGGCATAACCGATATTGCCCAGGCCGGTAGCACATGCCGACCCAATGGCTTCGCAAACCCCCTGGTTCCGGATCAGACAGGAAACGTTCGCCGCATCCCGGTAAACCATCGTACGGTCTACCGTATGTGAACCTGCTAATCTTGTCTTCCTTTTCAGCTCAAAAAAATTGTGCCAGGCCGTCCTTAAAATGATATGCCCGGCCCCTCCGGAACCAATGACCACACCAGTTTGTTCAGACCGTGTTTCCTCAGCAGTCCAGCCGGCCATCTTCAGTGCATCCTGTGCACCTAGCATAGACCAGATGCTGCCGATATCTGCAGTAGACAGATTCGTATCCGGGATCCGGCCCAGCAGGTCGATATACGTTTCGGGATAATCGGCAGCAAGCGTAGAATAAACCGGCTCCAGGTGCATCTCCGCCTCGGTAATGAACCCCGACACAGTAGAGCGGATATTCTTGCCGTGGGCAAGCGCCTGGTCCCATTCGCGGATCAGGCTTTCGCCAGAAAAGAGTTTCCGGTTAAAATCATCCAGGTCTCGGCAATCAGGGAATGCCCCGCCCATACCTACGATCGCTACTTTTCTTCCCGTTGTCACCATGCTAAGCCCTGTCTTTTGTCCTTAAGATCAGATCAACGATATCCTTAACCTTTGAACCCAGATCATCGATGTCGTCGTCTTCAAACTCGACACCAAACTTCTGTTCTGCCTTGGCGGCAATATTGATCATTTCCGTAGAAGGTGTATTGAGGTCCGCGATAAAGTCCGTTTCCTCGGTCACGTTTTCCAGTTTGCTCTGGTCAATGGTCCTTACCGTTTTTAAAATATCTACCAGTCCATCGATGATTTCTTGTCTTTCCATTTATTTTATAAACTTGTTTTTCTTTATTCCTTTTCCGGTTACTCCCTTTAATTCAGCGATCAGCGTAAACTCAGGATCCAGTTCATAATTCAGAAACTGCTCCGTTGTATAACTTTTGAAATAGGCTTCAAGGTCCAGGCCCGGGGGTACCTTATAAATCCGGCCGTCACAGGTCATTTGCCTGAATTTATAGAATGTAATCTGCCCCATACAGATAAAAACATCGCCAATTTCAAGATATCCCCTGAAGTTCACTTCAGAGATACTTACAAATAAAGGAATAAAATTAGCCTTTAAATGATCGAAGTCGCAATTTTGTTTAATTGTTTCCAGAAAACCACTGCAGGAAACTACGGTCGCCTGGGCAAAAGACTCTATCTGATCCACACCCCGGAATACGCCGAAATGGTCTTCGACATCGGTTTCAGTTGGCTTATAGCTTGCGACAATACCTACCTTAGGGTCATGCCAGAGGTATTTATTCACCAGGGTCTTTTTAGGCCCGTGGATAAGAATGCTTTCAGGAGCGGTCCCGATCAGGTTTTCCATGCTTGTTTATATCCGGTTAAACCAGCCCCCCATTAATGTGTATGGAAGAGCCGTTTATGTATGCTGATTGTGGCGAAAGCAAGAACTCAATGGTCCCCGCAACATCCTCTGCCGTACCGAACCTTTTAGAAGGGATCATTTTAAGATACTTATCTTTCTCTGTCTGCGGAAGGTCCCGGGTCATATCTGTATCGATAAAGCCGGGGCAAACGCTAAGTACCCGGATATCATGTTCCTCATTGAGGGCGGCGGCTTCCTTTGCCAGTGATTTGGAAAACGCGATCAGTCCCGCTTTAGTCGCAGCATATACCGATTGAAATGCATTTCCTGTTTCCGCGACTACCGAACTGACATTGATAATGACGCCACGCTTGTTCAGGCTGAATATTTTCATAGCCGTTTTACAGATCATCACTGGAGCCTTCAGGTTCACCTGTATCATGGTGTCTATAGCCTTCTCGGGCTGAAAAATAAGCGAATTGTCAAAGGTAACCCCTGCATTGTTGATCACGCCATAAAGCGAATCTCCATGTTCCTTTTTCAGCTGCTTGCAGAAGTTGCCCAGCTGTTCCGGGTCGGAAAGATCTGCACACAACTGCGTACTTCCCGGAATCACCGAAGTGAAGCTCTCAGGACGGCTCGCATGCAGGACAAGTTCATATTCAGCAGACAGCCTTTTTGAGATCGCGAGACCAAGGCCCCTGCTTGCTCCGGTTATTAATATCTTTTTTTTAGCCATTTATCTACTTAAGCGTACCATTGCGGGCTACAGAAAACCAAGCGCAAATGATTAACGGCTAAATATATTAAATTTCCTGCTTTGTATCGTCAGCCTGTAGCATCATAAGACACAGATGAAGGAATTACTCAGCCAACGTAAATTTCCTGATAGATAGATTTAACCAAATCATAATATCAGAATATAGACAGCAGACCAGCATATGCCGATATTTGTCGTTTAAAACATGTATATATCAAACTCCGTTTGAACATGAAAAAGAACTTATTCATTGTCCTTTTGGTTTTTTCAGGATTCAGGGGTATCGCCCAGACCCCGGTCCAGCCATTTTTATTCACGTTAAATACATTAACAGGAGACCAACCTAACTGGAACATTCATTATTCCGGAACATACGGAGAGCGGACCAATGGCCAGTTTGGTTATGACGGCCTCGGGCAGCAATTCGGCGTTAAAGGTTATTTAGGAAACCGTTTTACATTATATGCTACCGCCGCCATAGGTTTTGCTCATGGCGGAGGGGTCACTTCAGCACAGCAGGCAGAAGTGATCCGCGATCTGGCCGGAGGTAAAGCACAGCGAGGTTTCAGACTGGGGCTTGGATTCGGGCTGAGCCGCGACTGGTCCAATGTCAAATCTGCCATCAGCAGGATAACCTTATCCCTTGATCAGCCAAAATGGATGGCTACGGGAAACCTTCGGTTTGAGAAGGCATTTGAAAGTAGCAGGGACAAGCTTGACTTCATCAGCAGCCTGGGTTTTCAGCACAAGATCACCGACGGGGTGTTTATCGGAATTGAGGCCCTGGGCCAGGACCTTGAAGGTTTTTGGGAACAAGATGAGGCAGAAGGTGGTGCGAAGCTGATGGTAGGTCCCTCTTTAAGCCTGGCGCCGTCACACTCAAAGCTATCATTTGCACTTTCAGGCGGACCGGTATTCTACGCGACCAGGAGCAATGCAATACCCTCAGAAGCCATTCGCGAACTCGGGCAGGCATCGGGAAACGGCTATTCTATAAGGGCACTGATCAATTTTAACCTGCATAAATAACTGCAAAATGAAAAGAACACGACTTATCCTATTCTTCTTTGCAGCCCTGCTCAACACCGCTTCTGCGCAATGGCCCGGAAAACAGGAAAACAGCAACCAAATCCTGCTGCCCAACGGCTGGAAGCTTTCTCCCGCCGGACACTCCATACAACTGGGTGACCTGCCGCTGAACATGCAGATCAGTCCCTCAGGAAAATTCATTGCCGTTACCAATAACGGACAAAGCACCCAATCGTTACAGCTGATCGATCCGAAAACTGAAAAAATACTGGATGAAAAGATACTGCGTAAATCCTGGTATGGCCTCGCCTTCAGCAAGGACGAAAAGCATTTATATGCTTCTGGAGGTAATGACAACTGGATATTGGATTTCAGGCTAAAAGACAACACGCTGGAAGCAAGTGACACGATAAAATTAGGCCCGGTATGGCCCAAAGGAAAGATCAGTCCCGCAGGCATTGTTGTCAACAAAAATAACAGCAGACTATACACCGTTACGAAGGAAGACAGTACACTTTACATGATCAGTCCCGCAGCTAAAAAGATCCTAAAAAAAATACAACTTCCAGCTATAGCCTACAGCTGCGTACTCTCCGCAGATGAGCAAAAGCTTTATGTCTCCCTCTGGGGCGGCAAAAGCATTGCCGTGGTAGATCTCGCCGAAGAAAAAATTGCGCAGCTCATTCCGGTCGGCGACCATCCAAATGAACTCTTGCTGAATAAAAAAGGAACCCGCCTGTTTGTAGCCAACGCCAGTGACAATACGGTTTCCGTGATCAGCACCGCCTCTGCAAAGGTGATCGAAACCATAGCCACCACCTTATATGCCACGCAATTGACGGGTTCAACAACCAACGGGCTGGCATTGAGCGCAAATGAGAAGACCTTATACATCGCCAACGCAGACAATAATTGTCTCGCGGTTTTTGATGTGAGCAAGCCAGGTAACAGTTTAAGCCAGGGGTTCATACCGGTAGGCTGGTATCCGACCAGTGTAAAAACCCTTGGCGGAAGGATCCTGGTCACTAACGGGAAAGGAAATACATCGCTTCCAAACCCCAAAGGTCCTCAGCCTGTTTCCAAGATCGACAACAGCGACTACCATATGGGCAGCACTGCCAATCGCAGGTTGCAGTATATTGCAGGGCTGTTTAAGGGTACATTGTCATTCATAGAATCCCCAAAACCAGAGCAACTGAAAACCTATACCAGACAGGTATATGCAAATACCCCGTTCACAGATAAAAAAACACTACTGGCCGACGGCGAAAAAGGGAATCCCATTCCACGCCGCCAGGGAGAGAAATCTCCGATAAAGCACGTGTTCTATATCATTAAGGAAAACCGTACCTATGACCAGGTACTGGGCGATATACCTAAAGGGAACGGAGACTCCTCCCTATGCCTTTTCGGCAGAAAAATAACACCCAATCAGCATGCGCTTGCGGAACGGTATGTGCTGCTTGATAACTTTTATGTAGATGCCGAAGTAAGTGCAGACGGGCACAACTGGAGTATGGCGGCCTACGCTACAGATGTTGTGGAAAAAACCTGGCCAACCAGTTACGGATCAAGGGGCGGGTCAACTACGTTTGAAGGCGGAAGGCCGGTAACCTACCCAAAAGGCGGTTTCATCTGGGACTACTGCCAGCGTGCGGGTATTTCCTATCGCAGTTATGGGGAGTTCGGAGCCTATGCCAAAGCAAATATTAAAGCACTCCAGGGTCATATGTGCCCCAATTCTCCGGGTTTTGACATGGACATTCCCGATCAGGTACGTGCAGATGCCTGGATACAGGATTTTGATTCGCTGCTCAACGCAGGAAGTGTCCCTCAGTTCAGTACCTTAAGGATATCCAACGATCATACCAGTGGGCAGAAAGTAGGGAAAGTATCTCCAAGGGCTGCAGTTGCAGATAACGACCTGGCCGTGGGCCGTATCATCGAACATCTTTCGCACAGCCCCATCTGGAAAGAATCTGTGGTTTTTATCCTCGAAGACGATGCACAAAACGGACCAGACCATGTAGATGCACACCGCTCTCCGGCCTATGTAATCGGCCCTTACGTAAAGCGAAACGAGGTTATACATACGATGTATTCAACTTCAGGCTTCCTGAGAACTATGGAACTGATCCTTGGACTGCCACCCATGAGCCAGTATGACGCCGGAGCTATGCCACTGTTTGAATGCTTCACCAGTGAGCCGGACCTTACACCCTATACCTCTATAAAGCCATCGATCAACCTCGACACAAGGAACGTCGCCAACAATGAAAGCAGCAGAAGATCGGCGGTTTTCAATTTTGCAAAAGAAGATGCCGCACCAGATCTGGACCTGAACGAAGTGGTATGGAAATCCGTTAAAGGCGAGCATTCTGTAATGCCAGCCCCCAAACGAAGCGCGTTTGTGATCCTCGAAAAGAAAAAGGAAGACGATGACGATTAGACAGCGTTCATAAAGCAGATTTACTGCTTTTTCCCGCTGTTCAAAAGAAACTCACTAAGCTTATTCAATGTCTCCATTGATCGTGCGGCCCTTTGCTTTTCCTTTTCTATTGCGTCCAGTCTTTCCTGTTCCTTCCTTGCAGCAAGTTCTGCTTCCTGACGTTGCTGATCTGCAATTTCCCTGTCTCTTGCCTCCTTGTTCATGAACCAGACGCGGTCAAACTCATTTGGATAGGTAACATCCTTACCGTCCAGTCTCAGCATGACATAATACTTAGATTTAGAACTGCTTTTCAGATACTGCTCGTAAATACTTTTCACAAAAGCCTTATCCTCGGACATCAGAAAGACCTCTGTACTTTTATTGTTTGTAAGTTCATTATAATTAAAATAGCACTCAGCAGTAGAACCACTAGGGGTTTTAAAGCAAAAATCAAATTTGCTGCCATTGGGGTTCGGAACCAGTTTCTGTTTTGTCTTATCAAAGGCTATCTGGTTTACGTAAGTATCCGTTATCGTTTTTGCCACTTCTTCTGGTGTTCCGGATTTATACAGATTAGCCAGATCATCAAACGAGGGGGTAAAGGTATTCTCCAGCCTCGCAGCAATATCCTCTAGTAAAGGATTGACTCTAAGCACGATATCCTTAGCATATGATGAAACCGTTGCTACAACGTTATTGAACTTATAATAATCTGCATCAGATTCGTCATATTCGTCCCGCTCGGTTTCAGGCCACTGCAGAATTCCCAGGCTCTTCTTTAACCTGGAGAATGTGATCGGATCACTACTGTCAATATATATATTTTTCAGCTTCCCGGATACCGATGTATTGATGCTCACGGAGACTGCATTACTGAAGTTATATTTGCATGAATAACTATAAAGCTCGTCTTCAAGGACAAAAGGCAGGTTCTCCTCCTTGTAAAGCAGATTAATTCCCACTTTTTTCATAAATTCTGCAATTGCATATCCTATATCGTCACCATTGTCATGGACATCCAGGTTCTGGGGGTCAAACGAACGGTAATTCTTGGGCACATAATTATATGGTTTAACCAGTTTTATACCCACATCAAAGCTGCGCCCTTTAATTTTACCTTCATCGTCTTCACTAACAAAAACCGAAGAATTTGCTATCTTATTGCCATTTCTATAGGTGGTATCATTATCAGACTGTGAAATTACCGGCCAGCTGGTAAAGACCAGTACTTTTTTTGCTGCCTTAAGACGCTCCACATTACCATCACCTATAGAAAATGAAACCGCCGTAATCTGGTCATTTTCATCGGAAGTGATATTTGCAGTCACATCATGATCAAAAACCAGTTTCCTTGATGTTGAACGAAGATTTAACTGTTTTCCTGATATATCATAATAATAGGATGGCTCTTCCACTATGTCTTTAAGCACCACCTTCACTTTTTTCAACTCGTCGCTCAACGCCTGCAAAGCATCTTCCGGAGCCAGGTTAAAGAAATCTATTTTATTTAAGACAGGTCCTTTAGCCACGGCTAAAGGGGTTTTGGCTTTAGGCACGGCTTTTCTGACCTGTGCATTTAGCTGGCTGGCAGGCATCAACAGCGCAGCTAAGGCCACGGTTAATAACAGATTTTTCATTTTGCTTATATTTAACTATACCCTAATAAATAAATAACTAATCTTCTCCTTAATTGTCAGAAAAAAAATAGCTATCCCTAGCTAATTTAGTCCTCAGACCCAGCCCTCATATAAAGCCTTTCGGACCAGTTCTACCGGAGTTTTAGCATTCGCTTTTTTTAATATATTCTTACGATGTGCATTTACAGTATGAAAACTGATATAAAGCTCCCGTGCGATTTCCTTAGTGCTTTTGTTTTCTACGATCAGCTTTAAGACGGCTCTTTCCCTCCGCGTAAACAAATCGTAGGATTTCGTCAGTGTATTGGTTTCAGTAATATTATAATAGGAAGGCTCCCCATCAAGCCCTATTATCGAAAAGGTAGGTATACCATCTGGCTTTATATGCGAGATATCGGTATCGACGTCCAGTGTACGGTAAAAATTTGATTCATCATACTCTATCTGTACCGCCTGATGCAAGATGCGTACATATTTGTTATTCCTGGCACGAATCCTGAAATCGTACTGCATTTTATAGTTTTGCACTTTATCGTACGGCAAGGCGATGAAGAATTCCGTGATGCGCTGCTCAAACTGCAGAAAGTAAGGCTTATCATCAGGATGCAGCTTATCAATGAAAAAAGCAGTGGTCACCTCCTCGGGTGCATAACCCAGTACCGCAGTAATTCCGGGACTTACAAAATCAAATTCGGCCTGAAAAATATTAAAGACATAGTAGTAATAGCTTCCCGGCTGAAAAAGATTGAGTAACCGTTTGTGCAGGTCAAGCTGTAATTCCAGTTCATACGGACGCCCCGGGTCTTCCTTTACAACAGTATTCCATATCTTCCTGGCATTAAAGTAAAATTGCGTCCCTTGGTCCGACATAAATAAGTATCCCTAATATGTAACCGATCACACTGTTGCACCCGATTTTTCACCCCATATCCGGACAGCCAGCTAAAATTCAATTACAGTATCAAAATACAAATAAATTACAACAATCAAAATTATTGTTACAATTTATTTCTGCAAACAGAATGTGTCGTCGTACTTATTGGATTTTACCTTAGGTTTCAGGCTTTCCTTACAAATTCAGACTTTAATGCCATCGCACCAAAACCATCAATCTTACAATCAATGTTGTGGTCTCCTTCCGTGAGGCGGATATTCTTTACCTTAGTTCCGGCCTTAACCGGGCCCGATGCCCCTTTGACCGGAAGGTTCTTTATTACGATAACGGAATCGCCATTCTGCAGAATATTTCCGTTGGCATCTTTTACCACCAATTCATCCTGTGCTACTGGTTCAGCCGGGTTCCATTCGTAGCTACATTCCGGACAAGCATACAACTCGTCATTCAGATAATAGCCATAAGGTGATCCGCATTGCGGACAATTTTTCATTTCGTCAGACATACTACTATTGTTTAGCCACCCGCTTCTCCGCCATCAACGCCTCAATTACCTTCGCCAGTTTCTTCGGGTCGCGGGAATATTTCTCCAGATTGACGATCTCCACTTTCCGGAATTCAACAGGATGGCTCTCACTTTGGAGCGAAATGGTACCGCTCCTGATCAACTTACCCTCCTTCGATCCGTCAACCGGATCTGTTTGCGGTTTACGGTAGCGCAAAACCTCTTCTCCGTTGACATAGTGGACAACCAGCGAATCTCCCAGCACCAGTGCTTCCACTCTGACCCACTGGTCACCATCATAAGTCTTTGAATTTGAATCCCTGCAATGGGCCGTAATTACCGAATTATCCATGATGTACTGGGTACCCGGCGTGCACACGTTAGCCGTAGATCGCTTGCCCTTACCATTACCTCCCAGTAACTGAACTTCGATCGATACCGGGAAATCCTGGTCCTTTTCCATAGTCGCCGGATCCTGGCCATGGATCATGATCCCGCTGTTACGAAATGCCCAGCCTGGCCCGCCCTTTACCTGGTTGCCAATAAACCGGTATTCTGCCGCAATGAGGTAATAGGAAAATGGCTTTTTATAAAACAGGTGCCCATACTGATCATCAAACTGATCATATTGGTCATAGTTCACTTGTATCTTTCCGTCGGCAACCCGGAACGTATTACCGAAATTCTCATTAAAGGCATGCGTTCTGATCTTAACCGTCCAGTCCTTCAGGTCCTTTCCATTAAAAAGCGGCTCCCATTTCGGACCTCCGCCGGAGGATATGGGAGTAACGGTAAGCGATAAGAGCGGAAGAGCAAGAATAGCTGCGCCCTTTAAAATCAGTGAGATATTTTTCTTCAGGTTCATCAGGTTAAAAATCAAAGATTGCTAATTATAGTCAATTACGCGAATATACCCATAGAAATCCCTTCTATTTTTTTGACTTTTTCAATCCATCAGCTAAGCGGGGAACGCCATGTTTACTTACTTCAACTCCCGAATCAATAAATAACTTTTTGAATTCAGATAGTTCCTGTCATCACTTTCGTGGTCATTATTAAAAGTGCCCTCCAACGATGCAATTACCACAGTATACTCAAATTGCCCCATAACCCGGCTAAAGCGCATTTTTTTTGCCGGATAGTAAAAATGCTGCCGCTCTTCAGCCGGTTTCAGAACTCCGTTCTGGTAATCCTTAGCCGCAGTATTAAAAAGGCCCGAGAGGTCTATATGCAACAGCGTAGTATCACCCGTGCGCACCATTAACTTGCTTCCGCCCCTACTGCCTTCAGTTGTCAGCTTATGACCAGCTACGGTAAATGTTGCGGGTTGCGGATACGTATTCATTTCTATCAGGTAATCGTATCCCTTAATCTTAAGCGGTTTATTTTCATCATTGATCAGCGATAACCCGATACCGGCCTGGTATCTCCTTTCATCCTTTACTTTTAAAATAGCCAGGATGGTATCTACCATTTGCTCCTTTTGTGCATAGCGATAGGACCTTTGCCGGCTTATTTTCGCTTCTATAGCTGCCAGCGGCTCGGTGGTAAAAGGTTGCAGTGATTTCAGGCCATGCACATTGACCAGGTACCGGATTACGGAAGGCTTTTCATACTGGTCGGCAGCCCGGTCAGAAGTCATAAGCTTCCGTAGCCTGGCAAGCTGGGAGCTTTTAGACAGAGAACTGATGCTCTGAGGCCCGTAAACGGTAAGTAAAACCAGAATGCACAAACTAACCGGTATTACCTTAATGTTTTCCTTACCGCTCAGTAGAAAGTATAAGGTAATTCCTGACAGCCATAACGCCAGCACAATAAGGACATACCGGCTTTCAGTGATCCCATAATGATCCACGCGCTTCCAGATAGCCAAAACTAAAAGAATCACCAGCGGGATCAACATGATATAAAAAAAGCGGGAAAAGAGTTTGATCCATTGGTTTCCGTCAGCTTCCTTAACGGGATAGACCAGTAACAATGACAGGATACCAAATACCGCATATCCCAGTATCAGGCTGGAAACGAGTCCCTTTGGCAGTTCCCAAAGCAACAATATCTTGAGTTCATAAACCAGCAGGATGGCCAGGTAAATACTCATAAGCGGAATGAGTACAAATTGAGTAAATACCTTCAGCCCCTTAGGGTAGCTTTTATCTTCTGCCAGGACGTTCAGGTTTACCGCCGGTACGCCGGCCAGAAAAAATAAGGTGTTGAACCCCGCGGTGATCACAGCGAACAACATCAGAAAAGCCTCATCATGGACCTTTACGTTAAACAGCCCCTTCACGGCAAACAAGGCAATAGCCAGCCCGGCAAATAACACTACAGAGTACAAACCCGAGACGAGTATGCGCAGGAAAAGCATTTTGTTATACTGCCAGAAGGCGCCAACATCATCTTTACCAATAAAGGGGGCGAACGCCACCAGCAGGTGGAAGGCAAAGGCCAGTAACGCCGTACGGTAAGCATCAGGAATATTGTCCACAGGTGACAATAAAAAAAACAAACCCAGGCCACATAACACTCCCAGGCAACGGAGGACCCATTTTTTTCCAGGACTGTACCCATTCGCTTCCGCAAACAGATCCAGAGCCAGCAATAAGGTAAGTACCATGTTCGAAACCAAAACGGCCTTGATCAGGTCGTCACGTAAAGCTTCGTTTGCAGTGGTGTGTTGTTCAGACAGATGTATGCAAATACACCAGCATGCAGTGGCAAAAACAGCACACAAGAATTGTAGCGGAAATCTGCGGACAACCATCAGCAGGCCGGCACAGAACTGTTGTACAGAGGGTAGTTTCACAGGACGTTTTGTAGTAAAGATAGCTAATTTAGCTCACCTTATAAATGAAAGCTTCCCCGACACCCGTCATCGGTATCTTTTATCCCGGTGGCATTGAATAATCTTTATCTTTACTTTTGATGACCAACCCAAATTTTACAAAACCGCTGACTTTGTTGCTCGCCATACTGATTGCCGGAGTGGCCAGGCAGGCGACCGCTCAGGATCTGACCCAGCAAAACGAAATATTCTGGCGAACCAATGCCGACCATGGCATTACCTGGAACCTCACAAAAGAAAATCGTTTACCACATGACGACAACCTGGAAATGTCTGGTTCACTTGTATCCGGAATCGTCAGCTATAAGGTCAATAAAACAAAACAGGTCGAAATTACCCGGGATATCATCTTCCCCCAGCTGCGGAAGTACAGCAAATCCAACGAATCCATGTACAGGGCCTATCTGCGCTCGCAGTACACAGACGAAATTTTACCTGTCATAAGCATTGGTGAAAAGAAGTTTGAGACAGGAACGCTCGATTCGATCCGTATCAACGGAAAGATCAGTTTCTATTTCAAGGATCGTGATGGAATCCGTGTCATCAGGACATTTTTCCCATCAATGGACAAACGATGCTTCGTCGAAAAGTGGACGCTGATCAATGCAGGCCCCTCACTACAAAACTTATCCATAGGCGCTACCGAACTCATCCAAAACGAAACCGGCTTTCACGGTCACTACCGCAGAAAGATCATGACAGACGCCAGCCAGGTGGTGGCGATCAAGCCAGGTGAGCAATACAGCTTTGGCGTTTACTTCACGGCCACTCTCAACGAGGAGGCCGACCCAGAGCGTGTGCTCACAATTATTGAGCAGAAGCGCGATCTGTTCCTCGACAGCGTCTCCAAAAACCTGGTGCTGAAATCTCCCGACACCACAATTAACACCTTGTTTTATTTTTCCAAGATCAGGGCAGCAGAAAGCATTTTCAGGTCGCGGCTGGGCCTGGTCCACTCACCCGGCGGTGGCAATTACTATGTCGGCATCTGGGCCAACGACCAGGCGGAATACAGCGGTCCCTTCTTCTCTTACCTCGGTTATCAGAAAGGGATGCAGGCGGCAATGAATGCCTACCGGATATTCCAGGCTAATATCCCGAAAGATGGCGGAAAAATATGGGCTTCCTTTGAACTGGATGTTACCTTTCCCTTCGGCGCAAACGACCGCGGTGACGCAGCGATGATCGCCTTTGGTGCCACCCACTATCTCATGGCCTCTGGCGACCCTAAAAAAGCTGAAGAGATCTGGCCTTTAATCGACTGGTGCCTGGAATACACCCGTAAAAGGATCACTCCAGACGGCGTCGTTGCTTCGGAAAGCGACGAGCTGGAAGGTCGTTTTCCGACCGGATCTGCAAATTTGTCCACCTCGTCGCTTTATTATGGAGCACTGATTCAGGCCGCCAGGCTGGCCAAAGCTATGGGCAAACCGTCATCACTTATTGCTGATTACCAGGCGCGTGCAAAAAACCTTTCACAAGCCATCGAGAGCTACTTCGGCGCAAAAATGGATGGCCTCGATACCTACAAATACTATAAAGAGAACAACACCCTGAGGGCCTGGATATGCCTGCCCCTGGTGGTTGGGATCAATCAGCGCAAGTCGGGCACGCTGGATGCCCTGTTCAATAAATTATGGTCATCAAATGGCGTTCTGACCGAGCTGAAACCCGATGATAATGGTGCTAAAGTCTTCTGGGACAGAGGTACACTGTATGCCTTCAGAGGTGCGTTCAAGGCTGGCGCAGCCGACCGTGCGCTGGAACGGTTAAGCGCTTACGCTACCACCCGACTGACGGGTTTCCGGGTACCCTACGTAGTCGAAGCCTGGCCGGAGAATGGCATGGCACAATTATCGGCAGAGAGCGCACTGTACTGCCGTATTTTCACGGAAGGAGTGCTCGGCATGGAACCGACAGGGTTCAATTCATTCCTGCTGCGACCAGATCTCCCTGGAAAATGGGATCACCTGGAACTGAAAAATATCCGGGCATTCAATACCTCAATAGACATCACCTTGCACAGGGCGAAGGATAAAATCAACTTATTAATGTCTGCTGGCGGAAAGACGATCATCAAGCGCTCAATCAGTAACAATACTGAAGTTGCGGTAACCCTAAGGTAGGTTTTTTTGAACTTGTGTGATCGTTTGCATATTTTAACGACAACAACCAAACCTGGATGAAAACTATCACACCACTGCTCCTGCTGGCGGCATTATTGTCACTCTGCCCGGCGAAAGCCCAGAACAACGTTACCATTAAATCCCCTGATGGCACTATTTCCTTCTACTTTACCCTGACCAAAGACCGGCCATCTTACAAGGTAAACTACAAAGGCCGGCGGGTGATCAATACCTCGGCACTGGGATTGTCTTTTAAGGGCAGCGGTGATATTGCAAAAGATCTTAAGATAATTAAAGTCGAAAGCGGCAACTTCGATGGACCCTACGATCTTGTAGTCGGAAAGACGAAGCATGTCGTGAACAAGTACCGCCAGGCCATCATACAGCTTAGAGAGGAAAAAGGATTAAGGCGATTAATAAACCTTGTTATAAGGGCTTTCAATGATGGGGTCGCTTTCCGTTACGAATTTCCCAGGCAGAACAACTGGGCTGCTTATACCCTTACCGAAGAGCGAACCGAATTTAACGTAGCAGGGAAACCCGACATCAGGGCGCTTCTATTCGACAATTTTGTCAACACACATGAGGGCCCTTATGCCAAAATGCCGTTAAGTGCCCTAAAACCGGAAAGCCTGGTGGATCTGCCACTGCTGATCGAGAATCCGGATAAGACTTATATCGCCATCACCGAAGCCAGCCTCCGCGATTATGCCGGAATGTACCTGACCAATCAGGGGGGCATCCTGACCAGCACATTGTCACCCCTGCCGGGACAAAAAGACATCAAGGTTAAAGCCCAGCTACCACACCGCACACCTTGGCGGGTCATTATGATTGCTGACCGCATCGGCGCGCTGATCGAATCCAACATCCTTACCAGTTTGAATGAGCCTTCAAAGATCAAGGATACGTCCTGGCTAAAACCTGGAAAAACCTCCTTCCATTGGTGGAATGGCGATGTACTACCCGATACCACTTTTGCGCCGGGGATCAACTTCGAAACCAATAAATACTACATCGATTTCTGCGCACGCAATAATATCGAATATCATTCTGTAATTGGCTACGGCGGGGTAGCCTGGTATCCGAATAACTGGTCAAGCTTTGGACAGCCGGGAACCTATGCAGATGTGACGCATTCGGTAGCATCGCTGGATATGAAGCAGATTTGTGACTATGCAAAAAGTAAAGGTGTCGGCATTCACGTCTGGGTTCACTGGAAAGCTTTATACCCGCAATTAGACAGTGCATTTGCCCAGTTCGAAAGGTGGGGGATCAAAGGCATGATGGTAGATTTCCTGGACAGGGACGACCAGATCATGGTAAACATACAAGAAGAGATTTTACAGAAAGCAGCTGACCATCATTTGTTCATCCAGTTTCACGGCGCTTATAAGCCCACGGGTTTAAGCCGAACTTATCCCAACGAATTTACCCGTGAGGGCACCTATAACTACGAACAAAACAAATGGCTGCCAATGGCATTGACACCCGAACATGATCTGGATATTGCGTTCACCCGTTTACTGGCAGGGCCTGCCGATTATCATCTGGGCGGATTTAATGCAGTTCCACCCGCCAAATACAAGCCGCGTTATGTGAAGCCAATGATGATTGGTACACGTTGCCATATGCTGGCCATGTATGTGGTGATGGAAAGTTACCTGCACATGGTGGCCGATCATCCGCAGGCCTATGAAGGACAGCCCGGCTTTGATTTTTTGCAAAAAATACCTACTACCTGGGATGAGACCCGCGTGCTTAATGCCGAAGTCGGCCAGTACCTGACAATAGCACGGCGGCACGGCAATGACTGGTATATCGGCACGATCAATAACAGCACTGCCAGGGATCTGAAAATTCCGCTGAAAATGCTATCCGAAGGTAAATACACCGCCGAACTTTACAGCGATGCAGAAGATGCCGCCGAACAGCCAAACCACCTGTTAAAGGCCATCAGAGAGGTTACCGGCAAAGACGTCCTGAACGTTTCCATCGCCGCAGGCGGCGGGCAGGTAATACGGCTGATTAAAGCCCCCAAATAGATTAGAAGCAAACCAACAGATAAGTATCTGCCATTAATTATGCAGCAATCCGGTTTGCCTGGTAAATTTACTTTCAGTGCTTACCGGCGCGTCAGCAGGATAAGTAATGTAGGTCAGATCCAGCGTATTATCTTTTACCTTATAAACGCAATCCTCATAGAGGAAATTGTGATTTATCAGCGTAATTATGGTCGGCTGGTTAGGGATTACCTCTTCCTGACGGTCTACATTCAATTTCAGGCTATCTCCTTTCACCTTATATGTTCCATATAAGTTAACCGTCGACTCATTGCCGGAGCGCAATGACATTAAAAAATCTCCATTTTCTTTAAATGTCAGTATGCGAATAACCGCTGTGGTTTCCTGCCAGCTCCCAAGGAGTTCCTTCTGCCGTTCAGGAGTGGTTTTTTCTTTCTTGGTGCAGGCTGCAATTGAGGTCATACAAAATAATAGCAGCGCTATATACGGGAGGTTTATTTTAGTTGCTTTCATCAGTTCTTTTATGTTTTCTTTAGTTAAACGAAAGGTATGTAGCAAATGCTACATACCTTTCAGATTTTTAATGCCACAACTAGTCTTCTTTAAACAACAGGAACTTTTCGCCTTTGTAGGTGACACGGTAAAAGTTCTTGCCCTCATTCAACAGGGCTTCAGAATTGCCATCAGCATGCTTCACATCTGTATTGATTATCTTGTGGTCATACAAAGCAGTGATCTTGTCGGCAATGATGGTATGCCCGGTAATAATATGCTTAGCATTGTATTTAGTCAAAAGGCTATCCACGACAGGCTTAACCTTATCTTGCATATTCTCGTCCACATAATATCCCCTGTACCAGAACGGCCCAAATGATTCGCTCATTACCAGGTTGGTATTCTCATCAGGAAATTTGCCATCACCGAGGTTCCTGTCATAATAAGGCCTTGCCAATTTATTGATATCCGCAATGCTCAATGCCGACTGGTTGATCTTCGATGAAAAACCACCATGGGCAAACAGCAGATCACCCACCTTCTCAGCAACATTTTTAGTACGCAACCATTTACCCAGTTCAGTGTCTTTAGCATACAGCTGCATCAGGGATTTACCCATTACCTCAGCACTATGTTTGTATTTGCCCTGCACATATCGGAAATCACCCTGCAGGTTCATAATCTCGTGGTTACCTAATACAAAATGCACCTGCCCACCGGCAGCTTTTGCCTTCTCCTCCAACGAATAAATCAGCCACAAACATTCTGTTACCTGCTCACCCCGGTCAAACATATCACCGGAAAACACCAGGTGCCCATTGTCAAAAATCCAGTTGTAATCCGCATCAATGATCTTGTTGTTTTGCAACAGCATCCGGAACTTATCGAAGTTACCTTCGATATCGGATAGCGCAAATAACTTTTCCGGGCGCACAGACAATTCCGATTCCTGAGTTACTATCTCCTTTTGCAGCGGTACGCTGAACGTTTTGCCCGCCTGGTCTGTCTGCACGGTCAAAACACCAGTCTTAGACTTGCTGAAACTCGCCCCGTTTACCGTGTAGGCTACTTTGCCCTCAGTTTCCTCAAACACATACGGCCCGTCTTTCATTCTGACAAGCTCCTCCTCGATCAGTTTGATCATCGATGCGCCCTTATCCAGATCTGGCCGTTTGGCTGGAGCGAGCCGGTTGCCAAAAGCATCAAAGAACAACAAAGTTGGATAGCTGGTAACATCATAAAACTCCAGGAATGGATCTGTACTACCCCTGCCAGCAGTATACACATGCGTGCTGGTTGTAGAAGCATACTTCCCTTGTTTAATGCTGTTCAGCCATTGCTGCCTGTTCTTATCTGTAGAGACACTCACAAACACCACATTGGTGTCAGCTTTAAACCGTTCTTCAACTTTTTTAAGTTCAGGCGCCATCAATACGCAGCCTGTACATCCGGTAAACCAGAAATCGAAAATGGCGATCTTACCTTTCAGGTTGGTTTTAGTGAAAGGCTTTCCATTGACATCAGTTAAGCTGAAATCCTTCATCCCGGTCAGCTTGGCCTTTCTTCGCCTTTCACGTTCATACTTTCTTACCTCATCCTTATAGCGTTCACCAATTGTGGGATCACTATAGAAGTCTGACAAGATAGCTTCGATTTCAGGCGTAAAACCTGCACCTGCAAGGTGTGCTTTAGGACTGTAAAACATAAATGAAAGCAATTCGCTACGCTGAGGATTCTTGTAAATTTCCTTCGCCAACTGGTAACGGGCTACATATTTGTGCTCACCCGCATCTTTCCCCATCGTAGCGGTATCACTTACCTTCTCAATAAAGAATTTGCCCCCGCGCCTTAAAGCCTCAACTCCCACGCCGTCATACAGATAGAACGGAATTCTTACTCCGGGAGCTTCATGTTTCAACCATTTGGCTGCGTGGCTGTTTAATGTAGTGTCATAAATTGCACATAAGTCCTCATTGGTTAAACCAAATTTATGTTTGAAAACATCTCCTTCACGGACACGCATGCCCATTAACATCCTGAATTTCTCTAATCTGTCATCTTCAGGCTTTTCATAAGCGTATAATTTGACAAGATCGAAAGCCTTCTTTGTCATCCGATTTCGGTATCTGTTCAGAATTAAATCAAAGGCCCTTATTTTTTCATTATAGAATTCGTTCCATTTGAAATATTCTTGCCTGGATTTTGGTGCCACAAGTTTCCATGGCAGGCCCCTGGATTCCAACGTAGCATTTATGCTGTCGTTGACTTTGTTCAGTAAATGAATGAGTTCAAATTTTAAGGCAGCACTTCCCCTAAAGATAGGCGTTCCATTTTCATATCGGATTTCGATGGATTCACCAGGCTCTAAGGGATAGCCAATTCTGCTATTACCCCAAAAAGTGCCGTAGATGTCGATGATGTTTGCGGTCCTGATCTCAAATTGAACTTGTCCTTTTGTGACGGTCTTATTAATAGTCTTCGTCGCCTTCAATTCAAAATCATTAATAAGTAAGCTCGGATAATAGCTTAATTCTATCTCCGCCTTTTTATAAGTCGGTGGAATCTCTCCCTTGATAGTGATAAGTTTAGGTTGCTTTTGCTTATCCTGGATAGGTTTAGCGTTAACGAAATTAAACAAGAAAACAAAAAGACAAAGAAGTAACAGGTGCGAGTTTTTCTCACCCGCAACAATCGGATTATAATGAAAACGCATATTTTTGATTAAATAAGTTAAGAAGTAGATTCAATAGCCCTCATTTTGTTTAAGCCCGGCTATGTCGACATCCTTTTGAGGTATTGGCGCAATAGCTTTATTGTTAGGATAGGTAAGCGTGCCTGGCATGCCCGGCAATACGTCAAGTCTGTTGATACCCATTCCTAGGCGTTGCAAATCATATAACCGAAGATTCTCGAAGCAAAGCTCTTTCCTCCGTTCTTTATAAATAGCATTGATCAACGGCTCTCCACTAGTTGTTATGTCCGATGCTGATGAATCAGCTCGCTTTCTAATCGCGTTAAGGTATTGCCGTGCAGTTTGCTCATCACCTGTTTTAAAGGCTGCTTCAGCAACCATCAAAAACATTTCGGAAGAACGAATAACCGGATCATAATAATCTCCTTCCAAAGCGCCGGGTATTCCCGCTACGCCAGAAGGGAATTTGGTGACGAGCCAGTTACTGCCATTGCTCGTGACCCAGGCACTCCTCGCATCGGTTACGCTTTCCTTTAAGATGCCAGCGATGTCGCTGGTTGCATAGAAGCTCAATAAAGCCCCTTTTAAATAACGTCCAAGAAAAGCTGTGGTGTTAGGATAAGCGCCGCCCGGGGTTGCCTGGAAAATCACTTCAGATCCGCTTTCTGTTTGATGTGAGTAAAGTAAATTGGGATATCCCTTTGCAATAGTCATCAATGGATATTTAACACATAAATCTCTGGCAATGTCTAAAGCTTTCGTATAATCTCCTTTAAAAAGATAGACCCGTGCTAAGATTCCCCTAACTGCGTCAATACCAACATATCTTACATCTGGTGTGGCTGTATTATTCATTAAACTAATCGCTTCATTAAGATCCGTAATGATCGCATCATATACTTGTTTGACACTTTGTCGGCTATAAGGTGCAGAAAGGTTGGATGTGGTAATGTATGGCACGCCTAGATGAGAAGCATCTGGCGTAAATTTATAGGGCTGCGCAAACATATTCACCAGTTTGAAATGCATGATTGCTCTGAAGAAAAGAGCTTGTCCTTTGATATAATCAGCTTTCACTGGGTTTTCTTTCCGATACTTACCTATATCCTCAGTTATAAAACAACTGGCTCTGATAACTCGGTAGTTACGTTGCCAATTAAGAGACATATTTGTTGAAGTAAAATCGGGTGCGTTTCCCCCATATTGATTTTGCATCCATTTGTAATTTGCTATTATATTTGCATCATTCGTGTTAATAGGTTTCAAGTTGTCAGCGACATATTCGGCATAACCTTTTTCGCTAGATCCACCGAACCAATTTGCAGCAAATAAGAGGTACATGCCGTTCAGGTATTCTTCCATGCTATTCAGGTCTCTGACATAATTTTCCCTATATAAAGGGCTAGTAACACTGGCAACGTCCAGAAAACTTTTCTTACAAGAAACAAAACTGTGAATAGAGATTAGCAGTAAGAGGCTGTATAAAATGCGATTTCTCATATGATAAAAATTAAAATGAAATATTAAGGCCGGCACTGTAAATCCTGGCCTGAGGATATAAAAGACCCTGTCCGCTGCTTCCAAAAGCGTTAATGTTTTCAGGATCGGAGCCTGAGTATTTGGTCCACAAGGCCAAGTTGTTACCCTGCACAAATAAGTTCAGACCGTCTATGTGCAAATGTTTAAGCACAGCGGAAGGAGCTGCATAACCCAGCCGAACATTACTTAAGCGGATAAAGTCGCCATCTAAAAAATAACGCGTTGATGGATTGGTACCAAAATCGACCGGAACCCCATCATAACCCGCCATGAACAGCCTGCGTGGATTAACGGCATTATTGCCTTGCGCCTTCCAATGATTCAATGCGGCAATACTCTGATTAATATAAGGGTCTAGCGCATCATTCTGGAACTTATTGCCGACCCGGATGGTTGAACCGTATGACCCGTAAATACTAAATGATAAACTGTATGATTTATAGGTAATCGTATTGGTCATGCTTGCAATCCCGTCAGGCTGTGCTTTGCCGACACGCTGCAGATACAGGTTAGCATATTCAACGGTAACATTTTGGCTTTTGTCCAGCCATTGAGGCTTTCCGGTTGTTGGATCTACACCGGCCCAAACCGGAGCATAGAAAGAATTGTACTCTTCCCCAACCTTATTGACCGTTCCTCCCATATTTGTTTCAGGATAAAAAGACTTGGTCAATTTATTGGTGTTCCGACTCCAATTGACATTTACGTTCCAAGCAAACTCCTTTAAGCGTAAAATATCCGCTGACAAAGAAATTTCTACACCCTTATTCTGCATGTCGCCGATATTAGCCCAATACGTAGTGAATCCTCCTGTGAATCCCATGGGAACCATTGCAATGAAGTTTTGAGTGTTCCTTTGATACAAATCAGTTGTAATAGTGACACGATTATTGAACAATCGTAAATCGACACCTGCATCCCAAGTAAAGGTAGATTCCCATTTTATTCCTGAATTTCCAGGCGGAACATCGGTCGCTTGCGGTGTGACCACAGGATTACCTAAAAAGATACCGGGTACGATCTGATTCAACCTATAGGTGTCTTTAATAGCAGAAGAATTCCCTGCAGGACCAAAGCTACCCCGTAACTTGAGGTAATTTAGCCAAGAATATTTATTCTTAAGAAAGGCCTCTTCACTCAAAACATAAGCTACTCCAGCTGACCAAAACGTACCAAATTTATTGCTGGCTCCAAATCTTGATGATCCGTCCCTCCTGATAGATCCGGTAGCAAAATATCTATCCTTAAAACCATAGTTCAATTGACTAAAATATGAAACACTGTTTTGTTTGCCGCTGGTTTGTCCTCCGTTAAAAGTACTTCCTCCGCCTGTCACATCCTCCAAGGTTGGATTATTCGGAAACCCCGTTAATACTGCATATGCTTCTGTGTTTTCAAACATCTGTGTTTCCTGGCCCAACAATATGTTCACCGAGTGATCTTCATCAAAGGATTTGTTGAAGGCAAGCGTGTTTGTCAGGATTATATTTGAAGTCCTCTTGCTATTCCTTTCTATCTTCCCATCTGTCATTGGATATCCGTAGTCATCAGGATAAGCTACTTTTGGATAACTTTTTATTTTTTCTTCGTTCAGCATAAAGTCAAATCCCAAAGAAGAAGAAAGGGTAAAGTATTTAAAAAATTTTCCCTCAAGATATCCTCTGCTCAAAGCCCTGTATGCCGTATTTCTATTGGTGTTGAGCGACACGACCGCAAACGGGCTGGAAGTTTCCAGTCCATTTTGTATTCCTGAGGCCCCATAATTGAAATTATATATCAGTCTTCCGTTTTCATCGTAAATTGGATTTAACGGGGACATGAACTGGGCTTTTTCAATTAAATTCGGATCGGAATAATCTTGTATGTTATGCGATAATGTGGTGTTGAACCCATATTTAAACCAATTTGAAGGCCTGCCTTCATAATTAATTCTAAAAGAGTTCCGTACATATCCCGAATTTCTGATAACGCCTTTTTCGTCAGTACGTTCCAGACTAACATAAAAGTTTTCTTTTTGCGACCCACCGGAGATGGAAAAATTTGTACTGTTGGTTATAGCCGCTTTATTGGAAATGGCATCTAACCAATTGACCTGTGGATAAAAACTACCATCCGAGCGCGTCGGAAACTTTTGTTTAAGTGAGTCGATTACCTGTACACGTGTAGCATCGGGATAGGAATTTCTGTAGGTTTCCACAAACAGATCAATATATTGCTGCTGATTCAGCATCTTCACCTCATTGTTTTCTCTGTTTGCAATATCTGTCTGTTGGGAAAACGTGAACCTCGTTTTACCTATTTTACCCTTTTTTGTAGTGACAAGGATTACACCATTGCTGGCTTTGGAACCATAAAGCGCTATAGCAGACGCATCTTTCAAAATTGATATAGATTCAATATCGTTTGGATTGAGTTGTGCTAAAGGGTTGCTTACTAAGGAAAGTTGATCGGAACCAGCTCTATTCGTTATCGACGGCACTTGTGTCACAGGAACACCGTCAACTACAATAAGCGGGTTGCGCACAGGATTGCCCAAAGACGGATCTCCTCCTGTAGCAATACCCCTTAACATAAAATTAGAAACACCACCCCCAGGCTGCCCGCTGCCTTTGGTCACTACCAGCCCCGGAACCATTCCCTGCAAACTCTTATCGAAGCTTCTGTTCGGCAATCCCTGTATCTGATCCCCGGTAACAACTGTAACAGCACCGGTAATTGACTTCTGCTGTTGCCTGCCATAAGCCACTACAACTTCATTTAGCTCAGCAGATTTTAGCTCAAGCCTCACCGTCATATTTTCCTCGATGGCGACTTCCTTATCCTGATAGCCAACATAAGAAATGATCAATCGATCTTTATAATCAGGCCGTATCAAATGAAATTGACCTTTCGCATCAGTAATGACCACATTCTTAGTCCCCTTCACCCTCACCGTCGCCCCCGCAAGTGGATTCCCCTTTTCATCCAAAACCACCCCTTCAGCATCCTCTGGCGGCGTAAACGCATCCACCACTTTTTCCAGAAAGGACGGCGCTAACCGTTTTGAAACAGTTACAATTTTATCCGCGAGGGTAAACTCAATGGGTTGATCTTTAAAAATCTGCTCCAGTGCATCCTTCAACGCTACGTTTCTCACTTCAATCGTTACTGGCTTTACGTCTTTTAGTGTCCTGGCAGAAACGAAAAAGGCATATCCCGTTTGGGCGGTAATCTTTTTGAACACCTTGGTTAGTGGCGTATTTCGTTCTGACAGCGTGATCTTTTGTGCCAAAGCACCCGCACTCACCTGCATAATACTCATCAGGATCAGAAATGTGGCCAGCTTCATTGTTAATAATAGTTTATGAATATGCCTTCGGAGCATATCCGGTTTGCTTGTTAGATTTTGATACATCCGTCGTTTGGTTTTGACAAACCCTTAGCGGCCGACGAGACCTGCCAACATTGCATTCATCCACAATATTGCCTAAGTTTGTTTGTCTGGTTATTAGTTTATTAAGTTCACAGCTTTGATCAACATGACCCAGATTCGGCCAGTTGTGTTCCACCACATCTGGCTTCTTTTTTCAGGATCATGGAAGAGAAAGTTTCTATCTCACCATTATCCTCCTTCCTTCTACAGTAAGTTTAACCGATCTGGACAGCTGCATCACTTTGATGGTTTTTGCCAGATCAAATGAACGGGGAATTTTCCCGGTAAATGTTTCTGTTGTAGCCGGGCCGTCAAACACTACGTCGACATCATACCAGCGTGAAATCTGGCGCATCACCGTCTGAATGTCCGCATCTGTAAAATCAAAATAACCGACTTTCCAGGAAACCACTTCGTCCGCATCAACCTCACGCAGGCTAATATTTGATCCTTTCAGCTGTGCCTGCTGCCCTGGTTTAATAATTTTACTGGTATTACCAGAAACAACGCGCACCGATCCTTCCAGCAAGGTAGTAGCAACAGCACTTTCGTTTGCATAGGCGTTAATGTTGAAATGAGTACCCAAAACTTCAACCGTTTGACCCTCAGACTTAACCCGGAATGGCCTGGCAGCATTGTGCGCAACCTCAAAATAGATCTCTCCGGTAATTTCCACCTCTCTCGTATTACCAGTAAAAGCCGATGGATAAGTGATTGATGAGGCTGCATTTAACCAAACCCCTGTGCCATCCGCCAAAACAAGGTGATACTGGCCACCGCGTGGCGTTGTCATGGTGTTCATTACTGCTCCCGAACTGCTTTCTCTGCCATAAACTACTTTACCATCGGCAGTCTTGCTTATCGTTGTATTTCCCTGGGCAGCCAGTTTACCGTTCCCCGCATCGTCCAGAACAATTTTCTGTCCTCCAGAAAGTGTCAGCACAGCTTTGTTTCCGCCAGGCTTAAATTGTTCCATCTGCGCGAAAGCAGTTTCTGCTGCAGGAGATTTGCGATAGATAATAAAGTACAATCCCAAAGACAATACAATTACGGTCGAGGCAGCAATCATCAATTTCGGCCAGATCGAAACTTTGCGCTGGCTGTCTATTTTAGCCCTTAACAAATTAAACTGTTCCTCTTTGTTCTTATGACGCAATTCCTCTGTCAGCCCATCCGTATAACCCGGGTCATTTTCAAATGTGTCATACCAGGCAATCAGTTCCTGCATGCCCTGCTCAGATATATTGCCCTCCTGAAATTGCTTGAGCAAGTTTTTTATAGATTGATCTTGTTCATCCATTTTGTAGCCTTCTTACAGGTATACTTCAAAAATGGGCGCGCAGGTGCTACTCTGAATTGGGAAATTCCTACAACATACTGATTTACAGTAGAATAATTTTTGTTATTAAGTGAAGGCTTATCGGTGAAGTCCCAGAAATAACAGAAATGCCATCAGATCCATGCGATGGCTGCCAAGTTCGGTACGCAAAATACCCATAGCTTTGGTAATGTGTTTTTTCACCGTACTTACTGAAATCTGCAGCCTGTCAGCGATGTCCTGGTGAGACAAATGCTCAAACCTGCTGAGCACAAAAACTTCACGGCATTTCTCCGGCAGTTTATCTGTAGCCAGGTAAATCTTTTGCTGCAGCTGCTTGGCCTCCAGCAACTCGTCCGGTAAAGCGGGAATAATCTGATTACTTGCGATGAGGTCATTGAGCACCATGACATGGCTTTCACGCGCATAATACGCGCGAAACACCTGATTGCGCACGGCAGTTCTCAGATAACTTTCCAGAGTAGACTTAGGTTGTACCTTCTGTCTGCGAATAAACAGGGAAACAAAAACGTCCTGAACAATCTCTTCCGATAGCTCACGAGATTTTAGACGTTTGTAAGCACTGTCAATTAATAAATCCCAGTATCTGTTATAGATTTCAGCGAAAGCGGCACGATCATCCTGATGCCGGATTAAATCCAACAGCATTTCGTCAGTCCAGTTTTTTGATGAATACATTGCCATTTCCCTACTGCAAGTTAGCGATTTACAGACAAAATTCTGTAAAAGCCAATATACGAAACCACAAAGTACTGTTATCTTATTGTTAAGGATGATAGCGCCCTCATAGGATCTTATTCCGCCACAGGGAGCAGAAAACAAAACCTGCTACCTTCGCCTATTGCACTTTCTACCCAAATTTTTCCGCCTTCAGCTTCAATGAAGTCCTTGGAAATGGCAAGACCAAGGCCTGAACCAGATTTGTTATTACCATCTGTAGGCACCTGGAAATACCGGTCAAATAAACGTTTTTGATACTGCTCGTCAATTCCTTTACCAAAATCACGTACCGAAAATTCAATGCTGTTTCCTGATTCAGTGATTTGAATTACCACCCTGGACTTCGGGGGGCTGTAACGCAGGGCGTTGGACAGAAAATTAACGAGTACCCATGCGGTTTTCTCGGTATCTACATAAACCTTCGGCAAATCGTTTCTGCTGATCAGCTCCAGTTCAATCTGCTTCTGTTCAGCCTGGAACCGGACAGTATCCATAGCATAAATGGCCACCTTTCTCGGATCTGATTTTACGAAATTCAGTTGCAGGTTTCCCGTTTCCACCTGAGACAGGTCTAGCAGCTCACTGGTAATTTTCAGGAGCCGACCGCAATCCTCCTTTATGTGCTGAAGCAGTTCCTTTTGCTCCGTATTCATTTCACCAATGCGCTCATCATCCAGTAGCTTCACACTCATTTTGATAGAGGAAATCGGAGTTTTAAGCTCATGAGAAACCGTCGCAATGAAATTTGTCTTGGCCTCGTCCAGCTCTTTATATTCGGTGATATTCTTTAGAATGTACACTTCGCCGGCGGTTCTGAGCGAGTTGCTGATCGCTTTCTCTTCCTGATCTTCAAAAGATGGCACCATGATTTCGCGACGCTCCAGTTTAAAGTAAGATTCTTTCCCGTCTGCATAGATTTTCAATGGCTTGTCATTACTATTCGACCGGATTATGTTCCTCAACAGGTCATTATTATTCATCAACTCCCTGGCATCTGCGCCTACCACGTCTTTCTCATGCACATTCAGCAACTGACTGGCTACCTGATTCAGGAAAAGAATTTCCTTTTGTTCATTTAACCCTATAATGGCGTCCTGCATCTGCCCTATGATCGCTTCGATCCTGAGCTTTTCAGACTGAAGTTTAGCCAGGTTACTGTTTTCCCATTTGTTAAGCTGACTGGCCATGGTATTGAACTCTTCAGCCAGCTCCGCAAATTCGTCATTACCTTTAAATTCCAGTCGCTGCTTATAATTTTTACGGCTGATGGCCTTAATCGCTTCGGAAAACTCCCGAAGCGGATTGGCAACAAAACCAGGAAAATTAACACTGAAGGAGAAAAGGATAATAAAACAAAGTGAGGCGGCAAAGATCAGGTAAGTGGCTGATCTTTCCACATGATATTGTGCCGCATCATTTTTTCTGACAATCGCTTTCATGTTCACTTCATCAATGACCCTGAGCTGCAGGTGAATTTCCCTGAGCGCTTCTTTCTGTACGGAGAGATCAGCGCCTGGCCGTGTTAGCCGGCGAAACGACCCGGCCAGTGCGGCTACAGCCTTCCCTTCACCTTCTTCGGTAATATTTTTCTCTTCGAGCCTGATTTGTTCAGACAACTGATCTATAGCAGCGGGGCTTAGCGGCAGCTCGTTATCATCCAGCATGCTTCTGATTTCCCGGGCATATTTTAGACTCTCATAATTATCCTTTAATATGACCTTAGCACTCGAAGAGATCTTGTTCATGTAGTACAAGGATATGCCCCCAAAAGCGATGACGACCAGGAATAAAAACCCGAATCCGAGGCGCAGTTTTGTTTTTATCTTCATGAGATTTTAATTCTAATTTACTTTAGGACAGGATGACCAGATCTGTTTCTGTTTGGGCGATGTTCTTCAGGAGCTTATTGAATATAGCCGTTCGCAGGATCACCAGGAATAAGCTTAGATGCGGCTTTCCAATGCAGATAGTAGTAACTTCTTTCTCGGCAGCAATCTTAGTGATGGTTTCAGTGACGTCTTCACTTTTTATTTTTAAAACTTCGGCGCCAAGCTCCGTGGCCAGCTTGAAATTGTTGATCAGGTGCCGCTGCAGATCCAGCTTGATCCGGTTGCCTCCTTCCTTGCTCCGCTGCACATATAATACGATCCAGGGTGAACGGTAATACGACGCCAACCGGGCGGTTTTGCGGATGATGACCTTTGCAGTTTCATGATTAGTCGAAATACAGGCGAGAAATTTTTCTGGCCGAAGCTTCACTTGTTTGGGTACCTCGATATTGATCTTCCTTTCCAGGTGATGCGCTACTTCTTTCAACGCCATCTCTCTTAGTTGCAGGATACGCTCAGGTTGAAAAAAATTGTCCAGCGCCCTTTTAATCTTGGTCTGGTCATAGATTTTCCCGGCTTTCAGCCTGTCAATGAGCTCATCTGCCGTCAGGTCAATATTGACGATCTCATCCGCTGTCTCCAGGATTTTATCAGGAACACGTTCAGTGATTGGGATACCGGTGATGGTCTCGATCTCTTCGTTCATACTTTCCAGGTGCTGGATGTTCACTGCCGATATCACACTGATTCCAGCGTCCAGAATATCTGCCACATCCTGCCACCGTTTTCCGTTTTTGCTACCTTCTACGTTGCTGTGTGCAAGTTCGTCCACGATCACCACTTCAGGATGCAGGTTGATGATGGCCTGCACGTCCATCTCCTCGAGTTCCTTACCCTTATAAAAGAGCTTTCTCCTCGGGATCAATGGAATGCCCGCCAACAAAGCGTGTGTTTCAACCCGGTTGTGTGTTTCGATATAACCGATTTGTATATCTATACCGCTTTTGAGCAGGGCATGGGCCTCCTGAAGCATGCGATAGGTCTTACCGACTCCGGCACTCATACCGATGTACACTTTGAATTTCCCCCGCCTGGATTTTTTAACCAGCTCCAGAAATTTCCGGACCGATCCTGCTTTGTCGTCCTGCTCCATAACTTATTTTACCATGCTAAAATTACATAACCTTTTTCTACGAATTAAAACGATACCGCAATACTTGCAGTCAGCGCCGCGTTGTTATCCACCGGGTTCTGGTCCCGGACAAAGATCTGGTCTTTACTGCTATACATTTTACCTTCCAGGCGGATTACGGCATTACTGATCGGGGCATAATCAAAATTTAATGAATATCCCATTGTCCTGAAACCATTTGGTGTTCCGGTTGCCACCAGCATTCCATGTCTATCCTCGTAATATTCAACCCGTCCAGCCACGGCCCATTTATCAGTGATCTTGTACTGCGCGATGGCAACAGGAGACAGTACTTCATTTTTATCGCTGCTTCCTTTTGCTTGCTGCTGGGTCCCGTAATCAAACCCAACGGTCAACCCAAATTGATGTGTCAGCTGGAATATGCCATATACATTATGATAAAAACGTCTGACGCGGACCGAATCAGCACCTTCCGTACCCAGGTAGTTACTGTAATTGACAGTGATTTTTCCTGTCGGTTTCCAGGTCAGCTGTAAACCACCGGCCGGTTGGCTGTTCCCGTTCTGACGGGTAATCCGCTGCCAACCATTCAGGTAGAAAGCAGCGGCAGTAAACTTGCCATCATTGGTACCGTAGGTTAGTTTTGCGCCAGACTCATAGTATGGCGTATTTTCAGAGGAAATGTTTCTGGTCAATACCCACCAGTCTTTCGAAATTGCACTTTCAAAACCAATATGAGAAGAGAAGATCCCCCCGTCAAGCCATAGGTTGGCAGATTTTGAAAGTTTCAGCCCTGCGTTTGCTTCAAAAATGTTTTTCAGCACACCTGGCTCCACGGCAAGGTTTGCATTTGCATAAGTTCCGGCCATTACCGCAAGATTTGCCCTGACCATTCCATTTTCATAGCTGCCTTTTATAAAACCCAGATTCAGGTTGAACTCATTATGACGGTTATGGGAATAGATAAAGCCCGGCCGGTTGTTATCGGAAGGTTTGTTAAAATCATAACCAAAATAAGTCTCCAGGTATCCACTCACTTTGATCCTTGGTTCTTCCTGACCGTAGGCTATAGATCCTGTCGTTAATGCCGCAGCCAGCACTAATATTCTTTTCATATATATCGTAATTATCATTCTGTAAATGAACTTCTCTATTTTTTTAATTCGTCTAAGGCAAGGTTGAGCTTCAACACGTTAACTGAAGTTGGACCAAACATACCCCATAGTGGGCCCTGCGTGTTTTTAACTACCAGTTCCACCACTGTTTTTTCGTCTAAATTTCTTGCAGCCGCTACTCTTCTGATTTGTATGATAGCCCCTTGCTCTGAAATATTGGGATCGAGTCCGCTTCCGGATGCAGTAACCATATCAGCCGGGATATCCGCTTTTTTAATGGTTGGATTGTATTTCAACAGGGTGTCGATCCGGTCGGAAACCTGTTGCAAATAATCGGGGTTTGACGGGCCTTTGTTCGATCCTGCCGATCCTGCTGCATTGTATCCAACAGCAGATGGCCTGCCCCAGAAATATTCCGGTTTGGTGAAAGACTGGCCGAGCAGGGCATAACCCACCACTTTCCCGTTTTTAGTGAGTTTTTCACCACCGCCATTACCTTCAGCGAAGCCTCCTGCAAAAGCAACGATTAGCGGATAGATAACGCAAAGCAATACCATTAACACTGCAGTTAAGCGTATAGATTGTAAAATGTATTTTTTCATGATTTCCTATTTTTTCAGATTGCTTATACAAATAAGCCTACCAGTAAGTCGATTATTTTGATCCCAATAAACGGTGCGATCACCCCGCCCAAACCGTAAATGAGCAGGTTTCTGCGAAGCAGGGCGCTGGCGCCGATGGGTTTGTATTCCACGCCTTTGAGTGCCAGCGGGATCAGAATTGGAATAATGATCGCGTTGAAGATTACGGCCGAAAGAATTGCGCTCTCAGGACTATGCAGGCCCATGATGTTGAGGCGCTGCAGTGCCGGTATTGATGCAATGAACAATGCCGGTACAATGGCGAAGTATTTGGCGACGTCGTTGGCAATGGAAAAGGTCGTGAGCGTACCACGGGTGATCAAAAGTTGCTTACCGATCTCCACGATCTCAATGAGCTTGGTAGGGTCATTGTCCAGATCTACCATGTTACCAGCTTCTTTGGCTGCTTGTGTACCACTGTTCATGGCCACACCAACATCAGCTTGGGCAAGCGCCGGTGCATCGTTGGTACCGTCGCCCATCATGGCGACCAATTTACCCTGCTGCTGTTCCTCTTTGATGTAATTCATTTTATCTTCAGGCTTGGCTTCAGCGATGAAATCGTCTACTCCGGCTTTTTCTGCAATGAATTTGGCAGTAAGCAGATTGTCACCGGTCACCATTACCGTTTTTACGCCCATTTTTCTCAGGCGCTCAAAGCGTTCGCTGATACCAGGTTTAATGACGTCCTGCAATTCAATGACACCCATGGTTTTTTCGTTCACCGATACGACCAGCGGTGTACCGCCATTGCCGGAGATCTTTTTAACCTGTTCTTCAATCTCTGAAGGAAATGGGTTTCCGGCTTTCAATACCATGTTTCTGATGGAATCAAAAGCACCTTTGCGGGTTCTTACGCCATCTGTGGTATCCAGCCCGCTGGATCTGGTTTCTGCGGTAAATTTAATGAACGTCGATCCGGCAGGGGCGGCCTGAATCTTATGGCCTTGCTCGCCGGCAAGTTCTAAGATAGACTTACCTTCAGGGGTTTCGTCAGCCAGCGAACTCATCACGCAGGCTTCGATGAAAGCTCTCATTTCCACTCCCGGCGCTGGATAAAAACCGGTAGCTTTACGGTTACCAATGGTAATGGTCCCGGTTTTGTCCAGCAAGAGCACATCGATATCTCCTGCTGTTTCCACTGCTTTACCGGATTTGGTGATGACATTGGCACGTAATGCCCGATCCATACCAGCGATACCAATTGCCGAAAGCAGACCACCAATCGTAGTAGGGATCAGGCAAACAAAAAGGGAAATTAATGCCGCAATCGTAATTGCAGTATTCGCGTAATCCGCGAAAGGTTTTAAGGTAACGCATACGATGATAAATACCAGGGTGAAACTTGCCAGCAAGATGGTCAGGGCAATCTCGTTCGGAGTTTTCTGGCGTGAAGCGCCTTCTACCAGGGCGATCATTTTATCCAGAAAGCTTTCTCCAGGCTGGGTATTGACCTGAACCTTGATACGGTCTGACAGCACTTTCGTTCCACCTGTCACAGAGGATTTGTCGCCCCCTGATTCCCTGATCACCGGAGCAGACTCGCCGGTAATGGCAGACTCATCGATGGTAGCAATACCCTCAATGATTTCTCCATCGGTAGGTATGATATCCCCGGCCTCGCATACAAACACTTCGCCTTTTTTAAGTAAAGAAGACGAGCGGATTTCCATCTTTCCGTCGGCAAGCACTACTTTTGCAGGCGTTTCTTCCCTGGTTTTCCTCAGGGAATCTGCTTGCGCTTTGCCCCTGGCTTCAGCAATTGCCTCAGCAAAATTTGCGAAAAGAACGGTCAGCAGCAGGATGAGAAAAATGATGAAGTTATATGTTGGAGAGCCCTGTCCCTGATTGCTGATGGAGTAGACCGTAACATAGGCCATAATCAACGTGCCGATCTCCACGGTAAACATCACCGGATTTTTAATCATTACCCGGGGATCAAGCTTGATGAAGGACTGTTTCAGCGCAGTTTGCACTAAAGCAGGTTCAAATAATTTATTTGATGATGTTTTCATCTGAATGTATTTAATGATTATTTAAGCATGGTAAAATATTCTGCCAATGGTCCTAAGGCCAGTGCAGGGAAATAAGAAAGTGCGTTCAGAACAATGATTACTGCAAAAGTCATCAGACCAAAAGTCAGCGTGTCTGTTTTCAAGGTACCTGCAGATTCCGGAATATATTTTTTAGATCCTAACAAACCTGCGATAGCAACCGGGCCAATGATTGGCAGAAAGCGGCCCAATAGTAAAACAAATCCGGTTAGCACGTTCCAAAGAATATTATTATCACCCAAACCTTCAAAACCCGAACCGTTGTTGGCATTGGAGGAGGTCACTTCGTACAGCATCTCAGAGAAACCGTGGAAGCCCGGATTGTTCAGCCAGTTTTTAGGCTGTACTGCCCAATCTGCGTCGCCATGTGCTGTAAATACGTAACTGGCAACGGCTGTTCCGGCTAATATCAGGAATGGACTTAAAAGTGTAATCAGGGCAGCGATTTTAACTTCCCTCGCTTCAACTTTATGTCCGAGGAACTCAGGCGTACGTCCAACCATCAGCCCGGAAATAAATACCGCGATAATAAGGTAGATGAAGTAATTCAATATACCAACCCCGCAACCTCCATAAAAGGAGTTGATCATCATACCCAGCAGCTGCCATGCCCCGGTCAGCGGCATGGTGCTGTCGTGCATACTGTTAACCGATCCTGTAGATATGATCGTGGTCACTGTACTCCAATAACCGGATATGGCAGGGCCGAAGCGGACTTCCTTACCTTCCATGGCTCCGGTAGTTTGAGAAATCCCCATTTTGGACAAAGCAGGATTACCGCCAAGTTCTGAACTGACTGTTGAAATAAGTAACAGGAGCATACCGATAGTCATCACACCAAAAATGACCCAGCTCAGCTTTCTGCGCCTGATAAAGATTCCGAAGGCGATCACCATGGCAATCGGAATAATGACCTGGGCGATCAGCTCTACCGAGTTGGTGATGTAATTGGGATTTTCAAGCGGATGGGAAGAGTTGGCACCGAACCAGCCACCACCATTGGTACCCAAATGTTTGATGGCAATCATACCGGCCGCCGGACCTCTTGACACATTCACCGTATCGCCCTGAAGCGATATGAACTGATCTTTTCCTTCATAGCTGGCAGGCGTTCCATTAAAGGTCAGAATTAATGCCACTACCAATGAGAGTGGTAACAACAATCTGGTAATAGATTTCACGAAAAAATCCCAGAAATTGCCAAGTCTCTCTGTTGTCTTATCCCGGAACGCCTTAAAGAACACCACTGCGGCAGCAATGCCGGTAGCACAACTGACGAACATGAGAAACATCATCACGACGTGCTGAGTCAGGTAAGTAACCCCACTTTCACCCGAATAGTGCTGCAGGTCGCAATTGACCACGAAGCTGATGATGGTGTTAAAAGACAGATCCGGCGACATGCCAGGGTTGCCGTCAGGGTTCAGCGGCAGTTTGTCCTGGTAGATGAGTACAAAAAAACCGTAAACCAACCAAACCAGGTTGATGGTCAGCAATGCTTTCATGTGCTGCTTCCAGTTCATTTCCTCTTTAGCGTTGATCCCGGATAGCTTAAAAATCCCGGATTCCAGAGGTTTTAAAAAGTCCGTCCAGACTTTCTCTCCGGCAAATACCTTCGCCAGGTATCTGCCCAACGGAATAGCGATAACCAGCGTAAGCAGGTAGGTAGCTATGATTCCAAGTAATTCAGTGTTCATTTTGTTTGATTAAAATTTTTCAGGTTTGACCAGCACGTAAACCATGTAAATGAATACGGCGATGGCGATAATGAATAATGCGATCATAATTTTTAGATTTTTTCGAACCAGTCGATTGATTTGTAAACTACCCGGCACAGCAACAGCAGGGTTAGAAAGAGTACGATTGTTAACATGATATCTATATTTTTGAGTTGCCTATGCCAATCCGGATGCCATGTTTTAAAAAAGAATAATAATCCACTGAAAAACAACAACTTAAGAGACTAAAAAATAAAATCAGCCAATTTTTTAACAAAAAAACCCTTCCATTTTGGAAGGGTTTTTTCATATCCGGATGCTTGTGGCAAAGACTTGCTTCAGCCTACCCGTGTCAGGCTTCTATTTGAAATTCTTCAATCTTTCGGTACAAAGTGGTCAGACCTATTCCCAGTAGCCTGGAGGTTTCCGTTTTGTTACCGCGTGTATATTTCAGTACCTTGATGATGTGCTGCTTCTCCACATCCTGCATGTTCAGTGAATCTTTACTTGGGACCGGGTCGTGGAATTCAAAGGGCAGCAGATTGGAACTGATCTCATCCCCGTCAGCCAGGATAACAACCCGCTCCATTACGTTTTTGAGTTCCCTGATGTTTCCTTTCCAACTGTGCTCAGTGAGCAGCCTGGAAACTTCTTTATCCAACGTAAATCCAGGCTTATTGACCTTAGCTGCAAACTCCTTAAGGTAGTGCATAGCAATGGGTAAAATATCCTCACGTCTATGAGACAAGGGTGGCAACTGGATGGAAAACACCGATAGCCTGTAAAAAAGGTCGAGCCGGAATTTTCCGGCTTCGGATTCCGCTTTCAGATCGCGGTTAGTCGCAGCAATGATCCTCACATTTACCTGGCTGGTTTGGGTATCACCCACTTTGATATAGGTCTGGCTTTCCAGGACCCTGAGCAGTTTGGCTTGCAGATCAAGGTTCATCTCGCCAATTTCGTCCAGGAAGATTGTACCCTCATTGGCCTCTTCCAGTAAACCTTTCTTATCCTTAATCGCCCCGGTAAAAGCACCGGATTTATATCCAAAAAGTTCACTTTCTAACAGTTCAGGGCTAAAACCACTACAGTTGACCGCCACAAAAGGTTTTGATTTCCTGGGGCTTTCATAGTGGATGGCCTGTGCAAATACCTCTTTACCTGTCCCTGTCTCCCCTAAAAGCAGCACGGTTGTAGTCGTACCCGCGACTTTTTGCGCAAGGGCAACCGCTTCCTTTATGGCCTTGGACTTCCCTAAAATGGAGTCAAAGTTGTACCGACGGTTGATCCGGTTTTCCAGGTTGTTTACCCTGACGTTGAGTTTGGCCCGTTCCATCGCTTTGTAGACCAATGGGATGATCTTCTCATTATCATCACCCTTGGTGATATAATCAAAGGCTCCATTGCGAATGGCCATCACGCCATCCGAAATTGTCCCGAAGGCGGTGAGGTTGATCACCTCGGCACTAGGCCGTATTTTTTTGATTTCCTTGACCAGTTCAACACCATTAAAGTCCGGAAGTTTCACATCACTCACCACGACCATGATTTCTTCAGATTTCAATATTTTCAACCCCTCTTTACCAGTATAGGCCTGAAAGACGCGGAAACCTTCCAGTCCGATAATCCTGGCCAGCAGGCTGCATAGTTTTTTTTCATCATCAATGATCAGCACACTGTCTTGCATAGTCATTTTATTTTTGGTGATCGCTGTTAATGAGGTTGTGCTTCATAAGCATACAGTTCCTTTTCAGAACTTTTCGCAATATACGCAAATATAGATTCCAGCAGATTGTCTACTGTAAAACTGCACTCCCCGGAATAATAATACAGCGTGAATAGATCATTGCATTCTCAAGAGCTTTTGGCTGAAAATACTGCTTCCGCATAAATCCTTAGCCAATATATTATTCTTGGCCGTTTCGCTAAGGCTATGGTATCTTGACATCTGTCAATATTTTACCTGTTGAATCTCTAGTGCAGTTCTGTTTCGACTTGCTGGCGGATGGGTTACCGATTTTTATAGCCCCATCAGGGCTGACATGTGGTTAAATGATTAACATAATTTTACAGTTAAAGATTTGCTCTTGTTTTATCGGCCGTCATTACTTAGATTTAGAGAACAAACTAAAAATTAACGCTATTCCAACCAAATATTATGAATCTGAATTCCGAGGTCTTTATTCAGCTGCTGGATCTCTTAAGTTCCGGAGTTGGAGATCAGGCTATCTGCCTTACAGATTCTTCAGGTATTATCCGCAGTTGGAATAAGGGGGCGAGTAATTTTTATCAATATTCAGCGGAGGAAAGTGCAGGACTTCATGTTTCGGAGCTTCTTAATGGGCTGAACCCAACTACTTATCTTGATCAGGCTTTTGCAGATGGCCATGTTTCCTTTGAACATGATGTTAAACGCAGGGATGGGTCAATTTTTCCAGCTTACTTGACATTTCAATCCATTTATGAAACCGGTGAACTACAAGGTTTCGCATTAATGGCCCGAAGCCTCGCGTATACAAAAAAAATTGCCCATAATTTCAGCAATACAATAAAACATATAGAACAGCCAAGCCTGTTTCAGCAATTGATCGAGTATAGTTATTCAGGAATCACTCTATTTGATGCGAATCTCAACTTCATTTATCGCAGCCCCTCAGCGGCCCGCATTACCGGCTTCAACGATCAAGGTCGAACGGATCTCACATTTAATGACATTGTTCATCCGGGTGATCAGGTGCGGATAAAGACAATGCTCGACAATTTATTACAGCATCCAGGTGAATCGGTTACTTGCCGGCTAAAGACCCGCCACTACTTAGGCCATTTTATAGACCTGGAAGGTATTTTTACCAATTGGCTGGACGAGCCAAAAATCAGAGCCTTGGTTTTGAATTTTCATGATATTACTGAACGCCAGCATACAGAAGACACACTAAAGCAAACTATTGAAGAGCTATCAGCTTATAAGTACGCACTGGATGTCGCAGCCATTGTGGCAATAACAGATCAAAAAGGCATTATCCGACATGCAAATAAAAACTTTTCCAAGATTTCAGGATATAGCGAAAAAGAACTAATCGGAAAGGATCATCGTCTCCTCAACTCGGGGTATCATGATAAGTCATTTATTAAGGAGATGTGGAGAACAATAGCTGGCGGCAAGGTCTGGAAGGGCGATTTTTGTAACCGCCGCAAAGACGGAAGCCACTATTGGGTGGATACGACTATTATACCTTTTCTTAACCAACATGGCAAGCCTTATCAATATGTATCCATACGATTCGATCGCACCGAAGCTAAACAGGCAAAACAGGAACTAATTGAAAAGAATATCCAAATAGGCAATTTGCTGGAAAGCATCAATGACGGGTTTATTGCCCTGGATCAAGAGTTGCGTTATACTTATGTTAACCAGCGGACTTCCGAGATGGTTGGCCTTTCTCCAGCAGCTATGTCCGGTAAAAAAATCTGGGACCTGTTTCCCGAAGCGATAGGATCCAGCACTTGGAGTGCTATCGAAGAAGCGAGGAGGACGGGCGTGCCAGTAACCAATGAAGATTATTATGCCCCGTTAAATCTCTGGCAAGAAAACCACATTTATCCCAACGAAAAGGGACTCTCCATATTCATCAGCGATATCAGCTGGCGAAAAAGAGAGGAAGAGCAAAAAGCACTACTAGCGGATATCAGTAAAATTTTTGAGCAGTCCTCGGCGCTGACAGAACTAATGCAGCAGGTAATGCAAAAGATTATAACGGTTAACAATAGCATTTGTCTGGCTGAAACCTGGTTAGTTGAAAGAAACGGGCAGCAAATAATATTAAGCGCACAAAAGGCCAAAGATGAACTGACATCAGGCTTTTTTAAAGAGCGACCAGATTTTAATCAGTTGGAACGTGGTGAAGGACTACCTGGACGAACATGGGCAAGGGGAAAAATTGAATTTTGGACAGATCTCAAAAATCATCCAGATTTTTTGCGGCAAGAAGCGGCAGCAAACGCATGCCTTTCCTCAGCCTTTGGTGTGCCGCTCCGCCATAATAGCCAGTTAGTCGGCGTATTGTTACTAGGCCAAATCCGGGCAGAGCGGCCAGCGCACTTGAGTGATGTATTATTAGCAAGGCTGGGAGACCATCTTGGGTCGGCGATTTCAAGGCGGCAGCTGGAAAACGATTTGCATGATATTTTTGAAGCCGCTCCTGATATCATTTGTATCGTCGGCACGGACCGCTATTTCAAAAAGGTCAACCCCGCCATGTGCACTTTGCTAGGTTACAGTGAATCCGAACTGTTAGGCCTGAAGGTTGATGCGCTTGTACACCCAGAAGATCTGGCGGACAGTCAGGAGCGGATGGGCAAGTTTATCACCGGTGAATTGAGTTCATTGTATTTTGAAAACCGCTACCGAGCCCGAAATGGCAGTATTGTCGAACTGGCCTGGACAGCCGCAAAGGGCAATGAAAAAGACATTTTGTTTTGTGTGGCCAAAAACATTTCCGACAAAAAAAGTCTGGAACAGTTGCTTCACAAGGCGAGTGAACTGGCCCGCATCGGCTCGTGGGAAATCAACCTGGAAACCGGTGAAATATTTTGGTCGGATATAACCGCTGATATCATGGAGGTCCCCCCGGATTTCAGACCGTTCCGGAACACCATTTCTTCGCTGTTTAAACCTGCCGATTGGGAAAAAATGGATTCTGCGCTGGTTGCGGCCAGTGAAGGCGGACCTGCATTTGATTTGGAGTTTGAAATAAGCTCGGGAAAACATCAGCACCGATGGGTGCGAATTTTGGGTGAGGGAGAATTTGATGCCAAAAAATGTATCCGTATTTATGGGTCCGTCCAGGATATTGATGCCCGCAAACGTGCGTAGCAAGCGGCGACACTCCTGCTGTCCGAAAGAAACTCCATCCTGGAAAGCATAGGAGATGCCTTTTTCTCCGTTGACCGGGAATGGATTATTCAGTATTGGAACCATGAAGCAGAGCAGGTGTTGCAAAAATCTAAAAACGAGATCATCGGCAAAAATCTATGGGAGGTTTTTGAGACGGCTGTCGGTTCGATCTCCTACCACCAGTACAATGAAGCCTTACTAACTGGAGAATCCAGGCATTTTGAAGACCGGTATGCCGCCCTGAATAAATGGTACGACGTCAGCGCCTACCCGTCGGAGCGAGGCCTTTCAGTTTTTTTTAAGGACATCACAGAGCGTAAGCTAGCAGAGCGAGAACTTCAAAAGCAAGCTGAAGCACTTGAAATCTCCCGTCGGCATTATTCAGATCTGTTTCAACTCAGCCCCCTGCCAAAATTTGTGTTTGATACTAAAACGCTGGCTTACCTGGACGTCAATAGAGCCGCAGTGAATCACTATGGCTATTCACGCGAAGAATTTTTATCGATGACTTTGCGTGACATCCGGCCAGAAACAGAGTTGCACCTTTTAGAAGAAGCTATTCAGGAAGCAAATCATAAAACCTATTTTTATCAGCCAGGTACCTTCATTCACCGTAAAAAGAACGGAGAATTAATTAATGTTGAAATTACAAGCAGCGCAATTGAGTTTGATGGCAAAAAAGCAAGAATTGCGCTCGCAGTAGATGTGACAAAGCAGATCCGTCATCTGGAGTCCATTCAGATTCAAAACCAGCAGTTGCGGGATATCGCGTGGATGCAATCTCACACCATACGGGCACCGTTATCACGTATTATGGGATTAATTGAACTTTTGAAGAACACCACGTCCGACCCAGAAGAAATAACCGAGATCCTTGCATATATTCAATCATCAGCAATCGAGCTAGATACAGTCATTCATTCTATATCCGTAAACGCCAAGGAGAGTGAATCTTAGTTCAATCTAGAAGCGGAACTATATCAGCTTCCCGCTTACTTCGAAGAATATTTTTGAGACACTTACCGTTTTGCCCTCGCCAGGGTGATCATCGTCACACATCCATTGTTCAAAAACACAGGTTAGGCCCCAAATTCCGAAATTCATCCTGACCTGTTTTTTTTGTTTCAGGTTGGCCTTCCAGTTTCTTCATCGGCTTTACTATTCCAGTGCTCCTTTGCTGGAAGGGGGCAAGGCTTATCGGGGGCATCTTTTTGGCATTGAGATGGAAAATAGCGTCGATGGAACAGCCCCTGGTTGGTGGCTACCTCATCGGCTATAAATTCGGGACGAGTTTGATGCCCTGCCTGATCAGCCATTCCTAAAACTAAAAAACAGCGCCTGAAAATCAGACGCTGTATCGGAGGGTGGTCTCGACGGGAATCGAACCCATATCTAAAGTTTAGGAAACTTCTATTCTATCCGTTGAACTACGAAACCATTTTGCTATACAGAAAGCACCATTTTTCTAATAGCAGCGGCAAATATAATAAAACGTATCCATTTAAACACAACTTTTAAATTTACAAAGGAAGTCCAGTCGATAACGGAAAGCTATGAATAGCATATATAAAAGCTGGTCAATGCACAGCATATAAAATAGCCCCTGCAGAAAACCAAGATTTTCATTACCTTCAATAGATAAGCCATGAAAAAAATTTTCGCCCTCTTTCTCTGTCTATTCTTCGGAAAGCATTTACAAGCTCAGGATATTGACCGCCTGTTTGACGAGTACCGCCTCCAGGAAAGATACCCCAACCCCATTACCATATGGAATGGCATAAACCGCAACCCACTGCCTGGTAAATTATTTCTGAATCCCCGTCTTCTCGAAAACGCTGAGCATTTCCCAAAGATTATCGTAGTAAACCACCTGACGGACATCAAAGCAATTCAAAAGCAAGGAATTGCCGAAAAAGTCAGGGGATTGATTGTCACCGTACGAGATTCATCAGAGTTCATCCATACCATTAATGAAATCGTGAAATTTCCAGATCTGCAATACCTGCATATTGGAGGCGAACCCGGGATAGTAGACAAAACCTATGTACATGAACATGAGAACCGCTACAGACTCCCTGACAACATCACGCAATTAAACAAACTGGAAATCGTTGCCTTCACCGGTGGTCTGGCAGACCTTGATGACGCGTTCCGTAAACTGTCTGGACTTAAATCGCTTAAAGCTCTTGCCCTTTATAACGTTTATAAGCCAATTCCTGCTACACTTACTACGCTGAAACAAGTACGTCTGCTCCATCTCTTTAATGGGAACCTACTCGGCCTTGATCTAAGTACTGTACCGTGGGAATCTGTAAGAATCCTGCGTGCGGAAAACCCCGTCTTGACCAGTCTCTCCGGAATAAAGTCTTTAAAAACCCTCGAAATCAATTACCCCAGGCAAATTGATCCTGAATTACTGCTGAAATTTAAGCACTTAAATAGATTATCCATATCGGAACCCGGATTCAACGGTAAAGAGCTTATGGGGAAAATCCGCCATATGAGGCACCTGAACTGGCTTAAATTAAGTCTCTTTGACAGCCTGAACCTAACCGGAATTTCAGCACTCAGGTTCCTCAAACACTTGGAACTGGTAAGCCGGGTACCATCCGAAAAGCACCCTGAGAACCTCGCTGAGCTCGCCCGGCTATACCAGCTGGAAGAATTGAAACTTGGTGCATACCGCGCACCCTGGATACCAGATATCTTCAACAGACTGAAATCCCTTAAACTACTGTCAGTACGATCGGGAGAACGCAATCTGCCTGGAAGTATCTTCCGACTTCCGAAGCTGGACAGCCTGATCATCTCCGGTGAAGGCATAATTGCGCTTCCTGAATTGCCGGCCTATGGTTTTCAGAAGCTGAAGGTACTCCGGATCAATTCAACAGGATTAAGCAAGCTCCCTAAAGCCGTTCTTCACTTACCTGAACTTGAAGTTCTGGACCTGTCCGGGAACCAGCTCCTCGATATGCCAGATGACGGCTGGGAGTTGAAAAAGCTACGAACCCTATCTGTTGAAAACAACAGGCTAGACTACCTGCCCTCAACATTGGGAAATACAACTGCACTCCAGTTCCTGAACGCGGCGAATAACCGCATCCGGCAATTGCCCGCTTCACTTGGGAAATGCAGAAGTCTGCGGCAGCTCATCCTTGATAACAATGACCTGTCACTTCTTCCGGAAGAGCTGGCAGCGGCGGATTCACTGGAAATGCTCAAACTGTCAAATAACCCAAATGTGGATGGCGCATCTCTCTGGAAAGTCGTTCTGGCAGCTCCCAGGAAAAACTTCATACTTGATGCAAGCAGGACAGGCCTCAGGAATCTGCCGGAAAGCGACCGCTGGCAGCACATAAAACTTACGGACCTCAATCTCAGCAACAATAAACTTAAGACACTGCCCGTTTCTTTCGGTCAGGTTGGCGACTTCGACAGAATTCTCCTTTCTGGAAATCCACTATCTATGCCGCAGCAGCTGGCCAATGTAAGAATCGTGAGCCGGGCTGATCTGAAAGTACTCTTCTACGAATTGGGAATGTCGTCCGCTGTGAATCCTGTCCCGGATAAAGAATTTGCCCTGGTTCTGCTGGACCGAATCGCTTACTTAAAGGATATAGAAGACTGGGCGCGGATCATCGCTTTTGCTGATCTTGCTGTAAAGTCAGATCCGCAAGGATACCAGGATTCCTGGTACACCGCCTACATCGGAATCGCGAAGTACAAGACAAAGAACTATGCCGGGGCAATTAAAGAACTGGAAAATTTTTTAGCCTTAGACCGAAGTACCTATTATGCCTATCCGGAACATTTGACCAATGTGGAATTGTGCCTGTATGACGCATATATCGCGCTGGGTAAGCGGCGGGAGGCAGCCAAAATACGTCCTCTTTTTGTGTCAAAAATGAGCGACCCTGAAATCTTTTACACTTTTCTGAACCACTACCTCGACAGCAAAGACCTGAAAAGTATAAAAGAATTGATGGAGCGCGCACTGCCCGCCTACAAAGAGAACTTGCTCAGGGAACGCCAGCCTGATGGCAATATTTCCCCTTCATTTTTGTGTGAATATGCGGAAGTGCTCCTCATAGCCGGTAAACCACAAGAGGCGGCCACACTGTTGACATCAATGGCCGACGAAAATTACCGCAGCTCTTACATTTCGATCAAAAACTGTCTTCTCGCTATGGCGGATTACTTGTCGAAGGCAAAAACATACGAAGAAGCCAAAGCCGATCTCACGGCATCCATCGCCAGGAACAGAAAAATCTCGGCAGGATTCTGGAGTTTTGAAACACTGAACCGATGGACAGCATTTAGCAATAAGCCTGAGCTTGAACAGGAAAACTTAAAATCCCTGCAGCAAATCGCTATGGCTACGGACGACAAGAACTAGCTTTACTTCACTGGGTGCAATTCAACCCGGTGCACTAGCGGCTTGTTGATCCTGTAAATCTCGTTAATCAACCCCTCCATCTTCGCCTTCACCTCATCTCCGTGATCCACGATCTCATCATAGTCCGTCTTTTTCACCCGGAGCCAGATATTCTTTTCAATGTTATTCTGAATCGTATCGCGCGCCGCCTTAGAATTGTCGAATAATAGTCCCTTTCCTTTCAGAAAGTCATACTGCACCCAGAAATAATTGCGGTATTTGTTCTCAACACCTCTCCGCTCATTGTTTAGCGCAAGTATCTTCAAAGCTTGCTCATATTGTGGCGTATTTTTCAGAACAGCCAGGTTAATGCCCGCTGCTAGTTCAGCAGCCGACCACTTTCCAATCGAACGGCCATCAATCTTCAGCGAATAATCTCCGGCCTGCAAACCATTAAACGCAAGCTTTTCCTCGTCAAATTCCTTCACAAAAGGAATTACCGGCAATGCCTCCGTCTGCACCTGCGGGTTCTCCCAGACCCTGGCCGCCGTATCCATCGGATAAGGCAACGACTTGGCCAGGTAATCAAAGCTAACTGCACCTCCGGAAGAACGAAGCGCACTCACTTTGGCATTTACCGATTTCAGTACCTTCTTCGCCGCGGCATCTATCTTCACATCCGCTACAGGCGTGCCCGCAAGACCCTGCTCCTTTAAAAACAAATAAGCCATGATGAAATGTCCCGCACTGCCCGGGTGTATCCGGTCCGGCCCTGTATTCGTATAGGCCGGGTTCTTTTGCTGTTCTCGCAGATTGATCTCCGTCATCGGGTGGAAAAAATCTACATAACCCCAGTTATTGCGTTTAGCAGATGCCAGTTGAAAATCGATAATGCCCTGCATCGTCTTCGCCTTACCCAGGAAAACATTTCCCGGGAGCTTTGCCGTCTCATCATAGGGCGAAGACGCCATTAGAATCGTTTTGATGCCCGGCAGCTTTTTAAGCCGCGCCTCTATCTTGGCATAGCTATCGTAAGATTCCTTAATGATCGCCTTTCGCTTCTCGTCACTAACCGGGTTATTCTTGTCCAGGTATTCAAAGTATTTGCTGTCGTTCATCCCGAAGGTCACCGCTAAAACAGTAGGCTTTTTGGGCAGGATGTCCCCGTCCAGGCGGTCGTAGATCTGTCCGGCCACATCACCGCCTATGCCCCCGTTAATCACCTCCAGCCGCCTTTCCGGAAAATGGGTCATGTAATACAACCAGATATATGACCCATATAAACCCGCCTCGGTAATGCTGTTTCCAGCAAAAACCACACGGTCACCCGCCTTAAAAGGTTCCAGCTTACGCTGCCCGAAACCCGAAACAGCAGCAGTGCAAAGCAAAGCCGCCAGCAAAACACTTTTATTCATACCTTGAAGATATCAATAAAAGTCCGGCAATAAAAATCACTATCGGACTACGCTGCCATTATTGTGCTGCTGCAAAGGCGCCACAAAGGTCAGCTTACCATCTGCGTTTTCCGACATCAGGATCATGCCTTGCGATACAATGCCCTTGATCTCGCGCGGGGCCAGGTTCACCACCAGGCTCACCTGCTGCCCGATGATCTCCTCAGGCTTGAAGAACTCCGCAATCCCCGATACCACCGTACGCTGGTCAATTCCCGTATCCAGCGTCAGCTTCAGCAGTTTCTTCGTCTTTTCCACTTTCTCCGCGGCAACAATCGTAGCCACGCGTATATCTACGGCGCTGAAGGCCTCGAAATCAATATTCGGTTTGGCAGGAGTAACCTCAGCAGCCACCGCCGCTTCATTGGCAGTCTTGGTCGCATTCAGTTTATCGATCTGCGCCTGCACCACCTCATCCTCAATCTTTTCAAACAGCAATACCGGCTCGTTCAGCTGATGGCCGCGGTGCAGCAGGTCCATACGGCCCGCACTTTCCCACTGATGCCCGCCATAGTTCAGCATTTTCATCAGCTTATCCGCTGTAAAAGGCATAAACGGCTCAATCAGGATCTCCAAGGTCGCCGCAATCTGCAGGCTGATGTTCAGGATCGTACGCACCCGGTCCTCATCTCTCTTGATCACCTTCCAGGGCTCCGTGTCCGCCAGGTATTTGTTCCCCAGACGGGCCACATTCATCACTTCCGAAAGGGCCTCCCGAAAACGATAATTCTCAATTGAAGCGCTGACTTTCGCCGGGTAAGCCTGCAACTCGTCGATCACCTGCTGGTCTTCCGGCGTCAGCTTCATACACATCGGCACCTTACCATCAAAATATTTATGCGTCAGCACCACCACCCGGTTCACAAAATTGCCCAGAATGGCTACCAGTTCATTGTTATTCCTGGCCTGAAAATCCTTCCAGGTAAAGTCATTATCCTTGGTCTCCGGAGCCGTAGCCGTCAGCACATACCGCAGCACGTCCTGCTTGTCCTTAAATTCAACAAGGTATTCGTTCAGCCACACCGCCCAGTTCTTGGAAGTCGATATCTTCTGGCCTTCCAGGTTCAGGAACTCATTGGCCGGCACATTATCTGCCAGGGTATATCCACCATGTGCCATCAGCATGGCCGGGAAAATGATGCAGTGGAAAACAATGTTGTCCTTACCAATGAAGTGCACCAACTTCGTCTCGTCACTTTTCCAGTAATCTTCCCAGCTGCCTTTTTCCAGCTCGTTCTGGTTAATGTAATATTCATCCGCCTTCGGATTCCAAACGTCCAGGCGACTGTATTCAAACAATTCCTTTGTCGCAGAAATATACCCGATCGGCGCGTCAAACCATACATACAGCACCTTACCCTCCGCATCCTTCACCGGCACCTTAATACCCCAGTCTAGGTCACGGGTCATCGCCCTTGGCTGCAGGCCGGCATTCAGCCAGCTCTGGCACTGCCCGAACACATTCGGTTTCCATTCCCTGTGCCCGTCTATATAGGTCCGCAACTGGTCCTCATATTTATCCAGCGGCAGGAACCAGTTCTTAGTTTTCTTCAATACCGGGGGCTCACCTGAGAGCGTAGATTTCGGGTTGATCAGATCGGTCGCATTCAGGCTGCTGCCGCAACTCTCGCACTGGTCGCCGTAAGCATTCTCATTCCCGCATTTCGGACAGGTACCCACAATATACCTGTCAGCCAGGAAAGATTGCGCCTTCTCATCGTAGTACTGCTCAGTTACCTCCTCTGTAAACACCCCTTTCTCATATAATGTGCTGAAGAAATCGGCAGCCGTCTGGTGGTGCATCTGAGAAGAAGTCCGGTGATAGATGTCAAAAGAGATCCCGAAATCCCGGAAGGAATCACCAATAATCTTATGGTATTTGTCCACAACCACCTGCGGGGAAACACCTTCTTTCTTCGCCTTCAGGGTGATCGGCACGCCATTTTCATCCGATCCGCAAACGAACTTCACGTCACGCTTATTCGAGCGCAGAAATCTCGCATAAATATCCGCCGGGATGTAAACTCCCGCCAGGTGGCCAATGTGTACCGGACCATTGGTGTAAGGCAAAGCCGCCGTTACCGTATATCTCTTTATTTTACTGCTATCCAAAACTATTTCTTTAATTTGTCCAAAGATAAGGGTTTTACCAATGACTAAGCAGCCGCCATATTTAAAAAAGGGAGACAAGATCGCTATCGTCTGCCCGGCCAGCCGCTTGCCCAAAAGCATCGACAAAGCCATTTCTGTTCTTGAAAGCTGGGGGCTGGAGGTGATCTCTGGCAAAACAGTTACTGCAGAACAGCATCAGTTTGCCGGAGACGACACGATTCGCCTTCAAGACCTGCAATGGGCCTTAAACGACCCTTCGATAAAAGCTATCATTGCCGGGCGGGGCGGCTATGGCACCATCCGCATTATAGATCAGCTCGATTTTTCTTCGTTTGTACAACAGCCCAAATGGATCGTCGGCTTCAGCGACATTACGGTGCTACTTTCACACATCAATACACAGTTTGGCATCCCGAGCATCCATGCACAAATGCCCTATACCTTTGAAGAAGCCACCCCCGCATCACTGGAATCCCTGCGTTGTGCATTGTTTGGGATCTCCATTGATTACGGATACACCTTTAATCCGCCGCTTCCTGAAGCAATCTGGATAGGGGGCAACCTTACCCTACTGGTCATGCTCGAAGGGTCACCATCTGCACCCGATTACACAGACAAGATCTTGTTCATCGAAGATGTTGGCGAAAGGCCCGCAGCGATTGACCGCATGATGCGGATGCTGGACAGAGCAGGAAAATTATCCAAGCTAAAAGGACTGGTCATCGGTGCCTTCAACGAACTACCGGAAGAAAAGATTCCTTTCGGCGAAACCACGGAAGAGATTATAAAAGCAATTGCCGGAAAATATGGCTATCCGATATGGACCGGTTTTCCGGTAGGTCATATTGAGGATAACAGGGCGGTGGTGATTGGAAAAGTCCAGTGATAAGAAACAAAAAATGCCCTTAATAGATGTTAAGGGCATTTTTTGTTTCTTATTATCTACTATTATTTATCCCACCAAACCGGAATCTGCATTGCATTAGCAACGTTTACCGGAATGCCCGAAGGAATGTTTTCAGCATTATAAGACCTCTCGGAAGATGGATAAGGGAGCCGTAGAGGAATAATATCAATAACCGGCTCAGTATCCAACTCTTCACCTGGATATACTTCATCATTTATTGGCAAGACAGGATATCCTGTTCTGCGATAATCATTGTAAGCCTCAAATTGCAAATAGTTTGCGATATATTTTTGAGTCATGATTTGGTTGTAAGCAGTTGCAGAAACAGCGCTTAATTTATGCTCAGCAATGTAAGCATCACCATTTACCCCATATAAAGCCATCGATCCCCTGATACCATCTTCGTAAGCAGCGGTCACAGCAGCAGTTACGGTTTTATTTGCCTTTAAAAACTCGGCTTCCGCTCTAAGAAAAGGAACCTCAGCATAAACCAGGAGATTTAGGTTCGCGTCTTGAGCGCTATAGAATGGTCCAATTGACGAGTAGTTTACCAATGCTGCAGGAGTCGGGTCATTTGTCACACCTACATATTTTCCTGCATTAGCCCCGGTTGCAACCTTAGCAACCTGGAATGGAAGCCTTGGATCATTCATGTTTTCTAGCATATTGATATAGAAAATAGATGGCTTTAAGCTGGTGCTCCATTTACCATCAATGGCATACTGATACCATGGATTATCCGCATTTGCCCTTGCATAATACAGTAATGTCGGCGCCTCATCAGCCGAAATCGCGCCAGCATTTAAAGCACCTAAAGCAAGATCTGCCTGAGTTGCTGCGTTATATCCTGGCGCATTAGAAAGCCTCATGTAAAATCTTGCTTTCAATGTGTTTGCCAGATGAATCCACTTTGTCATTTTTCCCCCATATACAAAATCTTCAGCACCAGGTGTAGAGCCCGATGTGCTGGCCGCGTCAGCGATTGCTTGATCCAGAAGGGATTGAATCTGTTTGTAAATATCTTCCTGAGTATCATATTTAGCTTTAACAATACCTTCTGAGGCTTTAAATGCATCAGAGAATGGTGCATCGCCAAATGCATCAGTAATATAAGACATATTCCAGGCAAGAATGATTTTACCAATAGCTGCATATTTTGCATTGCCATTCTCTTCTGCTTGCTTGATTAGCTGTTTGCAGGTGATCATTACATCTGTATAAGACGAGTAGCGCCAGAAGTTGTCGACATCATTCGCAGTAAGGTAATAATTACCTTCATGCGGCCCTACAGCTGCATAGGCTGTGTGCTTCGTCCAGCTGCTAGACAAACGGACAGGATACCCACCAGCTACTTCGAAACCAAATGTTCCCAAGATAGCTGGAACCATCAGTTTTTCGGTGACCTGGGTTGGATTATTCGGATCTCGGTTTACATCCAGAAATTTCTTACATCCCGACATCACAGTAAGAAATACCAACAAAACTGGAAGTATTATATATATTCTTTTCATGATTCTGTTCTTTAAAATTTAACGTTAAGACCAAAAGTTACTCCCTTTGTACCTGGCGTTACTGCATGATAAAAGCCCTGGGCGTTATCATTTCCCAATAAGCTTCCTTCAGGATCCCCAAAGCTAAAGTTTGATTTAACCCATAAGTTGCGACCAGTCACAGAAAAGCTAACTGCTTCAAACGGCGTTCTGGCGATAAGCTTCTGTGGCAGGGCATAGCTCAAGGTAACTTCCCTAAGTTTTGCAAATCCACCATCTTCTACTAATGTTTCATAAGATGTAGTATACCAGTTCTGGAAATAGGCCTGATCCTGCAATACAGGAGTTGTATTAGGCTGCCCGTCAGACTGGCGAACTCCCTGCCACGTGGTATAGGTATTTCTCTTTTCAGTCACCTTGGCTGTACCATAAAAAGTAGAGTAGTATAAGTCAAAGTTCAGAATGTCACCACCATGGCGTATATCCAATAGTCCTGAAAGGGAAAGTCCTTTATAAGTGAAAGTACTTCTTAAACCTCCAGTCCAGTCAGGTGTTACGTTACCAATTGGGCCTAAGTCGTCTGCAATCAGTGGCAATCCATCGTCATCGATTAACAACTGGCCGGCGTCATTTCTGGCAAACCTTGTACCCCAGATCACGCCGTAACCATAGTCTTTGTCAGCCCTGATTTGCGGGTTTTCGAAACCTGCCAGGAATATGTTATCTACACCTTCTGCCAACGACTTCAATTTATATCTGTTTTTTGCAAAATTTACAGTAATATCCCAGCTAAAGTCCTTAGTCTGAATTGGAGTACCTGTCGCAATCAATTCAAAACCACGGTTTGAGATTTCACCTGCATTGATTACGCGGCTTACATAGCCAGATGAAGCAGCAATTTCCTGATTAATAATTTGCTGACGGCTGATCTTGTCGTAGAACGATCCATCAAGCGTCAAACGATCCTTGAAAAACCTAAGTTCTAAACCTAGTTCCTTTTCAGTAACTTTTTCAGGTGCGATCACATTGCTCGCAAGCAAGTTGTTATTCAGAAAGCCATTTACTCCATTAAAAGGGAATGCGATGTTTCCACGGGTACCGTCGCTAGGATTTGCCAGGGCGAAAGTCTGATAAGTGTAGTATGGTGGCGCGTCATTTCCAGCTTGAGCTACAGCAAGTCTCAACTTTCCGAAGGAGAAGATATCGCCTTTTGGTAGCAGTTCGCTAAACACAAAACTTCCCGAAATAGAAGGATAGAAATATGAATTCTTATCAACAGGAAGTGTTGACGACCAGTCATTCCGCGCAGTAGCGGTTATGAACAGGTAGTTTTTGTAATCAAAAGTAGCTGAAGCGTAAAGACCAAGGCTCCTCCGCTTCTCATCGGCTTGTAACGCCTGAGTCGTTTCGGCACTGGTGATATCATAGAATCCCGGAACACTCAGGTCCAGACCTCTTACAGTCCTTCTTGCGTAGGTTCGTTGATTCACGTTGAAGCCGACAAAACCGGAAATACGCATGTCCTCATTGATCTTTCTATCAAGATTCAATAAGAGGTCATTATTGATCTGCCTGCGGTTCATTAGTGCATCAAACATCCTTCCTTTTGGAACACTGATTGTACCAATATTCACATGTTCTTGCTGATTTTCAGTATATGTATCCAGACCTACTCTGTTAGTTAATTTCATCCAATCAGTGATGGTAAACGTCGATTCATTTGAAATGATGAACCTGTCAACGTTACTAGGCATGGCAACATTGTCCAACAACCAATAAGGGTTATTAAAACCTGCTTCATTTGTCCACGACCTGTTTCCGGCAAGCTTATACTGCTCTTTACTATTGAAACTGATTGGGGCAAAGTTTAATGAATAGAGGTAAGATCGTTTAGTATTACCCTCTGGAAGTCTGTTATTCCTTGAATTTGTATAATTAACAGAGGTGGTAGATACAAAGTCTTTAGAAAGTTGACCTGTAAAATTACCAGTTAAGCTATTCCTTTTGAACGTGTTTGTAGGAACTACACCCTGCTGGTCAAGATTGGAATAAGTTAATGAATAGGCCGAATTTTCACCACCACCACTCAAGTTAACGGAATTTGTCCAAACCTTTCCTGTCCGATAGAACTGCTCTCTTGGATCGATGATCTGCGGCATTCCAATTGCGTTGATTACAGCTTGGCTAACGCTATCTTTGTGAGGTCCCCAGCTGGCAGAAGTCTGTGTCACACCACCATTCTCTGTATAGCCGCCAGCGGTTGCTGGTAATCCGTTCTTGTATTTTCCGAGCGTACCTTGCAGGTAAGAGGTTTGATATCCTTTTGTCCAAGCATTATCAAGAGCTAGGTTTGATGAGAACGAAATTCTTGGAATTTTTCTGTTTGCATCCCGTTGGCCTTTTTTGGTAGTAATCAAAATCACCCCATTTGATCCTCTTGAGCCATAAAGTGCGGATGCAGCCGCACCTTTAAGAACGCTTACCGAAGCAATGGTGTTTGGATCAATATCAATACTTCTGTTACTTGTTGTACCATTAAATAGCACATCTTCGTCAAGCGCACTGATTCCCCTGTTTACAGAATTATCCATGGGGATACCATCAATAACAAACAATGGCTGGTTTTCACCGGTCAAGGAAGTCGTTCCCCTCAGAATAATCCTGGAAGAAGAACCTGCCTGACCACCGGAGTTGTTAATCTGTGCACCCGCAACCTTACCCGCCAAAGCATTGACAATGTTGACCTCTCTGGAGTTCACAATGTCTTCCGCTTTAACTGTTTGAGCAGAATAACCCAGAGTCTTCCGTTCTCTTGTAATACCCAAAGCTGTCACAACGACTTCCGACAGCGACTTGGAATCTGTAGTAAGGATAACATCAAGCACATTACCTGAAGCCGGAAGCGTTTGAGTCACGTATCCTAAATAAGAAAATACCAGATTTACAGATCCAGATGGCGCGGAAATAACATACTTACCGTCAGCTCCTGTCTGTGTTCCATTTTTTGTTCCTTGCACTACTACGCTAACACCAGGCAATGGAAGCCCATCATCCTTTCCTGTAACCGTACCAGTAATTGTTCGATCTTGAGCAATCGCTGTTCCTGCGATTAGCATCAATATGAACAAACTTTGTAGAAGTTTTTTCATAAAATGTAAAATTAGGTTAGTTAATAATTGGGCTAAATATACCGATTTTGGTATGCAAGCATAATTATATGCGCAAATCACCAATTTTATTGACAATTAAATGACAGAAGTAGGACACAAACCCGTTCTATTTAGACACATTTTACACAACAAAATTCTGACTAGTCAAATAAGTCAGAATTTTGTTCTGAATACATAAAAAAACATTGATTACAGCCTTGAATTAACGTTTTTTAACACATTAAAGAATCAATACTTTAATAGTGTAAATAGTACACCATCAAAAAAATATCACACCAAGCAAAACAATTACGAATTTATATTGTTAACAGGACCCCGAAATAAGCACTGTTAGCAATACACTTGCGGTCAGATGAGGTGACACTCAAATAGACATGCAATTGTTTACCGACTGCCTCCGGCGGTAACTTATATACGTAAGATTTCGCTACCCTGTCAACGCCGCCTGTAATTCCAAAAGCTTTATGCAATTCCTCACTGTACAAAACCAGCATCAATTGATCATTACACCTTGCCTTTGGGCTCGAATTGTTATCATTCCACGTAAATTCCAACAAATCCGGTGCAGCCCTTGAAATCGTGACATCTGTAATCATTGGCAAATCTCCGATACTGATCTGAAACTTGTCATAGTTCACAATATAATCCGGGTAAGCTCCACCGACTGCTATATGATAATTCTTTGAAAAAGCAGCGCTGATTTCCGTGCGTTGCTCTGCATCATGCATAAACCCGATAGTCAGATATGGGTGGAAAGGCACCAGGAAATTATTCATAAAACGTAGCTTCTGCCGGCTCTCGATCTGCGCCAGTGTAGCAGGTTTCATTTTTTTCTTCTTGTTGCTTTTTGCACGCAGGTAAGGGATTCCTTTCCAGATTCCTCCGGTTATCGGGCCTAGCGTTCCAGACACGCCGCCCAAAATTCCACTTTTAATCTTTGCCATTTGTTTTTTCCTTTTAATGTTTACAATAAGAGTTCACCAGGAAAATGTCCTGCAGACTTCTGTCAGATGCTTGCCAACCGATTTGCAAATGACCCCGATCCATTTAAAGTCGTCCCAGAGTCGTTGCAAAGTCGTTTGAAAGTCGTCGGAAAGGTAAGTCGCAGCACTCCCGTGAGCATCCTCCGATTAACTGCACAAAAGAATATAATAACTAAGATTAATGGAAGTCCCGGGGGTCCCGTACCACCGGGTTAAAATGAAGCAAATTCGGCCTTTATCTGTTGATAAAGGCCGAATTATTTTTTAATTTTTTTTGTATGATGATGTTCAAATATAAATCAAAGTTGCCCACCTCTATTACACAAGAAAAACCTTCCAATATTGAATTAGTTTTCACTTAAAAAGGGGCGAAAAATTCTAAAAGCAATAATTAATGCAACAACATAAGACGCTCCAAATAGAGCCAAACTAAAATAATAACCTTCATTGAGGCCAGGATAGAACGAGATGATAGACAAAATTGTAATTATCACCCCAGAAAAATAAAGTAAGTTAAGTTGAATTTTTTTATTGGTTAGCTTGTTTATAAATTTACTCACTAATAAATAGAGGATCATTGGAATTATAGATTCAATAAAACCAATCATCGTAAAAAATAAGTAGTTATAAAAAGGATTGCCATAGCTATCACTATATGTCCCGGTATATAACTCGTAAAAAAAAAGAATAAACGTACCAAAAAATGGGCCTACTATAGAAGTAAATATCCATAAAAGCCCTATATACTTAAAATCGATGCTCAGTTTCATCTTTTTTGTGGTGAATTTAAGAAGTGGTGATTGCTAATACAATTGCTTTTAAACTATTAAACTATAATATTTTTTTCATTATCTAAGCATCACCGGTGTTGATGGGACTACACCGATGATGCTAGTATGAAATTGGCGCAATAATTTCAATTGACTATTCACAAGACTAAAAACCTTATTTGTCAACCACTTTTTTGGATAATCATGGTGGGGACTTAATGAAGTGTTACTCCAGACATCCAAGCTGAAGTCATAGAGTTCATAAATTTATTATATTCACTTTCCATTCTAGAGATTGGGATTTTATAAGATGATATGGCGCCAAACAATAGTCCAATACCTAAGGCCCATCTCATTTCACCAGGATTTGAAGTTATTTTAGTAGTAGTTAAAGGATCGTTTTGACCTTTTAGACCTGCTCCAAATACATTTAATCCAACCTTAGCTAATTGCAAATCGGCGTCGGCTACCCTATAGTTAAATAACGCACTCTTTATTCCGGATGCTCCTTTGACCTCCCCCCAAAAAACAGCAGCGGCATAAATTAGAGAAAACGGGCAATTATGAATAACTTAAATAAATAATTGCGATGAAAAAATCAAAATTTACAGAGGCTCAGATCGCTTTCGCACTGAAGCAGTCGGAAACGGGGACTCGGGTAGAAGAGATCTGCCGGAAGATGGGTATTTCTCAGGCTACGTTTTTCAACTGGAAGAAGAAGTACGGTGGCTTAGGGGTGAGTGAATTGCGCAGATTGCGACAGTTAGAAGAAGAGAATCATCAATTGAAAAAGCTGGTCGCCGACCTGAGCCTGGACAAGCAGATGCTACAGAAGTGATAAAAAAAAAGCTTTGAAGCCGGTGTTCCGCAAGCAGGCTGCCATATGGCTTCAGGACCAATATCGTATATCTGGCCGACGTGCCTGCCGGATGGTATGTTTGTCCAGTTCCATGTATTACTATCGGCATCAACCCCGCGAGGATGCGCATTTGCGCCTGCGTATACGGGACATAGCCCTTAGCAGAGTTCGATATGGTTTCTGGCGAATCTTTGTCCTGCTTAGACGGGAAGGCTTTACGGACAATCACAAACGCGTGTACCACGTGTACAAGGAAGAAGGGCTGAATCTTCGAAGTAAACGTCCTCGCAGAAGCCGTAGCGCGGCCCACCGTCTTCAGCGGTTGGATACTCCAGCGATCAATCGGGTTTGGAGCATGGATTTCGTGCAGGATGCCTTGTTCAACGGGTCTCGTTTCAGGATCCTTGCTGTAGTGGATAATTACAGTAAAAAGTGTCTCAGCTTATTAGTAGGCAAGTCGCTTAAAGGAGCCGATGTTCAACAGGAGTTGAGTAATATTGTGTTATGTGAAGGCGCTGTTCCGGAAAGAATTCAATGTGATAACGGCAGTGAATTTATATCCAAAGAAGTGGACCGCTGGGCGTATGAGAATAAAGTGACCTTAGACTTTTCAAGACCTGGGAAACCGACAGATAATCCTTATATTGAATCCTTTAACGGTAAGCTTAGGGACGAATGCCTTTCAGTCAATTGGTTCTTGAGCATGGAGGATGCTTGTGAGAAAATCGACGACTGGAGATGGGAGTATAATCACTTCCGCCCTCATAGCTCTTTGGAGGACTTATCTCCCCTGGAATTTATTACCTTGCATGAAAACACGTCCCGAAACTCCATTTTAGACTGCTCGGCTTAAAGCGAGGACGTCAAAGGTACAATGCTTATAAGAACCTGCATTAGCCCCAATATTCATATTTAAAAAGGAATATGATAAATCCGCTTTCTCAAAAAAACATTCGTAAAAATCTGAGGCATAAACTGAAAGTTCTTTGGCTTTTGTAAATTGAAATATGCAGTTGCTAAAAACGCATTCATGAAATATACCATAGCTAATATCTGAATAGGAAAAATCAACATCAATGAGTTTGGCACCCTTGAGCTTAAGGGTGCCAAACTTTTGAGTTAGCTGATGTTCTTTGTTTCCAATGGTACGTTCACTTTCAACTGTAGATAGAACTGCTCCTCTTAAATCCCATCTCCCACTATATTTCGTCAATCCCTCAACTCCATCAAGCGATACATTACGTTTTAAAGCCTCAAGGATTCTATTTAATAAGGAAATACCTTCACTCGATTTCCACCTATTAACCAGTTCTTTCTTCACCTATATTCACATACTTGCGATTCATAGCCTTCAACCAACTTGCTAACTTCTTTTATAAGGTTGAATAATTTATTTCCAAATTCCAGGCTACCGTCGTCATCTACCATTATAGATTTATCGATAAGATCTGCATTTTGGCACTTTCTTTCATCATTAAAATACAATAAATCAATAAGCTTTAAGGCCTTCTTTTTATCTGAAACCTCCCATTCCTGTTCGATTATTTCAATAACTTTATCATACACTTGTGAGAGATTCTTGACTAAAAGATATCGTTCATCTATCGGAAACTTACAGTACCTTAAATCAATTCCATTTACAAAGCTGACTCCGATTAATTCAGAATCACTAAAGTCAACATTAATCATTTTGTTTGGATATCCTTTCGGGTCTACTTTATTAAAAAAATAAAATAGTGATGGAATAGCTGATTCAGAATAACCTTTAAACCAACAAGAATTAACTTCACCTAAGAATGTTACATTTTTCATACGACTACCATCAAAATTAGTAGCGTAAAGATTACAATTCTTAAATAAACAAGCATCAACCACAGGAAATGAATATATACACTCTCTTAAATTACAATTTATAAATTCACAACCAGCAAATGACCCCGCATTCTTTCCTATATTAATATTCATAAAAGAATAGGATAAATCTACCTTTTCAAAAAAGCAATTATTAAAATCCGAGGCATAAATTCTGAGTTCCTTTGCTTTTGTACCTTGAAAAACGCAGTTACTAAAGATGCATAATTGGAACACGCTATAACTAATGTTTGCATAGGAAAAATCAACATCATTAAGTTTGGCACGTTTAAGCTTAAGCGTTCCAAATTTTTGAACCAACTGATGTTCTTTATTTCCAATGGTACGTTCATTTTCGACGGTCGACAAGACTGATCCTCTTAAATCCCATCTTCCATTGTGTTTTCCTAATCCCTTAATTTCGTCGAGTGGAATGTTATGTTTTAAGGCGTTCTGTACTCTATCCAAAAGTTCTTTCCCCTCATCTAACTTCCATCTGTTTATCAGCTCTTTGCTCATACTCAAATTTAATAGATTAATCCTATACCTCCCGCACCATATTTACTAACATGAGATCCCCACGACCCTATAGTTGTCACATCCCACCAGTAACCGTTTAGTAGTCCTTTGCCAACCATATCTGCACCGCGATTCATTGGATTGATAGTTAATATGCCTAATTTTTCAGCTGGAGCCAGTATTAGATTTCGACTTGCGCCTGCTCGGAAAGCTCTATCTATACCTTTTCCTCGCATCATTGCAGCGACCCCTTTGCTATTGGTTACACCTAATCGATAAGCTTCAGCAGCCGAAAGAGAAGGATTCTTAACCGCCTGCCTCAATACATACTTACCGGCTAACGTGACACTTCCCTTTACAACAGCTGTTACTGCTGCTTTAACAAGAAACACATCCGAAATTGCCAATGCGGCATTAAAAGCAGCCCAGCCGTAACGCCCATTTTGGAAATCGTTGATCGCTGCCCTGCCACTTCCCCAAACAGGAATGAAACTTTCCAATGTTCCTGGTTCGCCGACACTCTTATTCCTTTCAAAAACAGATACGAAATTGTTCCCTATTGTTCTGTTTGAATAGATCTTAGCTCTGGGATGGACAATGACCTCGTAAGAACCATCCGAATATCGAACAACTTCATTGATGTTCAATTCAAAATAGCCCTTTTCCCTAATACCTTCCGCAAACTTTTTATTTTCTTCTTCTGTATAGAATCTATAACCGCCTCCTGGCGTCCAGACACCTCCAAATGGTGAGCGCTTCAACTCTTCAACGATCTTATCAAAATCCGGCACAGGAGCAGCCCCGCTAGGATCCGTCAGCGAGATCGGATTATTGAACGCATAATTGTACACCGTATAATCCGTGTACTTATCCGCCATCGGGTCAACTCCATTGAACCTGCCCAGCACCGGGTCATAGTTCCTGAAGAACGTATTGTACAGATCAGGATCATCATCAAAATCCGAGATCCATTCAGAGCCGCTGTTGAACAGCTCCTTGTTCATATCCGTAGGCTTATAGATCGGTGCATGCTGCATACCGAAAGCATAATAACTGCTTTCCTGCCTTACCAGGGCTACACCGCCATTGTCTTCAAAGCTTACCCTTACATTGCCCAGATGGTCCTTAATGAAATACTCGTATTTCACTGTACCTCCGGCCAGGCGAACACGGCCCTCCTCGTGGCTCACATAGCTGATCGCGCCACCTTCATACACAAACTCATCCAGGTAACTCACCTGTTTGATCAAGCTGCCGCTTTGGTAAACTGACCGCCTGATCTTCTCACCTGAGGAGGTATAGTCAAATGAGATGTACTTGGTCGCATCCGAGATATAAGTGATCCTGGATACCTTTCCCAGGTCATTGTAAGTGTAATTGAACCCCTTGTTCTTGTCCTTGGTCAGGTTCCCGTCATCGTTATACTCATATTCTGTCGATTCATTGACACCATTTTTAAAGCCCACATTACCAGTACTGCCCAGCGGATCTTCGACTTTTACCAGCTGGTCCTGTTTGGTTGTGCCGTAGGTATAGCTCAGCTGGTCAATCTCCTGGGCGCCACTGCTGGTGCTGTTCCACATAAAGCGCCTTAAAGCGGTGATATTTCCGTTCAGGTCATATTTGATCTCCTTCTCACTGAAAGCATCCACCATAGCATTCCAGGAAGAACCCTGTTTCGCTTTGAACAGCGCGTCACGCAATTGGCCCAGCTTGTCATACCCATAAGTGTAACTGCGCTCAATGTCTGTATAGGCATTGCCCGTCATCTTAGAACGCCATTTCATCCCGGTGATCAAGCCGTTAAACTTAGCGGTATTGCCGATATCGGCCGACTGCTCGTAAAGCAGTTCCATACCAAACACATCGTTAACTTCCTCGTTGTAATTGTCAGAAGTTAAACCAGGGTTGTTGATTCGCGTCAGCCAGCCGCGGATATTGTACTGGTAGTCCACCGACTGAAGGAAGCCGCCGATACTGGCGCTGAACACCGAGCCCGATGCTGCCTGGAAACCCGGCGCCAGCGTTATGCCGTTAGAAGCAATTACAGTCTTGGTCTGGCCTGAAGCCACATTGTCGTTTTGGTCCAGGGTAAGATCTGCAGGAATGTTAGTCCCATTGCCCAGCATACCCAGGTTCTTATCTACCAGTTGGCCAAGTTCATTATATTCATATTGGGCAATTACTTGTGCAGACTGGCTGTTCACCTGGTGGCTGATACGCTTTAACCGGTTTACAGCGTCATAGGTATAGGATTGCACCGTCTTTTGTTCGGTCCCTGTATTTTTCTTGTTAACCTTCTGCTTAATTGTCCCATCAAAATTGTAAACCACCGTCCTGATGTCATTCAGTGCAGAAGCGAGGACATTATTGCTCTTGACCTGAACCATTTCTCCCCGGGCATTGTAGAACATTACTTTCTGCAGCCAGGTTGTCGTTCCCACTACCTTGCTTTTTAATACCGTCAGGTTGCCCTGTCCGCTACCCTGAGCTGGTTCATCAGCGCCGAGGCTTTGTGCAGTATAGATGTAATCATCTGTCCCATTCGCATCCAGATCATAGGTGTCGTAATAATATACGCCCGTTACATCACTGCTGGTAATGGCCGTCGGAAAGGTCACATTCGTATAGCCCTCCAGCGTCGTCCCCATCTTCTCGCAATAGCTTACAGAAGAATTGGTATAATCGAAAGTCTGAACATAAGCCTGCATGGCAGCATAAGTCGTCCTGGTGTTGTCCACGATGATCCCTTCCATCACCGGACGGTTCATCTGGTCATACTTCGTAAAACTCCACTTGTTCTGGCTCCTCAACTTTGCATTCTGCAGCAATACCGGACGGTCCTGTTTGTCATATATAATATATACCCAGGCAGAAGAAGGCGTTTTGCGCTGGATAAGTTTACCTTCATCATCATAGCCATATTTAAAGACATTGTTGTCTGCATCGTTGGTACTCAACACCCAGCTGGCCGCCTTCATCGCGGCTACGACCTTTGGAGGGATAACCATATTCAGCGCGCCGGAATAGGCATAGACATAGTATGTCTCTTTGTACTGGTAATAAACACCGCCAATGGTCTCATCTACCAGTTGCCGCTTCAAAATGACATTTTCAGCTTTATCCTTGAAGATCATCATCTTCATCCCTTCCTCATCCGTCGTCTCCTCAACCGTCAACAGACCAGCACCATAAAAGCCCGTGCTGGTAGCATCAGGTTTCAATAGCCTGACCTGATCCGCAGATGTATTGGTCCTGCTGGAATAGGTCTTTATTTTCCCGGTTGAAATCTGCCAGTTTGCGCCATAACTGCCTTCCTGCAAAAGCCGCTGCATAGGGCTGTTCTCATAGACCAGCTGAGCATAAGGCGCGTTGTCTTTTGCATATTTCCCGACACTTGTCAAAGCGTAAAAAGACTGCTGGTCAGACACTGAACTGCCTTGAAACTGCAAACCAGTAGTTTTCGCATAAGGCAGGTAATCCATACTGACACCGCCCATTGTGTTGTACTCGGTAAAGGAAACCAGATCGGTCTTATCTCCTTTTCCCGCATTTTGGTAAACTTCCTGGATATTACGGCCGTTACCATCCAGAAACCTGCGGCTCACCATTTTCTGGCTCGGGTTCAACAGGAACACATCCAGTTTAGTTTTTGCCCCAGATGCTTTGATCACCTGTGTCTCTATATAAGCAGGAGAAGTGACCTCCTGAACCAATGTTTGCGCAAACGCTATACTGCCCCAAAGAACAGCTATAGCTAATAATAATAGTTTATTCTTCATGAGGATTAGGGCAATTTCCACTTTTATAAAATTCTACGATGACCGAACCGGAGTATCCTACGATCCCGCAAGATGCGGTCACCTTACATCTTAACTCTGTTAAACCTTCCACATAAGGCACTGTATGCTGGTTTTGGTTAGTACCTACTGATGTCCAGGTATTGGTTCCGTTGATCCGTTGTTCCCATTGGTACTGATAAGTTGCACCTGAAGCACAGCCTGAAATACCGGTGACATACACCTTGCTTCCGGAAGACGGCGCAGGAAACCCTGATGTACAATCACCCATTGTCGTCGGATTTATGCCACAGATGTCTTTTCGCATTGGCCCGGCAACACAAATGCTTACGAGCAGCTTTACCTGGAAAGATTGCGAAGAGGTCACTGTCCCGAATTCCGGATGGTAAGCAGTAAGTGTCACTGTGTACGAGGCAGCCCCGGGAGCGAAGGTGTGCGAAACTTGCGGATCGTAGGTTTCAACAGCAGTCGTACCATCTCCAAAATTCCAGGTATACTTTACTCCGGTAAGGCAATTGTTATTCGTACTGAAAGCCATAGGCGTATTGACCGATATCTGCGCCCCGGACATGCTGAAGCTTGCTGATAATGCCGTCCCGATATTATTGTAGTTCCTGTAACTTTCAACCTTAACAATATTTCTGCTGGCATCCCGGGTTATTGTCGGCCTTCCTTTGCCATCATACTCATAATAAGCAGTCTTGCCGGAGGAATTCGTCTCCGATGCCTTGCCAAAAGGATAGCTGTAATGGATGAACTGGTAATTGATCTCTTCAGGGCTAAAGGCGACATCATCAACAAATACCGGTGAAGAAGCACTCAACTTAATCGTCGAGCTCGACGGGATTGCCGCTACATTAATGTGTTTCTGATAAAACACGTAATCACTGGAAACACCGACATTGATGGTCGCAACAGCCACATTATTGAGTGAAACCGTAACAACACCAGCCGCAGATGCCTTTGCCCAGAAGTTGACATTATATGTCCTGCTGCCCGTAAGCTTTGTAAAGGTCCTGGACAGGTAATTACTCGTTTTTAAAGTCCCTGCAAGAATCCCGGTGTGTGCATCTGTTGTATAATCTGCAGGGACAAATCCGCTTTCCGTAAAATTGGAGATACCACCTTCAAAGCTCGTGAAGGCAACATTTGCAAGCTCGGCACCCGTGAAAACCACTGAAGGAACGGTCAGGAATGAAGAATACATCAATCCTGATTTTACCCGCTTTTCAGTAATTCCTTGTGGAGCATCGTACGAATTGAAATAAGTAAATGCCTGCTGGGTCTTATAATTCGCATGATAGACTATAGACGTACCGTTAAAGGAAACTGCCGAAACACCGGATAATCCTGTCAGACTGTTTAATGTTTTGATCTCTTTAACTACAGGATTGCCGTTTAAAGCGTTTTTCTTGTAAAGGAACAATTTCCCTCCATAAACTTTGAATACTGAAGCCCCCGGTTCCTGCCGCTGTTCCAGTTCCTCCAGAACCACATCTTTTATGTATTTCTGATTGAGCAGGTATATTCCTTCCGCAACAGAGTCTGCGGCGATCTGACCGGCTCCTATAGAAAAATCGCCGCTATAGGTATAGCTGGTTTTTAGGGTAGTATTATCACTATTAATGATTGTCTTACTGCGGACATTTTTATCCGGAGCAGAATTGTCGTAGTTAACTTCTGTAAAAATGGTGTTTGTAGACGTCCCGGTATCGAAAGTGGTTTCTTTCTCGCGTTTCAACACTTTTGCATTAACGGTCAATCCGTAACGGCTAAATAACAAGTTGCCATACAGCAGATCGAAACCCATTCCGTAAATAACCTGAGGGGAAGTAGTATAATCTTCGTATTCGTATTCCGATGCACTGACCTGTTTACCACTTTCGGTAAACACTTTAGATTCCAGCAACAATCCTTCTGCATACTCCTGGTTTTCTTTATATGGGAAAGGATACTGGGCGTAACCCTTCTTCACAGGCAGTCCGGCGGGCTTGGAGCCACTGCACGCCATTGCCGGGTAAACTAAACTGTTTGTCTCCGCGGCCCAAAGATTCACCGGGGTATTGTATTTGTATTCCGTTTTACCGTTACCGGTTTCCTTTTCGGTTACATACTGATAGATCACGGAATGATCGGAAGCGTTATCCTGATCTGCATCACTGATAACGGTTAAGTATTTCCAGTAATCTGCAGATTGCTGAGAAACCTGCGCCAATACCTGGGCATTCGTCAATGTTGCAGAACTATTGTTTGGATGTGCAAAGCTGTTGACTGTAGCCGCAACTTGCGGCAAAGCTTTAATGGTTCCCGAAGTTCTGCTTTGACCGGGGATATTGTAAGCATATTCCGTAACTGATGCCTTGGCAGGGCTGATCCCGTCAAAATGGGTCAGCTTCTTCAACCTGATACCCGAGCCTTTGATCTCCACATTCCCATCCTGGTCCCAAAAACTATTACTTTCATACTCAAAATAAGAGCTGCCGCCCGTAGGATAAGTGACTTTCGACATTACCCCGGCAGTGAGAGATGTCTCATCAATAACCGGATCAGATCCGTTTAAGGCATAGTTTTCACCAGAATATCCAGACAGGGGATAGGGCTTATAAAGCCCCGATGCTCCGGTGAGTCCCGGAAATACATTCAATTGTCTCTTGGTAAGCAGATTATTGAAATAACCCCAACTATCATACTTATCTGAATTTGTCGCCGGAAGAGTTGAAGGGTTATAATACGAGAATTTGTAAAGAATTGAAGTACAGCCATTCGACGTCTCTCTAACTTCCGTCAGAAAATCCCGGTTGGAAAACTGTGTCTCCACCAGTTGTATACTTACGTTGCCCGCTCCATTGCCAACATTAAAAATAGTTGGGGTATAACCGATACTGACTTGCTGTAAAGTGGTAGAAGTGATCTTATTCAGTATCTTCCTTGAACCCGATGTAGACACTGTATATAAAGGAACTTTGCTAAAGGTGTTGGTTCCGGTACTATAACTGGAAAGCGTAGGTTGTGAGCTTGCAGGATCAATAGTGGCCTGGCTGTATTCGTAGGTGATCTTGTTTGATTCACTGTCATAAGTCGTGATCTTATCTAAATGCCAGGTAGTAATATAGGTAATGGCCGTTTTGAAATACTCATAATCCCGGTTAAAGACATCAAGGCTCGAGTTGGTGTAAACTTTGGCGACAGACCTGGTTTCAACATCCGCGCTTTTAAAGGTATATTTTACGCCGTCACGGTTAGTGATGACGAAATAAGGATTAGCTGTTGCCTGATCAAGAAATTCAATTTTCAGGTCTTGTGCCGGTATGGCCCTGAAAGTATTGGTATTGTCAAGAACCAATTTGCAGCTCAGTCCCGGAGCACTTACCATAAACCAGTCTGGTTCCGAATCAAGCGTATATCCCCAGTTGGTAAGTATCGAATTGCGGTTAGTCGCTTCATCCGTACAGGTATTAGGGTTATTATCATCAGAAACAGAGAAACTTTGTGCCAGGCCCTGAATACCGGAATTCAACCAGCCTTTCCTGGCATCTCCAGATTTCTGATATTCATCAGGAAGACCCTTCAGTACCCTGGTAATCTCTCCTGTACCCTGTAGGTTCCAGCCAACGGGCATATCACCGGAAACGCTCTGTTGTTTCACCTTCACAGACTGTGCATTGTAATCTAAAGACAGCTTACTTTCAAATCCTTTAATCTTAAAGCTGGCTAAAGGAACCGATACAGAAGCCCTACCTCTCAGATGATCAACGTTAATTTCGTTTTGCGCCTGTGTCGCTAATGTTGAAGCCAATGCTAACAAAAACAAGCAACTTATTTTCTTCTTCATATAATTTACTGTTTTTTATTTTCAACCACTTGCTCAAGCACCTTCATCTTCTTCTCCATCTCAATCAAATGCAACGTCAGCTCCTCAATCTTTTCCAGCAGCTTCTTATTCATCTCGCCCAGTTCCACACCATTCTCTTTCACCTCCTTCGCCGAAGGAATACCCGGCAAATGTCCCTTTTCTTTAATGTGTCTTTCCGTTTCAGAAAGCGCAGGCAATTCATAACTCCTTTCAAATACATAATCCGGCCAGTTGGTTGCCTCCACCTTAACCTCCTTCGCTCTGATCTTACCGTTTACAGAAAGCTTTTCACCTGGAGAAACTGTCCCGATTCCAACATTTCCACCAGATCCAATGATCATGCTTACCGTACCGGTATAATTAGCGTTCGCTGTAGCAGCTCCTGGTGCTTTAGTATAGAAAAGAATGCTTCCCTGATTGGGTCTAGAATTTCCGGGGATCAATATTGCAGAGCCCGACATCGTGGCATGTGTCTTAGCCAGTTTTAACTCATCACCGTCACTGCAGAATAAATTGGAGGAAATCAGTACAGATCCATGATTGTTTGACGAGAAATTAACGAAGTTCTTTGTGCTGGTCAGATTGTCTATTTGTCCTGTGCCGACCTGATAACTGCTGATCTGGCCGTTAACGTCAAATTTCGATTGGGGGCTGGAGGTTCCTATACCTACGTTATCCAGAAAAAACGAATTACCACGAACAGCAAGACCGCCGCCGCCGATCTTTATTCCATAACCGACCCCGGAAGCTGGATCGACAAAAGTGAAATTAGAGAACCTCGATTCGGCTCCGACACTTGATAAGCCTCCTCTGATATCCAAAAGGTAACCTGCACTTGGGGATGTAGTTCCGATACCAACCGACCCTGTAGAAGGAAAGGTGTTTTGAGCAAACGATACCTGCTGCATTCCCAATGCAACGAAAAGCGTTAAATAGATTTTTTTCATGATGTCAAGTTTGTTATCCTGGTCATATCACCAGACCATACAAACCTAGACACCACACCAATTCACATCAAGAGTAACTTTATTCGCCCCAGTACATAAAGTATGACTGACAGTTATATTTTATGCCTGAGCGTTGTATTTCTCTGGAGCAGCTCCACTAACTGTGGGTTGGGTTTGGTCAAAAGCAGTTCTGCAGTTTCTTCGGATGTCAACGTTAAAATTTCGGAAATCTGACGGAGCAGGTAAGCATCATACTTGGTTGTACCCGCCTCTATCCGGCTGTATGTCGGCTGTGAAATCCCGAGCGCCGAAGCTATATATTTTTGCGGCAGCTCCTTCCTCCTCCTGTAATACCTGATGATTTCGCCACTTAACTTATAAAAGGTCTCCTTATCCATAAAGCGTTAGTCTAATATATCATTGATCAAATACCCGCCTTATCTTCTCAGGCAAGACTGATTACTTGGGCTAAAACATCTCCTTCTGCAACAAAAAATCTTCCAGATTGTCCGTAGAAATGACCGCCGTTTCGGCGCCTGTATCGCGACAAAATTCATTCGATTTGTCGAGATACTATGGAAGACGTAAGCGTACGAATTATCTCTAGCTCCAAAGCTCATGATCAAGAACTTCCTTTAGAAAAGGTATGACCCCCCATACCTGTGTCTTATCATCCAATTGATATACCCCTCTGTCTCCGGGGACAATCACAAAAGCCCGGTCAATCTTCAGATCTTCGAGCACATTGTAAAAACCTTTAGACAACGATGGACTATTTGAATATTTAATTTCCACAGCAGCAACCGGCTTAATGCCATCCACCAGGATCAGGTCGCACTCTGCCCCCTGGTGTGTACGGTAATAGTACAACTCCAGGTGCTTAGGCTTTAATTGATAAATTTGTTCAATTACATATCCTTCCCAAGACGCGCCCACCATCAGATTTAGCGGAAGTTCATCTGCGCTTCTTATTCTGTTCAACTGGTGCAGCAATCCGCTATCCCTGATATACACCTTAGGAGATTTGGTTACCCGCTTTTCTACGTTAACGTACCAGGCTGGCAGTTGTCTGACCATGAAAGCGCCTTCCATGAATTCAAGATAACGCTTTACCGTATTGCTCGTAACACCCAATGCCCGCGCGTAATTTTCTGCAGTCCAGATGCTGCCATTATTCGCCGCCAGCATATACCAGAAATTCCGGATTAGCACTTCCGACAGATTCACCCCAAATAACAGGCTAAGGTCCCTTTCAATATATGCCCGAATGAAATTCTCAGCCCAAAGCATAAATAATCCATCCGTTTCGCTGGTTAACGCCGTAGGAAAACCTCCCCGGTACCAGTGCTTTTTCATGGAAATTCCATGATCAAGCGCTTCCAGAAGATTTATAGGCGCCATCTCTGCAAAAGCGATCCGGCCAGCCAAGGATTCAGAGACGCCTTTCACCAATAACGGTGATGCCGATCCAGTAAGAATAAACCGTCCCGGCCTCCGATTCTGATCGATGATGGGCCTTAGCTTTCTGAATAGATCCGGCATACGCTGAATTTCATCCAATACGATACAAGAATCAACGTAATTTGCAAAAAGGAAGCCCGGATCTTTCATACGCGCCAGGTCATCATCATCCTCCAGATCAAAGTAAATCACCTTTTCTGTACTGTTTTTAAGAAGCGCTCTGGTCAAAGTAGTTTTTCCTACCTGCCTTGGCCCCAATAACGCAATCGCCGGAAATGCTTTTAATAGCAGTTCTATATCCTTTCGAATCAAACGTTCAATCATAAAGATAAATCTAGCACATTACCATGAAAAAACGAAATGTAATTTAAGATTTTCATGGTAATTAGGCGGCTAAATAGCATACTTACGATGCAGTAACTCCTGGATTCGTCCAAAAATGACCCGTCTAGCTAAAACAGCCGCAACTGTCCCTGCCCCTCTGGCGGCTTCGCCTTTCCAAACACAGTCCTGCCCCCATACTTCCAGGAATTATCCCGTTCCTGCTGGATCAGCGCATCAAAATTTTCATTCGGTACAAATCCCTGTTCCGCTTTAAAACTCAGCTCACTCAGTTTCCTGATCGCCTCCTGCTTGTCCGTCTGGCCCAGTCTGGCCTTGTGCACGGCCTGGCCTAGTATCCCGATGGTCTCATCATACACCTTCAGCGGGACAGGGAAGGGGTGACCATCCTTTCCGCCATGCGCAAAGGCAAACCTCGCCGGATCATCAAACCGGGATGGCGTGCCATAGATTACCTCGCTCACCAGCGCCAGCGACTGCAAGGTCCTGGGCCCCATACCCTGCAAAAGAAGCAATTCTTCAAAATCAGCGGGCTGTTTTTCATGAGTAAGCCACAACATTGCACCAAGGCGTTTCAGGTCTACGTCTTTCGCCCTCAGGTCATGGTGCCCGGGCATGACCAGCTTCCTGCTCTCGCGGATCATCCGCTCCGGGTGTTCCCGGGTAACCGACAGCATCGCGCCCTGAGCCGGCAAGGCCTGTTTCGCTACCAGGTTCATGATCCGACCCTGGTTTTGGCCGCAGATGCCCGTATGCGGTTCCTCCGTAAAAGAGGTCAGTGCAGAAGAATGCCAGTGATAACGCCTCGCCGTAGCACTGTCATTTCGCATGCCCTGCTGCACAACCGTCCACAGACCACTGGTATCCACCACAAAATTGTGCATATACAACTGAAAGCCATCGAATAGAGCCGTATTGTCCACTTTTGCACTGAGCTTGCTTGCCCTCACCAGCTCAGCCCCGTCAAGCCCCGTGCGCTCACCAAACCGGAGCAGCTCATCTGGTGTGTTCCTGGATTTTGCGCCCTTGCCCCCGCAAATATAAATTCCCAGCTCCCGGTAATGCGGGTTAATGGCTGCCCTCAGCGCACCCATCACCGAAGTCGTTATCCCCGAGGAATGCCAGTCCATGCCCATTACCGCGCCAAAGCTCTGGAACCAGAAAGGATCGGCAAGTCTCCTCAGTACCTCGGCCGTGCCGTATTCCAGGATAATGGCCTCAGTAATCGCCAGCCCGATCCGTGACATGCGTTCGGCAAGCCATTTGGGCACAAAACCATTATGCAAGGGAAGATCAGCTGTTCCGGATCGTTTCATTACTAACAAAATTAGTAAAAAAATAGTTGCGGTAAATACCTGCCTGACTCCATATATATGAGGTAAAAACACCCGGAAATAATCGCGGATGATAAGTGTGAATAATTTATTATTATCTTGCCATGAGTATAACTATTCCCTAAATGAATGAATCTGCCGCCCTGCGTAATATGATGCTCTCTGCCATTGTCGAGTCCTCTCACGATGCGATCATCAGCAAAAACCTGCAGGGGATCATCATGAGCTGGAACAAAGGGGCTGAAGCCATCTTTGGCTACACGGAAGACGAGGTATTGGGAAAGTCCATCACCATACTGATCCCCGAATCCAAACTTCAGGAAGAAGACCATATTCTGGCCAGCATCAGGGCCAACAGGAAGATCGAGCATTTTGAGACGGTCAGGATCCGGAAAGATAAAAGCCAGGTGTCCATTTCGCTGACCGTATCTCCGGTGAAGGACCCGCATGGCAACATCATTGGCGCATCAAAGATCGCCCGTGACATTACCGCTCAGATACAGGCCCAGGCCGAGGTCAGGAAATACGCGGCCCGGCTCGAGATCCTGAATTCCATCAGCAGGTCGATTTCGGAAAGCATGGATATCGACACGATCCTGCAAAGGGTCACAGACCAGACCAGCAAACTCACCGGAGCTGCAGTATGTCTCTTTCACCCCACCTTTTCCGGGAACGCCGTAGTCAGGGTAGACGACATCACCAAAGATCCAGAAAACGAAATGAATGCAGTCGGTTTCGGATTGCCCGAAGAGGCTTTACCGGTAATCAGCTACATGGCCGTACCGGTCATCTCCAACAACGGGAGCATCATCGGTGGGCTTTTCTTCGGACATCCCGAACCCGGGGTCTTCCTTCCCGAACATGAAGACCTGGTCATTGCCGTAGCGGCTCAGGCAGCCATTGCACTCGATAATTCACGCCTGTTTGCAGAAGTCCAGGAACTGAGCAGGAAAAAAGACGAATTCATTGCCCTGGCCACCCACGAGCTCAAAACACCGCTCACCTCCCTGAAAGGCTACTTACAGATGCTGGGCAGGAAGATGGACGGCCACCCGGCAGAACTGTTCGTCAGGAAATCCGTATCCCAGACCGACCGGCTAACCGGCCTGGTAGACGACCTGCTGCACATGTCGAGGATACAGGCCGGCAAACTCGAGTTCAATTTTGAGTCCTTTGACCTCAGGGCACTTATGGTCGACATTGCCGAGACTTTTTCCTACCAGGAATACCAGCATGTGGTCATCTGCGAACTGGAGCCGGACGCAGTGGTCCTGCTGGCCGATGGTCAGCGCATCGAACAAGCCATCCTCAACCTCATGACCAACGCGGTGAAATACTCGCCCCAGGCAGATAAGATTTATCTCGGGCTGCACACTACCGGCGGCCATGCGGTCATTAGTGTCCGCGACGAGGGCATGGGCCTTACCCCGGAACAGGTCGCTTCGCTGTTCACCCGTTTCTACCGGACAGAAACTGCACGCGGCATTTCCGGACTGGGGTTAGGGCTGTACCTTACCAAGGAGATCATCGACCGTCACCAGGGCAGGATCGAAGTAAAAAGCGAGCCCGGCAAAGGCTCGCAGTTCGATATCTGGCTGCCGCTGGCCTGATCATCACACCGCAGCCGCGTCAATTACAGCTCGGTAACTCCCGCGTAGGCCTTAAAATCTTCTGCTTCCGCATAGGCCTTGAAGCCCTGGACGTCCTTGCGGATCAGGTCCTCAAAAACACCGGTAAACAGCGATGCCAGGCCGCGACCTACACTTCCTGCCGGTGGAAAGTATTCGATTTCTATGTGTAGCTCAGTGCCGATTCCGTTCAGTGTATCTTTAAACTCTACCTTTCCGGCATTGTCGATCATAGAGCCGCTTACGGAATGCCAGCCAATATATTCATCCTCCTCCTCTCGGGTAATCTCCGCAGTCCATTTCAGGTCAATAAGGCCCCCCGGTGTATTGGCGACCCAGTTTGACCTGGTCGCTGTAGTCTCCTCTACCGATTTCAGGTGCTGCATAAACCTGGGCAGATTGCTCAGTTCACGCCAGAAACGGTAGACGCTCTGCCTCGGTGCATTCACCACGATATCCTCCACAATGGTGATCGCTTCAGGATCGGTCGTGTCCTTGCCGATGCGCTCGTAAACCGGGCATACGCCGGTAGCGCCCCGATAAAGCAGCAAGCCTGCGGCAGCGGTGCCAGTCAGCGCCCTCAGCGGGTGCCTTCCGATGCCCTTCACACTTTTGTACAACAGCCAGGAGCCTGCCAGTACCGAAAGCAGGCGCTCACCCTGGTCTATGTTTTCCCTTCCCGTCGGCTCAATGCTCAGTTCGCCGAGCCGGTCTTCAATTTTTCTGATGATATTGTTCATAGCTATAGATTTGCAGATGTGTAATCTGAACAACAGAAACCCGCAAAGGTTTTTTATTTATATTTACAGGACACACACAGATCACCAAATGACCTTAACCCTACGGAAGTGCCTTAAACCGTCTTTACGGCTGGCCGTGGTTTTGCTTACCGCATTCACCGGCTTTCAGTTCACACAGTCACCCACACCGTTGATCGCACCTGAAAAAGATGCACATATTGTTTTGATCGGCAACAACCTGGGTTCGAGAATGATGAACTACGGGTACTTCGAGACCGAACTGCAGCTGCGCTATCCGGAACACCGGCTGTTTATCCGCAATATGTGCGACGGCGGCAATACACCCGGGTTCCGTCCCCATGCCAGTCGCAATTCCCCCTGGGCCTTTCCCGGTGCAGCGCGTTTTCAGACCGAGCTGGCGGCCGGTTCAGACAGCCAGGGTTTCTTCGAGACCGAAGACCAGTGGCTGGAACGGCTGAAGGCCGATGTAATCATTGCCTTTTTCGGTTACAATGAATCCTTTGAAGGGACCGCCGGCCTGGAAAACTACAAGGCGGAGCTGGATGCCTTCATTAGGCATACCCTGAAACAACGTTACAACGGGCGTTCAGCACCCCGGCTTGCCATCGTTTCCCCCATCGCCTTTGAAAACCTGTCCGGTCAATACGACCTGCCCGACGGCAAGGCCGAAAATACGCGCCTGGCCCTGTACACCGAGGCCATGAAGGCCGTCGCGGCAAAGCATAATGTGCTGTTCGCAGACGTCAATACCCTTACCCGCCAGTGGTTCGCCGAAGCAAAGAGCCCCCTGACCATCGACGGCTGCCAGCTGAGCGACCAGGGCTATGCCCGTTTTGCACCGGCACTCGCCGATCTGCTGTTCGGAAAAACACCCGTAAAGGCAGAGAAGAACCGCGCCCTGGTGCGACAGGCCGTACTGGAGAAGAACTGGATGTGGCACAACGATTTCAAGATCCCCAATGGCGTACACGCCTATGGCCGCAGGTACGATCCCTTCGGCCCGGACAATTATCCGGCCGAGATCGCAAAGGTAAGGGCGCTGACCCTGATCCGGGACACCGCAATATGGCAGGCGGTAAAAGGCGTCCGCAAGGATCTGGTGGCCGCAGACCGCAATACGCCCGCCGTTCCTCCGGTAAAGACCAATTATACGCCTGCCGAAGGTGAAGAACTACGTTACCTGACCGGCAAGGAAGCCCTGGGCAAGCTAAAGGTAGCCCCAGGCTTTAAGATCGACCTCTTTGCCTCCGAACAGGAATTTCCCGACCTGGCCAAGCCCTGCCAGATCAGCTTCGACAACAAGGGCCGGCTCTGGGTAGCCACCATGCCCAGCTATCCGCATTACAAACCCGGAGACAGCAGGCCCAACGACAAGCTGATCATCCTGGAAGACTCCGATCATGACGGAAAAGCCGATAAACAGACCGTTTTCGCAGACAGCCTGCACCTGCCCCTGGGCTTTGAGGTGACGGCCGAGGGCGTTTACCTTTCTCAAGGCACGAATCTGATGCTGCTGAAAGACACCAACGGTGATGACAAAGCCGATATCCGCGAGATCCTGCTCAGCGGCTTCGATGACCACGATACCCATCACAATATCCACGCCTTTACAGCCGACCCTTCAGGTGCCATTTACATGGGCGAAGGCGTGTTCCTGCATACCGATGTGGAAACCGCTTACGGCCCGGTAAGGGCGACCAACGGCGGCTTCTTCCGGTACAGCCCGCAGCGCCGTCAGCTGGAGCGTACCGCCCAACCCTATGTACCCAATCCCTGGGGCATTGCCTTTGACGACTGGGGGCAGCCATTTTACGCAGAGACTTCCAGCCCCGACATGCGCTGGATGCTTCCCGTTACCGTAAAACCAAGATATGGCGACACGACACCCGTGGCGCGCAGCCTCATCGAGGAGGAGCACCGGGTACGCCCCACCTCCGGCCTGGAATTTATCTCCAGCAGGCATTTTCCGGACCACATGCAGGGCGATTTCCTGATCAACAACACCATCGGCTTCCTCGGCACCAAACAACACCGTCTGGCCGAGGAGGGCACCGGTTACCAGGGCAGGCACCGGCAGGACCTCCTGGTAAGCAGCGACAAGAACTTCCGGCCGGTAGACCTGGAGTTTGCCCCCGACGGTTCCCTCTATATCGCCGACTGGCACAACATCCTGATCGGGCACATGCAGCACAACGCCCGCGATCCGCTCCGCGACCATTCCCATGGCCGCATTTACCGCATCACCTATCCTTCCCGTCCCCTGGTCACACCGGCTAAGGTAGCAGGCGCCGGCATCCCGGTACTGCTCGATAACCTCAAACTACCCGAATACCGAAGCCGTTACCGCAGCAGGAACGAGCTGCGCGGACGCAAGGCTGCCGAGGTCCTGCCCGCGCTGAAGACCTGGGTATCGGCCCTCGACCCCAAAGACCCGGCATACGAACACCATCTGCTCGAGGCACTCTGGGTAAGCTGGGGTATGAACAAAATTGACCAGGAGCTGCTGGCCAAGCTGCTGTCCGCAAAAGACTACCGGACCCGGGCAGCTGCCGTCATGGCCCTGCGTTACAACGGCCATCAGGTAAAAAACCATCAGGAATTGCTGATGAAGGCCGCAGCAGACCCGCATGGAAGGGTAAGGCTGGCAGCTATCGCTGCAGCTTCCTGGCTGCCGGAAGGAAGGGGGCTGGCCATCCTGAAGGAAGCAGTTAAAATGCCCGTAGACGACTGGATGAAAGCTTCCCTGGAGACCGCGGTTGCACACCTCAGCGGCAGGGCCGCCAGCACAGAAGCAGCGACCACGCCGGAAGCAACAGCGGGCAGCGGCGTCCCCGGCGAAGCATACCTGCAGGGAAAGGCCATCTATGCCCGGGAAGGCTATTGCATTACCTGTCACCAGGCCGACGGAAAAGGCCTGCCCGCCTCAGGCTTCCCGCCCCTGGCCGGGGCCTCCTGGGTAACCGGCAAGGAAGACAGGCTCGTCAAGATCATCCTGAACGGGCTGCAAGGACCCTTGACCGTAAACGGGAAAAAGTATAGCGGCCAGGTACCGATGACCCCCTTCGGCGGTATGCTCAGCGATGAGGAGGTGGCAGCCGTGGCCACCTATGTGAGAAATGCCTTCGGGAACAGCGCAAGCGCCGTAACAGTGGAACAGGTAAAAGCCATCAGAACCGCAACTAAAGGAAAGAAAGGGTTTTATGCGCCCGAAGAGCTGCTGAAAGATTAAGGCTGACGATAAGGTACATTCATCTCAAACTTCCCCGCCCATTGCTTCGGGACAGGCATGCCCAGCGTCCAGTGCACCGCATTGACCACCAGCCTCTGCAGGCCTTCCTCGTTGAAATCTTCCGGATGGCCCAGGGTGGTCGTAAACACACGGCCTCCTGCAGGCGTCTTCCAGGTCCAGGCTACGGGATTTTCAATGGCAGGTTTGTCCGGATTGACCGACTTGCCGCTGAGCAGCCATACCGTCCCCTTTACCGGATAATCCGGCAATACATGGTACAGCCAGGAAGCGACATGAAAGTCGGGCTTCACCCCGGTGAGCACCGGATGCCCGGCCTGTTTGCGGATGACGCTGACGTCTGTCGTCGAATGGTGCCCGTAATGGGTGTGGCCGCCCTTGCCCCAGCCTCCGGGGGCACCCAGTGCGAATTCACCAAACTCGTTCCATTTGACCAGGGCATGCCCCGCCGGATAATTGAACGCATGAGTACTGGTACGAAAACCCATCACCGGCTTACCGGACTTGAGGTATTCGTCGATATATTGCAGCTGCACCCAGGGCAGACGCCGCCAGCGCAGGAAAAAAACGGCAAGGTCGGCTTCCTGCAGGGCCTCCAGGCCGGGGATGTTCTCTTCTGAATTGTAATCTGGCGAAGCCTTCAGTACCAGTGTACGCATGCCATAGTGCTTTTCAAGTTCCGCTGCGATCAGCGGCATGGTCGCCTCACTGCTGTACTCATGGTCACCGGTCACGAAGACGACCAGGGGCTTTTTAGCCACAGCAGTTTTCTGCTTTTGCGCATAGCTCTCCGTATTGATAAAAAAGACAGTGAGCAGGAAAAATAAAAAGACGTTCAGGGTTCTCATGAGTTCAGGGTTCTTTGGTGTCAACCAAAAATAACATAATTTTTCACTTAACCTCCCGCCTTTGTTTTCCCTCCGTTCACCCAGGCTTCACCTGCAACACACCTTATTTATTGAACTTCAGGATGGTAAAGGAATATGGCTTAAACACATATTCCGGGGTAGTCCCGCTCAATGTCACCCTGGTCTTTACGGTCTTGTGCTTTTCCGGTGCTTCCGGGGTATTCCGGTCAGTCAGCCTTCCCGACAGTTCAAAGACCCCGGCTTCCGGGTTGCGGCCTTCAAAGCCCGCCAGTTCCAGTATACCCTTCACGGCTTCACCGCCGGTGTTCACGACATAAAGTGCCAGCGTCCTGCCATCCTCACTCTTCGCGGCGGTCACATCAAGCTTCCCTTCCACCTCGCTCCTGACCTGCAACGACAAATGATTTTCCGACTGCATCTGCTGTGCATAAAAAGGCGGCATTCCCCATACCTGGTCAGGGGTAAAGAAGATCTGGCCCTGGTCCCAGTCATTGTCATTTTGAAGGTAAGGCTGCAGGGCATTGGCCGGGCTGGAAGTCAGGACATCTTCACTGTGCCTGCGGACCGCGTTCAGGTTGGTCGCGTGGCCCAGAGCCCTTTGCATACCGTGTTTGCTGCCATTTTCCTCGAATACCGCGATCTTCATACGGGTCTGCGGGTCCCATTTCCGGAACAGAGCCAGCATTCGTGTCAGTTGCCGATCGGTATCTATGCCCGCCTGCGGGTCGTCGCCCCCGACATGCAGGTCCCAGTAATCGGCCTTGCCGTTCAGCTCCCGGAATACGTATTCCATATTTGGGGACTCGGGGCGCCACCAGGCGGCATGGATAAATTTCAGCGAGGTATCTTTTGATTTCATCGCATCATATAACAGGTGGAAACGTGCGACATATTCCTCATAGGCTTTCCGGTTGTCTCCGTTAAAGATGACTTCCTCGTTGCCGATCTCAATGTATTTTACCTGGTAAGGCTTGGGGTGACCATTTTTCGCACGCAGTGCGCCCCATTTCGTAGTGGCCGCGCCGTTAAGGTATTCCACCATATCTGCCATGTCTTCCGGAGTTTCATAAATGTTTACGGCAAATGCCGGTATGATCCCTGTAGCCTCGCAATATCGCAGGAATTCCTCGATGCCAAAACCATTCGTGGTGTAATGGTTCCAGTGGCCACGGTAGTTGGGGCGCTTATCCGGGTCGCCGATCATTTTCTTAAAGCGGTATTCCGGCGAATTGGTCATGGTTCCGGCATAACGGAGAAAAGTAAGCCCTTGTTCGACCAGTTTATTGCCGATATCGGCGCGTATGGGCAGTCCTTTGAACTGGTCTTTGCCCGTACCCCTCAGCACCACCTGGTCTACCCAAAGTTGGCCTTTTGCCTCCAGGTAAATGGCCAGCCGTGCATTCGGGTCTGCTGCAGCGGCGGTCAGGCTGAACGGGAACTTCTTCCAGGACGCCCCGATACCGCTGAGCTTCTTCACTGCGTAGGTTCTGCTGCCGTCAGCACTTTCGAGCGCCACACTTACTACGCCGCTCACCTGCCCTTTCAGGTAGAGCCTGCCCTGGAACACCTGGCCCTTGCGGACGGCGATACCCCAGCGGTTCAGGCTGCGGTTGGCCACACCTGCCTTTCCGCTGCCCCCGGTAAAGCGGATCACCTGTGCATTTTTACCGTTATAGCCTGCGGAAGCATCCAATTCGAAGCTGGCCCTCGCCTGACCCGTCCGGATGATGTCCCAGTTGTAGCTGACCTGCTCGTCCGTTGCATTGACGAGTTTCAGCGGCCTGGCGATGCCGCCTGTGGTCATCATCACATTACGGAACGATACGGCCGAGCGCCAGGTACGCAGGCCGACCTTTCCCTGGCGCAGGGGATTCGGGTCTGTAAACGAGAATACCTGCTGCCCGTTCAGGTAGACTATAATTTCAGCGCCCTTTAAATCCACCTTCAGCTTGTTCCAGGCTTCAGGGTCGAAGTTAACCGAAGCTTCCTTCAACAATTCAAAGTTCTGCACATGCCTGCCCAGTCCAATCTTTTTGCCGTCGCGGTGCAGGTTGACCTCATAGCCGTCGAAGTTATCGGTACCTACACCTGCATTGGCCACACGGAGCAGCAGCGCGGCGCTTTCACCCCTGCCTGTAAAGCGGATCTCTGCTTCGGCGCTGCCATCTGTCATTTCCTCCGGCTCATAGATCAGCTTGGCGCTGTGGTCGGGTTCCACACCGATGCCATGGGTACCGTGCATGACCACATCGCTGGTCGTGCCCCTTCCCGGGATAATGGTTACCGCACCGTCCTTTGCGGTCCAGAACCCGCTGTACCTGCGCCACTGGTTAAAGTTCAGGCCGGTTGCGGGCTCCTCAAAGCTTTCTCCGAAAATACGCTGGTCATAAAAGCCCCCATAGATCTCATGGTTCACATCTTCTATATTGGACCCGTAAATGAGTGGGCTGATCTTGTTCTCTACCTGTCCGGTATGGATGCGGATGGTTGCCGTCTGCGGTACAGGCAGCCACACCTTATAGCCCTTGGCATCGCGGTTGCCCACGGCATAATAGGGTATTGCAGTAAAGGGGCCTCCCTTGACGGTCTTACCTGTAATTACATTCACGCCATTAAGCAGATCCTTTCTGTACTGCAGCTGCATAGCTGCGCCGGTATCGACCTGGATGGCATCGAGGTCGGCGTTATCCGGGGCTTCGAGTGAATAGACAATTGGGCCGGAGGCGATGGCCACCATATGGTCCAGGTCTTTTACCCTAGGGCTGGCCGTTACCAGGCGCGGGCTCATGTCCAGGTCCAGTTCTATCTTATCGCCTTTCTTCCATTTCCTGCTGATCACCGCATAGCCATTGTTCATGATGACCTTTTCCGGGCTGCCGTTCACGTGTAAGGTAAAATTACTTTTCAGGCCAGACCGGTAAAGCCCGTATGGGTTTTCGACCCCCCGCGCCCAGCCGGGAATGCGGATATGGACACTGAACAACGCCTGCTTGTCCGGATTGACATCCAGCACCACTTTTCCCGCCCAGGGATAAGTGGTCTGCTGATTTACACCGACCCGGTTCCTGCCCACTTCAACCGTTGCTTTACTGCCCGCAAAAAGGTTCACGTAAAGCTGGTTACTGCCTTTGGTCGCATAAATGTAGTCCGCCAGTTCAGATACCATTTTCAGGAACATCGGCGGACAGCACGGACATTCATGCCAGTCCCACCTGGAGTGGTCATGAGCATTCAGGGGGTTCTGATAGGTATATTTAGTCCCGGAAAGGGACACGCCGGTGAGCACGTTGTTGTAGAGTACACGCTCGAATTCGTCCATGTATTTGCCGTCACCCGTCAGTTCATTCATCCTTTGACTGAAGAACCCGGCCCCGACAGCCGCACAGGTTTCCAGGTAAGCTCCGGTAGGCAGGAAATAATCGGGCCCGAACTTTTCGTCATGCGCGATAGCGCCAACACCCCCGGTTACGAACATCCGTTGTCCGGCCATATTATCCCAGAGCCGGGTTGCGGTCTGTACATATTCCGGCATGTGCTCTTCCAGTGCGGCTGCCGTAATGCCTGTAGCCAGAAGTGTGGCCCGGACGGCATGTCCTTCTATCGTCTTTTGCTGAAACACGGGAATAGAGTCCTGGGCATAGTCCCCCCAGGTCGGGCGTACGCCAGGCCCGGACATGCTGCTCTTATATTCTTTCTTGATCCATTGTTCGGCCTTGTCGTTGCCCCAGGTAGCCCATAGTGGGTAACCGCTATTATGGCCGCGGTTCTCAATCCAGAACTTGGCCAGGTTATAATAGTCCTTTTCATTGACCGGCACATCAACCTTTTTCTTCAGCCCGGGATTTTCCTTGTACAGCCAGTAGAGCTTGATCAGCGCTTCTTCGGGACCGGAGTGGGCCGGAACGATATTGCGCTTGGGTACAGGCCCCATCAGGCCGCTCATGTAATTCGCCAGCCTTGTCGCCACTTCCAGCAGCCTGGTTTTCCCGGTTGCCTTATAGTAGTGCACACCCGCCTCGACCAGCATTCCCGAATTGTAGACGTCATGCTGGTAACGCAGGAAACCTCCGTTATCACCCCAGCGGTGACCCGGCTCTTCCAGGTCGGTGTAGGTATTGATATAACCGTCAGGATCTGCCTTTTGTGCGGCGTAGATGCGGTCGATGTACCCGTCGATACGGGCCTGCAGGGCAGCATCAGGATGCCTGGCGATGAGGTCGCCGATACCACGGATACTTTCATAGACCAGCCCGTCGAACCAGGGAAAACCGACATGATGGCCTGTTCCCTTTTTCCCGGAGGCCACCTTGTCAAAATTTTCGAAAACATTGTTTTCAGCGCGTCCACTGGGCTGAGCCAGGTGCTTACCTTCAAATTTGTCCAGTACGTCGTTGGCGGTAGTCGTGCTCCAGAGCGCAAACCTCGGGCTCCAGAACGCATCGTTTATCTGCACCTGTCTCGCTGCCGACAGCTGGTCCCTGTCCTCAGGTTTTCCGGAACGGACCTGTGCCACACTATTTTGCGCAACGGTTGCACCAAGTGCCAGCAATAAAACATATCCTTTCATGTTCATGTGTTCATATGTGGTTCTGCTGCCAAATATATAAATATTTTCAACTGGTACGAACTGGTACGAGTTTTTTATATTTTTTCTTTAAGCGGCAAGCCTAAAACCTATATATTTGCCCTGACCAGAGACAGTGAAAGCAAACAGATCAAAATATAAATTAGTCGTTAACCACGTTACCGACAGGATACAGTCGGAAGCCTACAGGAAGGGGGACCGGATCCCGTCTATCAACGACTTCAGGAATGAATACGGGCTTTCCCGTGATACGGTGTTCGCCGGTCTGCGGGAGTTGATGGCCAAGGGCATCATTGCGCCCAACCAGGGTGTCGGCTATTTCGTTACGAGCACAAAGGTGCAGGCGGGGCACAATATTTTTCTGCTGTTCAATGAGTTCAATGAATTTAAGGAAGACCTGTTCAATGCCTTCATGCAAAATATAGACAGCTCGGCCACGGTGGACCTGTATTTTCACAATTACAACCGCCGGGTATTTGAAACACTGGTCAACGATGCGAACAATAAATACACCGACTATGTCATCATGTCCGGAAAATTCACCGGGATCGGTCCCTTGCTGCAATCGCTTTCGGGAAGGGTTTTTTTGCTTGACCACTTCCATCCCGAACTCCTGGGCAGTTATTCGGCTGTGTTCCAGAACTTTGAAAAGGACACCTACGAGGCCCTGGTATCTGGCCGGGAACTCATCCTGAAGTACAGGCAAATCTTTATGGTACAAAGGGAGGAAAAGGAACCACTGGAGCGGTATGACGGATTAAAGACATTCTGTAAGGAGCACGGTCTGAAGCACGATTACCTTTCAGCAACGGGAAACAGGAAGATCAGGAAGGGCGACTTGTTCATCGTGGTAAAAGACCAGGACCTCGCCGACCTGCTGAAACAGGCCGCGTCACAAGGATTCCACCCGGGAACAGAATTCGGGATCATTTCCTATAACGATACTCCGCTTAAGGAGATCCTTGCCGGCGGAATTACGACGCTTTCCACCGATTTTAAGCTGATGGGCGAAACCATGGCCAGACTGATAGATACGCGGCAAATCTGTTCCATAGAAAATCCCTGGAAACTCAATATCAGGAAGTCATTGTAATCGATTTTGTCTATAATATATGCTGTAAGGCCAACAACACGGTCAGAGCGGCAGCCAGAAGTAAAAAACAGCACCCTGTCCCATTTCACTTTCCACCCAGAGCTTGCCCTGGTGCCGGCTGATGATCTCTGAGGAAATGTAAAGGCCCAGCCCAAGCCCCTCAAAGCGCATTGCCGTATGATCTGCCCGGTAATACCGGTCGAAAAGCAGGTGTCTTTGCGGGGCCTCGATACCCACCCCAAAATCCTGTACAGCCACGGTGATGCCTTTTTCGTCGCAGCGGTAACGGACATAGATCCGGTCTGCAGAAGGGGAATACTTGATCGCATTGCTGAGCAGGTTGTTCATGACCTGTTCCAGACGGGCCGCATCCCCGGGATACTGCACATCCCCCGCAGCTTCCAGCTCGATCCGGTGCCGGTCAGTTGCCTGTTGTGCATTTTCGATACTGTCCCTGAGCATTTTCAGGAAACTGAACGGCGCCATGTTGTACAGGATCTTTCCGGAGGTGATCTTGGTGACGTCTAGCAGGTCATGGATCAGCTTCTCCAGCCTGCCGATCTGTTCGGCGGATTTGCGGATATAGGCTTGCTGTTTCTGCAGGTCGTCGGTTCTGGCCATCAGCTGGTTAAAGCCTTTTATTCCCGTCAATGGCGTTTTCAGCTCGTGGCTGGCAATAGAGATGAACTCGTCTTTCTTCTGATCGATCTCTTTCCGCCGGTCTGTCTCACGCTGCCGGGCAAGAACAGCTTCCGTAACCTCGAGCGCAAAGACCATAATACCGTTTACCGTACCATCCAGGTCATGGCGGGGCTGGTAAATAAAGGTGAAGTAACGTTGTTCAAGCGGGCCGTCGGGCGTACGGGACAGCATAACCGGCAGTTCATTCCCTTCGTAAACTTCATTCTTTTCATACACATTGCGCAGTATGTCATGAACCTGGGTGTTTTCCAGTTCCGGCAATGCCTTGAAGATGGGCTTGCCCAGCAGCTCACGTCCGACGAAAAACTGTTCATACAAAGGGTTCGCCAGTTCGAAAACCAGCTCAGGGCCATACAGGATACAGATCCCTGCCGGAGCCTGCATAAACAACATCCTTAGCCTTTCAGCCTGGGCCCGGGCATGTTCCTGTGCAATGCTCAGCTCAGCTGTACGAGCCAGGACACGACCTTCGAGTTCAACGTTTGTCTTTCGCAGTTCCTCCTGCGTTGAGAAAAGTTCTTCATTGGTAGCGCTCAGCTCTTCATTGGAGGCCTGTATCTCTTCATTGGCCTGGGCCAGTTCGTTATTGAGCCCGATCAGCTCCAGCCGGCTATGTTCCAGTTCCTTTCTGGCGGCCACGACGGTAGTGACTTCATATTTAAAACTTAATACGGCATAGATCTCACCATTGATGTTCCTGAGGGGCTGATAGGAAACGTCAAAATAATGGTCCTTCAGCTCACCGCCGGTGACCGGCGCCAGCGGTACACAGATCTCCTTTTCCGTATGGGTTTCACCGGTCAGGTATACATGCTTCAGCACATCCAGGATAGGTTGGCCGCTGACCTCGGGAACCGCTTCGAGCAGGGGCATGCCCAGGACGTCCCGGTTGGGGAAAAGTTCGGCCTGGTATTGCGGATTGATATATTCATAAACAAAGTCGGGGCCACTGACAATGGCGATCTGCGCGGGTATCTCCTCAAACAAGCGCTGCTGCTGCGCGTTCAGGAGTTTTTCTTTTTCCAGGCTCCGGCGCAGCTGCTGCTCGGAGATCACCTGCTCAGAAACATCTTCCGTCTGATGGATGATGTACCAGATGGACCCGTCGTCGTTCAATACCGGCGTATTGGCACTTTTCCAGTAGCGTTCCTGAAGCCCGTCAGGATTTTCCGGATCAGGGACATCGAAGCGCATCACCGGAAGCGCATCCGGTTTTCCTGTAGCCAGCACTTTTGCGAGCGACTCCGCGATCCCACCGCTCTGCTCGGGCGCCCAGGGAGCCGATACCGGGAACACGTCGAAAACTTCCGCGCCCCTGATGCTGTCCATAGATTTACCTGTGAGCTCAAGATAGGGCGCGGACGCGGAAAGTATCCTGAGTTCCGGGGAAATGATCAGGCATTTTTGTGGCAGCGACTCAAAAAAACGCAGCATCTCTTTCGTAATTCCGGAACGTTCAGGCATGGTCAGGTATGGCCGGGACAAACGGACGGCCATTTACAAAACTAGTCATTTTCATCTTCATCTGCCGTAAAGGATCAGCCATTCAGATCATAGACCTTCAGGTCCTTTTGGGGCGGGCCGGTCAGGACCTTTCCGCTGAGGTCAAAACGTCCCCCGTGACAGGGGCAGTCCCAGCTGCGTTCCTCCGGGTTAAAATTCACGATACACCCGGCATGGGTACAGACCGGGCTTAGCGCAGTGACCTTACCCAGGCTGTCCTTATACAGGGCAATTTTTTCACCCCGGAACGTTACGACCCGGCCTTCTCCGGCTTTCAGCTGAGCTGTGGATTCCAGGTCTTCAAGAGAAAACCGGTCTGCGACAAAATGCCACGCTGCACCCGCATTCTCCTTAACGAACTCGCTGAATCCTGCCACCGGTTTGATCCGGGAAGGACTGAACAGCTCACTGTACCTGTTTACTTTGCCGAGCACCTGATCCCGAAGGATCATCGCTGCAAGCGTGCCGAACATCATGCCATTGCCGTTGTAGCCTGTGGCCACATAAGTATGGTCACTGCCCAGGGGTAGCTTACCGATATACGGAAGGCCGTCTACAGGTACATAATATTGCGAAGACCAGCGGAAAGCGATTTTATCTACTTCATAATATGTCCTTATATAGGACTCCAGCCGCTCAAAGGCGGCCGCAGGGTCGCCCTCGCCCGTCTTGTGGTCTTCCCCGCCAACCAGCAGGTAACGATGTCCGTCTATCTCATGGCTACGGAAATAGTGGTAGGGTTCCTGCATGTCGTAGCTGAGACAGTCGGGGTAACGGTCGTCTTTCAGCGTCAGCCCGAGCACATAGCTCCGGTAAGGGGCGCAGGTAAAGTTGGCCAGGGTAATGCCGGGCGGCATGTGCGTGGCATAGATCAGGTGCCGGGCCTGGTGCACGGCGTCCGCTGTTTTGACCAGGTGAACGCTGTCCTTAAATTCGGCGCCTTCTGCAAACGTGTGTTCGAGCAAGGTACCGTTAAGCTTTAGAAACTCCGCGGCGAGGGCGCGGATGTATTTGAGCGGATGGAACTGTGCCTGCTGTGCAAATCGCAGGGCCCTTTCAAAAGGTACGTGAACGCCATTATCGGCAGCCTCCTCTACAGCTATCCCCGCGGCTTTTGATGACGCCAGGATCTCTGCCAGCTGTTCCGTTTCCTTTTTATTCTGCGAGAAAAGAAAACCGTCCTTGTATTCGAAATCACAATCGATCGCATAACGGCCCGTCAGTTCCCTGATGAACGACAGTGCTTCCTTACCCGAATCTGCGACCAGCTTTGAGGCGGTTTCACCGAAATCCCCGTCAATCTCCGGATAGGTCGTATCGAAAAAGGTATTCAGATGGGCGCTGGTACCTCCCGTGGTACCGAAGCCGGTCTCCGAGGCTTCTATTAAAAGACATTGTTTTCCGGCCTCCTGCAACAGCAATGCGGTAGTGATACCCGTAATGCCGCCTCCGACGACAATGACGTCATACACCTTATCTTCAGCAGGGCTGGTCTGCAGACCCCCCGCAGAAGATTGCCAGATGCTCTCGCAGGCACCGTCACGTGCCTGTTTCTTTTTGTTCCTTGTAGCTGCTTCCATAAATTTTTTATAGTTGGACGTTGGTGATACCTGTCGTCAGTCTTCAGGCATAACAAGCGCGGCAGGACTAAGTTTTTATAGATTTAATCTGTCTAACGTCTTTATCACTTGCGCAAGTGATAAAAAATTTTATATTTGTATAGCCAATAGGGGTTGACAGTAAAAGAAGCTTTTTGAAATGAATGCAAATGAACTTACCCAAATAGCGGGTCTGGTCGCCGATGTCGCCAGACTGATTAAAACCGAACTGGCTTCCAATGGGACCGTCAGTACCGCTGCAGACCAGATCGTCGTATCCATTTCCCGTTTTGAAGTAGAGCACCGGCTCGGAAACCTGTTGCAGCAGATCTACCAGAAGGTCGACCTGCACTTCCCGGTAAGAAAAGAACACCTCTCCCTGATCATCAGGGACGTGGAAGGTGCCTACGAAAACTGTTTCAAGATCTGGAAATCTGCATAGTAAAACATATCTTTAAGCCAGACTGTTTGCTTCATGGCTACTGATAATCAGGCATTACATGCCGTATGGGATAAAAGAAGAGAATTTTTGGCAACCACCGAGGTGGCCCTGCCGCCTATGGAAATATCCGGATTGCTGGCCACCTTTTTCTGCCCGGGTCCCTTTTATTACTATATCGTGGATTTTTATGACCGGAGCATTTCCCTGATGAGCGAGCAGGCTCACGCTTTAATGGGCCTCGACCCGAAAGCTACCACATTTGACGACATCATCTCCCGTGTGCATCGTGAGGATATGGATTTTGTGGTCAGGGCGGAAGCCGCACTCCATGATCTTGTCAAAGATATCGGCTGGGAAAAAGTGAAAAATTATAAAATGGGGTACAGCTTCCGGATGCGCGATGCGACCGGCTCCTACAAACTGTTCCACCATCAGGCTCTGGCACTGACGACCGATAGCAACGGCGGAGCCGGAAAAGTGTTGAATGTGCATACGATGATCGACCACATTGCCGCAACAAACAGCAATAAGGCAACTTTAACGGGTGTCGGGGCGGAAACCGGATTTTATATTCTGGATATCGGGCCTGCTGCCAATATTGCGGACGAGCCCTCTCTTCCCTTTACAAAAAGAGAAAGACAGATCATCTGTCTGATATCGGCAGGTTTAACCAGCGAAACGATCGCTGAACAGTTATTTATTTCAGTTTATACGGTAAAACAGCACAGAAAAAATATTCTCAAAAAAGCAGGCGTAAATACCAGTGCTGAGCTGGTTTCATTGTGCCTGAAAAAGGGGCTGATCTGATTGTTTTTCTATAAATATGAGTTAGCCAGGAACATTAAAGAATAAAAAAATACCTTTATTTAAAACAAAAAGTATATTTTTATACTTTAATCTCGCGGCTATGAACTACAAACTTATTGCTGACCTGTTGCATCTTGCGGAAGAATTTGAACAAGCGGCCCCGCAGAAAGGGTACAGCGAAGATATAAACGGCTTCTGCAACTGGATCGGCGCGAAAGAAAACGGTCATACTGAAGAACCGGACTGGGAATTCAAAGCGCACGGCCGGAGCCCGGAAAGCGTGATCAGTACGCTCATTGTAAAAATGAACCGTTATGCTAAAAACTACGTAAAACCAATTCTGCAAGACTCCGGATTCTCTACCCAGGATGAGTTTGTGTACCTGATCAACCTAAAGGTCTTTGGCAAAATGACCAAAATGGAACTGATCAGGAAAAATATCCAGGACAAACCCGCAGGCATGCAGGTGATCAACCGTCTCATTAAAAGCGGCTGGGTCGAACAAACCACATCTCCGGACGACAAAAGGAGCAAGGTGATCAGGATTACCCCGGAAGGACTCCAGGCATTGGAAGGCCAGATGCATAAGATACGTCAGGCCACCAATATCGTCACCGGAAACCTCGATCACCGGGAAAAGATGGAACTGATCCGGCTGCTGAACAAACTTGATGTATTCCATCACCGTATATACCACCAGAACATAGACAGCGGGCGCTTACTGGATACCGTTATGAGAGATTATCTGAACCCTAAGAATTAACCTGATGAAAAAAATAGCCATTATCGGTTCGGGAATTTCCGGTCTTTCTGCAGCGGCTTACGCGGCGAGGGCAGGGAACGAAGTGCATGTATTCGAAAAAAATTCGGGCCCTGGAGGGCGCGCCCGGCAACTGGTCACGGAAAACGGCTATACTTTCGACATGGGACCGAGTTGGTACTGGATGCCGGACATTATAGAGGGCTTTTTTAAGGATTTCGGTCACAAGGCTGACGACTTTTACGAGCTGATCAGGCTTGACCCGCAATTTGAAATGGTATTCGGGGACGGAACGACTCCGGTACCCGGTCACTATGAAGCGCTGAAAAGACTATTTGAACAGATGCAGCCAGGCGCGGGCCATAAGCTGGAGCAGTTTATGAAATCGGCAAAATTTAAATACGAGGTCGGCATGCAGGAATTTGTAAATAAGCCCTGTCACAGCTGGTTCGAATTCATGTCGCCTAAAATCGCGCTGAGCGCCCTGAAACTAGACCTGCTCTCCAACTTCCGCGACTATGTAGGGAAATACTTTTCCAATCCGAAACTTCGCTTGCTGATGGAGTTTCCGGTCATTTTTCTGGGTGCGTCGCCTAAAAACATTCCTGCCCTGTACAGCCTGATGAACTACGGCGGATATGCGCTGGGCACCTGGTACCCTATGGGCGGCTTTTACAGCCTGGTCCAGGCCATGCTGAAAGTAGCAGAAGGGCAAGGTGCGAATTTTCATTTTGGCCAGCCGGTAGAAAAGATCATTACCGCCGGAGGTGAAGTCAGATCCCTTCGGGTAAAGGGCCGGGAGATCCCGTTTGACGCAGTGATTGCTGCTTCTGATTACCACCATACTGAAACCTTGCTGGAGCCGCAGGAACGGAATTACCATGAGTCGTACTGGCAAAGCCGCACCTTCGCGCCATCCTGCCTCATATACTACCTGGGATTCAACAGACAGGTTCCCAACCTTAAACACCATACCCTCTTCTTCGAACATGACCTCGATGCCCACATCGATACGATCTACAAGGAAAAACAATGGCCGGAGAAGCCCTTGTTCTATGCCTGCTGTCCTTCGAAGACCGATCCGGGCGTGGCCCCGGACGGGCATGAAAATATCTTCCTGCTAATGCCGCTCGCTACCGGCATTGCAGATGATGAGGCCGTCCGTGAAAAGTACCTGGCAGAAATGATCTCCAGGCTGGAAAAACATACCGGCACGCAAGACCTGACTGCGGCGATCGACTATAAAAAAAGCTATTGCGTCAGCGATTTTATCCACGACTATAACGCTTACCAGGGCAATGCCTACGGCCTGGCGAATACACTTGCCCAGACTGCCGTGCGCAAACCTGCAATCCGAAACAAAAAGCTGCACAACCTTTACTATGCCGGTCAGCTGACCGTGCCCGGTCCGGGTGTTCCACCATCCATTATCTCCGGAAAGATTGCCGCAGCAGAGATCAGTAAACTTAACCCCGTCTATAATGAAAGCGCTGTTTGACGAAGTATCCTTCCAGGTGAGCAAGGCCATCACCAAAAAATACAGTACCAGTTTCTCACTGGGCATACTGGCACTGCACCCCAGCATCCGTTCGGCCATCTATGCCATTTATGGCTTTGTCCGGCTGGCCGATGAGATCGTAGACAGCTTCCACGGTTACGACAAGGAGGTACTGCTCCGGCGTTTCAGGGAACAGACTGACGAGGCCCTGAACGAAGGTATTTCGCTTAACCCGGTTTTACAGTCGTTCCAGCAAACCGTGAACAAGTATCACATCGACCGGAGTCTCATTTACCAGTTCCTGAACAGCATGGAGATGGACCTGAAACCGGTAGCATACGATACCGACCTTTACAAGGAATATATCCTTGGCTCTGCTGAGGTGGTCGGCCTGATGTGCCTCCAGGTTTTTGTTGAAGGGGACACCGCAGCTTACACCAGACTAAAGCCTTTCGCCATGAAACTGGGGTCTGCTTTTCAGAAAGTAAATTTCCTGAGGGACCTGAACCATGATTACGAGCAGTTAGGCCGGACTTATTTCCCCAATATTGAGATGAGTATTTTCAACCGTCATGCTAAAGATGCGATCGAAGCAGAGATCGCCGAAGAATTTGCTGAGGCCTTAAAGGGCATCCGTAAACTGCCGGCATCTTCAAAATTTGGCGTTTTCCTGGCTTATAAATACTATCTTTCGCTGTTCAGCAAGATACGTAAAATGCCTCCGGAGAAGATCATGAGTCAGCGTGTACGCATACCGAACCGGCAGAAAGTATCGTTAATGATGAGCAGCTATATCCAGTACAAAATGGCGATATTATGAAAAAGCATTTATTTTTAACCCTGTTTGCGGTCTTTGTATTCTGGTCTGAGGCTTCATCTGCCTTTGATCTTGATTATGTTCGGCAGCATTACCAGAAAGCCGTACATGATAAGGCGCTATGCCGGGAAATGATCAGCCGGCTACGCTCCGGTCCGCGGAATAATACGCAGCTCGCTTACCTGGGGGCACTTCAGGCCATCTGGGCACGCCATGTATTCAATCCCATTACGAAGCTGGCCACCTTTAGCGAAGGGAAGGCCAATATTAAAAAGGCCATCAGTGAAGCTCCCGAAAATGCCGAGATCAGGTTCATCCGGCTCTCGATACAGCGCAACTGCCCGGGTTTCCTGGGATACAGGGACAACATCGGCGAAGACCGGGAATTCCTGATGAGTTCACAGGATGAGCTCAGCTCGGCATTACTGAAAAAAATGGTCACGGAATTGCTGAGACAAACTGAAAACGCTTAGTCATGAACTTTTTACTGGTCCTGTTTACTTTTCTGATCATGGAAGCGGCCACCTGGGTCATCCATAAATATGTAATGCACGGCTTTCTTTGGGTGCTCCACAGGGACCATCATGACCACAGCCATGACGGGCCCCTGGAACGCAACGACTATTTCTTCATCATCTTTGCCATACCGGCCATCATCCTGATGTACCTGGGTGCCCAAAAGGGCTTTAACTACCTGTTCTATATCGGTGTTGGAGTTACGCTCTATGGCATGGCCTATTTCTTCGTTCACGACATCTTTATCCACCAGCGGCTGCACATCCTGCGCGACACACAAAACCCCTACCTGCTGGCCATACGCCGTGCGCACAAGCAGCACCATAAACACACCGGAAAGGAAGAAGGGGAATGCTTTGGCTTTCTCTGGGTGCCGGTTAAATACTTCAGAATGTACTTTGCCAGGCACAATCAATGACCAGCTATACCTATCTCCTGGTCAACTTTCTGACCGTGATCGTCTGCTTTGTTTGCTCATTTGACCGGCGCATCCGGTTTGACCGGCTATTCCCGGCATTCATTAAGGCCGTTTCGATAGGAGCGGTACCTTTTATCGCCTGGGACGCCTGGTTTACCGCAAAAGGCATCTGGTGGTTCAATACAAATTATACCCTGGGTCCTGAGCTCGCAGGCATGCCGTTCGAAGAATGGCTCTTTTTCATCTGCATCCCTTTCTCCTGCATTTTTACCTGGTATTGCCTCAATAAATTCTTTGACCTGACCTGGGCAGACCGTTACAGTGCGGCCATCAGCTGGCTCACCATCATCGTTTGCACGGGTATCGCGGTGGTGTACTTCGACCGGATCTACACTTCGGTAACCACGGTGTTCACCCTCTTCGTCATGCTTTTCCTGACATTTATAGCCAGGGCAAGATGGATCGGCAGGGCTTCCTTAGTTTACCTTATCCTGATGCTGGGCTTCTTTCCGGTCAACGGCGTGCTTACAGGCACGGGTCTGGCCGCCCCGGTTGTCAATTACAACACAGCGCATATCCTGAATATCCGCATGCTGACCATACCGGTCGAAGATGCAGTATATGGATATGCGCAGTTTGTGCTCAATCTGTACCTTTTTGATCGCTTCAGCTCAGGTACCGTAAGTTCGCCACACCGGATGACCTAGGGGATATCTTCCAAAAATCCGGTCTTATGATAGCCTTCAACCTTATAGGTCTGCCCGTCAATGATCAGGTCAAAGGAGATCAGGTCTGCAGGCGTCTTGGACTCCGGCCCCACAGTGCCATTAGTGACCACTTTACCATTCGCCACACTAAACGTCTTGATGGTACCGCTCGTCACAGACGAAATGTTCGTTACGTTCGTCCCTGAAAAGCTTTGCCCGTTCAGGTCGACACTCAGCTTACCCTTTACGCCGATCGGGCCCGTCTCTGCCCTCAATCCGTTCGATTGTATCCACATTTGTGTCGACGAATTGTCCGAGGTATTGAACGTATACAGTGAAAAATAACCTTCTTCCCCGTCCACCGTCACATACCAGTCGCCGGCCATTTTCTCCATCGCCGTACCGCCGGCCGGCACATCCTTTTTGCACGACGACAATAATGTCGCAGCGATCACGAAAAATGCGTTTATATAATTTTTGATTTTCATTTCCTTTTCAGTTAGATCAAACTATTTGCCCCACCATACCTTGTTATACAGCGGCACCTGTGCCGGCGTATTGCTGTTGCGGCTCCGCTCATAATCCGGGAACACAAACCTTCTCGGGAAGTTTCCTTCGCCGGTTACCCCGTTCGGTACATAAACCAGTTCTCCCGGCACATAATCATCATCCGTCGAATACACGTCGCTGATCTCCGGATAACCGGTACGGTTCTGCTCAAAGAATGCCTCCAGTGCATGTGACCCGAACAGCGAGGCCCATTTCTGAACAATGATCGCCTTCAGCTTCTGCTCAAAGGTTCCGGTGAGCGGATAGGCATAGGTCCCTCCCGCCTCAATCAGTGCACCGGGCGTAAGGCCTACCTGTGCAAATGCTGCGGTAACCCCCGCATCGTACTTCTCGCGGGCATTGTCCCCGTTGAAATAACGCTCCAACGCTTCCGCCTCCATAAAAGCTACCTCAGCGGGGCTAAACAGCCAGGCCGTTTCCGTAGGCCGGATGATGGGATTCACCGCATTGTTGTTTCCGTTCAGGTAATCGCCCTGGTGTATCGACTCAATGGGGTAGCCCATCCCGAAGTAGGCCATTCCCCTGGGGTCATTGTTCGCCTCCAGCCAGCTGGTCAGCGTCACGCTTGCGCGCAGGTTATCCGGGGTGTTCTGCCTCCTGAAATTGTACTCATAAAAAGGGTTACTCTTGTTCGGCGCATTCTCAAATAAGCTTACCCCCGCTCCTGCGGTGAGGAACTTGCCCTCGCCTTCATTCGCCTCAAACAGCTCCCTGATTCCTGCTTCTGCCTCAGTTGGCTTTGTGTTCACCATCCGGAGGTACATCTTGAGTTTCAAAGTATTGGCGAACCGTTCCCAGTTATCGATCTCGGTTTCCAGGTCGGCATTGCCCCTTTCGCCAAAGACAAAATCTACCCGAGCCTGCTCCGCTGAATGTATTGTTGCCCGGTAGTCCTTAGCCAGGGCCGCGTCGATCTCCGCGATCAGAGACTTGTAAACCGTATAGCCGTCATCAAACTTCGGCTGCAGAAATTTCTCCGGCTGCAAAGCCTCCGAATAGGGCACCTGGTCAAACAAATCCACCAGCACCTGGTAAGTATACGCCTTCATGACCGTATTCATCAGGTTAAAGCGCCAGTCCTGAGCGGCAACCGCCTTGCTGATGCCCAGCTGGTAATCCGTCAGTGCTCCCTGGTATAGCTCTGCATAAGGTGTGTTGATAAACCCGGAACTGTTCTGTAAGTTGTAATTGTCTACTGTCCGGAACTGGCTTGAACCATTGTTCTGCGCCCAGAACTGGGCCCACATGCCGCCCACAATAGAAAGATCACCGTTCACGTGCCCCACCGTTGACATTACCGCCGAGGGGAACAGTGCCTCCATCGTCGCCTTTTCTATCGACGGGTTGTTGGGGCTTTCATTAATGTCCAGCTTCTTACAGCCGAAGGTCAGCAGTACTGCAAGGGAAGCCAGCCTCCATGTATTCTTATATCCTATTTTCATTTTTCTGCTTACTAAAAGGTTATGTTTAAAGAAAGGCCGGCATTGCGCGTCGACGGCCCGCTTCTGAATTCACCGAACTCGCTGGAAAGGTCGTTTCCATAGTTGGATACCTCCGGGTCTATGATCCGGTTTTCCTTCGGCAGCCAGGTCAGCAGGTTCCGCCCGTAAGCGGTGATCACTGCCCTGTCGGCCCCGATCCTTGCGGCTACCGTTTTGGGAAGCGCATAGCTCAGCGTAATCTCCCGCACCTTGATGAACGTCTTGTCAATGATCCTGTCGGCATAAGATGTAGCCTTGCCCAGGTCCGTATAGTAATAGGCGAAAAAGTTGTTCTCCGTAATGGGATTGGCATTCTCCGCATATCCGGTAACCTGGCCCTGCGCATTCCTCACTTCCACTACCGAGTTCGGCACAATGAACGTTCTGCGGTCATTATAGACCGTATTTGCCGAGTTGCCGACAAAGTTCAGCAAGTCAGCCGTTCCCGAATAAAATACGCCGCCCTTCTTGTAATCCAGCGCCAGCCCCAGGGTGAAATTCTTAAAGCTGAATGAGTTGTTCAGCCCCATGATGAAATCGCGCTGCGACGAGCCGTACTCGCCCAGTTCATCCGCTACAAGCGGGAACCCGTTGCTGCCCACAATAATGCGGCCCTGAGGGTCAAAACGCGGCACAGGTGCTTCCAGTATGCCCAGCGGCTTACCCACCTTGGCCACGAACTGCGCATCATAGGCAAAATTGAGCACCACCCGGCTCAGGCCGTCGGGCAGGGCAAGCACGGTATTCCGGTTTCTCGAAAAGGTATAGGTCAGGTTCCAGGTAAGGTCCTCTGATTTCAGCGGCACGCCGGTCAGCGCCAGCTCGACACCCCTGTTTCTCACTTTACCGAAATTCACCACCCGGAACGCCAGCCCGGTAGACGGGGAAGCCGAGATGGGCAGGATCTGGTCATTCGTGACGCGGCTGTAATACGCCGCATCCAGGCCGAGCCTTCCGCCAAAGAACTGGATCTCACCACCAAGCTCGGTCTCCGCACTGATCTCCGGCCGCAGCTTGTCGTTCCTCAACGTATTGGACACGGTATATCCGGCCACCCCGCCAATCGGGAAGCTGATGTTGCCAAATCCCAGCGGCACATTGGTACGGTTCAGTGTATTGTAAACATTATACGGATCGGTATCGCTTCCGGTCTTACCATAAGCCGCCCTCAGTTTCAGCAGGTTGATCCTTGCCCTGGAAAGATCCGTCAATTGCGAGACAAGCAGGGAAAGGTTCGCGCCCGGATAAAAATAACTCCGGTTCGCCGACGGCAGTGTAGAGCTCCAGTCGTTTCGCGCGTTGAGGGTCAGGTAAGCGAAGCTCTTGTAACCCAGCGTAGCCGAACCATACAGGCCGAACAGCCTGCGCTGCGCCGACAGCTGTGTCGTGGTCGGCGGGTTGCCCGAGTTTTCGATGTGATAAAAGCCCGGAATCGACAGGTCTTCCACACCGGAATACAGCGTCCGGCTACCCCGGTCGTTGAAGTTCAGCCCGATCAGTCCGTTCAGCTCAAAGTCACTGCTGATCTGTTTGTTAAAAAGTGCATTCAGCTTGGAATCGAACTCAAAATACTTCTCATTGCCGTCAATCACATTACCCACGCTGATCTGCCGCACCACGCCCTCATCATTGCCCCCGCCAGACCAGCTGCCGGGTGTCGGGTTATTCTTCGCATTCCAGATCTTATCTACGATGTTGCTCACATCCGCCCCTTGCTGAAACTGGAAGCTCAGCCATTCCGTGGCCTTAAACTTCAGGTCGACGTTTCCGTAAAAGCGGTCGCTCTTAAACCGGGACCCGTTTTCAAATACGGAATAATAGGGGTTCTGGGTGAAGGGGCTGAAAAATCCGTCCACATCATAATACTTATTCTTGTAATCCTTAAATGCCTTTATCGGAAATTCAACCGGTATCTGCAGGATATCTTCGTAGAAAGACGAACCCACGCCCGAGTTGGCCTGGCCGGTCTGTACAGCCCTGGTATTTTTGCCGATATAATTGGCTGATGCGGTAACCGTAAAGTTTTTCAGCTTCGAAGATCCGTTCAGGCTCAGCGAGTTCCGCTTATAGCTGTCATTTGCCCCCGGCAGGATCCCGTCACTGCTGACGTTGCCGTAGGAAAAATGAAAGGTTGCCGTTTCATTGCCCCCGCTGATGGCGATGGTATTGTTATACTCCCGGCCCGTGTCAAACGCCTCGCGAAAAGCATTGGGCAAGGCCACGAAGGGCTTACTCTGGCGCTCGCCGTCCACCTCCGAGCCCCATGGCCGGATCTGCCCGTCAAACTTGGCGCCCCAGCTGCCGTTTTCCGCAATGTAGGCGTATTTGCTGAAGCCCTGCCCGTACTGGTCCTGGAGATCAGGAATGATCGAGACCCGGGTGAAAGCCGCAGCAGATGAAAAGTCCACCTTAAATGCACCTGACTTTCCTTTTTTCGTGGTGATCAGGATAACACCGTTGGATGCGCGCGAACCGTACAGCGAACTCGCCGCAGCACCTTTTAAGATACTGATACTTTCAATATCACTGGGATTAATGTCATTGGCGGCATTGCCAAAATCGTAGTTTTCCTTGAGGTCGCCGATGCTCAGCAGCGGCGAGGCATCTCCCGGCCGCGTATTGTTTACCGGCACCCCATCCACCACATACAAGGGCTGGTTATTCCCCGCGATGGACGAAAAGCCCCGCAGCACCACCTTACTCGATCCTCCCGGCTGGCCGCTCGTTCCCGAAATGTCCACTCCGGCTACCTTGCCCTGCAGGCCCGTTACGATATTGGTCGGTGAGGCCCGGTTGATCTCTTCCGAGGCCACCTGTGTGGACGAGTAGCCCAGCGTTCTCTTCTCCCGGTTCACGCCCAGGGCCGTTACGACCACCTCACCCAACTGCCGGGCGTCCGTCGCCAGGGCAACGTTGACGACGCTGCCGGCACCAACTGTAATCGTTTGTGGAGCATAGCCGAGTGAGCTGAACACCAGCGCGGTCGCCCCCACCGGCAACTGAATGGCATACCTGCCGTCCTGACCAGTCTGTGTGCCGGTCTTCGTTCCGTCTACAAGTACCGAAACTCCCGGAAGCGGCAAACCGTCATCCTTTCCCGTTACGGTACCAGTAATCGTCTTTTGCTGAGCATATGTGGCTGTAACCACAAGCATCAGCAGGACAAAACTTAGTACAAGTCTTTTCATAAATAATAGGTTTTAGTTTGAAAGCTGTCCTGCCCTGACAGACGCCAGGAACAAGACAGTCAAACTTCCCTAATATTTATAGAAAAAAATGTCGCGGCATCACCAAGTTGAACGGAGCTCCCTGCCCCGCTATTCTTATCGTAAAGCGACAGGCAATTGTCTGCAGGTCAGCGTAAAAACACAGCATTCAGAAACAGCCGCTTTCCGTTTTCCCAGAAGGCCCTGAACAGTACATCCGTCCCAAGGTATACCACACTGCCCCGGCCCATCCGCTGCTCCCCGAGCAACATGCCGTTGTTCAGGCGTGCCACCACAGCTTTGCCTGCAATGCCGGCCACATAGCTGTCTTTGTTCAGTAAACCCACATTTCCTTCTTTAGGTAAGGGATCGTAGATTTTATCGTCCGTTTTCAGCGCATAGTAATCATCTCCCAGGCCCGAACTCAGGGGATGGCCCTTATCCAGGTTTATCCGGAAGATCGCCCCCGGGATCGCGTTCGCAAGGTCTTCGCCCCCGGGCACCCCATACTTCAGAGGTGCCTGCAACACCGGTCCGGGCTTTGGCAGATCCTTAATCCTGATCCCGTAGGGCTTTTTCTCAGAAAATGCCGCCACTGCATTTTCCAGCAAGATCAGCTTTCCACCCCGGTTTACCCAGGACTCCAGCCGCGCCGGCAGGTCGTCGGCATAATCGCCGTCCGGCACCACCAGAACATTGGTCTTATGGCTATCCAGCCCGTCCAGTTCGCGCAGGTTCAGCATGCTTACCTGTTGCCCGAGCTCCTGCTCAAAGAAATGCCAGACCTCTCCAGCAGCCTGGGCAGACACTCCGGGGCCGGAAACTACGCCAATACGCACCGGCCTGGTCAATGTATATGCAGAAGAACCCAGGTCCTTCCCTTTTTCCACAGCCCCTCCGGACAGCGTCATACAATCGGCACCAGATGTCCCGGCAATTCCCCGCACTTTATCTGCAAGTCCTTTTATGCGTTCATTCTCTGCACGGTAAATCAGCAAGGTTCCGGGAGAAAAAGACCTTCCCCCGGCAGTAAAGGCCTCACCGGACGTACGCACCCGGATGTCTGCCGCGTGGAGGGCCAGCAAGGCCCGTGCCGCCTTCAATCCGTTCCAGCCAATGACCCAGGCATAAGGCTTATTCGCCGACAGGTCCGCAGCCGGTAAAACCTCAGGACCGGAAAAGCTGCCCTTCAGGGACTCCTTTACCGCATATGCCTTCAGACCAAAGGCGTAAGGCAAGGACCATGCGGTGATGTCATAAGTATTCGGATCACTCACCATCGTCTGAGGCTCGAACAACACGTTCGCCAGAACTGCCGCAGGCTGATGCAGGCTGATGACCAGATCGTTCCGCTCCAGGGTCAGGCTTTCCATCCGTTTGCTTTTATAGCTGAATCCACGCAGGTTACGGGCCCCGCCATAAGCATATACAATACCGTTCCTGTCCAGCAGTTCCGTCAGCCGCTCCAGTTTTTCCCGGTCCGTATCCTTGACGACATAAGTGCGGTATGTCCCTGGCGGTGAGGATACGGAACGCTCAAAATACAGCCTGAACTCCTCCACCAGGCGCTGCGCATGTGTGCTTACAGCCTCCAGTGTAGCCATTCCGGTCGTAAAATGATGTTCGATCCTGTCCTTCAGCTTCAGCGTATCCCCGTTCAGCATGACCACCGCAAGGCCGGCACCGATCCCGCCCTGCTCATAGGTCATCCCGATGGCCCCATTGTACAATGGATAAGTATCTCCATAAGAAGGATACAACAGATCAAACCTTTCCTTCGTAAAATAAGCCCAGCCCTGCTGATCGAAATACTTCGCATTGTTCCGCCCGGCGATCGCCTGGAATTCTCTCTGCCAGGGGGTAATGTCTACGTGGATCGGTTCTGCAGCCGGGGCAAAATAATAAGGCTCGTTATAGTTCTGTTCATGGAAGTCTACATGTACTTCCGGCATCCAGTCCCGGTACAGCTTCAGCCGCTGCCGGGTTTCGAGCTGTGTCTGCCAGGCCCAGTCGCGGTTCAGGTCAAAGTAATAATGGTTCGTCCGGCCGCCCGGCCAGGGCTCAAAATGCTCCCGCGCCATCGGGTCTGCATTCGGTACCTGGTCGCTCACCGAATTGAAATACTGTACATAACGCTCCCTGCCGTCCGGGTTCAGGCAGGGATCTATGACCACTACGGTATTTTCCAGCCACTTTTCCACTTCCGGCGTGCGGCCACCGGTCAGTGTGTAGAGCATCCGCATTGCCGTTTCGGACGAGCTGGCCTCATTGCCGTGTATATTGTAGCTCAGCCATAAGATCACGGGCTGCGGCCGTACCGCCGGCTTTTTCGCCTGGCTCAGTTCCAGGTTGTACTTCCTGATCTCTTCCAGCCGTTCCATATTGCCTTTCGCAGAAACCACCGTTACGAACAGTTCCCGGCCCTCGTTCGTCTTGCCATAACTGATCAGCTTTACCTGCTGTTCCAGTGCAGCGACATAATGAAAATAACCCGAAACCTGTTCATAGGTACTGAACCTGCTGCCCAGTGCATAGCCGAGATAAGCTCCGGGAGATTTCAGCTGCTGTCCCGGAGGCACGACCTGCGCTTCCAGTCCCGGCAAGCCAAGGCCAAGCCCCATCACCAGCAAAAACAGCATTTTCTTCATATCAAGTGTAATATACGAATCCGGCATGATATATTTGTTATCCTTAAGACGGCCAGAAAAACACCGAGACCTATGCGCAACAGCACTATTGAAACACTCTATCAGCATTACCTCCGGCACCCCCAGGTATCGACCGACACCCGCAATATCCAGCCCGGCAGCATTTTCTTTGCGCTCAAAGGCGAGCGTTTCGATGCCAATGCCTTTACGGCACAGGCCCTTGAAGCCGGTGCAGCCTGTGTGGTCATCGACAACCCGGATTACCATCTGGACCAGCGCTGCATCCTGGTGCCCGATGTGCTGACTGCGCTTCAGGACCTCGCCCGTCATCACCGCACGCAGCTCAATATTCCTTTCATCGGGCTTACCGGCACGAACGGCAAGACCACGACCAAGGAGCTCATCAAGGCGGTGCTTACCGAAAAATACCAGACCTTTGCGACCAGGGGCAACCTGAACAACCACATCGGGGTCCCGTTATCCATCCTGTCGATTCCACCGGGAACAGAGATCGCTGTCATCGAAATGGGGGCCAATCACCAGGGGGAAATTGCATTCCTCAGCAACCTATGTATGCCCGATTATGGCCTGATCACCAATGTAGGCCTGGCCCACCTGGAGGGCTTCGGGGGTTTCGAAGGCGTAAAGAAAGGCAAGGGCGAGCTCTATGCGCACCTGGAACAACACCAGGGTACTGCCCTCATTCACCACGACAATCCGCACCTGCTTGAAATGGCCGCCGGGGCGGGGCTCAGCAAGGTCATTTATTATGGTACCGGACCGGCCGACACCATTTGCGGCGAACTGCTGGATGCAGATCCCTTCATCAGGATCAGCTGGCATACAGGAACCGGCCCTGAAACGGGTACAGCCAATTCCGATACCCCGAAACATACCGTACAACTGAACCTCACCGGAGCTTATAACTTTGAAAATATCCTTGCTGCCATTACCATCGGCCAGATCTTCGGCCTGAGTCCCGGTCAGATCAGCACGGGGCTTTCAGGCTATCAGCCGCAGAACAACCGTTCACAGCTGACCCAAACGGCAAACAACACCGTTATCTGCGATTTCTATAATGCCAATCCCAGCAGCATGTCTGCCGCACTGAGCAATATGAACAGCCAGAAGGCTGACCGGAAGGCGGTCATCATCGGTGATATGTTTGAACTGGGAGAAGAGGCCCCGGTGCAACATGAGCGTATTGCCAGGGAGGCGGTTGCCTCAGGTGTCGATCTCCTGGTGCTGATCGGCAGGCACTTTTTTGCGCAGCAGGACAAACCCGGCTTCGCGGCACCCGCAGGTAAGAAAATCCTGTTTTTTGAAAATCCGGAAGAAGCCGGAAACTACTTATCGGCCAATCCATTGAAAAGCCACCTTATCCTGCTCAAAGGTTCAAGAGGAATGGCCCTTGAAAAATTGCTTCCCTTGCTTTAGTATTTACCGATCTGTTCCCGCCAGCGAGGCCCTGAGGCCCACGTCGCTGATCTCCCGCAGCGGATTATCGCGCATATTCTGCTCCACCTCCAGCAGGTATTTGCCGGGGGCGGGAAATTTATAGCTGGTCAGTAAAGGAACTACCGAAGTAAACAGATTACCTGAACCTGCCCCGAGCCATTGGCCGTCAGGCTGCGCAAGCCTGAGCTCATACCTGCGGCTCTGTTTCTTTAACCCCCCGCCGCTGATGTGCAGTAATACGAAAATATTACTGTACCGGTAATCGCTGGTGTGCCTCAGTTTAAAATAGATGTTTACCGGCTTCGCCGCATCCCTGACCTCTACTACCGTATGTACCTTGTTGGCATAGTTCCAGTTGCGCGAAGGCATGGAAATATTGCTGTCGGTCAGGACTCCGGTATCACAAGCCTGCAGGAGCAATACCAGGGCCATAACGGCAAACATCTTCAAGTTATTCATCCTTTGGCCCCTGGTTGTTGCCCCCACGGTTACCTTCTCCTTCCCTGGGTCCACGCTCCGCACCGTCCCTGTTCTTTTTCCTGCGGTTCTTATTGCGGTTACGGCTGCCTGAGGCTCCCGGTACCTGGCCCTCAGCCTGAACCACTCCGCCCTGCGGAGCCAATGCTTCCACTGCAGGGTCCGCCTGTCCGTTCACCTGGTTTCCACGGCCCGTTCCCGGTTTCTGGTTGCCGGCCTGGTTGCCGCCCCGCTTTGCCTGGCCCTGCGGTTTACCTGGCCCGCCTTCCGGCTTGGCCCGCTCGCGGTCCCGGTCCTTGCCTTTTTTCTTATTACGGCTCTTCCGGTTTTTATCGTCCAGGCGCGTCAGGCTGTCCTGGCCCACCACGTTTTCATAATCATGTACTTTCTCTACAGGCGCAGCAGGCTTGAGCGCCACTGCTTCTTCCTTCAGGTTCACCGGTTTTTGTCCCCGCTTGTTCATGGCCATGATCTCCTTCACCCGGTCTACCTTCAGCGGGATCCAGTCTTCCGTGTTGGGGTAGCTGAACCACATCACTTTTTTAAAGATGTCCGTTTTCTGGTGCCTGGCCACCCCGATCTCTGTATGCAGGCTTTCCACCCGGTCGGGGATATCCTTCAGCGCATCCAGATAGGTATCCAGCTCGTAGTTCAGACAGCATTTCAGTTTGCCGCACTGGCCCGCCAGTTTCAGCGTGTTCAGCGACAGGTTCTGATAACGTGCCGCCGCCGTCGATACCGTCTTAAAGTTGGTCAGCCAGGTAGAACAGCACAATTCCCTTCCGCAGGAACCAATACCGCCCAAACGGCCCGCCTCCTGGCGCATACCGATCTGCCGCATCTCGATCCTTACCCGGAAGGCTTCTGCCATCCGTTTGATCAGTTCCCTGAAATCAACACGGCCCTCCGCCGTATAAAAAAAAGTCGCCTTGGTCTTATCGCCCTGGTAATCTACATCACTGATCTTCATGGACAGCCGCAGGTCGAGCGCCAGCGTACGGGCCTTGTGCATGGTTTCCCATTCCAGGCCCTTGGCGATCTTCCATTTCTCCACATCTGCCTCGCTGGCTTTGCGGTACACCTTCCGGGTCACCTGGCCGACCGGCGTCTTCCGGCGCTTCATCTGTATGCGCACCAGTTCACCCGTCAGCGATACGTGGCCGATGTCGTAACCACCGGTAGCGCCTTCCACAGCCACCAGTTCCCCGATCTCCAGGTAAATATTGTCCTGGTTGACAAAGAATTCCTTCCTTGCCCCTTTAAATTTAACCTCAACGATCTGAAAGGGCTTATAATTTGCCGGCATGTCCAGGTTGGACAGCCAGTCGTAAACATCCATTTTTCCGCAGCCGTTGGTCGCGCACGAACCGTTACTTTTGCAGCCTGCGGGGGCGCAACCCCCTCCTGTAGAACAACTTCCACATCCCATATTAATTGTATATATATTGAGTCCCTTGCGGGAACGTTTTAAACTTGATGATTTTTACCAGATGTAAAGATACATCTAAAAACAGAATTTTCGGATTGGCGTTCCGTTCTACGTGGTAATGCGCCTTTTCCAGCTCTGCGATGAGCGCTTCCGTCATCTGCAGGGTCAGCACGTGCGCCGACAGCCTGCGTGCCGTATCCAGTGCGAATGCGGGCAGCCGGACCAGTTGCTCTGCCCCGCTGATCAGCAGCGCGCATTCCCTCAGGAAGCTGATGCCATACTTCAGGAAATTCTTCTGATTTTCCCGCCCCCAGCCTGCGATCTGCTCCGTAAAGCCGGTCATGTCCGATACCCGGTTGCCGTAGCCCATCCGCAGCCATTCTGCAAAATAATCGGCATGCTCATTTTGGGTTGCCTGAACCAATTGCCTGGCCTCAATTAAGTTGCCGTCTGCAAGAAAGCTGTATTCCCTGGCCTGGGCTTCCGAAAGTCCCTGTGTTTCGAGCAGATACGTTTCTACAACGGCATTGGGCAGCTTGGGCACCTTCACGATCTGCGTCCGCGACAGCAAGGTGTTCAGGATCTGGTCCTGGTTGTGCGCCACGAGCAGGAAAAGCGTATTTTGCGGCGGCTCCTCGATGATCTTCAGCAACGCGTTTCCTTCCTTGTCCAGGTATTCGGGCAACCACATGATGAGCACCTTGGTGTTTGCCTCGAAAGCCTTATAACTCAGCTTTTTGATAATGTCATGACACTCGGCGATATTGATATTGGCCTGCTTGTTCTCCGCACTCAGCCTGGAACGCCATACGTCTATATCGAAATAGGGATCTTCCAGCAGCATACCGCGCCATTCGTCGAGTACGTCTACTGCCGTCCTTACTTCCTTAGAGGCGAAAAAGGGATAGGAGAAGTGCAGATCAGGATGGATATAGCGCTCGTACTTCCGGCAGGAGGCACAAAGCCCGCAGCTGTCTTCAGCCTGCTGATCCTCACAGTTGATATACTGGGCATAGGCAATGGCCAGCGGAAGCGCCCCGCTGCCGTCGCAGGAAAGGAACAACTGGGCATGGCTCACACGGCCTTCCCTGACGGTCTGCACCAACTGTCGTTTTACCGCTTCCTGCCCGATGATTTCTTTAAACTGCATTTGGTGCAAAGTAATCATTTTTAGGGAATATCTGCTGCCATCGGGGACAGTACTGCAACAAGTAGTTCCTGGTTAATACTGCGTCCACGTTAAGTCCGTATTGAGTCCACGTTGAGTCCACGTTTTACATGTAAAAACGTGGACTTGACATGGTCGGAACCCAGAGGAAACACGGACGAAAACCAGATGATGGTAAAACCGACAGCGAATGGAGGGTTAACGATCTGTTTACTATCTTTGGAAGTCTGCACTAAAGCAGGCGATGCAAGCAAAACATGCCCAGGATACTTGCCTTTGATTACGGAACCAAAAGGATCGGTCTGGCTGTGACTGACCCGATGCAGATCATTGCTACGGGACTTGACACGGTACACCCGAAAGATATACAGGACTTTCTGAAGAAATACCTGCAGCAGGAACAGGTAGAAGCCTTTGTATTTGGCGACCCCAGGCAGCTGGACGGTTCTCCTTCCGAATCGGCACAGCATGTGAAGGGATTTGCCCGGGCGCTGAAGAAGCTGTACCCGGAAATTCCCCAGTACTGGATAGATGAGCGCTTTACCTCTAAGCTTGCCCATGAGGCAGTGCTGCAGAGCGGGCTGAAGAAGAGCGCCCGGCAGAATAAGGAGCGCATCGATACGATTTCGGCGACGATCATCCTGCAATATTTCATGCAACAACCCCGTTTCTGATAAGATGATCAATGAAGATATGCAGCAACTGCTGCTCAGGTATTGCGAGCCTGAAAATGAGCTGCTCAAAAAAATAGACCGGCAAACCCATCTGAAGGTACTGATGCCGAGGATGCTGTCCGGGCATTACCAGGGAAGGGTACTGAGTATGCTGAGCAAGATGATGGCGCCGAAGCGGGTGCTGGAAATAGGCACCTTTACCGGTTATGCCACACTATGCCTGGCCGAAGGCCTGGCGGATGACGGCCTCCTGTATACCCTGGATATCAATGTGGAACTGGAAGACATGGTGCGGGGCTTCTTTGCCGAAAGTGGCTACGATGAAAAGATCCGTTACGTCCTGGGTGATGCGGGCCAGAGTATCGGCCGGTTACTGGAGGAAGAACCGGATGTATCTTTTGACCTGGTGTTCATTGATGCGGATAAAAAGAACAACGGCACTTATTATGACCTGGTGTTCGAGCGGGTGCGCCCCGGCGGCCTGATCATCGTGGACAACGTCTTGTGGAGCGGAAAGGTTTTGCAGCAGGCACAGGATAAAGATACCAGGAACATCACCAACTTTAACGACAAGATCGCGGCGGATGGCCGTGCGGAAAAGCTGATCCTGCCGGTTCGGGACGGCTTGTTCATCATCAGGAAAAAAAAATTGACATGACCAGACAAACCTCATTTACTTCAGCCCTTCTTTTTAGCCGGTACGGCATACCGCTGACCGTCTTTATCTTCAGCATGGCTTTTCTTTCTGCCTGTAAGTCGAGGAAATACAGTAAAAACAACAAAAAGATCGAAAAGGAGGCTACGAAGACCAATCCGGACTATAAGTCAATGACGACGATGAACTATATCGAAACATTTAAGGCAGTGGCGATACAGGAGATGAATATGGCGGGAATACCTGCGAGCATTACGCTGGCCCAGGGAATCATTGAGTCGGGCAGCGGCAACAGCGACCTGGCCCGTTATGCCAACAATCATTTTGGGATTAAATGTACCTCTGACTGGAAAGGCAAGGGCTATTATAAGGACGACGACCAGAAGGACGACTGCTTCCGGGTATATAAGGATGCAAGGGAATCTTTCCGCGACCATTCTGAATTTTTGAAGCGTAAGCGGTACAGTGCGCTTTTTGAGCTGGACAAGAATGATTACCGTAACTGGGCCTATGGCCTGAAGGCGGCAGGCTATGCGACAAATCCGAAGTATCCGGACCTGCTGATCAATGTGATTGACAAGTACCAGCTTTACCAGTATGACCAGCCGGAAACGGAAACCGAGAAGCTGAAACGGGAAGACAAGGTCTTTACCGAGATCAACGCGAACATTTCGAAGGAACAGAAGAAATTTACGCCAGTGGAGACTCCGCCATCGGGCGTGGTCGTCAAGGCCCCGGATACGCTGCGGATCTCTGCATCTCCAGACTCCGGTCTGCCGCCTGCACCTGTATACAAGCCCTATAGTGGCAAAAAGACAAAAGACGCCGTAACGGGAAAGCCTGACAGCAGGCGTGTCGTCTTTGAGGATGATGCGGTAGCAAAAGAAAGGGAAAAGCGGCTCAACCAGGCTGAAAACAGCACGGACACGTCCTCAGCAATAACAAGAGATGCGGCGGTGAATACTCCGGCGGTGGCGGTCCCCGCTCCGGCTAGTCCGGCGGCTCCGGTAATGGCCCAGCCTGTGCCTGCGGACAAAAGCTATACGGTACAGAAAGGAGATACGCTTTACAGCATTTCACGCCGATTCAATATCTCCGTAGACGAGCTGAAAAAGCTGAACGGACTTGCAGACAACGGCATTAAAATAGGACAGAAGCTGGTACTGGCCAAATGAGCGTTAAATTATGTTAAGGGAAATCTGCAGTCAATGACTATATTGTAATTTTGTGCTGTGTCAATGAGATTTCTGCTTTTCGTGTTGTTGGGCTTTTATGGTCTGCGGGCTGCGGCGCAGAGTGGTGGCGTGCGCGGTTTTGTGATCGACAAGGAGTCCCGGCAGCGTCTGGCAAAGGTGTACATCTACAATTCGACCAGGGATGAGGGTATTTATAATACGGCCAAGGGTGAGTTTGCGATCAAGGGGATGCCTGGAGATACTTTATTTGCGGCCCTGCAGGGATATGCAGTGGATACGATCGTACTGGACGGACAGCGTTCGGTATACTTCCAGCTGAAATCACTGGCCATCAACCTGCGTGAGGTGCCGATCATCGCAAAGAAACTGACTCCCCTGGAGGAATATCAGCAGAAACAAAAGGAGTTTAAGTACAAACTGGACAAGGGCGATGCTAAGGACCTCCTGAACCTGGGGCTGGGTGGCGTGGGCCTGGGCATAGATGCCATCTATAACCTGCTGAGCCGTGAGGGGAAGAATGCCCGGCACCTGCAAAAGGTCCTGGAAAGGGATTACAAGGATGCCCTGATCGACTACCGTTACCGCGCGGACTATGTAAAGCGGGTGCTGCAGATCAGCGATACTGAAGCCGAAGATTTTATGCATCAGTACCGTCCGACCTATGATTTTGTGGTCAATGCCTCTGATTATGACTTTGTGGTTTTCCTGAGGAACAGCTATGCGAGCTACAAGCGAAACCCGGCTGCTTTCCGCCTGCAGCCATTGCCGAAGATCAAGGTTGAGGAGTTTTAAAAAGCAAATACTTTGTCATTTGACTTTTAATACAGCGGTTTTTTCTTTTTCTTTGTAAGGATGAAGCCTTTTAGTATCTGTATCTTACTGTCTTTTATAGGCGTATCTGCGCTCCGCGCACAGGAGGCCGATACCATTCCTATCGAGACCAAAGGTCTTGATATCAAGCTGAAGCGCAGTCCGCTGCCGGCACGCGTGGGTGCCCTTACCTTTAAGCCGGTAAAGATCGCCCCGGTCGTGATCGACGAGAAAGTGAACTACTGGACGACGGTGACCCAGATTGGCATTGATGTGAACCAGGGTGCCTTTTCAAAGAACTGGCGGGCAGGCGGGGTCAACTCTCTGGCGCTTGGCGGTAACCTGAATTACCGTGCGGCTTATTCTAAGAAAAGCTATAGCTACACCAGTGAGGCCAGGATGGAATATGGCCGCATCAACAATAAGGGCCAATTACAGAAGAAAACAAAGGACCGGATTTTCTGGGACAACAAGGGCGGCCTGCAGCTTTCCAAAAGCTGGTATTTTTTCGGGTCGATCACTTTTGAATCCCAGTTCGACAAAGGTTATGCCTATTACAGAGACAATAACGGACCTGAGCAGGCGGAGCTGATATCAAAGTTTATGTCTCCGGGGTATCTGACAGAGTCTATAGGTTTCGAGTACAAGCCTGCGCCCTACTTTTCGACCAGGATCGGTACCGGTACGGCAAAACAGACGTTTATGATAGATACAGCTGTCATCACGAAGCGCTTCAATCCGGGAAACTATGGGCTTAGGCTCGGCGATCGGAATAACCCCGATGTCAGTCCGCCGCAGACGTTCAGAAATGAGCTGGCCTTCCAGGTGACGAGTGAACTGCGGGACAAACAGATCATGAAGAACGTATTCCTGTATGCGAGATACAACATGTTCATTCCCTATGACAGGAGCCTGGACAATATTGACCACCGCCTGGACATTACACTGAAATCGCAGATCAATAAGTATATGCGGGTGCAGATCAATGGGGTGGCCTTGTTTGACAAGGATTCTGACAAAGAGATCCAGGCCAGCCAGAACCTTTCGCTGGGCTTTGCCTTTTCATTCCCGAGATAGGACTTGCGCAGCCTGTGCCTAGCAGGATTCATACAAAAAATTAATATCTTTGGACGCGTGGTCTGTGACGGGCGGGGTTCACCTGAAATGGGTGTCCTGGTTACAGACATTGCGTTTTTACCCATAAGCACTCAAGAAGATGTTTGAAAATTTACAGGATAAGTTAGACCGTGCATTTAAGGTTTTAAAAGGACAGGGCAGCATTACGGAGATCAACGTGGCAGAGACCATGAAGGAGATCCGCAAGGCCCTGCTCGATGCTGACGTCAATTACAAGACGGCCAAGAACTTTACGGACCAGGTGAAGGAAAAAGCGCTGGGCGCGAATGTACTGACCAGCATTTCTCCGGGCCAGCTGCTGACCAAGATCATGAATGACGAGCTGGCTGCACTGATGGGTGGCGAGGTAACGGAACTGGACCTGAAGGCCAGTCCGACGGTCATATTGATCGCCGGTCTGAACGGTGCGGGTAAGACGACCTTCACGGGCAAGCTCGCAAACTTTCTGAAGGCCAAAGGTAAAAAGCCTTTGCTGGTGGCAGGTGATGTGTACCGCCCCGCTGCGATCGACCAGCTGGAGGTGCTTGGCGGACAGGTCGGTGTTCCTGTATATGTCAACCGGGATTCGAAAGATCCGGTGGGTATTGCCATGGAGGGTATCGCAGAAGGAAGGAAACAGAATAACAATGTGATCATTATAGATACGGCGGGCCGCCTGGCTGTGGACGAGCAGATGATGGATGAGATCGCCGCTGTGAAAGCAAGTACCAAACCGCAGGAAATCCTGTTCGTTGTTGATGCCATGACCGGACAGGATGCGGTTAATACCGCAAAGGCCTTTAACGACCGGCTCGACTTTACGGGCGTAGTGCTGACCAAACTGGACGGCGATACGCGTGGTGGTGCCGCGCTTTCGATCAAATCGGTGGTCGACAAGCCGATCAAGTTCATCGGTACGGGCGAAAAGATGGAAGCCCTGGATGTGTTTTATCCGGACAGGATGGCTTCACGCATCCTGGGTATGGGTGACGTGGTTTCCCTGGTAGAGCGGGCACAGCAGCAGTTTGACGAAAAGGAAGCGGCGGAACTGCAGAAGAAGATCCGTAAGAACAAGTTTGACTTTAACGATTTCTATAACCAGATCCAGCAGATCAAGAAAATGGGGAACATGAAGGACCTCATGGGCATGATCCCGGGCGTAGGCAAGATGATGAAGAATGTGGAGATCGGTGACGATGCATTCAAGAGCATTGAGGCAATTATCCAGTCGATGACCCCCTTTGAGAAGGAAAATCCGGACAGCATACAGCAAAGCAGGAGGATCCGCATTGCAAAGGGTTCCGGCACCTCGATTGAGGAGGTGACCAAGCTCATCAAGCAGTTCGAGGACATGCGCAAAATGATGAAGCAGTTCTCCAATCCTGCGGCAGCGGCTAAAATGATGCGCAATATGCCGAAAATGCCCCAGGGCAGGATGTAACAGCTCCTGAAAAAAAAATTCAGATTTTAATATAGCGGAGAAGAAAATACAGCATAGTTTATCCAAAAATGAATTTGGATAAACTATGCTGGTAAAAACTTACGGCAGCGCGGTCTTCGGAGTAGATGCGCTGACCATTACACTCGAGGTGAGTATTGGCGGAGGCAACCGCTATCATATTGTGGGCTTGCCCGACAGCGCCATCAAAGAGAGCCTGCGCCGGATCGAGAGCGCGATACAGGCGGTGGGCCTGAAAATGCCGAGACAAAAGATTGTCATTAACCTGGCTCCTGCAGACATCCGCAAGGAAGGTTCTGCTTATGACCTGCCGATAGCCATAGCCATTCTGGCTGCTTCTGAGCAGATTAGCTCCGCTGAGGTTTCTGATTATTTCATTATGGGTGAACTTGCCCTTGACGGAGGGCTGCATCCGGTAAGGGGTGCATTGCCCATTGCCATACAGGCCCTCGCTGCTGGCATGAAGGGTTTTATCCTGCCTGCAGGCAATGCCCGGGAAGCCGCCATCGTGGATGGCTTGGCGGTCTACGGGATGAAAAGCCTTGAAGAAGTGATCGGGTTCTTTTCGGGGAAAGGACGGCCGGAAAGGGTCACTGCAGATACGGGTGACGAGTTCCTGAAGCGTATGAACAGTTATCCGTATGACTTCGCAGATGTAAGGGGGCAGGAGAACATAAAAAGGGCGATGGAGATTGCCGCAGCCGGCGGCCATAACCTGATCCTGATCGGGCCTCCGGGAGCAGGGAAAACCATGCTTGCCAAAAGACTTCCGACCATACTTCCCCCGCTTAGCCTGAATGAAGCACTGGAGACCACCAAGATACATTCTGTAGCCGGTAAACTGGGCGCATCGGCTTCGCTGATGACGGAACGGCCCTACCGGAGTCCCCATCATACCGTCTCGGACGCTGCGCTGGTAGGCGGAGGCTCAAACCCGCAGCCCGGGGAAATCTCTCTGGCCCATAACGGTGTGCTGTTCCTGGATGAGTTGCCGGAATTCAAGCGCAGCGTCCTGGAAGTCATGCGACAACCTCTGGAAGAACGTAATGTGGTCATCTCCCGGTCCAGGATGTGTGTAGAGTACCCGGCCAGCTTCATGCTGGTCGCCTCGATGAACCCTTGTCCCTGCGGTTTCTTTAACCACCCGGAAAAAGATTGCACATGTGGCCCGGGCGTAGTTCAGAAGTACCTGGCGAAGATCTCCGGGCCCCTGCTGGACCGGATCGATCTGCACGTAGAAGTAACCCCTGTACATTTCAGTGAACTGACGGCATCGGCTGGTGCAGAAAGGAGTGCAGACATCCGGGCGCGGGTGATGGCGGCAAGATCTGTGCAGGACAAGCGCTTCGCCGGCAATGCTTCGGTGTATTTCAACGCGCAGATGAACCCGAATATGGTAAGGGGCATCTGCCAGATCAATGAAGAAGGTAAAATGCTGGTTAAAAAAGCAATGGAAAAGCTGGGTCTTTCGGCCAGGGCCTATGACCGCATCCTGAAGGTTTCCCGGACAATTGCAGACCTGGCGGAAAGTGAGCAGATTAGCCCGCAGCACCTGGCGGAGGCCATTCAGTTCCGCAGTCTGGACCGAGGGGCCTGGACCGGCTGATGTGCCGGACCTCGCCCTGAAAGTTCAGCTGTCTAAAAATCAAACTTCAGCCGGAGGCCTGTGCCGATGAGTTTCAGGTTTTCCCTGGTCACTTCCTTCATGGGGACCTTCATAAAGGGCTCAACAGAAATGGCCCTGGAACCTGCAATCTTTTGCCTGTAGCCAACGGAAAAATTGTAGAAGCCTATGTATTTATCGTTGCTCAGCTCTGACTGAGGCGCGCTTTCGGTAGTGCGAAGGGTGGTGACAATGGTATTAAAGCCATCTTTGTTATCACCGTGCAGCGACTCGCCAGACTGAACCAGCTTTTCCTCCACATAACTGTTTTTCTGGTTCTGGCTGATCACGGCAAACGCCGAAACTCCAACGTTGGCATAAAAGTTCTTGCTGAACCGGTATTTGAGTTCAAGGGGAATGTCAATACCGGCAACCTTAGTCTCGACCGATTCCAAGGTTCGGCTCTCGCGTGCAAAGCCTGCGCTGGCCGGATAATTAGCGCCCTCTGTACCTGAGGAAGCGACCCCGGAGGCTGCCAGCTGATTATAGGAAATACCTGAGCTGAGTGAAATTTTTCCCGATAAGGCGTAGTCCATATTGACGCCATAGCCCATATTGAGTTTGTTGTTATTGCTGATAGACGGGGCAACCATGACGCCAACGTCCCATTTGTCGTCTGTCTTTGGCCTGTTCGCCTTGTGATCTTTAACTGACCTGTCCACAGCGGCAAGGCTTTCTCTTTGAAGAAACTCCTCAATGCCTGGTTTCCGTTCTTCCGCTTTGACCGGCGCTGGCTGGCCAGTGCTGCTTTTTGGCGTTCCTGCCACTGCACCTGCGGGGGATGACTTGGTCACTGCCGCCAGGTCAGCGGCCTGCTGATCATTTTCTGATGTCTGATCTGGCCGGGCAAAATCGGGGGCAATTTGCGATACCTTGATTTTCGCATGCGTTTCAGGGATACCGGAAGGCTTTGTCCCTGACACCTGTATCTCCCGGGGTTCAACGGTGGTGCCCGGTGAGATGCGGCCCTGCCTTTCAGACTGTAACGGGGCTACCGCAGGCGGCAGTCCGGTTGCAGACCTGGTTCCGGCGGCGTGGATATTGTCTTTTGAGAATACCGGTTTAGGACGGTTCCCGGAATAAAGGTAAAGTCCGGCGGTAATGAGTAACAGGGCGGCGACCCCGCTAAGTGGTCCGATCCAGAAAAGGACCGGGCGCCGTTTCCGGGCTGTATCCAGGGTATTGAATTTTTCCCAGGCTCCTTCGCTATAGGGTTCCTCGTGTTGCATCAGGGCTTCCCTGATCTGGGCAATCAGCGCTTCATCTCCCGGGTCTTTATCTCTAACTGTTCGCATAACTTTGAATTGAGGTCCTGGTATACAAAGCCCTTAGACGGGCTTTGGCTCGTGTAAGGTAAACGCGGCTTGAGCTTTCAGGGATGTTCAGGGCCCTGGCAATCTCATCATGGGAAAATCCTTCTACTTCGTACATATTGAATATGACCCGCTGTGTCTGGGGCAGGGTATTGAGCATACGCATAATATCCTGCACGTTGAGCACCGACAGGGCGTTAACCTCGGACAGCGGCTGCTGTTCCTCAACGATGTCGTCAACATGCAGGAAAGTCTTTCTGGACCGGAGAAAATCTATGGCTGTCCTGGAAGCTATTTTTGCGATCCAGCCCCTGAAGGCCTTCTGCAATTCGCTCTTTTCCCTGGGAAAGCTGAACTGTGCAATGCTCCTGAAGATCTTGATAAAGGTATCATTGACCAGTTCTTCGGCATCGTCCCGGTCATCTGCATACCGCAGGATAACGCCCATAAGGTAGCCATAGAATGATTTATAGATCATTTCCTTGCTCTTGTTCCTATTGTTCAGGCACCCTTCTATTGCGTCTTCGAGCTCGAGCATTCTCCTTATACGTGGATAAGTAACGTATTGATTCTCATCATTTAATTACGCAAAGATGGGTATTTTTCCGTTGTCTATTTATGTTCGAACACTGCGATGCCCAGTTTCGTATCATCGGCAGCCGCTTTCAGGCCTTTCACCCATACGGTATAGGTCTTGCCAGCTTCGATTTTTATGTCGGCGAGTGTGGCGGTTACACTGCCGTCGGCATTTTCAACATGGAAGGTTACTTTCGCTGCCGGGTCGATCTCTGTAAAATCAGTATAGGACTTAAACGCCTTGCCGCTAAAAAGATCGGCATCTTTACCTGCGATGGAAAGGCTGAGTTCCGGGGCATCCGGGCTCAGGTGGACAAAGCGTACTTTAGCTTTTCCCGAGGCAGGTGCAGTAAGGTCGTCCTTAACAAAGAGATATTTCAGGGCGTCAAACTTGTCGTAAATGAACAGAGAGTAGGCCTTCTGGTCTTCCAGTGTCAGGTCTTCACTGACCAGCAAAGGCGTGGTTGTGTTTTTCTTTACCGTGATAAGCCTTCTCTTTCCGGAATAAAGGCTAAAGTAGCCCATCTTGTTGCCAAAGGCAAAATCAACATTATTTGCACGGGTGCCGTCCACATAAAAATCCAGTTTTTCTGTGGTGGGCGAGGCATGGATGATGTTTAGGCCTGAGATGGGTGGCACTACAAGTTCACGGTCGTCTTTTGAACAGGATGCAAGGCTTATGGATAGGGTAGCTATCGCGGCAATAATGGTTTTAATCTTCATAGTAATGTTCTTTTGTCTGTGCTGTGGCCATCAGCTTTCTCCGTGAAAACGGGGCCTGGCCGCGAAACGCTACAGCTGAAGAGAAAAAAAAACGCCGCCCGGAAATCCTGTCCCTGAGGAATGATTTCCGGGCGGCGTAATGCCTCATACTGCTCTTATCAGATCAGCTCGACGCTCCTGCTGACAAATGCGGTCAGATCGGCTCCGGTAAGCATGCCTTGTGCAAGCAAAGCCAGGTCTACGGCCTGTTTGGCCAGCAGGGCCCTGGTTTCATCATCTGAAGCAGCGGCGATTTTGCCGATCAGCTTGTGATTACCATTGATGGCCACTTTATAGCTGTCCGGCATACTGCCATAGAAGCCCATGCCCCCGCCCATTGCGGCCATGTCCTTCATCCGGCGCATGAACTCGTCCATCGTAACGGTAACCGGAAGTTCTTCAGGGTTCAGCCCGACGACTTCTACGGTATAGCCTGGTTTGCTGATGGCTTTCTCAAAGACTTCTTTAACGGTTTTGGCCTGGTCTTCGGTAAGTACGGATTCCGTCTTGTCATCTTTATCAATAAGCTGACTGGCTACTCCGGAATCTACGCGTTTTAGGGAGGTTTTTTCCAGCTTTTGCTCCAGGTGGCTGACAAAGTGGTTGTCGATAGGGGAGTTCATGACGAGCACATCGTACCCGAGCTTACCTGCCGACTGGATAAAGCTGTCCTGTTTGGCCGGGTCATTGGCGTACAGGTAAACGACCTGGCCATTCTTGTCGGTTTGCAGGCCCTGTACTTTTTCCCGGTATTCTTCAAGCGTGAAATGTTCCTCTTTGGTATTGGTCAGCAGGGCAAAGTCTTTGGCTTTGTCGTTGAATTTTTCTTCACTGACCATACCGTATTTCACAAACAGGCCGATATCACTCCATTTTTCTTCAAAGGCCTTACGGTCTTTGTTGAAAAGCTCCTGGAGTTTGTCGGCTACTTTTTTGGTGATATAGCTGTTGATCTTCTTTACGTTACTGTCTGCCTGCAGGAAGCTGCGGGACACGTTCAGCGGAATGTCGGGGGAGTCGATGACCCCATGCAGGAGCATCAGGAATTCCGGAACAATGTCCTTTACTTCATCGGTAATGAATACCTGGCGTGAGAAGAGCTTGATCTTGTTGCGCTGAAGGTCAAAATCGTTCTTCACTTTAGGGAAATAAAGTACTCCGGTCAGGTTGAACGGGTAATCGACGTTGAGATGTATCCAGAACAACGGATCGTCTGAAAAAGGATAAAGCTGCTTATAGAACGACAGGTAATCTTCATCTGACAAATCTGCAGGCGCCTTTGTCCAGATGGGATTGGTGGTGTTGATGATGTTGTCCACCTCAACACTCTTATATTTTGGTTTGCCTTCTTCGTCTTCTCCGTCCGGTTCCTGCGTTGTCTTTGTACCGAATTTTATCGGCACCGGAAGGAATTTACCGTATTTATCCAGAATACCTTCCAGCTTATATTTATCCAGGAACTCTTCGGAATCGGCATTGATGTGCAGGATGATGTCGGTTCCGCGCGTAGTACGGCTTCCGGCACTGATCTCGAAGGTGGTGCTGCCGTCACAGATCCATTTTGCAGGTTCTGCCCCGTCCTGGTAGGATAGGGTCTGTATCTCGACCTGGTCTGCAACCATAAAGGCAGAATAGAAGCCAAGACCAAACTTACCGATGATCTCGTTGGCGTCTTTGGCATCCTTGAATTTCTCTACGAATTCACTTGCCCCGGAAAAAGCGACCTGGTTGATGTATTTCTTGATCTCCTCAGCAGTCATGCCCAGACCGTTGTCGGAAATGGTGATGGTTTTGTTGTCCTTATCGAGCGAGACTTCTACCAGCGGCGCACCGAGTTCTCCGTTGTATTGCCCGAGCGCGGAAAGACGCTTGATCTTCTGTACGGCGTCAACGGCATTGGAAACGAGCTCCCTTAAAAAGATCTCGTTGTCTGAATAGAGGAATTTCTTGATGATCGGAAAGATGTTTTCCGTGTGGATGGATATGGTCCCTTTTTCTTCTATGCTCATATATAAATGCGTTTTTGTTTATAGTTTGCTCACTATCAAGGGCTATTCCAATTTGTCAAGGCTTGTCAAATTGACAGTTTTCTGCTTACCTTTGCGCCCTGATGGAATATCACATTCATACCCTGCCAAACGGCATCCGCCTGTTGCATGTGCCTTCGGCTTCGCCTATTTCACATGCCTGCATCATCATCAACAGCGGGTCCAGGGATGAAAACCCCGGAAAAGCGGGGCTGGCGCATTTCATTGAACATCTGGTATTCAAGCGCACCAGAAAACGCGGGACGGCACAGATTCTGAACCGCCTGGAGAGTGTGGGAGCAGATCTGAATGCCTATACGACCAAGGAATATACCTGTATCCATGCTTCCTTCCTTAACCCCTACCTGGACCGCACGCTGGAACTTTTCCAGGACATTGTTTTCCATTCTACTTTTCCTGAAAACGAGCTTGAAAAGGAAAAGGGCGTGGTGCTGGACGAGATCGCTTCGTATCTTGACCAGCCGGAAGAGGCGATATACGATGACTTCGAGGACCTGTTGTTTGCCGGGCACCCGCTTGGGAACAATATCCTGGGAACGGAGGAAAGTGTGAATGGTTTTACCAGGGAAGATATCCTGCAGTTTATGGCGGAAAATTACCATACAGACCGGATGGTCGTGGCGGTACTTGGCAATTACAGCCTGGCCAAGGTGGTAAAGACGGGCTCAAAATACTACGCAGAGATTGCCGAAAACTCTTCACAGCCTTCCCGAACGGCTCCTGTGAAGCTGGACGGATTTTCGCAGGTGCTGGACAAACCGATACAACAGGCCCATGTGGTCATGGGTGCTCAGGCTTATTCCGTATACGACGACCGCAAAACGGCGCTGTTGCTCCTGAACAACCTGCTGGGCGGCACAGGCATGAGCTCGGTGCTGAACCTGCAGCTGAGGGAAAAATATGGCATTGCCTATACGGTGGAGACAAGCTACAGCCCGCTGAGCGATACGGGCATCTTTACCTTATATTTTGGTACGGACAAGGAAAAACTGGGCCGGGCTACAGCCGTAGTGGAGCGGGAATTCAGGAAGCTTCGCGAAGGTTCGCTGACGGAGTTGCAGTTGCAAAAGGCGAAGAATAAGTTTATCGGGCAGATTGCGCTGGGCGAAGAAAACCGGATTGGCCTGGTGATCGCCATGGCCAGGAGCCTGATCGAGCATGACCGGATCGACGATCTGCAGGCTATCTTCGGCAAGATCCGGGCAGTGGGACTTGATGAAATGAGGGCTGTCGCCGCTGAAATGCTGGCCCCGGAGAATCTGAGTACCCTGACTTTTTATCCTTTAGCTTAATTTCGTAACTTTGTAGCATGAAGTTGCCTATCGTAGCCTATGGGGACCCTGTCCTGAAGAAAGTTTGCACGCCGATCGATGAATCTTATCCTGAACTGCAGACGCTGATCGCCAATATGTTTGAGACGATGTATAATGCCCATGGTGTAGGTCTGGCTGCACCGCAGATCGGTCTGCCGATCCGGCTGTTCATTGTAGATACTGCTCCCGGCGACGACGAGGATAAAGACCGCTACCGCAAGGTGTTCATCAATGCAGAAATACTGGAGGAAACCGGCGAACCCTGGGCGTTTAACGAGGGCTGCCTCAGCATTCCTGAAATCAGGGAGGACGTCATGCGCAAACCTAATGTTAAGATCAGGTATTATGACGAGAACTGGCAGCTGCACGAGGAAGACGTAAGCGGTATGGCTGCACGCGTGATCCAGCATGAATACGACCACATTGAGGGCACTTTATTTACAGACAAGCTGGGGCTGCTGCGCAAACGGATGCTGAAAGGCAAGCTGGACGCGATCTCCAGGGGAAATGTATATCCTGAATACAAAATGAAGTTCCCTAACCAGAAGAAGAAACGTTAGTTCTCCTTGCTTTTGTCGCCCTTAAAAATAGACTGCATCAACTTTCCCCAGGCGAAGGGATTCAGCAATGGGTTGGTCTGCACCATATTCTTATTTAAGGCGCGATCATGGTTTAAGCGGTAATTGGTACTTTGGATCTCCCCGGCATCACGCGAAAGGGTGACCATTTTATCGCTGATGCTCTCCTGAGACAGGTTTTTAAGGGCAATGAGGTAATCATCGTCTGCGATCTTCATGGACATGAAATCGCGGGTGAATTCTTCTACGGTAGCCCAGGGATATACCCGCACGACAGGCAGGTTGATGATCTCTGCCTTCATCTTGATCATGACCGTGTATTTGGTATCGTCAATCTGTGCCGGAATGGGCAGGATCAGGTCTTTATACCCTACTGCTGAATAAAGTATTGTATCTCCGGGGCGGGCGATAAAGGAAAAAAAGCCCTTATAGTTGGCCGCATAACGTTGTTCCTTATTGGTCAGATTGGTTACCGTAACGTAAGGCACAACCGTATTACTGTCTACATCGGTGATAATACCGGAAAACTGGATCAGCTTCTTCTCGCCCCCACCCTCCTGTGCAAACACAACGGTGAAGGACATCAGCAGAAGAAAGGTCAGCAAGTACTTCATATTCGCAAAGTTAGCGCTATTATAACGCAGGGGTAGTTAAATTGTGTTAAATCCCTATACTGCCGGCTCGGTCAGGTTAACGGCAACGACCGAGGTAATTTCAGGCACAGCCTTTTTAATAGCCTGTTCGATACCTGCCTTCATGGTCATAAAGCTCATTTTACAGGAACCGCAGTTGCCCAGCAATTTTAACTTCACCACTTTTTCTTCGGTGATCTCTTCTATCTCCACATCGCCCCCGTCTGCGACCAGGTAAGGGCGGATAGTCTCTAGTGCCGCTTCAACTTGTTCTGTTAAATTCATTGGTTAATGATTTGGAATATAAAGATAGCAAATTTTTAGGAATTGGCGGTTTGCGCATTACTGATGGCCACCTGCTGGGCGACCCGGCCTGCCAGCCGGGCAAAAGCGGCCGCAAGCGGGCTGTCTTCAAGGGCAACCGGACTGCCCTGGTCACCGGCTTCGGAAATTCGCTGTACAATGGGGACCTCGCCTAAGAAAGGAACTTCAAAGTGTTGTGCCAGCTGCTTTCCCCCGTCTTTCCCGAAAAGGTAGTATTTATTGCCCGGAAGTTCTTCCGGTGTGAAATAGGCCATGTTCTCTATTACGCCAAGTACCGGGATGTTGATGCCGGGCATTCGAAACATAGAAAGCCCTTTACGGGTATCTGCCAGTGCAACCTGCTGCGGGGTGGTCACGACCAGGGCGCCCGCGATGGGAAAACCTTGTGTGATGGTGATATGGATATCCCCGGTACCGGGAGGCAGGTCTACTATGAGGTAGTCCAGTTCACCCCAGTCGGCATCATTGAACAGTTGTTTTACGGCATTGGATGCCATAGGCCCACGCCAGGGAACAGGCTGGTCGGGATCGGCAAAGAACCCCAGTGAAAGGACCTTGATGCCATATTTTTCAATGGGCAGGACGAGGGTCTTGCCATCGGATGTTTCTCTTGCGTTTGGCCTGGCGCCAACCAATCCAAACATGGTGGGTAAAGAAGGGCCGTAAATATCGGCGTCGAGTAACCCCACCTTTGCGCCGTCTCGCGCCAGCGCCACCGCCAGGTTGCTGGAAACCGTGGACTTCCCTACTCCACCCTTGCCGGAGGAAACCAGCAGGATATTGCGGATGTCTTTCAGGGCCGTGGTGTCCATCGGCCTGGTTACTCTGGAAGTGACGTTAATCTCTACTTCCGCTTCCGGGCTCACCAAATGTTTGACCGCATTGGTGCAGGCGTTCTTCAGCATGTCTTTCATGGGGCATGCCGGTGTAGTGAGCTCGAGGGTGAAACTGACCTTCAGGTCTTGTATCTTCAGGTCCCGGATCATATTGAGGGTAACCAGGTCTTTTTTCAGGTCCGGGTCTTCCACATGCTTCAGGGCCGATAAAACTTGTTCTGGGCTAATGATCATTTTTCCAAAATTAATTAAAACTGCGCTAGGGCGGGCTGTCTTTGGTTATAATATTGCAATAAGCTGAATATATGAGGGTTAAACAAAACAGGTTTGCCGTTCGTTGATTTAAGGTTTTAAAGCGTATTTTTAACACGAAATAAACACCGGCATTTAACGTTAGCATAAAATATTTATTCACGGCATGCAGATTCCAAAAATTAACATCCCGAAAAAATACGTCCGGGCGGGCATATGGGTGCTGGGAATTTTGACAGTTCTTGTGCTGATCGGCGGGGCAATCGCCTACACCAAACGGGAAGCTTTGCTGAAAAAAATAATGGCCAGGGCCATTGCAAAGGCAGAAAATGATTATGGTCTGGGCATAAAGATCAGCCGTTCCGGCTTCAGCGGGCTGAGTTCGGTACACATGCAGGGGATTTCTGTGGTCCCCAGGGACAGGGACACGCTGGCAGCCATCGGGGACGTGACCATCAGCGTAAAATTAATGCCCCTGATTTTTGGTGACGTTAAGTTTTCACAGGTCCTGCTGCATAAAGCGAATATGAACATTGTATTCCGGGATTCGCTGAGCAACCTGGATTTTATTCTGAAGCGTAAAAAGAAAGATGCTGAAGAGCCTAAGGCTAAGCTCGACCTCAGTGCCCTGGCGCATAATCTGCTGAACCAGTTGCTGTATAAGATTCCGGAAGATATGGAACTGACAGACTTTTCGGTTAAACTGAATGACAATGACACTGCAGGGATAAAATTATATATCCCTTCTGCAATTACAGATGACGGGGAGCTAAAGTCCACGATCGTTGTGAATGACAATGAGGCCAGATGGCATTTGAACGGATTGCTGAAACCCGGCAAAAAACAACTCGATTTTACGCTGTTTGCAGAAGGCAAGCCGGTTGAATTGGCTTACCTGAACAAGAAGCTGCATGCCCGGTTCAGTTTTGACACGGTGCGAACCCAGTTAAAGGATGCAGGGTACAGCGGCAGTGAATTTAAGATTTCGGGTTCATGGTCGGTGAGCAACCTGCTGGTCAACCATCCGAAGATTGCGTCAAATGATATTGTTGTTCCGGGCGGAAGGATAGAAGCAGATGTGCTGGTCGGCAAAAATTACGTAGCCCTGGACAGCTCTTCTACTGTCTTCCTCAAACAGGCGGAACTGCACCCTTACCTGAAATATACGCTTTCCCCGCATAAGATTTATGAGGTGAAACTGCGTGCGCCGGAACAGGATGCCCAGCAAATGCTTAACTCATTCCCTGTAGGTCTTTTTGAGTCGCTGGAAGGCCTTAAAGTGAGCGGAAAAGTAAAATATGACCTGGATTTTTATCTGGACAGCTCCCAGCCGGACTCCGTAAGGTTTTCTTCCGGGCTCACCCCGTTCAATTTCAAGATATTGAAATGGGGCAAAACAAACCTTCAGAAGATCAACAAGGATTTTGTATATACGCCGTACGAGTACGGTAAACCCATGCGGGATATCCTGATAGGGCCTTCCAATCCTAATTTTACGCCGTTATCTGAAGTCTCCAGCAATTTTAAAAACGCGATACTGACTTCTGAGGACCCTTCCTTTTTTACACACAAAGGCTTTATACAGGAGTCGATCCGAAAGTCTTTTGCCGTGAATTTTAAGGAAAAGCGTTTCGTAAGGGGTGGCAGTACGATCTCTATGCAGCTGGTAAAGAATGTATTCCTGAGCCGTAAAAAAACGCTGGCCAGAAAAGCGGAGGAGATCCTGATCGTCTGGCTGATTGAAAACAATCACCTGATCAGCAAAAACAGGATGCTGGAAGTTTATGTCAACATCATCGAAATGGGCAACAATGTGTATGGTATTGGCGAAGCTGCAAGACACTATTTTGGGAAATCGCCGGCCGAACTGAATATTGGTGAAGGCATCTTCCTCGCAAACATTGTCCCGCGACCGAAAATTGCATTGTACAAGTTCAGGGGAGACGGCGGCCTGAAAGACTACATGCTGCCCTATTTCCGGTATATCGGCAACATTATGGCCAAACGGGGCTTAACCCCTCCTGACACCAATGGTTATGGCTTTTATACGGTAAGACTTAGGGAAGGCCTGAGGCAGTACCTGCTGCCTGACTCGGCAACAATAGACACCGCCGCGTTTGATAACGATGACCCATTGCCTGCCATTGAGACCAACGATGAATCGAAAGCGCTGTTCGACCGGCTTTTTGGTTCGCCGAAACGGGATACGTTACCCAAACTGCAACCCGTCGATACCGTTCCGAAAACCAGGAAGGAGCTCCGTCAGGAAAGAAGGGAACAGCGCAGGCGCGAGCAGGAGCTGAAAGAGCTGCAGGACCAGCAAGAGAAACAAAAAGGCCAGTCATAATCATGGATAGAATTCAGATAGCGGATAAAGAGTTCGAGATCTTCCTGGAAAACGATCAGATCTGTAAACGGATAAGGTTAATGGCCATACAGATCGGGGTAGACTATGAAGGCCGCTGCCCGGTTTTTATCGGCGTACTGAATGGCAGTTTTATATTTATGGCCGATCTGCTGAAAGAGCTGACCATTCCCTGTGAAGCTACCTTTATCCGTGTTTCGTCTTATCAAGGTACTGAAAGCAGCGGTACGGTAAGGGAGATCATCGGGATTACGGATAACTTGAAGGACAGGGACGTGGTCATCGTAGAGGATATTGTGGATACCGGACTGACGCTTTCGTATCTGATCGGCGAACTGCGGCAGCAAGCCCCGGCTTCACTCGCGGTATGCTCACTCCTGCTCAAACCCGCTGCATTAATAACGAAAATGGATACCATGCAATATGTCGGGTTTGAGATCCCGAACGAATTTGTAGTGGGCTATGGCCTGGATTACAATGGCCTCGGACGCAATCTTAAGCACATCTACAGGGCCAAATCTGGTGCCTGATGGTCATTTTACCATATTTTTTTTACATTTTTGCGAAGACAATTATTTTCGTTCAAAATGACCATACATAAAGAAGGCTATACCAGCATCGCATTAACGGTTTTATTCGTTTTTATCCTGAATGCGGTAATTGACTACCGTTTTGCAGATGTAGCGTGGTTAAAATGGCTAACCTATATTTTTTCACTCTTCCTTTTTTTAACGGTTCTTCAATTTTTCAGAAATCCCAAAAGAAGTTTCACATCCGGGGATAATCTGGTGATCTGTCCTGCGGACGGAAAAGTTGTCGTAATTGAGGAGACTGAAGAAGCGGAGTACTTTAAGGATAAACGCCTTCAGGTATCTATATTTATGTCCCCTGTCAACGTCCATATTAACAGAAATCCGATATCGGGTATGGTACGCTTCTTTAAATATCATCCGGGAAAATATCTTGCTGCCTGGAACCCTAAATCTTCTACGGAAAATGAGCGTACTACCGTTGTAGTAGAACACCAGAACGGTACTCCGGTACTGTTCAGGCAAATTGCCGGCGCCCTGGCCAGAAGAATCGTTTGGTATGTAAAAGAAGGCGATCAGGTAAAACAAGGTGAGGAATTCGGGTTCATTAAATTTGGTTCCAGGGTAGATATCTTCCTTCCATTGGGGACCAAGGTTAACCTGGAACTTAATCAGGTAGTAAAAGGTGGCATTACTGTACTGGCCGAGCTTGGATAAGCTGCGGTTAAGCCTCTTTTTTTTGCTCATCCCGAACCGGGTGGTCCGCAATTGAACGCTGGACAGGATAAGCAAATGCCGAACCGTGTTTTTCAACTATTTCGACTAATTTAAAATTGACCCCTTCCTTTAAAGCAACAAATTGGCTGTATGGCATGCTGACAACAAGGTAAACCACCTGGACCTGTAAGGAGGAATCGGCAAAGTGATCAAAAGTCGCGTATCCGTCTCTGATATTTGAATCGGCAGAAAGACAATCATTAATTTCCTTTAAAATGGCTTTCACTGCCAGGGAACCTGTCTCATAAGTAAGGCCTATAAAAAAGTTTACCCTTCTGAACTCCCTCATGGTCACATTTTCCAGTACGCCATCGATCATGGCCCGGTTAGGGATCACAATGGTTGTCTTATCGGGGCTGATGAGCCAGGTACTTCTGAAACCGACTTTCTGGATCGTGCCTTCTATTCCATCAACCTTGACGACATCACCAACTGTAAAAGGCTTATCCAGGAATATTGTAAATGAGCCCAAAAGGTTTTCCAGGCTTTCCTTCGCTGCAAGCGCAATGGCAATACCCCCTATTCCAAGTCCGGTAATGAGCGTTAGTACATTAATCTCGAATACGAAGCCAAGTAATACAAAGAAGCCCATAAAACAAACCAGTGTTTTAGTCAGTTCCTTAAGGAAAGGTATCAGCTGATCATCCGTTTTGTTCTGCGTAATCGTCGCCCTCATTTTTAACACATAGGCAATGAAGTCTACGATTCTTAAAATGATCCAGAAGACAGACAGTATGATCAGGAAAAGAAAAACCTTATCAATTGCATCTCCTATGGTAATATGTAACCTCGGCTTTACCCGGTGCCAGATGATAACGTCCAAAGGATGGGAAATTTGGTTTATGGCAAGATAGATGGTACAAAAAGTGATAAAAGACTCTATCGGTTTTAGCAGCAGAGAAACAAACGTGTCGTTGTGTGCGTCACTGGCAAACCTGCGGAATACGGTGAAAAGTAAAAGACTTACCAGCCTGGACACAAGTCTCTTAAAGACCAAGCCCAGGAGAATGACCCCCGCTAACAAACAATACTGTCTGATACTGTTGCCCCAGTATATCTGATTAAAAAAATCGTAATTCATCACCATACAAAAAAAGCCTCCCGGGATCCGGGAGGCTTAAATATAACTTAAAGAGATAAATAAATTAAACCCTTTTTGATTTGATCCTTGCAGCTTTACCAGTAAGCTCACGCAGATAAAACAGCTTAGCTCTGCGTACTTTTCCGTAGCTGTTCACTTCGATTTTAGCAATATTTGGCGAGTTAATCGGGAAGATACGTTCTACTCCAACCCCATTGGAAATTTTACGTACGGTAAAGGTTTCATTTGCCCCTACGCTGTTACGTTGTAAAACTACGCCCTGGTAAATCTGAATACGCTCTTTATTACCTTCGCGAATTTTATAGTGAACGCTCACTGTATCTCCTGATTTGAACGCAGGGACTTCATTCTTTACGATTACCTGCTCTTCAACAAATTTTACTAAATCCATGATTCTAAGCTATTAAGCCGACTTTTTCTTCTTTAAAATCGGACTGCAATATTAGGAATATTATTTCATATAAAAAAGTGATTTTAATTTTTTTCCACATATCTCCTAATTTCCACAGGGCATATGGCCAACTGGCTCATTGCAAATCATATCGCCAGATTTCTCGTTGAAGAAGGGCATGCATAAGATCCATTGGATAAAGCCTTCGCCCATTCCAGATAAGCCTAGTCTTCCAGTAAATCCGGGCGCCGCTTAAGGGTCCGCGCAAGGGCCTGCTCGTACCTCCACTCATTGATCTTCGCTTCATGACCACTGAGCAGGATATCTGGCACTTTATGCCCTTTCCAGTCTGCTGGCCTGGTATAAACCGGGGCATCCAGAAGTTCTCCCTGAAAGCTATCGGAAAGCGCGGAAGTCTCATCATTAAGTACACCGGGAATAAGCCGGATGATGGCATCAACCATAACCGCAGCAGGCAACTCGCCTCCTGAAAGAACATAGTCCCCAATTGAAATTTCCCGTGTTACAAAAAGGTCCCTGATGCGCTGGTCAATTCCTTTGTAATGTCCGCACAAGATCATCAGGTTCTTCTTTACAGAGAATTCGTTAGCTATAGCCTGGTTGAATGTCTCCCCATCGGGGCTCATAAAGATAATGTCATCATACTGATGGGCTGATTTCAGCGTTTCGATACATTTTGCAAACGGCTCTATAGACATTACCATACCACTGCCCCCACCGTAAGGATAATCGTCTACACTTTTTTGCTTGTTGGTTGCATAATCTCTCAGATTATGTACAAAAATCTCCGCAATCCCCTTTTTTTGGGCCCTGAGCAAAATGGAATGAGCAAAAGGGCTCTCCAGTAGTCCTGGCAAAACAGTGATGATGTCAAAACGCATAGGACAAAGGTAAGAATATACTTATGGATTGAGATATATATCCAGAAGGCCTTCGGGAAGCCGCATCCGAAGCACACCGTTCTCCTCGTCGATTTCGACAATCATATCTTCATTAAGCGGAAAAAGAATATCTCTGCCTTTGTTGCTAACCGTAGCTACAAACTGCTGCGGGTATTCATTCACTTCAGTAATCTCTCCCAGCTCCCCATGGAGCTCATCAATAACAATGAAGCCTTCCAGATCTTCATAGGTAAAGTCTTCTTCATCCTGTTCCGGCATTTTTTCCTCCGGCAAATAGACCCTTTTTTTCACCAGTGCCTGGGCTTTATCGATGTGGTCGACATCATCAAAGAAGAAATTCCCGGTATTGTTATGCTGAAGCCGGTACGCTGAAACAAAAAAAGGGACCAGTTTCCCGTTAAGGTCAAGAAACAGGACATCCAGATCAAGGGCCTCAGGTGTGTCGTATTCAAAATAAACCTGGACTTCTCCTTTGAGTCCCTTAGTCTTGGTAATGTATCCTATATAGTGCGCTTCTTCTATTTTCATCTATTAAATATTTGGGGTATCGATGCCCATTAATAAAAATAGCGAAAGTCCGCTATGGGCTCTCGCTATTTTTTAGAAAATCACAAAAGGATTACGCGTTTTCCTCGTTGCCTTCAGTAGTTTCAGCAGCAGGAGTCTCTTCTGCGCCAACGGCATCTTCCACAGGTGCTTCTTCAACTACTTCTTCTACAGGAGCATTTTTAATCGCAAGAGCTGCTGCGCGGTCCGCGTTCTTCTTAGCTTCAGCAGCCAAAGCAGCCTTTTTCACTTCTTCTTTTGATTTAACCAGGTTTTCTTTTTTACCCTCGATCCGGCTCTCTTTAGCGCTCAGCCATTCCGCAAATTTTGCTTCCGCCTGCTCCTGGGTCAGTGCGCCTTTTTTAACGCCACCCTCAAGGTGTTTTTTGTACAAAATTCCTTTGTAAGAGAGAATTGCACGACAGGTATCTGTAGGCTGTGCCCCTTTGTTTACCCAATCCAAAGTTTTATCGAAATTTAGTTCGATGGTCGCTGGATTAGTGTTTGGGTTATAAGAACCTAAACGCTCGATAAACTTACCATCTCTTGGCGCGCGTGAATCCGCTACTACCACGTGGAAAAAAGGCTTACCTTTCTTTCCGAATCTCTGCAATCTGATTTTAGTTGCCATTCTTTTTTGTTTATGTATTCAACATAGTTCCCGGAGCTCCATGCTGCGGGGCTGCAAAGATATGCAAAATACCTATGACTGACAATACGTTATAAATTTTAAATTCCTTTTACATTACTTCCCGGGCGAAAGGGGATATTTGTGCAATGACAATTCACCGCCAAAGGATCGTCGTCGACATGGACGAAGTTCTTGCCGATCCGATCGAGAAATTCATACAGCTTTATAACCGGGATTATGGAGTGCCGCTGGACCTCCAGCTTATCCCGGGGAATGAGATCTTCGAGCATGTGCCCGAACATGCAAAGGATAAATGGTTCGAATACATCAATGAACCTGGCTTCTTCCGCAACCTTACTCCCATACACGGTAGCATAGATGCCATCAGGAAACTTCAGGAAAAGTACGATGTTTACATTGTTTCCGCAGCAATGGAATTCCGCAATTCCCTGATCGATAAATACGACTGGCTGGCTGAACATTTTCCTTTCATCTCCTGGAAAAACATCGTCTTCTGCGGCGATAAGATTGTTTGTGCCGACATCATGATCGATGACCGCGTGAAGAACTTTGCAGGCTTTAACGGAAGGAAACTACTTTTTACCTCCCCTCATAACCTTCTGCTTACGGAATACGAGCGCGTTAACAACTGGCAGGAGGTTCTGGATAAGTTACTGTAACATTTTATTGGTCCCGGCATCTAAATGAAAAACGAAAAAAGATGTTAGTTACGACAACCAATACTGTAGAAGGAAAAAAAGTAGTTAAATACCTTGGTCTGGTTACCGGGGAAACAATTATAGGTGCAAATATCTTTAAAGACCTTTTTGCAGGAATAAGGGATATCGTCGGAGGCCGTTCAGGATCCTACGAACAAGTCCTTCGGGAAGGAAAGAATACGGCCATCAATGAGATGCAGCAATATGCCGCAGCCTTAGGGGCAAATGCCATTATCGGGGTTGACCTTGACTATGAAACCGTAGGTAGCGGCGGAAGTATGTTAATGGTGGCCGCGACAGGTACCGCTGTAATTATAGAATAAGAAAAAAGGCCCATTAAGGGCCTTTTTTATAAGGAAAGGATTTCTACAAGTTTCATCCATGCCGGACTGATCTCCTTTGCGTCCAGGTGCTTTATCGCATGGTCAAAGGGTGTAAATACAATTTCCTTGTCTTTCTGTCCAACCATAGCTCCTGAATGCCCGTCAAGTAATCCTTCAACAGCAACGACACCCAGCCTGCTCGCCAGTACCCTGTCCATACAGCTTGGCGAACCTCCCCTCTGAATGTGGCCAAGCACGGAAACACGGATGTCATAAGCCGGGAACTTCTTTTTCAATACTTCACCTACATTAAATGCTCCCCCGATCTCATCTCCCTCTGCAACGATAATGATTTTTGAGGCTTTGTCTTTACGGCCGCTTTCCAGCCTTGTGATCAGACCTTCAACCCCCATATTCGCTTCCGGGATCATAATTGCCTCTGCTCCTACTCCCAAGCCACTTCTTAATGCGATCAACCCGGAATCCCGCCCCATAACTTCTACGATAAACAACCGGTCATGCGACTCTGCCGTATCCCTGATCTTATCCACCGCATTAATCACGGTATTGATTGCCGTATCATAGCCTATGGTAAAGTCTGTTCCCTCAAGATCATTGTCTATTGTACCGGGCAGCCCCAGTACCGGAAAGCCGAATTCCTGGCTGAACAGGTGGGCTCCTGTAAATGTCCCATCTCCGCCGATTACGATCAATGCATCAATTTGATGGCCCTTCAACTGCTCAAAAGCCTTTTTCCTGCCCTCTTTTGTACGAAAGTTATCACTCCTTGCCGTTTTAAGGATTGTTCCTCCTCTCTGGATGATATTCGCAACCGATTTACGGTCCATTTCGATGAAATCAGCATTGATCAGGCCCTCGTAGCCCCGTAATATGCCTGTCACTTTCAAGTCGTGATAAATCGCGGCCCTGACAACGGCCCGGATGGCCGCATTCATACCTGGGGCATCTCCTCCAGATGTCAATACACCTATGTTCTTAATTTTATTCATTTGGTTTTATCAGCTTTTTAAATTCATCCAGGCCTTTCTGCAGATAAGCAGCGTATTCCTTTGCATCAAATATTGCTCCCCTGGGTCCTGTCAGGGCATTCAGTTCATGGTCCGCCAAAACATACAGCGGCTGGGCATTAGACCCGTAACGCGTAGCCTGGAAATCAAGGTTCCAGTAGCCCAGGTCATCCGTGTTGCGTTTCAATATCCTGGAATAATGAACCTTGTCGGCAGGCATTT
>NZ_JARJHU010000002.1 GCF_029269825.1 Pedobacter sp. JY14-1 | reverse complement strand
GGAATCTTTTTGGCTTCGTCAAGAACTTTTTTTTCTTTTTTTTGTTGCCCCGTTACCGGATAAACAACCAAAAATCAAATCAAGCCACACTCAACCATCATCCCTCCAGCCTTTCAGTCAAACCCCTTCCTTCCGAAGCGGAGTGCAAAAGTAGAAATCTTTTTTACTCCTGCAAAGCACCCAGCAAACATTTCTGACACCACAAACATAAACCCCCTGATAAACAAGGAGAAAAAATTGCAAATTTGGATGCCGCAAAAGCGAAAGCAACGACTGACCCCGCAGCTAAAAAAATAAGATAAGCCAATGTACCCTATCATTACTCTTTATATATGGTATAAATAGCGGATAAATTCAGGATTAAACTATCGTTAGCATATGATTGCAATATCCTTGAACTATGGTTGGACTATCAAAGGGATAGTTCAAGGATAGTCCAACCATAGTTCAACAATAGTACAACGATAGTCCAACCCGGAACTAATACCGAAGTCTCTCACAACTTATCTGCAGTGTATATCAATAGAACCTAGTGCATACACTCACTTGACACTCAAAACACTTAATTCATAAAACTACCGTCTCCCCTGCGCATCACCGGTCTGCCATTTCTGCCTTGAGCACCACTCCATTTCTGCAGACGCATACTGAAACGCAGCATAAAATAACGGCTTAATGCATTTGATCTCGTCTGGGTATAACCGCCGTTTGCATCTACATCAAGGTTCACAAAATTGTTCTGGGCCAGGATGTCAAAGGCCTGCAGGCCGATCTTACCGCGACGGTTAAACAGTTCCTTCTCTAAAAACATATTGATCACCAGCGGACTGGTATTCACGTTCTGGCTTGTACCGCGTACATAACTCTTACTGGCGTCATAACCAAAGAGCAAGGTCTCCCCGATATAGACGCGGCCGTCAAGGTTAAACGACAGGGTCTTCAGCTCAGTTGAGTTATTGAACAGTGTGTTGTTGGAAAGCGTATAAGTATGCGATACATAAGGATTAATCTCAAACCATTCAGTAGGGTTGATCCTGGGTCCGAACCGCTCAATGAAGGTCTTTACCGTATTGATGTTCTTTTGACCGTTGTTCAGCGAGACGCGGTGGTCATAAGCTACCCTGCCGCTAAATGCAATGTTGTATTTGCGGTTGTCCAGTTGCTTGTTGACCGAATAATTGGCATTCGCATTATAAGTACCGTCCATATTGGTGAAGTAAGTCTCTACAATACGGAGCGGGGCCTTACCACTATTGTCTACACGGTCGAAGTTATTCTGGATCACGGCATTGTCTGTAAAAGAAAATGCACCGTTTACCGAATAGTTTAATCTCGAGTTTGAGATATAGTTATTATAATCGGTACGGATCGTATGGACAAAAGTAGCTTTCAGGTCTGGGTTACCAATGATGGGATTGTTGGGGTTGGTTACATCGCGTACGGGTTGTATCTGGTCAAAACTTGGCTCGACTGCATTGCCCGAATAGTTAAACGCGATTTTGTGTTGTCTTGACCAGAGGTACTCAAACCTGGCGATCGGAATGACATTGAAACTACTTCTCCTGGTAGTGGTTCCAAGACTGACCTTAGTACCCTGCAGGAGTGCAGGAACACCGGTAATACCGGCAGATATCCTTATCTTGGACGTATTGCTCATGCCATATCGGTAGTTCAGTGCAACGCGTCCCTGGGTAAAAGAATAGTCGTAGATGTTACTCAGCGAGTCGATTACCTGCGAAAGGCCTGAAGGCAGGATATTCCTCGTTGTAGCATTGTTATCATAACCGTTGTAATTTACCTGAGCATTAAATTCCAGTTGAGAGTTGAGGGTAAGCGGTTCCACATAAGTCAGGCTGCCCCGGTAATTATCCTGTAAATTCCTGCGTGCGATAATCCGGTTTACCAGCGAATCCGTTGCCAGGGAAGGAGTTTCCAGTGAGTCGCCATAGATGCGCAGCCTTGTGTCCTGCTGACGCTCACTTTCCTGGTTATTGCTGTTCAGGTCTACCTGGAAGGACAGGTTTCGTCTGGGTTTCTTAAAAATATGCTGATAAAATACCGACAGGCCAAATCTGGGAGTCCGGTTATCGGTATTGTTCATGCTGATCTGGTCCTGGTGCCGGAAACCATCCTGAAATACCGTATCCCGTCGCATATTACCTGACGAACTGTAATTAAAACTGGGAATTACCCTAAGGAAGTTACTGCTGTCAAGGTCGGCCTCTACTTCCAGCCGCACCGTATGCGCCCAGCTGTTATTGTTACTCTCCCCCATTCTGGATGCAAAAGTAGCCGTATCCAGTCGCTGTTGGGTGACCGGATCTAAGATACGGGTCACCGACTTGGAAAAACTATTGTTGAGGGTATTGACATCCCGTCCGTTGAAATTGTAGTTGAAGTTGTAATTGATCTTTTTGCCGATCTTATCCCTCACACTCAGCGAGGCATTACCCGAAGTAGTCGTACCACCTGTAGCATTGCCCCCGCCACCGCCTCCTTCCCTGCCTCTGCCACCGTCACCGGCTACTCCGTTCACGGTGTTACGGAAATTGCCGTTTACACCGATCTGCTGGTTACCATTAATTCGTGTACCGAACGCACCTGCTTCATAACGGTCATTGTTACCCGCTGCTGCATTCACGTTCAGCATATTGCCTACAGATTTGTCCGTACGCGTGGTAATATTGAGTATCTTTTCAGGATCACCATCTTTCACACCTGTCCTGGCGGCCTGGTCGCCGTAGTCATCAACAATCTGTATCTTATCTACAATCTCCGCAGGCAGGTTTTTTATCGCATTGGCAAGATCACCGCCCAGGTATTCCTTACCGTTAAGCTTGGCCTTGGTTACGTTCTGCCCCTGGTGGATCAGCGAGCCATCATTACCTACTTCCATTCCCTCCATCTTTTTCAGCAGTTCATCTACAGTAGCATTCTTACGCACGACATAATCACTTGCCTTATACTCTACAGTATCTGTTTTATAAGTAATGGAAGGAGTACCATTGATAACGACCTCATTCAACAGGTTTTTATCTTCCTTCATAATGATCGGGTCCATGACGATACGCGGCGCAAGGTCATTCTGTTTGAAGCGCATCGGCGCAGTGGTTTTATAGCCGATGCTCTGCACCACGATGGTGTAGGTGGCCGATCTGACGTTTTTAAAAATAAAGATCCCATCGCTGTTGGTACTGGTTTTGAGCGTATCTTTATCGGAGGTAAGGCTTACGGTTGCGCCGATGACGCCCAGATCAGTCGTATCTTTAACGATACCGCTCACTTCCCGGACAGGCAGTGGCGGCGGGGGGTCTTGCTTGTTGTTTTCCTGGGCATTCAGTACAAGAGAAGCGGCCAATAAAAGGCCGGTAAGAACAGCATTCTTTAAATGATTCATTTGTGTGTTGTTTAGGTGTGTCGGGTATAAGGATGCTGCTTACTTAAGCGTATATTTTCCCCAGAAATCGGTTGGACTGGTCAGTGCCTGAAAGTCAATGCCGCCCGGTCCACGGCCACCCGGCCCACGGCCGCCACCAAAGCCGCCACCGCCATTACCTCGTCCACCACCAAAGCCTCCACCGTCTAACCCGGGGAGCTGTAAACCGTTCAGCTTTACATTATAGGCAAATTCCCTGGGCGATGTCCTGGAAAGGCCAAGCGATTCCAATGGAATGGCCAGTTCATAAAAAAGGCTCTTATCGTCATTGATTCTGGCGACTGCCTTAATGCCGAGATCGTTATAAATAGAAACCAGCGTGTCTGTGGTGTTCTTGAAGTTTTTGATCTTGATTTCCTTTACCTGGGCCAGCTGGGTTTTCTGCATAGCAGCCATCATAGAGTCGCGTTGTTCTGCAGAACGCTGACCACCACCTCCCTGGCCACCACCGAAAAAACCACCCACGCGACGTCTTTCGCCACCTCCAGGATTGTTGCGGTTAATTAGGGGATAAGTCAATGTAATGGCGTCACTTTCCTTTTTCTTGCCTTCGGTATTAATGGCCAGGGTAATACCGCCTGCCATTATCTTCGAATTATTGGCTACATCGACAGACTTAACGACCAGATACAGGTTCTTATCGTCGTTGCTCATGGTATAAAAGAGACTGGTGGTTTTATTTTCTGCCTGAAATATATTGTTCCATTCGGTATCCTTTCCATCTACCCTGATGCCTGCGGGCGCAACTACGCCGCCTTCCTGTACATTCTTCAGCTTCTGGGCCTGGACAGCCATGCCTGCTGAAAACGCGAGGCAGATGCCTGCTAAGATAATGCCCCTGTAATACGTCTTTTTCATATCTGTGCGATTAATGCCTTTCTTTAATGTTTCGGGTAAGACTCATTACTGTGGTACAGGTTTAATCAACTTAAACAAAAGAATAGCTATGACGCATTTTTGTTACAATCGGGCTATGGTAGCGTGCAGTCTTTCACGTGGGCGGCCCGTACCCTGAGCCAGTCTTCTGCTGGCAGTATATTGCTACCCAGCAATAATTCTTCATTCAATAAAGTCTGTGACTCCAGAGCTTCCAGGGTCTCCCGACCGATACCTTTGTTGCAGATGCGCACGGGTTCATCGAGATTGCCGGTCTTGATCTCAAGGTCATAAACACCTGCCGAAAGTGTCCTGCAGATGGCAAGTTCAATTGCAGCGGCACCGGCGATCTTTTTAAGGGCGGCAAATGCATTGCCTGCCTGTTCGGCATGGGAGGGCTTAAATTCGAGGATTACCGCCGGAGAAAAATGGCTGCTGTCAGGCTTGGAGAGGTAAATGCCGCTTACATCTGCAAGACTGGCTTCTATAATTAATCTGTCCATGCTGTAAAAAGGAACATGGGGGGCAGTTTGTTTTAAAAATGTTTCCTATCCGGACTTTCTTCCATCCCTCCTTTTCTGACCTGGAAGATGTAAATGAGATAAACCAGTGCGGGCAGGATAAATACACTGCCAATGAGCAGGGCCAGACCTAGCGCGCGGATCGAACCGGATTGCCCGGCATGGGCAAGCAAGGAAAGATTGTTGCCATTCCTGGTCAGTACAATGTCCGGGAAATGGCTGTAGGTTGCTGCAAACAGGATCATGGTTACCTGAAAACCTGCAAGGATGCGTAGCAATATGGGTCTTTCCTGCTTAAAAGCGTAAAACATGACCACAAGTGAAAGGCTGGCCGCAATAATGGCAACAAGGCCGGGTATATCGCCAAAAATCCAGTTGATCAGGGGCACGTCTTCTGCATAAGCGGCCAGGAATACGAGGGCACCGGCAAACATGACGATAAAAACGCATTCCCTGGCTTTCCTGGTGAAATGCCTGCGGCTGTCTTCAGTGTCGGTCTGGCCAATGATAAAAATAGAGGCCAGAAAGCCACAGATCGCTACTGTAAATACACCCGTCGCTACGGAAAACCAGTTGAGCCAGCTGAAAATATAGGCAGAAAGGAAATCTCCGGCGTCCGGATCGATCTTTCCGGAAACGGCACTTCCTGCGATGATGCCCAGGAACAACGGAGTAATGAGGCTGGAATACATGAAGATAGGCGTGTAGACTTTCTGCATATCGTCTTTAACAGCATCGTAGTTCCTGAATACAAAAGCCGTGCCCCGGGCAATAATGCCCAGCAGCATACAGACCAACGGGATATGCAGGTAGATAGAGACCGTAGCGTAAATGACCGGAAAGCCCACAAACAGAATCACAATGGCAATGATGAGCCACATATGATTGGCTTCCCAGATGGGGCCTATGGCCTTGTACATGGTCTTCCTGGTTTTCGGCTGGTTGGCCCGCGAAGTAAACAGTTCGATAATCCCTGCCCCGAAATCGGCACCGCCAAGCAGGATGTACAACAAGATAGATGTCCAGAGGAAAACGATAACGACGTAGATCATGAGCTTAGTTTCAAGTGTTTGATCTGGCGGTATAGGAGCCAGGTAACGATCAGGGAAAGGGAAATGTACACTGCTGTAAACAAGTAAAAGGAATAGGCAATGCCCGGCATTGGAGTGACCGCATCGGCGGTCCGCATGATACCATACAGAATCCAGGGCTGCCGGCCTACTTCGGTTACGGTCCAGCCTGCTTCCAGTGCAATAAAGCCGAGCGGCGTGGCATATACAAAGATCCATAGCATCCAGCGTCTATCGAGCCATTGTTTCTTTTTCCAGAGTACAAGAAAATAAAGGACGGCGATCAGTATCATGAGTGTGCCAAGCCCCACCATGATCTGGAAGGCAAAGTGAGTAACGGTTACGGGTGGATGTTCAGATCTGGGGATCTGGTCAAGGCCCTTCACTTCTGCATCCATATCGCCGCTGGCCAGGAAGCTGAGCATACCCGGCAGTTCAATGGCGTAGTTGACTTTGCGGGCCGCAGTGTCGGGAATGCCGCCGATGATGAGCGGGGCACGTTTTTGCGTATGGAAATGGGCTTCCATAGCGGCAAGTTTGGCAGGTTGCCTTTTTGCCACATCTTTTGCAGAGATATCGCCGCTGATGGGTTGCAGGCAGGCGGCTACGGCAGCGAAAATGGCGGCGATCCGGAAAGCCTTGCTATGAAATGCAATATGACTGCCACGAAGGATCATCAGCGCGTGCACACCTGCTACGGCGAAGCCTGTGGAAACAAATGCGGCCAGACACATGTGCAACGCCTGGGAAAACCAGGCAGGATTGAACATAGCGGCAATCGGATCTATATTGAGGTACTTGCCGTCCACAAAATCAAAACCGGAGGGGCTGTTCATCCAGGAATTAGCGGCAACGACCAGGATGCCCGACAGTAACCCGCTGATCCCGACAACAACACCTGTACCCCAATGGAACCAAGGTCTGAGTTTGTCCCAGCCGTAAAGGTAAAAGCCCAGGGCGATAGCCTCTATAAAAAAAGCTGTTCCTTCGAGCGAAAACGGCATTCCGAAAATCGGCCCGGCATGTTCCATGAAGCCTGGCCAGAGCAACCCGAGCTCAAAGGACAACACGGTTCCGGAAACCGCTCCGGTAGCGAAGAATATGGCCACACCCCTGCTCCAGGCTTTCGTAAGGTCACGGTAGACTGGCTTCCCGGTTTTGATCCAGTAAAAATGCGCTACAGACATGAAAAAGGGCATGACCATTCCGATACAGGCAAATACGATGTGAAAGCCAAGAGAAAAGGCCATTTGGAGACGGGCGGCTAGGAAATCATCCATAGAAGGGTTGGATTGGAGCCGTAAATTTAACAAAAATATCAGCCATTCCGTTGTAGTTAGGGCAGATTCAGTACAGTTTATCTCATTACCAAACTTTAATCTGATGAAGAACAAACTGAAGACCATTCTGCTTTGCGGCCTTTGCCTTGGCGGAGCCTGTAAAAGGGACAACACTACTGAAAACATACAGGGCAAGCCCCAGGACGACACAGTGACAGAAATAAAACCGGGTGCGTTGCTGCTACCGGTTTCGCTGGAGTCAAAAAATCTGAAGATCGAGCTGAAATACACCGAAAACACGTCTGAAATAAATACCATTAAAGGTTCAGACGGGTACCGTACAGAAGTTGGCTGGAAGGATGGCCTGCCGGTAAGTTATATGAAATACCTTTCCGATAAACAGTATGAGCTGGTCGATTACCAGAAAGCCAGTGTGGCTGGCCCCAGGATGCGACGGTTCAGCGTGACGGGTACGGTAAGTTCTTTCACAGGGATTACCTATACAATCACCTATAACGGAGCGCTGCTGGAAAGCCTGAAGTATTATTATAATAATGTGCCGGAGCGACAGCTGGACATGGAATATGAAGCGGGAAACTGCACAAGGATAATAGAGCGACCTGCGGAAGGGGCTCCAAAGGAACGCATACTGAAATATGACACGGGAAAAGGACTGTTCAGTAATGTCAAACTGGCGGAACGGATCTTACTGGAATGTAAATATGATTTCCTGAAGCCAGGACCAAATAACCCCTTAGGCATTGAGGCAGCTGGCTCTGCAAACGGTGCGGTCAGCTACAGCTACACGTACAATGCTTCCGGTTATCCGGGGGAAATGGTGGTTAAATCAGGAGCAACGGAACAACGGTTCAGAATTACCTATATGGAACTTAAGGATTAAAGTCCTGTCTGACTTAACAGATTGCAGGCCCTGAAAAGAGGGTCGGCTGCCTGTAACAGTTTTGCCCTGAGCTTAGGATTATAGTCGGGATGCTGTTTTAGGAAGTCATTCACTATGGACGCGGCTTCGGGGCTATGGTAGAAGCTGAGTGTGGTCTGCAGCCAGTTCTGAGGAAAGAAGATGTCACCTGTGGTCTGTATTTCGCTGAGCATTTGCAGGCTTTTGGACAGATAACGGATAGAGCTGACCTGTCTTAGAGGATGGTGCAGGTAGTAAAGCGCGGTCACGACGTTGGCTTCCTTTTCCCGGTTGGCCTTTTGAGCGAGACTTGCGAAAAATGCATCACGCTGCTCTACACCAGCAGAAAGGGCTGGCAAGATAAAGTCAAAGCGTTTGAGCCGGTCCGGGTTGCTGATTCTGTCGCGCTGTTTCGCGGCAATGCCGGAATCCTTATAGCTCCGCAACATCAGCGAAAAAGCGATGGAGGTATAGTCGTCTTCGGTAAGCCGCATACCTTCAGGGGCTCGCTGGGAGGACCATATTGCATAAAGTTTCTTTTGAGCTCCTGCTGAAATACAGATGTCCTGATAAGCCCGGAAGAGCAGCTTTTTATGGTTTGGCTTACTCTGATGCAGCATGGCATCCCAAAGTTTTTGTTCCAGGGTATGCATGCGCTGGTTCCGCTCCGGCTCAGTGATGAACTGCCAGTAAATATTGATAAGGTAACCGGTTAAGAGTTTCAGGTTCAGTTCTTCGGGTTCCCTGGACAGTCCTTCTGTGAACCGGTCAAGCAATTCAGCAGGCCGGATGGTCCTTCCGTTCAGCATATTTTCGTAGAGGCCGATATAGGCGGAAGCCCTGTTCAGCGGGCTTTTCAAACTATAGAGCGCTGGTAATATGCGGGCATCTGCAGGAAACAGTCCGTAACCCTGCCCTGAAGAATTGAACTGGATAAAAAGCGGTACCTCAAGGCCGCTGGCTTCAGTTACTTCGACTTGTGGCTGGTCCAGGTTAATGGTCAGCTCTTTACTGCGATCTTTGTAAAACAGCCTGAGCTCGAACAGTTGTGGCCAGATGCGTTTCTGGCCGTACTCTGGTGACTGGGTGACGAGCAGTTTACTGATCTTCCCACTGACCGTATCCAGCTGGTAGCCGATGACCGGCCGACCAGGTTCATTCACCCAAACCTTGTTCCATTGTTCAAGGTCTGCCGGGGAATGCTGGTCGAGTATCCGGATGAGGTCTGGCCAGGAGGCGTTGGAATTGGCAAAACGGCGTAAATATTCCCTGACGCCCCTTTGAAAGGCTTCCTTGCCCATGAGGCGTTCCAGTTGCCGCATCATGATGGGAGCCTTGTGATAAATGATGTTACCGTAAAGTGTACCTGCATCCTGCAGGTTGGCCAGCTCCTGCCGGATCGGGTTCGAACCACTGGTGCGATCTATGGAATACGCAGCAGGAAAATGGTCTGTGAGGAATTTCAGATCAAACATTTCCCGGCCGGTTTGTGCCTCCGTACTTTTATCCGCCATGAAATTGGCAAATACTTCCTTCATCCAGACATCTGTGAACCAGTTCATCGTGACCAGGTCACCAAACCACATATGCGCAGTCTCATGGGCGATGACATTGGTACGCGCATTCTGCTGATCCATCGTGGCTCCGGCATCGAGAAAAAGGGCGGAGGATTTGTACTGGATGGCTCCGGGATGTTCCATGCCGCCAAACTGGAAATCAGGAATCGCGACGAAGCCGAACTTCTGAAAGGGATAAGGGATACCAGTCCATTCTTCCATAAATTTCAGGGCATCTTTGTGGAGGTTGAAAATGGTCCTGACACTTTGCCTGATCTTGGCGGTATCAGTCTCGCGGAACAGGAAATCCGCATTTCCCGTAGAAAGTTGCAGGCTGTCTTTCCGGAATTTGCCTGCTGCGAAGGCAAATAAATAGGTACTTAGGGTATCTGATACGGCATATTGCAATTGTTTTCTGCCGGAGGCGGGATATGTGGTGGCTTTTAGACGGGCGTTAGCAATGGCGTCCCATGCTTCCGGTAAGGTAAGTGTGAGTGCGTAGACCGCTTTGAGATCGGGCTGGTCAAAACAGGGAAAAACAGTACGCGCCCGGTCAGGGACAAATAAGGTATACAGGTAATCCGGGTTGCGGTTGAGTGCGGACTCGCCGGCAATGAAGTTGATCTCTATTCGGTTATCACCTTTTACCAGCTGATTTTCAGGGATAAGCAGATGCTCGTCCTGGCACCGCAGCGGAACCGGTTTTCCGTTAACGGTCAGCGTCTTCAGTTTGGCCGGCACCTCTTTAAAGTCCAGTTGCAGGTCGCCCTTGGGCCGGTGACGGAGTTGAAATGACAGATAGGCGCTGGCCAGTATCTGGCTGTCCCGGTTTGCGGGTATGTCAAAATGGAGGTCGTACCTGATTTTAGTGATCATAGCCTTGCGGTAGCGGGCAAGCGGGGCAGACACTCCCGGCTCGGTCACCGCCCCCCCGGTGTGATCTATGATGTCCGGTGAACTCTTTTTAAAGGCATTACAGCCCGACAGCAGGAGAAACAGGAAGGGCAGGAAATATCGTAAGCTGGCCATGCAACGAAATTAAGCATTGGCGGGAAAATTACACCGGAATTACCTTATTTTAGCGGCAACAAAACAAGATTATTACCATAAAAACCTCTGAGATGAAATCTTCCATCAAAACCTTAGCAGTGCTGGCACTGGCACTGGTGCTGCATGCTGAAACCAATGCACAAGGCTTAAGAATGCCACAACCAAGCACTGCACAGACCCTGTCCCAAGCTTTCGGACTGGGAAAAATCACTGTAAACTATTCCAGGCCTAATGTAAAGGGCCGAAAGATCTTTGGCGGTCTTGAACCTTTTGGTTCGGTTTGGCGTACGGGCGCCAATTCGGCAACTACAATCGCGTTCACAGAACCAGTAAAAATAGAGGGAAAAGAACTTGCCGCAGGGGAATACGAACTGTTTACGATACCTGGAGAAAATGAATGGACAATTATCTTCAATAAGGGCTCAAAAGAGTGGGGCGCCTATACCTATAAAGAAAGCGATGACGTACTGCGCGTGAAAGTAAAACCAGTAAAGGCCAGGGAAAAAACGGAGACCTTTACAATCCAGTTTACAGATGTTTATCCGACTACGGCTAAGCTGCAACTGGTCTGGGACAATACAGTAGTTACTGCAAACCTGAGCACTGAGGTAGATGCGCAGGTAATGGCCAGCATTGACGAAGCGATGAAAGGTGAAAAGAAACCTTATTTTCAGGCTGCACAATATTATTTTGAGAACGGAAAGGACCTGAACAAGGCACTGGAATGGATGAACGCTGCTGAACAGGCCGATGCCAAGGCACCCTGGATAAGACTGTGGAAAGCACGGCTGCAGTTGAAAATGGGCGACAAGAAAGGCGCTGCTGCTACGGCTGAAACCGGACTGAAACTGGCAACAGAAATGAAGAACGATGAATATGTACGCCTGAATACGGCTGTTCTGAATGAAGCCAGGAAATAATGCAGGCCATGCCTGAAATTCTTATGAAACCGGTCTTGTACCGGTTTTTTTATGTAAGAACAATTCTGCAGCAAGTGAAAACAAGATCACCAGTGCGCAGCCGATGACATTAAGCCAGAGGTAGGCGACAACTTCATGCCAGCCCAGCGCGGTAACTACCAGCTGGGTGAGAATCGCACCGGTAAAAACGGCCCTTGCCCCTATCTGTTTGATATAAAAGGCAACAAGGAACACGCCGAGGATAGTACCATAAATATAGGAGCCGAGGATATTAACTGCTTCCAGCAGGTTACCGATCTTCCCGGCATAGAGCGCCATGATGATACAAACGACGCCCCAGAAGACGGTGGCGAGCCTTGAGGCTTGCAGATACCGCATGTCAGAACCATCCTTATGTACAAATCGTTTATAAATATCTATTACGGTGGTGGAGGCCAGGGAATTGAGCGCACTTGCGGTAGAACCCATGGAGGCCAGGAAAATAATAGCGATGAGCAGGCCCACCAGTCCTTTGGGCAGATATTGGGTAACAAAACTGAGGAAAATATAATTATTGTCATCAGTGTTGGCATGCTTATCGTTTTCCAGCATCAGGTCGGTTACCTGTTTTTTAACGGTCTTCTCCCGCTGGTCTGCAAGCTGCAGTGCAGATCTCCCTGCACTGATCTGTGCGGTGTCATTTGCATCCAACGCTTTGCTCATACGGTTTACGGCGCTTTCCTTTTCTTCATGGATGTGTTCATATTGCAGTTTGAGCTGATCGAGCTGAGGTTTGTACCTGCTCTTTTCGAGTTTGTTCAGTTCGAAGCTATTAAAAAAAACGGGAGGCTTATTATACTGATAAAATGCAAAGACCAGGATGCCGATGAGCAGGATAAGAAATTGCATGGGAATTTTGACAAGGCCATTCATGAGTAAACCAAGTCTGCTTTGGTCTGTCGAGGCGCCGGAAAGATAACGGCCTACCTGGCTCTGATCGGTGCCGAAATAAGACAGTTGCAGGAAAAATCCCCCTAAGAGCCCGGTCCAGAGCGTGTACTTGTTGTTCAGGTCGAAAGTCAGGTCTATGGCGTTGGTTCTGCCCATTTTTCCGGCGATACTAATGGCTTTTACGAAACCAATATCGGCAGGAAGAAGGTGTACAACCATAGCGCCCGCGGCGAAGAGCCCGCAGAAAATAATGCTCATTTGCAGCATCTGGGTATAGGAAACAGCTTTTGTCCCCCCGTAAACGGTGTAAAAAACGACCAGGCAACCGATGAACAGCGTAGTATAGGTAGTGTTGATGTTGAGGATGGTAGACAGGATGATCGAAGGTGCATAAATAGTAATGCCAGTGGACAGTCCGCGCTGTATTAAGAAAAGAAAGGCGGTAAGCGCCCTGGTTTTCACGTCGAAGCGTTGTTCGAGGTATTCGTATGCCGTATAGACCTTGAGCCGGTGAAATATGGGTACGAATGTGATACACAGAACGATCATGGCGAGGGGTACGCCAAAGTAGAACTGCACGAAGCTCATGCCGGACGAATACGCCAGCCCGGGTGCAGACAAAAAGGTGATGGCACTGGCCTGGGTAGCCATTACCGATAGGCAGACATGGTACCAGGGAAGGGACTGGCTGCCGAGCAGATATCCGTGGATATCCTTTTCGCCCCGGCTTTTGTAAACCCCGTAGACGATGATAACCACCAGGGTAAGCAGCAGTATGGCCCAGTCTAAGCTGCTCATGCGAAATAGCGGGTAAATGCGTAAAACAAAAGGATAAGCAGGATGAGCCAGCCGATCAACAGGCGATAAAAGTACTTATAGCTCATTTGGGCCGGGATAACAGGTTAACGAACAGGCGGAAAGCGCCGGGCACACCTGCAGGGAGCTGACGGAAGAAGGAGATACCGGTATATACATAGCGTCCTTTGCCGAAACCGGCTACAATGAGTGCACCGTTCTTTGCGGATTCACCGGTATCGTTCATACTCAGCACCGGGGTATATTTCTGGTCCATGTTGCCAACGAAGTAGAGGCCGCGCTCCTGCACCCAGCCGTCAAAGTCTTTGCTGCTGATCTGGTTCGGGTAATTCAGGACAGGGTCCTTTGGTACTAAAAACGTGACTTTGGCATCTTCTTCAGTTACCCTGTCGCGGGAGAGGCTGAAAGGATACGGACCGAGTTCGTCAATCCTCAGTGGACCATTTACGTTGTACTGCACAACGAGGTTTCCCCCATCTTCCACATATTTCATGAGCCTGGGCTGCATCTCAGCCAGTTGATCGCTGACATTATAGAGGCGCACGCCGGTAACGATGGCGTCGAAACCGGACAGGTCATTGCTGATGGCCTGAGCAGGACTGAGGTTCGTGACTTCGTAACCGATCTGCTTCAGTGATGCGGCAACAAGATCGCCTGCGCCATTGATATAGCCTATTCGTTTGCCTGCCAGTTTGAGGTCTATGCGGTGTACATCGGCTTTAGCGAGCGGAAAAAGGGTTTGCACAGGAATGTGTTCGTAGCTAATGACGTGGAGCCCCTGGCGAAATGCTTTACCATCGGTGGAAACACTCACCTGCAAGGTTCCTGAGGTAATGCTTCCGGATGAGGTAACCAGGAATTCTGCCATATGGAGTTCACCCTTTTCTGTCATACTAAAGCTTATTTTTTCAGGATTGGATTTCCAGCCCTGGGGCAACGCCAGCTGTACGGTGCCGGTAGCTTTCCCGGCAAAGGATTTGAGCGCCACACTGATTTTCCTGGTTTCTGTACCGTTGAACACAAAGGCCTTATCAGCAAGTGTGGCGGTAACCGGCGGGGCGATGACCAGCGGCTGGTAGACTTCTCCCCTTACCTGGTCGGTATATTTGAACACAACGGGCAATTCCTTTTCGATTACCTGGCCGCCGATGCTGACTTTAAAGTTTCCGCTGAGCCCGACAGGGGTTTCCGGCAAGCCGATCTTTTGCTGATCTTCGACGACATAGGTGCCCGCACCATGTTCCTTTTCCAGCCAGTAAGGTTGTGTCACTGATGCATTCGATGCTGCCAGTTGCTTGTCCTGGGCATAAAACTGGTTGGGCTTAAGGTTGAACGAGGCACCGGTATTCGTCTCGGTAACGTTGATGGGATAGGAAAAGCCGGGGCTGACCCTGGCTATCGCCTGGACCCTGACATTGACGGGTTGACCGAGCGCGAAAGATGGGCTGCCGGCGGCACTTTCCAGCCAGATGCCTGCGCAGGCCAGGATCAGGTCGTCAAGCAGGCTATGCTTGAAGGCTTTATCTTTGGTAAGTTCCTTGAGCTGTAGCAATTTTGCAACAGACTTTGAGGGGTCTGACACCTGATATTCGCTGTTGATCTCGGCAAGCAGGTTTTTAACCGCTGTATAGCCGGGATTGCGGCCAAGGCTGAAATCGATACCTTCGAAAATATCTGATTTTGCGGGCTCGCCGTCAACAGCAGCAAAAAATTCCAGTCCGGAACCCCGCTGCCGTGCGGAACCAAAACCCTGACTGCGGTGGTTGGAGCGGCTTTCGGCAGCAATTTCGCCATAGCTTTTTCCGAGCAGGGCATTGTAACTTCCCACGTCGAGCTTCAGCTGGTCGTCCGAGGTGGTGTTGTTTCCTCCGAAGTTAAAAGTGTTCCACAGGATGCGTTTTACTTTCCAGGGTTTTACGTATTTCAGCTGATCAGGGAACTGTTTTGGGTCTGCGGCTGCCTTAAAGGCTTCATGCGCAAGTATTGCTGAACCTGAGTGATGTCCGTGGCCGGCACGGGCATCTTCAGGGAAGCGGGTAATGATGATATCGGGTTGGAATTTCCGGATGGTCCATACTACATCGGCCAATATCTTCTGTTTATCCCAGATCCTGAAGGCCTCTTCCGGGTTCTTGGAAAAACCGAAGTCGTTGGCGCGGGTAAAGAATTGCTCGGCACCATCGGTACGTCTGGCCGCGAGCAGTTCCTGGGTACGGATGAGTCCGAGCAACTCTGCCTGTTCGTTACCGATCAGGTTCTGGCCGCCATCGCCCCGGGTAAGGGAAAGGTAGCCTGTCCGTACTTTCTTTTCTTTAGCGAGCCAGGCCAGGAGGCGGGTATTTTCATCGTCAGGATGGGCGGCGACATACAGCACACTGCCCGTTACCTCTAATGCTTCCAGGCCTTGTTTGATTTCTGCGGCGTTCATTTGCTGCATGCCCTGGCCCATCCCGATGAAAGGGAATATAACAGCCAGCAGGAAAAGGTATACATGAGGTTTCATATTCGGGTCTTACGCTCCCGAAAATACTTAAAAAAACCAGATTTCTATTTTCAGCACAGGGAAGTTCCGTAACAATTATAGGAGAATTTTACTGCTGATTTCCTTGTCGATCGTGATAAAGCCAGGGTATTTGACCAGAGTCCCTCCTACTTTGATGCTGGGCCTGATCTTCAGGGTAAGCAGTCCCTTTTTCTCGGGGCCACCCTGGCCGGCCTTCAGGAACTCACCGATATCACTCATGACCTGCTTGTTGGACACAAAGGGATAAACATTGACTTCCATATCTACCGGAACTACTGCGGTTTTGCCCGCATCGACATGGAATTCCTGGTTGACATTACCGGTAGCCAGTTGCTGCTTGTTGATAAATATCTGGTATTCGAATTCATTGATCGCGGCGGCATCGGAAGACGGGTTGACGACTTCCAGGTTTAGGCGGGCCTTCAGTGGCACGTCCTGCCTCAGCAGTCCGAGCACCAGTCCAGGGAGACTGGCGATATTGAGGTCCTGCTTCTGGATGATGCCTTTAACATCTGCTCCGCCCAGCATGACCTGTTGTGCAGATATGATCCTGTACTTGCACTTCTCGAGCGCTTTAATCTGCTGCGCCTGCTTATTGATACCACAGCCAGCGGCTCCGGCAAGGAGCAGACAGGCCAGTAAAATCCTTTTCATGAACCTATAACGGATATGATCAACCTTAATTATGTAACGGAAGACTTATCTTCTTCGGCGCGAAGCGTTTTTACCGATTGCTGTATCGATGCTGAACCTGCCAGGTCCGGATACCAGCAGAAAGAGAAATACGGCCAGGAAATGCAGGCCTAATTCCTTCTTATCGAAACCATCGGGTGCATGCACAACGAGTACGGCAACCAGCATGGTAACGATCAGGGGAATCAGCGCCAGGCGCGTTGCCAAACCAAGAATGAGCAGGATAGAACAGAAAAACTCCGCAAAAATGGTAAGATAAAGAGACACTGCAGGACCCAGGCCAATGGGGTCTCCGAACTGAACTTCTCCGCCTGCAAGTACCCACTGCAGTTTTTGGAAACCATGAATAGCCATAAAAGCTCCAATGCTCACACGCAGTACAAGCAGCATAAAATGCACACTCTCGTTATTAAAATTGGTATTGAACAGTTTTCTCATATCAGTTTGATGGTTTATGTTTGCTTAAATGCCGAAATATAAAAATTTCGACATTACTGCGCAATGAGTGCAGTAATAAATCCTGAAACTGCATCCTGCAGGACCATTTTGCTTTTCGCATCGGGCTTACCGGACTGTTCGATCATCTTTATAGAGACCAGGCCATGCAAAATGGAAAAAAAAGTATGATATTTTAAAAAGTAATCGGCATCAGGGTGCCTGCTGATGGCGATGGCATCCTGAATGGTAGAGATCATGACAGTAGTCATGGTCTTCATTTCCGAGATTTTATTTACCTGGTCACAGGCAGGTATGCCCAGACCGAACATCAGCTGGTAGTACTCCTTATTTGCGAAAGCAAACTCCCAGTAAGCATGGGCAATAGCTTCTAGCTGTGCAGCGGGCTCTTTGTGCTTTTCCTTTTCCTTCTGAAGTGTTGCTGCAAGTTTACTGAAACCCTCCCGGGTAAATTCTGTAAGGATAGCCTCTTTATTCTCGAAATGATTGTAAATGACAGGAATACTGTATTCAATGGCATCTGCAATCTTGCGTATGGACAGGGATTGCCATCCGTCTGCCAGCACCTGGAGCCAGGCAGCCTCAAGTATACTGGCCCGGAACTCTTCCTTCTGGCGTTGTTTGCGTTCCGCTATTCCCATAGATCTGTAAGTTTGGTTAACACTGTTATCAAATTTAATAGCTTTTACAGATTTATAAAAGCACATGGAAATTTCTGACGCAAATACAACAAAGTCGTATTCACTCCTGATCATCCATAATTAAACCCTGTCCTTATCGTGCTTTTCCGGTGGCGTTTCTGCTTCGATGGTTTCTTTTTCATACCTATTTTTGTCCTTCCTGTTTTTGCGGATCAGATAAATGATCAGGATGACAACAACCAGGATCACAGGGATTAATATAGCGTAGTTGATTTCCATAATATAAAGGATTTACGGCTAAATTAATAAACGTATATTAACTTAAGATCAAATCAATTAACAATCCGACGGCAAACAGCAGCTGATACATTCAGCACGGTTACATAAAATTGAGGCGTTACGCTCCGCGCCGTTAATCGGGATGAATAAGGATCATGAGCTCCTCTTTGCCAAACCTGATTACCTGCTTTTCATTAAGCCGGCCGATAATCAGGCAAAAATAGCCTTCCTGCTCCTCAATTTCCAGCACTTCACCCAAATTGGCCAGATATTGACCTACCCTGACATTGGATATTGGTTGCGAAAAAATTTTCGGATCATTTTTTATTTCAGTCATAGCGGTAATTTGATGGGTTTGAGAAGCGTTGCATCATGTTAAATATGGGATTTCAAACATACTAAATTATGTGACTATTGAACAACATTTAACGGATTTAATGAATTTAAAAACACCCCGGAAGTTGGCCGACGTATTTATGTGCTATTCTTTCGCTCAAACAGGTGATTATCTGTACAGCTGCCGAATTAATTTTGATCCATAAAAAAATGATTATGTCAAAGACAATTTTTATTACCGGCGCTTCCAAAGGATTCGGAAGGCTATGGACTGAAGCGCTGCTCGAGCGCGGCGATAATGTAGCGGCAACTTCACGCAATACAGGAAATTTAGAGGACCTCAAAGCGAAATACGGCGACCGTTTTCTGCCTCTTCAGCTTGACATCACCAATAAACAGCAGGTAACTGCGGCCGTGAATGCGGCCAGATCACATTTTGGAAGGGTGGATGTGGTGATCAACAACGCAGGATACGGGGTATTTGGTGCCGTCGAAGAAGTTAGCGAGGAAAACGCCAGGCAGATATTCGACACCAATGTATTTGGTACACTCTGGGTCACCCAGGCCGCGCTCCCTGTACTAAGGGAACAGGGCAGCGGACACATCATCCAGTTGTCCAGCGTACTCGGCGTATGGACACTTCCCAACCTCGGAATTTACAATGCGACGAAGTTTGCAGTTGAAGGTCTCAGCGAATCCCTGGCCAGCGAGGTAAGTGACCTGGGCATTAAGGTGACCATTATCGAACCTAATGGCTATACTACAGAATTCGGAGGGGAATCAGCTATATATAGTGACCCCATATCTGCTTACGATGCACTAAGAACAAAACTGTCTCAAAATCAGCAACCTGGTCTTTATGGCAGGCCGGAGGCGACTGTTCCTGCCGTGCTTAAACTGATCGACAGCGAAAACCCGCCATTAAGATTATTTCTGGGGAAAGTTGGGCTTGCCAGGACCGAACAGGTATATGCAGAGAAATTAGACACATGGAAGTCATGGAATGAAATTTCCGTAGCGGCACACGGGTAAGTAATTTATCTTTAGCACATAAAATCAATCCAATGAAAGCAATTGCACTGAAAGCAGCCGGAGCACCCGACCAGCTTGAATACATCGATATGGCAAAGCCGGAGATAAAACCGGGCGAAGTGCTCGTTCAGGTAAAGGCCATCAGCATCAACCCTGTTGATGTCAAAACCCGTATGGGAAAAGGAGTTTTCGGCCGCATTAAGGAGGAAAGCCCGCTGATCCTGGGCTGGGACATATCCGGGATCGTCACAGAAAGCGCAAGTGAAGCATTTAAAGCCGGAGATGAAGTATTCGGAATGATCAATTTCCCCGGGCATGGAAAAGCTTATGCCGAATATGTAGCTGCCCCTGCAGATCAGCTGGCATTGAAACCTCAAGGCATTTCCCACGAAGAGGCAGCGGCGGCAACCCTTGTTGCACTTACCGCCTGGCAGGCGCTGGTCACTCATGCAAAAGTCCGGCCCGGCCAGAAGGTACTGATCCATGCGGCTGCCGGTGGTGTTGGGCACATTGCAGTGCAACTCGCGAAGCACCTGGGTGCACAGGTTACCGGCACATCCTCGGCACGTAACAGGGATTTTGTCCTTGGCCTTGGGGCAGATGAACACATTGACTACCATCATATAGACTGGTCTGCACATCCGGTAGCATACGACTTTGTACTCGATACCATCGGCGGCGACAACATTGACCTTTCGCTGGAGGTGACCAGAAAGGGCGGTAAGATCATTAGCATCCCATCCGGGTTAAACGAGGAAGTGACCGCCAAGGCGAAGGCAAAAGGGGTCGACGGATACTTCATCCTGGTACAGTCCAACGGTGCGGACATGCGCGAGATCGCCGCACTTCTCGGTGAAGGAACGCTCAAAGCCCATGTGTCTGAGACTTTTTCTTTTGAACAGATGCCGGAAGCACACCGTCAACTGGAGACCGGCAGGACTGTCGGTAAGATCGCTATTAAACTATAAGAACTGAAATGAAACCCGGCTCCGTCAAACACTACAAGACCTTAAGTGAACTGCATGAAGGCAACCACTGGTCTGCCCCGGAAAACCCTATGTTCAGCCTCATCGGCTGCCAGTCCTCCTGCCAGCTTGGCGAAAGGGAATTCACAGTCGATGCCTATGTCATCGCTTTCAAGAAACTGAAATCTGGTGTCATTATGTACGGCCGCACCCCGTACGACAGCAACAATGGCTCCATGTACTTCATGAAGCCCAGGCAAGTCATTGGGATCAAAGGTGTAGAATTTGAGGAAGCCGGGTTCATGATCTTCATCCATGAAGACTATCTTTCGGGCCATGAATTGCACAGTTCCATACAGAAATACGGGTTTTTCGACTATGAGGTCAATGAAGCGCTCCACCTCTCGCCCAAAGAAGAGGAAACCATCTGGGAATTGCGCGATAAGATACTTACGGAATACAATAACAACCAGGACGAATACAGCCGTGAGATCATGCTCGGGCACATCGCATCCATCCTAAACTACTCGCAGCGGTTTTACAAGCGCCAGTTCATCAACCGTACTGTGATTTCCGGAAAAACTGTTACCAGGTTCAACAGTGTCCTGCAGCAATACATTGGAAACGGCGGTCTCCAGGAAAAGGGATTGCCATCGGTCCACTACATGGCCGAAAAAATGAATATTTCGTCCAGATACCTGAGCGATTTATTAAAGCAGGAAACAGGCAAAACGGCACTTGAGCTTATCCATCTGGCGCTGATCTCAGAGGCCAAGAACCTGCTCCGGTCGGCAGACCGGGGAGTAGCCGAGATCGCTTATTACCTGGGCTTTGAGAACACCTCCTATTTTACCCGGCTCTTTAAAAAGCAGACCGGCCTCAAACCGCTGGAATTCAGAAAACAACCCGTTAATTAATCATACCTTATGAAAGTAGATATCTGGTCTGACATACGCTGCCCGTTTTGTTATATCGGCAAAAGGAAATTTGAGGCTGCGCTTGAACAGTTTGAACATAAAGACAAGATCGAGGTCGAATGGCACAGTTTCGAACTGGACCCAAACCTTCAAAACAGTACGGAAAGCCCCGCACAATACCTTGCCGACAGATATGGCAGGCCTGTTGAATGGGCAATGGAGATGCAGGAGAATGTTTCAAAAACCGCATCAGAAGCCGGACTTCAGTTTAATCTGGACCACTCGGTCGTCGCAAATTCTTTTGACGCTCACCGGCTGATACAAATGGCGAAGGCGGATGGATTGGGAGATTCGGTGGAAGAATCGCTTTTCAAGGCACATTTCACAGATGGAAAAGACATCAGCGATCATTCCGAACTAGAGTCAATCGGAGCAAGCATAGGATTGGATGCCTTTGCCATAAAAACCATGCTGCAGGGTACCGACTTCAGCACTGAAGTCCGTGCAGACGAGCAAATGGCCGCTCAGATCGGTATCCATAGCGTACCATTTTTTATATTTAACCAGAAGCTTGCCGTTTCAGGCGCCCAGGCGCCTGAAACTTTCCTGGGCGCCATGCGGCAGGCCTGGGGTTAATTGTGTTATCTGATCAGTTCAAGAATCTTATTGGGGATGTCCGCATTTTGCAGGAAACCCCTGAAATGAGCTGATCCGGGCCCGTAGCTGAACAACGGCACGGGCAGTCCAGTGTGGTCTGTCGTCGTAAAAGAGCCCAGTACGGTACCTTCCTGATAATTTCCGTCTACTACGATCAGACCTCCCGTTTCGTGGTCTGACGTAATCAGCACAAGTGTTTCTTTGTCCTCATCAGCGAATTTTATTGCCTTTCCTACCAGTCTGTCAAAGCTCAGGTACTCGTCAATGCACTGACTGATCTTATTGGAGTGTCCGCCACCGTCGATCTTTGCACCTTCAATCATCAGGAAGAAACCCTTCTTGTGATGACCAAGTCGCTTTACAGCCTCATCAAAGGCAGGCTCGATCAGCCTGAAATTATCTTCTGTGCGGTCGTTATCAAAACAGATCACACGCTTGCCGACTGGCACATCCTTTAATCTAGCGAGGCCCTTTGTAATTTCAAAACCTTTTGCTTTTACCTGTTCGGTCAATCCTGACTGGTCAAATGCAGCGGGATAACCGCCGATAATCAATGCAGCCGGGCTGTTCACCACATCAGCTGCGATCTTATCACTCCAGTCACGCTCAGTCTGGTGTGCAAAGAAAGAAGAAGGGGTTGCTCCGGTGATCTTGTCGTTGGAAACGATACCGCAGCGAAGCCCCCTGGCAGAGAGCTTCTCGACAATATTATCCTGTTTTTGTCCTGAAGCGGACATACCGATAAAGCGGTTATTGGTCTTTTCTCCTATACTCATTGCAGTTGCACCTGCAGCTGAATCGGTGTTGTAGTCATTGGCCGGAACCGTGTTGGAATAGCCCGCCTGCTTAAGCTGGGTTACATTCAGCTGTCCTCCATTGGCCGTTGCCGCAGCCCAGAGCTGTGAAAATCCCGCCCCATCGCTGATCAGCAGGATCACATTTTTTGGTGCGACTTTCAATGCATCGGTCTTGAAAGTAGGCTTATATATTTCATGTTTACCTACTGCCCTGTAGAAATTGGCAGGATAGGTATTCAGGAACTTTGCCAATTCCGGCGGGTGGTCGGTATTCAGATAGTCTACACCGATCTTCATGAAGGCCTGCCAGCAAGTCTTTGTGTCCGGACATCCCCAGAAGCGTACCGGCTTGCCTACGGCATGTACGGAATCTACAAACTTTACCACCTTTACATAGTCTTCCGCTACCATTCTGCCCAACCCGTTCCATTTTGAAAACTGCTCAAACGAGGTGCTGTAAAAAGCCACACGCTTTTGCTGGTCCTCGGTATATTTCATACCGGGGCGGCCGTCAAAAAAGAAGATCTCGTCAAAATTTTTCCATTCTGGAGGTGGGGGAATGGCTCCGCTCAGTACGATGCGGACGGCATATGGATTGTGCTTTACGTCAAAATACCCGCGGTAAGGCTTCAGCTTGGCTTCCAGCACTTTCAACGCGGGCAATCCGGCAGTCTTAAAGTCGATCATGAACTGCAGGCTGCCACCTTCTGGATAAGGCCTGCCGCCATTGAGCTTCAGCTGATCGAAAAGCGGGTTCAGGTAAAGCCGTTCAATGGTCTTTGCGGTATCGATGTCTTTTCTGTCGTGCGAGACATATAAGTTGTTGCCGTCCTGGTAAACGTCAATCTCTATAGAGGCAAAACGATTGGCATAGGCGGTGTAAAAAGGTTGCACCTGCAGGTAATCATTATGAGAATGCGCGTTTTTGCCCACCTGATATTGCTGCGCCTGAAGCATCTGAACGCTTAAGCCAACAAGCAGGAGGCTCAAACTGAATATCCTTGGTATTTTCATGCTCATTATATAGCAAAATTATTTAGCCATCATTAACTCTGTCTTATCTATACATGAACTTACTGCTGAATTCCCATAAGATTGTTACCATAGAACATTAGGTGAATGATTATAAACCATTTATCTTAGCTTCGCTTATATAACTATACAAATAGGGCCCCTTAGATCAAAACGCAGATGTGAGGGGCTTTTTATTTCACCTTATTTTCCAAGCAGCAACCTGGCCTGCGTTCCCCACTGCCCGACAAACAGGTCAGGCTTGCCATCAGCATTAACGTCGCCTACGGCGATTCCCCAGCTCCTGCCCACCGCAGACGCCGGTATTACCTCATTTGTCACCAGTTTAAAATAACCCTTACCGTCATTCTGCATGGCCTGCATCTGCATCGGCTGAAAAGGTGGAATTTTCAGCGCGCTCAGAATGATATCCGGATCCCCGTCCCGGTCATAATCCAGTATCGTAGCGGCATAGGTCGAAAACTCATGTTTCGGGATCCGCTTAGCCGTTTCATCCCTGAACTTTCCTTTTCCGTCGTTGATCAGCAGGCGGGCTGTCGGGTCCTTTTCTGTGGCCCCGCCATTGCTGGTCAGATTTGCAAACAGGATATCCGGCTGACGATCTCCGTTCGCATCAAAAACCAGCACCTCCCTGGTATGCAGGGGAACGGGGAGGTCTAATCCCGACGGCTGTTCCTTAAAGTTTCCTTTGCCATCATTGAAAAACAATCTGTTCGGTGGTACCTCATTGCCTTCAACCAGATCCGGAACACCGTCACCGTTCAGGTCGGCAAGTTTCACCGACTGGTTTTGGGAGCCTTTACCCGGCAAACCGGTCGTGGTGTAGTCCTTAAAATACCCGGGCCTGCCGGGGTCATTGAGCCATAAGAAAGTATGGGCACCCGTTCCCGTGTTTCCGACCACGATATCCGGCAACCCATCTTTATTCACATCGCCAACATCCAGGCCATTGGCCTCACTCCGGGCAGGAAGGCGTTCAGTAGCATTTTCAAAAGTTCCGTCGCCCTTACCCAGGTAAAACTCATGGTTCTGATCATCCTCTGCTACGAAAACTACGTCCAGGTGCCCGTCCTTATCAAAATCAGCAAGACGTACATGTTCGGTATCGTGCCGCTCCTCCGCAAAAACGCCTTTTTTCCAGGTAAACTTTCCGGTACCGTCATTCAGATATAACCTGTTAGGCATCCCTTCCAGGGCCAGTATAGCGTCCAGATCACCATCCCGATCCACATCTATCAGGGCAACGTCCAATGGGTGTGCCTCAGGGTCAGATGGCAAATGGGTAGCGGTTACGTCCCTGAAATACCTGGTTTCCATGTCTTGCGAAAAGGCACTGCCGGTAAATAAAAGAACTGGGACCAGCGTAGTCAGACAGTTTTTTTTGATCGGGAAGATTGACATAACATATAGTTTGTGAATCAGCAAGTTACAAAAAAGATACCTTGATCGGAACAAACCTGTGGATTAATAAAGAACTTTGCTGACCAATCACACATCCTTACATGAACGAAAAAGACCTGCGGAACGCTAAAACAGCCACCAAATTGATTTTCCTGGTATGCGGCCTTGGGGTAGCCAGCTGGGCGCCGATGGTCCCTTATGCGAAGGACCGGCTTGGATTACATGAAGGCCAGTTAGGCGTTTTACTCCTGTTCCTGGGTTTCGGCGCACTCGTAATGATGCCTGTCAGCGGGATCTTCATCAACCTGTCAGGAAGCAGGATCGTCATTATGGTTTCCGGGCTTTTCATTGCCCTAACCCTTCCGTTGCTGCTGATCATTACCTCCGTGCCGCTAATGGCCTTCTGCCTGCTGGTTTTCGGCGCGGCAATAGGGTCAATCGATGTAGCTATGAACGCACATGGGGTTCAGGTCCAGAACGTCTATGGAAGACCGATCATGTCTTCCCTACATGGCCTTTTCAGTGTGGGGGGCCTCGCCGGCTCGCTTGGCCTGGGATTTCTGGTCAGCCTTGGTTTAGGACCAGTATATGCCGCCACGGGAATCAGCATGCTGCTTATCCTCATCTGCATCACGCAGTATCGTCATTTGTTAGATGCTGCGCATGAAAGAAAAATCATCGAACGCTATAACCATTTCAAAGATCCCGGAACAGGCACCAGACCTTTCGCCTGGTTCAGCGGAAGCGTGCTTTTCCTTGGCATACTTTGCTTTTCTGCCTTCCTTGCAGAAGGCGCGATGCTCGACTGGAGCGCCGTCTTCCTTCGCGATGTCAAAGGCATAGCTTCGGAATTCAGCGGTGCGGGATATGCTGCCTTTTCCGTCGCAATGGCAACCATGCGCCTTCTCGGAGACAGACTTGTAGAGCGTTTCAACAACAAGACCGTCGTGGCAGGGGGCAGCCTTATCGCGGCTTCCGGGTTGGTCATCTCGATCGTTAGTCCCTGGATGCCTTTGGTCCTGTTTGGATTTATACTGCTCGGTATCGGGGCGGCCAACATAGTGCCCATTTTTTTCAGTGACGCCGGCAGACTGAACAACATACCGTCGACGGTAAGCCTGCCAGCCGTCACTACACTTGGTTATGCCGGTCAGCTGGCCGGCCCAGCACTTCTCGGCTTTATTGCGCATCATTATTCACTGTCGGCAGCATTTGTCTGCGTGGCAGCAATAATGGCCTTTATCTGTGTATTTTATCTGGCAAAGTCTGCGTCCCAGCCGTTTAACCGCTGATAAAAAAAAAGGAGGCCGTTAACGGCCCCCTCGAATATTCGTAATGCTTTACGTAGGTAAGCTACTCACTAAAGTAATTGATACTCCGGAGACTACAAGGTCAGGAATGAAATGAACAATTATTGGATGAACTGAACGCATTTATTATTTTGATGTATATTCGTGTATAACCAAATCACACGATGAAAATTTTTAACACTTACCTCATTATCGCGGCGGCATGCTGCCTAACCCTGACACTTTCAAACACCATGATCGGACAAAAGAAATTACGCCACGTTGTCGCCTTTAGTTATAAACCGGATGTAACCGAAGCGCAGAAAGCCAAAATCATTACTGCGTTCCAGGCGCTCAAAAAAGAGATTCCCGAAATTATCGAGTTTGAGGGCGGGGCTGATATCCATCCTGAAGGAAAGAAATTCGCCCAATGCTTTATCGTAACGGTTAAGGATGAAAAAGACCTTGGCATCTATGGCAATCATCCCAAACACAAAGCATTTCAGGCCATCGTCGACCCGCTCCTGGCAGAGGTAACAGTGGTAGATTACTGGACCGAAAAGTAATGCCGGTTCCGGCAATCAAACGGCCTGAATATTTATGTTAAAAAAAACAGACTGATTTAAAACAAAACCATACCCGCTGCGTTTTATACATAAGAGCGTTAATTTAGATGGCGGGGAATGATCGGAATGGTCATTTTCCGCTTTTTTTTGACCTCTCTATCCAAGTTTCCCTAAATCACTCCAGATAAGTAACTTTACTGACATTTATACCTAAAAGCATGGATGAAGTAAGTTATATAAAGATCAGAAGTAATGAAGACCACAATTATCTCAATTTCCTTACAAGCGGCCTCCAACTATTCCCGGATCGTTTTAAGTTAGGCCCTGAAGACCACATTCTTCAGCAATTTCCTTCAGAAAATAAGAAAAACGGCTTTACTCTTGGGGCCACCCTTGAAGACAGGCTCATTGGCATCATTACCTTTTTCGTTGCCGCAGACCGGGCCAAACTGGCACATATCGGTGAACTGTCCCGGATGTATATATCCCCTGAAGCACAGGGAAAAGGAATAGGCTTAAACCTCATCAAAAAACTGCTGGAAACTGTCGCTTCCGAGTATCCTGAAGTGCGGCAAGTCAAGCTCAATGTAGCTACCCACAATGAAAGTGCTAAGAAGCTTTATAAAAAGCTTGGTTTTGAACATTACGCCACGGAAAAGGATTGTATCAAACTTGGCGAACGGTTTTTAGATGACGATTCAATGGTCCTTTTCCTGGAAAAAGATTAGGTTCCAGGCTATTTTATGAGCATTTTGGCCTGGCTAAAGATGTCTGCCGTATTGAAACGGAAAATGCCCTGGCCTATACTTTTTACACACTTGATCATCGCCTTCGAAAGTACCGCTGTCGGAACCGGCTTATGATTCCTGAACAGGCCGAGCTTGTTGAAAAGCCTGATGACGCCAATGCCTATCCGTTCGCCCAAGCGGTCTGAATCCGGACGTTCAAGCGGGCCAGGCTGAAAAATAAGGATACTTTGGAAGTCAAGGCTGGCCACTGCCTGCTCCAGATGCCCCTTCATCCGGAGGTAAAAGAACCTGGAAGCCGGATCGGCTCCTGCCGAAGACACGAGTACATAAACCCCGACTCTGTTTGCGCTTGCGGCTTTGGCAAAATCATATTGGTAATCATGATCTACCTTCCATTGCGCCGCTTTACTACCGGCCGCTTTTAAGGTTGTGCCCATACAGGAAAATGCGGCATCACCGCTGACAAGATGCGCCCATTTTTGAGGTTGTTCAAAATCGACGATATGCAAGACAAGTTTTTCATGCCGCAGCGAAACAGTGCGGCGCACAAATAAGTGTACCTCAGTAAAGTTTTCATCTCCAAGCAACTGCTGAACAAGGTCCCTGCCCGTAGCACCCGTTGCACCTATTACCAAAGCTTTCATTAGTCCTTTATCAAAACATGCTGATTTTCTGTATGATGACGCTCATGCCACTAAGTTACCGAAAAACAGTCACTTCATGAAAGAGACATTTTTTCCAGCAACCTATTGCGCAAGTAAATACTTGCGAGTATATTTGCAAGCATATACTTGCATTTATGAAAGTCAGAAGAGACGTATATCAAGCCATAGCCGATCCTACAAGAAGAGCGATCATTAATCTGGTTGCAGCGCAGTCGTACAATGTGAATACCATTGCTGAAAAGTTTGACATGACCAGGCAGGCCATATCCCTCCATGTCAAAATTCTTGAAGAATGCGGGTTGCTTATCATCAAACAAAGTGGAAGGGAACGGCTTTGTGAAGTACAGTTAGACCAGCTTGAAGAAGTAGCAACCTGGATTGACCAGTCGAGAAGATTATGGAGCAGGCGCTTTGAGAAACTAGATAAATATTTAAAACAAAAAAATCAGGAACAATGAAAACTAACAAAGATGATCTCTTGATCACACACCTGTTCGATGCACCCCCTGAACCCGTTTTTGAGGCATGGACAAATCCGGAACAGTTACAGCACTGGTATGCACCAGACGGATGCACCATAGAATTTAAGTCAATTGAAGTGAAAGTTGGCGGCAAATTCCATTCTGTTGTCCACGACCCCGTTCATGGAGCTTGCTGGATTACGGGAACCTATCAGGAAGTAACTGCCCCGGAAAAACTGGTCTTCACAATGGAACTCTGCAATGAACAAGGGATACCAGTGAGCGCGACTGATGCCGGAAAGACCCAAAACTGGCCTCCGGCGATCCTGACTACAGTGACATTTGAGCCTGTCGGAAAGCAAACTAAACTTACCTTACATCAAACTGTAGCGGAAGCTGAGGCAAAGAAAACAGGTGCTTATCAAAGCTGGTTTAGCATGTTTGACCGTCTGAGCACGCAATTGTCTGCAGGAAAATGATATCGACGACAACGGTTAAAAAGGAAAGGCGGTATGCTTTCGCATACCGCCCGCCTATTCCAACCTGAACTATATGTAATTACTTAGCTTTTGCAGTAATGGCATTGCGCACACTAAGTGCTGCAAGCGCCTCACCACTAAGCCTTTCTGATCTTTTCACCGTAAAGTCTTTCAAATCTGCTTTGGTAGCCGCACCTGCCACAAAAGTGTGCTCTTCAGCAGATCCGCTCAGTTTCAGGTCCGCCGCATCGCTGATCACAGTATACAGGCTTTCGGTATTCGCGTTGATCTTCGCCGTAGCACTGTAACTCACAAAGATCTGCAGGTATTTTACGTCCAGCTTTCCTTTGGTCTCTACTGAAGAGATGCCGGCCACGTCAATTCTTTGCAAGTCCTTTACTGCCACCGTAACCGTTACCGGGTTTATCTCTGACGAATGAATCAGCAGGTTATAACCTTGTCGTTTGATACTGGTCTTCTCAGCATTAAAGCTGTTGTCTACACTAACCGATTCTTTATCCTTTTGAACAAGAACAACTTTGACATTACCGGTAACTGTAATCTTGTTAAATGTAACAGCCGCTGCTTCATTTTCGATAGCTGGCTTAACAGGTGTCCCCGCGAAACTGGCCAGTGCAGTTGAACCAAGTATAACAGCGGAGAAAGCGGTAGCGATAAGGGATTTAGTGAAAGTTTTCATAATGCTTTTATTTTTTTAAGGGTTTTTTCAAATTGTTTACGGTAATAAGATGTCCATAGAAAAAAAATGTTGCAGCAGATTCCGGTGCATTATACCAGTATCAGACAACTCACGACAAAACCCCGAAATTTTTCGACGAACGCCCGCACATTTTTCGCATGATATGCCGCCGGGCTGGCAAATACCAGACATCTGTAGGAAACCAATCCCAGCCGTGGGCGTTATGCTCATATGAGTACATTAAAAGAACCGATCCTGAAGCTTCTCAATAAAACCTATGAGCCCGACAGTATCGTCGAACTGAAGTTCAAACGATATGACCTCGCGATTAAAACCGACAACAAAGGCCGTCCCATCTTGCTATTTATTGGCGAAAAAAATCCCGAAACCGGCAAAATCGATGGCGAGCGGTTTGCCCGAAGACTTGTAGAAGACGCAGCCGGAAAACTAGTAAAAGATCATTGGGATAATAAGGGCAGGGCCAGTGCCCGGCTCTAAAACTTTCGTCCTGATATTATGTTGACTATTAGCATGCAAACAACGGAAGGACATAATTTAGAGCGCTTCATCGCTGCGCAGAAATCGAGCTTTTATACTGCGCTTTCGGAAATGGAACAGGGACGTAAACGAAGCCATTGGATGTGGTACATCTTTCCGCAGATCAGCGGCCTTGGCTTTTCAGAAGCCTCAAACTATTATGCAATCAGTGATCTGGCAGAGGCGGCCGCATATTTGAAGCATCGTACCCTTGGTTGCCGGATGATCCTGATCTGCGAAACCCTTCTGAAACTTGACGAGACGGACGCGCACCTGATCTTTGGTAGTCCGGATGACCTTAAATTCCACTCCAGCCTTACCTTATTCGCCAGCGTCCCGGGAAGCCATCCCGTTTTTACGCAACTACTAAAGAAGTTTTTCAGCGGGCTGAAAGACAACAAAACTTTAAAAATCCTCAGCCTGACCTCATTGTAGCATCCACGGGGCAATAGAAAAAATTTTCCTTGACCATCACCTTTTACCGAATAACGGCGTCATACTAAATATGCACACCATCTATAAAGCGAAGTTGCTTCAGGAGCTTAAAACTTCAGTTATTGACATTACTGACAAGGCCAATCAACTGCTGGGCCACCCCCATGGAATACTCGACAGCCCGCCTGCGCCGGGTTCCTGGAGCATCGTTGAAGTTATTGAGCATTTAAATACCTACAACGATTACTACCTGCCATTCATCAACATGACTTTCATAAAAGCAACGCCGCTCAGTGCTCCACAAATGACCTTCAAGCCAGGACGGCTTGGAAATTATTTTGTGCGCTTAATGCAGCTCAAAAACGGAAAGATCAAAAAGAAAATGAAAGCCGCGAAGAAACATTTGCCTAAAAAGCAATCCGATCCGACGTCCGTTATTAACGCATTCATTCAAGGGCAAAAACAACTCCTGAACCTGATCGAACAATCCTCCAAATACGATATTCAGAAACTAAGCACCCCAATTAGCATCCTGCCGCTCATCCGGCTCCGCATCGGTGACAGCTTCCGTTTTCTGACCGTACACCAGGAACGCCACTTCTGCCAGATTGAAAGAAACATCCAGATACTATCCAGGAAAGAAGAAAACCTGCTATCAACACCAATCTCGCCATCCTGAAAACATCCGGCTGGAATAGTCTACTCTGTATATTTCCGCTCTTTGAGCCTGTTGGTAATCTGCATTCCCATTTGTTTCGCCCATTCCTGGGTTAAAGGCATTGATTCACCCATAATGACCGGTATCTTTTCCACAAATCTTTTGCCTGCAGGGGTGTCATAAAATGCGATAATTGAATTTTCTCATTATCTATAATTTCTGCAAGAATATATTTAAAGCACTGATAAATCAAGCCTTTCCACGTATACGTATCTGATTCTTTCTGTCTGCAACTTCCTTTTTAGAAGAAACTTTAAACACCGTATACTTTCCGCTGCCCAGAGACGAAATCTCCTGATCGCTGGCAATGCTGATACTCGAAATGTGATTTTCATTGAGCAACTGCCCGGCGTCAGTAATCAGCCTGCCGTCCACTGTAAATAGAACATTTTCCTTTTGCTTGCCCTTCAGATATTTATCAGCAAGAAACTTCAAAGTCACAAAACTGTATTTCACTTCGTCCTTCAACGAAATGTAAATTCTGGCAACTGGCTCCTTTACCACCGAAATGCTTGCTATATCGACCGGATCTATCAGATCAAGGCTAACATTTTTTACCAGCACACTGTCTATATAGTATTCAGGAACACTTCGGTTTTGATGTACAAGATTTTCTGATTCATATACGACACGAATACTGTCCGCATTTTGTCTGGCTTGCGAACCGAAAGCGACAAGCGAAAGAATAATAACCAACCAGAATTTCATAATTAATGCATTTAACTAATCGCATTAATATATGAAATAATCTTTACACCCACAAATGCAGGATAGCATTTAATCTACAGCAGTCCAGACCGATACGGATCCAGCCTCGCAGTAAAAGTCGCCCCACCCCGTCTCATTGATGACCACCTCACCTTGCGCGTGCCCTAGCGCGTCAACAAACTTTCGCCCTGCAAAAGCCGATCCTATCTCCATTGCCTTCTGACCGGCCTCGCCGTTAGAAAGCACTACGGCCAGGCCAGATCTTTCGTGCTCGTCGTCGCCAGCCCTCGTCCAGCCAATGCAACTCGGATGGTCAAAATAATCACGCTGCTCGCCATACGCTTTCTGCTTGCGCAGCGCCAGCAATGCCTCAAGTTGCGGTAACGGTTCTAAAGTCACCTCATGGTCGAAGCCATCATCACCCTTATCGGTATAGCAGGAGCCGTATACGTCTGCAAAGAACACGCAGGGATACCCCGCCTCCCGCAATAAGATGATTGCATAGGCATGTGCCCTGAACCAGGGCTCAACTGTTTGCTCCAGCGATTGCAATGGCTGCGTATCGTGATTTTCCACCAGTGTCACCGCAAGCTCCGGCCTTGCCTCCACAAGGGAACCTTGAAGAATGGTCGAGAGATCAAATTGCTCGCCTTCTTTAGAAGCCCTCGAAAAGTTTCCCTGCAAACATGCATCAAACAACGATATCCTTCCTCCGGTCGCGTCGATGTAATCCAATAAGCCCTGCAGGTTTCCAGGTGACCAATATTCCCCGACAGTATACAGTTCCTGGTTGAGTTCAGCGCGTAAAAAATCCAGCCACTCATTGTAAAAGCCCGCGGGCATATGTTTAATGGCATCCAGACGGAAACCGTCAAACTTCGCTGTATTATAATACCACAATCCCCAACGTTTTAGTTCTTCGCGCACAGCTGGGTTACGAAACTCGATATCCGCGAGCATCAGATAATCATAGTTGCCATTTTCCTGGTCCAACACCTCATCCCAGCCCTCTCCATACTGGTTCTGAATGCTGTAGATCGCCGACTCACCCGTGCGGTTGTCAAAGTCTACGCCTGTAAAACATTGAAAATCCCACTTAAACTCGGAATACTTTCCGTTCCGGCCAGGATAAGTAAATTTAGTATAAGCTTCGATCTCGTAAGGTTCAGAAATAAACTCATTGCGGTTGTCAGGATTCACCTTTCGCACCTGTACTGGCTCAGGCTCATCCGCACCACCCAAATGGTTCAAGACAATATCAACATATACCTGCAACCCCGCGGCCTTGCCCGCAGCGATGGCCTGAATAAACTCATCCTTTGTACCATACTTGGTGCGGATGGTCCCCTTCTGATCAAACTCTCCTAGATCATAGAGATCATAAGAATCATATCCCGTGGAATCAACCCCATCCATGCCCTTGTGCGCCGGCGGAAGCCAGACCGAATCGATACCCGATTTCTTCAGCCGCTCTGCATCACGGGCAAATTTCTTCCACAGACTACCATCATTGGGACAGTACCATTCAAAGTACTGCATCATTGTAAAATTTTCCATCCTAATGTTAATTCATCACTCAACAAAGCATGAGCCTTAATGTTTGACCTCCGGTGCCCGGCCCATTCCGTAGCTACGTTCGAAAACGAACAAGACATCCGGATACCGAACACTTCCGGGGACAGCAACCGCTGCCCAGACAAATCAAACCCGATTTATTCGGGCACATGATGTTCCGCAAGGTGACATCGGCATCGCCATCCTCAATAACATCGAAGAAGTAGACCTCCACATACCCGTCAAAGTATTTATACGCGCTTCACCACCGTCCGGCCACTAATTTCCCTGAAATACTCCTGCTGCCATCCTTGAGTGGCAAGGGCAGTCGGGTTCAAGCCAGAAATCCAGGGCGCATAAACCCTCAATCCTCTTTTGCCCTGATTAGACGAGGAGGCTGCAATACCTCTCTGAAGGAGTACATCAGCGGGAAACAAGAAATAACCCATACGCCCGCCTTCCTCAACAGCAATGAGCAGGTCGGAAAGCTGATCTTCAAAACTGAGGGGACGACTTCCGCCATCTGACGTTTTTTCCCAGATAGCGATGAAGTGCCCTGCCTTTCTAGGTGTTAATTTGCCAGTCCGGTAAATAATAGACCGTCCGTCGCAGGTAAATTTTTTACCTTCGTAGGCCTTCGCATGAGTATCCGGCAAGTATGGGCTTGCTATAAGTCCTGATAGCCTGCATATCCCATCAAACATTCACTGTTAAAGTTTTCTATTGTCGTTTTCATCCTCTGGTTTCCTTAAGGTAACTGGTTTCCGTGAGTAAACCCATTACAAATGTAAACCAGGACAAGCATAGTTTTGCGATCATTAAAAAATATTCACGTTATGAGAACACTAAAAATTACTTACTGGATCACTACCGGCCTTATCGCCGCCGGTATGATTGTATCGTTTTTCAATTATCTTTTCAACCCGGTAATGAAAGTAGGCTACGCCCATATTGGTTTCCCCGACTGGTTCCGTGTTGAGTTAGGTATCGCTAAGCTCCTTGGTGCCATCGAATTGAAAATTTCCAAACAATTCATTGGTGATTAGTTGTTTAGATAAAAAAGCAAATCGGACCAACCCAAAAACTACTACAATGGCAACAACTAAAGAACACATCGAAAAAATCAACGCCATGTTTACATCAGGAGACATGGGAAATTTCATGGACTACCTCGCAGATGATGTGACCTGGGACTTTTATTCTTCCACAAAAGGTCATAAACGTTTCAACAGCAAAGCCGAGATCAGCGAAATGGATAGCGACGGTTCCGAACACACCGGTTTCAACTTCACCAACATCGTGATCGAAGGACCTTTAGCCAGTGTGGAAGGTTATGCGAATGTCACTAAAGCCGACGGTACCCAAACCAGAGCCAACTTTTGCGACGTCTATCATTTCAAAGACGATAAGATTCTTAAGATGACCTCCTATATCATTGAGCACGGCGGCTAACTGCCACTGTCTTTGGTTACAGGCGGTGGCGGCATGACGATCACTTCAACTTCGACTTCCGGCTTAACGTAGTCAGCGGTGTCGTCAGAGATTTTCGCCATTCGAATATGAAATTCGTCAGCAGGAGGAAATCCCTCTCCTGTAAATGATTTGAGGGTAAACAAATCGCCTTGCATTTCAGGGTGTAAAGTCAGCCGGCGACTTTGTTTAGTGATGCGATCTTCAACCTCCAATATAAGATCCTCTCCGGACACTTGCCCTTTAACCCTTTGTTTCTTTGGCTCGGTAATTTCTGTGCCGTCCTCAAGATAGTGACCGGTTTGTGTAAGAATTACTTCATGCCTGGCTGAATCAATTTCATGTATACGCCATATGGCCAACTTGAGGCTTTTAAAGTCCTTAACATCCTTTATTTGCCGCATCCTGTGTACTGCCCACATCCCGGTATAGTTATGCATTGAATCTGTTTTCATTGTTTGTGCTTGAGTAGCGATACTGGCGAAAAGTAGGGTAGTCGCAAAGAATGTACAAGTATAAAATCTTGATAGAGGGCGCATCATGGATTAAAGTTAAAAATAAAGTGCATAAAAGCATTACCTCAGTGCAAGGTAATTGCTGTCAGGGAATTACGGCAGGTAAAATGAACTCTTGCAGTATGCGGTCTGCCTGAGTATGGGCATATGCAGTGCCATAAGCCGTTGCAGTAATGACCACAACAAGGCCGCTTTCTTTTAAAACATAAATTTTGTTGCCGCCGTTTCCTGAACAATAATAGGCTTCGTAAGCCTTGCCACGGGTGCGGTAGATTTTATTCCAGAATAAATAACCATAGTATTCGTCTTCACGCCCCGTAATAGGTAATTGACGGGACAAACTGCGTGCTACCCAGCTTTGCGGAAGCAGTTGTTTACCCTCCCAGCGACCGCCATTTGCATAAAGCTGGCCAAATTTCGCAAAATCCAGTGCATTCATCCGTATCCCACCGGCAGTATTGGGTACATGCTGAGGTGTATAAGGCCACTGATACCTGATGATCTGCATCGGCCTGAATAGCTTTCTGTCTGCATATTTTTCCAGGCCTTCCGGCACAATCCTGTCAAGCAATGATCCCAGCAACATGACCCCAGCGGTGAAATAATGCCATTGGCCTTTATATTTCATTGTATCCAATGGCAGGTCCAGAGCAAACTTTACCCAGTTACTGGTCGGGTACATGTGCTCCTCATTTCCAGGCGTGTTCATGTCATCGTCATCCCCGTTAAAACGACTGCTCATCGTAAGCAGCGCTTTTATTGTCGTGTTTGCCTTGGCAGCTGAGAAATTCCCGTACTTACTGAGATCATAGAAATCCTTCAGTTGCTGATGTTCAGATTTAAGGAAGCCATCATTTATTGCAATGCCTGCAAGCGCTGAAGCAAAGGTTTTACCAACGGAACGAACGTCGTGCAGGCTGTCGCGTGTTGCCCCGTTAAAATATTCCTCGATGAGTAATTTCCCGTTCCTGAGCACTACCACACTGGTGATGTGCTTAAAGGCATCTCCCTCTATATAGGCTTTAAGTTTCTTAATTGCGGCAATGTCGTATTGCGCGCCGGATACCTGCAGCCCTGGGTAAGGTTGTACGGGAGTTAATTTAATTGTGGAAAGGTCAATTTGAGGATAACGTCTGACCAGCAGCGGAAGAAAACCTTCAGCAACAGGCTCCCCTGTTTTTAAATCCGGCGCCTTCACATAGGGCCGCAGCTCGATGCGAAGCTGATGGTGACCATCAGTAAGCGCGCTGTCTCCACCATGGTACAGGAAACGGTTCCACGCGGACTGGCTCCACCAGGCGCCCTCATGTTGATTATCGATCAGCGGCTTTGTCCAGACTGTATCTTTTTCCAATTGCGCGGGCCTGGGGGCACCTGGTATCAGTTCCGTCCTGTAGATCAGCCGGTCGTCGACAAAAAAGGAAAACTGGTAATTGCCAATCCTGGCCAGGGAATCATTACTTAGTCCCGGCGCAAGGTCGCGCAGATATTCCATCATCGGTTTAACTAAACTTACTTTGACGAAGAGATTTGTTTTGTTGGTCAGCAGAAAGGGCTCCGCTCCGGGTTGATGAGGTTTCTCCCAAAAGCCGTCACGTGCTGAGAAAAGAATCTTGCGCTGAGCCTGGCATTGAAATGCGGCAAAAAAAATAGCCGTCAAGAATATGGAGAAAAGATATTTGTTCATACCAGCGTTTACCTAATAGGACAATGAACCTGAAATTTTGTTACGAACATCTTCCGTTAAAACCAGAAGCGTCGCAATCATACCCCGAAATTGTCTTAAATGACCCTTATGTTGAAAGCGGGCATTTCAGAACTTAGTACTGACAAAACTATCAGACACTAAAATTAAAAGACATGACAGCTAAGAATCCATTCGTCTGGACCGAGATCAGTGTAGACGACCTTGACAGGGCCAGGAAATTTTATGAGACCGTATTGCAGGTAGAACTATCGGTGCTGCCCAGACCCGAGACTATGACAGCAGACAAAGACGATCCATGCTATTTCGAAATGCTGGCATTTCCTGGAGACATGATGGGGCCGGGCAGCGGCGGCACACTTGTCAAATCAAACATGGGCAAACCAGGCGCAGGCGGCACATTGGTGTATTTTCATTCGGAAGACTGTGCTGTTGAGCTTTCCCGGGTAGAAGCAGCCGGAGGTAAGGTAATTGCCGGTAAGATGTCACTCGGCGAATATGGCTTTTGCGGCATCTGTGAAGACACAGAAGGCAATCCTATCGGCTTTCATTCCATGAAATAAGCACTGTAAAGCGCGGGGCCACCTTATTTTTCTTCTGCAGGTGCTTGTATACCCTTAGAGGAACGCCGCTGGCCCCGTCTTTTTGCTTTTTTAGCCGCTTTTCTGATATAAATATGTTTTCCTTTTCCACGACCGCTATCCCTTTCATCGACCTCAAAAAGTGCTATGCTTTTAATTAATGGCAGCAATTTGGTAAATCCGTAGTTCCTGGAATCGAAATCGGGTTTCTTTTTCATCATCAGACTGCCCAGGTCGCCGAGGTAAGCCCAGCCGTCTTCGTCGGCCAGGTCACTGATGGTATCTGCAAAGAGGTTGATGATCTCAGGATCCACCTTATTGAGGGGCTGTGTATCCTGCGGTTTGACGGCCTGAGGTTTTTCTTCATCCGGCTCTTCGTCACGGTTCTTGGATTTAAGTATTTCCAGGTAGATGAATTTGTCACAGGCAGTGATAAAAGGGGTGAGTGTTTTCTTTTCACCAATCCCGATCACGGTCATTCCGGCCTCCCGGAGTCGCGTAGCCAGCCTGGTAAAATCACTGTCGCTGGATACGATACAAAATCCGTCCACCTTTCCAGTGTAAAGGATGTCCATGGCATCGATGATCAGGGCGCTGTCGCTGGAATTCTTACCCTGTGAATAACTGTATTGCTGTATAGGCGTAATCGCGTTTTCAAGTAAAACCTTCTTCCATCCCGATACGGTGGGTTTGGTCCAGTCTGCGTAAATGCGCTTGAAAGTCGGAGTACCGTACTTTGCAATTTCTTCGAACATCTCCTTAACATATGCATAAGGTACATTATCGGCATCGATGAGTACGGCAAGCTTCAGATCTTTTTCTGTTTTCATAGACATTTTTTATAAAGATATGAAATTTCGTGTGGGCTGCCGGTTGGCTGCCCTCAGTAGATCTTTCTCAGCCTGATGATGCGTATCAGATGTAGGGCCTTCATAACCGGATATACCGGATCGATCTCAAACCATCTCTTACCAAAGTTGGCGCTGTTAGGATATCTGTGGTGATTGTTCTGAAAAAGTTCCCCCAATAAAAGAAAATCGAAGGGAGTGGTATTCCTGGACTTGTCATTGTTGTCGTAGTTCTGGTAACCATATTTGTGACCACACCAGTTGACGATAGCTCCATGCAAAGGTCCCATCAGAAAATGCACGGGCAACAGCAAAAACATCCACCATTTTTCTGCGAAACAGATGTAAAAGCAAGTATAACCTAACCCAAAAATAACTCGGGAAGTAATAGAAGAACCAATACGGTCAATGAATGGCCATTCTGGATAGTAGCCTGCGAACTTGGCCTCAGGGTCTTTTGTGTGCCTGAGGTAATCCCGGAAGGTAAGTGCGGTTGCCTTCATCAGTTGAAATACATCCTTGAAAAAGTGGGGTGAATGCGGATCGTGTTCCGTGTCGCTGTAGGCATGGTGTGCCCTGTGCATAAGCGCATAAGCCCTGGGGCTTAAAAATGAGGCGCCCTGAAAGATGTACGCCGCCAGGTGAAAGACCTTTTCCCAGCCCTTGGTGGTTGTAAACATGCGGTGCGAAGCATAGCGGTGCTGAAAAAATGTTTGAAAAAAAAGAGACAGAAACCAGTGGGCAATAAAAAAAAAGATGATGATGATCATGTAATATTTGAAGGTTTAAAAAAAAGGCACCTGACAACGTCAGGCGCCTAAGGAAAAATAAAACAGTATAACTTAAACCAATCTTACATTGACAGCGCTGAGACCCTTTGGACTATCCACTTCTTCATAGCTCACTGTATCGGTTTCACGGATCTCATTGATCAGACCAGAGATGTGGACAAAAATTTCCTTTGTAGTGTGTGTTGGTGTGATAAATCCAAAACCTTTAAGGTTATTGAAAAATTTCACAGTTCCTTGCTTTTGCATTATATTTTATTTAGTAAGTCGGCAAGGTAAGTTAAATAATATGAAATCTGCTATAATTTAAAATTAACTACCCACTGACAAGGAAGATGTGAATGATATGACACCTCACTACAGCCTTTCATTATACACTCCCACTTCTGCGATAACCGGCGGCTTGCTGAAAGATTGCATGGTCAGTTTCAGTTTCTCTGCCCACACACGGTCAAAACGCAGGATATGCACCCGGCCCTCGCCTTCCTTCCGGTCCACGTCGAGCGGATACCATTTGCCACCGGCAAAGTATTGAAGGGTATACTTGGCCCCGGCCTGGCGCCCTTCAGTAATGACAACCATATTGAACGGTTTGGCCTTTTCGAAGTTGAGTTCATACCAGGGTGCCTTAACCACCGTATTGGATACCCAGCTGCTGCCGAAGTTGTCATCATTGGCGAAGTCCATAATGTTCATGTCGTCTGACCAGCTACTGTTGCTCCGGACGTGCTTGGCGATATTACTGGACAGAATAGGATCGGCATGAGCGGGCACCTGCGGAAGCGACTCCGGTTTCTTATAGATCTTCCCGATTTCTTTCAGCGCGGTCAATGCGTTGTCGTCAATCAGGCCGTTCGCGTTCGGTGCGACATTCAAAATGAAATTACAGTAAGCTCCATTGTACGGGATAATGAATTTATTGACCAGTTCATTTACATCCTTCACGGGATTATTCGGAAATGAGGTCTTCCAGAACCAGTTATTCTGCAGCGGCAGACAAGCCAGCGCTGGCAGCTTGTTATGTTCCTTGGAGATGAACTGGCCTGCACCTTGCTCGTAAGATTTGATATCGGTGTAAAACAGCGCTTCCGTCGGGTATTTAGCTGCATTCAGGTCCATAACCAGGCAGTTTGGCTGCAGCGATTTGATCAGATGATAGATGTCTTCGAATGGCACGTCATCATAGGAGATCCGAGACCACGGGGCATCCCAGCCGTCAATGATCAATGCGGTGATTTCGCCGTAATTGGTCAGCAGCTCGGTGATCTGGTCTTTGATCATCTGGATGTGCTCCGGAGTGATCTGGTTTGGGCGGATCCCGTGATGGGTATCCAGTATAGAATAATACAGCATTACTTTAAGCCCATTCTTACGGAATGCATCGGCATATTCTTTTACCACATCACGCCCGAACGGTGTTTTCATAACATTGTAAGCTGTGGTCTTGGTGTTCCAGATCGGAAAACCGCTATGATGCTTGGTCGTCAGGCAGCCGTAGGTCATATTGGCAGATTTTGCGGCCTTTGCCCATTGGTCAGCGTCAAACTTAGGCGATTTGAACAATGAAAGCGGGGCGTCAGGATCTGACCAGTCCTGATCCATAAAGGTAGGCATACCGTAATGGATAAACATTCCGAAACCCAGGTTAACGAATTCCTGCTGAAGCTGGGGAAGTGTTTTCTCCCGCCCACCTTGCCTGGCCTCTGCGGGTACCTGTAGTAAGAAACCGGTGATAAATGTTACGAAAAATAAAATTCTCCTGATGTTCATTTCTGTGTCTTTTAATAATGGATTGATTTTTATCTGTAATGATGCCTGCAAGATACAGTGACTTTGACGCCAATTTATCGAATGAAACCGTAACGGATACTTAACGAAACCTTAACGGCAACGGATTCCTAAAAACTTACCGTATTTTTAGGGAAATTAGACCATTGAAATGACAGGTCGCCTCTATAAATCTGTGGTATTGATCAGTTTCCTGATCCTGATCTTTGTACAGTTAAAACTGATCTACAACACTTACACACTCCGTGACCGGGATTTTAATGCGCAGGAAAAAAAGCTGCTGAATGACGAGTACGGGCGGAGTATTCCCAATGACAAAGTATATAAGGGCGGTGGCAAAATAGTCGACTCGGTTTTGAGTGTATATATGCCGCAGCTCCGCCAGGCCTATCTGAATGACCGGAACAGGTTTAATTCGTTATCGGCGGAGGCGGCTTTTGGCATGGTCCGGAGATTACGTATCGAAAGCACCATGGACAGTGTTTTTCAAAGCATTGTTCGTCGCAATCATCTGGACACAACGCTGCACTACCTGCTGACAGTACAGTCGGTTGACATTAATTTTGATCCCGCTGTGGGAGACGTCAATATCTTCAGTAAGTATCCCTATGGAACCGTTATCGATGGCTCGCTCCCAACACCAACACTGGAAAACAGGGTAACCAACCTATCCGTAAGCGGTACGCTGGCCTATGATTTCCGGATCACATTCAACTTCTTTGCCGATTATCCCAACCGGAAACTCAGGGTTGCCAGGCAGATGCTGCCGACTTTCTCGCTGGTGGCGCTTTGTATCATCATCATTGTCGGCATTAACTACTATACGTACATCAGCTGGATGCGCCAGAAAAAGGAAGCGGAAATGAAGACGGATTTTCTAAACAGCATCAAGCACGAGTTCAACACGCCGGTCACGACAATTATGGTAGCCGGAAAGAGTCTCGATGAGGAAGAGATTCTGAATGATAAAGAACGTATCCGCGCACTTGGGCAGATCATCGGGCGACAGGCCCGGCGGCTTCAGGCACATATCAACCAGATGCTGGAAGTCTCCAGGCTGAAAGAAAAAGTACATTTTGAGTCTGCGGACCTCAACCATGCGCTGCTGATGCTGATCGAAGACTATAAGATCAAACTTCCCGGATCAGATCTTCTTACATTCGAGCCATATCCTGCCGGGCTGATCTTGTCGATTGAACCTTTTGTCTTTTCCACCATGATGAATAACCTGCTGGACAATGCATTCAAACACAACGACAGCGCTGTGAAGCGGGTTGAGGTGTTCCTGAATGAAACAGGCAGCCATTTTGTATTGAATATCCAGGACAACGGGAAGGGTATTAAGGAAGAAGCCAGGGTTAAGATCTTTGATAAATTTTTCAGGCTAAACCACGATCATAAAACTCCCGGACTTGGGCTGGGACTGTACTATGTTAAGCAATGCCTGGACATCCATGGATGGCGCATGAAAGTAGGGGGAACGGATACACAAGGAACTTTGTTCAGTATCCTTATCCCCAAATACCTGGTAAAGGTGGGTACTCCAGTTAACGATCATTCAAAGTATGCAAATGAATTATGATATTATGATCATTGAAGATGAGGTAGATCTGGGCAATGTGGTTTCCGAATACCTGAAACTGCGCGGATTCAGTGTGCTCTGGTTCAAGACCGCAGCTGAAGCGCTGACTCACTACCGGAACAATCCGCTCAGCAACAAACTGATCGTTATTGATGTCCGGTTGCCAGATATGAATGGCTTTGATCTTGCAGCGACGATTACGGAGATCAACCAGGAACAGGCCTTTCTTTTCCTCACAGCCCACAATGAAAAGGAAAACCGGCTTCGCGGGCTGGAAATAGGCGCCATTGATTATATCTCTAAACCCTTTGAAATTGACGAGCTGGTCCTGCGGGTAGGTAATATCGTCCGGAAATTCGGTTCTTCAGGCGACCGTCCTGATGAACAGCCAGGCGTCATCGCTGTCGGGGACATCAGGTACGACAAAGACCAATTGCTCATAATGCTTCCGGGAGACAGCATACATACACTGACAGTAAGGGAGTCGGAATTACTGGATTACCTGATCGCCAACCCAAACCGGGTGGTGAAAAAGAAAGACATCCTTATCGCGCTTTGGGGCGATGATGATTATTTCAACGGAAAAAGCCTTGAAGTATTCATTTCCAGGCTCCGGAGTGTATTCAAAACCTCCAAGCAGGTTTCGATCGGAAATGTTTATGGCCTTGGGTACATCCTGAAAGTAAATTGAAACATCAAACAAAACGCTCATAAATATGTTATTGCAATAATTTAAGCAGTAACATCTATGTATAATTTTTCCAAACGCCTTGACGCTACTCCGTTCCAGTCTTTACTATTCAATGAAAAACTCGCAGACATCACTTCTGCCTATAAACGCTATTTCTCAACCATGAGCCAAAGATCTTCGATCTCAGAATACATCCGCTGTTACAATGTGGAAGGAAAAATGCACCTTCATATTAAGGAAGATCTTCCGGATCAGATCGCGCGTGAGTGCCGCACTGCTTTTTACAGCATCTTCGGCTAAACAGCATATTTTCTGGCACAAAACTCAGACATCACCATTCCATCCTTTTCCTTAATGCAAGTATCTGCTCCGCATGGTGTGTACCGTGCCAGTTATACTGGTTGGTCATTTGCCATACGGGTATATATTCATCGTTCGCCGGATGATAATAGGTTCTTTTCCAGTCCTCTTCTGTTAAATTATCCAGAAGCACCGACCATCTCCGGTGCAGCGCATGGAGCAAGGTAATAGAAACATTCAAAGGGACAAGCCCGACATCCGGAAGTTCAGCCCAGCGATTTTCATCATACGGGCTGACCCTTGGCTGCTCTTCGGTCAGCGCAAGCTTCAGCCGTATATACGCATTCATGTGACTGTCAGCTACGTGATGCACGACCTGGATGATGTTCCAGCCTCCGGGCCGGTACGGCGTATTGAGTTGCTCTTCATCGAGATTTTCGATACAATAATCGAACAGCAAAGGCACCGTCCTGATCCCGCCGGTCCAGCTGGCGAGATCATCAGGATTGTATTCATCTGCGGGCTTAAACCTGCCGATGGGGTATTTTATTTTTTCAAGGGAATCTTCCATCACCTTAAAGTATTAAAATCTTCGATGATTTTCCTGATCTTTTTTAGCCTGCCAATCCAGATTTGCATTAGCATAGTCATTTGGAGTGCAAACACCAGTATAACGAATATCAGAGCGATCGATCTGGCTGTATTGAGCACAGGATTCTCGGTGAAGAAGATAATTAAGGCAATGGCAAAGACTGTTCTCAAGGCAACGGACAACAACGCAAAATATCTGATCTGCTTTTCCCGGCGCTGCAGGGAAGCCAGCAAATTGCAGGATTTCCCGTCTGGAGTATTTACAAGTATATAACCATAAATACTGTGAACAATGGTCATTATACCGACAGCAACGAGTAACAGGTTTACCATTAGCGTTTTCTGCTGTCCGTCGAACATGCTGTAATAACACACCAGGAAAACACCCAATGCAAAAGACTCAACTATAGTCTGTCTTTGTATCTGCCGGAGTACCGGTATCTTCGCCTGCACGAGCATTTGCCTTAGTTCCTCGTTATTCTTACTTCCGGCTTCCGGATGTTTCCACACAGATTTTAATTCATTTAGTTCCATCATTTGTTTTTTTTCGCCAGCTCTGTGAGCCGTCTTTTAATCCTGTTCAGTTTAACGCCTATGTTGCCTTCGCTAAGGCCGGTAATGTCAGCAATTTCCCGGTAGCTCAATTCGTCAAGATACAGGATCAGCAATGCCCTGTCTGCTTCAGTCAACTGCCTGATAGCCCAGATCAGCCATTCTTGCCGGCGTGTAGTTTCCTCTGCCTGTACAAACTCCGGGCTATCTGGCAGCATATCGGAATACGTTATCTCTGGTTCTCGCTTCCTGAATCCTGTGAGGGCAACATTGAGTGCGATCCTATAAATCCATGTACTTATTTTAGAATCACCACGAAAAGATGGGAAAGATTTCCATAATTGGAGCAATGTTTCCTGGAAGCAATCCTGCTGGTCTTCGGAAGTACGCCGGTAAACCCGGCAGATTTTCCGGATAATGCCCTGGTGCCTGCTGATCTCAGACAGAAAATCTTTCTCATTTACATCTTTTCCAAATGTCATTTTCCGGTGGCTTTCAGGGAGTCAACCTGATTACTGATAGAGGTTATTACTTTTTTTAGGGAATCGATCTGCACTTGTAGGTCACGGTCTCTTGATCTAGACCTTCCATCCGGTGAGGATTGCTCATTACAGGCAATGATTGACACGCAACTAAAGAGAACAGTGATAAGATACATTTTTTTCATATCGTTTTCTTTTATGAGTTGCAGAAGCGCCGGAAAACTTACAAAAGTTTTTAGACAATTTCTGACATTGAAAATCTTATCCGTCCTGCATTGCTGCAATTAGATTAAAATAGAAAACGGCATCATCCAATGCCGTTTTCAAATACTAAAACTAATTAAACTATACGTCCAGGATACTCCTGCATTAGCCGTGCCAGCCTCAATTTTAATTAGAAAGACCTAAAAAAGTCAATAGACGCGCTTTTGCAGTTAAAAAAAAATGATCAGTTTTTGCGGAATGTCCGCTTACGAACAACCGTGTCCGGAAACGGGCAGCTTACGGCCAAGTAGGTATATGGAAAGATGAGGACCCATTCCAAAAAACATTGCTTAGGAAACAGGGAATGTTAACTTAGCGACGAAAATCGTTTATCTACTGAAAATGCAAGATCAACTCATTACTCCTTCCAGAGCCACGCCGAATGACCACATGGCCAATGAACGCACTTTTCTTGCCTGGATCAGGACCAGTATCGGGATCATGGGATTCGGCTTTGTAGTGGTCAAATTCTCTTTGTTTACAAGGGAACTGGCCTCGGCGGTCACAACCGGGCAGGTCAGCCATACGCCTGGCGCGTCAAGAATCGTCGGAATTCTGCTCGTAGTGGTGGGTGCATTGATCCTGCTGCTCTCTTACCTGCGGTACGAAAAAATCAAAAAACAACTTGAGCAAGGTCTTTATTACCATTCCTCGGCTTTTAACCGTCTCATTACAGGTATACTGATCCTGGTGAGCATCCTGCTGATCATTTATCTGATGCAGACGAGGTAGTTTGATGTAAGCGTTAAACTACTTATTATAGTCAAAAACACGGAAACTTTCCGCGGAAACGCTGGATCTTGAAGGCTTGCCATCTGCATTATACTCGTATTGATAGCCTGTTACAGTGGAACTTCCGCCTGGAGAGGGTGTGATTGTCTCTTTTACGACATTATTCGGACTGAAATAGACACTGAACTTCAGCGGATCAGTCAGCTTTACCAGTGGATTGACTTTGTCATCGTATACGTACTGCCGGATTTCCGTATTCTGTGCCTGGTTATTCCGGTAGGTCTGTATTTCGGCCTTCACCACATTGCCCCTGGCGTCTGCATCAAACTTAGTTAACTGATAAAGCACGTAATCTCCTGCCGAACGGACAATCTCAGTACGCAGTTCTTTCAAAACTCCGCCCGAATAGGAAAACACATAATTAAAAGCAGAGCGTTCCAGCGAATACGGGTCAACGTCAAATTCCCGGATACTGGATAACATCCCATTAGTATAATAAAAATGCCTGACTACTGCCGGCGAAAGCCCCTCTGCATAACTCCTTTTCAGAACAGTGGAGGTGATCTTTCCACCAGCATAATCAAAATCAGTCTCGTTCTGGACCTTCGTCTTGTTAAAGCTCTGTTCTTTTTCCAGCGTTCCGTCCTGAGCATAGCTGTAAGCTGTCCAGAATTCCTTTTCACCGTTTACAAGAATGGTTTTGAGCTTTCCGGCCAGCGGCCCCGGGCTATCGGTCCCTTCCGGCTTAACAGTGGTCTTATCGTGTTTACAGGACTGCAGCACGAGAAATGATACGGCGAGGCACTTCAAGAGTACATGGATGGTTTTCATTCGGTTTATTGGTTTGGTAGCGCAATTTAACTTTTTAACACATTAAAAAGAAGCGCTTGCCCATCCTAAAGCCTGCCGAAGATCTCCTTTGCCATTTTCTCGTGTTCCTGAAGGACAGGCAGGGTTTTAGCCGCAAAATCCTTGATCTTGTTGTTGTTCAACGCAGCCGCCTCGCGGAACATATTGACCGTCTTGCCATGGTCCTTGACCATCATCTCCATATAACTGCGGTCAAAGTTAGCGCCCTTCCTATTACCCATCGCCTCCATATGCTGACGGACGTCGGCCGGAAGTTCAGTGGGTAGCAGTATGCCGTATTCAGTGGAAAGCTGTTCCAGTTCCTTGCCTGCCTTGGTATGGTCATCGATCATCCGCTGCGCAAATTTCTTTACGTCAGCGTTAGCGGCACTTTGAAGTGCCTTCTCGCCGAGCATGATCTCGATTTTGGAACCCGCTGCCGCCGACTTCATGAACAGTGCAACATCATCGTCGGTATTGCTTTCAAATTCTTCGTTCCTGTTGTCAGCTTTCTGTGCGCGGCTTGCCGAATCCGCACGGTCGCCAAGATCAGTAGAGTCTGCAATACGGTCTGCGCGGCTGTCTGCACTTCCGCAGGAAGCAAGGATGCCCACGGCAAAAACGGCTGCCAGCAGGGCTGAAAATTTGTATTTCATAACAGTAGGTTTTTTACTGTCTAACAACATTGCCCCCGGTAAGTTTAAACTCTCTATATTTGATCAAAGACAAAGACCAATGGACGACTCACCCAAACGCTTCGACAGAATTGTCGCGATACTGATCCAGCTGCAATCTAAAAAAGTGGTCAGGGCACAGGACCTGGCCGAAAGGTTTGAAGTGAGTTCAAGGACCATTTACAGGGACATCAGGACGCTCGAAGCATCCGGGGTGCCTATATACGGAGAAGCAGGCAGTGGATACTCGCTCATGGACGGATACCGCCTGCCCCCGGTGATGTTCACACGGGAAGAAGCAGGTAGTTTCATTGCAGCTGAAAAGCTGATGCAAAAGTTTACGGACCGGGAAATGGGCAGGCACTACGCGTCCGCTGCCTACAAGTTAAAGGCGGTACTGAAAAATGCCGACAAGGACTGGCTTTCGGGTATCGAATCCAATGTACTGATGCAGCCCGCCGACAGGATGTTCAACGAAAATGCACCCAATGCCCTGGCTATGTTATTCAAGTGTGTGGCGGAAAAGACGCAGGCCATATTGCATTACCAGGCAATTGAAGCTGAAGTGCCACTGACCAGGACAATAGAACCCGTAGGCATATTCCATGACCACAACAACTGGTATACCTTCGCCTATTGTCACCTGCGAAAGGATTACCGGCAGTTCCGCACGGACCGGATCCTGGAGATCAGGCAGACTGAACAGCCTTTTTCCTTAACGCACGAACCCCTGGAAAACTACCTGAAAAATGATAAGGAAAAGTACCCTACCACAAGGGTAAGGATACTGGTCGACAAGAAAATCGCCAAACACCTGGACTATGAGAAAAAGTTTCACGGTTTTGTTTCCCAGCAAATGATCGGGAACCAGATCGAGATGACTTTTCTCAGTCAGAACGTGCAGAACGGTTTTGCACGCTGGTACCTGATGTTTGGCGATCATGCGAAGATCCTGGAGCCTGAAAGCCTCAAAACAGACATACTGGAATTGATGGAGAAGATGAAGTCCAGGTTATCCATGAACCATTCAGAAGCCAGAGAAAGGCTGAATCCTGCTTATCTCTCCCAAAAAAAGGGCGGCTCGATCCCTAAGGCCCTCAGGTAAACATAACCCTGTCCGCGGTGGTGGATCTCATTGTCGATCAGGTACAGGATATTCTGGATCACCGGGAAATTGTACGCCCCGAACAGGTTGAACGTCTCACTGAAATTTTCCGTGCTCAGCTGTCCCCAGTATTTGTTGATATCCTCAGTGGCCCGGTCCCATTTTTCCAGGTACTGCGCCTTGGTGGTCAGTTCCTCGCTGTTCTCCTGGTAAGGCTCCTCCTGGCGCTCCACGATGCCTTTCATCGCCGGCGCGCCCATGGCCAGGAACTCTGAGGTCAGGGCAGAGAAAGGTCGCATTCCGCCGATGGAGAATTCAAAAAATTCCTTTTCAGGAAATGCCTCGATCACTTTCCTGGTCAGGCTGCGGTGTCCCTGCCAGTGTTTCAAAAGGTCTTCCTTGCTGATTACCTGTGCTGTGCTTTGTGCAATTTCTGATGTGTTCATAGTCTTTATTTTTTTGTTACACCACAAAGTAAATACGCGCCGGTGACAACAGTTTGTCAGCAGCTTTCAGGCCATTTGAAAAAAATACTTTTTACGACCTGAAGTTAACGTATAGACAGACCAGGTGAACAAATGCCCGTTGACGCTGTTTTTACTTAAAAACGGCTAAAATGACCCTGATGAAAATTGACTGGACCAATTTCCTGTTCGGTGAGGAACACTGGAGCTTTCTCCTGGAAATCGTACTGCGCACCATCCTGATGTATTTTATCATCCTGATCGGGCTCCGTTTGCTTGGCAAGCGGGGAGTGCGGCAGCTTTCCGTATTTGAGCTCGTGGTGATCATCAGCCTGGGTTCCGCTGCGGGTGACCCTATGTTTTATAAAGAAATAGGCCTGCTTACCCCTATTGTCATATTTGCGGTTATTGTCGGAGCCTACCGGCTTACTACTTACCTGATGGCCAAAAGCAGCACATTTGACGACCTGGTAGAAGGGAAATGCGCATACGTCATCGTAGATGGCGAATTTTCCATAGAAAACTTCAAAAAAGAAGACCTCGCATTTGACGAGTTTTTTTCTGAACTACGCCAGCAAAGCGTCTCTCACTTAGGGCAGATCAGGCTGGCCATATTGGAAACATCCGGTAATGTCAGTATATTCTTCTATGACGACAAGGACGTAAAACCAGGGCTTCCCATTCTGCCGCATCTTTTCGACCAGCGCTGCAAACAGATTACAGGCGAGAACGACTACGCCTGCTCTTTTTGCGGAAGGGTGCAGAAGATCGCGCCCTGCAAGGAGCATACCTGTACCAAATGCGGGCACAAAAAATGGGTAAAAGCGATCGATGAAACCAGGGCCCGCTGAATGGACCACTGGTAACTAGACCTTCCTCTTGTATCGGCGATAAGATACTACCGCCAGCACAAATACTATCGATACGGTGATGTAAACCCACGACGGTATCGGCACCGGGTCACCCTGGGCGTAGGAATGCAGGCCGGTGAGGTAATAGTTGACCCCAAAATACGTCATGATGATCGTCGAGAAACTGACCAGTGACAAAAGATTGAACAGGTATTTACCTTTCATTTTAGGGATCAGCCGCACATGCAGTACGAAGGCATACACGATAACGGAAATAAAGGCCCAGGTTTCCTTAGGGTCCCAGCTCCAGTAACGGCCCCAGCTTTCATTGGCCCATATCCCCCCCAGAAAAGTTCCGACGGTAAGGAGGAACAGGCCCACGGTAAGCGACATCTCGTTGACAATGGTCAGCTCGGTAACAGAAGACTTCACCTTTGCCGAGATCTTTTTGTGATCTATGATGTATAAGATCAGCACGACCGTACCCATCAGTGCGCTCAGTCCGAAGAAACCATAGCTTGAGGTAATGATCGCCACGTGGATCATCAGCCAGTAAGACTTCAGTACCGGTACCAGCGGGGTGATCTGCGGGTTCATCTGCGAGCCGCCATGAGCAAAGCCCATCAGGATCACGGCGATCAGACAGCCCGCCGCAGGAATGAAGGCATTGCTGTTCCTGTACATCAGCATGCCAGATAATACACCGATCCAGCTGATGAAAAGTACGGCCTCATATCCATTGCTCCAGGGTTCGTGTCCTGAAATATACCAGCGTACCCCCAGTCCGAGTGCCTGAAAGGCAGCCGCGATACCGATCAGTACCAAAGTTACGTTTACGATCCGGTTCAGCACCTTACCCTGCCTGAACAACCGGACAAATCCCAAAGCAAGTATAACGGTCCCCAGGACTGCGTAAGCGATCATCAGTTTCAGGAAGATGTTCCAGGAATTGTACCTGACCTCCCACTCAATCTTAGCCGCAGAAGGCACAACATCTTTACTATGTTTCAACTGCAGGCCCTTGATGTGATTCAGCTTGGCATCTACGTCCTGCCAGTTACCCGATTCTTCTGCCTTGATCACACTTGAAAAATACAGCGCCACAGGATTAGTCATCTCAGCTCCGTCTATCGGATTAAATGGCATGGCTACCCATTGGTTATTCTTATCTCCTGCAAGTGGCAGAACACGCAAATACTGGCCTTCTAAAAGTTGCTGCATTGCGTAGAGCTTATCATTGAGGTCAAGTACGAACTTGTCATAGTTGCTCTGGTCCGCCGGTTTCTTTGCAAAAGCCTTCTGATAATCCTCAGCCAGAACGAACTGTGCAGAACCATCCGGACTGAGATCCAGGAGATTAACCATTGTGGTATTCCCATGCTCGTCTGCCTTTAGTTTCCTGAGAATCTCCTCACCGCCCTTACTGCCTATTTTTATCAGCGGCACGTTGACCCACTTGTAGGGGTTGGTAGAAACAGACAGTAAGAATTGATTGGCATCCAGTGTGTAAAAGCGTTCCTTGCCATACACTTTTCTCAGTATTTCCAGCGCGAGTGTATTTACCGGCTCTATCCTGCCGTCGATATTTTGTACCAGCAACCGGCCAAACTGCGCCGCGTGGTCAGGATCAATCCTGATCTTCTCCGCGAATGAACCGGCATCAACGGCTTTTAAGGCAAGCACCTGCTGCATTGCCCCACCATCGCTATGCCCCTGCTCTGGCATCGCAGCATGATCATGACCGGAATGGTCATGGCCTGCGTGGTCCTGCCCGTCGGTGCCGTGCATGTCAATTTTCTGACTGTAAGCCGAACCTCCTCCCAGGGACAGAGATAACATCAGCAGCAATACTTTAGTTGTTTTAGACAGGGCCTTTAGCTGTTCATTCAGTTTTGAAAAGTGTGTCCCCTTCCAGAACAGGGTAACGAACATGCCCAGGAAGAGAAAAGTATACCCGATATAGGTGATATTTGTTCCCCAGGCATCATGGTTCACGGAAAGTATCGTACCCTTTTCATCCGGATGAAAGCTGGACTGAAAAAAGCGGTATCCCGAATGGTCGAGAACATGGTTCATATATATTTTGTATGGGGTTTCCTTACCCTTGTCCTGAATCATCACATCCGAAGAATAGGAAGACGGACTATCGCTTCCCGGGTATTTTTCCATCTTAAAATCTACAAGTTTGAGGGCAAAAGGAGCTTTATAAATTTTAGACCCGTAAGCCAGGGAAATCCTCAGGTCGCCCACCTGCGACTGGTGCTGGAAATTAGTGAGTCCGCGCCCGCCATAAAAGGAAACCGTATCAGCCGCATTGCTGGTTTTAATGGCTACCCGAATCAGGTCCGGATCGTTTTCGTGTTTTTTCTTGTCGCCTTCAAAGTGTATAAGTCTTCCCCGCGCCGGGAGCTCGGGCACTACAAATGCAAGTGTACCGAAAGTATACAGGCTCCTGATGTTAAAGTCCTGCAGTCCCTGGCTACCGGGTACAGGCTTTTGTTCCTGCGTCGCCATGATCATATAGCTGCCGTCAAACGGTGAAGAGATCTGCAGCCTTCCATCTTTGTCCGTAATGTTAATTGCCCCCTGAGTCTCTTTATTAAAGCTGAATAACAGGTTCTGGATCAGTTGCACATCACCGGAGGGTATGTACTTATTCACACGCTGTCCGTTTTCCAGCACCACCAGGTGCAAAGTCGATACGCCTGAGGACTCCTTTACCAGTGAATCCTGTGCCCGTGAATAAAAATCAATGACTTTTAACTTTACCCTTTCACCCCGGAAATCATACTCCTCTTCAAAATCCTTCTTAAAAGGTTTCAGGTAAAACGGAACCCGGTTGGAAAGCAGGGTAACGGGTACATCATTATAGGCAAGCGCATCGTCGCCTTTCCCGATCTGTACTTTAAAGAAGGTTTTGTCTGAGATGATATCTTCACTCGATTCATTTTCCCTGATCGACATGGAGCCCTCGAAACTGATATACCGGGTGATCGCACCACCAATGAAAATGACCACAAAGGCCAGGTGAAAAACCAGCAGCGGCAGCTTTTTTAGTTGATAAAGACGGTATCGGGCAATATTGCCGATAAAGTTCAGCACCAGGATGACCATGATCGCCTCGAACCACCAGCATTCGTAAATCAGTGCCTTTGCAACAGGCGTCTTATAGTCATTTTCCACAAATGTGCCCATAGCCATGGAAAACGCATATAAAATCAACAGGAATCCCATTGTACGGGTAGAGAACAGTATAGAGCCTGGCTTTTTAATCATATCTGGTTTGGTCAGCTTTTGTGTATTTCGGGGGCAAAGTTACATTTCCACGCCTCTTAAACAGCCTTTTTCGCAGAAGATCTGTCACTTATGCCATAGAAATGACATATACGACTGTTGGCAGATTGAGAATTTGATAGTACCTTAAGGCTAAATAGAATGATCGAATGCGCATTTTCTGTATTTCACTGATCACCTTCCTGTGCAGTCTCTGCTTCCAGGCAGATGCCGTTGTCAGGATCACCTGTATCGGGGCAAGCATTACCTACGGCCATGGCATTCCCGACCGTGAAAAGCAGTCTTTTTCCGGTCAGCTTCAGCAGCTGCTGGGCAGTGGCTACCTGGTAAAGAATTTTGGTGTGAGCGGAACTACGATGCTGTCCAAAGGAGATTATCCGTACATCAGCACCCCGCAATACCAGCAGGCATTGAAAAGCAATCCCGATATTGTGTTTATAGACCTGGGCGGAAACGATGCAAAGCTCGTGAACAGAGGGCATCTTGCCGACTACGAGTCCGATTATAAAAACATGATCAGTGCCTTCCGGGCATTACCAAGCCATCCGCGGGTCATCATCATGCTGCCTGTAGTCTCCTTTGTAAAGGACAGTACCGGCATCTGGGACCCGGTTATCTGCAAGCAGATCATCCCAAAAGCGAGAAAAGTGGCCTACGATACAGGACTGGAAGTACTCGACATGCACCCGCTGCTGATCGACCAGCCCGAAAGGGTACCAGACCTCATCCATCCGGATGTAAAAGGCTCAGCCGTACTTGCCAGGAGGCTCTATGAAACGGTACTGCTATACAGGGACGGTCAACACTTTGACTTGTTCAGTCGTCTGGCTGAAGTTAAAAGCATCCCCGGATTAGACCTTGTTTCATCAGCAAACGCAGTGGAATCCTTTTACGGCTTCCACTGTCTGACCTTTAAACTCAGCGGCAGGGAGTGCAGAATTGTAAAGCCCAAAATTTCTGCAGCAGGTCATCCCTATGTTTGGCGCGCCCGCTTCTGGGGACATGAACCCCAGGCCGATATCGCGCTGCTTGAGCGTGGCTATCACATTGTATATTGCGATGCGTCAGAGCTATTCGGCAACCCGGAAGCCATCAGTTTGTGGAATAATTTTTACAAACTACTCAGAAAAGCAGGGCTAGGCAAAAAGGCAGCTATGGAAGGGATGAGCAGAGGTGCAGTATATGCCTACAACTGGGCCGCAGCCAATCCTGGTAAAATAGCCTGTGTATATGTAGACAATCCTGTACTGGACCTGAAGACCTGGCCCGGCAGTCCGGAAAGTGCAAAGCAATATCCTGACGAGCATCAGCAGTTCCTTAAAGATTATGGATTGAAGGAAGGATTTGATCCGGATTCATTCAAAGGCAGTCCTATCGATAAAATTGCGGAGATTGTAAAGGGTGGCTACCCAAACCTGATCCTCTGCGCAGATGCAGATGAAGCGGTATCACCTGAAACGAACACATTACTGTTTGAAAAGAAAGTTATAGCTGCAGGAGGAAAGATCACCGTATTTCACAAGCCGGGGGCAAAGCACCATCCGCATAGTTTGCCCAATCCAAAAATCATTGTTGATTTTATTACAGGTTCGGTATCACGGCACCCCTGAAAAAAAGAAAAGGGAGTTCCATCCGGACCCTACCCTTTCTAACCAAATATAAACCTGTATGAACGGTTTTATCTTTATATCTTATTTATCAGTCAGACCGTTAGCACGCGGCCCTCAGATTGACAAATCAGTTATTGTCTTATTAACGGTACAAATATAAGAATTATTATATCATAGTGTATTTTATACACATATCATTTTAACATTATTTAACAATGAACATGGCAAAGAGCCGCCCGGCCTCCGGGTATCACCTATGCGATTCACAAAAAGAAAACTTACTTTTACGGCTGGCACAGTGTGGTTTACAACAGAGCGGCATGGTAAAGGAAAGACTGCATCAGGCAGCATCATACCAGAAGCCAAAAACTAAATCCGTAAGAAAATAATATGTATAAAATAGGATTGGCGGAGGATGACAACAGGATAGCCAGCCTGATTAAGAGTGGCCTGGAAGAGAACGGCTATGAGGTAACTGCAGTTGGTAACGGACAGGAAGCCTTTTCCGAATTCCTGAAAACCGGATATGATCTGCTCATACTGGATGTGATGATGCCTGGAATGAACGGCCTGAAGATCTGCAGGCAGCTGAGAAAAGAAAATGCAGATGTTCCCGTGCTCTTACTTACCGCCCTTGGTGCGGTTGACGATAAGGTTGGCGGCTTTAATGCGGGTGCAGACGATTACCTCGTCAAACCCTTTCATTTTCGCGAACTGCTGGTAAGGTTGGAGGCCCTGCTCAGGCGCAGCCGCAACGGCCAGGGTCAGTCATTACTCACCTTTGCCGATATGACCATGGATACAGCAGGCAAAACGGTAACCAGAAATGGCGTCCCGATATCCCTGACAGCACGCGAATACATTCTCCTGGAACTGTTTATGAAAAACCCCAACCGTGTATTATCCAGGCAATATATTGCCGAAAACGCCTGGGACATTAACTTCGATACCGGCACGAATGTAATCGATGTCTATGTCAACTTCCTTCGGAAAAAGATCGAAAAAGATCAGGGCAGGCGCCTGATCCATACCCGGATCGGGATGGGATACGTGCTGAGGGAAGAAAACTGAGCACGATAGCTGAAGCAAACAGACCATGAAGATCAAAGACCGGCTTGCCTTGTATTTTACACTCATCAGTACCCTGGTGCTGATCAGCGTGCTGGTTTCCGTTTATTTTGTATTTATCAGGTTCATGCAGGCCGATTTCTTTTCCAGGTTAACGGACCGGACTATGGTAACTGCAAAACTTTATCTGGAGGCCGACGAGATCTCTCTGGATTCGCTGAACCGGGTAAGGGAAAGGTATCTGGAAAAACTCAGCGGGGAGGTGATCCGGATTTATAACGCGCAGAACAAGCCTGCTTTCATTGAAGATGCCCAGCAATATTGGCCAAAGCAGACCATAGAGAGGGTACGCAGGGAAAAACGGGTCCGGTTCAGGGAAGGCAATGCACAGGTGGTGGGCATCTATTATAAAGACAATCAGGGAGACTTTGTCATCCTGGCCTCAGCTATTGACTATGGTACCATGCGCCGGGTAGAGAAACTCTGGAAGATCATGACCGTGATCTTCCTGGTCATTTTCATAGGACTGTTGCTTTCTGCACGCTGGATCGCGCAACGCATATTGCGCCCGCTGGACGATTTCATCGGACAGGTCAAACGCATCAAGTCAGGCAACCTCAATTACCGTGTGGAAGAAGGGCGGAACCAAGACGAAATCACGCTCCTGGCGCGCAATTTCAACAACCTGATGGCGGAACTTGAGCATGCCTTTGTGCTTCAGAAAACATTTGTGGCCAATGCCTCACATGAACTGCGCACCCCGATAACCGGCATGATCATAGGGGCTGAGCTTTCGCTCGCCCAGGAACGCAGTTCCGAAGAGTACCGGAAGGCATTGCAGGCAATGCTGGAAGACGCGGGCAGGCTTGAAGAGATCATCACCAGTCTGCTGGCCCTGGCACAGGCTGATCTCGAATATGGCGATCCCAGGCAGGAAAACCTGAGATTAGATGAGCTGATCTGGGAACTTCAGCAGGAATGGGCCCAGAAGGACCCCCGCTGTCAATTACTGGTAAAAATGGACAACCTGCCTGAAGAAGAAAGTCTGCTGACCATAGCCTGCAATCCCGTATTGATGAAAATTGCACTGAACAACGTCATCGGTAACGCATTCAAGTTCTCAGATAACCAGCCTGTAACCATACTGCTTAATGCTGAAAACAGTGAAATTTCCCTGAGCATTTCAGATACTGGTCCCGGTATCGCCCCCACAGACCTCTCACATATTTTTGAACCTTATTATACGGTTTCTTCATATCCAGGGCATACCGGAAAAGGTATGGGCCTTTATATGGCCAACAAAATCGTAACCTTATATCGCGGCAGCATCAGCGCAACCCCCGGAGAAGGGGGCAAAGGCTCCTGCTTCCACCTGTCTTTTCCAAACCATTGACCGTCTGCAGGCTGTTTACAGTGGGTACAGCCAATTTTAACCCGGTTTTAATTTCGCTTTAATTGGCTTTTAATGCCCTCAGGATAGGTTTGCCTAAAATTTCCAAGATGACCGGCACCAACAGACCGACACTTATCCTGACGCTGACAGGCATATGCCTATGCCTGATTACTGCGCCTTTTCAGGTAAATGCACAGGATACCTTAAAGCTAAGCCTTCCCCAGGCCGAACAGTTGTTTGTCCGGAACAACTACCAGCTGATTGCGCAGCAATACCAGGTTGAACAGGCAAAGGCGGAGATGATCACGGCGAAACTTTTCGACAACCCGGAGCTCAGCTACGAAAACGTCCTTTATAATCCTGATACCCGGAAATTCCTGCAAACAGACAGGATGAACGGCCAGTTCCAGGCATCCCTGTCTCAAATGATCCGGCTTGCGGGAAAACGCAACAAGAACATACAACTGGCCGGACTGGGTGTAAAAATGGCTTCCTATGCTTACTATGACCTGATGCGCACGCTGAAGTTTACCATGTCTTCTGCTTACAGCAAAGCTTATTACGACCAGCAGTCTGCACAGTTGTATGCCCGGCAGATCTCTTCCCTGCAAACCTTGCTGGGCGCCAACGAACAGCAGCTGAAACTGGGGAATGTCGCGGCAAAAGAAGTACTGCGGATAAAGTCGTTGCTCTATACACTGCAGGTCGAGTACAGCAGCCTTCAGAATGAAATTGAGGACGGGCTTACCCAGATCCGTTTGATGACAGGCATTAAGCCAGAGACCCCGATTGTTTTACAGCCCGGGGAAATGGAAGAGGAAAGGCCGTCGGCCAACCTGCTGCTCTATGCCAGTTTGCTGGATACTGCCCGCAGCAACCGGGCCGATCTGCAACTGGCGCGTACCGGTGTGGCCTACGCGGAAAAGAATCTTTCCCTGCAAAAGGCAAATGCGGTACCGGACATTGAGCTTTCACTGGCTTATGATCTTCAGGGCAGCTATATCCGGCACTATAACGGCATCGGCATTAAGTTGCCCCTGCCTTTGTTCAACCGCAACCAGGGTGAGATCAAAAAGGCCCGCATTGCGGTAGATGCAGGAAGCACCCTATTGAAACAACAGGAGAACGAACTGGAAAACGAAGTACACAATAGCTTTCTTGCCGTACTGCGTACAGAACAACTTTACCAGGGCATAGACAAGAACTTCAGCGCAGATTTTGACCGCCTGATCGGAGAGGTGGTGCGCAATTTCAGAAAACGGAACATCAGCCTGATCGAGTTCCTGGACTTCTACGATTCCTACAAGAACAATACACTGCAGTTGAACAAACTGCGCTACGAACGCATGAATGCCCGGCAGGAAATCAATTTCGTGACCGGAACTGCAATATTCAAATAACACGCAAAGATGACCCGCAACATGTACCCTCTTTCCAGAATCATCGGCCTGCTGGCCGTCGTAACAGCTTTATTGCTGCCTGGCTGCTCAGGAAAGCAGCAGGAAACACCCAAGGACGACAAATTTATCGTAACCGATTCACTGGTCAGCAAACTGCAGACAGATACCGTGAAGGGTGCCGGTAACCGGGCAGAACTGAACCTGTCTGCAAAGATCACCCCTAATGAAGAGAAGACCGTAAACATCTACCCGATGGTGAGCGGGGTGGTACAGAGCGTACCGGCCAAGCGGGGCGACAAGGTAAGTAAAGGGCAGCTGCTGGCCACGATGACCAGCGGCGACATGGCCGGGTTTGACAAGGAAGTGATCAGTTCTTCTGCTGAGCTAAAAAATGCGCAGCGGAACCTCCAACTGGCCAAAGATATGTACGATAGCGGGCTGGCCTCGGCACGTGATCTGGAACAGGCCAGAAATGACCTGATGATAAAAGAAGCAGAAGATAAACGGACCCGGGCGGTGCTGAGCCTCAACGGTGGCAGTAAAAACGGGGTCTATTCCATCCGGTCGCCACTTTCCGGGTTCATCATTGACAAAAACATCAGCGACCACATGCAGGTGCGCCCCGACAATACCCAAAACCTGTTTACGGTAACAGACCTTTCGACGGTATGGGCGCTGATCAACGTCTATGAATCAGACATTGCGAAGATCAGCGAGGGGGACGAGGTAGACATTTCTATTCTTTCCTATCCCGACCGCCCGTTCAGGGGCCGGATCAGCAAGATCTATAATGTACTGGATGCAGACAGCAAGGTCATGAATGCCCGCGTGGTGATTGACAATCCCGAATCCCTGCTGAAACCAGGTATGATGGCTTCAGTAAGGGTAGCTGCGAAGAACAGGGAGAGCCTGCCGGTAGTGAGCAGCGATTGCCTGATCTTCGACAGCAACCGGTATTACGTCGTGATGTTGGATCCGGTAAAGAAGCTGCGCATACAGGAAGTAAAGCTGGGCCGCAAGTTTGAAGACAAGGCCTATATCGCCCGGGGACTGAAGCCCGGGGACCGGGTAGTAAAATCGAGGCAATTATTTCTTTACGATAGCTTAAAATGAACAAATTCATTAAATCTGTCATCAGCTTTGCGCTGAAAAACAAATACTTTATCTTCTTTGCCACCTTCATCCTCGTGCTGTGGGGCTATATCAGCTTCAGGCATACGACGATAGAGGCTTTCCCGGACGTCACCAACACGAACGTCACTATCATTACGCAATGGCCGGGGCGGAGCGCAGAGGAAGTAGAAAAGTTTGTGACCCGTCCGCTGGAGATCGCCATGAACCCCACCGAGAAAAGGACGAGTATACGGTCTTCTTCGCTGTTCGGGCTTTCCATCGTAAAGATCACTTTTGAAGACCAGGTCGATTACCAGTTTGCAAGGGTGCAGATCAACAATCACCTGGACGATGCCGACCTGCCCGCAGGGGTGAAACCCGAGGTGCAGCCACCTTATGGCCCGACGGGTGAAATTTTCAGGTACTCGCTCAAGAGCGACCAGAAAACAGTGCGCGAACTCAAGACACTGCAGGACTGGGTAGTACAACGGGAGCTGCTGTCCGTACCCGGTGTTGCCGATGTAGTGAGTTTCGGCGGCGAGGTAAAGACTTACCAGATCACTGTAGACCCGCAGAAGTCGCTGCAATATGGCGTAACTGCGACAGAGCTGTTCGACGCGGTAGCTAAAAGCAATATCAACGTAGGCGGCGATGTGATCGAACAAAGCGGACAGGCTTATGTCGTAAGAGGCATCGGTGTCCTGAACGGAATCGATGACATCAGGAACATCATCGTAGACAACTTTAACGGCACTCCGGTTTATGTAAAGACCATTGCCGAGGTGACTGAATCTGCACTTCCCCGCCTGGGCCAGGTGGGCAGGGACCTTGACCCTGATGTAGTGGAAGGCATCGTCGTGATGCGCAAAGGTGAAAACCCCAGCGAAGTCATTGCCAATCTGAAGAACAAGATCAACGAGATCAATACCCGTATCCTGCCCGGCGATGTCAAGATCAGCCCTTTTTATGACCGGGAAAGCCTCGTCAACTTCGCTACGCACACGGTCATGAAGAACATGTTTGAGGGCATCCTGTTCGTTACCCTGATCGTGCTGCTGTTCATGGCCGACTGGCGCACGACGCTGATCGTATCGCTCATTATCCCGCTGGCACTGTTGTTTGCGTTCATCTGCCTTAAACTGAAGGGAATGTCAGCAAACCTGCTGTCGATGGGTGCAATAGACTTTGGAATCATCATAGACGGGGCCGTGGTCATGGTAGAGGGAATATTCGTTGCACTGGATTACCAGTCGCATAAGAAAGGTGCAGACAAGTTCAACCAGATGAGCAAGCTGGGCATAATCAGGAAAGCCTGTATGGAGAACGGCAAGGGGATCTTTTTCGCCAAGCTCATCATTATTACCGGACTGATGCCGATCTTCACCTTTGAGAAAGTAGAGGGAAAAATGTTCTCGCCCCTGGCCTGGACGCTTAGCTTTGCATTACTGGGGGCTTTGCTGCTGACCTTCACGCTGGTACCTGCCATGGCGAGTGTGCTGCTGAAGAAAAACGTCAAGGAAAAACACAACATTTTCCTGGAAGCGTTGACCAAAGGTGTCATGAAGATATATAATGCTTGCTTCAAGGCAAGGAGGGCAGTATTTGCCGGGGCGATGGTCATGCTTGCCCTCGGGCTCTTTGCGTTTAAATTCCTGGGCACCGAGTTCCTGCCCTCGCTGGATGAAGGCTCCATTTATGTACGTGCCAGCGCACCATTGAGTGTCTCACTGAACGAGACCAGGAAGCTGTCCAATGAGATCCGTAAGATCTTCCTGAGCTTTGACGAAGTAAAGCAGGTCATGTCGCAGACCGGAAGGCCCAATGACGGTACGGACGCGACCGGGTTCTATAATATGGAGTTTCTGGTAGACATATATCCCAAAACAGAATGGAAACGCAAACAAAGCAAGGTGCAGCTGGTAGAACGGATGCAGGACAAGCTGAAGGGATTTCCGGGCATCAGCCTCAACTTTTCCCAACCCATTTCAGATAACGTTGAAGAAGCCGTTTCTGGTGTTAAAGGCTCTATTGTGGTCAAGATGTTTGGAAATGACTATGCTTACATCGAACGGGAAGAAGAAAAGATCTTTGATCTCCTGAAGACCGTACCTGGTATTGAAGACCTGGGGATTTTACGGAACCTTGGACAGCCGGAACTGCAGATCAACCTGGATGAACGGAAGATGGCTTTATACGGTGTGCGTACGGAAGATGCCAATTCGGTGATCGAAATGGCGATAGGCGGTAAATCGGCCACCCAGATCTACGAAGGAGAAAAGAAATTTGACCTGCGGATCCGTTACCCGGAAGATTTCAGGAAAGACGAGGCCTCCATCGGGGCGCTGCGCATCCCTACCCTTTCGGGTGCAAAAGTCCCGCTGAATGAAATATCAACCATCAGAAAAGTCACCGGCCCAAGCATCATTTATCGCGACCGCCACGAACGTTACGGGGCCATTAAATTTTCTATCCGGGGAAGGGATATGGGCAGCGTCATCGCAGAGGCACAGGAAAAGGTCAATGCCAGGATCAAACTGCCAAAAGGCTATCGGCTGGAATGGGCCGGTGATTTTGAAAATCAGCAAAGGGCAACCAGCCGGCTGGCACAGGCAGTACCGGTAAGCCTGCTGCTGATCTTCTTTATCCTGTTTGTGCTGTTTGGCAATTTCCGGGACTCCCTGCTGGTGCTGAACAATGTGCCCTTTGCCATGATCGGCGGCATCCTGGCACTGCTGTTCACAGGCATCAACTTCAACATTTCGGCAGGTATCGGGTTCATCGCCCTGTTTGGCATCTGTGTACAGAATGGGGTGATCCTGATCACCAGATTCAAGAGCAATATCGCCGAACTGAAGCACCGTACAGACTGGACCTTTGCAGATTCCGTAAGAGACGGCGTTGCGGCCAGGATGCGGCCAGTGATCATGACCGCGATGATGGCAGCCATCGGGTTAATGCCTGCAGCACTTTCTACAGGCATAGGTTCAGAAGCATCCAAGCCCCTGGCCGTGGTCGTTATCGGCGGACTGCTGACCAATACCCTGTTCAACCTGTTCGTCTATCCGATCGTCTTCTACTGGGCTTACCAGAGAAAGGTGAAGCACCTTTGGCTCAACAGGATCATAGAGGGTCACTGAGCAGGCATATCGGGTGCTTTGTAAACACCGATCTCCGAGAGCAGCGGTGCAGCCTTGGCCCCTTCGATCACGATCCTGATCTTACTGCCGGTAACGGCCGGAAAGGTCAGGATCCTTTTATGTCCTATGGTCGTGTAACTGCCCAGCGGCTGAAAGGCATTTCCGTCCCAGTATTCCGCTTTGAATGAACGCACGCGCTGACCGAGTTGAATATATTCCTGGAGAAAAATGCGGTTAAAGCTGACCGGCTTTCCAAGGTCCAGCGTAAGTGTGATTTTCTCTTCCTTTCCTGCAGCGGCCCAGAAAGTCTCCACACGGCCATCAGTCAGTCTTTGCGCTTGGTGCGCATTGTCCAGCGTTGTACTCGCCGTTACCTTACTGCCCTTTGCCAGGTTTGTCTTATAGGTAGCGTCAAGATAGCGGCGCAGTTCCATCAGTCGGGTAGAGTCGTTCGGATGGATCAGTCCTTCCCGGTCAACGGGTACATTGAGCAATAGGTTCGCATTCCGGCCCACCGAAGTATTATAGATAGACTCCAGCTGCTGCAGCGTCTTCACCTTGCTATCTGTAGAGGCGCTGTAAAACCAGCCCGGCCTGATGGAAACGTCTACCTCGGCCGGTATCCAGTACTTGCCGTCCTCATTTCCTGTGTTCAGTACCTTTGCTGGCGGCGCATCTGCCCCTACACCAAAACCGTCCGTATCCAGCCTGGCCCAGTTGGTCTCACCGGCAACACCACTTTCATTGCCCATCCAGCGGATGTCCGGACCAATGTCACTGAAGATCACCGCCTGTGGATTGTGCTTACGCACCACTTTGTAAAACTTTGGAAAATCATAATCCTGTTTCTTTTCCCCTTCTCCCTTGGCACCGTCAAACCATTGCTCGAAGATAGGGCCATAGTTGCTGTGTACCTCTTCCAGTGTTTTGGCGAAGATATCATTGTATTCCGGGGTGCCATAAGACGGATGGTTGCGGTCCCATGGGGAGAGATATACTCCGAATTTCAATCCGTATTCCTTGCAGGCAGCAGACAGCTCCTTCAGCACATCACCTTTTCCGTTTTTCCAGTTGCTTTCCCTTACCGTATGCGTGCTGTATTTACTGGGGAACAGGCAAAACCCGTCATGATGCTTGGCGGTAATGATAATGGCCTTCATTCCTGCAGCCTTTGCCGTCCTGGCCCACTGACGGGCGTCCAGCTTCGTCGGGTTAAAGACCTTAGGGTCTTCGTCACCATGCCCCCATTCCTTATCGGTAAAGGTGTTCGGACCGAAATGGATGAACATGTAGTACTCCATCTGCTGCCAGTCATACTGGTACTTATTAGGTACCGGTCCAAACGGCTTGAGTACTTCGTTTGCAGACTGGGCAAACCCCGCTCCGGAGCACAGCCCCATCAGGGCCATTGCAACAAGATACTTTCTCTTCATCTGTCAGGTGGATATTTGGTTAAAGGATCAGGAAGTCAGCGAAGCGCCAACACCCATGGTAATGCTGGCGATAATGATCAGCGCGTACAGGCCGAGCACCACAATCGTCAGCACGCCCCAGAATTTAAAGAACGACTTCATCTTTGCCATCGCCGCGGTAAACTCATCCTGTTCTGCGTAAAACACCGCGTTTCTGGCTTTGTTGCTGTAATTAAAAAGCAGCAGACTGGGGTAAAAATAAATGAATGCGGCAATCAGTAAAATAAACATCATCGGCCCGGCCCCTATCTTCGCATAAGGATTGTTGGCTTCTCCCATCACCTGGCTCATTGCTGAAATGATCCCCTGAGCACCCAATGCAGTCAGTGCGGTAAAAGCCGAGACGACAAAACCTACGATAGCCAGCAGACGAGTCCATTTGGTCGTTTCATAAATATAACTGCGGACCTCTTCGGTAACGGTAAGCTGAGGGTTTTCATTCTGATCTGTGTGTTCCATATCCGGTTATTGTCTTTAAGCTTTAGACAAGGCTAAACATAAGAATATTTTTAAAAATTTGATACCTTTGCGGGCTAATTCAAAAAAACAATTCATGGCATTACAATGCGGTATCGTGGGCTTGCCCAATGTTGGAAAGTCAACCCTGTTCAACTGTTTGTCCAATGCGAAGGCACAGGCAGCTAATTTTCCTTTTTGTACGATCGAACCTAACGTAGGCGTAATTACAGTGCCTGACGACAGGCTGACCAAACTGGAAGAACTGGTGAAGCCCCAGCGGGTAGTGCCCAATACCATAGAGATCGTGGACATTGCCGGTCTGGTAAAAGGCGCCTCAAACGGAGAAGGACTGGGCAACCAGTTCCTGGGCAATATCCGGGCCACCAATGCGATCATCCATGTGCTGCGCTGTTTCGATGACGGAAACGTAATCCACGTAGACGGTTCGGTAGACCCGATCCGCGATAAGGAGATCATTGATACCGAGCTGCAGCTGAAAGACCTGGACACCGTGGTCAAACGCATCCAGAAAGTTGAAAAGATGGCGAAGAATGATAAGGATGCCAAAAAGGTATTCGATGTGCTCAGCGTGATCAAGTCCCATCTGGAAAGCGGGAAATCGGTAAGAACAGCTCCTGTCAGTGCCGAAGATTTTGAAGTGATACAGGATCTTGGCCTGCTTACCCAAAAACCAGTAATGTATGTCTGCAACGTAGACGAGGGCTCGGCAACCACCGGAAATGCCTATGTGGAAAAGGTAAAAGAGGCCGTAAAGGATGAAAATGCAGAAGTACTGGTCATCTCCGTGAAGATCGAATCGGAGATTGCGGAACTGGAAAGCTATGAAGAGCGCCAGGAATTCCTGGCCGACCTCGGCCTCACCGAATCGGGCGTAAACAAACTCATCCGTGCCGCTTACAGACTACTGGACCTCTATACTTATTTCACCGCCGGTGTACAGGAGGTAAGGGCCTGGACCATTACCAAAGGCTTTACAGCACCACAGGCTGCCGGTGTGATCCACTCTGACTTTGAAAAGGGTTTTATCCGTGCAGAAGTGATCAAATACAATGATTTTGTAACCCTTGGTTCTGAAAACGCATGTAAGGAAGCAGGCAAGCTGGGCGTAGAAGGAAAGACTTATGTAGTGGAAGACGGAGACATCATGCACTTCCGCTTTAACGTATAACCTACAGCAACACTCCGGTCAGCAGCATTACCGCAGCTGAAAAATAAATGATCAGGGCCGTTACGTCTACAAGCGTGGCGACAAAAGGTGCAGACGACGTTGCAGGGTCTGCACCTAATTTTTTAAGCAGCAGCGGCAGCATCGATCCGGTGAGCGAGCCCCATAACACCACCCCTACCAGCGAAATTCCCACAGTAATGCCAATCAGCATCCAGTGCGGGCCGTAAATATCTGTAAACAACGTCCAGGCAAATATCCGCAGAAAGCCTATTATACCCAACACCAGCCCCAGCATCAGGCCAGAGATCAGTTCGCGCTTCATGACGCGCCACCAGTCGGCAATCGTTACTTCTCCGAGTGCCATCGCCTGTATAATGAGTGTCGAAGCCTGAGAGCCGCTGTTACCGCCGCTTGACATGATGAGCGGCATGAACATCGCCAGTATAACCGCCTTGGCGATGTCATCTTCAAAATGCTGAAGCGCCGTAGCCGTAAGCATCTCGCCAAAGAAAAGGACAACCAGCCAGCCGATGCGTTTTTTAAACAGGCCAAAAATAGGCATGTCCAGATAGGGCTCGTCCAGTGCTTCGGTACCCCCGATCTTGTGCATGTCCTCCGTATACTCTTCATTAGCGATCCAGAGAATATCATCCACGGTAACGATCCCGAGCAATACGTTACTGTCATCTACCACCGGCAAAGCCACCCGGTTGTTCATCCTGAAGACATTGATGGCCTCTTCCTGGTGGTCCTTAACATTCAGCGAGATCAGGCGCTGGTCTGTAAGCTCACCGATCTTTGCCTCGGGATCGGCAAGAAGGATCTCCCTGATCCTGATATCGTCCAGCAATATCCCGTCTTTGTCGATGACATAGACCACGTCGATCGTTTCAGAGTTTTTCCCGTAACGACGGATATGCGACAACACCCGGGTCACCGTCCAGTCCTTCTTAACGGCAATATAATCCGGCGTCATCAGCCGGCCTACACTATCTTCTTTATAGCCCAGTAGAGACAAGGCCTCTGCCCTGTCCTTGGCCGGAAGCAGGATGATCAGTTTGGCAACCGCATCGCCCTTCAGTTCTCCAAACAATGCAGTACGGTCGTCTGGGGGAAGCAGGTTAATGAGTTTGGCCAGTTTATCGCCCGGCAGCTTTTTAAGGATACGTTCCTGGGTCGGAAAATCGAGGATGCGGAATACATTGACTGCCCGCTTAACGGAAAGCGTATCTATAAACTTTATCGCATGCTGGGGAAGCTCATCGATCAGATGTTCTACATCAGAGATGTTCAGATCGTCCAGATAGATTTTCAATTGCGTGTCGTCTTCCAGCTCCAGCAGCCTTAAAACTTCCTCAACAATGACTTCTTCCATAACTCCCCCTTTTTGCGGTTACATGATACCTCTGTTTTTTTTCGGACGCAAATTGCCTTTTTATTTTCAAAAACCCGGTTTTAAAATCAATAATTTTCAAATTTTAATCTTAACAACAGGTTAACCTTATGGTTTTAAAGCAGAACTATCTTGAGCAGCGTCAAACATTTTGACGAGGTCTTTGTATCCTTAAAAAATGACTTTAACAGAGAACCGGCTCTACCTATTTCTCATTTCGGCGGTAGCGGCCATAAGCGTCCTTTCCCTTTCAGGAGAGATCATGGAACCAGATGGCGCCCTGTATGCAGGTATCGCCAAACGCATGGTACTGACCGGCGACTGGATCAATCTGTATGTGAACGGAAATGACTGGCTGGACAAGCCCCACTTTACCTTCTGGGTGACTGCACTGTCGTTTAAGTTATTCGGTATATCGGCACCTGCGTATAAGCTGCCTGCACTGCTTTTTACATTCTCCGGAGCCTGGTATACCTATCTGCTTGGCCGCAGTATCTGTAACAAGCGCATTGGTCTGGTCAGCAGCCTCATCTTTCTGACTGCGCTGCACCTGGTCATTTCCAATTTCGATGTCCGTGCAGAAGGTTACCTCTGCGCACTGATCATCGCTGCAGTCTATCATTACTACAAGGCACAGCAGGAAAGCTTCTGGCATGTCGTCGCCGGCTCGCTGTTTGCAGCAGCTGCTGTAATGACGAAAGGTATGTTCGCCGTGATACCGGTCTTCTCCGGCTTTATCATTTACTGGATACTTACCGGCCAAGCCAGGCAGTTGCTCAGGGCCAGGTGGTGGGCGGCACTTTTTATGCTGTTGCTGTTTATTGTCCCCGAACTGTATGCACTGTATACACAGTTCGACCTGCACCCCGAAAAAGTGGTCTTCGGACAAAAGGCCGTATCCGGCATCCGTTTCTTTTTCATCGACAGCCAGTTCGGAAGATTCCTGAATACCGGCCCCATCAGGGGAAAAGGCGATTTGTCGTTCTTTCTGCATACCACATTATGGGCTTTTCTTCCCTGGTCCCTGCTGCTGTGTACCGCAGTTTTTCAATTGTTCAAAAGAAGGCACCGGGAAGGCCAGCCCCAGGAGATCATTATCCTCTGGACTTCAGCAGCCGCCACCTTTCTCCTGTTCTCCTTTTCCAGGTTTCAGCTGCCGCATTATATCATCGTCCTGTTCCCCTTTTTTGCGGTCATCAACGCCATATATCTGACCAGCCTCAGGGACCGCGCACTACAGATCTTCAGCTATATTCAGAACGTCCTCTTCCTGCTGGTTATCCTGCTGCTGTGTGCCATTGCCCTGCTATCCGGCTTTAAAAACAATTACCTCACAGCAGGCATGATGATGATGGTCACCCTGCTGTCTTTTATCTATATCAAAGGGAGGAACCAGCTGATGCTGGTTGCCAGGGGCAGCCTGCTTTCTGCAGGGATCATGGTTTTCCTGTATGCCTTTTTTTATCCGGCCCTGCTCCGGTACCAGGCCGGAATGACCGCCGGACAATGGCTCCGCAACAACCACCCGAAGACAACTACTGCAATATTTTCCGACAGTAACGCCTTTGCATTTGCATTTTATGCCGGTGGCATCCCGAAATACCTGCCCGATACCCATGCACTCGACAAGTTACTCAGTAGCCGTCCCGTAAACGATAAGCTCATCATTTATACCCCTGCGTCTGCAGCCAGCCTGCTGAAGGAAAAATACGGTGCGCAGGTACTTAAAAGCTTTGACCATTACCGCATTACCAGGCTCAAGGGAAAATTCCTCAACGCTAAGACCAGGCCCGCCACCCTGGAAAAATACCTGCTGCTGCAGCTGAATTAAAACCCTCAGCTAATCTTAAGTTCCAGCCTGATCATCGTTCCCTCGCCCGGAGAAGACTTAATATAGAGGCTGCCTTTCAGGAGCTGGGCCCTCCTGGACATATTGCTGAGACCATTACCGTTACTTTCCGATAAGGGATCAAACCCCCTGCCGTTGTCCCGGATCTCCAGCAGCACATGACTGGCGGTATGCGTCAGGCTGATGTCTACGCGGCTGGCCTGTGCATACTTGAGGATATTGTTCAGCGCCTCTTTAAAGATCAGGAAAATATGGCGGCGTTCTTCCATATCAAACCTGATATTGCGGACCACCTCCCTGCTGTTGAAGGTATAATCTATATGCTGGGGTTCCAGCACCACTGCAGTATATTCCCGCATCCGTGCGGCAATCTTCAGCAGGTTGTCGTTATCGGGCTTAATGCTCCATACGATATCGTCCATAGATTCCATCATCTCACTGCTGTTGGTGCTGATCCGGGCCAGGTAATCCCTTGCCGTATCTTCGGTCTCCCCAAGTTTTGCCCGGGCCATTTCGCTCAGGATATTGATTGAGGTAAGTGTAGAGCCGACATCGTCGTGCAGGTCCCTTGCCACCTTTTCGCGGATAGACTGTACTTCCATTAGCCGCCGGATACGCAGCCGGTAAATGACATAAAAGGGGATCAGTGCAATGATGACCACCAGCGCCAGGAACCACCACGTCTGCCAGAAAGCAGGGGTTATACGGATAGGCAGGGCGGTAATATCGGTAAAGAAAATACCGTCACTGTTCTGCGCCCTGACCATAAACGTATAGTCTCCCGGGGCCAGCGAGGCAAAGTTCGCCGACTGGCCGTTCTCTACCCTTACCCAGTTCTTGCTGGCCCCTTCCAGTTTATAATAATATTTGAGCTTGTTACTTTGTTCGTAGGACAGCGCCGCAAAAGAAATACTGATAAAGTTCTGGTTGTACCTCAGGTTCACCCCGCCTTCCCGCAATATGGAATCCGTAGAAAGGTATTGGTCAAAAAGCTTAAAGTCGGTGATCGCCACTTTTTTCGGAACAAAGGAATGTCCAAGCAAACCTGGCTTAAAGATCACAAAGCTGCGCTCGCCGGAAAACACAAGGTTACCGTCTTCAAGCACAGCCGTCCTGTTCATCAGGTAGGCATTGCTGCTGGCATTGATGAGCCCGTCTCTGCGGTCATACATCCTGAAAATATTGTTCTTCAGGTCATACCGGCAAATACCGCCGATCGTACCCATCCAGAGATAACCCTCCCCATCGGTCTGCAGGGAGATCACCACCCGTTGCGGAAGCCCTTCATAAGCCGTGATCTGCCGGACCTTTCCCGTCCGGAGATTGATCAGGTCCAGGTTTGCGCTGCAGGCGACCACCAGCAGCGAATCGTTAAGCTGGATGAGGTCATTGATATGATTGGTACTGATATGCTGCCCCGGGGCGCCCTCCTTATAGGTACGGACAACTCTCCCGCTGGCGGCATCTACCTGGAAAAGACCGTTCCCCTCCGTAGCCACCCAAAGCTGGCCTTTCCGGTCGCTGAAGATCTTCGGGATCGCATTGCCGAGCTGCTGTACCAGTTCGAAACTGCCGTTCTTTCTCCTGCGCACCAGTTGTCCCTGGTGCGAACCAAACCAAAGCTCACCATATTTATCCATGCAGATGCTTCTGACGGTAGAATTCCGGAATTCAAGGGGTGCCAGAAAACGTGATTTTCCGGCCCTGGTGTCGTAAGTGATCAGTCTTCCGTTCTGACAGGCCAGCCAGATCTCGTTTGCTGACGGTATTTCCAATGCATCCCAGACCTGCCGGTAAGCATGATCGCCCGCCGGCGCTCCCCGGTATACGGCTTCGCTGAGTTCGGGAAATTCGCGGATATGCAAATTACGGTCATAGCCCAGGGCCCTCACCCCGTTGCCCCAGGAAGTAAAAAGGATCCGTTTGCCGCTCAACCGCTTTACGCCGGTGATATCGGCCTCACCGAAATAAGGGATACTGCCATTGCGGATATTGTCTTCCAGGACCGAAGCGATATAGAGCCCGTTATCTGTTGCCACCCAGATGTTGCCGTCACGGTCTTCAAAGAGCTGGTAAACGTGGTTGATCCTGATGCCGTAATGCGTGCTCTGGGGGTCATAGAACATCTGAAAAGCCTTTTCGTCCTCATCAAAAATATTAAAGACGCGCTCACCGAAACCCCAGATGATCCCTCTTCTTTCAATCGTGTTGATGAGCTCATGGTAGCTGGCCCCTTTTTCAGGTTCATAGCTGATCCGTCTGGGCTTGTCTGCCAGCGGGTCAAGCAGGTAAAGGTAAAAGTTCTGGTAGCCCGGCCAGGTATTCAGAAAGATGCGTCCCCGGCGGTCTATACTGAGATTGGTCACATAAGTAAGCCCCCTGGCCTGCGCCAGTAAGGGAAGTTTGAGCGGGTTATTGTCCGGTGTATAAAAACGGTGCGCTTTCGGGTCAAAACAACCAAGCCCCGTTACACCGGCCACCCATAGACGGCCATCCCTGTCTTCCTGCAATGCCTGCGGAATCCAGTTGGCAGGATAATCCAGTACCTCCGGGTTCCGCTCAAAAGACTGCTTACCAGCGTTGTAAACAAATATGCCGATGTTCCGGACCACCAGGTAGGTATTGCCCCTGCTGTCCCTGAAGATATTAAAATCGAATTTCTCGGAACCTGTGATCAGCTGACGGATGTCTATCTTTCTGAAAGTATAGGTGCCGGTATGAAAAAGCCCTATCGTCTGCCCCATCTTGAGCCAAAGCACCTTAGGATTGCCGGAAACCAGTATCTGATCTACAGGAAGGGCGGGAAGCTGGTCTGCCCCCTGTTTGCGGTAAGGCTGGGTAAACCGGTATCCGTCGTAGCGCTGCAGGCCGTTACGCGTGCCGACCCAGATGTACCCGTCTCCCGATTGCGCCACGCAGTTCACAAAGTTGGAGGACAGGCCCTCGCTGGTAGAGATCTGCGTAAAAATGACCTCATAAGCCAGCAGCCTTGCGGGAAAAAAGCAGAATAAGAGCAGGATATAACGCAACATACTGGTTTTAAGCATCATCAGATTCCACGAAGATAAGCCATAAATCCGTTATAAGCATGGATTTTCATAACTTTGGCCTATGAACCTGATAGATCCCGCCATTGCTGACTTTTACAGCGAAAGCGCAGAAGATTCCCGGCTGAAGTTTGGCCTGGGCCCGCTCGAGTTTGAAAGAAACAAATTACTGATCGGCCGGCATCTCGGGGGCAGTAACCTCAAAGTCGCCGACATCGGTGGCGGTTCGGGCCACTATGCACAGTGGATGGCAGCACTTGGCCACCAGGTCACCCTGGTAGACCCGGTAGAAAAACTGGTGGCAAAAGCGCGGCAAAAGGCGAAAAAAACTGCTTTCCAGTGTGTCATAGGAGAAGCCCGGAAACTTCCGCTGGAAACCGCGTCCACAGATCTGGCAGTGCTCCACGGTCCTTTATACCATATCCTGGAAAGTCAGGAACGGATAAACGCGCTTACCGAAGCGGCCAGGATCCTGAAGCCAGGCGGGATCCTGCTTGGTTTTGCGATCACACGTGCGGCCTCTGCCATTGCGGCGCTGCAGGGTGGAATGATCCATATGTCGCAAGTTTATGAAATGTGTAAGGCAGAACTGAAGACCGGTATGCACCGGCCACCCGCAGGTATGCCCGGTATGCTGGCACCGGCCCACTTCCATCGGCCTTCAGAACTACTGGAAGAAGCCTGTGCGGCAGGGTTTACATCAGCGAAGCTCTATGCCGTAGAAGGCATGGTCTGGATGGACGGGCAATATTTCCAGAGCTGGGCAGACCCGCAGAAGCGGCAGCGGCTGCTGGAACTGGTCGGCCTTACGGAAAATGACCAGGACCTCCTGTGCTTCAGTCCGCACATGATGGTAGCCGCGGTAAAGCCGTAACCGCTTAATTGCGCTCAGGATCATACTCCAGCGGCAATTGGTCGCCAATCCGCTTAGCGCCCCAGAAACCCTGAATGAGAATGTCCTTATACCGGGCATAGCTTCCACGCTGATCTATCTCTGCATTCAGTTGAAGGATAGAACCGGTCTTGCCCAGGTCATCGATCAATGTTCTTCCCTCAATCAGCTTATCCGACTGCTTCGCGGCCTGTTTAGGGTCATACACCGTATACAACCTCCGCTTGGACCGGAATACGAAAAAATTACTGTCCGTATGCTGCACGATCTGCTCCATAATGATCGGGTTAGGGTCTATCGCGATCGGAAAACCGATACTGGTGATGCTGTAGGTCAGGAAGCCCTCCTTTCTGGAGGTGTTGCGGTACGCAGCCCTGAGGTAATGCATCAGCGAGCCCTCATACGCTTTTTTGCGGTTCAGCGCCCATGCCTGCTGCTGTTCACCCGTCCCTGCCAGGTTTTCAAAAACAGATTCACCTTCGTAGAAAGTGGTTTCCAGCTTTTTATCATACTGAAAATTGCGGAGCAGGTATTTGATCCGGTAGCCGAGCTTAGGGTTTTCGATCACCAGGAAGTCGTTGGACATTGCTTTTACCAGTGTCTTTTCCGTCGAAAAGTCAATCACTTCGGGGTTCAGCATTTTACAGGCCTTTGCATTCTCCGATTCACCCATAAAATATTTCACAAAGAGCTTCATGAATTCCTTGCGTTTATCATCCTTGCCGATCAGCACATTATTCAGCATGATCACCCTTTCCTTCATCACGATGTTCAGGCTTACAGGACCAGACTTCACTGCCGCAGTCTGTTTTGCGGGTAAATAACCGATCATGTTTGCTACAATATCGTAGGTACCGGCAGCAAGTGCCCCGAAATTAAACTCACCTTTTTCATTGGTAACCACCCCCTTCTGCGATCCGTCGATAAATACGGTCGCAGCCGGGAGCGGTTCGCCTTTGGCATTTTTTACGGTTCCGTTAACGATAAAGGTCTGGGCATGGGCAATTCCCGCATAAGACAGGAACAGCAAGAGCAGGATACTTAATTTTTTCATGCGGATGAGCGATAGTGAATTTGGTTCTTCCCGCAAGTTAAGACAAAACTCCTGATGTTCCTAGTATCAATCTTAATGATCATTTACCTCCCCGCCCGGAATGATCATTTACCTCCCGGCCCAGAATAATCATTTACATCTCCGCCCAGAATGATCATTTACCTCCGGCCCAATCACTAAACTTGGCAATCGTCCGCCGGTGCCTGAGCCGCCGATACACCCCATCACCTTCCCGCGAACCCGCCACCGAAGTATTCCCCTCAATCGTCCGGCAAAAATCACCCTGCACCCCCTCCACCAAGCCACAATGCCCGATCCTGCCCAGCTTCGGAAAGTAAATCCCAAACACCAGCCCTTTCACGTCATGTCGAGCCTGCGAGACATCCCTTGAACCGCGCATACCCACTCCGCTCAGCCCTCCCCCTTCACCACCATTCAAACTCACCCTATTGCCGTCATGTCGAGCCTGCGAGACATCTCTTGAACCGCGCACACCCACTCCGCTCAGCCCTCCCAAACCCACAACCCTCTCCTTCGGAAACAACGCCGGGCTCCAGGCCGTCCGGGGAGCGGGAAACCCCGCATCCCTGAACCACATACTCACCGCCGCCGCACACCACGGCGCAGGCGTTCCGATACCCACGTACTTAAGATAAGTCCCAATACGCGGCCCACAATTCTCACCACCTTCTTCCCGAACCCCGAGGTCCTTTTCCGCTGCTTTGATAACCCTGTCATAACCATCTCCTACAACACCGCCATCAGCACCAATACCCCCGCCAAGAGCAACAGCGCATAACAAACCACATAAAACCATAACTGAACGCATACATCCAACTTTTTAAAACGTGAAACCATACTGCCCAAACCCGGCAACCCCAAAAAACGAATCAACCCACTCACCAGCCACAACGATAAACCCACCAAACCCAGGTAACAAACCAGCGCAAGCAACACCAGCATCCAAATCCCCGGATCCACATAACCCGCCGTCTCATCCACACCCTGCACCACCCGCTGCAACAACGGCCACAGCAACACAAGCGTAACGAAAAACAGTACTCTCTTAGTAACTTCAGCATTCCCCTTCAGGAAAGCCCTTTCTATTAATTCTTTCATACCTTTTAATCTTATTATCTTAAATTTTAAACACATCATGGCATTAACCACATCATGGCATTAACCACATCACGACATCAACCACATCACTGCGCTTAAGCCCGTCATTGCTTTTAACACGTCATTGTGAGGCGGAATGACAAAGCAACCCCTTACCCTCCAGTCCCGTCATCCCGACGCAGGAGGGATCCCTTGAACCCTACCAGAACAAGAGATCTCTCGGTTCCCTCGAGATGACGGCAGGCGATTAAACCTGCCGCCCCCTTTTCAACCCCTACTGCACTTCAACAGCCCCGGCAAACTGCGTAGTGCTCGTAACCCTCCCATCCGAAGACACAAAGCTCACATACACATACACCGTCTGGCCGCTCCACGTAGCAGGCACCGGCATGTCAAAAGACAGATCCGACCGCACCGCATCCCCAACCGACACCAAAAACGGATTCACCTCCAGCGGATTATACACCAGCACCGCCAGCTTATCCGTACCCGCACCAGGCGTATAAGCCGGTACCGAAGCCAGCCAGGAAAGGTCAATCTGCGCATCCACTGTCGTGGCCCAGGCCAGACCAGCCGCCATCGCCAGCTTGCCCTTGCTGAACAACACCTGCGGATAATCAATCGACAAAGCAGGATATACCCCCGTCACCGCATTTTCCAGGTTATACTGCACCGCAGCATTCCAGGCACTCATACCCGGGGCATGATCCTCAAACCCCACCCGGATAAAGGGCGAAACCCTGGAAAGAAACTGCGAAACCAATTTTACTTTCAGCTGCACCGGCAGCTGTGCCTCACTCGGCACCCTGTGACCCCTGGCCGCAGCCATAGCGATCACGTTTACTCCATTGACCACCCGGCCAACAGTGTTCCCCACTCTACCAGTCCAGTGATAGAATGGGCCTCCTAATGATTTTCCCATCGTTCTTCAATTTTATGATGGTTGACTAATATTTCGCCCCTGCATCAACGCAGAAACTTCCTACTTAAAGGCATTGAGCGTACCGGTACGCAGCTCCTCCACAGAACCCGTCCATTTGAAACGCCGCAGCACATCACCTCCGGCTTTCAGCTCCCATAAAGAAAGCTTCGCCTGGTGCACAGGACATGCGCCATATTCCAGCACCCAGTTCCGTTGCCTCGGTCCGCACATCTGCAATACCTTCACCTCATGTAACTCCACGGCCCAGGCCTGTAAAGCACTTTTGATCAGGTTCGCATTCAGCACGTGTACCCGCTGCACCCGTCTCCGGCTTTTAAAGAGCAAACTGCCGGCACCACTCTTTTTCCTGTAAATTTTTACCGAAAGGCTATCCTGCCCTTCTACACACTTGTTCTCCATTTAGATGATCGTTAAATCTCGTTTAGATTAATAATACAAAGGTACAGGATACTAATAAGCCGAACAGCGCAATTAGCACTGTCCACCCGAGAAAATGAAACTACCCGTAAAATTACTTTTTCACCTGCTTTTTGAGTAGCTTTGATAGTATCATATGATACTATCATGTGATACTATAACATGAGCTACAATAAGCCACCTTACCAGATCACTTCAGACATTTTATCCTGGCTAACGAAGGTTTCAGAGCAGATCGGGGCAGTTAACGCCTTGCATCTGAACAGGCCGCAGACCGAACTCAGAAAGGCCAACAGGATTAAAACCATCCAATCTACCCTCGCAATTGAGGGCAATACGCTTTCAGAAGAGCAGATTACAGCTTTACTCAATAACAAGCGCATCCTGGCTCCGCAAAAGGATATTCTCGAGGTACAAAATGCCATAGCTACTTATAATAAACTGCACGAGTTCAAACCGTTTCAGCTTAAATCCCTTCTAGATGCGCACAAATCGATTATGCAAGGCCTTATCAAAGAAGCCGGATCACTCCGGAAAGGTAATGTTGGAATTGTCAAGGGATCAGAAGTCACCCATCTTGCTCCACCCGGCAATATGGTACCCCATTTGCTCAAAGACCTGCTGGATTACGTAAAAAATGACAAGGACCCTATCCTGATCAAGACCTGCGTTTTCCATTATGAATTTGAATTTATCCATCCGTTCGCTGATGGGAACGGACGAATGGGACGGCTGTGGCAAACCATTTTGCTCATGAGAACTTATCCGGTATTTGAATACCTGCCTATCGAAAGCATTATCAAGGCAGAACAAGCCAGTTATTACGAAGCGTTAAGTAAGTCAGATAAGCAAGGCCATAGCACCTTGTTTATCACTTATATGCTGGAGTCGATCTCAAAGGCGCTTGAAGAGTTACTTGACCGACCAGCTGTTGATCCGGGTCCGGAAAGCAGGATTTCGTTGTTCCGGGAATTTATCGGTACCATTACTTTTACACGAAAAGACTATCTGAAGCATTTCAAGAGCTTATCTATGGCAACGGCCAGTCGCGATTTGCGTGTCGCCGTGGAAATGGGCATAGTAGAAAGATCTGGCGACAAAAATACCAGTACTTATCGCTATAAGGATATATCCTGACCCTTTCAGGTGTCTACTTTCAACCTCCTTACAACCTTCTCAAAATATCTACGGCAGACATCTCCATTTTAGAAAAACCAAACCACTTATTCCCCAGATCCTTTAAGGAAGCACCAATATGATAAACTTCCCTGCCATCAATAATCAACCGGTCATGTGCGTTCTTAAACTCCTTTACATCTATCGCTCCATACTGTGCCTTGTATTTTGCAAGATCCAAAGCCAAAATACTGTCGCGCTTCGTATATATACACAACGAAACACCATTGCGACGCTTTGCAAACATCCTTAATACCGTATCATCTACATAATTGTCGATCAGCACGATTGATTTCTCTGCGCTACGAATTAAATCAGCTACAAATGTATAAGCGTCGAAAACCTGTCCATCGTAAAAAATCCCTTGTTTGGGCTTTAAGTTGACACTTTGCAATGCATCAAATATTTTTTCAAAGTTCTCATCCGCCTTTAGTTGCTTGCGCTCCATTATCATTTGCTTCTGTTCAAGAAAGTCCAATTTTTGAAAAATTGGGGCATTTTGAGAAATCATCATGCGCATCTCCACGAACGCATCCATAATTTGAATACTAACATTTACTGCCAATTCACTTCGCAACAATGCGGATAGCATTGCCACTCCCTGTTCAGTGAAAGCAAATGGCATTTTTCTAGTACCGCCTCTATTTGATGTTCCAAAATGGAACATCAAACCTTTAAATTCATCCGACGTTAATTGAAATCTGAAACGATCAGGAAAGCGGTTCAAATTCCTGCCGACGGCTTTATTTAAAGCTCTCGTCTCCACACCATAAAGCTCCGCCAGATCCCGATCCATCATCACCTGCTTTCCCCTTATTGTAAAAATCCGAGCCTGGATACCCTCTATTTCAAATACCTTTTGTATTTCAGTCATAACAAGTCAGTTGAAAAGCAAAGCTACTTAAAACCGACACAATTAACCAATAGTTACAATAATAAACTTTTATATCCAATAAGTTGATGTGATATTCAAATTTCTGAACTCCTTTCAGGCACTTCTACAACCAATCAGCCCCGTTATCTATCATACAGACTACAAAAAAAAGTGAACAGCGCACTTCACACCGTTCACCTGAATCCTTGCTTATCACATTTGGAGGTCACAAATTGTGACCTCCACTACCCCAATCTCGGAAAATACCTAGGGAGGCCTACGGGACCCACCCCAAGTTGAAGTCACAAGTTGGAACCTCAAGTTTTGCTCTTCTAAAGCAACCCTTCCCTTTTCAACCTCGTCCTGGCCTTCTTCAGCTGGTCACGGGAGATGTGGAGGAACGAGGCAATATCCGCATCACGGATCCTCGACCCCTTGGCCGGGTACAGCATGGAAAACAGCTTGTAAAATCGCAATACCCGGTCATCCGTTTGCTCAATCGCCAGCAAGTCCCGGTGCAACTTTTCCTTAGACTGGTTATAGTTCAGCGCCGTGTCAAAAGCAAACTTCTCCATTCCCGGCAATAACCGGTATATCTCCCGCATGCCCTCAATGGAAATCCGGCGCACCACGCTGTTCCTGCATACCCTGATCTCATAATCAGATGCCTCCTGGGTCAGGAACTCCTTAAAGGCAGCTATCGTATCGGGCCGGTAGATCCGCAACATATACATATCGCCATCCTCATTCCAGGCATTCACTTTCAGACATCCCTTTACCACGAAATACGCATACCGGGGTTTCTCGCCCTGCCACTCCAGCGTGGCTTCCTTTACATATCCGATATCATCACTCAGCCACTGCAATAGCAACGGCACCAGACCATCGGGTAAGGGAACGTTAGGGGTAATACGCTGCAACAATTTAAGCAGCCGCTTAAACACATCATCATGTCTCGACATTTAAAAAAATTGAATTAATAGGTGAATTGATTTTTTATGGTCGTTACCTTCCGGAGCTAAGTCCGGCAGTGCAATGCCAATGCCCAATGAGCGCATATTCATAAAGAAAATCTTGTGTCTCCATTCTTTTTAAACTTTAATTTACAATTCCTGAAAGATGTCACGAAGATAGAATTATAATCATTCCACAACAAAAAAATTATCAAATAAAATGTTGATTTACAGACGATTAAAACAAAAAAAATAGGTCGCAACATACCGTTGCGACCTCTACCTCAAAAAGTCGTTTCCCAAGCGCAATGAAGCGCCTTAACAAAGCCGTCACCTCAAGCCACTACCTAAGCTTTCTGGTTAAGCTCAATGCTTTATCTTATTCTTCTTTAAACACCTCCCGCAGCAACTGTTCTCTCCCAATCGTTACACCCAGACGCTTCCGAAATTCCGGAACGGTCCGGCACTCCAATACCAGCATTTCATCGCCATCAGCCTTCGGCTTCAGGATCACTACCTGTCCATCCGCATTGCCATGCGTCAGAAACACGTAAACCGAATCCTCCTGCGGACTTTTACCTGTATCCTTGAAAATCTTTTCAGATAATTCTATATCGGTCAGATCCATATCGATCTCATTGGTATAAATGTGGGCATTTCTGCCTTCCATAAAGGCCGCAGCCCTATTTTCTTGCTCTGTCATATTAGTTATTAAAGTTGTTTTCGTCATCGCGAGGTTGCCCCAGCCGTCATCTCGAGCGCAGCGAGAGATCTCTTGAACCGTACCGGCGAAACACCTTCCCTCCTCTTAAAGCTCCTGGTAAAATGCCCATGATCACAACAACCAATGGTATACGCAATCTCGCTTACTTTCAGGGATGAATGTATGAGGAGATGAAGGGCTTCCTGATGCAGCCGTTCCTGGATCAACTCATAAACTGACTTACCAAACCGGCGCCTGGTGAAGCCGTTCAGGACGTATAACGTTGTATTCAGCCGGGCTGCATAAAACTCGGGATGGTGCTGCTCGCGGAAATGCTGTTCAAGAAGGATTTCGAATTTGCTGGTCACTATTTTATTTCATTCCGGAGCGATTAGTTTATTATTTCACCCGGTCGTAATGAGCCTTCACAACTTCTTGATTACCATCGGGCAGTGTGGAAATCCTGGTGAGGAGCAAACTCTTTCCGTCTGTCGCGAGGACATAGGTTTCGACCCGGGTATAGTCCCACGATTCATCATATTCGGGAGTCATATGATATCTTGAATTTACGGTAAGTGTAAATCCGTCACCAGACTGCTGCAAAGTCCGTTTTACAGAATAGTTATCTTGTTTTATTTCCAGTTCGGTTCCGTCAAGTTTTAATGTTTCTCTTGACGGAACAGGCACGTTGTGAAAAATGCGATCAAAACTTACCTCAGTTTTTGACTGTATGATCTTCATTTTAGCTGCCGCACCTGTTTCCGGTGTTTTCACTCCAAAATCACTCTTGGCAATATCGATCACCCATTTACCGTTAAAATCTGCCTTGAAGGAGTGATTTTTTGCAGCCGTTAAAGAGATAAAAAGTGCTACAACAGCTATAATTTGTCTCATTTTAAACATTTTCATTTTTATTAATTTAAAAGTTAGTTATTAGTGTTTGGCCAGGTAGCAATTCCCTTTTCCATTTTTTCCAAAGTACTCCTGAACTCAGGATTATGAGGATCAATATCCAACGCCTTTTTCTCCCATTCTATAGCTTCTTTTGTTCTGCCAAGTTTATGTAAAAGATTAGCATAAGTATCTATTTCAGGTGCCTTATTTGGATTATTTTCGAGGGCTTTTCCACTCCACTCTAGAGCTTTCTCCAGTTCCTTTTTATCATTTGTACTTTCAAATAATACCCATGCCCAATCATTATAAGCTCCTCCGGTGTATTTGCTATCGTATCGTATAGCTGCTGTTATCAAGTTCTTAATCGCGTTCTTTTGCTTTGCTCCCACTGCATTCAGATACCTAATTACTGCCGATCCATCAATTAGTTCACCATCCAACATTGGATATTTTTTAAGTATGGCATCTACGGCCAACCAGTCCGGATTTTCTGTCAATATCTCCGACACCTCATTTTTAAATATCATTTTCTGTGCGAACCTTAACGCACTTTTTGATCCTGGCACAGCCTTTATTTTATCAAGGTTATCCATAATAATCCGATATCCGGGATTTCTTTCAGAAACGGTAAAAGCAAGAATAAACTTCAAATTCGCCTCCGTAAATGGATTGTCTAAACCAATAATATATTCTTTTGCAATAGTTTTCGCTGTCTCTTGGTCCCTTTGCGCAACAGCCATTAAAGCCAGACTTCTCAAAAACTCCTTATCTTTTTTTCCAGCCCTATATTCAGCAACGCGTTCCTGATAATTCTTGACGTCCATACTTGGCACTTCAGCGCTAAAGCCTCTCGTTGCATCTTTATAATTCTTAGTTGCATGCTGTAATTTTGCATGGATGTTACGTAGCTCTTCTGCACTAAGTTTAATGATCTCTCTATCATAGGTCATCAACCCATTCTGCTCAGTTTCCACATCAAAAGGTTGGGTGTAAATAGAGCCGCTCAGTCCTTGTGCCTTTAGCTTTACCAAAGAATCTATCATCATGGAATATTGTTCCTTCATTTTTTGAGGGGTAACGATTCCGTCATAACCCCAACCAGCTTTGGTGTCATCCCAAAGATGATTTTCAATCGGTACACCAATGCCGCCAAATTCACCCAGCACCTGTGCTTTACCTGCCTGCTTTTCCGAGACCATAGGGTTTGGATAACTGTGCACATCAGTCATATCCGCATTGACATAAGCATCCGGGCTTGGTGAGCGGAGCTGGTTATTGACATAAAGGTATTCACCGCTATGTCCATTAACCAGCCTTGTGTCGTCCATAGTTTTTATTTCTTTGGTAAGCCTGGCCTGGTCGTACTGACCCCATTTTTCATTAAACAGTACCCATGTGGTAATACTCGGATAATTATAAAGCTGTTCAATGGTTTCTTTGTTCTGTGCCTCAAATACCTGTTTCGATCCTTCTTGCAACGATTGGTTTGGATTAACCATATCCTGCCAAACCAGCATACCCAGTTTATCTGCGTGGTAATACCATCTAGCCGGCTCAACTTTGATGTGCTTCCTGATGGTATTGAAACCCATTGCCTTAATGGCTTTGATGTCGAAAGCCAGTGCTTCGTCAGTTGGTGCAGTGTACAAACCATCCGGCCAAAATCCCTGATCCAATGTTCCCAGATTGAAGTAGGGTTTGTTGTTCAGCATGATCCTGTCTATGCCTTTTTCATCTTTACCAATGCTGATCTTACGCATACCGAAATAGGATTTCACCTTATCTTTACCCAAGGTTACCTCCAAGTCATACAAGAAAGGATCGTCAGGGCTCCAAAGTTTTGCATTGGGCACTTTCAACGTTATGCTGCTACCTTCGTCATCCTGAACTTGTTTCAGGATTCCGCACTCGCTACACCCGGGCACATTTACCACCGCTTTGCCTTTCCCCTTCACGGCAATTTCTACCACCCCTCTATCAACATCAGGGATAACCTTCAGTCCTTTCACATATACCTCCGGCACTGTCTCCAGCCACACCGTCTGCCAGATACCGCTACTTGGAGTGTAAAAGATGCTACCTGGATTGAGTACCTGCTTCCCGTGAGGCCCTATTCCCTTATCGGTCGGATCGTACACTTTAACCACAAGTTCATTGCTCCCGGCTTCTAGATGGTCAGTAATATCAAAACTAAAAGACGTATATCCACCAGTGTGCCCCCCTATCTCTTTTCCATTCAGGTAAACAGTGGCCTGCCAGTCCACTGCTCCAAAATGAAGCAATGTCCGCTCGCCTTGTTTAACGTTTGTTATTATTTTAGTCCTATACCATAAGTTTTGTTCAGGTTTTAATTCTCCTTTCACTCCTGAAAGTGAAGATTCAATCGGAAAGGGAACCAAGATTTTTCCTTGGTAGTCAGATGGAATATTTGCATCCTTCTTCGTAATTAGATAATCCCATAGGCCATTAAGATTTTGCCAATTCTTACGCTCCATTTGTGGTCTGGGATACTCTAGTAATGCCATTTCCGGCTTTACTTGTTTGGCCCACCTGGTTTGTATTAAGTTAGGCTGAGGCTTCCAGATTTGCTGAGCCTTAATTCCATTTTGGAAAATCAAGGGCAAAGCTATCGCCAGAAGCACTGTTTTTAGTGTTTTCATTTGTATTGTTTTATGTTGTTGTTAGTTGTTTCTAATTATGGCGTGCGATTCAAAGAGTCAAGCTGCAAACCAGATTTAATATTTTGATATTTAGGCGCAATGCCTTCGACCATCCACAATGGAGCGGGCTTTCCTTTGAGATAGTGATCGAAGAACTGCTGCTGACGTATTGTGAAATCCAATCTATTTTCGGGACTATTCAATACATGATGTTCCTTTTTATAATTCAGCAACCATACCTTTTTCTTGTGTCTTCTTAAAGAAATAAACATTTCTTGTGCCTGGGCAAAAGGTACCGAACGATCCTCTTCAGCATGCATTAACAAAATCGGGGTAGTTACAGATTTTATAGCAAAGAGCGGAGAATTCTCGACGTAAGCGCCTTTCCCGTCAGCTAAAGAAATACCTAAATTAGATTGTCCCTCTTCCATCATATTAGTTAACGTATTATTTCCGAATGCTAATCCTCCGTAAAGACTGGTCAGATTTGAAATACTCGCACTTGGGTTTGCAGCTGCAAAAAGATTTGAGTGTGTTACTATATAATTTGTTTCCCAACCCCCAAAACTATGTCCCTGCAAGCCCATCCTTAGCGGATCTATAAAAGAGAAGTGATGAGTAAGGTAGTTTGCAGCAGATTCGATAGTCTTGATCAGTAATGAGCCTCTTGACGGTCCTATTGTTGGCGGAATATCAGGAACAAATACTAGATACCCATTGCTAACATACCAAGGTATCTCTAATGCCCCTCCAGATAATACCGGATAATGAAACTGGAACAATTCGTCACTCTTCAATTGGTAATAATGAAATATTATCGGATACTTTTTTGAAGCATCGAAATTCTCTGGTTTGTATAAAATTCCATGAATAGTATCCCCCGGATTCCTTTCCCATTTGACCAACTCAGAAGATAACCAATTATAAGCTTTTTCAGGGTAAATATTAGATATCCGACGGTAGCTTTTAAAATCGTCACTCACTACGATATTCGGTGAGCTATCCGCAGTTTGTCTTAGCATTACGTAAGTCTCTGCCTTTTTAGCCTTTAAGGGAATATTGTTGATCGCAGAATTTGTAAAATAAATCCATGATGGACTAAATTCAGTAATTTTTAGTTTGGCAGTTGTGCCTAATATAATTTGTAAAAACCCATTCCATTTTGTACTCTGATTAATACCTGATACTAACAATGTATCACTGGGAAATCTATAACCTTCCTTATCTGAAACAATCCCAATCTTTATATTGTTCCTTTTACCAAAACCTTTGGTGACACAGACAACAGGTGAGAGGGCCATTGGATCAATCTTCCAAATGTCAAATCCATCATTCCATAGAAAAAACATATCGTTTCTTCCCCAAAGCGGAAAGCCAATGTATTTTGAAAACTTGTTTTTATCAAATCCGGAAATTGCATTATCACTTAACTTCCGTTTTATTTGTGTTGCCACTTCATAACTATATACCGCTTTTTCTGCTGTATCACACCACAAGACAAATTTGGATGTAGGAGATAACAAATATCTGCTACGCATAACAGCTTTTGATGGTAAAAATGTTTCAACAAAACCTCTCTTGCTTAAAGAAAACAATTTTGTAGAAGGAATTTGGGAATCATCCCAATAGATGTCTTTTTGTGATGTTTCATTTGCCAATAAAATATAATCGTCTTCAATATTACCCCCAAAACCCTGAAGTTTGAAAGTATCGTCTTCAACCTGAAAAGCTTCATTTGAGATTAGATCATAAGCACACCTAATCCATTCCCGTTTGCCTTCACTCTGCACAATCAGCGCAGGAAAAATAGGACGATCTCTATAATGCCAAACCTCTACATTTCTGCTAATTAAATCTCCTTTTTCAGGAACTAATACCTCTCTCAATACTGAAAAAATTAAATAGCGACCGTTCCTTGTAAAATTCAAAGACTCCTCTTTCAATTTATATCGTTTATTTTCAATTGAAGAAAGCCGAAGACGATTCACAATTCCAGTAGTTGGGTCGTAGGTATGCAAACTCAAACTTTGGTTAGGGGAACCATAAAACGCTAACATGCCATTTTTTTCATTGAGTGTGACTTGCTTATAGTTACCATTAAAAATTGTTTTATCCGTTTTTTCTGTCAAAGAAATATGCCGTAGCACTTCATTACCTTGTAAATACAGGAAATTGCGTCTCTTATCTAAAACATACTCTGAATAGCCGTTGTATTCCTTAAGGTTCCCAGTTTTTAATTCTTGAACACAAATCTTATTGGGTTGTTTCGTAATTAGATATTTTGATCCTCCAGTTTCGCAGAGATCAAATATATAGACGTTTGGGACTATTCTCGATTCTTTACTTTTCAGGTTAATGATAACCAGGGAATCATTTAAAGCGAGCGTTATAAATTCTTTGTTATCTTCAGAAAATAAAGGATGGTTTACTGGTCCTGAGATGTTGAACTTAACATCTTTACCTTTCGTCACAGACTGAAGCACTAAAGACCGTTTGTCAAATAAAGTTCCTTCTGTATTTAATGCTCCAGATATTTCGTACCAAACGTATTTGCCGTCATTAGATATACCGTATGCCCCAGTACAACTTTGCCATGTCTTATAAGTTTCATTATTAATAGCTGGCTTCTGATATTTCTGGCCATGGCTGACATGTTTAAAAATTAAAGTCAAAGCTATCGCAAGAAGCTTTATTTTGATCGCTTTCATTTCGTGTTATTTTTATGGAAAAAATCAGGAAGCGTAATTGTTACGCTTCCTAAAAAATTTAGCGCTGTTCAGGGTATCCTGGATTTTGGTGTCCTCTAAGAAGTGGATTCAACTTGATCTCATCATATGGAATTGGAAGGAGCGCTTTATACGAATTCCAGGTACCTCCTTTCTTAGGTGTAAGAACCGACATTACCTCATCAAGTTTTTCTGTCCTTTTCAAATCAAGCCATCTGTGCCCCCATTCGGTGAATAATTCCACCTGTCTCTCTCTAAGAATAGCATCGAGTATTTCAGATTGTATATTTGTAGTTACAGCCTGTAATCCTGCCCGTTCACGTATCACGTTTAGATCTGCTCTTGAATCTGAAAGCAACCCTAGTTGAGCCTCCGCCTCTGATCTGATCAAGTATTGTTCGCTTAGCCGAAATACCATAGTATATTCTTCTGACTGTAGTTGAGGATCTGAATCCGTTTTACGCCCTTTCTTGTATTTAAACGGCACATACTGACCATTCATACTTGTCACCCAGTTAGATCGTCTTTTGTCATTGGGTTCAAACTTTGACAATAAAAATTCACTTAAACTATGTTGCGATGCGACATCTAGAAAAACACGCCCATCCGGTGTATTCAATCCGTCCAGTCCAAGAGCGTTCGTCTGCAATTGCCATATGGCTTCCCTACTGTTTTTTACAAAAACTTCATTCAAATCTGTCAACCCGTATGCGGTTAAATTATTTATAATTTTAGCTGATTCATCCAATGCATTTCTCCACTCCTTTTTGAACAAATAAACCCTGGACAATAATGCTGTAGCAGTAAATCGATTAGGCCGAACGCGTTCATTTGTTTGTGTGTAAAGGTCAGAGGATAAATAACTGTCTTTCAGGTTACCTTGTGCATCCTTCAGATCAAGTATAATCTGATCATAAACTTGATTGGTTGAAGTTCTGGCTATCGAGGAATTCGATTGTAAATCAGTCGTTAAAACAAGCGGAATGTCACCAAAAAAATTAACCAGATAAAAATAGGCCATTGCCCGTATGAATTTTGCTTCTCCGATAAGAATGCTTTTATCGGCATCTGTCAAAGCATTTGAGCGGGACGTACCATCGATGACAGAATTAGCATTGTATATTATAGACTTATAACAATCTGTCCAAATGCCGACACCGGTATTATCTTCAAATCGGTTCACATAGTCCTCTTGAAATGGTGAACTATGAATCAATTCATCAGCCCAAAGTCCTGCTTTTATTGAGATGCCACGCTCGCCAACAGCAAAATCATTGAAGCTTGGATTTGCTCCTGCTCCTGCCATACCCGCGTAAATGCCCGTTAGCGCCAAAACTGCACTTTGTTTTGATTGAAAAACAAAAGGGCCGGATATTTGATCTACTGGAAGTTTTGCTTCAATGAATTTCTTGCAGCCAATGTTAATGCTACTAACGACAACATAGAAAGTTACTATATATTTTAAATTCTTCATAATATTTATCTTTATAAACCAATTTGAATCCCTAGTGTATAGGTTCTTAGCATGGGTAGCACTAACCCCTGTACTTCCGGGTCAAACCCATCATATTCAGTAACATTGAAAACATTTTGGGCGTCAACATGAACGCGTACACTATTCATTTTCATAGACTTAATCAATCGGTCAGGAAAAGAATATCCAAACGAGATATTCCTCACTCTGATAAAAGAAGCATCTACCCAATTGGCATCACTTGACCTCATAAAAGCCAGAGATTCGGGGAATCCAGTACTTACTTTTTGCACAACGCCAGTCTTACTCGGGTTTACATACCTATTCAGAAAAACTTTTGGCAAATTTCCCTCCGCTGTACTAGACGTAAACCTTCCGGGAGATATATAGTTGTTCAAATAATTTTGAGCGAGCCTCTTCGCAAATTGAAGAAAAACAGAAATATTAAAATTTCCAATCTGGTATTCATTCGTCAATGCACCTGTATATTTTGGAAGTACATTGACAAAGTTAGCATAGGGATCTGCTCCGCCTTCAGGAAAAGAGGTGAACTCATACAGACCTGTGTTAGGATTGATCCCTTTATACTCATAAGCACGGACAATGCCGTAAAACTGTTTTCCTAAGGCATCAGTGGGGGTACGATAAATATCAGGCAAAGTGGCAAAACCTTCCGGGAATGACAACAATTTATTCCTCTGGTACCCAAAATTACCTGACATCGACCAATTCCAGCTTTTAGTTTTTATAAGAGTTGCTCTGAAAGTAAAATCCGCTCCAGAATTTTGGATTTTGGCAGTTTGATTTATCGTTACAGAGCTATTGCCCGCAGTAAAAGGCAAGAAATAAAGTCCCAATTGATTTGAAGAACGACTACGCCATAAGGCTGGAGAAATAAATAGTCGATCGTTAAAAAGGCCTAGTTCAATAGCTATTTCAGCCTTTTTTACACTCTCCCACCCAAAGTCAGGATTTGTTGCTCCCCTACTAAGTATTGGTTTTAAACCTTGATAGGAGGATAAGTCGACAGTCGAATAAAGTTCCAAAAAGCCATAGTCAGGTATCCCATCGTTCCCACTTGTCCCATAGCTCCCCCGAATTTTACCAAAACTGATAAAACTAACTTTGTTCTTAAAAAAACCCTCTTCTGAAAAAATCCAGGCTGCAGACCCAGCCCCAAAATTTCCAAATTGACGACCAGGGCCAAATCGGCTGCTTCCATCTCGTCGGGCACTTAAGTTTATGATGTACCGATTTTGATAGTTGTAATTTAGCCTGGAAAATATTCCTGTGTATTGATAGTAACTGTTGAAATTTCTAGAAAAATATGATGTCGCAGAAGCCAGATTATTTATCAAAGCATCTGTAGTATATCCGGATGCTTGAAGGTAGGTACTCTCACTACTCTGTTTTTGAAGAGTCCAACCAGCCAAGACGTCTAGGCTTCCTCCGAAAAGTCCAGACTTAAATGAAATTTGGGGATCAAAAGTCCAGGATCTAACCAGATTGAAATTCCGACTATTTGTTCCCGTTGGATTTATCGAAGGGTCCTGAGCAGAAATTGGGTTGATGTAAGAACTTTTCATGCTGTTTTCCGTGTAACCACCTGTTGCTATCAAACTTAAATGCGGAAGGACTTTATAATTTATACTACCATTTGCATAAATTGTACTGTTTCTCAGAAAACTTTTTCTCAATAGTATCGCGTATGGATTTACCCAGGATGCCCTTCCGTTTCCAGGATTTGGTTCCCAGTTTAGTTGACCATCTGGCCGATATAATAATGGAGCATTTGGCGCAAGTCCGACTGCATAAATAGTAAGGTCGGAATTTGAACTTGCTCGTGCGTTCAGTGAATAGTTAAGCCCCATTGAAGCCGTAAGTCTTTGATCCAAGCTATTACCTGATAGAACCAGTGAGGTATTTCCCTTTTTATCACTGTAATTTTTATCAAAAATATCTCCCTGGCCATAGTAATTGCCACTCAGAAGATAACTCACGGACGAATTTCCTCCTGAAATACTCGCATTGGCTGTATGCCGAGGAGCTGAACTTGATAGAAAAACTTCCTGCCAATCCGTATTACGATTTTGATCCCATAGAGTCAGATCATAATTATTTGCATTTTTTTGATTACTAGGTAAAGTAGCATCTGGAATTGGAAGACCGTCGTTTTTATACGCCTCTTTTCTCAGGGCAAGATACTCTTGGGTATTCAACAGATCCAACCGTTTAGGCACTTCGCTAAATCCAGCACTTATATTCGCGTTGATTTTCATGGCTCCCGCCTTTCCCGCTTTTGTAGTAATTAGTATGACTCCATTACCTCCCCTGCTTCCATATATCGATGTCGCATCTGCGTCTGCCAAGACGTCGATAGATTCTATGTCATTCGGATTAATAAAACTTAGAGCATTGATATTCGCATTACCAAACTGATTATTTTGCCCGACTATATTATTGCCATAAGGAACTCCATTTATTACGATTAATGGCTCAGATTTTAGTGAGGTTGCACTTAAACTATTTTGCCCACGCAATTGCAAACTGATTGGAGCACCCGGGCGACCCGACTGGGGCGTAATCATCAAATTCGGTACCCTACCCATTAGCGCTAATAAAGGATTATCAACCGGCTGTTTAGCTATATCTTCCGCTTTAATTGTTGTGATGTTACCAGTACTAAGTCGTTTAGATGTTAACCCATAAGCCATGATTTGTACTTCATCGAGTTTAGAAGTACTTAATTGTAATTGGATATAACTGAAATCCTTACTAACTAACTGTTCTTTAGCAACATAACCCAAGTAAGAGACAATCAACACAGCCCCCTCATCCACATTCTTCAAATAAAAATCACCATTTGCCGCTGTCTGCGTACTCTGTTTCCCCCCTTTCACACTAACCGTCGCCCCTGCCAATCCATTCCCCAGCGAATCCACCACCTTACCTCGTACATCAATGCTCTGAAATCGGGCCACGATCCTGTCCACAAAAGACTCCTCCTTCGGCTTCAGACTAATGTTCCTTTCATCAAAGCTGTATTCCAAGTCCTGGCTGTTGCTGATCACATCCAATACGCTTTTCAGTTCGGTGTTACGGAAGTTCACGTCAAGCCTGGCTTGCTTGTCCACTTTATTTTCGGCATATACCACGTAATAGCCGGTTTGCTTCCTGATCTCCGTAAAGATCTGTTCCAGTGTTGCGCCTTTTTTGCTGAAGGTAATCTTCTGCGCAAATCCGGCCGCGCTTACCTGCATCAGGCAGGTGGTCATTATGACAACAATCAATTTCATAATGAGTAATATTTTGGGCGGCAGCCATGGTTGTGACAGCCGCAAGTTAAAAGCAGATTTTTTCATTACTTTTACTTTGGGTTTAAGTTTAATCGAGAAATTTTCCAACAAATTGTTTTTAGGGTTTGCTTAGGCCCGCCTGCCGGATGGTGTTGGTAGCACCATTCGGCTTTTGTTCCTCACCCCTTCTGTTTCTGCTAACTTTGCTGTCGTAAATGTCTTTTCATTTTGTTAGTTTTTGGTTTATGGTTCAGTTGACTGTCACTAAGGGATGATCAGTACCCTGTAGCGGGGCTGGTTAGGCCCGGTCTTTATTATTGTTTATCATTCGCTTACGTTAATGCTCCTTCCTTTCAGTTTAAATTTCACTGCGCCGGTGTTCTCCAGGGTCTTCAGTATGCGGCTCACGTTGTCATATCTGGATACCGCTCCCCCCATCGGTACTTTCTTCAGGCTTTCCTTTTCATATTGTATTTCTACGTTATACCACCGGGCAATTTGCCGCATTACCTCCTCCAGTGGTGTGGCATTGTATACAAACAGGCCTTCCTTCCATGCCACGGCTGCCATTGCATCAACAGTTTTTACGGTAAGCTTTCCATCGCTGAATGTAGCCTGTTTATCAGGAGCAAGCACGATTCCGTCCCTACCCGTCATCTCGAGCGCAGCGAGAGATCCCTTGTCCTTGCCATTCAAGAGATTCCTCCTGTCGTCGGAATGACGGACCAGGTTGATCGGAATAACGCGGGCCGCACCCTCCACTAAGGTCGTTTTCACAACGCTTTCGTCTGCATAGGCATTGATGTTAAACTCCGTACCGATATCCTCCACCACCTGCGCCTTTCCATCCGGTGTTTTGCTTACTACCCTGAATGGTTGTTGAGCATTGTGCTTCACCGCAAAATACGCTTCACCTTGCAACAATATTTTTCTCTCTTTTCCAGAAAATTGATCAGGAAACTCCAGTTTTGAATCGGCGTTCAACCACACCCTGGTTCCATCGGGTAGTGTAAAGGTATACGTTTGGCCTTTTGCAGTTGTCGCCACCAATACGTCATTGCGAGGTTGCGCAGCTTCCGAAGCAATCTCACCATGCAAAGGAGATTGCTTCGTCGTTCCTCCTCGCAATGACGACCCATCGTCATACAGCAGCCCAGTGCTTCCCGCAGCACCTCCCACAACCACGCCCTTCTTCGCACTGTCCAACTGGATCACCTGCCCGTTTGCCAATGTAATCGTCGCACCGTACTTGCCAGGACCAATGTCATTGGCAGTGTTCAAGAGATTCCTCGTATCCTCGGAATGACGGGTACTGAAGTTGCTTTTATAAAACCACAACCCAAAAACAATTGTGGCCACCGCAGCGGCAATACCAGCGATACGCACCAGGCTAAACACCTTTTTCCGGGGCCGGGTTGCCGCGTTGATCCGGTCCAGGATACGCATCCTGACAAGCTCGGCTTCATTTTCATTCACCGACTCCCAAATGACATCGCCCTCATTCCTGCCATTGTACCAGCTCAGCAGTTCCTGCTGCTCAGCCAGACTTGCAGTACCAAGTATGTATTTATCTATCAGTTCGTTCAGCCGCTCCTGGTCCATTTTATCAACGCTTATACTGTGATGTACCCGCCCGGGCAGCTTTACCCTTAGTCCATTTGCAAAAAATTATTATTTTTTTCCAGCAGCTCTGCCAGGATCACCATCATGGCACCGCCGCCCGGCAGTTTATCCTTGATTACCTTTAGGGCCTTGCCCAGGTGCGCCTCGACAGTTTTTTCCGAAATGCCCATTTCGTCCGCGATCTCACGGTTCTTCATCCCCCCTTCCCGGCTATATTTAAATACCAACCGGCATTTTTCAGGCAGTGTGGTTACAATATTGTCAATTTGCTCCTTCAGGAACCTGGCCAGTATCTCGTCTTCGATTTCGTAAGCTTCCTGGAAAGGCATCCGACCGATCAGTGCTGCCGTACGCTTTTGTTTCCGGTAATAATTATTGAATACGGTGAACTTCACGGCAGTTGCCAGGTAACGCTCCGGCTGGCTGATCTCCATCTCGTTCCGCTTATCCCAAAGACTGATAAAGACCTGCTGAACGATCTCTTCCGCATCCGATTTGTCCCTGGTATGGTTGTACGCAATGGCCAGCAAGCGGTTCCAGTACCGGTTAAACAGTTCCGTGAATGCAGGATGATCTCCCTGCTTCAGTAAAGCAACCAGTTCCTGATCGGTATATAAGCTGTATTCAGCCATAAGATGCCGTATGTTTTCCCTTTACTAAGGTAACAAATTCGTATGGCAATACCATACCAGCAAATCAGATAAAAAAAGTTAACCCACCCTTTACCCACCTTTCACCCAGGGTTGAAGCAGGGTTGACCCACCCCTTAGGTAGGTCAACCACGGGCCAGCGGTAGGTTTACCCTTGCTGAACCACATCTTCAGAAAGCGCGGGGGCGGGATGCACTGTTGTTTTATGAAGTGTTCCCGAATTTTGATCCGCGGGAGGCATTGGTGACGGCCTGCTTCAGATTTTAAGTAAATAAGATATGGCAAAATTAAACGGCGGGCCGTTCGGCTTTTTTCAAGGCAGGATCGGCAACCTCGTCAGCTATACGCTGAATGGGGAAAACATTACCAGGACGGTGGGCGTCAGGACGAAACCGCTAACAACGGCAGAATTGCTCAGCTGCGAGGGGATGAAGGTCATACAGGCTTTCCTAAAGCTGATCAAACCTATGCTGGTCGCCGGTTTTACCGGCAAGGCCAGGCATACACGCGGAAGCAATTACTACAATGAGGCGGTTTCCTATAATAAGAAACATGCGCTGATTGCTGCTGACGGACAGTCTGGCCTGCCTGGTATCGTAGTGGACTATCCAAAAGTGCTGGTTTCTTCAGGCTCGCTGCCTCCCGCGCTTCAACCCGCGCTGACGCTGCTACCTAATGGTGTCGAGTTTACCTGGGCTTTGCAACCAGGCCTGGAATACCGGAATCTGGGCGATCGGATGATGGCGCTGCTCTATTTTCCTGAAGGAATTGACAGCAGCGGCCGTCCATACGCAGTGTTTGAGCTGAGCGGGGCGCGCCGCGCCGACTGCGGCGATTTCATCAGGCTGGATGCCGCCTGTATTGGAAAACCCTTTCAGGCGTATATCGCTTTTTCAGGCCTGTATAATGAAGTAAGTAACAGTGTGTGGATCGATCCTGATGGGTACATCTGATAATAAAAAAAGGGGCATCCGCCCCTTTCTCTTTTATAACCTATTATTTAGACTGCCCTTCGGCCAGGATAAATCTTATTTGAGGTTGGCCAATTTGGCAACCAGTTGTTCGTTGGTTTGCTTAAACTCCTGATTGGAAGGTTCCTTTTCAACCAGCGATTTTGACCAGGCCAACGCCTTCTCTACTTCAGCTTTGGTTTCACTGTGCTCCAGTACAAACTTGGCATTCGTATGCATGGTTTGTACATCGTTCTTGTCCTCAAATTTCTCCGTGAAGTTCACGATCGCTGATGCAAAAGCTTTCCAATCCTTGCCGTAGTAGAAAAACAACTTTGCACGCGTCACGTTACGATCAGCGGTCACCGCATCATATTTCGCAGTTACCGTCTTGGTCAGTGCAGCCCAGTCAGGTGTAGTATCCGCCTCACGTGCCTTGTTGACCACCGGGTCGATCAGCTCGGCCTTCACTTTTTCATCGGTTGCTTTTACATCCTGAACAGGCGTTGCGGCCGCAGTAGCAGGTTTAGCCACTGGCGGAGTCGCAACGTTGCCAACCTTATGCTCCTTAATTGCATTCTGGAAAAGTTCTTTTTCATTAGCGGGGATGTACGAGGAGTATTTAGCCAGGTAGCTTTCCGCAGCGCCTACAAAATCTGTCCAGTTTTGCTGGTTCATGGTGTGGATGGTTTTTGCACGAAGCAACATCTCTTCACCGGGTGCGCCATATGGCTTTACTTTCTCTGCTACCTCGTTCCAGTTTGGCCTCGCATCTGGCGTCGGCACAAAAGATTGGATCACATCGGCAAAGATGATGTTCATGGCATTTACATAAGCTGCGCGGTCGCCCTTTGCTTTTTCCATCATCACCGCAAAGCCCTTGTCTGAAACCTTCTTGGTCATTCCCATAATGAAGGCAACATCCTCTGCAGCATAAGGCTCCTTCAGCGAAGCAATGTATTCACCGCCAAACCTTGCCTTCCCTGCCAGGTCATTGGTCTGTCCGGCCATCATCGTCAGACGCTTCAGAAACGCTGCATCCTTTTTGCCGTTCACATACTCCTGGATCGCGTTTGCATACACCTGTGCAGGTTCCGTAAGATCTGCATCGGTCGCAGTCACGTCTGCCGGTACATTCGCATTCACATCAGGGTTCAGCGAAGCATGGATCTTACGCAGCTCGGCAAAAGGAATCTTGACCACTTCCCTGTCGTAAGTCATGATGCCGTTCTGCTCCCCTTCCACGTCAAATGGCTGCGTGTAGATGGATCCGCTCATTCCTTCCGCCTCGAAAAACTTCAGGTGCTGGTTCATGATGCTGTATTTTGCTTTAAAGGCAGCCGGTTTTTCGTTGATGTATCCCCAGGCAGCAGAAGTATTCCACTGGTGGTCGGGGATAAACACACCGATACCACCAAACTCACCGCAGACCTGCGCCTTGCCCGGCTGCTTCAGCGAATTCATCGGATCGGGATAGGCATGTACGTCGGTCATGTCTGCGTTTACATAGGCATTCGGTGATGGTGAACGCAGTTGCTCGTTTACATACAGCAACTCGCCCGAGTGCCCGTTCAGGATCCTCGACGGATCTGTCTCCTTGATCCATTTGCTCAGACGTGCCTGGTCGTACTGGCCCCACTTCTCGTTAAACAGCACCCAGGTGACGATAGAAGGCACGTTGTGCAGTTGCGTCAGGATTTCTTTGCTTTCCTTTTCAAACTCCTCTTTTGCGCCCTCAGGCAATCCCTGGTTAGGGTTCACCATATCCTGCCACACCAGCATACCCAGTTTGTCGGCATGGTAATACCACCTTGCAGGCTCCACTTTGATGTGCTTGCGGATGGTGTTGAAGCCCATCGCCTTGATCGCCTTGATGTCAAAAGCCAGGGCTTCGTCGGTCGGCGCAGTATACAGCCCGTCCGGCCAGAAGCCCTGGTCTAGTGTTCCAAGGTTGAAGTAGGGCTTATTGTTCAGCATGATGCGGTCTACACCTTTCGCGTCCTTAGCCACACTGATCTTGCGCATGCCGAAATAGGATTTCACCTTGTCGTTGCCAAGGCTTACTGAAAAGTCATATAAATAGGGATTGCCCGGCGACCAGAGTTTGGCAGCCTTTACCGGCACCGGGATGTTCGCATTGGTCTTACCTTTCACCGTTTTTCCGTCTACCACCAGTGACACTGCTGCGTTGCTGGCCGATTGCACCGTTATGTTCACCACAGATTCATCGATATCCGGAGTGATCACCAGGCCTGAAATATAGCTTTGTGGAACCGTTTCCATCCAAACCGTTTGCCAGATGCCCGAAGTCGGCGTATAGTAAATATTGGCAGGGTTGCTCACCTGCTTGCCGTGCGGACCGTAACCCTGATCGGTAGGGTCGTAAACCTTCACCACCACCTCATTCTCACCAGCCTTTAAAGCCGGGGTGATGTCGAAAGAGAAGCCGGTATAACCACCCTTATGGCTGCCCACCAGCGTACCGTTCACCCAAACCGTAGCTTCCCAGTCTACCGCACCGAAATGCAGTAAGGTTTTTTCGCCATTCTTCGGCGTCACAGAGATCTTCCTCCTGTACCACAGGTTCTCGGAAGGCTTCAGCATCTTCTTCACGCCAGACAAAGCGGACTCCACCGGGTAAGGCACCAGGATCTGTCCGCTGAAGTTTGCCGGTTTGGCCGCGTCTTTTCCGGTGATGGCGTAATCCCACATGCCGTTCAGGTTTGTCCAGTTTTCGCGCGCCAGTTGCGGCCTCGGGTATTCCTTCAGCGCGTTTTCAGGAGATACTTGTTTAGCCCACCTCGTTTGGATCTGTACAGGTTGCATTTTGTAACCACTTTGCGCTATGGCAAAGAACGGCCCCATCATGGCCAGTGCTACGAAAATGCTTCTTGCTGATTTTAAATTCATAGTTTATTTATGTTTAACATTGTTGCAATAAGTAGTCTGCAGTGAAATTCTAAATCACTGACCCGCGAAAATAATGGGCGGATTTTCAAAAAACTTGGACATTAATAAAGAAATAAAATATACCCGGCGACAGGTTTCGTTTTTGGTCTACAGTTCATGCCAGCCCGCGGATTGCAGCAGAAACTGCCCTGCCGGGCCTCCGCCGTTCAGCTGAAACTTTTTTCAGATTTTGTCTAATGTCCAAGTTTTTGAGTTTTCGCAGGATTAAATTTGGCGCAATTAACAGTTGTGTTGAAACTGAAATAATAATCGATGCGGGCAATCGTCATAGAACAGTCCATAACCAACAGGACTACAGTTTTAGAAAAATATCTCAATGATATTAATCATCTTCCATTACTCTCGGTTGACGACGAGATCAGACTGAGTGCGCTGATTAAGAAGGGTGATAAAAATGCGGTCGATAAACTTGTGCAGGGCAATCTCCGCTTTGTGGTCTCGGTCGCGAAAAGATATCAAAACCAGGGCATGTCGCTGGAAGACCTGATCTGTGAAGGTAATCTCGGACTCATCAAAGCCGCAGAACGTTTTGATGCGACCAGAGGGTTTAAATTTATTTCCTTTGCGGTATGGTGGATCAGGCAGGCCATTATGCACAGCCTGACTGAAAAACGCCGGATGATCAGACTCCCGGCAAATAAGGTCAACGAATTAAGCCGCGTACACTCGGTCACCGCCCAGTTGGAACAGCAATTAGAGCGTGCCCCGACAGTTGAAGAACTGGCCGAAATGCTCGATTTACCTGCTGAAAAAATCAGAGAAGCCAGGTATGAGATGGCTCACACGGTTTCCATCGACAAAGAATCCGGAGAAGATAATGAGTTCACACTGAAGGACATCCTGGCTGACAGCAATGCGCCCGAAGCGGACCTGGAGATGATGAATGAGTCCATGAGCACCAACGCTAGGCGGCTGCTGGTTTATCTCAGGCCGCGTGAGCGCAAGGTGCTGGAATTGCATTTTGGGCTCTCTGGCCTTTCCCCGATGGGGCTGGAAGAGATCGCCACTTACTTAAACATGAGTAAAGAAGGCGTGCGTCAGATCAAATGCAGGGCTTTGGAAAGATTGCGGGAGAAGCTTGACGGTAAGGCGTTTGATTACCTGCTCAGGTAACTGATCCTGCCCCGGTGTCTGGATGGATTCCACTTCAACAGAATTGGAAAGCTATTCTTTTTTTGTTTAAGTAAATCCGGGTTGACGGCTTTTTGCGTAAATGTCTGCAAATTCAGAAACACTAACTATGAAAAGAATTATTTTATCAGTTGTTGCAATAGTTGCAATGACTTGTGCAGGAAAGGTTTACGCACAAAAAAACCCAATGGTGGGTGGTGCAGCGATGTACGCGACTAAGGACATCGTGGACAATGCGGTAAATTCCAAGGACCATACTACACTGGTAGCCGCTGTTAAAGCTGCCGGACTTGTGGAGACCCTGAAAGGAAAAGGGCCTTTTACGGTATTTGCGCCGACCAATGCTGCCTTTGACAAATTGCCTGCAGGAACGGTCAATTCTTTACTGAAACCGGAAAACAAGGCAACGCTGACCAAGGTGCTGACCTATCATGTCGTAGCCGGGAAAATGGACGCTCAGACCATCGCAAAAGCCATTAAGGCCGGAGGTGGCAAAGCAGAGCTGACTACCGTGGAAGGTGGCAAGCTTTGGGCCTGGATGGACGGCAAGAAACTGGTACTGAAGGATGAGAAGGGCGGAATGAGCACAGTAACCATCGCTGATGTAATGCAGAAAAACGGTGTCATCCACGTGGTAGACACGGTCTTGATGCCCAAATAAGCTAATACCTATATTAAACCCTGTATCTACCTAAAGAAAACGAAAAACCGCCCGGAATCCGGGCGGTTTTTAATTTTTATCCAGGCTGTCGTCAATACGGCGTTGAAGCGCTTCTTTAAACTTACTGTCCAGCTTCTGGCCTGCTGCTGAAGAATTAAGAATTTTTCTGGCCATCTGGTTGATCACTGTACTCTGCTGCATAAAGGTTACGCATATTGCACAGCCTGCCAGGTGGATCTTCAGTTCCAGCTGTTCCTTTAAGGTGATTTTGGCAAGCTGCTGCTTTTCGATCAAAAACGTGGCTTTCTTACAGTTATAGGCAATTTTTCTGAGCTGCTGTTTATCCATTTCTTCCATCCCTTTCCATTTAAATCCAGTTTTTCTGCAGGCAGGACCTGAGGTTTACTTTTGCCCGGTGAATGATTACCCAAAAATTCGATGAGCTGACTTTGAGTTCCCGGCAGATGTTTTCGGTTGTTTCCTCATCTATATGTTTCATGGTGAATACCGATAGCCACAGTGCCGGCAGTTTTTTCATGCAGGCCTGCAGGATACGCTCGAATTCTTTGTTCTCGAGGGCATCCGGCTGCTCAATGCCTAACCGCGCCGGTCTGTGCTGATCATTCCAATGACCATTGTGCCGATCAAAAAAATCCGTATCCGCATCCTGCGTCTCCGTAATCCTGATACTTCTGGTGAAACCGGATGACTTTGCCCGGTATACATCGATGATCTTATTCTTCAGGATTGCTGTCAACCAGGTTTTTTCACTACTTCTTGCTTCAAATTTATCCTTGTGTTCTAAAGCGGCCAGAAAGGTTTCCTGCACCAAATCCCTGGCAAGCTCTTCATCATTTACCCGCATCAGGGTATAGCCATAAAGGTAATCTGCGTACCTGGTTACCCAGCTGTGGGGCTCCAGCCTGTTTTGTTCGATCATTTCTTCTCCTGTCGGGCTCAGTTGCATTAATGAATTTAATGATTTTTCCGGCTTGGTCGGTGAAGTGCCAGCTTCCTTACAGTTTTTTTAAAAAAATTACATAGCGGAAACCTGCCCTGAAAAAAAGTTAAACTTCTTTGTAAGGAAATTCGGGAGTTGGCGACAAAGGGAATAAAAAGCCATGCAAATCTCTAACAGACTACATTTATCACTAAAAAAGCTTGCTGCTGCTTTCTCAATCAGCGTAATCTGCCTGTCGGCATCCAGCGTTTCAGCCAATCTCACAAATGTAAATCCGCTGATCTACCAACCTTCCGGTATTCTTCAGGATACGGTAAAGATGATCTCAGGCGTGCCGTTAAAACCGGAGGATATCAGTCCGCTACTGCCCGGAGAACAGATTCCCTTACTGAGCCTGCAGAAATCTACCGGAAAGGCCTTTGATCTAAACCGTGCTGTTGCCCTGACACCGACCATCCTTGTATTTTACCGCGGGGGCTGGTGCCCGTACTGTAATAAACAGCTTTCAGGATTACAGGAAATTGAACCTGAACTGACCAAACTCGGCTACCAGATCATCGCCATCTCTACAGATAGCCCGGAAAACCTGACTAAAACAATGACTAAGGATAAGTTATCTTACACACTTTTGTCGGATGCCGACCTGAAGGCAGCGAAAAAATTTGGTATCGCCTTCAAGGGCCCAAAAAGCTACGATGGGTTTCTGCCCGCTGCCTCCGGAGGTCTGAATGTGGATAAGCTGCTTCCGGTACCCTCGGTTTTTATACTCGACAAGAAAGGCAAGATCCTTTTCGAATACATCAATCCTGATATTACCCAAAGACTGAGTGCGCCTTTACTCAAAGCTGCAGCGGAAGCGTTGCGCAGTGAAATGTAAGATAATGACGATACGTTTGGGTTATACCCGTAAAGTATTATCTTTGCGCAACTGTTTCCGTAGTTCAATGGATAGAATGTCAGATTCCGGTTCTGATGATGGGGGTTCGAATCCCTTCGGGAACACAAGCTGCCCCTGATGAAAATCAGAGGCAGTTTTTGTTTATGTCGTTTTTTCAATTTGAAACCCTATGGTGTTTCTATTTTAAAACGAAAGTCTTGCCATCTAACCTAGAATTCAAGCGGTTATTCAAAAATAGAAAACCAGCATTAATTAAGTAATCCAGCTTTTTTTGATGCAGGGCCTGCATTACAACACAATACCCCGGCAACCTAACAGAAATTCCTTATCCGAATAGCGGTTGCTCATTACAAACTATCCTAAAAAATGTTCCAGCACACCGGCCATTAACCGGTTCACTTCGGGTACATATTTTCTGCCTTCCAGGATCTCCAGCTCCGACTGGATATACTGTGCCTCTACAACCTCATGACCGCAATGTGCAAGCATCGGCTGCAGGCTGGCTTCGGTCACTTCCAGGTGAAACTGCAGCCCGAGCACATGGCCATTATAAAGAAAGGCCTGCCGGGTATTTGCTGCAGACCGGAGCAGCTCGCAGCCACCGCCGGGAATATCGAACTGGTCTCCATGCCAGTGGAACACGACAGGATGGTCTTCAAACAATCGCGAAAACCAGGGCAACTGGTCGGTATCACCGGTTTTCTGTACCGGGAACCATCCGATCTCCTTATGCGCAGCCTGGTTTACCTTCGCACCGGCACACAGGGCGGCAAGTTGTGCGCCCAGGCAGATACCCAGTATCTTTTTGCCTGCCAGCATACAATCTTTGATGAATACTTTTTCCTGGTGGAGCCATGGAAACTCGTGTTCTGCATAAACGTCCATCGGGCCGCCCATAATGATCAGCGCATCTATCGTATTGACCTCAGGAAGAATGGCCCCCGGTTCAAAGAACAACGTATAAGTCAGGATATGGCCATTGGCGGCCGCCCAGTCAACGATATAACCTGGCCCTTCAAAAGGGACATGCTGTAAAATGTGTATGTTCATCGGTTGTTTTCCTCCTTTACCGCTGTGCAGTTTTCATATTGACTGAATGCTTCCGGTCTGCTTCCGTCGGCCACTTGTAAGCTGTTGTTGCTGAACGTAATCCCCCGTACACTTCTGGCCACCAGCGCTTTTCCACCGTCGAGCACAAAGTGGTTTCCCGTAACCCGGATGTTCTCATGTACCGGTCCCTCGTACTGTTTATTTTCAGGGTGGATATAGATGACCGGTCCGCCACAGCGTATAAACTGATTGTTGCGGATGGTCATATCCTTAACCAGTCCCGATTCGTACCAGCCTTGTGCATCATCTTCCACCAGCACGGCCTGTGAAGCGGTCCTTAAAAAGCTGTTGTCAGCGATCACTACTTTACGTCTTGTAGTAGCCAGTATTCCCCTGGTCGGAATGCTGGTGATGGTCGTATGGTGGATCCATAAACGCGGTGTCCAGGTCACATTCTCTACAGCGTCATCCGCCTTCAGGTTTTCAGTTACGGCAGATTTCAGGGTTAGCAACACTTCCCTGTCGTTCAGCATTTCTGAACTGGTCACTACATTTTCGCCAAAGGCCAGCAGACTGCTGCCGCGGATCAGGGCAATGCTGTCCCCGGGTGCGTAAGGATTAAAACCATAGGTCTGATCATGCATAAAACGCAGTTTCAGCTGATTAGGTGCGGGCTGCCCCATGATCCTCAGGTGCACTCCATGTACATTGACGGCATCGTCATTTGCAGCAGAAAGATAACTGTTACGGATCTCGATCTGGCCCCTGCAACCCGCAAAATGCAGGATGTCGGCCCAGGCCGCACAGGTCGTGCCCTTCTTTTCATCCGGCTTGACCACAACACCGTCCATGGTGATGTTCTCGCAATACTGGCTGACGATACCCATTCCGTGCATAAAGTAGATGCGGATGTTTTTCAGCAGGATGTCTTTGCTCCGCTGCATGAAAATACCCGTGCAGTCACGGGTCACATCCCTTGTCTGATAGATATACCCTTGCTTAAAGCCTGGATTGGAAGGAAAATAGGCCCGTATTTTCCTTGTGCCGTCCTCAGTCTGGCCTGCCTCAGCAAACCTGACTTTGTCCATTGACAGACTGGTACGGGTCAGGTAACCATCGGCCGGGTTAAATTCCTGCCAGTACCAGCCGTTCTTGTGCTGCCAGCCCTCTCCCTTCCAGATTACAACACTGTCTGCGATGCTGTAGCCGGAATGACGATTGATCAGCAGTTCTGCCTGGTTGGCCTGAAGACTGGCCACTTTAAACTCCGAGACTGTAGGGGTATGGTAGTCATATCTGATCCCCTGCAAGGTAATATTTGCGCTATAGTCGATACAGGTCTCTATCATCTTGCCATGCATGACCAACCTGGCATTTTCAGCCTTAATCAGGACGTGTTTTGATTGATGGATATACAGCGCAATAGCCTTCAGGCCATGAGGTACATCGTTGGTATTGGTGATGTGTAACCTGGTTTTATAGGCATGGGTGCCGTAAAAATCATAGCGTCCGGGAGCAAAGTCAACCACCACCGGTTTTTCGGCGGTCCCGCTTGCCCGCAGCATCAGGCTGTGGTCAAAACGGCCCGGCGCAACTATACGCAACCGGTCACCTGCCCTGAACATGATTCCACCCGCGGGCGCGAAGGTCTTCCAGGGTTTCGCCCGTTGGGTTCCGGTGTTCCGGTCATTGCCTTTTGCCGGGTCTATATAATAGTCCTTCGCCGAGATACGGGAGACGGATATGACCAAGAAGCCAAGCAAAAGGATAATATAACTGGTCTTCATCAACTGAACATTGTATTTAAAGTATATATTGTCATGAACCTCCGGCTATTTTTGCCAAAGGCAGTGTAAAAAAGAACCTGACACGACCGTTCTCAAAACTGAAGCCCAGTTCACTTTGATTACCGGCCAGGTAATCGCGGCAAAGCTGGAGCCCGAGTCCCACACCGCCTTCATTATCCGTTCCTGAAGTTACCTTCCCTATCCGGTTGCCGGAACTCAGGACATGTCCGAAGCTGGTATCGGCGCTTACCGTATTTTCAATACCGATCTCTGCGATACCGGATTTGAGTTTCATCTCTATCAAAATATTGCCGCCCCTGGGTGTGAACTTGATCGCATTATCGATCAGGTTGCGTATGACCAGATTGATCTCATCTTTGTCCGCATATACCCGCAGCATCGCCGCGATATTATAGCTCAGGCTGATGTTCTTCTTTTGGGCCAGGGGCAGGTAAGCAGGCATCAGTTCGTCGATCACTTCTTTCAGGTTAAAGTTTACGGGTTCCGAAACCTGGCCTTCCATACGCTGTCTGGCCCAGTGCAACAGGTTGTTCAGGGTATTGTTGATCTTTCCGATATTGTCCTTGTTCTGTTCCAGCAAGGCACTCAGTTCCTCACCGTCCAGTGCGTCCATTCTGTTCAGTTCCAGAATGCTCATTAAACTGTTGAGCGGGCTGCGCAGGTCATGCGCGATAATAGAGAACAGTTGGTTCAGCTGACGGGTACGCTCAGTTACCTTCTGCTCCAGCACGAGGTTTTGTGACTGGATGAGCTGCAGGTTTTCTTCGCGCGCGCGTTGTTCAGACTGGATAATGATCTTATACCGGTCGCCCAGGGCGAAGGACAGCATCAGGAGCTCCGCGGTGGAGGCAACAGGGACCAGTTGCATGGTAAATTCATTGGTCGCTATGATCCCGGCCAGGCTCGCAGTCACAATGGCGACACTTACCCAGATGAAAGACCAGGCCACGACATAGTACTTGGCCGGGCGATGGCCCCGGCGATAGGCAATGACCCCCGATATCCAGGCGGTCAGCGAGACCGATATGGTCAGTACCTGGGCAATGGACGTGGAAATGCTCTTAAAACCCAGCAGGCTGGTGAAAAACAAGACCACCCCGCACATGCCGAGTGCATAATACAGCTTCAGCATAGAAGGTACTGTCTTGTCCAGGCTCAGAAAGCGCCTGCAAAAGGCCAGTGAGGTAACTACCGAAAGACTGAGGAACAGGTGCGGATGCTTGCTCATGTATATCCTGATGTCATCGCCAAAAAGAAAGCCGTAACCACGTATATAGACCAAGAGGTAAAGCGACAGGGTAAGGACGTAGAGCGTATAATAAAGATAGGTCTTGTCTTTCAGGCTGGTATACAGGAAAAGGTTGAACAGGAGCAAAGCGACAAGTACACCCATATAAGCATATTCGATCCTGGTTTTGTAGGGTTTGTGGTTCAGGATCGTATCTGCCGAGGCCAGTTTGACGGGCACCAGCATAATATTGTTGGTCTTCAGCCGCATATAAACCGTAGCCAGCTGGCCTTCCGGTAAAACAGGCAGGTCAAAAACATACCTGTTCTCTACTTGTACACCTTCCGTATTCCTGACTAGACTGCCCGACTGCACCCGCTTGAAGCCACCATCCGGCATTGGAAAATAGCCATCGATGGTTTCGATGTTGGGTGCATCCAGTACCACATATAGCGGCTGCTTACCTTGATAACGGAACCGGAACCTGATCCATATGGCAGATTTAGAATTGCCGAAGTTGAGTATTTCCTGCCTTCCTGGCTGGTATCGTTTTGCAAAAGCCGGTGAACTGGCCTGTTCGAAATCAAGTACTGCACTTTTGTCTTCATAATAATGGATATACTTGCCGATATTGCTGTAGTCTGCAGGAGAAATCTGGCCATAGGCCCTGGTCAGGTAAGCTGATGTAAAGAAAAGCAAGAAAAGAAACAAAAAATCCTGGCGGCGACAGCGAAACATAAACTTATATAAGTGGTTCCTGCAAAGTTCCCATCTGTTTTCCAATCTTCCAAAGCATAAAGCATTCTTGTATTAGGTATGTTACAAGCAAAATGGGGAATATGCAATAAATTTGCTGTAAAACCAGGAATATGTTCAGAAAGTTTTCTTTTTCGGTACTGCTGCTGTTATCCGGCGTATCGGCTTTTAGTCAAAATGACAAACCTTCAGCTAACGGCCGCGACGGCAACCAGCGTACGGGCAGACGCGGTCCGCGAAATTATGAAGTCAATATTGTCAACAGCTCGGCTGCTCCTCTGGATTCGGCGACAAAAAAGGAGCTGAATGAGGTATTTTTCAAAGTTTATCCGGCTTTTGCACAAGCGGATGGCTACCGTACGGTCAGACAGGCCAAACTGGAGATCTCAGACAATTATGAAGGCTCGATCAGCGCCAAAGCGGGAGAGATCATCATCAGCAGCAAATGGCTGAAGGACAATCGTAAAAGACTGGAAAAAGAGATGATGTACCAGTTCTCCAAGAACTGGTTGTCTGCAGACACCGTAAAGAAAAAGGGATATCAGCTGGTATTTATCAGTAAAGACCCCGGCCTGGATCCGCAGCTGAAGCAAAACCTGATCGATACTTATTTTAAAGTTTACCCCAAACTGGTAAAGACATTCAATAAGAAATCTACTAAAGAGGTGCTGTTCGTGATCGATACGGCCTACGGCGGGGTTGCTGAAGCGAGCGGTAACCGTATCCTGTTCAGTGCCAAATACATGAAGGCCCACAATACGGATATTGATGTGGTAACCCATGAAACGATGCATATCGTGCAGGGCTATGGCTACGGGTCGGGGCCGGTATGGCTTACCGAGGGCATTGCCGACTGGGTAAGATACCGGTATGGTGTAGACAACATCGGCTCTAAATGGGCATTACCCGAGTTCAATGAAAAACAGAGTTATAAAAACAGTTACCGCATTACGGCACGTTTTTTCGAATGGCTGGAACAGAACGTAAAGCCAGGACTAATCGCCGCACTGGATGATCAGCTGAGACAACATACTTATACAGAACAGTCCTGGGCTAAATTCACCGGAAAAACCGTAGATGAGCTGTGGGCAGATTATGCAAAATCTCCGGATGTAAAGCTGGCGTATAGCGGCAGTGCCAAATAGTAATAGAATTGTTATTTATTTCTTTAGGGGCATGATTTTTCTTGAATAAATATTCTCTTTGCGGAGCCTGTTTAACCAAAAGATCATGCCCTCTTTCAAAACTCCTTCTCTCCTCCTGGTTGTCCTGGCCTTCCTTACGGTCTATACGGTCTGGGGCTCCACTTATTTCTTCATCGCCAGGGCACTGCATGGCTTTCCACCCTTCTTTCTGGGCGCATTCCGGTTCATCGCGGGCGGACTGCTGATGTTAAGCTGGTGTGCAGTCAATGGCATGCCCCTGTTTAACCGGAAAAACTTGTCAGCAAATGCAGTTTCTGGCATACTGATGCTGGGGATCGGCAACGGGACGGTGATCTGGGTAGAACAGTTCATGACCAGCGGGCTGGTCGCGATTATGGTGTCTTCCGCTGCCATCTGGTTTGTGATACTGGACAAGAAACTCTGGAAGGAAAATTTCAGCAACAAGTTCACGGTCGCAGGCCTGGTCATCGGTTTCCTGGGCGTGATCCTGCTTTTCTGGGAACAGCTTTCAGGTTTCAGCGTAAACAGCGACCCACGTACGATATTGGGGATGATCCTTCTGGCGCTGGGCCCGGTCAGCTGGGCAGCCGGTTCCCTTTATTCCAAGTATCATCCGGGAGAAAATACCAATGCATCGGTCACGACCGGCTGGCAGATGCTGTTTGCCGGCCTGCTCTTTCTGCCTGCTACCTTAATATCAGGAGAAACCGCTGGCTTTCGTTTCAGTAATGTCCCCGCAGATGCATGGTATGCCCTGGGCTATCTGGTCTTTTTCGGCTCTATCCTGGCCTTCAGCGCGTATGTCTGGCTGTTACAGGTCCGCCCGGCCACGCAGGTAAGCACTTATGCCTATGTGAACCCGGTGGTCGCTGTCTTGCTGGCCGTATTTTTCGGCAATGAGCAGATCAGTGGTATTCAGATCGGTGGATTGGTTATCATCTTGGGCAGCGTGCTGCTGATCAACCTATCCAAATACAAAAAAGCAGCTCAGCGCACTTCACGTGCGGCTGCATAAAATTTAAGTTCCACGATATCATTGGGTAGTGGCTGGGTGTTCCAGGCCTTGTGAATGGCGAGTGCAGCACCTACTGCGGTAGCCTGTGCCATGTGTGCCGCAAACACTTCCAGTTCCGGAAACACCCTGGCCAGCAGATTCATGAAGATGGCATTCTTACTGAAGCCCCCGTCTACAAAGATCCGCTTAACAGCAGTATCTTTCAGCACGAGGCCTGTAGCGTAGTATTGCGCATTGACCAGGTCCAGGATGAGCTGGTGATAGGCCAGCAGATCTGTACCGTAAAGACTTAAGTCACGGGAAGCGAACCGGGAAAGCCCCTGGTCCGGGCCTCCCGTATTTTCCTGTTGTGGCCGGAGTTGTTCCAGCGCCTCGATCAGGGAAGGATCAAATGCCGCGTGGCGGTAACTGATCACGTCGGTACCAAAATGTGCCGCGATCCGCTTCACCTGCTGTTCATGCTCGTACCCCGCAAAGAGGCGGGAAGCCTTTACCGGTTTACCTTCATATTGCAGATAGCTAAGGCAGTCGCATTCCAATTCTTCACGTGTAAGTGGCGCTGAGTTGAAAGGGTTCAGGCTGATGCACCAGGTTCCGGTAGACAACAGGATAAAAGGCTCGTTAAAGCTCACCAGGTAAGGTACCAGTGCGGCAGAGCTGTCATGGAGACCCGTGCCGACGGGGTAATTGTTACCCGGAAAAGCAGCAGGGAGCACACGGTCTGAGGGCAGCAGCGGGGCCAGCTTTTCGGCAATGCCCTCCGCATATACCCAATCATGATAGTCCTGCTTTTCAAAATCCCACAGGTTGGTATGACAGCCGATACTGGTAATGTCTGAGCAGGCCTGTCCGGAAATGAGGTAACTCAGGTATTGCGGCAGGTGCAATGCATATTTCATCCGGGCATACAGCTCCGGCTTTTCATATTTGATCCGGTAAAGCTGCATGCCTGAATTGAGGCTTCCCAGTACGGGAGAAGCGGTCTGCTTGGAAAACACCTCCTCCCCTCCGTAGGTACTGTAGAATTGTGTTTTAAGTGCTTCTGGATAGGCCTTCAGGTAATTGTACAGTGGCGCTATAGGCGTGCCATCTTTATCGATGTACACGAAACTGGCACCATAAGTGGCAAAATTGATGGCCCTGATCTCAAACGCCGGGTTTCTGAAGACTTCCCTCAGGGAATCGAATACGGAAAGCCTCAGGCTCTCCAGGTTCTCGCAGGGGTCTCCGTCCTCATCTGTGGCTTCGGTGAACCTCGCAGAACGCTCAAATACGATCTGATAACGTTCGTCAAACAAGAACAGTTTCTTATTGGTCTTGCCGACATCAAAGACGGCGATAACCGGCGTTTTCCTTGCTGTTGCCATAGGCTATAATCCGGTCGCTACTGTTTTAGATCCTCTGTGTCTGACCAGTTCTTCCCTGGCCTTAAACTGGCGGAACGCTTCCAGGGGTGCAAGTGCCGCGCCGGAACGCAGGCGTGCCTCTGCAACCAGGGCCCGCAGGTCGGTACGAAAAGCCTGCTGCAGGATTTCCTGCGAACGGGCCACATCATTGGCAGCCTGAGCCTCCTGAAGCGCCTTACGGTCTACGGAAAGTGCCTGGGCATAAGCCAGCATGATCGCTTCTACCGATTGCAGCAGGTCTTCCAGCGGGTCTTTCACGTTGTGGGAGGCATCGATCATCCAGCCCAGGTCCTGGGCATGGTCCATTCCCCGTGCATCCATACCTTCCACAAGTTCGTTGAAGATCAGGAACAGCTGATAAGGTTTGATGCTGCCCGCGGTCAGGTCGTCATCGCCATATTTGGAATCGTTGAAGTGGAACCCGCCCAGTTTTTCTTCCAACAGCAGCAGGGCCACGATCTGCTCAATGTTGGCATTGGGCAGGTGATGGCCAAGATCGACCAGCGTATAAGCCTTCGGACCCAGTTTTGAGGCATAAAGGAATGACTGTCCCCAGTCGCCTACGGTCGTCGAGTAGAAATTGGGCTCAAAGGCCTTGTATTCTACAAAGATCTTCCAGTCGGCAGGCAGGGCCGCATAGATTTCCTTCAGGCCATCGAGGGTGTTCTGGAAAGCCTTCCTGAAGTTGAGCTGCCCGGGAAAGCAGGAGCCATCGGAAAGCCATACCGTAAGCGATTTGGAGCCCAGTTCGATACCCTGGCGGATGACCTCGATGTTATGGTCTACCGCCTGTTTGCGCACTGCTTTGTCTACGTGCTGCAGGGAGCCGAATTTATAGCTCAGGGCCTGACCGGGCTGGTCCTGGAAGGTATTGGAATTCATGGCATCAAACTTCAGCCCGTATTGTGCAGCCAGTGTCTTGATCCCGGAGGTGTCTGCTACGGTATCCCACGGAATGTGCAGCGATACGGCCCCGCTGGAAGCGTTCAGCTGGTGCAGCAGGCCGATGTCTTCTATTTTCTCTTCGATGTTCCGGGGCTCGCCTCCTGAGGAGAAGCGCCCGAAACGGGTGCCGCCGGTGCCCAGGGCCCAGCTTGGTATGGCAATCTGGAAGTCGGCCAGTTTCTTAATGATGCCTTCGGCATCTGCCACTTCCGATTTGACAAAGGCCAGCCTGTTCTGGTGTCTGGCCAGCAGTTCGCTGTTGTGCGATTCAATCTGATATTTTTCCAGCTTCATAATAGTAAGGTTTAACGGACAAATGCTGTAGCTACGCCACCGTCCACATTGAGTACATTCCCTGTTGATTTGTTCAGCAAGCCCCCGGTAAAAGCAAAGCAGGCATTGGCAATATCTTCAGGCAGGATCACTTCATTCAGCAAGGTACGCTTTGCATAGTAAGCAGGCAATTCGGCTACGGTAATGCCATATGCTTTGGCACGGCCTTCTGCCCAGCCGCCGGCCCAGATGTTGCTGTCAGAGATCACCGCATCCGGGTTCACGGTATTGACGCGGATATGGTCTGCGCCCAGTTCCGCGGCATTGAGCCTGCCCAGGTGCAGTTGTGCGGCCTTCGCACTGCCATAGCCGGCATTGTTCGGCCCGCTGACCAGCGCGTTCTTACTCACAATGTTCAGGATATCCCCGCCGGTTCCCTGCTTCTTCATGACTGCAACTGCAGCCTGGGTAACCAGGAACTGGCCTTTTACCAGTACGTCATACAGCAGGTCCCAGTCCTTTTCAGTATGGTCCGCTATGGTCTTGGAGATAGACAGACCGGCGTTGTTGACCACGATATCTACCCCGCCAAAAGCCAGGGCCGCAGCATCGAATGCCGCACCGATCTGTGCTGCACTGGTGACGTCCAGCTGGGCAGTAGCGAAGCTGTCACGGCCATATTTGCTTTTGAACTCTTCCCCCGCACCTTCCAGGCGTTCTGCGTTCATGTCGTTGAGTACCACCACGGCACCTTCCTCTACAAATTTCTTAGCGATCGCCTTACCGATGCCTCCTGCGCTACCGGTTACCAAAGCGATCTTGCCGGTGAGTGGTTTTGGCTTCGGCATGCGCTGAAGCTTGGCTTCTTCCAGCAACCAGTATTCGATATTGAAGGCCTCCTGTCTCGGTAAAGAAGTATATTCAGATATCGCCTCGGCGCCTTTCATGACGTTGATCGCATTGGTATAAAACTCGGCAGCCACCCGCGCAGTCTGTTTGTCCTTGGCAAAAGAGAACATACCGATGCCGGGGTATAAGATAATGACGGGGTTTGCATCCCTGATGGCAGGGCTGTTGTCGTGCTTACAAGTCTCGTAATAGTCGGTATACATTTTCCGGTAGGCCTCAAATTCCGGGGCCAGGCGTACTTTCAGCGCTTCGACATCGCTCAGGTCTTCACCAGTTCCCAGGTCAAGTACCAGCGGGCTGATCTTCGTACGCAGGAAGTGGTCCGGGCAGCTGGTGCCAAGTGGCGCAAGCTTGTCAAGGTCATTGGAATTGATGAACTCAAGTACGCGGGTATCATCGGTAAAATGGCCAACCATGTGTCTTTCGCTGGAACAGAAGCCGCGCAGCACCGGTGCAATGGCAGCCGCTTGTTTCTGGCGTAGTTCCGGTTCGGCCGGAGCAATGCGCTGGCCGCCGAATACCGGGCCTTTCTTCCCATAGTTTTCTTCCAGGTAACGGGCACAGGTCTCAATAACCTCCAGTGTATTGATGTAGCTTTCGTAAGCGGTATCTCCCCAGGTGAACAGTCCGTGCGATCCCAGCATAATGCCACGGATACCCGGATTTTCATCCAGGCATTTGCGGAGCATCAGGCCGAGCTCAAAGCCCGGCTTCTGCCACGGCACCCAGCCAATGGTTCCACCAAACAATTCTTTGGTGATCTGCTCGCCATCTTTCGCGGCCGCAATGGCGATTGCTGCATCCGGGTGAAGGTGGTCGATATGCCTGAAAGGCAGGAAGCCATGTAAAGGAGTATCAATAGAAGGCGCCTTAGACTGCAGGTCGTAGATACAGTGATTAAACAGCTCCACCATTTCATCTTCATGGGCCAGGCCCCGGTAGATGTTTTTGAGGCTGCGCAGACGGTCAACGTACAGTGCGGCAAGGCCACTTTTCTTCAGCGTCCCGAGGTCGCCCCCCGAACCTTTGACCCACATGACCTCGGTCTCTTCGCCGGTCAGCGGATCTTTGGCCATGGCCTTGCAAGAGGTGTTGCCACCCCCGTAATTGGTCAGCCTGAGGTCGGCACCCAGTAGATTTGAACGGTAGATTAACAGTGCTACCTCGTCACCCGCCAGCTCTGCAGCTTTCGCCTCGTCCCACAAATAGCTTACGTGTTTAAAATCAGTTGTTCTAGCAGTCATAAAAAATAGATATTAATAGATTTCTTGTTTACTTCAGTGAGTTTCCATAGCCTACAATGACTACGGACAGAATAATGACGGCAATACCGGCCATAACAGTGCCGAAAGTATGCTTCCGTACGCCTTTCCATTCGCCCAGTACCAGTCCCCAGGTATTGGCGATCAGGATAATGAAGGCCATGTGCAATATCCAGGAACTAGCCCCGTTGCCCAGCTTGCTCTCTCCCATTCCGTAGAAAAAGAACTGCAGGAACCAGGTGGTGCCGGCAAGCGCGGAGAAGATATAGTTCTTGAGCAGCGGTGTTTGTTTATTGGTATAATCGCCAAAAGTTTTGTTGCGGGCATTCAGGATCATGCACCAGACCAGGTTCGTAGTGAGCCCGCCCCAAAGGATAATGATATAGGTGACGTTGTTCTGGAACAGGAACTCGCCCTGTCCCGGATTTGCGGCTTTCCAGATCTCATTGGCCTGGTTGGCCATTTCCTTTCCGGCATCGATACCAAAGGCAAAACAGGCACTCAGGATACCCGAAACAATGGATACGGTGAGTCCCAGCCCGATTTTATATTCGTTGTTGGAAGGGTCTGCCTTGCCTGAGGCAACCAGGTCCTTTTCCTTCATCCCTCCCGCCTTGCCGCAGATAATGATCCCGATCACACAGACCAGCAGCCCGATCAGCACCATGTTGCCCCACTGGCTGCCCAGCAGGTCACTGAAACTGTCCTTTCCGGGGGTCGGGTTAAAATTATAATATACTGAGGGGATCAGTGCGCCAAATACCGAGCAGAGGCCCAGAATGATCGAACTGCCCAGGGATACGCCCAGATAACGCACGCCAAGACCATAGGTAAGGCCGCCGATCCCCCATAGGGCGCCAAAGAAATAGGTCAGTAGCAGGATCTTTCCGCTGGTCGCGGCAATGATATCTGCAAAGCCGGGAATGGTCAGATAAGCGGCAACAGGAGGGACGATCAGCCAGGAGAACAAGCCCCCCACGATCCAGTACGTTTCCCATGCCCATCCCCTTACCTTTTTATAGGGAATGTAAAAGCTTCCGGAGGCAAAGCCACCGATAAAATGAAAAATAACACCCAGTATTACCTGCATAGCGATATAGTTATATTTGGTTACGGATACTAATGTAAGTGTATGAATTTGTAAAACCGTCATGCACCATCATGCCGGAGACAGAAAAAAGAAAAGCCTCAGATCGAGGCCCTTCTGGTATAGTAAAACGGTACTTCCACATGCCGCCTGGAGTTGTCCAGTATCAGGTTTGCGGCAACGGTGCCCATAAAGCGAAAATCCGTGGAAATGGTCGTAATGCCATTGAGGATGATCTTCTTTAAAGGGGTCTCATTGTAAGAGATGACCCCGACGTCTCGGCCTACTTTCAGCTTCATTTCAATGATCCGTTCGACCAGCACCACCAGGTCGTCTTCCATCAAACTGATGAAAACTTCGCCCGGACCGATGGGTTCTTCGGCAATATTGCTCACCTGCTTGTGGGAAAAGGCATATTGCTGGCAGAAGCGACGGAAACCGTCCAGTATTTCTTTCGGAAAATAACTGCGCTTAGGGAAAATGATCTTCAGCGTATGGTATTTGCCCAGTTGCGCCCTTGCCTGTTCGAGGGCATCATAAATGTTCTTCTCGAAGTTTTCGTACGCTGCCGCATAATCGCCTTCTATCCCCGGTATCTTCTTGTCCAGCAGGATCAGCTTTTCTTTGGGTATGGTATTGATCACTTCCCGGGCATATTCCTCCCCTTCGATAAAATGCGGTACAATCACATAATGGGAGTAGTCTTCGTGCCGGTTGGTAATGAAACGCTTAAACAACCGGAAATCATTGTTGTAGACATAGAAATCTACAGACACGTCATCTCCCAGTGCGGAAATAAAGGCGTCGTACACGATCTTTTTGTGGGCACTTAGCTTATTGAACAGCAGAAATACCTTCAGCTTGCGTTTGAAGTCGATATTGGTGATGTAATAACCCTTGCCGGGTACGGAGTTGATGACCCCGATGTTCTTTAGGTATTTGTACCCTTTTTCAGCAGTATCGCGCGAGATCTCCAGCATATAGCTGAGCTCATTGATAGAAGGCAGCAGGCTCTCCTTTTTCAGCTTGCCTTCCTCTACCGCTTTAATGATCGCGTTGGAGAGCTGCATGTATTTCGGTGTGGCCGAATACTCATCTACGTGGATCAGGTCAAAGAAACCGGGCGACTTCATCTCTTAAAGTTAGTGATTTATCTTTTACCTGATCTCAAACGCATATTTACCCGCCTGAAGCTGGGTCTTTTCTCCCGCAACCTTACCGCCTGCATAGGCCTTTTGCCGGCCATTCAGCGGAAAATATACCGTTGCCGTAGAATTAGGCGGAACCGTCACTTCATAAGTCACCGCGTTGCCGTTCTTTTTCCAGGAGGAGACGATCTTGCCGTAAGGGCCCTCGTGGCTGGCCTCGAAATGATCAAGCCCTGTAACGAAGTTCGGGCGCAGGATCACATTCCTGAAACCCGGCTGCTGTTCATCTGTAAAAATACCCCCCAGTCCCTTGTAGAGCCAGGCGCCGACTTCACCGAACATAATGTGGTTCAGCGAGATGTCATTCTTGGCATCTATCCTCCAGTTTTCGTACAATGTAGTTGCCCCGTTGACGATCCACCATCCCCATGAAGGATAGGTCTCCTGCGCGGCAACCTTATAGGCCAGGTCCGCATAACCGTTCTCACTCAGTGCATTCAATATGGCCTTGGTACCCAGCAGGCCGACATCGATATGGTTATTGGCCTCCTGTACTTTCTTAGCCAGATTTGCCGCTATTTTGGCTTTCTGGTCTTCAGGTACAAGACCCCAGTAAAGCGGCATGCTCAGCTCGGTTTGCAGGCCGGTTCCGTAGCTTGAAGTGCCGGTATTGAGGTATTTCTGATTAAAGGCTGCTTTGATCTTGTCCGCAAGTGCGGCGTATTGTTGTGCATCCTCAGGCTTGTTGAGCAGTTTCGCTGTCTTCGCGAGTATTGTGGCATCTACGAAGTAATATACCGAGGAAGTGAATTCTACGGGCGGCTTGGTGCTTACCGGTACCCAGTCACCCAGTCCCCATTCGGTAAGCCCCGAAGGTGCAATGTCGGTAATGTGGTCTACATAGCGTTTCATATTGCTGTAGTTATCGGCCAGTATCTTGCTGTCGCCATAATATTTGTAGATGTTCCAGGGGATAATGGCAATGGTACTGGTCCAGTCCGGGCCGTTGCCCCATTCGTAACCCCAGCCGTCTGTAGGGATAATAGAAGGCAAAACTCCATTAGGCTGTTGTTCATCGCGGTGATCGGCGAGCCACTTTTCGTAAACAGTGATGCCGTCAAAATTGTACAGCCCGGTTTCAACCGCGATATGGGCATCGCCGGTCCAGCCATTCTTTTCCCTTTGCGGGCAATCCGTCGGATAACCGAAGAAATTGGAAAGGTAAGAGTTGTTTGCGGCAAACCAGATCTTGTCAATTGTCGGGTTAGCCGAACTTACTTTGCCGAGTACAGGCACATCGCTGTGCATGAAGTACCCGGTAATGCTCTGCTGGCTCAGTTGCACAGGCTGGTCAGCAGTTACTTCTATATACTGGAAGCCCTTGTAATTGAAATGCGGCATGAAGCTTTCTTCGCCGTTACCGCTCAGGATAAAGATGTCGGTCTGGAAAGGGTCCTTGTCATCCGTTGGGCGGTAATGCTGGTCGATATTTGACATATCCACCCGGCCATTCGCATAAAGCCGTTCCGTATGTTTAAGCCTGATGACCGTCCCTGCCTTTCCGCTGACCCGGATCTGGCTTACGCCGGAAATGTTCCGGCCCAGGTCAAATACATAGGCCGTGTCGTTGATCTTGTTCATGCTCCTGGCAGGTACGGTCTCTACGTTCCTTACCGGGTGCAGCGCCTGCGCCACGATGTTATCCGAAGGCGCACTTCTGGGGATCACCCCGCGCCATTTGCTGTCGTCGAAATTGACGATGTTCCAGCCAAGCTGTTCCTGACGGGCATCATAATGTTCGGCCGTATAAATGCTGTTGAAAATAACCGGGCTCAGGGCTGTCTTCCAGTCCCTTCCCGAACTGACAGTTTCGGTAGAGCCATCGGCATAAGTGATCCTGATGTCCAGGCAAAAAGTTGGCCTGTTCCTCCAGGGTGCCTTGTGAAAATCCCATACTGCGGTAGACTGGTGGTTATACCAGCCATTGCCCAGCAACACACCTACGGCATTTTTACCGGTTTGCAGCTGACTGGTTACATCGTAGGTAACGTACAGCGTACGCCTGTCGAAACGCGTATACATGGGGTCCAGCCGGTGGTTACCGACCTTACGGCCATTGAGGTACAATTCGTACAAGCCCCCGCAGGCCACATAAGCCCTTGCAGAAGCGATCTTCTTTTCCGCGGCAAAGACCTTTCTGAAATAAGGAGCGGGTTTCGTATTGGGGTCCTGGCTGTCACTGATCCAGGTGCCTTTCCAGTTGGCGGACTTCAGCATACCCATTTCAAAACTGGAGGTCGCGGAAGCGGCCTTTCCATCTTTGTCCCAGGTTTCCACCAGCCAGTAATATTTGGTAAAGGCCTCAAGCGCTTTGCCCTGGTAACTGACCAGGTTGCTTGCTGACGCTAATTTTCCCGACGCCCAGACGGTTTCCTTCCCGGAGACAAGCCCTGCAGAATCCCTTCCTACAACGATCCGGTAGGCCAGTTGCCTGGCACCCTGGCGCGGGTCATTCATTTTCCAGGAAAAACGGGGGTTCGGTGCATCTATCCCAATTGGGCGTATGAGGTGCTCACACTGGAGCTCCACGGGCATTCCCGGGGCAAACGAAAAGGCATGCTGCGCAAGCGGCAGTAAAAAAAGCATCAGCAAATAGCGAAGACTATTCTGTTTGGTCATCATATTCAGTTTGGTGTATTCTTCAAGTGTTCAAGTCCGGCTACCGGCCGGCTGACGGGGCTACCCTACATTCAAAATGATAGCTGCCCGAGCCAATTTCGGTTTTATTGGTGGTTTCCTGGCCCTGCTTCAACTGCGGGCCGGGTAAAATTACCGTTGCAGTAGTATTGGCAGGTATCACGACATCCAGCTTAAATAAGCCGCCTTCTATCGTCCAGGACGAAGACAGCCTTCCATAAGGCGTTTCCAGACTTCCGGAAGCGTTGCTGATCTTGCCTCCAGGCCTGGGTTCTATCCTTATTTTTTTATAGCCTGCTGCATCCTCAGCGGGATTGATCCCCGCCACATTGCGGTACATCCAGTCGCCAATGGCACCATAGGCATAATGGTTATAAGAGTTCATGCCCGGTGTCTGGAAGCTTCCGTCAGGTTTGATCCCGTCCCAGCGTTCCCATATGGTCGTGGCACCCATTTTCACCGGGTAAAGCCAGGAAGGATAGCTTTCCTGCATCAGCAGGTCATACGCCACATTGTTGTGCCCGAACCTGGTCAGCACATGGCACAGATAAGGCGTTCCCAGGAAACCTGTGGTCAGGTGGTTGCCATAGCTCCTGATATTTTCCACCAGCCGGTCGGCAGCCTGGGTCCTGAGCGTTTCGGGGAGCATGTCAAACTGCAGCGCCAGGACATAAGCAGTCTGGGTAGACGAAACGAGCCTGCCCGAAGGTGTCATATATTCTTTCACATAAGCCGATTTGAGGTCGGCCAGCAGCGCGGTGTATTTGCTGACGTCCTCTGTTTTGCCCAATACCCTTGCCGAATTGATCAGCAACTGCACTGAATGTGCATAGAAGCACTGGGCAATCATGTATTTATCCGTTACCGCTGCCCTTCCATCATTGTCGTCATCCGGACGGTAAAACAACCAGTCGCCAAAATGGAAGCCGGTATTCCAGAGATTTTGCCTGGACTTTGAGGTCATAAAGCCCACCCAGGCCTTCATGCTTTCATACTGGTTTTCCAGAATGCGCGTATCGCCATAGGCTACATACAATCCCCAGGGTATAATCGTGCCCACATCGGCCCAGCCTGTCGCCCCCGCGTCGTTTGGCGTCAGCACATCGGGTATGACAAATGGAATGCTGCCGTTCTGATGCTGATCTGCCTTTACATCCTTAAGCCACTTGGTAAAAAAGCCGCTCACGTCCATGTTATAGGCCGCAGTATTGTAGAAAGCCTGTGCATCCCCCGTCCAGCCAAGGCGCTCGTCCCGCTGCGGGCAATCTGTAGGCACATCGACAAAATTGCCCTTCTGTCCCCACTGGATGTTGTGCTGCAACTGGTTCAGCAAGGCATTGGAAGTTTTGAATTCGCCGGTGGGTGCCATATTGGAATAAAGCGCAACTGCCGTCAGGTCCTCCGGTTTGAGCTCCTGCGGATACCCTTCAATTTTTACATACCGGAAACCCTGGAAACTGAAATGCGGTGAAAAGACCTGTGCTTCTCCTCCCTTCAGGAGATAAGTATTCTGCTGTTTGGCGGAACGCAGGTTTTCGGTATAGAAATTACCCGCCTTATCCAGCACTTCTGCATGGCTCACCACAATCCGGGTATCCTTTGGTCCCCCGGCCTTCAGTTCGACCCAACCGACCAGGTTCTGCCCAAAATCGGCCACCAGGTCACCTTGTGGGGTCTTAAAAATCTTCAGGGCCTTGAACCGCTCGTGTTTTTTCACCACGGGGCCGCTCATGCCCACCAGCTGGTCATACCCGAAATCCGCCGTACGGGCTGCCGTCCATGAGGCATCCTCCCCGTAAGCCGGCGCCGTCCAGCCGCTTTTTTCCCTGCGGGCGTCATAAGTGTCGCCATCATACATATTGGAGGACAGCACGGGTCCGTATGCGGTTTTCCAGGTGCCGTCGGTTCCGAGTACTTCCGTACTCCCGTCTGTATAGGTTACCGTAACCTGGAGCAGCAATGCCCTGGTATCTCCGTAAAATGCCTTCTGATAGTTAAACCCGATCCTGCCTTTGTACCAGCCATCGCCAAGCATTGCACCAATCACGTTACTGCCCTTTCTGAGCTGGGCGGTAATATCGTAGCCCTGGTACTGCAAATGGTCCTTATAACTCGTCCAGCCCGGCGCGAAGTAAGCATCACCTATACGTGTACCGTTAATATAGGCTTCATAAACGCCCCTGGCGGTGATATAGGCTGTCGCAGACCTGATCGTTTTGCTGATGGTCACTTCCTTTCTGAACATCGGGCTGGCAGCAGCCGTATCCTTGCCCGGAACGGCGATCCATTGCGCTTTCCAGTCTGCTGGTTTCAGGCCCATTTGCCAGTATTGTACCGTGCTCCATGCAGAGGTATGGCCATGGTTATCCTTTACACGTACCTGCCAGTAGTAGCGCTGGCCGGGTTTCAGTGCTGCACCCTCATAGGGGACCAGGACCGAACGGTCTGTGCGCTTTTCGCCCTTCCATACCAGTTCCTTTCCCGAACCCAGCGCCTTCGCGTCACTGCCGACCCTGATCTCATAAGCGGTCTGCAGGGTATTTTTTTCAGTCGAACTCAGTTTCCAGCTCAGGCGCGGAACCGAGGGTTCAACCGTCAGCGGATTGACCTGGTGCTCGACCTGAAGGTCTGTGACACTTAGTTTTTGTGCAGAAACAGTAAAGTTAAAGGCGAGCATCAGCATGGCTGCGCCCTTTAAGGATGTCAAATTCATAATTGGTTTATTCGGGTCCTACGATTATCCGCAATATTTTTGAATTTGGCATCATGCACTGTCCTGCAATTAATGTGCAGACACCAGTTTGAGGCCTACGATCGACATAATGAGCGTAGCAATAAAGAACATTCTCCAGAAAGTTGCCGGGTCATGAAAAAAGAAGATCCCCATCAATACCGTACCTACCGCGCCAATCCCGGTCCAGACCGCATAAGCCGTGCCCAGCGGAAGGGTTTCCGTACTTTTAATCAGCAGGAACATGCTCGTGCCGCAGGTCAGTGCAAATGCCGCATACCACCAGTAGGCTTCGTTACCTGTTGTTGTTTTTGCCTTGCCAAGACAGGAGGTAAATGCCACCTCAAATAGCCCGGCGATCACTAAAATTATCCAATTCATTGTTTAATGATTATACCACAAAGATCGGAAGCCCCGGATAAATGAGTTTTTACAAATGTTAAAAAATATCCTGCTACCTGACCTCTCCCCGGATGCGGCTCAGACTGACCTGGCTGATGCCCAGATAGGAAGCGATATGGCCCAGTTGTACACGCTTGAGCAGGTCGGGGTTCTGTGAGACCAGGTCTGCATAACATTCCGCAGCAGTCCGGAACTGTCTGCCTATAAACCGCTGCTCCGTCTTCATGAGTTCTTGCTCAGCAAATTTACGGCCCCAGTTGGCTATCTGGAGGTTTAACCCGTAGAGCTGTTGCAGCTCCGCTGTCCCTATTTTATAGAGTATGCTGTCTTCGAGCAGCACCACATCTTCATAACCAGGCTTTTCCTCTACATAACTCCTCATCGAGATAACGGGGTCGCCCTCACGGCCAAACCAGAAGGTCACTTCCCTTTCCGGGGTGCTGGCATAAGCCCTGGCCATTCCCTTTTTGATGAAATATACCCAGCGCTCCACCTTTCCGGCATGAAAAAGAAGATGTCCCTTTGGCAGGGACACTTGCTCCATCTTTTCACAAAGCATCGTCAGCGGCGCTTCCTCCAGCCTGTAAATATGGTTCAGTATATCTTCTAACGGCATTTCCTTCCTCATTTTCCGGAGAAGTCAAACACCAGGTCCAGCTTCAGATAACCGCCGGGTACACGCTTGCTGTCGAAACTGTAAGGAGCAGACCGCGGCCCCAGGGCGTCAGGCTTGCTGAACTTGTTTCCGATGGCGGGGATTGCATGCATAAAGGAGAGGTCGCCTGGCGGGTTCGCAATTACAGAGTTTTCAGGCCCCGGTGCCTCACCGGGGTTAAAGAGCTTCAGAAACACGTCCGGCGTGCGGTTATAGACCGTGAAGGACTGGCCGCCTTTCAGCAGCAGCTTTGCCCAGTAAAGGTTGGCGTGGTAACCCTTAAATTCCGGGTAAACAAAACCCGAATGACCGGTTACGGTATTGTTGTAGGCTTTTTCCCAGATATTGAAATTGACACCGCGCAAACGGTTCTTCCAGACACGATAGGGTCCATCGCCCATCCAGCGCACACCTTCCACTTCCTTTTCAGGAAGACTGAATTCCAGACCGGCAAAAGTACCAGAACCTTTAGGCTGATATTTTACCTGAAGCTCCACCAGCCCGTCGGGGCGTATGGTCCATACCGCCTGCATGCGGTTTTTTTCATAATCTACCACAACCTGGTGAATGCCTTCCTTTTCTTCATGCCGGACGCCACTGACCGTATAGCTACCAGAGGCCAGTACAGGCCCGTTTTGCAACGGCAGTTGTCCCTTACGATTACTCACAGATCTCAGCATGCCGTTTGTTTTATCGATATGGATCCTGATCTCGCCTACACTGAATTCATAACCATTCCCTTCCGAAAAGCTCACCACAGCTACCGGATTTACAGCCTTTAGGGCATCAGTCGTCACATTTGAAGGCGTTCTGACCGGGAAACTGCGGATACAGACCAACCGGCCATGGGGGTCGGTCGCAGTGATTTCGAGCACATCTGCCTGCTGCCATCCTGCGGGAAGCCCAACCTTCAGGTTACCTCGTTCCGTTGGTCCCAGATCACCCAGTTGCGGGACGCCCGAGGCAATGGTCTTGCTGACGCCTCCGCCCGGGGCCGGCAGCCTGAGCCACCTGTAGCTGAACTTACATTGTCCGAAGCGGGTGTAGTGGAAGCGGTTCTCTACCGGGAAATTTCCATCAAATGCGGGCGTAATGTATTTGTCGCCGATATACACGGGTGACCAGATCTCCCGGATCGTATAAAAACTTCCCTCTCTTTCATGATAAGGACCGACGATTCCGTCCGGGGCATGGTTGCCATCCCCATCCAGTTCTTTGGAATCTGTCCGCTTTACCATCTCGTCTGCGAGCACCCAGAGGAAACCTCCGGCACAAAGCGGCTGTGCCCACATCTTTTCCCAGTAATCTTCAAGCCCTGCACCAAGTCCGCCGTCATAGAGCCCGTGAAGAAACTCCGTGGGGAAGAATATCTGGCGTGATGCAAAATTCTGCATAGACAGGTAATCATAGGTGATGTAATGCGCGGTATTGGTTTTGCCGAAAGTCTCCCAGGGATGCAAAACCTCGCGCTTCTGAATATCCAGTTCTCCGAATTCGTGGTCATAACCATAGTTCCAACCGCCCTCATTGCCATTGTCCCAGAAAACCACAGACGGCGCATTTACGTCCCGCCGGATCAGCTCCCTTACTAGTTTACGCCCGATGGTATCGTCGTAACTCGGGGCCTGCCAGCCGGTCAGCTCGTCCAGTACAAACAGCCCGAGCGAATCGCAGGCATTAAGGAAATGCTTATCATGGGGGTAATGCGAGAACCTTACTGCATTCATGTTCATATCCTTGATGAGGTTTACGGTTTCAACACTCATCTTTTCAGATGAGGTCCTTCCGTAATCCGGATGGAAGGTATGCGCATTGACTCCCTTGAACTTGATCTTCACCCCATTTACATAAATGCCATCCTCGGCCCTGACCTCTACCGTTCTGAAACCAATCTTATGGCGCACCTGGTGGATCAGTTTTCCGTTTACACCCAGCAGGCTCGTTACAGCGACATAACGGTTGGGAAACTCAGGGGACCATGTTTTTACCGAAGGGGCCTTCCCAGAGATCCTTGTGGTCGGACTGCTGCCGGGCGCTTTGCCGGACACCGCGATCTGCCGGCCCTGCATGTCCCTGATCTCCACCTGTATCCTGGCCGCAGCGCGCCGGTCTGAAGTGGTCACATCGGCAAAAAATGTACCGTCCGCACGTGCGTCGACCGCTACATGGTCTATGTATTCGGCAGGGTCAGCCTGAAGGTATACCGGCCGGAAGATACCACCGAAATTCCAGAAATCTGCTTCCAGTTCCGCCTGGTTGACCGATTTGTTATCCGAGCGTTTTTTGACGTTCACCTCGAGCTGGTTTACCGCGTCATAACGGAGCAAACCAGAAACATCAAGGTCAAACTCGTAGAACCCACCCTGATGCCTGCCTGCAGGCTTGCCGTTCAGCTTAACTTCGCAATCTGTAAGTACGCCTTCAAACACAAGCCTCACATGCCGTCCTTTCCAATCAGGGTTTAAATTGAACGCATATTTATAGTGTCCTTCCTCATTGACACGCTTGTCCAGTGGCATATGTCCGTAATTGTATTCACCGAAGCCTTGCTGTTCCCAGCAGGACGGCACCTGTATTTTGGTCCACTTTCCGCTACCCATGCCCCCTGTGCAATAAAAATCCCAGGATACGGTATGATCGGCGCCTGTTCCCGACAGGTAACGGACGATACTTGAAGCTGCGGGCCCCGGATCATTCGAACGGGATTTCAATTGCCCTGACACGCTGAGACTGAAAAGGCACAAAAGGAGAAGTAAAATTCTTGACATAAGATGAAGTTACAAACTTTTACTGCATTAGGTACATTTATTGCGGGACTGGGGCCTGAGATTACTGAACCCTGAATAAATGAAGTTTAATTTCCCCGCTTTTGTCGTCAACCTGATCATACCTTTGGCTATTGGTGCAGGTGGCGCATTTTTTACCGCTCACTCGGTCGATACCTGGTACCCCACACTGACCAAGCCTGCTTTTAACCCACCAAATACGCTGTTTGGCCCGGTATGGACAGTGCTTTATCTGCTGATCGGCATTTCCGCCTACCGGGTCTGGCAACGAAGAAGGACGATCGCCCATTTCCCACGCACGCTTTCCGTCTACTTTATACAACTGCTGTTAAACCTGATGTGGTCATTCATTTTCTTTTATGCAAAGCAGCCCGGTCTGGCTTTTATTGAAATACTGATTTTACTGGCCGTCATCGTCATTAATGGCAGGTTGTTTTACCGCGTCGACAAAACGGCAGGCCTGCTGTTTATCCCCTATTTCCTTTGGGTAAGCTTTGCTTCGGTCCTGACCTACAGCATTTATTCGCTGAATCCATAATGTACCGTCATTTAAGTATGTTCAGAAAACAAGTCCGGTTTCCTGAAATTTACTAATTTTAAATGTGGTCGCTTTAAAAAAACTACTTGTCGCCCTGCTGCTATTTCCCGCACTGCATCACGCATGCGCGCAGAAGGTAGGCCTTGTCCTTAGCGGCGGCGGGGCAAAGGGCCTGTCGCATATCGGGGTGATCAAGGCACTTGAAGAGAACAATATCCCGATAGACTATATCACCGGGACATCCATGGGTGGCATTATCGGTGCCATGTATGCCGCAGGCTATTCGCCTTCACAAATAGAGAAGGTCGCCGTCAGCCAGGAGTTTCAGGACTGGGTAAGCGGACGCTACAACAGCGACTACAGTTTCTTTTTCCAGAAAAAAAGCACCAACCCGTCTATCCTGACGGCCAAGCTTTCCGTAGACTCTAATCTCCGGATGAGTTTCCGTTCAAACCTGGTCAATGACATTCCGCTCAATTTTGCGTTGATGGAGCTCTTCTCGCAGGCCTCTGCCGCAGCCAAATATGATTTCGATAACCTGTTTGTGCCCTTCCGCTGCATGGTATCCGACGTGCTTTCCCAGGCGAGCATCACGGTTTCCAAAGGGAGCTTATCTGAAGCGGTACGTGCCACGATGACCGTACCGCTGGTCTACCGTCCGATCAAACTGGACGGCAAGTATGTCTTTGACGGCGGACTGTACAATAACTTCCCGGCAGATGTCATGAAAAAGGACTTTAGCCCCGACATCATTATTGGTGCCAACGTCAGTTCGAAAACCTATAATGAATATCCCAGAAATGAAGACGACCGCCTCATGAACCGCCTGATGATGTTCATGCTGCTTGCCAAATCGGATTCTACACTGATCGGCAAAAACGGTGTTTATATACAACCGGAACTCAGCGGGTTTTCCGCTACGAATTTCAGCAACGTCGCGGAGCTGATCCGCCAGGGTTATGAGGCTACACTGGCAGAAATGCCGCAGATCAGGGAAAAGATCAAAAGACGGGAAGACATCCGGGCACTCCTCAGGCGCAGGACCGAATTCAACAACCGGAAACCGGACCTGAAATTCAGTTCGATAACTGTAACCGGCGTAAATGCAGACCAGAAACGATATGTGGAACGCCTGTTCAACCGGGACAAAAAGGTATTCAACCTTTCAGACATCCGGCAGGGGTACTACAAACTTGTCGCTGACGAGACCTTTGAAACCATTTACCCCAGGATCACTTACAACCCGGTTTCCGACAGCTATAATTTCGAGATTGCCGCCCGTCCGGAAAAAAGCTTCAAGATCGATTTCGGGGGCAACATCTCCACCCGGCCGATCAGCAATGTATTCGTAGGCATCCAGTACCATTACCTTAACCGCAAGTCTTATACCTTCAGCGCCAATTTATATTCCGGGCGCTTTTACGAGTCGGTCCAGCTCAACGGCCGGATTGATTTTCCGTCGCGGCTTCCCCTTTTCCTTGCCGGAGAGCTTACCTACAACAACTTTGACTATTACAATACCAGTTCTATCTTTATCGAAAACCCCCATCCGACCTATATCCTTCAGGCCGACCGGAAAGCGGAGCTGAAACTGGGTATGCCACTGAACCGGAACACCAGGGTCATTCTGGGTACGGCCTACGTCAGTACCAGTAACCGGTACAGTCCTAACAGTAATTATACATTGGGCGATATCCTGGATAAGACGGGCTTCAGCGGTTCAAGAACTATCCTCAGTTTTGAGCAGAATACATTCAACCGGAAACAATATGCAAACCGGGGACGGAACTTCCTGCTTAACGTCAATTACTTCTCCGGAAGGGAGCATTACACCCCCGGTAACATCGGAAACCCACAGGCGCTGGACGATGGCAGCAACACACTGCATCATGACCGGCATTGGTTTAACATCAGGGTGAGCGATGACAACTACTTTTTCCATACGCGCAGATACGCACTGGGTTACCTGGCTGAAGCCGTTTTATCCGATCAGCCGCTGTTTTCTACCTATTATGCTTCGTTGCTCTCCGCTCCCGCTTTTTATCCGCTGCAGGACAGCCGTTCCATCTTCCTGGAAAATTTCAGGGCTACAAGCTATCTGGCGGGCGGCATCAAGCATGTATTCCAGCTTCGCCGTAACTTCGAATTCAGGGCAGAGGCTTATGCTTTTGTCCCCTACCGTAAATTTGGCCGGGAAGGGCAACAGGGAATTTATCACCGTAAAGCCTTAAGTACCTGGCAATATGCGGCTTCTGCGGGACTGGTATACCATACCCCTGTGGGACCGGTAAGCCTCAGCTACAATAGCTATGACGACCCCATAAAAAGAAATGGCATTTTGCTACATTTGGGCTACCTGATCTATAATAAAAGAGCTACGGAATGAGAAGACTGCTACTGGCCATTTTACTGCTTACCGGGGCCGCCTGCTTTGGGCAACCTACTGCAATCGACAACTTCCTGGTCAGAGAAAGCTTGCTGAAAAACAGCAAACTGGCCATTATTGCTGCCGATTCACTTGAAAACCCGGTAGAGAATATCAATGGGACCTACACCTTCAGTATAAGCGGCTTTACGCAGCAGCTCCGGTTCAGCAATGGTGTGGCTGTATTGTCTATGCCACTGGAACGCTCTGCCTTTGTTTACATTAAGCATCAGAATGATTCGGGTACGCACAGTAAATTGTTGTACGTATATAAAAGCGACGGTGGCCTGAACCCTTTTGTGATCAGCAGTCTCTGGCTTGTTCTGTTTCCGGCAATCGTTATTTTCCTTGCATTTGCCATACGGAAGCTGATCATTGCTGCCATCGTCATACTGATCTTATGGCTTTATTTCAACCATAGCAATGGTCTGGATGTAGCTACCTTCTTTGAAACGATATTTGACGGGCTGAAATCCGTCTTCTAAAGGTCTTTCTGCTTAGAAAGGCATACCGATACCAAAGTTATACTGGAGGAACCGGTAGCGGTCGGGAGAATTGGCCTTGTCATAAGCGTCCCGGAAGGCCTTTCCCCCGCTCAGGAATTTGCTGATCACCCACTGGTCACTCCCGCTGAACTGAGGGTCCTTGAGTTTCAGTCCCATATCAAAACGGAACACAAAATACTGCACATCATACCGAAAGCCCATACCCGTACCCAGGGCAATCTGCTTACCCAGTTTTTTGACATCAAAATAAGTCTCGCTGTAGGCACTGCTGTTGGATGATGCATTCCAGATATTACCTGCATCCAGGAAAACCGCGCCCTTAAGTTTTGCGCCAAAGAAACGGTTGAGCAGCTTATACCGGTATTCGAGGTTCGCCTCAATGCGCATATCTCCCAGCTGATCAAGGCCATAAAAAGCCTTACGGCTGTTCTCATCGGCAATACGCTGGCCCCGGTTGTAGTTTCCGGGCCCGAGTGTCCGTGCCTGCCATGCACGCACGCCGCTTGCGCCACCCGCAAAGAAGAGTTTTTCAAAGGGCAGTACGATAGAATTGCCATAGGCATAACCGATACCTGCGTTTAACCTTGTCACCAATTGTCTTTCCCCGCCGAGATACTTATACCACCTCAGGTCCACTTCAGGCCTGAGGTACTGGTTGAAAGGCAATCCGAACAACGTCGCATAATCTTCCTGTTTAGGATTACTGGCTGCACCTCCAATCTTAGACGCCAGTTGGAGCATATTTCCTGCCATATCCATGTTTGCCCGCATATAAACAAAGCTGCTGTTCTCCAGCAGGCGATTGGCATTCAGACTATAGGCATACTTTATACCGAGTGTGATGTTCCTTCTGTCGAGCAGGTTGATGGTATAACGGTTGGCCTCGAATTGCTGCCTGCCAAACACCGTACTGGTATCCAGCAGAAGGTTACCAAAACGGTATTCCAGGTTGAAAGGCGTAACCGAGTGATACCTGGACTTGGATTCCACAAATTCATAGGTTACGGAGTTCAGGAATACCCGGCGGCGAAAGGCTTCTTTCTGCAATGCGTACACATAGCTGGTGGAGAATATGGTATGCGGCATTCCGCCTCTCCTGCCCGGTCTGGCCGTGATCAGCGGCAGCATCAGCCTCGGGACGCTGAGGTTTGCGCTCAGGGAAAAGTCACGCTGATAAATGTCGCTGAACAGTCCGCTCCCCTGGCCGATCCTTGACTGTAACCCGCCCTTTACCTGGAATTCAAACCTTTCAGCACCCCGGAACAGGTTATTGTTCGAATACGTATTGCTCAAATTGAAGCCTACAGTTCCGCCATTGAAAGGCACCTCACCTTCCACCCGGTTGCTCATGATCTTCTGAGGGATCAGGTAAATACTCGGCAACACCAGTTTACTGCTGTCCCCGGCCTTGCTATATTCAATTTTCACGTTCTTGAATACATTCAGCTCATACATCCGGTCATAAGTCAGTTCTTCATTTCTGACGTCGTATTGCTCCGGGGCAGACAAAAAATTATACCGCACGATCGGGTTCCGTCTGAACTTCCCGGAAAGATCCGTATACCTGACATCCTTAAAAGCCCGGGTGTTCAGCACGATCGTGTCCCTGAAACCGTCGGCATCAGGAGCAATGATCACCTTGGTTTCACCGATATGATAGCGTTCGTGTGCAGGTTTTCCGTCCGGATTGTCTACCACCAGCGTTACGTTCGCCTTGTTGGCATTGAGGTTGGAATCAACAGTATACTTTACATATGGCTTTGAGAAATCAAAATAACCATTTTCACGCATCAGCTGCTGCAACTGGTCCCGCTCATAGCTTAAGGAGTCATCATCGAAACGTGCCCCTTCACGCAGATGGGTAAATTCCTGTTTCCTGGACACATAAAGTTCCTTGACCGAAGGATCAGCAATTTCAAAATTCAGTTTATTGACGGTAAACGGTTGTCCCTGCCTGGCTGTATAGACCACTTTTGCCCGCTTCTTTTTAATCGTAATTTCCGATTTCACCACGGCATTGAAATATCCCTTGCTCTTTAAAAACTTCTCGATCTGGTTGCGCGATATCTCTACCAGGGTACTGTCGAGTATGGGGGGTGGTGTTCCCAAAGGTTTAATGTTACTGGTTTTGTATTTACCGTCCTTGGTATTAAAGATATTATAAATGACCACATTGATCCCGATAACAGAGGCAGGGCGGATATCTTTCTGAATATAATTGTAGGCTTCCTCCTCAAATGCGTTGTCAATGCTGTCGATCCTGACCTTTTTTACGATCGACTGGTAATCGGCAATATATTTTGTAGAAGAACAACCCGCGCCAAAAACAAGAATAAATAGTAATATTGCAGCAAATAGCACATTGTTTTCAGGATTCAGGTATGCTTTCAAAATCTCAGGTCGGTTTTATTAAATCACTACATCAAAAAAAGTACCGTAAAGCGCATGGGATCTTCATCATTGAAGGTATAAAGTCTATTTCAGAATTTATCCGGTCATCCTATCAGGTACACAGCATCTACTATTTGCCCCAATTCCAGTCTTCACTGCAAAAATTGCCCGCAAATATAAAGTTATTTGAAGTAAACAACGCTGATCTTGATAAGATTAGTACACTGCAGGCCCCTCAGGGCATTCTGGCACTCGTTCATATCCCTGGCCACCGGGAGCAGGAGACTGTGCCCGACCTGGACCCGTCAAGCCTGAACGGGAAATTCACGCTGGTACTCGACGGTGTACAAGACCCCGGGAACCTGGGGACAATTATACGGACTGCAGACTGGTTCGGCTTTGACCAGATCATCTGCTCGGCAGATACCGTTGAAGCTTACAATCCCAAAGTCGTTCAGGCTACAATGGGTTCGCTGAGCCGGATCAGGGTACACTACTGCGATCTGGCCCGGCTCATCAGCAGTTCCAAACTTCCGGTATTCGGCGCATTGCTAAACGGGAACAATATCTACGAAACCGATTGGGGACATGAGGGCCTTGTCGTATTGGGCAGCGAAGGCCAGGGCATCAGCCAGGAGATCATCAGACTCGTCGGGTATCCCGTAACGATACCAGGGGCCGGTGCAGCCGAGTCACTCAACGTGGCTGTATCCGGTGCCATCTTCTGTTCCGAACTCTACAGGAATCTCCATACGGGCGTGAGAAAATTATAGAAATAAATTGCATCATAACGAATATTTACTATTTTTGCAGCCTGAATTTTAACAGGGTCGAATGGCCGAGTGGCTAGGCAGAGGTCTGCAAAACCTCCTACAGCGGTTCGAATCCGCTTTCGACCTCAAGGATTTAATACATTAAATTAAAAGACATGGCAGTTACCAGATTAAAAAGAAAAGACAGAAGGAACAAAACTTTTGCGAAGCAGGAAGTGAAACATTTGAAATTGGCAACCAACCTTGAGCTGGGCAGCCGCTCAAAGCAGTCTGCAAAAGATCAGCTGGCTAAAAACAATGCTGTTCTGGCTAAATTGACTGCTCAGGCATAGATCCTGTCATTAAAATACATAGCACGCCCCGGTACTCAGGTATCCGGGGCTTTTTTTATTCGGGATTCGCTATTTTTGCAGTAACTATCCACAAACATGAGTAACACGCAATACTGGCTCGTTAAGTCAGAGCCATTCAAATACAGCTGGGAAAAATTCAATAAAGACGGCCGCACCTTTTGGGATGGTGTGCGCAATTACCAGGCACGCAATAACCTACGGGACATGAAGGAAGGCGATCTCGTCTTATTTTATCATAGCAATGAAGGCAAGAATGTAGTGGGTATTGCTAAAGTCGTGAAGGAATTTTATCAGGACCCCACTACAGATGATCCGAACTGGGTTGTAGTGGATCTTGCGCCTGTAGAACCTTTAAAGAACCCGGTAAGCCTGGAGCAGATCAAAGCTGAGGAAAGCCTGAAGGACATTTCCCTGATACGCCAGGGAAGGCTTTCCGTAATGCCGCTCAAAGCTGCCGAATTCGACAAGATCCTGGAGATGGGCAGCTGACGGGGCGCGGGCCTCAGCTGCTAAACAAAGCCTTCAGTTCGAGCGCATCGTTTGGCAGCATTTTTCCACTGAGGATGAGCCTCAATTGTCTCCGCCTTAAGGCGCCGTCGTAAAGCTCGATTTCCTCAGGACTCTCCGGTTTCAGTTCCGGGACCGGTATGGTGCGGCCGCTCTGGTCCACGGCCACGAATGTATAGTAAGCTTCATTAGATTTTACCTTCGATCCTGAAGGTACATTTTGTGCCCAAACATCCAGCCGGACCTCACAGGAAGTATTAAAGGCACGTGTTACCCTGGCCTCGATCGTGATCACATCTCCCAGTTTCACGGGTTGTTTAAAGGATACGTTGTCCACAGATGCCGTCACCACAATGCGGTTACAATGCTTCTGCGCCGAGATCGCAGCGGCGATATCCATCCAGTGCAGCAACCGGCCACCCATCAGGTTATTCAGGGTGTTGGTATCGTTCGGCAATACCAGCTCATTCATTACAGTATAAGACTCCTGCGGGTGTTTTGCTTTCAAATTCATATCATCTTTATTTCTTCAGGGAATTCACTTGACCATAACCCGCAAGTTCTTCCCACCTGGAACCGGGGCGTTTATAATATACGAAAACCTGGTAATTGTTGCCTGTTTCAAAATGTGAGCCTTCGAAGGCGGTAAAATCCACTTTGCCAATCTGTTTGTCCAGCCAGACATATTTATAGTCATAAAGCCCCTGCTTAAGTTTGACCACTGCTGAGAACCGTTTGCGCGCAGGATCAAAATTCATTTTAGCGCGCTCATCCAGTACGTAATTATTAAACCGGCCCACTACAAAGGCGTCCCCGGAAGCAGACGGAGGCACGGCATCCAGGCTGAATGTAACATTGGCGTAATCGCTTTCCGTGGCATCATCACGCCCGTCCTGGTTCCGGATGAAAAAACTTCCATCCTCATCTATCACGTTACTGTAACGATCGCGGGAAGTGTTCGGATCGTCGAAAAGTATCACGCTTAAACCCGTATCCCTGACGATATCCCGTACGTTCTGGGCTTTGTAACGCACACTGCGGATGTCAAACTTCCGGAATTCACTCCCTCCGGGAAAATCATTACTGTTCATTTCGTTATAAACCAGCGAACCCTGCTTCACAAACTGAGGCCGCGTGTTCAATACCGCAGTCTGCGGATCGCCGTTCTGCATGACCACGACCTTCACATCCAGCGATGGATTGGCAATTGGTGCCTGATGGAACAAGGTAAAATTTACCTTCTGATTACTGAAACGCAAAGCTACCTGCTGACTGGCTACTACATCCGCTACTACACTGACCGCATGATCTGCAACATAGAAACGTTGCGAAATCACGGGTTTCTGCTGGTTTCCTTCTTCATACACCTTCAGCAGGTAATTCCCCGAAATCTTAGGTTTCACCTGTGCATTGGGCAATGTCAGTTCATAGTGCGTATACTTCTGCAAGGTTCCGAAAGAATATTTAAAATCATTGATCCGGTCTTCAGGCATGCCTTCAAGATAATCGAGTACAGACAGCCTTGAAGATTTCCAGTCATAAGTACAATGTTCAATTGTATACCAGTATACCTTACTGCCCCCCTCCAGGTCATCAAAGGAAAACCGCAGCTGTTCATCGGACTTGAGCGCAATGACCGGCATTGACTGCTCGTTCCGGACATTATAGCACTGCACCGTCTGTATCGAAGCCCTGTAGGCCCGGTTCTCATACTGAAAATCTGCCTGTCTGGCAACGGCGGCATGACTCAGCAACCCGATCAGGGTGCATATCCATTTTAATTTCAGACAGACCGCTTTCCTCATGTTATTGCGCTTCCAGTTCCATAATTTCACCGGCCAGGCCTTCCCAGTCCTTCTGTGCCGCATCCAGCTGCGTCTTAGCTGTATTGTATTTCTTATTTGCTTCTGCCAGCTTCTGTGCATCGGCATAAATATTTTCGTCAGCCAGCAGCATCTCCATCTCCTTCAGGTTCGCCTCAAAACCGGCAATATCCGTCTCGATCTTCTTCAGCTGCTCATTTAGTTTCTTGAGTTGCTGCTGGGGATTCTGTCCGGAAGCGGCCGATACCGGGGCTGGCTTTTCCTCTTTCTTTACTTGTTTATCCGGTCTCACCGGAATGGAAGAGGACCTGGCAGGCGGACGCTTCGCTGCCCATTCCTCGTATTCAGCATAAGTACCCGGATATTCCTTGATCTTCTGGTCCTCAATGAACCATATCTTGTTCGCTACGTTGTCCAGGAAGTAACGGTCGTGCGACACCGTAATGAAAGTTCCCTCATATTGTTGCAAAGCCTGGATCAGGATATTCACCGACTGGATATCCAGGTGGTTGGTCGGTTCGTCCAGAATCAGGAAGTTGGAATCCGTGGTCAGCGACTTGGCAAGTGCCACGCGCGATTTCTCGCCCCCGGAAAGTACCCTGATCTTCTTGAACACATCATCTCCCGTAAACAGAAAACAGCCTAAGATGCCCCTGAGTTCTGTATCTGTATGCTTTGGCGCAAAAGCCTGCAATTCCTCAAGTATGGAATTGTCCAGGTGCAGCGACTCCAGCTGGTGCTGTGCAAAGAAAGTCTGCGTCACGTTATGGCCCGTCACACAGGTACCCGAAAAGTCCTCAGTCCCGGCAATGATCCGCAGCAAAGTAGACTTACCCTTACCATTGGCACCGATCAGCGCAATCTTATCGCCCTTCTCGATCACACCTTCCGCATCCTTTAGGATATCCACGTTCGGATAGCTTTTGCTCGCCGACTCGATCCGGATCACGTGCCTTCCCGAAGGCTTGGTAAACTTAAACTGGAAATTCACTGTCGGGTTATCGTCATCTACATCATCCACACGTTCCATACGGTCAAGCGCCTTCATCCTCGACTGTGCCATCTTCGCTTTGGAAGCCTTTGCCTTAAACCTTTCGATCAGACGCTCCTCCTGCTTGATCTTGGCCTGCTGGTTTTTAAATTCTCCCCGCTGGATCTCTTCCCGCAATGCCTTCTCTTCCAGATAGAAACTGTAATTTCCGGCATAAACCGTCAGCTTGCCCTTCCTGGACTCCACCGTCTTGTTCACGATCTTATCCAGGAAATAGCGGTCATGCGATACGATCACGATTGCCCCTTCAAAACCGGACAGATAAGTTTCCAGCCATTTAATGGAAGGAAGGTCCATGTGGTTGGTCGGTTCGTCCAGCAGCAGGATGTCCGGTGTCTGCAAGAGTATCTTTGCCAGCATGACACGCATCCTCCAGCCTCCTGAAAAAGTATTCAGCGGGCGCTGCTGGTCTTCAGTGCTGAAACCCAGACCTGCAAGGATCTCATGCGCACGGTATTCGATATTGTATCCGTCCAGCGCTTCGAACTCCTGCTGCTTGTCACTCAGCTTGTTCAGTACTTCTTCCGAATAATCCGTCTCAATTTTCTTCAGCAGCACCTCGATCTCGTCATGCAACTGGTTCTGCCGTTCAAAGGCTTCCATTGCGACATGCAGGATACTGTGGTGAGAATCATAAGAAAGCAGGTCCTGGTTCAGATAACCGATCTTCAGGTCCTTTGACATGGAAACCGTACCCGAGGTAGGCGCATATTCCCCTACGATGATCTTCAGCAGTGTAGATTTGCCGGTGCCGTTTGCGCCGATCAGTCCTGCCCGGTCACCCGGTTTGATGTGCCAGTTCGCCTCATCATACAAAGCCCTTGCACCAATAAGAAAAGTTAAGTCGTTTATTGAAATCATTTGGGCTCAAAAATACGTTTTTTTCCTATCTTCGCGCTCATGTACCGTCTGATTAAGCCTATATTCTTCCAGTTTGAACCTGAAAAAGTGCATCACTTTGTGGTCAGGCGACTGAAATGGTTCCACGAGTACTTTCCGATGGGCAGCCGTATCCTCAGGAGCTGCTACGGGGTAAACATAAGTGGCCTGGAAAAAGAAGTTTTCGGCATCAGGTTTCCTAATCCTGTCGGTCTGGCAGCAGGCTTCGATAAAAACGGCGAGTACATAGAAGCACTCAGTGACCTGGGTTTCGGGTTTATTGAAGTCGGTACGGTCACTCCCCTGCCTCAGCCGGGCAATGACAAACCCCGTATGTTCCGTCTGCCTGCAGACAGTGCCCTGATCAACCGGATGGGTTTCAATAACAAAGGGGTGGACACACTTGCCGAGCGTCTGCGGTTGCTCAAATCCAGAAACAAGCGTATTGTTGTCGGCGGCAACATCGGCAAAAACAAGAATACACCAAACGAAGATGCAACAAGTGATTATATCAAGTGTTTTGATGCATTGTTTGATGTGGTGGATTATTTTGTGGTCAACGTGAGCTCACCCAACACCCCGGGCCTCCGCGCACTTCAGGAAAAAGCGCCTTTGATGGAATTACTGCACACTTTGCAGCAGCGGAACCATAAAAATGGCATATCCAGGCCTATTCTGCTTAAAATTGCCCCGGACCTTACTCATGAACAACTGGACGATATTGTGGAGATCGTGCTCCAGACCAGGATTGCCGGTGTGATCGCAACTAATACCACTATTGACCGTAACGGGCTTTATTCTTCCCCCAAACTTAAGGAAGAAACCGGTGGGTTAAGCGGCAAACCACTCACCCAGCGTTCTACCGAAGTCATCAGGTACCTTTCCGAAAAATCCGGCAAAGCCTTTCCGATCATTGGTGTCGGCGGGATCCATTCTGCAAAAGACGCTCGCGACAAGCTTGCCGCAGGCGCCTCGCTGGTACAAATCTATACCGGGTTCATTTATGAAGGTCCCGGATTGGTACGCGAGATCTGCAAGGGTCTGTCTGACTAACTCATTCCCGCCCTTAACGAAACCTGCTATCCTTAAGATATATTTCTTATTTTTGCACCGCATCAGGTTCCTGACATCAGTTCACAATGTCAGGATTAAAAGGGAATCAGGTGAAAATCCTGAACAGGCCCGCTACTGTAAGTTCTGTAACGACACTTTGATATCTTCATGCCACTGTTTTTGTGAATAAGAACGGGAAGGCCGTCAAAAGTGAGAACAAGTCAGGAGACCTGCCTATGCAACTGTTTTAAAGCTTTCGCGGTCGGAGCTTTGAATATAACTTGGACTGAAACCCATATAGATGCATATTTCAGGCGCTTTGAAAACGTTATCCACTACGTTTTTGGTACTTACCGGCCATTACCTGTACGGACAGCAGCCCGGGCACGATACCCTGCGTCTGGATTCGGCACGCGTCAGGACCTTACAGAACGTGACGATCTCTGCCCCGGAATATAAAGAAGTCATCCCCTCCCAGAAACTCTCCGGCGACCAGTTAAAAAACCTGAACAGCTTTTCCGTGGCCGATGCCATAAGGTACTTTGCAGGTGTCCAGGTGAAGGACTACGGCGGTATAGGGGGATTAAAAACCGTAGACATGCGCAGTATGGGTACCAACCACATGGGCGTATTTTATGATGGCATCCAGCTGGGCAATGCCCAGAACGGACAGATAGACCTCGGGAAATTCTCTATGGACAATATGGAGTCCATCTCCCTCTACAATGGGCAGAAAAGCGATATTTTCCAGCCGGCGAAAGATTACGGATCTTCGGGCACGATCTACCTGCGCAGCCGGAAGCCGGTATTTGATTCACAGAAGACCACGAATTTTAAGGGAGTGCTCAAAACGGGCTCATTTGACCTGATCGATCCTTCGGTACTTATTGAACACCGGTTGTCCAAAAGCCTCAGCTATTCTTTCAGCAGCGAATACATTTATGCTTCCGGCCGTTATCCCTTCCGCTACAGGCGGGTATTACCCGGGACGAAGACCGTTGCCTATGACACCACCGCGATCAGGGAAAATGGCGACATTCATGCACTGCGGCTGGAAAGCGGCGTGTACGGAAACATCAGGCATGGCTTCTGGCAGGCTAAAGCCTACTTCTATGATTCAGAAAAAGGTATACCCGGTGCTGTCGTCAATAATGTCTGGAGAAATCCGCAAAGACAATGGGACCGTAATTTTTTCCTGCAGGGTTCTTTTCAGAAAAACAGCGTCAATGGTCACGGCGTCCAGGTCAATGCAAAGTATGCCAGCGATGAGATGCGTTACCTGAGCCCCGGCCCGGATGAACTGCATATAGACAACAGCTTTCATCAGCAGGAATGGTATACTTCGGTAGCCAATAAGTACAGCCTGTCCAGAGCGATTGATGTCGATCTTTCAACAGATCTGCAATACAACTCCCTTGCTTCCAATCTGGAAGGGTTTATATACCCCAGGCGGCTTACCGCGCTCATTGCGCTGGCGGGTGCTGCACAGCTGGGGAAATTCAAGATGCAGGCCAGCCTGCTGGGCACCTTCGTGAACGAAGGCGTAAAACGGGGCCTTACGGCCACGGGTGAAGCAGCGGTGGCCGCCCCCGCCAAACATGAGTTTACGCCCGCTATTTTTTTATCGTACCGGCCGTTTGAGCAAAATGACTTCAGCCTGAGGGCGTTTTATAAAGATATTTTCAGGATGCCTACCTTCAATGACCTTTATTATACGGATGTCGGTAATATCAGGCTGGAGCCGGAGTATACACGTCAATACAACCTGGGTTTCACCTATCGTAAAAACCGGAAAGGCGCTGTACTGAGTGAGTGGCAGCTACAGACCGATGCCTACTATAACCAGGTTACCAATAAGATCGTAGCCGTTCCCAGGGGCAGCGGCATGTACCGATGGATGATGATGAACCTGGGTTATGCAGAGATAAGGGGCATCGACGCGGTTTCCGATTTCGCTTTCTCCTTACCCGGCAACCTGCAGCTGAACGTGAGGGCCTCCTACACTTACCAGAAGGCGCAGGACTTTTCCAGACGGCAAAACCCTTTGCTGGAAGGATTGAGTTATGGCGGTCAGATCCCGCACATTCCCTGGCATAGCGGCTCGCTGATCTCAGGTATCCGGTACAGGTCATGGCAATTGAACTACAGCTACATTTATATCGGACAACGGTATGATAACTCCGCCAATATTGCTGAGAATTACCAGCAACCCTGGTATACCCATGACCTGTCCGCGTCAAAAGCGATACGGCTTAAAGGATACCGCGTTAAAATTTCAGGTGAGGTCAACAACCTGATGAACCAGGATTACGAGGTAGTATTGAATTATCCCATGCCTAAGCGAAATTATAAACTGATTTTATCTGTTGAGCTATGAGAAAACTACACCTGATCCTGCTGGTTCTCCTCGCGGTATCCTGCCGCAAAGATGTAGAGCTCTTTAAAACCGGCGAAACTGTCGTAGATAAGCCCGCCGATGACGGCTTTTCCGGCTTTTACCTCCTTAACGAAGGCAGTATGGGCAGCAATAAGAGTACACTGGACTATTATGACTTTTCCAGGGGTGTCTATCAGCGGAATATCTATGGCATGGTAAACCCGGCTGTTCCGAAAGAACTGGGTGATGCAGGAAATGACCTCGCCATTTACGGCGGCAGGCTTTACGCGGTGATCAATGTCTCGAACAAGGTAGAGGTCATGGAGGCAAGGACCGCCAGACGCATTGGGCAGATAGAGATCCCCAACTGCCGTTACATCAAGTTCGATAAGGGATTCGCTTACGTTACTTCCTATGCGGGGCCTGTTGAGGTCAACCCGGACTATACCCAGAAAGGCTATGTGGCTAAAATAGATACCGCTACGCTGAAAGTGGTAGACCAGTGTGTGGTCGGATATCAGCCTGATTGCCTGGAGATCGTCGACGGAAAGATTTACGTAGTGAATTCAGGTGGCTACATGGGCGGGGGAAGTACAAACAAGTATGAACGAACAGTTTCGGTGATCGACCTGGCTACGTTCAGGGAGGAAAAAAAGATCGACGTAGCCTACAACCTGCACCATATCAGGGCGGACAAGCGGGGCGGCCTCTGGGTGACTTCACGAGGTGACTACAAGGCTTCACCATCACGCCTGTATTTCATAGACAAGACGCTGCAAAAGGTAACAGATACCCTACCCGTAGCGGTGAGCAATTATTACCTCGACGATGACCTGTTGTACCTCTACAGTACCGAATGGAGTTATGTAACCTATTCCAATGTCATCACCTATGGGATCGTCGATACAAAAACGCACCAGGTCATATCCCGCGTATTGATCACCGATGGGACCGATAAACAGATAGAAATACCCTATGGAATCATGGTACATCCTGTCACCAAAGACATCTATATCACTGAAGCGGGCAACTATGTTTCGCCCGGCTTACTCTACTGCTTTAATAAAGAAGGCAAAAAGAAGTGGGTCGTTCGCACGGGTGATGTTCCCGGTCATTTTGCCCTGTTACCAAAATAACTTATTAATCAACCATTTTGCATGAATAACCGATATCTATTTCTTCTCTATCTTGGCTGTGCCGCGCTGCTGATCTGCAGTTGCAAAAAAAACGCTGAAACTTCAAACCCAGCACCGGTAACCTACAGCCAGGTCACCACCAATACGATTTTGAAATTGGAGGCACCTCAGAAATTTGCGGATAAGGATGTATTAAAATGGGAGATGATATCAGCCCCTTCCGAATTATACCGGCTGACTTCCGGTACATCGTCCGCTGCTTTTTTTACCGCCGTGAACGCGGGGACTTACCAGTTAAAAGTCTCTTCGGGCGATTTGGCAGATACGCTGCTGGTTACTGTACAACAACGGGCAAGGGCCGCTGCTGGCTTTACCGCAAAGGTCTTCGACTATATGCCCGCCCCCGGACAGTTCGTTAACGAGATGCCCAAATATCATCCAGGCGATACTTATGAAACCATGCTTGCCAAAGCAGACCAGGAACTCGTCGGAGAAGACGCCGGTATGGTCACGTTGGGGAGCTGGGGAGGTTATGTGGTCCTGGGTTTTGACCATACCATCGTCAATGTTGCGGGCAGGCGCGATTTTCGCATTTATGGAAATACCTTTGGTACTCCTGTCGGCCCCTCAAACGCGCCGTTTGGCGGAAGCAGCGAACCGGGAATCGTTATGGTGGCCTGGGACAAGAATAAAAACGGAAAACCCGATGCGGACGAATGGTACGAGATCAGGGGCAGCGCGAGCTTCTCTGCTGAGGGAGAATCCTGGTACAGTACTGCAGTGGCCAACAATGATGTCCGTACTTTCCGTAATTACGAAATGACCTATCAGCGCCCGGTAACCGAAACACCGGCAGGCACTCCCGAAAACAACGTCAGCATCAGCAATTATATCCGGTGGACAGACAACCAGGGGCAAACAGGTTACAAAGCCAAAAATGTTTTCCATGCACAGAGTTATTATCCCGCCTGGGTGAAAGACGACAAGATCGTTTTTAACGGCGTCAGGCTTGCGAACAATGGCCTCGAAGAAAACGGCCAGGGCACCTACTATGTGCGTTATGCATTCAGGTACGGTTACGTGGACAATTATCCAAACGCTCATGACAATTCCGGCATTGACATCGACTGGGCCATTGACAAGAACGGCAATCCGGTAACACTCCCCGGTATCGACTTTGTGAAGGTCTATAGCGGGGTCAGTCAGGAAAACGGCTGGCTTGGCGAAACCTCAACGGAAGTCGGCCGTGGTGAAGACCTGCACCTGCTGGGTGTAAAAATTGAAAACTAAGCTTATTTCAACGTAAAACTGTCAAAGCTTGCTTTCTTGTCCTTTTCGCCAATGGCGATCATACCCACACGCAGTGCCCGGTCCCATGGCGGCAGGAAGCTGCCGTCTGCCGCTTCGGCACTGATCTTTCTGTAAGCACCTTTGTCCGGGGCATAGTAAAAGGTAAAGCTGGCATTCCGGCTGGCCTCCAGCCTAAATCTTAAAGGAAATTGCGTTGCAACACCCGGCAGCGTCTTCAAAACCGTAACCTCGCCATTCCTTACCGATTTCAGTACGATATCTGTGCCCTTTACCGCAGCGTAGACCAAATGCTTATCGTCACCGATGATCCCAATGCCCGCTTCCGCAGCAGAAGCCGATGTCAGCACGGTTTCTGCAGTATAACTATTATACAATACAGGTTGTGCTATATAAGCGCCTGAGATGTCAGGTAATGCGTCCAGCGTCAGCACCCCGCCAGCCAGCTGATACTTAACATCCTTGAAAATACTCCACTGCCAGTCCAGCCCAAGCTCACTTCCTGAAAAATTATCGGATTTAGTGGTGCGCTTTACAGCTACCGGCGCATCCTTTTTAAAGCTGATCCAACCATCTTTGGTAAACTCCAGTTCCTGGAGGAGGCCCTGTCTACCGGCAAAAACACTTTCCGCAGCACTGTAGCCGTGGTACAGGAAATAGTACTTACCGTCTTTCTGCACTACCGTACCATGTCCGGGGCAAGTCCATTCAGCTGTACTGGCCAAAACCGGGTTCTGCGCATACTTCTCCCACGGCCCCAGCAAATCCTTGCTCCTGGCAACTCCCGTTCCATAGTTACATTTGGTTCCGCAGCAGGCCGCAGCCGCATAGACCGCATAATAATATTCCCCATGTCTGACCATCGAAACACCTTCTACCAGGCCGTTCTCCCAAGGCTGGTCACCCCTGAAAAGCTCCTTCTTCTCTCCGATCAGCCCGGTACGGTCTTCCTTCATCTCCATCGCCCAGATCGGGGTCGGCTTGCGCACGCTGTTGCCGTCTTCCTTCCAGATCATGTACAGTTTGCCATTTTTGTCCCGCATCGGAAAAGCATCAATAGAACCGTCTTCCTGGCACATCAGCGGACCCAGGTCTGTGTATTCCCCGTCCGGCCGGTCGGCTACGGCCGCACCGATACAAAGGTTGCCGTTCTTCTTGTGTGCAGTATAATAGATGTATACCTTGCCATTGTCATAAGTGATCTCCGGAGCCCAGAAATAGTAGTCGGCCCATTCAGGACGCTGTTTAAAAACCACGCTCTTTTTTGTCCAGTGCTTCAGGTCCTTACTCTGATAAACAGGAAAGGCCGGGAACCAGTTGGATGTGGTGGCAGTGGCCCAGAAGCTGTCACCGATCTTAACGACAGAAGGGTCAGGATGGTCGCCGGGCAAAACAAGTTGCTGGGCCTTCAGGAAGCACGGGGAAAACAGGAAAAAGAAAAAGATAACGGTCTTCAATAATTTCATTGGTTACTGGTTTTAGGTTGCCTAAAATACAGATTATTGCCCAAATGACCGCCTGTCGCAGCAGAAGAAAGCTATCCGCCGAACTTCCTGACACGGTAAATGAACGACAACATGAAGTAACGGCCCAGCCGGTTCACCTGCCGGTCTACGATCACGTTATCGAATACATCCCTGGAGATGCCCGAATTCTGGTTGAATAAGTCATAACCGTCAAGCCTCAGGGCAGCCATGTCATTCTTCATAAACTTATATTCCAGGGAAAGCCGGAGCAGTGTCGGGTTGTTGATGATGGTATTACTGAAACCGGAATTGATCACCTTGCTGAAGTCATAGCCCAGCGTCAGTTTCTTAAAGAAGTAATTGCGGCCTTCTACCTTGTATTCCCAGCGATTGGTCTTCCGCTCTTCAAAGGCTTCCTGCGAATAGGTCGTCCTGTTTTGAGAATAAGAAGTCTCAAACTGCACGTTGACCACCTCCTGAAGATCAATCTTAAACTCTATTCCCTGCCTCCAGGCCGTATTCTGCGCCACATTGCGGTTGCCATCCACGAAAGAAACATTATTGTTCAGTGAGCCCCAGCCCGAATACCCCAGAGAGAATTTGCGTTCAGCAAAAGGCTTGCTGTAATAATAATCCCCGCTCAGGTTATAAAAGCCGTCCGTATTGGTATAAGTGGTCTGCTGCCAGCCGGTAGATGGTGAGATGAATTTGGTGGTCACGATGCGGTTATTCGTCTTATTGTAAGAAGCATTCGCAAACAAGACATGCCCGAGGTTCCAGTCCGATTGCTTGTAATGCGCATTGATGCTGTGAATGAACTCTGGCTTCAGATCGGGGTTACCGGTGACGACATTCTGCAGATTGGAATTATCAGAAATGGGCTGCAACTGGAAAAAGCTGGGCTGATTGCTGCGTCCCCAGTAATTGATATCAAAAGATTCCTGGTTAGAGAACTTGTAGGCCAGCCGGGCAGAAGGAATGATATTAAACGTATGGTTCACTGTCGTGAGGTCACGGCTCAGGTTTTGCCCCCTCAGTACGGCAGGCTGGGCATTCACACCCAGTGTATAATTCAGCTTCTCACCGATATAGCGGTAATTCAGGCCAACCTTGTTGGTAATGAACTGGTAATCGTAATTGTTACTGAGGTCAGGATTGAACACCTCATTCCCGGATTTTATATCCCTTACATCCCTGCTGCTGGTGTTGGCCGAGCGGTTCCAGTTATAATTCACTTCAATGAACGTCTTTGCCCACAACGGTTCCATATAGGAACCGCCCGCATTGAGGCCCAGGTTGTGGTTGTCCTGATCATTAAGCTGGTGTTGCAATGCCACAGAGTCGATGCTGTTCCTGGTGAACAGGTAATCATTCAGCACGTCCCGGTAATTATTGCCTTTTGAGTAATTGATATTTCCCCAGAAGCTGAAATTGCGGCCTTTCCTGGCAAATTTATGGTTATAGAACACATTGGTCTTCAGGTTCAGGTTGTCTGAATTACTGCTGGTTTCGCTCAACCTTTTGGTCGTCAGTGCGACAGCATCGGCTATCGCGGGCTGGCTGCTCAGTGAATTGCCATTGTAACTGCCTTCGTTCTGGTTATACGAGAAATTAGGTGATACCTTCAGGTAATTATTGGTATCTATCTTGTATTCCAGGTTGCCGCCAAACCAGTGGTTACGGTTTTTACTGAAATTGTCGTTAGTTGCATCCTCTAAACGGGTATAAGCATTCTTTTTGGTGTCTTCGAGGAAGTTCTGGGTATGGGAAGCACTGTAGGTATTATTCCGGTTGCCATTGAAACCATAAGCTGCATCAGCCGAAACTTTCTTATTGAATTCATTCCTGTAATTGACATTCGCTGAATTGCGTGTCGTTACGCCGTCCCCGCCATTGCCCCACATACTGGCATTGTTGATGGTCCCATCAAAAGAAAGCTGTTGCTCCCCGACCATCCGGTTGGCTTTCAGACTGGTATTATAACGCTCTGCATTGCCCAGGCCCCCGGAAACCCTGGCAAAATAGCCCTTCTTCTTATCTTCCTGTATGGTCAGGTTCAGGACTTTTTCCGGCTCTCCGGTTTTAATGCCGGTAAGCTTGGCCTGGTCGCCATAATCATCAATGAACTGCAGGTTCTTGATAATGTCCGCGGGAAGGTTCTTGATCGCGGTCGCCACATCTGTTCCGAAAAAATCCTTGCCGTTTACCCGGATCTTCGTCACCGGGACGCCCTGGTTGGTCACATTGCCATCCTTGTCCACCTTAATGCCGGGCAGTTTTTTCAACACTTCATCGACGGCATCCCCGTCACGTACCGGAAAGGCAGATGCATTGAAGCTCACCGTATCTTCGGTAACCTTGACCGGCGGTACACCCGATATCACGACCGCATCAAGCGTATTTGTGGCGGGTTTCAGCCTAATCTGCCCAGCGTCAAGGGAACTGCCTTTTTCGATCTGGTATTGCTTAACAAAGGTATCAAATCCGATAAATGCGGCCGATAAGGAGAATTGCCTGGCTTTAATCTTTGAAATGGAGAAGCTACCGTCAACACCCGCGGATATGCCCAGGCTGTCAGCACCCCACTTTACCCGAACCTGCGCACCCGGCAAGGGAAGCCCGGCGGTATCGAGTATGGTACCCTTAACGGTATAATTCTGGCCCTTGCTGCTGATCACGGCTCCTGCAAGCAGCAGGAACAGCAAAGCCAGTTTAAAAAAAAACTTCATGGTTTACATTTGTGTGTGCTGTAAAAATACGACAACCTGCACCAAAGGTCCCAGCGTAATCAACATTTTACAATCGATTGCTGATACGCATACAGATAGTATCTTGCCGGAACGGATAGCCGGCTGCCCGAATGTCTTCAATGCAGTATCCTGAACATCAACTCTTTCAACAGCTCCCCGTCCGTGACATTACCCGTACTGTCAACCCCCTTACTCTTCAGGTCATATTCCCGCAGCAGACTGATGATGTTAAATACATGGCCGATGCTGTAACTGCGAGCCGCAGCTTCATAGTCCTTCACGAAAAAAGGATTTACCCCTAATTCCTTCGCAGCATCGCCTTTGTTCTTCAGGTAATGGTACTTAAGTATCTTGGAAAAATAACTGTTCAGGTTGGCCATGACCATAACCATCGGATTGGCCTTGGGATTATCGGCAAAGTAATTCACGATCTGGTTACATTTCAGGACATCACGCATCGCCAGTGCCTTCTGCAGCTCAAACACATTATATTCCTTGCTGATCCCGATATTCTTCTGCACCAGGTCAGTATCGATCACCGTTTCCTTGGCGATATTCAGGATCAGCTTATCCACCTCGTTCTCAATCTTGGACAGGTCGGTTCCCAGGTATTCACCCATCAGGGCAGAAGCCTGCGGCGCGATCTTATACCCTTTTTCTTTTACAAGGTCCTCGATCCATCCCGCCAGTTTATAATCGCGCACCGGGTCAGACTGGAACACCAGCCCACTCTTGTCAATCGCCTTATAGATCTTCTTACGTTTATCGAAGGTACCGTATTTATAGGCCAGCACCAGGATCGTCGTCGGCAGGGGCTTTTCAAAATAACTGAGCACGAAACCTGCCTCCTTACTACTCCCCTCTGTCTCCTTCGCCCATTTGAGGTCCTGCGCCTCCTTCACGACCACCAGCTGATAATCCGACATCATCGGGTAGCGCTTGGCCGCATTCATGACGGTGGCCATATCCGTATCCTTGCCATAGAGAACAGTCTGGTTAAACCCCCTTTCCATATCGTTCAGGACATGGTTCTCCATATACTGCACGATCTTGTCAATATAATAAGGCTCCTCCCCGTGCAGCAGGTACACCGGCTTGAATTTCCTGGCCTTAATGTCTTTGATGATCTCCGAAGCACTCATAAGATGGCCCAAACATAGCCAAAAAATTTGTCTACTTTTACAGCAAATGTCATTTACGCCCATCGAACTGAACCTGCCGCCTTATCCCTTCAGGATCACCCTGAAAGACGCAAAACACTACATATTCGATGAGATCCGTAAAAAGCATCTCGTGCTCACCCCCGAAGAATGGGTGAGACAGCATTTCATCCAATACCTCATTACTGAAAAAAAATTCCCCCGCAGCCTCATTCAGATCGAAGGCGGGCTCAGTCTAAACCAATTACAAAAGCGCACCGACATCCTGATCTTCAACACCTCCGGTGAAAAACTAATGGTCATCGAATGCAAAGCCCCTGCTATAAAAATCAGCCAATCTGTATTCGACCAGGCCGCACGTTATAACTCTGTCCACAAAAGCAAATGGCTGGTCGTAACCAACGGACTTAACCATTGTTATGCGCAGATTGACCACGCCACCAGCCAGTTCAGCTTCTGCCCTGAGCTGCCTGATTACAAAATGCTATAGTTAAAAGGCTATTTGAGATTGCTCAGCCCTTCTACAACGCCGCCAGGCTTTCTTCAATAATCCTGATCTTTGCCTCCGCATCCGCCTTTTTATTGCGCTCATTCTGCACCACTTCCGGCTTCGCATTCTGCACAAAGCGCTCATTGCCCAGTTTTGCTTCTACCGAGCGCAGAAAGCCCTGCAGGTAAACCAAGTCTGCATTCAGCCGCTCACGCTCCGCTTCTGCATCCACCGCCTCATTCAGCTGAATAAAAAACTCATCATTCCCCACCATAAAGCTCACCGCGCCGGCAACCTTATCATTCACCAGCTCCAGCCCGGACACATTCGCCAGCTTAAACAACACTCCGGCCCACAGCTGATAATCCAGTGAAGAATTCACTTTGACCGCCAGCGGCAGGGCCTCCTTAGGTGAGATCTGCCGCGTATTCCGGACATTTCTGATCTCTGCGACAACCGTCTTCACCGCTTCCACATCCCTCAGCAAGGCAGCATCGACCGCACCCGCTACCGGGTAATCAGCTACAATACAACACTCCAGTTCAGCACGTTCGCCAAATAAGCTGTCGTGCCAAAGCTCCTCTGTCAGGAACGGCATAAACGGATGGAGCAGCTTCAGTATCCGTTCAAAGAAACCTACCGTTGCCTTCAGTGTCTCCGCATCTACAGGATGCTGGTATGCAGGCTTCACCATTTCCAGGTACCAGGCACAGAAATCGTCCCATACCAGTTTATAAGTAGCCATCAGGGCTTCAGAAAGCCTGTACTGCCTGAAATTATCTTCAATCTCGGCAAGTGCTCCGCTGAAACGGTTTTCAAACCAGGCGATGGCTTGTTCATTAGGGTTTTCCAATTGGTCACTGACTTCCCAGCCCTTCACCAGCCTGAACGCATTCCATACCTTGTTTGCAAAATTCCGGCCCTGCTCACAATAAGCCTCATCAAACATCAGGTCATTGCCGGCAGGAGAACAAAGCAGCATACCTACCCGTACCCCATCCGCACCGTATTTTTCGATCAGCCCGATCGGGTCGGGTGAATTGCCCAGCGATTTGGACATCTTACGGCCCAACTTATCCCTCACGATACCTGTCAGGTACACATTGGTAAAAGGCTTTTTGCCCCTGAACTCATGCCCCGCCATGATCATTCTTGCCACCCAGAAGAACAGGATCTCCGGTGCTGTCACCAGGTCATTCGTCGGATAATAATAATTGATGTCCTTATTGTTCGGGTTCTTAAAGCCGTCAAATACCGAGATCGGCCACAGCCACGAAGAAAACCAGGTATCCATTACGTCCGGGTCCTGCGTTACAAAAGGTGACAGCTGGTGCTTAAAGCCCGCAGCCTCCTCGTTGGTGAACACCCCGTCAATATCCTTCAGCTTCAGGAACTCATCCAGCGCTTCCTCCTTCGTCTTTGCCACTACCCAGTTGCCTTTGTCGTCATACCAGGCCGGGATCTGCTGTCCCCACCACAGCTGCCGGCTGATGTTCCAGTCCCGCACGTTCTCCATCCAGTGACGGTAGGTATTCACGAACTTATCCGGGATCAGCTTCACCTCGCCATTCAGTACATCCTCCAGCGCCGGGCGCGCCATCGCTTCCATCTTACAGAACCACTGCATCGATAACTTAGGCTCTATCGCGGCATTCGTACGCTCGGAAAAACCCACCTGCGACTTATAATCTTCTACCTTCTCCAGGTGGCCGGCTTCTTCCAGCAGCACGGCGATCTTCTTGCGTGCGGCGAAGCGGTCTTCACCCACCAGCAATACGGCCAGTTCATTTAAGGTACCGTCGTCATTCAGGATATCGATTACCGGGAGCTTATGCTTCAGCCCCAGCTCATAGTCATTGAGGTCGTGCGCAGGGGTCACCTTCAGGCAGCCCGTGCCAAAATCCATCGTTACATACTCGTCCTGGATCACCGGGATCTCCCGGTTGATCAAAGGCACAAATACTTTCTTTCCTTTCAGGTGCGCATAACGCTTATCCTCCGGGTTCACACAGATCGCCACATCGGCCATGATCGTCTCCGGGCGCGTCGTCGCTATGGTCAGGTAATCTTCGCTGCCGGAAACCGTATACCGGATATAATACAGCTTCTGGTTCACCTCTTTGCGGATCACCTCCTCATCTGATACCGCGGTTTTACCCGCGGGGTCCCAGTTGATCATGCGCACACCACGGTAGATCAGTCCCTTCCGGTATAAATGGATAAAGCAGTCAATTACCGCCTCAGACAGGTCATCTTCCATCGTAAAGCGCGTACGCTCCCAGTCGCAGCTTGCGCCCAGCTTTTTCAGCTGTTCCAGGATGATGCCACCGTATTTCTCCTTCCACTCCCAGGCATATTTCAGGAACTCCTCCCTGCTCAGGTCCTTCTTCTCAATACCGCGTTCCTTCAACATAGCCACTACTTTCGCTTCCGTAGCGATAGAGGCATGATCCGTTCCCGGCACCCAGCAGGCATTCTTTCCCTGCATGCGCGCCTTGCGGATCAGCACATCCTGAATCGTATTGTTGAGCATATGCCCCATGTGCAGTACACCGGTTACATTGGGCGGTGGGATCACGATGGTATAAGGCTCACGTTCATCAGGCTCGGAATGAAAAAAACGCTTCGACATCCAGTAGCTGTACCATTTATCTTCGGTCGCCGCCGGGTCGTATTTAGTGGAAATGCTCATTATGTTTGAAAGTATTCGATTTAAGGCCGTAAAAATAAGAAAAACTTAATTGAGGTTCTGTATAAAGTAGTCGGTCACCTTCTGGTATAAGTGCGTCCTGTCCTTACCCGTCACATTGTGCTCATGACCGGGATAGATCATATAGTCTACCTGTACCCCCTTATCTACCGCTTTCTTCACGAAATCCACCGAATGCTGCTGTACGACCACGGGATCCTGCAGACCATGGATCAGCAGCAGTTTGCCTTTGAGCTGGTCTGCCTTATTGCTCAGATACGTCGCCGCATAGCCTTCAGGGTTCTCCTGCGGGGTATCCATATACCTTTCGGTATACATGACTTCGTAAAATTGCCAGTTGATCACCGGGCCGCCGGCTACAGCCGCCTTAAATATGCCCGGATGGCTTACCATAAAGTCTACCGTATCGAAGCCACCAAAACTCCAGCCAAACAGGCCCATCCTCGACGTATCGGCGTAAGGCAGCGCTTTCAGGTAATCCACGGCGCTCAGCATGTCTTCCATCTGCACATCTCCTACCCTGCGGAACATCGACTGCTCAAAAGCCCTGCCCCGGTTATCACTGCCCCGGGTATCGATGGTCAGCACCACATAACCCCGTTCTGCCATGTACCGGAACCAATAATCTCCGGCGCCGGCATTCCAGCTGTTCAGTACCAGCTGGGCATGCGAGCCCCCATACCAGTATACGATCACCGGATATTTCTTACCCGGCTCAAAACCTTCTGGCTTGTATAAACTGCCATACAGGTCGTCACCAGTTTTGCTCTTAAACGTAAAGATCGTTGAATTTGCCATTGCATACCCGGCCAGCGGGTTGGCAGCAGTCAGCAGGGTCTTTTCCTTTCCCGACCCTGTTTCGAGCAGTTGCACGATTCTCGGCTGTTCTACGTTACTGAAGTTATCGATCACGGTATTGCCCGAACTGCTCACCTGCGTATTGTGCACCCCGCTGCCTTTCGTCAGCCTGGCGCTTTTACCGGAAGAAAGGTTCAGTACATATAGATTGCGCGTAACCGGTGAATCTTCCGTGGACACATAAAACAAACGCCCGCCTTTTGCATCAAAACCCTTAACCTCCAGCACTTCCCAGCTGCCGCTGGTCAGCTGTTTCAGCATTTTGCCATTGACGTCATACAGATAAAGATGATTCCAGCCGTCACGGTTGCTCTGCCAGATGAATTTACCCGGATCGTTTTTCAGGAACAGCATGGGCACCAGTGGTTCCACATACTTTTCATCCTTTTCCTCAAACAGCGTCTTCACAAAATCTCCTGTAACGGCGTCATACTGGTTCAGCTTCAGGTGGTCCTGGCCACGGTTTAGCACCGCGATGTATATATATTTATCGTCCGGGCTCCAGGCAATATTGGTCAGGTACTGTTCCGCAGGCTCACCCGTTTTCAGGTACACCAGCTTACCGGTTTCCGCATGGTATACGCCAACGGTCACCTCGTGACTCTTGTCGCCCGCCATCGGGTATTTGATGTTGACGTTCTTCGCCGGCCTGCTGGTCCAGTCGATGATCGGGTAATCCGTTACCATACTTTGATCCATCCGGTAAAAAGCCAGTATTTTGCCATTGTTGCTCCAGAAAGTTCCCTTAGTAATGCCGAATTCTTCGCGGTGCACAGTAGAAGCATAGACGATGTCTTCACTTCCGTCAGTGGTTACCTGCTTTACGGCACCGCTTCGGGAAACGAACAGGTTGTGGCCATCTACATAAGCGACATAACCGGCACCACTTTCCTCAGCGACGCCCCTGGCAGCTACCGAAGCCTCCAGTAAAGTCCTTGCCCTGCCCGTCGCCGGGTCAAGCGCCACTTTCGACCCATTGAGCATCACGATCCATTCCCTGCCCTGGTTAAACTGTATAAATGGCATGGCCTTCGCCGTATCCAGGCTGCCGGCACGCAGCTTCGCATTCAGCTGACCCAGTGTCAGAAAATCATGCGCCGGGCGTTTGAAGCTGCCGCTGGTCCAGACCACCTCATTGCCCTGGCGCTTCGCATATACATAATCTTCTGTACCGTAAATGAACTGTATCTGTGAAAGGTTCTGTGGCGCCAGCGTACCGCGCGCATTGATCATGGCATCTTCCATGGTCAGTTGCTTTTGACGGGCAACGCCGGAAATTGCCATCACGATCAGGGGGACGGCAAATATCAATCTCTTCATAGTTGTTTAAATGAAATAAGCTGCGCCAAACATAACCAATTTTACTGTATTATCTTTGTCACCGTGAAACGTATATTAACCGGTATCCTGTTCGCCATGCTCTGGGCATCGGCATCGGTAGCCACCAAATTCGGCATCCATTCCGCGCCGCCGCTGATCCTGGCCAATACCCGCTTCTTTATTGCCGGTATCGTGTTGCTGGTCTTTGGTTATGCTGCAGGCCCGAAATCAGGCAAACGCATGCCAGCGGGCAGGGAATGGCAGCAACTGGCTATTTTCGGCTTCCTGAACACGACGGTTTACCTGGCACTGTATGTCTATGCCATGAAATATACGGCCGCGGGTATCGGTAGCCTGGCCACCTCCACCAATCCGCTCATCATCGTACTACTCTCCTCCTGGCTCATCGGCCGCAAGCCCGCCAAGGCAGAGATCTGGAGCATCTTCATCGGCATGACGGGTATCGGCCTGGCTACTTACCCGCTTTTGCGCAGTGCCAGTACTACCCTCCCGGGCATCAGCGTACTCATGCTCAGCATGGTCGCCGTTTCTTTTGCCAGCGTCTATTACGCCAGTGTAAAGTGGCAGTTGTCCAACATCCTGATCAATGCCTGGCAAGTCACCCTCGGCGGGATATTCCTGTTGCCCTTCACCCTGGGCCTGAGTGATTTTTCCGCAGTCAGGATAGGTCAGACCTTTGTCCTTTCTACCTTATGGCTCAGTCTGTCGGTGTCTGTCGTCGGCCTCATCTGCTGGTTCTGGCTGCTGCGCATCGACACGGTAAAGGCCTCACTCTGGCTCTTCCTCTGTCCGCTGTTCGGATTTTTCTATGCTTGGTGGCTGCTCGGCGAGGCCATCACTCTTTATACCATCGGTGGCACCCTGCTCGTTCTTTTGGGGCTCTACATAGGTCAGAAAGATAAATTCGCGAAAAAAACGGGGGTTCAGCATGCGGGGACACAATAAAAACTGTTAAAATATGTTAAATACCTATATAACGGAATGTGTCATGAAAGCGATTAAAGTTTCGGATATTACCCACACCCTGTTCAGGAAGCTGGGCATCGTCAAGATCTATTACTGGTTCAATAAGTAATATTTTGAATAGACTGGCGGTTGCCCCGCCGTATTGTTTAATTTAGCCCGTAGCAAGTTGCGGGCTTTTTCGGCTATAAACTGCAATAACAGCATATTTTAACTAACCTATCTTACATTTATGTATAAAACCTTACTGCAGGGTGGCATCTCATCGGTCCTGATCGCCCTGACCATGACCACTTCAGCACAAACACCATCCAGATTCATCGACCCGGCAAACATGGACCTCAGCGTAAAGCCCGGGGACGACTTTTACCGGTATGCCAGTGGTACCTGGATCAAAAACAATCCGGTACCTGCCAAGGAAACTCGCTGGGGCAGCTTCAACATGCTGCGCGATTTTAACATCAATGCCGTAAAGGGTCTGGTAGAAGAAGCCTCAGCAGACAAGACGGCACCGGCCGGTTCGGTCAAAAAACGTGTGGGCGACTTTTACGCGGCCGCGATGGACAGTCTAGCCATTGAAAAGCTGGGTTATACGCCTGTTAAGGCAGACCTGCAAATGGCCGGCAAGTTGAAAGACATCAGTGCTGTACTTGACTTTGCCGCTTACCTGCGTACCTCTGGCCTTGCCAGCCCGCTGTTCAGTTTCAGCGTAGGCCAGGATCGTAAGAACGTAACCAAATATGCCGTACAGCTCGGTCAGGGAGGCACCACACTGCCGGACCGCGACTATTACCTGAATGACGACAGCCGCAGCAAACAGATCCGTGATGCTTACCTGAAATACATTAACGAGGTCTTTACGCTTACCGGCATCCCGGCTGCAAATGCAGGACAAAAAGCGGCAACGGTCATGGCCATTGAAAAACAACTGGCGGCCGCACAGATGAGCCGGGTGGAAATGCGTGACCCTTATAAGACCTATAATAAGTTTACGGTAGCTGAATTTAATAAGCGTACCCCCGCTTTCAACTGGAAGGACATGCTTGTGAAGCTTAAAACACCCGGGCAGGACACCGTGCTTGTGTCGTCACCGAAATTCTTTACCAGCCTGGACAGTCTGCTGAAAAGTGTCCCTGTGGCCGACTGGCGGACCTATATGGAATGGAACATCCTGAAAAACGCGGCCCCGAACCTCAGTTCTGCTTTCGTCAAGGCGAACTTTGCCTTCAGCCAGGTACAGTCCGGCCAGAAGATACAGACCCCGAGATGGCAGCGCATGTCGCAGCTGACCGACGGCACCATTGGCGAACTGCTGGGCCAGCTGTATGTCGCCAGATATTTCAAACCCGAAGCCAAGCAGCGCATGGACGAACTCATTGCCAACCTGCGCAAGGCTTTCGAGATCAGGATCAAAAACCTGGACTGGATGAGCCCGGAGACCAAGGAGAAAGCCCTGGCCAAACTGCACGCTTTTGTGCCCAAGATCGGCTATCCGTCCAAATGGAAAAACTACGATGGTCTGGTCATCAGCCGCAATACCTATTTCCAGAATCTGCGTAATGCCGGAAAATGGGGTTATAACGACATGGTGGGCCAGCTGGGCAAACCGGTTGACCGTACCCGTTTCGGCATGACCCCGCCGACAGTAAACGCCTACTACAGTGCAACCATGAACGAGATCGTGTTTCCCGCGGGCATCTTGCAGTTCCCCTTCTTTGACCCCAATGCAGACGATGCCGTAAACTATGGCGGCATCGGGGCTGTGATCGGCCACGAGATGTCGCATGGTTTTGATGATTCTGGCAGCAAATACGACAAAGACGGCAACCTGCGTAACTGGTGGACTGATGAAGACCGGAGTAAGTTCGAAGCCAAAGCGAAGGCGCTGGGTGAACAGTTTGACCAATACACCGTGCTGGATACCATCCATGTCAACGGTAAATTTACCATGGGCGAGAACATCGGCGACCTGGGCGGGCTGAACGCAGCTTATACCGCCTTTAAGATGACCAAACAGGGCCAGTCTAATGAAAAGACAGATGGTTTTACGCCCGACCAGCGCTTTTTCCTCTCCTGGGCGCAGGTATGGCGCGGTAACATCCTGCCCGAGACCGCGGCACAGTTCATCAAGACCGATCCGCATTCACCCGGCGAATACCGTACCATCGGTGCACCGGTCAATATGGATGCCTGGTATGAAGCCTTTGGTGTCAGGCCGGGTGATAAACTGTATAAAAAACCTGAGGACCGGATCAGGATGTGGTAATATTAAGAGATTGTTAAAGGATGTTAAAGAAAGAAAAAATCAGAATATGTCACCAGTTTTTAAAAAAAGCACGCGTATTTTTATAACCAGACATTAATACGCTTCTCAAACTAAGAAATGAGGGTGTTTCTCCCCGAATCACCCTCACTCTTAAGTAACTTATACTTCCTTTTTGCCCATCCCTTCTGCAGCCTTGTCGTAAACCAGATCCGTGATCTGATCGAGTGCTTTCATCATGCGCTCCATTTCCGCCGGGTCGTTGATATCTATCCCGCAAAAAGGATTTCCACTGGCCTGCGACTGCAGCACCATAAAGATGATCCCCGCCACCTGCAAGGCCATGATGCCTCTGAAATCGACACCTGTACGTTGTTCAAAATAAGGGGTCAGCAGCTTAAATAATTCTTCGCCAAAGGCCTCGCGCTTGAGGCCCACTTCCTTCATCAGTTTATTCCGCTCACTTGTTTCCCAGATGACGATCTTTTGCATCTCGTCCTCTGCATAGAAATGGCTAAGGTGTGTCTTTAATATGGTCTTTACCATCGGGCGCCCATGGTCGATCTTTGATTCGGCAATGATCTGTTCCATATCCCCTGAAAGGCTGATCCAGTAATCCTTACGCTTTACATAAGCTTCGATCAGGTTATTGACATTGTTATCAAAGTACCTGTAAATGAGCTTTTTGTTTACATCAGCAGTCTTTGCTATGTTATTCACTCCCAGCGCCGTATAGCCCTGGGTCTTAATGATCTCGCCAACAGCATCGATCAGCTTCAGCATGGTACGCTCGCGGTCGCGGACAGGTCCTGAAGTTCTCTTCCTGGGCTTCCCGGTCCTGGTCAGGCCATTGGTTGTCTTCGTATTTACTTCCTCATTCATATGGGTAAATCCATTACGGCTACTCTTGTGTGAACCTGATTGTCTTACCTGTTTTTACGGATTCCTTCGCCGCTTCCAGTATCCTGACGACCATTACATTATTTTCCAGCGAATACAGCCCGTTTTGCGGCACAGTTATCCTGCCCCTGACGACATCGGCCAGGTAAGCAAAAGGATCCTCATATACCGGTATCTCTTTCGGCGTTATTACTCTGACCTGTTCCGAACGGTCTGTTCCGGTCCGCATCCGCATGTGGTAATTGTCAACCGCAAACACATAACCTGTTTCTCCATATACCTCCATGTCCTTACGGTTGAAAGGCCAGTTCCAAGAAGCCTGGATCACACATTGTGCTCCGGGATAGTCGACAATGATCGTCGCATCGTCATCTACCTTAGGGTAAATCTCCGGCTTAAACTGCCTGGCTACCGCGGTAACGGCGATGGGTTGCTGCCCTTTCATCAGCCAGGTCATCAGGTTCGCCCCATAACATCCGAAGTCCATGAGCGCGCCGCCACCATTCAGTACCGGGTCTGTCAGAAAATCAAAGAACTCCCGGCCTACCCCGATCTCCCTGGGGCCCTGGTGTCCATCATGGATGACCACCTTACGCACTTTGCCGACGTAATTGCTGTCATTGACCAATTGATAAGCCTTGGCGTTACTCGGATACCAGGAGGTCTCGAAGTTGGTCAGCAGATGTATCTTATGTTTTTTTGCCAGCTCCTCCATACGTTTGGCCTGTGCCACCGTGGTAGCCAGGGGTTTTTCTACCATCACATGTATGCCGCGGGGGGCACAGGCTTCTACCACCATCGCATGATCATATACCGAACCAAAGGCTACCACCGCCTCGGGCTTCACCTTGTCGAGCATTTTACCCAGATCAGTATAAAAAAGCTTGCCGTCCAGCTGGTAATTCCTGATCCTGGCCCCCGCAAGTGCTTTATCTGGTTCAAAGACCCCAACCAGCACAGCATCTGCTTTATTCTTGCGGTTCAGTATCCAGGGCACATGCCCATGACTCGTACCTGCAACCGCAATCCTGAGCGGCCGGTCTCCGCCGGTCTGTGCCGCGGCGTCATATCCCCACGGCAACAGTAATAACACCATTGTGCAACTTATCCAACGAAATAATTTCATCATAGCTTTTTTTTATTATATCCTATTCCATTATGAAAACTCCTGCTGCAGCTTCTTTGTCAGCTTTGCGATCACCAGTCGTCTGCTCTGCGCTACCCGCTCCGCCAGTTCGACATCGGGTAATAACTCCAGGTTTTCTATAAACACCCATTGCCTGCGCGCGAAATGTGGTGCCTGCACAATCCCAGGCTTTGCGGTAAGCTGGTCAAAATCCTCCGGGTCACATTTAATACATAGGCCGCCATCGTCCAGTGAGACCAATGCAAAGATCTTTTCTGCTACCATAAAGCAAAGGTGGTCCCATTTCATCCCTTCGGTCGTTCCTTTCAGACCAAGGCAATATTCCCGGAAAGTCTCGATGTCCATAAACAGCTCTTTAGGTCTTGGTGGTTAATCCAAGGCAATATAATGGTAAATATTGATAAGTTTGCAGGCATGAACAGGATTACGCCCACGGCAGACGGCTCCAATACCCTTTACAATGAAGAGATCGGCGAACATTACCATTCCAAACATGGTGCGCTGCAGGAAAGCCTGCATGTATTCATAAAGGCGGGACTTGAGCATACCGCCGGTTGCTTCCCGGACCGGCAGATCAAGGTGCTCGAAGTCGGCTTCGGGACCGGGCTGAATTTTCTGCTCAGCGCAGCCTGGTGCCTGGAACGCAACCTCTCCCTTAGTTATGTTTCGCTGGAAGCCTATCCCTTGCGTGGCAAAGAGCTGGAAAGTACCGGTTACAATGCCTATATACCGGATAGCCTCTGGCAAAGCACCACACTGAACTATGGCAAAGCCATGCAACAGACCAGTGAAATTGCTGCCGGCATACAATTGCGCATCCTGCATACCCATCTACACCGCTACGATAGCCCCGAGCGGTTTGACCTGCTTTATTACGACGCATTTTCTGTACAGCATCAACCCGAAATGTGGACAGACGAAATCATTGCACATGCCTGCCAGTTCCTGAAACCCGGGGGTATTTTCGTCACCTATGCCATTACCGGAAAACTCAAACGCGCGCTGCAGGGCATCGGCTTCCATATCGAAAAACTCCCTGGAGCTCCCGGTAAACGGGAAATGCTCCGCGCTACTAAACTTTCCTGACCCACTTCTGACGCCTGCCGGACAAACCTTGCCCGCCGGAAATTGTTATGCCCATATACAATCAAAACCAATATGGAAAAGAGACAGCTCGGCAATACCACATTACAAGTATATCCCGTTGCCTTCGGTGGCAACGTCTTTGGCTGGACCGCCGACGAACAGCGTTCATTTGAAATCCTTGACGGATTTACCGGAGCAGGCTTCAACCTGATCGATACAGCCGATGTCTACAGCAAATGGGCGCCGGGTAACCGCGGCGGGGAATCAGAAACCATTATTGGCAATTGGCTTGAAAAGCACGGCGGCCGTGACAAGCTGGTCATCGCTACAAAAGTGGGTTCCCAGATGGGGCCTGATAAAAAAGGGCTCAGCAAAAAATACATCCTGCAGGCCGCAGAAGACTCGCTGAAAAGGCTCAAAACCGATTATATTGACCTTTACCAGACCCATTATGATGACCTGGATACGCCGATAGAGGAAACACTTGAAGCCTACCAGCAACTCATTACGGATGGCAAGGTCAGGTATATCGGCACCTCCAATATGTCACCGGAGAGGCTGCTGCAGTCACTGGAGATTGCGGAAAAAGAAAACCTGCCCAGGTACAGTTCCCTCCAGCCGGAATACAACCTGTATGCGCGGGAAGGCTACGAGAAGAACTACGAGCAGATCGCTATGGAGCATAACCTCGGTGTCCTGACCTATTATTCCCTGGCCAGCGGCTTCCTTACCGGCAAGTACCGTTCAGAGGAGGACCTGGACAAAAGCCAGCGGGGCGGAGGCATACGCAGTTATCTCAACGAGCGCGGCTTTAGTATCCTGAAGGCCCTGGATGAAGTTTCTGAGCAATACAGTGCAGACCCTGCCAGCATAGCCCTGGCCTGGATCATCGCCCGGCCTTCGGTTACAGCGCCGATTGCCAGCGTCACCAGCCTGGGCCAGCTCGCGGACCTTGAAAAAGCCGCCAGGCTAAAGCTGGGCAACGAAGACATTTCCATACTTGACGCCGCCAGCGACTGGAAATAGTTTTGGCAGGGCATTTGCATTTCAGTAAATTACAGCACAAACCGCTGCCATCTGATGAAACCGCTGATACTGCCCTTTTATGCCAAGCTGGCGATTATTCTTTTTTCAGTCATTGCCCTTGGTTACCTGGCAATTATCGGTCAGACCATACTAGCCCCATTACTTACTTCTTTCCTGCTGGCTTTGCTATTACTGCCACTGGCCAATACATTAGAAAAAAGATGCAGGTTCAGCCGCAGTCTGGCGGCCATCATATCGGTACTGATCATGATCGCCTTCATCTCCGGCATTATGTATTTTCTGGCAAATCAGCTGACAGACCTCTGGCAGGACTGGCCACTGCTCAAGCAACAGGCCGAACTCTCCTTTCATGACGTGCAGATCTGGATATCCAGGACATTTCATATTAATGCCCATAAGCAATTGGACTACCTGAAGAACAGCGCAGACAGTGCCCTGGCCACCAGTGCTACCGTATTGGGTGCTACACTCCTCACCCTGTCCTCTACCTTTCTGTTCCTCTCCTTTCTGCTGCTGTTTACCTTTTTCATCCTGAATTACCGGCGCATTCTGTTTACCTTCCTCAACTCGGTTTTTGCAGAGCAGCATAAAGAAAAAGTCAGTGAGATCGTACAACGCATCCAGTACATCATTAAGAAATATATCACTGGCCTGTTCCTGCAAATGTTCATTGTTACCCTGATGATGGTACTGATCCTCTGGATATTGGGCGTTAAATATGCCATGCTGCTGGGCCTCATTGCCGGTATCTTTAACATCATTCCATACATTGGCATCTTTACCGCCCTGCTCATCAGCGCCGTCATTACCTTTGCCACGGCGGGTGCTGCTAAAATGTTACTGGTTATCCTGGCCTTTGTAGGCGTCCATGCCATCGACGGTAACATCCTGATGCCACTCGTGGTCGGTTCAAAGGTCAAGATCAATGCCTTATTTGCGTTCATTGGTATTGTCGTGGGTGAAATGCTATGGGGCATCTCCGGCATGTTCCTCTGTATTCCCTACTTGGCTATGCTCAAGATTATTTTCGACAGAATTGACCAGCTAAAACCCTGGGGCATCCTGCTCAGTGGTGAAGAAAAACCGAGACGTAAGCGCCGCAGCTACCAGATCACTAAAAAAATCCGCCTCGAGGAACAGGAATAACTGCCCGTGCACGTAAAGAACCCGCACATCCTCACGTTATTTTTCTTTTAGGGCTGACGGTACTTTTTGTTAGTGCAATGATCATTACCTTTGACTTTTTAATCTAGTCAAGTGATACATGCCTAATCATATCCCCCCTGCCACAGCCCATGAACCCGCAGCTGCCTTTCAGCGCCTGCTTACCGTTCTGAATACCCTGCGTACTGAATGCCCCTGGGACAGAAAGCAGACCATGGAAAGCCTGCGCCATCTTACCATAGAAGAAATCTACGAACTTTCCGACGCCATTCTTGAAGGCAACCCCGACGAGATCAGAAAGGAACTCGGTGATGTCATGATGCACCTGGTATTTTATGCACGGATCGCCTCAGAAACCAATGATTTTGACATTACCGGTGTCCTTAACGGCGTATGCGACAAACTCATCAGCAGACACCCCCATATCTATGGCGATACCGAAGTGCAGGATGAACACGACGTCAAGCGCAACTGGGAAAAGATCAAGCTGAAAGAAGGCAATAAATCAGTGCTGGCCGGTGTACCGGCAGGGTTACCCTCACTGGTCAAAGCGAGCCGTATACAGGAAAAAGCCAGGGGTGTCGGCTTTGACTGGGACAGCAAAGACCAGGTATGGCAAAAAGTAGAAGAAGAACTCAGTGAATTCAAGGCTGAATACAACCATGCAGATGACGGCGCAATAGACCAGGAAAAAGCCGAGGCCGAATTTGGTGACTTGCTGTTCTCGCTGATCAATTATGCCCGATTTGTAAACATCAATCCTGAAAATGCCCTGGAAAAAACCAATAAGAAGTTTATCAAACGCTTCCAGTACCTGGAAAGTAAGGCAAAGGAAAATGGCAAACAGCTCCAGGACATGAGCCTGGCAGAAATGGATGTCTACTGGAATGAAGCTAAAAAGTTATAACCGCCGGAAACTCCATAAAACGGTCCAGCAGCTTTTGCAGCTTGCCGGTCATTTCCCTGGTAAACACAAGTTGCTGCACTTTACCTGCACTGCGTGCCAGTTCAAACAGGGGCACCTGCATGTTGAGCCCGATCATCTCGGATGCATCGTCCACGATAAACATCTTGATCCGGTTCATATTCAGCGCCAGCTTCAGGTAAATCGTCCTTGCCCGGTTGGGCGTCGCGACTACGATATCCGTACCATGCATCAGTTCGTTGATCTCCTCCTCCATGCCCCCTTTTCCATACAGGCCGGTTACCCGCAAGTTCTTGTTCCTGCCCAGTGACCGGAACTGTGCAATCACTTCCAGCGCACGTTCCTCATCCGGCACCAGCACCAGAGCCTTTGGCGCTTCATCTGTGCTGTAGCTTAGTTTCATCAGAACGCCAAGTACGTATGCTGTAGTCTTTCCACTATCCTCCGGAGCAGTCACCACCAGGTTCTGGCCGCCATGTATCCTTGACAATACCTTTTGTTGCACCTCGGTACCTTCCTCAAACCCCGCTTCCTGCATCGCAGCAATCAGTTGCCTGCTCAGTTTTAAATTCTCTAACGACACTTTTGTATTTCTGATAAACCGCAAAATTACAGATTACCAGGGAGATTAAAGGCATTTCGCTGCATTGAACTCATAATCAGAGAGATTCGTCATATTAAAGCAATAGCTGAACATTTATTCTACTAGAAATGTCCGGTAGCGCTTAACTTTGTATAAGTTTAACAGAAAATACATAAACAAGATTTCTGTTTACAAGATACTAAGACCAGTTAATTAACGTATTAATCCATAGCCACGCTTTAAATGAACACTATGAGAAGATACCTGTTAGGAATAACCGCATTCATCGTCCTTACCATTGCACTCACTACCATCAGCTGGGTGCCCATGGCCGGTAATACCACTAAACATGACAGTCTCGCCAAGGCAGACACGGTTGCAGCAAAGGAAAGCCTTTACCAGACTTATCTTAAACGTATCTACAATACTGCACACCTGGCCGAAACCGGTCTGAGGCTAAATGTATTTGAAATGGCAGTGACGGGATTTTATAACCTGAAGAAGTCAGGCAAACTGAGCAGCGATAAATCTGTAGTGACGATTGCAGACATGGACCTGAACAGTACCCGCAAGCGTCTGTGGATCGTAGACCTTGAAAATGGGACGCTGCTACTCAATACCTGGGTAGCCCACGGACAGCGCAGCGGTGACGACAAAGCCATCAATTTTTCAAACACCAGCGATTCTCATCAAAGCAGCCTTGGCTTTTACGTGACGGGGGAAATTTATACCGGGCAGCACGGCCGTTCATTACGCCTGGACGGCATGGATGAAGGCTTTAACTCCAATGCCCGCAGCCGGGACATCGTTGTTCATGGTGCCAGTTATGTAAGCGCAGGCACCATCAAGGCCCTGGGAAGACTGGGCCGCAGCCATGGCTGTCCGGCCATTGCGCCTGAACTGACCAACAAGGTCATTAATACCATCGGCGGAAAAACGCTGTTGTTCATCAACAGCAGCGATAAGGGTTATACTTCCAAATACCTGGATGAGCAATCGGCAGCCTCACTAGCCGCCGGAACGGAAGAAGCGCTGCTTTCTCAGGATACAGTGGATTCACTGAACATATAACCGTTTACCCTTTCATTTTTTCCAGGTAAGAATACAGTACCACATCCTGCCCGTATACATCCTTTCTGAACTGCAGCACCCCCTGTTCATCGGGCCAGCAGGTAAAGTAAGTCAGGTAAACGGCCACTTTTTTGGGCAGGGCAATGTCCTTCGCCTGCGGATTGTCTGTCTTCTCCATTTCCCGTTTGATCAGCTCCAGCTTTTCACCTTCGCCAAACAATACACGCGCCAGCTCCAAAGGCTGTTCCAGACGTACACAGCCATGGCTAATGGCCCGCATCGGCTTATTGAACGCCATCTTGTTCGGGGTGTCGTGCAGGTACACTGAACTCTGGTTATTGAAAAGGAACTTGATCTTACCTAAGGAATTTTCTTCACCCGGACGCTGCTTGAATGAATAGGCCCCTGCATCAACCGAACCCCAGTCAATGGTCTCCGGATCTTCTACCAGCTGACCATCCTTGAATACGTCGATGGCATTATTAGACAAGTAGTACGGATCTGCCGCTGCATATTTACTGATCTCCTTTGTCGCAATGCTTTTTGGAATGTTCCAGACGGGGTTCACCTGCACACTATGGATCAGGCTGCCCAGCTGAGGCGTTTCCCTGCTGAAAGGCCTGTCCTTCTTCAGGTCATCCTCATCGTATTCCTTCAGCTGATCATCAGCTGAAAGCTCCCGGCCCTCCCCTACGCAAACCTTCATTTTTAGGACAGGCTTATCATGTTCAAGCACCTGCAGCGTAAAATCCGGTATGTTCACGACCACCATCTTTTCGTCATTATTACGGTTCTTCCAGCGCAGCCGCTCCAGGTTTACTTCCAGCACCCGTGCCGTTTCCTCCTTGCCCATCCCCGGTGCCGTTACACCTTCGGCCAGCGCCTTCTGCAACGCCAGGTAAGCCTTGCCCTGAGGTTGTATGCTGTCCAGGTATGTTTTTAAATCCTCCGCACGCATGGCGACCTGCATGGACACACTATCTGGGCGTTTCGTTTCAGTATAATAATGCGCATAGATCTTCCGTGGACTCAGCAAGCCATACTGTAATGCATTACTATAGCCAAGAAGACTGTTGGCCATTGCGATTTCAAGTTCTGCAATAGCCTGGTAAGCCTCATTTGGAGTCCTGACCGCACGTTTGTCATAGACCTTATCTAAGCGTGCCTTTAACTTTTCAGTACCGAAGAGCTCCGGTGAAAGCCCGTGCGTACCGGCCTGATCCAATCGCGCCACCAATTGTTTCACGCCTCCATCTTTCAGGTGACGCATGCTCAGCACCGGATCGTAACCGTGCTGTGCATAAAAGGCCGTAATGAACTTCGGGTTTTTCAGGCTGCCCTTTTCCTGCTCCAGCGCTTTTTCAAATACCCCGGCAAAGGCTTCGGCATCTATGTCTTTAAAGGTCTTATTTCTCGTCTCCTGGAAAAACACCTTACCAATGTCAGACCTGCTTTTCTTACAGGATGTTGCCAGCAAGACCAGGCAGCAGGACAGTATCAATGTAAAATGGTTGAAATACCTCGTTGTATTGTTCATATGGATCATGTTTTGAGTAGAAATAAGAAAAGCGGCCATTTTGTTTGATCTAAATTTCCGAAGCCCGTTGTCCAAACATTTAATGGTACTACGGCGTTATCTGGCAAAAGAATACACTGCAATCATTACCTGAAATACCATGCGCAGAAGCACCCTTTATTATATAGCCCTGATCCTGTTCACGGCCGCAGGCTGCAGTTCCGAACAGGACAGCGGCACCCACGATTCCGTTACTGTGGCCACTGCTTCCACTGAAGATGATGCTGCGGTCGTCAGCAATACCGTTGCAGAAAATCGGCTGGTACCAGGAAAGTCCGCAGGTCAGATCAGCCTGGGTGAAGATGCCGCATTACTTTATCAAAAAATGGGCAAGCCCGATGCCGGCGATGCCGCGATGCAGAAAGCCGTGGCCATATGGTATGACGACCACGATCCGAAGTCCTATCAGACTGCTGTTTATACCGTAAGGGATACCGGCGACAACCCACCCGCCCGTATCCGCCAGATCCGCGTTACTTCTCCGGAATACAGGACCGTTACCGGCATGGGGCCTGGTGTCGAGCTGAATAAACTGCTGAGCAGTTTTACACTGGTCAAACTCGACAATTATCCCGCAGCTGAGGTAAAAAACGCCAAAGAAAAGCTACAGCTTTACGACAGCGACGAAGGCATCGCCTTCGAAGTTAACGAAGCCATGAAATGTACCGCGGTGATTATCCATGAACCAGGGAAGATATTAAAGGCCGGCAATTTACCCTTAAGGTAAAACCGGCCTTTATTTAACAATTCAATTATTCTCAGGGAGCTACTTTACCTCGAAACTGTAGGTGGCACCTTTCCAGGTTGCCTTATAATCCTTACCGTAATGCTGGCCTGGTGTTTTGTCCATATCACTGATCTCTATTACATAGCGACCTGCCCACACCGGGATGAAAGAAACCACGCCGCCGGCATCGGTGGTCAGTTCCTTAGACCACCCACTTGGCGAAAACACGCTTACCGTTTTGCCAGCAGCAGCAGCACTGTTCAGGAATGCCTTCAGCAAAACCTGTTTTTTCAGTTTAACGGAAGTCGCATCATCCAGGTGCACCTTCAGTACATTGTCGTTCTGTGCCGCATCGGCTATGGTCTTGCCCACTGCCACATGTGCACTTGACAGGAAATGATACTTGGTCGTACCCCCCAGTTCCCTGGCCTCATGGCTGACCGTCAGCGTATAGGCACCATTAACAGCAGGCGTAAAGCTTGCCTCATAATAGTTCGCGCCGGGCGTGAGTTTTAACTCCAATTTCTTCTGGTCCGGACCTGTCAGCCAGAGCGTAACCGCTTTTACGTCAGAATACCAGTTGGCTATGCTATCACGCTCGCCGGTAGCATACTCCCCGTAAAACACCTTTACGGTCTGCGCATGTCCTATCTTGCCCGTTGCCGCCGTCTCGATCCAGAGCGCATGGGCAAAAAGCCCGCTGCTGATAAAGCTGAGCACCAGGGTCAGCATCAGGATATTCCATTTTTTCATCTTATCAGTTTTTAATTTGATCAATATTCAATTCTTGTTTAATTCATAACTATTCAGGCTGCAAAGGCAGATTGCTTGCCAGCACCGGATCCTTTGGTTTTGCGTGTACCTTCAGTTTCGGCTTCGTCACCATGCCCGCACGTTTAGCGACATTACCGACAGAAGAACCGCCTCCTTTCTTGTCGCCTTTCTTCTTCTTGAATTTCCGGCCATACCAGATCAGGAACCCGGTAATGGGCAGACTCGCGCCGATCAGTGAAGCCAGGAAAGCCAGCACCTTACCCGGAAAACCCAGGATACTGCCCACATGGATCTCATAATTCATCTTGCGCAGCTTTTGCCCAAATGACGCCTGATTGAACGCCACTGCATAAGGATCACTGCGCTTCAGCTCCTTGAGCGTGTGCTGGTCAAACGTATAGCTTTGACTGTTGTAAAACTGTCCGGCGGTTGGATATACATAAATATCTATCGTTGCCCCGGAGCGCGCCGTATCCGGAAAGCTGTAATAAAAACCGGTAGACTTTTGATGTTTCGATATTACCTTTGCCCAGGCCCCGTCTATCGCCTCAACCGGCGTGTAGAACCTGCCTTTCTGCAGCGAGTCCGATTCCATTCTCCTGAACTCCTGCAACTTCTCGCCGGTAGTGACCCAGTACAGACCGTCACTGTACCATTTGATGCCATAGACCATTCCCGTAAGTGCGATCGCGGCCAGGAACAATAAAGCGTAAAAACCCAGCACATTGTGCAAATCCAGGTTCACCCGTTTAAAGGAAGCGCCCCACTTGATCTTAAAGCTCTTCTCGCGGGTAGATTTGTTCCATTTTTTAGGGTACCACCAGACGAGCCCGGTAATGAGCAGGATTACGAAGACCAGTGTACCATAATTGACGATCGGCCTCCCGATCTCATAAGGCATCCACAGGAACCGGTGCCCGTTGAGTATAAACCTGAAGAAATCTGTCTCCCCCGGCTTACGTACCTCTTTACTGATGACCTCACCGGTATAGGGGTGAATCTTCAGTGAAACCCCGCCGCCGCGCCTTCCGCCGCCACGGCGTCCGCCCTTCTTTTCAACTTTATCCCTGAGGTTTAGATTGATCACCTCGCCCTGGTGGTAACTGGCATAGGCCGGCAACTTATCCGGGAACTGTTTAGCGACGATCCCCGCCAGTTGCGCGGGAGTAAGCACCGGCTTGTCCTGCCATTCGACCTTATTCTCTGGTTCGAGCAAGCCGGTAATCTCCTCATTGAACACCCAGATACAGCCGGTGATGCATACGATAAAGACAATGATGCCTGATATCAGCCCCAGCCACAAGTGGAGCCAGTTGTTGATCCTTTTAAAAAGCGAATCCTTCTGCTTTTTCCTCGGCGGTGTCTGTTTGTTCGCTGTCATTGTCTTTAATGGTTTCCAGGTATGTACCGGGTATGGTGTGCTGAGGAATTATCGTTATTGAAATGCATTTTATGACTATTGCAGGTGCTGGATCGCGGTGATCTTTCCGCCTTCTACTTTAAGGCCTTTAGTTGCGGTAGCATTTGAAGCATCTATCTTATATACCCAGGTCGTGCCATCGGTCAGGTTTACCCCGACGTAGCCATACCTGCCATCTTTAGGCGTATAATTGTTTGTAGTAATGCTGGAAATGGTGGCCGGATCGGCGAAGCCGGTTACTGCGTTTACTGTCCTATCAACCACATTCAGGATTGCCAGGCGGATACCCGCCTTATAAGCACCACGGGTAGCCTTTGGCTCCATGTGCGCAATGAACTTATTGCCACCTATATATAACCAGTTGGTAATCACATGACCATTTGAGACCTCTTCAAAATTCAGGAAGTAAGAAAGGTCAAATTCAGTGGTACCAGCCTTGATGCGGGTAATCGCAGATGGCTTAGTAGATGTCAATACGCCGCTGTTTACCGCAACAGAAGAAGAAAAGGCGTAAACATCACTGTTTTCAACCACACCGAGGCCGTCTGTAAAATACCTGCCGATAAAACTGGTACGCGTGTCTTTAATTACCTTCTCCAGTTGCATACCCGGATAAGAATATACAGCTATACCTGCATAATCGGGATAGTCGGTATGAAACGAACTGTTCTTGATGCCAAAGAATGGAGCCCAGACCTTGTCACCGATCTGTCTGATCCAGCTAAAATGCGCAATTTCACCGTTACCTGTAGGCTCAGTTGCATTCAATGTACCTTCAGCTGCAATAGAAGTGCTGGTCGTATTTACACGATACCAAAGCGCATTGGTAGTACCGGTAGCTGAAATCGTCCTTGGTACTTTTACCAACAGAATATCGTCCTTAACAGGAGCAAAAGCCTGAACCGTCTCGGTAACAAAGTTGGTCAGCTTGTTCAGCTTTCCGTCAACAATATTATAAGCGGTAACAGCCCCGGGGTTACCCTGACCGTAAAGCATGCTGAAGAATTTATTGTTGGCGGTTACATAGTAGCGGTAAGTACCGTCCTGCTCTGTTCCATTACCCACAATAGATACTTTTCCTGTATCGAGACTGCTGGCAGTAACCAGGTAGTCGGCTACGCCCGTTGATGCAACAGGAGTTACCGCCAGGATAAAATTACCCGGATTTTCCGGGACTACTTCTATATCTTTCTTTTTAGAACAAGATGCCAGGACAGCAGCAAAGGCCAGTGCAGCAAGCGCTTTTGTAAATTTAGTTTTCATAATAATTATGCTAATCGTTTTTAAATTGGTGTTTGTTAATGAAATATCTCAGATTCAGATAGAAGCCCCGGCCTGGTTTTTGAAGGGCAAAATTATCGTAAAGCGCAACATCGGTAATGTTCCGGGCCTCAAGACTAATGTTATACCGGCCTTTGGCCATGCTGTACACAAGATTCACATCATGTGCAAATTGTTGGGGCACTTCGTTCTTTTGCGCCGCACTGGCGGTACCCAGACTTGGCCAGTATAGCCAGAAAGCGTGCACATACAGTAAATTGTAACCTATACTCAGGTTATTGCCCTTTTTACCAATGTCTTTCAGAAACACAGAAATGTCTCCGTTACCAAAAAGATAAGGGATGTTCGGCATCTGGTCCAGATATACAGGACTTGAAACATAGGTACTTGTCTGCGTATCGTATACATATTCCTCCAGGTTTTTCAGGTACTGGTAGGTCATGGTAGCTCCCGCACTCAGCCAGTTTTTATAAGCATAACGCAGTTCCGCATCTCCACCTATTGTCGATACCCCCGCTTTGTTATCCAGAACAAGTTTGGTTTGGTTCAGGTTATACCGGCTAAAAATGAAGTCCCTGGCATACCGGTAAATCCCATTGGCAGTAAGTGAGAAATTGTGTACCCGATTGAGATTGAAAGTATAAATTACGCCCAGGTTCACATTGTCGCTGCCTTCCGGCTTCAGATTAGGATTTCCTTCCTGGTTTTCCAGGTCTCCGAAAAGTTCCTGCGCCTCAGGTAAACGATTACTCAGTTCATAAGAACCTCTGAACTGTAAATTCCTGTTCAGGAAATAAGTTAGCGCAGTGCCATATCCAAATTTCGTTAATCCAGGCTGCGGGCTGCCGTAAACAGCTTTCTGATACAACATTTTGCCAAATGCCGTCGCACTCCACTTGTCCGCCACGTTATAACTGTAACCTAACCCGGTCACATTTTTGTTTAATTTCTTTTTCCTCTCATTTTCTGCACTTGCGGGATTAAGCTCGTCTTTGGCTGTCCGGTCAAAGGTATTGTAGACGTTGCTTAATGCTATAGACTGATTCGCGTCGATATTGTAGTTGAACATCGCCGTACCTAAGCCGTTATGGTTTTTATATTTGGCCAGAGTTCTGCTCCGTTCACCACTGGTGCCGATGGGTTTAGATGTGCCGTACCAATCAAAACGTGCGTTTACGGTATCTATGTTCTGCTCATAACCTAAGTTATAATTTGCATTAACAGCTACGTCCAGCCCCGGGATCAAATCTTTCTTCTTATATTTCAAAGCAGGCATGATGATGTTTCCGCGCCTGTGCATGGCGCCAAAGACAGCCTCCGGACGGGCCCCGGTCTGCATTTCTTTATAGTTCTGGCCCAGCGTAATGCCGAACAGCAGCTTGTCCGCATAGCCTTTGTCCAGCACACCGACATTAGCGATCACCGTTTCGTTGTGGTAAGTATCGTTAAATCTCCTGATGGTCTTGCCCTGATTATACTGTCCCGTATAAATGTCCGCGGCCAGAATATCCATCTTATAGTTATTGTCCGAATAGTTCTGAAAAGCGCTTAACTGTAAAGTAAGGCCATTTTTATGGGTAGCAGCGGCGTTTACTACACTTCTGTGTGTATTAAAAGAGCCATAGGAGTAAGAGACATCTGCATAATTTCGGTAACGGTCCGCAGTCACGATATTAATTGCCCCGCCTAAAGCATCCGAACCCAGCCACATCGGCACCACACCTTTATACACTTCTACACGTTCTGCAATATTGATCGGAATATTATTGATCTGGAACGAAGAACCAAAATTGTCCATCGGTATACCGTCAATGAAATAACGGATCCGGCTACCCGAAAAACCATTTAGCGAAAGGTTAAAGTTGGACCCAACTCCTCCAGATTCCCTGACCCGCACACCCGCTACCCTGTCAAGCGCGCCTGATATATCTAAAGTCGTATTGTAAAGTTTAGTGGCATCAATGGCAGTTACATTGAATGCCTGCCGGTTCACTTCCTGGGCTTTGGTACGACCGATCACATTGACCGTCTCCATTTGCTCAGCGCTTTCTTCAAGGCTGAAGCTGAGCGTGCCAGTTTCTCCAGCAACCAGTCTGATCTCTTTTTTCTCTGGCTTAAAGCCGATGGCGTTGACATGCACCACATAGCTGCCCGGTTTTAAGTCGTTGATTTTGTAACTACCCTGAGCATCGGTAACTGTGCCATACCTGGAATTCTGGAGTCTGATGGTCGCTGCGGGAATTGCTGCTCCCGTACTTGTCCTGACCTGACCACCCAGACTTGATTTCTTTTCCTGGGCACTTGTAAAAATTGCCTGGATGCATAGTACACCCAATAGCAAAAGTTTCTTAACTTGCATTACTTTTAATCCACATTAAAGGTGAGCCGGTTTATCCGGTTAGCCACACGGTTCGGACCCGTGTGGCATTTTTTTTATACCGCAAATATAGCCTTATTTAGAATAAGTCCAAATATAGAAACTAAATAAAACCTCACATTTTTGTTACCATTCCAAACGCCAAAGGCCGGCAACTTACCACTCTGGTAAGGCCGGCCTTTGGCCATAATAAGCGTCTGTTATTCCAGTACAGTATCTTCCTGCAGGGTATACGCTTTTGGCCCGGACTTCACCCTGGCCGACGAAGCCTTTTTCTTCTTTTTAAACTTGCGTCCATACCAGACCAGAAAACCCGTGATCGGCAGGCTCGCACCGATCAGGGAAGCCAGGAAAGCCAGTACTTTTCCCGGAAAACCAAGGATGCTGCCCACATGGATCTCATAATTCATCTTGCGTAGCTTTTGCCCAAATGACGCCTGATCAAACGCCACAGCATAAGGATCGCTTCGCTCCAGTTCCTTAAGCGTATGCTGGTCAAACGTATAGCTCTGACTGTTGTAAAACTGCCCGGCAGTGGGGTAAACATAGATGTCTATCGCTGCCTTCGCCCTGGCCGTGTCCGGAAAACTGTAATAGAAACCGGTAGATTGCTTATGTTTTGCGACTACTTTTGCCCAAGCACCGTCTATCGCTCCGGCCGGCGTAAAAAACCTGCCCTTCTGCAAAGAATCTGATTTCAGCTTTCTGAATTCCTGCAGCTTTTCACCTCCGGTGGTCACCCAATATAAACCTCCACTATACCATTTCAGGCCATAAACCATCCCGGTAAGGGCAATAGCCGCAAGGAATAATAAAGCGTAAAAACCCAGTACATTGTGCAAATCGAGGTTCACCCGTTTAAAGGAAGCACCCCACTTGATCTTAAAGTTCTTGTCACGGGTAGATTTGTTCCATTTCTTCGGATACCACCAGATCAGGCCGGTAATGAGCAAAATGACAAACACCAGCGTACCGTAGTTTACAATCGGTCTGCCGATCTCCACAGGCATCCAGAGAAAACGGTGTCCGTTCAGGATAAACCGGAAGAAATCGGTCTCGCCCGGCTTACGCACTTCATTACTGACCACCTCGCCGGTATAAGGGTTGATTTTCAGCATCACCGCGACATCACGTCTGCCACCGCCCTGAGGACGTCCTTTTTTCGCAACCTTGTCTTTCAGACCAAGATTGATCACTTCACCCAGGCGATAATTGGCGTAAGATGGTACCTTATCCGGATACAGCTTTGCGGCAACCTCCGTCAGCTGTGAAGGGGTCAGTACCGGCTTATCCTGCCACTCGACCTTGTTTTCAGGTTCGAGTAAGCCGGTAATTTCTTCATTAAATACCCAGATGCAGCCCGTAATGCACACGATAAAGACAATGACGCCCGAAATCAGACCCAACCACAAATGGAGCCAGTTATTGATCCTCTTAAAAAGCGAATCCTTCTGCTTTCTCTTAGGTGATGTCTGTTGTTTTTGGGTCATCATTGTAACGATCTGTATAGCGGTTTTCCAGGATTACTTGAAGCGGTAGGTCAAAGACAACCTGGCATTCCTTGGAACTTCGTAGATGTAGGTGTAATAGGAAACAGATGTCGCCGTTGCCCTGCTGCCTAAATCTGTGTACGAACCTTGAGTAAGCAGTCTGCGGTCAAGTAAATTGTTCACTACTGCAGACAATGTTACTTTTCCGCGTTCATAGGAGATACCTGCATCGAACCGGTAATAATTTGGCAAATTCAAAGGAGCTGAAGTCGTACCCGCATACCTGTCCAGCTGAATCTGATAACCACCGGTTAGCCCCAGACCGTTGAGCACCGATCCCACCTTTTTGTAACGGTAGGAAAGCCAGCCATTGGTAATGTGTTTCGCCGAATTTGGCGTATGTCTTCCCACGAGGTCTGGCTTATTGTCTTCGCTGACACGGGCATCAGTATAAGCGTAATTCAGTACCAAATTCAAGTCCTTGACAACTTCACCGGTAATATCCAGTTCTATCCCTTTTGACTTGATTTCACCCAGTTGCACTTGTGCATTCGGGTTGGCCGCAATATGCTCCGGATCGAGATCAGCGGTAAGCACATTCTTCTTAATAATCTGGTAAGCTGCTACAGTCGTACTCCATTTTCCGTCAAACCAATCTTTTTTCAGCCCCAGTTCAATATTGTTACCTCTTATCGGTTTAAAAGGCTCACCGAAAAAGTCCTGCCCCGCAACCGGAAGATAACTTTGATCATACAGCGTATAAGCGGAAAAGTCCTTAAAGATCGAATAGCTCAAACCGGCACGCGGAGAAAATACATTATCAGAAATCTGAGTTTTGTTTGACTTTCCAACGTTTACAGAATGGGTAAACCTACCTGCCAGAGTCAGACGCAACTTCTCTTCCAACATACGGATCTCATCCTGCAGGTACAGACCTGTGTAGGTCAGATTGGTAGCATAAGCAAGGTTGGCCGGAATACCTGAACGGATCTGGATGCTTTTAGAACGGTCAAAAACGGGAATATTTGCTGTTGGGATGCCGTAAATCGGATTGTAGATATTGAAGGTCGCATTTCCGGCGAGCTGCAAATCTGGCTGCTGAACACTCGCAAAATCACCCCAGGTTTTCAGATTGCCCATATCCACACCGGTAAGTATCCTGTGAACAATAGCACCAGTAGCCACGTCACCCATGATGCTCAACTGGGCGTTCTTATTGATCGCCAGTTCTTCACTGATATTCAGGTATCTCCTCATATCGCCATTTGGTGCGATCATTGATGGCCAGGGTGTACCGCCTTCAAGGCCATATTTTATATAAGCAACCTGACCATTCACTTTCCAGTCCGCATTTAATTTGTGGTTCAGGTAAAGAGTGATATTGTGATCATATAGTTTATTCGGATCCAGCGCCGGATCTCCTATGAAGAAACTGGGATCAGTATCGCCAAACCCCTTCGGAGAGAAACCATAGGTACCCAATGCCTGAGCTTCTACGTGCTGCGTCGTGTATTCAGCAGTAACCAGGGTATTGGAATCAATCTGATAACTGATCACAGGGGCGATAATGTACTTATCTGTATAATTGTATTTGTTGTAGCTGCCTTTAGTTTGCGCAGCAAGGTTGAGACGAAACAGCAATCTGCCGTCCGATGACAATTTCCCATCCAGGTCAACCGCGGCACGGCCCAAGTTAAAACCGCCGCCGCTGAAACTTACAGAACTCCGGTTTTCACCTGTTGGCTTCTTGGTTACGATGTTATAGATACCACCTGGTTCTCCATTGGCCATCATAAAACCTGAAGGTCCCTTCACGAACTCTATACGGTCAATAGTTGCCGCGTCGTCAGCAAGCGGGCCCCAGGGCATTTTCTGGTTCATCCCGTTCCTGAACGCCGGAATGTTGGTACCACGCATAAAAACGTTTGCATACTGAGCATCCCAATGCCCTGTTCTGGTCGCGCCACTGACGTTGCGTGTCACACCGTCTACGATATCAAATACCAACTGGTCTGCAAGTACTTTGCTTGTAACCACCGCAATGTTTTGGGGCACTTCGATCAACGGAGACTGCAGTCTTAGTGAAGGGGAAACCTTATCAGCTTTAAACCGTTTACGCTGTCCATTGATATTTACTGCCTCCAGCTCCGACAGGTTCTCATTAAGTGAGAAGTCTGCTACTACGGTCTGCTTTGGTCCTACATCTACCTCTTTTTCCTTCGGATAAAGCCCCACCGCGGATACCACGATCGTATACTGGCCCGCAGGCACCCTTTTGATCTGGTATTCGCCGTCTTCGTTAGAGATGGCGCCAAAATTAGTACCCTTAAGGACTACAGACACATAGGGAGCGACACTTCCGTCTGCAGTCGTGATCCTTCCGCGTACAGCACCGTACTGCTGCTCCTCCTCCGGGATGCGGGATAGCGTCCTTTCGCTGGCTTTTGAAATATTTACAGGCACTTTTGGCCCGGATGCAGCCGCGGAGATGAAGGCTGCGGTGCAGAATGCACCCAATAACAAAAATTGTTTAACTTGCATTACTTTAATTCACGTTGAAGTACCGGTTATCCGGCAGCCACACGGGGCCTAAACCGTGTGGCATTTTTTTCACCGCAAATATATATCTATTTAGATTAAGTCCAAATACCAAGACAGATAAATAATAGTATCGTCGTTTTAGCTCCGCACTATGTCCAATACGAAAACTGATCATCATCAGGTGTCAAACCGGCTTTAAACTGTATTTAAACTGGTTGGACCAGATGGTGACCAGTCTGAGACCAGTCCAATACCAGACCAAAACCAGACCAAAAACGGGACATAAGTAGGCCCTGAAATGGCGGATCACTTAAACCTGATCGCCTTAAGCGGGCTGATCCGGCTGACAAGCATGGAAGGAAGAATGAGCACCAGGGTGCAAATGATGATAGTTGCAAGATTGAGCAGCAGTACATCGGTGAAATGGAATTCTACCGGCACATAGGCAAGATAGTAAGAAGATTGGTCCAGCTTGAAGATATGGGTGTAATGCTGCAGGATGCCAACGCCCAGGCCAAGCAGGTTACCGAGCAGAAGGCCGATACCGACCAGATATAATGCGTTGTAAAGAAATATCTTCATGATGCTGACATTGCCCATGCCCAGGGATTTGAGCAGACCGATCATATTTGTGCGTTCCAGGATCATGATGAGCAGGGCGGTGATCATGTTGATGACCCCGACGATCATCATCAGTACCAGCAACACACGGGTATTCACGTCGAGCAGGGAAAGCCAGGTAAAGATAGCCGGAAAATATTCCTGGACCGATTCCGATTTGAGTTTCATTTCCAGGTTCTCATAAATACCGGTTGAAGTCTCCGCCAGTTTAGAGAAATCCCGGATACGGACCTCCAGGCCCCCGATCTCACCAGGTTTCCAGTTGTTCAGCCTTCGGATAAGGTTGATATCACCGATCACAAAGGTTTTGTCGATTTCTTCGACTCCGATGTCGTAAATACCGACGATCTTAAAGGGCCGCTTTCGGGGCGGGTCCTGTACAAAGTGCATAATGAAGCTGTCTCCGGTCTTCAGGTTGAGCCTGCTGGCGGTAAACCTGGAGATCATGATTTGCTTCATCGCCTGTGCACTGTCTGCGAAATTGATGACCGTACCACTGACCAGGTGTTTCCGGATGAAGTCCCAGTGATAAGTCTTATCGACCCCCTTGAAATTAATGCCTTCAACCTGGTCATTGGCCGACAGGATAGCCGGTTTGGTGGCATAGGGCTGAAAGTATACTACCTCCGGGTTCTTCCGGAGATTACGGATGGTCTCGGGATCTGGTATGAAGGGGCTTAGCTCGAAAGAATTGTTGAGGTCAAATTTAAAGATGCGGATGTCGCCGATGTATCCCCGTACTTTTTCACGGATCTCGGTCTTGAAACCTTTGATGATGGCTACGGAAAGCATCATGACGGCAAGGCTGAGCATGACGCCGGCAATGGCAATGCGCACGATCAGTTTGGAGAAGGTGCGGTTGGATTTGACGGCAATGCGGCTGGCGATGAAATAGGATGTATTCAACCTGTTAATGCTCTTGACCTGTTAATGCTTCTGATGATTGTATGCACACAAAAGTCGCAAAATAATTTGAATACCCGGACCTGAAAGTTCAGGTCCGGGTGATTATGCGTCACATTACTGCTTTACCGTAAGCAGGTACTGCACGACATTGGCCAGGTCTTTCTCGCTGAGCTGAAGCGCTGAAGGCTCTGGCATAATAGAGGTCGCAAACTGTTTGCGTGAGGCGATGTCTTTTGATTTGATGTTGTATTTCTCGCCGGCCATGCCTTTGAGTACCACGGTTTCGCCGTCGGCCTGCAGGAAGCCGGAGAAGGTGGAACCGTCTTTCTTGGTGATGAGCCAGGATTCGTAGCCAAAGGCCATGCCTGCGCTCGGATTAATGATGGCGTCGAGCATACCATTCTTTTCAAATTTCTTGCCGATCAGGGTAAGTTCGGGGCCTATGCTTGCGCCTTCGTTGCCTACCTTGTGGCAGGGGGTACATTTATTTTTGAAGACGAGCCTCCCCGCAGCCGCATCACCCTGTAATTTGGCGATCCTCGGAATGGAATAGGTGGTTTCTCCGCCCGGCTTTTTAAAGTAGTCGCTGGCCAGCACGCGAACGGTCTGGTCCGGGTTACTGAAAATGACCTTGCTGACTTCGTCCGTAAGTTCCTTGCTCAGTTTTTTGTCTACGGCAAGGCCGATAAGCATTTCCCCGCCGATCTTGTCTTTGGCCATGGCCTGTATAGCGGTAATCTTGTCTTTTTGCGGCGTTGCATTATTTTCCAGCTTTACCTTATGGGCCAGCATTTTCTGCTGCTGCTGTTCGTTGGCTTTGTTGCCTTCGTCAGGCAGCTGAATATTGAAATTGCTCCACTCGTTGCCCTGGCGGTAGCGCAACCACCACAGGGCCTGTTCCTTCACACCTGATATCTTACTGGCACTTAGTTGCTGCATGGCATCAGCCGCTGCCTGGTCGGGTATGAAACCGATGGCGACGACGGCCTGTTTGCGTTGCTCCGGACTGAGTTGGTCTGATCCGGCGCGCTGTACCAAAGCCGGGAGGGCAGCCTTGGGGTGTAGTCTCCAGGCAATACCTGCCATGGCCGGACTCCATTGCAGGGGTGCCCCGCCTATTTCTGCATTGACAGCATGGTAAATTTCTTCTTCCTTGCCCAGGGCGGCCTCACCCAGTGCTTCCAGGTAATAACGGTCTTTGCCATCATACATGCGGGCTAGCTGGACAATGAGGTCTCTGGTATTGGCCAGGGGCAGGTCGCGGAGCGCTACCGCAACCTCACGGCGTACGGCTGGCGAAGGGTCCTTTACCAGTTGTTGTGCATAAGCCAGGATATCCGGTTTTATACCGCGAAGTGCCCGGAAGGCGGTAATGCGCAGGTTGTCATCGGTAGATCTCAAAGCAGCCTCCACCTCTTTTATCCCCTCCGGCCCCAGGTTGGACAACAGCCAGATGGCTCTGGCCCGATGGTAGGGATTAACGGAACCCAACAGTTTAATTGCGGGTTTCACTGCTTTTGCACCCTGGGCCACCAGCAGCACAAAACCAGAGTTGCGCACGTTGACTGCAGGACTGAGCAGGGCCTGTAACTGGCCGTTTATGTTTTTCAGGTTGTATTTCGGCTTGCTGAGTTTTTTGCCTTTTGGCGCGATGCGGTAAATGCGGCCGGTGCCTGTGGTATCGGTCATCCGGTGGCCGCCGACCATACTGTCATACCAGTCAGCAACATAAATAGCGCCATCCGTACCTACGGTGACGTCGCTGGGGCGGAACCATTTGTCTTTTTCGCCATCCCTGGCACTGCTCCCGGCCCCGGCCACCTGCTCATCGGGCAGGGAGGTGATCAGGTTGAGGCGGTTGAGATCGAAGCCCGCGCCGTTTACCTGGGGCTTGTAGGCAAAAACTACGTTCCTGCCGGCATCGCAGGCCATGAGCATACCCCTGTATTTTTCACCTAGGGCATCGCCCTCGTTAAAGGCTACGCCTGTGGGTGAGCCCGCACCGGTATTGTCGCCAAAAGGCAGTACGCCCGGGTCTTCCTGGTGCCAGTGGGCTATTGGCGTAGCCTGATCTGGCCTGCGGTCGGCCTCCCAGCGGCGGGTACCGTCTGCGCTGGCATAGCCCATGTTGGCGCCTTCCATGAGCCAGGATACGCGGACGCCTTTGTTGCCGTCATCGTCATTATCGTTCTGCCACATGTTGCCGTAGGAATCGAGCGTATATTCGTAAGAGTTTCTGAAATTGTGTGCGAGCACTTTAAGTCCGGTACCGTCCGGATTGACGCGGAGTGCAATGCCACCGGTCCAGACTTTCCCGTCGTCACTCACCAGACCGCCTTTATTGCTGTTGTTATAAGGAGAACCGCCATTATAGTTACTGCCAGAGCGCAGGTTCCAGCCCGATTTATCGGTAACGATGTGCGGCCCGGCGTTACCGGCGTTGAAGTAATATTTGCCATCGGGCCCGGCAAAAAGGGCATGAAGGCTGTGGTCATGGTCCTTACCACCAAAACCGGTGAGGAAAATTTCTTTCTTATCGGGTTTATCGTCTCCGTCTTCATCGGTATAGACGATCAGTGAGGGCGCGCAGGAAACAATGACCTTATTGCCGACGACGGCGATACCCAGCGGTGCGAGCAGGTCTTTGTCCTGAACGAAGACTTTGGAGCTTTCCGCCTTTCCGTCACCATCCTTGTCTTCCAGGATAACGACGCGGTCGCCTGCATCCCTGTCCGGGAAATGGGGTGCCCTGTTGTTGTACTTACGGTAATTGACCGCCTCAGTTACCCAGATACGGCCTTTTGCGTCAACATCGATGTTGGTGGGGTTGTACAGTTGGGGAGACTCCGCCCAGACCGTGGCTTCGAGGTCCTGGGGAACGAAGAGCCGGGTCTCTTCTGAAAAGTGTTTGCTTTCAAGGTTCAGTTCGGTCCGTCTCTTGAGCGTGTATCCTGACGCGGCAACTGCTACTACGGCGGCGGCAATGAGTTTGGTTCTCATGGTTATCATTTGGTTTGTTGAGAGCAATATAGTAATTATCCCTCATTTACTTACCTTTACTTTATGACTTCTATGCTGCTGAATTCCCTGAATGCTTTACTGATCGTGGTTTCCCTGAATGCCTGCGGGTGGCCAAAAGTGGTCTTTAATCCGGGCGTACCGAACCCTTACCAGGTGAAGGCGGAAGACTTTGACAAACCCGGACGGGAAAAGGGCGCCCTGAAAACAGGCGCAGAACAAACTGACCTGTACGTGCCTTATCTGAAGGGCAAACGGGTGGGCATGGTCGTGAACCCGACTTCAGTTATCGGCAAAGAAACCACAGTGGACAGTCTGCTGAAACTGGGTGTGAAGATTGTGAAGATCTTCGGTCCGGAACATGGTTTCCGGGGTAACGCCAGTGCGGGGGTACATGTAAACGATGAGGCGGATGTGAAAACCGGCATTAAAGTGGTGTCTTTGTATGGCAGGCATTCGGCGCCGACGAAGGAAGATCTTCTGGACGTGGATGTGATGGTTTTTGACATACAGGACGTTGGTGTACGCTTTTATACGTATATCAATACGCTGCAGCATGTGATGGAGGCTTGTGCGGCAAATGATAAAGAGGTGTTGATCCTGGACAGGCCCAATCCAAATGGTTTTTATGTAGATGGACCCGTGCTGGAACCTCAGCACAGATCGGGTATCGGGATCAATCCGATCCCGATCGTACATGGACTTACGGTAGGTGAATATGCACAGATGCTGAACGGTGAAAACTGGCTGAGCAACGGACTGAAATGCCGGATCCGGGTGATTAAAGTGTCCAACTATACGCACGATACGCCGTATGAACTGCCGGTGAAGCCTTCTCCAAACCTGAATACGCAGCAGGCGATACTGTTATATCCGTCGACCTGCCTGTTTGAGGGCATTTACCTGAACCATGGGCGGGGCACGCAGTTTCCGTTTACGGTAATTGGTGCGCCATACCTGAAAGGGATATATAGTTTTTCCTATACACCGGTAAGCATAAAGGGAATGTCGGAAACGCCGTTATTTATGGGACAGGTCTGTTATGGGCTCGACCTGCGGAACTATGATGTATCGGAGTTTCGCAGGACCCGGCAACTCAACCTGAGCTGGCTGCTGGAACTGTATAAGGCTTCGCCGCGGAAGGCTGATTTTTTTAATTCGAAGCTGAGCAGGGAAATGGGGACCATTGAAAGACTGATCGGGGTTTCCGCTTTCAGGGAACAGGTAATGGCGGGTAAGTCTGAAAAGGAGATCAGGGCAAGCTGGGAACCGGGACTGAGCAAATACAAAACAATGCGCAAAAGATACTTGTTGTATCCCTGAGATCTGTCAAATACATCCTTTTATGAACAGCGCACCTAAAAAGAAGAATGAAAAACCCAGCAGCAACTACCGCGAAGAAATTCCCAAGGGTAAAATACCGGAAGGCGACAAGGCGGTAAAGCAGCCCGAAGACGAGGTATATAAGGGAAAAGAGCCGCATTTTAACAACCCCGCCGAAAGACGGGAAACCAGTGAGCAGCCGGTGCATCCCGTTAAGAATGCCCCCCGGGAAAAGTAATATAAATGCCTGATTCAGATACCTTAATCGGGTGTTTTAACTTTGGAACGTTTCCAATTTAAGCGCTTAAATTTTCGGCTTTTTGTCTTTGTGCGGCGCGCAGGAATTGCATGAGTACCTTTTCGTCGTTTTCCAGGTCGGCCTGGGATTCGCCCCGGCTGCCGCTGATCTTTTTCAGGTAGCGGGAAAGCTGGTCGTTTTCAAATGCTTCCAGGAGGACCGGATAAACATAAGAACTTTTGCATACGGCCCTGGTATTGCCCAGCTTGCTGGCGACACAGTCCAGTACTTCAACGATAATTTTCTTTTTTGAACGTTCTGAGGCCCTTGTCATCGCTGCTGTATCTTCGCTGCAGCATCTGGCCAGCTGGCGTAATGCTTCAAGGGTTCCGCCCCAGGTACGGAAGTCCTTGGCCGTAAAATCGCAGCCCGTGATCTCGCGGATATAGGCGTTGACCTTGCCGGAGTCTATGGCCCGGTGCTGTCCCCCTTGCGTATAATACTGGAAAAGTTCCTGCCCCGGAATGTCCCGGCTTTGTTTCACGAGCCGGACCAGGGTGCGGTCGTTGAGTCTTACATTTTGCTTTACGCCTTTTTTTCCGGTAAAGCTGATCAGCAGCTGGCTGCCATCGATCTTCACGTGTTTGTCGCGAAGCGTGGTAAGGCCATAACTTCCATAAAGCTGCTTGTAAGATTCATTGCCTACGCGGATCAGCGTCTTAAGCATGACCTGCATGCAGATGGCCAGCACTTTGCGTTCATCAAAGGCTTTGCGCCTGAGATCGCGTGCGATATGACGGCGGGCGGCAGGCAGAGCCTTGCCGAATTCGAGCAGACGGAAATATTTACTGTCGGAGCGACGGGAGGTCCATTCCGGATGGTAACGGTATTGTTTGCGGCCTGCCCCGTCATAACCGGTTACCTGAAGATACGCATTGCTCTTCCTGGCGATCCAAACGTTGGTCCAGGCAGGCGGAATGACGAGTCTTTTGATGCGGGCAAGCTGCTTTTCATCTTTGATCCGATTGCCTTCGTGGTCGATATAAAAGAATTTGCCGGGACTGCCTTTGCGGCTGATCCCGGGCTGGCTGTCGTTGGCATAGGTAAGACCGGCGGACTCAATGGCTTCAATACTTTCTGGCATAGCTTTACAGGAACAGATGCGCTTTATTTTTGTTAATTTGCAAACGCATCTTGAATTGTTAATCTCAAACAACGACGTATGAAAATAGTTTTCATGGGCACACCTGATTTTGCCGTAGCTTCACTAAAGGCCTTGAAGGAAGCGGAAATGGACATTGTGGGTGTGGTGACTGCACCCGATAAACCGGCAGGACGCGGGCAGAAGCTGCAGGTAAGTGCGGTGAAACAATATGCGGTGGCTAACGGGCTGAGGGTATTGCAGCCTGTAAAGCTTAAGGACCCAGGATTTATTGAGGAATTGCGTTCACTGAACGCTGACCTGCAGGTAGTGGTGGCATTCCGGATGCTGCCGGAAATAGTCTGGAGCATGCCACCCAAGGGCACAATTAACCTGCATGCGTCTTTGCTGCCCCAGTACAGGGGGGCCGCGCCGATCAACCATGCCATTATCAACGGGGAAAAGGAAAGCGGCGCGACGACGTTCTTCCTGAAGCAGGAAATCGATACCGGTGATGTGATTTTTTCGGATACGGTGCAGATACCGGAGGATATGACTGCCGGGGAGCTGCATGACCAGCTGATGCAGCTTGGCGCAGATTTGCTGGTACGTACGATAAAAGCGATTGAAACCGGGGACTACCAGGAGCAGCCGCAGCCGGAAAGCGGGGAACTGAAACATGCGCCGAAAATTTTTAAGGAATTCTGCCAGATTGACTGGAGCAGGCCTGCCCGGGAGGTCCATAACCTGGTGCGGGGACTGAGTCCCTATCCTACCGCCTTTACGCAATTGAACGGCAAGACCCTGAAAGTGTTCCGGACGGAAATCGAGGAAAAGGAACCGGGTATTGCACCGGGAGGCTTCCTGACAGATGGAAAGACCTTTTTGAAGTTTGCGGCCAGGGACGGTTTCCTGAAACTCACGGAGCTGCAGTACGAAGGAAAAAAACGCATGGGGATCGGGGAATTCCTTAGAGGCGTGAGATTATGAAGGTATTGTTGGTGGAAGATGAACCGGGATTAGTCTCGGTGATTGTAAAAGGGCTTAAGGAAGTGGGGATTGAGACAAGTGTTGCCGTGGACGGGAACATGGGGCTGGATATGGCGCTGGGCCATCAGTTTGACCTTCTGATTCTGGACATCATGCTGCCGGGCATGAACGGGATACAGCTTTGCAGGGAGGTCCGGAAAGTGAACCCTGAGGTGCCGGTGATCATGCTGACGGCGCTGAACACAACGGAAAATATTGTGACCGGGCTGGATGCAGGGGCTGACGATTACCTGGCCAAACCTTTTAAGTTTCCCGAGCTGGAAGCCAGGATCCGCTCGGCGATCAGGCGGTCAAAAAACGGCGGTACGGCTGTCAACCTGATGAAGGCGGCTGACCTCGAGGTGAACCTGGACACACAGACCGTCACCAGGGCCGACCGGCAGGTGACACTGACGACTACCGAATATAAATTGCTGCTGTATTTTATAAAAAACCGGAACAGGGTACTGTCGCGGATACAGATACTGGAGAATGTCTGGGACATTGACTTCAATATGGGAACAAACGTGGTGGATGTCTATGTCAACTACCTGCGCAGGAAACTGGACACAGGCTATGCCGTAAAACTGATCCATACGGTATTTGGCTCGGGGTATATCTTCAGGGAGCAGGACTAAATACAGGCCATGAAGATACAGAACAAGATCACATTATTGTTTTTCGGACTGGCTACGCTGGGGCTGGTGCTGCTGAACGCGGCGATCTTTTATTTCGTATCTGAGTTTAACTTTGAGGATTTCTTTAAGCGGCTGGAGGCCAGGGTAAACCTGGCAGCCGAGATCAAGATCACCCCGGACGCCAGATCAAGCGCCTATGAGGAGGTGCGCAACCGTTACCTGGAGAAGCTGGACGATGAACGGGATCATATCATCAAGATAGATCCCTACCATAAAATGCTTTTTCCAAGGCCGGTAAACTTGCCTGACGAATTTTACAAGGCCATTATCCAAAAGGGCAAGGCAAGGTACAGCGAAGACAACCGCTTTTACGCGGGTGGTTACTTCAATACAGCCAGGGGACCTTATATCGTGATCGTGGGCGCATCGGACCCCTACGGATTTAAGGAGCTGCAGGAACTGAAAAGGGTGCTGGCCATCGGTTTTTTTGCTTCACTGGCTTGTATCTATGTTGTAGGGATTGTTTTTTCGAACTATACCATGCGGCCTTTCCGGCAGTTCATCAAGAGTGTGAAAACGATCAGTGCGGATAACCTCAACCTCCGGTTAAAGGAAACCGGCGGAAAAGACGAGGTTGCAGAACTGGTACTGACTTTCAACCACATGCTGACGCGCCTGGAAACAGCCTTTGAGACGCAGAACAATTTTGTAAGCAATGCCTCTCATGAGCTGCGCACACCGCTTGCGATCATTACAGCGGAAACGGAATTGTTGCTTCAGCAGGACCTGAATGCCCAGAGCCGTAATGCGGTCGAGGTGGTACTGAAGGAGGCAGAGAAACTGAACCAGATCATCACCAGTTTGCTCGGACTTGCGCAATCGGGCTTTGACGGGAAGAAGCAGAACTGGCAAAAAGTGAGGGTAGATGAACTGATCCTGGACGTAATTGCCTCGGTGCGCAAGATTATCCCCGAATGTGCGGTCGACCTGGATTATTCAGCCCTACCCCAGGATGAGTCACTGCTGTATACGGATGGGATCACCAATCTCCTGCATCTTTCGGTGACCAACATTGTCATGAATGCCTGCAAGTATTCCAGTAACCAGCCCGTAAAGATCGCACTGACGGTTGAAAATGGCAGGATTATTATCTCAGTAACGGACAGGGGCATCGGTATTCCGGAAAATGAGCTGCAATACATTTTTGAGCCTTTTTTCAGGGCCTCGAACACGGGAAGCTTCGAAGGTTACGGCATCGGGCTACCGCTTACACTAAACATTATCCGGCTGCACAAGGGCTCGATCGGTATCCGCTCGGAAGTGGGCGAAGGCACTGAAATACAGGTTTTGCTGCCTTCTACGGGCAATTATTCCGCTGAAGGATAAAAAATTAGAGAAAACGCCTTATTTTCTAATGAAATTCTAATCTGTCTTTAACGGGGTTCTAAAAACCTCTTAATAAGTACAGGCTAACCTTGCATTAACTAATGTTATGGTTATGCAAAATATATTGATCCCAACTGATTTTTCAAGGAAGTCGACAGATTGCCTTCCTGCTTTATGTGCACAATACGAAGGTACATCTTTGCGCCTGGTCTTCGTGCATTTCTTTAAAATTGCCGACTCGATCTCCGATCTGCTGATGCTGTCCCGCAGGAACAAGGAATACAGCTATGTATCTGATGGCTTTTACGCTGCTTGCGAAAAACTGAGGGCGGAGCATCCGGGCCTGGTGATCGGCATCGAGTTTTTTTACGGCAGCAGCCTGGGCAACTTCAGAGATTTCCTGGAGGCCAATGAAATTGACGCTGTGCTGGATCCGGTCTTTTGTGTACTGGATAAACTCAATGCTTCCAGCGCCGACCCTTTGCCATTTATCCGCAAGAGCGGTATCGCCTTGACGCAGATTGCCACACGCACAGCTGATGCAGAGACCGCCCCGGTTACGCCGGAGGAACTGGTGCTGGCGGAAGAAGTCTAAACCTTAATTTTTTAGCCTATGTTACTGAAACAAAATATTCCCGTGAGTTATATCTTCGGCAAGATCAAGCCGGAAGTGATCGGCGTAACTTTATACGCGATACTCATTGCCGTGTTGTACAACAACTTTCACTTTACACGGATTTCCATACCGATCGCCATTCCCACTTTGCTGGGAACGGTGATCTCGCTGTTGCTGGCCTTTAAGTCTAACCAGGCTTATGACCGCTGGTGGGAAGCCAGGACGATCTGGGGCGGCATTGTGAACGATTCCCGGACGCTGACGCGTCAGCTCCTGACTTTTATTGATACATCTTACGGATCGGCTGAAGAAAGGAAGTTTTGTGAGCGGATGGCGAAAAGGCAGATCGCCTGGTGCTATGCGCTGAGCAGGAGCCTGAGGCGGCAGGACCCGCTGGAAGGGCTGGAGAAATTCCTGACCCGGGAGGACATGGATTATGCCCGCAATTACAGCAATGTGCCACTGGCCTTACTGAAACTGCAGGGCTCTGACCTGAAAAATGCCTACAAACTGGGCTGGATCAATGAGTTCCAGCAGGTGCAGATGGACAGCACATTGTCGAAATTTTCTGACCAGATGGGTGCCTGTGAACGCATTAAGAATACGATCTTCCCGGCTACATACAGTGTATACATTCATCTTTCCGTGCTCTTGTTTGTGCTGCTGCTGCCTTTTGGCCTGATTGAGTTCTTCGGTGTCGTAGAGATCCCACTGGTGATCGCGATCTCAAGCTCTTTTTTCCTGATCGAAAAGATGGCGATACACCTGCAGGACCCGTTTGAGAACAAGCCGACAGACACACCGACGACGACCATATCGCAGACGATAGAGCGTGACCTCACGCAGATGATCAGGCTGAGTTATGAAGATGACCAGCCGGCACTGGTGAGCAGCGGGGGCAGTCTGAGCAGCGGCAAGCTGTTTTATATCCTGTAAAGTCGGCTACCTGCAGATCGGGTACTCCTGATCAGGCTGGAGGGAGTTTAAGGCCGGCTGTTCAGGCGGGCGCTGAGTGTTTTGGAGACTTCGTTGAAATAACGCTTGCGCCCGTAACCCATTACCCAGCGGATGCCGCCGACAGCATTGGTAATGAATACTTCCTCTGCTTCGTTGAGTACCTCTGGGTTGATCTGTGCTTCTATGACTGCAATGCCCTCTGCCCTGGCCAGATCCATAACGGCCCTGCGCATGATACCGTTGATACAACCTTCTGAAAGCGCAGGCGTATAGACCTGGCTGCCATAGACCACAAAGACATTGGAACTGATGGTTTCGCAGAGAAAGCCTTGCTGGTTGAGAATGAAGGCTTCATCAAGACGGTGCTGTTTTTTGTAAAGCCCGGCCATAACATATAGCAATGAACTGCTGGTCTTGTGATTGGACAGTTTGTCTACCGGTTTGGTCATTTCCTGGAATACGTCCAGGATAAGGCCTTTTTTGTTGAGCTCGTAAGTGCCGGTGTCTAGTGCTGTGCCTTCAAGGATATAACCTGCTTTGTTGCTTTCCGGCGCATAAAGCCCCCCACCTTCCCGGTAAACCGAAAGCCTGAACCTGGCATTGTCCTTAAATTTGTTTCGTTTACTAAGTTCTGCGGTCTTCTGGCGCAGGAAGTACTCGTCCATAAGGGCTGAACCTTCAATTTTCAGTGCCTTCATGCCTGCTTTAAGCCGTTCTGCATGGGCCTCGGCATAGCGCAGCTTGCCATCTGTCATACGCATGGATTCGAAGATACCGTCGCCGTAACGGAATCCGCGGTTATGTACAGTAAGCAGTGGCTGCTCACCGGGATAAAATTCGTCGTTGTGCAGGATCATTGGGTATATTTTCTCCATTTGTCCAGTACGGCTGCAAAATCTGCCGGAAGCGGTGCTTCAAACTCCATATATTGCCGGACGCCGGGATGCATGAAGCCCAATACCTGGGCATGCAATGCCTGCCTCGGCATAACTTCAAAACAGTTCTGGACAAACTGCTTGTACTTTGCAAAAGTCGTACCTTTTATGATTTTGTCACCGCCGTAATTGGCATCGCTGAACAACGGATGACCGATATGCTTCATGTGCGCCCGGATCTGGTGGGTCCGGCCGGTTTCCAGCTGACAGCTGATGAGCGTGACATAGCCCAGGCGCTCAAGTACGGTATAATGGGTCACCGACCATTTGCCCTTGTCTTCACTGTCATAGATGTCCATAATGATCCGGTTTTTGGCGCTACGGCCAATGTAACCGGTTACTGTGCCGTTCTCGGCGATATCGCCCCAAACCAAGGCGATGTACCTGCGGGTAATGGTATGGTCGTAAAACTGCTTGGCCAGACGGGTCATGGTGCCTTCGTTCTTGCTGATCAGCAGCAGGCCGGAAGTATCTTTGTCAATGCGGTGCACAAGACCGGGGCGCCCTTCATTGCCTGTCAGCTGGGGCAGCTGCTCGAAATGATAAGCGAGGGCATTGACCAGGGTGCCCGTATAATTGGCATAGCCCGGGTGGACGACCATTCCGGCAGCTTTATTGACGACAAGCAGATCGTTGTCTTCGTAAATGATCTCGATCGGGATATCCTCAGGATAAACTTCGGTATCGCGCGGGGGGTGAGGAAAAACAATAGAAATCTCGTCCAGAGGCTTAACTTTATAGCTGGGCTTTACGGTCTTCTGGTTGACGAGTACATTTCCCGCGTCTATGGCGTTCTGGATGCGGTTACGGGAAGCATTATTGACCCGGTACATCAGGAATTTATCGATGCGCAGCAGGGACTGTCCTTTATCCACAACGATATTCAGGTGTTCGTAAAGGTCCTGGTCTTCTGCTTCCTGCAGCACATCTGGGTTTTCCATAGCCTGCAAAGCTAATCTTTAAATATATTTGCAGCAAATGTCTGTGACGATACATAGCCCCCTGCAGCAACTCAAGGCCCCTGAGCGGGCTTCGGTCTGGGTAAAAAGGGACGATATGATCGATCCGTATATCTCGGGCAATAAATGGCGCAAACTAAAGTACATACTTGAAGGCGCACTGGCTTCCGGCAGACGGCACCTGGTCACTTTCGGCGGAGCTTATTCTAATCACCTGGTGGCTGTGGCCGCGGCCTGTGCCCGGAACGGCCTGCGCAGTACGGCCTTCGTGCGGGGTGAAATGGCAGAGAACGAGATGTTGTTGCTGTGCAGGTTGTATGGCATGGAACTCCGCTTTACAGACCGGTTGGGTTACAAGGACAAGAGGGGACTTTTTGAGCGTCATTTCGGCGGCGACGCGGAGGCTTGCTTTGTAGACGAAGGCGGCGCGGGCATGCCTGCGGTGCTGGGTTGTGCTGAACTGGTGACGGAACTGCCGCCTGACACCCGGCATTTGTTTTGTGCGGCCGGAACAGGAACTACGGCAGCCGGGCTCCTGAAAGGTATACGGGAAACAGGCATGGATACGTTACTGCACGTGGTCCCGGTATTGAAGGGCGGTGAATTTATCCGGGCGGAGATTGCCCGGTATACGGATGGGTTGGACCGGCTGGTCTTGCACACCGCTTATCATTTCGGGGGTTATGCCAGGACCAGCCCGGAGTTGACGCAGTTTATCGGCAGGTTTGCTGCGGCCGAAGGCATTCTGACCGACCCGGTTTATACGGGCAAGTTGTTCTTTGCCCTGGAGGACCTGTTATCGCAGGGTCGTTTTGCGGCGGATGAAAAGATCGTAGTGGTACATACCGGTGGATTGCTGGGGATATGGGGAATGAAGGAGAAGTTTTCGGTCTTATAATTGGTTTTCAACAAAAGGGCTTTGTATCTTGTTGTGGTTGATTAATGGTCTCACTGATCATTTCGTGTACAACCGCAATAGTTCTAAACAATTCAATATGGCTGGTTTCTTCTCATCGCTTAAAAACGCTTACACACTTTTCAGGACCATTGATTTGGCCAAACTGGAATCACTTTCCAGGAAGGTCGACCTGGCTAAGATGATGGACTCGGTCTCGTCGCTGGATGAGACACAATTGCAGGGACTGATGAAGATGATGGATACGCCGCACAAAAAGAAAGAACTGCCGCCGGTAGAAGGTGATTTTTACCACCTGGGTGAGGAGGCGCTGAAAGATGAGGACCGGGCCCTGCAACTAAAAGTACGTGATTTCCTGGAACGGGAAGTGAAGCCGGTCGTAAACCATTACTGGCTGAGAGCCGAATTTCCTTTTGAGCTGATCCCGAAGATTGCGGAACTGAATATCTGTGGTCTGACTTACCAGGGTTATGGCTGTCCGGGAAAATCGAACCTGATGGAAGGGATCCTGGCGATGGAAATGGCAAGGATAGATACTTCTATTTCGACTTTTTTCGGGGTGCAGAGTGGCCTGGCGATGGGGTCGATCTATCTGCTGGGTTCGGAAGCGCAGAAACAGGAATGGCTGCCGCAGATGCAGCAGCTGAAACTGATCGGGGCCTTCGGACTGACGGAGCCGGAAGTGGGCTCTGCCGCAGCGGGCGGGCTGACGGTAACGGCAAAAAGGCAGGGTGGCAAATGGATATTGAACGGCCGGAAGAAATGGATCGGCAATGCCACTTTTGCCGATGTGACGGTAATCTGGGCGCGGGACCTTGAGGACAACCAGGTAAAAGGTTTCCTCGTGCGCAAAGACACGAAGGGCTTCTCTGCAGAGAAGATACAGGACAAGATGGCGCTAAGGATCGTGCAGAATGCGGTGATCACTTTGCGGGACTGCGAGGTGGAGGAATCGGACCGGCTGCAAAATGCGAATTCCTTTAAGGATACAGCCAGGGTGCTGAAGATGACCAGGGCCGGGGTGGCCTGGCAGGCGGTGGGTTGTGCGCGGGGTGCTTATGAGAGTGCCCTGCATTATACGCGTACGCGCAAACAGTTTGGCAAGCCGATCGCTTCCTTTCAGCTGATCCAGAACCACCTGGTGGAGATGCTGTGTAACCTTACGGCCATGCAGACTTTGTGTTTCCGGCTTTCGCAATTGCAGGACCAGGGACTGCTTACGGACGAACATGCTTCGCTGGCCAAGGTATTCTGCTCGATGCGTACACGGGACGTCGTGAGCAGGGCCAGGGAGGTGATGGGCGGCAACGGGATTTTACTGGAGCATGACGTAGCCAGGTTCGTAGCAGATGCAGAAGCCATTTATTCTTATGAAGGTACCAAGGAGATCAATACACTGATCGTCGGACGCGCCATTACAGGCTTTTCTGCTTTTGTATAGAAGGTTAAAGCGCGGGCAGGATACGGTCCATGATGTCGATCCCTTCGTCTATTTCTGTTTTCCCGATACATAGTGCGGGCCGGAAACGGATGGTGCTGGTGCCACAGCCCAGGAACATGACCTGCTGCTGCATGCCTTTTTGAATGAAGCTGTCCCGCAGCTCTTTTGAGGGAAAGTCGAAGGCGCAGAGCAGTCCCCTGCCCCGTACATTGCTGATCTGCGGATGCCTGGCAGCCAGACCGCGCAGTTGCTGCTGCAGATAGGCTCCGGAATCGGCAGCTTTATCGCAAAGCCGGTCTTCTTCGATGATCTGCAGGATCTGAGTGGCCCGCACCATATCGACGAGGTTACCACCCCAGGTTGAGTTGATCCGGGAAGGAACATGGAAGACATTGGTTTCGATTTCATCGATCTTCCTGCCCGCAAGAATGCCGCAGACCTGCATTTTCTTGCCAAAGGCAATGATGTCTGGCCGGGCTTCCGCTCCGAAATGCTCGTGGCACCAGAATTTGCCGGTAAGTCCCACCCCGGTCTGCACTTCGTCATAAATAAGCAGGGCCTCGTTCTCATCTGCGAGCTGACGCAGCCGGGCCAGGAATTCTCCGCGTATGTGGTTGTCTCCGCCCTCACTCTGAATGGGTTCGATGATGATGGCGCAGATCTCGTCTTTATTATCGGTAAAGGCCTGCTTGATCTGTGCGATGGAACGGGCCTCGGCCTGAATCACATTTTCGAGATTGTCGCCCCAGAGGGGAAAACGGATAACGGGTGTAGATACACGCGGCCAGTCAAATTTAGCATACCACCGGGTTTTTTCGGGCAAAGTATTGGTGAGGCTCATTGTATAGCCAGTACGGCCATGGAAAGCCTTTTCAAAGTGAAGGACTTTAACTCCCTTTTCCTGTTGATAACCCTTTTTAAAGTTCTTCTGTACTTTCCAATCCATAGCGGTCTTGAGGGCATTTTCGATGGCCAGCCCGCCACCGGCGATGAAAAAGGCATGAGGCAGGTAGTCCGGCATGCCATATCTGGAAAAAGTATCGACAAACTGGGCATATTGCCGGGTATAGACGTCGGAATTGGAGGGATTGGCCAGGGCTGCCAGCAGCAGGTTTTTCTTAAATTCTTCATCTCCGTTCATTTTGGGATGGTTATATCCCAGCGGCACAGAAGCAAAGCAGGTAAAAAAATCCAGCAGCTGACGGTTGTGCTTTGCATCATAGATGTAGGCACCGTGGCTTTTTTCGATATCATAGGTCATATCAAAACCGTCAGCAAGAATGTGTTGTCCAAGGGCTTCGTTAACTTGTTGCGGGCTAATCGTCAGCTTATACATCGTTTTTTTATGTTGTTTGTACTAATTTAAGAAATGCCGGCTGCTTCCCGAAAAAAGAGGTCTTCCGGATCCATTAAAGCGCCGCTATTTTAAAGCAGTTCGAACAGATTGGCGACACCGATCAGCTTGCGGGATGTAAATCCTTCACCGTAAGTAGTACCGATAGATTTACCAAATTCCCTGGCCCTGCCGATGACACTTTCAAAGAAATCGGGTGAGGAAATATAAGTTTGGGGCTGTTCCCCGCCTGGACTGAGGAACTGGGTCCTGAATGCCTTGATGGATGCAATTTTGGTATCCATATAGGGTGTGATGTCAATGATGACGTCTGGTTTGAGATAGCGGTCCTGGATGAACTGCAGGACAAGCCTCGGGCGCCAGGCCTCCTGCTCCTGTCCATTGTCCTGAGAACTGATGCGCGGCAACCCGGACAGGAAACAGGCGTCGTTGGAGAGGTCTCCTGCACGGCCATGATCCGGATGGCGGTCTTCAAGGGCATTGGTAAGCACTATTTCGGGCCTGTACTTCCGGAGCATGCGGACGACGGCCATCTGGTGCGGCTCATCGTTCTTAAAAAAACCGTCCCGAAAACGGAGGTTCTCGCGAACATGCAGGCCGAGGATACGGGCAGAGTCTGCTGCCTCCTGATCACGGATCTCGGCGCTGCCGCGGGTACCCAGCTCGCCACGGGTAAAGTCAACGATCCCTACTTTCCTGCCTTCTGCAATATATCTGGCGATAGTCCCTGAACAACCGAGTTCTGCGTCGTCCGGATGTACAGCCAGGACGAGGATGTCTAGTTTCATGATGTCTTTGGTTTTGTTCCCTGCAAAAAAGGGAAAAATTACTGATAATATCCCGAAGAAATGATGATGGATTCGATATCCCTGTCTTCCTGAACATCGTAGGTACTCTTCAGGTTATGCCCTACTACCCGCGCAACAGACTGATAGACAAATGCGGTAAACCCGCCTTTTGTCTCTTTGACAATTTCATAAGTGGTACGACCGACTTCCCGGTCGATGAGCTTGGTCAGTATCTGGCCCTGCGTAATCGTGAGCTCCTTGATCTCGCGGTTGAACATGTCTTTGATTTCCTTATCGCATTGTTTTACAAGTTCCTTCTGCTGCTTTTTATCTGTAGTAACTGCGATATCCCGCTCGAGCTGTTCATAACGTCTCTTGGCATACAGCGCATAGGGCATTACCTTCATGACATTATACCGGAGCCGGTTGTAAGCGGCCCGGTCGCCGGGTGTCTTGAAGATGCGTGTACCGTAGATGACGACTTCATGCAGGGGTATCCAGGGAATCATTTCTCCGTCTACAGCTGTACCCGCTACCCGTATGGTATCATTTTTACCCAGCACGGGCATCTTCACGGTTGCATACTTATCCTGAGCCATCGCATTTCGGCTGGCAATAATGACAATAAACAGAATAAATAACCTATAAAATTTCATAAATTTATATCCCTAATATAAGCTTTTAAAGGCAATTTATCAATGATTTGCTCATTTGAAACTTTTGTTTATCAACCAGAAGGAAAACACAAAAAATGAAAAATTATTGTATTTATTAGTATCATATTTGCACAAAATTACGGAAAAGAGACAGATCGATGAAGAACGCGTTAGTGATTGATTTAGAGGCGGAAAAACAGGAGATACTGAAAAGGTACAGGGCCTTGCTCAGGGCCTGCAAGCCGACCATGCAGCGGGGGGATAAAAAGGAGATCCGGAAGGCTTTTGATATGGCACTGGAAAGCCATAAGAACATGCGCAGAAAATCCGGAGAGCCATATATTTACCACCCGATAGCGGTCGCGCAGATTGCGGCCGAGGAGATCGGACTGGGCACAACCTCAATTGTCTGTGCGCTGCTGCATGACGTAGTGGAAGATACAGACATTACATTAGAGGATATCGAACGTGAATTTGGCAAAAAGACTGCCCGGATCATTGACGGGCTGACCAAGATCTCGGGTGTGTTTGATTATAACAGTTCCCTGCAGGCGGAAAACTTCCGGAAGATGCTCCTAACACTGGCAGACGATGTCCGTGTGATCCTGATCAAACTGGCTGACCGCCTGCACAATATGCGGACAATGGATTTCATGCCCAGGCAGAAGCAATTGAAGATCGCATCGGAGACGATATACCTGTACGCGCCGCTGGCACACCGTCTGGGATTGTATGCGATCAAATCGGAACTGGAAGACCTTTCGATGAAGTACCTGGAACCTGATACTTATAAATACATTGCTACGCAACTGAATGAGAAAAAAGCGGAACGGTCCATGTTCATTAAACGCTTTGTGGAGCCTATCAACGAAATTCTGGCTGAACAGGGGCTGGTCGCGGATGTATACGGACGGCCAAAATCGATCCACTCGATCTGGAACAAGATGAAGAGCAAGAACATTCCCTTTGAGGAGGTTTACGATTTGTTTGCGATCAGGATCATCCTGGACAGCCCGCCGGAAAGAGAAAAGGCGGACTGCTGGAAGGCATACTCTATCGTTACGGACTTATACCGCCCTAACCCGGACCGGTTGCGGGACTGGGTCTCTTCCCCTAAGGGAAATGGATACGAATCGCTGCATACTACGGTAATGGGGCCGAAAGGACAATGGGTGGAGATACAGATCCGTACGCAGCGAATGAACGAAATTGCGGAAAAGGGCTTTGCTGCCCACTGGAAATACAAGGAGTCGAGCAATGACAATGGGCTCGACCAGTGGATCATGAAGGTACGGGAGATGCTGAGTAACCCTGAAGCGAACGCACTGGACTTCCTGGACGACTTCAAAATGAACCTGTTTTCCGATGAAATCTTCATCTTTACGCCTAAAGGTGCTTTAATCCAGTTGCCTCAGGGTGCTACGGCACTCGATTTTGCCTTTGAGATCCATACCGATATCGGGGCTAAATGTATCGGGGCCAAGGTGAACCATAAGCTGGTGCCGTTGTCGTATAAACTCCAGAATGGCGACCAGGTAGAAATCATTACCTCGGGGAAACAGGCACCAAAGGAGGACTGGCTGAATATTGTGATGACGGCAAAGGCCAAGTCAAAGATCAAGTCGTCGCTGAAGGAGGAGAAACGCAAGATCGCCGAGACGGGCAAAGAGATATTGGAGCGGAAGCTGAAATCATTGAAGATCACCTACAGCACAGACAACCTGAACAAACTGAGCTATTTCTTTAAACTGCCTTCGACCCAAGATCTGTTCATTGCCGTTGCTAACGGCAAGATAGAGCTGAAGGACCTGAGGGAATACCTCTCCAGTGAAAAAGAGGTAGATAACAAGGTTGTTCATGAGCGGCCCGAGCGTACAGAATACCAGCAGATCGAAAATCTGCTGAGCCGTGTAAAGACTGCGGAATCGGATACCCTCTTGATCGGGGAAGATATGCAGAAGATCGACTATACATTGGCGGCCTGCTGCAATCCGATACCGGGAGATGACGTATTTGGGTTTGTTACGGTGAACGAAGGCATTAAGATCCACCGGACGAACTGCCCCAATGCTGCACAGCTGATGGCCAACTATGGCTACCGTGTCGTGAAAGCCAAATGGAACAGCCAGCGGGAACTCACTTTTCTGACCGGGCTGCACATTGTGGGTATCGATGATGTCGGGCTAATCAATAACATTACCAAGGTGATCTCCAATGATTTCAAAGTGAACATGCGGTCGATTACGGTGGATACGGACAATGGCATTTTTGACGGATCTATCATGATCTACGTGAACGATACGGACCACCTGGACCGGCTGATCGAAAACCTGATGAAGGTAAAAGGCGTGACGGGTGTAACGCGGTTCGATGCGTAATTTGCGATTATCCGCTAGCGTTTTAGATAAAAAATGATACCTTTGGAAGGAGATTTTAAATATGTCTGCAAACCATAACAGCGAGCTGGTCAGAAAGATATTCGAAGCCTATCTCGAAAACAAGAGCCTGAGAAAAACGCCTGAGCGTTTTGCGATCCTCGAAGAGATCTACTCACGTGATGACCATTTTGACGTGGAGACACTTTACATCCACATGAAGAACCAGAAGTACCGCGTGAGCAGGGCTACTGTTTACAATACACTTGAACTGCTGGTATCCTGCGACCTGGTCACCAAACACCAGTTTGGAAAGAATATGGCTCAGTTCGAGAAGTCTTACGGTTATCATCAGCATGACCATGTGATCTGCATCGATTGTGGTAAGGTGGTGGAATTTTGCGACCCGCGCATCCATCAGATTCAGAGTATGGTGGGCGAGTTGCTGAAATTTGACATCAAACACCATTCGCTGAACCTTTATGGAGTATGCTTTGACTGTTCTGCCAAAGCCGCAATGAACAACCAGCAGCCCAGTATCAAAAACGCAAGTTAAACCAATTATAAATTTCTATTCTTAATTTCTGATAATGACGCAAGTAGACGTGCTTCTAGGCCTGCAATGGGGCGATGAAGGCAAGGGAAAAATTGTTGATGTGCTTAGTCCCAAGTATGACCTGATCGCCCGTTTCCAGGGCGGCCCGAATGCGGGACATACATTGGAGTTTGATGGTAAGAAGTTTGTACTGAATACAATCCCCTCTGGTATTTTCAACGAAAAAACCATGAACCTCATCGGGAACGGCGTGGTCATTGACCCGATCATCCTGAAACGTGAACTTGACAACCTGAAAGCTGCAGGGCATGATCCTGTAGCAGCCGGAAAGCTGGTGATCGCCCGTAAGGCACACCTGATCCTGCCTACGCATCAGTTGCTGGATGCTGCCAATGAGCAGAAGATGGGCAAGAATAAAATTGGTTCTACCCTGAAAGGTATCGGACCGACCTATATGGACAAAACAGGCCGTAACGGGCTGAGGGTTGGCGACACGACCTTACCTGACTTTAAGGAACGTTACGACAAGCTGGTAGAAAAGCATAAGGAAATGCTGGCACACTATGATTTCCAGTATGACCTGACTGAAAAAGAAGCGGCGTTCTTTGAAGCCGTTGAATTCCTAAGGGCCATTCCTCATGTGGACAGCGAGCATTTTGTAAACGGCTATCTGAAGTCTGGAAAAACTGTACTTGCTGAGGGTGCCCAGGGCACCTTGCTGGATGTAGATTTCGGTTCCTACCCTTTTGTAACTTCCTCGAATACGACCACTGCCGGAGCCTGCACAGGACTTGGCATTGCACCAACCGCTATCGGCAAGGTATTCGGTATTTTCAAGGCTTACTGTACCCGCGTGGGCGGAGGCCCCTTCCCTACTGAACTGGAAGACGAAACGGGTGAAACGCTTCGCAGTGTAGGCCATGAATTCGGCGCCACTACCGGACGTGCCCGCCGTTGCGGATGGATCGACCTGCCTGCATTAAAATATGCGATCATGCTGAACGGTGTATCTGAACTGATCATGATGAAGGCGGATGTACTGGATGGCTTTGACACGATCTACGTGTGTACGCATTACGAACATAATGGCGAAACCATCGACTATATGCCTTACGACATCATTTCGGTAAAACCGGTACCGGTACTGAAGGAAGTAAAAGGCTGGAAAACGGACATTACCGGCATCAGGGGAGTTGAGGAAATTCCGGCAGAACTTTCTGATTACATTGCGTTCCTGGAAAAGGAGCTGGGGGTACCGGTAAAATTCCTTTCCGTGGGACCTGACCGGATTCAGACGCTTACCCTGGGTTAGTTTATTACCGGTAAGCCTGTATTTCTGCATTTGCCGGCGCAAAAAATGAAGATAAGGGACTTAACGGATTTCAAGCAAAAAGCTATACAGTGGGCAGCGGCATTTGACGTATACTGCTGCCTGGATTCCAACGGGTATGACGACCCTTACGGGCAGTTTGATTTCGTACTTGCAGCAGGGGTTAAGACTTGTATCATGCCAGATGACGGGCATTGTTTTACAGCCCTGAAAAATTTCTATGAAATCCATAAAACCTGGATGTTTGGTCTGTTCAGTTACGATCTGAAAAATGAGACAGAACACCTGAGTTCCGGCCATGCTGATCATTTGTCCTTTCCTCAGTTGTTTTTCTTTGTACCCCTGCATCTGATTGCTGTGAGGAACGGGGAAGCAGAGGTGCTGACGGATGATACCTGTGTGCTGCTACAGATAGATGACGTAAAACTCAGCGAAGTCAGAACTGCTGACATTGAAGTTAAAAGCAGGATATCAAAGTCGCAATACCTGGAAACCGTCAGGCTGTTGCAGGAACATATCGCGCGCGGCGACATTTACGAGGTGAATTTTTGCCAGGAATTTTTTGCAGAACATGCCCTGATTGATCCGCTCGCCTTGTTCAATCGTCTGAACCAGGTTTCCCCGACCCCTTTTTCCGGCTTTTTCAGAATTGAAGATAAGTACATCCTCTCCGCTAGCCCTGAAAGATTCCTTTGTAAGCGGGGCCGAAGACTTCTGTCGCAACCGATAAAAGGCACGGCAAAACGCGGATCGGGCCGGGAAGAAGATGAGGCCATAAAAAAAGGGCTCCGGGAAGATCTGAAAGAACAAACGGAAAATGTAATGATCGTGGACCTTGTGCGCAATGACCTGACCCGAAGTGCGGTTAAGGGCAGTGTAAGGGTAGATGAACTTTTTGGCATTTATCCTTTCCCGCAGGTTTACCAGATGATCTCTACGGTCAGTTGTGAGCTGATGGAGGATATACATCTTGTGGAAGCGATAAGCAATGCATTTCCTATGGGCTCAATGACCGGGGCCCCGAAGGTAAGGGCGATGCAACTGATCGAACAATATGAAGCCAGCAGGCGCGGTGCATACTCCGGTGCCTTTGGTTATATAAGCCCTGATGGCGATTTCGATTTTAATGTAATTATCCGAAGTATACTTTATGCTGCAGACCGGCAATACCTGTCTTTCCAGGTAGGCGGCGCAATTACACATGCTTCGGATGCCGAAGCAGAATATGAGGAATGTCTTTTAAAAGCTTCAGCTATGATCAGGGCTATTAAAGCTGACCATAGCTGAACGCATTACCATTAAGGTTTGTAGTATTTTTTGGCTTCCGGCAGCACACGCTGGATTTGGGCAATACGTGTGGCATCACTGGGGTGAGTGCTTAGAAATTCAGGCGGTTTCTGACTGCTTTGAGAAGCCGAAGCCATTCTTTCCCAGAAGCCGATGGCATTCTGAGGATTGTAACCGGCCATGGCCATAAAGATAAGGCCCAGCCTGTCTGCCTCAAGTTCCTGGTTACGGGAATATTTAAGCATAACAAGCGGCGTGCCCACACCGTATAAGGTATTAAAGATGGATTGTGTTTTAGGGTTTTTAGACAAGGCTACATTGCCAGCTACACCAAGTCCCTGAGAAACCATTTCCTGCGACATACGTTCTGCACTATGCCCCGCAATGGCATGTGCAATTTCGTGCCCCATTACGGTGGCAAGACCGGCATCGTCCTTAGTGACCGGCAGTATACCGGTATAGACCACAATCTTTCCTCCCGGCATACACCATGCATTGAGTTCCTTGCTCTCGACTACGTTGACTTCCCACTGGTAATTTTTGATGAGATCGCCGTAGTTATTACTGTTCATATAGTTCTTAACGGAAGCAATGAGTTTATTGCCAATGTTCTTGACCCGCTGCGCCTGTGAACTGGAAGACGGAAGCACCGCACCTTTATTTTCGGTAAGAAACTCACCATAAGCCTGGAAGGCCATTGGTAAAACCTGTTCGTCACTGACCAGGTTCAACCTGCTCCGCCCGGTAAGCGGCACAGTAGAACAAGATGAAAAGGCCATGAAGATAATGCCCACACCTAAAATCCATAGTTTTTTCATAAGGTAGATTTTTAATTCGTTTTCTTTTTAAACAGATAAACTTTGGATTCCTTGCCTTTGAGCAGACGCTCGAGGTTTTTCTGATGGGTAACCAGGATCAATACACATACACACATTCCATAGAGCACTTCTGATTTTACCGAAGAGTGAAAAAGGAACACAATACTGAGCGGGAAGGTAAACCCGGCACAGATAGAGCTCAGAGACACATATTTGGTAGCCAGAAGGACAACCACAAAGACCAGAACGCAAAGCATAGCTGCATTGAAGTTCACTGCCAAAATCATTCCAAAAAGCGTAGCTACGCCCTTCCCGCCCCGAAAACCGGCAAACACCGGAAAAAGGTGTCCCATGACGGCGGTTACGCCGAGTGCAAGCTGATAATTGGTAAACTGAGAAGAACTGGAAGGTCCCGTCACAGACATTCCTATGAAATAGGCCAGCTGGGTAGCCGTGTAACCCTTGGCAATATCGATCACCATCACTGCAATGCCCGCTTTTTTGCCAAGCACACGAAAGGTATTGGTGGCCCCTGCATTACCACTTCCGTATTCCCTGACGTCTATGCCATAAAATGCTTGTCCCAGCCACACAGCAGTGGGTATAGAACCAAACAAATAGGCCAGCAATACTGCCGATATGGAATAAATGGAAACCATAAGATCAGAATGCCTTTAAACTCATGTCTAAACTCTTCACAGAATGGGTAAGCGCACCGATAGAGATATAATCTACACCGCATTTGGCATACTCGGCTACATTCTCCCGGGTAATGCCACCCGACGCCTCGGTAATATACCGGCCATCGATACGGACTACCGCTGCTTTGAGGTCGTCAAAGTTAAAATTATCCAGCATAATACGGTCGACATGGCCGTAGTCCAGTACTTCTTCCAGCTCGGTGAGGTTTCTGACCTCAATCTCAATCTGTAAGTTCTTGTGTTTGTCGGTTAGATAGCTGTTTGCTGCAGCAATGGCATTGGTAATACCTCCCGCATAGTCTACATGATTGTCCTTAATGAGGATCATATCATAAAGGCCGGAACGGTGATTGACCCCTCCGCCAATACGTACCGCCCACTTCTCCAGTATTCTTAACCCGGGAGTAGTTTTGCGGGTATCCAAAAGTTTGGTTTGATACGGGGACAGTAAACGTACGATAGCATCCGTTTGCGTGGCAATACCACTCATACGCTGCATACAGTTGAGCACAAGGCGTTCAGCCAGTAAAATAGAGTGGATGCTTCCCGAAACTGTAAAAGCGACATCTCCATAGCTAACGGGCTTTCCATCGGAAATAAAAACTTCTGTCTGAAGGCTGGGGTCTATCTTCCGGAAGATCTCCAGGGCCAGTTCCACTCCTGCCAGGACACCAGCTTCCTTGATCAGTAGCTTTGCCCTTCCCTGCGCACCGGCAGGTATAGTGGAAAGCGAGGTATGATCGCCGTCGCCCTGATCTTCTGCAATGGCATTGGCGATAAAATCATCTGTAATCTGCTTATCCAAAGTTTTAAATTAAACCCAAAAATAGCATTTTGGAAACTATTTCTCCGTTTCAATCCTCAATTCTGTAATAAAAAAGCTGTTGCCGGATTTTTTCAGGGTAATCGAAACGCGGAAAGTTCCGTTTTTGGTGGTCAAAGAAAGTGCCCCGTAGCGGTAGTTGGGATTGGTGTTTAGCCGGTGTATAATGACGGATCTTGTGGGTGGATATTTTGAGAAAAAACTCCTCAGTATCTGTTCGGCCTGTGCCTTGGAATAGACATCTTCTTCGTCAATAATGATCAGGTCTACAGATGGAGAGAAGCTTGCAGCGACTTCTTTGGCATTCGCGTTTTTAAAATGTGCAGATAAACTATCTATGATATCAGCTTGACTGACAAGCAATGACGAAACATTGACAAACAACAGGACTAAAGAAATCAACGGCTTTACCATTCTTCCATATATAGCTAACAGCTATGCATATACACAAACTATGCCATCTTTCTGCAAAAACCTTATATTTGCCCTACCCGGCATTGCCGCTCTAATGTTAAAATAACCACGCATGAACAACAAAAAAGTAGCGCTGATCATTCTCGACGGATGGGGATATGGAAAGCAGGACAGCTCCGATGCAGCTTATGCTGCAAACACACCCTTTTTTGACTCCTTACTGAAAAAATATCCTAATTCCAGGCTTGAGGCCTCCGGAGAGGCGGTAGGCCTGCCTGCCGGACAAATGGGAAATTCTGAAGTAGGTCACATGAACCTGGGTGCAGGCCGTGTCGTCTATCAGGAACTGGGCAGGATCAACAAAGCAATCAGCGATCGTACACTACACAGCAACCCGGTACTTCTTGCCGCATTTGAGAACGCCAGAAGGAACGGACGCTCGGTACATTTTATCGGCCTGGTCTCCGACGGTGGTGTACATGCGCACATTGACCACCTGAAGGCACTGTGTGACGCCGCTGACGAAAGCGGTGTGAAACAGGCTTACATACATGCTTTCCTCGATGGCAGGGACACGGACCCGAATTCAGGGGCAAAGTTTATCGGTAACCTGCAGCAGCACCTGGAAAACTCTTCGGTGAAGCTGGCAAGTATGGTGGGCCGTTATTATGCGATGGACCGCGACAACCGCTGGGAGCGGGTAAAACTGGCTTATGACTTGCTTACCAGGGGCATTGGCGAACCTGCCAGGGATGCAGTTGCCGCTATTGAGCAATCATATGAAGAAGGCATTACCGACGAATTTGTAAAACCGGTGGTTCTCACGGATGAGAAGGGCGCGCCTGTAGCAACGATACAATCTGGTGATGTGGTTATTTGCTTCAACTACAGGACGGACCGCGGCCGTGAAATTACCTCTGCCCTGAGCCAGACGGACTATCCGGACTTCGGCATGCATAAACTCGACCTGTACTATGTGACAATGACCACTTATGATGAGAACTTCAGAAATGTAAAAGTCATCTTTACCAAAGATGATCTTTCACAAACGCTGGGGGAAGTACTTGAAAAGCACCATAAGCGCCAGATCCGCATTGCGGAAACGGAAAAATATCCGCACGTCACGTTCTTCTTCTCCGGTGGCCGAGAGCAGGAGTTTGAGGATGAAAAGCGTATTCTGATTCCATCGCCTAAGGTAGCTACCTATGATCTGCAACCCGAGATGAGTGCGGCAGGCATCACTGAAGCAATCATTAAGGAAATAGAGCGCGGGTGGGCTGATTTCATCTGCCTGAATTTTGCCAATCCGGATATGGTAGGCCATACCGGTGTATTTGAAGCTGTGGTAAAGGCTGTGGAAACCGCTGACAGTTGCGCCGGACAGGTGGTAAACAAAGGCATTGAAAATGGTTATTCGTTTATTATCCTTGCTGACCATGGCAACTCGGAATATATGCTGAACCCTGATGGTTCGGTAAACACTGCGCATACGACCAATCTTGTCCCTTGTATACTGATCGATAATGATTACAAGCACATCAGTGATGGAAAGCTGGGAGATGTAGCGCCTACCATCCTGCAGCTGATGGATATCCCTAAACCAGAGATCATGACCGGCAACAGCCTTATTTCATGAGATATGTTTCTTTATACTTAAGCTTCTTTTTTTTTCTTTCCGGGTGCAGCCCATCCGGGAAGGAAAAAAAGGATAAGGGTATTTACTTTGATCTGGAAGGCTATGTCAACAAAGAAATATCCCGCTTATCGAAAGAAAACCCCCTCATACATAAAACAGTCGCTGTCAACGGATCTGCCGAGCACAAACGCATCAAGATCGCCGATTGGAGAAACGAGCTGTCTGCATTGTCGGCAGCGGACATCAACAAAACTGCCTGGAGTGGTTATTTTACTGCTGACACTGAAAAAACAGACAGCACGGTGAGCTATCGGTCGGATGATAAAAAGATCAATGTCAAGGAATTAAAGATCATTAAACAAAAGGGGCGGCTCAAAGGGATCTATATCTTAATAAGAAATACCAACATGCTTTACGCTTCAGCAGATACGCTCACCTATTTCCCTGATAGCATTTATGAATTGCGGAAGACACAGCAAATCAGATTTCTGGAGCCAAAGCGCTACCGGGTAACACTGAAAATGAAAGAATAAGAATTACTTGAGACTTGAGGCCTGAGCTTTGACATAATCGATCAGGGAAATAATATCTTTTCGCAGCGGCTGGGTGACCAGTATTTTATTGAAGTCTGCAATGGAGCTATTGAACAGTTCAATACAGGCTTTCCTTTCTGCAGATTTCCTGATCTTGTAAGATTTGTAAATACCATAGTCCTTATAGGCAAGCGCCCTGTTCTGGAAAAGCTGTGCGTCCTCTTCTTCTCCCTTGATTTCAATGGCTTTCGTAAAATCCCTGATGGCTGAAAGGTAAAAGTTCTCCCGCATTTCGTTAAGAGACTCCTTAGGGTCGTTGGCGACATTAAGCCTTGCTTTGCCTCTGTAATAGTAGGCAGAATAATCTGCTGGTTTTAACGCGATAAACTTGCTGTAGGTAGTTATCGCATTCTCAAAATCTCCACATTGGTAATAAGAGTAACCCAGCATTTTCAGGATGTTGGTATTATTGGGCTCCTTGACATCGGCTTTTTCCAATTGGGTTACAGCTGTCTTGTAATCGCCCTTCATCCAGGCTTGCATACCCAGTTTATCGTAGCTGTTACTCTGTGCGCTCACCCCGATCGCAGAAGCTAGCAGGGAAATCAAAACCGTTTGTTTGATATGGTTCATTAATCAATGTCTAAGGTGACTTAAATTACCGGTAAATATGCTATTAACGAAGGAGAACTCAAAATATGATAAATAATGCACTTATTTTGTTTGAATGCCTGACTTTTTAGCATGGATACCAGCAATACATCTTTTTGGCATAGCTGTTGAAAATATGCATCTGCATAAGAAATTGTTAATTTTTCAAATGACAGCTGCCAGATTGTCGTTTTTAATTTATATTGTATTTAATGAGCAAACAGGATCAATTTGATTTCAGTCACGCACTTCCTATAATAAATGAGGATACTGAGTTTTTTCCGTTGATGTCGCAACAGGATGAAGATGATATGAACAACGAGGAAACACCGGAAGTCCTTCCCATCTTACCGCTAAGGAACACCGTTCTTTTTCCGGGGGTTGTCATCCCGATTACGGTCGGACGTGACAAATCCATTAAACTGATCAAGGATGCATATAAGGGAACCCGGATCATTGGTGTGGTCTCTCAAAAGGATGTAACCATCGAAGATCCCTCCTTTGAACAACTTAACAGTGTAGGTACAGTAGCCCATATCATTAAGATGCTTCAGATGCCGGACGGAAATACAACGGTCATCATACAGGGAAAACAGCGCTTCCGCCTGGTGGAACAGCTTCAGTCTGAGCCATACATTAAGGTAATGATCACCAAATTTGCAGAGACCAAACATAAGGAAGATAAGGAGTTTAAGGCCCTGGTTGCTTCGATCAAGGAGATGTCTTCGCAGATTATACAGCTCTCTCCGAACATCCCCAGTGAAGCAGGGATTGCGTTAAAGAACATTGAAAGTACTTCATTCCTGATCAACTTCATTTCGTCCAACATGAATGCCGACGTGGCAGACAAGCAGAAAATGCTGGAGATGGATAATTTACGCGACCGGGCAGATATGGTAATGGAACTGCTGACATTGGAGCTGCAGATGCTGGAACTGAAAAACCAGATTCAGAGCAAGGTACGCACCGATCTGGACAAACAGCAGCGTGATTATTTCCTGAACCAGCAGTTGAAAACCATTCAGGAGGAACTGGGGGGAAATTCATCTGATCTGGAATACCAGTCGCTTCAGGACCGTGCAAAAAAGAAGAAGTGGTCCGCAGAGGTAGAGAAGCATTTCGCGAAAGAACTGGAGAAACTGGGCAGGATGAACCCTGCGGCGCCGGACTATTCGGTGCAGCTTAATTACCTGGAACTTTTAGTCGATCTTCCCTGGAGAGAATTTACCAAGGATAATTTTGATCTGAAACGTGCCCAGCGTATTCTTGACAAAGACCACTTTGGACTTGAAAAGGTAAAAAAACGCATTATAGAATATCTTGCGGTACTGAAGCTGAAGCGTGACATGAAAGCCCCTATTCTTTGTCTTGTAGGCCCTCCGGGGGTAGGCAAGACTTCTCTGGGCAAGTCCATTGCGAAGGCACTGAACCGGAAATATGTAAGGATGGCACTGGGTGGTATCCGTGACGAAGCCGAAATCAGGGGACACCGTAAGACTTATATTGGCGCAATGCCGGGACGTATCATTCAGTCCATTAAGAAGGCTGGGGCAGATAACCCTGTATTTGTACTGGATGAGATTGATAAGGTAGGCGCGGATTTCAGGGGTGACCCTTCGTCTGCCTTGCTGGAGGTACTCGATCCGGAGCAGAACAGTGCTTTTAACGATCATTATGTAGAGGCAGATTACGACCTTTCCAATGTGCTTTTTATAGCTACGGCGAACTCTTTGAGTTCGATACAGCCGGCCTTGCTGGACCGTATGGAGATTATTGAGGTAAATGGCTATACGATTGAAGAGAAGATTGAAATTGCAAAAAAATATCTTTTGCCCAAACAACGCGAGCAACATGGCATTAATCCTAAGGATATTGCACTGAAAAATACCCTGATTGAAAAAGTAATTGAGGATTATACACGGGAATCGGGCGTTAGAGGACTGGAGAAAAAGATCGGTTCTCTGGTCAGAGGCGTTGCCACTAAAATTGCCATGGAAGAAGCTTATGATATTAACCTGAGCCAAAAGGATGTGTTGAATATATTGGGTGCGCCGCTTTATGACAAGGATCTTTACGAGGGCAATGAAACGGCCGGTGTAGTTACCGGGCTGGCCTGGACATCGGCAGGCGGCGACATTCTCTTTATTGAAGCGAGCCTGAGCCCGGGAAAAGGAAAACTTACACTGACAGGTAACCTGGGAGATGTGATGAAGGAATCTGCTATTATTGCACTGGCCTATCTAAGAGCCCATGCGGACCTCTTTGACATTGATGTAGCCTTGTTTGACCAATGGGATGTGCATGTGCATGTTCCGGCCGGGGCGACACCTAAAGACGGACCCTCTGCGGGTGTGACGATGCTTACTGCACTTACATCTGCGTTTACACAACGCAAAGTAAGGAGTAAACTAGCTATGACCGGTGAGATTACACTCAGGGGAAAGGTATTGCCGGTCGGTGGCATTAAGGAAAAGATACTTGCCGCAAAACGTGCAAATATCACAGATATCATCCTGTGCAAGTCAAACCGGAAGGACGTACTGGAAATTAAAGAAACCTACATTAAAGACCTGAACTTTCACTATGTTTCGGAAATGAAAGAGGTAATACAGCTTGCCCTTACCAAAGAAAAAGTCAAGAACCCTCAGAAACTATCGGTAAAGCTGCCGGCTGCTGTAAATTAACCTGACCAAACCCATTGAAGACCATCCTAAAACTCTTTCCCGCCACTGTTCTTGTACTGCTGTGCTGCTGCAGTGCAGGCGCACAGGATTTTAAAAATGAATTTGGTTTCAGAAGCGATAATGATTCTTACCTGGCACAAGGTTCTGACCGTTATTATACCAACGGCCTGTTCATTTATTTCCGGCATTCGGCCAATCAGCAAGAATTGAAACCCGGACTGGAGAAAAAGATTTATGAGTTTACGGCGGGCCAAAAGATGTACAATCCTAAGTCGGGCTATGTCCCTAACCCGCTCAAACAGGACAGGCCTTTTGCCGGGTATCTATATGGCGGGTTTGCCTTAAGCTGGTTCCGTAGCAATGAAAGTACATGGAAGGCCAGCGCCGAAGTGGGCACTACAGGCCCCAGATCACTTGCTGAAGATGCCCAAGAGCTGTTGCACAACACCATAGGATTTTATAAACTGGGCGGATGGGAATACCAGATCCGTGATGAATTTTCAGTAAACGTTTCTGCACAATATACGAAGCTGATGTACAGGTCTGCCGGAAATGATGCAGACCTATCTTTTGAGGGATATGTCAACGCAGGTACCACCTTCAGCGGTGCAGGTGCAGGTGTACTTTTCCGGGGCGGAAGGATCAATCAGCTGTTCAACTCGGGTTATACCAACGCTGTTATCGGCAACCATGCCAAAACCCGGGGACTGATAAAGCGGGAATTGTTTTTTTACGCCAAACCCCAGCTCAATTTTGTCGGCTATGACGCAACTGTCCAGGGCAGCATGTTTAATGACCGCAGCCCGGTCACCTTTGGGACCAGAAAGATCGTGTTTGCCCAACAGGTTGGTGTTAACTACAGTTCGCAGCGCTTTACACTGGATTTCGGAATGCTGTTCAAGACCAGAGAGATCAGGAGTACGGCTGTGGCGCATCAGTTTGGTTCGATCACCATGTTCTATCGCTTCAACTAAGCGCTTATCCATCTTCCTGCGGACGCCTGCGCATCGTTTTCTTAGCGGCTGTCGACCGCTTGTTTATAAGGCGTCTGCGTACCCCTGCCTGCGAGATTTTCGTCGGCTTGCGCTTTTTCCTGACCTGAAGTGCTGACTTTAGCAGTTCCAGCGTTTTTACGACTGCTTTCTCGCGGTTGATGAACTGGCTTCTGTCTTCCTGCGATACGATATGGAGCAAGCCTTCTTTGTCCAGCCGACCGGCCAGGCGCTCTTGTAACAACGTCGCTTCTTCGGGGTTCAAAGTGGAAAGAAGTTTGATATCCAGGATCAGTTCTACTTTACTGGATACCTTATTTACATTTTGCCCGCCTTTACCCCCGCTCCTCGAATTTCTGAAAACCGCTGCGCGAAGGACGTCTTCTCTAATTGGTAACATTCTGCAAATGTAACCGCGAAAAAAACTAATTTTGCATCACTATGAGAAAAAACCTGGTTGTTGCTATAGATGGCTACTCTTCCTGCGGAAAAAGTACTTTGGCAAAGGCTTTGGCTAAAAAACTAGGTTTTATTTATATAGACAGCGGTGCGATGTACAGGGCGGTGACACTATATTTTTTGCGCAATCATGTGGATACAGGGAATGAAGATGCGGTACGTGATGCCTTGCAACATATTACATTGAATTTTCACTCGCGTGATTATGAATCCCACATTACCCTTAACGGAGAGGAGGTCTCTGATGAGATCAGACAGATGTATGTATCTCAGCGGGTAAGCGAGGTCTCCGCAAATAAGCTGGTAAGACAGGAAATGGTGAAGCAGCAGCAGCGTATGGGCAGGTCTGAAAATATTGTAATGGACGGAAGGGACATAGGCACCACTGTCTTTGAGGATGCCCAGGTGAAGTTTTTTATGACAGCTGACCCGAAGATCAGGGCGGAAAGAAGATTTAGGGAACTGCAAAGTAAAGGAGATACGACCACCACGCTGGAAGAAGTCTTCGAGAATCTGGCCCATCGTGACTATGCAGACACCACACGTGCAGAAAGTCCCTTAACAAGGGCTGAAGATGCGATCATACTTGACAATACTGACCTGAACCCTGCGGAGCAGCTTGAATTTGCCTTAAGACTGGTACATCGTCACATGCCTGTCTAATATTTTTTTGCGCTTATTAATTAATCACTTCATACTTTTTCTGCAAATGTTTAGTTACAAACATCTTGCGAAAAGAAACATTACAATTTGATGTTTTATCTGTTTTAAAGTATGAATAATTTCGCCGTCCGATGGCTTACCCCCTATTTAACAAAACAATTCAGATGAAAAAAACAATTTATCCAGTCTGCTTAATCGTACCTGCATTATTGAATTTCAGTTCATGCCGAAACAGCGATCAGAATAAAGGCGCCCAGGGTGCAAATCAGGTTCAGTCTTACCCTGTGCTTACGGTAAAGACGCAACCGACTTCCCTGGAAACAGATTATCCGGCTACACTTGAAGGCATACAAAATATAGACATACGCCCGAAGGTGGAAGGGTTCATTGACAAGATATGGGTAGATGAAGGCGCGACCGTAAAAAAAGGCCAGCTGCTGTTTACCATCAATGCTCCGCAGTATGAGCAACTGGTCAGAACGGCAGCCGCGTCGATCAGCAGCGCAGAAGCAGCCGTAAATACAGCACAGCTCCAGGTAAATAAGACAAAGCCACTGGTAGAAAAGGATATTATCAGTAAATATGAGCTGGATGCGGCCCAGCTGACTTTGCAAAGCCGTCAGGCTGCACTGGCACAAGCCAGGGCCGAATTGGTAAATGCGAAGGTGAATCTGGGTTATACCAGGATTACGAGCCCGGTTGACGGGGTGATCGGCAGCATACCCTTTAAGGCTGGAAGCCTGGTGAGCCCAACCAGTACACAGCCCCTAACTACAGTATCGAACATTTCTAAGATCTATGCTTATTTCTCACTGAATGAAAAGCAGTTGCTGGATTTCTCCAGAACTTACAAAGGAAATACACTGGCTGTACAAATGAAGAACATTCCTCCGGTTGCGCTCGTGCTTGCCGATGGTACAACCTATGCTGAAAATGGAAAGGTGGAGTCGATTAACGGGCTGATCAATACCAATACCGGATCGGCGAGCCTCAGAGCCACATTTACCAATCCGTCAATGTTGCTGCGCAGCGGTGCAAGTGCATCTGTACGTATCCCGCAGCATCTGAATGACGCTTTACTGGTACCCCAGAAATCGACAACAGACCTTCAGGGTAAGAAGTTCGTGTATGTGGTTGACCAGAAAGGTAATGTCAAAAATACAGAGATCGGGATCATGGACATACCTAAGGGAAGTTTCTATGTAGTGACAAAAGGCCTGAAGCCGGGCGATAAGATTGTACTGGAAGGTTTCCAGTCTTTAAAGGATGGTGCGGAGATCAAACCTGAAGAAAAGAACGCGGATTCTGTTTTTGCGGAGCTTAAAAACTAGTTTATGTTTAAAAAATTTATCGAGAAACCCGTTCTATCGACGGTTATATCTATTATCATAGTCATACTGGGTATTTTGGGTCTGGTTACCCTGCCGATCTCACAGTACCCTGAAATTGCGCCGCCGACGGTGCAGGTTTCTGCTTCTTACCAGGGTGCAAATGCCGATGTGGTAATGAACAGTGTAGTAGTACCGCTTGAGGAACAGATCAATGGTGTAGAGGACATGACCTATATGACCTCTACGGCAGGCAATGATGGTACCGCGACAATCACCATTAATTTTAAACTGGGTACCAACCCCGACCTGGCTGCAGTGAACGTGCAGAACAGGGTTTCCAGGGCTACCAGTCTGTTGCCTGCCGAGGTGACCCGTGCCGGTGTGGTAACGGCGAAGCGGCAGGCAAGTAATGTGCTGATCTTTGGTATTTACAGCGATAGCGCTTCTTATGACCAGAAGTTTCTGCAGAACTACGCGAATATTAACCTGATCCCCCAGATCAAAAGGATCAATGGTGTGGGTGATGCAAGTGCCTTTGGCCTGATGGACTATACGATGCGCATCTGGCTGAAGCCGGATGTGATGGCGACTTACGGCCTTGTGCCTAATGACATCAGTACTGCGCTGGCCGAGCAGAATATTGAGGCTGCACCCGGCCAGTTTGGCGAACAGGGCAACCAGTCGTTTCAATATACACTGAAATATTCAGGCAGGCTGAAAAATGAGACAGAATTCAGCAATATCATTATCAGGACTGCGGATAACGGGCAGGTACTGAGGCTAAAGGACATTGCCCGGATTGAGCTCGGTGCACAAAGCTACGCAAGCTCGGTGCGTTTCGACGGCAAGCCGGCGCTGGGTATCGCCATTAACCAAACGGCCGGCTCAAATGCTAAAGAAGTAATTGAGGGCTCTTTAAAGGTGCTTGACATTGCTTCTGAAAGTTTCCCTAAAGGCGTACATTATGCACCGCTGGTCAATGTCAATGACTTTCTGGACGCTTCTATTGAAAAAGTAATCCATACACTTGTTGAAGCGTTCATCCTGGTGTTCATCGTTGTATTTATCTTCTTACAGGATTTCAGGTCTACACTGATCCCTGCGATCAGTGTTCCGGTGGCGATTATCGGTACTTTCTTTTTTCTGAATCTGTTTGGCTTTACCATCAACCTGCTTACATTGTTTGCACTCGTGCTTGCCATTGGAATTGTGGTAGATGACGCGATCGTAGTGGTTGAAGCTGTCCACGCGAAACTTGACCATGGCTACAAATCTGCTAAGAAGGCAACGATTGACGCCATGGAGGACATTACGGGTGCAATTATCTCGATTACCCTGGTAATGGCTGCCGTATTTATTCCCGTGAGTTTCATTAAAGGATCTTCGGGTGTATTTTACAAGCAATTTGGTTTGACGCTGGCGATCTCGATCATTTTATCTGCAATCAATGCGCTGACGCTAAGCCCCGCACTTTGTGCCCTTTTCCTGAAGCCTCATACAGATGACCACGGACATAAGAAGAATTTTATGCAGCGTTTTTATGCCGCCTTCAATACTTCTTTTGACCTGATGACCAACCGTTATAAACGTTCGGTAAGCTTCCTGGCCAGAAGAAAGTCAATTGCCATCGGGGGCATCGTATTGTTCACAGCAGTATTGATCTGGGCGATGAATACAACGCCTAAAGGCTTTGTACCCAACGAAGATCTTGGAACGATCATGTCGGATATTTCTCTTCCACCGTCTACTTCCCAGGAGCGGACGAACGAAGTAATTGCCCAGATCGACAGTATTGTACATACCATTCCGGAGGTAAAAAATTCTATCCGGGTGGTGGGCAGGAGTATGATCAGCGGCACGGGAAGTTCCTATGGAATGGTCATCAGCAGGCTAATCCCCTGGGACAAACGCGAACGTGATGTTAAGGCCATTATCGGAGAACTATTTGCGCGCACCGCCAACATTAAGGGTGCAAAGATCATCTTCTTCGCCCCTCCTACTATCCAGGGTTTTGGAACAAGCGGAGGTTTTGAATTCCAGTTGCAGGATAAAACCGGCGGCGACATCAATAAGTTTAATGCAGTAGGCAACGAATTCCTGGCGGCATTGGGCAAAAGACCTGAGATACAGTATGCGTCGACTTCTTTTAACCCTAACTTTCCACAGTATGAGGTGGATGTAAATGTAGCCAGGACGAAACAGGCCGGACTTACTGTGAGTGATGTACTGAATGTACTGCAGGGGTATTATGGGGGTGTATATGCATCGAATTTTAACAAATTCGGCAAGCAATACCGGGTAATGTATCAGGCCGATGCCATGTACAGGGCCAACGAGCAGAGTCTGAATGCTATTTATGTCAGAAATGCCAGAGGTGAAATGGCCCCGGTAAGTGAATTTATCACACTTAAAAAAGTATATGGCCCTCAGGCTATCTCCCGTTTTAACCTTTTCACCTCGATTTCGGTGACCGGAAGCCCGAATGCAGGTTACAGCTCGGGTGATGCGATCAAGGCGATACAGGAAGAAGCTGCCATCCATCTTCCGGTGGGCTATGGCTATGAGTTTTCCGGACTTTCGCGTGAGGAAGTCTCCAGCGGCAGCCAGACCATTTTTATTTTCCTGCTTTGCGTAATTTTTGTCTACTTCCTGCTTTGTGCCCAGTATGAAAGCTATATCCTTCCGCTTGCCGTATTGATTTCGCTGCCGGTAGGTCTTGCGGGCGTGTTCCTATTTGATAAGCTCTTTAAGGTGGACAACAATATCTATACGCAGATCACGCTGATCATGCTGGTGGGACTTCTGGCAAAGAATGCGATCTTGATTGTAGAGTATGCGGTAGACCGGAGGAGAAAAGGTATGAGTATCGTCAGAGCGGCGATTGACGGCGCAACCGCCCGTCTCCGTCCTATCCTGATGACTTCATTTGCATTTATCCTGGGCCTGCTGCCGCTGATGCTCTCTACCGGTGTTGGTGCCGCAGGAAACAAATCTATTGGTACAGGTGCTGTAGGCGGTATGCTGATCGGAACTTTATTCGGGGTATTTGTAATTCCTGCCCTCTTCATTATTTTCCAGACGCTCCAGGAAAAGGTAAGCAGTAAGTCTCCTTTTGATGAAGGGATAGATAATGAACAGGCTGCATTTGAATTTCCGGAAACAGATACCCGTGAACACTAATCATTAAGAACACATGAATGCTAATTTCAAAAAAATATATTTCATTATCGGGTTTGGTATCCTGCTGCTTACAGCCTGCGTTACCAAAAAGTATGAACGTCCCGCGGTGAACAGCAGCGGCCTGTACCGCGATGTGTCAGCTGCTGACACGGCTACCATAGCCGATCTGCCCTGGAAGACTTTATTTAATGATCCTTTGCTCCAGGACCTGATCCAACAGGGCCTTAAGGAGAACCTGGATCTGAAACAGGCCATTGAACGGATGAGGGTTGCCGAAGCAACGCTGATACAGAGCAGGGCTGCATTATTGCCCAGTCTTTCCGCAGACCTTTCCGTAACTGACGCTAAACAATCAAAAGCTGCGCTTAACTTTCCTTCGGGAATCAACATCAATACGGAAACCCAGACTTATAAAGGACAACTGAGTACAAGCTGGGAAGCAGACATATGGGGGCGGCTGAGTAGCGCGAAACGGTCTGCATATGCCTCACTTTTACAAACTGAAGCGACAAAACGTGCGGTACAGACCCAGCTGATTGCCAATATTGCCAATACTTATTATAATTTACTGGCCCTGGACAAACAACTTTCCATTACTGAGCAAACGGTGAGGATCAGGCAAAGTGATGTGGAGACCATGAAGGAATTGAAGGCGGGTGCTGTTGTAACAGGTGCGGCGGTGGTACAAAGCGAAGCTAATCTCTACGCGGCGCAGGTAAGCATCCCGGATCTTAAACGGAGCATCAGAGAGGCTGAGAATGCCCTCAGTATATTATTGGGCAGGGCTGCCGGAACGATAACAAGGTCTTCCCTGGATATCCAGCAGCCCTATAGTGATCTGAAGACAGGCGTATCTGCACAGCTACTGCAAAACCGTCCTGATGTACAGGCATCTGAATTTGCCTTACGGGCAGCGTTTGAAAATACGAATGCGGCAAAGGCTGCATTTTACCCGGCATTGACGCTTACTGCCAGTGGTGGGCTTTCTACACTCGATGTAAAGAACTTCTTTGATCATTCGATCTTCTATAACATCATTGGTGGCCTGACCCAGCCCATCTTTAACAAAGGACAGAACAAAGCCAGATTAAAAACGGCGCAGGCCCAGCAGCAACTGGCTTTTTTCGCATTTCAGCAATCGTTGCTGACCGGTGGCCAGGAAGTTTCCAATGCTTTATATGCCTATCAGGCTGCAAGTGAAAAAGAAACAACGAGAAATCTGCAGATCATTTCGCTGACCAAGGCAGTAGATTATACCAAGGAACTGCTGCGATATAGTTCTGCAACAAATTATACAGATGTACTGACTTCCGAACAGAGTTTGCTTTCCGCCCAGCTGAACAGCACAACGGACAAGCTACAAAAATTGCAAGCTGTAGTCAATCTCTATAAAGCCCTTGGCGGAGGCTGGAAATAACAGGCCAGATGCCTGGCCTGTTATTTCCAGTCCTCAGTTTGGTCTGCTTGCTGATCTCGCCTTCACTGATCCTTTTTCTATGGCCTTCTCATTAATGACCAAAGAAATTGTACAGATGTAAATGCCCGGTCTGATATTTTAAAAACAAGTTGCTTATATGGGCGGAGTTGGCTTATTTTGCAAATCAGACTAAATCTAAATAAAACCGTTTTGATCAGAAAAAAATTCAGGTTCAAATATTGGATTGGACAGGTCCATTTGTGCATGGGACTGATTTCCGGCCTTTTTGTATGTTTTCTTGGTATAACAGGTTGTATCCTTGCCTTTGAAAGGGAGATTGAAAATTTCACTCAGCCTTACCGTTTTGTAAAACCGGAAAACAGGGTTTACCTGGAGCCTTCTGTACTCAAAAACATCGCCGATAAACAGGTACCTGGCAAACATGCACATAGTGTAGGTTATGAAAAGGGAAAAGCGGCTACAGTCGTCTACTACGCGGCAGAACCCGAATACTACTGGATCGTATTTCTGAATCCTTACACCGGATCGGTGCTTAAGGTAAAAGACATGAGCACGGATTTTTTCCGTATAATGATCAAAGGACATTACTATTTATGGCTGCCCCCTGAAATTGGTCAGCCTGTACTGGCTACGGCTACATTGCTTTTCTTCTTTTTACTCCTCTCGGGGCTGATACTCTGGTGGCCTAGAAATGCCGCGACAAGCCGTAAAAGATTTACCGTTAAGTGGAATGCCAGCTGGAAGCGGGTAAACTATGATCTGCACAGCGTACTGGGTTTTTACGTCACCTGGATATTGATCTTTATTGCTTTTTCCGGATTGGTAATGGGTTTTCAGTGGTTCGCCAAATCTACCTACTGGATCACTTCGGGAGGCAAGGCACTGAATTATTTTGAGGAGCGCTTTTCAGATACCACGCAGGTCCCGGTTGTTCCCAAACCGGCTATCGACATCCTTTGGGCCCGGACATTAAAAGCGCATCCGGACTATCAGGGCTCTATTGAGGTACATGTCCCGGACAGCCCGAAAGCAACTATTGAAGTGGCGCTGAATCCTGAGACAGGAACTTACTGGAAGACTAGTTACCTGTACTATGATCAATATAGTCTTAAGGAAATCAATGTGGACCAGGTTTACGGAAAGTTTAAAAAGACGAGGTTTGCGGACAAACTTTTACGTGCGAATTACGATATACATGTTGGTGCCATTGGAGGACTTCCGGGCAAAATCCTGGCATTTTGTGCCAGTTTCGTGGCTGCCAGCCTGCCGGTTACCGGCTTTTTGATCTGGCGTGGCCGGAAAAAGAATCAAAGGAAGCATTGATTTAAATTTCAATCCATTCAAAATCAACAAGATTTACAAAAAAATTCTTTCTTTAAAAAGATAAATATCTATCTTTGCCCTCCCCTAATAAGGGGAAAAAGGAGAAATAATTTTAATGGCTAAAAAACAAGTAGCAGAAAAAGAACTAGAGGCTAAAAAAGCCGAACTACAAGGCGCAGACGCTCGTCTGGCTGAGAAAGAAACCATTGAATCAGAAGCTGATTCGGTGTCGATCGAGCAGATCAAATCATCACTTGCAACCCCTGATCAGGATTTTGACTGGGATGCGGACGACAAAGTTTTCGGAAATTACAGCGAAGCAGACCGTAAAAAGTTTGAAGACATGTATACCGATACTTTCAACCAGATCACGCAGGGCGAGATCATCAGCGGAACTGTTGTTTCCATTAACAACAAGGACGTAGTATTGAACGTTGGTTTCAAATCAGACGGTCTTGTATCTGCTTCTGAATTCCGTGATATGCCGGAACTGAAAGTTGGCGACAAGGTTGATGTTTTTGTTGAGGCTCCTGAAGATGCGAACGGACAATTGATCCTGTCGCGTAAACGTGCCAAGACCCAAAGGTCATGGGAGACAATTAATGAAGCTCTTGAAAACGACAGAATCATCAATGGTTTCGTTAAAAGCCGTACCAAAGGCGGTCTTATTGTTGATATCATGGGGGTTGAAGCCTTCCTTCCTGGTTCCCAGATTGATATCAAGCCTATCCGTGACTACGATGTATATGTTGGAAAGACTATGGAATTCAAAGTGGTTAAGATCAACCATGAATTTAAGAACGTAGTTGTTTCTCATAAAATCCTTATTGAAGACGATCTGGAAAGCCAGAAAGTGGAGATCGTATCTAAACTTGAAAAAGGACAGGTACTTGAAGGAACTGTTAAAAACATCACTGATTTCGGTGTATTCATCGATCTTGGCGGTGTTGACGGATTGCTTCACATTACTGATATTTCATGGGGCCGTATCGAGCATCCGAAAGAAGTACTTAGCCTTGACGAGAAGATCAATGTCGTTGTGCTTGACTTCGATGATGAGAAAAAACGTATTGCTCTGGGCTTGAAACAACTGACTCCACACCCATGGGAATCATTGGATCAAAACCTGGCCGTTGGATCTAAAGTGAAAGGTAAAATCGTTACTGTAGCTGACTATGGTGCGTTCCTGGAAATCATTCCTGGTGTTGAAGGACTGATCCACGTTTCTGAAATGTCATGGTCACAAAACCTGCGCAGCCCTCAGGAATTCCTGAAAGTTGGTGATGAGATCGAAGCGGAAATTCTGACCCTTGACAGGGACGACCGCAAAATGAGCCTGGGTATTAAACAGCTGACTGAAGATCCTTGGCAAAATGTTGCGGCTAAATATCCTATTGGAAGCAAACATACCGCAGTAGTTAAGAACATGACTAACTTTGGTGTATTTGTTGAAATTGAGGAAGGCATTGACGGGCTGATCCACATTTCTGACCTTTCATGGTCTAAGAAAGTGAACCATCCTAATGAATTCACTAAAGTAGGTGATACACTGGACGTAGTGGTTCTTGAACTTGATGTAGAAAACCGCAAGCTGAGCCTTGGCCACAAGCAACTGGAAGAAAATCCTTGGGATACCTTTGAAACTATATTTACTGTAGATTCAATCCATCAGGGAACTGTTGTAAAAGTAACCGACAAGGGTGCTGTTATCGCATTACCATATGGTGTTGAAGGCTTTGTTCCTACCAAGCATATGGCTAAAGAAGACGGAGGTACAATCAAAGCTGATGAAACCAATGACTTTAAGATCATTGAGTTTAACAAAGACGCTAAACGTATCGTTGTTTCTCATGCCCGCATCTGGGAAGAAGCAAGGGCTGAAGCTGTAGCTGAAGAAAGAGCAACCAAGAAGAAAGAAGCAAAAGCATCAAGCAATGCGGTTAAAAAAGTAAAAGATGCAGTTGAAAAGTCTACATTGGGTGATTTGGGTGTGCTTGCACAACTTAAACAACAAATGGAAGGCGAAGAAAACAGGAAGAAATAAATAATTGTTTTTAACTGATATTTCGGAGGGCGCTTATATGAGCGCCCTCTTTTTTTTATCTCAACTAACCTCCGATGAAATTTTCCGCTATTCTTTTACTTCTTGCACTATCGCTTTCAGTACCTTGCCGGTCGCAATCGCTCCCTCAACCTGCTGCTGTTGCCATTATCCCGCAGCCTGTTGAGCTTAAATTGAAAAACGGTCTTAATTTTCAATTGAGCAATAATACTTTGATTTTGATCAGTGATCCTGAACTGACCAAATCAGCAGATTTTTTAGCAGACTACCTATTGCGGTATTACCACATACATATTGGTATTGCCCGATATACCCATAACGAAAATAGAAAAAATGCAATCCGATTTTTGAGGACTGCAAGTGTGGCACCACACCATGACCAATATCGGTTATCGGTAACTAGTGATGTCGTAGAACTGACTGCATCTTCAGATAAAGGCATATTTTATGGCATGCAGACCATGCTGCAATTATTGACACTGCCAGGAAACGGGCAAATTAGACCTGAAATCCCATGTGCAGAAGTGTTGGATTATCCCAGATTTGATTACAGGGGCATGCATCTCGATGTCAGCAGGCACTTTTTTGGTACAACATTTATCAAAAGATATATTGACTACCTCGCTTTTCATAAACTGAATTACTTCCATTGGCACCTTACCGATGACCATGGATGGCGTATTGAAATAAAAAAATATCCCGAACTGACGCGCATTGGCGCCTGGCGTAAGGGAACAATTATAGGTCTTTATCCCGGCGTCGGAAACGACGGAAAAAGGTATGGAGGTTATTATACGCAGGATGAAATAAAGGACATCATTAATTATGCTTCCGATAGATATATTACCGTCATCCCGGAAATCGAAATGCCAGGTCATAGCTTAAGCGTACTGGCTGCTTATCCTGACCTGGGGACGGAGCCTGATAAGAAATATGAAGTGGCGCAAACCTGGGGAATATTCAATAAGTTCAACAATGTCTTACAACCTACAGAAAAGACTTTCAGGTTTCTTGAAAACGTGCTTACAGAAGTCATGGACCTTTTCCCTTCTCCATATATCCATATCGGAGGTGATGAATGCTCAAGAATATGGTGGAAAAGATCTCCGGTTTCCCAGCAGATAATCCGTGAAAAAGGATTGAAAGATGAAAATGACCTCCAGAACTATATGATTAACCGGATCGGGAAGTTCGTCAACAGTAAAGGAAAAACGATCATTGGCTGGGATGAGATACTTGAAGGAAGTTTACAAGCTGATGCCGTTGTCATGAGCTGGCGGGGAGAAAAAGGTGGGATATATGGAGTAAAGACAAAGCACAGGGTAATTATGACCCCCGAAAATTTTCTTTACTTTAACCATGCACAGTCTGTTAAGGAAGATTCGCTGACGGCAGCAAAATACCTGCCTCTGAGCTCAGTATACAATTATGACCCGGTACCCAATTCACTGAGCCCGGCAGAAGCCGGATATATCTGGGGAGCACAGGCAAACTTATGGACTGAATATATTTCCAACCCTTCCAAAGCAGAATATATGCTGTTCCCAAGGCTTGACGCATTAAGTGAGCTCCTGTGGAGTCCCGGTAAAAAACGCAATTACGATGATTTTCTGCGGAGACTTAGGGTACAAATGAAACGGTATGATGCCTGGGGCGTTAACTATAACAGCAGTCTGGGACCAGGACAGAAAAATGAAAGTAAAGCCCTGGTTGGGCATTAAAACAAATTACCTATATTTGTGCAATCATTTAGTCAATGCAAACGAGAACCCTGCTAGACGGCCAAAAGTTCCAGATCACAATTAAGCGGCTTTGCCACGAGTTAATTGAGAACCACGGCGATTTTTCCGATACAGTTTTAATTGGTATTCAGCCCCGCGGACCCTATTTCGCCAATCGTATACACCATGAGCTTTCCGATATTCTGAAAAAAAACGGCATCAGAAAGGGTGACCTTGACATCACTTTCTTCCGTGATGATTTCCGGAGAAAAAATGGCATTGTCTCGGCAAGCAGCAACCATATTGATTTCATTATTGAAGGCAAAAATGTAATTCTGATCGACGACGTACTCTGGACCGGGCGTACGATCAGGGCAGCAATGGATGCCCTGCTTGCTTATGGAAGACCTGCTAAAGTAGAACTGATGGTATTGATTGACAGGAGATTCTCAAGACAATTGCCTATTGAACCAGATTATATTGGCCAGAAAATAGACAGCATCAATTCTCAAATGGTAAGGGTGAGCTGGGAAGAGACGGAAGGTGAAGATAAAGTCGTGTTACTATCAGAAAGCATTAAATAAAATATGGCAGCAGATAAATTATCAACCCGGCATCTTCTGGGTATAAAAGATATCAACAGAGAAGATATTGAATTGATTTTTGAAACTGCAGATAATTTTAAAGACGTCATTAACAGACCCATCAAGAGGGTACCTTCGCTAAGGGACATTACCATTGCCAATATTTTCTTCGAAAATTCTACAAGGACAAAACTTTCTTTTGAACTTGCTGAAAAGCGACTGTCTGCCGATGTAATCAATTTTGCAGCATCTTCCTCTTCTGTAAGTAAAGGTGAAACGCTGATTGATACCGTAAATAATATCCTCGCCATGAAAGTCGATATGGTAGTCATGAGGCATCCTTACGCAGGCGCAGGTCAATTCCTGAGCAGGCACATTGAGGCCCAGATTGTTAACGCAGGTGACGGTGCACATGAACACCCTACACAGGCACTACTCGACGCATTCTCCATAAGGGAAAAGCTGGGTGATGTGGCTGGGAAAAAGGTTGTGATCGTGGGTGACATCCTTCATTCCAGGGTAGCGATCTCCAATATTCTCTGCCTGCAGAAACTTGGTGCGGAGGTGATGGTCTGCGGACCGGCAACATTAATCCCCAAACACATGGCGAGCCTGGGCGTCAGAATAGAACATAACCTGATAAAGGCATTAAACTGGTGTGATGTGGCAAACATGCTCCGGATACAACTGGAGCGCCAGGACATTAAATACTTTCCATCGCTCAGGGAATATGCAATGATGTACGGATTGGACAAACAGCTGCTGAACAGCCTCGACAAAGAAATTGTGATCATGCACCCCGGCCCGATCAACAGAGGTGTGGAGATTACCAGTGACGTTGCCGACAGCAATCAATCCATCATTCTGGACCAGGTAGAAAATGGCGTAGCAGTAAGAATGGCCGTCCTTTATCTGCTGGCCTCACAAAGGGATTAAGCCTGATCTAAGTCTTGTCAGATACCAATTCTGCTTTATTTTCGTTAATCCTCTGTTATCAACAGATGTTAATTTCTTGTAAGCATAACACATAATACTATATTTATATTAGCACCAACCATATTTGAAACCAGATGCAGAAAAGATACCTTTTGATACCGCTGTTATTAGCAGGGGGCATTACTTCCACATTTGCGCAATCCAGTTTACTTGTTCATCTCAACAAAAATTACAGAACAGGACTGGAATTACTGGATAACGAGAAATTTGTTGCCGCGGCCCAGCAGTTTAAACTGGTAGAACAGACCAGGCAAAAACCAGGTTCTCAACAGGAAAGTAATGCGGAATTGTCTTTATTAAAGGAAAACGCGAAGTTTTATGCCGCGGTTTGCGCGCTTGAACTTGGTAACGATGATGCTGAAAGTCTGTTTCTGAGCTTTATACGTGATTATCCACTGAACCCAAATGCCAAACTGGCTTATTTCCACGTAGGTAAATCTTATTTTGCCCAAAAGAATTACGATAAGGCCCTGGAGTGGTTCGAGAAGGCCGATCCGAATTTATTTTCTGCCAAGCAAAGGCTGGAATACCAATTTAAGCAAGGCTATGCTTATTTTGTAAAAGACGACATTGAAAAGGCCGAACCTTTATTCGAAGCCGTTAAAAAGGATAAGTCCCCTTTTCAGGAAAGTGCTACCTATTATTTTGCTTATATCAACTATCTCAATAAGGAATATAAAACTGCACTTGCCAATTTTGAAAAGTTAAAGGGTTCGCCGACTTACGAAGCGAGTTATCCTTACTACATCACTTCAATGTATTATCTTGATGAGCGCTATGATGATGTGATCGACTATGCGATTCCTATTATCAGGAACTCCAAACAGCAGTATGAAGCGGAGATGCTTAGCATTATTGCTGCATCGTACTTTGCAAAGTCAGATTTTGTAAATGCAGAAAAGTACTTCAGGGAATTCTATGCCAAAGACAAGACAGGAAAGAAGAACAATCTCTATATCTATCAGTACGGATATTCCCTTTTTGTTCAAAAGAAATATACTGAAGCAGTAACTATATTAGAAAAACTGGACACTGATGATATCTACCTGCAAAACGGAATGTACACGCTGGGCAGGACGTTTATAGAGCTTAAGAACAAGGAGAAGGCCAGAAGTGCCTTTTTCAGGGCATCAAGGGTAGATTTTGATAAGGTGATACAGGAAGAGTCCTGGCTGAACTATACCCGGTTGAGTTATGAACTCGATTTCAATGCACAGGCACTCGAGTCTATCCAGAGCTTCATCAAGCAGTTTCCCCAGTCCAGAAAGATCAATGAAGCCAAAACCCTGCTCGGAGAGATCCTGCTGACCAGTAAAAATTACCAGGTCGCAGTAGATATCCTCGAACCGCTGCAAAACAAATCGGCCGCGGCCAAAGAGGCATATCAGAAAGCGACTTATTTCAGGGGACTTGAATTTTACAACGAAAGGGCTTTCCCCAATGCGCTTTCCATGTTTCTGAGATCAGAAAAATTCCCCCAGGATGAAGAGATCCTGGCACTGAGCACCTACTGGAAAGCAGAAGCATCTTATGAGCTCCGGAAGTTTGGAGAATCCGTAAAACACTTCGAAACTTTTCTGGATCTGCCCGGGGCTCCAAGGACCAAAGTCTACAATTACGCCAACTATGCGCTTGCATATGCTGCATTTGAAGACGAGCGGTATGGTAAAGCGGCTACCTATTTCGAACGCTTCCTTGCGGGTAACGATAAGGACCAGAAGACCGTTAACGATGCGATCATCCGCCTTGCTGATGCCTATTTCGTCAATAAGAGTTATGGCAATGCCATGAACAATTATAATAAGATCATTGCGAGCAGGGCTACCGGTGAGGATTACGCACTTTTTCAGCGTGGTATGATCCAGGGACTGGAAAATCAGAACGATGCCAAAATCGCTACCATGCAGGATTTGCTGGTACAGTATCCAAACTCTAACTATGCCGATGATGCCGGATTTGAGACCGCGTATACCTATTTCAATAAGGGAGATCTGGAAAAATCAAGGGCAGACCTTACCGGGCTGATCCAAAAATACCCCAGAAGTAGCTATGTGCCCCGGGCACTGGTAACGATCGGCCTGGTACAGTATAATCAGGATAAGGACAACGAAGCACTGGAAACTTTCAAAAAGGTAATTGCGGATTACCCCAGTACGGAAGAAGCCAAGCAGGCATTGGAATCCATTAAAAATATTTATGTAGACAGAGGGGATTCAGAAGGCTTTATAAATTATGCCAACTCTACTCCTATCGGCAACTATTCTGTAGCTGAACAGGACAATATTTTGTTCCAGGGCGTAAGCAACCGTTATCTGAAGGGTGATTTCCAGGGCGCATTCGAGGCTGTGAATGCCTATTTTGATAAATTCCCTAAAGCCATACATGACAAAGAAGCTAAGTTTATAAGGGCCGAGTCTTTGGTCAAAATCGGCAGGCCGCTTGAAGCAGTCGCGGATTACGAATATATCCTCAATGACTGGACCAGCGACTATACTGAGCGTTCGCTCATGAGCATTTCCGAACTTTATCTGAACCAGAAAAAGTATAATGAAGCCATCGTTTACCTGAAACGTTTAGAGACCACATCAGATTATAAAGCGCACTACAGTTATGCGATCAATAACCTGATCAAGGCTTATGATGCGATGAAGATGCCCGACGACATGCTGAAATACGTAAAGCTGATCAAGGAATCTGAAAAATCATCAGAGGAAGAAAAGAATGCTTCTGATCTTTATGCCGGTAAAGCTTATTTGTTAAAAGCCGATACTGTTCAGGCCACCAAGGCCTTTAATGCTGTGGTAAACAGTACCAAAACCGTTGCAGCAGCTGAAGCTAAGTACAATATCGCATTACTGCAGTATATAAAGAAAGAATATAAAACTTCTACAAAGACTTGCTTTGACATTATTAACAATATGCCATCCTATGACTACTGGGTAGCCAAATCATTTATACTGCTGGCAGACAACTATGTTGCGCTCAAAGACAATCTTCAGGCAAAAAGTACCTTACTGAGCATCATTGACAATTACGAGGGCAAAGATGACATAGTGCCTACCGCTAAAGAGAAATTGCAGAAAATTAAATAAGACCCATCACATGAGATTTCATAAAATCATATATATCACCCTTGTACTGTCTGCCGGAGCTGTACTGAGCACCATGGCACAAGACACCAAACCGACGAAGACTGAAGAGAAAGCGGTAACTGAGGAAATAGAAGTCGTACGGCCATACAAGCCAATATTGGCAGAAGCCGTAAAACTCAGAAGGAGTCCTGATCTCAATGACGTCAAGACGTATAAGGCAAAATTCAATTATAGCCTTACGGACAGAAAACTGGAGATGAACTCCGATATCGACAAACTTAAGGCGCAGCAGGTAGCGGCTGAACGCGAAGATACGTTGATCAACAATTATGTCAAAGGTGGGTTTGGAACCGCTAAAACCATACTTGGTGAAGCATACGTCAACATTGGTAAAGACGAGGCCATGCAGGCAGGAGCCTATTTCCAGCATTTCAGCCAGTCGGGTAAGCTGAACAAGCAGCAATCGGGCCAGCAAAAACTCAGTATATTCGGAAGGAGTATCGGTGAGACTGCTACGTTAAGTGGCAAGCTTAACTTCCAGCGCAACGGGCTTTATTTCTATGGGCAGGATGAAGCGAACCCCGCGCTGAACCCTAATCCGGAGCGGCAAGTTTTCAATTTCTTTGAAGCTGAAGGTGAAGTGGTCAATAAATTTACAGAAGATCCGGATGCTTTCAGTTACGCGGCAAAGGCAAACGGATACATCTGGAGTGATAAGTTCAATGCCAGGGAAAATTCGATTGTGCTGAATGGCTACATGAATAAGCGAATCAGTAAGTTTAATCTCGGACTTGCCGCATCTGCAGAGTTTGGAAATACCAAGGACTCAGCGGTAAGTGTAGGCAACAATATCCTGAAGCTCAATCCGTATATCCGTCTGCAGGCCAGTGGCGTGAAGATCAATGCGGGTATTAACTTTGTACAGGAATTCGGAGCCTTCTCCTCTACCCGTATTTTTCCCGTTGTAACTGCCGATTTTACGTTAATACCTGATTATTTGCAGGTATTTGGAGAAGTAAAAGGCGACGTCAATCGCAATTCCCTTAAACAATATACGGACGAGAATGCCTGGCTGAACAGCAATATCTTAATAAAAAATACCGTTGAAAAACTGAGCATCAGCGGTGGCATCAAAGGTACAGGTGGTCCCGGATTCGGCTACAAGGCAAGAATCTATCACAAGCGCATTGAAGATATGCCTTTGTTCGTGAATAATTTTGATCATTTCAATAAGTTTGATGTGATCTATGACTTCGGCACCATGAAACTGGTTGGCCTGGAGGGCGAGTTGTCCGTTCAGGTCAGTGATGCGCTGAAATGGACCGGAAAACTAAATTTTGAAGATTACAAGCCTGCTGCTGAAACACAAAGCTGGTTTAAACCCCAGATGCGGTTAAGCTCAGACCTGCGTTATAACATTACCAAACAAATAACATTTGAGGCTTCTGTGGCGTTGCAGGAAGAAAGCAAGGCAAAAGTATACCTGTCCGCCCCTGCCAATCCCTACCTCATACCTGACCCTGCCAACGAAAAGGTAGTGACGGTAAAGGGATTTGTCGATTTAGGCGCCGGTGCCACCTACAAAATCAATAACCAGTTCTCTGCTTTTCTGCGTGTGAACAATCTCCTGAATACGTCATATAGTAAATACCTTTATTACCAGGCGATTGGAATAAACATGTTTGGTGGCATCAGTTATTCCTTTTAACTGCTTGAATTAATAGTTGACCGATACAGAATTTAAATTTATTTTTACCCGAATGGATATCTTGTCGTATGTTACCGAGCTGTTAAATACCCAGAAAGAGGTGGGTATTCAAGGGCTTGGCATCCTTCGGAAAAAAAAATCGCCGGGCAGGTATGACGTTGAGCACCATATATTTCTTCCACCGGGTTATACCCTGGACTTTATCCCTGGTGATGTGGACAACCGTCTCGCGGAGTATATCGGATTCAAAGAGGATATTCCTGCTGAATCTGCAGCTTACTACATTGAACAATTCGTAGCCACCATCCATCGGCAGCTCGCAACAGAGGGGAGTGCAGATTTAGGTACACTTGGCAAGCTTTTCTCAGAAAGCGGGAATATAAGCTATATTCCCCCGTCCGATACGACTATCGGCCTGGATTATTATGGCTTGCCGGTGATTAAGGCACCGGAAACCGGATCAGCGGAAAATCCCTTACCTGTTTCTAATATACCCGAGCCTTTGTCCGATGAACAAGCCTCCGTTACCATTAATGAGGAAACTAATCCGGATGCCGCAGAGATCCCAAGTGCAGAAGAAACCCGGAAAGAAGCAATATATGCTGAAAATGAACAGCGAAATGACATAGAGACACCTGCAATTGCAGATTCCTATTGGGACTTTGACAAAGCACATCATCTGGAGACATCCCGACAACCTGATCACACAGAAGAAAACCCGGAAGCTGAGGTTCCTGTTCGGCATAAACCAGCATACACCACCTATGCGATTGTCACTTTAGTTCTTCTGATACTTGCAGCTGCCGCTTTCTATCTGATCAACCAGAAGACATTTAATACTACATCCTCAAAACAAGATACAATTCATCACAAAACAGTTGTAAAACCCGACACTTCATTATCAAAGTCCGACACCAGTGCTTTAGTTGCGACAGACAGTACAGTACTGAAAGATTCCCTGATGAACACGACACCCCCTGTCAGCCCGGATACGGTCACTACCTGGGAGATCATCGGTGCTTCCGTCATCCGGAAAGAAGTCGACCAGATAGTTGCAGAAATGAAAAGTAGAGGGATGAATCCTAAGATCATACCCAACATGCCGGGAAAAAAGAGGATAAAAATAAGTATTGCTACATTTTATGATGAAGCCAGCGCACGCGAAGGACGTAAAGTCCTTGCGCAGCAACTAAAAAATCCAGAGTTATATATATTTCAGAACAAACACACAAAAAGAAAATAGATTAGTATGATTGCATTGCTACAGGGTGCCTTGGACACCGCCAATCAGATTGCAGATTCCGCGAACAGTTTAACACAGCCCTTGACCACGGCAGAAACCGAGATCCATTTCATTGACCTGTTGTTCAAAGGTGGTTGGGTCATGATCCCACTCGCCTTTCTGGCCTTTCTCGGCCTGGTTATCTTCGTTGAAAGATACCTCACCATCAGAAAAGCTTCCAGGACTGAATCCAACCTGATGCTGCAAATCAAGCAATACATCCACGATGGCAGGCTTGACAACGCAATTGCATTATGCAGAAATAACAATTCTCCATTGGCACGGATGCTTGAAAAAGGACTGAAGCGCATTGGAAGACCTATAAAAGACATAGAAGCGGCAATTGAAAATAACGGAAAGCTGGAGGTCTCAAAACTTGAAAAGAACATCGGCATACTTGGGATCATTGCAGGTATAGCACCAATGCTTGGATTCGTAGGTACCATCATTGGTGTAATTACTATTTTTCATGACGTGTCGATCAAAGGTGCCATTGAAATTGGCACGATCTCAGGTGGTCTTTATACCAAAATGATTACTTCTGCCACCGGTCTGATCATAGGTATCATCTCCTACGTCCTTTATCATATATTGAATATGATGGTCGAACGCATCATATTGAGGATGGAAACCGATGCAATTGAATTTATCGACTTACTAGAAGAGCCAGGAAAGTAATGAATCTACGCAAAAGAAATAAGGGAACAGTAGAAGTGCATACCTCTGCACTGAACGACATTATGTTCTTCCTGCTTTTGTTCTTCCTGCTCGCGTCTGCAGTAGTCAATCCAAAAGTAGTGAAGCTGCTTTTGCCCCGTTCAGAATCAGGGCAGCAATCTTCTGCTCAAAAAACCGTTACAGTATCAATAGATGATAAGCTCAACTATTTTGTAGACAAGCAGCCGACAAAGCTTGAAAACCTTCAATCTGCCGTCGAAGTTTATCAGCGGGCCTCGCCTGATCTCACCATTGTACTTTACGTGGCAAGAGGTGTCTCCATTGAAAATACGATGCAGGTCTTTGATATCGCTAACAAGTTAAAATTGAAGGTAGTACTGGCCGTAGAACCAAAAAAATAATGACCTACCCAAAAGAAGAAAATAATTACCCTAAGGCAATTGCCATATCTGCTGGCATTATGGGGGCATTGCTTGCGCTAAGCTTCTTCATCGTCATTGGAGGTTTTCAGCCCGATTTAGGGACGGGTGGTATTGTGGTCAATTACGGAACTTCAGTAGAGGGAATGGGTACCGACTATACCAGTATCGAGGAACCGTCAGCAGACCCCAATGCTAATAATAAGCAGCCAGATAAAGTCGTAACTGAAAAACCGACACCTGAGACACCATCAGCTAACAACAGTAATAAAGAGATCGTAACCCAAAATACCGAAGAAGCAGTCAGCGTAAATACCAAAAAGGTAACCAAACCGACTACACCGACAGCCACAACAGAAGAAAAACCCTCTAAACCGGTGATCAACCAGAATGCTTTGTATAAAGGCAAGGCCAACACTGGTAACGGCGGAGGCGACGGTACCGGCTCGACTCCCGGAAACCAGGGCTCCAAAAATGGTGATCCACTGTCCAACAACTATGGTGAAGGGGGTTCCGGATTCGGAGACACGCCAATCCCGCTCAGGAAATTTACCAACCTGGTCACCCCGCAGGACGATGGCCAGAAAACAGGTAAAATCGCGGTTCGTATCAAGATAAACCGTGCCGGCGTAGTTATAGATGCAATTCCGGGTGTTAAGGGAACAACTTTAAATGACCGTGAACTCTGGCAAAAATGCCGGGCCGCTGTTTTGGGCGCAAGCTTGTCTGCTGCCGAAAACGGACCTGAAATCCAGGTAGGTGTCGTTGTTTTCAACTTTAAGGTAAAATAATCCTTTAGCATTTCTATTTTTGCTCTCTCAAATTCCTGTCCATGAATTACGAGCAAACGCTTAGCTATCTTTATAGTAAATTGCCCATGTTTACTCGTGTAGGTGCGTCGGCTTTCCGGAAAGATCTGCACAACACCCTTTCCATGTGCGAAAAGCTGGGCAATCCCCAACACAAGTTCAAAAGCATACATGTCGCCGGCACCAATGGAAAAGGTTCCACATCTCACATGCTTGCGGCAATTTTTCAGCAGGCAGGATACAAAACCGGCCTGTATACTTCACCGCACCTGAAAGATTTCAGAGAACGGATCAGGATCAATGGAGTTATGATCTCTGAAGACTTTGTTACAGCTTTCGTTGCCCAACAAAGACATACAATAGAAAAACTCAGTCCATCCTTTTTTGAAGTTACCGTAGCCCTCGCCTTTGCCTGTTTTGCAGAAGAGGAAGTAGATATTGCGATCATCGAAGTCGGTCTTGGCGGACGCCTCGACTCCACCAATGTAATCACTCCTGTGCTCTCGGTCATTACCAATATCAGCCTGGACCATACGCAAATGCTTGGTAACACGCTCGGAGAAATAGCGGGTGAAAAAGCAGGTATCATAAAGCCTGGTATACCCGTGATTATCGGAGAGCGTCATCAGGAAACCGAGAGCGTATTCCAAAATAAGGCCCGGGAAACCCAAAGCGAAATCTTCTTTGCAGATCAGGAACTGGAAATACAAAAAGCCAGTATGGATGAAGGTTTCTGGGACATTAACCTGGCAGATCAGAGAGGGTTGCTTTTTGAGCACCTCAAACTGGATCTTACCGGAAATTATCAGTTGAAAAACGTCATCACCGTTATCCGTGCTGTACAGGAAATGCGCAAGCTGGGCTATACGCTGGAAGACAAAGCCATCTTCCAGGCACTTTCACATGTTAAGCAACTGACAGGCCTCCAGGGCAGATGGCAGCTACTCGATACCAACCCGATCATCATCTGTGATACCGGGCACAATGAAGCCGGAATACGTGAAGTCCTTCAGAACATCCGGAACACCCGTTATGAACACCTGCATATGGTCATCGGTATGGTTAGGGACAAAGACATCAGTACAGTCCTTAGTCTCCTGCCCGCTGAAGCTGCCTATTATTTCTGTCAGCCCGACCTGGAGAGGGCGTTACCTTCAGAAGAACTTGCCAGGCAGGCAGGTCATAAAGGTTTATACGGCCAACATTATACCAGCGCGTCTGAAGCACTCTCCGCTGCGAAAAATGCAGCGTCAGAAAGCGATTTGATTTTTATAGGCGGCAGCACCTTCGTCGTTGCCGAAGTGCTATAAAATATTTACATAATGGTCATATGATGTTATTGATGAATAAGTACCTTAGCATCATTAACTACACAATAATGAAGAAAATCTATTTACTTTTTGCTGGCCTTGCCCTGATGTGCGCCACTTCCCGCGCCCAGCAAAAAGCAACAAAGACCAACGCCCAGTTTCCGGCAAAGATCGACCGTCCAAAACTTATCATCGGTATGGTAGTCGATCAGATGCGCTGGGACTACCTGTACCGCTACTATGACCGTTATAGCAACGGCGGCTTCAAACGGCTGGTTAACCAGGGGTTCTCTGCCGAAAATACATTCATCCCTTATACACCGACATATACCGCCTGCGGTCACTCCAGCATCTATACCGGTTCAACTCCGGCAATTAACGGGATTATTGGCAATGACTGGTACGATCCGGAACTCAAACGCAATGTTTATTGTGCAGAAGACACCACGGTAAAAACAGTGGGAAGCGATACAAGGGCAGGTTTAATGTCTCCGAAAAACATGCTCGTGACCACCATTACCGATGAACTCAGGCTGGCCACTAATTTCAAAAGCAAGGTTATCGGGATTTCGCTCAAGGACAGAGGTTCCATATTACCTGCCGGCCACACCGCCAATGCAGCCTATTGGTATGATGGCCAAACAGGTGACTGGATTACCAGCACCCATTACATGGATAAACTACCCGATTGGGTAAACAACTTTAACAAGCGAAAACTCGCCAATAAATATTTCAGTCAGAACTGGAACACACTTTATCCTATTGCAACCTATACGCAAAGTACGGCAGATGATAAGCCTTATGAAGGAAAGTCAAGAGGTGAACAATCCCCTACCTTTCCGCATCCTTTAAAACTCTATATCGACAAAAACTTCGATATGATCAAAAGCCTCCCGTTCGGTAATACCATAACACTTGAACTGGCCAAGGAAGCTATTCAGGCGGAACATCTTGGCGCCGGCAGTAATCCCGACTTCCTGGCGGTAAGTTGCTCTGCAACCGATTACGTCGGGCATCAATACGGTCCCAACTCTATCGAAGCTGAAGATACTTATCTCCGCCTGGATAAAGACCTTGAAGACTTCTTCAATTACCTTGACGCCAGGATCGGAAAAGGGAATTATCTATTTTTCCTTTCTGCTGATCATGGCGTAGCACATGTACCAGGATTCATGACAGAGAATAAACTTCCCGGAGGACTGTTCAGTGATTCTAAAGTAATCAAAAGCCTGAATGAGACCATCTCCCAGAAATACAATGTGAACAAGGCAATTATTACATCCACCAACAGCCAGCTTTACCTCGACCATGATGCCATAAAAGCTGCAAATGCAAATATCTATGCCATAAAAGCACTGATCATTGAAACGCTCAAACTCCAGGAAGGCGTTGCGGATGCAGTCGATCTCGCCAGACTAAGTGATGCTACACTTCCTCCGGCTATCAAAAGCGCAATAACGTATGGTTATAATGCACGCAGGAGTGGAGATATCTATTACATCCTGAAATCAGGCTATTTTGGCGGTGGCAGCACCGGAACCACCCATGGTGCATGGTATCCTTATGATGCGCATATCCCCTGTGTGTTTATGGGTTGGAATGTCAATCCTGGCAAAACCAACAAGACATATTACATGACAGACATTGCAGCAACCCTTGCAGCCATGCTGCGCATACAAATGCCAAGCGGCTGTATTGGCGAACCAATTACCGAACTTACCCACCAGTTTCAGAAGCCAGGAAAGTAGTTGTGGCTAAAGAACAATGAACTGTATTAAAAAGGGGCTGAAGATACGATCTTCAGCCCCTTTATTGTTATTGTCGCTTTTAAACCGCTTCAAGAGGACCGACGCCCTCACTATGCATTTATCCAGCTAAATTTATATTCCATTGTCGGCTCCTTCATACGCTCAGCAACGCGCAACAACCTAGCTGGAAGTGCCATGATGTAATCACGGGCTTTTTCTCCCGCCTCATTCATATCGCGTACACTTTCAATCTTCCATTCCTCAATCAGTTGCTGCATAATCTCAACGTAATCCACCGCCGTATAAACGCCCAGACGCTGGGCTGCATCTGTAAAGTGGCCAAAAGTCTGTCCGATCTTCATTCCCATCTCCCTCAGAAAATGAGCAGGCATCACAATCTTCTTTCTCATCATATCCTCAAAAGCAATCATCGCCTCACTCGCATCAACCTCGAATATCTTCAGGATAAAGTCCTTATAAGCCTTCGCATGCCTCGCTTCATCTGATGCAATCACGCCACACATCCTGGACAATTGATGATCACCAGACTTCTTGGCCAGAGAAGCTACCCTTCTGTGAGAGATATTCGTAGCCAGCTCCTGAAAACTGGTGTAAATAAAATTCCGGTAAGGGTCCTGACCCGTTCCGATATCAAAGCCATCTGCGATAAGATATTGAGTAGATATCTCCATCTGTCTCATGTCGACCCGGCCTGAAAGATAAAGATACTTGTTCAACAGATCACCATGACGGTTCTCCTCTGCCGTCCAGTGACGGGTCCACTTCATCCAGCCTCCGTCTTCCGATCTGGAGACTCCGTCGACCATCGTCAACCAGGACTCGTAAGTAGGCAGGGCTTCTTCCGTAATCGTATCTCCGATCAGCACGGCTACCAGGTCATACGATAATCCTTTCGCATTTTCGCGCAGTATTTTTATATCCTGATAAAAAGTCTCACTCGAAGAATCAGGCAAAAAATCAGATGGCTGCCAATTTGTATCAATCGGTTTTAGATAACTATGCATATTCTCCAGCATATAGCCTTCAATGTGCGTCATTACCTCCCGTCTCTTTTCTGCGAAAAAACTCATTTACCTATATTTTTACTTTTCAAATTAAAGCCAAATATACCAAAAATATTGCATTTAGCTTTTCAAACAGGCATATTATTATGGTGATCTGTATTATCAAAACAGATGAGCTTAATCATAGTTTAAATTTCATCTATAATGGGACTGCATACACTATTAAAGCTTACTAAAACCGACAAGTATTCAATGACTTCAGGAGGATCAGCAAGACCAGTGGCAAGAGCATTAAAAGAAAAGAACAGATGGGAGAAGACGGATAAGCGTAATTGGGTTGGGTATAAAACAAGAAACCCCTGCAGCATTGCTGCAAGGGTTCTTTAAGATTGGGCACCGACCTACTCTCCCACGTGTTA
>NZ_JARJHU010000001.1:883326-1160345 GCF_029269825.1 Pedobacter sp. JY14-1 | reverse complement strand
TAACACGTGGGAGAGTAGGTCGGTGCCCAATCTTAAAGAACCCTTGCAGCAATGCTGCAGGGGTTTCTTGTTTTATACCCAACCCAATTACGCTTATCCGCCTTAAATGCCCCCGTATACACTGCCGCCCGGATTCATGCAGAATAATGGGCTGTAATTTCATTGGCCATTTTAAGGTAATCTTCATCCGGGCTTCTCTCCGAAGACATGGATACCTTCTGGTCGCTAAACATTGTTAAAATATGCTAAATAGGGGATTTGCTTTTGATAAAACCGTAATATTGTGTTTTACGTTACGTTTATTTTGCAATACCTGGATATATGAAGTTTAACAGATTTTTCTCTTATATACTTTTCACGCTGATCAGTTTATCATCCTTTGCACAGAATAAGGATGTAAAGCTACCTGCTAATTGGTACAATCTGGATTTACAGCAAAATGGCTATTTTGGTATAAGTACAGAGAAAGCGTATAAGGAGTTGCTTGCCGGTAGAAAACCGAAGCAGGAAGTGATCGTAGCTGTGATCGATGGTGGAGTAGACGTTCGGCACGAAGACTTAAAGGACGTTATTTGGATCAACAAGCGGGAGATCGCCGGCAATGGAATTGACGAAGACCAAAACGGCTATGTTGACGATGTATATGGCTGGAATTTTATAGGTTCCAGGAACGGGAATCTGGCCTACGATAATCTGGAGCTGGTACGGATAAGAAAGGTACTGGAACCGCGCTTTGTGTCAACTACGCAGCTGACGAAGCTGGATAGCGCGGACAAGGAGGATTTTGCCCGCTATAAAAAGGTGACCGCTGAGTTTGGTAAAAAATACAATGAAGCCGAACGGAGTTTTAGTTATGTCAGCAGGATTGTAACCCTGTTGGATTCGGTTTCCAGGGCGACGGGCAAAACTGTACCTGCATTGGCTGATTTTGAGAAATATGCGCCCGGAGATGAAGAGGAAGAGTACTACCTTAAATATATTATTAAAAATGCGCGTAAGGATGGAATGGATAAATTCCATGAAGAAATGAAGGATGCTTACAAGCAGCTCGAAGTGATGCTAAAATATAATCTGAATATGAACTACGACCAGCGGAAAGAACTGGTCGGTGATCATTATGAGGACGCGCACGAACGTAATTATGGAAATAATGATGTTAAAGGGCCGAATGCCGATCACGGTTCGCATGTGTCTGGTATCATTGCCGCGAAAAGGAACAACGGAATCGGGATCGACGGGATTGCCGACAATGTGAGGATCATGGCGATAAGAGTGGTACCTGAGGGTGACGAGCGGGACAAGGACGTAGCCAACGGTATCCGCTATGCAGTGGACAATGGTGCTAAGATCATCAATATGAGTTTTGGGAAAAGCTTTAAATGGGATAAGAAAATTGTCGATGAAGCCGTACGCTATGCGGCACAAAAGGGTGTACTTTTAGTGCATGCCGCGGGGAATGACAATTCAAATAATGACATTGCTGACAATTTCCCCAATAAGTACTATGAAACGCCGGAGTCGATAGCGTATGAAAAGGAGAAGAAGGCGGCTGACCTGAAGGAACTGCTGGACAGGGCTAACCTGGAAAAGCAACAGCAGCAAAGGATGAATTCCAGGTACGGCCCGATGGGCAGGCCTGTGGGGGCAACCATCAAACCAAAGCCTATGGATACGACCAGGTTTGCCTTCCCGCATGCAGAGAACTGGATTGAGGTAGGAGCAAGTGCCTATGCAAATGATGCAGAATTAAAAGCTTCTTTTTCTAATTACGGAAAGCATACTGTTGATGTCTTTGCGCCGGGATTTATGATCAATTCAACAGTCCCTGAGTCTAAATACAAGGAGTTTGACGGAACAAGTATGGCCGCTCCGGTTGTGTCGGGGCTTGCAGCCCTTATCCTGTCATACTATCCTGAACTGACACCTGCCCAGGTCCGGGAAATCATTATGAAATCTGTGGTAAAGGTAAGACAGAAGGTAAAGCTTGTAAATGATAAAGGGGAAAATACAAGGGTGCCTTTTTCTGAACTTTGTATAAGCGGAGGGGTTGTAAATGCTTATGAGGCCCTGAAACTAGCAGATAGTTATGCTGTTTCCAAGTGATCTTTTTTTAGTCGGGCAGGAAAGGGCATCGCAATAAAAAAGCCGGTTTAAACCGGCTTTTTTAGTAGCGGGGAGCAGGATCGAACTGCCGACCTTAGGGTTATGAATCCTACGCTCTAACCATCTGAGCTACCCCGCCAAAATCTTGTTTTTAAAGAGTTGCAAATATAGAATAAATTACTTTTCTTTAGAAACAAATAGTAAAAAAAATAGCCCGATTAATTCAAAAAAAGCCAGTCTCAAGTAATGTCAGAAAAGAAAAAGTTTACATTGGAATACGAACTGAAATCATCTCCGCGTATTTTGTTCAGCTTTATCAGTGAGCCGAATGGTTTGTCTCAGTGGTTCGCTGACGATGTAATCTTCAGGGACCAGATTTATACATTCTCCTGGGACGACGAAGTGCAGCAGGCAAAGCTGTTGAGTGTCAAGGAAAACAAGTCTGTGAAATTTAAGTGGGTTGAGGATGAGCCCCATTGTTACTTTGAAATGGAGATCATCCAGGATGAGCTTACGAATGACGTGGCACTGGCCATTACTGATTTTGCCACTGATGAGACCATAGCCGAGCGGAAAAAGATCTGGGATAACCAGATCGGTTACCTGCACAGTGTATTGGGGGCATAAGTTTTTTAAATGCTTTGCGTAAATTTGCCTTGTTGAAAAAGATACACTTACTTCTGATCAAAGCATTCATACGTCCTTTCTTCGTCACTTTCTTTATTGTGATGTTCATCCTGCTTATGCTCTTTTTATTCAAGTACGTAGATGATCTCATCGGAAAGGGATTTGAATGGTACGTGATCCTGGAGCTGATGTATTATGCTTCCGCAGCCAATGTTTCTATGGCGCTGCCTTTGTCCATTCTTTTGTCTTCTATTATGACATTCGGAACATTGGGCGAGAACTACGAACTTGTGGCGATCAAATCTGCAGGGGTTTCGCTCCAGAAGGCAATGACGCCACTGTTGGTACTGATCGTTGGGATCGCAATAAGTTCCTTCCTCTTCTCTGATTATATATTGCCCAAAGCGAATCTGAAGTTTGGTTCGCTGCTTTGGGACATTACCAATAAAAAACTTTCTTTTCTTATAAAGCCTGGTGTTTTTAACAGCAGTATACCCGGGTACGCTATACGCGTAGACAAAAAAGGCGACGATGGGACTTCTTTGTATAACGTCATCATTTACGACCATACCAGTACCAATGGTATTGCCAAGGTAATACTTGCAAAGGAAGGGAAAATGTCGAGCAATGACCAATATCTCTTTCTTAAACTGAAGGACGGGGTGAGGTACGAGGAGTCCGGAGGCAGGGACAACTACAGTAACCCGAGACAAGAGCTGACCAGGATGAGGTTTTCTGAGACCGACCAGAAGTTTGATATTTCCAGTTTCAAGATGGTCAGGACCGACGAACAGGATTTCCGTAACAATACCGCGATGCTGAACCTCAAGGGGCTCAGGAAGAAGGGAGATTCACTCCGGAAAGACCTGGACAGCATTAACAAGTTTGCAGCGGTGAACATCGGCAGTTACTATAAGCAGAATAACTATACCAAAGGATACACAAGAGAACGGACAGCGGCAAGGCCGATAAAGGGAGATCTGCTGAAAGAAATACCTAAAGCACAGCGGCTCATGGCGCTGCAGGCCGCAGAGGATAATGCCGGCACCATTTTGCAGACGGTAGCTTCCCGGACAGGAGACTATGATGACAAGACGAGAAGCATCATCAGGGTAGATCTGGAATACCAGCGTAAGTTTACACTGGCTGCTTCTTGCCTGCTGCTTTTTTTTATCGGCGCTCCGCTTGGCGCCATCATCAGAAAGGGCGGACTTGGCCTGCCGGTAGTCATGGCCATCGTGTTCTTTCTGTTATACCACATCATTGCTACGGTGGCGGAAAAGTCGGCAACTACGGGTTCGCTCCGCTCCTTTTTCGGAATGTGGCTGGCTATTTTTCTGCTTTCTCCGCTTGGGGCGTTTTTAACCTATAAGGCCACTGTAGATTCTGCCTTATTTGATGTGGAATATTTCAGACAATTTTTTGTCAATCTGTTTAAGAGAAAAAGGAAAAGCCTGTAGCAGGAGACTCCCTGTTGCCATCATTACTTATTTATGATATTTTAAATATCATAAATTGAGCGATTACATTGTAACTTTGTGTTTGTATTAACAGTTTTTCAGGGAACGTCCGGAGCTGTTTTAGATTCATAAAAATGGAAATTAAACTGGATGCAATAGAAGATGCTGTTGCGGATATAAAAGCGGGCAAGGTTATTATTGTTGTAGACGATGAGGACCGGGAAAATGAGGGTGATTTCCTGACTGCCGCAGCAAACGCTTCACCGGAAGTCATTAATTTCATGGCCACTTACGGAAGGGGGCTAATTTGTGCACCGCTTACTGAAGAGCGTTGTGATGAATTGGGGCTGGAGTCAATGGTGGGAAAAAATACCGCGGCTTATGAAACCAATTTTACGGTTTCTGTAGATCTGCTGGGCCACGGATGTACTACCGGAATATCTGCTTCGGACCGGTCCAAGACCATTATGGCGCTGATCAATCCAAAGACCGATCCCGCAGAGCTTGGGCGTCCTGGTCATATTTTTCCGCTAAGGGCAAAAGAAGGGGGCGTACTCCGTCGTTCCGGTCATACAGAGGCTGCAGTAGACCTCGCCAGGCTTGCGGGAATGGAGCCGGCGGGCGTGCTTGTAGAGATACTGAAGGAAGACGGAGAAATGGCCAGATTGCCTGACCTGATCAAGATTGCTGCGCAGCATCAGCTGAAGATCATTTCCATAAAAGACCTGATCGCTTACAGGTTATGTAAGGAAAGTCTGATCCGGCAGGAAGTTACGATCAACCTGCCCACAGCCTGGGGTGATTTTAAGATGACGGCCTATACCCAGATCGATAACAACGCTACCCATCTTGCCATCAGCAAAGGTGAATGGACAGAAGACGAACCTGTGCTAACGCGGGTGCACAGCTCGTGTGTAACCGGCGATATCTTTGGCTCCTGCCGGTGCGACTGCGGCCCTCAGCTCCATAAAGCAATGGAGATGATCCACAAAGAGGGGAAAGGGGTTATTGTTTACATGAACCAGGAGGGAAGGGGGATAGGCCTGATCAACAAACTCAGGTCTTACAACCTTCAGGATGCCGGCTTTGATACCGTAGAGGCCAATATTAAATTAGGGTTCAAGGGTGACGAACGTGATTATGGTGTTGGCGCTCAAATACTTCGTGCGCAGGGTGTTACCAAAATGAGACTGATGTCCAACAACCCTATGAAGCGGGCCGGCCTTATCGGCTACGGACTGGAGATCGTGGAAAATGTTCCTATTGAGATTGCCAGCAATGTTCATAATGAAGTTTATCTTAAAACAAAACGCGACAAGATGGGGCATCAGATCATGAAAGGCTGATTACCTTTTCCTGTTCTTCTTATTGTCGATAATTACTGCTTCCTTGTTTGGAGCTACTTTCTTTTCAGCGGACGAAGACTTTTCTTCCGCTTTCTTTTTTTGCTCCTTTTGGTGCTGGCCGGTGATGCGTTTCAGAAACTCGGAGAAGCTGTCAAACTGCTGCGTATAGATCAGGCCAAGTGAAGTGACGTTATTGGTCTGATTGAGCGCAGTCAGGAAGTTGGACTGTTGGGTAGGGGGTTTATTTGCCAGTTTGCCCACCAGGCTTCCGTCCTTCTTGATCAGCGTAAGCAATTCTACTTCTCCGCCGAAATTGTTGCTGTTGAAACCAAATGATAAGTCATTGGTACTTCTTCTGTCTACAATACCTGCATTGAGGACCACCCTGTTGTTGAAAAAGCGGAAAGAGGCATTGGCTTCGTTCAGCGAGCGGATATTGATGTCGACAAAGTTGAGGTTCAGGGAAGAGAGCACATTGTTGAACTGGTTGAACAGCAATTCGGTCGCAGTACTGGCGACACCGGAAGTCAGCTGTTTACCGAAGTCTTCCCTGCCGGTGCCCGGTGCGAAACTTCTTCGGATGATCAGGCTGAGCGCCTGTAAAGACCTGTTGTTTTCGTCGCTGAAATAAGACTGCATGTCCTCTTTGATCGAAGGGTTGGATGGAAAGAAAATATCCAGTTTGATCTCCGGCTGGAGCAATAATCCGCTCAATCCCATTTCTACTTCTGTCAAGACCCGTTCGCTAGGGTTTGTATTGCCCACCGCTTCACGGTTGGCGGCTGTATAAAGGTCGGAGAGGCTGGCCCTTACCGCATAGATTGCTTTCAGGTTGATCTGCGCGGCAGAAGGGTTGCCCGTCCACCTGATCGTACCGCCCTGTCTGATGGTAAACTTCTTATTGATGACCTCCTGTGCGGTAAAGTCAAAACTTCCTGACTCTATGATATAGTCGCCGGTCATTTCGAAATCACCCTGACTGTTGATGTTCAGCTCCAGGTTCTTTGAATAGCCTTTTCCGCTCAGGTTGCCCAGGGAAGTAAAGATATTGGCTGTACTGTTTGCATCTACGCTCAGTTTGAGGTTCATCGTCAGGCCGTCAAAGCTGGTCTGGCGTTTTACGACCTTTGCGGTATCCTTGCTGACAAACGTAATGAAATCCTTGCTGGTAACTGTTTCTGAATTGTTAAGCGGCAGGTTGAACACAGTTCCCTCTTCCGTTTTTGCATCAATATCGATGAAAATGTTATTCGTGGGCCCCTTAAACTTAAAGGTGCCTGTTCCATATGCCCTGCCGAAATATACTGCGTTGTCTTTCTGGGTTGTGTTGAGGGCCATGAAATTCTGCGCATTTACGGTAACGTCCAGGGTTGGGTTGTTGATGTCGTTAAGGTCGACAGATCCGCTTGCCACTGCCTCGTGGCCCTCTGTATCCTGGAGCTTTAGTTCATCCAGCCTGATCACACTGTTGTTTACGCTTACATCATCATTCAGCGTATAAGTTGTTTTCAGGTAGTTGATCGTCATTCTGCCCTGGTCAAAAGAAATATCGCCGTTGATCTCCGGTTTGTCCAGCGCCCCCTTTACCGTAAGGTCTGCGGAAACATGCCCCTTCAGATCGGAAACCAGGTTATTCAACAATGGTTCCAGTACGGTGAGCTCAGTTTTATCCAGCTTTACCCCCAGGTCAATTTCCCTCTTGTCGAAATCCAGGTTGCCCAGCACATTAAGGGTTTCTCTGTTGTCTGCAACGATCTTCGTATGTATGCCGGCCATTTTAAGCGACGGATCATAAGAAGACGTATCTGTGAGCCTGCCGATATAGGTATCATTAAACGTCAGTGAATCTACACTGATGCTGTCTGATATTCTTGGTGACTTCAACACGCTGTACATCCGGGTTTTTCCATTCAGATGCCCTGCCAGCTGCACGCCAAAACCCTTCATAAAGGGATTCAGGCTTTTCAGGCTGAAGTTCTTAAAGCCAACTTGCAGTAAATCATCTTTTTCACCTGAAACTATACCGTCCACCGTTATCATCTGGTCGCCGTTGCTCAGATCAAAATTGTCAATGTTCGTCTTGCCGCCCTGAAAGTTGATGTTTACCTTTTCCTGTATCTTCCAGTCCTCATTATTGATCTTCAGGATCGAAGGCAAAATGCTGATCTTTGCCGTAGTGTCTTTTGCAAACTCCACCAGTCCGTTCAGGTCCAGCTGGTTGGCATCTTCAGCATCTGCCAGTTTCATGTTAAGCGCAAGACTATCGTTGCGCAGGATATTGGAAATGTTCACGTTTTTAATGAACAGACTATCGTTGATATCTACCCGGTCGGAGGTCACGATTGCCTGGAGCTGACCGGCAGACGTGTTTTCGTCAAGAATGATGTTGTTCACCGTCATACCCCCGTACTTCAGCTTCTTAATGAAGCCGTTTACTGTCGCTATATTTTGTTCTGAATCAAAATTTCCGGTGAATGCAGCCTGGTTCTCTATCTGCAGGCCTGGTGCCACCAATTGTGCGATTGGCTCAAAACGCTTGATCTTCAGGTTAAACTGGAACTTCTGTTTGCCGTAGGGCCAGACTTGCATCTGCATGGAAGGAATGTACTTTCTGGCCAGCGCCTTGTAATAGGAAGGTATGGTGTTCAGGTCATACTGCCCGGTAACACTCGCCTCCAGCACGTCTGAATGGATGGCCAGGGTCCTGTCCTGTCCCGTGCCCGCGGCCTCCAGTCTTACGGAATCGATATGATACACCCCTTTCACATTGTCCAGCCGGATCTGACTGATCATCAGCTGACCTTGTATGTTGTTCAGATTGGTCCCTGAAAAATTCGTCGCGAATTTTGCATCTACCATGAGTGAGTCCTTATAGAGGTTGAGGGCCTTCAGTTTGGCGCTATTGATCTCTGCCTTGAAATTAAATACGGGAAGTGCCGGGTTCAGGTTTACCCCACCGTCAAATACCAGTCTGACATTTTTATCATTGATCTTTAAACTGCCGTCAAAATATTTTTTATTAAAAGTCCCGTCGATCTTCACATTGCGGTACCGGTATTTGTTGAAGTCGATATAAGCAATGTCCCCGTTCAGGACTTCATTCATATGCTTTACTTCTGTGCCCCGGCCCTTTATGGCCAGGGAGGAGCTTAGCCGTCCCAAAAGCGGTTCGTTCACCAGTGTACCCAGATCAAAGTCATAGGTCTTTACGGTACCTGTGTAAGAAGGAACGCCCTGCTTGTCAATTTTCATATTGACATCTGATGCCAGCCTCCCCAGTTTCGTTTTAAACTCACCATAGGCAATGAAGTCATTCTGGAAGCCTGTAAATGAGCCGTTAAAGTTTACATTACCGAACTTTGAAATGATTTCGGGGATTTGTTTTCCTTTTTTTCCTGAAATGCCGCTTACAATTTCGTCCAGGTCTGTTTTGTTGGTGCCGGCCATCTCAATCTTGAAATCCATGAACGTTTCCCGCCAGACCGGAAGGCCACGTATCGAAAAATCTCCTTTAATATAAGTCGCCTTGCCCGCCTTTACCAGAAGTTTCTTTGCTTTCAGGTTGTTGACCAGACCAGTTATCTGTCCGTCTACTTCCAGTTCCAGCTTCATATCATTCAGTTCCGGTGCAAAATAGGCCACATCCTTCGATGAAATGAAGCTGTTCCTGAAACTGGCCTTCATACGCACTTTGTTTTCAAAATCCCTGAAGTCCCTGTATCTGTTAAAGCGCATCCTGAAATAATCAGACAGGCGGCTCTTTTCGGTAACCAGCATCAGCTTCTGAAGTTCAATGCTGTTGCTGTCTACCGTGGTCACCGCGGAAAGGTTCTTCAGGTAGAAGCCGCTTTTTTCGCGGAAGCTGAGGTTCTTGATGTTCGCCTGGAACAGGTGATCCTTTGTGTTAAGCCCTTCAAAGATCCCGTTAAAGTCTTTCATATGGACGTCGTCAAAATTTATACCTTTAATGACGGTATCCACTCTGTAGTTCTTGTATCTGAAATCAAAATTATTGATGATCACCCGTTTAAGCCCGATTTCGAAAGGCTTGCTTCTTGTTTTAGGCGATGATGTGCCCGAGTCAAAGTAATCAATGATGAAATCCAGGTTGGATGATCTGTTCTTATACGATTTAAGGTAAAAAGTGCCGTTATTGATCTGTACTGTATTGATGTTCATGACCCGTTTCTTCAGTGAAAAGCGGTTAATGTCCACTATAAATTCGGGAGTATTCAGTAAAGTGTCCTTTTGTAAATCAAGTACCAGCAGGTTTTCCAGCACTACGGACTTGAAAGGTTTAATGTAGAGACCGGTCAGCGATATCTTTGTATTCAATTCTTCTGACAGGTATGCTGCTGCCCGCTTGGCCACAAAGGTCTGTACCGGTTTGAATTGCAATGAGAAAATGAGTATGCAGAGCAGTATAAAAACTGCTGCTACCAACCAAAGCAGTATTTTTAATAGTTTTTTAATAATTTTGTAGCCTAATAATCGTGAACGACGTGCCTGTAATACTTGCCATAGAATCTTCCTGCGACGAAACTTCGGTTGCCATCTGTAATAACGACAAAATTACGGCCAATGTTATTGCAAACCAAACAATTCATCAAAATTATGGGGGGGTGATCCCCGAGCTGGCTTCCCGCGTGCACCAGCAGAATATCGTGCCCGTGGTGCATCAGGCGCTCAAAGATGCCGGTGTTACCAGGTCTGATCTCAGTGCAGTAGCATTTACCCAGGGGCCCGGACTGCTGGGTTCCCTTCTGGTCGGCGTTTCTTTTGCCAAGTCCTTTGCCCTGGCCCTGAGCTTGCCGCTCATCTCTGTTAATCATATGCAAGCACACATTCTTGCACATTTTATCGATGAGCCCAAGCCTTCATTTCCGTTTTTGTGCCTTACGGTATCGGGAGGCCATACACAGATCGTGCTGGTCAGCAGTCATTTCGATATGGAGATTGTAGGGGAAACTCTTGACGATGCCGCAGGTGAAGCCTTTGACAAGACGGCAAAGATACTTAACCTGCCTTATCCCGGAGGGCCGCTTATTGACAAACATGCCCGGACGGGTAATCCGCTGGCCTATAAATTCGGAGAACCTCAGATCAAAGATCTTGACTACAGCTTTAGTGGCCTTAAGACTTCTATTCTTTATTTCATCAGGGACCAGGAGAAGGCAGATCCTGAATTTACAGTGAGGAATCTGGATGACATTTGTGCCTCCGTGCAATACAGCATCATCAACATCCTGCTTAACAAATTAAAGAAAGCAGCTAAGCAATACGGAATCAAGGAAATTGCCATTGCAGGAGGCGTATCTGCAAACAGTGGCTTAAGGGGTGCATTGCAGGAAACGGCAACTGAATTAGGCTGGAATATTTACATTCCCGCTTTTCAGTATTGCACGGACAACGCGGGAATGATCGCCATCGCGGCACACTATAAATATTTGAAACAGGACTTTGTCGGGCAGGACGTAGCTCCTCTGGCGAGAATGGAATTTTAAAAGATAATGATATGGGAACAATGAGCTGGATATTTTTTGGTTTGATGCTGCTGCCACTATTGCTGTTCGTGGCCTGGTTGCTCCAGAAAGATAAAAAAAGAAGTTATATAGGTATTTTTGTGCTGATTATGATGGCCATCATCGCTATCGTTGCGATTGTGAAGTTTGATGCCAACTTCATGGAAAAGCAAAACGGCGTCATTCAGAAAAGCGGGCCCAGCTATAAATAAAAAAGACAGGCGAAGGCCTGTCTTTTTATGATCGCTTTTACAGCAGGTTATTCCCTGTCTTCGAGCTTTTCACCAGTTACTTCTTCCCTGATCTTGGTTTCGATCTCTTCGGCAAGTTCAGGATTGTCGAGCAGCAGTTGCTTGACGGCATCCCTGCCCTGTCCGAGTTTCGTGTCACCATAGGAGAACCACGATCCTGCCTTCTTGATGATATTGAAATCAACGCCCAGGTCGATGATCTCCCCGGTCTTCGAAATGCCCTCACCGAACATAATGTCAAACTCGGCCAGACGGAAGGGAGGGGCTACTTTATTTTTTACGATCTTCACCTTAACTCTGTTTCCGGATACGTCGTCCGAATCCTTGATTTGCGAGGTCCTGCGGATATCCAGCCTTACCGAAGCATAGAATTTCAGGGCATTTCCGCCTGTAGTCGTTTCCGGATTACCAAACATGACCCCTATCTTTTCCCTTAGCTGGTTGATGAAGATACAGCAGCATCCGGTCTTGGAGATCGTTCCGGTCAGCTTACGCAGCGCCTGCGACATCAGTCTCGCCTGAAGCCCCATTCTTGAATCGCCCATTTCGCCCTCAATCTCTGCCTTGGGTACCAGTGCTGCTACAGAGTCGATCACGATCACGTCGATCGCTCCCGAGCGGATCAGGTTGTCTGCAATTTCCAGGGCCTGTTCTCCGTTGTCCGGCTGTGAGATCAGCAGGTCATCCACATCTACACCCAGTTTCTTTGCATATACTTTATCAAAGGCATGTTCTGCGTCGATGATTGCCGCAAGCCCGCCTTTTTTCTGCGCTTCTGCGATGATGTGCGTAGCCAGTGTTGTTTTACCGGAAGATTCAGGGCCATAGATCTCAATGATCCTGCCTTTGGGTACGCCACCTATCCCCAGTGCAATGTCCAGGCTGATAGATCCGGTAGAGATGGCCTCAATCGGCTCCACGGCGTTGTCTCCCAGTTTCATGACCGTTCCCTTGCCATAGGATTTTTCCAACTTATCCAGCGTAAGTTGCAATGCTTTTAATTTTTCCGCGTTTGCGCTCATTGTAATATAGATAAATGTCTTTTGCTAATTGTGTTAGCAAATATATGTAAATCAAAAGTTAAATTCCAAATAGTGGCCGGTTATTTTTTATCCGTCATGTCAGGTTCACTAATTTTTTTAGCTTGTTTCTCAGTCTTTTGGAAATACTTACAAAAACCTGTAATCTCACAAATTCCGCACTTCGGTGATCTCGCCACGCAGACATACCTTCCGTGCAGGATCAGCCAGTGGTGTGCAATATGGATAATATCTTCGGGCAGGTTTTTTACCAGGTCTTTTTCCACTGCCAGCGGAGTTTTACCTGTAGTCAGGCCGATGCGGTTGGCTACCCTGAACACATGAGTGTCTACCGCCATAGCCGGGGCGTGGTATACTACAGAAGCAATTACATTTGCCGTTTTCCGGCCGACACCCGGCAATTTCTGCAGTTGCGTTACATCTGAAGGCACTTCACCGTTGAAATCCTCTACCAGCATCTTCGCCATACCCACCAGGTGTTTTGACTTATTATTAGGGTAACTCACGCTTCTGATGTAATCAAATACAAGGTCAGGTGTTGCTTCTGCAAGATGCTCCGGTGTCGGAAAACGCTGGAACAGTGCAGGAGTTACCTGGTTAATGCGCTTATCTGTGCATTGCGCCGACAAGATCACTGCCATCAGCAGCTGGAAGGGGTTACTGTAGTGAAGTTCTGTTTCCGCATCCGGCTGTTTCATCGCAAAATGCGCCACGAACCGGTCATACCGTTCTTTTCTGAGCATGGACAAACATAGCCAAATCAGGAAAATAAAAAAAGCTGCCCCCCGGGGGCAGCCTTAGTTTCCTTAAGTTACGAGACTATCTGTCGGCACATTCATTTAGCTTTCGAATACGCAAGTATCCTGCTGATCGTGTCTTCGGAAGGGCTTTTCTTCAAGCCGTCCAGCTGGGCTTTAATGCTTTCATAGAAAGCACGGTCCCTGGTGTCCAGTTCTGTCGCCAGCATTTCCTGCTTTTCTGATTGTTCGTAATCTGATTTGTTAATTGAAGTAGAGGTTTCCATCATAAGCAAGCAGCAATCTGTTAGGTGATTAAGTAACATATAAACGCTGCCACTGCGGGATTTATTATGATACTTCCTTTACTTTCATCATCTTTCTCAGATTGCTCAGGGCATAACGCATCCGGCCCAGTGCCGTATTGATGCTCACTCCCGTCAGATCCGCAATTTCCTTAAAGCTAAGGTCACCGTAATGCCGCATAATAAGTACTTCCTTTTGATCATCCGGTAACTGCTGGATCATGGCTCTCAGGTCTGCGTGAGTCTGTTCTCTGAGCATTCTTTCCTCTGCACTTTCTTCGAAGACCTGCAGCAGGTTCAGTACATCAGTGCCATCGGCACTTGTGATGATCGGCGCACGCTTTTCCTTACGGAAAAAGTCGATCACCAGGTTGTGCGCGATGCGCATTACCCAGGGCAAAAACTTACCCTCCTCATTGTAACGCCCGGAACGCAGCGTATTGATCACTTTAATAAATGTATCCTGAAATATATCTTCCGCCAGATACTGGTCCTTCACCAGCAGATAGATCGATGTGTAAATCTTAGACTTGTGTCTCTTAAGCAACTCCTCCAAAACGGATTCATCACCTGAAAGATACAATTTTATCAAGTCCTGATCGTTATATTGTTGAAACTTCATAGGAGTATCCATAACTAAATTCCCTTGCCTTTTGCTTGCTAAAAATATTTAGTAGAGGTTTGTTTCGATACTTGTTCTCCTATTGGTTTTAGTGATATTGGTTGAATAATATTTAAGTTTCAATTTCAAAAGAAGCATTTTTTATTTACAATCCCAACACAAAAAATGTTAAAAAAACATAAAAGTGGCCTTTGTGTTTTATTTTTGCAGTCCGCTATCCCGCAAAATCGATGAACACCGAACTAGAAAAAGACCCACATCAACATATAATCATAAAAGGTGCCAGAGTTCACAATCTTAAGAACATAGACGTTGCCATACCCAAAAACAAGCTTGTCGTCATCACCGGGATGTCGGGATCAGGCAAATCTTCACTTGCCTTTGATACCTTATACGCGGAAGGACAGCGCCGTTATGTGGAAAGCCTTTCTGCATATGCCCGGCAGTTTCTGGGCCGGATGAACAAGCCGGATGTGGATTATATCAAGGGTATTGCTCCGGCGATCGCCATCGAGCAAAAAGTCATTACTTCTAATCCACGGTCTACTGTGGGGACTTCTACAGAGATCTATGATTATCTTAAGCTGCTGTTCTCCCGGATCGGCAAGACTTATTCACCGGTATCCGGTAATGAGGTAAGGAAAGATACGGTTTCCTCGGTTACCGATTTTATTACCGGACTTGGTGAAGAGGCCACGGTGACGATTTACTGTCCGTTATTTCCGCATAACAACCGTTCGCTGAAAGAAGAACTGGCGGTACTCCTTCAAAAGGGTTTCCTGCGGGTGTTCTATGACCATAAAATACACAAGATTGAAAATATCCTCGAAGACAGTGCCTTTGAAGACTTCGAACTGAAAGATGAGCAGGCCGTGCGCATCCTTATCGACCGTATTGTCGTGAACACCGAAGACGAAACGATCAGTCGCATCGCAGATTCCGTGCAGACGGCCTTCTTTGAAGGCAAGGGAGATTGTTATGTGGAACATGAGGGTAAAACGGAACACTTCTGCGACCGTTTCGAACTCGATGATATCCGTTTTGAAGAGCCGACCCCTAACTTTTTCAGCTTTAATAACCCCTACGGTGCCTGTAAAAGGTGTGAAGGCTATGGTAATGTCATCGGCATTGACCAGGACCTGGTGATCCCCGATAAAAGCAAGAGTGTTTACGACAATGCCATTGCTCCCTGGAGAGGTGAGAAGATGCGTGAATGGCTCAACAAACTCGTCCGCAATGCCGAGAAATTCAATTTTCCGATTCACCGGCCGTATAACGAGCTGAGTGAAAAGGAGCAGCAACTGGTCTGGACCGGTAACCGCTATTTTTCCGGACTCGATGATTTCTTCAAGGAGCTTGAAGAACAGACCTATAAGATCCAATACCGCGTTATGCTGTCACGCTACCGCGGTAAAACCTCCTGTCCGGACTGTAAAGGGTCGAGATTGCGTAAAGATGCTTCTTACGTCAGGATCAATGGCAAATCGATCATCGATGTTGTATTGATGCCACTTTCGGAGATACTTGCATTCTTTGACGGGCTCAAACTTGATGCCGGTGAGGAGAAGATCGCCAGACGCCTGCTTACCGAGATCAGGAACCGGGTACTTTACCTCAACAATGTTGGCCTTGGCTACCTTACCCTGAACCGGTTGTCCAATACGCTTTCCGGCGGCGAGTCACAGCGCATCAACCTGGCCACTTCATTAGGAAGCAGCCTGGTCGGGTCCATTTACGTCCTGGATGAGCCCAGCATCGGGTTGCATCCCCGGGATACTCAAAAACTTATTGAAGTCCTCGTTTCGCTGCGCAATGTAGGCAATACTGTGCTTGTGGTTGAACATGAAGAAGAAATGATGCTTGCCGCAGATCATATTATCGATATTGGCCCTGAAGCGGGTACGCATGGCGGTAACCTCATTTTTAGCGGGAATTTCCAGCAGATCGTTAAGGATAAGCACAGTCTTACCGGCCAGTACCTTTCCGGAGCGCGCCAAATCGCCGTACCAGAGATCCGCCGGAAATGGAAGGATCATATCCTCATCACCGGGGCCAGGGAAAACAACCTGAAGAACATCGACGTCAAATTTCCATTAGGCGTATTTACAGCAGTTACCGGTGTATCCGGTTCCGGTAAAACCAGTCTGGTCAGGAAGATATTATATCCTGCGCTTCAGAAAGCTATAGGCAATTATGCGGGTGAGCAGACAGGTGCGCATAACGGAATCTCTGGCAATTATGAACTGGTCAGTCAGGTTGAAATGGTTGATCAGAATCCCATAGGCCGTTCTTCGCGCTCCAACCCGGTTACCTATGTCAAAGCCTGGGATGATATCCGTAACCTGTTTGCTGCGCTTCCGGCTTCTAAGGCTGCAGGACTGAAACCAGCTGCCTTTTCTTTCAATGTTGAAGGTGGGCGTTGCGATGTCTGTCAGGGCGAAGGTGAAGTGAAGATCGAAATGCAGTTCATGGCCGATATTTACCTGCCCTGTGAGACCTGTGGCGGCCGGCGTTTCAAGCAACAGGTGCTTGATGTGGCTTATAAAGATAAGAACGTTGCCGATATTCTTGATCTTACCATTGACGAAGCGGTTGCCTTCTTTAAAGATGAACCTAAAATACTCCAGAAGCTTCAGCCTCTGGTTAATGTCGGACTTGGATATGTACACCTGGGCCAGTCATCCAATACGCTTTCGGGAGGAGAAGCCCAGCGCATTAAACTGGCCTCTTTCCTCATTAAGGGCAACAACGCCAGTAAAACCTTTTTCATCTTTGATGAGCCGACCACGGGTCTGCATTTTCATGATATTGGTAAGTTGCTCATTGCGCTGAACACGCTGATCGAACAAGGCAATAGCGTCCTGGTCATTGAGCACAACATGGATATGATCAAATCTGCCGACTGGGTTATTGACATCGGGCCCGAAGGAGGCGACAAAGGCGGAAACCTCGTTTTTGAAGGCACTCCGGAAGACCTTGTGCAAGTAGAATCTTCCTATACAGGCAAGTTTTTGAAAGCACATTTAGAATAATCGTATCTTCGCACCATGTTATTATTGACTCTCTTCCTGGGGATCGTGCTGAACATGCTGGGGTATATTCCACCAGGGAACATCAACCTTACCGTGGTCCAGATCACCATTACCCGCGGCATCCGCCAAGCCTTGTATTTTATATTCGCTTTTTCTGCGGTAGAAGTCCTTTTCACCTTTGCCGTAATGCGTTTTGTGCAATGGTTGTCCAGCGAAATCCAGCTTGACAACATCATCGACGTGGTGATGATCCTGATGTTCGGTGTGCTTGGCTTTATCACCTGGCGCTCCAGAAAGGAAATGCCAAAGACAGACTATTCTAACAAAGACAGCATTCGTTATGGTATGCTGTTGGGTGTCCTGAATCCGATGCAGATTCCCTATTGGCTGTTTGTCGGCACTTATCTGATCTCTCATGAATGGATAGACATCGGCTATGTGTCACTGATTGTCTTCAGTATCGGCTCCGGAGTGGGCGCAGGCCTTGCATTATATGGGTTTGCCCGTTTTGCCAAATATATTCAGGAGAAATTTGACCTGAGCAGTTATATCGTTAACAAGAGCATTGCTATCCTGTTCTTCATTCTTTCAGGCTATCATATATGCAAACTGATCTATATCCACTTCATTAAATAGCCCCGCGCATCAGTTCCGGAACTTTCTTTTTATTGCCGACGATCCAGACGACGTCCCCGCTTTCAAATACCATTCCCGAATCAGGGTTCAGGATACGCTGACCACTGCGTTCGATGCCTACGACAAGGCCCTGGGTTGTTTCCCTGATGCCGGATGTCCTTATACTTTGCCCGAATACCGGAGAGCCACTTGTAATCACTACTTTTTGCAACGTCATTTCCTCTCTTGGGAAGCTTGGCTCCTGGCTTTCAGGTATATTTGTTTCAAACAGCGCCTTTACTGCCGCTAACTGGTCATCTGTACCGATCACCATCAGTTTGTCATTTGGATAAAGCCTTTCGTCGCGTCCCGGCGTAGGGATCATTAGTTTCCCTCGTTCAATGAGCGCAATATTTACCCCGTATTTCTCGCGTATGGCGAGATCTACCAGTGTCTTACCAACGAGGTTCGATTCCGGGGCCACGACCAGGTCTGCCAGGTGTGTATCCCAGGGCAAGATGTCAGGCTGCGCGTTCTCCCGTTCGCGGGCGTTCAGGTTCAGCAGGAAACGGCTTTCCAGGCGGTTATAAAAGCTCTGTAGCCTTCGGGAAAATAAAAACATGCCCAGCACCAACAGAAACACGGCAACAGATACCGAGATCCAGGTACTGTAAAACTGATAGATCAGGAAACCTACAAAGAAGAGTGCAAGTGCTATCCTTACCACTTCGAGGGCAATCAATGGCCCTCTTGTATATTTTTTGTTCAGCCACAAATGTGAATAAGCTGTCCTCGCCAGCCTCCTGAGGGCGAGTGCCCAGAGGAAAGGCGTCATGATCACCAGGCTCAGGACCAGGCTCACCGCTGTGCCGTATTTCCCGTTGATCAGATGCTGTGCAATAAAGGGTTGCATGAACTTCGTGCCCAGGAATACAATGGCGATGAGGATGACCGAATGGATAATGGTATTGGACATATAAGCCTTAAGCAATATCTTCCAGTCGCTCAGTGTCGTTATACCCGCCGTGCTTGAACTGTACCGGTTAATGGCCTCTATCCATTTACGTGGTAAGGTACGTTCGAGAAAATGGTAGAATGGCTCAGAGGCTTTGATGAGGTAAGGTGTGGTAAATGTCGTTACCGCAGATACTGCTACCGCAATTGGATAGAGAAAGTCACTGGTCACTTTTAAGGTCAGCCCCAATGTGGCAATGATAAAAGAAAATTCTCCGATCTGCGCCAGGCTCATGCCCGTCTGCACGGAAGTCTTGAGAGGTTGCCCCGATACCAGGGCCCCGAGGCCCGAGCTCAGGAACTTGCCTGCTACCGTAGCCAGGGTGATGATGAAGATCGGTACCGCATATTTCACCAGGATGGCAGGTTCAATCAGCATCCCTACGGAGACAAAAAAGATAGCGGCAAATAAGTCCTTTACTGATTTGGTCAGGTGCTCTATCCGTTCCGCCTGTGTCGTTTCTGCCAGGATGGAACCCATGATAAACGCGCCCAAAGCAGGGGAGAAACCTACTTTCACTGCCAGGAGTACCATGACCAGGCAGAGCGCAATGGATACGACCAGCATGGTCTCATCGTTCATGAGCTTGCGCGTGGCCTTCAGGAAGCTGGGTACCAGGAAAATACCGCCGATGAACCACAATACCAGGAAAAAGCCCAGCTTTAAAATGGATTCCAGCATTTCCGGTCCTGCGAATTGCTGGCTTACTGCCAGGGTTGAGAGCAGGACCAGCAATAAAATGGCAACCAGGTCTTCTACAATCAGTACGCCAAATACCAGTCCGGCAAATTTCTTATGTTTTACGCCCAGTTCCTCAAAAGCCCTGATGATGATCGTAGTGGAAGACACGGACAGGATGCCACCCAGGAAAATGCTGTCCATCGTTGCCCAGCCCATCAGCTTTCCTGCTGCAAAGCCGGTCAGCAGCATAAACACTACTTCTACAATTGCGGTAATTCCTGCGGAACCTCCAACCTTTACCAGTTTCTTAAAACTGAATTCCAGTCCGAGGCTGAACAGCAGAAAGATGACACCGATTTCTGCCCAGATATGGATACTTTCATTGTCGGTTACCGTTGGAATGAACTTTACATGAGGTCCGACCAGAAGACCGGCCAGAATATAACCCAGTACCAGTGGTTGCCGGATACGTTTGAAAAGTAATGTGGTTATACCAGCGGCAGCCAGTATCAGTCCTAAATCTGTGATGAGTACCGGTAAATGGATCATAGGCAAAAAACGGGTTTTTGCCGTAAGATAAAAAAAAAATGCCCTTTCTGCCTGCTAAAAGGCGCCTTTCCTCCCGTTATGACATTTTATTGAAGTAAGCAAGTGTCGCTTCCTTATCTTTGCCCAGCTGTTCCATTAAAGCTTCAAGGCCTGTGAACTTCACATCGTGCCGCAGAAACGCCATAAAATTCATCTTTACTTCCTGGCCATAGATTTCCCGGTTAAAATCAAAGATGTTCACCTCTATGTTACGGGTCATACCGTTGATTGTAGGGCGTTGCCCGATATAAGCCATGCCTCGGAATGTTTCATCGCCCATTTCAATCGTTACTGCATAAATACCGTCTGAAGGGATCAGCTTATAGGTTTCCTCTATGAAAATATTGGCGGTAGGGTAGCCGATCGTCCTGCCGATCTTGTCGCCCTTGACCACCGGCCCCCGGAGCGAAAAGTAATATCCGAGGTATTTTGCAGCCAGGGCTACCTCGCCATTCATCAGCGCTTTTCTGATCTTGGTCGAGCTTACGGCGACATCATTGATGTCCTGCTCCGGTATTTCCTCCAGTGTAAAGTGGTATTGCCTGGAAAAGGCTTCCAGTTGCGGCATGCCGCCTTGCCGGTTTTTTCCGAAGCGATGGTCATAACCTACGATCAGGTGCTTTACACCGATGGTACCTACCAAAATATCCCGTACGTATTCGTCGGGAGGCATATTGGAAAAATCACGGGTAAATGGGGTAATGATCAGATGATCTACACCCAGCTGCTCCAGAATTTCCGCCTTTTCCCTTACGGTATTGATCATTTTCAGATCCTGGTTCTCCGGATCAATGATCAGCCTGGGGTGGGGGAAGAACGTCAGGATCACGCTTTCACCGCCCGTAGCTTTTGCCGTTTCACACAAACGTTTGATGATCTTCTGATGTCCGTGATGTACCCCGTCAAAGGTGCCTATGGTGACCACTGCCTTGTTCAGCTTCCTGAACTCAGAAAAATGATGATAGATTTTCATAATTTAATGTAAAGACTGGCGCTTCACAACACCTCCCTTAATGTCAGCAATCTGTTGCTGGATTACAAAGGCATCCGGGTCAATCTTCCGTATTGCCGTCTGCAGTTTGCTCATTTCCAGCTTGGTTACTACCGTATATAAAATATCAATGTCTTTTTGCTCCCCATAGCCGCCTTCGCCCTTATAAATGGTTACCCCACGCTTCATCTGGTTAATGATGAACTTCCGGATCTGGGTGTTCTTTACGGAGATCACCGTTACCCCGGTATACTGCTCGATACCGTTTACGATGTAATCGACCGTGTTTGATGCCGAAAGATAGGTTAATATGGCATAGAGCGCAGTTTCTATATTGATCATCAATGCCGCAAAGGAAAAGATTACAATGTTCAGCATGAGGATGATATTGCCTACCGTCAGGGTACTTTGCTTACTGATGTACAGCGCCAATACCTCAGTGCCGTCGATGACACAGCCACCCCGCATGGCCAGGCCGATGCCCCCGCCCAGGAAAAGCCCGCCAAAAAAAGCGATTAGGAGTTTATCGTGCGTAATCGGCTGAAAGGGTGCAAAAATGAGCAGTAGGGCCAGTAGTGAGATGGCTGCAGCGGTCTTAAAGGCGAAGACTTTTCCGATCTGTTTATAGCCCAGTATGACAAAGGGAATATTGATCACAACGATCAGATAGGAGAGTTTCAGGCCGGTCAGCGTACTCACCAGCAGAGAAATACCCGTTACACCACCATCAATAAAGCCGCTGGGCAGCAAAAAGCTCTTCAGGCCGAAGCATGCCGATACAATGCCACAGACCACTAGAAAGATATTTTTTACAAAATTGAGTTTTTTGGAACGGTACTCCCCTCGCATAGGTTATTCCTTTTTGTTTCTAAGATAATGAACCAGGTCCATTACCTCAAATGCATTTTCCAGTAAAAAGCCACCACTGCGTGTACGGGTAAGTTTGGAAAGATAAGCCCCGTTATGCAGGGACTTCCCGAAATCTGATACCAGTGAACGGATGTAGGTACCCTTGCTGCAAACTACCCGAAAGTCGACTTCCGGCAATGCTATCCTGGTAATTTCGAATTCGCTGATCGTCACGTTACGCAGCCTCAGTTCCGGTGCTTCGCCACGGCGGGCTTTCTCATACAAGCGCTCCCCGTTCACCTTCACTGCCGAATGCGCAGGCGGATATTGCTGAATGTCGCCGATAAAAGAATGAACAGCAGTCCTGACTGCTTCTTCAGTCAAGCCATTTAAAGGAAATACCTGTTCCACTTCAGTCTCCATGTCATAGGATGGAGTAGTTGCGCCCAGTACCATTGTACCGGTATATTCCTTTTCTTCGGCCTGGAATGTATCGATCTGTTTGGTAAGTTTACCCGTACACACGATTAGTAATCCACTTGCCAGCGGATCAAGTGTGCCGGCATGGCCAACTTTCAGTTTTAGCGGTTTTAGTGAATTACGGATTTTGCTGACCACGTCGAAACTCGTCCAGCGATAAGGTTTATTGATAAGCAGGAGTTCTCCTTCTGCAAAATTAAATTCAGGAAATGCTGTAGGTTCGCTATTGATTTCAGTCATTAGAGCACGTTCATTTCGACGCCGGAAAAATACAGGGCAAGGATCACCACCCCGACAATGATCCGATACCAGCCGAAAATGCGAAAACCATGTTTAGACAGAAAGCCGATAAACGACCGGATGGCAATGATCGCTACAATAAAGGCGATCAGGTTGCCAAACAGCAGTAATTTCACATTTTCCGTATTCAGCAGGTGATAGCCCTTTAATAATTTATATCCTGTGGCCGCGCACATCGTCGGTACCGCCAGAAAGAAGGAGAACTCGGCTGCGGCATGTCTGCTGAGCTTTTGCTGCATACCCCCTATGATCGTGGCCGCGCTGCGGCTCAGTCCGGGGAAGACAATAGCAAGTACCTGGAAACAACCGATCTTGAAGGCGGTCAGGTTAGTTACCTCTGCCTCATGGTGTATCTCAGGGGTCTTAAACAGCTTGTCGATCACCAGCAGGACCAGGCCGCCAAACAGCAATACTACGGCGATAAAGATCGGGTTGCCCAGTTTTTCGTCAATAAAGTCGTTCAGCAGCTTGCCAAATACCAGGGCAGGGATTACGGCTATGATCAGCTTCACATAAAACTGCCACTTGCTGAAGTCAAAGAACTTCTTCCAGTACAGCACAACAACCGCCAGGATGGCCCCGAGCTGTATGGCCACCTCAAATAGTTTAACAAATTCGTCTTTGCCAATACCCATAAAAGAACTGGCCAGCACCATGTGTCCTGTAGAAGAAACCGGTAAAAACTCGGTAATACCCTCGATAATTGCAAGTATCAGGGCCTGTATATAATTCATAACTGATCGTTTACTTTTTCAGGATTGCGTAAATACCAAATCCAAAGCCCGCAAGCACCACCAGCGGAGCCAGCAAGGTTTTCCTGAAGTCATAAATGTCGGTGGTGCCGATCATCAGTGCAAAGCCGATGGCTACGATAGCAATACTGATGAGGAGCAATTGGTAGTTCTTCCTGGTGAAGACCAGTTCAGATTTGTTTTCCCGGCTCAGCGGGCTTGCTTTTTTTTCTATCATGATATTGAATTGAGGTCTCTTGATTATCGATAAAGATCATAAATCTTCAAACGCAAATATTTGCCTACGGCTACAGAGGTACTGATGGCCGTGATAAAAATACCCACACCTACCAGGCTCAGCAATACGATGCCGAATTCAGTATAGTTTCTCAGGATTACAATCTCAGGAATTTCCCGCTGGGCATAATACAGCAGACCAAGTAAGATCAATATGGCAATGAATGCGGCAATAAGCCCGTGTAGAGCGGCCAGCAGTACAAAAGGTCTGCGGATAAAGGCCTTTGTTGCACCTACAAGTTGCATACTTTTAATGAGGAAACGTTGCGAATAGATAGCAAGGCGGATCGTGTTGTTGATCAGCGCTACCGAAATGACCAGTAAAATACCTGCAAATCCGAGGATAATGAGCCCGATGGTATTGATATTCTTGTTTACCATATCGATCAGTGAGCTCTGATAGATCACTTCCTTCACTACCGGGTTTTGGGCAATGCCTGCTTTAAGTGCATCAATACTTTTATTGTTGGCATAATCGGCTTTGAGATAAACGTCAACAGTAGACAGAAGCGGGTTATAACCCAGGAAGTTTACGAAATCTTCACCCAGGTCGTTGGTCAGGTTTCGTGCAGCCATTTCCTTGTTTACATATTGGGTACTTTTGACAGCAGGGTTGGCATTAAGTGTTTTCTGGAACTGCAGCACATCGGCTTCCTTGGCGCCTTCATCTACAATGATATTCAGTACGATGTTTTCCTTTACATAGTTGGACAGGTTTTTCGCATGAACCAGAATGAGCCCGAGCATTCCCAACATCAGCAACACCAGTGCAATGCTGAAAATTGTGGAAATATAAATGGTCTTAGTTTTTCTGGAAGCGTCGCTTACTTCAAATTCTTCCATGTAGTTGTCTTTATGTTTCTGCGAAAATATAAATATAATGTGGAATAACGTAAATAATGCCGCTGCGGTATGCGTTAATATTTGTTAAAACTTCTGCTTGTTGGTTATGCCTGATTTTACTGACCTTTTCGGCCTTATGTTATTTATAGGTTTATATAGAAAACCAGACGACCAGGCGGAGGTATGGTTTAAGAAAGGTAAGAAAAATGTTTTCAGGATTAAAACGTTTAACGGCAGGAATCAGCTGTGCAGGGAACTGAACCGCTACCGCAAAGATCTCCTTGCACGAACAGCAAAGTCTTATTTAGGGATAGAGTTGTACAATACCACAGGAAGACGGTTCGCGATCGATCTTGAAATTCCGGAAGACTTTCCCGGCGTGGTTGTTTTAAGTGTATCTGAACTGGAAGACGGGGAGCCTTGCCGGCGGTTTTACTGGAGAGGTAGTCCGGTAGCACTTGCAGATGCGTTAATGGTGTTCAGCGGTGCCGGAGGGGCTTAAATTAGGCCTCAATACAATACTAAAATCTTGTTTTTTTCGTTCATTACGGTAATCAATCCTATGTTTAACAGGGGGAGGGTATATTTTTGTGCCTTTCTCAAAAAAAAACTCAATGAAAAAATTAGTACTTGCTGTTGCAGTTGTTGCCCTGCTTTTTGCCGGGTGTAAAAAAGATTCTGCGGATAAATTCAAAACCGACCTTGCCGGGAGGTGGGAGATTTCAAAAATAGAACCCGTTTCTTCGTTACCATTGGTTGTTTCTGGTGACTATTATGATTTCAAAAGCGGGGAAGATGATATTGTGGAGATCCGGAGAGGCGGGAATACGCAGTCCGGTACCTATTCTCCGATAGTGGGTAATGAGATCAACATCACTATCGGCGCCAAACTCTATAACTGCAAGGTGTCAGTTTTGGATGGTAACAGGCTGGAATTTACGTCTTCGGGTGACGGAAAGACAGAGACGGTGTACCTTAAGAGGTAATTGTTATCTTTACGGCTTCAGGGTCTTGCCGGTATTCCGGTCTCCCGTTCAAGCTGTAGAATATTGGTGAATACTCGTTTTCCTAAATTATTTTTAGCAGCGGGCAAATGGCTTTTGCTGTCGGCACTGGTTGGTGCGATGGCGGGCAGTTTGTCTGCGCTGTTTTTGTGGATGCTGGAGCAAGTCACTGCTATCCGGACTGAGTATGGCTGGCTGGTCTGGCTATTGCCGGTTGCCGGTTTTTGGGTTGGGCTGGCTTATCACTATCTGGGCAAGGATGTAGCCAGGGGAAATCATCTTGTATTTGACACCATTCATAATCCCAGGGACCTGATCCGGTTCCGGATGGCGCCGATGGTGTTGATGGGAACCGTAATCACGCATTTGTTTGGCGGCTCAGCGGGCCGGGAAGGGACGGCATTGCAGATGTCTGCCGCCGCCGCTGACCAGCTACACCGGCCTTTTCGTTTAAGCGGTACGGAAAGATCGGTATTACTGATCGCAGGACTGAGCGCCGGTTTTGCTTCCGTCTTCGGAACCCCGCTGGCAGGTTTTGTTTTCGGCCTGGAAGTTCTGCTGCTGGGACGAGTGCCTTATGGAGCCGTGATCCCGGCCCTGGCCGCAGCTTTTACCGGAACCTGGGTTACGGAACTATGGGGCATCGGACATACACATTATGAAATAGGTGTAGTTCCGGGCATTACGTTAATGGGATTGATATATAGCCTGCTTGCGGGAGTCGCTTTTGCAATTGCGGCAATATTGTTTGTACGGCTGACCGAACTTTTTGTGCGTTGGTTTGCAAAGATTACTTTTCCTCCGCTGCGGCCCTTTGCCGGTGGTATCGTGGTGTTGCTGCTGGTAACGGTATTGGGGACTAACCGTTATTTAGGATTAGGTGTGCCGGTGATCGTGGAGTCTTTTTCACATGCGCTTGACGGCCAGGAATTTGCTTTGAAGCTGCTCTTTACCGCAGTAACCCTTGGAGCCGGGTTTAAGGGTGGCGAGGTAACGCCCCTGTTTTTCATCGGTGCTGCGCTGGGCAGCTCACTTTCTCTTATACTGCCGCTACCTGTGGGTCTGATGGCGGGGATGGGGTTTGTTGCGGTATTTGCTGGCGCAGCCAAAACACCAGTTGCCTGTTGCCTGATGGCCCTAGAGTTGTTTGGGTTGTCCTGCGCGGTATACGTAATTGTTGCCTGCTTTACAGCTTACATGGTGTCTGGAAGGTACAGCATCTATAATGCGCCGGAGAATAAGTTTCCAAAACATTTCTTGTTATAATTCCTTAATTTCGTGCGCTTAATCAAAAAACGACAGTTGGTGCAAGGCACCAGTTAAAATACCATTACATGGATTACCAATTTAAAGAAATAGAACAAAAGTGGCAGCGGCACTGGGCGGAAAACCAGACCTTTAAGGCAAGTGAGGACAAAAATAAGCCAAAATATTATGTGCTCGATATGTTTCCCTATCCTTCAGGAGCAGGGCTTCACGTGGGACACCCGCTTGGCTATATCGCTTCTGATGTTTTTTCTAGATACAAGCGACTGAAAGGCTTCAATGTACTGCACCCCATGGGATACGACTCTTTCGGCCTGCCGGCGGAGCAGTATGCAATACAGACCGGGCAACATCCGGCACTGACCACAGAAACCAATATCAATACCTACCGCGGGCAGCTGGACAAGATCGGTTTTTCCTTTGACTGGAGCCGAGAGGTCCGCACCAGTGATCCCGGATATTATAAATGGACGCAATGGATTTTTATGCAGCTGTTCAATTCCTGGTATAACCTGGAAACGGACAGGGCGGAAGACATCACTACGCTGATCGAAAAATTCAATGCGGCGGGCAGCGCCGATGTAAAGGCGGTATGCGATGAAGACGTACGCAACTTCCTGCCTGGTGACTGGGCGGCGATGAGCGACGAAGAGAAACAGGAAGAGCTGCTGAAATACAGGCTGACCTATTTAAGGGAGAGCACAGTGAACTGGTGCCCTGCACTGGGGACAGTACTGGCCAATGATGAAGTAAAGGACGGCTATTCGGAGCGTGGCGGCCACCCGGTAGAACAGAAGAAAATGATGCAGTGGAGCATGCGGATCACCGCTTATGCGGAGCGCCTGCTTCAGGGACTGGACACCATTGACTGGCCGGAGCCGGTAAAGGAAATGCAGCGTAACTGGATCGGCAAGAGTGTAGGGGCCAGTGTGCGGTTTAAGATAGAAGGCGCAGATCTAAAGGCTAAAGACAACACACTTCCCGTCGATGAAATTGAGGTGTTCACGACCCGGGTAGATACCATATTCGGTGTTTCTTACCTGGTGTTGGCACCTGAACATGAACTGGTACCGCTACTGACCACTGAAGAACAGCGTGAGGCCGTAGCGCAGTATGTAGCACAGACCAAACGTAAATCAGAGCTGGACCGTATGGCGGATACGAAAACCGTGTCGGGTGCGTTTACGGGTACCTATGTGGTCAACCCGGTAAACGGTGAACGTGTACAGTTGTGGATTGCAGACTATGTACTGGCCGGTTATGGTACAGGTGCGGTAATGGGTGTGCCGAGCGGTGACCAGCGCGACTGGTTGTTTGCCCGTCATTTTGGCCTGCCGGTAACGCAGATCCTGGATGCCCAGCAAAACATTGATGAACAGGCTGATGCGACTAAGGAGGGTACTTATGTCAACTCTGGTTTTATTAATGGTATGGGCTATGCGGAGGCTGTGGCTACGCTGAACGGCTGGCTGGAGGAAAATGGTGCCGGCAAGGCAAAAGTAAACTACCGGATGCGGGATGCGGTATTCGGGCGCCAGCGTTACTGGGGTGAGCCGATCCCGGTATATTTTAAGAACGGGCTTCCTTACCTGATACAGGAAGAGGAACTGCCACTGCTGCTCCCGGAGATTGACAAATACTTACCCACGGAGACTGGTGAGCCGCCGCTTGGCAGGGCTGAGGGTTGGAACTATGATGATGAATATGCCTATGAACTCAGTACCATGCCGGGTTGGGCGGGATCAAGCTGGTACTGGTACCGCTACATGGATGCACACAATAAACATGAATTTGCGTCAAAGGAAGCTGTAGCTTACTGGAAGGATGTCGACTTGTATATCGGTGGTGCAGAGCATGCGACCGGTCACCTGTTATACAGCCGCTTCTGGAATAAGTTTCTGAAAGATTTGGGTTATGTACAAGAAGAGGAACCGTTCAAAAAACTGATCAACCAGGGCATGATCCAGGGCAGGAGCAATTTTGTTTACCGTGTTATTGATGCGGATGGCCGTGGAACCAATAAACTGGTTTCCCATGGTCTAAAAAAAGACTATAGAGTGTCTGCATTGCATGTCGATGTGAATATTGTGGATAATGAGGTGCTGAACATTGAGCAGTTTAAGCGGTTCCGTCCCGAGTTTGCTGATGCAGAATTTGTACTGGAGAATGGGAAATATATCTGCGGGGTCGAGGTCGAGAAGATGTCTAAATCGAAGTTCAATGTCGTGAACCCGGATGTGCTGATTGATAATTACGGCGCGGATACACTTAGGATGTATGAAATGTTCCTGGGGCCACTGGAGCAGAGCAAGCCCTGGAACACCAATGGTATAGAGGGTGTATTTAAGTTTCTGCGCAAGTTCTGGAAGTTGTTCCACAACGAGCAACTGGCCTTTCATGTGGAGGACTCAATACCTTCAAAAGCGGAACTGAAGGCGTTGCATAAGATCATTAAAAAAGTACAGGATGACATTGAACGCTTTTCTTTCAATACATCCGTATCAAGTTTTATGATCGCTGTCAATGAACTGACAGACCTGAAGTGTAAAAACCGTCAGGTGCTGGAAGATCTGGTTATTGTACTGTCTTCCTATGCCCCACACATTTGTGAAGAACTATGGTCGCTGCTGGGCCATGAGGCAGGCAGTTTATCTTATGCCAGCTACCCGGTATTCCATCCTGAATACCTGGTAGAGGATGAGTTCAGTTACCCGGTCTCGGTGAATGGCAAGACCAGGATGAACCTGAATCTGAGCCTTGCACTGGAAAATGATGAGGTCGAGCGGCAGGTGCTGGCGAATGAAGATGTGCAGCGCTATCTGGATGGCAAAACGCCTAAAAAGGTGATCGTCGTGAAAGGTCGTATCGTAAATGTAGTGGTCTGAAAAAAGTTTCAATTAAATTTTGATAATTAAGAATAACGTTATAAATTTGTTACATCAATAGGGATGATTGTATGAGGGGAAGGAGACGCAAGTCGACTTCTCCTTATTTTTTTTGATCCAGTCCCAGTTTCACCGGTAAAATACCTTCATTCACCGTTAGCCGATGGTCAATTTTCTGATCGGCTTCCGCAGTGCGCGTAACATTTGCGAACTTGCGCCGACTAACAAACTACAAGGACCTAATTTTTATGAGACGATTTTTACTTTTGATCGCGGGGCTGGGAATGACGCTGCAGGCCGGCGCGCAATTCAATATGCTGGGCGGCGGACCAGCCAAACCTAAGGTAACGGGCAAGATTTCGATAGTGGTACTGGATTCGCTGACAAAGAAACCTGTAGACTATGCAAGTGTATCGCTGCTTAAAGTTTCAGACAATAAATCTGTAAATGGAGGAGTAACCGATGAAAAGGGGAAGCTTTCCCTGCAGAATGTAGCTCCGGACCAATACAAGATGCTTATAGGGTTTATGGGCTATCAGACAAAGACGGTTATGGTGAAAACCACACCGGAAAAGCCAGACCATAATGTGGGCGCTGTGTATATTAAACCGACGGAAAATACACTTAAGGAGGTTTCTGTAACCGGACAGAAGGCGCTGATTGAGAATAAAGTGGACAAAGTTGTCTACAATGCAGAGGCGGACATCACTAATGCAGGAGGTGATGCAACAGACGTGATGCGTAAGGTGCCAATGCTTTCCGTAGATATGGATGGTAATGTACAGTTGCGAGGTAGTGCAGTTCGGGTGCTCATCAACGGTAAACCTTCGGGCACGATGGCCAATAGCGTGGCGGACGCGCTGAAAATGATCCCCGCCGAACAGATCAAGAGCGTTGAAGTAATTACCAGCCCATCTGCCAAGTATGATGCTGAAGGTTCAGGCGGCATTATTAATATCATTACCAAGAAAAATACGGCTGAAGGTACAAGCGGCAGTGTAAATGCATCTGCGGGCACACGTTCTAATAATGGGGCATTTAACCTTAATGTGAAGACCGGAAGGTTGGCACTGACCACCAATCTAGGTGTGAACCATGCCTACCCCCAGCGTTCAAGCGTAGTCAGCTTTAACGAGTCGATTGTGAACGGTGTGACCAGTACTGTAAACCAGGATGGTTTTTCAAAGTGGTCACGGGTAGGCTATAACGGAAGCGCTGGGTTAGACTACGACATGAATGCCTACAATAATTTCACGACTAACGTAAAGCTGAACAGTTTTTCTAACGGGGGGCCGGGCAGCTCGGACATCTGGGTAAACGATAATTTCTCCCGGAATATTCGCGATATGGATATGGGCTTCAAGAACCTGGACTGGACGGCGGATTACCGCAGGACCAGCAAGCGCGAAGGTGAGGAATTCAGTGTATCCGCACAATGGTCTTCAGGCAGAAACACAAGCGATTTTTCAAACCGCTTCGTTGCTTCCGGCGTGCCTGATGTGCTGATACTAGGCTCGAATACCGGTAAAAACAATGAATATACCTTACAAAGTGATTATGTATATCCGTTTAACAAGATGACTACACTTGAGGTCGGTGCAAAGGGTATTTTCAGAAAGATTAATTCGGATTATGATGTGTCGGCCCAGGATTTTGACTATAACCAGGATGTAGCTTCAGCCTATACGGTGCTGGGGTTTAAACTGACCAGGAAAATCACGGCTAAGGCGGGCTTGAGGACTGAATATACAAAGATAGACGGACTGGCCGGAAACACGCTGTCGTTTGACAATGACTATTTTAACGTGTTCCCGAGTGTGGTCCTTTCGCAAAGCCTGAAGGGCATGAGTACCTTAAAGCTAAGCTATAACAGAAGGGTACAGCGTCCCAGCTTGTTTTATCTGAACCCTTTCCGCAATGAGAGCGATGTATTTAACCCGAGGGAAGGTAATCCGAAACTGAAGCCGGAGCTTACCGACAATATAGAGCTTGGGTATTCTACCTTCATCAAGGGCTCCGTGATCAATGCTTCGGTGTTTTACAAGCGTACACAGGACGTAATTGAAAGTGCTATGAGACCGATTGAGGACAATAAGAATTTAACTACTTATGCAAATGTGGGTACAAGCCCTTCTGTTGGCTTCAATGTATTCGGGTCCTATAATCCTAAGCCTAAGTGGACGATAATGGCGAACTTCGGGTTGAATACCTATGAGGTAAATAACAGTTCGACAGGTGTAAATACCGGTACCTTGCTGAACTATAATGCGTTTCTGCGTTCGGCTTATGGTTTTCCGGGAGGATGGAATACGGAGCTCTGGGGTGTGATCAATTCGCCAAGACGTACTTTCCAGGGTAAGACCGATATGATGTATTTTTATGGTGGTGCAGTAAAGAAGGAAATATTGGGTAAGAAAGCGACCATTGGCCTGAATGTGCTGAACCCGCTAAACCGGGACCTGAATATTAAAACGGTGAACAATACTGCTTCTGCTACGCAGCGTACGGACATTCATTATCCATTGCGTTCGTTCGGCCTGAACTTCAGTTATAATTTTGGTAAACTGAAGTTTACTCAGAAGAAAACGGTAAAGAACGACGACCTGAAGAAAGAAGAAGGACAAGGTGGCCAGGGCGGCGTAGGCGGCGGCATGGGTGGTGGTAACCAGCAACAATAAAGAAAGGGGCCTGGCCCCTTTTTATTTTTTCTGTACAGTTTTCAGGATCAGCAGATTCTGGGGGTTAATGTTCAGCCCGCTGATGTTATTCTGGATCATGGTTACCGACTGGTCATAAAGAATGGGCACCATGTTGGCGTAATCGATAATCATGCGCTCCATTTGCTGATACAGGAGATAACGTTTCCGGTCGTCCCTTTCATAATAGCTTTGTTCAAACAGCTGGTCGAAGTCCTTATTATAATAGGCAGTATAGTTTGGGCCGTTGGGTACTTTGTTCTTTGAATAGAATACAGCCAGGTAATTCTCAGCGTCTGGATAATCTGCAATCCAGGAACCCCTGAAAAAGTTGACTTCATTTTTGGACATCAGGTCGCGAAGGCTGGAACTGGGGCTTACGTCTACCTTCACCTTTATGCCGATACCCTCAAGCTCTCCCTGCACAAACTCGATCAGGTCTTTATAATTGGTGGAAGTGCTCAGGGTGAGCTGAGGCATATTCCTTCCTCCCGGAAAGCCGGCTTCTTTCAATAACTGCATGGCTTTTTGCGGATTGTAATGATAACCTTTGACCACGGTACTGTCAAAGCCGGGCATACCCTGCGGGACAAACCCTGCCGTGGCAGGAATGCCAATTCCGTTGCGCAGGTATTTGATCAGCTTGGGTTTATCGATGGCATAATTGATAGCTTGACGGACTTTTTTAAGCCTGAGCGGCGAGTTGCGGGTAATTGCTTTGGTAGAGTCTACCATGATGCCGATGTATTCGGTACAAAGGTAGGGTCGTTTGTACAGCCGGAATTTACCTTTGTACTTGCTGGTCATTTTACCACTCTTGGTCAGGATGTCGTCCCGGTAACTGCCGTCTACTTTGTCAAAATAATCGAGTTCCTTTTTCAGAAAGCTCATAAAAGCGCTTTGCTTGTCGGAAATGAAGGTTACCTTGATGGCATCCAGGTAGGGCAGCTTTTTCCCATTTTCGTTTTCCCAGTAGTTTTCATTTTTGAGCAGGACCAGGATTTCATCTTCTTTCCAGTATCTGAACCTGAAAGGGCCCGTGCCGACAGGATGGCTGCGAAAGTCTCTTCCGTAGTGCTCCACGACTTCCCTCGGTACAACGGAACAATACTGGGTGGTCAGGAGGTTCATAAATGCCGGAAATGGTTTGCTTAGCCTGATGCGGAAAGTAGTATCGTCCGGGGCACTGAAACTACTGTGATCTTTCACTTTGTCGCTGAAGATCCAGCCACCTGAAGATGCAACTTCGGGGTCTATCAACCGGTAAAAGCTATAGGCGAAGTCGCTCGCAATGACTTTCCTTCCTTTGCCTCCGGGAAACAGCGGGTCGTCATGAAAATAGACATCGTTGCGCAGATGGAAGGTATAGCTGAGGCCGTCCTCTGAGATTTCCCAGCTTTTGGCAACGCAGGGGATGATATGGAGATTGCTGTCGATCTGTACAAGACCGTTAAAGACCTGATTGATCATCCACAGCGCATTCTGGTTGCGGGCAAAGGCAGGGTCCATGGAGGTCAGGTTCTGGTCCAGGTTCATACTGAAGGTTTTTTTGCTGCCGGCCTTCCGTGGGTTCCGGCAGGCGGTGACTGTAATGACCGCAAGCAGCAGGCCGCAAAGGATGCGATAAAAAATGGGACGGATCATTCGGAGCATGGGACGGGAATGTTACTTTTGTACAAAGTAATAAATAAATTCGCTATGTCTTTTTTAAGTGCGGTCATAAATAAGGTCCCGGATGAGTTATTGATGGAGGAACTGCAGGAACGGGTAGATATCGTACAGCACAAGATCAGGTTTATGGAAAGGGTGCCTCTGGCTTTGCTGGATGCAAGAAATATCCCGGTGAATGGGCTGGAGTGGCTGGCGGAGGCTGTGGGAGCCGAACTTCAGCCTGATCCGCTGGCGGCGAGGGTAGTGGTATACCTTGAGGAAGGCGCCGGTCTGCTGCAACTGATGGGAACGGTGCCCAGCTTACTGCGGGAGGAATGGCCTGCGGTAATATATGACAGGGTCTATCTTTGGGAAGGTTTAACGGCCGGGGCCGATGGGACGGTGGCTGCTGTGGAGGACCTGGCAGAGATGCTGTATCCGGGACAGTTCGTCTTTGGTAACGAAGGTAAGACCTGGTCCGATTTTAAAACGCGATGAATTTATCCATCTGTTCGCCGGTAAATTTCAGGGTGTCTTCTTTGTAGAAGTTTCCGTTTTCATCCAGCTCTGTCTTAATGGAGGCAATGTGCAGGCGCAGGGGCAATACATGCAGGTGCAGGTAGCTGCATACGCCTCCAAAATGGTCTACCCCGCGGATATTCCCATACTTTCCGGAAGAGACGCCAACCAGCGCGGCTTTCTTGTCATAGAAACTTCCGGGGAAGGTACAGGCATCTATAAAGGTCTTTAGGACGCCAGGAAAACTGCCGTTATATTCAGGGATGATAAAGAGGAACTTCGTGCTGCGGTCTACCATTTCCTGTATGGGCAGGAAGGCTTCGCTCCGTTTGCCATAAAGGTCTGAAGCGATAAGGGAAGGGGGTAGCACCTGCAGGTTCAAAAGGGTTGTTTCCAGTCCTTTCTGTTGCAATATACGCTGATAATATTCTGCAACTTTTAGCGTATTATTTGAAGGCCTGTTGGTGCCTGATATAATAGTGACCATGCGGTAATTGTTAGTAACATGTGTAAAAGGTTTACTGCTTTCCTACAAGTTTTGCCTTTTAGTTTGTATCTTAGCTATCCGTAAAAATATGCCCGGATAAGTGCAAAAATAGCATTTTTTTGCAGATAAGGGGCGAAAATAAAGCAAGCCGTAACACAACATTTAAGAGATAGATGAGTAAAATTATTGCACTGGCAAACCAGAAGGGAGGAGTAGGTAAAACAACTTCTTCCATTAACCTAGCAGCAAGCCTGGCCGTACTGGAATACAAGACTTTATTGGTTGACGCCGATCCGCAGGCCAACTCTACTTCGGGTATCGGGTATGACCCAAGGAGCATAAAGAACAGCATCTATGAATGTATCATCAATGACATTGATCCTCAGGATGCAATTCAGAAGACGGAGACTCCGAACCTGGACCTGCTGCCGGCGCACATAGACCTTGTGGGTGCGGAGATAGAGATGATCAATCTGGGTAACCGTGAATATAAGATGAAGGCGGTGCTAGAGAAGGTGAAGGACCAGTATGATTTCATCATCATTGACTGTTCACCATCCCTTGGCCTGATTACCATCAATGCGCTGACTGCCGCAGACTCGGTGATCATTCCAGTACAATGTGAATATTTTGCGCTTGAAGGACTCGGCAAACTACTCAATACGATCAAAATCGTACAGACCAGACTGAATACTGAGCTGGAAATAGAGGGGATTCTTCTGACAATGTATGATGTCCGCCTGCGCCTTTCCAACCAGGTGGTGGAAGAGGTGAAGACCCATTTCCAGGACCTGGTATTTGATACGATCATCCAGCGTAACACGCGTTTGAGTGAAGCACCAAGCTATGGCGTTTCGGTGATCATGCATGATGCGAACTGTAAGGGCGCTATCAATTACCTGAACCTGGCCAGGGAGATCGTGGGAAAAAACGGGATGTTAAGGGAGACAGAAAATTCAACTACGGCAACTATATAATCGGATATAATGACGTCTTTTCAGCGAAAAACAGGTTTGGGTAAGGGATTGAGCGCGCTACTGGATGACTCTGATGCCGTAAACCAGCCGAAGAACGGGGCCGTACCGGCTGCCGAGATAAAGAAGGAGTCTGCAGGCAATGTGATCGGAGAGGTCAATATCAGTGACGTTCAGACGAACCCATTCCAGCCAAGGACAGAGTTTGACCAGGTTGCGCTTAACGAGCTGTCGGAATCCATTAAGGTGCAGGGACTGATACAGCCGATCACCGTTAGAAAACATACAGATGGAAAGTATCAGCTGATCTCGGGTGAACGCAGATTAAGGGCCTCTAAGCTGGCCGGGTTGACGCGGATCCCGGCGTATATCCGCATGGCGGACGACCAGCAGATGCTGGAAATGGCACTGATCGAGAACATACAGCGGGAAAACCTGAACGCGATTGAAGTGGCGCTGAGTTTTCAGCGGATGATCGATGAGTGCAGTCTGAAGCAGGAGCAACTCGGGGAGCGTGTAGGCAAGAACCGCACTACAGTGACCAATTATCTTCGTCTTTTAAAATTACCTCCGGTGATACAGGTATCTATACGGGACGGTAAAATCTCCATGGGGCATGCCCGCGCGCTGATCAATGTGGACCAGCCGGATAAGCAACTCTATATCCACGATGAGATCATAGAAAAGGGTTTGTCGGTACGTAAGGTAGAGGAGCTGGTACGAAGTATCAACAGCGTCGAGTTGAAGCCTGCCCGCAGAAAAGAAGTGCAAGGCCCTGCCTTTGAAGTTCAGAAGCTGCAGCGTGACCTTACAGCCAAATTTGCGACCAGAGTAAAACTGAAAGTCAATGAAAACGGGAAAGGTGCCATAGAGATTCCTTTCGTATCTGAAGAGGACCTGAACCGTATCTTAGGACTATTGGACTGGTAATGCGCGGCTTTTTGCTATCGGTAGTGTTGGTACTTAGCGTCTTTGGCTTAAAGGCGCAGGAAGTGGTGACCGTTCCAAAGGATTCAATTGCCAAAGATGCAGTAGTGGTTAAGACTGCGGATACGGTAAAGAAGCGTCCCGCTTATGTTAATCCCGGTAAGATTGCGGGAAGACGGGCGGCCTTCAGGTCGATGATCCTGCCGGGCATGGGCCAGCTTGGCAATGGGGTAACTGTTTATCGCCTGGCCAAGGTTGCAGCGATTTATACGGGAGCTACTCTCCTTACCCTTTCCTATATTGACAACAACAGGAATTATAATCTGGTATTAGATGAGTTAAAGTACCGGGCACAGCATGGCGAGGCGAGCCCTGGACCTTTGGCAAACCGCCAGGACGATGGCCTGATCCGGGCTAAAGATACCTTTGAGCGGAACAAGGAGGTGATTATCTTCTCCTATGTGGGTATATATCTGATTAATATTATTGAGGCTTATATAGACGCCCGCCTTAAATATTTCAATGTAGACGATATCGCAAGCATTAAGGTGACACCGGGGCTGGTGCGCACGGATATGATGTACGGTTATAACCAGCCCGTTCCGGGCATTAAACTTACCCTTAAATTTTAAATATGAAGATTGTATTGCTTGGCTATGGTAAAATGGGCCAGATCATTGAGCGCATTGCTCTGGAAAGAGGGCATGAAATTGTATTGAAGATCAATATCGATAACCGGGAGGACCTGACTGAAAGTAACCTGAGGAAGGCTGATGTAGCTATCGATTTCAGTACGCCTGACTCGGCAGTTGAGAATATATATGCTTGTTTTGAGGCTAATCTGCCTATTGTGGTCGGCACTACCGGCTGGTATGGCCGTTTACAGGAGGTAAAGAATGAATGCCTGCTTAGTAACAATGCGCTGTTGTACGGGTCTAACTTCAGTATCGGGGTGAATATATTCTTTCATGTGAACAGGATACTTGCAAAGCTGATGAACGACTACCCAGCCTATGAGGTGCAGGTCGAAGAGATCCATCACACGCAGAAGCTGGACTCACCGAGTGGCACGGCGATGACGATCGCAGAAGATATCATTGCCAATGTAGACAGGAAGAGCGAATGGGTAAATGTGCTGGCCGGGACGCCTGCGGAAGAAGAGGTGCTGAAAAAGGAGCAGTTGCTGATCGAATCGCTTCGTATGGAGAATATTCCGGGTACGCATACGGTGCTTTACAGTTCCGAGGTCGATGAGATTGAGTTTAAGCATACGGCACATAACCGTTCGGGCTTTGCGCTCGGTGCCGTGTTTGCAGCCGAATGGCTGGAAAAGAGGCAGGGTTTTTACAACATTACTGATATATTTAATTTTAAATAATTAAAGATGAATTGGAAGTTTTGGAAAAAGGACAAGGGCAACGGCAAAGCGCCTGAAAAGAAAAAGAGCAAAAGCCGTGAATGGGTAGATGCGATCATTTTTGCAGTAGTTGCCGCTACTGTGATCCGGGTGTTCTTTATAGAGGCATACACCATCCCCACAGGTTCTATGGAGCGTTCGCTGCTCATTGGTGATTTCCTTTTCGTAAGTAAGGTAAATTACGGCGCTCGTGTACCCATGACTCCCATAGCGTTTCCGTTTGCACATCATACCATGCCGGTTACGGGTACTAAGGCGTATTGGGACGGCGTGCAATGGAAATACCGGCGGCTTCCCGGGCTGTCACAGATCAAAAACAATGATGTTGTTGTCTTCAACTACCCTCAGGGCGACACTGTTGCACTGGAACAGCAGGATGCAGATTATTATCAGCTGGTAAGACACGCCGGCTGGGGAGCGGTTAATTCCAACTATACCGTCATCAGCCGTCCTGTGGATAAACGCGAAAATTATATTAAGCGGTGTATAGGTATTCCCGGAGATACGGTGAGTATGACGGCGGGCCTGGTCTCTGTAAACGGTAAGCCTGAAAAGCTCAAAGCCACGGGTAACTTCACTTATCAGGTAGAGTTCAAGACTACGGATATAAACTTTGGTGCATTTGAGGACCTTGGTTTTAATATGCAGGAAGACATTAATCAGTTGTCCCCAACGATGTTTTCATTCAACGGGACAGAAGAGATGATGGATAAGGTCGGAAAAATGGATTTTGTGAAATCGGTCCATCCTCTTTACAGGCCGGCGGGAGAAGCCGATCCGGATATTTTTCCGTTTGATGTCAGCAGGTCCTGGAACGTAGATAACTTTGGGCCGATCATCATTCCGAAAAAGGGCTGGACAGTGAGACTTGACAGTGCCACAATGCCGTTATATGAGCGATGTATCCGCATTTACGAAGGCAATAAGCTGGAGAGATCGGGTAATGGATGGCTCATTAACGGGAAGCCTGCCACAGCTTATACTTTCCAGATGGATTATTATTGGATGATGGGCGATAACCGGCATAACTCACTGGATTCCAGATACTGGGGCTTTGTACCAGAGGACCATATTGTAGGCAAGGCATTATTCATCTGGATGAGCTTTGATACGAACGGATCATTCTTCAGTAAGATCAGGTGGAGCCGGCTGCTTAAAGGTATTCACTAATCCCGAAGAAGCTTTACCTAAAAGGTATTGAGAGGTTGTCCTAATCAGGACAGCCTCTTTTTTTTTGCCAGTTTCAGATGTTCTTTGTAAAGTGGATGTTACTTTTAAAAAAAATTAAAAAGTTAATAAGTTTTTATAAAAATATAATTAAGTTTGATCAACCAAATTTTACACTTTGACCGTCATACGCCAAAAAAACCGGGAACTCAGAAAGGATGTCATCAGACAGCTTTATTATCATAAGATGCTTACACTGACAGAGCTAAGTGTGCTTTGCAGAAAAAGCCTGCCGCTGGTAACCAGTATAGTAAATGACCTGTCGGCAGAGGGATTTGTCGTTGAACATGGCCTGGCACCTTCCACTGGTGGAAGAAGGCCTGTAGCTTTTTTGCTGAATTCGGAGCAAAAGCGCTACATTGTAGCTGTCGCCGTAGACCAGCTTGCGGTTCAGATTGTTATTTACGATCAGTTCAACCAGGCTCAGGCACCTGTGAAAATGATCAGCCTGAAGCTGGCTGAAGATAAGGATGCACTTCAGCAACTTGTCCGTTTCATAAACCAGCATATTGCTTCATCTGGTATTGCAAAAGAGTCTTTTCTGGGAGTGGGTATCGGTATGCCTGGATTTATGGATACCGAAAAGGGTATTAACCATACGTTCTTTAAAACAGGGGAGGACGTGAGTCTTCGTGACCATCTGAACAAGGAGATCGGCTTACCGGTATTTATCGACAACGATTCGACGGTCATCGCACTTGCGGAGCACAAATTTGGCGTGGGCAAAGGGCAGAAAGACGTCCTGGTGGTCAATATAGGATGGGGAATTGGCCTGGGTATGATCATTCATGGGCAGCTGTTTCGCGGTCATAGCGGCCTGGCCGGAGAATTCAGTCACATTCCCTTATCACAAAGCAATAAACTATGCTCATGCGGAAAGCGGGGATGTCTTGAAGTGGATGCATCGCTGCTGGTGCTGGTAGAACGGGCAAAAGAGAAAATGGCTCAGGGAACCAGTTCCAGCATGGAGCACCTTTTCAGGGATGACACCAAGCTTCCGGGAGACCATTTACTGGATGCTGCAAAAGCTGGAGATCCGCTGGCTGTGTCCTTGCTTTCAGAGGCTGCTTTCCTGGTTGGAAAGGGTATCGCGACGCTTATCCATATCATTAATCCAAAACAGATCATACTGAGTGGCAGAGGTGCCAGGGCAGGGAGGATACTGATGGCCCCGGTTGACCAGGCAATACATGAGTTTTGTATTCCAAGACTGGCGGAAGACACTGAGATCAGGATATCTGCACTGGCTTCAGAATCTGAATTGCTTGGGGCGGCCATTCTCGTGATGGAACATTGCCATTATAAATAATCATCATAACCTAAATAATTATCAGAACTAACCGTTAACCACTTAATCATCAAAAAAATGAAACAGATCTATTTTAGGTGTTTGGGCGTTATGCTATTTACATTGATGGCAGTAACCGCTTATGCACAAAAAACTGTTACCGGCACGGTGACAGAAAAGGCGGGGCAGCCGATACCCGGGGTCAGCGTGACCGAAAAAGGCACGCGCAACGGGACTTCCACAGATGCAAGCGGGAAATTCAGTCTTTCCGTAAAGCCCGGTTCAGTACTTACTTTCACGTCTATCGGCCTGGCTGCCAAGGAAGTTACCGTAGGCGAATCCTCGACTATAAATGTTACGCTGGAAGACGACGCCAACCAGTTAGGGGAGGTAGTAGTGACGGCACTTGGTATCAAAAGGGAGAAAAAGTCACTGGGCTACGCTGTGCAGGAGGTAAAGGGTGAGACGCTGTCCGAGGCGCGTGAGCCTAACCTCGTAAATGCGCTTTCCGGTAAGGTAGCGGGTTTGCAGATCACCAGATCAAGCAACGGTCCTGCAGGTTCTTCCAGGATTACCCTAAGGGGCAACAACTCGCTGACCGGCGATAACCAACCACTGATTGTTGTGGACGGAGTACCGATTTCGAACTTTACGGGAGCGATCAATACGACTAACGGTCAGTTAAACAACGACTATTACAACCCTGCTACAGATATGGGTAATGGCCTGGGAGACATCAATCCCGATGATATCGAAAGTGTATCTATACTAAAGGGGCCTTCAGCGGCTGCATTATATGGCTCCAGAGCAGGTAATGGTGTCATCATGATCACCACAAAGAGTGGAAAGGCACAGAAAGGCCTGGGCATCACCATTTCTTCTACTGTCGGCTTGGAGCGTATCTTTACGACACCTAAAACCCAGGATTTATTTGGACAGGGTACCAACGGTGCTTTCGAGAAAACCTCTTCACTGAGCTGGGGGCCGAAGGCAGAAGGCCAGGTGCTGGAAAGCTGGGATGGCCAGCAACTAGGCCTCCGAACTTATGACAACATTGGCAACTATGCGGAACAAGGCATTACCTCAAACCAGAGTGTAAACTTTCAGCAGATGTTAGGCAAGACGTCAGTGTACACCTCATATAACCGACTGGACGATAAAAGCATTATCCCCGGCACCTCTTTGCACAGGAATAACCTGATGGCCAGGGCAATAACTACATTTGGTAAAGATGACCGCTGGACTACAGATACGAAGATCCAGTTCAATAATTCCCTGGCGGAGAATAGGCCGAACAATGGCGCAAACATCAACAACGTATTCGCGACGTTATATTCACTGCCAAGGTCTGTTGATATTACCCAGCTTAAAAATACGACCGATGCCGACGGCAAGATGATCTGGTATCAGCCTACTGGCAACACCTATAATCCCTATTGGGCAAAGGACAACAACCTGAACAGCGATGTACGTAATCGCTATATCATGACGGGGTCTTTGAAATATAAATTCAATAGCTGGCTGGATGCAGAAGTGAAAGGCGGAGTGGATAACTATACTACTACAGTTGAAGGCAAGCTTTATTCAGGTGGCCGCGCAACTCCAAACGGTTCCTACAGTTTGAGCAAACAAACTTTTACCGAAACTAACTTCAGTGCTTTACTTTCCGGTCGTAAAGACAACCTGATTGATAAACTTGGCGGTGCATTTAGCTTGGGTGGCAACCTGATGAACCAGAAAAACAACATTCTGGGCGCAAACTCCGGAGAACTTGTCGTACCCGATCTGTTCCTGCTGAACAACGGGAAGAATAATCCTACCGTTTCGCAGGTGTCTGCCAATAAAAAAATTAACTCCGTTTACGGTACCTTGCAGATAAACTGGGATGGTTACCTGTTCCTCGACGGTACACTGAGGAATGACTGGAGCTCGGCACTTGCCGCAGGCAACCGTTCATACCTGTATCCTTCAGTGAGCGCCTCTTACGTATTCAGCGAAATGCTGACACGGATGGGCAAGACACTGCCTTCATGGTTTACCTATGGTAAGGTAAGGGCTTCTTTCGCCACAGTGGGTAACGATATGGACCCTTACAGGTTGTACAACACCTACCAGATCGGTAAAGATCCTAATGGCAATACTACTGCCGGACGTAATGATATATTGTTCAATCCCGATGTCGTTAACGAGTTGATCAAGAATTATGAGGTTGGTGCAGAATTCAGGTTCCTCAACAGCCGCCTGGGACTGGACGTGTCACTTTACAAATCAAATGCGACCAATCAGCTGATTGAGATTTCACTCGACCCCCTCAGCGGTTACAAACGTAAGATCATTAATGCAGGAAACATCCAGAACAAAGGTATCGAGCTGGTACTGGATGCTGATATCCTGCGTAACGAAAATGCCTTTGGCTGGCATGCTTCCGCAAATTTCTCCCGCAACAACAACACGCTGGAATACCTTACGGACGACCTGGATATTTATCCTTTGGGCGGATTTGATGACGTACAGGTAAATGCAAAAGTCGGACAACGTTACGGTGAAATCTACGGTACTACTTTCCAACGCGTACCCAGCGGAGAACATGCGGGACAGATCCTCCTGAATTCAGATGGTTTACCCATGGTGTCTTCCGACCGCTCACGATTAGGCAATCAGCAGGCCAATGCACTTGCGGGGATTACGAATACCTTTACCTATAAGGGTTTCAACTTGTCCTTCCTAGTCGACGGTCGTTTCGGAGGAAAGATCTTTTCCGGTACGCTGGCTTCGATGCAGTCTGACGGAACTTCCAGCAAGACTGTGGTCAATGGCGCCAGGGACAATTTTGTGGTAGACGGTTATATTTTGAATACGACAACCGGCGCCTATGAGAAAAATACTACTGCTGTTTCTCCGCAAAGATACTGGCAAACGGTTGCAGGTGCCAATAATCAGGGGATTACCGAAGCCAACCTGTATGACGCGACTAATATCCGTCTGAGAAATGTTAACCTGAGTTATAACCTATCTCCGAAGTTTCTCGCCCGCACACCGATCCAGCGTGCAAAAATTGGCGTATCCTGCAATAACGTATGGCTGATCACCAGCCACATGAACGGACTTGACCCAGAGTCAGTATATGCCGTGGGCGGAAATGCTACAGGCTTTGAAAACTCAAGTGCGCCTACTACCCGTACCTTCCTGTTCAATTTAACTTTAGGCTTTTAATCTTATTCACTGTTAAGATGAAAAATATATTCAAAAAATCATGTGTCCTGCTTGCTGCAACGGTAGCGCTGGCCTCATGTAAGAAATTCGATGAACTGACTGTAGACCCTTTGAAGGCCAATGAAGATCAGGTGCAAGTCGAATACTTCCTGAACAACTCCATTATCTCAGCCCAGATGAATCCGGATGTTGCAGAACGTTCCTTCGTACTTTACTGGAAGCCGGCAGGCCACCAGGCCGCTGACTACGACGGAGGCGTCATTTCTGTAGGTTCTTATAATGATGGCTGGATCGGTGCCTATTATGACCAGGTATCTGGCTGGCTCAACATGGCCAACACTGCCATTCAGATCGGCGAGAAGCAGATCGCCGCTGGAACGGCAAAGACTTACACGCCCAACCTTATCCAGGTCGCCCGTATCTGGAGGGCTTATCTGATGAGTGAAATGTCTGATAACTTTGGTCCGATCCCTGTCAAGGGGTTCGAAGGAATTAACCCGGATTTTAGTGATGTAAAAACTGTTTACTACTACATACTGGACGAACTGAAGGACGCAAGCTCGAAACTTGATATTTCTATGCTTCCAGATGAAAATCTTAAAAAACTCGATCCCGCATATCAGTATAATTATGCAAAATGGCGTAAGTATGCCAATTCACTGCGTTTGCGTTTATCTATGAGGCTTTCCGAGGTCGATGCCGGTAAGGCGAAAACCGAATTTGAGGCTGCAGCAGCGACAAATGACTTTATCACTGATAATACCGACAATTTCCAGGTACAGGAAAAAGATGGATGGGATGCCCTGACCGGTGTAATGAGCCGCTCATGGGACACACAGCCACTGTCTTCAACCTTAAATAACTTGTTCACCGGACTGGGCGGTATCAAATCTGCCGACCTGCGTCCTGACCTGGCTGCATACGTCAAACCGGCAAACTGGCTGGGACAACGCTATCCGGACCAGTTCAGTACTAAAACCAACGACCCTTCTGCCGGATACTGGTTTAACGGCCTGCCTTATGCGATAGATCCGCGCGCTTATCTGCTGTTCAGTATTCCCGGAGATGTGACGAACGCTAATTATCCGAAGCAAAACGGCAATTACGATATCGTTACTGTTCGCAACCTGAAAAATGCAGATGGATCGGTCGCCAAAGCAATCGATGCGAAATATACCTGGAATACAAGAACAGATGGCAATTGGGGTGTCAAGGACGCCTTGAATGAGCCTTTAAACTATGGAGGTACCATGCCACGCATCAATATGCAGTTCAGGAACAGTACCCAGAAAAGACTTTTCTTCGGTGCCTGGGAAACTTACTTCTTGCTTGCTGAAGCCGCGGTACGTAACTGGAACAGTCCTGTCAGCGCACAGACAGCTTATGAGACAGGCATTACCAAGAGTTTTGAATACTGGGGACTTTCACTGGGGAGCTACCTGACTTCAACAGACTATAATAAAGTCGGTACATCAGTAAGCTGGACACATACTACAGAACCGGGGCCACGTTTAATGAATTATGAAGATGGTATGACCGGCACTGCAGGTTCTCTGACGGTTAACTATCCGAAAAATGATCTTTATAAGAACGGGACTGTTCGCAACGACCAGCTGACCAAGATCATTACCCAGAAGTTCATTGCACAAACCCCATGGTTGCCATTGGAAACCTGGAACGATCACCGCAGACTTGGATTGCCTTTCTTTGAGAACCCGGTAGTGGAGCAAAGCATTAATACACTTCCCGGTCTTACGGAATCTACTGTAAATACGGCAAGCGTGAAGTTTCTGCCACAACGTTTAAAGTATCCTTCAAGCCTGCAAAATACAAACAGCAAAGGATACGCACAAGCGGTGTCGGCACTCAATGGTGCGGACGCCATCCTGACCCCCCTCTGGTGGGCTCAGAAATAGAAAAGCGCATCAGTACCTGCTGGTAGAACAAGGGCTGTCCGATGAGGACAGCCCTTGTTTATTTTATGAAATTTCTCGCGCGCTCAACCGCTCTATCCCCAGTTTCTCCGCCAGTTCATTCAGGTCTCTGACCACTATGTCTATCAGTGGAATGCCGTTTTGCCGACGCTGAGCTTCCGCTTCGTATTCCGGTTCTCCGGGGATTACTACCTGCTGTCCAGGTTCTACTGTCTTCGCAGACTTAAACCGCCGTATCCAGGTATCCATATGGCTCTTGAAATCTTCCACAGGTCTGAACCCATCTACCCGCATCGCACCCAGAAAATGGCCAATACCTTCACCTACCGGGTCGGAGGCAGGTTCCAGGAAAGCCACGAAAGGAGGTACCCAGGGCCCATAATTCGCGCCCGAAAGCACTGCAGACAGGATATCTACCGCAGCTCCCAACCCATACCCCTTATGGCTGCCATGTTCCTTGTCACTACCCAGCGGCAGGAGAGACCCACCTTTTTTCAACTCATGCGGATCGGTCGCAGACAGGCCGGATGCATCTTGTACCCAGCCTTCAGGTATCTCTGAACCGGAGCGCTGCGCAATCTCCAGTTTCCCGTTAGCCGCAGCAGCAGTGGCCATGTCCACCACCACCGGAGGATAGGTGCCGGCCGGAAAAGCGTAACACATTGGGTTGGTGCCCAGCAGACGCTCATTGGCATAAGTGGGCGCGACCAGCGGACTGGCGTTGGTCATGCTGATGCCCACCATATCCTGTTCCACAGCCATTAATGCGTGATAGCCTGCAATGCCGAAATGATTTGAATTTTTGACCGATATCCATCCGCTTCCATAGGTCTTGGCCTTTTCAATGGCTACTTTCATTGCAAAAGGGGCTACGATCAGTCCCAACCCTGCATCACCGTCAATGGTCGCTGTGGTGAGTGTCTCATGTACAATACGGATGTCGGGTTGCGCGTTAATGCGTTTTTTTTCCCAGAGCCGCACGTAGCCGCTTAGCCGGGCTACTCCGTGAGAGTCGATACCGCGGAGGTCAGATTTCAGCAATACATCAGCAGCCAGTGCTGCGTGCCCGGCACCGCAGCCTATTGCCGTAAAAACAGCTTCCGTAAAACGGCGCAGTTCAGTCTCGGTAAAGGTTAGAAATATCATGCAAACAGAACTGTAAATTCGCGGTCCAGAGGCTTAAAGGTAGCTATGAGACCTTCGATAAAGGATTCTCCATAAGCGATATACATAGGGGCAATGTTTACCACCCGTTCCTGCAGGCCCGAACCGGGAAATAACCTTTCCTTCAACTTTTCGATCTGTGCAAGCGAGGTGGTATGTTTACGTTTCTCGGCACGCAGCATTTTCTTTTCCAGGTTTTCAAGCATTTTCAGGGTCCGGGTCTTTGCCGTATCCGCACTTACGGAAAGCGTTTTATCAATCTTGAAGGCGCTTAACTTGATCTGTTCAAAGATCCAGCTGATGGCCAGTTGCTCATCGGGTAAAGCCAATTGCAAGGGTACATGTGTTTTGACCCAATTGTTCTTGATCGTTTCGGTATCAGCAAACAAATCCTTGTAATTAATGCCCATCAGGTGCATCCGCGTTTCGTCCCTGCGGTCAATCACCAAAGCCGAATTGCGCAGCAGCAATACAGGAAAATCTACACCGTAATGTTCAAAATTGCTTTTTAACTGCAGCCAGTAGACCACCTCAGCGCCTCCGCCGATATAAGCCAGATTGGGCAGCACCAATTCCTGGTACAGGGGCCGCATGACCACATTAGGGCTGAAGCGTTCCGGGTGCTTATTCAGCTCTTCGCGCAATTCAGCTGCTGTAAAGCTGATCTCCGTATTCACCACTTTGAACAATTCTCCTTCCCGCACGATGCGCTCACGAAGCTCATCCAGCATATAAAAGAAATTGATCTCCCTAGGGTTTACCTGTGGTTTGTAGCCCAGTTCCTCCAGCGCTTCATTGCTGCGGCTGATATTTCTAAAACTATGTTCTCCGGTAATGTCCTGAAAAACCACCTCAGCAAACTGCTGTTTCAGTTCAGACTCATCCGCATCTAAGCAGACCAAACCATACTTACCAAACAGGGCATTCACCAGCGAACGTGTTGCATCGCTTAATTTCCGGTGGAGTGCATAAGCCTTTTCTACTATTTCGGCCAGTTTCAACCCGTTTTCTCCGATACCCAGAAAGCCTTTGTAGGCGGTCAGTACTTCTTCAATGTCAGCTGTACCCATTCTGCCGGTAGCACCTTTTGCCTGACTCTTGTTCCAGGTCAGCTTACGGTCTTCTATTTGCAAATGGTTGATCTCTTCAAAGTCGTGGTCTTCCGTTGCCATCCAGTAAACAGGAACAAAGTTGTATTCCGGATGTTCCCGTTTCAACTGTGCCGCCAGGTTGATCGCAGTGACGATCTTATAAATAAAATAGAGCGGCCCGGTAAAGATATTCAGCTGGTGCCCGGTTGTTACCGTAAAGGTCCGGTCATCGGCCAGCGACGCAATATTGCTGCTTACCGCTGGCAATATTTCCCGTTCTGGAAGGTATTGCTTTTTTAACATGCGTACCAGCAATTCCCGGCTACCTCTGAAGTTTCTTTTGACAATGGCCTCAGAAAGACCAGCGTTATCAGGTGTATAGCGGTAAAAATCGGTTAGCTCTGGTTTGCGGTCCAGGTAGTCCAGCACTACTGAAGAAAACGCATTAGTGTCCCGGTACGAAATGTATTTGGCTTGCATCGGCACGAATTTAAATTAATTCAGACAATTCATCCATGCCGGCAGGTTTATTTTACAATATGGCCATAGAGGTCAAAATCTTCGGCACGGTCTACCTTCACCTGAACGAAGCTACCTATCGCTGCATAACCCGTTTTTGCGTCAATCAGTACCTCATTATCCACTTCCGGCGAATCAAATTCCGTACGGCCAACAAAATAATCACCTTCCTTACGGTCCACCAGCACTTTATAGCTTTGGCCTACCTTTTTCTGATTAATCTCATAAGATATGCCTTGCTGTATCTCCATGATCGCATCCACACGTTCCTGCTTCACCTCTTCCGGTACGTCATCTGACAACGTATACGCATGCGTCTTTTCCTCATGGGAATAAGTAAAGCAACCTAGCCGGTCAAAGCGGGTATCCTCTACCCACTGTGCCATCTCCTCAAAGTCAGCTTTAGTCTCTCCGGGATAGCCGCAGATCAGCGTTGTACGCATGGCGATATCCGGAACCTTATCCCTGATCTGGCTCACCAGATCTGTGGTCTTTTGTTTGGTAATGCCCCTGCGCATGGATTTCAGCATGTTGTCTGTAATGTGCTGCAAAGGCATGTCCAGGTATTTGCAAATGTTTTGTCTTTCATTCATTACGTCCAGGATTTCCATTGGGAATCCGGAAGGATAAGCATATTGCAGCCTGATCCATTCGATGCCGTTTACATCAGACAATCTTCGTAACAGCTCATCAAGATTCCGCTTACCGTACATATCCAGCCCATAATAAGTCAGATCCTGTGCAATCAGAATAAGTTCTTTAGTGCCGCCAGCGGCCAGTATCTTGGCTTCTGTAACCAAGTCATTTATATCTCTGGACAAATGCTTGCCACGCATCAGGGGGATGGCACAGAAGGAACAGGGCCGGTTGCAACCCTCGGCAATCTTAAAGTATGCAAAATGCGATGGCGTAGTCAGCAAACGTTCACCGATCAGTTCATGACGGTAGTTCGCACCCAGCTCATGTAAGATATTATTCAGGTCATTGGTTCCGAAATAAGCATCCACATTGGTGATCTCCGCCTCAAGATCAGGCTTATAGCGTTCAGATAAGCAGCCTGTTACGATGACTTTTCCTACTTTTCCGGCTTCCTTCAGCTGGCTGTACTGCAGGATCGTATCAATAGATTCCTGCTTGGCATTATCGATGAAACCACAGGTGTTGATCACTACGATGTCATCCTTCCCCACCTTATCTGCTTCGTGGACAACGTTCATGCTGTTGCCCTTAAGCTGGCCCATCAGTACTTCTGAATCGTATAGGTTTTTTGAGCAACCAAGCGTGATCACGTTGATCTTGGGTTGTTTCACAGTAGTTTTGCCCGGTAAGGTCTTCGTATTCATGTATTTTTATTTTGACGATCCTTCGTCACCAATCCTTATTTAAACAAGCTTTCTACAAAATTCTTTTTGTCGAACAGCTGTAAATCATTCACTCCTTCGCCAACTCCGATATATTTAACTGGAATCCTGAACTGATCAGATATGCCGATCACCACGCCGCCTTTCGCCGTGCCGTCCAGTTTAGTAATGGCCAGTGCATTCACATCGGTCGCCTCCGTAAACTGCCTGCACTGTTCAAAAGCGTTTTGCCCGGTAGAGCCGTCCAGTACCAGCAGGATTTCATGCGGCGCACCAGGCACCACCTTTTCCATCACCTTCTTGATCTTGCCCAGTTCGTTCATCAATCCTACCTTATTATGCAGGCGTCCGGCAGTATCAATGATCGCCACATCCTCGCCGTTGGCCACAGCCGATTGCAACGTGTCAAAAGCTACAGATGCTGGGTCTGAACCCATGGCCTGGGCCACGACACGGGTGCCCACACGTTCACCCCAAAGCTTGATCTGATCAACTGCAGCAGCCCTGAAGGTATCTGCCGCACCTAAAACCACTTTTAGGTTTTCTGCCTTCAGCTTGTGTGCCAGTTTGCCGATGGTCGTCGTTTTGCCTACCCCGTTCACGCCCACTACCATGATTACATAGGGTTTGTGCGCACCGCCATATTCAAAGTTCCGGAAGTCATTGCTGTTGTTCTCGGCCAGTAACTGCTGGATTTCATCACGCAGCAGGCCATTCAGTTCAGAAGTAGACAGGTATTTGTCCCTGGCTACACGTGCCTGGATACGGTCAATGATCTTCAGGGTAGTTGTTACTCCTACATCTGAAGTTACCAATACCTCTTCGAGATTATCCAGTACATCGTCGTCAACCGTAGACTTACCTGCTACGGCTTTGGTGATCTTACTGAAAAAACCTTCCTTGGTCTTTTCCAGTCCTTTATCCAGCGCAACCTGTGCCTCAGGTGCAGTTTCCTTCTTTTTAAAAAAATCGAATAAGCCCATAGCAGCTATAACAAACAAAAAAAGCCCTCCCGGAGTGAGGGACGGCTTTAATGCGTTTTACAATTAAAACTATTTTTTAGATGCAGAAGAAATAGCATCCTGAATGTGATCGTTATGAACGATAGATTCTTTGAAAGAATAAGCACCTGTTTTAGGTGATCTGGTCATTGTAATCACTTTCGAATATTCTTTGCCTTTTCCTGTTTTCAGGGTCGCAACTACTTTTTTAGCCATGATCTGATAGATTATGTCTGGTCGTTAAACCAGGTATATTATTTAATTTCTTTATGTACGGTTACCTTCTTCAATACCGGGTTGTATTTTTTCAACTCCAGCCTTTCAGTAGTATTCTTACGGTTCTTGGTAGAAATGTATCTTGACATACCAGGCATGCCACTGGTTTTGTGCTCTGTACATTCTAATATAACTTGTACCCTGTTACCTTTTTTTGCCATTTTCTTATGATTAAGGTTGATTCACATCAACCGGTTTTTCTACAAATGTCCTTTTTTAACGAAGCGGCTGATGGCCTCTGAAATTCCGATCTTGTTAATGGTCTTGATCGCTGAAGTAGATACTTTCAGTGTTATCCAACGGTCTTCCTCAGGAATATAGAATTTCTGAAGCTGCAGGTTAGGATAGAACTTGCGCTTGGTTTTAACGTTCGAGTGAGAAACATTAAAGCCAGTCATCGCTGCTTTTCCGGTTAAATCACAAACTCTTGACATGCTTTTATTATATGTTAAATGTTCTTCTTCTTATTTTTTTAAGAGTTTGCAAATATCTGTATAAAATTTGTAACCATCAAGTTGCCAGTCAAAATATTTTTTATTTACTGTTGGTTGCTGGTCAGCTTTCTGCCAGTCGCGCTCAAATAAGGTCCATGCTTTTACACCATTCCGGCGAATCTGATGCCTGCTTCCTGCACAAAACGGGTACCTTTTAGTGCACGCGGTGTGGAGAAACTATGCAGAATGGCTGCTTGAGGCGCTATTAATGTATGCATGGATAGCCGCGGATAAACTTTTGGTAGGGCCCGGCAGTTGCAATTCGTCCCAATTTTAGTAAGTTTGATTTCGGAGAGCAGCGCGGTCGGAAGACGGCCTCGGTACCCTGTATAACACACCAAAGTATAAACCAACGATGCAATCAGCAATGCAGATCACCTCATTTGAAGCGTATCAGAAAACGTATAAGTATAGTGTAGAACAGCCTGAAGACTTCTGGGCAGAAGTAGCCGGAAATTTTCAGTGGCGTAAAAAATGGGACAAAGTGTTGTCCTGGAATTTCAGCTCACCCGAGATCAGATGGTTCGAAGGCGCCAGACTGAACATTACCGAAAACTGTCTCGACCGTCACCTGGAGGAGAATGGCGATAAACCTGCCATTATCTGGGAGCCCAACGATCCGCAGAAGGAAAGCATTACGCTTACGTATAAGGTGTTACATGAACAGGTGTGCAGGTTTGCCAATGTGCTCAAAAAGAACGGGGTAAAGAAGGGCGACAGGATCTGCATCTATATGCCGATGGTACCCGAACTGGCCATCGCCGTGCTGGCCTGTGCCCGTATCGGGGCTGTCCATTCTGTAGTCTTCGGCGGTTTTTCAGCCAAGTCTATCGCCGACCGGATCAACGATGCGCAATGCAAACTCGTCATTACCGCGGACGGCGCCTTCAGGGGCAATAAGCAAATTCAGTTGAAGGAAGTCATCGACGATGCACTGATCGCCTGTCCTTCCGTACAAAAGGTAATCGTTCTTACACATACCCGTACCCCCGTTTCCATGCTTAAAGGTCGAGACATCTGGTGGGAAGATGAGGTAAAAGTAGTCGACACGGATTGCCCGGCCGAGGAAATGGATGCCGAAGATATGCTGTTTATTCTGTATACTTCAGGTTCTACGGGAAAACCTAAAGGTGTAGTCCATACCACCGCAGGTTATATGGTCTATGCAGGTTATACCTTTGCGAATGTATTCAATTATCAGCCGGGCGAAGTTTACTTCTGTACGGCAGACATCGGCTGGATCACAGGGCACTCTTATATTGTTTACGGGCCGCTGTCCCAGGGTGCTACTACGCTGATGTTTGAAGGTGTGCCGACCTATCCGGATGCGTCACGTCTGTGGCAGATTGTTGATAAGCATAAGGTAAATATCCTGTATACTGCGCCTACTGCCATCCGGTCATTGATGAGTTTCGGGCTGGAGCCGGTGCAGGGGGCAGACCTGAGCTCCTTAAGGGTACTCGGTTCTGTAGGCGAACCCATCAATGAGGAAGCCTGGCACTGGTTTGACGAAAACATCGGAAAAGGCAAATGCCCGATAGTGGATACCTGGTGGCAAACAGAAACCGGCGGCATACTGATCTCGCCTATTGCTTTTGTCACGCCGACCAAACCCAGTTATGCCACCTTGCCTTTGCCGGGAGTACAACCTGTGCTTGTCGATGAGCAGGGCCGGGAAATTGAGGGAAACGAGGTGAGCGGTAATCTCTGCATCAAATTCCCGTGGCCAGGTATGCTGCGCACCACTTATGGTGATCATGAACGCTGCAGGCAGACTTATTTTTCCGCCTATCCAGATTTATACTTTACTGGCGACGGTTGCCTTAGGGACACGGACGGCTATTACCGTATTACAGGACGGGTAGACGATGTGATCAATGTATCCGGACACCGCATCGGAACCGCAGAAGTGGAAAATGCGATCAATATGCATGCGGGTGTCGTAGAAAGTGCGGTAGTCGGCTTTCCTCATGAGGTAAAGGGACAAGGAATATATGCATTTGTCATTTTTCCAAACACTCATAGCGATGAGGACCTGACCCGTAAAGATATCCTCCAGACTGTTACCCGTGTAATCGGACCTATTGCCAAACCAGACAAAATACTGTTTGTGAGCGGTCTTCCCAAAACCCGATCGGGCAAGATTATGAGGCGCATCCTGCGTAAGATCGCTGAGGGCGATGTGAGCAATCTGGGCGATACTTCGACATTGCTCGATCCTGCGGTTGTTGAAGGAATCATTGGTAAATCTAAACAGTGATCAAACAATCGGTACCTGCCGCCTGTTAACTCTATACAGCTACAGATTGTTAACATAAAATCGAAGACAATGGACAAATTGGAATTGAAAGGAAAATGGAATGAGATCAAAGGTAAAGTAAAACAGGCGTATGCAGACCTGACCGATGATGACCTGAAATATGAGGAAGGCAAGGATGATGAGTTGTACGGACGTCTTCAGCAAAAGACCGGAAAGACCCGGGACCAGCTGGTAGATTGGATAAAAAGCTTATAACAGCAAATCAAAGTAAAGGGCCCGAACAGGGCCCTTTTTTTATATGCTTAAAGAGTTTTATGGTCAGCCTGTTTCGGAGCCATAGCATGGAATCTAGTATCCAAAGACCTGCTCAAGACTCAGTTTAGTAACAGTGCCGAATTTTTGCAAGTCTTCCATTTTGACCCTTTTATCGGAGGCAACAATGCAGTAGTTGTAAGGTTTACCTGCAACGTGTGCTTCATGGAAAGACTTGATGTCTTCGAATTTAAGTGGCTTAAGCCCGTTGTATTCATCAATGCGGGAGTCGTGGTCAATACCCAGTCTCTGGTCAGAAAAATAAGCCTGGATAATATCATCCCGGGTAATGCGGCTGGTTTCGAGGGCATTCAGCGAATTGCCTTTTGCGGCTGCGAAGGACTCATCTACACGTGGCAGGTTGTTGAGCAGTTCGTTCATGCCGGTAACGGCATCGTTCATTTTATCGGCCTGGCTGCCTACATAGGCAATCATGGCATAATCTTTCTCTTTCTTGTCAGGTGAAGAGTAGAAGGCAAACGTGGAATAAGCCAGGGCCTTGGATTCGCGGATGGTCTGGAACACTACTGAACCCATACCGCCGCCGAAATAGCTGTTGAAAAGGTTTACTTTTGGCGAGAGGGAAGCATCGAATTTACCGTCGTTGCGTACCCAGCGGATCTCCGACTGCACCATATCGTAGTCGGCGAAATAAACCTGGTTGGCGGTAGTGCTGGTATAGTTAAATTCCTTGGCGGGTGCTTCAGGGGTGAACTCAGAAGGTAGTTTATGCAGCTTACTGATGCCAGAGATAAAAGCCTCTTTGGTCTGCGGGCCGTAATAGGTGATGGTATGTTTATAATTGCTGATGTTGTGCAGAATATAGACCAGGTCTGCAGCCTTGATTTGCTTTACCTGTTCGTTGCTCAGGGTATAGTTCGCCGGGTTTACAGGGCCGTATTGTGCATAGCTCATCAGGCCGTTCAGAATGGCGCCTTTGTTGAGTTTGTTGTTTTCCCTTGATTTCAGAATGCGGCTCTTCAGTTCGCTAAGTGCTTCTTCATTGGGTTTGCAGTTGGCGAGGATGTGCTCTACCAGGTTTACGGCTTTATCAAAGTTCTCCTGAAGGCCGCTGATGGTAATAGTGGATACTTCATTACCTACATTGAAACTGTAATTACAGGCGATGTTGTAAAATTCCTTGCTGATCTGTTCAGCCGTATATTTGTCGGTCGAAAGGAAGCTCAGGTACTGTGCGGCATAAGGCTGCAACTGGTAGTTCCAGGCGCCCATTTCGAAACGGTAGGTAAGCTCAAAAATGCTGTTCTCCTTGTTTTGTACGGTAATGACGTCTGCGATACCTGCCTTTCCGAAGTTCAGGTCTTTTTTATAGTCCAGGAACTGAGGAGCAATGGGTTTTACCGGCATGGCAAACAGCTGATTGACAAATGCTGAGTTTTTGCCGGCATTGGTATTGACCGGGGTAATGGCTGGTTTCTCTACCTTGACTACATCTTTGTCTTCGCCTTTGTGCTTATAGCCGACTACATAGTTGTCTTTGAAAAACTTGCCTGCGAAATCTGTGATCTGTTGTTTGGTCACTTTGGCCATGAGGTCCGGAGCGGCGAGTGACTTGTTCCAGTTGGCGCCCCTGTTCTGGATAAACTCGGTGGTGATGCTTTCCACACGGAAGTCGTTCTTGTCAAAGGCCTGCAGTAAGCCCAGTTTGCTGTTGGCCACGGTTGCCTTGATCAGACTTTCGTCGAATTTGCCTTCTTTTAATAACTGGATCTGTTCCAGCAGGAGTTTTTGCGCATCTTCCAGGCTCTGCCCCTGTTTAGGCTGGGCGGTGAGGCTGAAAACACCATAGTCTTTCATCTGCTGGTAACCTGCGCCTGCACGCAGGACTTTCTGCTGTTTGTTCAGGTTGATATCGAGCAGGCCTGCCTTGCCGTTGGAGAGTATGCTGGAAATGAGGTCGAGCAGCAGGCTTTCCCTGGTGCTTTGCGCGTAGCCTCTGTAATTGAGCTCTACGCTTTCTGCGCTTGGCCCGTATACATCTACTTTTTTAATGGAAGTCAGCGGTTGTTCCGGTGCCGGGTTGTAAAGTTCCAGTGGTTTTGGCTGCATGTAGGCAAAGGCTGCGTCGATCTTTTTGATCAGCTCATCGGGGTTGAGGTCGCCAGCCATGATAATGGCCATGTTGTTGGGCACATAATATTTATTGTAGTATTTCCTGATTTCGATCAGTGAGGGGTTTTTCAGGTGCTCGATGGTACCGATGGTGGTCTGCTGTCCATAATTATGGGTAGGGAAAAGCTGCTCCATCATTTTTTCGTTCAGTTTCCAGGCATCGTTGTCGAGGCCACGGTTTTTCTCTTCATATACGGCTTCCAGCTCTGTATGGAAAATACGGAAGATCGGCTTGCGGAAACGTTCTGCCTGCAGGGCAAGGAATTTATCGACCGCATTGGAAGGGAAATCTTCGTTATAAACGGTTTCTTCGTACCAGGTATGTGCGTTGGTGGACTGACCGCCGATGGAGGTCATCATCTTATCGTATTCATTGGCGATAGATAAGTTGGACGCCTCCCCTGAAGTTTTGTCGATCTCGGCGTATATTTCTTTGCGTTTGGCCGGATCTGTAGTCTTGTTGTATTGCTCGTAAAGCGCATCTATCTTGTCCAGCAGCGGCTTTTCTTTGGCAAAATCAAGTGTGCCGAATTTGTCGGTTCCTTTGAACAGGAGGTGCTCCAGGTAGTGGGCCAGACCTGTCGCTGTTTTCGGGTCGGTATTGCTGCCGGCCCTTACTGCCATCCGGTATTCGATGACGGGTTCTTTGGTGTTTCGTGAAAGGACGACGGTAAGACCATTCTTCAGGGTATAAAAGCGTGATTTAGTGGGGTCGTTGGTTACATACTTATAGCTGTAACCACCTGATGAGGCCGTTTTCCATTGATAGCTGGTCTGGGCCATGACGCCTGTAGCAATCAGCAGAAAACAGGCAAGCAGCAGTTTGTTTTTCATGTTTAATTAAGTTATCGCTCAAACTTATACAAAAGTCATCGATCTTGTATTGATTTCTTGTACTTTTACCGTTGCAAAGCCTGTTTTTAGCTTGTTTTCTGCTGCGGCAGCAGATTTAAACCCGATCCTTATGAAAAAACAATCCAGACCAAATATTCTTGTAGTCAATGACGATGGTATTACTGCCCCGGGTATCCGCAACCTGATCGAAGTGGTGCAGCATCTTGGGAACGTCGTAGTGGTAGCGCCTGATGGACCACAATCAGGTATGGGCCATGCAATTACGATCGGAAAGCCTTTGCGGTTTGATAAGGTAACACTTTACCCGGGGGTAGAAATGTACAAGTGCTCCGGTACCCCTGTGGACTGTGTGAAACTGGCCGTAAATAAGATATTTAAGGGCAAGAAGCCTGATCTTTGTGTCTCGGGTATTAACCATGGGCTGAACAACTCGATCAATGTGATCTATTCGGGTACCATGTCAGCTGCGGTAGAAGGAGCAATTGAGGGTATACCTTCTATTGGTTTTTCGCTGGATGACTACACGCAGGAGGCAGATTTCAGCCATTGTGCGAAATTTATTACAGCGATCTGTGAGCAGGTGCTGGAGCACGGGCTTCCGCCGGCAACTTTATTAAATGTGAATTTTCCACAGGGGCCTGATTTAAAGGGTATTAAAATCTGCAGGCAGGCAAATGCGAAGTGGGCGGAAGAGTTTGATGAACGTAAAGATCCCTACCAGCGGCCTTATTACTGGCTGACGGGGGTCTTCCAGAATAACGATAAAGGTGAAGATACGGATGTTTGGGCACTTGAACATGGTTATGTGTCGGTGGTACCGGTACAATTTGACCTGACTGCGCATCATGCGATCCCGGTGTTGAACTCCTGGAGTTTCCAGGTTGACGGACTGCCTGAAAAGCAGGATAGTGAGATCAGACATTTAACAGCTGATGGTTCCTCACTGGGGTAAGAGCTTGATATTCAATTAAGTATACAAATGTTGGAAGAACAATTAGCTAAGTGGAGAAATTCGGTGTGGATTGGTCTGACTGCCGGAATTGTAATGCCGGGTGTGCTCATTTCCATAGTCTGGTACCTCATGCACCGCTTTGCCTTTTTAGCAAAGGCAGATTTGCTCCTGATTGCCTGTGTCGCTGCCAATGCCTGGCTGATGCATTTGTTTTTCAGGTTCAATAAGGACAATAGCGGGCGGGGAGTAATCAGCGCTACGTTTCTGTGGGCCTTTGTATTTTTCTACTATAAAGTCAGCAAAGTATGAGATATTACCTTGTTGCGGGTGAAGCCTCGGGAGACCTTCATGGCGCAAACCTGATGAAAGCGCTGAAGATACAGGATCCTGATGCCGAATTCCGTTATTATGGGGGTGATAAAATGAAGGCTGAAGGTGGCGTATTGCAAAAGCATTATTCGGAAATGGCCTTTATGGGATTTACAGAAGTACTGCTTAACCTGCGTACGATCCTCAGAAATATGAAGGCTTGTAAGGCAGATATCCTTGCCTATAAACCAGACGTACTGATCTTGATCGACTTTCCCGGGTTTAATCTGAAGATTGCCGGATTTGCCAAAGCCCGGGGGATTCCTGTAGCTTATTATATTTCACCTAAGGTCTGGGCCTGGAACCAGAAGCGGGTATTGAAGATCAAAAGGGTGGTAGACCGGATGTTCTGCATCCTGCCTTTCGAGGTAGATTTCTATAAGGGCTGGGGTATGAAGGTCGACTATGTGGGCAACCCATTGCTGGACGCCGTGGCGCAGTTCACTCCGGATCCGGATTTCCCTCGCTCACAAGGTATAGGTGCAAGGCCTGTTATCGCGCTTTTGCCGGGGAGCCGCAGGCAGGAGATTGAGCGGCTACTGCCCGATATGGTTGCTGCGGCGGCTGCATACCCGGATTACGAATTTGTTGTTGCCGCGGCACCGGGTTTTGAAGAAGCGTATTACCGGCAGTACATGAACGGGGTTCCGTTAAGACTGGTTTTCGGCAAAACCTATGATTTGCTGCATATTGCACATGCAGCTGTTGTGGCATCTGGCACAGCGACGCTTGAAACAGCGTTGTTCCATGTGCCGCAGGTGGTGGTCTATAAAGGCGGGACGGTTTCGGTAGCCATTGCCAGAATGCTGGTTAAGATCAGGTTTATCTCGCTGGTGAACCTGATTATGGATAAAAAAGTTGTTACAGAGCTGATACAGGAAGATTGTAATCCCAGACAGATTGAAGCTGAATTGAATGTGGTGCTGAGCGGAAAAGGAAGGGAAGATATGCTTATGAGGTACAGTGAGTTGTCTGAAAAAATGGGTAGACCGGGAGCTTCTGAAAAGACTGCCGGTTTAATTATCAGCTATTTTAAAAACAGTTAATATTTCCCTCTGTTATCGGAAAAATGTATGTACATCCCTTTGAGATGTGTTTTGATCTTAACTAATAAACCTTACTTTTGAATTTATTAAAACGTTTTACTACTGTAATCATACTTATAACCATCCCTAGATTTATGAAAACCAATTATCCCCTTCCACTAGTAAACGCGCTCCAGACTTATCTTCTTAATCAACTGATCAGACACGACGTCCCGCTGTCCTGATCTTTTGCTAAATCATCTTCCGGGTCTCCCGGTTTTCATCTGAATTTTCTTCTTCTCAGTTCGTGAGGGGTTATCCTTTTGCCTTTGCTGCAATTCGGTTTAACCTTCATGAACGGCGCCATCTATTTTAATTGTCTCATTACCTCTGTATTGAATTATTGAACAATTAACTATAACTAAAAACAACGTCGAATGAAAATTAAGTTACTAAGCGGTATAGGCATAGTTATGCTCTGTACCACCTGTATCCGGAGTGTCGCCGCGGAGCGCAGTGAGCACCTGGGATCAGGGAGATTGCTGTCTTCTTCCTTCTGGCAGCAGGATACGACAAAAAAAGACACGACCAAAAAGGCGACCACGCCGGTGACACCAGCGGCTCCGGCAACTCCTGCGCCACAGGGTGCTCAGGCGGGAAGCGCGCAAAGTGTAGTTACGGGTATTGTTTCTGATGAAAATTCGCAGCCTATCCCGGGAGTCGGTGTAAAGTCGGCTTCCGGCAAGAGTACAGTTACAAATGCTGCAGGTAAATTTTCTATCGCAGTGACCGGGCCTAACGAAAACCTGACCTTCAGTTATCTGGGTTATTCGCCGGTAACGCGTCCCGCTGGCAATGGTAATGTGCCATTAAATATTAAGATGACGCCGGCAGAAGGGGTTGCACTCCAAAATGTGACCATAGTTGGTGTGGGGTATGGTACGCTGGATAAGCGTGAAGTCACTTCAGCGGTTGCTCACGTAGATACCGCGGATTTCCGGCAAAGTGGATCCAGGAACCCGCTTGACCTCGTACAGGGTAAAGTCGCGGGTTTGCAGATCACCAGGACTAGTGGTTCTAACCCCAATTCGGGAGTAAACATTCAGCTTAGAGGTGTGACCTCGGTAACCGGAAGTCAGAGTCCGCTGATCGTGGTCGATGGTATACCGGGTGGAAACCTGGATTTGTTACAGCAGGATGATATCGCGTCGATTGACGTGTTGAAGGACGGTTCAGGTGCTGCCATTTATGGAACGAGAGCCAATGCCGGGGTTATCCTGATCACCACCAAGAAAGGTAAAGCGGGGCCGCCGTCCTTTACTTATTCTTCCTATGTACGACACGAATATCTCTACAAGCGACCAGACTTTATGACGGTTGATCAATTCAGGGCCAGAATTGCCTCCGGAGAACTGGACAGAACGGATTATGGACATACTTCCGATTTCTTTAACGACCTGGTCAATAAGAACAACATCAGTCAGAACCATAACCTGGCGCTGAGTGGCGGAAGTGAAAATACGAGTTACAGAGCAAGTCTCAACTTCCGTGACCTGCAGGGTTTTGCGGAACAAAATGATAGAACTGAATACGGTATCAGGTTGAATATCAATCAAAAGGGTTTTGATCAGAAGCTTAATGCCAGTATTAATCTGACGACAAATTTTAACAGGGCAAATCTTCTTGGTGGAGGTGGTTGGGAGGATCAGTTTAAGCGAAATCCGACGTTATCTAACTACAACGATGATGGCAGCTTCTACTTTGAAAATACAAGTACCAATCAATTTGCCAGATTGCAGCAGGAGAAAAATAAACGTCAGCAGCAAACCAGTTCAATAGATGCAAAAGTAGATTACGATATAATCCCAGGTTTGAAGGCATCCGTATTTGGTGCGGTTCAGCGTAATAGCTATGTAGATGGAGAATACCGTTCAATAAATGGAGAATATTCTCTTGAAAATGATATCTATAAAAATGGCGGATATGCCGGCCGTTCTACCGTTCTTGAGCAAAACTTTAATGTGGAGCCTACACTCGAATACAGGAAGACGTTCAATGAGCATAGCCTGACTGGTATTGCGGGGTATAGTTATCGTTATGAGGTATTCGAAGGGTTTAACGCCAATAACCTGGGATTTTTAAATGACCTTTTTGAAGAGAACAATCTCAATGCAGGTAACCAGCTTGCTGCAGGTAAGGCGGGATTGGGCAGTTATAAAAACGACAATACGCTGATCGCTTTCTTCGGTCGTGTTAACTACTCTTATAAAGGTAGGTATTACCTTCAGGGGATTTATCGCCGGGAAGGTTCTTCACGCTTCGGTATCAATAACAAATGGGGAGATTTTCCCGCTATTTCTGCAGGTTGGACGATTACCGAAGAAGATTTCCTGAAAAATAATAAGGTAATCAATTATCTGAAGCTAAGGGCTGGCTATGGTGTTACCGGTAACTCAGGGATCGGCAATTACGCATCACTCGTCACCTTGGGCACGGGAGGTGTTTATTTATATCCTGATGGACAATATCGTGAAACTTATGGGCCAAACAGTAATCCCAACCCCGACTTACGCTGGGAGAAAAAAAGAGAGTTTAACGTTGGTGTTGACTTTGGTCTGATCAATAATCGGCTTACAGGTTCACTGGATGTATTTAATCGGGTAACAAAGGACCTGCTGGACAATTATGATTCTCCGCAGCCCCCTTATATCCGGGGGTCCATCTATACCAACGTAGGTACTATATCTGCAAAAGGTATTGAGCTGGCATTAAGTTACGCAGCAATCAAGAACAAGGATTTTACCTGGACGGTAGACTTCACGGGCAGCACTACATCTAACCGATTGGATTCTTATTCAAATGAGAATTATAAACGTGATTATTTGTCCCTCGGAGATATAGGCGGATATGGAGCACTTGGAAATGCCATCCGTACTTATGAAGGCGGAAAACTTGGCGAGTTCTGGGGAAAGAAATTTGCAGGCTTTACGGAAGACGGTAAATGGCTGTTCTACAATCGTTCAGGAGAAAAGGTACGTAACGATGTGATCAATAATTCGTTCGATCGTAATGTAACGGATTACCAGGTAATTGGCAATGCAATACCTAAATACTATGCCTCGCTGACGAACAGTTTTACTTATAAGAATTTTGATCTGAGGATATTTTTCAGGGGCAAGTTTGGCTATGATATTCTGAATACTACTGCAATCTCATATGGTAATAAGATTTCGGGCGATAACTTGCTGAACTCAGCATTTACTAAATATGCTCAAATTAATGATACCTATATGTATTCAGATTATTATGTTGAAAACGGAAGTTTTATAAAACTGGATGAATTGACGCTGGGTTACCGGTTTAACCTGAAATCGAAATCATTCAAGAACCTTAGGATTTATGCCACCGGCCAGAACCTGGCGCTGATTACCAGCTACACGGGAAATGATCCCGATTTTGTCAGTGACACCGGCCTGGCACCGGGTATTGACGGTCGCGGACCTTACCCAAGTACTACCTCTCTTCTATTCGGTTTAAACGTAGGATTTTAAGATTTGACCATGAAAACGACATATAAAACATTCATCGCTGCAGGACTTACACTTTGTGCAATGGCATCCTGCACAAAGCTTGATGAGAACCTTTATGATACTGCTGAAAGCAACAATTTTTATAACAACAAGAATGAAATCATCTCGGCTGTCCTGAGGCCATACACGCATGCAAATGCATGGGCTACACCTTCTGGGCAGGATGGCTGGTGGCGGCCAAGTGAACTGTCTGCTGATCAGTTGGCCTGGCCTACCAAGGGCCGTCACGGTGAAGATGGCGGAAAATGGAAGAGGCTGCATTACCATAGCTGGACAAACGATGAGGGGGGACTAAATAACGCGTGGACCCTGATGTGGTGGGGCGTAGGCCTCTGTAATGATCCGATAAAGAAAATTGAAGGAAAAAATCCTGCTGACATTGGCCTGTCACAGGAAGAAAAGGATGCCTATATTGCTGAATTGAAGCTGTTTCGGGCTTTTCATTATCTTAAGCTGATGGATTTGTTTGGTAACATTCCGATCGTGACAGAGGTTCCGGACCAGCCTGTACCTAAAGACCAACTGCCGAAAACTGCGAGCAGGGAAGAGGTCTTTGCTTTCATTGAAAAAGAGATAAAGGAAAATGTGGACAAGGCACCGCCGTTGTCTAAGCAGATGCTGGGCAGGATGTCGCAGGCAGGGGGCTATGCAATGCTGGTGGAGCTTTACCTGAATGCAGAGGCCTGGACTGGTACCGCCAGGTGGGACGATTGCATCGCCGCCGCAGATAAACTTATCAATAACCAGGCCGGGGGATTGAACGGAGCGATGGCATTGGATACCAATATTACAGATGCCTTTAAGCCGAACAACGATTTATCTAAGGAAGCGATATTTTCTATCGCTTATGAATTTCAGCGCGCAAACTTCCAGCCATCGTGGACGGGAGAATTCTATCATTTTCAACAGCAATTTATTTACGGTGGAAGCCGTAATGGAAATGATGGTGTGGTTGTAGTTCCCGGAAACTATCCAACGTTTAAGAACGAGGATTTAAGAAAAAGTGAATGGTTATTACATGGCCCTATGTTCAGGTTTGACAATGGAGAGCCAGTCATTGCAACGGGTGGTAACGAATATGATGGGCAGCAATTGGTTTTTGTTGATAGTATTCAGCGCGTAAAGATTGGTTCAACAGTATCAAATATGAGTGAAGGTGAAGAAAATAGTGGTGTTCGCTTTAATAAATATAAATTGGGTAATCAGGTCGGGGCAACAAGAGTGATGAATGGCGTTACTGTTAATGTGGCCCCCGATCCAAATTACAACAATACTGACTGGCATATTTATCGCCTTACCTGGGTTTATTTTGCAAAAGCTGAAGCCTTAATGCGTAAGAACGGCGGGGCTGCAAACCAGGAAGCAGTAGACTTGATTAACGCTTGTAGACAACGTGCTTTTATAGTGGCTAACTGGCCTGCAAACGCCTATACGACTGCAACACTGACCCTGGACGAATTGCTTGCGGAACGCGGTCGGGAATTCATTTTCGAAGGTTTTAGAAGAGATGACCTTATTCGCTGGAATAAGTTCACTACGTCCTCTTGGTGGGATCACCAACCCAGCAACGAATACCGTAAGCTTTTTCCGATTCCACAGCAGCAAAGGGCGCTTAACCCGAATCTGACCCAAAACCCCGGCTACCCAAATTAAAAATATGACAACTTATCAAGGCCAGTCATCCGACTGGCCTTTTTTATTATTCTCCCTTGAACCTTCTGTCTCAGATTCCTATATTTGAGAAATCACTAAAACGATTTAAGCAACCAAATATCTGTGCCGGACACACAACGGCATAAATACACACAAGAACACACAAACCACAATGAAACCAAAACAAACCATTCTTGCACTGCTGATGCTCGGACAGACGGCCTTTGCGCAGCAGAAGGATCTGGTCAGCTATGTGAATACCCTGCAGGGTACGAACTCAAAACACGAGCTCACCAGGGGAAACACTTATCCGACAACCGCATTGCCTTTCGGTATGCATACCTGGACCCCGCAGACGGGTAAGAACGGCGATGGCTGGAAGTACCAGTATTTCCTGGACAAGATCAGGGGATTTCAGCAGGCGCACCAGTGCAGTTCCTGGACCCGTGACTATGCCGTTTTTTCGCTGATGCCAATGAGCGAACTGGTGGTCGATGAGAACAAGCGCGAGGCAAAGTTCAGCCATGAAAATGAAATTGCCAAACCCAATTACTATAAGGTAAAATTCGATAATCAGATCACTACCGAGATATCTCCTTCAGAGCGGGGCGCACACCTGCGTTTCAGTTATCCTTCAGGTAAAGCCAGTTACCTCGTGCTTGACGGCTATACGCGGACCAGCGGTGTGAAGATCGATGTAAAGCGCAACCGGATCACCGGCTATGTGAGCAATGGCGGCGGCTTCCACAAGGAGTGGAAAAGCTATTTCGTGGTGCAGTTTGACCAGCCGATTAAGGGTTACGGAACCTGGGAGAACAAAGGCAATACGACTAAAGCAGGTGCTACAGAAGCAGAGGGCGACGGAATGGGTGCTTATATTGAGTTTAAGCCTGGCGTAAAGGTACAGGTAAAGACGGCTTCTTCCTATATCAGCCCCGAGCAGGCCGAACTGAACCTGGAGCGTGAACTGGGTGCAGATAAAAACCTGGAGCAGACTAAAGCAAAGGCTGCCAAGGTATGGAATGAGTCGCTGGGCCGTATTCAGGTAGAAGGTGGAAGCAAGGAGGATATGGAAACTTTTTATTCCTGCTTTTTCAGGGCCAGTCTGTTCTCCAGGAAATTCTATGAACTGGACAAGAACGGTAAGGCTTATTACTTTAGTCCTTATGACGGTAAAGTGCATGAAGGCTATATGTTTACCGATACGGGTTTCTGGGATACCTTCCGGGCGCAATTTCCGCTGAATACACTGATCCAGCCAGAAATGCACGGCCGCTACATGCAGGCGATGATCGATGCCTGGAAGCAATGCGGATGGCTGCCTTCCTGGTCTTTTCCAAGTGAAGGAGGCAGTATGATCGGTAACCATGCGATTTCGCTCTTTGCAGATGCATGGGCAAAAGGCCTGCATACCTTCAATCCAAAGGAAGCGCTTGAGGCCTACCTGCACGAGGCAACGAACAAAGGCCCCTGGGGGCCTGCCAATGGCCGTGACGGCTGGAGAGAATATTACCAGCTTGGCTATGTACCTTATCCGAAATACCGGGAGGCTACTGCCAAAACCCTGGAATATGCCTATGATGATTTCTGCGGCTATGAACTGGCCAGACTGACCGGTGACCAATATTATATGGACATCTTTAAGCGTCAGATGTACAACTATAAAAACGTATATGACCCGGGTACCCGGTTCATGCGGGCCAAAGACTCAGATGGTAACTGGGGCAAGAACTTTGACCCTGTGGAATGGGGTGGCCCTTTTACCGAAGGCAATGCCTGGCACTGGCAATGGTCGGTATTCCAGGATACTAAAGGACTCATCAACCTGATGGGCGGAGATAAGAATTTTACTTCCAAACTGGATTCCGTATTTAGTGTGCCTAATACCGTTAAAGTCGGTACTTATGGTGGCATGATCCATGAGATGACTGAAATGGTAATGGCTAATATGGGGCAGTATGCCCACGGCAACCAGCCTATTCAGCATATGGTCTACCTTTATAACTATGCAGGGGAGCCGTGGAAGGCCCAGGCCAGGGCGCGGGAGGTAATGTATAAACTATATAATGCCACTGAGAATGGCTACCCTGGCGATGAGGACCAGGGCCAGACTTCTTCATGGTACGTACTCAGTGCGCTGGGCTTTTACAGCGTGACACCCGGGACCGGTGAATATGTTTTTGGCAGCCCGATGTTTAAAAAGATCACACTTAACCTCGAAAACGGCAAAAAGTTCGTGATCGAGGCGAATAACAATAGCCGGGAAAATGTCTATATTCAGGACGCTGCTTTAAACGGTCAGAATTATACCAGGAATTTCATTACGCATGCCGATATTGTAAAGGGCGGTGTGTTGAAGCTGAACATGAGTAGAGAACCAAATACGCAGAGAGGGCTTGCAGAAACCGATAAGCCGTTCTCTCTAACAAAATAAAACAGATGAAAAGAAGAGTATTTTTACAGAACACCGGCATGCTCGCAGCCGGAATGATGGTAGACAAGGTGGCCTTCGCTGCTGCCGACCCGGAGTTTCCCGTAGTGCGCGTAGCACCGGCGAAGAGGCATTTTCAGAGCAAGGCCGTGGAATCCGCTATTAAGGAATTTCACAAGAATGTAAAGAACAAGGAACTGGCCTGGTTATTCGAGAACTGTTTCCCGAATACGCTGGATACCACAGTTACTCATACTACGGTGGATGGCCGGCCGGATACTTATGTGATCACTGGTGATATCGATGCGATGTGGCTGCGTGACAGTACAGCGCAGGTGAGTCCTTACCTGCCACTGGTTAAAGGTGATAAAGCCCTCCAGCAGCTCATCGCAGGTGTCATTAACCACCAGGTAAAATGTATTAAAAAAGACCCCTATGCAAATGCTTTTTATGGCGATCCGGACAAAGTAGGTGAATGGGCAACCGATAAGACTGATATGAAGCCCGGTGTGCATGAGCGCAAGTGGGAAATTGACTCACTATGCTATCCTATCCGCCTCAGCCACCATTACTGGAAGCTGACCGGCGATACTTCACCTTTTGACACCAGCTGGAGAGATGCCATTGCCCTGATTGTAAAGACCTTTAAGGAACAGCAGCGTAAAAATGGCCTGGGGCCTTATAAATTCCAGCGTGAGACAATGTTTGCTACCGATACGGTGCCGGTAAGCGGTTATGGCTACCCGGTGAAACCTGTAGGACTGATCTGTTCGGTCTTCCGCCCTAGTGATGACGCCACCATTTATAATTTCCTGGTGCCCTCCAATTTCTTTGCGGTAGTGAGTCTGCGCCATGCCGCGGAGATCCTTACGGCGGTAAACAAAGATACTGTGCTTGCTGAAGAATGCAAGACACTGGCCAATGAGGTGGAGGCGGCCCTGCAGAAATATGCCATAGTGGAGCATCCGCAGTTTGGTAAGATTTATGCTTTCGAGGTGAACGGCTTTGGCAGTCATAACCTGATGGACGATGCCAATGTGCCGAGCTTGCTGGCACTTCCTTATCTGGGTGCCGTCCGTGAAGATGACCCGGTGTATATTAATACGCGTAAATATATCCTGTCTTCCGAAAATCCGTTCTTTTTTGAAGGAACTGCCGCTAAGGGCATCGGAAGCCCGCATACAGGTATGGACAAGATCTGGCCAATCGCATTGACCATGCAGGGACTGACAGCAAAAAGTGATGAAGAAATCAAGTCATGCCTGCAGTTGCTGCAAAAGAGCCATGCAGGGACGGGCTTTATGCACGAGTCATTCAATAAGAACGATCCGAAAGACTTTACCCGTTCCTGGTTTGCCTGGTCCAATACCATTTTTGGTGAACTGCTCTGGAAAGTATATAAAGAGCGCCCGCACCTGCTGGTTTAGTATTACATTTTATAACCTGAATAACCATTTATGTGAGAAGGCTGCCCATTCAGGGCAGCTTTTTTTGTGATAGGCATGTTATAAAATTGTTTAACTTGAGGCCGCTAGCTTCCTCTGACAAATGACTGCGATCTGTTTATCCGACTGGCCCCTACTTATGAAATACAAAGTGTGGTGCTTCTTGCCATTGCTCTTGTTGGCTGCTTTTTGTGCAAGGGCGCAAGAAGAGGTGAAATACCGGGTTTTATTGATCGGTGATGCCGGAGAAATGAATACCCAACAGATCAAATCTATCGAAAGTGCCGCTGGGCATGTGATCAGCGGAAAAACAACGGTACTTTTCCTGGGCGATAATGTATATCCGGTCGGTATGGCTTTGCCTGGTGCGGAAACGCGGGCGCGGACGGAGCAGATACTGAAGTCGCAGTTTGGCCCGATGCGGGCAAAGGGGGCTGCGGTATACTTTCTGCCTGGCAACCATGACTGGGACAGATCGGGACCGGATGGGCTGGCAAAGATACAGGCTGAGGGAGCGTTCCTGGCTTCCTTTAATGACCCCTTGCTGAAACTTATTCCTGATCAGGGTTGCCCGGACCCGGTAGCCATTCCTCTTTCCGATAAGCTGACAGTTATCGCTTATGATAGCGAATGGTGGCTTTTCCCCTATGAAAAAACAAACCCGGATTGTGATTGCAGCACTACGGATGCAGTAGTCCTGCGACTGCATGAGTTACTGGAACGGAACAAAGACAAAATGATTATCCTGGCTTCGCATCATCCTTTCAAAAGCTACGGTACACATGGAGGATATTTTGGTCTTAAGGCACATCTGTTCCCGCTTACTTCCTTAAATAAAAACCTGTACATCCCCTTGCCGGTACTGGGTTCGCTTTATCCTTTTTTGAGGACTACCTTTCTGAGTCCGGAGGATCTGGGACACCCTAAATATAAGGAGATGACCGAAAAGGTCGGGGCTGTATTTGCTGATCATCCTAATCTCGTTTATGCGGCCGGGCACGAACATGGTTTACAACTGATCAGGGGAGATCAATTACAGATTGTAAGTGGTGCAGGTGCTAAACATTCACCCAATAAAGGAGGACCAAATTCCCTGTTCCATAGCTTTAAGAATGGTTATGTGCTGGCCGACCAGCTTCAGGACAACAGCATGCGGTATGAATATTTCCTGTATACTGAAACTGGTGTAGAAAAGGTATATAGCTATATTCAAGCCTTTAATCCGGTGGAACTCCGGCAGGCCAGGGAGGCAAAGATGACAGCGGCAGACAGTGCCATAGTGAAGGTAAAACCTCAGTTTGACCATGTAGGTGGCCTGCACCGTTACCTGTTTGGGGAGAATTACCGGAAAGATTATGCCATGGACGTAAAGGTGCCGGTCATCAGCATCTCCAGAATTTATGGCGGATTAAAACCGACCCAGCTGGGAGGTGGGAACCAAAGCAGGTCTTTGCGTCTGGAAGACAAAAATGGAAAAGAATATGTGCTGCGCAGCGTTGAAAAATATCCGGAGGTCTTATTGCCGCCTGGGCTGAGGACGACTTTTGCCCGTGACGTAATGCGAGATAACATGGCCTCTCAGCATCCCTTTACTGCATTGGTTGCGCCCGTACTCGCAGACAGGGCGGGGGTGCCTCATGCAAATCCCATCATCGGACTGGTATCACCAGACGATGCGCTTGGGGATTATGCGGGCACTTTCGAAAACACGGTATGTCTGCTTGAAGAAAGAAATCCTGTGGGACCTTCGGACAACACCGCAAAAATGTTTAAAAAGCTGGATGTTGATAATGACAATACTTACGATGCCAGGATGTACCTCAGGGCTAAGGCCCTTGATGTACTGATGGGTGATTGGGACCGGCATGAAGACCAGTGGCGCTGGAAGGCTGATACCACTGAAAAGGGCTTAAGGTACCTGCCGGTGCCACGCGACCGAGACCAGGTTTTCTTTAAAACGGAAGGCAAGTTGCAGCGTTTTGCCATCAGGTCAGACCTTTTACCGATGATGCAGGGGATGGAGAGGGACCTCAAAGATGTCAACTGGTTTTTATGGGAAGGGCGGGCAATGAACAGCAAAATTCTTTCCCAGTATTCAGAAGAAGAATGGGACCGGGAAATAAAACTGTTTACCGACCTGTATACTGACGAGATATTTGAAACCGCGCTCCGGCGCTTGCCACCAGAGGTCTACCGTATGCGCCATGATGAATTCCTGGACGAACTGCAACGGCGAAAAGCGACTTTGCCCAGGCTAATGAATACCTATTACCGGTTTTTCAGCCGGATTGTAGACATACAGGCCAGCCATAAAAATGAAAAGGCTGTCATCACCGGACTTGATCAGGGCGCACTTAAAGTGGAGCTTTACAAGATCAATAAATCCGGTAATGTAAAGGATGTGGTTTTTAGCCGTGTTTTTGATCCTGAAATCACCAGGGAAATCCGGCTTTATATGCGGGATGGCAGCGATAGTGTCGTTATCTCTAACCGTATTTCACCGATCCGTGTGAAGATCATTTCCGGACATGGAAAGAAAGCTTATGAGGTTACAGCCTTGCGTAAACCGGTCCGGGTATTCGGACTTATGGACGGCAGTATCTTTAATGGCGCAGATGCCGGTAAGCTTCGCATCAAGTTGTCTTCCGACACTGGAAATGCGACTTATCTGGGTAAAGACCTTTATAAAAGGACATCTCTGTACCCGGATTTTGGCTACAATGCAGATGATGGTTTGTACCTGGGTGCTTTTATGAAAGTAACACGTCCCGGCTTCAGGAAACAGCCTTATGGCAGTTCTCAGTCCTTTTCACTGCTTTATGCACTGGCCACTTCCGCTGTACGGTTCAACTATTCAGGGGAATGGCTAAAGGTTGCAGGCGACGGCGACATGGTGCTGAAGGCGAGTATACAGGCACCGGACAATACCCGGAACTTTTTCGGTGTTGGGAATGATACCCGTTTTGACCACCGCATCTCTTATTACAGGACCCGCTTCAATCTGATACAACTGGACCCTTCACTGCGCTGGCGCAGACCAAAATCAACACTGACTATAGGGCCGAGCCTGCAATATTACAGTTTCGATAAAGATGACAACCAGGGGCGTTTTATCAATAACAGGTTGCAATTGCATTCCCCAGATAGTCTCCTGATCGAAAGAGATAAGCTCTACGCAGGGGCGACGGTCAATTTTGTAAACAATACCCGTGACCAGGAGCTCCTGCCTACATTAGGTAGCTACATCGATCTCAAACTGATGGGGTACAAAGGTATCAGCAGTGCTTCGGCCTCATTTGTTCAGTTCCGGGGTTCAATATCACTCTATAAGAACCTTGATACCCGGGCGACCATCGTTCTGGCCAACAGGTTTGGCGGAACCCTTACCGGTGGTCGTCCGGCATTTTTCCAGCATGCTACCCTGGGCGGGGAGGGCACCTTACTAGGTTACCGGCAGTATCGCTTTGCAGGTCGCCACAATTTTTATAACAACCTGGAAATGCGTTTTAAACTGGGCGATTTTGTGAGCTATGTATTACCGGGCCAGGTGGGCGTTATGGGCTTGTATGACGTGGGTCGTGTATGGAATGGCAATGAACGGTCTGATACCTGGCGCCAGGGATACGGCGGAGGATTTTATTTCTCCCCGGCTTCACTGGCCATCGTCAGGGCAGTACTGGCGCACTCAGCAGAAGGCTGGTATCCTTATTTTGCTACCAGCTTTAGGTTTTGAATAATTTATCCGTTTATATCAGAGCGCTTTACAGACAGCACCTCAATTTTTATTTGCACATCTCTTTTTCTTGCCACATCTTGCGGCTTTAATAGGCTACGATGACTGATGTGACGGTATTACCGATGGTTGAAATTTCGCCAAAACCGGGCAAACCACTGGCGAAGATGATGAATGAAAGACTGAATAAAATTGCCAGTGAACTACAGGTATTGCTGATCAGAGAATTTCATGATGAAAGGTATTGCGAGGATCTGATCATTTATATGAGCTACAATTCGGGTTATGCCATTCGCTGGAAGATCGTCAATGATGTACCTGGTTATATCCAGAATGATGTAGCCAGGATCTGCGGGAACCTGGGCTACATCCAGTGGAAGGAATTGGATCTTTATGTGATGAAGGTATTGCGGACAACCGAGCTGTAGAACAGCTATTTCAGATCAAAGCGGTCCAGATCCATTACCTTAGTCCAGGCGGACACAAAATCCTTAACAAATTTCTGCGCGTTATCGGATTGGGCATACACTTCAGCAATGGCCCTGAGTTCAGCATGCGATCCAAACACAAGATCTGCACGAGTCGCCATCCACTTAAACGTCCCGGCTTTCCGGTCGTAGCCGTGGAACAGCTCCTTGCGCTCATCTGTAGCTTTCCAGGTGGTGCTCATATCCAGGAGATTCACAAAGAAGTCATTAGTCAGCTGGCCGGGACGATGGGTAAAGACACCCTGAGGAGATCCATCATAATTGGCATTGAGCGCGCGCAGACCCCCTACCAGGACGGTAAGTTCAGGTGCGGTTAGTGTAAGCAGGTTCGCCTTGTCTATGAGCAATTCTTCAGTACGGCTACGGGCTTTACTATTTCGGTAGTTGCGGAAGCCGTCGGCCTGTGGTTCAAGGAAACCAAAGGCATGGATGTCGGTCTGCTCCTGCGAAGCATCTGTGCGGCCTGGTGTAAAAGGCACCTCTACTTCATGGCCTGCATCTCTGGCCGCCTTTTCTATGGCGACGTTTCCTGCCAGTACAATCAGATCGGCAAGCGAGATTTTCTTTCCGTCGGCCTGCGTTCCGTTAAAATCATTTTGTATGGTCGTCAGCACGCCCAGCACGTTTTGCAATTGTACCGGATTGTTGACCTCCCAGTCTTTTTGTGGTGCAAGACGGATGCGTGCGCCATTGGCACCGCCGCGTTTGTCACTGCCGCGAAAAGTAGATGCAGACGCCCAGGCAGTAGTTACCAATTGAGGAACAGTTAGTCCTGATGTCAGTATTTTATGCTTTAGTGTTGCAATAACAGTTTCATCTACCAAAGGATGATCAACGGCCGGGAGCAAGTCTTGCCAGATCAGTTGTTCTGCGGGTACATCAGGCCCAAGGTAACGTGAACGAGGGCCCATGTCGCGATGGGTCAGTTTGAACCATGCTCGCGCGAAGGCGTCTGCAAACTGATCGGGGTTTTCGTAAAAACGCCGGGATATCTTTTGATATGCGGGGTCGAACCTCAGGGACAGGTCGGTCGTCAGCATTGTCGGACGGTGTTTTTTGTTTGGGTCAAAGGCGTCAGGGATAATGTCTCCCGCATCTTTGGCTACCCACTGCTGTGCCCCACCGGGACTTTTGGTGAGTTCCCACTCATAGGTGAACAAGTGTTCGAAAAAATCATTACTCCACCTGGTGGGCGTTTTGGTCCAGGTTACCTCCAGTCCGCTGGTAATGGTATCTGGTCCTTTGCCGGTGCCGTAACGGTTGTTCCAGCCCAGGCCCTGTAATTCGATGTCTGCACCTTCCGGCTCCTGATCCACATGATCTGAAGTCGCCGCGCCGTGTGTTTTGCCAAAGGTATGGCCACCGGCAATCAGTGCAACCGTTTCCTCATCATCCATGGCCATACGGCCAAAGGTTTCCCTGATGTCCCTGGCCGCGAGAAGCGGGTCTGGATTTCCGTCCGGGCCTTCCGGGTTTACATAGATTAATCCCATCTGGGAAGCACCAAGTGGCTTTTCCAGGTTACGGGAATGAATATCGCCGTCGGCATTGTCGTCAGATACCAGTACGCCACCCGGCTTCTCTACACCCTCCGAGCCATGGGCATAGCGCAGATCTCCGCCGAGCCAGGTAGTTTCAGAACCCCAGTAAACAGACTCGTCGGCTTCCCATACATCTTCGCGTCCGCCGGCAAACCCAAAAGTCTTGAAACCCATGGATTCCAGGGCAATATTGCCCGCCAGGATCATGAGGTCTGCCCAGGAGAGCTTGTTGCCATATTTTTGTTTGACAGGCCAAAGCAACCTGCGGGCCTTATCTAAGCTGACATTGTCTGGCCAGCTGTTGAGTGGAGCAAAGCGTTGCTGACCTTGGCCGCCGCCACCACGGCCGTCAGTCATGCGGTAGGTTCCTGCACTGTGCCAGGCCATGCGGACAAACAGACCGCCATAATGGCCGAAATCTGCAGGCCACCAGTCCTGTGAGTTAGTCATGAGTGCGTGCAAGTCTTGTTTCACCGCTTCAAGGTCAAGGCTTTTGAAGGCTTCAGCATAACTGAAGTCCTTATCCATCGGGCTGGATGCAGCGGAATACTGCCGGAGTATGTTTAATCTTAACTGGTCTGGCCACCAGTCGGGGTTCCGGGTTCCGCCACCACCGGTATTGCTTTTCAGGCTGCCGTTATAAAAAGGGCATTTGCTGATGTCGTTTGAATTATGTTCCATGTTTTGATTTTTTTTTGGTGATAATTCAAATTTAAGTTAGGAATTTTTCTGTAAAAAATCGAATGTTTCAATATAGATATAGTCGATGTCTATGAGCGGGGATATTTGCATATGCAGGCCGTTATTTTATCTGCTATTATTTTAATATTAAATTTGCAAGGTTTCCAAAAATGGTTACTTTTGCCCCACTCAGATACAAAATGGGGGTTTAGCTCAGCTGGCTAGAGCGCTTGCATGGCATGCAAGAGGTCACCGGTTCGACTCCGGTAATCTCCACGATATAGTCAGGCACTTACAATGAATGTAAGTGCCTTTTTATTTCAATATCCTCATAACAAAGATAAATTTGAAGGACGGTTCATTTACCTGTGAGTTTTATGTAACCAATTTGCTACCTTAAATGTTATATGGGCTTGGATGGAATAATCTTTGCTTAAAAATAGGTACACAAACGATGAGACAAACCTAGCCAAGTAAGCCAATGCGTTCTATCTATATCGTAGAGGATGACCCTGATATACGTTTTATTTTAAATACCTGTCTTCAAGAAGCAGGATTTGAGGTTAGCGTATTCAGATCTGCCGGGGAATTTTTGAATTGCTTTGAAGATAATTTTCCGGATCTGTATCTTTTAGATGTCTTACTTCCCGATGGCGATGGAATTGAGCTTTGTTCTCAAATTAAATCACACCTACGTGCAGCCTACATTCCGGTTGTTATCATGTCAGCTCATATTCCGGAAGAAAGGATCGTTAATTCAAAGGCAAATGGTTTTATCCGAAAACCTTTCGATCTTGATGAGATCGTTGAGACATTGCGGCAGTTAGCGTAAACTGAGTGGCTATGATACTATCTTTTTGTCAGAACTTTTTCCAGATCATCTTTGAAATAGCGCCCTACAGGTATTTGATGGCCGTCTATGGATACGAAATTCCGTTCCAAGTGACTTACTTTTCGCAAGTTTACGATGAATGATTTGTGCACTCTTATAAAGCGTCCCGGAGGAAAGATATTGAGCATGGCTTTGATCGACCCTTTAAGGAGGATCTTTTTTTCATGTGTATAAATGACTGCATAATCCTTTAACCCTTGTATATGCGTAACATCGCTTAATTGCAGCTTTATGCGTTGCACACCACTTTTTACAAAGATGGAATCATCATTAGCTTCCTGTGGACTGCGGTCGACCTGACTATTCTGGTCCTTGAGTGACAGGAGCTCTCTGGCCCGTTCAATGGCCAGCTGAAAGCGATCAAAAGCAACGGGTTTCAATAAAAAATCGATCACACCTAACTCATAGCCATCAAAAGCATAATTGCGGTAGGCAGTGGTAAAAATGGTAAGCGGAGGGTCGGGTAAGAGTTTCAGAAACTCAATACCTGTCATTTCCGGCATCTCAATGTCCAGCAAAAGTAAGTCGGCCGGCTGTTTGATCAAATACGGCAATGCCGCTTTAGCGTTCAGGAAAAGTTGCACACTTTGCACGCCGCCGATCCTGTTCAGATAGTCTTCCAGGACTTCGCGGGCAAGCGGCTCGTCATCTACAACAACAATGTTCAGGTTACGCTCCATCACAATTCAATGACAAGCGTCACTTTATAAGTGTCTGCATTGTTCTCAAATTCAAGGTTGTGCCTGTTGGGATATAAAAGATCAAGCCGCTTACACAAATTGCTGAGACCTATACCGCCTCTTCCAGCTCGTTGGGGGCATGCCGGTTTTGAGTTCTCTACCACCGCATTCAAGGTTGATCCATCTAAGCGGACATCCACCTTAAGCCAGCTATCGTCTGTCTGCTTACTCAGGCCGTGCTTGAATGCATTCTCCACCACTGGCAACAACAACAACGGTGCTATTTTTTGCCCGCTTGCCGGCAACGTGGTGTTCAGGCTGATCCGGGCACCGCCATTAAACCGCAGGCGCTCCAGCTCTACATAATTATGCAGGTATAACAGCTCTTTATCCAGCAGCACCTTGTCTTCATTGCTGTCATATAGCATATACTCCATCATGGAAGACAATTTGAGTACCACGTCTGGTGCCAGCTCTGACTTTTTTAGCGTAAGGGCATACAGGTTATTCAGGATATTGAACAAAAAATGAGGATTAACCTGTGCGCGTAGAAAATCGACCTCAGCATTCAGCTTTTCGACCGTTATGCGCTGTATAAGCAGTTGCTGACCATACCAGTCCAGGCTCAATTTAAGCGCGAGCATCAGGCACAGGTACCAGATTCCGCTGAAGAAATTGTAGGATATAGCGGCTGCCATATCACTGTTATACAGAGGACCTACGACGTAGCCGTAAAGATAAAAGTCAAAAAGACTCTGTAATACGACATATGTGATCAGAGAAATGAACACCGAAGAAATATAGGTCCAGTACCGTTTTTTCATCAGGTAACGCGGCAGGAAATAATGCAGGTTGAGATAAGCGATGACCATCAGCAGGATGATACGACCGGATACACAGGCAAAAAAGAAAGGCAGGTTGGCTTTGTATATGAGGTATTTCTTTTCATATAAAAAGAAACCGGTAACCAATATCCAGTAAGCGCCGTGTATCAGGGCGTCTTTTGATGGCAGCGGGCTTTTGCCCGTCGTCTGGCTAGGTGGTCTTATTGCGAGTTCCATAATGATGATCCGTTTAAGAATGATAAAGGAAAGCAAATGCGCCGGGCGGTGAAAATTATATCGACCAACGACCAAAATAATAGAGGAATTTAAGTATAAAAATTTGATGTCTACTATTCCCGTCGTTCCTCTACTATTTTTTCGCGCTGCCGGTTTAGAGTGTACTATTGTGCCGATAACACGATAATTCATTTTAAAACAAATGTTATGAAAAAGATCAGAATCAGCCGGGCAGTCACATTGTGTACATTTATTTCCTTAGCTATCGGCATTTTAGGTTTTACCACCAGGTACGGGCTTGATGGTTATGAGGTTTATCTGAATGATAAACTGGTACTGAAACAGTACGTAAACCAGGTCCATAATCTCCGTGTGCTGCCTTTACAGAAAGCTAAAGAGACCGAACAGCTACACGTTGTCTATAAACATTGTCAGCGCGAAAACGGCCCTGGTACCGGCAGGAGTATAGCATTAAAAACTGAAGAAGGTACAACCCTGCGCAAATGGGAATTTGCGGAGGCCAAAAACGGGGACACACGCATGACTATCGCATTAAAAGACCTTATTCAACTGCAAAAGAAAAATACTGGGCATCAGCTTAGCCTGTTCTACAGTTCTCGCGAGCTGGATAAGGCAGAAATGCTTGTGGTATTGCGTTTTTAGGTAGCTATGGCTAAGCGTTTACTTTTTCTGCTGATCTGTTATACGGCCATGCCTACCTTCGGCCAGCGGATTGATACGCTTGGCAAAGCCGACTCTTCAGGTAAAGAGCCGGCTATTAGGCTTGGCACGGTTACCATACGGGGGCAAAGGCCGGTTGTAGAGCACCGGATTGACGGTATCGTTTTTAACGTTGCAGGTTTAGCGGCTTTTACCGCTGTTGATGCAGCGGATCTGTTACGCAAAGTGCCTATGGTAAGTATTGACGTCAATGGCGGTCTTGCTGTCCGGGGAAGTACGAATGTTCGGGTATGGATCGATGGTAAACCCTCTGAAATATATGCGCCCTCAGTAGCCGAAGCATTACGTGCCGTAAGGGCCGGGCAAATTGTAAAAGTCGAGGTAATCACCGATCCGCCGGCACGGTACGACGCGCAGGGGACAGATGCAGTAATTAATATCATCACCCGGAAATTGGATGATAAGATCACCAGTGGCAATATTGGTGCAGTATTGGGTAACCGCAGCAGCAATTTGATGGGAGATATTCATCATCAACGGGGCCCTTTGCAAATTCATGCTGATGCTTTTTATCAAGGCTACCACAATCAGAACGGCTCCGTTCTGGTGCGAACTGTGGGCTTTACATCCCTGAGGCAGGAAACCGAAACCCGCCAGACCGGTCATTATTTCTACGGCGGTTTTAGTTTGTCGTATAGTATCGATTCACTAAATACGCTTAGCGCGGGCTTCCGTCCGCGACGGTCATCAAATATTACTGATGCCATCGTGAATAATTATGACACCCCCGATGGTAGTCCTGAATTCTTATTTAGCCGCCTGATGGAAACCCCAGTAAGTGCTGAAGGCAATAGCTATAATTTTGGCTTCAATGGACAAACAACTAATAAGAAGACAGATTATGCCTTGCTGGGGACCTATGTGCCATCTGAGCTTAAAAATGCTTACAGCTTTTTGCAAAGTGATCTGTACGATAACTTGTATAGTGAGGCTTTTAACAACGCGATGGTTAATAAAGAATATATGTTACAGGGAGACTATTCGCATTCCTTCTCCGGCGGCTGGAAATTTGAATCGGGTGGTAAATTGTCGGTTAAAGAAGCGCGCAGTAAAACTGTATACGAGCCTGATGCCGGAAGATCGGCTACATTTTGGTATAACAGTAAGGTGTATGCAGGCTACACCGACCTCGCCTTTAGTACAGATAAATGGGGGTTCAATGTCGGTTTACGTTACGAGCGAACGGAGCTGGATGCAGTTTTCAGAAACAAGACAGAGGTTAACCGATCGTTTGGTAATCTTATGCCGCAAGGCCTGCTGCAACTGGCCCTCAATGACAAAGCGAGCCTGAGGTTAGGTTATACCCGCAAACTGATGCGACCGGTGTTCTCCGCTCTTGATCCTACAGCCAACATGAGCGACTCGCTTACCTTGCAGTACGGCAACCCGCAACTCAATCGGGAGGTAACTAATCGTTATCAAATAAGCTACTCGGTTAACAAGCCTAAACTTTTCACAGATTTGGTTTTTTCATTCCATGATAATCATAATTCAATTGCAAACATCCGGACCCCGATGGAAGACGGACGTTTCGAAAGTACCTGGAAAAATCTGGGCAAAAACCAACGCTGGACACTGTCTGCTACTTTTAACTGGAAACCATCTGCAGTATCTACCTTCGGCGGCACACTCACAGCTACCTACGTGAGGTTAGAGAATAATGCTCTGGGTATAAGCAATAGCGGTATTTTACGGCAGTTGAATGTTAGTGCAAGCTATACGCTGTCCCACGGCTACAGCCTTGATGCTTACTTATATTTTGATGGCAACGACCTGAGTTTACAAGGTTATCGTTCGGGCTGGAAATTTTATAACCTCACTATCAATAAAAAGGTCAGCGAAAAACTGAACATCAGTCTGCGCGGCGAAACTTTTTTAACCAGACATACATTCATTGATGAGGTTTTTGAGTCTGCAAGCTATTCGCAAAAGCAAATTTTCCGGTATCAGAATCAGAATTTGCGATTGTCAGTGTCGTACAAGCTTGGTAAACGCGAAGTGAAGGACCTCGGGATAAAGCCATTCGATTTGCATTAAGATTGTGTGATTCCGCTTTTCTTTTTTACTTTTGCACGGTTCTAGTTTTTAAGGACATTAAAGGGAAATTAGCTCAGTTGGTTTAGAGCATTGCCTCGACAAGGCAAGGGTCGTTGGTTCGAGTCCAATATTTCCCACTTCTTTTAAAACCCCGGCATTTTCCCGGGGTTTTTTATTTGGTTGTTCATTAATCCAGATTTGTCAGGCTTACAGCACTTAATGAAAGTCTAAAGCACATATTCCCCATTGATTGGCTTTACCGGCTCGGGAATGTCTTCAGCCCCAAGCATTTCCAACAGATTGATCTCGATGGTGCGTGTAATCTGGTTAAGCGGTACACCGGCGGAGTTATTTGTAAACGGATCTACCAGACTCATACCGTTGATCTGTGTGGAAACAAAGACGAAGCCAATCATCCAGCCCAGAAAGATAGAATATACGCCGGCAGTTTCGGCGATGACCAGGGTAAAGGTGACTACGAAGAGCCAGATGAATACTTTGGTCAGATAGGAGTAGGTTGTCGGAAAGACAGTATTTCTAATGCGTTCACTCATACCCATGCTGTCAGAAAAGCGGGTGATCATTTCGTTGATCTCAATGAACCTGAAGCCGTCTATATGTTTTTCTTCTGACAGCAATTGCAGGTCACTTGCCTGTCGGGCAAGGATCGCATTGTGCTTGTTTGTATGGCGCTTAATGGATTCCAGGTCGCCGGCCTCCAGGTAACGCAGACTGGTTTCGTCACTGGTACCCCTCAAATAAGCTTTGAGCGCATATAAAAAGGCCAGGTGCCGAAGGACCATTCTTTTACTGATCAGCTGATCTCTGCCGGTATAGTAAAGGAGTGCCCGTGCGAAGGAGCGGGAATCGTTGACCAGAGCACCCCAGACCTTACGTGCTTCCCACCAGCGGTCATAAGCCTGGTTATTATTGAATCCGATGAAAAAGGCAATGGCTGTGCCCAATAATGTAGGAATAATGGCCGGTATGCTGAAATGGTATGCAATGAGGTATTCCCTTACGAGGTAAGCAACCGTGCAGGAGACCAGCATAATAATGTCCACCTGCCATGTATTGCGCAATATTCTGCTCAAGCGGATGTTCGGAGTAATCAGCATGTTAATTGTCGATGTCTTTAAGTGCAGCTTCATCTCAGCAATTGAAATGCCACTAATTCTTTACCCGTTCCTGCTCTGAGCCAGCACCCCCGGTATCGCGTTTTTTTGTTGTAGCCATGCCTTTACTGAAATTGTAGGTAAAGGAAAACGTCGCAACACGGTTATCGAAGGCGTTGTAATAGCTGGCCCTGGTGTTGGGGATATTGAGGATGTCGCCCTGTGGCCGGAAATGGTCCAGCACATCGCGTACCGTAAATTTTACCGTTCCATTTTCGTGGAGTATTTGTTTCTGGATACCTGCATTGATGTTGTAAAGCGCCTTCTTCTTAAACTGGGCACTCTGGTTCGGTGTAACATACATTCCGCTGAGTTCGGCTCCCCACCCTTTTCCGAAACTGAACTGGTTGTTTGGGTTGATGTAGAAGTAGAAGCTTTTCACATGGTTGCCATTGTTTCCGGGAAGCCCGCTGAAATCGTTCGTTACTGCTTCGCTGTACAGGTTCAGGGTATACCATTTTCCTCCTTTCAGGCTTAGGTTAGTGGAAATTCCGAAAAAACGCATCTTGCCGATATTGCCTGTACGGCTGATAAAAATGCCTTGTTCCTGTTCAATCACTTCCGAGATCAGAGACGTACTGATGTTGTAAAAGATATCGATGTTCAGTTTGTTGTCATGATTAAAGTTGAGGTCAACTTTGTTGCTGAATTCAGGGCGCAGATAGGGATTACCGGCAAAATAGCTGAATTTGTCTAGCAGGAAGATAAAGGGATTGAGATCCTGGTAAAAGGGTCTGTGGACTCGCCTTCCATAATACAGTGTGAGTTTGTCCCTGGCGCTGTCGAGCTTGTAGCTAAGGTATAATGTCGGGAACAGGTTGGTATAGCTTTGCCGGAAACTGGAATCGGGCTTTATTGAATTGCCCAACTGGCGTCCGTTCATCAACGTCTGTTCCATGCGCAGTCCGGCCTGAACCGAAAGGCGCTTCCACTCTTTGTTCAGGTTAATATAAACCGCATTGATGTGTTCTTTGTACAGGAAGTGATTGGTCTTGTCATAATCAGGTATGCGATCGTTACCCCGGAGCTGAAAATAGCTGGCAGTGTTATCCGTATTTACATAGCTTCCTTTCAGGCCAACGGAGAGTTTCGCCTTATCGCTCAGGGGATGTTCGTAGTCAGCCTTTGCCGTGTAGATGTGGATACTGGAAGGCAGGTCAGCATGGAGCTCATCGCTGGTTTGCCGTCCTGCTGAAACATTGTAGACCTGGTTCAGAAACTGTTGACTGCTGGACGAATGATAGACGATGTAATCGAGGTCGGTTGTCAGTTCATGGCCAAGACTGTCGAACTTATGGCTCAGGTTTAGGTTCAGGCCATTGTTGTTGAGCCAGTCATGTTGTTTGTTCCTGGCGGAGATGACAGAGTCTGTAATGCCCGATGGCTGGCTGGCGATTGCCTGTACAGCTTTGTTTTCGTCGCCGCGACTGTAAGCACCGGTAAAGACTAGGCCTACCGTGGTACTGGCACTGGCGTAAAAATCCATACCCGCTTTAATATTTGGGCTGCTGTTTTTCGGGTGCATGATGGTTGTCTGTTCGAAAGCAGAGACCTGCTGGCCCGCATCATTGTAAAACCAGCGGTCTATATCGAGCCGGCGCCAGCTATTGTGCACATTATAAGCCAGATTACTGAAGAAATTGAATTTATTTTTCCGGTAATTCAGGCTGAGGCTTTCATTATGCCTCCAGTTGGGCGAGTAGCCAAGTCCAAGGTTGAGTGTGCCGTTCAGACCGCTGATGGTCAGTTTCCGGGTTCGGATGTTAATCATGCCGGCACTTCCGGAAGCATCATAGCGGGCTGGCGGATTAGGGATCAGTTCGATCTGACTGATGCTGCCGGAGGGAAGTGATTTCAGGTAAGCGGCCAAAGCGGTACCCGTAAGATAAGTTGGTCTGTTATCAATCAATACGATTACACCCTGTTGCCCCTTCATGCTGATCTTGCCATCCTGATCTACCATTACACCGGGAGCTTTTTCGAGCAGTTCCAGGGCGTTGGTGCCGGTATTGGTAATTTGTGCATCTATATTCAGCACTGTACGGTCGATCTTTTGCTCAATGTAATTTTTTCGTGTACTGATCTTTACTTCCTTAAGCTCGACCGGCTTCTTCAGGCTATCCGCCGGTTTTGCGGCGGGCTTTTTACCGGCAGTATCTGCCTGGGCCATTGCGAAAACCGGAGCAATAGCTATCCAGAGGGTAGTGAATACCCTCAAAAATGAGTTCGTCATATGTCTGTAGAGATTATTCCTTGTTGTAGAGACTGTGGGTACTTATATAACCCCCCCGGCGCGTATAAGTGAAATCGATCTTGTCTTTAGGGCTTTTCAGAAAACCCGATATAACCTGTTTGTGTATGCTAACCGGCTGTAATTTGCCGTTTACCGTAAGCTCCCTGTTGTCGATATGGAACCGGAATTCGTCATCGCTGGTGTTGATGCCCGATTTTTCCAGGGCCTCAATCAGTTGCGTAGTGAGGTCTTTTTGCTTAGGCAGGGTTTCTTGTTTAAGGGCAGGTTCCTGCTTCGCGTTGGACTTGCTGATGTAATGCGCACTGCTGTCCAGTGCCATGTTAACCACATTGCTCAGAGTAGTGCTCAGGCTGCCGGCGAGCTTGTCGATCACCTTATTGTCGAGTTTGATGGTAACAGCGGTTTTAGAGCTGTCGGCTAGTTCTACCGACCTTATGGTTTTTGCTTTCCCGGTAGTGTCGGTGAGCGGGTGCAGATCTTTTGCCGGCAGATCGGCTTTCATTTGCTGTACAGTTTGCGTTGCGTCAGCGGATCGCAATACCGCCGGCTGTTTATGCCTGGTATTGGTATTATTCCGGGTAACGCCTGCTTTAGCTGGAATCTGTCTGTTGGGGGTGTTGGTATTGTGCAGCAGGCTAAAACTGCATAGCAGTATAATTGCGGCAAGCATGCCTATTTTTTCTGCCATATTCAGACAGGTGTTCTTCTGGCTCACCATACGTCGCACCCGGGTTACCAGATTGCTCTCTCTGGCAAAAGCCATCGCATAGGCTGGTGCCGCCATCTGATATTCCCGGAAGGAAAGCAAAGCCTGTATATAGGTCTGTTTCGACCCGGATTGCCGCAATACCATTTCGTCGCAGCAGTTTTCTCTTTCTTTACGGATGAGCGCTGAGAGCCATAGCACCGCAGGATTAAAGAAGAAAAGTACTTCCAGCAGGTGCTGAAGCAGGTTTACCAGGAAATCCATGCGCCTGATGTGCGCAAGTTCATGGAGCAGCATCATTTCGATTTCCCGCGGTTTGATGGCTGTGATCATGCCAAGCGGGATAAGGATGATGGGCCTGAAATGACCGATAACCACGGGTACCTGGGTTAGACCAGATTGTGCAATCCGCACAACCTTATGAAGCCCTGTCTGCCTGGCCAGCCTGTTCACTTCTTCTTCCCAATGTCTGCCCGCCGGAAAGATCTGCCTTGTTCTCAGGTAATGAAGTTCCATGAGGCTACTGCCTAGTCTCACACTTTTGATCACCACAATGAGTAGCCATGCCAGGGCGATTACACGGGCGTTGCTGTCCATAAAATGGCGCAGGTAGCCAGACAAGTTTCCGATGTTACCTGTGTCAGGGACATGATGTATTTCAGCCGGCTCAGGAGTTTTTGCAAAGACAGGTACATTATCTGGTCTGTCTTGTACCATAGAACTTGTGCCCGTAGTTCCGTAAAATGCCCAATAGCCAATGACTGCAACGCCTGCGGTAAAAAGCAGGAGCAGGGCCGTAAGCATGCGGTAACGCAGCATCGGGCTGGCAGAGCGGGTGCTGATCAGCACTACTCCGGTAAGGACAGCGGTCACCAGTCCCAGGGCTAGTGAGTTGAGCAGGATGTTGGTCAGGATCTGTTCCATAATCTTTAGGTTTTCGAGAGGTGGTTATTGAGGTTGGTCGAGTTTGTCCAGGATATCCCGGATAAGCTTGAGGTCTTCAGATGAAGCTTTTTTATTGTCAAGGAGTTGCATCACCAGATTGCCGGCTGAACCTTCGTAGATGTGGTTTACGAATTTATCCAGCAGGTGGCCCTTTGTCTTGCTGGGTTCTTCTGCGGCACTGTAGATGTGTGTCATGCTGCTCTCGTCTCTTTTGAGCATGCCTTTTTCCGTCATCAGCTGCATCTGTTTCAGGGTGGTGGTGTAGTTAACCTCTTTAATCTGCTGCAGCTGATTGTGTACGAACCGGACGGTGTTGGGGCCATGTTTCCAAATCACGGTCAGGATATCCAGTTCGGCCTTAGATGGTTCTATTGTATTTTCCATAATGTAAACATACGATTAAAATCGTACGATACAAATTTATGATGGATTATTTTTTAAATTCCTTGATGGCCAGCCTTTCATGCCATTTCATCACGGTACCTGGTCAGCCAGTACATCACAAGCAGGGCACCGGCGGTCATGATGATATAGCTGTAAGCCAGGTTTCCTTCATCCTTTGCCGAAATGAAGGAAATGATGAGGTAACTGAAAAGTGAAACAATGACATAATTGATGCCGCCGGTAAGTCCGCTGGCAATACCGGCATTCTTCGGAAAGCGGCCAAGGCAGTAGGTAAAGAAGCTGTTGAAGACGTAACCGGAAGCCGCATGAATGATGAAAGCGAAAAATATCATGCTGTAAAGACTGGAGAAGAACCAGGAACTGACCAGCATCACCAGACCGAAAAGCAGCTGTATGCCCAGGTTGAGCCATATTTTCAGTCTGAACGGTTTGTTGATGGTCGCTTTGCTGATCAGGCCACCTGCCATCACCGCACTTCCCAGGATCAGGGAACTGTAACCGGCTACTACCGGGCTCAGACCCAGTTGGTGCTCAATAATGAAAGGCCCGGTCAGGTTATAGATCATGACCATACCATAAGCCAGTCCAAGCATTACAATTCCCAGAGAGAAGCTCGGCGTTTTAAACATTTCGGTATAGACTTTGGTAATTGTCCGCAGGTTGAAAGGCATTTTCTGGCGGATGGTTTCTCCGCTGAAGATCATTTCGAGCACAAGGACAACACTGCCAAAAAGCGCTAAGAAATAGAAATTGGCCTGCCAGCCGATATAAGTCTGCAGATAACCACCGGCAAAAGGGGCAATAATCGGAGCTGTTGCCCAGATGATGGAAAACATGCTCAGGTAATGCTTCAGTTTTTCCCCTGAAAAAACGTCGATGAAGTAGGCACGCTTGGATACGACAATAGCGGCCACGGTAAGACCGTGGATAATGCGCATCGCATAGATCAGGTAGATGTTTCCGGTATTGGCGATGACGATGCTGGCCAGGGTAAATATAGCGAGACTGACCAGGTTGATTCTGTAACGGCCAAAGCTGTCAAGCAGGCTTCCGATAAAAAGCTGGCCTACTCCATAGCTGATCAGGAAAAGACTGAGGGTCATCTGGACTTGCAGGTCGCTGACACCGAGATGTGCAGCCATACTGGGTAATGAGGGAATGTATATATCGGTTGCAAAGCCGGAAAGAGGGATGAGGGCAAAGGCAAGGATGGTAGGGATGGGGCCTGAATTTGATTTCATGCCGTAAATGTAGGTGTTTTTTAAGTCTTGTTGCTGTCAAGAAGCAAGGAGGCCAGCTTTTCGGCCAGGTATCCGGGTGAGGAAATTTCCTGGGGATGGTCCCCTGTAATGATGGCTTGAGGCATATCACCGGCGTACGCTGATTCGGGAGATTGGACCAGTACTGTCCCACCGTTTGCGGAAACTTTTCTGCTACCCTCCAGGCCATCGCTGCCCCTGCCCGAGAGTACAACAGCAATAGCCTTGCTGCCACAATCTGTGGCCAGCGAACTTAGGAAAATATCGATGGCATGGTTGATGATTTCGTTGCTCCTGGGGTGTACACGCAATATGCGTTGACGGATAGTGACATGGGTGTTTTCTGGTAGTACATAGACCATTCCGAGCTCAATACCCATATCATGATCACAGCGTACTACAGCCATTTCGGTTTTGTCGCGTAAATAGCTGTCAAGTATGCTGCGGTGTTCACGCATCAGGTGGGTAATGACGACGAAGGCAGCAGGCAGATTCGGTGGTAGTTGGCTGAAGAATGTTCTCAAGGCCTCCATGCCACCGGCGGAAGCACCAATACCTACTACATAGCAGTCGTTTTCCATAGTACCTGATGTCAAATATTTGTACCATTAACAACCAGGATGTTTAAAAGTTGGTGCTTTTGCCGGTGTATTAATCCCTCTTTAGCTGGGTAAAGGGATTTCCTGCGGAATCAGGACCTGGAAGCTGGTGCCTGAGCCCGGTGTTGAGTTGATCTTCATCGTTCCTTTAAGATTTTCCACAAGATGTTTAACCAGAGCCAGCCCAAATCCATAGCCTTTTTCGCCTGATGTTCCCTTTGTTGTTGAGGTGCCGTCACGCATAATTTCATCAATAACTTCCTGGGTCATGCCTACGCCCGTGTCTCTTACATGGATGCTGAGCGCGTTTTTGTTATCCTGCGCAGTCAGGTCGAGGTTTACGGACACCTCTCCGACGGACGGGGTAAACTTGATGGCGTTGGAGATCAGGTTGCCGGTGATCTGCAGCAGTTTGTTCTTGGAAAAAGGGATCTTGCTGTGCGACTCATTGAAAGTGATCTTCAGGCGCAAACCTTTATTGAACGCCTGCGGGTCATACAATTTACGGAGCTTGTCGGCGAAAACCTCCAGGTTGTATTCACTTTCACGGAGTTTGTCCGAATCACCTGAAAGGATCTCATCGGCAAGCTCCAGGACAGATTTACTGCTTTTATGAATCAGCTGAATGAAGTCCATTACCTCGTCCAGTTGCGCGGTATTTCCTTGTTGTGCAATGATTTCAGATAAGCCGATAATGCCTGCCAGCGGCCCGCGGATATCATGGGCTACCTTTTTCTTGGTGGCATCTGCTTCTTTAACCTGGTTGCGCAGGGTTTCTATCGCTTTATAGGATTTCAGCCGGTTGACGATCTCACCGGCAATGATCCCGAGCATTTCTATTTTTTCGGGACTCAGCGTTTTTAATTTTGGGTCCAGCACGCAAAGCGCACCGAGGTTGACTCCATTGCTGTCTTTTAATGGCACGCCAAGGTAATAGCGCAGCGATATCGGGTCCTTTACATAAGATTTTTCACGGAACCGTTGATCGGCGGCCAGGTTTGGCACTTCGAACGGCTCGTCGGTCATAATGGTATACTGGCAAACGGAATCTTCACGTTTCATCTGGTCTATATCCATCCCGTAGTTACCGATTGTCCATTGTGTAAATGAGTCGATCAGGTTGATCAGCGAGATGTCAGTTCCTGCAACTTTTGCAGCGAGATGAGTAAGGTCCCTGAAGTTGTCATTGAGTGATGAATAGTCCAGGTCAAGTTCGGCAAGGGCCAGCAACCGGTCCATTTCGTTCTCAGGTACGGGATTTTTCAATTCGGTCATATCAATTATGCAATATAAGCCTGTTGACTATATAGAGACTAAGCTAATAGAAATTGTCCGTATCACAAAGATACTGACAGGATGGTCAGTCACACTGATATACAAATTTATACGTACCTGACTGGGTGGTGATGCGGCCCTTATGGTCGAACTGGTAATCTATGTTGTGGACAGACAGGCTGCCGTCATTCGCTTTTTTTAACAAATTATGCGATTGCCGTCCAAAAAAGCCCATTTCAATGAGGAAAGAAGTGGGCCTGTCCGAAATTACATTGCCGGCAAAGAGCGGAGAGTTATAACCTGCAACGCTTTGCTGTATTTGTTCGTAGTACTCAAAGGAGTAGGTTTTTTCACCTGTTTCGTCATGGATCTCAGTCAGATTGCCATTTTGATAGCTAAAGAATAACTGTTTATACCCTGTCACAAGATCTTTTTTCAAGTCTGGTCTTTTCATAGTGGTGATGAATCCTTCCTTGTTATATTTAATCCCATTGTCAAATACAGAGGAACCTTTGATTCTTCCTTCTGCATTGAGGTAATAATAATAAACTTTCAGTTCACCTTCAAAGCTTGTCGCCTTTAGCTCGATGTGATCGTCAAAATAGGTAAACTCGTAATTTATTTTGCCTTCACCACGTGCAGAACTTACTCTGCCTTTGTTGTCATAAAATACTGCCATGAACGGATAAACAATGTTATCAGGGTATTGAAAGGCCGAGATCTGAACGATCCTGTTACAGGGAGGGCTGAACGGCTGATCAATTTTTTTTACACAGGAGGAGCAGAACAACAGGACGGTCAACCAATAACCGGCAGCGCTTTTAGGCATTTCTGCTATTTAACTTTGTTAAACACAAAAAGGTCTTTGAATACCCATTTGCCGTCCTGCTCATTGCCCCTGGCAATCACAAATTGCGTTGCAGAACGTTTTTCATATAAAATACGTAACGATTCGCCTTCCTTTTGAAATATTGCGCGGTCTTTGCCGGCTTCTACAAAAACGTATCGGTCTTGCTTTTCTTTTTCCTCAAGGCCAATTAGTCCTGGCTTAAAGTGTTTTACCAGGGAAACTAATCCTTTTTCTGACTTTTCATAGGCCAGGATTTCGTAAAGATCAGCTTTCCCGCCTCTCATCATTCGCATGAAGCCAAGGATATTGTCACCTTCAGGTGCCAGCCAGGTGCCTTCTATTGTCTGGCCGTCGGGCATCTTTGCTTTCCAGTGGCCTTCAATAAAGGCAATATCAGAAAATGATCCTCCAGCGGTCTGTGCATGGGCGCTGAAACATATACTATTGAGCAGCAACAGTGCGAAAAATGAGAATAGATACTTCATCACGGTTTATTTAATTGGTTATCGAGCCTTCTAATATAGTGAATTCAAAGGTAATTTTTAACTTGCGCCCAACCAGACCTGAATTGATGAAAAAAATGAAACTGATCTGCCGGACTTGTACCACTTTGTGCCTGTTGCTAATAATGACAATCCCAGCCGTTGCACAACGGACTTTAGAAAAAATATTTTATTATCCGGATTCCGCAAAAGCGGATACCTATCAGAAACAACAGTGCCGCCTGGACCTCTATATCCCTAAGGATATGAAAGGTTTTGCAACCATTGTATGGTTTCATGGAGGCGGCATTACCGGGGGAGGAAGAGAGCTGCCCAAAGCATTGATGGATAGGGGTGTGGCAGTGATTGGTGTTGGCTACCGGTTGTCGCCGAAAGTACATGCCCCTGCTTATATTGAAGATGCTGCTGCTGCGGTGGCCTGGGCCTTTAAACATATAGCCGAATATGGCGGTGATTCCAGGCTGATTTTTCTGTCGGGGCACTCCGCGGGCGGTTATCTTACGTCAATGGTTACGCTTGATAAAAGTTATCTTGCAAGATACCAGATCGACGCCAACAGAATTGCCGGTCTGATCCCTTTCAGTGGTCAGGCAATTACCCATTTCACGGTAAGGCAGGAATTAGGTATTAAAGATACCCAGCCGATTATTGATAAATATGCGCCTTTGTATCATGTACGTGCTGACGCGCCACCCATGCTGCTGATTACAGGAGACCGTGAAATGGAACTGCTTGGCCGTTATGAGGAAAATGCATATCTGAACAGGATGATGAAACTTGCCGGTCATAAAGCTACACGGTTATACGAACTTCAGGGCTTTGACCATGGTGGAATGGCGACACCCGCCTTCCCTCTATTGCTCAGGGAAGTAGAAACCATAAAGAAGTCACTTCAGCAAAAATAGCTGTTTTACTGAAGTGACCCGGCGCCGTGTTCCGGCGAGGCATTATTTTTCATACGGGAAGTTCCTGGAAACCTTGCGCATCATACGGTCTACCAGGTCGTCTGTGGAACTGAACACGCCTTCGTTCATGCTCTTGAAGAACCGCCATAACAGGTCTCCGGTTGCACCATCGTTAACTGTCATCGTAAGTGATCCTGAACCCGTTTTGCTGGCTCCCCATAAGACGGTGGTAACGATTGCCCCCGCTTCAGATCTTGTTTGTTCGCTTTCAAAAGTTCCCGAAATGATGGCATCTACCCCAAGTACTTTTGCAATTTCATCCTTAGTCATTTCTCCGAGCTTGTCGGCAACTTCTGCCTTTTTCAGCAAGATGTTCGTTTTCTCCACATCCTGGAATTCAACACTGTAATTTTTGGCCTTACGCAGCAGGAAGGTGTACATACTGGATTGAATGGAACTCGCCATGGCCTTTTCCTTTTGGGTATTTGCCTCGAGATTGAAGTCCTTGGGCTGTTTCCGAAAAGATATTTTTGTGGTGAAAGGGAGTATCGCCACCAGTTTGTGTGTTTTTATGACTTCCTTAAGTTTTGGACTTTCAAACACCTGCTTTGCATTTTCATACTGCGCCATGGTCATGAAACTATGGACACTGAGCGCTAACAAGATTAAAATTTTCTTCATTGTTTTTGTTTTTTTTACTGGACTGCAAGAATAATAAAAAAGTTACAAGCTATGAAAAATTCCGAATTAAGTCGCGATTCGTTAACTTGGAGAACCAAATAGATAAAACCAGATAGGATGAACATAAGATCTTTAACGATACTATTTCTCACCTTGGTCCTGAACAGCGCATCTGCGCAGAAGATCAGTAAGAAACGACTGATCCTGGATCTGAACGCAGATAAGGGTGTGGAAGCCAGTGAAGGGCAATGGGTAGAACGCTGGAAAAATCAAGTGCCCTTCGTGGCCAGTGAGTTTTCCAGAAGAGACGAAGGCCGTAAAATACCCGGATCAGGACGTCCTGAATTGATGCGCCAAGTTCCGGAGTTGAACGGACATAACGCGATCTCCTTTAAGCAACAGGAATTACTGAACATGGATGAGGACGCATTTGATCACCTGATCACGGGCTCCGGATACACTTGGTTTTGTGTACTCAAGCCCGGAAAGCAGCCTGGTGAACTTAAAGATGTCAATTGCTTTTTTGGGAATCTTCGGAATAAACCCAATAATGAAGGCTTCTGGGGTGGTTTTGCAGATGACAACAGCTTCTGGATGAGCAGCCGTAACGCAATCACCTTTGGAAGATGGGACAATAATAACCCATATGTTTCCTCCGGGCAGATCCTCTCAAAGGACAAATATTATCTCATCATGGGACGGATGGGGAAGGGAACAGATACGGTTGTGCTCTCCCTCTACCTGAATGATGGCTCCGTTCCGGTCGCAAGCCATCCGTTTCCGGTCAACGTCGACGCAAACGCCTCAAAAATGGCGATAGGGCAGGAGCGGGATGCAATAGAACATCCCGGGAGGGAATCTTTTGTCGGTCATATGGCCAGGTTCCTCATCTATGACCGCCCGCTTACCGATAAGGAAATGAAAAAGCAGGCGTCAATGCTGATCACTTACTACAATATCCCCAGGTAACACCCCTCAAAGAACTTACGCAAACGTTTGTGTATTATGTCTCTGCACAAGTTGTATTTTTATTTGATAGCTTAGAATCTCAGGCTGTTTTCAGTTCTGATTTTTAACCTAAAGATAAACCTACACAATGGAATCAAACCGCAGAAAATTCATTCAACAGATCGCCCTGGGCTCCGGGGCCCTGGCATTGGGTATGCCCGCTTTTGCCACAGACTATATTCCGGATGACCACGAGCTTTCGGCCGCGATCAGCCAGGCGGGCGGTGCGCAGCGTTTCAATATGTGCGGTTTCGCCGCCCCCAAAATAGAGAAGGTAAGGGTAGGCTTTATTGGCCTGGGTGCCAGAGGGCCTGGTGCAGTAAGCAGAATGTCCTATATAGAAGGCGTAGAAATTAAGGCTTTATGCGATAAATTACCGGAACGTGCATCTGCAGCACAACAATATCTGACCGGTAAGGGCTTGCCTAAGGCGAAGGAATATTCCGGAGACGATGGATGGAAAGCGATGATCGAAAATGAGGATTTGGACCTGGTTTATATTTGCACTCCGTGGCATCTTCATACACCGATGGCGGTGTTCGCCATGGAACACGGTAAACATGCCGCCACTGAAGTACCTGCCGCGCTTACACTGGAAGAGTGCTGGCAATTGGTGGAAACCTCCGAGAAGACCAGGAAGCACTGCATGATGCTGGAAAACTGTTGTTATGATTTTTTTGAGTTGCTGACTTTAAACATGGCACGCAACGGTTTGTTTGGCGAACTTGTCCATGCAGAAGGGGCGTATATTCATAACCTGCTGGACTATAACTTTGATAAAAATGGTTACCAGGACATGTGGCGCCTGAAGCAGAATATGAAAGGAAGCGGTAGCCTTTACCCTACTCACGGCCTGGGTCCCATTGCCCAGTGCCTGAACATTAACCGGGGAGACAAAATGGATTATCTGACTTCTATGTCCGGTAACGATTTCCTGATGAACGCTGAAGCAGTAAAAAGGGCACAGACGGATGACTTTTATAAGCCTTTTGTTGGTGGTAACTACCGGGGAGATATGAATACTACGATGATCAGGACGGCTAAGGGAAAGACCATGATGATCCAGCACGATGTAACCACGCCAAGGCCGTATTCCAGGATCCATCTGCTCAGCGGTACAAAGGGAATGGCCTGTAAGTACCCTGATCCGGAGCGGATTGCATTTGGTGAGGAATGGGTGAAGCAACCGGAAATGAAGCAGCTGTATGAAAAATACAGTCCTGAGATCGTAAAGCATGTTGGTGAGATCGCCAAACAGGTAGGCGGACATGGTGGGATGGATTTCATTATGGACTGGAGACTGATCGATTGCCTGCGCAACGGGCTGCCGCTTGATCAGGATGTTTATGATGCCGCGGCCTGGAGCTGTATCGTGCCGTTGTCGAAAAAATCAGTGTCTAAACGCTCTTCCAGTGTGGATATCCCGGATTTTACCAGGGGTGCATGGCAAAAGAACCCGGTCGTTAATATTACCCTTGCCGGAGGCGGGAATACTACCGTGAGAAAAGTAAAATAAACAAAGCCGTCAGGGCTTTCCTGACGAAACCTTAGTCAGTTCCTGTGCGGCAGCGAGATGTTGCTGCAATACAGGAAGGTACTTTTTCGCAAAGGCACTGATGGTTTCTTCCTTCGCGCGGCCTGCAGCTTCGAACAGCCTGATCAACTCACGGTGGTCCTGGATGGTCATTGTAATATAGCTCGCGTCGAATGCCGCAGAACCTGCCGGGGGCATCGCTGTTTGCCGGATGTTACGGCTGCTGGCCTGAAGGCTGGTGATGAGCGTATCGGAAAGCTTTGCGCTACCGGATGCCAGCTTAGTAAAGGCTTCCCGGATCTCCCGGTGGTTCTTCAGCACCATGGTGGCATATTCCCGGATCTTTGCACTGGCCGATTTTTCCAGTGCAAGCTTGCCCGCTTCTATTTCCCAGTCACCGCTGGAAGTTGCCCTGCTGATGAAATCCTGCCCGGTCAGGGCATAAAGGCCGAGCTGATCCCTTACAGATGAACTTGCCTTCATAATGGCATTGTTCGCAATCTCAGCTGCTTTCTCCTGGGATCCGGCAGAGCTATTGTTTGCAGAATGGATGCCTGGTGTCAGCGCGTCGCCGCTCGCATTAACTACGCCCACGCTGGGATTCTTCGTTACAGGGCTTAGCCCGGTGATCTTGGTCTTTTTTCCCTCCGGGCTTCTGCGTGAGGAGCATGAAAAGAGGGCCGTGGTGAGAATGCAAATGCAGGCAAGGAGGTTCACGCGGTTCATGGCATTATTTTTTACCTAAAATACAAAGTATGTCTCTGAAAGGTTTGTTTTTATACCTGGATTTGCTTCTTTTCTCAGAAAAGGCTATCTATGCAGGATGTTCGCAAATCACACAACTGTAACTTCGATCAGGCAAACATTTACGCTTAAGGAACCTAAGGTCTTTAATACTTAAGCCCCCGTTAATTTCCGGAAGGGGGCCTGTGCCCTCGTTTATCATTATCCCCGCAGCCTGCTGACCGGGTTTATCCAAATATTTTTCAAATTTTAATCATCAATCATCATGGAAAAAGTGAACAATCCAGTCCTTATTTCAGAAGAGGACTTTAAACTCATTAAACCTTTTTTAGGTACCGAACTACATAAAACCCCTGAAATGTCCCTTGCCTTTGAGCTTAACCGGGCTACCGTGGTTAAGGATGCCGAACTGCCTTCAGGCGTGGTGAGACTGAACTCCAGGGTCACTGTTTTAGATGCAGCTTTAAATAAGCTGGTCACGTTAACGATCGTACTGCCCCGTCATGCGGATATCGCCACCCGGAAAATATCTGTGCTCAGCCCCATGGGTGCCGCATTGATCGGCTTCAAGGTGGGTGACGAAGTGGAATGGCAAATGCCGGGCGGATTAAAAAAGTTCGTGATCCGGGAAGTACAGAACAGTTAGCTTTTCCTATCTTTAACTTTGTTACAAATTATTGGAAACACTATTTGTAATATTGTATAACCAACAACAATCAAACATTTATGAAAAGAATAGGCCTGTTAATGACGCTGCTGTCAGGGTTCCTGATGCTGACGTGCCGTGCGCAGCAATCCACTAACGTTACTGCTGAAACCCTGTACGGCGGGTTGAAAAATCCCTGGGGAATGGTCTGGCTTCCTGATGGCAGGATGCTGGTAACAGAAAGAGCAGGAGAGATCCTCATATTTAAGAATGATAAATTTACCGGGGAAAAGCTTTCAGGGGTACCTGCCGTAGTAAATGAAGGCCAGGGCGGCCTGCTCGACATCCGGCTCCACCCTGATTATAAGAAAAATGGCTGGATCTATATTTCCTTCTCCAAACCAGTAGGCGATCTGATCACCACAGCCGTGGTCAGATTTAAGCTGAAAGGCAACCAGGTTGTCGATAAACAGGATATTTTTGAGGCAAAACCTGCTTTAAAGGCGAATTTTCACTTTGGCAGCCGCCTGGTCTTTGACAAAGATAAATATCTCTTCATCAGTGTAGGAGAACGCGGTACGCAGCCTAAGGTACAGGAACTGGACAATGATCATGGTAAGGTACACCGTGTTTTTGATGACGGACGTATTCCGCAGGACAATCCTTTTGTAGGACAAGGCAACGCCCATGGCTCCATCTGGACTTACGGACATCGCAATCCGCAAGGGATGGTCTATGACGCTGCTAATAACCGTATATGGGAAGTAGAGCACGGACCTAAAGGAGGAGATGAACTGAACCTGATCGAAAAGGGCAAAAATTATGGCTGGCCGAAGACTTCTTACGGGATCAACTATGACGGCACCGTTCTCACACCCAATAAGGAACTTCCTGGTGTGGAAAATCCTAAGCACTACTGGGTTCCGTCAATCGGGCCTTGCGGCATGACCATTGTAACCAGCAGCAAATATCCGGACTGGAAAGGCAACCTGCTGATCGGCGCGCTGGCCTTTACTCACCTGAACCGGGTTACACTGGATGGCACGGAATATAAATCGGAAGACAGGATGTACCAGGGCAAGGGCAGGTTCCGCTACGTTGCGGAAAGTCCTGATGGCTACATCTATGCAGTAACGGAAGGTCCGGGTGCGCTGCTCAAACTGATCCCGGGGAAATAGTCCGGGGTATAATAGTCGGTACCCGATTCGCCTGGTACTAAAACACCCGTCATTTCGAACGGAACGAAGTGTAGCGAGAAATCTCTTGTTTAGGAACATTCAAGAGATTTCTCCTCATGCTTCGTCGAAATGACGGGTGTGTCCCATACGGATGGGTTTTATACGGGGGTGCTATTCCTACGATTTCTTATTGTCTGGCCTGATGATGAGCCGTAAGGTAGGGTCGTTGGTGATGAAGCTCCAGAACCAGTTGAAGGCCAGTTTTCCTTTATTTCTGAACCCTGCAATAGGAATGATGTGAATGAACAGCCAGACGATCCAGGCGAAGAAGCCCTTAAAAAAGCCTTTTTTCGGCAGGTCTACAACAGCTTTAAATTTGGCAATAATGGCCATGCTGCCTTTGTCATGGTAGCGGAAAGGTTCGAGCGGCTTGCCGGCTGATAGCATTAGCAGGTTTTTGGCCAGTAGTTTACCCTGTTGTATAGCTACCTGCGCCAATTGCGGATGGCCGTTCGGGAATTTTTCATCGGTCAGTTGCATGCACTGGTCACCAATGGCATAAATGTTTGAAGTGCCTTGTACCTTATTGAATTCATCTACCAGAATGCGCCTGCCCCTGGTGATCGCTGCGGCCGGTAAACCCGGAGCTTCCTTCGCGATTACGCCTGAAGCCCAGATTAATGTCGAGCTGTTGATATGGTTGCCATTGGCCAGGATCACTTGCTCATCTACATAATCTTTTACTAATGTATTGAGATAAATATTTACACCCAGCTTGTTCAGTACCTCATAAGCCTCTTCCTGAGATTTGGAGCTCATCGGGCCCAGCAGTTTAGCGCCTGCGTCCACCAGGAAGATCCTGCCCGAAAAGCGTTTTACGCTGGGATAGTCTTTGGTGATAATATTTCTGCCCATTTCCGCGAGCATACCGGCGATTTCCACCCCGGTAGGACCTCCGCCTGCAATCACGATATTACCCAGTTTCTCTTTTTCGGCCGGGTCAGAGGACCTCACGGCTTCTTCCAGTTTCAGCAGGATATGGTTGCGCATATTAATGGCATCGTCGATGGTCTTCATCGGCATTGCTTTTTTACTGACGTTTTCCATTCCGAAGAAATTGGTCTCCGTACCCATGGCAAGGACCAGATGGTCATAGCTGAGCACGCCGTTTTCGGTCTCTATGGTATTGCTTTCAGGATTTATTTTTAACAGTCCGCCCATATAAAAGCCCAGGTTGCTTTTGCCCTGGAACATTCTGCGGAATGGGTAGCTGATGTTGGACGACTCAATGAAAGCTGTAGATACCTGGTAGAGCAGCGGGGGAAAGAAATGATAGTTGTTCCTGTCGACCAGCGTCACCTGGTACTGGTCTTGGTTGGCCAGTTTTTTTGCAAGGTTCAGCCCGGCGAAGCCGCCGCCGACGATGATTACTTTTTGGGGTACGGCATTGTTCATATTGATCAGTCTTTGTCGCTACCGGCGATAACGCTATACAGGGCATTGACGAGGGCGACTACGATGGAAAAGATCGCTGCAGACAGGAAGCCGTCTGTGTTGAAATCTTTCATCCAGCTGTCCACCATCAGCACCATCAGCACGGTAATGATAAAGGAAACGAGTCCTAATGTGAGAAAATTGATTGGAAATGTAAGCAAACGAAGGATAAAACCTACCGTGGCATTGGCGATGGCAATAAGGATAGCAGCAAGAACCGCAGATCCGAAACCGTTGACCTGGACACCGGGCACCACTTTAGCGCCGATAAATACGGCCAGCCCCATCAGGAGTATTTTAATAATGAGTCGTATCATTTCGGGGTTTTGTAACTAAAACAACAAAGGTATCATTTGGTTTTGTACCGTGTATAGAGAAAGGAAATAATCAGCATCAATATGCCCAGTGAAACCAGGATCACTGTCTTTGCGACAGTGCCCAGCTGGACAAGATCAAACGTAAAAAGTTTTACCAGGGTGATGGCGAAAAGGCTGATGGCTGCGATGCGCAGATGCGCCTGATGCCTGGCAAGTCCGATGATGATCAGCAAAAGGGCATAGGCACCCCAGAGGATACTCATGCCGAGTTTATAGCTGCCGTACAACCCGGCAAGCGACAGCAGGTGAATGAATTCACTGCTGAGTGTCCACAATATGCAAAAATGAAAGAAGAGCCCCGAAAACTTCAGTAGCCTTTCCGTGGGTATATTTTGTTTCAGGAGTTTTGCCGAGGCCAGGAGGAGCAGTACAGATAACAGTACAGACAGGTAGCGGACATAGCCTGAGCCTGACTGGGCAAGATTGTAGTGCCCCCAGGTAAGGAAAGCCAGAGTAAGCGACAGGTTTATGAGCAGGATGATGCGTGTTGTTGCAGTCTCGTTTATTTTTCTTACAGCTAACGTGGTGACGGCAAGCATAAAGAACAAGCTGTAGATATAAGTCCATGCGACCTTTGCGACCTGATCTTTTACAGCCGGACCAAACCAGGCCGTGATCTGCAGTCGGAAGGTCAGGTAGATGAATGCAATGCCCAGCAGGAAATGAAGCAGGGCCGGTCTGCCGTCCAGCGATTGCCTTTTTCTGATCAGAAGCCCGATTGTGAGGTGTACCCCTGCGTTAAAAACGGCAAACAGGCTCAGGGTATGTCCCGAAGCAGGCAGAAAAGTCAACAGGTAATATCCGGCGAGGTAAAATATAAGCGAATTGATAAACTGAACGATCAGATCAGTATTGCTGAGCGTTTCTCCAAGGATGAGCTTATAAGCCAGGCTTGTCAGCTGAAAGGTCATAAAAAACACAAAAGCGAAAAGCAATGCCGTCCACACATAAGGCGCTATGCTGTCTGTGCTGATACACCAGGAGAGGAGGATGGTCCAGGAAACCGCAAAGGCCAGGTAAAACAGGGGCTGCCAGTATTTTTTCAGACTGATGAAAAGGATACCGGCGTTGATGATGGAAATGTAAGCAAAAAGGATCGTTGCCCTGCCTGAACCGTTACCCAGGAGAAAAGGTATTGCATAGGCGCCTACCAGGCCGATGTGTGCGATAAACTGCCGGTCATACCAGATGGCGATAAAGACGGCAAAAAGGGTAAATACCGTCATGATACCAAAGGCAAGCTGCTGGGAGAACAGGTCATAGAAGCTGTATGCTGCATAGGACATGAAATACAGTATCGCAATACCCCCGCTCACCAGTACTGCTGAGAAATTTCCGTATTTTTTCTTGAGCCAGAATGCGAGAACCATGAGTGTCATACCGGTGACTGCGCCAAGGATGATCCTGGTAAGCGGACTCACCAGGTCGCGGTCTACGGCATATTTGGCGCCGATGGCTACTCCGAGTATCAGCACCAGAATGCCCGCTTTACTGACCAGGTTCTCTCCGATAAATTTCTCAAGCCCGGGCCTGCCGGGCATACTGAAACGGTTTTTTCCTGCCTGTGTCTGAGCCGTGACAGGGGCGGCGGTTTTTTCGGTCACTGCCGGGGACGAAAAGCTTTTGCCCTGCAGTACTGCGATCTCTTCACGGAGGGCCTGGATCTCCTGTTCAAAGCCACGCTGCCTTATCTCCAGGTTTTCCAGTTTAAGCAGCAGTGAATCGAGTTTCCCAGGTTCTTTCATCAGATGAAGATAAGCTGAATTTTATCATTAATTGTATATTGGGGACTAATAACCAAAATCAGACCATGAATCGGAGAAACTTTATCAATCTCGGCGCAGCCGCGGCACTGGTATCCGGAGCCGCACCTGCTGTACTTGCCGGGACATCCAGAGCAACTGGAGCATCGGAACACAAAGAAAAACGTTACCAAAAAGGCGTAAGTCCATGGCCGATCTGCCTGGACACGGCTACCATCAGGCCGGCTTCGCTGAAAGACAAAGTAAAATTTGCCGCTAAGGCAGGCTATGATGCCATAGAGCCATGGGATGGGGAACTGCAGGAATACGAGGCGCAGGGTGGCAACCTGAAAGACCTGGGTAAGGAAATAAGGGATCTTGGCTTGTTCGTGCCCAGCGTGATCGGGTTGTGGAACGCGCTTCCGCCTACCCGCGAGCTGTTTGACCAATCGCTGAAGGATACCCGTAACCGCATGCGTATGGCTTCCGAGCTGGGTGCCCAGCACATACAGACCATTCCCAATACCGCTGGCGACAACTATTCTCAGAAATGGGTGGCCGCACGATACCGGGAAATCCTGGAAATTGGTCTGAAGGAATACAATATCCATCCGGCACTGGTGTTTGTAAAATACCAGCCGGTAAAGACGATGGGGCAAGCCATGGGCATTGCGATGGACGCGAATCATCCTAAAGCCAAAATCATTCCGGATACTTACCATATGTATATTTCCGAAGGTGGATTTGAAGGCTTAAAAATGCTGAACGGCAGTTCCATCGCTATCTTCCAGTTTGGAGACGTCCCGGCTAAGCCATCGGCAATAGAGGAGCTTGGCGACCAGCACAGGGTTTATCCAGGGGACGGCATTTTGCCTTTGCCGCAGATATTGAAAGACCTGAAAAGTACCGGCTTCAGGGGATGTGTGAGCCTTGAGCTGTATAACCCGGACTACTGGAAACAAGACCTTCAGGAAGTCGCTTCCACAGGTTTGCGTAAAACACTTGAAGTGATTAAGAAGGCCGGGGTTTAATCATTTTCTCACCGGGAGCATCCGCCGTACGGTCGCAATTTTTTGCTCCCGGTTTTTCGGCAAGTCAACTAAAGTCCGTTACTTTACCCGCTATGCCGAAGTTCAATCCAGTTGCTTTCAGTTCCGGCTTGTTTAAGGGCCTGGGGCACCTTTGGCTGGACATGACCGGCAGCACATCGGACTTCTCACTGGAGAGCAGGATTTTTCATTCCATCAGCGCCGGCGTAATCCTGATCGCTTGCGTCTATGTTCCTTATAATCTCTATGCGGGGCTCTATGTGGCTTCATTATCGACATTGATCGTTGCTTTATTCTTCTTTTGGCAATATTACAATTCAAGATTTCTCGGTAAGACGCACAGCAGTACGGCATTCGGGCTGTTCGGCTTGCTGATGTTAGGAATCAATTACTTTTACAATGCCGGTATCAATGGCTCGACAGACCTGATCTGGCCCGCATACTTACTGCTGATCTTTGCCATTTCGCCTTATCATCAGCATCTGAGATGGCTGATCACTTACATCATTTTCTTTGTCCTGATCCACCTGCTGGAGTATTATTTGCCGGCCCTGGTAAAATATCCTTTCCAACAGGGCAGGGGACAGTTTATCGACCGGGTTACCGCCTTTCCGATGCCGGTCCTCGTGATTTACCTGGTTGCGCGGTTTATCAAGCGGAGTTATCACCTGGAGCGGGAGGCCGCCAGAGAGAAGACAGTTGCCGTTGAGAAAAGCAATGCGGAAAAGACCAGGCTGATGTCGATCATTTCCCATGACCTGCGTACGCCGTTGCTGAACGTGCAGAGCTACCTGGAGTTGCTCCGCAGCAATGACCTGGAAAGCTCGGAAAGGCCAGAGCTGGAAGAGGCCCTGCTGTCTTCGACCAATGGTGCGGTGGAGATGCTGTCCAACCTCCTGCACTGGTCAAAGTCACAGATGGAAGGTGCACAAGTTCGGTTGCAGCACGTTAACCTGCTCCAGGTGCTGTCCGGTACGGTCCGGATGCAGGCCCTTTATGCCTCAAAGAAAGGGATCACCCTGACCTGCAGCGTTCCGGAACAGTTAACAGTTGTTGCCGACATAGACATGCTGCAGCTCGTCGTGCGAAACCTGATCAGCAACGCGGTCAAGTTTACACCGGCCGGCGGAGCCATCAGCATACTGGCCCAAACGGAATCAGGGCATTGCAAGATAGTTGTCAGTGACAATGGGACTGGTGTCCCGGAAGATCAGCGTGCGCATTTGTTCTCTGTTCGGTCCGCGCCTACTTCGGGAACGAACAATGAACGGGGAGTAGGTCTCGGGTTGGTCTTATGCAAGGAATACACGGAGCGTCAGGGTGGCACAATCGGCTTTCTGCCCAATCCGGAAGGCGGCTCAAGCTTCTTTATTACCCTGCCCCTTGATTTTTTAAGATAATGTATTCAAAAGAACAGGCATCTCAGATCAGACAGGAATTCTGGACGGTATTTGGCAGGTACATCTCACCTCAGCCTTCTGCTGACGGATTAAAGATCAACTGGATCAATTACAAGACCGGGGTCAGGGCTATTTCCTTCAGGATGCGGGCGGAAAACCGGTCGGCAAGTATCGCCATAGAGATCAACCATCCGGATGAGGGAATCAGGATGCTGATCTATGAGCAGTTTCTGGAGTTCCGGAAGGTTTTCACAGATACCATGAACGAGGAATGGGACTGGGAGCCCGAAGTCCGGGACGAAAATGGGCGAACATTGGCCCGGATCATAAAGACACTGGAGGGACGCAGCATTTACAGGAAAGAAGACTGGCCCGATCTGATCTCTTTCTTCAGACCAAGGATAACACAAATGGATGAGTTCTGGAGTATGGCCCAATATGGGTTTGAGCTTTTTAAGTAGTATATTGTTGCCGGAAAAACTCCCATGAATTAAATATGAAGAAGATTATTGTGCTGTTTTTTGTCCTGTTTGTGGGGCAGACCGCTTTCTCGCAGGGTATACTTAAAATGATCGGACATTCAGAAGACCTGTTCAAGTTACTGTCTGAAGATAAGTTCACAGAAGCGTATGGTTATTTCGACACCAGTTTTCAGGCTAAGGTTTCCGAAGAAAAGGTAAAGGAGATCTGGACGGAACTAACGACAAAGATGGGTCCCTTACAGGATCTTTCAGTACTGAGCAGTAAGACTCAGGGTGAGTTTTTTACCGTGATCCTGGAAGGGAAGTTTGCAAATGACATGCAGAATTTCCTTATTGCCTTTAATAAATCTGAAAAGATAGTAGGCTTTTTCCTGCAGCCCACAGCTAAGCCGGAAGCTTACAAGCTCCCTGCTTATGCAGATACCAGCCTGTACCGTGAGAAGGAGGTTTATGTGAAGGCCGGTAAACACGAGCTTGCAGGTATGCTTACACTTCCCAGAAAAGCAGGTAAATATCCTCTTGTCGTATTTGTACATGGATCTGGTGCTCATGATATGGATGAGACGATCGGCCCGAACAAGCCGTTTAAGGACCTCGCGACCGGCCTGGCTTCGAAAGGTATCGCCAGTATCCGGTATGTAAAAAGGACACTCCTCTATCCGAATGAATTTATCGGTGCAATTACGGTGAAGGAAGAAGTGCTGGATGATGCCCTGGCGGCCATAGCGCTGGCCCGAACCGTACCCGAAGCCGATAAATTACAACTTTATGTACTCGGCCATAGTCTGGGCGGAATGCTGGCTCCCAGGATCGCCCGCGCGGCACCAGACCTGAAAGGCATTATCCTTATGGCTGCCCCTGCACGCAACCTTATGGATATCAGTGTTGAGCAAAGAAATTATTTCTTTGCACTCGGCAAAGATACGACCAGGGCAGCCAGGCTTATGCTGGACAGCGCAAATATGGAAACAAATAGCGTAAAGCTGATCAAACCGGGCACCATAAAGCCAGATTCCGTGCTGCTGGGAATGCCGGCATCCTACTGGGCAGATCTGAATGTCTATAACCAGGTAGCCACAGCAAAGCAGCAGGCCAAACAACGGATCTTCGTCGCACAGGGGGGAAATGACTTCCAGGTATCTGTAACCGATTTCAATTTGTGGAAGGCTGCACTTGGCACCAGGAAGAATGTGTCGCTGAAGCTTTATCCGGAATTGAATCACCTGATGATGCCTCAAAAGGAAAAGGCAGATATCAGGCAGTATGAGGTGCCCTCAAACGTATCGGTTGTACTTGTCAATGACCTGTCTTCATGGATTAAGATAAAATAAAGTAACATTTGTGTCGAAATCTTCAGGTATGGCAGAGTTGTTGCTTGGTAAATGTCGAAAACCCTAAAACAAATCAACAAATGGTAAAAAGAATACATGTGCTTGAAGATGATGAAGACATCCGCTACATTATCGGGGTACTGCTGAAAGACGAAGGATACGAGCTTCAGCTTTCATCATCCTTCGCTGAATTGAAAAACAAGCTGAAAGATTCTGTTCCTGACCTTTTTATTCTGGATGTCATGATTCCGGACGGCGACGGCGCAGATATCTGCACAGACCTTAAAAGCGATCCCTTTACAAAGCATATTCCGATCATTGTGATGTCGGCAAATGATCAGAACAAGAAGAAAAGTCTTGAAGCTGGGGCAAATGATTATATCAGTAAGCCTTTTGACATCGATTATATCGTAAAAAGGATCAACACCCAGCTTAACAGATTGCAATAGACCCTTTCTCAATTTAATAGTAAGCCCGGCTTTTTGAGCCGGGCTTTTTTATTTACTATCTTCACCGGTATTTAATTGACAAAATCTAATGAACGATTCAGTAAGAGGCGTTTTTCCACATGTGCTGAACCACGTTATTTTTGAACTTTGCAGGAACGGGTTCATCCTGGCCTTTGAAAAGGGGCTTTCAGATCTTAAGGGCCTGGTACCTGCCGATTCCATGGACGAAGATGATTTTGAATTGCTGGAGTCAGTAAACGATCCTGTGGTAAACTTGCTGCTGGCTTCGATAGAAAAGGTTATCCGTTGTGCCAAGACCTATTACATGATCAATAATCTGGATGAGCTGGAGATCATGGAAAATGAGGAATACAATGAACTGGCTTCCGATAGTTTTTATATCTATATCATGGAATGGGACAGCAAGTCTTATGAAGATGTTCTGTTTAATCTCAATATCGTCTATCTGTCCATCTCCCAGTTGTTGTACCATATGTCCCGCCAGATAGAACTGGATAGTATAGAAGTGCCGGAAGAGATCTATGAAGAGTTCCTGGCGAAAAGTGATGAGTTACTGAACGGCACCTTACCGGCCGACGATAAGAACGTCAGGTTATTGTATGACCTCATCATATCGCTCAATGAAGACCTGCTGGAAATTGATAAAATCACCAGGAAATAACGGCATTTGCAAACTTTTGGCTAAGTTTGAGAAAATTTAATAACCCGATATTACCATGTCAGATCAGAAAAAAGAAATATTTGAAGGTGTCGCACAACGTTTGAAAATTGAAGGTTTTAACGTAGTGAACCGTGATGAGACCCGTCCGTGGGGCGGTTTTTTTGTAATTGATGAAGCGCAGGCCCAACAGTTTGCCAACGTTTATTTTGAAGGCCTGAACGTAGAGGACCTGAAAATATCCGGAAAACTGAGCCCCAAGATACTGATCGTTGCACCTGATACCCGTCTGTCGTGGCAATACCATCACCGCCGTGCGGAGATATGGAGAGTGGTCAATGGTACAGTAGGTGTCGTTACCAGTGATACAGATGAGGAGGGCGCGTTGCAGGAACTTGCTCCCGGTCAGTCGATCAAATTGAAACAAGGCGAGCGTCACCGGTTGATCGGTCTGAAAGACTGGGGTATCGTTTCCGAGATCTGGCAACATACCGATCCGGAGGAGCCGTCAGATGAAAACGACATCGTCAGGGTACAGGACGATTTTGGAAGATAGGTTTTTTAGCGCCGTTCGAAAGAACGGCGCTTTTATTTTGGATTAAGCCTGCTGTTTCTTTTTGCCCCAGAAACGGCGTTTTTTGTTTGGGGCTTTCTTTGCTCCGCTGAGGTTCGGCTCCTGGTCTTTGCGTGCCTGTTGCTGACCTGCCTGCTGTGGTTTGCGCTGCTGGCCATTATTCATGCCGCCCTGGCCGCCTCTCTTTCCTTTTATGGCCCGGTCTCTGTTGTTTGCTGTCAGCGACGTCAGGCCTGCGGGAGCCATCAGACTTTGCCAGGTCATGGCAAAGGGATGATCCTCCGTTACGGGAATTTTGATGCCGATGAGTTTTTCAATATCGTTCAGATATGCCTTCTCTTCAGCGTCGCAAAATGAAAATGCGGTGCCGCTTAGTCCGGCGCGGCCGGTACGTCCAATCCGGTGTACATAGGTTTCCGGAATATTTGGAAGTTCATAGTTAATCACGTAAGCCAGTTCGTCTACATCTATTCCCCTGGCGGCAATATCAGTAGCCACCAGTACCCTTGTCGCCTTCGACTTGAAGTTGGTCAGTGCCCGCTGCCTGGCGTTCTGAGATTTATTGCCATGTATCGCCTCAGCTTTTATCCCTGCCTTGCCCAGTTCTTTCGCAATGCGGTCAGATCCGTGCTTCGTCCGGGCAAAGACCAGGACAGACTCAATGGATTTATCCTGCAGGATATGATACAATAAATGTCTTTTATTGGTTTTTTCGACAAAGAATACCTGCTGTTGTATTTTTTCGGCAGTAGAGGACACCGGGGTCACTTCGACTTTTACGGGGTTGTTCAGAATGGTATCCGCGAGCGCCTGGATTTCCTTAGGCATGGTAGCTGAAAAAAACAGGGTCTGCCTTTTGGCCGGTAATTTTGCGATTACCCGTTTTACGTCGTGGATGAAACCCATGTCCAGCATCCTGTCTGCTTCGTCCAGTACGAAAATCTCCAGGTCTTTCAGGCTGATGAAACCCTGGTTCATCAGATCGAGTAACCTGCCCGGCGTGGCCACCAGGATATCTACACCCTTTTGCAGTGCATCCGTTTGTGGTTTTTGTCCTACGCCGCCGAAGATCACAAGGTAACGTAGCGGAAGATGATTACCATAAGCTTTGAAACTCTCTTCAATCTGGATAGCCAGCTCACGCGTAGGTGTAAGCACGAGCGCTCTGATATGGCGTTGCGCCTTTATATTCTGATGCGGCCGGTGCAGGAGCTGCAGCATCGGGATGGCGAAAGCAGCAGTTTTTCCGGTGCCGGTCTGCGCGCAGCCCAAAAGGTCGTTTCCTTGTAGTATGGAGGGGATAGCTTGTTCTTGTATCGGGGTAGGCTGTGTATAGCCTTCTGATTGCAATGCCTTCAATATCGGCTCAATCAGGTTTAATTCTTGAAATGACAATGTCTTGTTGTTTAAATAAATTGCACCAAAATGTTTCGTGCTGGGGCAAAGTTACATATAATGATCGGGCTTTTCAGTTTTTCTAAAATGCGTATGTTTGTGCTATACACTTTTCATCATGGCTGAACCGAATTATAACGAAGATAGCATACGGTCACTCGACTGGAAGGAACACATCAGGTTACGTCCGGGTATGTACATTGGCAAACTGGGAGATGGCTCTGCCCAGGACGATGGCATTTATGTGCTGCTGAAAGAGATCGTGGACAATTCTATTGACGAGTTTGTTATGGGATCAGGAAGGTCGATAGATATTACCGTGTCCGAACATAAGGTAAACGTTCGCGACTATGGCAGGGGCATTCCTTTAGGTAAGGTCATCGATTGTGTTTCCAAGATCAATACCGGCGGAAAGTATGACAGCAAGGCCTTCCAAAAATCTGTAGGTCTGAACGGTGTAGGTACCAAGGCGGTGAACGCGCTTTCTTCCAGCTTCACGGTACAGTCTTACCGCGACGGAAAAACCAAACGTGTGGAGTTTTCAAAGGGTGAGATCGTCAATGATAACGACATCATCGATACGACCCAGCGCAATGGTACTGCCATCACCTTTTACCCGGATGACAGTATTTTCAGGAACTATCATTACATCTCCGATTTTGTGGAAAGTATGATCTGGAACTATGTGTTCCTGAATACCGGGCTAACCATTAATTACAACGGCCAGAAGTTCTTCTCGGAACGCGGGCTTTATGACCTGCTGCACCGTGTGGCCGATATCGAGAACATCCGCTATCCGGTTATCCATCTGAAAGGTAATGATATCGAGATCGCGATGACCCACGGACAGCAATATGGTGAGGATTATCATTCTTTCGTGAACGGCCAGCACACGACCCAGGGCGGTACCCACCAGGCGGCTTTTCGGGAAGCGGTAGTAAAGACTATCCGGGAATTCTATAAAAAGGAATATGATGCTTCAGATATCCGCTCTTCAATTATTGCGGCCATTTCGGTAAGGGTACAGGAACCAGTCTTCGAGTCACAGACCAAGACCAAGCTCGGCTCCCTGAATGTGGGGCCTGACGGACCTACTGTACGTACCTTTGTCAATGACTTTGTGAAAAAGGAACTGGATGATTACCTGCACAAGCATCCCGATGTGGCAGATGCACTGCTGAAGCGCATCCTGCAATCAGAACGGGAACGCAAAGACATTGCAGGCATCAAGAAGCTGGCCAATGACCGGGCAAAAAAGGCGTCTCTTCACAACAAGAAACTCCGCGATTGTAAAGTCCACTTTAACAGCAACCATGACAGAAGATATGAGACGACACTGTTTATCACAGAAGGAGACTCGGCTTCGGGTTCAATCACCAAATCCAGGGATGTAGAGACCCAGGCCGTATTCAGCCTTAAGGGAAAACCACTCAATTGCTATGAACTGACCAAGAAGGTCGTCTATGAGAATGAAGAGTTTAACCTGCTCCAGCATGCGCTGAACATCGAGGACGGGCTGGAGGGACTGCATTACAACAATATCGTTATTGCAACCGATGCCGACGTGGACGGGATGCACATCCGCTTGCTGATGATGACCTTCTTCCTGCAGTTCTTTCCGGACCTGGTGCGCGCGGGCCATGTGTATATTTTGCAGACACCGCTGTTCCGCGTCAGGAACAAGAAGGAGACAATCTACTGCTACAGTGACGAGGAACGTAAGCATGCTATAGAGAAACTGGGCAACAGGCCTGAGATCACCAGGTTTAAAGGTCTTGGTGAAATCTCACCGGATGAGTTTGGCCTGTTTATCGGTAAAGACATCCGTTTAGATCCTGTGATCCTGAAGGATCAGACGATAAAAGGATTACTGGAATATTATATGGGTAAGAATACACCCGACAGGCAGCAGCATATCATCCGTAACCTCAGGATCGAAAAGGACACTGCGGACGAACTTGTTTCTGCGGAGGAAGCTGCGGCCACTACAGCCGTTGTACACGATGTAGTCGACAGCGACGGCCTCGCGGAATCAGCCTAAGCGGGATCAATCTTCGTGTCCTCCGGATGTTGTGGAGGCAATACATCTACCTTTTTTTCGACCACAACGACTTTGGTATGCACGGCATATTTGCTGGGTCTTATGCCATTGTCATATCTTTCGGCGTAGGCCTGGGTAAATTCGGCACCGAAATACAGGATGACCGATGTATAATAAATCCAGACCAGGATCACGATTACCGAACTTGCGGCCCCGAATGCAGAACCGGGATTGCCCTTTTCAATGTAGATGCCGATGGCGTATTTTCCAATGCTGAACAGTACCGCTGTAAACAATGCACCGACGATAGCCGGTTTCCATTTCAGGTAGACGTCTGGTAAGACCTTAAAGATAACGGTAAATATGGCGGTTACTACGGACAGCGTAAGGGCATTGGTAACGATCAGCATGAAAAGTTCCGAGACTTCGCGGATACCTAACCTGGCGGCATATAGCGCCAGTTTGTCCCCGATGCCGACGACTATACTGTTGATGACCAGGGACACCAGCAGCAGGAAGCCCAATGATGCAATCAGTGAAAAGGAAAGTAATCTGTTAACGATCAGTTTTTTCCATCCCTTCTTTGGTACGGCTTTTACTTTCCAGATTAAGTTGATGCTGTCCTGTATCTCGATGAAGATCGCCGTGGCACCGATTACCAGGGTAGTGATGCCGATGATGAGCCCAAAAGTGCTCTTGCCGGAATAGTTGGCGTTGTTCACAAAGCTGCGCAGCTGATAGGCTGCGTCGGTACCGATGAGCTTAGGGATCTCGCCGTTTACACCGAACAACTTGTCATTGGGATCCATGCTTTCGCCCAGGAACAGGCTGGCCGCGGAAAGGATGATGATGATAAGTGGTGTCAGCGAGAAGATGGTATAATAGGCAAGAGAGGCGCTCAGCTTCATGACCCGGTCTTCAGAAAAACCTTTTATTGCCGCTACGAACAGGTGGTAAACGGCAAAAAAGAAACATTTGATCTGGTGGAGGACTTTCATAACATCATTCAAATTATCAGCGTATCAGAATGGATAACCAATGCCTATGTTGTATATCAGGTTCTCCTTACGCCAGGTACTGCTGCCAAAATCAATCTGATCTGCTACCCAGCGCTGACCTTCCGGCAGGTAAGGTTTGCGCAGCGGAAATGCCACGTCCAGCCGGATCACGAAAATGGTAGCGTCTACGCGCAGACCTGCACCGGTGCCTATGGCAATTTCGCTCAGTGCATTTTTGAACTTAAAGCCCGATCCGGGACGTGCCGGGATTTCCGGTGTAGTAGCTGTTGCCGGTGCGCCGAGGTCTTCCTTGCGCAACCAGATATTTCCGGCATCGGCGAACAGGGCACCGTGCAAAACGCTCACGATTTTAAACCTCAGCTCCGTATTCAGCATCATTTTTATATCGCCGCCCTGGTCCGCAAATACGGTGTCGGGAAGCTTGTATGTACCCGGACCTAATGAACGGGCGCGGAACGCACGAATGTCGTTACTGCCACCTGCAAAGAACTGCCGCACGAAGGGCAGGGCAGAACTGTTGCCGTAAGCATAGCCATAACCCAGGTTGAGCCGGTTGGCCCAGATCACACGAGGTCTGATCTTGAAATAATTGCGGAGGTCCGTCTCCAATCGGATGAACTGGGTCAGTGGTGTTTTCAGAACAGATTTCCTTCCCTGAGCATCTGTGCCGGCAAAAAGCCCCCAGACATTACCGCCAGTTTCAATATCCCCGCTGAAATACAGATTATTCCTGCGTTGCTCCTCCATCTGATTGGTATAGGTGAAATTATAGTTGCTGCCGATGATAAACTGCTTCTCCAGTGCACCCCTTAAACCAATCCTGTAGAGGCTGTCCAGTTTGCTGCTATCTTGCTTTGATGGCTGAACATAATTGATCGATATCGGGTTCAGGGTATGTTCTTTATACTTGTTTTCCCGGAAATTGTAACCAAATTCACCTTTTATAGAATTCAGGTTGTATAGCGAACCTCTGCTGAGTAACTGGTATGAGGCTGAAACGATGGTTTTAGGAACATACGCGTTTGTGCTGCTGAACTTAAAGAAGGGGATAAGCAGCCTCGGAAAAGTCAGTTTGCCTTCAGTGGTAAAGGAGTAGGAATTCAGTCCTCTGGATACACCGCTTACCTGGGTTTCAAAGCCACCGCTGGCACTGATATCAAGCTGTTCAGCGCCTCTGAAAACATTCCTGGTCGTCTGCGTCAGTTTTATCTCTGAACCGACAAAATTATTCGATTTACTGGTGCCGATCACCGAGAAAGACAGTGAGTTTTTCTTAAGCGGTGTCAGGTAAATGTTCAGGTCAAGCTGATCGTTTCTAAAACTGTCCAGAGGCAGGAATTCCGCTTTCACGCCCTGAAACACACCAATGTTCACCAAGCGGTTCAGCGTCTGGTTGTGGTCCCCGCGGTTGTACAGTTCACCTTTCCTGAAAAAGACCAGCCGGTTGAACAGCCAGGGTTTGAACGTATTTCTGTTGTCATAGATGCTGAAATCGCCAAACTTTACCGGATCAAGTGCCCTCAGGATGCTGTCCCTCCTGATGTTGTAGGTCGGGAAGATGTTGATGTTGTTGATGGTATAGGGCTTAGTCCCCGCATCTGGAGCGATATCTTTCACTTTTACCCGGATATCTACAAGGTGCCGGCCGATCGTACTGTCTACCTGCATGATCAGGTAATCCGGACTAAAGTAGAAATATCCCTGCTCCTTAAGGTCATTGTCGATTCGCTCCCGTTCAAGTTTATAGGTATCCAGGTCGTAATAGTCACCAACTTTCAGCAAGGACTTATCCTTGTTCTGATTGATGATGTGCGTCAGGTTGCCCGTGTCCTTCGGAAAACTTACACTGTTGATCCTGTACCGGTTTCCCGTTTGTGCGGTATATACAGCCTTGCCCTTTTTCCCCTTTACCACGGTATCGCCGGTAACTGCAGCTTGCAGATAGCCCTGGCTGATGAGGTAACTTGTCAGTACGTCATTGTTGTATTTCAGCTTTACCTCGCTGAGTAATACCGGTGGCTCACCCACCTTAGTGCGTAACCAGTTCCTGAAGCCCTTTGGCTTCTTTGGCTCGCCTGCAAGGTTGTAGATAAACAGTTTGAATTTAAGGCCTAATATGGATTTATTCGGTCTTGGGCGTGTCTTTCCCTCCAATGCACTTTTTACCGTCTTCTGGTCCTCTATCCTGCCTGATGAATCCGGATTGATCCGGATATCCGCGCCGGTATATAAGATCTGTGCCGGTTTCAGGTAGCGTGTATTGCTGCAGGCCGTCAGAAACAGCAGGGCAGCCGTCCATAAAAAAAGGCTAATTGGTCTTTTCATCATTTGGTTTCTGTTCTGTAGCTTCTCTTTTCCTGTTTTCCTGTTCCATTGCTTCATTCTTCTGACGTCTTGCCCGGCGTTCTTCGCGCGTTTCGCGCTTGCGGAAAATCTCTCTGAACCGGTTATAATCCACGACCAGCGCAAAGCCAAGCCCGGTTTCAATGATCTGTCCCTCGATCACGCCTTCATTCTGGTTGCGCCGGTATGCCCTCAGCCGGTACCGTCCGTCTGCCGATAGCGCATATTCCACATTGACGTTCCCGGCGATATTAGTTGCGCTCTGGTTGTTACGGGTCGCCGACGAGCCTTCGAGCCCGAAAGAACTGCCTACCGTTACGGTAAGCCGGTCATTCAGGAGTTTTTTGGATAAGCCAACCTCCAGGTCCGTCTTCTGCTCAAGGGAGCCGCTGGAGTAATCTTCAGATGAATTGATGCCGAAGTTGACATCTACACCCTGGATTAGGTCTGCGGCCAGATTGTTCAGTTGCTGAGTGAGCAGCTTGCTCACGCTGGAACGGGCAAGAGTCGATATTCCGCCCCCGCCGCCGGCCAGGCTCTGAAAGGGGTTCTCTGCAATGAACCTGTTCAGTGCAAGCAGGGCAAAGACCTGTTTGTTGAGTTCGTTCTCATCCTGGTTGACCTGTAACAACCGCGTATAGACCTGACCGCTCAGTGCCCCCCTTTCATTTTCAGGAAGGTCAAGCCGGAAGGAGATCTTTGGCTTCATCAGTTCCTCCTTCATCATCAGGTATACTTGTATCGGCAACTTAGTCTTGGCCTGTGCATTATCCGGGTCGTTGAGCAGATCTATCGGAGCAGCATTTACTTCGTAGAGCGCAGTCAGGTCAACATTGGCAGACATCGGATCGCCAGTCCATACAATAGCGCTGCCTTTTACCAGTTTGAATTCCTTTTTGGAGAAAGGGCCTATGGAAAGGTTGTAAGATCCGTCACTGATCTCATACCGTCCCGTCAGGCTCGTCTTGCCGCTGGGGTCCATATCTGCAATAAGATTGGCCTGTCCCTTTACCTTCAGGGCGTCGCCGTTCGACGGATCTACCACTACATTCAGTTCGGCTTCCGGATCAATATTCACATTGGCGCTCAGATTGATTCCTTTTACCGGCGATTTGCTGACGCTGTCTGTCTTCAGTGCCTTTTGCCCGTTAAACGGAGGTGCGTCAGCATCGATAAACTGCACGATACCTTCCTGCTCTATCACAGCAGGGTCTTCCGAAGGCATGGCGAAGAAAAACCGAGTGCCTTTTTCCACGGTGATGTTCATGTCCACGTCCGGTTGGTTCAGATCGCCCCGCACCTTAATGTTGCTGCTCAGGTAAACCGTTCCGTAGATCATGTCATTGTCCTGTGCAGTAGAATTCAAGGCCCTGAAATTGTCCGTACGGATATCCATGTTGAACCGGAAGTCCTGATAGTCCGTAGTCAGCACGCCACCGCTGATCGTCGCTTTCCTGCCCAGAGAATCCAGAATGTCAAAGTCGTTAAAATCAACTCCGCGCGCTGTGAAGCTGATGCGTTCATCCGGAATTCTGAAATAAGAATTGACATAGGCTGCATTGAATGCCACCTGGCTAAAGCGCAGGTCGCCCAGTACACGTGGCTTCGATGTACTTCCCTTTACGTTTATCTGACCTGTTATTGATCCTGAGCCCCGCCTGATCTGCCCCATAGACAGGCTTTCCAGCTGGGAAAGGTCTATTTTGTCTACGTTCACGGTCAGGTCAAGTGCATTCTCGCTGTTCGTATAATAAAAGCCGTTCACTCTTAGCTCGTGCACGCCCGCAAGCGCTACGTTTACCTCATAAGCATTGCTGGTATTGTTGTTCACTGCGAGGCGCAGCGTGCCCAGCTGGTCTTTCTGGTAACGCAGCTGATCAACCGTCAGGTTTGCTTCAAAGTTAAGCGAATCCGTAAGCCCGCGAAGATTTGCCGTACCATTGATCACACCTCCAACCAGCGCACTGTCCTGTTCTGCAAACCTGGTCAGCGTTTCTATCCTGAAGTCCTTAAATTGCACCAGCACGGGAGAATTTGGTGTCTTGTCCGTACTGTTAATGCTCAGCAGCTGGTTGCCCTGGCTCAGGTTAAACTGGTTGGCGACAATGCCAGATGCCCCGAACTGTAAATAATTTTCCGGAGATATCGACCATTTCTGGTAGTCCAGCAGTAGTTTATTCGGATCGAGTGAAAACTGGTAATCCTTATTGATCGATTTAAAGGTACCTCCCAACACGTAACGGTTCTTTCGTTTGCTGTCCCGGATCAGTACATTGACCCCTAAATGATTATTGGCGGCCTGGCCACTCAGTTCTGTATCGTAAAGTGAAACAGAGGGGCTCTGAAAGCTGCGGACCAGTAATTTGTAGGTCAGCTGCTGGTTGTCGTTATTGATGTCCAATCGCGTACTGTCCACTTTGAAATCCCCGTAAACCACCTGCGGGAACCATGCGTTCATCTGCAGGCTGTCCTTCTCGGTATCGATGAGCCCGCTCATCCGGGATGGTGAGAAACCGGTCAGTTCGGGAACAAAGTTCCTGAGAAATTTAGGGTTGTGTATGTTCACATTGAACCGGAATCGCTGTGCGGGGATTTTCTTTACTTCGCCGAAGGCATAGTACTGGTTGATCTGATTGATCACTGCACTGCCCAGATTGGTCAGTTCATATTTTCCATCCACTCTGGCATTCAGTACTTCCGATTTCAGGGTAAGCAGGTTGTGTGAAAGGCTGGCTTCCGAATGCACATCGATGGTATCCATATTGAAGCGCTGGCCTTCTTTTACGATCTGTAAACCGCGGACACTGACATCTCCGTTCAGGAAATCGGGGTCTGCAGTTTTGATATCTGCGGTAACCAGGCCAGCCAGCCGGAACTCAGTCGCGCTGAAATTGAGCTTTTGCAGGTCAACCTGGACCAGGTTCAGGTCTGCCTTCACCGCCGGGTATTTGCCGGAAATGTCCGCAGTCGCCTCCAGTTTAAAGTTGGCATTGCTGTCCGCCATGCTGCTCTTGATTTCTGCTTTTTGTCCTGCGTATTTTGCGTTCAGCAGCAGATAGCGGTAGGTATATTTGTTGTACTCGGCGCTGGTCACCCGGGCATTCGCCTGTAATGAAGCCTTTTTCATATCCAGGCCTGTTCCCTTCACCGTAGCTTTGGCAGAAAGCCTGCCCAGGGTTGGCTGCTGTTTCAGCAGACGGCCTACATTGAAATTGTCGAGTGAGATGTTGGCCGCATATCGTTCCCTTCCTTTGGTTCCGCGCATCATCGCTGCAAGCTTCGCCGAGCCCATGTCTGTCCGTATATTGAAGCCCGTGTTGAAGTTGCTCATAGAACCTTTGAATTTACCAACGGCGCTGATGGCATTTGGCAATGCTATGCTGGCGGGCAATGATTTTTTAGGTACCAAAACCAGCAGGTCACTCTTGGTGAGGGAGAAGCGTCTGATGTTCAGGTCAAGCACAGCCTTCTCTACATCAGGAAATCCTTTCGCGTTGCCGGTAATGTCGATGTATGTGCTTTTCAGCCCCCGTACCTGTAGCCTGGGCACATTGATGTTGTTCATATAGCCGTTTACGCTGGCGTTGAGGCTGATTTTTTCATTACGGTAAGCCGCAGGTAAGGCATCACTGAAGTAGGCTGCATCCCGTAAGCCAATGACCGTATTGGTGATGCTGGCCGAAATCCTTACCCGTTCCGGATGTTTAGTCAGATCGTCCATGGTGGTGTAGTCCAGCCGGGTGTTGTTTTCAATACGCGTATTCGGCGTTTTCAGCAGGAAACCGTCTACACTGATCTGTTTGTCATTGTAGGCTACGTTACCCTTCAGCTGTTCCAGCCGGAAGCCGCTCTTTTCACTAAACCTTCCTTTTTTCAGCTTCACCCTGATGCCCTTGTCGCTGTAGCCGAGCGCTGAAGCGTCCAGGGTCAGTCCGTTAAAGCGCAGGTGGTTGAAATCCATTCCCTTGACCGGCTTCACACCCAGGTTGTCAAAGCTAAGCTTATTATCTGTCAGGCTGATGCTTTCAGCTTCAAAGGAAAGCGGCGCGGCGGCGGCTGTATCGGTTTTTGTAGTGTCAGCGGAGGTCTTCTTTACCGGCTTCAGTGCAAAACCGATATCCGAACGGTTCAGCGCTGCATTGCCGAGCGTATATTTTCCGTTCTTCACATCGGCGACAAGTTTGCTCAGCGAGAATTCGCCCAGCAGCACGTTTGCCTTGTTCGCCGCAGAATTAAACAGCACTTTAGTATCATTGACCGCACCATCCTCAATCTTATAATTGTTGTTCGTCAGATCCACAAACAGTTTTTCCAGTTCCAGCTTCTGCAGGTCTACATCTGCCTTCATCCCGGAAACCTGGTCGTCAAAGCCGATCCTGATCTTTGCAAAATCAAAATTTTCCACTTCGATCAGTGGCAGTTTTCCCGTTGCAGTCCTGGCGGTATCGATGCTGTTTTCCAGGTGTTGCTGAAGCTGGGTCAGCGGCTTGCGCTGGAGATAGTTCAGTGAAGTATTGTTCAGGGCCAGGCTCCTGATCACATAGTGCTGCCCGTTCAGGTCAAAGTCTCTTATCTTTGCGTTAAACTCACCCAGATGAAGTCTTACCGCGTTACCGGCTACATCGTCCCTGTAAACAATCCCGATGTCTTCCAGGCTTACTTTGTCTACGGCAAACTTCATCGTTGAAGTGGTGTCTTTGTCTACCTCATCTTCCGGCTTTTTCTGTTCGGACATGAAGGCATCTACAAGGAATGAAAAGTTGAAGGTCGTATCGGGGTCAATGCGCGTTACGTTGGCGCGTATCTTTTTCAGTGAGATGTCATTGATCTCTACTTTGTTGTTCAGTAATTTCAACAGACTGATGTCCACAGACAGTTTCTCTGCATAGAGCAGCGTGTCCTTCTTAAGATCTTCTATATAAAATTTATTCAGAACAATGTCCTTAGGTAAGGCAATCTTAATGCTCTCGAGCCGGACTTCAGTTTTTGTCTTTTTCCTGAGGTAACTGATCGCTTTATCCTTAACAAAATTTTGTACTGCCGGAATATTCAGGGATATGGCAAGAAGGACCACCAGCATGATGATACTGGCAATTACCCAAAGCACGATCTTAAGAGTTTTGCGTATGTATTTATTCAAGTGAAATAAATTGGAGTAACGTACTAAAATTAGTACTAAAACCATGCCATAGGGGGAAATGTTTTATATTTACAGCATCCAATCCTTTTTTAATGAGTAACGAAATAGAAGACAACCCGAACGGAGCGCATACGCACACCGTGATCCCTATCAACGGACTTTATGAAAACTGGTTTTTAGATTACGCTTCCTATGTGATCCTCGACCGTGCAGTCCCGCATATCAACGACGGGCTTAAGCCGGTACAGCGCCGCATCATGCACTCATTGAAGGAAATGGACGATGGCCGTTTCAACAAGGCCGCCAACGTGATCGGTAATACCATGAAATATCACCCGCATGGCGACGCCTCTATCGGTGACGCCATGGTGCAGATCGGACAGAAGGATTTGCTGATCGACTGCCAGGGAAACTGGGGCGACCCGGTAACCGGTGACAGCGCCGCTGCGCCGCGTTATATAGAAGCCAGGCTCTCCAAATTTGCCAACGATGTGGTCTTCAATCCCGATACCACGGAGTGGCAGCTGAGCTATGATGGACGAAACAATGAACCGGTAACACTTCCTGTTAAATTTCCATTGCTGCTGGCACAGGGAGCGGAAGGTATCGCAGTAGGTCTGGCCACTAAGGTCATGCCGCATAATTTTGTGGAACTGCTCGACGCTTCAATAGAAATACTCCGGGGCAACCGCGCCAACATCCTGCCAGACTTCTTTACCGGGGGTATGGCCGATTTCTCGGCATATAACGAGGGCGTGCGGGGGGGTAAGATCCGGGTGCGGGCCAAGATTACCGAGAAGGACAAAAAGACCCTGATCATTTCGGAGATCCCTTACAGTACCACTACCGGATCGGTGATCGACAGCATTCTCCAGGCCAACGACAAGGGTAAGATCAAGATCAAGAAGATCGAAGACAATACCGCCCAGCATGTGGAGATCGTTGTGCACCTGGCGCCGGGCATATCACCGGACGTCACGATAGATGCCCTTTACGCATTTACTTCCTGTGAAGTTTCGATATCACCCAATACCTGCGTGATCCGCGACGACAAGCCCCACTTCATGAGTGTCAACGACATTCTGCATGAAAATACCATGCATACGAAGGGACTGCTCAAACGGGAACTGGAGATCAGACTGCATGAGCTTCAGGAAAAGATCTTTTTCAGTTCCCTGCTCAAGATCTTTATCCAGGAAGGCATGTATAAGCATCCGGACTATGAAAACTCCGGAACTTTTGATACCGTAGTGGAAGTACTGCACCGTTTGTTTGAGCCCTTCAAGCCCCAGCTCTATCGCGAGATCCTTCCTGAGGACTTCAAAAAGCTCATCGATAAGCCGATGAGCAGCATCACCCGTTTCGACGTGAAGAAGGCCGATGAGCAGATGAAGGCACTGACAGAAGATATTAAGGTGGTCAAGAACCACCTGAAGCACCTGACCGATTATGCGATTGCCTGGTTCCAGAAACTGAAAGACAAGTACGGTAAAGGCCGTGAGCGTAAGACGGAGATCAGGTTATTTGATAAGGTAGAAGCCTCCAAAGTGGCGCTGGCCAACGTGAAGCTGTATATGAACCGTGAAGATGGCTTTATCGGCACCGGCCTGAAAAAAGATGAGTTCGTGGCAGATTGCTCAGACATCGACGAGATCATCGTTTTCCGTGAAGACGGCAAATGTACCGTTACCAAAGTGGCCGATAAGACCTTTGTCGGAAAGGGAATCCTGCACGCGCAGGTATTCAAGAAAGGCGACGAACGCACCATCTACAACATGATCTACAAGGATGGCGCCAGCGGCGTTTCCTACGTAAAGCGTTTTGCAGTGGTAGGTGTAACGCGTGACAAGGAATATGACCTTACCAAGGGCAGCAAAGGTTCAAAAGTGCTTTATTTTAGTGCCAATCCGAATGGCGAGGCCGAGGTGGTCAACGTGCAGCTCAAGCCGCACAGTAAATTGAAGAAACTGCAGTTTGACCTGGACTTTGCCGAGATCGGCATTAAGGGCCGCGGCTCTATGGGCAACATTGTTTCCAAGTATCCTGTTAAAAAGATCACCTTCAAGAGTAAGGGCGTATCTACGTTGTCCGGCCTGAAAATCTGGTATGATGATCTGCTGCGCCGCCTCAATGTTGACGGACGCGGTAAATACCTCGGTGAGTTCGACGGCGACGACAAGGTCCTTCAGGTGCATAAAGACGGCTGGTACGAACTGAGCACTTTCGAGCTGAGCAACCATTTCGATGATGACCTCATCCTGATTCAGAAATTTGATCCGGAAAAGCCCTTCGCTGTAGTGCATTATGACGGGAAGGCCAAAAACTATTTTATCAAGCGCTTCCTGTTTGAAAACATTGCCGTTGGTAAGAAGTTCAGCCTCATCAGTGAAGAGCCGGGCTCCAAATTCCTGCACCTGGGCGTTAATCCTGCTGCCGTGCTTACCGTAGACGTGCTGAAAGGCAAGACCCAGACACCGGAGACATTGGAGATCGTACTTTCGGAGTTTATCGATGTGAAGGGGATAAAGGCGAATGGCAACCGGCTGACCCAGCACGATGTAAAAGACCTGCGGATCTCCAATAACGAGGAAGAGGAAGTTGTAGAGAAAAACAAGGCAGGTTCAAAAAATGACGGAACTGATGCTGCAGCTGAAAATGAAGCTGCAGGTGAAGATCAGCAGGACCTGATCGACCCGGCACTACACAAGGACGCAGATGAAGAAGAAGCTCCGCTACCGAAAAAGGAAATCAGACTGGAGATCACTAATCCGGATGACCTGGATATTGACGACAGTGGTCAGACCAGTTTGTTTTAACTCTTTTTCCTGGCTTCCTGCATCGGGTTCTGTCCGGTTGAGGAGCCCCTTGGTGCTTCTTTTTGCTTAAATAATTCAAACCGCGACGGCTGGCTCTTTCTGGGCCAGCTGTTGTTGTTTTCATCAATATCGGCTGTTTCCCTGTAAGGGTCCAGCTGTACAGATACGACTTCCTTATCCTTGGCAAAGACCTTTGTAACTTTCTGTTCGTTCTTTCTCCAGATATAGGCCGGAATGCGGTCGATTGACTTCGTGCCATCACTGAAAGTCCATTCTACAATGATTGGCATCACCAGGCCGCCAGCATTCGAAAACTCCAGTTCATAGAAATGTTTTTTGCTTTCGTACAGCTTTTTCTCGTCATCGGTCAGCGACGCATAATAATCTTTGAAGTCCTGGTCAGCTGTACTGCTCACTTCAAACCGGTCAAACTTGTTGTAAAAATCCTGAAGGCTGGTGTCCTGCTCAATGGCAAACTTTATCCCTTCTGCTCGGTTCCGCTCGCGGCCCAGGTACTTGTTGTCTTTTTCCCAGGCCTTCCGGTCTTCCGTCTTTTCTACCGCGTCCTTCATGCTGTTCATCCGGTAATAATGCACCGCATCCAGAGAGATATCCACAGGGTCGGTCGTAAAGAACCAGCCCCGCCAGAACCAGTCCAGGTCAACGGCTGAGGCATCCTCCATCGTCCGGAACAAATCGGCCGGCGTGGGGTGTTTAAAGGCCCAGCGCCGGGCATATTCCTTAAACGCATAATCGAACAATTCCCTGCCCATCACCGTTTCTCGCAGAATATTCAGCGCCGTAGCCGGCTTCGCGTAGGCATTGGGGCCAAACTGGATAATGTTTTCCGAATTGGTCATGATCGGCTCCAGCTGGTCCTTCGGCAGTTTCATATAATCTACGATCTTATGAGCAGGTCCCCGGCCTGAAGGATAGTTGTTGTCCCATTCTTGTTCAGCCAGGAACTGGCAAAACGTGTTCAGTCCCTCATCCATCCAGCTCCACTGCCTTTCGTCCGAGTTCACGATCATCGGGAAGAAATTATGGCCCACCTCATGGATGATTACTCCGATCATGCCGTACTTAATGGCCTCGGTATAAGTACCGTCTTTTTCCGCGCGGCCATAATTGAAGCAGATCATCGGGTATTCCATTCCATTGGCTGCTTCAACAGATATCGCCACAGGATAAGGGTAGGGAATGGTATGTTTAGAATATACCTTCAGGGTATGGGCTACGACCTTAGTCGAATAGCGGTTATACAGCGGGTATGCTTCAGGGCCATAATACGACATGGCCATGATCTTTTTGCCATCGATATAGGTCGCCATGGCGTCCCATACCAGCCTGCGCGACGATACCCAGGCAAAGTCCCGCACGTTTTCCGCAGTATAGGTCCAGGTCTTCTTTGCCGTCGATTTCTTCGATAAACCAGCTTTGATCTCAGCCAGGTTCACAATCTCGACGGGAGCCTTGGCTGTTTGGGCATTGTTCCAGCGCTTCAGCCGTTCCGCACCCAGTACCTGCGCATAATTCTGGCATTCTCCCGTAGCGCCTACGACATGGTCCGAAGGCACGGTCATGTTCACTCTGTAATTTCCGAATACCAGCGCAAATTCGCCGCGTCCCTCAAACTGCTTGTTCTGCCAGCCCTGGAAGTCGGAATAAACACACATCCGGGGAAACCACTGCGTAATCGTAAACAGGTAATTGTCATCTTCCGGAAAGTATTCATAACCGCCGCGGCCACCTACGGTCATCCTGTCGGAGATCTTATAGTTCCAATCGATGTTCAGTACATATTTTTCATGCGGCTTCAATACCACCGGCAGGTCAATGCGCATCATGGTATTGTTGATCACATAAGGCAGCTTGGTGCCGCTTCCGCTAGTTACCTTAATGATATTGACACCCAGCCCGTTTTCCGCACCGATGATTCCCGATAAGGTCTTGTAATTCATCTTGTCGGTCATCTTGCTCTGCTCGGTCAGCTTGTTGTCGCTGCTGGCCTTGTTTTGGTTCTCATCCAGCTGTACCCAAAGATAGCTGAGCGGATCGGGCGAGTTGTTATAGTAGGTAATGGTTTCACTTCCCTTGATCATCAGGTTCTTCTCGTCAAGTTCTGCATCGATCACATAATCTGCGCGCTGCTGCCAGTAAGCAGGCCCGGGTGCTCCCGATGCAGAGCGGTAAGAATTCGGGTCGGAAAGCAGGGTGCCCAACTGCTCAAACTTATTGCCGTGGTTTGAGCCGGGGTTGGACTGTGCAAATGCCGCAGCCGCTGCGGTGAGCATGGAAAGAGACAGGAGTAAAAATCTTTTCATCTGTGATGAGTCAGTGGTGTGTGGTTTCAGTTTCGTATTATAGCAACGCGGGCAGCCTCTCAGCCGCCATTACAAACGATATCCCAAATATAGCTGATGAGAGGAAAAAGTTCCATTGTTGTTGCTTCATTTTTACAATCCTGATCATCAGGAAGGTAAGTGCAGCGGCTGCCATGACGATCACCAGTTGCCCGAACTCGAGCCCGAGGTTGAATCCCAGCAGTTCTACCACGATATTTTTGCTTTTTCCCAGCATACTTTTCAGGTAATTGGAAAAGCCCATGCCGTGTATCAGTCCGAAGAAAAGTGCCGCCAGATAGCTAAAGGTGATTTTTTTTGCCTGCTTTTGTTTGCTGACGATATTGCGCAGCGCCGTAAGCAAAATCGTCACCGGGATCAGGAATTCGATCAGCGCAGTCTGTATCCTGATGAATTGCAGCACACTTAATGCAAGGGTGATGCTGTGGCCCACTGTAAAGGCGGTGATCAGGATAAGCAGTTTTTTCAGGTCACGTCCAATGTAAGCTGAGCACAGTACCAGTACAAACAGGATATGATCATAACCCTGCCAGTCTAAAATATGTTGCCAACCCAGTTCGAAATATAGCTTAAAATCCTGCATCCGCACTGAAATTCGTTAATTATCCCGGAAAATGCAAAAAACCGTTATTTTTGAATCAAATGACTTCTGTATTATTAGGTTTTCTGCTTACTTTCCTGAATTTTTTGCATCCGTTTTACGTAAGTGTAACTGAAATTGAGCAAAACCCGGAAACTATGGTGCTTCAGGTAAGTTCGAGGATATTTTTCGATGACCTTGAACGTGCTTTGGATCGTACCTATAAGAAAAAGACCAATATCTTGAAACCTGCTGAGAGGAAGCAGACAGATGCGATGATCGCTGCGTATGTCACTGCCCATCTGAAGATCAGGGCCAACGGGGAACCGGTAGTGCTTAAATTCCTGGGTTATGAAATAGAGGAGGAAGCCGCATGGTGCTATTTTGAAACCGTAAAGACAGCGCCAGTTAAAAGGCTGGAAATCCGTAACGACATCCTGTTCGAACAGCACGAGAGCCAGATCAATATGATGCATGTTACGATAGGAGGGAAGCGTAAAAGCACTAAGCTGGATAACCCGGCAGCAACTGCAAGCTTTTCTTTTTAGCAAAAAATCAGCATACAAAAATGGGATTGAACCTTTGCGGCCCAATCCCGTTGAATATTTACACCCAGCTATAGCTAAAGGCAAGAAGCCATACTAGCAAAATGCTAAATCTCACCGGCGACCAGCTCAGTGCAATGATGATCGCCAGCACAATCGTCTGCGGCATTCCTGTCCGTAAAGACTGCGATAATTTTAAGAATAATGTATTCATCGTAAATGTCAATTAAGATTTAAAGAAAGGCTGCCCCAGATAGGAGCGGGGCAGCCTCAGGTAATTATTGTACCTCCAGCATGCCCAGGTACTGCGTTTTGCTGGCCATTTTGTCATCGGCAGCAATAAAGCACATGTATACATGCGCCTGGTTGCCAGACCAGATGGCGGGCACCAGCAGGTCATACTCCAGGGCGCTGCGCGGCACTGCGCCCATTGCGATGACGTACTCATCCTTCAATGGATTGTAAGCCACAAAGGTTGCCTTGTCCGTCGGCCTGGTATACTTGTCGGCCGTAGCCGAAAACCCCCATGTAATGTGAAACTCGGCATCCACTGCCGTGCTTAGCTGGTAATTGAACGGTTTGCCTACGCTGCCGTCACTAAACCGCAGTGCCGGATAGTCGATCGTAAAGTTTGGATACGCGCCCGTCACCGCATTTTCCAGGTTGTAAGCCACCGCATTGTTCATGGCGCTGCGGTTCGCTTTTCCGGACTTGTAGGCCACGTCGATCACCGGCGCCAGCTGGGCCAGGGCAGAGGCCACCAATGGCAGCTTCGTCCTTGCCGGTAGCTGCCCCTCGGTAGCTGGCCGGTTTGTTTTTCTGGGCATGGCCTTGATCAGGTCCATCCCTCTCCAGAAACAGCCATAGGCCGTTCCCAATTGTCCCTGGAAACCTCCCAGGAACCCTCTTGATAATTTTCCCATATTGGTAGATGTGGGGTTTTAAATGTAAATCACTCTGTTAATTGTGTCGTTGTCTTGCAAGTCAACAGCACAAACATAGCGGGGCTTTAAGCATAAAAAAAGCCCGCCAATCACTATGGCAGGCTCTGGCACCGATCACTTTTTAAACTGGCACGGATTGGCATCTGCTTCCCTGCTTTCCAGCATGGCAGACTTCAGGTACAGCCATTTGTTTCCCGAAAATCGCCTCGGCCATTTATACCGTTCATAAAGCCGGTAAAACGTCCTGCGGGAACAGAACAATACTTCCTCGCTGGCCACCTTTCTGGTAATATACTCATCTTTGGCTGCTGGTAAGGCCTTTTGCTGGGGCCTGTCGAGTTTGTACGCGTCATAGAGTGACTGGAGAACCTCTAAAATCTGATTGAGAATGTTGATTACGTTCATTGGATAGGTTGATTTTGAGTGGTAAAACTGCAAACTCATACTTCCTTCAGGAATGTTAACTGTAGACAAGGAGCAGTCACTTTTTTTCTTCCGTCGCTTGCTTTCTGGCGTCGTTAGGTGAAAAGCTATAGTATTTTTTAAATATTTTGCTGAACACAAAGGGATCGTCGTAGCCCATTCTTTCTGCCACTGTTTTCACTTGCATTTTTTCTTCCTGCAGCAGTTTCAGTGCATGCTCCATTTTCAGCCTGAGTATGGTCTGGTAAATCGATGTACCAAAGGTATCCTTAAAGGTCCGGTCCATACTTCTCACTGAAGTGTTGAAGCGCTCCGCGAGGTTTTCACGGCATATCGGCATCCTGTAATTGTCCAGGATGTAAGCCTTAATGCTAAAGGCAAGTGCCTTTGGATTGGTGATTATCCGTTTGCTGGCCGCAGGTGACAGCGCAGCTGCCCTGACCAGGTACCTTGCTTTTTCGGCCAGATAGTCTTCAGGAGCCAGTTCCAGGTAATTGGCCGCATGTTCATCCGGTATGCAGCTGAAAGGCACATGGTTTTCTGCAAAGAAAGCGATACGCATCGCTGCCGGTTGTCTCAGCACCTTCAGGTAAGCCTCATTGAGGGCAGCTAGACTCAGTAAGATGTCTACCACCAGTTCAGCCGTCTCCGGGTGTTTCTTCAGTTTCTTAAAATCGTCCCTGGTCAGTTCATTGACTTTGATGTCGGTAAGGGCTATATAGTCATGCCTGATCCGCCTGTTTCTGAAAAAACTGTCCAGGTCGGTAAAGATCGTGCCTGGCATGATGATCCGTACAATTTGGGCGCTGCCCGGTGAGCCACGGTCTGTTACGCCGACAATACCCTCTTCCAGGCGCCAGGCCTTGCTGGCAACCTTGTCTTTCTTTAAGAGGCGTTTTCTGATGTTGAATTGTTTCATACGCATTTTCGACACGAGGTCATGTTGAAAAGCGTTGCCAATAGGGAATATGTCGTTCAGACCACGCAGTAGTGCGTCGTTCCTGTCCATAAAATGAGAGTTGTTTTTGAATAAATCTTTGGTGTCTTTTGTAATCGGTGGCCTTAGCCGAGGGCGGGCGCCAATTCGCGCCGGTATGCCCTGGGGCCCACGCCCATTCGCTTCTTAAAGCTCCTGGAGAGGTGGGCCTGGTCGCAGCAACCGAGCTCGTGCGCAATCTGGCCCAGCTTTATCCCCCGGTTGGAAAGCAGGTCGAGTATTTCCCTGTGGAGCCGGTCCTGAATCACATCGTACAGTGTCTTTCCAAAATGATGTTTCACCCGTTGGTTCAATTGATAATAGGTCATGCCCATCGCCGAGGCATAAAACAGCGGATGGCGGTTCTCTCTAAAATTCTGTTCTAACAATTGCTCAAATTGCGCAATTGCAGGCATACAATTCAGTATCATACGGTTTGTCGTTGGTTAGTTGGTAACGATTGAAGTAGACGGACAGCAGGGGTGAATGTTATAGCTGTTCCCTTCATTTCAGCATTAATACTGCTGAGCGGGCATAAAGTAGTAGCTGGGAGATTTTTTTCAGGCGTCTTTAAAAAGAATAGCGGGCATCCGCACCACTCCGTGGATTCAGATGACCCGCTATCAAATTAACGCTCTCTCCACTAAAGTAGGTAAATGTTCAAGTAGGGCACAACATGGATGAAAATATTTTTAATACTAATTTCCCGATTTGAAAAAAAACGTAGAGGTATTACGTGATCTGCTATGATACCTCGGCAACTTTGCAAACATGATTGAGGATTTCTTGTAGATGACCTTTTTAAAGTCCTAAATATCACTTGATTTTGCAAATTCTTTCGATTATTTTAGATTAAAATTGAACGCTATGGAAGAAACGCTTTCTAACGATGTATTATTTGACGATGAGTATTTGCTACAGCAAATCGGCATAGTTGCTGCTGAAGCTTCAAATTCCTCCACTAACTGTGATTGCACGGGCGATTGTAACCGATGATTATCGCACATAAGTATGATCACCTGTTGATCGACGAGATCAATGAAAAGTTTGGCTATGCAAGTAATACATGGCTTGCAGATTCATTGAGACTATTGAATAAACCACAGTTGGCTATACTGAACCTTATTGATGGTAAGACCACCTTGGATGAGATTGCCAGCAAGCTTCACTTAGATCCTTTTGTCGTTACACAATTTGCAAATTCACTTGCAGATAGAAATATCATACATTTCGGAGTCCCGAAGAACCTGGAAAATGAACACATCTCGCCAAAATCTCTGACGCTGTGGATACACACTACAAACAAATGCAATCTTGGCTGTAACTATTGTTATATCTCAACCCTTCAGACGACTGGTGGAATGTCTGATCAGGTACGAAAACAACTTATTAATCGATTGCTGGTCACCCAGGCAAATCATAAATTAGAAAGGATTCATTTGAAACTTGCCGGTGGTGAGCCTCTTACTCAGTATAAGATATGGAATGATTTCATACTACAAGCGACTAAGGCTTTTGAATCCCGTAACTGTGAGTTGAAATTCTCTTTCCTCACCAACTTGACCATACTTAATCAAGAAATTGTGAGCTTTGCAAGAGCGAATGATATTCAATTCGGAGTCTCCTTGGATGGCTATGGAAGTTTCCACGACAATACAAGGCAGTTCAAAAACGGCAAGAGCTCTTTCAATCAAGTAGACAGGAATATCCGCTGGCTAGTCAAAGAAAAAATAAAAGTATCTGTGTCATCGGTTATCACCCAGCATAATATGGCTGGCTTATTACCTTTGACAAATTACCTGATCGAAAAGAAAATTCATTTCAGATACTCAGTCGTCCGGGGGCAATTTATCGACCGCAACTTGCTTGCGAAGTATTTCGATCAAGTATATAGCGTCATGGAAGCTGCGGTTGAAAAAGGCTGGCCTGCAAGCAAATATTTCCGCTTAAACGATTTGAAAATTTCAGAGCTGGGTACGCAAACCTGCTCATCAGGAGAGTCGGGCGCAGCAATATACGTCAACGGCGATGTTCATTATTGTCATGTACAGTTCGGTACCGGCCTTGGAAAAACTGGTGATATTTTTGCAACAGATTTGGATTTAATGGACCTAATTAAAATTGGCGCTTATAATGAGGGGTATAAGTCTGAGGATTGTATGACCTGCCATTTTCGACACATGTGTACAAGTGGATGTCCAATGTACCGGGAGAATGGTAAGGACCCGAATTGCGGCATATATCATCAGTTCATTCCCAAACTCCTTAGACTGAAAGCTAAAGAACGATATTATATACTGACACAATATAAAAATGCGTGAACTGGTCATTGAGGTACTTAATAATTTAGTAGATCACATGGTAGCTTTTCTAGCCTTACTTGTTTCCATAGTAGCATTAATTGCAACATTTATCCAGCTAGAAATTCAGCGCAAGCACAATGAAAACTCGCTTAGACCGGTTGGGCAGATTGACGTAAAAGACAAACTTAATCACATGTATGTCAAAGTAGTCAATAAAGGTCTTGGGCCAATGCAGGTTTATAAATTGATCTTTACAAAAGGTGATGTTAGTTATAACTCTATTGAAGACTGTTTAGCGGCACATCCAAAATCCTATATGCATGTAAATATATCTGAGAGCAACTTGAAAACACTGTCTCCGAACGATTCACTTGATGTCTTCGAAAAAAATTTCCCTGCACCTGCCATGGGCTTTTTTGATGATGATCAAAAGATTGGCTATCAAGTAGATTTATCTCAAATAGTCCTAACAGTTTATTACAAGGATATCCACAATAACAATTACATTATTACGAAGAATTTAGATTGGTTCTCTAGACACCTAAGCTCGGAAGACATAGATAATCATTCTGAGTACGCGTCTTAAAATCGCCGCTTATTAACCAGGCGGCTGCCTAACTCATCGGGTTGCTGTTCATCTTGCCTCCTTATCCTAGATCTTTTCCGTTAATGCCGCCAGTAAATATTTACCTGGCAACATCCTGATGTTTTTTGCAGTCAGAGACTGCCTTGGCGTTTCATAAGCCCGCCTCAGCTCTAACTTTTCCCAATAACGGATCACACTCAATTCTTCCTTGCCAAGCTCCTTCTCGCTGAGCAACCCGGCAAACTCATCGGCAGATAACCCAAAATGCTTCAGCAACGGGAACCTACCTTTGTCGATGTTATAGCTGTTCCATCCATTTCAACATTAATACTGCCGAGCGGGTATAAAGTAGTAGTCTGGGGGATTTCTCAGGCGTCTTTAAAAAAAATAGCGGGCATCTGCACCACTCCGTGGATTCACATGACCTGCTATCAAATTAACGCTCTCACTACTAAAGTAGGTAAATGAGCAGGTGGTACAAAATGGGGGAGGGAAATTTTTTTTGACAAATTATTTCGTTCTCTATGCGTTAAAGTGTGAATGAAACTTTCATTCAACGAGGCTCAATTGTTTGATCTTGGCAGCGGGTAACTTTTTTACCGCAGCAATCAATTGGTCATAGCTTGGCCAAAGGCCGCTTGCTGGCAGCTGTTGTATTCATTATTATTATTCACCATATTTGCAATAAGCAGATATAATTATGGATGCACTGATTGTTTACCCGGAAAATAAAGAACAGATGACAGCTTTAAAAGCTGTTATGAAGGCGATGAAAGTTGCTTTTGAACAAAAAAGTGAGGTATATCCTGAATATGTGATAAAAGGCGTACAAAAGTCTATAAAACAGGCAGACAGCGGACAATTAAAACCTTATACAGGTATTCGCAATATGCTCAAGGGTTAATGGCCTATCAGATCGTTGTGACTCCCGAATCGGAGGAAACACTAACATCCGTCCACCACTTTATCAAAGAGAATTTTGGAAACCGATCTGCTGAAAGTTTTCTGAATAAGGCTGATAAGATCATTCAACTAATATCAGAACTTCCGTACATGTATAAGGCCGCACCGTTTGATGAAGCGGTACGAATTGGTCTTATTTCAAAACAAACATCGCTTTTTTACAGAGTAAAAGAAGAATCCATAGAATTGCTTTTTTTCTGGGACAACCGTCAGGACTCTATAATTTAAACTAACTCCAGGTACCGGCAATATTCACCACATTCATTAACCCTTCTTCGCCAAAACCAGCCCCTGCTTGCAGTTCAAACTATGTGTTTGCATATCTGTATTAATCGAAGTAATGGAAATATTTGTAATACATCCGATAATACGGTTTGTCGTTAGTTAGTTGGTAACGATTGAAGTAGACGGACAGCAAGGGTGAATGTTATGTAAGCACTTAGGTAAGTACATATTGATTCGTTCATTATTTTTGATTAAGGTGGCTTTTAGTGTTCCTGAACCTGCTCGTTGGATGTTGGAGCTGGCTTAGGTTGCCAGTTGTGGGGCAACAGCATCTCCAGATAGCTGTCCTGTTTGGGCAGGTAAGGCAACCGTTCCAGCACGTCTGTGAGCCAGACCATCGGGTTCAGGCCATTGAGTTTACAAGTCGCGGTCAGGCTGTAGAGCATCGCGCTACGCTGGGCACCTTCATGAGAGCCTGAGAACATGTAGTTCTTGCGACCTACGGCAACCGTTCTGATGGCGCGCTCCACCGCGTTGTTGTCGATCTGCAGCCTGCCGTCCTGTACATATACGGTCAGCTTGTCCCAACGGTTCAATGCATAGTTCAACGCGGCCAGCAATGGCTTGTCGTTGTCCGGCTCCGCTTTCTGACGCCGTAGCCATCCTTCCAGCTCATTCAGCACCGGAACTGACCGCTGCTGACGCTCCGCCTTGATCTGGGCATGGTCCATCTGACGCTCACGGCAGTCCGCTTCTATCGCATATAACTCGCCGATCAGCGCTAAGGCCGGCCTCACACGTACATCTCCTTTCTGTTCCAGCAACTCATGGAACTTGCGGCGCACGTGTGCCATGCAGCACAGCAGCGTGTTGCCGTTCTGTTTAGATACATTTTCATACACCGTATACCCATCCGCCTGGATATAGCCCCGGTAATCCTTTAACATACTTGCAGGCACTTCCCCAGACCGGGTTGCCTTGTAATCGAAGAACACCAGTTTGCCCCAGTGATGCAGGTATACCCAGAACCAGCCGCAGTGGGTCTTGCCCAGTTTGGCCTTCTTATCGATCACTTTCATCGTGGTTTCATCCACATTCAGGTATTCGGCCTTTAATACTTCCTGCTTAAGCAGCTCATAAAGCGGCTCAAGCAGTGTGCAAACCTTGGTCATCCAGCCTGATACGGTGGCCGAGGACAGCGTGATCCCGGATCGCTTGAAGATCTCCAGCTGACGGTGGATCGGTAAGGAGTCGATGTATTTGGAGGTCACCAGGTGACTGAGCAAGGTCGCGCCGGCCAGGGTTTGTACCGGAAGATCGGCAATCTTTATCGTGCTATCACCATTTTCATGGTGCTTTACATATTTACGCCGCACGGTACGCTTTACCCAGATCTCTCCGGAGGTATATTCCAGGGTTTCGGTGACTTCCTCACCCATATACACATCACCCTGTTCATAGTCATACGGCATCAGCACAACGTCCTCCCTGCGCAGGTGCGCAGGGAAGGCGTTGCGGCCGGGATGAGCCTTGGGGGTGGTCACTTTACTAACCTTATTGTAAGCGATGGCCTTAACGTCGGTAATCTGGCAGCTGGCAATTTCTTCGGCCTGGATGTCCAGGCTCAGTTGCTGTACCCCTGGGGCACCAAGCTTCTCGCTGCGCTTGCCGAAGATCATCCGCTCCAGTTGCAAGACACGGAACTGCAGACGGGAGCTGCGCTCGCGCTCTGCTGCAAGCTCCTCAACTAGCGATGCGGCGGTTTGCTGCTCACTAATGGATTGCTCCATCCGCTCCATTCTCTCAAGTATTTCCAATGACCGAAGATAGGTTTGGTAACCTATTTCCGGACTCGCCATGAAGGCCTCATAACTTGGTCTTTCTACTGTTTCCACTCGCTTGTTTACACTTTAAAAATACGCATTCTAATGCACTGCAGGGGCATTTTTACCCCATATAATGTTCGGATTTTCAGCCCTTTTTTGGACAAATACATCCTCCATCCGCAATCCCCGGAGCAATTGCAGCAATTGCAGCCGGCTGATGTAATATCCCAGGTCGTCACTGCGCCCGGCCGGCACCTGGAAACGCCCGAAGTCGATCCGCTTTACGTAAAGGCCATACCCGTTATCGTCCCAAAAAAGTACTTTCATATAGTTCCTTATCTTGTTAAAAAACACAAAAGCGTCCCCATTTCTGGGGTTCTGCTTCAGGTCCCGGCGCACCAGCGCACATAAGCCGTCAATCCCTTTTACCATATTTACCGTGAACGGGTACACGAAGTAACGCCGCCCTTCCAATACGTCATACATACCTTTAACTTACCTGGGTTAATAACTTGATCAACTCAATTTCCACTGCCCCATACATCCGGATTGTCCGCCCGTCGGGCATCGAAACCTCTAGTCGTAACGGCTCACCAGCTGTCAGCAACGCTTCATCCTTGTAGCGCATAAACACACCCTCGTCCATTGTTTCCTTCATTACCCTGTATTTCTGCTGCCAGTTGTGATACGTCGACTCCGAGATCTCAAACAGCTCACAAAACTCAGTGATGCTTAAGTCCCCAAACTCTTCCAAAGCCTCAAATACTTCCTTGTCATTGCGGTGCTTCCGACCGCTTTTACTCTTGATTTGTTCCATACAGATTTCAGTTTTTTAATGAAATCCAAAGGTATTTATATGCCCAAAGCTTTCCCACCTGCACTTAGCTAAGTGTTTACATATCCAGCACCAGTAAAATTACACCGCCAATAATGAAGTAATTTGCATACTTGGCAGCCTTATACCAGCCATCTCCTGGAGTGGAGAACTTCATCATGATGCCGAGAAAGATCATACAAAGAGAGCTAAACATAATTTAGATTTTATGGGGAAGTTAATAAGAACGGATTGATTTGCAAAATCTCTGTCGATGAACACGAGTTCGTTTACGAATATACACCAGTCACCATCAAAGCATCACCTACCTAGACCAAATTTTCTTCTCCACTTGCAAACCGCTCCGTCATCCTTTTTAAATCCTCGTTGTCCTGGATCTTTTCCATTAATGCCGCCAGTAAATATTTACCTGGCAACATCCTGATGCTTTGTGCAGTCAGCGGCTGCCCTGGCGTTTCATAAGCCCGCCTCAGCTCTAACTTCTCCCAATAACGGATCACGCTCAATTCTTCCCTGCCAAACTCCTTCTCGCTGAGCAACCCGGCAAACTCATCGGCAGATAACCCAAAATGCTTCAGCAACCGAAGCCCCATCAGAAAGCTCAGTTCCTTTTCCTCCTTAAAAATCGCTCGCATGGAATGGGAACTTACCTTGAGTACCTCCGCTAACTCATTTTTATTCAAATTGTACCGCTGCATTAGCGCAATCAGTGCCCCGGAAACTGTCATATGGTTTGTCGTTAGTTTTTGTTTACGATTGAAATAGACGGACAGCAGAGGTGAATTTTATAGTGCTCAGACCATTTCAACCGTAATACTGCTGAGCAGGCATAAAGTAGTAGTTGGGAAGATCATTTTAGATGTCTTAATAAGAATAGCGGGCATCCCCTCCACTCCGTGGACTCAGATGACCCGCTATCAAATTGACGCTCTCGATGTTAAAGTAGGTAAATGTTCAAGTGGTACACAACTGCGGATGAAAATATTTGTTAGTTTCTCCTATCATCATCATTCAGCTTCCGGCTGAAACCCAATGAATAACCTGCCGGGCCTTGTATAATAATAAGTCTGCCTTTCTTCACTGTAACCTATCGGGCACTTTAGTTCATCATGCATGTAGGCCATTAGGTCACTGGCGAGCGCTACAGTAATCCCGCATTGCGTAGCCAGTTTTTCAAGGCTTCCGGCAGCATTACCTGCGATATAGACGTTCAATTCCGCACAAAGCCTTAGCTTTTTGGTTAAGCTCAATGCCTTGATTGACTTTATAACTCGTGGCTTATTTAATGTTGTCATTTTTGATATTTCCTTTATCTTATTCTTCTTTAAACACCTCTCGCAGCAACTGCTCCCGGCCCATTACGGAACCTATATGCTTACGCATTTCCGGAACCGTCCGGCACTCCAATATCAGCATTTCATCACCATCCGATTTCGGTTTTAGGATCACTACCTGGCCATCCGCATTGCCGTGCGTCAGAAACAGGTAAACCGAATCCTCCTGCGGAACTTTACCGGTGTCCTTAAAAATCATTTCCGACAACTCTACGTCGGTAAGATCCATATCAATCTCTTTAGTATAAATGTGGGCATTCCTGCCTCCCATAAAGGCCGCAGCCATATTTTCTTGTTCTGTCATATCAATTATTATAATGTAAAGTGACGACCTAGAGGGTAAACTTACCCCTGTAATTATGTATAGTTTCGGGGTTATCATGCAAGAACACCCACATTGCCAGCTGTAAACTACAGCAAATCAAAATGGCTCGTCTAAGGCATAGAAAACCCGTTAACTATACGAAATGTCAAAGAACGTGCGTAGGCGAGGTCGAAACGCCTGGTTTATTACTTGTTAATAATCTTAAATCATCAATACCTTATAGGCCGTGTCTTTATGGATCAGATCAGCCACTACCGAACTAACGCTCTCAATGTTATTGAAGAAAAGTAAGAAAAAAGGTTATATATGTTCCTTCATCCAGTCGGGCATTGACGTTCCCTTTAGGTAATGATTAAAAAAATCCATCACTTTAATGTTGTAGTCAATCACATCCTGACTGTCTAAAAGCTGATGAGCCTTACCCTTATAATTCAACCACCAGCAAACCTTATTTAAACTGCGAAGAACTATAAAAAACGATCTCGATTGTTCAAAGCGCACATTGCCATCCTGATCATTGTGCAAGAGCAGAAGCGGAGTGGTAACATTTTTGGCATACAAGATTGGTGAGTTTCTAACATATGCGGATATATCATCGGACATGTTGACGTCCATCATATACACTGCGTCTTTCAGAAACTCCTGTTTCACAGTACCGTCAGCCCAGAGATCCGTGGACGCAGTGATCATATTACTAATTCCGGCACCAGATAAAGCAGCCTTAAACCTACTGCAGTGTGTGATGGCGTAGTTGGTGACAAATCCGCCAACACTGTGTCCGGCTATACCCATCCTAGCAGTGTCCGCCCAGTTGAACTGCGACAGATGATCGGCACCGGCAATGATACACCTGGTTAGGCCATCACCTCCATATCTTGGAACAGCCTTAATATCCGGCAGAAAAACAAGATATCCATTGCTCACCATCCAGGGTATCCCGAACATGGCTCCGGCGGGGTCCGGACTAAGAAATGAATTGAGGTGATTACTTTGAAATTCATATACCCCAAACACAACAGGATATTTCTTTTCTGGGTCGAAATTCTCAGGCTTGTACAGCAGTCCTTGCAGCGTATTTCCTAAACTATCCTTGTAAGTATGCAGCTCCGCCCTGATCCAGTTCCAATGCAATTCTGGTTGCACATTTGAGATCGGTGTAAAACTCCTGAGATCCTTACTGAAAAAGTAGTTCGGTGCATGAGCGGATTGTTCCACATTTAGTAAAAAACCTTTATGCCCTCCGCTCAAGTAGGGTGTTCTAAGAGGTTCGTAAACTTCCGCCAGATAGCAGGTTTGCATAGATAACTTTTCAAGTTGCATTTTGGCACCTTGTATCAACTTATAAAATCCATAGTCTTTAGTACGGGTATCAAAGGCTGTCAGGGGTATTTCACTGTTTGCATCAAAATCTTCAAACGCCGGACGGAAAACAGTTCTTTCTCTCTCTCCCTGTCCGTTTGTAAGGTTTACAGGTTGTTGCATCGCTTGCGGGTCCACACGCCAGATATCATACGTTCCCTGAATCAACAAACTCCTATCATTCTTTGTCCAGCCCAGAACTCCAAGCGGGTAATTATAACGATTAGGATAGTGAAGTTTCAGATAGTTTAACAGCTGACCCATTATGTCCTTTGAAATGTTCGTTTTCTGTCTATCTTCAATACAATAACTAAAATAATTTCCTTCATCATAATCGTAATAGACTATATATTTCTCAAGCGGAGAAACCCACCAGCGATAATGAGGTACGTCAGTATTTTCCTTCAATGCTGTCAATTCGCCCGTCCTTAGATTACACAAAAAGTAAGTGAAGGTTTTTGATTGCAATTGAACAATACAGTAATCGCTCTTAAGCGGACTGAATGTGGAAGGCAATATGATCTGATTATCATTGGTCAGCTGGCGAAATTGTTTGCTGGACAGATTCAAAGCTGTCAGACAATGATGAATGTCTGCACTGCTTGCCGCCTGTCGGTTACTGTAGCTTTGCAGGTAACGGTCCTCATAACTCCATATCTCTAAATTCAGGTTATTGTTGTTTTTCTCGTTCAGTGCATTTTTCACTAGCGTAAAAAGGAGCTGTGATCCATCTCTGTTAAATGACCAATATCTGTCGGTAGATACTTTCAATTCACCGCTGACGGGTATTACCTCAGCTGTTGTCATGCCAGATTGATAATAACCCAGCAGATTACTCTTACTGGGTAGAAATGCCAGCTTTGATCCATCCTCACTTAGGATAAGGCCAGATAGCCTGTAATCCCTATAAAGAAGATCTCTCTTACCACTATGCGCATCTATCCTTACCAGATTATCTTGATCAGCAGCACTATCTTTGCAAATGGCGTATAACACGGTTCCTTCATCAGGAATCTGATATTCAGTAACCTGATCGATCTGCAAAACCGCCCTCCCCTCAAAATCAATTATCCGTAGGCCCCCGCCTTTGGATCTGCAAAATATCCTTTGAACATTATTCCATTTTCGTAGTTCGTAACTTGAAACGTCCGGAACATCAATGTATTTATTGGAAGATATATTGAGCAGCGACAAGCTATCGCCTGGCAGTGTTTCTATAACGAATTTACTGTCCGAGGAAAATTCTGCCTGGACAACACCAGGCCGTGTACTGACTAGTTTGCCAGAGGTTGATTTCACATACAAGGCTGTTTTTCCTTCTCCGCGTAAAGTCTCAATAAACAGCGCGTATTTTGCATTTAAACTTAAATCACCACCGCTGACATAATTCCAGCTCTTATAGGAATCTAAAGTAAGCAATGGTTTATACTGGCAGAAGGAAATCTGCCAGCCAAATAAGAATAGAATTAAGGATAAGGCTTTTTTCATTATTTCAAATCTTTCCAGATCAGTTCATTTCGTTTCATTCGCTCAATCATTTTCATACAGAATTGGACGTCATTTGTCTTCCCTTGACGCTTTGCAACATCAGCCGCTTTTGTTTCGGCGGCAAGTGCCGCATTCTTCTTCCCTGCCTTATAAAGAAGGCTTGCATAGGTGTCTATATAGGTCCAGTTATCGTGCTTCTCCAATTCATTCACATAGTTCATTAAATCGGCTGCTTTTCTCAGTACAGCCGTATCTTCCACATTTTTGAATACTGTAGAATAGACCATGTTATTGAAAAAACCTCTGCCCATTGCGGTAGTGTCCATGCCATATTTGTCAATTTTTTCAAATTCGAATCTCGCCACGTCATTCCAATTATTTTCCTTATTTGCCTTTGCAATCTTTACATTCAGCTGATCTAGATATTTATCATCTTTTTGCGAATTGTTTTTTGTGGCATCCTGTGCACTAGCAAAAAGAGGGGCCAGCCAAATTAAGGCAACAATAATTCTTTTCATTCCTTATCGATTAAATAGGACAAAGTTCAAATAGCGCTTTGCCCTTAGCATAGTTAGTTAATTGGTATATCCAGTATTTTGGGTAAGATTTGGATTTAAAACTATTTCATTGGAGGGAAGTGGGTAAAATGCTTTGAAACCCGCCCAAGTGCCCCCTTTATTGGCAGCTATCATAGCCGCATCAAGTTGTCCCGTACGCCGTAAGTCAAACCACCGGTGACCACATTCTGAAAACAGCTCCACGCGCCTTTCATAGTTCAATGCGGAAATAGCCTCCTCTTTAGACAAAGAGGTTGCCAGAGGCTTGAGTCGTAGGCTTGCATTTGTTTCGGACTTATCAGTGGCACGTTCACGTAATACATTCAGATCGGAAACGCCATCGGCTACTTTATTCTGCTGAATCCTAGCCTCTGCGCGAATTAAATATATTTCTCCGAGACGAATAAGTATCGATTGTTCAGTGAAATTGGTATTAAATAATGCCTTGTATTTAGCAGGGTAAGGATAAAGAACGCCCTGATTTTCAATCATGCCGATCCATGCAGCTTTTCGTTGGTCACCTGTTTGAAATGCATCCATAAATGCTGGTGTAAGGAAAGAAGATCGGGCGGTATTTACTGCAGGCTCACCTTTACGCAATACATAAAGTTCGGCTTCACCAGAATTGGTTTTGGCTGTTGCCGGTTGTAATGCGAATATTGTCTCCTTACTGTCTTTTAGGAATATCTGGTCGAGCGGAATCGCGGATGAGTAAAGACTTGACTGTGCAATAACCTCTGAAGCCATTAGTTCAGCATTCGCAAAATCTTTTTGGTACAGATAGACGCGCGCCAACAGAGCAGATGCAGCAAATCTGTTAGCAACAACGCGTTGGCCATTTGCACCGAAGACAGTCTTCATATCTCCAGTTAAATATCCTTCTGGAAGAAGTGACTTGGCCCGCTGTAAATCATCAATGATTTGGCTGTTTACTTGATCTGCAGATGCACGCTTTAGGCTATTATTTACAGTGTAGTCTGTAGTTAGTGCCAGTGGTACATCACCATAAAAGTTAGTCAAATAGAAATAAAAGAAGGCTCTCAGGAAATATACCTGCCCCAACAGATTTTGCTTCACTGTAGGGGTGAGCGTGCTACTCCGGTTTAACCCCTCTATTGCCGCGTTGCAGGTGAATATCTCCGGGTATATTCTGGCCCAGGGTTTTGTTTCTCCATTATCACCTGCAAGGAGGTCATTTAGATAATACCCGCTGTACTGAATTTGATTTGTGTTAAGTAATGTCAGGTTGTCGGCTGACAACTCCGGGAAGTAAGAAAACATACCTGCAAAATCATTAATAGAGATATCAGTGTATATCCCGATGACCGCTGAAATGGCAGTTCCATCATTTTCGTAGACATTGCCCTCGTTAATGCTTGTAGCCGGTGGATCTACTTCAATAAACTTCTTACAGCTGGTTATATTTAAGCTAAGAAGTAATAAGAAAAGTATTGGTGTATATTGAGATGCTTTCATTTTCATTGGAATTGGAGTGAAACTAAAAAGTAATTTGCGTGCCGACTGTATACATGCGCATTAACCCGATATTGGCTGTTGAGGGAACTCCTGGATCACCATTCTTGAAATTTGTGATCATAAACAAGTTTTGGCCCTGAACATATAATCTTGCATTGGAGATGTGTATGCGCCTTGTGAGCTCACTGCTGAAGTTGTAAGATAGCGTCGCATTGTTTAACCTGGCATAGGTAACTTTATCATAAGCAGCGTCACTTGCTTTTGCGGCGTTATATGGCCCTAAAACTTTGCCGAAATTGCTGCTTACCATTTGTATGGGTTTATTGTCACCCGGATTTTTCCAGTGGTCTAATACACTGACTGTATAGTTCGAATTGAACTGAGAATAAGGGAATGCCTGATACTTAAGATTTGCTGCCCATTGGCTTACGAAATTGAAAAATAGATCGAGATTGATGCCCTTGTAGCTAAAGCTGTTGTTAAATCCTCCATACCACTTTGGATCTGTTGTCAGGAAGATGTTTCTGTCTGTAGACTCTGAAGGTGCTGAAGTAACTTCACCTTTTGCATTTCTAAAGTCGTAAATACCTGTCTGCTGATTTACACCGACAAAGGAATATAGTCTGATCACGTTAATAGGTTGTCCGATCACATAGTTATTTCTGTCGTTGCTTTTATCTAAATTATCGTACCTGATCAACTTATTTTTTGGCAGGGTGATGTTCACCGAACCTTGCCAATGGAAGTCCTTACGTTTTACAGGTTCATATTGCAGATTAAATTCCCATCCTGTATTTTGAACTATAGCAGGCAGGTTTCTGGTAATGAATCCCGGACCTGTCACAATGGACAAACTTTGATTTAACAGCTGGTTTGAGGACCGGTTTCTAAAGTAATTGGCCGTTGCCACTATTTTGCTCTCCCATAGCCCGATATCGATACCGAAATTTAGTTTCTTAGTCTCTTCCCACTCCAAATAGGGGTTAGGTAATCCTCCTGGTGCCAGCGGGGCTACTCCTAAGTACGGGGCCGTGATGTTGCCCATACTGTTATAAAGGGTATAGAAGGTATAATCTCCGATCTGGTCGTTACCGGTGGTGCCATAAGAGGCCCGGAGCTTTCCAAAGTTTACAATAGGTGCAAACTGTTTGACGATATCTTCTTCTGTAAAAATCCAGGCACCACCTGCTGAATAAAAGTTATGGAAAAGATTTCGGGAACCAAATCGGCTGCTTCCATCTCTTCGTGCGGTCAGGTTTAGAATATAGCGGTCTTTGACCCGATAGTTAAAACGCCCAAATACTGCACTGTATTTATAAGTAGACTGCAAAGATGCTGAAGTGGTTTTCGCACCTGCTGCATTAAAATCTGTAAGTTGCAGGTCATTGCTGTAGTCTGAACCCCGTAGTGTCAGCGCGTAGTTATCTGTGCTTTGGAAGGTACTTCCCAGCAGCGCGTCGAACGTTCCAAAGGAAAAGGTTCTTGTATATGTTGCCTGCGGTTCAATGATCCATGATTTGATTCTCCTGTCACCAAAGGTTGCAAATGGCTTCTGACCGTAAAATCTGTCTTCCGGCAGCAGGGATTCAAAAGGTGCGATAGAGACTTCGTCATTTCGAAGGTTGTTGTAACCAAATGTTGACTTTATGATCAATCCAGGCATGATCTCGTAGCCTAAACTCGAATTTGCAACCAAATTACTTGCTTTATTGGTATAGCGTTTTAACAGGCTGGCAGCTGGATTTGGGTCTATTGATTGAAAGGGTCGCACGTTGGGCACCGGTGCCCAATTAATAGTACCATCCGAATTATATAAATCAGGCGCATTTGGAGCCATCGTGAGTGCGCGCCCGGTGATATCTTCTGTCGGCAGCTGATTGTTACCTTCTAAATAACTGGCTGAAAGGAAGAACCTGAATTTTTGGTCTACGGATGAGTGGTTCACATTAAAGTTAACACTGGTCTTTACATTGGAGAAGTTGCCTTTAAATACTGGTGTCTCCCTAATATAGCCTACGCCTGCAAGGAACTGGGTGCGGTCGGAGCCGCCTGAAAGCGATCCCTGAAAGTTCTGGAACTGAGCGGTTTCTCCTGCCAGTTCCTCCTGCCAGTTTACGCTTCTTTTAGGGTCCCAGGTGCCGTTTATATCTATGGCGCTCGCGGGTATCGGCTGATTGTTATTATTAGCGTATGCCTCTTTCTTGATCGCAATGTATTGATCTGTATTCAATACCTTTACCCTGTTGGCTACCTTTCCCCAGCCACTCTGCAAATTCAGATCGACTTTAGTTTTTCCTGCTTTTCCTTTTTTGGTAGTGATGAGAATTGCTCCATTCGCGGCACGAGAGCCATAAATGGCAGTGGCATCGGCGTCTTTCAATACAGTAATACTCTCTATTTCACTGGGGTTTAAAAAACTCAAATTGCTCATCCCTGCCCCCGAGGTAATTGATCCGGCAATGCCCGACTGTGCCAGTAAAGAATTCGGAGTAAAAGGTACTCCGTCGATAACATAAAAGGGCTGATTGCCATTGTTCAGGCTATTTCTTCCCTGCACAGTGACGTCTATTGTTCCTGTATTCAAACCGTTCTGTGGCTGTATGAATAAACCCGGTACACGTCCCTGTGCTGCAAGTAAAATGTTACTTAACGGCTGCTGTGCAAGTTTTTCACCTGGTATAGAAACAATGTTGCTGGTTGTATATTTTGCCTGTACTTTTCCATAAGCAATCACTTGCACCTGATCTAAAGAATTATCCTCTAACTTCAATAACAATATCCCCAAATCTTCCTTAGCCAAAATCTCCCTTGTCTTATACCCAATAAAAGAAATCACCAGCGTGGCCTTCTCGTCCACATTCTGCAGGTAAAAATTACCCTGCGCATCAGTCTTAGCCTGCTGCTCTTTCCCTTTCACACTTATCGTCGCCCCGGCCAAAGGCTGGTTATTTTCATCCAGGATTCTACCCCGGACATCAATCGCGCGAAATCGGGCAATGATGTTATCAATAAACGAAGCTTCCTTTTTCTTGAGCACAATGTTTTTGTCCAGAATCGTGTAGGTGATTGGAAGGTCTTCCAACGAGCCCTTAACGGCTTCTTCAATGGAAGCATTGGTGAGCTTCAAACTTACCTTTTGCCTTTTCAGGTCTTTTACATCGTAAATAAATTCATAACCGCTTTGCTGGCGGATTTTGAGTAGCACTTTTTCAATAGGCGTATTTTTTTCATTCAGCGTGACGGTCTGTCCAAAGCCCGCTGCACTTACCTGTGCCAGGGCCAGCATTAATATGAAAGTGGTGAGCTTCATAATTAACAGCAGTTGTTTTGGCGGTCGCGGAAACGGCACGCCAAGGTTTAAAGTATTTAATTTCATACCTTTGGTTTGGTTGAGTTGATAAAAAATGTTGTCTGCACAATTGTTTTTACGGTTGGCTCAATCATCTGCCGGCTAGTGCTTCGACTCACTATCCGGCTTTTTTTATATACAAGCCTTCCGAATCATCCTTAAGTTTCCGTTCGCTGTTGTCTTTTCATTTTTGTTTGTTTTGGTTAGTATATGGGTTTATTCAAGAATGATTTCTTATGGTTATTGTCCTGCCTTTCAGCTCGAAGCTGATATCCAGGTTTTTTAAGATCGCGATGGCTGTGGAGAGGTTAGACCTGCGGTCTATACCGCCGCTAAACCGGCGCTCCGGTATCGGACCGTCATACTGTACTTCTATGTTATACCAACGCGCCAGCTGCCGCATTACTTCCTCTAAGCTTGCATTTTCAAACCGGTATTTGCCATCCTTCCAAGCCACTGCGTCCTCTGCGTTGACGGTTTTTACGTCAAGGCTGCCGTTCGAAAGGGTAGCTTGCTGGTTAGGGGTAAGGGTTACGCTACCCCTGCAGTCGTTCCTTTTACCCGTCATCTCGAGCGTAGCGAGAGATCTCTTGTCTTTGCTATTCAAGAGATTCCTCCTGTCGTCGGAATGACGGGCCTGGTTAGTCGCCGCTTCGCCGGCTCGCAATGACGAACCGCTAAGCAGCGGGGAAACGGATGCTGCTCCCTCTACCAACGTCGTCTTGATACTGGCATCATCTGCATAGGCACTTATATTAAACTCCGTTCCGATATCTTCCACTACCTGGCCCTTGCCATCCTTACCCGTACTCTCTACGAAAAACGGCTGCCTGGCATTGTGCTTAACTACAAAATACCCCTCTCCACGCAACAAAACTCTTCGCTCTTTTCCAGAAAATTGCATCGGAAACTCCAATTTTGAATCGGCATTCAGCCAGACTTTTGTTCCGTCGGGTAGTGTAAAGGTGTAGGTCTGGCCTTTAGCGGTGGTTGCGGTGAGTATCGTGAGAGATTGCCGCGCCGCTTCGCCGGCTCGCAATGACGATCCATCGTCATACGTCAGTTCTTCTCCCACAACTACCCCTCGCTTCGCACTGTCCAACTGAATCACTTGCCCGTTTGCCAGCGTGATCGTCGCGCCATACTTACCCGGCGCTATATCATTAGCCACCAACCCGTCATTGCGAGGTTGCGTAGCTTCCGAAGCAATCTCATACCTGAACAGCCACACCCCAAATACAATCGTCGCCACTGCCGCGGCAATGGCGGTTGCATAGGTTAATCTGATTGATAATTTAGGCTTACTTGAACGCTCAACGCCCAATGAATTCCATACTCGTGCTTTCCTTGTCTCAAGATCATGAACCGGCCCCATGCTGCTGCTTTTTTCGGCTGCCGCATTGAAATAGCTGTTTACCTTCCCGGCCTCTTCCGGAGTACAGGTGCCGTTGAGGTAACGGTCTAGCAGCATGTCGAGTTCTTCCTGATTCATATATTCTTTCTACCGAATATAAGTGTAGTCGCACAGCTAGGGATAATGTTATATAAGCTATGAAAAAAAACTGAATTTCTCTTAAAAAATCCGGTTAAGCCATAATACAGCCGTCATTACCTGCAGGAAGAAGAAAGCCGTAAGCTTCGAACGCAGCCGTGTAATGGCATGATGGATCTGCAACCTTACCGTACCTTCGGATAAGCCCGTATGCTCAGAAATTTCCTTTGTGCTCAGGTATTGTTTCCTGCTCATCTCAAATACGGCGCGCATCTTAGGGGGTAGGTTTTCGATTTCCTTTTCAATCTGTCGCCTGAGCTCATTTTCGATCACCGCCTCATCCGTCGACCATTCACCACGCTCCACAAACTCTTTGAGCCCCTCCATGTAGCTTGCCCTGGTCTTACTTCTGCGGGAGAAATCGATCAGGGCATACCTGGCGCTTTGGTACAGATAGGATTTAATTGAAGAGATTTTTAAGCTGTCCAATTTTTCGTAAAGGCTCAGGAAGATCTCCTGGGTCATGTCTTCAGCCTGATCGTCATTACGCAGCATTTTTCGGGTAAAGGCATAAATGATCCCAAAGTAGCGGTTGTATACCTCCTCATAAGCAAGCCGGTCACCATCCAGCAACAGCACCGCCAGCTGGTCGTCTTCGTACTTATGATACTTCGTTTTCATGCCCGATCAGGAATCCCTAATGCTAAGGTAGATAATTGAATAACAAAAGTGAAGCAGTTCAACCTAAATTATATTTGCTGCTTGCGTGCTACAAATTATCTTCAGATTAGGTCGCTGACCTAATTTGTACCTAATTCAGATCTGATTGGTAACGAATGAAGATATGGTGATAGTGCCGGGCTATGCGAAGCATAATGCGCCTCTCTGACCTACGGCCATCTCTCCTCTCCGAGGAGAGCATAATGTTCAGTTCTTTTCCAGTTGTTGTATTACGCCGGAGCCTACCACCTTATTTCCCTCAAGAACGGTGAAGGAATCACCAATCTTCAGTGTTTGAGTGATGTGTTTTGATGGGAGAAGTTTTACTCTAGCGGTTGCAGTACCTCCAGGCTTCAGCTCTTTTACTTCCGGAAAAGTAACCTCACCGGAAAAGTGATTTACTGAGTTGAATGCAAAGGCAGGCCTGTAATGGTCATATACAGATTTCTTCCGTCCTCCTTGTTCGGTGGGAAACAATGAGAGAACTGCCGTGAAATTGTAAGTAGTCAATTGCATAATCATAATTCCTCTATTTTAACAAATTTAACACTATTGTTCCAATTGCTCACCTCTCTCCGCCTCCGGGAGAGATGAATCCAAAGGGAGAGGGGTGGTGATGAATCTGCAGCTCCTCTCTGACCTACGGCCATCTTCCTTCAGAGAGGAGAGAGGAAGCATGCGCCTAAAGCATAGCAGTCAGACTCCGCTTATTTTATCTCCTTTCACTGGTGAATAATTGGTTTTGACTTCATTATTTACCTTTACTTTTTCAAAAAAGCATTTGATGCCGGTCGCTTCATTGAAGTCTTCTGTGTTTTGAATGTGGAAATGCAAATGGGGTTCAGAAGAATTCCCGGAATTGCCACATTGACCCAGTATTTGACCGGTCTTTACCTTGTCACCCTGCTTTACCTTCACTGTGCCTCGTTTGAAGTGAGCGAATAAGACGTATTCGTCGTTTGGTGTCTTGAGCATGACTGAGTTTCCCAGGGTGAGCAGCGTGTTCATTTTACCGGGAACATTGTCTTTCACACCATCAACGGCGAAAACGACTTCTCCGTCACACGGCGCGGATAGGTCTTGTCCGAATGCATAATAATCCTCGTTGCTTTTACCATCCGTTTTATAGCTTTTTGCGTCCAGGCCATTGATGACCATATCAAATGCGTTGCGCTGCATTTTAGCAACCACATGGTAGTTTTGTTCTTTTGTATCGCCACCCCAGAATACTGTCCACTCACCTTTAAAAGGCAATCTCATTTTGGTGGTGTTCGGCACCTGCGGACTTTGTTCTGAATAGGGCTTGGCAAATATTCCGGTAATAGCCTGGTGCTGATCTGTGCTGATGCTCAGCTGAATGGTGCCTTTTTCCAATTCCGTTTTATATACGGCAAACTGATTGTCATAACTCAGGAAAGTAGCCTGTTTAATGAGCCCGAAGTTCTTCCTGAGCTGACCAAGAAATCCAATGGTTTTTTGCAGGGGCAGCGCAGTTTTAGTTTCAGGACTGAAAAGGTTAAAGACACTGTCTGGCTGGCTCTCGTTGTAATATTTCTGAAATTTGGCAATAGCGTTTTTAGAAGATGCGCTTTCTGTTTGCGCGAAACCGGAGTAGTTAGCACCAATAATGAGCAGAAATGTTAGCGTCAGGTATTTTTTCATAACCTAAGGTACATAATCAGAACGAGGTTAATGCAATCACTTGGGTAACATTGCTGGGGTGCTTGCATCCAATCAGGCAAACATCTACTGAATGGGAAAGTTAATCAATGGAATTTTTGGGGGGTTCAGGGGGAAAGCCGGGCCGGTTGTCGGCTATTACTTAAATGGTGAAGCGCACATACGCGCCATGCCGGTTAAAAAGCATTTCAGTGCTGCGGAAAAGGTGAATCATGCCAAATTCAAGCTGGTACAGGATCATCTGCTCCCGATCAGGGATTTGTTAAAGATAGGGTTTAAGAATGCCTATACGAAAACTGGCGGTTATCGTGGCGCGGTGTCCTGTAACCGCAAAGAGGCACTGGTCACTGATGAGTCGGGCTTTTACTTTGACGCAGCCTTACTGAAGTTTAGTTACGGAGATTTACCCGGCGCTGCTGATGCCGGCGTTGTGCTGCTGCCGCCGGATATGGAAGGCCAGCAGGCGCGTTTGCAGTTTACCTGGCAATCGCCGGTTGATGAATGCTGTGATGACTTTGATCAACTGATGGTATTGGTCTATGACATAGAAAATTCAACAGCAATTGAGGTTGGATTAGAAGGGCCATTCCGAAAGGACGGTGTTTATCAGCTGCAGGTTCCCGACACCTTCATCGGCAAAACGGTGCACGTGTATATCGGCTTTGTGTCAAAGGAACGGGACAGGCAAAGTATCAGTGAGTATCTGGGAAGGCTGACTGTGCCTGGCTAACCCTGTTTCTAAGCCTTTCAAGGGAGAGGGCTATTTCATTACAAGTTTCCAGCATTTTTTCCTGTTCCTCATCATTTAGAGCAACCCCACCAAAAGCAATGTTGTAAAGCAGGAGCTTGCTTAAGACTTCAGTTGCCTGTTCAAGTTGTTCCGTAATGAGAAATTCCCGCATCAGATATAATTTGGTTGCCTGTTTTAAGGTCGGTCGCCTTTCAGGAATTTACCCGGCTACCCTTTAAATCTTAATAAAATATGAAAAGGCAGCGGACGGTAAATTGGATGAGACACCAAAGATTTATTCAAGAATCTGTCCGACTGCCTTTTCATATTTTAACTCAGCTGCAAATACCACTTACGCCTCGGAAGACCTTTCTGCAGTTTTTATATTTTCCCTCTAAGTTAGTCTTCATCAGAAAACAGCAAAGCTATTTTTCGATGACTTTACAAATATAGTAAATATCTTGATATATACAAAATATATTATGAAATAAGATGTTATTAATCTTTCATTTTGTCGGGTGGCGAAATCAAAGAGTGATGCTAAATCTGAGTATGCCAGGCGGCTCAAGGCCTATCGGCGTGCCGCGGATGTATCCCAGGAGCATCTCGCAAAAGCATTAGGCGTACATCAGCCTTATATTGCAGCCATTGAAGCTGGAAAAATAAACATAACTCTGGATAAACAGGAGGATATTGCTAATTTTTTCGGGGTTAAGCATTACTACTTTTCTGATCCTCAGGCGGCCATTCCAGCCAGGGAAGATCTGAGGGAAAGCATCGTTTCTTATGTAAGGGCCCAGGATATTGATCCGGGATACCTGGAAAGCGAAACGCCCAATTACACGAAATACATTGATCTGTTATTAGATACTGACTATCTGCGAATACCCAGGACAGCCAGAGAGATCTCGAACGAATTGTTGATGCGATATGATATTGGCATTGATTCAGTTCGTGTGTCAGATATCTTAAGCCGCGCCCCCAGAAAAGACAGAATTGTGGTCAGCCGCGCGGACAAAGGCAACAGGAACCTGTATCGGTTGGTATAAAAGGGGCGGTAAAAGCGAAGGATAAATACCGTCATCGCATTACTCCTCGCGATGACGGTATCAGTTCAGTCAGAACTATTGGTATTGTATATAGATCGGAGCAGGTTTAAGTTTCAGTAACTCCTCCGGTGTCATCATCCGGTTAGGGGCCTTTTTCAGATCGTTCTTATAAAAAAGTTTGAAGCCGGTGAACTGTACAGGCTCTGAATAGATAAAGTGACGGTAGGTTCCCTTTTTGAGTTCTGGCTCACCCCATCCGTCCATATGCATCACGATCTGTACTTCAGGACGCAGTTTGATGTTCTTGTAATTGGTGACCATCTTTTGGGTGAAGCGGTGCACGGTAAACACTTTGGGAGGGAGGTTGTACTTTTTTACCAGCCCGGCCAGATAATCCGAACAGTAGTTGATGTCAGCCGCATCATAGGTGCCGATCTTTTTGCCTGGCAAGGTGCCATCCTTCATAGAGAATTCAGGATCGATACCGAGGTGGACATTGGGAAGTTTCAGATAGGGTTCCAGTTGGGGCAGTTCATCGCGGATATTGCCCAGGGCAACCTGGATATCGAGAAATACGATCATATTTTTGTGCATGCGGGAAATGGTCATCACAGAATCGATCTGTTTGAACGGCATACGCGTACGGTAAAGACCTGCCTTGCCCTTTTCTCCCGAAGCTACGACAGCAATGTAGTGCAATCCGGGCTGTACCGGTGTTGACGGATCTGCCTTTTCCCATTTTTTGACTTCGGCATTGAGACGCGAGAGCATCTCCTTAGGGGCATATTCACCAAGGGCACCCATCTTTTTGGAGTAAAGGTTCCCATAAAATACCACGATGCGTTTAAACGGAAGTATGGCACCGGCAAGTGGATAGGGTTGTTTTTTTACCGGCCATTTTCCGGTAGTGTCGCCGTTGGCCAGTTTCTTCAGCAGGGTGTTGTATTTAGCGGTATCTACAGGGGTTCTGAGTGCGAGCGTATCGTTTTCTGTCCCCTGTTCACCGGAAGCGGTATCTGCTGCAGTACTGGTTTTTCCTTTGCCGGCTCCTTTTCCTTCAGGTCCGCAACTGGTCAATACGCCTAAAGTGGCTGCGCCGAGCAGGCATATGCCGGCCAGATGAATTAATTTCATTTTGTGTCGGTTTAAATTTCTCGTGGTATGATGGATTAATGTCCTGCAAGTATAACACTCTTGTGACGAATATAAAAGATTTAAGACCTGAATTTACGGAACTTGCCGAACACACCGAGCGGGAGTTTTACGCCGGAGCTGGCCTGCAGGTAAAGTTCACCGGTCTCAAGATTCTCTGCCTGGGGAAATGAGGTTCTGACCAGGTTTTCGACAATGACGGAGGAGAAACCCAGGGAGTAGGTATTGAGGATCAGGAAATGTTCCTGTTCATCGAGCAATTGTACGACATCCTGCATCATTTCCCGGATATGGTCTTCCAGCTTCCATTTTTCGCCGTTTGGGCCATGGCCATATGCTGGAGGATCGAGGATAATCCCATTGTATTTTTTACCGCGTTTGAGTTCGCGCTTCACGAACTTCAGGGCATCTTCTACTACCCAGCGGACATCTTTAAGGCCGGAAAGTTCCTGGTTTTCATTGGCCCAGTTGACCACCTGTTTGATGGAATCCACATGAGTGGTATCTGCACCCGCAGCTTTGGCAATAAGGGAAGCGGCACCGGTATAGGCAAAAAGATTGAGCACCTTCGGGCTCTCCGCCTTGAATTTGCGGACAGAGGAAGATATATAGTCCCAGTTGACGGCCTGCTCGGGGAAAACACCGACATGCTTGAATGATGTAAGACCAAGACGTAACCTGATGCTGACTTCTTCGTTGGTATAACTGATATTCCATCGGTCTGGCAATTGCGCACTGGTCTTCATCCAGTCGCCACTGGTAGCGGACCGTCCTTTAAAGCGGATATGGGTGCGTTTTTTCCACTCCTGCTCTGAAAGTGTCTTTTTCCAGACGGCCTGTGGCTCTGGTCTGGAGAGGACCAGGTTGCCGAAGCGTTCCAGTTTTTCAAAGTCTCCGCAATCAATCAGCTCATAGTCTTTCCAGTGTGTGGGAGTAAGCAGGTTTATCATAATAATTATTGGTCAGTATGGTTAAGCTTTGGTTGTTTAGAATTTGTCTTTAGCGGCTTTCATAAAGCGGCTGGCGAAGACAAAATCGTTAAGCTCCTGCACATCTGTATGCGCGATCTCCTTATTTGAGCCTTCCCAGAATTTCTTGCCTTCGTGGAGAAAGAGAATATAATCGCCGATACCCATTACGGAGTTCATATCGTGTGTAACCACGATCGTTGTCGTGTTATATTCTTCGGTAAGTTCCTTGATGAGTTCGTCAATGACAATAGAGGTCTTTGGATCAAGACCGGAGTTAGGTTCGTCAACAAAGAGGTATTTGGGGTTCATCGCAATGGCCCGGGCAATGCCTACCCGCTTTTTCATACCACCGGACAGTTCGGCTGGAAACAGTTTGTTCTTTCCTTCCAGATTTACCCTTTCGAGACAGAAATTGACACGCTCGAGCTTTTCTTTGCGGCTCTGATCGGTAAACATATTCAGCGGGAACATGATGTTCTCCTCAACGGTCATGGAATCGAACAGCGCCGAGCCCTGGAAGAGCATGCCGATCTCTTTACGGATCTCGATCTTTTCCTCGAAGTTCATGGTGGTAAATTCCCTGTTGTCGTACTGCACGCTGCCTTGTTCGGGTTGATGCAGTCCGATCATACATTTGAGCAGTGTTGTCTTGCCTGACCCTGAACCACCGATGATCAGGTTGGTGACGCCGGCTTCGAACCTGCCGGAAATGCCTTTGAGTACTTCGTTGCTGCCGAAGGATTTATGAATGTCCTTGATCTCGATCATAGTAATAACTGGGTTACGATATAATCACAGGCCAGGATAGTGATACAGCTTACGACAACCGCACGGGTACTTGCCTGGGCCACTTCAAGCGCACCGCCTTTTACGTAGAATCCTTCGTAAGCAGGTACAGAGGTAATGATGAAGCCGAACACGAAGGCTTTGACCAGTGCTACGGTAATGGTATAAGGATTGAAATCAGTAGTGATACCGGTAACATAATCTGCCGGAGATACGGCCCCGGAAAGTGTGCCGCCAAGATAGCCGCCACCTATACTGAGGAACATGGACATAATGACCAGCAGGGGTACCATGGTAATGCCTGCAATGATCTTGGGCAGGATGAGGTAACCCGGAGAATTGATACCCATGATCTCCAGCGCATCGATCTGTTCGCTCACCCGCATGGTGCCGATCTCTGAAGAAATGGCGGAGCCGATCTTTCCTGCAAGCACAATGGCACTGATGGTAGGGCTCAGCTCCAGTATGGTAGAGTCGCGGTTTACGGAGCCGATGATGGTCTTGGGTACAAAGTCGCTGACAAGCTGGAAGGCGATCTGAAGGGTCATTACCGCACCGATAAAGGTGGAAATGATGGCAATAAGCCCGATGGAACCGACACCAATGAAGTTCATTTGCTGGAACATTACTTTGATGTATATCCTGGATTTTTCAGGTTTCCTGAATACCGCTTTCAATAACAGAAGGTATTTGCCGAAATTGGTAAAATTCATGCTTGATGTTTTAAGCTATGCTATAGATGCAATGTTTTACAAAGAAACAATAAAATTTGAATATTGATACACCCGGGATTCCAAACAAATCTTGCTCTGGCAAAGTTTTGACCTATAGGGGTTTTTTGTATTATTGCGGAAATTTAGCTGTTTGAACATGAATGCAGTGGTTACTGGTGCAACGAAGGGAATAGGCCGGGCAATAGCGCTTAAGCTGGCGGAAAACGGATACGACCTGGCAGTATGTGCCCGGAGTGCAAAGGAACTGGACGGGCTGAGGGAAGCGCTGGCCCATACAGGAAGACGGGTTTTTGTGTTTACGGCCGATCTTGGTCTGAAGGCAGACGTGCTGGCTTTTTGTGATGCGGTAGCCGGGGAGATGGGAAGCGTGGATGTGCTGGTAAACAATGCAGGTATATTTTATACCGGCAGTGTGCTGGATGAAGACGATAGTCAGTTTGAAATGCAGCTGGACCTCAACCTGAAGGCGGCTTATTTTACCGGCAAGTTTTTTGGTAAAATGATGCTCAAGCAGCACAGGGGGCATATTTTTAACATTTGTTCTGTAGCGAGCAGGCAAATCATTGAAAATGCGGGCAGTTACACTGTAACTAAGACGGCATTGCTGAGTCTTAATGATGTATTTAGGGAGGAGTTATCCGGATACAACGTAAAAGTAACGGCTGTTTTGCCAGGTTCTACATGGACAGCTTCCTGGGAGGGCACTGATATTCCGCAGGAGCGGTTTGTGCAACCTGAAGATATTGCCGAGGCGATCTGCGGCGCCCTTAAAATGAGCAATGGCGCAAATGTTGATGAGATAACAATACGACCGGTACGGTTTTAAAGAGACAGGAGGATAAAAAATGGACAAGAGATTATTCAGAAATGAGCATGATAAGGTAGTGGCAGGGGTATGTTCGGGAGTGGCCGAATATATGGAAGTGGATGTGACAATCATCCGTTTGCTGTTTGTGCTTTCTACCGTATTCCTGGTGGGGACCGGGATATTGGTATATCTGGTGATGTGGATCGTAGTGCCGGTAAATAATGACCCGGCGAAGCGTTTTTCCAAATTCAATGAATTTTACGGGGGCAAAAATCCCTTCAACTCGCCTAATGCCTATACGCAGCCACCCAATATGCCTGAACAGCCGGTATATCCTTACGGACAGCAGGGCTGGACTTCTCCGGAAATGGGGCAGGGCCCGGCGGGCACACAGGAAAAGGGTCCGGAAGGGCCGAAACAGGAAAGCAATTCCTTTGACTTCAAGCCTTACCAGAAAAATAATGACACCGGCCGCACGGTAGGCGGACTTTTTCTGCTGGTTGTGGGTATTTACTTCCTGTTGAATGAGTTTAATTTTGTTCCTTTCTGGTTCAGCATCAGTAAACTGTGGCCGCTTGTATTTGTGGCGATAGGGGTGAGTTTCATTATGAAGTCAAAGCGTAAGAACGCCTGGGAAGAGTGGAAGTCGAGGCAGGCACAGGAACAGACTGAAAAGAAGGAAGAGGATTTCACCAATAAGGAAATATAATATGAAACTGGATAGGATCATGTGGGGCATTATTCTGCTGTTCATCGGCGGAGTGCTCCTGCTGGAAAACTTTGATATCATCGACTTTTACTGGGGAAATATATGGCATTTCTGGCCTGTCTTCCTGATCATTGCAGGGGTGAATATCCTGTTCAACAGGAGCCGGTCACAGGTGGGCGGTATCATTTCGATCGCAGTATTGGTGGTGATGCTGGGCGTCTTGTTTTTCAAGGGGCAGGAATCTCCGGAACACAGGCGCTGGTCGCGGGAGCAAAGCTGGGAAAAGAAAGAAGACGAAGATGATGGGAATGATGTGGCAGATATGCCGCTGGACTTTTCTCATCCTTACCAGGACTCGCTGGGCCGCCGTACGGTGCTGAATATTTCCGGAGGTGGTACTTCTTTTGAACTGAAGGGTGCTACAGACAGCCTGATCACTGCGCATGTGGAGCGGAAGTCTGGTAATTTTACTTTACAAACGGTAAAGGACGACAGCCTGACGACGGTGAACTTTAAGATGGGCGGTAAGTCTAAATGGAATGTGGGGGACGGGACCAATGATGTAGACCTGAAGCTGAATACGAAGCCTGAATGGGACATTCATGTGAACATGGGCGCGGGAGAGGTAGATTTTGATTTACAGGCATATAAGGTGCGTGCATTTAGCTTCGATGGCGGTGCAGCCGCGCTGAAGGTGAAGCTGGGCAATCAGTTGCCTTTAACAGATGTAAGTGTAAAGACGGGGATGGCAGACGTAAAGATCAGTGTGCCGGCTGGTGCAGGCTGCCGTATCAGGACCAAAACAGGTTTATCGGCAAAGGACTTTACTGGTTTTACGAAACTGGAGAACGGCGTTTATGAAACGCCGGGCTTTCAGGCTGCGGCTAAAAAGATCATGATCAACCTGGATGGCGGATTGAGCAGCTTTGAAGTGAAGAGGTATTGATGGAGTACACCGTAGTAATAGGTGGGAAGCCGGAGGGCCCTTACCGCCTGGACGAACTGGAAGGTCTGGGCATAGGACCGGAGACCTTTGTCCGCACGCCCGGCATGCACGATTATAAAGAGGCTCACGAGTTCCCTGAACTCCGTGAGCTTTTTGGTTTTAGCTTTCAACAGGCAGCGCCGCAATATTTTGCTGCATTCGATCAGCGCCTGCTGGCCTGGGCAACAGACTATTTCTTTATCCTTGTTGGATACGTGCTGCTGATGCTTGTGTGCTTCCTGTTTATTGAAGGGAAAGCGCAGCGGATGGCTTTTGTATTGGGAGGCCTGCCATTATTACCCCTGTTGAAACTGATATATGGCAGTATTGCCGAGGCTTCTCCCGGACAGGCAACAATAGGTAAGAAGTTGCTGAATATAAAGGTAACAGATTTGGAGGGCAAAAGAATATCCGGCGGTAGGGCATGGTTGAGGAACCTTTCTAAACTGCTTTCGGCCTTGCCGTTCTGTATAGGTTTCCTGTATAGTTTTCTCAATAAAAAACAGCAGTGTTTCCATGACATAGCAGCGGGTACGCTGGTGACAAAAGAGCGTTTGATTTGAACAGAATCCTTATCTTTGTTATGGAATACCACCAGTTGAAATGGAGAAGAACAAATTATTTTATTCCAGGTTCCTGACCAGGGAAGTGCAGATCGGTGATGTGCCGATGGGAGGGAAGAACCCGATACGCATTCAGTCGATGACGACGACGGATACGATGGATACCCGGGCGACGGTGGAGCAGACTATCCGCATGGTCAATTCGGGCTGTGAATATGTAAGGATTACTGCGCCGAGCGTAAAGGAGGCGGAAAATCTCGCAAATATTAAAAAAGAACTGAGGTACAGGGGTTATACGGTGCCGCTGGTAGCGGATATTCATTTCACTCCCAATGCGGCTGAGGCAGCAGCGAGGATTGTAGAGAAAGTGCGTGTGAACCCCGGCAATTATGCGGATAAAAAGCGCTTTGAGAATGTTGAGTATACGCCGGAAGCTTACCAGGCGGAACTGGAGCGGATTTACAAAAAGTTTGTGCCGTTAGTCAAGATCTGCAAGGAGTATGGGACGGCAATGCGGATCGGGACCAATCACGGGTCTTTATCTGACCGGATCATGAGCCATTACGGAGATACACCCAGAGGTATGGTTGAATCGGCAATGGAATTTATCCGGATGTGCGAAGACCAGAATTATTACAACCTGGTGATCTCTATGAAGGCCAGTAATACGCAGGTAATGGTTCAGGCATACCGCCTGCTGGCAGATACCATGCAAAAGGAGGGTATGAACTATCCTTTGCACCTGGGCGTAACGGAAGCGGGTGACGGAGAAGACGGGAGAATCAAATCGGCGGTAGGCATCGGCACCTTGCTCGAGGAGGGACTGGGCGATACGATCCGGGTCTCGCTGACAGAGGACCCGGAATTTGAGGCGCCTGTGGCGAGTACACTTGCTGCACGTTATGAGCAGCGTTCGGTGCTGCAAGGTGGCGAAGTGTTTTACCGTGAGCGGATAAATACAGGCAGCCTTCCTTACAGCCCTTATGAATATAAGCGCAGGCAGACAGTTGCTGTGGAGCTTGTCGGGGGGCAGCAGCATCCGGTAGTGATGCTTGACTTATCGGGTCAGAACCTGAAAGATCCTTTTTGCCTGGATGCAGCAGGGTATAATTACAGTGCGGTACTGGATAAGTACAATATGACGGACCAGGCCTGTGATCTGGTTTACCTCGGCGATGCCTTACCATCTTTTTCTTTTCCCGGTAACCTGAAAAGGGTTTATAACCATACCACCTGGCTTGGACTGAAGGATAAGGATAACTGTCATCCGATGATGGATTGGTCTGCTTATAAAGGCGGCGCAGTAAGAGACGAACAGCTGAACCTGTTGTTACTGGATGCAGGGCGGTTTTTGGAATATGACTTATCCCTGCTGGATGAGAAAACGGTGGTGGTATTGGAAACGTCAGCGCCAGATGCAGTAGTGGTTATGCGGGCTTTCTTTGTAGAGCTGATGAACCGTGGCATAAAGGTGCCGGTAATCCTTAAAGGAAGCTATCGGGATACAGGTACTGAAACATTGATGTTATATGCGGCGACTGACCTTGGGGCTTTACTGACCGATGGTATGGGAGATGGCGTCTGGATGGTCGCGGATGAACAGATTGGGCTGAAACTGGTGAATGGAATATCCTTTGGCATTTTGCAGGCAACTCGTACACGAATTTCCAAAACAGAATATATTTCCTGCCCGAGTTGTGGCCGGACCTTGTTTGACCTGCAGGAAACGACCCAGCTGATCCGATCAAGGACCGATCACCTGAAAGGAATCAAGATAGGTATAATGGGGTGTATCGTGAACGGACCAGGCGAAATGGCGGATGCGGACTATGGTTATGTAGGAACGGGCCCGGACAAGATCACATTGTACAGGGGCAAAGAGGTGGTACGTAAAAATGTAAACACCGCAAGGGCGCTGGACGATCTGATCGACCTGATCAGGGAAGATGGCAACTGGATAGAAACCAATACACAGATATGAAACTGAAACATTTACTACTGATGGCGGCCGGGCTGCTGTTGTCGGTGCAGGGCTTTACCCAAAAATATACGGTAGGCTCTTTTAATATTCGTAATGATAATGCTGGTGATGTGGGCAACCGGTGGGCGCAACGGGCACAGGTAGCAGCTAATCTGATGAAGTTTCATGAATATGATGTTTTTGGGGTACAGGAGGCTTTTAAGAACCAGGTGGAAGATCTTGAGAAATACCTGCCTGAGTTTGGCCAGTATGGAGCAGGCAGGGATGACGGTAAAGATGCAGGCGAGCATTCTACTGTCTTTTACCGTAAAGATAAGTTTAAATTGCTGGATAAAGGCGATTTCTGGCTTTCTGAGACTCCTGATAAGCCTGGTAAGGGATGGGACGCAAAATGCTGCAACCGGATTTGCAGTTGGGTAAAACTTCAGGATGTGGCTACCGGAAAACGCTTCTATTATTTCAATGCCCATTTTGACCATGAGGGTAAGATCGCACGTGTGGAAAGCGCGAAGCTGGTGTTGAAGAAGATCGGTGAGATTGCCAAGGGTGAACCGGCAATATTTACAGGGGATTTAAACGGTGGGCACGATAGTGAATGGTATCAGACGCTGGCCAGTTCGGGTTTACTAACAGATACCTTTAAGCAGGTGAAGGAGCCGTATCTGAACAATGCATCATTTAATGGCTGGGGGAAAAACCTGGAAGGTACTGAAGTGATCGACCATGTTTTTGTAACCAGGGCCTTTACCGCAAAACGCTGGGGCCTGTTGACGGATACCTATCATGGTAAGTTCGTCTCTGATCATTTTCCTGTACTGGTAGACGTGGTTTTGAAGTAATGATCAAATCTAAGATTGATGCTAACGGAATGAAGAGCGCCTTTGCAGAAGGTGAGATCAAGCTGCAGGCCGATCAAATGGTAATTACTGCGCTGGAGCTGATGTTGCGGGAAAGAGCATTTACCCTTGCCGTATTTGATGGCGGAAGGTGCGTGGGCGAGGTTTATTTTAAAGACCTGGTACAGTTTCTGGCACGCGATATGGGCGGGACGGAGTTGTTCATGCACAGATTGCATTATACGATAGAAAGTGCGCTGATCGTGCTGATGAAGATGTCTTCTCAGTAGAAGCCGAGCGGCAGCTTGTGGTAGACCTTGTAGTAGGTTGTAAGCAGGATGCCGGGGGCAAGTCCGGCGAATTTCCTGATCAGCATTTTATTCCGCAGGTCATCCTGTAGCCCGTTCAGATCGAGTTTTTTCAGCAGGATGTATTCGTCAATGTAATCATCTTTCAGTGCATCTCCGGTCAGAAAATCTTTCAGCGAGTCGATAAGCTGATCTGTACGCTGAAGATCAGAACTCCATGTAGTTTCGGGCATATGGTTGTACTCGAGTTCGTAACCCTGCTGATGGAGCGCCTTAAAGAGTACAGTGAATAATCCCTCGTATGTTTCTGCAGGTTCCAGGATTTTTTCTTCCAACTGTTCAAGGTGGCTCGGGGTTATTACTGTTTTGCCTTTTAAATAAAGGCCAGGTATACCGGAAAGCAGTGCCAGAAGTTCTGATATGCCGGAGATACCATAGCTGGTGCCGCTCGTATGAATAATTTTGTTGCCAAAGCCAAAGATATGATAAAGGGCAATGTAGAAATGCAACGGATCATAGTTATCCTGCTCTGACCTGATTGCAGATTCCAAACTGGTGAAGAGTGAAATTTTTCCCTGCTTGTCAACCTTTTTATCTGAAAAGCTCATTCGCCGCGAATTTAGCCTTATTCATAGCCTTTCATATGGTGTTGCTGAATAATGGTTGAAATGAACAAAAGGAACTGCCAGGAAAAAAAAGCTGGCTTTTAAGTCAGGGAAGATTTAATTGCCTACTTTTGAAAAGATTTGAATGTGTAAGGCTAACTTTTAAAAACATAGAAACTGAAAAATATCAGGTTACATACCCGTCAGCTGGTTGCAGAGGTGCTTGCGACGATGCGGCAATACAATGCCGAACGTTTTCCCGTATATGATTATGATGGATTCTTTGGTGAGATCTCTATTGAAGAGCTTGAGGTTTTTCTGGGGGACAAAAGTAACCCTGAGAGTATCTATTACCATAAGCTCAGCTTTGACCTCGGAACTGCGATGACGATGATGGGAAAGGCGAAGGTGCTGAACAACAACGGCGAAGCGGACCGTTGGCGGTTGGTGCCTTTGAAAAACAGGGTGATGAAGCCTGTTGTGGTTGCTGTGCTCGCATTGGTGTTGCTATTGGGAGCTGGATTATTATGGTATCCGGATAAGACTAACCTGACAGATCAATGGAATAGAGTGCCAGATCTTCAGGTAATTAAGGCACCGAAAGGGATGGCGCTACATCTTACGCTACCTGACGGTTCCCAGGTCTGGCTGAATTCGGCCTCCTCGCTCAGTTATCGTCCTAATCTTGGTAAAATGCCGGAGCGGTGCGTCACTTTGAGTGGCGAGGCTTATTTTGAGGTAGTGAAAACAGCAAAGCGCAGTACTTTTAATGTGGTTACTGACAGGCAAAGGGTAGAGGTACTTGGCACTCGTTTTAATGTGAAGGCTTACCCAGATGAAGAGGAAATAAAGACGACGTTGATAGAGGGGGCTGTAAGGGTGGTTCCGCAGTTAGGTCGGGAAGCATTGTTAAAGCCGGACGAGCAGGCGGTGCTTTCCGGCGGCAAATTGCATGTTCAGGGGATAACGGCCAGTGATGCGGTTGCCTGGAAAGATGGGGAATTTATATTCAGAGACGAAAGCCTGGTCAGTGTAATGCATATATTATCCAGGTGGTATGACAAGGTAGTGGTGTATAAAGGGGTGTATCCGGACCGGATTTTACTGGGCGGGTCATTTAGTCGCAATAATAAATTGGCAGATGTCCTTAAAATATTAGAAATTAGTGGTGGCGTAAATTTTGAAACGCAGGGAAACCAAATTACAGTTACACCACGATGAGTTATTTTCGGGGCGCCATAACATTGGTGCTGTTTATGCTTTGGGCTGCCAACGCTCAAGCGCAAAAAATGAATTATACGGGCAGGCAGATCTCGCTGCATCAGCTGTTCAAGGAACTGAAACGGCAGACCGGATATGGCGTGGTCTGGAACGAGCAAAAGATAGATGCCGACCAGAAGGTAACCGCCAATTTTCATAATGCCAGTCCGGATGAGGTGATGCGGTATGCGCTTTCTGGTACTCCTTATACCTACACAATCGTCGGGAGTGTGATTGTGGTTCAAAGATCGCAGCAACAAACCGGTACGAAAAGTATTACAGAGCCGCAGTCAGAGAAAATTTTGGAACTTAATGAGGTAAAGATTGTGAATACGGGCTATCAACGTATTCCGGTTATGCGGGCTACGGGCAGTTTTACACTGGTAGATAGCGCACAATACAATCGAAGAGTAAGCAGTGATGCTTTCAGCCGTCTTGAAGGAATTACTTCAGGGTTGTTATTTAACAAAAATACACTGGCCACCACCCTTGGCGGTCTGGATCTTTCGATAAGGGGCAGGAGTACGATATTTGCCAATGACCAGCCATTGATCATTCTGGATAATTTTCCTTTTTACGGAGATTTTGGTTCGCTGAATCCTAATGATATTGCCGGGATCACGGTGTTGAAGGATGCGGCTTCCGCTGCAATATGGGGTGTTCGTGCAGGTAACGGAGTGATTGTGATTGATACCAAGCGCGGAAAGACAGGGCAGGAACTCAAGGTTTCCCTGAATACAAATCTGACTGTATCTAAAAAGCCCGATCTTTTTTACAATCCCAATTATCTGTCTTCTACGGATTACATTTACCTGGAACAATTTCTGTTTGAAAACGGGCGATATGATCAGGCGCTGAATGATAAAGTGAGCTACCCGGTACTTTCGCCTGTGGTGCAACTGCTGGCGAAGCAAAAGGCTGGTCTGTTGACTCCGGCTCAGACAGAGGCGCAGCTAGATGTTTGGCGGGGGAGGGACATAAGGAATGAGGAATTGCGCTATTTTTATCGCAGCCCTGTTTCCCAGCAATATGCGCTTTCGCTAAGCGGAGGAACGGCACATTCTGCGCATTATTTTTCAGCTGGATTTGACCGGGAACTGCATGAGTTGAAGTATAATGATGATAACAGAATTACAATTAATAGTCATAATACATTCAATCCGTTAAAGAACCTTGAAATCGAAGCGGGTATATATTATGTGCGGTCCAAGAGTATGGTGGATAGTTCGCTGGTGGAGGATATAGAACGGGGGCTTTATCCGTACTATCAGTTTAAGGACGAAAATGGCAATGCTGCAGAATTTGAGCGTGAAGTGAGTTCAGCTTATAAGGCGAAAACCGCAGAGATGGGGTATTTGGATTGGACATATAAGCCGCTGGCTGAATTCGGTAGGTCTCCAAATGTGAAGACAGGTAATAACCTTAGATTTAATGCAGGAATCAAGTATACGATGCTGCCGGGCTTAAATGCGTCGCTAAAGTATCAGAACCAGGTAATTGATCTGAATATGGGTAGATATAACGATCCCGGAAGTTATAGGGCAAGAAATTTGATCAATCGGTATGCTACTTTAACTAATGGGAAGGTTAGTTCCTATCCTTTGCCTTTAGGAGGTGTACTTAGCGAAATTAATACTAAGATTAACGGAGAGAACTTCCGTGGTCAGCTGAATTATCAATTTGAAAGTGGTGCGCATGCCATCTCGGCAATCGCCGGATATGAGCTTTCTGAATTGAAGGCAAATGCATTGAGGGCTACTTCCTATGGGTATGCAAATAAAAAGGCGATGCCTTTACCTGTTGATACGGTGACAATGTTTAATCTGAGTCCATCAGGCAGGGGAACAATAACTACTGGCTCAAAGATGTATGACAAACTTGAGCGCATCGTTTCCAGCTATGCAAATCTGGCTTATACACTTAAAAGCAGGTACGTGTTATCTGGGAGCGCAAGAATGGATGGATCTAATTATTTTGGAGTGAAGGCAAATCATAAGCGTGTTCCGCTTTGGTCTACTGGTTTAATGTGGCATTTGGACCGGGAAGAAATTTTAAAATCGGATTGGTTGCCTGTGTTAAAATTTAGAGCTTCTTATGGGTATAGCGGAAACCTGGACCGGAGTATTACCGGGGTAACAACATTTAAACATCTGGGATCAATACCCTCTTCAAATTTGCCTTTTGCGGATATTGTGAATGTAGGTAATCCTGAACTGGGTTGGGAACGTATCGGAATTGCAAATTTAGGGTTGGAGTTTGGATTTAAAGAAGGGGTGATAAATGGCAAACTGGAATATTACATTAAGAACGGCAGAGATATTTTGGGTGACAGGGAGTTTCCTTCAAGTACAGGCATTTTAGCCTTAAGGGGTAATTATGCGAAGATGTCGGGCCGGGGTTATGACCTCACTATTAACAGTAAAAACCTGCGTGGCAATTTCAGCTGGAGTACGAGTTTACTGGTTTCGGGAGTAAGTGATAAGGTGGTAGACTATGGTGTAGTAGATGCAGCGTATGGAAATTATGTTGGTGCTTATAATGCCAGTCCACTGATCGGAAGACCGGTATTTGGAGTCTATAGTTATCCTTGGGCAGGTTTGGATGCGAACACGGGGGACCCGATGGGATATGTTAATGGGGAAGTGAGCACAGATTATGAAGCTATTTTTAAATCGATGTCAGTGAAAGACTTAAAATATGAAGGTCCGGCCCGTCCAACTGTTTTTGGTAGTATTTTTAACGCATTTTCCTATAGGGATTTTAGTGTAGCCTTCAATGTGGTGTATAAGCTGGGTTACTATTTTAGAAAGCTCTCGGTAGATTATAATGCTCTCTACACTTATAATTTGAATAGTGAGATAAATAAGGACTTTACCGCCAGATGGCAGAAGCACGGCGATGAGAAAATAACAAATGTTCCATCTATGCCTTCTTATGGCCCGGGAACCCTTCGAGATCTGTTATATAACCATTCATCTGCGACGGTTGCAAAAGGTGACCATATTCGTTTACAGGATATCAGTTTGAGCTATGATTTTAATTGTAGTTCCTGGAAATCTGTACCTTTTAAAAGATTGCAGGTTTATTTATACGCAAATAATGTTGGGATATTGTGGAAGGCAAATAAATTTGGACTAGATCCGGATCTGATTCCATCGCGAGGTGATTTATTGTCTAGTCCGACAGCATTAAGTATTTCTTTTGGCGCAAAAATGCTTTTTTAAAAAATTAAAGCTGGAAGACTCTCGCATCCAGCTTTAATGCTAAACCCTAAAATTCGGCATGGCCAGTAGCGACTCCGTCTTGGAAAGTACTAAGGGAAGGAAGTGGGGTCCCTTCGAGCAAATTAACGGAATCATCAATGCTCCATAACGCGGAACATAGGCTACCTCCGGATTCGCAGTAATCGCCGGAATAATAAACATAACCTCTGTAGTCACTTGCATTAGGGTAGGCAGCAAGGTTTTTTTTGTAAAAGCGGTATGTGCTTGTAGTTCTTTTATTAGTGAAAGCACTGAATCCGAATGCCAGGGCTGCTACCAGCAGGCCCAGGCCTGTTTTTTTGATGTTGTTCATTTTATAAAGTTGTTTTTGGTTATGCCATATTTCTTTTTACAGGCCATGGCTTTTACCTGATGTCGCGCGCAAGATTTTTATAAGTATTTTAGGATGTCTTATTGTTGGTTTATTAGGCCTTTGGTGCGGATGTATTCCTGGAATACATTAGTGTACCTATAAAAGCCACGGAGATGAAGGCAATATTGAACCAGATATGCTGCTTCCAGCTAAGTGCACTGACCACCCCACCACAATGGCAGGGAAGCTTGCTTCCTGAGAGCACCATGAAGGATAGGTAAATCGTAAAGATGACCAGTAGAACCAGTGCTGCATACAGACCCAGTTTCCTGGTTGCAGTGACGATAAGCAAGGAGCTGATAACGACTTCAGAGATGGGTATTGACCAGGCGGCTATTTTGTTCAGGTTGCCAATGAGTGGTGATTTGGCCAAGGTAGAGGCAAAGCTATCTATGGTAAAAAATTTGCTGGCCGCAGTATAGATTAACAGGGCCAGCAGAAGATAAGCGGCCAGGTCTGCTATTGCTGTTTTTTGTGTTTCTTTTAATTGTATCATGTTTTTCCCTTTTGTTGATACACAAAATTGCAGAGACCTGACTGCTAAAAAAATGCAGTATACCGCCAAACGTTTTTGTGGCGTGATGGCAGTTTTTTACGTTTTTGCCAAAAATCTGGGCGATACCCCAAAATATTTCTTGAATGCCTTATTGAAGTAATAGGGTTCTCTGTAGCCTACCTGTCCGGCAATTTCGCCTACAGGTTTATCGGTGGTAAATAGCTGGTTGAGCCCGAAGTTCATCCTGATCTTGATAACTTGTGTGTGAAGCGGCACGCCAAAAGCCATTTTTGCCAGACGGGAAAGCTGCCGTTCGGAGATCATGAACCTTTCCGCGAGCTTCGGAATGTTTTCGACCATTTCTGATGCATAATTCTCGCTTATGAACAGCGCAAGGTCTTTTGTCTTTCGCTGGTAGTAGATATAGGTGTCTTTTTTTGTTTTCAGATGCTTCTGGTAACGGTTGATGCTATGATCTATAAATGTGATCTGGGCGGTATCTGTATGGAGCCTTTCCAGGCTGCGAAGGATATGTTGAGCGATACGGCAACCGGGAAGACGGTGCACTTTACCTGGCTTTTCCCTAATGAGATCAATGAAATCCTTTAGTTCTGTCATTGCGCCGGATTTATGGATGAACCATTCCGGCCGGTAGGTAATCAGGACAAGATGATGGTCTCCCCGGGGTATTCTTCTCGGATGGTTCCCTGTGGGAAGATAGATAAGCTGGCAGGTATTGTTGTAAAGTGTACCCAGCATTAAATAGGAGGGTTCGCGCACGGAAAAGCTGAGGTTGGTTTCTCTTGCAGTACTGAATTCGAACATTTCTATGTGAGCAAGGAAATGACTGACCGAAACGGACGGAATTAATGTGTCCGGCGCTCCGGAGTTTAGCTGAAGGTTGAGATTTGATTTCATCTGGTTATTTTTTGCTTTTTATCGTCAGATGCGTCCTTTATGATTAAAGACCATTCAATAATGGCGAAGTAAAATACAGTAACGCATTCTTGAATGAAATGATAAAAAAACGTGATTTCCATACAAAAGCCATGTTTGAATAACCAATCGGCGTCAATGATATGAACGTGATGAAGGTAACTGACAGTGCTTCATTCATTATTTTTTTGAAAAGGTATTTGCAGAAATGAAATTTGCACTATATTTGTCCCCTGAGAGCGTTAATTTTTAACGGGGTTGGATCGCCAGATTCAATCCCGTTATTTTTTTGCCGGATTTTACCGGAGGAATGGTCGTCGTATTTTCCTATATTAGTGCTTATTGTAAAACAACCAATTATGAAAAAGACATTTCTATTATCCCTGCTTGTGGTAGTACTTACTGCTGCGGGCGCATTTGCCCAGGACAAAAAAGAAGACAAGAGCAAGCGGCCAAGCCCGCCGGCACTGGTTAAGGAAACAACAAAATCCGGAGTTACGATCACGATCGACTACAGTCAGCCTTCATTGAAAGGCAGAACAGTAGGTAAAGAAGTAGCACCTTACAATGGAGAAGTCTGGCGTACCGGTGCGAACGAAGCGACTACATTTGAAGTGAATAAGGATGTAAAAGTAGAAGGTAAGGCATTGGCGGCAGGAAAGTACTCTTTGCATTCGATCCCCGGAGAGAACCAATGGGTGATTATTTTCAATAAGACGGCCAATCAATGGGGATCTTATGAGTACAAACAGGCTGATGATGCCCTTCGCGTTACTGTGAAACCTGCAAAGTCTGCGACTTCAACAGAAAAGATGACTTTTGCGATCGACAAGTCTGGTAAAGTAACGCTGATGTGGGGTACAGTCTCCGTTCCTTTCAACGTAAAATAAGTCGGGTCCAACTGATTTTTTAACGCTACAGGGCATCATATTTTATGGTGCCCTTTTGTTTTATGATACCAGGATAATTTAAAAACTTTCTAAATAAGCCTTAATTACAGCATAATGACAGTGGAACAGCAGGGGCTTATTACTTTTGTTTCGCTTAAATAAACAGGGTATTACATTTTGGAATATTTAAAGATCATTGCTTTTACGCATAAACATATTGACCTGCAGTCGCTGGGGAAATTAGTTATATGTGATCAGACGCTGGACGACAGACTGAAGAATATTCAGGATGTGCTTGGTGTAAAGGAGATCTTTTATGTAGGTACCTGTAACCGTGTCGAATTTGTTTTTACTTCTGCCAGTCTGATTGATAAGGATTTTATTCGTCGTTTTCTTACGGTTTTGGACATGGGACTGCCTGAAAGATATATGGACGATTTTATCAGCAAGGTCTCCGTATATGAGAAGGTGGAAGCTTTTAACCATTTATTGCGCACGTCCTGTTCGCTGGAAAGTCTGGTAGTAGGTGAGAAGGAAATTCTGGCACAGGTGCGCCGTGCTTATGAAGCCTGCCGGGTCTCCGGGTTTACGGGCGACTACATGAGGATGATCATGAACAGGGTGGTAAAGACCGCTAAGGAAGTATATACAAATACCAATATATCGAAAAACCCGGTTTCCGTTGTCTCTCTGGCTTACCGGAAACTCAGGGACCTTAAGATGTGCTCGAGTGATGCGCGGTTATTGATTATAGGGGCAGGTGAGACGAACAGAAATCTGGCCCAGTACCTGAAAAAGCATAAGTATACGAATTTTTCCGTTTTTAACAGGAGCCTGGAGAATGCGGAATCGCTGGCGGCAGAGCTGAATGGCAGGGCTTATCCGCTTTCGGCACTGGAAAACTATAGTGAAGGATTTGATGTGATCATTACCTGTACCGGCTCAACCGAGCCCATACTCACAGAGGAGATCTATCAAAAGCTGCTGAATGGCGATACTGGTAAAAAGGTAATCGTAGATCTTGCAGTACCTAATGATACTGCCCCTGAGGTGCCTCTTAAGTTTCCCGTTCATTTTATTGAAGTAGAATCTTTAAAAGAGATCGCACGCAAAAATATCCAGGAAAGATATAATGAACTGGTGCATGCGGAGCAGATCATTGCTGAGAATATTAAGGATTTTGAACTGGTATTGCGTCAGCGCGAGATAGAGATCGCGATGAGCATTGTGCCTCAGAAGATCAAGGAAATCAAGCAGACGGCCATTAACGGTGTCTTTGCCGAAGAAATCAACGATCTCGATGAAAAATCGAGAATGGTACTGGAGCGTGTAGTAAATTACATGGAGAAGAAATACATTAGTGTACCGATGGTGATGGCAAAGGAGATATTGGTTAAGAATAGCTAGATTTGCGAAAAACAGCATTAACGTGAAAAAATTGATTATAGGTACCAGAGGCAGTGACCTGGCTTTGTGGCAGGCCAACTTTATCAGGGAGAAACTTGAGGAGATTGGTGTGGAAGCTGAACTGAAGATCATCAAGACCCAGGGGGATAAGATTCTTAATCTCAGACTGGATAAGCTGGAGGGAAAGGGATTCTTTACAAAAGAGCTTGAAGAGGAACTGCTTGGCGGTTCTATCGATCTGGCTGTGCATTCGCATAAGGATTTACCGACGGTGCATCCTGAGGGGCTGACCATTGCTGCGGTAACCGAGCGTGAGGATCCGGCTGAGCTACTGCTGATCCTGAAGGACTGCGTGGATGTGACCCAGAAGCTTTCACTGAAAACGGGAGCGATGGTAGGTACTTCTTCTAACAGGCGAAAAGCACAGCTACTTGCTTTAAGGCCTGATCTTAATGTGGAAGACCTACGTGGAAATGTGCCTACCAGGATAGGTAAGCTTCGGGACGAAGATTTTGATGCGATCATGATTGCCAGGGCTGGGGTCAACCGCCTGGGTATTGATCTCTCGGAATTTCATGTGGTGGTAGTAGATACCACGGAAATTGTACCTGCGCCTGCGCAGGGGGCATTGGCCATACAGATCAGAGAAAGTGACCGGGAACTTGCGGGGGTACTGGCCAAAATACATCATCAGGAGACGGCCGATGAAATTGGCCTGGAACGAAAAGTTTTGAATTTATTCGAAGGCGGCTGTCATATGCCGCTTGGCTGCTTTTGCAGGAAGGAAGACCGGCAATATGAGGTATGGGTAGCTAAGGCGGATACTGATGAAGATTTTCCGGACAGGTTGTTTTTGAACGTAAGCAGTCTTGAAGGGGTAGCAGAGCAGATTGTATCCAAGTTTTCTGCTGAGAGAAAGAAGCCCGCTAAGGTTTTTATTTCCCGTGAGATCGGGGAGCATAATTATTTCAGGAAGGCGCTCGAAAAGCACGGTATTGAAATAGAAGGAAGGTCATTGATCCGTACATTCCCGATCGTGAATGTGCTGGATCCTTTTTACCTGAAAAATATAGACTGGATTTTCTTCAGCAGCCGGAATGCGGTGGAGTATTTCTTTAAACTGGAACCAGTGCTTTCGAAGAAGGTAAAATTTGGCGTGGTTGGCCGGGGTTCCGAGTCTGCTTTGCGCAGGTATGGTCATGTAGCTGATTATGTTGGTGAAAGTGGTGATATTACTGAAGTAGCCGAGGGATTTGCAGCGTTGGTGGGTGGGTTGACAGTCTTGTTTCCGAGAGCACAGGATTCGCTGCAGAGCATCCAGAAGCAACTTAAGGAAGATACAAGGGTGATAGATCTGCCTATTTATGAGACGGTGGTGGAAGAGAATATTGACCAGACTTTTGCCGATGTACTGATCTTTACCAGCCCGAGTAATGTGGAGGCCTATTTTGCAGATAATCTGCTGGACCCTGATCAGCAGGTGATCGCTATTGGAAATAGTACAGGCAGGAAATTTGATGAGATGGGCGTTAAATATACGCTTCCTTATTCTCCGGATGAGATTGGCCTGGCTGCTGCTGTTTTTGGTATTGATATGAAATAGATATTGAGAGTTAGATTATATGTTGCATCGTCCAAGAAGATTGAGAAAGAACCCTTTGGTAAGGGAGATGGTTGCTGAAACCAGGCTATCGAAGGATATGTTTGTTTATCCTTATTTTGTAGTGCCTGGAAAGAACGTGGTGCATGCCCTGGACGCGATGCCGGGAATCAGCCATTTTTCCGAAGATGCCCTAATCAGGGATGTAGAAAAAGGGCTGGGGCTGGGCATCAGTAAAATCATGTTGTTCGGCGTCGGCGATGAAAAGAGTGAAGACGCCCGGTCGGCATGGCACGATCATTCCCTGGTACCCTCTGCTGTCCGCTTGCTGAAGCAGAATTTTGGTGATGACTTGTACGTGGTAACGGATGTTTGTGTCTGTTCCTATACGACTCATGGACATTGCGGGATCATTAAGGATGACTACGTGCAGAACGATGAAACTGTGGAGTTAATTGCAAAGATGGGTTTGACCCATGCGCAGGCAGGAGCCGATATGCTGGCTCCTTCGGATATGATGGACGGTAGGGTAAGTGCGATCAGGAACGGACTAGATGCCGCCGGCTTTGTGAATACAGCGATCATGTCGCATGCAACAAAATTTGCTTCAGCATATTACGGGCCTTTCCGGGAAGCGGCAGACTGTGCACCCGGTAAGGGAGATCGAAAAGCTTATCAGATGGACTTCAGGAATGGTCGTGAAGCTGTTCGTGAGGCGCTTCTTGACGAGGCGGAAGGTGCTGACGTACTGATGGTAAAGCCAGCCCTTGCCTATCTGGATGTGATCCATAACCTGAAACAAAATACAGATGTGCCGATCGCCTGTTATAATGTATCGGGCGAATATTCAATGATCAAGGCAGCGGCTGAACGTGGATGGATCGATGAACAAAAGGTTGTGATGGAAACCATGCATGCTTTTGCCAGAGCTGGCGCAAGTATTATTACTACTTACCATATCCGGGATATTGCGGAAAGAAACTGGTTATAATTATGTTGGAATCTTTGAAGAAAATGTTTGCGGGAAATGAAGGGGATATACCGGTAAATACGGGTAATAAACCTGATATTTCCAGGGAGAAGTCTGCTGAACTTTATGAAAGGGCGAAGAAATATTTTCCCGGTGGCGTGAATTCGCCTGTGAGGGCTTTCAAATCGGTATATGGCACCCCATTATTTATTCAAAAAGGGGATGGATGTTATGTGTGGGATGCGGATGGTAATCAGTTTATTGACTTTTGTGGCAGCTGGGGCCCGCTGATCCTCGGACACAATCATCAAAAGGTTCGTGAGAAAGTGATTGAGGTGATGCATAGCGGAATGAGCTTTGGTGCACCTACTGCTTTGGAAAATGAACTGGCGGAACTGATCATCAAAAACAACAGGTTCGTTGAAAAAATCAGGTTTACGAGTTCGGGAACTGAGGCTGTAATGTCTGCGATCAGACTTGCAAGGGGATATACCGGCCGTGACAAGGTCATCAAATTTGAGGGGTGCTATCATGGCCACAGTGACTCCTTGCTGGTAAAGGCTGGCTCGGGACTGGTCACTTTTGGCGAGACCTCATCAGCTGGTGTACCTAAGTCTTTTGCTGAGGAAACAATTGTGGTGCCGTTGAATGATATTCAGGCTGTATATCAGGCATTTGAGCAGTTTAACGGACAAGTTGCCGCCGTTATTATTGAAGGGATACCGGCAAATAACGGCTTGTTAATGCAGGATGAAGCGTACCTCAGGTTGCTGGAAATGACTTGCAGGGAAAACGGCACGCTGCTGATCTTTGACGAGGTGATCACTGGTTTCAGGTTAGGTTTCGAAGGTGCTGCGGCACATTACGGCATTAAACCGGATATTGTTACTTATGGTAAGATTATTGGCGGTGGCCTGCCGGTAGGCATGTATGGTGCATCTGCCGAAATAATGGGTCATATTTCGCCTGACGGAGGCGTTTACCAGGCGGGCACCTTATCAGGTAACCCGGTCGCCATGGCGGCGGGGATTGCACAGCTAACGGAGCTGCTGCGCCCGGGATTCTATAAAGAACTGAATGCCAAGGCTGCTGAATTTGCGGAGAGCATTCAGCGTTTTGCGACAGCCAGGAACTATAAATTGAAGGTGTTCTATGTGGGCTCTATTTTCTGGATGGCATTTACCGATAAGGAAAAGATTCAGACCGCTGCAGATATTGACCATGCAAGTATGGAGAAGTTTAAAATGATGCACCGCGAACTTTTGAACAGGGGAATTTATTTTGGTCCTTCTGGCTATGAGGTCGGGTTTGTTTCTGCCGCGCATACTAAAATAGAGCTTGAAAAGACAAAAAGGGCAATATTTGAAAGTCTGGATGTAGTGTTTAGAAATAAGTAATTATTGGATATCTTTATCCGTATTAACGATATAGTATTTTGAAGAAATCGATCGTCATTTTTTATTTTCTGTTGCTGTACTCGCTTGTACAACTGATCTCCTGGGGTACACTGGTGGTGAGATTGGAGCGTCAGAGAATGGCCATGGTGATGGGAGAAGGTTCTGTATTCCTTTTTCTGCTGTGTGTGGGTGCTTATTTTCTCCACAGGGCGATCAAAAAGGAGGATAAACTAAGAGAACAACAGCAAAACTTTCTGCTCTCGGTAACGCATGAGCTGAAATCGCCTCTTGCAGCGATTAAGCTTTCTCTGCAAACGATCGTAAAGCGTGATCTGGACAGAGCGAGGCAGGTTTCTTTACTGAATAATTCCCTGAAAGATATTGAACGGCTGGATGACCTGGTAGAGAACATGCTGCTGGCCACCAAAATCGAGAACAGATCTTATTCATTTCCCAAGGAGGAATTTGATTTTTCTGAACTGGTCACTAAGATCTCTGACCGCCTGCAGATCCATTCCTGTGGTTGTGAGCAAGTGATCAATCCTTCTATTAAGCCAGGAATAAAGATATTGGGTGACCAGTTTGCGCTTTCTTCAGTGGTAACAAATCTGATCGAGAATGCAGTTAAATATTCAGGGCCTTGTGCTGAGGTAGGAGTAGAGCTGACCAGTAAAGATGGCCATCCTTTTCTCCGGGTGTCTGACAAAGGGCCAGGTATACCTGACACGGAAAAGATGTTGATTTTTGACAAATTTTACAGGGTTGGTGATGAGAATGTCAGAAAATCAAAAGGAACGGGTTTAGGCCTGTTTATTGTTAAGGAAGTTCTACAAAGCCATGAGGCTGACATTAGCGTAAGGGATAATGTGCCGCATGGGGCAATTTTTGAAATAACATTTAACTGATATGTCACAGAAACTAAGAATATTATTGGTTGAAGATGAGGACCATCTCCTGGACGCAATAAAACTGAACCTTGAACTGGAAGGGTATAAGGTACATGCCGTAAAAGACGGAAAGACCGCGCTTAAGGTCTTTAAGGAAGAGCGCTTTAACCTGATTATCCTGGACGTGATGCTTCCGGAAATGGATGGGTTCCAGGTCTGTGAAACAATCAGGCTCGAGAATACCGAGGTGCCTATTTTATTTCTTACAGCCAAGAATACCAGTGAGGACCGGGTGCTTGGCTTGAAAAAGGGTGCTGATGATTACCTTGTAAAGCCTTTTAACCTGGAAGAACTGATCTTAAGGGTGGGTATATTGGTGAAACGCAGCATGAAGGCGGATGATCTGAAAGAGCTGAATTCCTACAAGATCGGCGATAAGACGATTTACTTCAACTCTTTTGAACTGAAGCAGGATGACGGAACTATTGTGCCGCTGACCAAAAAAGAGACCATGTTGCTGAAGCTATTGATTGAGCGTAAAAATGAGGCCGTCTCCAGGGAACAGATACTGGAAACCGTCTGGAACTATGATGTTTATCCGTCTACGCGCACAATAGATAACTTTATTCTCACTTTCCGTAAATACTTTGAACCAGATCAGAAAAACCCGGTTTATTTCCATTCTATAAGAGGAGTTGGGTATAAATTTACGGACATTCATTAATGTACAATAATAAAGGCAGGTATTTGCTGATGGCTATTTTTGCCACGGCTGCCGCTGCGCTTCTTTTCTATGATCATATACAGCTGGCCGCATTAGCCGGGTTATTTTTTGCATTTGTATTGTGGAGTCATTTTAAGCACAGTTCGGTAGCACTTGCTTCGAGATATTTTCAGAAAGGGGATTATGAGCGTACACTGGCTTTGCTTGGTGATGTTTCGGATCCTGACAGATTGGCACGTAACAGGAGGGGCTATTATGAATTTATGATGGGCAACATCGCGCTGAAGCAGGAAGATTATGAGGGAGCAGAGCGGCATTTTCAGATAGCAAGCAGGTTTCCGCTGGGTGGTAAAAATGACAAGGCTTTTGTAATGATACATCTTACCAACCTTGCCCTTAGGAGAAGGGACGGAGACCGGGGCAAAGCCTATCTGGCTAAGGCAAAGGAAATGGCGACCACAGCCCGTGCTACGGAAGTGATCAGTAAACTGGAAAAGGAATTAAACCGCATATAGAACCAAATAGATTTAGATGAACAGCTTATTTTTAGACGCAGCGTTTTCAAAACAGACAGAACGTCCTCCGGTATGGATGATGAGACAAGCAGGACGTTTTATGCCTCAATATTGGGAAATCAAAAATAAATATAGTTTCCTGGAAATGTGCAAGACTCCGGAAATTGCAGCTGACGTGACCATGCTTCCTATTGACCTTTTAGGGGTTGATGCGGCGATATTGTTTTCTGATATTTTGGTTACCGCGGAGGCAATGGGCGGCGACCTCAGTTTTACACAGGGCGTTGGCCCCAGGTTCTCAAACCCGGTACAGACGCTGGCCGATGTTGATGCGCTTCAGGTAGAGGTAACGGACAGACTGCAATATGTTGCCGATGCGATCAAGGTGATTCAGCAGCGGCTTGATGGCAATGTTCCGTTGATCGGTTTTGCCGGTGCACCTTTTACTGTAATGAGCTACCTGGTAGAGGGAGGGTCTTCAAAGGACTTTAAAAAAACAAAGCTGTTCATCCATAATCAACCCCAGCTTGCACATTCGTTGTTATCTAAGATTGCAAAAGTTACGGTTGATTACCTGAATCTTCAGATTGCTGCCGGAGTCAATGCTGTGCAGATCTTCGATAGCTGGGCACTGGCCCTGTCATGGAACGATTATCAGGAGTTCTCGCATCGTTATATTGCGGAGATCATTAGTGGGTTAAACCGTAAAGACATTCCAGTTATTTCTTTTTGCAAGGGTAGTTCGGTCTTTGCTCCGGTAATGGCAGAGGCAAAGCCTGACGTAATTTCTGTAGATTGGAATGCAGATCTGTTGAACATTAAAAACAGTTTGCCTGAGGGAATTGCTGTGCAGGGTAACCTTGATCCGCATATACTTTACGCTGAAAAATCGGTAATCAAGCGGGAGATATTGAGATTATTCGAACGTATGCGGGGCCAGAATGGCTTTATCTTCAATCTTGGTCATGGTATCATGCCGGACATTCCTTTTGATCATGTTAAATATGCAATAGAAGTGGTCAGGGATTTTCGTTATTAACCTGAAACTATGGAACAATACTATCTGTACATTTTATCAGTCCATATTGTATTTGTAGTAAGCTGGATGGCGGGATTGTTCTATAGTGTACGGCTTTTTATTTATCATAAAGAAGCTGATGACCGTTCTGAGCCTGCGAAGACTATTCTAAAGAAGGAGTATGAACGTATGGAGTCCAGGTTATGGAATATCATTACTACCCCCGCAATGGTACTTACAGTATTGGCCGGGGTCGGGATGATTTGTATCCGTCCGGATTATCTGCTGCATCAATCATGGTTTCATGTCAAGCTAGGCTTTGTATCGCTGCTGCTGATTTATCATTTTATTTGCCAGAACATGATGAAGCAATTAAGGGAGGACAGGTGCAGAATAAGCTCTTTTCGGTTGCGTCTATGGAATGAGGTTGCCACAATCTTGCTGGTGGCAATTGTATTTACCGTAATACTTAAAAGCGCTGTAAACTGGATTTATGGCCTGGCGGGATTGGTAATATTTGCTGTGGTGATTATGCTTGCAGTGAAATGGTACAAATATTACAGAAAGAGGCAGGGACTCTAATCTGGCATGGCCTCAGAATTATAAAATAGTTTTTTTTGTTTTGCATGCAACCTTTTATGAGGTTGTCTCATCTTCCCTATATCAAACACACAATGAAGTTGGCGCAATATAGTATAGATGATTTGCTGGAGGGCTGTAAGGCGGGTGACCGCAAAATGCAGGAAGCGCTTTACAGGCATACTTCAGCAAAGATGATGGCTGTATGTATGCGTTATGCAAAGGATAGGATGGAAGCAGAGGATTCGTTACAGGTGGGGTATATTAAAGTGTTCCAGAAGATAAAGGAATATAGGGGGGAGGGCTCTTTTGAGGGATGGATAAGAAGGATCATGGTCAATACGGCCATTGAAAATTACAGAAGAAATATCCGTTCTCTTAATATTGTCCCAATTGATGAAGCTTATGAACAGCCTGCTGCAGCCAGTGATTTTAGCAGAATGGATATGCAGTTGCTGATAAAAATGATACAGAAACTGGCCGATGGTTACAGGCTGGTATTTAACATGTATGTGATTGAAGGGTATTCACACAGGGAGATAGGAGAGGCTCTCGGAATTTCTGAGGGAGCAAGCAAATCTCAGTTATCCCGGGCGAGAGCAATATTAAAAGAGGAAATTTTAAAAATGGAGGGCATGAACTATGCTACACATGCAGGATAAGGAATTTGATGAAATGTTCAAAAACTTGTTTGATGGCGCAGCAATCGAACCTTCGGAAGGTTTATGGACAGAAATTGCCGGTAAACTGGATAAGCCGGCAGACCGGAAAAAAGGTATTTATTTGTGGGTGTCAGTTGCTGCGGCTGCTGTTATTCTATTGGTTTGTGGGTTGATACTGCCTGGAGACGAAAAAATACGTTTACAGAGTGCCGTCGCCTCGGTGAACACCGAGAATGCTGCTGGTGCTATTGTTGAACAAATCGATGTCAGACAACCGCAGGCGGCTGAACTGCCGGTACGCAGTGTGCCTTTAGTGATTGCCCCTGGATTGAGTGATGAAGAGAAGAAGGGATTTGCAGGGAAACTTCCGGCCGATACGGCGGATGTTCCCGATAAGCATAAAATGGCTATGGAACCTGCTGTCTTGACCGCCCAGTCGGCGATACCGGCAGTACAGTTCCAGGCACATGAGGAACAGCCTGTAATTGCCAGTGCTCAGATCAACAGCGCAGATACCACCGGAGATATGTACGGACAGCAGGAACGGAAAGGCATCAGGAATGTTGGCGATCTGGTCAATTTTGTGGTCGGTAAGGTAGATAAGAGAGAAAACAAGATTGTTGAGTTTGATACAGATGATGACAATTCATCGCTGGTCTCATTAAACCTCGGAATCGTCAGATTTAACAGAAAAACCAAATAAGCACTAACACATAGAATAATGAGACGTTTTGTATTTACTTTAATGATGACTGCTGGAATGGCTGCTACGGTAGTTTCAAATGCATCCGCGCAGCGGGACACAACTGCAGCTGCCAAAAGAAAATTTCCTTCCAAATTTTCTTTATCGGTAAACTTTGGAAAGGAAGACAGAGATACAACAAAGAAATGGCCGGGATTTAAAGATGTCAACGGTGTATTGGTCCCTGAAGAACGCGCCAAGGCCAGGGAAGACAGTATCAGGACTGCAAAAGCGAATAAGGGACGTTTTATAGGTGGGATTACACTGACGCGGTTTGACTTAGGTTTTTCCAGGCTAATCGATAATGGCAGTTTTAATCTGTCGCCGGAAAACGAATTCCTTGATTACCGTGGGGGCAAGACAAGTACAGTTTCCTTTGATGTACTGCAGATGGGATACCGTTTCAATTCGAATTTTAAGGTGTATGTTGCCGGTGGCTTTGACTGGACAATGATCCGTCTGCAGAAGGACATCACCATACAACCGAATCAGTCGCAACTAACTTACGTGACCGATACGGTAAGGTTCTCAAAAAACCGTTTCTCTAATAGTTATGTACACGTTCCATTAAACTTTGAACTACGTACCAATGAAAATGAGAACGGAAAGCGGTTTTACTTTGTATTTGGCCCCGAAATAGGCTTTTTACTTAACGGCAAGGTGAAACAGATCAGCGATGAGCGGGGTAAAGAGAAATTTAAAGACAACTATAATTTTCAGCCCTTCCGTTATGGTGGTACGGTGCGGCTGGGGTACGGAAGTTTTGGTATATTTGCCAAATATTATATGAACGATATGTTTGCAAGCGCCCCTCAGAAAGGCTTAAGAAATATGTCCTTTGGTGTGACACTCGGACTGAACTGATCAATACGACCCCTTTTTAATACACAAATAAACACCGGCCCTGTTGTAAGTTACAACAGGGCTTTTTTATTTTATATTTGATCTGTGGAAGATCAGATCATCAGTGTAAACAAGCTCTCGAAGCGCTACCAACCCGGAACCGCGCAGGGGATCAATCAAATTAGTTTTTCAGTAGGAAGGGGTACGATTACTGCGATTATCGGAGAAAGCGGAAGTGGAAAGTCTACCTTGTTGAAATCGATATATGGACTCCTTAAAGCTGACGAGGGTGAGGTACTTTTTATGGGAAAGCGCGTGCCCGGCCCTGATGAACAACTTATACCCGGTCACAAGGCAATGAAAATGGTGACCCAGGATTTTTCCCTGAATATCTATGCTAAGGTTTACGACAATATTGCCGCTATGCTCAGCAATACGGATGTACATCTTAAGCAGCAAAAGACCCATGCCGTTATGGAACAACTGCACATCGCACATTTGCGGGAAAAGAAGATCACTCAGCTTAGCGGAGGCGAGCAGCAGCGGGTGGCTATAGCGAGGGCATTGGTAACGGATACGGAAGTCTTACTTCTGGACGAACCCTTTAGTCAGGTAGACGCCCTTCTAAAAAACCAGCTGAGGGCAGATCTCAAGCGGATTGCAGCTGAAACTGGGGTTACGATCATTATGGTCTCTCATGATCCTGCGGATGGTCTTTTCATGGCAGATGAACTTCTGGTGGTCAAAGACGGACAGCTTTTGCAAAAGGGGAATCCCGAACATATCTATAACCACCCCGATCATGTGTATACTGCTCAGATGCTTGGAAATGCAGTAACACTGGAGGCGGAAGATGCAAGAAGACTGGGGCTTGAGATCAACCAGGGAAAGGCTGTGTTTTATCCGGAATGGGTGGAACTGAAGACGTCCTGGAACAGCCGGAGGTTTGAAGTTAAGGATGTTTATTACAAGGGGTTTTATGAGGAGCTGTTACTGGAGAGGCACGGAGTAACTATAAGAGCCTTACAGCTCAACAGGGGCGAGCATAAAAAAAGCGAACATGTACAGGCCAGTATATCCCGTTTCCTAACTTTAAAATCTTAATATACAAAAAGCCGGGACTGGTCAGGTCCCGGCTTTCCAATATTTTAGGATAATGTGGGCGCATTCAGGTTACGTCTCTTGAAGGGATCAGTACTACTTTCAGACGAATAGGCACAGTGGGTTTCTGCGGCAGCTTAGTTGAGAATTCGGAACGCTGAATGTCAATCGCGATTCCTCCGTTAAAATGTTCATAGCTATAGGAGATTCCTTCATAGGTATAAGGCAGTTGTATATAGCTGCTTTTGTTTACCGGATGATCAAGATAAACCAATACGCCTTCGATATCGACATTTAATTGATCGATTTCAGGAATGTTTATTTCAGCAGTATAAGTAGTACCGTCGGTTGAAGATAGCCATTGAGCGGGCTGTATGTTGAAAATAATTGTCCTGTTGGGAGTTTCCTGGACAATGGTGTCTTTCTTGCACGACACCAGACCCAGCGTGGTGGTACAAAGTAGGAGTAAGATTAGGTTTTTCATGTTTGCGTGTTTTTAAAGTTGATACAGCAAAACTGCTGCCACGAAACCAGGATTAATGAAGACCTGTGGTCTGTGTAATTAAAATGTTAATGTTTAGCTACTTATACCAGGTATTCGAAAAGCGTCTGGTCGTTATTCAATGCGATAACCTCGAACTTAAATTCCTTCATCCGGGTAATCAGTCCGGCATAGTCATCCTTATTGGTCAACTCAATGCCAACAAGTGCAGGTCCGTTTTCCCGGTTGGTTTTTTTTATGAATTCGAAGCGGGTAATATCATCCTGAGGGCCCAGTACATTATTGACAAACAATTTTAGTGCACCTGGCCTTTGGGGAAACCGCACGATGAAATAATGTTTCAGGCCTTCGTAAAGCAGGGATTTTTCCTTGATCTCCTGCATTCTTTCAATATCATTATTACCTCCGCTAACAATACAAACCACTCTTTTTCCCCTGATGCGTTCACGGCAGGCATCCAAGGCAGTTACTGAAAGTGCTCCTGCGGGTTCAACGACAATGGCATCCTCGTTATACAGCTTTAAAATGGTTGTACAAATCTTGCCTTCGGGGATCAGTAATACATCGTCAAGCAATTCCCTGCATATCGGGTAAGTCAATGCACCGGCCCGCTTTACAGAAGCGCCGTCTACAAAGCGGTCAATATGGTCTAATGTGACTGGGCCGTTTTGTTTAAAGGCTTCCAGCATGGAGGGTGCGCCCTCAGGTTCCACACCAATCAGTTCCACACCCGGCTTCTGTGATTTGAGGTAGCTGCCTACACCTGCAGCCAGTCCGCCGCCGCCGATAGGCACAATCACTGTATCTACGCCAGGCAGATCTTCCAAAATCTCTACACCGACCGTACCTTGTCCTTCAATGATGCTGTAGTCATCAAAAGGAGGAATGAAAGTCATCTGATGCTTTTCTGTATAAGCCAAAGCCTCATTAAGGCAATCGTCAAATGTATCGCCCGTGAGTACCAGTTCTATCCGGCCATTGCCAAACATTTCAGTTTGTTTCACCTTCTGTTTCGGCGTAATCTCGGGCATAAAAATTACGCCCCTTGTGCCTAGTTTATCACATGAGAAGGCCACTCCCTGCGCATGGTTCCCTGCACTTGCACAGACGATTCCGCGGCTGAGCGCCTCAGGACTGAGCTGGCTGATCATGTTAAAGGCCCCACGGAGCTTATAAGACCGGACAACCTGCAGGTCTTCCCGTTTAAGATAAACTTTGCAGTTGTATTTTTCAGACAACCCCGCATTATAGATCAGCGGGGTATGTCTGACAATACCATTTAACCGCTTAGAAGCGGCAAGTGAATCCAGCTTTTTCAGACTCATACATTTGCGGCCAGCCAATTGCCGACTTCACTGGTTTTGTATGCTTTGTTCTGTCCGGCAAGATCCTCGGTTACGATACCTTCCGACAATGACTTGTTAACTACGTTGCGGATCGCCTCTGCTTCTTCCTTCAGTCCGAAGGCATCTTCAAACATCATTGCGGCAGAGAGTACAGTAGCCAGGGGATTGGCGATGTCTTTACCGGCAGCCTGAGGATAAGATCCGTGGATGGGTTCGTAAAGTGAAGTATGAATACCTTTGGACGCAGAAGGCATCAGGCCCATAGAACCGGAGATAACAGAAGCTTCATCGGTCAGGATGTCGCCAAACAGGTTCTCCGTGATCAGCACATCATAAGAATTCGGCCACTGTACCAGGCGCATTGCCACGGCATCTACAAATTCATAACTTACAGTTACTTCAGGATAATCCTTCTCCATAGCTTGAACAGTTTCCCTCCAAAGACGGGAGGTTTCCAGTACGTTCGCCTTATCGACACAGCAAAGCTTTTTGCTGCGGGTCATCGCCAGTTCGAAGCCCAGTTTGGCCAGGCGCTGCACTTCCTCACGGGTATAGGTGCAGGTATCGAAGGCAGTATTGTCGCCATCTTTACGTCCGCGCTCACCAAAATAAATACCGCCTGTCAGCTCACGCAGGATGATCAGGTCTGTGCCTTCAATGCGCTCGCGTTTCAGCGGAGAGTTGTCGATCAGCGAAGGAAAAGTAAAAGTCGGGCGCACATTGGCAAACAAGCCCAGTTTCTGGCGCATTTTCAGCAGGCCCTGCTCAGGGCGTACCTTTGCCTTCGGATCATTGTCGTAACGTGGGTGCCCGATGGCGCCAAACAGCACTGCGTCGGCAGCCATACACACTTCATGCGTTTCATCGGGATAGGGTTCGCCTACCGCATCTATGGCGCTGGCACCAGTCAATGCCGCAGTCCAGGCAATCTCGTGGCCGAATTTTTTCGCAACTGCATCACATACTTTTACAGCCTGGTCTACGACTTCAGGCCCGATTCCGTCACCCGCTAAAAGCGCAATATTCAATTTCATATACTCGTATTGTGTTTATAATTGTTTGTTAAATTTATTGTCCTGTCTCGCTCAATCTCAGATGATATTGAGCATTTTTTGTGTTGCCTTAATGGCGCTCACCGTCTGGTCAGAGTCCAGTCCGCGGGTAATAAATGTTTTTTGCGTGGTTTCCCAGGTGATTACCGTTTCACAGAGTGCATCAGAATTACTTCCAGGAGCAATTCTCACGGCATAGTCGATCAGCTTGGGAAGACTTCTGCTTTTCTTGTCATACACCCTGGTCAATGCATTCATAAAGGCATCAAATTGTCCGTCGCCCTGGGCATTTTCCTCAAATTTCTCACCTTCAATGCGTACGGCTATTGTAGCCGAAGGCCGAAGTCCCATTGCGTTGGTCAGCACGTAGGATTCAACCGACACTTTCTCTTCGTATAAACTGCTGTCCAGTACATCGGAAATGATGTAAGGAAGGTCCTCTTTAGTAACGGTCTCTTTCTTGTCCCCAAGCTCGATCACCCTTTTGGTGACTTTACGCAGATCTTCCTCATTGAGTTTGAGGCCAAGTTCCTGAAGGTTCTTTTCGATATTGGCCTTTCCAGAAGTTTTTCCAAGTGCATACTTGCGTTTACGGCCGAAACGTTCTGGCAGAAGGTCGTTGAAGTACAGGTTGTTCTTATTGTCCCCATCGGCATGGATACCTGCCGTCTGTGTGAACACATTATCGCCCACTATTGGCTTATTGGCCGGGATACGTACGCCTGAGAAAGTCTCCACCAGTTTGCTCACCTGGTAAATAGATGATTCCCTGATCTGTACTTCCACAGCGGGGACAAAGTCATTGATCACCGCTACCGCACTTGCCATTGGTGCGTTTCCTGCCCTTTCCCCCATACCATTGACGGTGAGATGAAGGCCATCTATACCAGCCTTTACCGCTTCAAGCACATTGGCAGTGCCAAGGTCATAATCGTTATGGGCGTGAAAGTCAAAGCGCTGGACCGGATACCTTTGCTTTAATTCAGAAATATACTGATAGGTCTCAGCAGGTGTGAGGATACCAAGCGTATCCGGCAGCAATATCCGCTTTACTGGTTGTTGCGAGAGGAAATCAAGAAACTGAAAAACATATTCAGGGGAATTGCGCATGCCATTGCTCCAGTCTTCCAGGTAAACGTTGGTCGATATCCCTTTTGCCGCCGCTAATCCGATTACGTGACTGATCTCCGAAAAATGCTGTTCCGGGGTCTTCTTCAACTGGTGGGTAAGATGGTTCAGTGAGCCCTTGGTCAGCAGATTTTGTACCTTCACCCCGGCGCTAACCATCCAGTCGACAGAAATCCCGTTGTCTACAAAAGACAATACCTCGATCTTTTCCGCATGACCATGCTGCGCTGCCCAGGTCATAATTGTCTTCACGGCCTGGAACTCACCGTCGGAAACACGGGCCGAAGCGATCTCAGCCCTGTCCACGCGCAGTTCATCCAATAATAGCTGGGTTATGGTGAGTTTTTCTGATGTAGAAAACGACACTCCCGATGTCTGTTCGCCATCGCGGAGTGTCGTATCCATGATTTCAATTTTTTTTCTTTCCATTAAATCGGCAGATGCGAAGCAAATTCCTGGATCTCCGGCTTGATACTTTGCAGATAGTCGATATCATCAAAGCCGTTCATCATGTTCTCCTTCTTGTAGGGGCTGATGTCAAACTTCTCCTGCGCTCCGGTAGACAGCAGTGTTATGGTCTGCTCCGGCAGGTTGATCTCTATTTCAGCAGCCGGGTTACCATGAACAGCAGTAAAAAGCGCTTCGGCAAATTCCGGACTTACCTGTACAGGCAATACACCAATGTTCAGGCAGTTGTTCTTAAAAATGTCTGCAAAGAAGCTTGACACCACACACCTGAAACCATAATCGTAGATCGCCCAGGCTGCGTGTTCCCTTGAGGAGCCTGACCCGAAGTTCTTGCCTCCGATCAGGATCTTCCCGCTATAGGTCGCGTTGTTCAGGATAAAGTCCTGCTTGGGTGTGTTATCTGCGTTGTATCTCCAGTCGCGGAACAGATTGTCGCCAAAGCCGACACGCTCTGTAGCTTTCAGGAAACGAGCGGGGATGATCTGGTCGGTGTCTATATTTTCAATCGGAAGAGGGACCGCAGTGCTCCTCAATACCGTAAATTTATCGTAGGCCATTCTATTTTCGTGTGTTAGACAAGTTCTTCTATTAATGTTCTCGGATCGGTAACCACTCCGGTCACAGCGGCGGCGGCGGCAACCAGCGGGCTCGCCAGTAAAGTCCTGGCGCCAGGGCCCTGTCTTCCTTCAAAGTTCCTGTTAGAAGTACTTACCGCATATTTGCCTGCAGGTACTTTATCGTCGTTCATCGCCAGACAAGCCGAACATCCGGGCTGGCGCAAGGTAAATCCTGCTTCGGTCAGGATGTCCAGGATACCTTCTTCCCTGATCTGTGCTTCGACCACATGTGATCCGGGAACCAACCATGCAGTTACATTATCTGCCTTATGACGGCCTTTAACAATAGAAGCAAAAGCCCTGAAATCCTCTATACGGCCATTGGTACAGCTACCTACAAATACATAGTCTACTTTTTTTCCGATCATCTGATCGCCTTCAGAAAAACCCATGTAACCCAGTGATTTCTCATAGGTAGCCACGCCGCCTTCTACATGTTCTGCATCAGGAATATGCTGTGAAATGCCGATGCCCATACCAGGATTTGTACCATAGGTGATCATGGGCTCTATCGTACTGCCATCATACGTATATTCTTTGTCAAATACCGCATCAGCATCAGTATACAGTGTGCGGTAATAAGCTTCCGCCTTTTCCCAGGCCTCGCCTTTAGGACTGAACTCACGTCCCTTTACGTAATTGATCGTCGTTTCGTCGGGAGCGATCATTCCACCACGGGCACCCATCTCAATGCTCAGGTTACATACGGTCATCCGGCCCTCCATGCTCATGTTCTCGAACACATCACCCGCATATTCCACGAAATAACCCGTAGCGCCGGAAGTAGTAAGTTGTGAAATGATGAACAGGGCAACATCCTTGGGCGTTACACCCAAGCCCAGTTTACCATTAACGGTAATGCGCATTTTTTTGGGTTTCGGCTGCATAATACACTGTGTTGACAGTACCATCTCTACTTCGGATGTCCCGATACCGAATGCAATGGCACCAAAGGCACCGTGAGTGGACGTATGTGAATCGCCGCAAACAATCGTAGTACCTGGTTGGGTGATTCCGTTTTCAGGACCGACTACGTGTACGATACCATTTTTCTGATGTCCTAGGCCCCAGTGGCTGATACCGTACTCATTAGAATTTGATTCCAGTGCCTTCAGCTGGTTCGCTGAAAGCGGATCAGCAACCGGAAGATGCTGGTTAATGGTCGGTGTATTATGATCAGCCGTAGCAAAAGTGCGCTCAGGATAAAGTACCTTGATCCCTCTGGTCTTCAAACCCAGGAATGCAACAGGGCTGGTTACTTCATGGATAAGGTGGCGGTCAATGAAGACGACGTCGGGTCCGCCTTCAATCTTGCGTACTACGTGGCGGTCCCAAACCTTATCAAATAATGTTTTACTCATTTTAACTCTATTTTGTTGTTGTTCTTTTCTCGTTATACTACCTGCTGACTATTCATCATCAGTGTCAGGTCCTCATCATTGATGTCCAGTTTACTGTCTGCCAGTGTCAGGAAGCGGTGATAGGCATCGGCCAGTTCTTCCTTGCTCAGGTTAAAGCCCAGGCGCTCCAGGTGGAACTTAAGGGCATGCCTTCCGCTTCGTGCAGTCAGCACAATGCTGGCACTTGGAAAACCGACGTCTTCCGGTTTAATGATTTCATAATTCTCCCTGTTTTTCAGGAACCCGTCCTGATGGATACCAGAGCTGTGTGCAAAGGCATTTGCACCAACGATCGCCTTGTTAGGTTGCACAGGCATGCGCATCTGCGAGCTCACCATACGGCTTAGCTCATAGAAATTCTTGGAGTTGATATTGGTATGCAGTCCAAGCGACTGGTGGGTTTTCAGAATCATCACTACCTCTTCGATGGAAGTATTCCCCGCGCGCTCACCAATGCCATTGATCGTACCTTCGATCTGCCTGGCTCCGTTTTGCAGGCCTGCAACCGAATTGGCTGTCGCCAGACCCAGGTCATTGTGACAATGCACAGAAATAATGGCCTGGTCAATGTTCTTTACGTTTTCCTTCAGAAAGCGGATCTTACTGCCATACTGGTCCGGCAGGCAATAACCATTGGTATCCGGAATATTCACTACGGTAGCGCCGGCTGCGATCACAGCCTCTACCATCTGCGCCAGGAAATGGATATCCGCGCGTCCGGCGTCTTCTGCATAGAATTCAATGTCTTCTACAAATTGTTTCGCATATTTTACCGCCTCCACGCCACGCGCCAGGATCTCTTCCCGGGTACTGTTGAACTTATGCTTAATGTGCATGTCAGAAGAGCCGATGCCGGTATGTATCCTTGGACGTTTTGCGTATTTCAGCGCAGCAACCGCCGAATCAATATCTCCTTTGTTGGCACGTGTCAGCGCACAAATGATCGGTTCAGAAACTGCTTTTGATATTTCTACTACGCTCTGGAAATCGCCGGGGCTGGAAATCGGGAAACCTGCCTCAATGATGTCCACGCCAAGTGTTTCCAGTTCTTTGGCAATCTCAATCTTTTCAGGGGTTGTCAACTGGCATCCCGGTACCTGCTCACCGTCCCTTAAGGTGGTGTCAAATACATAAACTCTATTCGGATCGTGTAACATAATGCTCTGTTTTTTTAATTTCTTCTACGGCTTTTACTTTTCCGTTTTCCAATATAATTTTTTTCTCGATACAATCAGGTAGCTGGGATTCGAAATGCCCTACATAGATCAGTGTAGTGCCATTGTTCCCGCAAAGCCGGTCTACCAGTTCATTAAAATGCCTGGTCTGCTGGATGTCCAGACCCTGACAGGGTTCATCAAGTATCAGCAGTTCAGGATTCTTAATAATAGTACGGCCCAATAGAGCCAGTCGCTGCTTGCCGAGCGGCAGCTCATTCATCAGTGTGTTGCCATAAGCAGTCAGCCCCAGATAAGCCAGCAGCTCACCTGTCTTCTGGTGTTTTAATGATCCCGGATCGCAGAACAGACCGGAACTGTCATAGAAACCCGAAGCTACAGTTTGCCACACCGTTGCAGAGCGGTCAAAGTACCAGTGCAGCTCAGGTGAGATCAGTCCGATCTTCGCTTTGATCTCCCAGATGCTTTCACCCGTTCCCCGCTTTTGCCCGAAAAGGGAATAATCATTGGCATAGGCTTGCGGATGGTCCCCGCAGATCAGGCTCAGCAAAGTCGATTTCCCCGAGCCGTTATGCCCCTGGAGTAACCACTTTTCCCCGGCCTTCACCTGCCAGTTGATGTCTTTCAGGACTTGTTTTTCCCCATAACTGATGTTGACGTTCCGCATACTGATGATATCTCCCGGATGATCATGCACAGGATGGGCATTCAGGAACTCGGGCAGTTCTTCTGCAATGACAGTAGTATAATCCTGTAACCTTTCGTATTCTGAAACTTCCCTTAGTCTGCCCCCTACAATCTCGGCATAGCGGGTAATACATGCAGGCAGTTCGGCGTCGTTGCCGATCAGGACCAGTTGGGTACCTTCAGCAGCCAGTTGGTCCAGCAATATGTTCAGGTTTTGCCTCGAATTTTTATCTAATCCGTTGTAAGGCTGGTCCAGCACCAGTAACTGCGGAGCCAGCCAGATGGCTTTGATCAGCTGGAGTTTCTTATGCTCACCGCTAGACAGCTGAATGAGCGTGGAGTCCTTCAGTTCTGAATAGCCCAGCTTTTTGAGTATATCTTCTACGTCAGAAAAGCTGAGACCATGCTCAGCACCAAAACGCTCCAGTTCGGCCTGTATCGTAGCAGTCACTTCTACTGACCAGGTATTATAACGCTGCTGGTAATAAAAGTTAGACTGACCTTCAAGGTCTTTAAACTGGTACCAGTTTGCTATATAATATACCAATGGAGGCAACGGACTGAGCGGGTTGAAACCGATTTCGATTTTCCCGCTGAAGGGCGCTAGCCCGGCAATCGCCTTTCCAAGCGAAGTCTTACCGCTCCCGCTGTCGCCACAGATCAGCCAGTTGTCTCCATAATTGATCTTCCATTCCAGGCCCTTCAGTACCGTCTGATGGCGGTACCTCACTTCAAGGTTGCTGATATGGACGAAAGGTTCCGACATTTCTTATGCAGTTTTGATGGATTTCATCGCAGTCATCGCTTTTCTCAAACGCGCACCGACAATCTCAACCTGATGCGAACGCAAAGCCTCATTCACGGTGATTAAAGTCACGTTGTCAACACCGTTGTCCTTACCTTCATTGAAGTTCTTTCCGATCAGATCTGTTTCCACCCTGGTCATGAAGTCTGCCAGCAATGGTTTGCAGGCATGGTCAAACAGGTAGCAACCGTATTCTGCGGTATCAGAGATCACGCGGTTCATTTCAAACAGTTTTTTACGTGCGATGGTGTTTGCGATCAGCGGTGTTTCGTGCAATGACTCATAATAAGCGGATTCAGGTTTGATGCCTGCTTCAACCATGGTTTCAAATGCCAGCTCTACACCGGCCCTTACAAAGGCAACCAGCAACAAAGCATTGTCAAAGTATTCCTGCTCTGCGATCTTCATATTTCCTGCAGGGGTCTTTTCAAAGGCAGTTTCTCCTGTAGCTGCACGCCAGGTCAGCAGGTTTTTGTCACCGTTGGCCCAGTCCTCCATCATTACCCGGCTAAACTCGCCGCTCATGATATCGTCCTGGTGCTTCTGGAACAAAGGACGCATGATGTTCTTCAGTTCTTCAGAAACTTCATAGGCTTTGATTTTGGCTGGATTGCTCAGGCGGTCCATCATGCCCGATACACCACCGTGTTTCAAAGCTTCTGTAACGACCTCTACGCCATATTGTACCAGTTTGGAGGCATAAGCCGGATCAATGCCTTTTTCTACCATTTTGTCAAATGACAGGATAGAGCCAGTTTGCAGCAATCCGCAAAGAATGGTCTGCTCGCCCATCAGGTCAGATTTCACTTCTGCTACGAATGAAGACCTCAGTACACCAGCCCTGTGGCCGCCGGTTCCTACGCAGTATGCTTTAGCCTGGGCAAGTCCCTTTCCTTCCGGATCGTTCTCGGGGTGTACCGCGATGAGGGTAGGTACGCCAAATCCCCTTACGTATTCTGCCCTTACCTCACTGCCCGGACATTTAGGAGCAACCATAATTACGGTAATGTCCTTACGGATCTGCATGCCTTCCTCAACAATGTTAAATCCATGTGAGTACAGCAGGGTAGACCCTTGCTTCATCAATGGCATCACTGCATTCACAACTGAGGTATGTTGTTTGTCAGGTGTTAGGTTGATGACCACATCAGCATCCGGGATCAGTTCCTCATAGGTGCCTACCGTAAAACTGTTTTCAGTGGCATTTTTCCAGGAATCCCTTTTGCCTTCAATGGCTTCCTTACGCAGCGCATAGCTTACATTTAATCCACTATCCCTCAGGTTCAGGCCCTGGTTGAGGCCCTGCGCACCGCATCCAACGATCACCAGCTTTTTTCCTTTCAGTACATTTACGCCATCCAGGAATTCGGCATTGTCCATGAATTCGCAAACGCCCAATTGGTTCAATTGTTCTCTGAGTGGTAGTGTGTTAAAATAATTTGACATCGTTTTTTATTTTTTTGATTAAGATACTTTTATGTTTTATTGATTTGTGTTGATTACTTTCTTAATGGCAGAGGCTATTCCATAATGATAGGCATCGTGAACAGCAAAGAACTGTACCGCGTCAGCCACATTTTTCAATTCAACCCCGTAGCTAGTAGTGAATGCTTTATAATTGTCAAAGATCCCCGTGTCCAGGTCTGCAGACAAGCTGTCTATTGTACTTCGCATCAGGACTGTTAGTTCTTCAATTTCAGCCAGACCGACAAAACCCTCAGGCCGCGTGCCTTTTCTGTAACTGCTGATGATCTTTTCATCCACTATCGGGACCGCGCCCGCCGCTAGATAGCAAAGCAGCTGCTGACTGGCGGCAATATGACCAAAGTTCCAGATCACATTATTGTTGAAACCTCGCGGCACCGCATTCAGCTCTTCAGGTGAGCATGACTCCACCAACCGGATAAAGTTTTCTCTTGTCTGCCTGATTATGGTTAATAAATGGTGTTTCATTGTTATTTTCGGCATTACATGCTGAATACATTTTTTGGCTGATCAAGATACTCATTTTCAATGACTTCTTCACCAGGCTCCCGGCGCTCGAATTCCCTGAGCTTACGGTTGAAGCCTTCACTGTCCTTGATGATGGCCACCCTTGCACTGCGTACGAATTCAATCAGACCATAGGGTTGCAATACTTCGATCAGTTTGTCCGTTTCCTCCCGGTGGCCCGTGGTCTCAAACACCGTATAATCCTTGCGGATCACCACTACACGTGCACCGTTCTCACGCAGCAGGCGTTCTACCAGCACCTTTTCTGCAATTACATCAGTAGGTACCTTATACAGGGCCATTTCCTGCCAGATGATGTCTTCGTTCCGGTTATAATATACTTTCAGTACTTCTACCTGCTTTTCGATCTGCCTGGCCAGCTTGCTGACCACTTCCTCGGTTTCATGAATCACGATATTGAATCTGTGAATGTGCTCAATTTCAGAAGGAGAGGTGTTAAGACTCTCAATGTTGATCTTCCTGCGGGAGAAAATGATTGCTATGCGGTTCAGGATGCCGATGCGGTTCTCTGTATATGCGGTAATGGTAAACTCTTGTTTTCCGTTATCTGTTTCGTTTGAATTACTCATGATGCTTCGGTTATTTAAGTCTGATCTCACTTACACTGCTTCCCTGCGGAACCATCGGGAAAACGTTATTTTCCTTGGCTACCATTACCTCCAGGAGATAAGAGCCGTCATGGTCGAGCATTTCCTTCAGCGCATTTCCAAGGTCGTCGCGCTCCGTCACTTTCTTCCCGGCAATGTAATAGGCGTCGGCCAGCTTGACGAAATCCGGGCTGGTAATGTCCACAAACGAATAGCGTTTGTCATGGAATAGCTGCTGCCACTGACGCACCATGCCCAGGAACCTGTTGTTCAGGATCAGGATCTTTACATTGACTCCGCTTTGCATAATGGTGCCAAGTTCCTGGCAGGTCATCTGGAACCCGCCATCACCGATGATCGCCACAACCGTACGGTCAGGGGCTCCAAACTTCGCGCCGATCGCCGCAGGAAGGCCAAAGCCCATTGTGCCCAGTCCACCGCTCGTAATGTTGCTTCTCGTTTCGTTAAACCTGGCATACCGGCAGGCCACCATCTGGTGCTGACCCACATCCGTAACGATTACAGCATTTCCGCCTGTGAGCTCATTTAATTTATTGAGCACTTCGCCCATGGTCATCTCACCCTCACCGGGGTTCAATTCTTTTTCAATCACAGCTTCGCGTTCTGCCTTGTCATAAGCGCGGAACTCAGCCAGCCATTCTGTATGTTCTTTCTGTTCTGCCAGCGCGGTCAGCAGAGGCAGGGTCTCTTTACAGTCTCCCCATACCGGCACATCGGCCTTTACATTCTTGTCGATCTCTGCCGGATCAATATCAAGGTGGATCACTTTTGCCTGTTTCGCATATTTGTCCAGTCTTCCTGTAACCCTGTCGTCAAAACGCATTCCGATCGCAATTAAAACGTCACAAGAATTGGTTTGTACATTCGGGCCGTAATTACCGTGCATACCGAGCATACCCACGTTCAAAGGATGATCAGTCGGAATCGCTCCGGCACCCAAAATAGTCCATGCGGCAGGAATGCCGGTCTTTTCTATAAAGGCTTGGAACTCAGCTTCAGCATTGCCCAGCAATACGCCCTGACCAAATAAAACAAATGGTTTCTTCGCCGAATTGATCAGTTCAGCCGCCTGTTCGATGTATTCTTTACGTATGTTTGGTTTCGGCCTGTAACTGCGGATGTGTTCACAGGCAGTATATCCTTCATACTCAAAAAGCTGGAGCTGTGCATTCTTGGTAATGTCAATCAATACCGGTCCTGGCCTGCCACTGCGGGCAATATAAAATGCTTTGGCCAGTACGCTGGGTATTTCCGTAGCATCCGTAATCTGGTAGTTCCATTTGGTCACGGGTGTGGTGATGTTGATCACATCCGTTTCCTGAAATGCATCTGTACCCAGCAGATGGGCAAATACTTGTCCGGTGATACAGACCATCGGTGTACTGTCAATCTGGGCATCGGCCAGACCCGTGACCAGGTTGGTCGCTCCGGGGCCACTGGTGGCAAAAGCCACACCTACATGCCCGGAGGTACGGGCATAGCCCTGAGCCGCATGCGTAGCACCTTGTTCATGACGGACCAGTATGTGTTTCAGCTTATCTGTATAGTCATAGAGTGCATCATAGATTGGCATGATGGCACCACCCGGATAGCCGAAGATGGTATCTACGCCTTCAGCAATCAATCCTTCCAATAAAGCAACAGACCCTGAAACGGTTACCGTTTTTTCAGGCGCTGTCAAAGTATTTGATTCTGCTTGTATTGTTTCCATTGTTTAGTTATTTATAGGGGTTTCAGCTTCATTCATTATTCATTGTAAGCATCCGTTACACAGCCTTCACTGGCATTGCTCACCTGCTTGATGTACTTGTAAAGCACGCCTTTAGTGACCGGAGGCGGCATCTGCTTCCAGACGGCCCTGCGCTGCGCCAGTACCTCCTCAGACAGATGGACGTCAATCGTATTGTTAACCGCATCAATCGTGATGATATCATTATCGTGAACCAGTGCAATATTGCCGCCCTCGAAAGCTTCAGGTGTAATGTGGCCGACCACAAATCCGTGAGTACCACCGGAGAAGCGACCGTCCGTGATCAGTGCGACCGTCTTACCCAACCCCGCACCAATGATCACTGATGTTGGTTTGAGCATTTCAGGCATTCCTGGTGCGCCTTTAGGCCCCACTTGCCTGATCACCACCACATCGCCCGGCTTCACCTTGCCGCTCTGGATACCGGCGATCAAGTTCTGTTCACCGTCGAATACCCGCGCCGGGCCGGTGAATTTTTCACCTTCCTTTCCGCTGATCTTAGCTACTGCACCCTTAGTGGCCAGGTTACCATACAACATTTGCAAGTGACCGGTTTCCTTTATTGGGGATTCAACGGGAAAGATAATTTTCTGTGTCTCAAAGTCCAGGTCAACTGCGTCAGCTACATTCTCTGCCAGGGTTTTTCCGGTCACCGTCAGGCAGTCACCGTGCAACAGCCCAACCTTCAACAGGTATTTCATTACCGCGGGAACACCTCCGATCTCATGCAGATCTTCCATCAGGTAAGCTCCGCTCGGCTTCAGGTCACCTAATACTGGTGTGCTGTCACTTACTTTCTGGAAATCTTCCAGTGTTAATTTCACACCTACCGCCTTTGCGATAGCAATCAGGTGTAATACTGCATTGGTCGAACCGCCCAGTACCATTACGATTACCAGCGCATTATGGAATGCTTTTTCTGTCATGATATCAGAAGGGCGGATGTTTTTTTCCAGCAGCAGACGGATCGCTTTACCCGCGGCAATACATTCATCCTTTTTTTCTTGGCTAACAGCAGGATGAGAGGAACTATAAGGTAAGCTCATGCCCAACGCCTCTATAGCGGAAGCCATGGTATTGGCCGTATACATGCCACCACAGGAACCTGCTCCCGGACAGGTATGCTTAATGATACCTTGAAAATCTTCTTCTGAAAGATTGCCAGCCAGCTTTTGTCCGAGGGCCTCGAATGCAGATACAATGTTTAAAGCCTTACCCTGGTAATTACCCGAGTGTGTACTGCCTCCATAAACCATAATTGACGGCCGGTTCAGCCTTCCCATTGCCATCAGCGATCCGGGCATATTCTTGTCGCAGCCAGGCACCGTGATCAGGCCGTCATAGTATTGCCCGCCGCAAATGGTTTCAATGGAGTCTGCGATCACGTCACGCGATACCAGTGAATAGCGCATGCCTTCCGTTCCGTTAGACATGCCGTCGCTCACACCGATCGTGCTAAAGGTCAGACCCACCATGTCATTTTTCCAGACACTATCCTTCACAATCTGTGCAAGACCGTTCAGGTGCATGTTGCAGGTATTTCCGTCATAACCCATGCTGGCAATGCCCACCTGGGCCTTGTCCATATCTTCTTTAGTCAATCCTATCCCGTAAAGCATAGCTTGCGCAGCCGGCTGTGTGGGGTCCTGGGTAAACGTTTTGCTGTATCTGTTTAATTCTGGTGTCTGTGACATATGTTAGGTCTGTTGTGTTATGCTTAAATTTATAGTTGTTCTTTTAGATGATCTACTTATATAATGACTTCGTAGTTTTGCTTTTCCAGGACCAGAGATTGATAAGTCCTCTGGATTACAGCGCCAATACTATCCTCCCATTTCATCGGCATCCGATAGCCTTCAATGCGCCCGATGCCAGCAATTTCGGTCGCCGTTCCACAGAAAAACGCACTGTCTGCGTGATAAAGTTCTTGCAGATCAAGATGTTTTTCAGTCAGCTCAATATCAAGCACTCGGCAAAGCTCCCTTACCGTCGCCCTGGTGATACCGGGAACGATATGTCCTTCAGGCGGGGTGTATAAACGGCCATTTTTTTCCATAAAGATGTTTGCCCCTGGCGCCTGTGCCACGTTTCCGTACTCATCAAGTAATAAGGCTTCATCAAACCCCTTGCTTTTTGCTTCCTGGGTAGCCAGAATCGCATTGACATAATTGCCACCCACCTTCGCCTGTACAGGAAAGGAGCGGGGACTGGGCCGCTCATATCCGGAAATGCAGACGTTTAGTGGTTCATGGCCTAGATAAGCGTCCCATTTCCAGGCACAGATCATAATGGAAGAAGAAACTGGCGCAGTAAGAGACATATTCGGGCCGCAAAAGACTAAAGGGCGTATGTAAGCATCCTTTAGTCCATTCATTTCCAGTAATTTGTAGGCTTTCCTCAATAGTTCATCAATATTCCATTTAAATGGGATGTTCAGCAACCGGGCCGCTTGTTCCAGCCGTTCAAAATGCTGTCTGGCCTTAAAAATTCTGGTGCCGTTATGGGTGTTGTAAGCACGCATTCCGTCAAATACAGAATAGCCATAATGCAATGACTGCCCGTACAGGCTGGCTGCAGGCCCGCTGGCCTTTTCAAACCTGCCATTAAGGAAGATTATGGTATTTGAATTGAAATACTGCATGCCCTGGTTATCGTTTATTTTTGGTTCAAGTCTTTTTTGGTTCAAGTTTTTATTAAAAAAGCGCCACTTTTTTGGGTGGCGCTTTTTGTATTGTCAAATACCTCGTTACAGCGCCGCCTTCCTTCCGGTAATCAGGACCAGAATGATGTTTAAGATGACGTTGTTTACGAGGTTGTTCATTGTGTTAATTGTGTATGTGTTTATAATTCCAATTTACCTCATGCTGTTTTAACAATCAATAGTCAGTAAAAAATATTTAAAAAAAAATATTATATTGATTTATTGAAAAAATTAGTAATTATATATTGTATACATTGTTAATTTCATATCATAACGCTGATCATGGTATACCATATATGAAATTGGTATTTGGTATTGCTATTATGCACGCATTATATTTTTTGCTGAATTCTGCCTAAAATTCCTTTTTGGTATCAAAAAGTTGAATAAAATCTTAAATATTGCGGCAACAAAAAAGCCCCTTGAATCTCAAGAGGCTTTTTATTTTGTAATCAAATATTATGCGACCCCCTCGGCCAAAACAACAATTTTGTTTTTAATGACTTCAACTACACCGCCTTTAATAATAAAGGTGTCTTCTCCGGTTTTACTTTTCACAATGACCGCTCCGTCTTCCAGTGTAGAAATAATAGGAGCGTGATCTTTCAGGATCTGAAAAGAACCTAAAATACCTGGTACGGTAACCGCGCTTACCTCGCCTTCAAAAACTTTTTTGTCCGGGGTTAATATTTCTAATGTCATGCCAACTGCTTTATATTAGTTTGCTTCAGCTAATAGCTTTTTACCTTTTTCAATCGCTTCCTCGATGCTGCCTACCAGGTTGAAAGCTGCTTCAGGATACTCATCCACTTCGCCGTCCATAATCATGTTGAAGCCTTTGATGGTATCTTTGATGTCAACAAGTACACCTTTGAGGCCAGTGAACTGCTCCGCAACGTGAAACGGCTGAGAAAGGAAACGCTGCACACGGCGTGCGCGTGAAACCACCAGTTTGTCTTCCTCGGAAAGTTCGTCCATGCCCAGAATCGCGATGATGTCCTGAAGTTCTTTGTAACGCTGCAGGATCTCTTTTACACGTTGAGCGCAGTTATAGTGGTCATCACCAAGAACTGCCGGGTTCAGAATCCTTGATGTTGAGTCCAGTGGGTCAACCGCGGGATAAATACCCAGCTCCGCGATCTTACGTGACAGTACCGTAGTTGCATCCAGGTGGGCGAATGTTGTAGCCGGAGCAGGGTCGGTCAAGTCATCCGCAGGTACATATACCGCCTGTACGGAAGTGATCGAACCACGCTTGGTAGAAGTGATACGCTCCTGCATCAGACCCATCTCGGTAGCCAGCGTCGGCTGATAACCTACCGCAGAAGGCATACGACCAAGAAGTGCAGACACCTCGGAACCTGCCTGGGTGAAGCGGAAAATGTTGTCAACGAAGAAAAGAATGTCTTTTCCTGCACCTTCTCCGTCACCGTCACGGAAATATTCCGCTACGGTTAGTCCTGAAAGGGCAACACGTGCACGTGCACCAGGAGGCTCATTCATCTGTCCGAACACCAGGGTAGCCTTGGACTCCTTCAGTTTCTCAGCGTCAACCGACTTGAGGTCCCATCCGCCTTTTTCCATAGAGTGCAGGAATTCCTCGCCGTAGTTGATTACGCCCGACTCGATGAATTCGCGCAGAAGGTCATTGCCCTCGCGGGTACGCTCACCTACACCGGCAAATACAGAAAGACCTGCGTATGCTTTGGCGATGTTATTTACCAGCTCCATGATCAATACCGTCTTACCCACACCGGCACCACCGAACAGACCGATCTTACCGCCCTTGGCATAAGGCTCCAGCAGATCGATTACCTTGATACCTGTAAACAGTACCTCTGTCTCTGTAGACAGCTCATCAAACTTCGGAGGAGTAGCGTGGATCGGGCGGCCCGTTGAATTGTCAACGGCGTTGATGCCGTCGATCGCTTCACCGACCACATTGAACAAACGGCCTTTGATCTGATCGCCGACCGGCATCTTAATAGGGGCTCCAGTGTCCAGTGCTTCCATACCGCGGACAAGTCCGTCAGTAGAATCCATGGCGATCGCACGTACACGGTCCTCACCAAGGTGCTGCTGAACTTCTAAAACGATCTTCTGTCCGTTTTCTTTTTTGATCTCTAATGCAGAGAAGATCTGGGGCAGGTGAGCATCGTCAGTAAAACTTACGTCAACCACCGGGCCTATAATCTGCGCTATTTTTCCAATGTTAGGCATATATTGTTTTGGGTAAATTTATAAATATCAATTCGTTAAATGCCTTTTTAAAGGCCTACAATTTGGTTCGCAAAGTTAAAGTTTTTAAATAAGAATTGCGTATATAAATAAAAAGTTTTTCCACAGTGCGCGAAATGGTATTTTCGTCTTTAAAAGCAACTCAAATGAAAACGATACTCGTCACCGGCAGCAACGGATTGCTCGGACAGAAAATTACCGAAAGAATACTGGAGACCAGACAATTCAGGCTCGTCGCTACCGCTAAAGGCATTAACCGCTACCCGGTAAAGGAAGGTTATACGTACGCGGAAATGGACATCCTGGATCCGGAGCAGGTGCGGCAGGTCGTTGAACAGTACCAGCCCGATGCAATTATCCACACTGCGGCCATGACCAATGTCGATACCTGCGAAGATCAGCGCGAACTTGCACACCAGCTCAATGTCGGATCGGTGCAGACGCTGATCAAGTTGGCCGAGGCGCATAATATCCAGCTCGTCCATCTGTCTACGGACTTTATTTTTGATGGAGCAGATGGTCCCTATGACGAGCTGGCAGCTCCCAATCCCCTCAGCTATTACGGGGAGACCAAGCTGGAAGCGGAAGAGGTCATCAAGAACTCCCGCTGTAAATGGACCATTCTCCGGACCATCATCGTTTATGGCATCGTGAGCGATATGAGCAGAAGTAATATCGTGCTATGGGCTAAAGGTGCACTTGAAAAAGGTGCACCCATCAATGTGGTCAACGATCAGTGGCGCATGCCCACACTTGCAGAAGACCTTGCAGATTGCTGTCTGCTGGCAGTAGAGAAGGATGCTCAGGGTGTATACAATGCTTCCGGTAAAGATATGATGAGTATTTCTGAGCTGGTAACACGGGTGGCTGATTTCTGGAAGCTGGACAAAAGCCTGATCAATGAAATCAGTTCAGCCTCGCTAAACCAGGTTGCAAAGCGGCCACTGAGAACAGGGTTTATCCTGGATAAAACCATCCGGGATCTTGGATATGCCCCACATAGTTTTGAAGAAGGACTTGCCGTACTAGATAAGCAGATAAAACTTGGTTCCAGCTAAATTGACCATTATACTGCCCAAACAAAAAAGCCTTAGATATTTCTAAGGCTATTCGTGCACTGGTAGGGATTCGAACCCCAAACCTTCTCATCCGTAGTGAGATGCTCTATCCAGTTGAGCTACAAGTGCATTCTTTGTTAATGGATTGCAAAGGTAATGTTTGGTTTTTAATTTCACAATTTTTTCCGTAATTTCTCTGTGATTAAGGTATAATTATCTGTTACCCACCGGATTCTTTTCAATCTGTATCAGCTTTTAACGCGATTTATACCCTGTTATACCAATCTCTGGATAAGCAAACAACCTATACCGCTCTCAGCATCCATGTAGCCTGCACCTTTGGGGGTGGTTCCTGGTTATTCTTTACATGTTCCGGCAAGACCTTTAACAAGTGCGGCATAGCACTTAATGCCTGGTAGTTGATTACCGCTTCATGCACTACTTCAAATCCCTGATCTTCAAAGAATCCACCGGCAGCCAGATAACTTTCGAACTTATTGCCTTCAATATTGTGCTGCTCAAAAAAGGTTGTCTCACCTTTGCTTTGGGGTATACTAGCCTGCATTTCTGCAGAACGCCTTATATACACGTCGGCAGTGATCCAGTATCCGCCCCGTTGCTTCAATACAGCATGTATTATCCTGCAAAGCCGCTTTTTCTCCTCAATATCTAGATACATCAGCAATCCCTCATTTACAATAGACAGTTCGCCTTTACCAAAGTGGTCAACAATGCCCTCAAATTCCTGCTCATTCAGCGCATTGAGCGGCAGTAGCTCAAATTTGCCTTTTACATTTTTGTCTGCTTCCAGTTGAGCGATTAAGGTTCGCTTGGCAGCAACCACTCCGCTAAGATCTGTATCGATGCAGTGAACAGCCGGATCTTTCAGACAAAGGTCCAGGCAGCGGAGGGAATACCCTGAAGACAATTCAAGGATGTTCTTGATGCTGGCCTGTTTCAGCAACTGGTCGATACTCCAGTAGCGGGCCTCAAAATGCATTACCCTGATCCAGAACCAAAAGTCCTTATTATCAAAATTCAGCCCGAAGACTTCCGGACCCTGCATCAGGGCAGCTGTTTCCCTTGCAAAAGGTATGTCTGTATAGCCCTTCATCAGTAACAGTGATCTGGCAGAAGGGCTAACACTGGTAAAATCTTTTTGTTCCTGTGACATTATATTCGCTTTTTGCGAAATATACAAACAAAAAACAGGCGGTAAGAAAGGTAAATCAGGCTGATGCGGTAACCCGGAAGTTGCTCAGAAGATTTATGATATCGGTTTCGGTAATCAGTGAAGGCTCTTCAAATTGTTTTTTAAGCAACTCTATAGGTAAATGGATAGTACCTGTGGTGGTTTTCAAAAGTACTCCCGAAGGGTTCTGGCTGCTTGAAAGGTATACGCCTACATTGGGGGTAAGCGCTTGTAAACGGATCAACAATTCATAAACTACATAGGTGGCTATTTCCATGCTACAAAGCTAGTTTAACCTCAATATAATATTAAATTATCATTTTGTTAACATTAAGTCAATGATCAACGTACAGTTAACATATCTCCCAGCGGATGTCCAAGGCATTTCATCCTGTAATAGTGCTGGCAAAGAGGGTCGGATAATAGAGCAGCAACGCTCATTTACTGGAAACATCAATACTGTAGTTCCTTGCCCAGACGCTGTTACTCATCTCAAACTGCTGTTGTCCGGTAAAGCCAAGGTAGGCGTCTATCAGTATGCATTAATGTTCTATGTAGATTAACATTTCGGATAATAAGTGTTAGTATGACCGGGCTTGTTCTTTTGGGTAGGTTTGTTTATTGCAGAATAATTCGAGGTCCGTAACTGTTCATATTCATAAAAAAACGGGGAGACATGGCTGTCTTCCCCGTTCTGTTATAAGGACCTTGCTGAAATATTAAAAGCTGTAACGCAGGGTTGCTCCGTAAGTCCTTGGATCGCCAAGTACGCCGGCATACAGACCTGAGTTGCCGGCGGCAGCCTGCAATTGCTCGAAGTAATGGGTCTGCCCAAGGTTTCTGCCCCAGCCGAAGATGGAGAACTTTGTGGACTTGAATCCTATGCGCGCATTTACCAGAGAATATCCATCCACATTCAACACTTTTGAAGGTGTGGGGTTAGAGGAATAATCGGAACGATAAGTTACGTCTGTGGCAATAAACCATCTGCCCTCAGCTACAGATAACTTGCCGGCAGTACTCAATTCTATGCCTCCGGATGTATTCCATTTGGAAATACCTGGCAATCTGCCGCCTGAAGCATCTTTGAATGCAACCTGTGTAGATTTTCCGTCTATGATTTCCGTATGTCCTGTTTCTTCAAGAGGAAGTGGAGCATTGGTGAATTTCTTATACTTGCCGTCAAGATAAGCTACGGCAGCATTAATGGTCAGGTATCTATCCAGCTGATAGCTACCGTCAATTTCAAGACCTTTTACGTTTACCTTTTCTGCGTTGGCCAGGTACCCCCTGTTCACGCCAAGCTGCGGTGACTGTACGTTGGTCTGGTAATCCTTGATGTCGGTCTTGAAGGCAGTGATGTTCAGTATTGAGCCCTTTACTGGTTTGGTTTTGGCACCGATCTCATACTGTTGTACATATTCAGGCTTTACAACGGCCAGGGAAAGGTCTGCTTTTCCATCGGACGTGGTTGGCAAACCGCCTACGTTTACACCAACTGGCTTGTAACCGGTAGAGAAGGTTCCGTAAACATTCAACCTAGTACTTGGACGGTAAGAAAGGGTAAGGTTACCAGAAAGGTTGTTGTTATCTGTACTGGTGCTGAATTGCTGATTGCTGTAAACTGCTGCTTTAAGGGCGAGCAGTTTGGCATCTGTAGTTTGCAGGCCGCCATAGGTTACCCTGTCATAATCTACGTCTTTTTTGTCGTAGGTAAACCTCAGGCCTGGCAGCACATGTAGTTTAGGCAGGAACTCCCAGTCGATCTGCGCAAATACTGCGGCGCTCAGCGATTTGATAGTAGAGTTGGTTCTGATGCCGAAGTTGTCAAGCAAGCCGGGTGTTGAGTATAAGGCTTGGTCACCGGTGTTGGCGGTCTGAACGAACCTCCACTGGTCTTTGCCTACTTCTTCAGTCTGGTCCAGTCCTTTCAGGTTCTGACCAAGAAAAAATAAACCTACTACACCACTGATTTTCTCATTGATATTACCGGCATACCTGAACTCCTGTGAATATTGGTCATGGCGTGAATTGCCCTGGGATTTGGTAAGTGCGGATACTTCAGAAAAATCTCTGTCATTGGTCGGATCCCAATTCCAGAACCTCCATGCGGTAGTGGAAGTCAGGGTTCCGTTGCCGATTTTATAATCTATGTTTGCCGAGACACCACCGATGGACTGGTTTTGTTTCCACGGAGTATTGGTGTTGATCTCCCTGGAGAACGGATCGATTTTAGGTTGCTGGTAACCCAGATCGGTAAGGATTTGAGCGTACTGGCGGTAAGCACTCCTTTCGGTAGTGGTTACTCCTGCAATAACCAATGGGTAACCTGCGGGGTGCTGGAAGCTAACATCGCTGCTCAGCAATACCTGCAACCGATCGGATGGAGTGTAATACAGCTGACCTTTCAACCCCAGGTTGTTCTGACCGCTGTATTTGCGCTCTTCCCTGGTGTTGAAGATGGTGCCGTCACGTTGTGTACCTGAAATTGCGATCTTAGCGGCCAGATTTTTGGCGATGCCACCCGAAACACTTGCCTTTGCCTGGATGAAGTTGTAGCTGCCTACGCTGAATTCTGCTTTTGCAGTTGGTGTTTGTGCCGGCTTGGTAGTAGTGATGTTGAACGCACCTGAGGTGGTATTTTTGCCGAATAAGGTTCCCTGGGGACCGCGCAGGATTTCTATCTGCTCGATGTCCAGGAAGTCCGTAGACGTAGCAGCCGGACGGGCCTGGTAAACTCCATCCACATAGAAGCCTACGCCTGGGTCGATACCGTCGTTGGTCAGACCAAATGTTGAACCCAGGCCCCTGATGTTAAGCGTAGTGTTCCTTGCGTTAGATGCATACAGCTGTACGGAAGGCACCAGTTCTTTGAGGCGGTTTACGTTGAAAGCTCCGGCATTTTCAGCCGCCTGGCCGCCGATAACGGTGATCGGAATCGGCACATCCTGGAGCACTTCCGAACGCCTTCTTGAGGTAACGACGATTTCTGCCAGGTCTTCGTTTTCTACCAGGGTTAACTCAAGCGGAGTGTTCTGGAGCTTTTGTACTTGGAAGTCCTGCGGTTTATAACCGACGGAACTAACGCGGATATAGAATGGCAAATCCTGCTTTACGCTTAGGCTAAAGGCCCCGTTTTCGTCTGCAACTGTGCTGCCGCTCGCGCCCCTCACCTGGATGCTTGCATGTGGTACAGGTGTGCCTTTGGGACTTTTAATGACACCCGTCAAAATACTCTGGGCAAATGTACTGCCTGACCATACCAATAATGGCAGGATAAAAAGTAAAACTTTTTTCATGGTTTGAAATTGAAAATTAGATGGATTATCGTGTGTTGATCTTTAAGACATTCCTGCTATAGAACTGTGGCAACAACAACATATGTTGTAAAAAGTACTTATATATAGGTCAGTTCTCATTGTTTCGATCTCTTTATTTCAGCTGATCTCGTGCAAATATAAAAGCAATTATCTATAAAAAAAACAAAATCTATAGAAATGGTAGTTTTTTAAAAAAAAATGGCTGAAGCGGCCGCTAAGCTCTATCAGGACGGGTATTTACTTAATTTCAATTTGCTAACTTTGGTGATAATGGAACAAGCTAAAGACAGACACTCGCTTGACAGGGAACGGTCCCTTCAGGAACTGCAAAATGTTCCGGAATGGGATATCCTAATAACAGGTGGTGGAGCAACTGGATTGGGAATTGCCCTTGACGCTGCTGCGAGGGGTTATAAGGTTTTGCTTACCGAGCAGCACGATTTTGCAAAAGGAACTTCCAGCAGAAGCACCAAGCTGGTCCATGGAGGGGTACGTTATCTTGCTCAGGGTAATTTTGGTCTGGTGCGAGAGGCTTTGCACGAGCGTGGTCTTTTATTGAAAAATGCACCGGGGCTGGTTGAGAAGCAAGCTTTTATCATTCCTTGTTACAGCTGGTGGGAAGTATTGAAGTATCTGGTGGGGTTGATTCTGTATGACTGGATGTCCGGAAGTTACAGTTTCGGGCGTTCTGGTTTTTTGTCACCCAGCAGGGTGCTTGAGGAACTTCCCGGGATACGGGGAAAGGGACTTAAAGGTGGAGTGCGCTATTATGACGGAAAGTTTGACGATGCCCGGCTGGCGCTGGCTATTGCCCGGACGGCGTCCGCAAAGGGTGCTACACTGATCAATTACATGAGACTGACTGCTTTTTGCAAGGACCTGGGCAAGATAAACGGTGCATCACTCCGGGATATCGAGACAGGTTTGTCTTATGAGGTAAAGGCAAAGGTTGTGATCAATGCTACAGGGGTTTATGTAGATCAGGTATTGCGTCTGGACGAAGCTGCCGTCACTCCCTTAGTAAAGCCCAGCCAGGGCGTACATATTGTACTTAAGTCTTCCTTTATGAAAGGGAACAATGCTTTGCTGATACCCACTACCGTTGACGGCAGAGTACTTTTCATCGTGCCGTGGCATGGATATTTGCTTGCCGGGACTACAGACACACCAATGGATCATACGGATCTGGAGCCAGTTGCACTGGAAAAAGAAATAGATTTTATCCTTGGAGCCGCGGGGCAATACCTGGAGAACATTCCGCAAAGAAAAGATATCTTAAGCGTTTTTGCGGGCCTTCGGCCGCTGGCTGTGATTAAGGGGAGAGCCGGGGCTACCAGGGAGATGTCAAGGAGTCATAAACTTATGACTTCATCGTCCGGACTCGTTACAATTACCGGCGGGAAATGGACTACCTACCGGAAAATGGCAGCGGACACGGTTGATATGGCGTCTTCTGTTGCAGGTTTGCCGTCCGTCCCGTGTCAGACAGCGCACATTTTACTGGAACACACAGATAGAAAGAGCCATCTTCTGCATGCCGCGGAAAGAATAAGCAAAAAGGAACTGGAAATAGTGGTATCTAAGGCTGTTCATGATGAGATGGCCAGAACGGTAGAAGACATACTGGCCAGACGACTTCGTATCCTGTTCCTGGATGCGGAAAAGGCGATCGGACTTGCTGCGGATGTGGCGGCGCTGATGGCAAAGGAGCTTAACTATGACAAACTATGGGAAAGGACTCAGGTAAAGAACTTTTCTGAATTGGCTTTAGGATATTTGAAGAAATAAAAATGATAAGAGTAAAGATGCTGCTGTTGCTGGCCATGGGATTACCACATGCGCTCTGTGCCCAGGATATACTGGTGCGTTTCGAAACGACCAAAGGTAATATATTGGTCAAGCTTTATGGGGAAACGCCGCAGCACAGGGATATGTTCCTGAAGGCAATCAGAAAGGGCTGGTACAAAAATGCAGAATTCAACCGCGTGATTGCCTCCTTTGTAAGTCAGGGCGGGGATTTAGATGATACGATATTGAACCGTGAGAAACGGATGGCTGAGGCCAGGGGATTGATGCCTGTTGCCCTGGCCAAACGACTCCCAGCAGAGATCAGGACGGGTCTGATCCACAAAAAGGGTGCGCTTGGGGCCGGCAGGGATGACAATAAGGAAAAAGCCTCTTACTTTCGGCAGATCTATTTTGTCGAAGGCAGGGTCCAGACAGATGCACAACTGAATGCTGTCGAGCAGCGTAAGGGAATCAGGTTTTCAGTGTCGCAGCGCGAGATTTATAAGGCACTTGGCGGTACGCCCGGGCTTGATGGCGATTACACCGTATTCGGAGAAATTGTATCAGGTATGGAAGTTGCTGAAGCGATCAATCGTGTACCCGTAGATAAAGACGATGTTCCGCTACAAAGCGTGAAGTTTAAGGTGTTAAGGGTAAGAGGCGAGATTTCTGGTACACCGGAAATCAATTAAAATCATATCTTTGCAGCTCTAAATGTATTTGGATCCTGGTCCTATACCCGGATTTTAACTTAAAAAACAAACCGAATGCTGAATATTGTTCTCTTTGGCCCTCCGGGTGCAGGTAAAGGCACTCAATCAGAAAAATTGATCAACAAATATGGCCTGGTACATATCTCTACCGGAGATTTGTTCCGGGCTCACATTAAGAACCAGACTGAACTTGGACAAAGGGTAAATGCGCTGATCGCTGAAGGACAACTGGTACCTGACCAGATCACAATTGACATGCTGGAAGAGGAAGTAAGTAAGAATCCTGGTGCAAAGGGTTTTATCTTTGACGGATTTCCAAGGACTGTCGCGCAGGCAGAGGCCCTGGATACTTTTCTCGAGAGTAAGGGTACGCGTATTGCCGGCGTGATCGCTTTGGATGTGGACCAGGATGAACTGACCAGGCGTATTGCACAGCGTCAGCTGGAAACCGGACGTGTGGACGACCAGGCTGATAAGCTACAGAAACGAATTGAAGAATATTTTAACAAGACCATTCACGTCCTGCCTTTTTATGAAGGACAGGGCAAACTGAGCAAGGTAAACGGTATCGGTAGCATAGAAAATATCTTTGCTGATCTTTGTGCCGTGATAGACCGGTACTAAATTTAATGTCACAGGGTTCAAATTTCGTAGATTATGTGAAGATCTGCTGCCGCTCCGGAAAGGGTGGTGCAGGTTCCGCACACTTGCACCGGGATGTCAGGACAGCTACCGGTGGACCTGATGGTGGTGACGGTGGACGTGGTGGTCACATCGTGCTTCGTGGTAATACGCAGTTTTGGACCTTGCTGCATTTAAAATACAGAAAGCATATCATTGCCGAGGACGGTGCACCCGGATCCGGTGGTTGTTCTACCGGAAAGTCAGGTAGAGACGAAGTACTAGATGTGCCGCTGGGTACGATTGCCAGGGATGCTGAAACTGGTGAGGTACTGTTTGAGATAACCCGTGACGGACAGACAGAAATACTGACCCGAGGGGGAAGAGGTGGTCTGGGTAATGTACACTTTAAGAGTGCTACAAGGCAGACCCCCAGGTTCGCACAGCCAGGTGAGCCGGGACTTGAACAATGGAATGTACTGGAGTTAAAGGTACTTGCTGATGTCGGTTTAGTGGGCTTTCCCAATGCAGGCAAATCTACTTTACTTTCTGTTGTATCGGCAGCTAAGCCTGAGATCGCTGATTATCCCTTTACTACTTTGGTACCTAACCTGGGCATTGTTGCCTATCGTGACGGAAAATCTTTTGTAATGGCAGATATTCCCGGTATCATTGAAGGAGCTTCTCAGGGTAAGGGTTTAGGCTACAGGTTTTTGAGACATATTGAACGCAATTCGGTATTGCTGTTTATGGTGCCGGCAGATACGGACCGCTCAATTGATGAGGAATACAGGATATTGAAGGCGGAACTCCAGGAATATAACCCTGAACTGATGCAGAAGCCGCATATCCTTGCTGTGACTAAATCTGATATGCTGGATGATGAGCTTAAGACCGAGATGTCTCGGCAATTGCCGCAAGGCTTACCCACAGTGTTCATTTCCTCAGTTGCCCAGCAGGGCCTTTCAGAACTAAAGGATTTGCTTTGGCAGGCGATCAATACACCTCCTGCGGAATAAAACTTCTTAGTTTTTATTTTTTAGGACCTGGCACTTTTTCTTTCGACACTCAATACTCTGTAGATCAATAAAAGGCTCAGTATCATACAAACTGCCCCGATCAGAAAGTGTACACCCGGAAAATTAAACGGGGCCTTGTCTGAGGTAAAATAAGCGAATGTACCATTCATGATCAGTGGTCCGATGATCGTAGTAAGGCTCATGAGGCTGGTAAGTGCACCCTGAAGCTCGCCTTGCTGATTAGAGGGGACATGGCCGGATATGGAGGACTGAAGAGCGGGACCACAGATACCACCGAGACAATAAGGGATCAGGAAGGCGAACATCATCCATCCCTCTGTGGCGAAAGCAAAAAGTATCAGACCAAGTGCATACAGGGACAAGCCCAGGTAAATACTCTTCTCGTTTCCGATTTTTGGATTGATTACCCGGGTGAGGCCGCCTTGTACGGCACCAACCAGTACACCAACCACCGCAAGTGAAATGCCAACCATCCTCTCGCTCCAGTGGAAACGATAAATGGTAAAGAAGTTCCAGTTGCCCTGTACAGACTGCGCACCAAGGTAGATCAGAAAGAAACTAACCGCAAGCCCGCCGATTTCAGGGTGATGGGTAAGGAATCTGAGGGAACCGAATGGGTTGGCGCGTTTCCAGTCAAATGGCCTGCGGTTCTCTTTACTTAAAGATTCCGGAAGGAAAAAATAGCCATAAAGGCAATTGAGGAGACAAAGTGCCGCCGCTGCATAAAAGGGAGCCCGGATGCCCCAGGTAGCGAGGAACGCACCCAACGCGGGGCCAAGTACAAATCCTAAACCAAAGGCAGCTCCGATGATGCCGAAATTTTTGGCTCTTGAGGTCTCGTCGGGACTGACATCTGCTATATACGCAGTAGCAGTGGTGAAACTGGCACCGGTAATTCCAGCAATGACCCTTCCGGCAAACAGCCACCCGTATGCGGGTGCTAATGCCAGTATGATGTAGTCGATCCCAAAACCCAGCAACGACAACAACAGCACCGGCCGGCGTCCATACCTGTCGCTCAGGTTTCCGATGACCGGAGAAAATATGAATTGTGTAATCGCAAAAACCGAAAGGAGCAAGGCACCATAGGTACTTGCTTCATTGACTGGAATGCCCTTTAACTGGGCAATCAGGTCTGCCATTACCGGGATGATGAGCCCCCAGCCCATGATGTCAATGAGCAGGGTAACAAAAATAAAGCTGATAGCGGCTTTGCTGGAACGGGCCATGTTTTTCAATTTGGGCTTGCAAGGTAGGATATTTCTGTTGTCAAATCAATGGGTCTTTCTACTGAGTATCCGTCTTTTCTTTACCGGAACGGCCGGATCGCCACGACAGATGGTATATGCCTGGAGATTGCGGGTTGCAACGGAACCGATGGATAATACAGCGTGTGAAGATATAGTAACGCCGGGGGCAACGATTGCTCCCGCACAGATCCAGACGCCATCCTCAATAAGGATCGGACTGGTGAGGAGACTGAAATCAGGGACGCTGTAATTGTGGTTCCCGGTAATAAGCATGGCATGCTGTGAGATACAAACATCACTGCCAATGATGACGTGGTCGAGATTATCTATATAGCAGTCTGCCAGCCAGGAGCGGTCGCCAATGCGGAGTTTCCAGGGATACCTGATGTAAATATGTGGTTTTATCCTTACTTCTTTACCTATTCTGGCACCGAACAGACGGAGTATGAAAACCAGAACGTTGCTGAATGGTACAAGCCCGCTACGGAAAATGAACAGGCTGACGAAATACCAGCATGCAAAACGCAAGGGCGAGGCTCCGGTGTTAAAGCCATTCTTATCAAACTTTTTGCGAAGTTTTGTGCCTGCCATTACCTCCCGGTGTTCAAAATCTTGTCCATATGCATATCAGGGCCGCCAGTAGCAGATAAATTATGCTGTTGTAAATATCATGGTGGTCGAGGTGGAAAACAAAATATCGTCGGCCAACCGGGTTGTGCAGGGAGATCAGTACAAGTCTCAGCATGTTGCAGCACTGGATGAAGCAAAGTCCGAACAGGAGAAATGGTAATTTGCGAGGTTTCGGATAAGAGATAACGAAGGCAGCAAAGTTGCTCATAACCCCGTAGCCCAGGCAGGAGTAGACGATGTTGAAGCCCGAATGTCCGGTTACAGTAAGGCCGTTTGTCCGGGTATGTACACTATAGCCAAGGTATTTAAGCAGGATCGATGTACCACAGACCGTAAAATTGCGCCATTTGGTAATGTAGTTAAGATGTGTGCCAACAAAATCTGAATAACTTCCGCCTGGAGTGCTTAATGAAATGAGGACAATGTTGGATGTGTATAAAAGACTAAACCAAAACAGGAACCGTAACGGAAATGTAATTGTGGAATTTGGTTTTCCCGGATCGTACCTTCTGACTTGCTTTTGCTTTTCATCGATTTTAATATCGGCGAGTAGTCTGAACCAAAATGCGTGCAGAAAGTGGAAGATCATTCCTTGTTTACCATCCAGGAAGCCCATGCGGATAAAAAACCTGTAGCAGAAATAAAGAAAAGGGCGGAAGTACAACGGAAGGCTGTTCCATAGCTGTTGCCGGAATGCATTGCGCTGATTAGCATGTCCCCTAATGGCCCGGACCACGATATGGCTTTTTGATCTCAGATCACATCCGGGATCTGAAAGTGCCGCCTCTGCAAGCAGGTCGGCATAGTGGTTGTGCTTAATGATCCAGAAGTCTATGTTGTTTTCTTTTTCATTTCTTTCCAGCAAAGGGGCATGTTTCCACCGGACCGTTTTCCCCTCCACCTGGAAACGATGATCAAGTACTTCGTTGAGGTCTGACCAGCCGACGCTATATCTGAACATCTTAAGCTGATATTGCGGATAGCATCCCCCGTACCTTATCCATTTACCTCTGAAATAATGTTTGCGGTTGAAATAAATACCGTCTATATCAGGATAGTCTGTGTCCTGGAATTGCTGGAGCTTGCGGATCAGGGCGTTGGACGGGTATTGGTCAGCATCTAGACAGATGACCCACGGCGTTTGTATGCTGAAGGCCTGGAGTGCAGCTTCCCATTGTTTGGGATGGTTTTCAAAAGTATGCTGCCGGAAATCGGCATGATACATTTGTGCGATGTCCCTGGTCTGGTCTGTACTGCCTGAGTCCAGTATACAGACCCGGGCTTTGAGTCGGCTGATGATGTTGAGCAACCTTGGTAAATGCAGCTCTTCATTTAACGTAAGGATGATAAAGGTGTATGCTACGCTCATTTAATTAAGGATGAGGTTTGTATAAGGATTGATATAACCGGGCATATCTGGGAAGCAACAGCGCGGATGAAAAGTCATGCTGTATTTTATGAGGTGCTTCTTTGCTGATGCGCATCCGTTGCCAATTGCTGTTGAACGCTTGTGTTAGTGTATTTGCAATTGCCTTTTGCTCGGGTGTACAGACCCAACCAAGATTTTCCTTCTTTACGTACTCCGCAAGACCTACCTGGTCTGATATAGCGACGGGCAGGCCATAGCTAAGACTTTCTGTAATGATGTTGGCAAAATTCTCATTGAGAGAGAACAATACGAGCAGATGGCTTTCACTGAGTAATTTTTGTTTGGCCGGACCGGATACCTGTCCGGCCCAATTGATGTGGGTACCAAGACCAGATCGGTCTGCAAGTACTTGAAGTTTTTTAAGGTAGCTGATGTTGCCTGTGCCTGCTATGGTCAATGTCCAGCGAAAGTTGAGTACAGGAAGCGCCCTGAACAGGATCTCTAAGCCCTTTTTTTCTTCTATCCTGGAAAGGAAGAGCATATGGAAGTTCCCGGTCTGAACGGGTTTGCACATTCCTTTGCTGTTGCCCACGAGGTTGGGGATTACGGTGATACGGGCTCGGGGAAGAATAGAAAGAATGTCATTCTTCTCTTTATCTGTTGTTGCATGGAGGTGACACCGGAGCAGCAGGTATTTCCCCAGCAATTGATGGATTATCTGTTTTGATAAATTATGCCTGTTAGAAAAAGTATAACCGGTGAGCATACCTCTTGGTGAAAGCAGGCAAGGGGTATTGCAGATCAGGACGATGACACAGGACAGAATAGAAGTAAGGTTCCACCAGGCATGGATATGTACAATTGTTCCTGTTTTTTTCTTGCCTATAGACTGATAAAGCTTAAGAAGCAAGCCAGGTGAGAAATGGGAGTGGTCACCCGTAAGACGTTGGAAATACCACACGGGTACTCTGGTTACTTTGAGTGGTCGCCTGCCGGACGGGGGTAATTCCTGGCTGCCGTTTGCCGTTGTCGTGAACACGACGCTCTGTTCTCCGTTTTTTCGTTGTGCCTCGCAAAGTAGTGACACTGAAAGTGTAGTGCCACCATAAATAAAGGCTGGTTTGTAAGATGGTGTAATGTGTATGATTCTGTTCACAGGCGAAAGCATCCTTGATATCATTTATGCCGAATTAGTTTAAAGTGTTTGAACAGCCAGAATATGATCTGCATCAGTAAGCAGCCGTAGACGATGTTGTTGAGCAAGAATTCGAGTGTGTTTCCCCGCCATAAACATTGAAAGATGCCATTGAAGATAATGGAACAACCTATTGTGTAACCACCGAAACGGTACTCACAGAAATTGCAAAGCTTCTGTACAAGAAAACCATAGACAAAGAAAAACAACACGATGATTTTAGTCCCTCCACTGAGGTAGGCATCTACTATAGGTCTCGTTTTGGCAGACGCAGTTGAAGCACGGTTAACGATGCCGGTTTGGTAAACCCGTTCCATCGCCAGAGCTTCACTTTCTGGTTTCTCCCGCCATATTGCCCTGGGAATGATGGCCTGTACTGCGTTTTCTAAAATACTGGTTCCATAATAGGGAGAATGTTCGGGGACAGCACTGATATACTGAGTGAACATACCGATCTCACTGACGCGGTTGATCAGAAACCCCTGGTGGTCTTCTTCAACTCTGGTGGCCTGTTGCTTATCTGTAAGCTGATCTAGACCAGACTGCCCCGCCTCAAAACTGTTCTTTTGTTTTGTCCAGCTGTATTTCCTTATGGCCGTAGTGAATGTGGGTAGTGCGAGACAAAATACAAGGATTCCGGGCAGTGCCAGCGAAATAACAATACGTTTGTAATAGGGATAGGCGATTAAGGCCAGTAGGAGGATATGAATGAGTATGCCTTCTTTATAACCACTGAAGAGTGCCTGGAAGGCACTGAATAAATAAATACCTCCGCCGATAATGATGCGTAAGGGTTTTCTGTGCAGTAACCCATTGAGGAGGAGGCTGACGGCACCGCAAAGGGATAGCATTAACATGGGTTGACGAAATTGGACGATTTGAGGGATATGATTCAGGATTATGGCAACAACGAGAGGAACACTACATAATTTGTAAAGCAAGCGATGTACAGGAGCGACGATATGAAATGAAGATCGGGGCTGGTTAATCATCCCCAGAATTATACCACCGCAAAGGGATGCGTGACCCAGCAGGCACAGACGCTGACAACGGGCAATGAGATCGGTCCTGTCGTCAAAAGGCAATGTATGATCGGGGAGGCCATTATTTTGAATATGGTTTATAAAGTAGAATATGGAAGTGCAACACATGAAGCCTGCGAAAATGAGTTGAATGAGTACAATGGGCCGCATAACCTGCTGTCGGAGACTGAGATCAGATGGCAGAATGCGAAGGGGTGAAACCAGGGTAAGGTAAAAGATCAGGAACGAGCCTGACCAGGCCATCAGGTATGAAAATACTGGAAATGATCTGACCATCCAGGCCAATGCGTATGGGATAAAGATCAGGATAATGAGGGGTTTATTGGATTGATAAGGCATGGAGTATTGATTTTACCTGTGCGCTAAAACTCCATTCCCTGACGAATTTCTGAGCCTGTAGCCCCATAGAGACAAGTGTATTGCGATCGGTGGTCAGTAACCGGAGTTTATTCTGCAGGTCGTTTTTATCGTTGCTCTTGAAGCACATTCCCCAGTCCGGTCTGACTAAATCTGTTGCCGCTCCGACGCGATCTGAAACAAGTACGGCTTTTGCTGCCGCCATGGCCTCGTTAAGGGCGAGTCCCCAGGTTTCATGTGTGGAAGGCATGCAGAAGAGATCACAGGACTGGTATACCCGTGGCATTTCGCTTTGGTTCTGGAAAGGCAGGAAGTGAATTCGCGGATGTTTATACTTTGTACTTAGTTTTTTGGCCAACGGGCCACTGCCAACCAGTAGCAGGCTGGCCTGGGGGATGTTTGCGTCTATAAAGGTTTCGAGCACAAGCTGGGGGTTCTTGTGGCGTGTCATTTTCCCAGTAAATAGAATCAAGATCTCTTTTTCATCAATCCCAATCGCTTTTCTAAGCGAAGGTCCATGACTGGTGCGGGAAAAACGATCGTTGTCAATAGCATGGGGTGCGAAGATCAGCTGATGTTCTTTGAGGCCATAGTATTTGAAGTAATTCCGGTTTTCCGCACCCGTATACAGTGCAATATCGATGTGCTTGTAAATGTATTTCAGTGTGATTTTTCTGAGTGCAAGAAAACATTGGCTACTTTTTCTGAGCATATTGGAGTCTCCTCTGAAAAGAACCGGAATTGTACCTTGATAGTTCCTGAGAATGCTGAAATGGCTATGATTTGCCCATCCGTATATCAGCAGATAGTCTGGCCGGAACCTCGATATGGCAGCGGTAGCCCCCATATTGATCGTACCAAAAAAATGGTGGGTGCCTGGGCGGAAACTGTCGTTCTTCAGAAATTCATGGCAGTAACCTTTAAGCAGTGGGATATCCCACTCGAGCTGCATGTGAAAACCTTTATCATGGGCGCCTGGCCGGGAAGTTGTATAAAAAACCTTTAGCAAGGTATGTTTTGACAGCAACTGGAATACAGGGATATAATAAGGTATGGGATGGGTGCAGATGACTGCAAGCCTGGGCGGATTATTCATACTGTTTATTAATTATTCAAGCTTACCATTACAGAGTAGAAGTCTTCGGTTACAGATCGGTAGTTCCGATGAATCATGACCCGTCAGGATAATGGTCTTGTTTTGCTCCTTACTTAAGGATTTGAACTTTTCCAGGCATTGGAGCTCAAAGTCCTGATCTGCAGTAGCCAGTAGTTCGTCAAGTATCAGGATGTCGAAAGGATAATGACAGGCGGCAGAAAGTGCAAGCCTGGCTTGCATCCCCGATGAATACCTTTTTACAGGACTGAAAATGTCATTCTCCAATCCGGAAAAGGAAATAATTGCATCAATATAAGATATGATCTCTTTCTTGCGCATTCCGAGTATAGCGCCGAAAAGACTGATGTTTTCCAGACCAGTAAGCTCAGGATGAAACCCGGTCCGTGTCTCCAGAAGTGCAGTGAGCTTTCCATACCCAGTGATTTTTCCGGAAGTAGGTGTAGTCATGCGGCTCAAGATCCGAAGCAGCGTACTTTTTCCCGATCCGTTGTTTCCCGTGAGATGTATGATCTCACCAGAATAGATTTCAAAGCTGATATTGAAAAGTACATGCCGGAGCTTGTTATATTGCCGATAGGTTTTGCAAAGTTGTTCTGTTTTAATAATCGGGGGATTCATTGTTTATTGAGATCAATTTATATGTAATCAATAAAGTCTTTTTCCGCTCTGTTGAACAGAATAAGGCCTGTGAGTAATAAAACGGTGCTGAACCAGACACATTGAAGGAGCGCGGTCCAGCTGCATGTTCCACTTTGAAAAAGCAGATTCCGGAATGTTTCAATAGCTGTAGCCACAGGGTTAAGGCTAATCACCCATCTTATATTGTCAGGAGCGGCAGAGAGCGGATAAATGACCGGTGTAATATACATGAGCAACTGTAAGGTGAAGGAAAGCAGGAAACTGAGGTCTTTGTATCTGCAGGTGATCGCAGCCAGTATGAGACCTCCTCCGAGCGCCTGGAAAATTAAGGGTATCAGCAGGAGCAGGCTAAACAGGATTTGCCACAACTTTGGCTGGCTCGCCGGAGGACAGTAAATACAGATAATAATAATGAGCACAAGGAACTGTATGGCAAACCGGAAAAGTAATGACAGACAGATATTTACGGGAATGATACACCTAGGCAGGTAGAGCCCGGATAAAAGCGGCAGATGATCTTTAAATAAGGTTGAAGTACGGTTCAGGCACTCGGCGAAGTAGTTCCAGATGATGAAGCCCGTGAGGAAGAAAACCGGGTAAGGCACATTACCTGCAGGGACATGAATGATCTTTCCGAAAATTACACTAAACACTGCAGTACTAAGTAAAGGATGAACAAGGTGCCAAATGGGACCGAGCACGGTTTGCCTGTATAGCGCTTTAATATCACGTACGACCAGGGCTGCAATGAGGTGTCTGTTCCGGAACAACAGCCTGATGCCAAAATGGACAAAGGGCTGACGGGCTTGAATTGTCCAGTTGCTTTTGTGGTTCATAATGTTAAGTATTGGCGTAAAGGAATTCTTTGAGCTTTGTGCTGTATAACTGGAAAGCGAAATGTGCAGACACGTTTTGCTGAATCTCCCTTTTTCGCAGTTCGCTATACGGATTTTTCAGCGCATGGTTTAAAGCCTTCATCAGCTGATGCATATCCGTCATTTCCATTAGTGTACCGATTGCTCCATCCAGTAATGCATCTGCACTGCCACACGAATTAAGCGCGATTACCTGGCAGCCGCAAGCGGCGGCTTCTATAAAAACAAGTCCAAAACCTTCCTTGCTGCTGGGCATTATAAAGATGTCGGCCAGCAGAAAATGATCACGGAGTTCGGTTTCCGGAATGTGACCGGTGAGTATGACCTGTTCCTGCAGACCGTTATGACTGATCTTTTGCTGTAGCCTTTCACGTTCTTTGTGGCTGGAAGGACCACACAAGAGATAACGTAATGGTGACCTGGATTGAGCAAGTGCGGACACCAATTCAATTACCGTATCGTAACCTTTGGCTTTTTCATAACGTTCCATTCGGCAGACTGTCAGCAGTACCGGTTGTATAGAGCCGACGGAATACCTTTCCATCAGGTATTGTGGTTTATTAAAGGCCTGTGGAAGCTGGAAGTGCGGATCAAGGCAATTATTGATCGTAACGACGGGACAATCTATCCGATGTTTTTTTCTGAGTATTTTTGAGGTAAAGCGACTTACAGAAACGATGCGGGTATATTTGCTGATGAACCACTTCTGATAAAAGGTCAAATCACGCCAGACTTCTGTCCCGTGGGCCAGTAAGACCAAACGGCAATCAGGATTGAGGAGTTTGATGAGCAATGCTACTGGAATGAGATGAATATGGCTGATGATCACAAACTGTGACTTCTGGCCTGAGCCGACCGCCGCATAGATGAAACGAAGTTTGCACAAACGTTTATTGTCGCCAAAACCTCGGAACTGGCAGGGTTGCAGATATCTGGTGTCGGACGTATTGTCACAAAGGCTGATCATTTTAAAGCCCGGATTGCCTTCGGACAATGCCTTACAGACAGATCTGCACACACTTTGCACGCCTCCGACAGAACTGAATGTGCTCAGCGTAAGGAATAATGTTTTCTTTGTCATCAGGAAAGAAAATATTGTTGCTGGTGATTTGCATATGAAATATCTGACGTATGATAGAGACTGCTATGGAAGCCATCTTCTTTATAGTCGTTGAGCAACAAAGCAAAGTTGGTTAGCCCAAGGTCGCTTTGCAGGGTATTTGCTGCAGATATAAACGTCCGTTTGGAAACACCGCTGCGCAACAGGAAAAGGCAAATGTCAGATGTTTTCAGAAGGGGAAGACTGTCAGTCACCAGGCCAGCAGGTGCGCAATCTGTGAGGACAATATCATACTGTTCCTTAAGAGATGCGACAAGGGTTTTCAGATTCGGTACATGCATGAGTTCTGAAGGGTTTGGAGGAGGCTGTCCAGAAGCAATAAAATCAAGCCCTGAAACTTTGGTACACTGTATGATATCGGTTAACCCGGTTTGTCCGGACAGGAACTCACTAAGGCCTGGACAGCCTTGAAGCCCAAAACAATTATGCAGATAAGACCTTCGCATATCAGCTGCGATAAGAACTACTCTTTTTCCGATCATACTGAGCGAAATTGCCAGATTGGCTGATATAAAGGTTTTTCCTTCTCCCGAGATATGTGAGGTGATACAGATTAACTTTGTACTTTCTTCGGATGCAAAGAATGACAGGCCGCTGCGTACTGACCTGATAGATTCTGTAAATAAAGATCTCGGATCATCGAGGACAGGAAGTTGTGTGAGGTGTCCAGCATGATATTTTCTAACCGGACCAAGTATGGGAAGTGCGCTGTTTTCCGAAAGGCTTTCTTTGTTGTACAGATACGGGTTGAGCCTGTGTACGGAGAAGATGACCAGGATGCCTGAAGAAAGGGCAATCAACGTGGAGAATGCATAAATGCTGATTGCGTTGGGCGATACTGGTAATTGCGGCAGACTGGCACCGTCGATGATGACAGCCCCGGGAATAACTGTTTTTCCAGAGATTTGTGCCTCGAGTTTTTTTTCGGAAAGGAAGTCATGCACTTTCTGGTTGACATTGAAGCTGGACTGAAATTCGGCTAGCTCTCTTTCTATTGCCGGAAACCGCGAGAGTAACACCTGGATACTGTCTGTTTTCATCACAATTACATGCTGCATGTTTTTGTTACGCTGAAGTGCTGAGGTAATGCTTTTAATGATAGCACTGTTATGAAGCTGAAGGTCCTGTTCGGTTCTTATAACTTCTGGCGCTTCAGCAGTATATACTGAAAGCTGCTGTTTTTGCCTGATCATGATTTCGTTCCGTTTGTTGACTAGTTGTTGCAGGATCGGGTCTTCCGGCTCTGCCGGACCAAAGTACAATTGATTGGTTTGGGTACCTAGCTCAAGTTGCTGTCTGAACGCTTTAAGACTTATTTCACGGAATTTTAACTGCTGCAGGCTAATCTGACAACGGGACAACTCATTGGCTATGGTCCCGGACATGCCGGTCAGATCGGTAATACTGTATTTGTTCTTAAGTTCCTGTATATTTTTTCCGGAAGTACTGATCCTGACCGACATGGGGGGTAGCAGAGCTGCGATAAATTGTGCCGTCTGATCCATAGATGAGCTACGCTGCGCTTTGTCGAAAACAAGGTATTGCTGCAATACCGCATTCAGGAAATCTGCTGCAAAGCGGGGATTATGGTCAGAGAAGCGGAGGCTAATAATATTACTGGCCTGAGAGCCATTAACCTTTAATCTGCCTGAAAGTTTTGGAATGCAGGCCTCCGGATCGTTGAAGCTGAATCCGCAGGCTTGCATGCACCCAGGAGCTTTGTTGATAATAAAGGATACAAAGCTCGTGTTTACAGTATCGCCGAATTGACAGTTCCTAGATATACTAATGTGCTGGTCGATATATTCCAGCTGATATTTTTGGTTATCAACAGGGGTATAGGTGAAGATCACCTGTGGAGGGATGTTAACGTGGAAGGCGATCGGGCGGATATCAAGCAACTTTTCGGGATAAGCATTTTTATGGAAGAACCCGTCTTTTCTAAAAAAGGAAACAGGATACCGTAGTGAATTTAACGCCGCCCTGAGCACATGTCCGGACTGGATAATAAAACTCTCCGTCTCTGCTCTGCTGTTTTTATCATACAGATTTCTGATACTGACAAGCTCGCTCAATGCGGAACGCCGGTCTTCGATCTTAATAGATGCTGAAGTAATATATACGGGCTCCGCTAACCAGATGTAAAAGGATCCACCTGTAACCGCAATCAGCAACGAGATGACCAGCCATTGCCACCGGCTGAAAATTATCCTGCACGCATTCCTGTAACTGAACGCACTACTGTGTTCAGTTTTTTGTGCAGGTAACAATTGATTTGATTTTTCTTCCAAAATATTTTTAATTAATTTAAAATTTTAATTAATTTTTTTAATGTATAATTCAGCTATCTTTGACAAAGATGTTTTCTATTTATGAAAGTTACAATTGTTACTCCTGTCTTAAATTGTATAAATTATATGTCCGGGTGTATTGAATCTGTTTTGGGCCAGGATTATCCCGATCTGGAATATATTATTGTCGATGGCGGATCTGTTGATGGTACATTGTCTGTGATAGAAAAGTACAGGGAGAATATTTCAAGGGTGATAAATACAAAAGACAATGGCAGTTATGATGCCTTGAACAAGGGAATAGCTTTGGCTACCGGAGACTTGATCGGATTGTTGAATGCCGATGACCTGCTTGCAGACCCTTCCGTGGTGTCTGCAGTCGTGGCATTGGTAAAACGCGAACATTGTAACATAGTCTATGGCGATCTGGATATAATTACAAGAAATGGCCGTGAAAAAGTAGTCCGCAGGTGGCGACCTGGCAGGTATAATCCCGTTAAGCTGAGGTTTGGCTGGATGCCTCCGCACCCAACTTTATATATCGGACATGAGTTGCTGCGGAAATACCTGCCATATGCCCAGCATTACGAAGCCAGCGCTGATTATGATTTGATCCTGAGGGCTTTCGGTGATACGGCGGCAAACATTCGTTACCTGAATAAGCTGATGGTGAAAATGCGCAGCGGGGGTCAGAGCAATGGCTCTTCAATAAAGCTGTTTCGTACTTTTTTAGCGGATTATCGTATTTTGGAAGCTAACGGTGTTCCGCTACCGCTTTTAGTTGCCGGAATAAAAAAACTTAGAAAACTCAGGCAATTGTGCTGATACCTTGTTCATAGAATATGGTATTTTTGGTGTCTAGTATTAAATTAATGAATGTAGCGATCAATGGCTTTGGCAGGATAGGCCGTATTTTCCTCAGGGAAGCGATAACCCGGGGGATCAATGTAACTGCGATAAACGATCTTGGAGACTTGGGGACTCTGGCCCATCTTTTCAAGTACGACACGGTACATCGTGGTTTTAAGGGTACAGTAGAAGCAGAAGATGATTTTCTGGTGGTTAATGATAAAAAGATCAAAGTTTTTTCAGAGTCCGATCCGGACCATTTGCCCTGGGCTGAATTAGATATTGACCTGGTTCTGGAATCAACGGGTAAATTTGCGAGCCGTAAAGGAGCCGAACTTCATCTGTCGGCGGGGGCAAGACAGGTATTGATATCTGCGCCTTGTTCCGACCGGGGTGTTGAGATGGTTGTGCTGGGGGTAAACGAAGATATTGTTGACCTGACCTCGACGGTAATTTCCAACGCTTCTTGTACGACAAATAATGTGGCTCCGATAGTTAAGGTACTTGATGACAACTGGGGTATTCTGGACGGGTATATTACTACTGTCCATTCGATGACGGGTGATCAGAACCTACATGACGCACCGCATAAAGATCTGAGGCGTGCGCGTGCTGCTTCGGCATCAATCATACCCACTACTACCGGTGCGGCGAAAGCCATTACGGTGATTTTCCCCCACCTGGAGGGCAAGCTTGGTGGGGCTGGTATCAGGGTGCCTGTACTCAATGGTTCGCTTACAGACTTTACCTGTATCTTAAAAAAGGAAACGACGATCGCGGAAATCAACGACGCGTTCAGGAAGGCGGCGTGCGCGGAAATGCAGGGTATTCTTCAGTACACTGAAGACCCGTTGGTATCTGTTGATATATTGGATAACCCACATTCCTGTATATTCGATGCTCAACTTACTTCCATTGTCGGTGACCTTGTGAAAGTTGTAGGTTGGTACGATAATGAATCCGGATATTCAGCAAGGCTGGCTGATCTTGTAGAAAAAATCGGGATTTCGGGTACTTACATCCGTTAATGCTTCTTATATTTGGCGCGTTGCCGGATTGCTGTGATCTTTCCCCGTCGAGTAACGGATCTAATATAGTTGCCAGCAACCTGTAAAACCGGAAAGTAACCAAACCAGAAAAATAAAATAAAAGATGAGAACAATAGATCAATGCAATTTTGCAAATAAGAAAGCCCTCGTAAGGGTAGATTTCAACGTTCCCCTTGACAGTGATTTTAATATTACTGACGACAAGCGGATGCGTGCAGCCCTTCCTACCATCAATAAAATACTCAATGATGGTGGAAGTGTGATCTTGATGTCTCACCTGGGCCGTCCAAAAAGTGGCCCTGAGGACAAATATTCCCTGAAGCATATCCTCGGCGATTTGTCGCGGATGCTGGATCTTGAAGTGAAATTTGCAAATGACTGTATTGGTGCAGAGGCTATCGAAAAATCGAAGAACCTGGTTCCTGGTCAGGTGCTGCTGCTTGAAAACCTTCGTTTTTACAAGGAGGAGGAAAAAGGAGACAGAGATTTCGCTGAGAAACTGTCTGAGCTTGGTGATATCTATGTAAACGATGCTTTTGGTACCGCTCACCGTGCACATGCTTCAACTGCGATCATTGCTGAGTTTTTCCCCGGTGCTAAGTATTTTGGCTATCTGATGGCAGAAGAGCTGAAAAATGCACAGAAAGTTGATCATGGCGCTGAAAAGCCGTTTACTGCGATCATGGGCGGAGCAAAAGTTTCTGATAAGATATTGCTGATAGAAAGCCTGCTTGACAAGGTAGATAATCTGATCATCGGCGGTGGAATGGCTTATACTTTCGCTAAAGCGCAGGGTGGTGAAATTGGTACGTCATTGCTTGAGGAAGACAGGATGCAGCTTTGCCTGGAGCTTTTGGAGAAAGCACAAGCTAAGGGAGTTAATCTGCTGCTGCCTGTTGATACAGTTATTGCGGATAAGTTTGATAATGAGGCGAAGAAGGAAAGTGTAGAAGCAGGTCACATTCCTGAAGACTGGATGGGACTGGATATTGGTCCTAAGACAGTTGAACTCTTTTCTAAGGTGATCGGATCGTCAAAGACACTGCTTTGGAATGGGCCAATGGGGGTATTTGAAATGGCTAGCTTCGAATTAGGCACAAGAGGTATTGCTAATGCGGTTGTTGCCGCTACAAGAGATAATGGTGCCTTTTCTCTGATAGGCGGAGGTGATTCTGCTGCTGCTATTGCTAAGTTTAATCTGGAGGACCAGGTAAGCTATGTATCTACCGGAGGTGGTGCCTTGCTGGAATATATGGAAGGTAAGGTATTGCCCGGCGTTAAGGCGATCAACGACTAATACTACCGGCCGGTTATAGGAACAGGCGTCCCGTTTTCGGGACGCCTGTTTTTTATTACCACTTTCTACCACGGTCAATTTTGGTGTTTTGACGTATAATTGGCTTGAAGTGGTAAGGATTTAATATGTGGAAAACTTTTTGTGGTGTAATGTGGTAGAAAGTGGGGGAAGTACCTATTTTTACACTACATAAAAAGTGCGCATATTAAAATGACTCAATTATTAGGAGAATTCGATTGCAAATTGGACGCGAAAGGCCGCTTGATGCTGCCTTCGAGTCTCAAAAGGCAATTGCCTGATGTTGAGCAGCAAGGGCTTGTAATTAATCGGGGTTTTGAAAAGCACCTGGTGATCTACCCACGGAAAGTCTGGGAATCTATAGTTGAAGATCTCGGTAAACTAAATCCGTATGAGCCTAAAAACCGGGAATTCATCCGTCTGTTTACCAGAGGGGCGACAGAATTGATGCCTGATACTACGGGGAGGGTAAACCTGCCTAAGAGTTTAATGGAGTCTGTGGGTATTGAATTAAATGCGGAGCTTGTGTTGGCGTGTCAGATCGATAAAATTGAGCTGTGGTCGAAGAAGGCCTACGAAGCGTTGTTTAATCAGGACCCGGCAGATTTCGCTTCATTGGCTGCCGAAGTAATGGGTGATAAAAGCAGGAGGGAGGATGGAAAATAACTATCATGTTCCTGTACTGTTAAAAGAATCTGTTGATGCCCTGGCGATCAGGCCGGACGGTATTTATGTGGACGTGACTTTCGGGGGGGGCGGACATTCGAGGGAGATACTCAGTCGTTTGGGCGAAAAAGGGGTGCTGATTGCTTTTGATCAGGATCCTGACGCACAAAGGAATAGGATTGATGATCCTCGTTTCCATTTTGTGGATCAGAATTTTGCTTTCCTGAAAAATAACCTCCGCTTACTTGGATATCGTTCCGTGGATGGTATTCTCGCTGACCTAGGTGTTTCTTCTCATCAGTTTGACGAACCATCCAGAGGTTTTTCTACCCGTTTTGAATCCGGTCTGGATATGAGGATGGATCAGCAACGTCCGTTAACGGCAGCAGCTGTACTGAATAGTTACTCAGAGGAACGGTTGCATTGGATTTTTGGTGTTTATGGCGAGGTGAAGAATGCGAAATCTCTGGCGGCAAGCATTGTCAGAGGACGTGTAGACAAAGAAATAAAATCCCTTTCTGATTTAAAGGGACTGATCCGTATGCACATACCGAGAGGGCGGGAAAATAAGTATATGGCACAGGTGTTTCAGGCGCTTCGTATTGAGGTGAATGGTGAAATGGCTGTGCTTGAAGATTTTCTAGACCAGACTGCTGGTGTTATAAAAAAAGGTGGTAGGCTGGTGGTGATCTCGTATCACTCGCTGGAGGATAGGCCGGTCAAGAATTTCCTGTCTAAAGGTAAGATAAGAGGTGAGGTGGAAAAGGATTTTTTTGGTAATGAGCTGAAGCCTTTTCATGTGATTACCCGGCGGGCAATTGTGGCCGGCGAAGAGGAGCTTGCTTATAATAACAGGTCTAGGAGTGCAAAATTAAGAGTGGGGGAAAAGTTATGAGTAACCGTTTCAGACAACAGTCCGCAGCGAGGGTGGAAGAAGAGGATATGGAACCAAGGTTGAAGGTAAAAAGAGATCCGGAAAACGAAAATCAGCTCTTTAAAAAGCTTTTTAGTGAAGGTATAATTACTAAGGAGGCCGCTACTAAGGCTCTGCCTTTTTTAATTTTTCTTTCGGTACTGGGAATGCTCTATATCGCCAATAGCCATATGGCGATCAGGAATATCAGGAATATTGACCAGCTGGGTAGGGAAGTAAAGGAACTGAGTTGGGAATACAAGTCGCTTAAGGCTGATCTGATGTTTAAAAGTAAACTTACTGAAGTAGCTAAAAAGGTAGATACCCTGGGAATAAAGGAATTAACGGAACCACCAAATAAGATAATTATCAGTACCGATGAGCATTAGGGCTAATATATTACTGCGTGTTTATTTGTCATTCGGACTGATTGTGCTGTTTGCCGTGGCAGTACTGATCAGATTATGCGATGTACAGTTTGTGGAGGGGCATAAATGGCGTGCCATGGCCGATAGCCTCTCTACAAAGTATATCACCGTTGACGCGGCTAGAGGTAATATTTATTCCGCCGACGGCAGCCTGCTTGCTACATCGATTCCGGAATATGAACTTAGGATGGATATGCTCGCAGGAGGAATTGCTGACGATAAATTGTTCTATAGCAAGGTAGATTCTCTGGCTCTGTGTCTTTCCCGTTTTTTTGGGGACAGGTCTGACAGGGAGTATTCACGTTATTTGAGGATGGCAAGAAGGGACAGCGTAAGATATCTGCTGATCAAGAGGAAAGTAGGGTATCAGGAGTTGAAGGCAGTACGGAAATTTCCGTTGTTTAATGTAGGCAAATATACCGGCGGCCTTATTGCAGTCCAGCAGAACAAAAGGATAAAGCCCTTCAGATATCTTGCTGCAAGAACCATAGGCTACAAGAATGAAAATGTGGATAATGGTGTTGGACTGGAGGGTGCATATAAGGAATATATAAATGGAGAGGCGGGAAAGCGGTTGGTACAGCGGATATCCGGAGGTGTATGGATGCCGGTAAATGATGAGGCAGAACTTGCACCTAAAGAAGGTGCGGATATTATTTCAACTATTGATATTAATATGCAGGACCTCGCTCAAAATGCGCTTGAACGACAGCTTAAGCTGAGCGACGCGGATCATGGGACGGTGATCCTGATGGAGGTGAAGACAGGAGAGGTTCGGGCGGTAGCCAACTATACCCGCGTTAGCGAAGGCGTGTATGAAGAAAAGTTTAACTATGCAATAGGGGGAAGCCAGGATCCTGGCTCTACCTTTAAGCTGGCATCTTATATGGCTTTGCTGGAGGACAAAAAGGTAGATACTAACACCATGGTGGCTACAGGGGATGGTTTTTATAGAATACCCGGTCATACCATTAAGGATTCTCATGGTGGTATTGGCACCGTAACGGTTAAAAAGGCATTTGAGGAATCTGCAAATACCGCAGTTGCCAAGCTGGTCAATATGCATTATCAGAACAATCCGTCTCAGTTTACAGATCATCTGTACCGTATCCATATGAATGAACGGCTTGGATTGCAGATTCCTGGCGAAACCACTCCGGTGATCAAAAATCCGAAATTCAAAAGCTGGAATAAAAATATGACGCTGCCGCAAATGGCCTATGGTTACGAAATGCAGATTACTCCATTACAAATGCTTGCCTTTTATAATGCAATTGCTAATAATGGTAAATATATTGCTCCGATTTTCGTTAGGGAAATCCGCAGGCTGGGAAATCCGATTGAACAATTCCAGGCCCGCGTGATCAGCGACCAGGTTTGCTCTCCGGAAACGGTGAAGAAACTTCAGGCAATGCTGGAAGGAGTGGTTACCGAAGGAACCGGAAAATTAATGGGCTCCCCTTTATATCGTGTGGCGGGAAAGACCGGTACAGCTCAGGTTGCGGATGGCAGGAATGGTTATAAGGCAAAACGTAGCTATCAGGCATCTTTCTGCGGATATTTTCCTGCTGACAGGCCAAAGTACTCAATTATGGTGGCTATAAATGGTCCGAAGAATGGTTATTACGGAGCTACAGTGGCTGGGCCGGTTTTTAAGGAAATTGCAGACCGCATTTATGCCAGTGATACGGATATGTATAATAATGTCGGTACCCGTCTGGTAGGGAATACCGTTAATCCAGAGGCTAAGCCCGGGCAGAGTAAAAACGTAAAAAAGGTATACAATGCCCTTGGTATAAAGACACTTTATGCTTCCAATTCGGATTATTTCAATGTTGTGGATACTAATAACGGGGTCGCTTATGAAGATTTTAATGCGTCTAAGGGAGTGATGCCTAATGTAAAGGGAATGGGCTTGCGGGATGCACTTTACGTGCTCGGGAATACAGGATTGAAAATAAGGGTAAAAGGTAGCGGCAGGGTGATAGGCCAGTCAATCCTCGCGGGCAGTAATATTGGAAAAGGGTCATTGGTACAAATAGAGTTGAAGTAGATGCAATTGCAGGACTTATTATACGGTATATCGATTACTGATCTTGCAGGTACGACCAGCAGGAATTTCAATACTATAGCTTTCGATTCTCGAAAGGTTCAGGAGGGGGATGTTTTCTTTGCAATAAAAGGCACGCTGTCGGATGGCCATCAATTTATTCCGGTTGCAATTGAAAAAGGCGCACACATTATTATAAGTGAAGAATTGCCCGGCGAACGCCGGGAGCAGGTTACGTATGTTGTTGTTGAAGATGCTTCAGTTGCACTGGGCATTGCAGCAGCCAATTACTTCGGAAACCCTTCTGCAAAGCTGCAACTGGTGGGTGTTACCGGTACTAACGGCAAAACTACGATCGCTACACTTTTATATCAACTCTTCCGAAGACTCGGATATAAGAGTGGTTTGATCTCTACGGTAAGCAACCGTATAGAGGAAAGAATTATTGTCTCTACACATACTACCCCTGATCCCATTGCTTTGAACAGCCTGATAAGTGATATGGTAGAAGCTGGTTGTGCTTATTGTTTTATGGAGGTAAGTTCTCATGCTGTTGTACAGCACCGCATCGCAGGGCTTACCTTTGCGGGAGGTGTCTTTTCAAATATCACGCATGATCACCTGGATTTTCACCTGACATTTGATAATTATATCAAGGCAAAAAAAGCCTTTTTTGATGGGTTGCCAAGGAATGCTTTTGCATTGACGAATCTGGATGACAAGAATGGTGTGGTCATGCTCCAGAATACCAAAGCGTCTAAAAAAACCTATGCGCTAAAGCAATTGGCAGATTTCAGGGCACACCTGATAGAAAATAGTTTTAGGGGGCTCCATTTAGATATTGATGGAGAAGATGTTTTTTTCAGGCTGGTAGGTTCTTTTAATGCCTATAACTTACTTGCGGTGTATGGGACAGCGTTACTACTTGAACAGGAGCGTCTGCATGTGCTGACAGGATTAAGCGACTTGACCGGGGCAGAGGGGCGGTTTGATTATACCATATCTCCGGGTGGAGTCATAGGCATCGTAGATTATGCACATACACCGGATGCAGTTCAGAATGTTTTAGGTACAATACAGGATATACGCAAAGGCACTGAGCAGGTCATCACTGTAATCGGCTGTGGCGGAGACCGTGATAAAAGCAAAAGGCCTGTAATGGCCCAGGTTGCGTGTGACTGGAGTGACAAGGTGATACTGACTTCAGATAATCCGAGAACTGAGGATCCTCAGGCCATTATTGCGGATATGGAGGCTGGTGTTTCCCCTTCAAACAGGCGAAAAATCATGACTATACTGGACCGCCGTGAGGCCATAAAGACTGCCTGTCATCTGGCCAGAACGGGCGATATTGTGCTGCTGGCGGGAAAGGGTCATGAGAAATACCAGGAGATTAATGGTGTACGGCACCATTTTGATGACAAAGAAGTATTAACTGAGCAATTTAACCTGATGAGATAATGCTATACTATCTGTTTGAGTATTTAAACCAACATTATGATTTTCCGGGACTAAGATTGTTCCAGTACATCACTTTCCGTACTTCTCTGGCAGTGATCATATCGCTGATCATTACTACGGTATATGGCAGGAGGATCATCAACTATTTGCATAAAAAGCAGGTGGGGGAAACAGTCAGGAACCTTGGACTTGAGGGTCAGATGCAGAAACAGGGTACACCGACCATGGGTGGGATCATGATCTTACTGGGGATATTGGTGCCTACTTTACTGTTGGCAAACCTGTCGAATATTTACGTGATCCTGATGATCACCACAACAGTATGGATGGGAGCTATAGGTTTTCTGGATGATTATATCAAAGTATTCCGGAAAAATAAAGAAGGACTAGCAGGTAGATTTAAGATCGTTGGCCAGGTAGGGCTTGCGATCATCATTGGTTGGACAATGTATTTTCACCCAAATATTGTGGTGAGAAAAACAGTAGATGATGCCAGTGTTTCAAATGCGAAGGCACCCATGGTATTGCGGACGAAAGGAGAGAGTTTTTATTACACTCAGGATGTGAAATCAACTTTGACGAATGTCCCTTTTTATAAAAACAACGAATTTGACTATGCCAAGATACTCAAGTTTCTGGGGCCTGGTTATGAAAAGTATGCTTTTTTTGTATTCCTGACTTTTGTGATCACCATCATTACAGCGGTTTCCAACGGAGCAAATCTTACTGATGGGATAGATGGATTGGCGACGGGTACATCGGCGGTGATTGGGATTACGCTTGGCCTTCTGGCCTACGTTTCGGGAAATACGGTCATTGCAGACTATCTGAATATTATGTATATCCCTAACTCTGGTGAACTGATGATCTTTGCAGGAGCCTTTGTGGGGGCTTGTGTTGGGTTTTTATGGTATAATTCATATCCGGCCCAAGTGTTTATGGGGGATACGGGCAGCCTGGCTATCGGAGGTATCATTGCCGCCTTTGCAATCATGATCCGGAAAGAATTGCTGATACCTGTATTGTGTGGGATATTTCTCATTGAAAGTCTTTCTGTAATTATTCAGGTAAGTTATTTTAAGTATACTAAGAACCGCCTGGGTGAGGGAAAGCGGATTTTTCTGATGGCGCCACTGCATCACCATTACCAGAAGAAGGGTTACCATGAGGCAAAAATTGTAACACGTTTCTGGATCATCGGAATATTACTTGCCATTATTACCATTATTACATTAAAGCTAAGATGACACAGAAAACCAAAATAGTGATTCTCGGGGCCGGCGAAAGTGGCGTTGGGGCAGCTATGCTCGCAGATAAGCAGGGCTTTGATGTTTTTGTGTCGGATTTTGGTCCTGTTGCGGGCCAACATAAAAATACGCTGAGGGGGCTGGGTATCCCCTTTGAGGAAAACCAGCATAGTAATGAACGGATACTCGAAGCTGCTGAGGTGATCAAAAGCCCGGGTATTCCCGGTAATACCCCGATTGTAAAGTTAATCCGGGCAGCAGGTATTCCTGTGATATCGGAAATTGAGTTTGCAAAACGGTACACGAATGCAAAGACGATCTGCATTACAGGTTCGAACGGCAAGTCAACCACAACAATGCTGACGTATCACATTCTGAGTAGGGCCGGGCTGAACGTCGGTCTTGCCGGAAATATAGGTAAAAGTTTCGCCGCCCAGGTGGCTACTGCAGATTTTGACTGGTATGTCCTTGAAATCTCAAGCTTTATGCTGGACGATATGTATGAGTTCCGGGCTGATATTGCCGTTCTGCTTAATATTACACCTGATCATCTGGATAGGTATGATTATAAGTTGAGCAAATACGCGGCGTCGAAAATGCGTATTGCCAGGAATCAAAGACCAGAGGATGTATTTGTTTTCTGCGCAGATGATGAAGAGAGCCTGAAGGCAATGAAGAATGCAGGAATACAATCAAGAGTATACCCTTTTTCAATACGCAGAAGAGTCGAAGACGGCGCGTATCTGGAAAGCAACAATATACACATCAATATAAACCTAAACGATCAGTTTACCATGTCGATCAACGAGTTAGCCCTGCAAGGAAAACACAACATTTACAATTCTATGGCTTCTGGCATCATTGCCAAAGTACTGGATATCCGCAACACGACAATTCGTGAAAGCATGGGAGATTTTAAGAACATTGAACATCGCCTGGAACATGTGGCAAAGATTTCCGGAGTTGATTACATCAACGACTCTAAGGCAACCAATGTCAATTCTACATGGTATGCACTGGAAAGTGTCAATTCAGACGTGATCCTAATCATGGGAGGTGTAGATAAAGGAAATGATTACTCGATGCTGAAAGACATGGTAAAGCAAAAAGTACGTGCGATCGTTTGCCTGGGAAAGGATAATAAGCGTATACATGAAGCATTCGAAGAAGATGTGGAAATTATTGTAAATACCTTTTCAGCACATGAAGCGGTACAGGTGGCTTATCATCTGGCTAAGAAGGGCGATACTGTTCTGTTATCACCGGCCTGCGCCAGTTTCGATCTTTTCAAGAATTATGAGGACAGGGGGACACAATTTAAAAAGGCGGTAAAGGAACTATAAGTTACGGGTCATGATAGCAATTGGTAAACTTCTCGATAAAACAAAAGGTGACCGCTGGATATGGCTGATCATTATTCTGCTGTCACTGATCTCGATCATGGTGGTCTATAGTTCGACAAGTACACTTGCTTTTAAACGCGGTGTCGGTGTCGAGAAGTTGCTGCTGACCAAACATGTAGTCTTTGTACTGATCGGTATTGCGATGATCTATGTTTCACATTTGCTTGACTACCGGTATTACGCGGGTATATCCAAGGTATTGATGATTATTACGATCCCTTTGCTGATTTATACACTCATTTTCGGAGCTAATGTTAATGATGCATCGCGCTGGGTCAAAATTCCTGTAATCGGTCTGACCTTCCAGACTTCCGACCTGGCTAAGCTGTCTTTGATTACATTCCTGGCCCGGATGCTGACCAGGAAGCAGGAAAATATAAAAGATGTAAGGGAGGCCTTTATTCCTATAATGGGTTCTGTTTGTGCAGTATTCGTCCTCATTGCCTGGGCTAATATGTCAACCGCGCTGATGTTATTTGGAGTGAGTATCTTACTGCTGATTATCGGAAGGATAAGTATTAAACAGATCATGCTGGTTTGTGCCGGAGGATTTGTGTTGTTACTTTTTGTGGCTTTTCTCGGTCCCAGAAAAGAAGTCTATATCTCCAGGATCAATACCTTTCTTCATCCGGAGAGACAGAATTCTGATAAGACTTTTCAATCGGACCATTCCAAGATCGCCCTGGCTTCCGGAGGTTTTTTTGGTAAGGGACCGGGAAACAGTATTGAAAAGAATTTTCTGCCACATCCTTATTCGGATTTTGTTTTTGCCATGATTATCGAGGAGTATGGCACTGCAGGAGGTGTAATTGTGATGGTGCTTTACCTGGTTTTGCTGTACAGATGTATTAAGATTGTAACGCGGGCTCCCAAGGCCTTTGGCGCATTGCTTGCAGCCGGGCTTGGTTTTAGTCTTACCATTCAGGCATTTGCGAATATGGCAGTGGCTGTTGGTCTGGGCCCGGTAACAGGTGTGCCACTGCCACTGGTAAGTATGGGGGGAACCTCACTTCTGTTTACCAGTATTGCTTTCGGTATCATTTTGAGTGTAAGCAAGGATATAGAAGAAAATGAAAACAATAAAAAGGTCATTATAGGTGAAATACCGGCGATGGCATAATTAACAAGGACAGATGAAGGCAACACGGATAATCATTTCAGGCGGCGGGACGGGGGGACATATCTTTCCGGCAATATCCATTGCTAATGCATTGAGGCGCATTGAGCCTGCATGCGAAATATTGTTTGTGGGGGCCAATGGCAGGATGGAGATGGAAAAGATACCTGCTGCGGGTTATGAGATCATAGGATTGAACATCAGTGGCCTGCAAAGGGGATCGGTTATGGGCAACCTTGGACTGCCTTTCAAACTCATAGGTAGTATAAGTAAGGCGCTGCAATTGATCAGTACGTTTAAACCTGATGTTGTTGTGGGAGTTGGAGGATACGCTTCAGGCCCAATTCTGCTGGCAGCGTCGTTAAAGGGTGTTCCTTACCTGATTCAGGAACAGAATTCTTATGCAGGTATCACTAATAAGTGGCTTGGCCGGAAAGCTGCAAAGATCTGTGTCGCTTTTGATGGCATGGAGCAGTTTTTCCCTGCAGAGAAAGTGCTGAAGACAGGTAATCCCGTGAGAACAGATGCTGTGGAAATTGCAGGCAAAAAGGAAGAGGCCCTTTCGGTAATGCAGCTAGAGCCCGGCAGGAAAACGATACTGGTTACCGGTGGAAGTCTTGGTGCAGGGACATTGAATAAGAGCATCGAAAAGCACATTGCTGCTTTGGTGTCTGCAAATGTGCAATTGATATGGCAGACAGGGAAATTCTATTACAAGGCGATTATCGGGCGATTGGGCGCAAAGGTCCCAGACGGTGTAAAGGTATTGGAATTCTTGAACAGGATGGACCTGGCGTATGCAGCTGCAGATGTGATCATCTCCAGGGCGGGGGCCGGAACAATTGCTGAACTCTGCCTGGTCAGTAAACCGGTTATCCTGGTGCCCTCACCAAATGTTGCGGAAGATCATCAGACGAAGAATGCGATGGCGCTGGTGAAACATGATGCGGCTTTGATAATTACTGATGCCCTAGCTGAAGACACGCTGGTACCTCAGGCACTGGCATTGTTAAATGACAAAACCAGGATGGATAGCCTTTCTGAAAATATCGGGAAGCTGGGGATATCCCACGCAGACAGCATGATTGCTGAACAAGTATTGAAACTGGCTTTAAACAAGGGAGGGTATTAGATGGAACTTCAGCACATTAACAGCGTTTATTTTGTTGGTATTGGGGGGATAGGAATGAGTGCACTTGCCAGGTATTTCCTTGGGCGCGGTTGTATGGTCGCGGGATATGATAAGACACGGACGCCATTAACCATTGCTCTTGAAGGTGAAGGCGCGGTAGTCACGTATACGGATGCCGGAAAGGAAATCCCTGTTGAATTTCTGCTGAATGAGCAGGAAACCCTTGTGGTTTATACACCTGCAATTCCAAGGGACTCGAACATACTTAGAACGTTTGAAGAGAAGGGCTGGAGATTGTACAAGCGCTCTGAAGTGTTGGGAATCATTAGTAAGGGACAATACTGTATCGCAGTAGCCGGTACTCATGGTAAGACGACAACTTCCTGTATGGTAGCTCATATCCTGACTGATTCCGGTTTTGGCTGTACCGCTTTTTTAGGAGGAATAGCTACCAACTATGAAAGTAACTTCCTGATTGGAAATAATAATGTGGTGGTCGTTGAAGCGGATGAGTATGACCGGTCGTTTCTTACACTTAGTCCTGATTTGGAAGTGATCACCTCAATGGATGCAGACCACCTGGATATTTATGGTAATGTAGATAGCCTGCACGAATCATTCAGCCTGTTTGCGAAGCAGCTGAAGCCCGGCGGAAGTCTATTTGTTAAAAATGGCCTGGACATTCCGGGAATTAATTACAGCGCTTCGGAACAATCACCGACAGGCGCAAAACATATAAGGGTTGAAGATGCCAGTTTTCTGTTTGACTATTTTAATCCTCAAACTGAAATTAAAGACATCAGGCTGATGCTACCAGGAAAGCACAATGTTGAAAATGCAGTAGCAGCAATATCCGTTGCACTTAAACTCGGTATCAGCGAAGCGCTTATTAAGGCTGCGGTTTCGAATTTCAGGGGAGTAAAAAGGCGTTTTGAGTATATTGTAAAAACTCACGGCCAGGTGTATATTGACGATTATGCGCATCATCCCACCGAACTTGCAGCTTGCTTTGATGCAGCAAGGCTACTGTATCCTGATAAAAGACTAACGGTTATTTTTCAGCCTCATCTGTTTAGTCGTACGCGAGATTTTGCCGATGGGTTTGCCGAGGTACTTAGCCGTCCAGATGAATTGTTGCTGCTGGAGATTTATCCTGCAAGGGAACTTCCTATTTCTGGCATTGATTCGAAATTCCTGCTGGAAAAAGTACAACTTAAAGAAAAACGGCTGTGTGGTATGAATGAGGTGCTGGAAATAGTAAAGGACCGCCGGCCAGAGTTATTGCTGACTGTGGGTGCGGGAGATATTGACCGATTGATAGAACCGATTAAACACGTGCTGACCAATGATTAAGCGTATGAACTGGCGAATGATATTCCGTTTTTCGGTATGGATGCTTTGCATGGGAGGCATCGTGGTTCTGATGAGTTTCATCGCTTATAAGAAGCAGGACCTTGTTTGTAAAGGGGTGAGCGTGCTTATGCCAGGAGCTGAAAATTTTATTGAGAGAGACGAGGTTGATGCCATTTTACTGCAAAGCCAGGGCGTATTGACTGGGCGGAAACTATCGGAAATAAATCTGGAGAAGATCGAACAGAATATCAGGAGCAATCCCTATATCGCTTTTGCTAAAGTTTTTGCGGATATGGATGGTATTGTTCATGTAGAGGTAAAACAACGTAAGCCAATACTGAGGGTCATCAATTTAAGGGACCAGGATTTTTATGTCGATGCCGATGGACTCAAAATGCCGGTATCGTCAAACTTTACAGCTAACGTAATCGTTGCAAATGGAAAAATCCAGGAATATTTCAGTGGAAAAGTTGATACATTGATTACCGGGGTCGCGAAGGATCTTTTCAAGACAGCAGCCTTTTTAAGAAAGGATACTTTATGGGAGGCACAGATTGAGCAGATGTATGTGAATGATAAAAATGATATCGAGCTGATACCGAGGGTGGGCAACCAGAGAATTATCCTTGGATCTGCAGATTCACTGGAAGTAAAAATGCGTAATCTGTTGGCATTTTACAAGCAGGCGATGCCTAAGATGGGCTGGGAAACGTATAAGACAATAAATATAAAATACACAAACCAGATAGTGTGTGAAAAGACAAAAGTTGATTCTGCTGTTGTGAAACCGGGAAAGTCTCTGACGGAGACCTTTTTGCCGCCGGATACTATCGTGGACATTAATAAGAATATACCTGGAAAAACAAATAACAACAAACTCAACAAATCAATATAATTATGGGCAAAGAGAAATTAACCACTCAGTCTCCAATTGTAGTCGGATTGGACATTGGTACAACTAAAATTTGTGTGATCGTGGGCCGCAGGACCCAGCACGGAAAGATTGAGGTATTAGGTATCGGTAAGGCGGAGTCCGCCGGCGTGACAAGGGGTGTGGTATCTAATATTCAGAAAACGGTTCAGGGTATTGCCCAGGCTGTAGAACTGGCGAGTGCTCAGTCTAATGTAGAAATCCGCGTCGTAAACGTAGGAATTGCGGGACAGCACATCAAGAGTCTTCAACACAGGGGTATTCTGACCAGAAGAGAGCTGAACAATGAGATCAGCAAAAAGGATATCGACAAACTTGTTGATGATATGTTCAAACTGGTAATGCCGCCAGGAGAAGAGATTATCCACGTTCTGCCCCAGGAATTTACTATTGATAATGAACCAGGGATCAAAGACCCGATCGGTATGGCGGGAGTAAGGCTTGAAGCTAACTTTCACATTATTTCGGGCCAGGTTACTGCGGTCAAAAATATCATGCGGTGTGTTACCAATGCCGGCCTGCAGACACAGGAGCTTATTCTGGAACCGCTTGCTTCTTCTGAATCGGTGTTGAGCGAGGAAGAAAAGGAGGCTGGTGTTGCTTTGGTGGATATTGGCGGTGGTACTACCGATATCGCCATTTTTCACGAAGGTATTATCCGTCATACAGCAGTTATCCCTTTCGGCGGCAACAGCGTTACTGAGGATATACGTGAGGGCTGCTCTGTCATGAGAAATCAGGCAGAATTGCTAAAAACACGTTTCGGTTCAGCCCTGGCCGAAGAGAACAAAGAAAATGAGATCATTTGTGTGCCTGGTCTGAGAGGCAGAGAACCTAAAGAGATTTCGGTAAAGAACCTGGCCTATGTAATACAGGCGCGAATGGAGGAGATTATTGAACACGTTTATTACGAGATTAAGTCATCAGGCTATGAGAAGAAGCTGATCGGAGGTGTGGTCATTACAGGTGGTGGTGCTTTGCTGAAGCACCTTTCGCAACTGGTTGAATATGTTACAGGTCTGGATTGCCGTGTCGGTTATCCAAACGAACATTTGTCAAAATATGACGAGATGCCAAAAACAGTTTATGATGACCTGAAGAGTCCGATGTATGCGACAAGTGTTGGTTTGTTGATTAAAGGTATCCAAAAGACCGAGGAGATGCTGGAGGAAATGAAACAGCCTGGTGTATTCGTAGATAAGTCAAGAGAAAAGGAAAAAACCAAGCGCACGGGCGGAGGGCTATTTGATAAGCTCCTGGCTAAAACTAAGGATTTTATAAGGGATGACATGAATGTAAGCGATGAAGATTACATCAGGCCTTAGTAATTTTCAACAATTAGTGATTTTTCCACATTGTTAACATATGTGGAAAACCCCTGTTAAAAAAATCTTAATATTACATGGAGAGATGAACAGGAAAAAAGGTTTTTTAAATAACTGATTCATAAAGATATGCAGTTCGAAATGTTAAAAGAAAAGTCGTCAATCATCAAGGTGATTGGTGTTGGCGGCGGTGGTGGCAATGCTGTAAACCATATGTACCGTCAGGGGATTACCGGCGTAGACTTTATTATTTGTAATACGGATGCGCAGGCACTGGAATCGAGCCCTATCCCCAATAAAGTTCAGCTTGGCGCCAGCCTTACGGAAGGTATGGGTGCAGGTTCTATACCCGAAGTTGGAAAAAACTCTGCTATTGAGAATATCGAAGATATCAAGCAAATGCTTGGTAGTAATACCAAAATGCTTTTTATCACTGCAGGCATGGGTGGCGGTACTGGTACCGGTGCAAGCCCGATCATTGCCAAGGCAGCTAAAGAACTGGATATACTTACTGTAGCTATCATTACTACACCATTTGCTTTTGAAGGCAAGCGGCGGAAGATGCAGGCAAATGATGGCCTGGAAGAGTTGAAGAAGTACGTTGATTCTTACCTGGTTATTTCCAATGACAGGCTTAGGGAGATTTTCGGTAACCTTACACTTGGATCAGCTTTTGCACAGGCAGATGATATCCTGACCACTGCTGCCAAAGGAATTGCAGAGATTATTACGGTTCCGGGATATATCAACGTAGATTTTAAGGATGTCAGGACTGTTATGAAGGAAAGTGGGGTCTGCATTATGGGGAGTTACGCATGCGATGGTGATAATAGGGCCCTGGGGGCAGTTGAGGGTGCACTGGCGTCTCCATTGCTTAAGGATAATGAAATTGAAGGTGCGCGGTATATCCTGCTGAACATAAGTTCTGGACTGAGAGAAGTGACTATGGACGAAGTTACTGTGATCACTGACTATATACAGGATAAGGCCGGTCTCTCTGCAGATCTGATCTGGGGTAATTGTATTGATGAAAACCTTGGTGATCAGCTTTCCGTAACTATTATTGCTACCGGTTTCCAGACCCGCGAACAGCGTGAGGAAGACCGAAAGAATGTTAAGAAGATTTCCCTACTCACTCCTGAAGAGGCCCCACTGGTTAAGCCTGTTGAGGTCGTGAACTCTTTTATACAACCTAAGGCAGCTATTGTTCAGGAGCCTGTGGTAAGAGCCAAAGGCGAGACCAAGCAGTCCGACCTGTTCGGGGATTTGTTTAATACAACAAAGCAACGGCCCGCTGCGGAACCGGAGAATACCGTGATCCGGCATACGCTTGTAGAAGAGGAAACATCGGCAGGTGAGTCTCCGGAGCCAGGTTTTGAATTTGAAGTAAAACTTGCTGAGACAGATTTTGTATTTGAAACACCGGCAACTGTTTATAACAACGATGTGGAGTCTTCACAGGAGGAAGAAGTCATAGCCGTTGGAGCGGATGATGATAAAACTGACGATTCAATAGAGGACCAGCTTCGTAAATCGAAGGAACGTATCCTGCGCCTTAAAGATCTGAGTATGAAGCTGCGTACCAGCAATGGTTTGCAGGAACTTGAAAATGAACCTGCCTACAAGCGCAAGCAGATGCAATTGCAACAGGTACAACATTCGTCTGAATCGCAGGTTTCCAGGTTTACCTTGAGCAGTGATGAGGATGGTTCAACAGAGATCAGGCCAAATAATTCATTTCTGCACGATAATGTAGATTAAGTATGATCAACGTCAACAAAAGCCTTAGTATTACACTAGGGCTTTTGTTTTATAATCAACACTATAAAACTTAAATTTGCGGACGAACTTAAATAAATATAACATTGGATATTTTTGAAAAGATAGCAAAGCATATGGGCCCGATCGGGCAACACCAAAAATGGTCACACGGATATTTTTCTTTTCCTAAACTAGAAGGGGAAATTGCTCCTCATATGAACTTCCGGGGGAAGGAACACCTGGTATGGAGTCTTAACAATTATCTTGGACTTGCGAATCATCCAGAAGTTCGTAAAGCGGATGAGGAAGGTGCAGCAAATTTCGGAATGGCTTACCCAATGGGCGCCAGAATGATGTCTGGAAATTCTAAGTTCCACGAACAGCTTGAGCAGGAACTTGCTGCTTTTGTAGGGAAACCGGATGCTTTTTTACTGAACTATGGTTATCAGGGCATGGTATCGATTATCGATAGTCTAGTAGACCGTAACGATGTCATTGTATATGACGGAGAATCGCACGCCTGCATCATCGATGGTCTGCGCCTGCATATGGGTAAGCGCTTTGTTTACAAACATAACGACATTGAGAGTGCAAGGAAGCAACTGGAGCGTGCTGCCAGGCTGGTTGAACAGACAGGAGGTGGTATCCTGGTGATTACCGAAGGTGTGTTTGGAATGTCTGGGGCGCAGGGTAAGCTTAAAGAACTGGTTGAGCTAAAGAAGGAATTTAATTTCAGGCTGCTGATTGATGATGCGCACGGGTTTGGCACAATGGGCCCCACCGGTGCGGGTACGCATGAACATCAGGACTGCATTGATGGAGTTGATGTTTATTTTGGTACGTTTGCGAAATCTATGGCGGGTATAGGTGCGTTTGTCGCATCTACTGAGGAAATCACCAATTATCTGCGTTATAACATGCGTTCGCAGACCTTTGCCAAAGCACTGCCTATGCCTATGGTAATCGGATTGCTGAAAAGGCTCGAACTGCTGAAAGGTAGCCCCGAATTAAGGGAAAAGCTATGGACGATAGCAACTACTCTACAAAAGGGTTTGAGGGAACGTGGCTTTGACCTGGGCGTAACCAATACGATGGTCACACCTGTCTTTTTAAAAGGCGAGCTTTTAGAAGCTACCGCACTGACCATGGACCTTCGTGAAAACTACGGTATCTTTTGTTCAATTGTAGTGTACCCGGTTATCCCTAAAGGATTGATTGAATTGAGGCTAATTCCAACTGCTGCGCATACTCTGGATGACGTACAGCGTACATTGGATGCTTTCAGTGAGGTTTCAGATAAACTGAAAGCAGGCCATTATAAGGAAAACCAGTTTGCCATAGATTAGCTAATTCCTTGTTTATAAGCTATAATATGTGGAAAACAACTGCTTTATTATTTAGATAATCGTTTTTACATTAGGGTAAAGAGATTACTAATCAAAACCTTAAACCTAAAGGAGCAAACTAACGATGAAAAAGTTTAATGATGTAAAAGCACTTGTTGCATCACTGGAAGCTGATGCAGACAAATTCTACAACAAGGGCAACAGTGCTGCAGGAACACGTGTACGTAAGGGTATGCAGGATCTTAAAAACCTTGCCCAGGAAATCCGTCTGGAAATCCAGGAGACAAAAAATAAAGGTTAATGTCTTTATTTCAAATAAAAAAAGGGCGAATGTCAGAACATTCGCCCTTTTTTATGGTCAATCTAAGTCCTAGTATTGTAAATACTAGTCCGCTGTGATTTTATTTGTGGCAGTTATGATCTCACGTTTAAGTCCGGGAGATACTTTCACCAGTGGTAACCTCAGGCTGTCGCCACATATACCTAAATACTCGAGCGCCGCTTTCACGCCTGCAGGATTACCTTCATTGAACATCAGTCTCGTGAACCCGACCAGTTCCAGATGCAGGGGAACTGCTTCTGCAAACCGGCCTTCAAGACACAACCTTATCATTGCTGATAATTGTGTCGGCAGGGCATTGCCAATTACTGAAATCACGCCTACGGCTCCCAGAGATATCATTGGTAATGCAACCGGATCATCACCGGAAATGAGTAGAAAGTCACCGGGTTTGTCCCGCATGATCTGGTTAAACTGGTCAAAATTCCCAGATGCCTCTTTAATCCCGATAATATTTTTAAAGTCTTCGGCTAGACGGCAGGTTGTTTCTGCTGAAATGTTGCTAGCCGTGCGGCCAGGTACATTATATAACAGTAATGGCAACTCCGATTGTTCACTGATTGCTTTATAATGCTGGTAAATACCCTCCTGAGCTGGTTTGTTATAGTATGGGCTTGCCGATAAGATCGCCTCATAACCTGCCACCTTAAAATTCTTTACATCTTCTGCGATAGCAGCAGTGTCGTTTCCGCCTATACCTGCTACCAGGGGAAGTCTTCCACTATTTACTTCTGCGGTAAATTCCCATATTTTCTTTTTTTCGTCTTTATTCAGCGTCGAGGCCTCACCTGTAGTGCCCAGAGATACCAGGTATTCCACTTTCCCATCAATAAGATAGTTAATTAGCTTTCTCAATCCATCATAATCTACCGATCCGTCTGCATTAAATGGCGTAACCAGCGCTACGCCCGTTCCATGAAATTTTTTCATCATCAATTGTTTATTTCAGCATCTTAAATAAATCATCAGCGGAAATCAGCGGTATGTTCAGTTTATTGGCTTTTTCCAGCTTGGAGGGCCCCATATTATCACCGGCCAGCAGATAGTCGAGTTTTGCGGAAATGCCGCTCAATATCTTTCCGCCATTGCTTTCAATGATATCTTTAAGTTCTTCCCTGCTATGATCTTCGAAGACGCCCGAAATTACAAATGTTTTTCCAGTTAACCGGTCACTTTGTAAAGCTATTTCATTTTCAGATACGTCAAACTGAAGCCCGTAAGCTTTCAGTTTTGCCACCTGTGTGAGGTGTTCCGGTTTTCGAAAATATTCGATGATACTTTCGGCAATACGCTGCCCAATCTCTTCGATACTATTTAGGGTTTCGAAATCAGCTTTGATGAGCCTATCTATATTTTTAATTCCATAAGCAAGCTTTTTGGCTACTGTCTCGCCTACATATCTGATCCCCAGACCAAACAGGACCTTTTCAAATGGCATCTGTTTAGAGCGTTCAATGCCTTGCAGCATGTTGTCGATGGAGCGCTCGCCGAAGCGGTCCAGTGAGATTAGTTCACTGGCCTTTTCATGTAGGGTATACAGATCGGGAATATGCCTGATTAAGCCTTTCTGATAAAAAGTCTCTATCGTCTCGTTGCCCAGTCCATCAATGTTCATTGCCCTGCGACTGATAAAATGCTGGATTTTACCTACGATCTGAGGTGGGCAACCTTCATCGTTAGGACAATAATGGACGGCTTCACCTTCCTTCCTGGTCAGTGCGGTGCCACATTCCGGGCAATGGTCCGGATAAACAACTTTTGCAGCCCCGGCATTGCGTTTGTCAAGATTTACATTAATGATCTTCGGGATGATTTCCCCGCCTTTTTCTACAAATACACTGTCACCAATGTGCAGATCCAGGCGCTCGATCTCATTGGCATTGTGTAGCGTAGCCCTCTTTACAGTAGTTCCAGCCAATAATACCGGTTTCAGGTTCGCTACAGGAGTAACTGCTCCCGTACGCCCTACCTGGTAAGTTACCCTTTCAAGTATTGTTTCCACTTCCTGGGCCTTGTATTTATAAGAAATGGCCCATCTGGGGAACTTAGCTGTAAAACCAAGCTCCTGTTGCTGGCTGTAGTTATTCACCTTAATGACAATGCCGTCAATATCATAACTAAGCTTAAACCGTTCATTTTCCCAGTGATGGATAAAATCGAGCACATCGTCAATACCTGATGCCAGCCGGTTATGGTTGCATATATTGAACCCCCAGGTCTTCAACTGCTGCAGGCTTTCCCAATGCGTTTTAAACGGGCTTCGTTCCGTATTCAATCCGTAAAGAAAACAGTCTAACGGACGTTTTGCCACTTCCTTCGAGTCCTGCATCTTCACCGTTCCTGCAGCAAAGTTCCGTGGATTAGCATAAGGTATTTCACCGAGCTCCTCCCGTTCCCTGTTCAGGCGGTCAAAGGCCGCTCTATGCATAAAAATCTCACCACGGATCTCGAAATTCTCCGGTATCTCTGTACTTTTCAGGCGATGGGGAATATTATTAATCGTCTTTACATTTGTGGTTACGTCATCTCCTTTGGTGCCGTCTCCCCTGGTCACGGCCCTGAGCAATTTGCCGTTTTCGTACGTCAGGCTGATCGACAATCCGTCAAACTTCAGCTCACAGACATATTCAAAACCAACACCTATTGCCTTTTTGATACGCTCATCAAAATCTCTCAGGTCCTGTTCACTGTATGTATTTCCCAGGGAAAGCATTGGCCAGCGATGCTGGACAGTCTGAAAGGTCTTGGTAATGTCCCCGCCTACCTTCTGAGTAGGGGAATCGGGGTCCATGAATTCAGGATATTCCTTTTCGAGCCGGCCAAGTTCCGCCAGTTTCTGGTCAAACTCATAATCTCCAATCGTTGGCATTGCAAGCACATAATAATTGTAGGTATGCTGGTTAAGTTCCCTGACCAGCGCATCCATTTGCTCTTTTACATCCGTGTTTGACATGAAACGAAGATACGATAATTGAATGTAAACGTTATGCCGTGCCTTTCTCCAGATAAGTAGAAATCTCCGTAAAAATATTCCGGTAAACTGGCTTGATCTGTTCTTTAAAAGTACCTAGTGCTGTAGTCAACTTCTCCAGTTGGTCTGCATTGAAAGGAGTCATCCAAAGCCGCATACAAATCCGGTTCAGGGCATAAGTAATATTTTCCAGTTTCTGGTAACTGAGCAGATACCGGCTCGAAATGAAGCCGTTCAAGAAAGCGAAGAACCCGGCTGTATCCGTTACTCCGCATTTCCTGAGGAAAGTAGCCGCCGTTTCCCGATCAGCGGTAGTGAGCAGTTCATAAAACCTTCCTGTACTAACTAGCTTGTCCTCGATAAGTAAGTGATCCAGCAGTAATTCCAGCCCGATGTGGGCCAGGAAAAAGGGTTTCACCGGACTGTCGCCCAGGAAAGGAAGAAGTAGTTGTTTCAGCCCTGCCGTCTGTTCGCGAAAAAAACTGGAAGAATGGAATACCGCATCTACGCCCAGATGTCTTTCCCAACCCTCCAGGATTGAGAGCAGTTTTACATCTCCTATAAACAGATGTCTTTCCTTTAGCGGGTAAAGGTTCACATCTTTCCAGGCATTTTTGATCAGGTCAGGCAGGACGATCCCCAGCACCGTTTCCGTGTTATCATTCTGCCTGTCAAAATAAAAATGCGATAAAAAATTCATAGTCTAAAATACCACCTTTTCCTATATTTGCGCCAAAAAACCATGAGTATGATCAATTTTGTCGAAGAACTACGCTGGAGAGGAATGTTGCATGACATGATGCCCGGAACCGAGGAAAAACTTAATGAAGGCATGACTTCGGGTTATATCGGCTTCGATCCGACAGCAGATTCCCTGCACGTAGGCCACCTGACACAGATCATGACACTTATCCACTTTCAGCGGGCAGGCCATAAGCCATTTGCGCTTGTTGGCGGTGCTACAGGCATGGTTGGCGATCCTTCCGGTAAGTCGGCCGAGCGCAACCTGCAAACAGAAGCCATAGTCCAGCACAACCTTATCCAATTGAAAAAGCAACTCTCAAAGTTCCTCAAGTTTGAAGACGAAGGCAATGGTGCAGTGATGGTGAACAACGCAGAATGGTTCAAAGACATGGGACTCTTCGACTTTATACGCGATGTGGGCAAGCACATCACCGTTAATTACATGATGGCAAAAGACAGCGTAAAGCGCCGCCTTGAAGGAGATGCAGGACTTTCTTTTACCGAATTCTGTTATCAGCTCATTCAGGGGTATGATTTTTATTATTTGTGGAAACATCGCAATTGCCTGATCCAGATGGGTGGGTCTGATCAATGGGGCAATATTGTCACCGGTACGGAACTCATTCGCAGGAAAGATGCTGGTACTGCCTTTGCGCTAACTACTCAGCTCATAAAGAAAGCTGATGGTGCCAAATTCGGCAAAACAGAAAGCGGGGCTGTATGGCTTGACCCGGAAAAAACCTCGCCTTATAAGTTCTATCAGTTCTGGCTCAATTCATCAGATGAAGATGTAAAGAAATGGATCCGTATATTTACTCTTAAATCTAGAGAAGAGATCGAAGCCCTTGAACAGGAGCACGACGCTGCCCCGAACCAGAGGGCCTTGCAGAAAGCGCTTGCCGCAGACATCACGATCCGTACCCATTCAGAAGCAGCTCTGGAGACAGCTGTTAAAACATCTGAGTTCCTTTTTGGTAATGGTTCCCTGGATTTTATTCGGACACTTGACCCAGCAGCCGTTATAGATGTGTTTGAAGGCATTCCGCAGTTCCGTATTTCCCGTTTGGAGCTGGAGCAAGGAATCGACGCTGTTAGCCTGCTGGCCGAAAAGACAGCTATATTTAATTCAAAAGGGGAGGCTAAAAAGCTGGTTCAGGGGGGCGGAGTCTCCATCAACCGGGAAAAACTGGCTGATTTTGCTAAACAGATCACTGCAGCAGATTTGCTCAATGATAAATTCATGGTCGTACAGAAGGGTAAAAAAAATTACTTTTTGTTGATTTCAGAATAAGCTATACTAATCATGCCTGTTTTAAAGGCGATCAACCTACGAGCAGGTTGCATCCCCGGATATCGGCGTTGTCAAATCTACCCAGGACCTCGAAAGAGCCGTCTGGCATTGTCCGTCCCAGGTCCTGTGTGGCGATAAATGCACAGGAGTTAATATTGGCAAGGTCAATCACATTGATTCCCCCGGTCTGATGTGAGGGCAAAAGAGTCAGCGGATCATTTGTGTCCCTCAGTACAATACGCATCCAGGGGGGACATTCAAACAAACCTTCGCCTTTGGAATAGGCCTGTGACAGCAATTCCGTCATGCCATATTCACTATGGATCGCAGGAACACCAAATCCTGCTTTTAGTATATCATGCAGTTCCTCACGCACCATTTCTCTTCGCTTTCCCTTCATACCTCCGGTCTCCATCACGATGAGTTCAGGAAAATCGATAGCAAAGTTTTCTGTAAAGTCGAGTAGTGCATAGGTTACTCCAATCAGCAGGGTTTTCTGGCCCGAGTGCCTCAACCTCAGGAGAACCTCATGTAGTTCATCATGGTTGTACAGAAAATAACCGCTGTCCGGATGTTTGCTTTTACTGATTAAGGCATCTACCATATAGATCAGAGAAGACCCGTCCCGCTCAAGGTATGAAGGAAGCAGCGCCAGTATACATGTCTCTTCTGCATACCCGTAAAAGCGTTCAAAAGCCAGTTCGAAACTCTTTTCGTAAATGCCTAAATCGGTTACCAGATGGCGGCTCTGTACCATGCCTGTCGTCCCGGAGCTGCTGAATATGATTTGGGTCTTTTTTGTGTTGCTCAATACTTCATGCGTCTTAAAAAACGAGATCGGCAGATAAGGAATCTGTTCCAGCCGTTCCACTTTTTCCGCCATAATACCAAGATGACCTATGTATTTCCCGTATACAGCGCAATGAGCTGCCTGGTGCCGGAATACTTTCATTGCCATTTGCTCAAAATCCTCTGCACCGGAAATGCCAAAAACCGTATCGCTCAATGTCTTCCCCCTTCCATTTTCCCCGAAAGCACCGCTTTTCTGAAATGATAGCCACAATAGCCACTAATGGCCGAGGTAAGCCCGCCAAGTATTGAGGTCAGCAGCAATACTACCCACCATACCCTTACACCCAGCATTTCCGCCACACGTCCTGCAAGCAGGTTGCCATTGGGCAGGCTCTTGAAAAGCACCATACCTGTCCAAAGCAGGAAAATTGCAAAGAAGGGTGACCAGAAGGAGATTTTCCCGGTCTTCCCGATCAAACCACAGGCTGCAAAGGAAATGACGATCACCATCCACCATGGGCCGGCCATTTGTAATACATAAGCTGCTATAAGAACTACAAAAAATACCATATTTATTTTTTTGAAATCTTCAACCTGGAAATGACTTTAGCTGACGGGTCATCCGGTGCCTGCATAAAATACAGATCGTATAATTCTCCTTTGGCCCAGGTATCAATCATATTATTATAAAACTTGCTTCCCGGGTTCCCCGATTGTCCTCCCGGAAATACACCGTGCCCTTTCGGGTTTTTGCCCAGTTCTACCACCATTCTCCAGGAAGGGCCATTGGTCTCGCTAAGTGCGTTAATGGTCATCTTACCTCCACCGGTCAGCAACACTTTAGAGCCAAATCCGGGTATCTTTGCCATATGAGGCACATTGGTATGTTTCACATTCGCCCATGCCCAGTCATTACCAATTGGCCCGTATTTGCGTTCCAGGCTATCACAGGCAAACCTGAAAGACTCGTTCACCAGATCGGCCAGCGTCTCCTGTACTGGTGTATGTATATTGTCAATCCATTTAGAGTGAGGCTCGTTCAGGATCAGTTGCACCGTTCTGTCTCTTGAAGGGTATTTCATTGGGATGCCCTTAATGTTGAAATCGTCATCCCAAATGTTATACTGAAGCCTTTTTGTCCAGAAGTCAAAGATGCTTGCAGCTACTGCCCCCGCTTCATAACATTTGTTCCAGCGTCCCACCAGCGCAAGGCCTTCTTTTTGCGTAGCATTTAATTTTTCACTTTCGACCAGTTTCAGTAACATTGGCAATATGTTCTGTGCATGAATACTATAATTGTCTGTTTGCATCAACCTGATGCTGTCTGCAGTTGCATGCTCCATTACGTTCAGACGATCATTGATCCGTTTAGCCCGCTCATAAGGACTAAATTCCCAGTTAATATAATATGGATACGTTGTATCAGTAGCGCTTTGGTTGGCTGAACTCACGAAGCCCCTTGGAGGGTTCTTTACTGTAGGGTTCTGCGCCGCAGGTATCCAGCCCTGCCAGTCATTCCTAGGGTCAGACCCGTCCATAATAAATTTGCCCTGGTCTTTCCATTTAAGCGGAAACTTCCCGTTCGCGGTGATCGCAATATCGTTGTCTGCCGAGGCAAAGATGAAATTCTGTGCAGGAGCAGTAAAATAAGTCAGTGCCTGCCGGTAGTCATTGTAATTTCTTGCCCTGTTGAGCAGATAGAAAGTCTTTAGTTCGTTCGAGCGTTCATGTGCAATCCAGCGCAGCGCGTTCCCCGCAGGGATATTGTCAGCCTTGGAGAACTTTTCCGGCTTCTGAAGATACACCACAGGTCCATGGTGTGTATAAAATACCGTGTCGTAAACTGTCGCACCATCCCTGATCCTGATCGAATCGATTACCCGGATTGTTGGCTTCCAGCTATTGTTATACCAATAGGCCGAGTGTGTGCCATCCCTAAATTTCACCTGGTAAAAGTCCAGGACATCTGCAGCTACGTTCGTCACCCCCCATGCAATCCGCTGGTTAAAGCCGATAATGATGCCTGGTGCACCGGGTAAAGAAACTCCATAAGCATTCAGCCCTGGCGCGTGCAGTTGTACCTGGTACCAGATTGATGGCAGTGAAAGATCCAGATGAGGATCGTTAGCCAGTATGGGGTAGCCTGAAGCCGTCTTGCTGCCGCTCAATGCCCAGTTGTTGCTGCCAATCCCTTCTTCCTTTTCTTTTGTCCGTAAATCGCCGGTAACGATCTCTTCGGCCGAAGCAGGAGGATGCGGGACCTTAAGAGGCTCAAAATTCCATTTCGTACCAACCGGGATAATCGGGTCTTCCCGGAATGGGTAGTCTGGAAACAGGTCATTTACGATGTCCGAGCCGTAGTGCTGCCGGATATTGGTCATATAGAATTCATCAGAACCCATCGCCAGTATGGCAGACATCTGTTTCAGGAGTAAGGCACACTTTACGGGTGTCCATTCTTCAGGTGTAAAGTCCAGTAATTTATATTCCAGTGGTAGTTTTTCTTTCGGCAAAGCATGAATATATGTATTAATGCCGGCAGTATAAGCGAGGATCATTTCCCTGGACTTCGGATCAGCCATCATGCCTTCCAGTGACTTTTTTGCACCATATACCATGCCCATCCTGCGCTGGTACTTGTCCAGTTCTATTGCTTTGCGTCCTACCACCTCGCTTAGCCTTCCGGCCGCATACCGGGTCTGAAAATCCATCTGCAGCAGCCGGTGCATCGCTGTGACATACCCCTGGGCGAAATATACATCATAGTCATTCCGGGCAAAGATGTGAGGGATCATACGGTCGTCAAAGACGACCTCAACAGGTTGTTTTACTCCTTTTAAAATAACTTTTCTTGCACGATTTGCATGAAGGTTTTCTGCGTTTTGCCAAAAGCCCCTGAATGGATCCAGGAATTTTAACAAAGGAGGTACATCACCAAATTTCGTGTTCAGCAGATAGGCGAGAAAGACAGGGACAATAATACAGATCAGGGCTTTAATTTTACTCATCGGATTTTGTTTCTTTGCACAAGACGACACCTTAAATGCTTATTTCAAGTGCAATTTAATATAAATCCGGCATGATTAAAACAAACGTAAAAATACGAGTTAATTAACCCTTGAATTATTAACTAAATTCAGTTTGGATAAATAAAAATTTGTATTAGATTTAGATAGGCGTTAACCTGATATAAATTTTTTCGTATGAGCAAAACCTTTACAAACTCATTGCTGATGCTCTTTATGGTCTGTTTGTTACACTTTTCCGTAAAGGCCCAGAACATTACAATCAGCGGAACCATTACCGATAAATCTACCCATGAACCCATGCCTGGTGTAGGTATTACAGTAAAAGGTACTAATTCCGCTACAGCTACAAATCAGAACGGTAAATATGTATTAAGTACCAGTGTAAAAGTACCTTTTACCGTAACCGTTACTTATGTAGGCTACAGTACCATTGAAAAGGAAGTCAGCGGAGGCATGAACAACCTTGATTTCGAACTGGAGCCAGGAGTAGTGCTGGGGCAGGAAGTAGTTGTTTCTGCTTCCAGGACACCGGAACGTATCCTAGAATCTCCCGTATCTGTGGAACGAATGGGAGCTGCTGCTATCAAAGAAATATCTGCACCATCTTTCTACGATGCGCTGAGCAATCTGAAAGGAGTTGAGACCAGTGCTCAAAGTCTTACTTTCCGGTCCATTAATACCAGAGGCTTCAATTCAAACGGCAACACTCGTTTTAACCAGTTTGTAGACGGAATGGACAATCAGGCCCCGGGCCTCAACTTCTCAGTGGGCAATATTATAGGGATCAACGACCTTGATCTCGATAACGTAGAACTCCTGCCGGGCGCTTCTTCGGCGCTTTACGGAGCAGGTGGTATCAGCGGTACAATGCTGATGACCTCTAAAAGTCCATTCGATTATCAGGGTGCCAGCTTCCAGCTAAAGACAGGTATCAACCATATCAGTGATGACAATATGGGTAACCAGGAATACAAACAGCTCGATATGCGTCTTGCGAAGGCCTGGAATAATAAATTTGCCTTCAAAGCAGCTTTTTCCTTTCTGCAGGCCAGGGACTGGCAGGCCGACAATTACAATAACTTCGATCGGGCCTCAAGGATGGTAAAGGCAGGCAACAGAACAACAGATCCTAATTATGACGGCATTAACGTCTATGGAGATGAAACCAATACCAATCTGCTCAGTGTGGCCCGAAGCCTGCAGCAGGGATTTGCTGCGGCGTCTCCCGCAGGAGCAGGGGCTTTTAACAATTTTATTGGTAGCGGCGCTACTTATCCGCAGATTGTGGCCACAATCAATGGCAATCCGGCCTATGCTGGACTGCGTCCAGCGCTGCCTTATCTCGGAGTGCTGTATAGCCTGAATAAAGGCGCTATCCCAAGTCAGGACGTTTCCCGGACCGGTTATAATGAGGCAGATCTCGTCGATTACAACACCCGTTCCATAAAGACGTCCGGATCACTTCACTACCGGTTTACCCCAACTATAGAAGGTATTGCACAGGTTAACTGGGGTACCGGTACTTCCGTATATACCGGAACAGACCGTTATTCTTTGAGGAATTTCAGCATCGGACAGTACAAACTTGAACTTAAAGGCCAGGACTTCTTTTTAAGAGGATACACCACCCAGGAGCGTTCCGGAGATTCTTACATCTCTTCTATCCTTGGTGCATTTTTGAATGAGGCCTATCGCCCGAGTGCAGGCCCCGCTACCAATCCTGCTTCGGGTTGGTTTGCGCAATATGCGATGGCTTATGCTGCTGCCAGCGCACAGGGCGCAGATGAGACGGCTGCGCACAATGCGGCAAGAGGGGTAGCTGACCAGGGACGTCTGCAGCCAGGAACCCAACAGTTCGAAGCTGCAAAATACAATATCGTTAACAATACCATCTCCTCAGGCAAGGGAGCGAAATTCGATGATAAATCCAATCTTTACCATTATGAAGGCATGTATAACCTTACCAATGCACTCAATAACGTGCTTGAAGTGCAGGTAGGTGGTTCTTATCGTATTTATCAGCTACGTTCGGGCGGTACTATCTTTGATGACCTCAATAAAGGTATTGATATAAATGAATACGGAGCCTTTGCGCAGATCGGTAAAAAAGTTTTCAATGATAGGCTAAAACTTTCGGTATCTGGAAGATACGATAAGAGCACCAATTTCGAAGGTAGGTTTACGCCTAGGGTATCCGGCGTATTTACCGTCGCACCTAATAACAACATCCGTGTTTCTTATCAGACAGGCTATCGTAACCCGACAACCCAGAACCAATACATAGATCTTTCTGTGGCAGGCGGCAGACAAAGACTAATTGGTGGTTTGCCGTTCTTCCTCGATAAATACAATCTGCAGGCCAACAGGCCATATACCGATGTCAGCTACCGGGCTTTCCTGAGTTCTGTAGCTTCCGGCACCCCCGACCCGACGCTGCTGAAACAGTATGTGTTCGATCCGCGCGGTGTACGTCCTGAGAGTGTAAAAGCTTACGAAGTGGGCTATAAAGGGCTTCTGGGCACCCGTTTTCTTATAGATGCTTACGCTTACTACAACACCTATAAGGATTTCATCACTGCAGTGGAAGTTTATCAGCAGAACGGCGCTGATTTTGCCAAGTTCGGCGTTCCTGTCAATGCAGAGGGAGAAGTAAACACCTATGGAGCGGCACTTGGTCTGGATTACCTAGTGGGTAACTACAACCTGAGTGGTAATGTATCCTATAACAAGATAGGGGACCTGCCGGCCGGTTATATCAATGATTTCAATACGCCGAATGTGCGTTACAACCTCGGGCTGGGCAATAGGGAGATCATGAAGAACCTGGGTTTTAATGTCAACTACAGATGGCAGGATTCCTTCTACTGGACTTCGTCCTTCGCTTCGGGTACAGTACCGGCGTTTGGTACGCTTGATGCCCAGATCAACTTAAAGGTGCCTTCTGTGAAGACCATGTTGAAAGTTGGTGGTTCAAATATCCTGAACAAATACTATTTCACCTCATACGGTAACCCTTCTATCGGGGCTCTGTATTATGTAGGTCTTACCTACAACCCCTGATACCCGACAACATCCTTTTAGATACTCTTATCATTAAATTAAACTCAAGGGCCTCCGGCAAATCTTTGCCAGAGGCTTTTTGCTTTCCTCAAAGTGTTACCCGTCAACCCTTCATTATTCTATATCAGAACAAGGTGCCTGCATTTATTCTCGTCCGATCATCCCCTTATCTGCCAAATAAGTTGTAAGAATAATCCTTGTCATTTAATATAATTTTTAACACCTTAGGTGTATACTATACACACCACTCACACAGCACATGGAAGAGATTAACGAAACAGGTAAGGAGCTTGTCAATCATACTAACGATCATATCAATGCCCAGGATACTGAAGAAGTAATCCAGCACCTCAATAACCCGGTACTGGATTTAAAACCTATTGTAAAGAAATATCTGACAGGAGTTCAGCGTGTAGTCGCGGATGGCAACCGATTTTATTTCGGTGACGGCAGTGCCAGGGTAGAAGTACGGGTGGTCAGTGATGAGATCATCCGTGTGCGCCTGGCCCCGCATGGTGTTTTCCTGGACGATTTTTCTTATGCGGTACCCAGCGTAGACCAGAAAGTCACTACCTTCAAGTTTGACGAACAGCCGGAATATTACACCATTGCTACCAATACAGTCACCTGCCGTGTTCAGAAAGACAATTTTTTCATCTCTTTCGTGGAGAACCATAGTCAGACGGTTATGAGTGAAGACGCCATTGCCATGCACTGGGAAGAGAATAAGGAGTTTGGCGGCTACTATGTGTATGCCACCAGGAAGTGCCAGCAGGAAGAGAACTTCTTCGGGCTGGGCGATAAGTCCGGTAACATGAACCTCAGGGGACGCAAGTTCCAGAACTGGAACACCGATGCCTACTCCTTTGGTTGGGACCAGGACCCTTTGTACCGTACCATTCCGTTTTATATTGGTGTACATGGGCAGGCGGCCTATGGCATTTTCTTTGACAACACCTTCCGTTCTTATTTCGATTTCGGGCAGGAAGACAATACCAAGACCAGTTTCTGGGCTGATGGCGGCGAACTGAAGTATTATTATATCCATGGTCCACACTTTATGGATGTGGTGAAACGTTACCAGAGCCTTACCGGTACTCACCCGATGCCACCAAAATGGGCACTCGGCTATCACCAGTGTCGCTGGAGCTATTATCCCGAGCAAAAGGTAAAGGACATTGCGCATGGCTTCCGTTCGCGGAATATTCCCTGCGATGCGATATATCTGGACATTGACTATATGGATGGTTACCGCTGTTTTACATGGAATAAAAACTATTTCCCTGATCCAAAGCGTATGATCAAGGAACTGGCTAATGATGGCTTCAAAACGGTGGTCATGATTGATCCGGGCATCAAAGTAGACGACAACTACTGGGTGTTCAAGGAGGGTAAGGCGAATAACTACTTCTGCCGCCGCAGTGACGATTATTTTATGGAAGGGCATGTATGGCCAGGTCGCTGCCAGTTTCCTGATTTTACCAATCCGGTTGTGCGGGATTGGTGGGGTGGCCTGTACAAGGAACTGATCGAGATCGGTGTGGCCGGTGTCTGGAACGATATGAATGAACCGGCGGTCTTCGGATCGGGCACTTTCCCTAACGATGTGCGGCACAATTATGATGGCTACCGCGGTTCGCACCGTAAGGCGCATAATATTTACGGCATGCAGATGGTCCGCTCTACCTATGACGGATTGAAGAAGCTGATGCGTAACAAAAGACCCTTTACCATTACCCGTGCAGGTTATTCAGGCATGCAGCGTTATGCCTGCGTATGGACGGGCGATAATGTCGCCACCTGGGAGCACCTGAAGATCGGTAACATCCAGTGTCAGCGCATGTCTGTTTCCGGTGTGCCGTTCTGTGGTACAGACATTGGCGGTTTCAGCGGAGAACCTGATGCGGAATTGTTCACTCGCTGGATACAGCTGGGGACGTTTTCACCTTTTATGCGGGCGCATTCCGCCGGTGATACCGCCGAAAGAGAACCCTGGAGTTTCGGTGAACCCTATACCAGCATCAACCGTACTTATATTGAACTCCGGTACCGCCTGATGCCTTATCTTTATTCGGTCTTCTGGGAACATCATAAATATGGTTTCCCGATCCTACGTCCGTTGGTCATGCTGGAGCAGGAAAACCCAAGTACCAGCTTTCGCCAGGACGAGTTTAGCTTTGGCGATAAGATACTGGTTTGCCCGGTATTGGAACAGGGGGCTACATCGAGGATCGTTTACCTGCCCAAAGGCACGTGGTACAACTTCTGGACACTGGAGGTGCTGAATGGTGAAAGTGAACATACGATTGCTACCCCTCTCGACCATATGCCGCTTTTCGTGAGGGCTGGCTCAGTAATACCGGAATACCCGGTAATGCAGTACGTAGGTGAAAAAGAAGTAGAAGAGGTATTACTTAACGTGTACTATGCCGACTACGAGGTGAATTCGTTCCTTTACGAAGATCACGGAGATACTTTTGCTTACGAGCAGGACATCTATTCTGAAAAGAAATTCATCGTTAAAGGCACGGCAACTTCACTGCTGATCGAACAAAGCCGGACAGGCTTGTATACCCCAAATTATGAGTGGTATAAATACAATGTGGTTGGTCTGCCATTTAAAGCTGGCAGGATCACTGTAGATGATAAAGATGTTACGGATTTCAGTATGGATGAACTTGGTCGTCTGCACTTTGTCTCCAATAAGAATTTCAACACGATTAAAATATACAGCTAATGGAAAAGGTGCTTGCCCACAGCTTATTCAGCGATTTCGATATTTCCCTGTTTGTTTCAGGCAAGCATTTTCGCCTATACGAAAAGTTTGGTGCGCATCCACTTGAGCTGCAGGGGCAGAAGGGGACTTATTTTGCCGTCTGGGCGCCCGGAGCACAGTCTGTGGCCGTCATGGGCGATTTCAACGAATGGAGCCGTAACAGTCATGTGCTACATCCGCGCTGGGACAAATCCGGCATCTGGGAAGGTTTTATTTCCGGAGTGAAAAAAGGTGACATTTATAAATACGCCATAATCGGCTTTGACGGGGGTGAACTTGAAAAGGGTGATCCCTATGCGGTTCGCTGGGAGCGGCCCCCAAGAACAGCCTCGATAGTTTGGGACACGGAATATACCTGGAAAGACAAGCGCTGGATGGGCAAACGACCTAAGCTCAATGCCCTGAACAAACCCATGTCTGTTTATGAATTGCATCTGGGTTCCTGGAGACGTGACCCTGCCGACCCAAGGCGCATCCTGACCTACCAGGAAATCGCAGAAGCACTTGTGCCGTACATATTGGATATGGGCTTTACACATGTTGAGTTCCTGCCTGTGATGGAATATCCGTTCTACCCTTCCTGGGGTTACCAGATCACGGGCTATTATGCCGCCAGTTCAAGGCACGGTACCGTGCAGGAGCTGATGTACCTGATCGATGTGCTGCATCAGCATGATATCGGTGTGATCCTGGATTGGGTGCCTTCGCATTTCCCCGGTGATGCACATGGACTTTACCGTTTCGATGGTACCCATCTGTATGAGCATTCGGATATGCGCAAAGGCTTTCATCCCGACTGGAAGTCCTATATCTTCAATTATGACCGCAATGAGGTGAGGTCTTTCCTGATCAGTAATGCACTTTACTGGCTGGACAGGTTCCATGCCGACGGTCTCAGGGTAGACGCGGTAGCCTCTATGCTTTATTTCGATTTCTCCAGGAAGGCTGATGAAGCAGCGGTTAATGAGTATGGCGGCAGGGAGAACCTAGGCGCGGTGCTGTTCCTGAAAGATCTCAATGAAGCAGTCTATGGAAATTTTGAAGGCGTGCATACCATTGCCGAGGAAAGCAGTACCTATCCTGGCGTTACCCATCCGGTCTATGCAGGGGGGCTTGGCTTTGGCATGAAATGGATGATGGGCTGGATGAACGATACCCTGAAGTATTTTAAGAACGATCCCATCCACCGGCAGTTCCACCACCATCAGCTCACTTTCAGTAGTTCCTATGCGTTCAGCGAAAACTTTATGTTGCCTTTTTCACATGATGAGGTAGTACATGGCAAATCTTCCATGATCTACAAGATGCCAGGTGACGAGTGGCAGAAATTTGCAAACCTGCGTACTTTATATGCTTATATGTTTACCCATCCGGGGACTAAACTGCTGTTTATGGGCAATGAGTTTGCACAGACCCACGAATGGGACTTTAAGAACTCTCTCGACTGGCACCTGCTGCAGTATCCGCCACATGCCGGCATGCAAAAGACTGTTCGGGCCATCAACCAGCTTTATACCTCAGAGCCCGCCCTGTATGTGCACAGTTTCTCTCACGAAGGTTTCGAGTGGATCAATGCCGATGATGCCGAGCATTCCGTGTACAGTTATATCCGTAAAGGTTCCAAAGCCAGCGAGACGCTTATTGTCATCCTGAACATGACTCCGGTGTTTCGGGAAAGGTATCGTGTAGGATTGCCTTTCAAAGCCAAATGGAGAGAAATCTTCAACACAGATGCGAGCGAGTTCTTTGGCAGCGGAAAATCAAACCTGGGTATATTACTCCCTGAGCAGGAACACTGTCATGGCAGAGAATACTCTATGGTACTGGATCTGCCGCCTTTGTCCGCAATCGTTTTGAAACAAGCCAGGTGAATCTGCTACGCAGCGGTAAAGGAATTCACCGATACACTGAAAGAGTAAATCAGAAAGTTGAAATAGCGTCATAACATTCAAGGCCTGCAGGTACTGATGCCTGCGGGCCTTAATTTTGCAGCTCATACTTCTTAAACATGAGCAAAACACTGTTTGAAATTCCCTATTCCGTTCTTGATCTGGCTACCGTTATTGAAGGGCATTCGCCCGCCGACACCTTCAGGAAAAGTGTAGACCTGGCGCAACATGCAGAAAAGTGGGGTTATACCCGTTACTGGCTGGCTGAGCATCATAACATGATCAGTGTGGCCAGTTCTGCTACTTCGGTAGTCATCGGTCATATTGCAGCGCACACTTCCTCGATCAGGGTTGGTTCCGGTGGTATCATGTTGCCCAATCATTCTCCGCTGATCATCGCCGAGCAGTTCGGTACGCTTGAATCGCTGTTCCCCGGCCGCATAGACCTTGGCCTGGGCAGGGCACCTGGTACTGACCAGGTTACGGCGATGGCCATACGCGGAGAGCGGTTCAGCGGCCCCAATGATTTTCCCAAAGATGTGCTCCGGCTACAGAAATATTTTTCAGCAGACAACTCCATAAGCGCTGTAAGGGCCATTCCCGGAGAAGGCCTCGATATCCCCATCTGGATACTTGGTTCCAGCACAGATAGTGCGCACCTTGCTGCCGCTCTTGGATTACCTTATGCTTTTGCCAGCCATTTCGCACCTGCACAATTCCTGACAGCCATTGACATCTATCGGAAAGAATTCAGACCTTCCGCCCAGCTGGCCCGGCCTTATGTACTGGCCTGTGTTAATGTTGTTGCTGCAGATACCGATAAGGAGGCAGATTACCTGATTACTTCTCTGTACCAGTTGTTCAAAGGCATCGTTACCGGAAAGCGCAGGCTGTTGCAGCCACCTGTACAGAATATGGAGAAGATATGGGATATTTATGAAGAAGCACAGGCCAGTCAGATGTTGTCCTGTACTTTTGCGGGCAATAAAGATACGATATCACAGGCCTTGCAAAAATTTGTAAATCAAAGCGGTATCGATGAGCTGATGGCTACTTCACATATTTATGATCACCAGGCCCGTCTGCGTTCGTATGCGTTGTTATCAGAGGTTTTCCGGGGCGTCTGAACAAGTTCTGTTCCTGCGTTTTGTTCAGCAGCTGCTGTAACGGGAATTTAAGGGCTTTTTATTACTTTTGCTGTGCAAAAACTATATAATTCTTAGACCAGCGGGGAATGAATACTAAACAGGCTTATAATATCTGGGCTGCACAATACGATACAAATGACAATAAAACCAGGGATCTGGAAGGACTTGCACTAAAGCTTACGCTTGCGAGTGCTCCTTTTCATAAAGTACTTGAGATTGGTTGTGGCACGGGTAAAAATACCGAATGGCTCATCAACCGCGCAGCCCTGATTACTGCGGTAGATCTTTCGGACCAGATGCTGGCCAGGGCAAAGGACAAAGTCGTTTCCAACAGGGTACAGTTTAAACAGGCCGACATTACTTCCCGCTGGAATTTCCGTGACGGACTTTATGATCTGGTGACTTTCAGCCTGGTGCTGGAACATATCGAAAACCTGGACTATATTTTTAATGAAGTCAGCAAGTCACTTAATCCCGGAGGATATGTTTACATAGGAGAGTTGCATCCATTTAAACAATACAGTGGTACAAAAGCCAGATTTGATACTGAAGAAGGCAGACAGGTCGTGGACTGTTTTAACCACAATGTTTCGGATTTTATCCAGGCGGGCAAAAAGCATGGTCTTTCCCTGGTTGACCTTGAAGAGTATTTTGACGACAATGACCGTAGCGAAATCCCAAGAATTTTAACCATCTTGCTAAAGAAAAATTAATTGTCTTCCAGTAATAAAGCACACGATATGGAAAAAGCGATCTGGCTGGGTTTGTCTGCCCTGATTTTTATGTCGGCAGATGTATATGCGCAGACGGGTGCCTTAAAGCAGGGCAAGAACGGGTATAGTGCTGTAGTGCAGAAAAAAAAGGCTGTTGAGAAAGATACAGGTAAACGTGATATGAAGACGAAAGCAGTGATCAACCACATCGCCGTTTATGTAGAGGATATACAGAAATCCACAGATTTTTATAAAAATGTATTTGACCTGGAGGTTATTCCTGAGCCTTTTCACGATGGCAGGCATACCTGGTTTTCACTTGGAGCCGCGGGTCACCTGCACATCATTTCCGGAGCCAGACCTGGTGTGGTACATGACAAGAACGAGCACCTGTGCTTCAGTGTACCTTCTGTTACCGAGTTCATCAGTAAGCTGAATGCCCGTAATATTGCTTATGAAAACTGGGCCGGTGACCAGCAGGCAGTTACAAGCAGGGTGGACGGCATTAAGCAGATTTATTTTAAAGATCCCGATGGTCATTGGCTGGAGGTTAATGACGATTATCCAAAGCCGTGAAATACCTGGTCGTCTTGTTCTGTATCTATTTGCAGGCATTATTTTTAATGCCTTGCAGTGATATATATGGACAGGACGTTCAGCAACAGCCCGGATCGGAAATTGGCCCGGGGGAAAGGCATGATACACACGCTGCCGATATTTGTACACCGTTTTGCAGTTGCAACTGCTGCAACATCAGTTTTGCCGGCAAGGTACATCCTGTATTGCTGAGCATACCGAAGCCGCTCACTTTTGCCAGAAAAATCTATGCGGTAAAAGACACCTTACTGATTTCCTTTTATCTCGGCAACATCTGGCAGCCGCCTAAGATTACTACTTAACATTTTGGGGCTTTAACGCCCGCGGAATTTCATTGGCGTTGCGTGTCCGTCAGACATGCAGGCCGTTTTAAGTATTAATTCGATGCAAGGTGTTAGACAATATAATCAGATTTAGCATAGGCAATAAGTTCATTATTGGGTTAATGACACTGTTGCTGATCATATGGGGCCTTTGGAGCGCCTCACAACTGCCTGTAGATGCAGTACCCGATATTACCGATAACCAGGTCCAAATCATTACTGTTTGCCCGACCCTGGCAGGTCAGGAAGTGGAGCAACTGGTTACCTTTCCGGTTGAACAAAGTATCGCCAATATTGCGGGCCTGGAAGGGACAAGGAGTATTTCCAGGTTTGGTCTTTCAGTAATCACGGTGGTCTTCAGGGAAGACGTAAATATTTATTTTGCCAGGCAACTGGTGAACGAACAGCTGAAGCAGGCGCGGGAACAAATACCTGAAGGCATAGGTAGTCCCGAACTAGCACCGGTAAGTACCGGGCTCGGTGAAGTTTACCAGTATATCCTTCATCCTAAAAAGGGAAGTGAGAAAAAGTACAATGCAAAAGACTTGCGGACCATGCAGGATTGGATTGTACGCAGACAGCTTAACGGAACGCCTGGCATTGCAGAAGTAAACAGTTTCGGTGGAGAATTGAAAGAGTACGAGGTTGCCGTTAATCCCTCGCGCCTCCGTGCACTTGGCGTTACGGTTACCGATATATTCAATGCGCTGGAACAAAATAACCAGAACACGGGCGGAGCATATATCGATAAAAAGCCGAATGCCTATTTTATCCGGGGTGTGGGCTTAGTGACTTCACTTGAAGATGTGCGCAAGATCGCAGTAAGGCAGCAGAAGGGAACCATTCCGGTTTTCATCAGGGATGTTGCTGAGGTGCGATTTGGCCATGCCGTAAGATATGGAGCGCTGACTTATAACGGAGAGGTGGACGCAGTGGGAGGGGTGGTCATGATGCTGAAAGGTGCGAACAGCAATGAGGTGGTAAGAAGTATTAAGGCGAAAATCCCCGTTATCCAGAAATCACTGCCGGAAGATGTTGTGATTGAACCTTACTTAGACAGGACCGACCTGGTAAACAGGGCAATGCGTACGGTAGAAAAGAACCTGATTGAAGGAGCATTGATCGTGATCTTCGTGCTGCTTGTCTTCCTGGGTAACCTCCGCGCAGGACTGATTGTTGCTTCCGCCATCCCTTTATCTTTACTGTTTGCCCTCGGAATGATGAAGGTGTTTGGGGTTAGCGCCAACCTGATGAGCCTGGGGGCGATAGATTTCGGATTGATTGTGGATGGTGCGGTGATCATTGTTGAGGCAACACTGCACCACCTGGGCTTGCGCAAATCGATAAGCAGGCTTACCCAGGCAGAAATAGACAAAGAAGTGTTTGCGTCTGCTTCGAAGATCAGAAGCAGTGCCGCATTTGGTGAGATCATCATCCTGATTGTTTATATCCCTATCCTTACTCTGGCAGGAGTAGAGGGGAAAATGTTTGTGCCTATGGCCAAGACGGTGGGGTTTGCAATCCTCGGCGCACTGATGCTCTCGCTTACGTATATTCCGATGATGTGCGCATTATTCCTGTCAAAGAAGAATGTACACAAAAGGACATTTTCCGACAAGATGATGGACCGGTTGCAGGCGATTTATCAGCCTTTGCTGCAAAAAGCCATTCGTTTCAGGGTTGCCGTTATTACAACATCAGTGGCTGTATTTTTTCTGAGCCTTTGGGTTTTCAGCAGAATGGGTGGGGAGTTTATTCCGCAGTTGCAGGAGGGCGACTTTGCCTTTCACTGCATCCTTCCACAGGGTAGTTCCCTTAGTCAGAGTATGGAGACTTCTATGCAGGCCTCACGAATCATCAGGCAATTTGAGGAAGTGAAGATGGTGGTCGGCAAGACCGGATCGGCAGAGGTTCCAACTGATCCTATGCCACCTGAAGCTACTGACCTGATTATCGTGCTGAAACCCCGGGAACAATGGATATCTGCTAAAAGTTATCATCAGTTGGCCAATGAGCTTCTTGAGCGTCTGGAGGTTATTCCGGGTGTCTTCTTCGAAAAGAACCAGCCGATCCAGATGCGTTTTAACGAGCTCATGACGGGCATCAGGCAAGATGTTGCGGTGAAGGTCTTTGGAGAAAATATGGATACGCTCGCTATGCTGGCTGAAAAGGTTGCAAGGACTGTGCAACAGGTGGAAGGAGCTACTCAGCCGCAGGTGGAACGTGTGGGCGGCCTTCCTCAGATCAATGTAGAATATGACCGTACCCGTCTGGCCAATTACGGGCTTACTGTCGAAAATGTAAATGATATTTTAAGTACAGCGTTTGCAGGAAAATCTGCCGGTCAGGTGTTTGAGAATGAACGTAGGTTTGATCTCGTAGTAAGGCTGGACAGTACGTTTCGGAAGGATATCGCGGATGTAAATAACCTGGTAGTGCCTACCAGCACCGGGGTGCAGGTGCCTTTGTCCCAGGTGGCAAAAATTGAGTATAAATTAGGTCCGTCACAGATCAGCAGGGAATCGGGCAAACGTCGTATCGTGGTTGGGTTTAATGTGGAGGGCAGGGATGTGGAAAGTGTAGTTGGGGACATCCGGCAGAAACTTGACCAGCAAGTTAAACTGCCACCAGGATATTATTTTACCTATGGAGGGCAGTTTGAAAACCTGAGGGCGGCTTCTGAGCGGCTTGTCATAGCGGTACCGGTATCATTGCTGCTGATCTTTATGCTGTTGTATTTTACCTTCAATTCAGCCAGGCAGGCCCTGCTCATTTTTATGGCCATTCCGATGAGCGCGATCGGGGGGGTATTCGCTTTGCTGATCAGGGATATGCCTTTCAGCATAAGCGCAGGGATCGGGTTTATTGCCCTTTCTGGCGTTGCAGTGCTTAATGGCATCGTGCTGATCGGTACTTTCAATCAGCTGGAAAAAGAGGGAATGGCTGACGTGCTCAAAAGGGTGAGTGAAGGTACCAGGATACGGTTGCGTCCGGTGCTCATGACGGCTACGGTTGCGTCGCTTGGATTTTTGCCTATGGCCATCAGTAACAGCGCAGGAGCAGAGGTGCAGAAACCACTGGCCACGGTTGTGATCGGCGGCCTGGTGACGGCAACTTTACTCACTTTGTTTGTGCTACCCTTGTTATATATCGTTTTCAGTTCAAAGCTTAAGAAAGTACGGGTGGGGCCCGTTGCAGGTATGATAATTATCCTGTTCATGCTCGTACCAAACCTAACCTCTGCACAGGCCAGGCGAGTGAAAACAGTGAATGAGGCCCTTGCCCTTGCCCTGGAAAATAACGGGGCTGTCAGGGCCAGAGGCCTTGACGTAGCGGCCGGTAAGGCATTGCTTAGAACTTCAGGTGAGTTACCTAAGACTGAAGTGAATGCACAACTGGGCCGGTATAACAGTAATGCCTTCGACCAGTCCTACCAGGTTTCGCAACGCATCCCATTCCCAACCTTGTTCGGAGCCAGGAAGGGTTTACTACAGGCAGAGCTGAAAGCGAGGGAAATTGCGAGGGAACTTTCGATCAATGAACTGAAGCGCGAAGTGCGGGCTGCTTTTTATGAGATCAGATACCTTCAGGCCTGCCGTGTACAGTTCCGGAGGCTTGACAGTCTGTATCATGAGTTTATCCGTGTAGCAAGGTTGCGTCATGCCGCCGGCGATACCAGACAAACAGATGTCAGTGCCGCTGAGGTCAGATATGGTGAGATCAGCCTGCTCGTCAGGCAAAATGAAGTGGACCTGGAAGCGGCATCCCGTCAGCTTAGCAGTTTGTTAAGCGTACAGGGAAATCTTGAAATACCCTTTGAAGAGAAATTCATACCCCTTGAGCCCGAGTTTGCTGCAGACAGTGTTACTTTTTCCGCAAACCCTTCTGTAAGGGCGCTGCTGCAGGATGCTGAGGTTGCTGCGCAGAATAAAAGGGTGGAACGGGCACAATTGCTGCCCGATATCAGTCTGGGGTATGTTAATCAATCGCTGACCGGCTTTCAGAATATAGGTGGTGAGGAAAAGTATTTCGGGCCGGCAAACAGATTTGGTTCATTCAGCATCGGCCTCAGCCTTCCCCTCAGTTACGGAGCAGGCAAGGCACGGGCAAGGTCTTTTGAATATCAGCGGCAGTCTGCGGAGGCCAGCGCCAGGCAACAAAAGGCCGTAATTCATGCACAGGCTTACAATGCAATGGCCCAGTACCGTCAGGATCTGGAACAATTCCATTATTATGAACAAAAGGCGTTACCTAATGCGAGGCAGATTGTAGCCGCCGCTGAACTCGGTTACCGTACGGGCGATGTGGGATATGTAGAATACCTTTACGCGTTGCAAACAGCGACAGATATTGAACTGAACTATCTGAAAAGTATCCGGCGATTGAACCAGTCAGTCATTAATTTTTATGTCATTACCAATCAATAACAGCAATGAAAATCATCTTTAAAACAATAGTTTACCCATTCGCAGTCTTTTTTTTTCTGACGGTAGTGCAAGGATGCGCGGGCGGAACCGTCCATACCGATAAGAAGCAGGAAGAGGCGGGAACAGAAACGCAAGAACACCGGCAAGATGTACCCCGGACTGCCACTGCCACGCTCAGCGCAGAACAGATTAAAGCGGTAGGTATTACTTTAGGCCGTATTGAGCGCAAGGAACTTACCGCAACCATTACAGCCAATGGAATGCTGCGTGTACCCAATAACAGCAAGGCAAATGCGACGGTACTTTATGGTGGTGTCATTAAGTCTATAGAGGTCCAGATCGGCGATGTAGTTAAGAAGGGACAGGTTGTCGCTGTTGTGTCCAATCCCCAGTTTATTACCTTACAGGAGGAATATGCTTCACTGGGGAGCAGGATTACGCTGGCTGAACAGGAAATGCAGCGGCAAACTCAATTGAATGAAGGTAATGCCGGTATTAAAAAGAACCTGCAGTCTGCCACGGCCGAACTGTCAAGCCTCCTTAGCCGTAAGGTTTCACTGAGTGAACAACTGCAACTGATGGGCCTTAATCCAGACCGTACCGGCACCGGGCATATTCAATCTTCATTGGTGGTTACCGCGCCGATTGGCGGGACTGTCAGCGACATCTTTGCAAAGATCGGTAGTTATATTGACGTAGCTAATCCCATTGCAGAGATCGTAGACAACAGCTCACTGCATCTTGATCTCCAGGTTTTTGAAAAAGATCTTCCGCTGATGAAGGTCGGGCAGGTGGTACATTTTACGCTGACTAATAACCCAACTTCGGAATATGACGCAAAGGTGTTCAGTATCGGATCTTCTTTTGAGAACGAAAGTAAGACCATCGCTGTACACTGCAAGGTCGTGGGTAACAAGCAGGGGCTGATCGGGGGAATGAACATTACCGGGATAGTGAGCCTGAATAATGTAGTAGGACCAGCGGTTGCCGACGGAGCAATTGCCGAAGATGACGGCAGGTACTACATCTTCGTATTAACAGAAGAGAAAGCTGCCGGCATACCTGTTGAACCACAGCATAAGGAGGAAAAGATGCACTTTGAAAGGATAGAGGTAATAAAAGGAGTGTCGAATATGGGATACACTGCCGTTACCCCGCTGAAGGACATTGCGGGCGCGGCCAGGATAGTGACCAAAGGCGCATTTTTCGTCAATGCGAAGCTGGGCGGGCCAGAAGGGCACGAGCACTAAACTGCTGATGTACAGAATAAAGGTTTATATTTATACTCATTTAGTACCATGGATTACATCAGATACAAACAATATCATTCTGCCTGCGGAGACTGTTGCGGGGCAGAATCACAGGCTGACTCCCCGCAACCGGATGGGCATCGGGGCCATAAGCACAAGGATGACCATGAGCACGGCGCAGATAATCATGGTAGTTGGACCGTACACTGGCCGTTGCTTGCGGCGCTGTTCATCCTGATGGTCATGCTGGTATTGGAATACGGCTTTGATGTCATCCCTGAACGCTGGTTGGGGCTGGTAATTTATATAACTGCCTACCTGCTTTCCGGTTATGAGGTGTTGCTGCTCGCTTTCCGAAAGGCGCTCCGACTGGATTTCTTCAATGAGTTTTTCCTGATGAGCATCGCCACTTTAGGTGCCTTTGCGATCGGCTCCTATAGCGAGGGTGTAGCGGTTATGGTCTTTTACTCAATAGGGGAATGGTTCCAGGATACTGCTGTGAACAACGCGAAGCGGAGTATTAAAGCTTTGCTGGATATCAGACCAGACCAGGCGACCGTATGGAGAGATGGCATATGGAAAACGTTGGACCCTGCAGTGGTACAGATAGGTGACCGGGTGCAGCTGAAACCAGGCGAGAAAGTTGCTGTAGATGGTATACTGCTTTCAGAACACGCTGCTTTCGATAGTGCTGCATTGACGGGTGAAAGTAAACCAGATACAAAAGAGAAAGGCGGTGCGGTATATGCAGGTATGATCAACCTGAACCAACTGGCCGAGGTAAGCGTGACCGCGTTATTTAAAGACAGTAAACTGAGCAGGATACTGGAAATGGTGCAGGATGCCACGACAAGGAAGTCGCAGACGCAATTGTTCATTTCCCGCTTTGCGAAGATATATACCCCTATCGTATTCTTTCTTGCCCTGCTGGTCGTATTACTGCCTATGGCTTTTGTTGCCGATTATACCTTTCGTGACTGGTTATACCGGGGCCTGGTATTCCTGGTGATCAGTTGCCCCTGTGCCCTTGTGGTATCCATACCACTTGGATATTTCGGTGGCATTGGTCTGGCTTCCCGTCATGGTATCTTGTTTAAGGGGGCGAATTACCTGGATGTGATGACAAAGGTAGATACAGTCGTCGTAGATAAGACGGGTACGATGACCCGTGGCGTATTCAGGGTACAGCAGGTTGTTGCTGCGGATATTTCCGTTGAGGAACTGCTACAGTTTGCCGGTGCTCTGGAAAGCAAGTCTTCACATCCGGTTGCCCTGGCAATTGTGAGCTATGCGCAGCAAAACATTAATGTGCCACTACCCAGACTGGAGGTTTCTGCCCTGGAGGAAATTGCAGGCCATGGTCTTAAAGGCCGCGTAGAAGGGCATGAAGTGTTGGCAGGCAATACCCGCTTGCTAACGAAGTTTGGTGTAAGTTATGCGCACAGCCTTAATGAGGGGGTGGATACCATGGTGATGATCGCTGTTGACGGTAGATATGTGGGACATATTATTATTGCAGATGAACTGAAGCCAGATGCTGCGGAGGCAGTAAGCGGCCTGCATGCCTTGAGCATCCGTGTGGTTATGCTGAGTGGAGACAAGCAGGAAGTTGCAGATCGTGTTGCCTCAGAACTGCAGATAGACGAAGTGTATGGCGGCCTGTTGCCGGAAGACAAGGTAGGTAGGGTACAGGCGCTGAAAGATGGAGGGAGCAAGATGGCCTTTGCAGGGGATGGTGTAAATGATGCACCAGTAGTGGCATTGGCTGATGCAGGGATTGCCATGGGCGGCCTGGGGAGTGACGCTACTGTCGAAACCGCAGACATCGTGATCCAGAATGACCAGCCTTCCAGAATCGTAACCGCAATCAAAGTGGGCAGGCTTACACGTCGTGTCGTATGGCAAAATATCGTCCTGGCGATGAGTGTAAAACTAATTGTGCTGGGATTGGGTGCCGGGGGAGTAGCTACACTTTGGGAAGCCGTAATTGCCGATGTAGGTGTAGCGCTGCTGGCGATATTGAATGCAGTGAGGATACAGCACATCAGCATCAGGGAACAAGAGTTGTTATCTTAATGTCAAACAAAAAAGGGATGCCGCAGCTGTGGCATCCCTTTTTGAGATAAACCTGTATTCAGGTCCTATTTTAAGTTCGAATAGTATTCAACGAACTTGGCCAGCGCAGATGAATAGCCCCATTCGTTATCGTACCACGATACCACTTTTACAAAGTTATCGCTCAGAGAGATACCAGCCTTTGCATCAAAGATAGAAGCATGGCTGTCGCCGATAAAGTCTGAAGAAACCACTTCATCTTCGGTATAACCCAGAACACCTTTCAGCTCACCTTCGGAAGCCTCTTTCATGGCTTGTTTAATCTCTTCATAAGTAGCTGGTTTTTCCAGGCGTACGGTCAGGTCTACTACAGACACGTCTGCCACAGGAACACGGAAAGACATACCGGTCAGTTTGCCTTTCAGTTCAGGAAGTACCAGGCCTACAGCCTTAGCTGCACCGGTTGATGAAGGGATAATGTTGGAGAAACCACCGCGGCCGCCTCTCCAGTCTTTTGCTGAAGGACCATCTACAGTTTTCTGGGTTGCGGTAACGGCGTGGATGGTGCTCATCAGGCCTTCAGCAATGCCCCATTTGTCATTCAGTACTTTAGCGATCGGCGCCAGACAGTTCGTAGTACATGAAGCATTAGATACGATGGTCTGGTCAGCGGTCAATTTGTGGTGGTTTACACCCATGACGTAAGTGGGGGTGTCGTCTTTTGCAGGAGCGGAGAACACTACCCTTTTTGCACCGGCTGCCAGGTGTTTTTCTGCATCAGCCTTAGTCAGGAACAAACCTGTCGATTCAATTACAGTCTCTACACCTACATCTCCCCATTTCAGGTTTGCAGGATCACGCTCAGCAGTAATGCGGATGGTCTTGCCGTTAACGACCAGATTTCCGTCAGCTACTTCGATCGTTCCTTTAAACTGACCGTGGGTAGAATCATATCTTAACATGTAAGCCATGTAGTCCGGCTCAACAAGGTCATTGATCGCTACGATGTCGAGTCCTCTTTCTAATGCGGCCCTGAACACCAGTCTGCCGATACGGCCAAAGCCGTTTATTCCAATTTTGCTCATCTTAATTGTATTAATTTGAATAGTAGTTTAGTAAATTATAAATCGGTTCTTTAGTTATTGATGTAATTTCCAGGTTGTAATTTGCTGCAGTAGTACGCAGTTCTTCCTGAAAGTTTCCTGCGACTATACCTACAAAGTGTATCTGTTTGTCCGGATGTTGCCTTATTACGGGGAGCAGATAGGTACTGAAGTATTTCTCAAATGCGTTATTGACAATCCCCTGAATATAGGTATGATCACGATTTTCCAGGAAGAAATCGAAAAAGGAACTGAGGAATTGCTGGGCCAGAGGTTTCTTGTATATTCTCTCCAGTATCTGGGGCCTGTCCAGACTGTACCGGGTCTCAAACTTCTGATAAATGTCCAGCGGCATTTTTTTCTGTATAAATCCCCTCAGCAGTATCTTGCCAAGATAGTTGGAGGAACCCTCATCGCCCAGTATATACCCAAGACCAAAATTGTTTTTTTCCAGGTTCCGGCCGTCAAAGTACGCGCAATTGGATCCGCTTCCCAGGATACCCACAATACCATTGTGGTGATAACAGGCAGAAATTGCGGCACCGTAAAGATCGTCTCTGACTGTAATTTTACTGTTTTTAAAGAACAGGCCAAGTGTATCGGCCAGTTCCTGCCTGCGCTCGGGTGATGAAGCTCCTGCTGCAAAAGCATAAATCCTGCGGATGCTTTCTGCATGGTTGACCAGCGTTACCTTTTTATTGAGGAACTGCAGGATGGATTTCTGATCATTGAAACAGGGGTTGATTCCCGGCATGGTACATTCGGCAATGGTCTTACCGTCCCTGGCGATTTTCCAGAAGGCAGTCTTTGATCCGCTGTACACTACCGCTATCATCAATATTATATGGACAGTACTTTTGTCATCTCCAGCAAGTCGCTTTCCAGCTTAAAGCTATGTTTATTCAACGCTTCCTCCAAACTGGTGGTCGCAATCTCGTTACCGCGTAGACCCACCATATGCATGGTCGTACCCTTCAGCAGTTCATTTACGGCAGCAAAACCAAGCCTGCTGCCCAGAATGCGGTCGAAACTGCTAGGACTGCCGCCCCTTTGCAGGTGGCCCAGTATCGTTACTTTGGTATCGTAGTGGTTAAAACGTTCTTTCACCGCCTTAGCAATGTCATATGCACCCCCCGCTTTATGGCCTTCGGAGACAATCACGATACTGGAGGATTTTTTAGTCGAGGCACCGATTTCAAGCTGAGTGATCAGCTCGTCAATGCTGGTATGTTTTTCAGGCAGCAATACAGCTTCAGCCCCACTTGCAATCGCGCTCCTTAAAGCGATGCAGCCAGAATCCCTGCCCATTACTTCTATAAAGAAAAGACGGTCATGCGAGTCTGCTGTATCCCTTATCTTATCAATGGCATCAATCACCGTGTTGATGGCCGTATCATAACCCAGCGTAAAATCTGAACCATAAAGGTCATTATCTATCGTCCCCGGAACACCCATTACCCTTACACCATGTTTCTTTGCAAAGCGCTGAGCACCGGTAAAGGTGCCGTCGCCACCGATAACAACTAGCCCATCTATATCCCTGGACTTCAGGTTTTCAAATGCGATATCAAGGCCCTCGTCTGTTTTAAATTCAAGGCACCGCGCTGTTTTCAGCATAGTCCCGCCCTGATGGATGATGTTACTTACCGAGCGTGCATCCATCGGGAAAATGTTGTTATTGATCAGCCCCTGGTAGCCCTGCAAAACACCAAAAACGTTTGCGCCATTATAGATGCCGGTTCTCACTACCGCCCGTATACAAGCGTTCATTCCCGGGGCATCTCCACCTGAGGTTAATACTGCAATATTCTTAATATTTGGTTTCATCATTTATTTATACGAATATAGCGTGTATGTTTTACACTAAGTAATTTATTTTGTATTTTTCTATGTAAAACGAAAACAAGTATATTTATTTGCTTCAATATTTATAAAATTAATATTTTGAAAGAAAGTCTACCAAAGTTTGATTCTACTTTTTCAATTGATTGTGTGGTATTCGGGTTCGATGAAGGAGAATTGAAAATTCTTTTGATCGAGCGGAATGAAGAGCCCTTTAAAGACTGGTGGGCCTTACCCGGCAACATTGTAGGAGAGCGTGAAAGCCTCGATCAGTCCGCCTCAAGAATACTCAGGGAACTTACGGGGCTCACCAATATCTATATGGAACAGTTTTATACCTTTGGTGACGTCAATCGTCACCCTCAGGGAAGAGTGGTCAGTATAGCTTATTATGCGTTACTCCGTTTAGGTGGCGAGAAATCGCTCAAACCAATGAGTAATTATGCCAAACAGGCTTACTGGAGAAATGTAAAAGACCTTCCGAAACTGGCCTTTGATCATCAGCAAATTTTCGAAAAGGGCCTGGAAAAGATCAAGAGAAGGATTAAGCATCAGCCCATCGCTTTTGAGCTTCTTCCGGAGAAGTTTACACTTACCCAGCTCCAGAATGTATATGAAGTGATCCTGAATAAGAAACTTGACAAACGCAATTTCCGAAAGAAGATGCTGAGCTTCGGTGTACTGAAGGATCTGGAAGAAAAGCAGCAAGGCGTGTCTTTCCGGGCAGCTACGCTGTATAAGTTTGACAAGCGCAAATATGCAAAGCTTTTTGGAAAGGAGATTTCCTTTTAGCCGTGGGAAACCGTGCGTGTTGGCTTCCTAAAGATGTTGCTGAAATTACAAAAGCCCTGTGTTTCCACGGGGCTTTTGTAAATTAAAAACCAGTAGTCTTATTTCTTGCCGGCAATGTGCAGGTGGTAGTCGACCAGGTCATCTATCGGTGAACGGATGATCTTGCCGACCCCCATTTCATAACGGTCTGCTACCACGCTCAGGATGTCGCGGAAGCTGTAACCAACTGAACCTACGCAGTTCAATGTATATTCTTTGTAATTCGGATAATGTGTTACCAAAGCGTCGAAGAATGCTGTAAAGGCATAGTCAACCGTCGAATAAGTATAATCTTCGTAGTTATCCTTAAAATCATAAAGGAATTTACTAAAGCTTGCGCAGAAACGGTTAGGCAGAGGCTTATTATAGATGTGGTCAAAAATATCCTCATTGGTGAGCGCGAAGTTATCGTAGAAACTCTCTCTTAACCCTTTGGGCATATAGCCTTTCATATAGTCAGAAAGGATCCGCTTTCCAATATAGCAGCCACTACCTTCGTCACCCAGAAAATAACCCAGGGAATCAATATTCAGTGTAATGTCCTTACCGTCATACAGACAGGAGTTGGTACCTGTGCCAAGTATGGCTGCAAAACCAGACTCATCACCCAATAGCGCCCTGCATGAAGCCAGGAGATCATGACCTATGTTGATCTGGGCATTGACAAAGACCTGCTTCATGGCATCCGCAACAATCTTGCGTTTGGCGTCGGTAGAGCAACCCGCACCGTAATAGTTAACTTCGGTGAGTTTTTCTGTTTCCAGGTGTTCCGGGAGTGAAGCCCTGAGTGACTCAACAATATATTCCGTGCTGGAAAAATAAGGGTTGTACCCTTCGGTATTAAAAAGGATCTTTCTTCCGGCCTCATTAATCAAGCACCAATTGGTTTTGGTAGAGCCACCATCTGCAATAACTATCATCTCAATTTGTTTTTAGTGGGGTAAAAGTAAATAATCCTGACACTTTGGTATGGTTTTTTTTCATAAATTTAATTTATAGGTTTGGTTTTAAAATAAAAAAATCGGGTTTCAGCTATGTTTTAAGGGGTTTTCTTCAGGATTTCCCCGAATCTCCGAAGTTACCATATTGTTAAAAAAACACTAAGCCTAAAATACACTTAGTATTTTAAAATCCAAATACTGTTTTTTTTTAGTTTAAATCGGGAAAAAGGACGAATTTTAGCGACGTCAAAACTATGTTTACAGGAATAATAGAAACACTTGGCGAAGTCGCCGGCATCAGGGAAGAGGGGACTAACCTCCATTTTACCATTCGTTCAGATATCAGTCGCGAATTGAAGATCGATCAAAGCGTTGCCCATAACGGCGTCTGTCTCACTGTAGTCGCCTTATCAGAAGGTATGCATACTGTCACGGCCATAGCGGAAACATTGCAGAAAACGAACCTGGGATTGCTACGGCCCGGAAGTAAAGTTAACCTGGAACGCTGTATGCTCATGAACGGACGCCTGGATGGTCACATTGTCCAGGGCCATGTCGACCAGACGGCAATGTGTGTCAGGCGCAGCGAGCTGGAAGGCAGTTGGGAATACCGGTTCCGATACAACAGCGCTACGGGTAATATTACTGTAGAGAAAGGCTCTGTATGTATCAATGGTATCAGTCTGACGGTCGTAGGGTCGGAAGAAGGGGAATTCTCTGTATTCATTATCCCCTATACTTTTGAACATACCAATTTACAGGAAGTCAATGAAGGTGATACCGTCAACATCGAGTTCGATATCATCGGCAAGTATGTTGCCCGCCTGACCGCGCGTTCAGCTAGCGTTTGAGTTCCTCAATCTTGTTGTTAATGAACCTGATCAGCTTAGCCTGTTTCTGCTTATCCAATGTCTTCAGGTACTGTTCATAGTAGCTGATCGCACTCTTTTTGTCGTTGCGCTTGTTTTCATATAACAGCGCAATATTATACAGCAAACTGCCGTCATTTTCAAAATCGAGGCCTTTTTTATAAGCTTTATCCGCTTCGTCATTTTTATTGAGGTTCTCATACGAATCACCCAGCAGGCCATAGTAGCTGGCCGCCATCGGCGATACGCCGGTTTTAATTGCCTTCTGGAGATAGGTTACCGCATTGATATAGTCCTTTATTCCACGGTAACTGCGTGCGATATTAAAATAGGTCGCTTCCTTGTCTTTGCTACGTGTTTCGGTGAGGAGGAAACAACGCAATGCATTCTGGTAGTCAAGGCTCAGATAATATGCTTTTCCGAGATTTTCCAGTACAAATACAGAACTATCGCGATGTGCCAGTAGAAATTTCCCGGTTTCTATGGCCAGGTCATATTTTTTAACTGCAATATTAACCGGCAACTTCACTTCAAGCAGTTTCAGATTAGTACTGTCGGCGGCCAGCGCCGCATCCAGCACGGCACTGGCACGGTCATAAAACTCCATCCGCAGATAGGCCTGCGAGAGTTCAAGCGCAATTTCACCATCCGCATTATTCAGATCATTGGCTTTGCGCAGGTATTTGACCCTGTTAATGTCCAGCGCATTCTTGCTGAGCAAGGCCAGTTGTTTGATGGCATTGAAATTCGTACTATCGATTGCGAGGATTGCCTCATACCGCTCTTTAGCCTGCTGCACATCTCCCTTTTGGCTGCTGACGGCAGCCAGGCCGGATAATACCTGGATATTTCCGCTGTCAATTGTATTTAGCTTCAGGTATTGTTTTTCCGCTTCGGAAAGCCTGCCGGCCATTAAATAAGCATAGGCAAGCAGTGTGAGTCCCTTTTTACTTTCTGTTTCTGGTTTGTAAAACCCCTCCAGATAATTTACTGCTTCCGTATACTGCTGCGCACTATAATAATCGAGCAACCTGCCATCGTCAACCTTGACGCTATCCTGAGCTTGCAGTGAAGAAAGGGAAAGCAAAAAGATCAGTACCGTTAATGTCCGTTTCATCATTTCAATGTGTGTGTCCTGCAAAATAAGCAATTACATGGCCAAAGCCCTCACCCATCTGTTTTTTTATGAAAACATAATTGCCCAGACAACGGTTTAAGGCAGAAAAAAGAAGGCTTATTCGTTATCAGGCTTCCTGAGGTACGTCAACAGGAAGGTAGATAAAGAATTTTGAGCCCTTTCGGGGTTCACTTTCCACTGTGATCTTTCCGTCATTGCGCTCGACAAATTCTTTACATACAATTAGTCCTATGCCTGTACCCTTTTCGTTCATCGTACCCCTGGTAGATTGACTTTCTGTCGTAAACAGCGTTTTTATTTTATCCTTGTCCATGCCAATGCCATTGTCTGCAATACAAAGACGGATCATTTGATTTCCAGAATATACTGCGGTGATATGGATGGTACAGCCTTCATGACAGAACTTTATCCCATTGTTTAACAGGTTCCGTACGACGATCTGTATCATCAGGATATCGGCGTATACCATTTCTCCGGGAAAGACATCCTGGATGATCTCTATCTTTTTGGCCTTTGCAGAAGGCATATGATAATTCACTTCGTTGACGATCAGGCCTTTCAAATCAAAGAATTCCTTGTTGATTCCATAGCCTTTCATCTGGCTCCTTGACCAGTGCAGGATATTTTCCAGTAAATCTGTTGTATAGAGTATGTCCTTGCTGAGATTAGGCGAAAGCTCCTTGAATTCCTCTATGCTGATCTGGTCGTTGGATATCATCTTCAGCACTTCGGATAGATTGACCAGCGGAGCCCTGAGGTCGTGCGAGATGATAGAAAAGATCCTGTCCTTCTGCTGGTTAAGCTGGCGCAATTCTTCAGCCTGCGCTTTAGACTTCAGCGAATCTGCCCTGAGTACGGTAAGGTCCTGCAATTTGATGATCACCGCATCATTGTTAATCTTATTTTCATTCAGGTAGCCGATGTCTGCCTCCAGATCAAATTGTTCGCCGGGAACACTTACTTTGAGCTCGATTTTTCCCTGACGGTGCCCGTCCAGAAAATCAAATAGGTCCTCTTGTCCGGGAAACAGTTTGTCTACAGGCATTCCGATCACTTTATTGCCCAGGTGTGAGGGAATATATTTTTTGAATGCCTTGTTGTGATCAATAACCCGAAGATGGTTGTCAAGTACCAGAAAACCATCCTGCATCAGGTCCAGTACTTTTTCCCTGGCAACCGGTAGGATGTCAAAGAGCCGGAACCTGTAAATAGCCAGTGAGATCAGGAAAATCGTGGCAATAAAGGCAAAGGGGGTCAGATCCAGGTTTTTCATTGGCCTCAGACCCGCCAGATAGCAAATGTTGGTCAGCCAGGGGATCATCGCCGAAACAATAATGCTGTAATTTTGCCGCTTGTAAATAGGATCTGCCTTTCGGAATTTAACAATAAGCATATAGCTGCCAACCGCCAGCAATGCGTAAAAATAAACCGTAAAAAGCCAGTAGGACAGACCTCTTTCGATCACTACCGTAGGTATGTCCTCGCTATAGTCAAGATAATAGTTTTTATAGTGGAGGTGGTGGTACGTGTTGGTCCAAACCAGTAATACTGTAATGACCGGTACCGCTATCAACAAGGGGAGCCTTACCCTGTGCTTATACCAGTTCTCTTTTCCCGAAAGTTTCAGACAGAAAAGGAACCAGGTAAGCGGCAGCGCGGTAATGCCGAGGTATTCGATGTTGATAAAGGTTTTGACCTGGTCGAGTGTAGAGCTGGCCAGTTCAAAACCATATCCAAGCGACCATATGGCGTTCGCCAGCATCATCAGTCCAAAGAACCTGACAGCCTCGCCGCCCTTTTTATATACATAGTAAGAAAGAAAGAGCGTAGCAGAGCCGCAGAAAATAAGAATAACAGAAAGGAAATTGAAGTTAAAATCCATTATCCCTGGGATAAACTACGTAATTTTATCTCAAATAAACGGAAAAACCTTTATATATTAGTTTTGTTTTAAAACAAAAAAACTTTATACCTTTCGACATGAAGAAAATAATCCTAACGATGTTATTTGCCGGCATTAGCCTTGCCGGTTTCAGCCAGGTGCTCCCAAGTTTCCAGTTGGGAGTGAAGGCAGGGGCAAACTTGTCCAAACTCAGTACGGAGAATACTTTCAGCAGCGATAACAGGGCTGGCTATTATGCAGGTCTTTGGGCACGTATCGGTGCTGCTGGCATTCATCTGCAGCCTGAACTTTATCTGAGCGGCAAAAATACAACCCTCAAGGATGCTAATGGTCAGGAAAACAAGGTGAAATTTACCAGCATGGATATTCCGGTGCTCGTAGGTACCAAGATCGGAGCAGCCGGAATTGGTGTGCGGCTGAATACAGGTCCCGTGGTTTCCTTTATTCTCGACGATGAACAATCATTCAGTGATGCTGCCAGCAATGCCTTTAAGGGAAATTTTAAAGGACAAAATATTGCCTGGCAGTTCGGCGCAGGTCTGGACATACGCAACCTGGGCGTAGATCTGCGTTATGAGGCAGGTCTTTCCAAGATCGGA
>NZ_JARJHU010000001.1:597785-883193 GCF_029269825.1 Pedobacter sp. JY14-1 | reverse complement strand
GCGACCGGCATTTCAAAAGAAATGCCGGTCGCTTTTTTTTGGCGCTATAATTGATGACTCTATCTTCCCTAACTTATACAATACTGCCATGAAAATCATTGAACTCCTGCTAAACGGTAACAACTTCTCAGAATTGCTTAGTCAGTTTTCTATCGATGTGAAAAATGTAAGAATACAGGATGAGGAAATCATCCTGAGCGATCAGAATTTAGCACATAGAGCCATCTATAAGGAAAATATCTGTATAGAAGGAAGGAATAATGAAGGTAGTACAGTTAATTTCTTTGGCACACTGCACTGGAATCTGTGGAATAAACTTGCCGTTTTTGAAATGCAGGGATTTGAGAAATTGCCGGCAACTACAGCGACCCGCTAGCTAACGTCTTTCAATTTCTTTGATCTCATAATTGTATGTGCCTTTGATGGGTCTTATAGGTGTTCCTTTTTCATCGCTCAGTACCTTTACAAAGCAGGCCCCGAAATAGAAAATAAAGGAAGAATAAAATACAAACAGCATGATCAGCACGATCGCGCCTGAGGTGCCGTAAATATTGCCGATTCCGCTAAGTGGCAGCATGACGCGTAAAATATATTTTCCTAAGGTGAACAGGATAGACGTCAGCAAACCACCACGCAGTGCAGCACCCCACGTCGGTCTGCCATTGGTCAGGTATCTGAACAATACCGTAAACCAGGTCATTACAATTGCAATAAATACCAGCTGGTTCAGGATATAAAGAAATACCCGCCCGAAGGTCGGTGCAGCAGTATTGATATACTCGCCAATGTATGCCTGTATGCTGTCAGTGACAAAACCCAACATGAATAGGACACCTGCCAGCAGGATAATGACCATAGAGCGGCCCCTCAACTTCAATTTGAATAAAAAGCCTGTATGCTCTTTACTGGCTATAGACCAGATCTGGTCCATTGAATTCTTAATAATGCTGAACAGCGTAGTGGCAACAAAAATAAAGAATATAAAACTGACCAGCGTAGCATACCATTGGTGGTCAATCCCCCTGATGTTACGTAATGTCTGTCTGATCTGAAGCGTGCTGCTATCGTCCAAGATACCAGCAAGACGCTCAAAGAGCCTGGAAGCCAGTATTTTCCGGTCGATGAAAAAGCCAAAGAGCCTGATCAGGATCAGAAGGATTGGCGGTAGGGCGAAATTAGTGAAGAAAGCCGTTGCCCCGGCCAGCCGGAGTGGGTCATTTTTCTGAAGGAGCCTGAAGGCAGTCCTGAAACACAGCAAAAAGAATCTAACGGACATTAACGCCATTTTCGCCGAAAATACTTAAAAAAACAGATACCTGATATTTGAGATAAAAAAAGGCACCCGGTTTTACCCGGAATGCCTCTCGTTTTTAAATGAATAGACTCTTTTACAGATTGCCCCTGCTTTCCTGTTCACGCTCCAACGCTTCAAATAGGGCCTTAAAGTTACCTGCACCAAAGGATTGCGCGCCTTTGCGCTGTATGATCTCAAAGAACAGCGTTGGCCTGTCTTCCACGGGCTTGGTGAATATTTGCAGAAGATAACCCTCCTCATCGCGGTCAACCAGGATGCCGAGTGCTTTAAGTTTTTCGATCTCTTCGTCGATTTCCCCGATCCTTTCCGGCATCAGGTCATAATAAGTTTCAGGGGGCGGGCTTAAAAATTCGACCCCACGGGCCTTTAATTCACCGACAGTAGCAAGGATATCCTTTGTTGCTACCGCAATGTGCTGTACACCCTCGCCTTCATAGAACTCCAGGTACTCTTCTATCTGCGACTTTTTCTTGCCTTCTGCGGGTTCATTGATCGGGAATTTCGAATAGCCGTTGCCATTACTCATGACCTTGCTCATCAGCGCACTGTATTCTGTATTGATCTGCTTATCGTCAAAAGAGAGGATGTTTACAAAGCCCATTACCCTTTCATACCATTTTACAGTTTCATTCATCCTGTTCCAGCCTACGTTGCCGACACAATGGTCAATGTACAATAGTCCGGTTTCTGTTGGGTTGTAGTCATTTTTCCACGGCTGATATCCAGGAAGGAAGGAACCTGTGTAATTCTTGCGTTCTACAAACAGGTGTACTGTTTCACCGTAAGTATAAATGCCCGATATGCGCACTTCACCATGTTCGTCGGTCCTGGTTTCTGGCTCAAGGTAGGACATTGCTCCGCGCCTGGTCGTTTCCTTAAACGCACTGTAGGCGTCGTCTACCCAGAGGGCCAGTATTTTAACACCGTCACCATGCTGTTTTACATGGTCCGATATCGGATGGATGGATTTTAATGCGGTGGTCAGTACGATCCGGATCTTACCTTGCTGCAGCACATAAGATGCCCGGTCACGTACACCGGTTTCAGGACCGGCATATGCCAGCGACTGAAAGCCGAAGGCAGTTTTGTAATAATGGGCGGCCTGCTTGGCATTACCTACGTAGAACTCGATATGGTCCGTACCGTTGATCGGCAGGAAATCCTGCGCTTCAGCGATCTTTTCCGCAAATGTTATTGTAGACATATTCAGTTTTTTTATGGTTAGTCAGTTAGTCTCTATTCTTGCCAGCTTTTAAAATAATGCTCATCCTCAATTGTTAACGCGTCTTCTGTAAGCATCAACGGGCGGAAGGGGTCGATCATGACTGCAAGTTCCTCCGTACGCTCCTTGCCAATGGATTTTTCGACCGTCCCCGGATGCGGTCCGTGGGGTATGCCACCGGGATGCAGGGTGATCTGTCCCTTTTCTACACTTTTTCGGCTCATGAAATCCCCATCCACATAATAAAGCACCTCATCACTGTCCACATTGCTGTGGTTATACGGAGCCGGAATGGAGAGGGGATGATAATCGTACTTCCTGGGTACAAAAGAGCAGATCACAAAGTTGTGACCCTCAAAGGTCTGATGTACGGGTGGTGGCTGGTGCAGACGCCCGGTGATCGGCTCGAAATCATGGATGGAAAAGGCATACGGGTAATGAAAGCCGTCCCAACCGATGAAGTCAAAGGGGTGTGTTCCGTAAACGTAAGGATACATTATGCCCTGTTTTTTGATCAGTACCTTAAAGTCACCCTTTTCGTCAAAGGTTTCCAGGTCTCGCGGCCTGCGTATGTCCCGCTCGCAAAACGGAGCATGCTCTTCCAGCTGTCCGAAGGCATTTCTGTAGCGTTTAGGGGTGCGGATGGGACTGAAGCTCTCGATGATGAACAACCTGTTCTGTTCCGTCTCGAATTCGACCTGGTATATGGTGCCTCTGGGAATGACCAGGTAGTCGCCGTAGCTGAACCTGATCTTACCAAAACCAGTTTTCAGTATCCCTGTACCTTCATGGACAAAGACCACCTCGTCGGCCTGACTGTTCTTATAAAAGTAAGCCGTCATAGATTTCCGTGGCGCAGCCAGTGAAATGTGCAGGTCATTGTTCACGAGTACCGGCTTCCTGCTTTGCAGGTAATCATCTTCTGGATTGATACTAAACCCAAGAAGACTGGTGTGCCTTAGGTGTTTCTCCCGTGCTATCCTCGGTTCGACAGAATAGGGTTCACCAAGCGATTTGACGATAGTAGGCGGATGACAGTGGTAGACCAGCGAGTAGAGGCTGGAAAAGCCTTCCGTAGAGACGAGTTCTTCAGCATAAAGTCCTCCGTCTGGTTTTCTGAATACCGTATGCCGTTTCGGCGGTATAGTTCCTAGCGTATGATATATAGGCATAACATAGGTTTTTATGTAAAACAGGTGAAAACAATTACAGTTTAAACGCAGGGTGCGTTTACAGCAAAATGAGAGTGGGAAGCAGCCTGAACTGTCCGGGTCCTATAAAGAATACTGGGCAAAAATGAGTGCCGAGAGCATGGCATACCGGAACGAGGTGAGTGCCTGTCTGGCAACCTGGTCATTCGCTATATGCCTGTTGATTCTCATTACTTGTTAATGTATGGCTAAAGTAAACAATCCGGACTGTAACCCACAACATCTCCGCAGATAAATCTTTTCAGAAATTATTTTACTGGTTATAACTAGCGTATTTTGTATAGCTTTGATACGACATAAAAAACTGAGCATAAACTTATGAAGCTGGTATCTTACAAAACGGAAGACACTGAACACCTGGGCGTGTTTGTAAACGGCCACATCTATAACCTGAATTCCTGCGACAAGCAACTGCCTGATAACATGAATGCTTTTCTTCTGGGCGGAGAAGTACTTATGGAGCGTGCAAAGCGTGTCAATGAGCAAATTATCGCCGGCAGCCTGGAGGCAAAGGAGGAAGTATTCTATGAATTGCTGGCCCCGGTACCGCACCCATCTTCCTGTCGTGATGGCTATGCCTTCAGACAGCATGTCGCTGCTGCGCGCCGTAACCGCAAAGTTGAGATGATCCCCGAGTTTGATCAGTATCCGATCTTTTATTTCACCAATCACAATGCTATACAGGGCCCAGGTGAAATTGAGTGTATGCCCGACCACTTTCAGAAACTGGACTTTGAACTGGAAGCAGCGGTGGTTATCGGTAAGAAAGGCCGTAATGTGAGGGCCGCTGAAGCCGACAGCTACATTGCCGGTTACATGATCATGAACGATATGAGCGCACGCACGTTGCAAATGGAAGAAATGCTGCTCAGCCTTGGTCCAGCCAAGGGAAAGGATTTTTCCACTGTGACCGGTCCCTGGCTGGTGACACCGGACGAACTGGAACCTTACCGGACCAGCCCTAAGCCGGGGCATACGGGCAATACCTACGACCTGAAAATGACCTGCACCGTAAACGGGGTACAGGTGTCTTCAGGCAGTATGGCAGATATGTACTGGACGTTTGCGGAGATCATTGAGCGTTGTGCCTATGGTGCAGATATTCTGCCCGGGGATGTGATCGGATCAGGTACCGTAGGCACGGGCTGCTTCCTGGAACTGAACGGTACCGGTTTGCTGAACGATCCCGCTTATCAGCCGCAGTGGTTGCAGGACGGAGACATCGTAGAAATGGAAATTACCGGTCTTGGGCGCCTGAGCAATACCATTAAGGCAGCCAGTTCAGATTTTTCCATTCTGGCCCTGAAGAAGTAAGATGAATTGGCGGATAAATCCTGAAACATGATGAAAACGATAAATGTGTCAGAGGCAGGGCCTGCGCAACTGCAGAATTACCTGCAATATGCCATAGCGCCAAGGCCTATCTGCTTTGCTACCACGATAGATACTGCCGGCAATGTCAACCTCAGCCCCTTCAGCTTCTTTAACCTGTTCAGCAGCAACCCGCCATTGTGTGTGTTCTCACCGGCCCGCAGGGTGCGCGACAACACAACCAAGCATACACTGGAGAATGTGTTAGCAGTGTCAGAATGCGTAATTAACATCGTCAATTACGACATGGTGCAGCAGACCAGTCTCGCCAGTACCGAATATGCCAGAGGTGTCAATGAATTCGAAAAGGCGGGTCTGACGATGCTTCCGTCGCAACTGGTCAGGCCGCCGCGTGTAGCTGAAGCGCCCGTGCAACTGGAATGTACGGTCAGGGAAGTTATCAGTTTAGGTGAAAACCCGGGCGCAGGTAACCTGGTGCTGGCCGAGATCAGACTTATCCATATCAAAGAGGAGATCCTCGATGCTGATGGAAAAATAGATCAGGCAAAGATTGACCTGGTAGCCAGGCTTGGCGGCGATTGGTATTGCCGCGTGACGCCTGAAAGCCTGTTTAAGGTTACCAAGCCACTGACCACATTAGGGATTGGCGTAGACAGTCTGCCCACCGCGGTCAGGAATTCCAGGGTACTTACGGGCAATGACCTTGGGATGCTGGGGAACCTCGAAGTTCTTCCTGGCCCCGAAGAGATCGACAGTATGGCTAATGATCCGCGTGTAAAGGAAATCTTTGATGCCACTATTGGCGATGTGGCAAATCGTGAGCGGGAGCTGCATGAACTGGCCAGGATATTCCTGAACGAGGGTAAGGTCAGTGAAGCGCTGAGGATCGTTTTGCTTTAATGCTAAAGTATACTGATGATCTTCAGAAAGCGCTTCCGGTAAAAGCCTTCGTTCAGGCTCGTGATCGTAACCCCCTTTTTTCCGCCCGATGAGGAATGGATGAACTTGATCCCTTCACCATCTATGGAATAGATAATTCCCACATGGCCAGGCGTGCGCGAACGACTGTTGGTACCGGTAAATACGATCACATCGCCGATCTTTGCATCCTGGAGTTTTACCGCACTGTTGCTGGCGGCGAAGTCCCTTGAAGAGCGCGGGACCTTAAACCCAAAGTTGCTGAATACATAGTTTACGAATCCTGAGCAATCAAAGCCACGTTTAGGATTGCTGGAAGCTGCCCGGTAGCGGATGCCAAGCATCGATTTTGCAAATTCCAGTAAACGGTTGGGACTGGTTTCCTCCTTTACCATTTCCGGTTTCTGTTCAGCGGGTAGCTGTTGAGAAAGTTCCTGTACCATTTTCTGGTACTGCAAGGGAATGGTGGTCTGTGACCTGACGGCCGGAACACCAAAAAAGATCATACCTAACAGAAGAATGGTTTGTTTCATCGGTTATCTTTAATCCTGCAGGATCGGTTGAGGGCTAAGATATTAAAATTATCTCTTAGCCCTAAATATGTTGATAACTTGGTGTTTACTCGCAGGTTAAGGCGTCGTTACCGCTACAGGCAATGTTTTTCCATTGAAGAACTTATGACCGGTCCGTGCAAAATCTGCTACGTATTTGCCCATTTCAAATGCCATTACCGGAGATTGATAACCTGGAAAAGCCATTTCCAGCATTTCGGTCTGCGCCGATCCCAGGGCCAGGCAATTGATGCGAATGCCTGTTTCAGACAGTTCATAGGCCAGGCATTCCGTGAGGGTATGCAAGGCCGATTTGCTGGCCGAGTAAGCCGATAGTCCCGGGAACTTTACACTGCCCTGAAAGCCGCCCATACTGCCAATGTTCACGATGTGGCCACCGGGTCCCATTAAGGGCAATAAATGCCTGATCATGTTGAAATGTCCCATCACATTGCTTTCAAACATCTGGTAAAGATCGGTAGGTGTCGTTTCTTTAAAAGGCTTGTTGATCAGCGCACCCGCATTATTGATCAGGATATCGACGGTGCCGAGTTTTTCCCTGAGGAAAGGCATCAGCGCAGCATAATCGTCATTGACAATGTCAAAAGCTACCGGCAGCAGGGTACAGTCAGGATTGATTCCCCTGGCTATTTCCAGCAGCTTGCGCAGCCGCTCTGCAGACCGCGCAATACATACTACTTTATTTTCTTTGCTGAGTGTAAATTCCAGGGCGGCTTCAAAACCGATCCCGCTGCTGGCGCCGGTAAGTACAATATTCATTAGCTTTCTTCTTCTGTTGTCAGTTGTGTTACTGGATTGGCGATGACATTCAACCCGTCATTGATCAATTTGTTATGCTCCGGATCGGAAGCTGCCTTTGCTGTCAGGTAACAGCGAAGTTCGTTTTCCAGTTCCGGTAATTGCCCGTAATGTACGGTTATTTCAAGTATTTCCAGTGATGCCAGCCAGTCCGTTCCATATGACGATTTTAACTCGGTAAACAGGCCGGGTAGCCGCTCAAAACCCTGTTGCGACTCGCGGATAGTACGGACATCGTGGTATATTTTATGCAGTTTGAGTGTATGCAGGTCATATTCCGCTTTGTGGGTCAGCTTTTTACTTATTGGTGTTATCTCTTCAAAGGCGCTTTTGTCCGCGGCACCGTTAAAAACGGAAACGATCTCTTCACCGAGGGCCATATCATACCTTCCCCATTCTGGTTTGAAGAGGATGGTACCGTCGCTGTCAGTGACCATACAGCTTCTGAAGGTGATCATCAGGTTGTGCCCTTCCTCTTCCTGTAGTATGGAGAATACGGTTCCTTTCACAGTAATGCCGCTTTCAAATTCCAGGACCGCCGTGTGTTGCGGCCGGATTCCTGCATTCAGGAGTTCCCTTGTGGTCATGTGTTCAATAGGCGTACCGATCCCTTTGAGTTTGCCCACTGGGGAGGAATACCCGTCGGGATGTGCCTTTTTGCCGTGTTCGCTGTATTGTTTGCCTTCACTTCCAAGGGCCGAAGGGCCTGAGGTGCGGATAAAGCTGATACCGCCATTTGCATCTGTTCTCAATTCGCTGAACATCCCGCTGACCTGCAGGCCTGAGCTGAACACTGCCGTGGCGGTATTTTTACATTCGATGGCTTTGCGGATGCCTGCCGCTCCCCCGGTACGGAAAGCCATGGTATTGGCAAAAGTTTCCAGTACGTCAATGAGATTCTGAAAGGTCCCGGTTACGAAAAGCTGCGGCTGTGGTTTGGTAATATCATAGCTGTAGTTGATTGTATCGATGTTATAAGGCAGTTTTTTCACTTCCGGGCGCATACATGAAGCACTTTCCCCGATTGAGGAAAGCAGCCCGGCACCGTAGATCTTTGGGTTGTCCAGGGAGCCTATCAGCCCATATTCTACCGTCCACCAGTGCAGGCGGCTCAGCAATGCCATTTCAGAGGGTTCGCCCATGTTGGCAGAGATTTCTTCAAGCAGCTTTTCCGCCTTTGCGATTTCTGATTCATCTGCGTCAGAAGATTCCTTTAGTATGGAAAGGTGGCGTATGGCTTCATATTGTTCAAAGTCTCTGGAAGAGAACATCGCTTTAGCACCTATAGAACCGAAGTAGCTCAGATAATTGTTGTAATCGGTATCCGCAATGATGGGGGCATGCCCTGCTGATTCATGTATAATATCGGGCGCAGGTGTATATTCAATGTGATTAAGCTGACGGATATCTGCGGCAATTACCAGCACCCGGTAAGCCTGGTATTCCATAAAGGCTGAAGGCGGAATGAAACCGTCTACCGTTACTGCGCCCCAGCCGATCTTGCCGAGGTTGTCGTTCATGGTCTGCAGATCGGGAATGCGCTCTATGCTTAGTCCTGCACGTTGCAGTCCCCTGATGTAAGGGTAATAGGCCACATCTTTCAGGTAACTGTAATTCTGGCGCATCACATAACGCCACACCGCCTGGTCCACGGGGGTATAGTGCCCGTAATGTTGTTCTACAATAAATTGCTTCAGATGATCGGGCAGACCGGCCACCTGAGGATTGTTAAAGTCGTTAAAATCGCTCATCGTTGTTTCAGTTTTTTTATAAATGCCGTCAAGAGGTGCGGATCTTTATCGACGGCTAAATATACTGAAAACAGGCTATTTTTTGACCCGGAAAGAAAAATGCTTCTGCAGGAAATAGCTGCACAGTGCCAGGGTAACGGTAATGAACGCCTGTGAAACAGAGGGATAGAAATGCAGGCCTTCCACAAGATATTTCATAAGCCCGTAGTTGAGCACCAGGTTGAAGGCCATCACAACTCCATAGCGGAACAATTGTTTTCTGCCTTTCAGGTTAGACTGCGTGAAGATCAGGTATTTGTTGAGTGTAAAACCGATCAGATAAGTTGCGAAGGTGCTAATGATCAGGGCCGCCACATGCGCAGTGATCATTTTTGGCAGCAGGGGAAAGTCAACATAAATATTGCGCTGGCCTAATATCCAGTTATACGCAATGTAGAAACCAATAATGCCTGATAAGGCGGTGGCGCCACCGGTTGCCATATATCTGAATGTATGCAATGGCAGCCAGCGTGAAAATGGCGGATAAAAGAAGTCGATGATCTTCAGCAGGGCCTTACGCATCGTCCTATTCTACCGTTAATTTATTGTTGATCATTCTGTTGGTGTATTGCTGTTCGAACGCCTTCAGGTTTGCCTCCAGTTTACCAGCCATTAACGGTTCCTGCCGCAGAATGTTGTGCTCCGTCAGCCGGTCCGTCTTTAAATTGTAAAGGGCAGTGTTCTGTATGCCGTCGTTGAGCAGCAGGTAATCGCCCTGGTAAAAGCTAAAGGTCCCGTCATTGTTGTTAACGGCAAAGTTATCATTACCTTTTGCAAATGCATCAAAGCCAAGCGCAAAATACGGTTTGTCGTAATGTAAATAGTTCAGTACAGTCGGCATGATGTCGATCTGTTGTACCAGCTTGTCCGACTTGCCCTTGAGTTGTCCTCCGGGATAATAAAAGAGGATAGGAATGGAGAAATAACCCGGTATGGTGCGGTACTCGGGCAGCCAGGAAACAGTGGCATGGTCAGCGCAGAGCACAAACAGTGTGTTCTTGTACCAGGACATCTTTGAGGCTGTCCGGAAGAAATTACGCAGGGCCATGTCTGTGTAACCGATCACTTCCTGCACGGGCAGATGACCCTTCGGGAATTTTCCCTTGTACTCGTCCGGCAGGCGGAAGGGATGATGTGAAGACAGGGAAAAGAAACCGGCAAAGAACGGTTGTTTCAGGGTATTCATCGTCTGTGCCATGTATTGCAGGAAAGGGTCGTCCCAGATACCCCAGGTCCCGTCGGTATCGCCCTTTTTCTGGTATTCGTTCTGACCGAAATAATGTTTAATGCCTGCCAGGTGCGTATAGGAAGAAAAACCCATAGATCCGTTGGGCGCACCGTGAAAGAAAGCCGTTTCATAGCCTTTGTCTCCAAGCAACCTGGCGATACTGGTTGTTTTATTTCCGGAATAGATAGATAAGATGAAGGGCTCACGAATGGAAGGGATACCCGTAATGACCGAAGGGATAGCGTCAATGGACTTACGTCCGTTGGCATAGGTATGGGTAAAGGTGTAGCTCTCATTAACCAGCGAATCCAGAAAAGGCGTAAAGCCTTTATAGCGGCCTCCATTGATGTCGCGGTTGAGTGCTCCCACATGTTCCTTGCCCAGGCTCTCGATGATGAGGAAGACTACGTTCAGTTTTTTGAATTTGCCGGTATCAGCAGGGAGGTGGATGGGATTGTACATCTGCTGCAGTGTCTGCTCGTCATAATAATCCAGCGTCCGGAGCTTTTGCGCTTTTAATGTCCTGAAGATACAGAACGGGGTATTCAGTACCAGGGCCATCTGGTCAGGGGTTTCCACAAATTCTCCGGCATTGCTCAGGGTGATCGGTCTGGTACCGAAACCCCAGCCCCCGCGTATTCCGGTCAGTGTACCGAAGGCAACGGCGACCAGCAATACGGTCTGCAGCACATAGGTCTTCCAGTTGAATACAGGCGTTCTGTGGATTTTTACCAGATCGTAGACCTTGCTGAAAAGCCAGATAAGTGCAGCCAGCAGCAAGAGCAGATACCAGTAATCCAGCAGGAAATCCCAGGCCAGTTTCAATTTATTCTGTTCGTGCCTGAACTGGCCATAAACTGTTGCAGTCGTACGTTTCAGTGTGTAACGGTAATAGGCGAAGTCGGCCAGATTTGCGGCTATGCCGATACTGTTGCTGATGATGAACAGCCATTTACAAAAGCGCTGAAAGGACTGATGGTATTTGAATTGAAATGGCAGTACGTGTAAAACAATGAACAGCAGGTTGATATACAACAGTGCAGAGATGTCAAATTTTAGCCCGCCATACAGGATACGCAGGTAACGTACAGCATCTATGTCGTGGAACAGGTCCCGGTTAAACATATAAAAGCCTATTCTGCAGAAGGTATAAATGAACAGGATAACCAGAAAGCGGTAAGCAAGTGCGAGGTATAGGCCGATGCCAGCCTTGTCGGTTGTCTTCAATTTGTGCCCGTAATTTTTCGGGCACAAATTTACATAAAGTTAATGTAATTTTAACGGGCTGCCGGCGTGAATTTACCTGGGCAGGGACACGAAATCCATCACTGCACAGTAGCGGTAACTCTTGTGAGGTTGTATGCTCACGCCGACGAAATTAACACCATAACTGGTATCCAGAATCATTTTCCGGTGTCCAAGGTCAGGTACGTTTTTATCAAGCAGCAGCATACATACATTGCCCAGGCCGGTCGCAAAACCAAAAGAGAGATTTTCTCCCATTGAACGTCTCGGGTACATCTGGCTGATGCGGTCTTTGGGAGTTTTCCCTTCCGGGGAATTGTGCGCGGCATAGTTTCTTTTGTTCATGTCCTTCGCATGTTGCCGGGCAACCCAGCTTAAGGCTTCATCTGGCCAGAGGACAGGAAGGTCTTTTATTTTTCTGAGGTCTTTTTCCAGACTTGTGTAGTATTTGTCAGACCGGGAGATCTTTAGCGTATTATAGTTGCTGTATTGCTGCATGTCCCGGTTGTGCTTTTCCACAAAATCCTGGAAGAAGGTATTGAAAAACTTCTCACCGTTCATGCGGACAAGGTTGGTATACAGGACGATGTCACGCTCTTCAGGGGTGAGGTAGGTCTTACCTCCTGCGGTATTGGCCTTAGTCAGCTCTTCCTTAGACCAGGCGTTTTCGGTTTTGCTCACGGTTGCAGCCCCGGGGTTCTTGGTAAATGGAAAAAAACCGGCAAGGGGCGATAGAGATAAAAACAGAAACAAACTCAACTTCATATTTTATATAACGCAAAAGCCAAACCATTTATATAATATCAGCTCATAGCAATAATATATTATGCTGCTATACCCTGCATCTGCGTACCATTGACAGAGGGTTAACCTACCACTAGGGTGCGTTAAGGGTAGGTATAGGGTAGGTATAGGGAGCGTTAACCGTGCGTCAACGTGCTTCGGAGTGGCTGCTGATGCATAAAAAAGCCGGGTGAAATACCCGGCTTTTGTGTTTACTCCTGTAAGTCTGTCTGAATTTACCTCAGCAGGTTTTTCCAGCTTACCTTATTGCCGATAATGTAGTGTAGGTCCTTGATTTCAATACGCTGCTGTTCCATGGTGTCGCGATGGCGGATCGTAACGGTGTTGTCTTCCAGCGTCTGGTGGTCTATTGTAAGGCAAAAAGGCGTGCCGATAGCGTCCTGGCGGCGGTATCGCTTGCCAATGGCGTCTTTCTCTTCATAGATACAGTTAAAGTCCAGTTTAAGACTGTTCATAATCTCACGTGCCTTTTCTGGCAATCCATCTTTCTTGGTAAGCGGGAAAATAGCCACTTTGTAAGGAGCAAGGCAAGGGTGCAGGCGCAAGAGGGTACGGCTGTCCTGCTTGTCGCCTTCGCTCAGGTCTTCCTCTTCAAGGGCATTGATCAGTGTGAGCAGGAACATGCGGTCCAGGCCTATGGAGGTCTCAATTACGTAAGGGATATAATTGCCGTAAGGCTTGCCTTCTTCATTCAGTTCGGCATCAAAATACTGCATTTTCTTGCCGGAATACTCCTGGTGCTGGGACAGGTCGAAGTCGGTGCGGCTATGGATGCCCTCTACTTCCTTAAAACCAAAAGGAAACTCGAACTCGATGTCAGTAGCGGCATTCGCATAGTGGGCCAGCTTTACGTGGTCATGATAGCGGTATTTTTCCGGATCGGTGCCCAGGGCCTGGTGCCATTTCAGGCGCGCTTCCTTCCAGTATTTAAACCATTTTGCGTCTTCTCCGGGGCGCACGAAAAACTGCATTTCCATTTGTTCGAACTCGCGCATGCGCATGATGAACTGGCGCGCGATCACTTCGTTACGGAAGGCCTTACCAATCTGAGCGATGCCGAAGGGAATCTTCATCCTGCCGGTTTTCTGGACGTTCAGAAAGTTAACGAATATACCCTGTGCTGTCTCCGGCCTTAAGTATACTTCTTCAGAACCCTCTGCCATGGCGCCGAACTGAGTGCTGAACATGAGGTTGAATTGTCTTACCTCGGTCCAGTTCCTGGTTCCGCTGACAGGGCAGGCGATCTCATGTTCTTCTATAAGTGTTTTCAGCAGGGGTAGGTTTTCGGCTTTAAGGGCATCGTCCATATCCTGCTGAAGCTTTTCTGCTTTTTCGGTTTTGCCGTCCTTTTTATAGCGCTCTATTTTGTCTTCAAGCAGCTGGTCGGCACGGTAGCGCTTCTTGGAATCTTTGTTGTCGATCATCGGATCGTTGAATCCATCTACGTGACCGCTGGCCTTCCATACTTTCGGGTGCATAAAGATGGCAGCGTCGATGCCAACGATGTTTTCGTGCATTTGTACCATCGCTTTCCACCAGTAGGTCTTGATGTTGTTCTTCAGTTCAGCACCCAACTGTCCGTAATCGTAAACGGCGCTTAACCCGTCATATATTTCACTGCTCGGGAAGATGAATCCATATTCCTTTGCATGGGATATTACATTCTTAAATTGCTCGTCGTTAGTGTTTTTTGCCATAATGATGCAAACTTATTAAAATATTTCATTGCTTTTCATGATCGCAGAAGTGATTTTTCTACTTTTGGGACGTGAGCATCAAGGTCAGTAACTTAACGAAAGTATATGGCAGCCAGCGGGCTGTGGACGGAGTCAGCTTCAGCGCGGAACCTGGCCGTGTGCTGGGCTTCCTGGGACCGAACGGGGCGGGTAAGTCTACAACCATGAAGATGCTGACGACCTACCTCAGGCCCGATGGGGGCAATGCCTGGATCTGTGGGCTGGATGTGCGGCAGCAGGCCGTAGCCGTACGGAGAAAGATTGGGTATCTGCCGGAGCATACACCGCTGTATACAGAAATGTACGTCCGGGAGTTCCTCGGTTTTGTGGCGGCTGCGTATGGATTGCATGGGCGCAGGACGCTTGTCGATGACGTTGTTGAACGGGTGGGCTTGCAGGATGAGGCGCATAAGAAGATACAGTTGTTGTCAAAGGGATACAGGCAGCGGGTAGGCCTGGCCCAGGCTATTATTCATGATCCTGAAGTGCTGGTCCTGGACGAGCCGACTTCAGGGCTTGATCCGAACCAACTGGCCGGAATCAGGGAATTGATCAGGAAGCTGGGCTCAGAAAAGACGGTTATCCTGTCTACACATGTCATGCAGGAGGTGGAGGCCTTATGCGATGATGTGGTGATGGTCAGCAGGGGACGGGTAGTTGCCGACGATTCCCTGTCAGGGTTAAAATCAGAACATGAAGGACTCCCGCTGGAGGCTATCTTCAGGAAGCTTACTGCATGCTGATCATTCTACTTGCAGTTCGAGCTGAAAGATATATCTTTGCGCCGGTCTGCGGATAGTCGCAGACAGCTATCTGAATTACGTATTATGATGAAAAAATTATCGCTTGGCTTGCTGCTTGCAGGCTTCTCGCTGCTTGCTGCGGCCCAAGGTCCCGTTAAGTTCAGCCTCAGGGCCGGACTGAACTTTCCGACATACACCCATTCTGCGGAACCCGGCATTGCAGTAAGCGATATCGGGCGGAATATCTCGGCCTATGCAGGTGTAACAGCCGATATTCCGGCAGGCGGACTGATATCTGTACAACCCGGTATTATTTTTAGCGGCAAAGGCTACAAAGACAAAGCATCTTTTAACCATGATGGCACTAAGGGATCTGCTATGGTAAAGGACGATATTATCTATGCAGAGATACCCTTAAACCTGATCGCCAACCTGCCGGCCGGCAAAAATACAGTATGCTTAGGCGCGGGCCCATATGTAGGAATCGCATTATACGGACGTACCAAATATAAAAATAGCGTGTATGGCTCGCAGCAACAGCCCGCTGAGTCTGGCGACTATGAGGTTGATTTCGGAAGTGACGGGGTGTACCGTCGCATTGATGCTGGATTAAACCTTACAGTAGGCATGCGGTTTCCTTCGGGGGTGGGTATCCAGGCTGGCTATGACCTGGGGCTATCGCCGATAAACAGAGATGATGATCTGATCAAATATAAGCACAGTGTGATTTCCCTTGGGATGACCATCGGCATATAGTCCTGATATTTAAACAAATATGTCTTTATGACAGAATTCTGTTTAATTGTTGCATCACAGTTGTAACTGTTGGCAGCGTTTTTGCATCTAAGGTTACAATTAATTCAAATAACTCATTTAAATTAAACAAGCATGAAAAAGTTATTTTTACTAACAGCAATTGCAGGATTTTTTGCGTTCTCTGGTGCAAAAGCTCAGGATGCAGCGATGTCAGGACCTAAACTGGGTATCGGAGCCGAATTCGCTTTCCCTATGGGGAATTTCGGTGATGTGTCTAAGTTTGGTGTAGGTGGTTCTTTGCAATACCAGCATCCTATCGCTAACAAGCTGAACGTTACCGGAAGTGCAGGTTACCTGAATTTCCAGGGTAAGGATATCGAAGGTACCGGCCTTAAATTCGCCAACACCGGCTTTATTCCGGTAAAGGCTGGATTGAGGTATTTCCTGGCTGAGAATATCTTTGTAGCCGGTGAACTGGGCGCTGCATTCGGAACATCTGATGGTGCAGGAACTGCATTTGCCTATTCTCCAGGAGTAGGTGTTGAATTTCCTGTAGCTGACAAATCTACGCTGGAACTTTCCGGCCGCTACGAAGGCTGGTCAAATAATGGCACTTTGTCTTTCATCGGCTTGAGACTGGCCTGGAACTTTGGCCTGTAGGCAGATTTAGGCGTTAGTCAATTGGTATAGTTGAAGCCCCGGTAAAGCTACCGGGGCTTTTTTTATGAAATTTTTCTAACTTCGGCGTCAAAACAGGATGAATGTACGCGGTTTTTAAAAGAGAACTCTTCGGTCTGCTGAATTCCATGATGGCTTACATTACCATTGGGATTTTCCTGCTGGCTTCAGGTCTGTTATTCTGGGTTTTTCCCCAAACCTCTGTACTGGATTATGGTTATGCTGAATTGACCGGATTTTTCGAACTGTTACCTTTTCTTTTTATATTTATGGTACCTGCCATTACCATGCGTTCCTTTGCAGAGGAGCGCCGGGAAGGCACCTTTGTGCTGCTGGCCACCAGGCCGCTAACGGACTGGCAGATCTTATCCGGAAAATATTTTTCTTGCCTTGCGCTGGTTTTGCTGGCACTCATACCGACACTGCTCTGTTATTTTACCGTATACCATCTGGCTTTACCCACCGGTAACGTGGATAGTGGCGCTATAGCTGGCTCTTATGTGGGGTTATTACTGCTGGGCGGTGTTTTCGCCGCAATTGGTATTTTTACCTCTTCGCTTGCACGCAACCAGGTGGTGGCGTTTGCAGTTGCTGTATTCATTTGCTTTTTTTTGTTCAGTGGCCTGGACGCCCTTAGCGGTATTTTTGGCCTGAGGGCGTTGGAGGGACTGTTACTTGGCCTGAGTGTAAGTGAACATTACCGCTCACTGAGCCGGGGTGTACTGGATACCCGGGACCTGGTCTATTTCATTACGGTAGCTGCATTCTTCCTGGGGATGACCAGGTTGGTGTTGGGGGGGCGAAAATGGTGAACTTAAAGAACAGATGGTTGCAGGGAATGCTGTTTTTGCTGTGCCTGGTTTTGCTGAACCTGCTGGCCGGGAGCGTATATACCCGTATCGATCTGACTGGTGAAAAGCGTTATACACTCACGGAACAAACAAAATCGGTGCTTAAACGGGCCGGACAGGATGTGGAGGTGACAGTCTTTCTCGATGGTGAACTCCCGTCGGCATTCCGGAAGTTGCGTAACGCTGCCCGGGACCTGCTGGAAGATTACCGGGCTTATGGGGGCGGGCGGATCAGGGTCGTATTTTCAAATCCGCTGGAAGGGCTAGATACCCGGGAGCAGGATACAGTGACGAACAATTTATATGAGGCAGGTATCGAGCCTACTACACTGAATATCAGGAATGATGACGGTTTTGCTCAAAAAATAGTGTTCCCGATGGCACTGGTCCGTGCCGGGGACCGTCAATTGCCGGTAAAGCTATTATTGAACCAATCCGTTGGGGCTAACTATGAGGAGCAGATCAATAGTTCAGTACAGAACCTGGAATATGCTTTTACTTCCGCGATAGAAAAGGTACTAAGCGGCGGAAATCCGCGCATTGGTTTTACCGAAGGGAACGGGGAGCTTTCCGATGCACAGCTCGATGGCGCAATCAAAAGCCTCTCGGGCAGTTATGAGGTAGGACGCGTAAACCTTGACCTGATCGACAGGGCCGGGCTGGATAAGCTGAAATTGCTGGTCATTGCCAAGCCACAGCAGGAATTTACCGAGGCACAGAAGTATAAACTGAATTATTTCGTGATGAATGGGGGCAGGGTGATCTGGAGCCTCGACCAGGTTGGAGCTGACCTGGACAGTATGGGCAGGACTGGAGAGCAACTGGCTTTTAACGGGAAGCTGAACCTGGATGATATGCTGTTTATGTATGGTGCACGGATAAACTATAACCTGTTGGCTGATGCAAACTGTACGGAGATTCCGATAAGCACGGGCAATGCCGGGAAGCCAGGGCAGATCCAGATGGCACCATGGGTGTACTACCCCCTGCTGATCCCGGATACTTCCAGTAATATTACCCGGCATATCGATGGGGTCAGATCCGAGTTTGTGAGTTCTGTAGATACCATCGGGGTCAGGGGGCTGCGTAAGCACGCATTGTTATGGACTTCACCTTTTAATAAGTTGGTGCAGACACCGCAGTTACTTTCCCTTCAAATGGTGGCAGAACAACCTGATCCGAGGGATTATGCGAGTGTGCCCAGAATGGCGGCGGTGCTGATCGAAGGTGAATTTCCCTCGGTATTCCTTAACCGGCCGGTGCCGGAAGGACTGGCTGAAGGGTATCCTTTACCCGAGCGCGGCAAACCGGACAAGATGGTGGTGATCGGAGATGGAGATATCTTTAAGAACCAGGTAAGTAGCCGGGACAGATCTGCATTTCCCCTTGGTTTTGATCGTTTTTCCGGCAATAATTATGGTAACGGGATATTTCTGCTGAACCTGACAGATTACCTTTGTGGCGGGGAAGATCTTATTGCGTTAAGGAGCAGGGAAGTCCGGATGAGATTGCTGGATAAAGCACGCGTGCGAACGGAAAGACTGGTCTGGCAGGTAGTTAACATCACAGCCCCGCTTGGGGTGTTGATATTGTTTGCGATTTTTCAACATTATTACCGCAGGCGCAAGTATGCAAGGTAAAATTTTCTATTTTTGAGAACTGACTAAATCATATCATGAGATTTATTGTATCCACTTCAACACTCCTGAAACACTTGCAGACTGTTAACGGTGCTTCGAGCAGCAGTACGGTGTTGCCTATACTTGAGAATTTCCTTTTTGAGATCAAAGAGGGTAACCTGATCATTTCCGCGACAGACCTTCAGACGAGTATGACGACCTCGCTGGCTGTGGAGTCTAAGGAAGGTGGTAAGGTGGCTGTGCCTTCCCGGATACTGATGGATACCTTAAAGACCTTGCCTGACCAGCCGATCTCATTCAATATCGATGACAATAACTTTGCGATCGAGATCAGTGCAGGTGACGGAAAATATAAACTGAGCGGTGAAAATGGCGAAGACTTCCCGAAGATCCCGGTAGTGGAGAATGCTTCTTCGGTAAGTGTTCCTGCTTCAGTCCTGAGTGAGGCGATCACCAAGACGATATTTGCAGTAAGCAATGACGAACTTCGCCCGGCCATGACCGGGGTGTTCTGTCAGCTTTCAGACCAGCACATCACCTTTGTCGCTACGGATGCGCATAAGCTTGTGCGCTATCGCCGTAAGGATGCGAAGGGCGATAAGGCTTCTTCCTTTATCCTTCCGAAAAAGGCGCTTACGCTGCTGAAAGCAGCCCTGCCTTCAAGCGATGTAAATGTATCTGTTGACTATAACGCGACCAGTGCTTTCTTTAAATTTGAGAACATCAACCTGGTCTGCCGTCTCATTGACGAGCGTTATCCTGACTATGAAGCGGTGATACCCGCTAATAATCCGAACAAGCTGGTCATTGACCGCGCATTGTTCCTGAATACACTGCGCAGGGTAGTGATCTTTGCCAATAAGACCACGCATCAGGTGCGTTTGAAGATCAGCGGCAGCGAGCTGAACATTTCTTCTGAAGACCTGGATTTTGCCAATGAGGCGCATGAGCGGCTGAGTTGCCAGTATGAAGGTGAAGATATGGAGATCGGCTTTAATGCCAGGTTCCTGATCGAGATGCTGAATAACCTGAGCGGGGAGGAAGTAACACTTGAGTTGTCCACACCAAACCGTGCAGGACTGCTGATCCCGCAGACCAACGACGAAAACGAAGATGTACTGATGTTGGTGATGCCGGTTATGCTGAACAGCTATAACTAAGGGAAATTGTTAAAAAATGTAAAATGGCCTGGTAAAATACCGGGCCATTGTTGTTTTTGGTATATTTGTTTTAACTGATGTTGCTGTCTTGGTAACCAACGAAATATAACTGATTATGAAAAAAATACTATTGTTAGGGCTTGTTGCATTGATGGTTTCCTGTGTTAAGAAAGATCCGCCGGAACCCGTGGGTGAAGTGAAGGTACGTTTTGTAAATGCGCTGAAGGGATCGAATAACCAGGATATGTTCATTCGGGGGCAAAAGGTGCCCAATTCCCTGCCTTTAATTTATGGTCAGAATTCACCTTATTTTACAACGACCTCTGGAGATATCGCCTTTGCTTTTGCCGATCAGGGCGCTACGGACGGTGCTGCAAACGCAGGGGTTGCCGGAAAACTGGCAATCGGTGACAACATTACTGTATTTTATTTCCATACCTTGCCCTCTAAAGACAACAAAATTGCCGCCGGCTTTGTCTGGGACGACAATAATAAAGTGGCAGGTAAGGCCAAGGTGAGATTTGTTCACCTGAATTATCACCTGAATAACTTCATCAGCTTTTTAAGAGAAAACGGGGACAGTAAGGCTGCTATTGATGCGGGAGTAGCGTTTTCTGACGCATCTAAGTATTATGAACTGGATCCTGGAACAAAGCTCTATGCCAGGGCTGTCGATGTTCCCGAAGATTTGCTGATCAATGTGAACCTGGAAGCAGGAAAAAATTATACCATATGGATAGACGGCGATTCTGAGAAGGAACTGGTCAGCCATGTGATCATCCAATAGTCCTTATAAGGAATAAATATCTTCAGTGAAATATCATGGTTATTGCCATGATATTTTTACTTTTGGGCTTAATCTGAACAACTTGGAATTTTTTAGCTTCTTACTCGATTTTATCCTCCACATTGACAAGCACCTGGAGGAGATCATCAGGGATTATCAGGGTTGGACCTATGGTATTCTTTTCCTGATCATTTTTGCCGAAACTGGTTTCGTGGTCACACCATTCCTCCCGGGGGATTCGCTGCTTTTTGCGATGGGTACCCTGATCGCAGGTGGAAATACCGGATTGAGCATTTGGGTGATGCTAGTATTGCTGATAATTGCGGCGATCCTTGGTAATTCCCTTAATTACCAGCTGGGTTCCTACCTGGGAATGCAGGTGTTTAAGGAAAAGAACAAAATACTGAAACTGGAATACTATCATCAGTCTCATGAGTTCTTTGAAAAGCATGGCGGTAAGGCGATTATCTTTAGCCGTTTCCTGCCGATCTTCAGGACAATAGCCCCTTTTGTGGCCGGAGTGGCCAAAATGCCTTTCGCGCGCTTTACGTTCTTTAACGTAATCGGTGGTGTCGCCTGGATATTTAGTCTTTTGATGGCGGGATACCTGCTGGGGCAGATCCCTGTTGTAAAGAACAACTTTGAGATCGTGATCGTGGCGATAGCAGTGTTTACTTTCTTCCCGGCGATATATGCAGCCCTTAAAGCAAAATTTGGCAAAAAGCGTGTTGCTGAGGAGCGGGGACAGATTTGATCCCGCTTTTAAAGATCAGGCTGGCCGGCATCAATCCAGGCTGAATACCAAAAGGAGCCAATCTGTTGTATAGAGGCACGCATCTGCCTTTCTACCATACCATTCAGCCGCTGGTGATAGGCCCGGGAATAATTTTCTGAATATTGTCTCAGCAATTGACCGTTCCGCTTAGAGAAACCATATTTCTGCCTCCCTGAAAAATCAGCTGAGATACTGGCTTCGCAGTTAAGGACGGAATCGACCAGAGTATGGGTATGGCTGATGATTTCCCAGGTTGTTTTTAATGGACTGTTTATATAAGTAGCCCGCCCGGTGAGGTAGTTGTAATCTTTGCTGAAAAGTTCCGGCAATCTGCTTTCCCAGAAGGCATGTATGCCCTTTTGGTTGCTGAGCTGACCATCATGATTCTGTGTGGTATGCAGGGGCACGTGTGCGTCGGCAACGTAGTGGCCAAGGTAGGCAGCATATATCAGTATTCTGGCAGAATCCTTTTGCTGGAATGCGTGGACCAGACGGTAATAACTTTTAATGATCTGCCAGGGTAGTGTACCATTTTGATGGAATTTCTGTGCACCATAGCGATTCAGCGCATCTTCCCACTTCCTGGGGATGCTGTCGATATGGGTTTCGTAAAGTTCGGTATCCAGATAATGTCTTGGTGCCTCTGCGGTATCTGCATAACGCCGTTTGTCCGGATCGACAGCGTGTTCGGAAAGGTACTCCTGGTTGCGTTTGAAGAATGACCCCATTTCTGAAGGAAGCGTATAGACCGCCAGACGATTGATCTCTATATGGGCGAAGAAGCCCCAGGAGCAGAAAAAGCATAAGCTTATAGCAGCCAGCAGCAGGCCAAAGGCAATACGTGCCGGTTTCAGACGGGTGCCGGACACTGCTACTCTCTGTCTATACTTTTCCCTTTCATGGCTGCGGAAACGGCTACATCCATTACACGTTCAGCAAAAGGACGGGTGTATTCGTTAAGCTCATCAGTACGCTTCAGGATTTCGTCTTTTTCAGGTTGCTGCAATGCGGTTCTGAGTGCTTCGATATGCTTCCGTGTTTTGCTGATCTCTTCGGTACTCAGGTAGCTGCCGTGCTTCTCAATAAAACGTTCTGCGGTATAAACCAGTTGTTCGCCTTCACTCCGGGCTTCGATGAGCATGCGCTGTGCCACATCGCTTTTTGCGTAGGTAATTGAATCGATCAGCATTTTTTCCACAGTTTCATCGGTCAGGCCATAGCTGGGCTTTACATCGATTTCCTGTTTTACACCAGAACGCAGTTCTATGGCCTGCACGGTCAGGATACCATCAGCATTGAGCAGGAAGTTAATGTCTATCTTAGGCAGCCCGGCAGGCATAGCAGGAATACCTTTCAGCTCAAATTCTGCCAGCTTACGGTTTTCAGCAACCAGATCGCGCTCGCCCTGAAAGACGGAGATCTTCATGTTTACTTGGCCGTCTACCGAGGTGGTATATTGTCTTCCTGCCTTGGTCGGAACTTTGGCGTTGCGGGGAATAATGATGTCCATCAGGCCTCCCATGGTTTCGATGCCCAGGGAAAGCGGGGTGACGTCGAGGAGCAGGATGTCTGAACGGTTGCCGGCGAGGATATCTGCCTGAATGGCTGCGCCCAAGGCAACAACTTCATCAGGATTGATCTGGTCATGCGGTTCGCGGCCAAAAAATTCGGCTACCTGTTGTTTAACATAGGGCGTACGTGTAGAACCGCCAACCAGTACGACTTCGTCAATGTCAGTAATACTGAGTCTGGCATCTCTGAGTGCCTGTGCACAGGAATCAATGGTCTCGGTTACCTTAGGCGCGATCAGGCTTTCAAATGTCTGCTTGTCAATGGTACACCAGATGTCGCCCAGCTTTTCGTTATAGAGGTTCTGGTTACTGAGCGCTTTTTTTGCGGCTTCAGCCTGTAGTCTCAGTGACTGCATGAGGGCATTGTCTTCCTGAAGGATATGCGTGTCAAGCCGGTTCTTTTCAATCCAGTAATGAACAATGGCTCGGTCAAAATCGTCGCCGCCGAGGAAGGTATTCCCGTTAGTGGATAATACCTCAAAAATGCCGTTCTGAATGGACAAGATGGACACGTCAAAAGTGCCGCCGCCCAGGTCATAAACAGCAATGGTCTTTTGCTGGTTGGGGTCAAGCCCCAGTCCATAAGCGAGGCTGGCGGCGGTAGGTTCGTTGACGATACGCAACACATCGATGCCTGCGAGACGGCCCGCGTCGCGGGTAGCCTGGCGCTGACTATCATTGAAATAAGCCGGGACGGTAATCACCGCACGGTTAACCGGAGTTTTCAGCGCATGTTCCGCTCTGGCTTTGAGCTCTTTTAAGATCTGTGCGGAAAGCTCGATAGGAGTATAGAACTTGCCGCCTGCCCTGATCTTGACGAGGGCTTCGGTCTCGTCGTCAATGATCTTGTAGGAAAAAGTATCCTGGTGCCCGGCGACGTCTTTATAGGAACGGCCAAGCAGGCGTTTCACAGAGAAGATGGTATTTGCCGGGTCGGTAATGAGGAACGCTTTGGCTTCATTACCGACAATGGCATCTCCCTGGGCATTGAAGTGCACTACAGAAGGAACCAGTACGCCTTTGCCCGTATCATTGATGACCTGGGGGTTTTTATCGGGATTGATGAAGGCGACCAGGCTGTTGGTTGTACCCAGGTCGATGCCTACGATGATCTCTTCTTTTTGCAATGAACCTGTTGCCAGGTTAATGGATATCTTTGCCATAGGCAGGCAAAATTACAAATCTTTTTTATGGATATTGTAAAGCCAAAGTACTATATCCTGGTAGCTGCCGGTACCTTTCTGCTGGTTGTTGAACTTCAGGAAGCGGTCAAAAGCGAAGCCTGTATAGGCTGACATCTGGCCGTTATAGCGGCGCCAGAAATCGCGGTCTGCACTGAAATCGGCGATGGTGCGGGGGTTGACCTCCGCGTAAAGTTTTTCGTAATCTTCAGGCGATTTGATCCGGATTTCAAACAAAATGTTTTTGAGCACCGCATAGGCTGCCGAATAGCGGAAGCCGGGGTCATTACTGCTACTGGCCGTAAGATAGCCGATGAGGTTGGCCTCGTCTTCACGGCCGATGCCCAGCTGGTGTGCGATCTCATGGCAGGTGACAAAGGGAAGTTCGGTACGTGGCAACCGCATATTGACATTGGCTTCACCGGATAACGGATTATAATAGCCTTCAATGCCCATTTTTGTAACGATCCAGCTGAACAATACAGGTTTTACGGAAGGGGCAGGATAACTGAAAAACGCATTTTTCTTTTGCAGTCGGTGATAAGCCGCGGTCGCAGTCTCGCGCAATTGCCGGAGTTCATAGGCCGGCATGTTTACTTTTTGCAGGTGGTTCACTTTTTTGATGAAAAAGCTTCCCAGTCTGACAAGTTCAGCAGTACTGTATTTTTCATTGCTGATACCCAACTGGGCCGCTATCGGTAAACGGGCGTAGTTGAGGCCCCAGAGAATTTTGAAAGCGAGGTAAAGGCCGAGGAGCAGATTGACTGTATTTGGTAATGCGGTTCGGATCGCGGTTTTGCGTGTGTCCTTTCCTTTAAGATGGCGGCAGAAACTGAGCAATCTTCTGACGAGATAAATGACGAGCAGCGCATAAAACAGGTCGCCTGTAGAAAAGGGAAGCAGGTTGGTCAGAAAACGCTGGGTTATCGAAGTCAGCTGGTATATGCCCCTGGAGTAGAGCAGTTCTACAGCGAGATCACTGTAGCTGATCATGTAAACCAGCAGTGACGTAACGGAAAGCAGGATAAATTGCCTTAACAATTTAGGTATGCTACCGTTCACCATTACCTGTTGAAAGCAAGTCTTTGTCCTTTTTCGTTGGTCGTGAACCGGCCTTTTTGATAGGCCAGGTTGCCTGAGACAATGGTATGGCTGATCTCTGCCTGAAAGGTCTGGCCTTCGAACGGCGACCAGCCACACTTGTACAGCGTATTGGCACGGGTTACCCTGAAGGGGTCATTGAGGTTGACCAGGACAAGGTCTGCCCAGTAGCCTTCGCGTATGAAGCCCCTGCGGTCTATGTTGAAACAGGTAGCGACATTGTGTGCAGATTTTTCGGCGATCTGTTCGAGGCTGATCTTACCCTGATGGTACATTTCCAATAGGGCCGGCAGTGCGTGCTGTACCAGAGGACCGCCTGAAGGTGCCTGCAGATAAGGCTGTTTCTTTTCGGCAATGGTATGGGGTGCGTGGTCGGTTGCTACCACGTCAATATGCCCGTCAAGCAGACCTCTTAGGATGCCTTGCCGGTCTGCCGTGGTTTTTACGGCGGGGTTCCATTTGATCCAGTTGCCTTTGGCTGCATAGTCGCTGTCATCGAACCAGAGGTGGTGGATACAGGCTTCTGCAGTAATGTGCTTTTCTGTCAGCGGAATGGTGTTGTCAAATAAACCGACTTCCCTGGCGGTGGAAATGTGCAGGATGTGCAGCCGTGTCTGGTATTTTCTGGCCAGCTCCACCGCAAGAGAGGAAGACTTGTAACAGGCTTCTGCACTGCGGATCAGGGGATGCATGTCAGGTGTAATGTTGTCTCCGTACTTTTCCCGGTAAATGGCCAGGTTTTGGCGGATGGTCTGTTCGTCCTCGCAATGGGTCGCAACCAGCATCGGGGCTTCCCGGAAGATATTTTCCAGGACGGTTTCATTATCGACCAGCATATTGCCGGTAGAGGAGCCCATGAACACTTTGATCCCGCAGACGTTATTCGGATCGGTTTTTAAAACTTCCGAGATATTGTCATTGGAAGCACCCATGAAGAAGGAGTAGTTGGCCAGGGAGACGCCTGACGCAATCTGGTATTTGTCGGCAAGCAGATCCTGACTAAGCGTATTGGGTACGGTATTGGGCATCTCCATGAACGAGGTGATGCCGCCGGCCACAGCAGCCATGCTTTCGGAAAAAATATCGGCTTTGTGGGTAAGCCCCGGTTCGCGGAAGTGCACCTGGTCGTCGATCATCCCGGGCAGCAGGTGCAGGCCCTCGGCATTGATCTCAAGGTCTGCGGACCGGTCAATGACAGGGGCGATCTTTTCAATAAAACCATCTTTGACCAGCAGGTCTGAAACAGTGATTTTACCTTCATTGACAAGGGATACGGCTTTGATCAGGATGGTGTTCATGAAGTCAAACTTAGAAAAAAAATGTCTATTTTTGCGGGATGCCCAAAAAGTTTGATGAGTTTAAACTGAACCGACAGCTACTGAATGCGGTGGAAGATGCCGGCTTTACGGAAGCTACACCTATACAGGAAAAGGCGATCGGCCCGGTGCTTTCCGGCCAGGATCTGTTTGGTATTGCGGAGACGGGTACGGGCAAGACAGCCGCGTATGTACTGCCGGTGCTGATGCAGCTGAAATACGCGCAGGGCCAGGACCCCCGTGCCCTGATCCTGGCGCCGACGAGGGAGCTGGCCATGCAGATCACTGAAAATGTAAAGCTGTTTGCGAAATATACTGATCTGCGCACGGTAGTGGTTTACGGGGGGCTTGGACCAAAGACGCAGATCGAGCAGATAAAAGCAGGTGCAGACGTGCTGGTAGCGACCCCGGGCAGGTTCCTGGATCTTTATCTTGCCGGGCACATCAATCCCAAGTACCTTAAATTTTTTGTACTTGACGAGGCAGACAAGATGATGGACATGGGCTTTATCGGTGCTATCCACCGGATACTGGAAGTGCTGCCGCGCAAACGGCAGAACTTGCTGTTCTCGGCAACAATGAGCGACCTGGTACAGAAGATTGCGGGCGATTTCCTCAAACACCCCACTCTGATCGAAGTGGCCGAACAGGCGACCCCGGCACCGAGCGTGGCGCAGGTCCTGTATGAGGTGCCTAATTTTAAAACGAAGATCAACCTGCTGCAGCATCTGCTGAAGGATGATGAGGCTTTTAAGCGCCTGATCATTTTTTGTAAGACCAGGCTGGTGGCCGATAATATATATCGTTTCCTGGAACGGAGATTTGGGACGGATGCCGTGCGCGTGATCCATGCCAACAAGGGTCAGAATACAAGAATCAATTCGATCAACAGCTTTCGCGAAGGGAATGTACGTATCCTCGTGGCTACAGATGTAGCAGCGAGGGGCATCGATGTAACGGAGGTGAGCCATGTGGTCAACTTTGATGTGCCGATCGTGGTTGAGGATTATGTGCACCGTATCGGACGTACGGGGAGGGCCTTTGCCAAGGGCGATGCCCTGACGTTTTGTACACCTGCCGAAAAATATTACGTTGGAAAGATACAGAAGCTGATCCGCCAGGAAATTCCTGTTGTACCTTTGCCACGGGAGGTATTTGTGGAGGAAACTCCTTATGAGGAGCGCCAGGCTATAGCCAGGGCGATCGATGAACAGCGCAGGAAGGAAGACCCGGAATTTAAAGGTGCTTTTCATGACAAGAAGCACGCTGTGCCGCTTGCCGATAAAAGGAAACAACGGAAGACACCACCCTGGAAAAAGAAGAAAACAAAGAGATAACCGGAATTGAAAGTTAAACTGACCCCGCTGAACATCGTATCTGCCGCATGCCTGGTCTTTGGCATCTTTATACTGTGGGAGCAGGGTCCAGAAATGAAACGACCGCTCCCGGTTAGCGCCCCGGGGTTGCTGGCTGGCTTTTGTCTGATCTCGGCAGCCGTATTTTTTGTATCTGATCTGGTCTTCAGGAAGTTTGTCCCCAGTTTAATGAAGCTTTGGGCTATAGAAGGCGTGTTGATTGTTTTTATGATTGTTTTAGTATATATATTAGTTCCGCATACATAGAAAAATGAGAGAAGCAGAAATTAAGATCACGGTCCAGCTGGACGAAAAGAATGTTCCTGAGAATATTTTGTGGGAATCTACCGATGCGCAGGGACAGGAGAAGGTGCCGGTTAAATCGATGATGCTGGCCCTTTGGGATCACAATTACAAGAATTCCATGCGAATAGACCTCTGGACGAAGGATATGCCTGTCGATGAAATGAAACGTTTCTTTTATGAGACCCTGCAGACCATGGGTGACAGTTTCCTGAGGGCTACAGGGGAAAACCTGATCGTGGAAGACCTGCGCGATTACTGTGCGCATTTTGCTGAAAAAATGGGTATTGATACCAGGAAATAACAGGATGAAGGTTCAGGGAATTATCGGGTCAGCGCTGATGGCTATAGGTGGATTGAGCCCATTGATGCATTTGCCGATTATTGGTAACTGGAATTATTTTGATATTGATCTGCGCCTGGCAGTCGCCTTTTATTTGATGGCCGGACTCGGGTTCATCGGGGCCTTTGCCGGAAAGGCGGGTCTGATGAGGTTTGCCGGATGGGGAGGGATTTTACTGGCCTTGGTCACGCTCGCGGGTATTTATTTTAAGGCACACGATAGTTTTAGCTTCCTGCACTTCAGAAAGCTGATCAATTTCGCTGCCGGAATGGTGAAATATAAATGGGGCTGGTATGTGATCATGGCGGGCGCCTTTGCACTTGCGCTGATACGCAAACGGAAAGCTGTCGTGCTGGATGTAGCGCAACCTCCGGTACAAAACCCGTAACTATGGAGCTTCTCATGCAGGTAAAATATCTGGTCAAAAAGGAAGTGCTGCTGGAATGGCGCTCAAAGTATGCACTGAATGGTGTGTTGCTTTATGTGGTTTCTACCGTATTTGTCTGTTTCCTTTCTTTCGTGAGTACAAAGCCAGTTACCTGGAACGCATTGTTCTGGATCATCATGCTCTTTGCCTCGATCAACGCGGTGTCCAAAGGTTTCCTGCAGGAAAGCAGGGGCAGGCATCTTTATATATATACCATTGCGAGTCCGTTGGCCCTGATTTTGTCAAAGACGATCTATAATGTGCTGCTGATGACACTGCTGACGCTGATCGCCCTCGGATTTTATATGATGGTGTTCAGTTATGTGCCTGAGGACCTCGGACTTTACCTGGTAGCTACGATGCTGGGCAGTCTGAGTTTTTCCACGATCTTTACCATGATCTCGGCCATAGCCGCTAAAGCTGGAAATGGCGGGATGCTGATGGCGATCCTGAGTTTTCCTGTGATCATCCCGGTGATCATTTTACTGATCAAGCTTACCAAGAATGCCATTGACGGCCTTGATCGTAGTGTGAGTCTGGACGAGATCGGATTGTTGGTGGTGGTGAATGTGCTCGTAACGGCAGTGACATTGCTGCTCTTCCCTTATCTGTGGCGGGATTAGTAGTTTACACTTTTTGATAAATATAACTGGATGAGTGATTACATTTGTCGTTCTAAATTCTAACAATGTATAAAACCTGGTGGAAAATAATCGCTTCCGTGCTGGTCATTTATTCAACGGTCTGGGGTTTTCTTTCGAGTACGCCGCAACTGCCTATACTGCACGAGAGCATTCGCAACCTGTATTTTCATGTTCCTATGTGGTTTGGGATGATCGTGTTGTTCAGTATTTCCGTGTTTTACAGTGTGAAATATCTCGGTAGCGGAAAGGCTGAGGATGATATCAGGGCTGTGGAAAGTGTAAACGTAGGTATAGTTTATGGTATGCTTGGCATAGTGACTGGAGCAATATGGGCCCGGTTTACCTGGGGACAAGCATGGAGCTTTGATGTAAAGCAAAATTTTGCGGCGATTGCACTTCTGCTGTATTTCGCTTATCTGATTTTGCGTAATGCGATTGACGAAGAACAAAAGCGGGCAAAGATTTCTGCTATTTACAATATTTTTGCCTTCCCGATCATGGTCGTGCTGTTATTTGTCCTGCCACGCCTGTCGGATTCGCTTCATCCCGGCAACGGAGGAAATCCGGGCTTTAATGCCTATGATCTGGACAGCAGGATGAGGATGGTTTTCTATCCGGCCTGCCTGGGTTGGATACTGATCGGTTACTGGATCTATACATTGAAATACCGCATACGCACACTTGAGAAAAAACAAATATCCGCATGATGAAAAAGATTTCCGCTACTTTACTGATGTTACTGTCCTGTCTAGGCTTGTATGCCCAGGGCAACATCACTGCTGACAGTTTATATGCATCGGGCAAGATATATGTGGTTGTAGTATGTGTGGTGCTGATCCTCCTGGGCCTCATCTTCTTTCTTTTTTCAATGGACAGAAGGCTGAAGAAACTGGAACGCAATGCTTAGCTAATACTCAGTTCTCCTGCTGATTTCCCTGGTCAAATGGCCTGATTTGGTTTGGTGTAAGCTTTACACTAAGCTTTTCAGGATTTGGAATAGTCGTTTTTTTTACTGCAATTTTGCATTGAAAACTGACAACTTATTATAATTCTAAAAAGACAATTATGGCCAATATTGCAAACGAGACAAAGTTCTTTGCAGATGTATGCATGAACTTCGATCATGCCGCTCAATTTACCTCCCACCCGGAAGGTTTGTTAAACCAGATCAAGGCTTGCAACAGTGTTTACCGTTTCCAGTTCCCGATCCGCAAGGGTAATGGATTTGAAGTAATCGATGCCTGGCGTGTAGAACACTCTCAGCACATGAATCCGACTAAGGGTGGTATCCGCTATAGTGAAATGGTCAATGAGGATGAGGTGATGGCCCTGGCTGCCCTGATGACTTATAAATGTGCGATCGTAAATGTGCCTTTTGGAGGTGCCAAAGGCGGTATTTGCATCAATCCTAAAAACTATACGGTAGCTGAGCTGGAAACCATTACGAGGAGGTATACTACAGAACTGATCAAAAAGAATTTTATCGGGCCGGGCATCGATGTCCCCGCACCGGATTATGGTTCCGGTGAACGTGAAATGAGCTGGATTGCCGATACTTATATGACTATGCATCCGGGTCAGCTCGATGCGCTGGGGTGTGTAACCGGCAAACCGATCGCGTTGCACGGCATCAGGGGACGTAAAGAAGCTACCGGCAGGGGAGTGGCTTATGCGGTGCGCGAATGCGTTGGCATTGCAGAAGATATGAAGAAAATAGGACTGGAGCCCGGTCTGATCGGAAAAAGGGTAATTGTACAGGGATTGGGTAATGTAGGGTATCACTCGGCCAAGTTCCTGGCGGAGTTCGGGGCAGTGATTGTGGGTGTATGTGAGTTTGAGGGTGCGATCTATAATGCAGATGGCCTTAATATAGATGAGGTATTTACGCACAGGAAGAGTTCGGGCTCAATACTGGGATTCCCGGGAGCTACAGAATTCAGGCGTTCGGGTGAGGGTCTGGAGCAGCCTTGCGACATCCTGGTGCCTGCAGCCCTGGAAAACCAGATCACCAGGGAAAATATCAGAAACATTAAGGCGAAGGTGATTGCTGAAGGGGCCAATGGTCCGGTAACACCAGAGGCAGAGGCGATCTTCACTGAAATGGGCGGTATGATCATACCTGATATGTACTGTAATGCCGGTGGTGTGACGGTGTCTTACTTTGAATGGTTGAAAAACCTGTCACATGTGGCTTTTGGCCGTATGGAAAACAGGTATGCGGAGAATTCCAACGCCAATCTGATCAATACGCTTGAGGGCCTTACCGGTAAAACGATCCCAGCTGAGAACAGGCTCATGATTGTGAAGGGTGCCTCGGAACTTGAACTGGTGAATTCCGGTTTGGAGGATACTATGATTCATTCTTATCACGAGATCAGGGATACACTGCTGGCGAAACCGGGGACGAAAACGCTCAGAACGGCAGCTTTTGTTGGCGCGATAGATAAAATTGCCGTTTCATATATGAGCCTGGGCGTCTGGCCCTAAGATAACAGGTAATAACAAAAAGGTCCGTGCGGTAAACACGGACCTTTTTGTTTTAAAAATGTCAGGCATTAGCTTTTTTGTCAGAGAACTATCAATAAACACTTGTATCTCTGGCCGGAAAGGGGCCAGGCAGGTTTAATTTCTATCTTTGTACCCTATCTAAGGTTTAAATGTTAACATGAAGAAAAGTGCCATTATAGGTCTGATAACAATTGCGATGTGTGTGGGCTTCCTGGTAAGTCTCAACGCCGATACCAGTACTTATGCCACATTTGCCGAAGCAGCCAAGGATGCGCGGGAGTTTCATGTAATGGGATACTGGGAAAAGAGTAAGGGGACGTATTATGATGCAGAGAAGGATGCCAATCACTTTGCGTTTTATATGAAGGACCAGAATGGAGCGCTCGGTAAGGTTGTTTATAACGGTACAAAGCCCCAGGATTTTGAACGCTCGGAAAAGCTGGTGCTGATCGGGGAAATGAAATCAGGTACCTTTTATGCTTCCAAGATCCTGATGAAGTGCCCGTCTAAATATAATAATGATCTCGTCGAGGTCAAACAGGATGGCAAGGTGGAAAAATACAATTGATCTTAATGGATATACAATTTATCGGAGAGAACCTTCTGCCGGGTAAAATCGGGCAGTTTTTTATCGTGCTTGCGTTTGCTGCTTCACTGTTTTCTGCTATTTCTTATTATTTTGCAACAACCGGTAAAGATGGTTCCGAAAGATCATGGACTGGTCTGGGCCGGATTGGCTTCCTGATCAACTGGGCAAGTGTGATCGGAATAGGCGCTGTGCTGTTCTTTCTGATCCTTAACCACTATAATGAGTATTATTACGTTTATTCGCACTCTTCAAAGGAGCTCCCCGTCTATTATATTGTCTCGGCATTTTGGGAAGGCCAGGAGGGCAGTTTCTGGCTATGGGCCTTCTGGCAGTCACTGCTTGGGGCAGTAGTGATCTGGAAGGCGAAGACCTGGGAAAATGGGGTAATGACTGTTGTTGCTTTCTCACAGGTTTTCCTGACGTCGATGTTGCTGGGGGTAGAGGTGTTTGGTGCCCGTATCGGCAGCTCACCTTTTATTTTGCTGCGGGAAGCGGTGAACCTGAAAGAAATGGCCCCGGTAGTATTTGCGGATCCGCAGAATTATAAAAATTACCTGTCTTTTATTACAGATGGCAGGGGGCTGAACCCATTGTTGCAGAATTACTGGATGGTGATCCATCCGCCTACATTGTTCCTTGGTTTTGCCAGTATGATCGTCCCTTTTGCGTATGCGGTAACGGGGATATGGCAGAGGAAATATAAAGAATGGATTAAGCCGGCAATGCCTTGGGCTTTGTTTGCAGTAATGATCCTGGGGGCGGGTATCATTATGGGCTCTTTCTGGGCATACGAAGCACTTAATTTCGGAGGTTTCTGGGCCTGGGACCCGGTTGAAAACGCATCCATTATTCCCTGGCTGACCCTTGTGGCCGGTATTCATGTCATGATCGCGTTCAAGAATACAGGGCATGCGTATTTTACAGCGGTAGTTTTAGTGTTCCTGAGCTTTATACTGGTACTTTATGCATCTTTCCTTACCCGAAGTGGTATTCTTGGGGAAACTTCGGTGCACTCATTTACTGATCTGGGCATGTTTGGCCACCTGGTACTTTATAATGTGGTTTTTCTGGTGATTCCGACCATATTACTCGTCTTGCGATGGAAGGAACTTCCGATCACCAACAAGGATGAGGAAACCTACTCGCGCGAATTCTGGATGTTTATCGGTTCGCTGGTGGTAACGATCGCCTGTGTACAGGTTATCTTTGTCACCTCGGTCCCCGTGTTTAACGCAGCTTTCGGAACTAATTTTGCTCCCCCGGTTGATGTAGTTAAGTATTATAATCAATGGCAAGCACCTTTTGCGGTGCTGGTAACAATCATTTCGGGATTTTCACAATTCATGAAGTACAAACGTACAGACCCGCGTAAGTTTTACAGCAACCTGGTGGCCGCTGTGGTCTTTTCGATGGTGGTCACTGCGGGTTTTGTGTACATCACGAACATCTATCATAACCTGATGTTCATCCTGCTGACCTTTAGTTGTCTCTTTGCGATATTTTCTAACGGAAAGATGCTTGGGCAGGCCTTTGGCGGTAAGAAAAAGCTTGTCGGTGCGGCGGTATCGCATATCGGCTTTGCACTGCTGTTGCTTGGGGCACTGGTCGCCGCTGCGACAAACGAGTCGATCTCGCTGAATGCTTCCAACTTTATCCCGGTAAAGGATTTTGAAAAAGCAGAGAAGCCTGGTGAGAACATTATGCTTTATAAGAATGAGCCTAAGAAAATGGGTCGTTATACGGTAACCTATGTAAGTGATACGACTATTGCTCCCAATACATTTTTTAAACTGAACTTTAAGGTGTACGATGAGAAGGATGGCTCGGTAAAGGAGGATTTCGATCTGAATCCGCATATCCAGTCCAATGAGAAGATGGGGCTGATCGCATCTCCAGATACTAAACATTACCTTACTTATGATATTTACACGCACATTACCAGTGCCCCGCAGCCTGAGGAGGAGCATCAGGCACACGATGGCCATCGTGAAGAGGAGAATTATAAGGCCCCGCGAATTGTGAATGTGAGTGTTGGCGATACACTGCATACCAGCAGTGGTATACTGACCATTAAAGCAATTAATCCAAAGCCGGAAGCTAAGAACCTGGTGTTGGCCAAGGGTGATATTGCGGTGGGCATGCCAATACAAGTAAACGTAAGCGGCAAGGTCTATAATGCAGAGCCTATTTTCCTGGTAAAGGGTAACAATATCTTTGACTTTGCGCGTAATATTGATGATCTGGGGCTGAGGCTGCGTTTTACAAGAGTATTACCTGAACAGCAGAAGATGGAATTGCAGGTTTATGAAAAGCCACAGCAGGCTAAGGATTGGGTGGTGTTTAAATCCATCGAATTTCCTTATATAAATCTTTACTGGCTGGGTACGATAGTAATGGTAATTGGCTTCCTGTTGTCTATTTTCAGGAGACAGAAAGAAGTGGGGGCAGCATAAAATGAATGTGGTCTGTGTCGGATCGGGTAATGTTGCTACTCATTTGGCAATGGCCCTGAAAGTCGCAGGTTTCCGCTTGATACAGGTTTGGAGCAATACCTTTGCCAATGCCGTAAAACTTGCGGCCGACCTGGAAGCCGAAGCTGTAGCCGAGCTTTCGGAAATTACCGTTGATGCCGATTTCTATATTATATCTGTAAAGGACGATGCCATAGCTGCGGTGTGTGAAGCAATGCCGGCAGTGAAAGGTATTGTGGTGCATACTTCCGGTATAACTTCCGCAGAGGCACTTTCGCGCTTTGGAAATCACGGGGTTTTTTATCCACTGCAGACTTTTTCCAAAAAGAGAATATTGGACTTCAAGCATGTACCCTTGTGTCTTGAAGCGGGGAATACAGTGATAATGGATACGTTAAAATCCGTGGCTTTGAAGCTTGGCAGCCCTGCATATGAAATTGATGGCGGACAGCGTCGGATCTTACACCTTTCTGCTGCTTTTGCCTGTAATTTTGTGAACCATCTCTATGCATTGGGTGACCTCATCTTGGGTGAAAACGGACTGGACTTTGACCTCATCAGGCCGCTGATCATGGAAACAGCAAACAAGGTAGGCAACTACAGGCCGTTGGAAGCCCAGACCGGACCGGCGATGCGGGGTGATGAAAAGACGATGGCTGCTCATCTGACCATGTTAAAGGACCGGCCGGAGCTGGCACACATCTATCAGCTATTGAGTAACAGCATTAAAAAATCACAAGGATAATGCGATTGCGGTTTTTGGTGCGTATTTTTGAAGACGATTATGAGTATTTTTAAGTTAAAGATAAGTTTTGAGGAAGCGGGGAAGGAACCGGTTGAACTGCCTATTGCCGGCGGTGAATCGGTACTGGATGCCTGCCTCGATAATGGAATAGAGCTACAGCACAACTGCGGCGGAGTCTGCGGATGTAGTACCTGCCATGTATATGTACTCAAAGGAATGGACAATATCCAGGAGATCTCTGAAAAGGAAGAGGATTTTATTGACAGGGCAGTTCGTCCGAGGATTACTTCAAGACTAGGATGTCAATGCGTGGTCATAGATGGAGATATTGAGGTAAAGATTCCTGACCAATCACAGTTTTTAGGCCATTAACCAATTCAAATATTCAATAAAATGCAGGAAAAATTCGCTTTGCCAATCTACTGGAATGATCACGAAGACATTGCGCAAGAGCTTTATGAGAAATTTGGCGATGACTTTGATGAGGCCAGAATCTATCGCATCCGGTTTACCGACCTGTTAGAGTGGGTGCTCTCCCTGCCTAATTTTAAAGGTACCCGTGAGGAAAGCAATGAAGGTCATCTGGAACAGATCCAGAGTGCCTGGGTTTATGAATGGCGTGACAACCAGGACTGATGTTCCTGCAGAGATTAAAGGATGTTTCTGCGCTTGTCTTTGATATAGACGGCGTGCTGACCAACGGAGATATCATTGCTTCGGACAGCGGAGAGTTTCTGCGTACTTTTAACATTAAGGATGGGTATGCCCTGCAGCTTGCCGTGAAAAGAGGTTTGGTTGTTGCAGTCATTTCAGGAGGAAGAGGTCAGGCCATGCAGCGCAGGTTTGAAGGATTGGGTATACAGGAGGTTTTCCTGGGTGTTTCGGACAAGGTCCAGGTACTGAATGCATTGCTGTCAAGATATGGGATAAGCCCTGAACATGTATTATATATGGGAGATGACGTCCCGGACCTGAAAGTAATGCAATTGGTTGGCCTTCCCGTTTGTCCTGCCGATGCAGTGCCTGAAATCAAGGCCGTTTCCATCTATGTTTCACCAAATGAGGGGGGGCGCATGGCCGCAAGAGACGTAATTGAGAAGGTATTGCGTATTCAGGAAAAATGGTTTGATGAAAATCCTTCTGCTGCCGATTCAGGCAAATAATATCACATACTTGTTACTTTAGGTGGTTAAACTTTTGTAAGGGTAAATGCTCTAAACCCTACAAAACTTAAAGCAACATGAAGAAATTATTGATGATCTGCGGATTGTTATTCAGTGTAGTAACTTTCGCAAATGCACAGGATGGTCAGGGCCGCCGTGGGGGTGGCAACCCAGAAGAACGCGCAAAAAGGCAGACCGAGATGCTGGCTGAAAAGCTGAAGCTGAGCGATGACCAGAAAGCAAAAGTACAGGCTATTTTCCTGGAACAAGGGGCAGCGATGAGAAAAATGCGTGACTCTCTGGGTAATGACCGCGAAGCCTGGAGAGGTGCTATGACAAAGGTTAGCCAGCAAAATGAGGTAAAGATTGCTGCCGTACTGAACGATGATCAGAAGAAAGCTTTTAAAGCCTGGACTGAGGAAAGAAGGGAAGCGATGAAGAAACGTGCCGAAGGCAACAACTAACTGTTTACAGGTTGAGTAATTCAAATAAAAGCGGGCTTATCAAGTCCGCTTTTATTATTTTAGCACCATGTACAAGCAGACCTTACCCATCGTACTTGCTTCCAAATCACCCCGCAGACAAGAATTGCTCCGGGCTATGGGGCTCGAGTTCAGTATCGTTTTAAAAGAGGTAGATGAAAGTTATCCTGAGGAACTTTCCCCGGCAGATATAGCGGTCTACATATCTGATAAAAAGGCCAGGGCATTTGCGGGAACTGATGATGATCATATTGTGCTTACCGCCGATACCATTGTCGCCTTTGAAGGTGAAATTCTGGGCAAGCCCTCGGACAGGGCAGATGCCGTCAGGATGCTTAGCCAGCTCTCTGGTTCCAGGCACGAAGTATATACCGGGGTAACACTGGCTTACAAGGGTATGACTACCTCATTTTATGACCTGACCGAAGTTTATTTCAGCGGTCTGACCAGTGAACAGATTGAATACTATATTGATACCTTTAAACCCTTTGACAAGGCAGGAGCCTACGGTATTCAGGATTGGATCGGCATGATAGCGGTAGAGAAGATCACAGGCTCTTATACCAATGTAATGGGTCTACCTACCGAACGGCTTTACCGTGCATTGATGGCCATCTGAGCCAGTACACCCATTTTGAGATCATAGGTAGACAGGTAAAGGTGCTTTGGTTGTACGAACCCGGTCACGAAACTGGTGAGCAGCGATGCCATAACGATCATATCTACCCGCAGTGGGATGAGCCCTTCCATTTTTTCTCTTTCTGCATGGCTGGAGCTGAGCAATCGTGTGGATAGGTTGTGGTATTCCCCGAGGTCCAGCAGCACCGCGGCTGTTTTTTCCAGTTGCAATGCCGGATCGATCATGGCGGCAAAACTTTCAAATGCCCCGGCTGATCCGATCAGACTGGATGGTTGGTAGACCATACATGCCGATTTTAGTCCTTCTAGACTGACATCGAGTTTGTCGATGATGAGGCTGCGGTCAGCCGTGCTCAGCGGATCACTTTTGAAGTATGCCTGCATCAGGCGGGCAGCGCCTATATCGTAGCTGTCTTTCCATAAAAGCTCCCCCGGACTGCAAATGATAAATTCTGTACTTCCACCGCCAATGTCCATAACCAGTGAGGTATCGTTTATCGCTCCGGAGGCTTCGACACCGTGATAGATGTATTCTGCTTCCTGCTGACCGGTAATGACTTCAATGACAATACCGGTTTCTGTACTTGCTGCAGTGACAAAATCCTTTCCGTTTGACGCATTACGGACGGCTGAGGTGGCGATCGCACGTACTTTATCTACCTGATACCTGTCTATTTCTTTCCTGAAAGCTTTAAGTGCTTCCAGCCCCCTTTCGAAAGCTTCAGGAATAATGACATTGTCGTTGATGCGGCCCTGGCCGAGCCTGACCGGAATATTGGTTTTATAAAGTACTTTAAAGGATTTTGATGTTTGCGGTAAAGAACCGTCTTGGCTTGTTCCCGGTGGGTAAAGTTCAGCAATGATCAGGTGAAAGGTATTGGTCCCAAGGTCGATAACGGCAGCTTTCATAATGATTTTTTTTGCAAAGCTATTAAATCAGTTGGCAATCTATGCTAGCCGGGTCAGCCGGATGAGTTCCTGTGCGTTTTTTAAGGCTGCTCCGCCCCAGGTATTGTTAAAGTAGACATATGTCTTTTTTTGCCCTTTACTGGTCTCTTTAATAAATCCTTCCAGTTCAGCCAGCGTATATGCTGATTTATAAAGTACCGGCCTGCCGTGGAAACGGTAATATACAGGATCGTTATTTTGTATAATGGCATCCGGAAGGTGACTCGGATAACTGATCCCGCTGAAAGTGATGCCGGAAGCTGCCAGGTCACGGAATGCGGCCTCATTCCACCAGCTTTCGTGCCGGGCCTCCAATATATTTTCATAACCGGGCCGCATACTGCTGATGACCAGGTCAAGCCTTTCCCTTGTATAGAAGAAACCTGGGGGCATTTGAAACAATACGGCACCAAGCTTGTGTCCAAGCCCTTCAGTCATGGTATCATAAAATACATTCAGTTCCTCTGAAACGCTTACAAATTTTTTATAATGCGTAATTGTCCTGGGGGCTTTTACACTGAAGAGAAAATCTGCAGGGCTGTTGTCAAACCAGTTGCTGAAAGTCTTTACTGTTGGTTGTCTGTAAAATGAAGAATTGATCTCCAGCGTATTGAAATGTCTGCAATAATATTCCAGCCACAGGCGCTGTGGCATGCTTTCAGGATAAAAGGGGCCTTTCCAATCCTGGTAATGATAGCCGGAGCAACCAATCTTCCATTCTGTGGTCATTTTATAAGGATTTTTTTTGCCCAACCTAAGAAATCCATCTGTTTTTTTCCCGGATCAGGGGTGCCGATCAGGAATCCGTAGGGTTTCAATCCTTCTATATGATCGCAGATAATCTTTACGATGCCAAGCATTGGTATCGCCAGGATCATGCCAGCAATGCCCCACAGTGTTTCACCCAATACGATACCCATGATGGTAAATAACGGGTTAATGCGCACCTGCCCGCCGACAACAAGAGGTTCTAGAATATAGGTCTGTATGAATTGTACCATTGCATATACGAAAACAACCCCGATCATCATGCGGCTGTCTCCACCCTGGGCGACTACGGCCAATATGGTAATGAAAGTTCCCGTAAGATTGCCGACAAAGGGTACTATTTCTAATATACCACAAAGTACTGCAAAGAATAGTGCGCTCCGGACACCAACAAGTGAGAAGCCGATCCCGTACATGATCCAGAGTATAACAATCATGGCTCCCAGTCCGCTTAGGTACTGCTGAGCAACTTTTCCAGCCTGGTGTACGACGTCCTGCGTCTCTCCTTTTTCGGATGCAGCTACCAGTTTCATTATAAACTTCTTAATGTGTGAGCGATATAACAGGAAGAGAAACATGTACACCAGCAGCAGAACAGAATTTACCAGGATACTGAATAGCTTTGCAGCAAAACCAGCCACTATGTTTTGATTCCCGGAAGCACTTGCGGCCTGTGTTTTAACCATTTCTTCCTGTGTCCGGGGATCAATGCCTACTTTTTCCTGAAGCCATCTCTGCAGAGAAGATAACATCTCGGTAAGCCGGTGTTTCATTTGATCAACGTTTTCAGCGAAGCCATTCAATTGCCAGGAGAGGAGGAAGACGATCAGCCCGATTGCAATTGCAAAGAGCAGGATACAGATCAATGCCGCCACGGGACGGCTGAGGCGTAGCCTGCTGCGCCGCCCGTTGGCAGGGTTGTTGTTCTCCAGCCAGTTGCAAAGTCTGATGAACAGCATGGAAAATACTGCGGAGAGTGCGACAGGTATCAGGAATTCCCTGCCAAAATAAAGCCCTGCAAATCCTAGGAAGAGAAACAGTAATGTATAGGTACTTCGCTGTAGTTTAGTCATATTGTTAATGCCCGCTTAATGCTGCCATAAGCGCAGACCGATGACTAGAACAACTTGCGGGCCCCGAAAGTTTGGTGCATAAAAAAAGCCACCTTTTAAAGGCGGCTTTTTTTATGCATTACTTATTTATTCAAAATACTCCTTCATTTTTTCAAAGAAGCTCTTGTCATGTTTTCCCGGCTGTGGTTTGAAGTTTGGAGAGTCACGTAATTTCTCTAAGATAGCCCTTTCCTCAGCATTCAGTGCCTTGGGTGTCCAGATGTTTACATGGATGATCTCATCCCCACGGTGGTAAGAATTGATCTCCGGGATACCTTTTCCTTTCAGGCGCAGCAGCTTGCCACTTTGGGTACCCGGTTCAATCTTAATCTTGGCCTTTCCGTCAATGGTTGGTACCTCTGCGCTATAACCCAGGGCAGCATCTACAATAGAGATGTGCATGTCATAAACAATATTGTTGCCTTCCCGCTTTAATGTCTCGTGCGGGATTTCCTCAATGAGGATGATCAGATCACCGGGAATGCCGCCATTAGGTGCTGCATTGCCCTTACCACTCATGCTCAACTGCATGCCGTCACTTACACCCGCAGGTATATTGATCGTGATGGTTTCTTCGCCCCTGACTGTTCCGTCTCCATGACATGCAGTGCATTTGGCAGTGACCTGCTGTCCGCTTCCGTTACAGGTAGGACAGGTAGATGTGGTCTGCATCTGCCCAAGTATGGTATTGGTCACCCTGCGCACTGCACCGCTTCCGCCACAGGTTGAGCAAGTACTTATTGAACTGCGGTCTCTGGCACCTGTACCGTCACAGGTCTTGCAGGTAATCTGCTTGTTTACCTTGATCTTTTTCTCAGTGCCATTGGCAATTTCCTCAAGCGTTAGTTTTACTTTAATTCGGAGGTTACTGCCTTTAGCAACACGCCTTCCGCCGCGTTGCTGGCCACCACCGCCAAAGAAGCTTTCAAAAGGGCTTCCACCTCCGAAGATATCACCAAACTGGCTGAAAATATCTTCCATGTTCATACCTCCGCCGCTATATCCTCCACCACCTACACCGGCATGGCCGTAATGGTCATACCGCTGCTTCTTTTCCGGATTACTCAGTACTTCATAGGCCTCGGCTGCTTCTTTAAAGCTTTCCTCAGCTGCCTTATCGCCCGGATTTTTATCAGGATGGTATTTGATGGCCAGCTTGCGGTAAGCCTTTTTGATCTCGTCGGCAGATGCATTTCTGGCTACACCCAATACATCATAATAGTCTCTCTTGCTCATAGTATTAACTTCCCACTACCACTTTGGCAAAGCGGATCACTTTATCGTTCAATGTATAACCCTTTTCCAGCTCATCGATCACCTTGCCTTTCAGTTCTTCAGCAGGTGCCGGCACGTTAGTGATCGCCTCGTGGTTGTCGGTATCAAAAACCTGGTTGATGCTTTCCATTTCTTTAAGGCCCTTCTGTGCCAGTACGCTCTTCAGCTTGGTATGGACCAGTGAGACGCCCTCGCGGATCGAAGCTACATCAGTGGCGCTTTCCATGGCTTTATTTGCACGGTCAAAGTCGTCCAGTATGGGCAGAAGAGCAACAATCACATCCTTTCCTGCGGTCTGCAATAATTCAATACGCTCCTTTTGCGTGCGGCGCTTAAAATTATCAAACTCTGCAAACAGGCGCAGGTATTTATCATTCAGTGCCGCTACTTCCTGCTGTAATTTTTCTTCAGCGGACAACTCTGGAGCCTTTTCTTCCGTTGCCGTTTCCCCGGCAGTCGTTTCTTCTTCCGGTACAGTTTGCTCATCTGTATTCAATGGTGTCTCGTTCTGGTTCACTTTATCTTCGTTAGGATTGTTCTTCTTGCCAAACATAGTATCAGTAGAATTTTTTGATGAAGTTCAAAATTTTTGCCAATGGTCATTTTCAGGCCATGCTGTCAGTTTATACTGCAGCTGACTGACGATAATGCTGAAAACGAATGTTTTGTCAGATGCCCTGGCCGGACAGGTTATACAATCTGGGCATCTTCGTGTACGATGCCACCCTCGCATTTGATAATCCGGGAAGGCATGGTCCTGATGATATGGTAGTCATGCGTGGCCATTAGTACAGCTGTGCCACTCTGGCTGATCTGTTTCAGCAGCAGTACAATTTCCTCAGAGGTATCAGGGTCCAGGTTGCCTGTGGGTTCATCTGCCAGAATGATCTCGGGGGTATTCAGCAAAGCTCTGGCAATTACCACACGCTGCTGCTCACCACCCGAAAGCTCGTGCGGCATTTTTTTTATCTTAGACCTCAGGCCTACTTTTTCGAGCACGTCCTTTATGCGCTCGGCGATCAGTGCCTTGTCCGTCCAGCCGGTTGCTTTGAGCACAAATTCCAGGTTTTTTTCTACCGTACGGTCAGTCAGCAGCTGGAAGTCCTGGAAAACGATGCCCAGCTTGCGGCGCAGGTAGGGTACCTCCTTATTAGAAAGATTGCGAAGATCAAAGCCGGCTACAATACCGTCACCATTGCCGATGTGCAGGTCGCCGTAGATGATCTTCAATAAACTGCTCTTTCCCGAACCAGTCTGTCCGATCAGGAATACAAACTCTCCCTTATCTATATTCAGATTAACATCCGACAGCACCAGGTGCTTTTGCTGAAATACGTCTACTTTCCTCAGGTTGATAACTGCGTTTCCTGTCATTTCAAATATCAATTTTAGCGATCTTGCCAAAGGGCAGATCATGAACGACTTCCATAATATAACCAAGTTTATCGCCCAGTCCCAGCTTGTCCAGTGATTTGTCTGGCCGGTCCACACGGAAATACGCGAGTAAGGTGAACTTTTCGTCCCTTAACTGCACATAATCCGGTATTTTGGCAATACCCTTGACTTTAATAACATACATCAGGTCAAAAATAGTATTTCCAAATGAGAAATAAGGCATCTATCTGATGATCATCACCGATCCGGTGAGCGGTTCTACCTCTTCGCGCAGACGGATGAAATAATAATACACCCCCGTCGGAAGGTCTTGTCCCCCGCGCTTGCCGTCCCATGGCTTTAAATAACCTTTACTTTCAAATACAGTTTCGCCGTAGCGATTTACCACTTTCACCACAGGCTCTTCAAAAGCGTCTATCGCCGTAATATTCCAGGTATCGTTTACCTGGTCATTGTTCGGGCTGAAGGCAGAGGGGATCACCATCTTATCATATACCTGTACGAAGACCTCGTCTCTGGCCACTTCACAACCCAGGCTGGAATATACACTGAGCGTATAAGTCATGCTTTGCGGCGGCGTCACCTTAGGATTCAGCGATCTCGGGTCGGCTACACCTGTCTCCGGGCTCCAGGAAAAATAGATGCCGTCACCACTGGCCTTTCCGCTCAGCGTGGTGTAATTGCCCAGGAGGGATTTTCTGTCCGGACCGGCATCTGCCACCGGAGATTTATTGACCTGTACCCTTACCTGCGCCGTGCGAAAGCAGGTACCCCTGTACACTTTTACCGTATATACCGTGGTCACGGGCGGGGACGCCATAGGATTTGCAATATTCGGATCAGAAAGCCCAAGTGCAGGCTCCCAGCTGTAATGGTCTCCGCCGGAAGCCTCCAGTTGTACCTGGGAACCGGTGCATACCTGTGTGTCTCCGGTTACTTTCGGAACCGGCGGGTCCACAATTTTGACATCGACAGCGGCGCTGACATCGCATCCGCCGATCCTTGCATAAGCGGTATAGGTTCCCTGCATTCCATGTGTCGCATTATAGATGACGGGTGTCCTGGTGTCTGCGATCACTTTCCCCGCAGGGTCCCTCCATTCGATTTTATTAGGTATAATGTTGATATCCAGGATAATATTATCTCCTACACAAACTGGCCCGTTGCTCATTGCTTCCAGTACCGGGGGCTTATTTACACGGATCGTTAATGTTGGCGATGACGTGCGACAATCAGGGGAGTTGAAGTTCTGAGGTTCGGCTACTACCATACGGTATTGGTAGACACCCAGCTGGGCATCCGTAAATTTTACTTCCATTTCTGTCCCGGTTTCACCTGGGATGTCTATCCAGTCTGCACCGGCGGACCGTTGCCATTGGTATTTTAATGTGGCAGATCCCCCCTCTATATCTGTGCTTAGTTTTACCGACGAATTGGAATGCTCACAGATATCTGTGGTTGCAGTATTGCTTGTGCCTGCCCTGGCGGTGATCAAAGGGCCGCATGGCCTGAACGTAATGTCATCAATGGCAATGTCATTGCCACCGCCCCCCGGACCATTGTTGACCATCCTGATCTTTACCTCGCCACCGCTGGTAGTGGTAAACAGAAAGCCGTATTGGGTCCATACCGGGTTGTTATTGCGAAGGTCACCCGTGTTGTACGTCTGCAATACCTGGCCGTCTACCGAAAGAATGGAGAACGTAATATTCGGTTTATTGCCGCCTTCATTCCGGAGCATATTGATCACCCAGGCCGCAAATTCATAGGTTGTATTAGGGCAGAGGGAAATAGCGGAACTGGATTCATAGAAGACACCAGGATCGTAATCTGCGTTTACGATCATCATATAGCCGTTAAAATCTCCGGGAGTATGATTATAAATCGTGTACCAGCCCCGGTTCATGCCTATCGTGGATTGTGCAATGGTGTACTCACCGTCTTCGGGGCTTTTCGTGACAAATTTATAATTACTGTTGCTAAAAGGAGGTCCAAACTGAGACGAACCCCTTCCGAAATCAATATTGACTACAGGATCGCCCAAAGAACCGGTACATACCTGAGCAAGAGCGGCAAAGGAAGCGCAAAAAATCAGTGAAAAAAGTAAGATAAGTGGTTTCAGGTCCCTGCATGTCAATTTGTTTAGGATTGACCATACAAGATAACATTTTCAGGCTAATCCTGCAATGCACACAGAAAGGTAATGGTATTTACCTCGTCGGCATAATCCCATAACCTGGGATGCTGGCTCTGCCCGAAATTTACTATGGGCAGGCCGCAGTCTCCCGAAAGTCTTCCGGTCACGCACTGTATTTCGTCACGTCTTTCGTTTAATGCACTAATCACACTGTCAAGCGTGTCATAGTACTCAAAATAAACTACGGCAAGGGGAGAAGCAATAGCCTGGTCTTCCTTCAGCAAAAGGAAGCCGTTGTCGTAATGTAGGGTCTGGTTGACCAGGTAGATAGACTTGTTGTAGTCGTAATTGTTATTGTACTTGAAATGGTTGATGATCCCTTTGTAAGACTCGAGCGGAACAAAGAGCTTTGAGACATCATAATCTGAAGGGAGATAAACCTTAGATACATTTCTGCAACCCATTCCGAAGTAATCAAAAATGTCATGCCCCAGCGCAGCGATCTCCTCTGGACTTTCCTCCCCCGTGAGTATCGCTACACTGTTCCTGTTCCTGCGGATGATGTTTGGTACTTTTCCAAAATAATACTCGAAATAGCGTGAAGTATTATTGCTGCCTGTGGCGATTACCGCATCAAAATCCTTCAGCCTGTCTGTGTATACGATCCGTTCCCGCAGCCCCGGTTCAAATCCGGTCAGTTTATCGAGCACTGCAGGCAATAGTTTGTCATCAGACGAAGACAGCTTGATCAACGCAGTGTTACCTGTTGCAAGGACGCACAACACGTCATGGAAACCTACCATGGGAATGTTGCCGGCCAGAATCAGTCCAATGCGTTGGGGGCGTGCAGCGATCCGGATGCCTGAGAACCACTGATGCAGGTCTTCCTCATTCAGCATCTCCCGGATGCCGCCTAGTGCCAGTTCGACTGCCTCGGGTGTGAACCAGCTGTTGGCAAGTGCAGCCAGCCTTATTTTTGCCTGGAATGCTTCATCAGGACTGCCGATAAAAGTATTAAGTTTTTTTAATGCAATAATTAAGTTTTCGGCAGTCAGCGATGGCATAAATTCGGCGAAATTAAAGTTTAAATATTATATTTGCGTTACAAAGGTAACTTACCAATTAGATTTAGACGAAGACATGGCTATTAAAATAACAGACGAATGTATTAATTGCGGGGCATGTGAGCCTGAATGTCCTAATAACGCAATTTATGATGCAGGTACTGCATGGCGATTTTCAGACGGTACTAATCTTAGCGGGATCATTGAGTTCGGCGGTGCAGAGATTGATGCCGATGCGGCTCAGGATGCCGGATCTGACGAAGTATATTATATTGTTTCCGATAAGTGTACTGAATGTAAAGGCTTTCACGATGAACCACAATGTGCTGCGGTTTGCCCTGTAGACTGCTGTGTGGATGATGAGGACGTACGGGAGACAGAGGAAGAACTGTTAGCCAAGAAGGCATGGTTGCACCAGGAAGGGTAATACAATATTAAGCAGATATAAAAAAAGGGGTGCTGTCAAGACACCCCTTTTTTTGTTTACGGTAAGACCGAAACACAATTAAAACACGCATTATTCTTTTTCTTCATACTTGTTAGGTACGATCAGTACAGGACAAGCGGACTTTCGGGCGACATGTTCTGCGACGCTACCCATCAGGAAATGATAAAGACCAGTACGGCCATAGGTGCCGATGACAATCAGGTCGGAACCATATTCATCTGACTGATGAATGATGCCATGCGCTGCGCTATCCACTACGCTCATGTATTTTGTGGGGATACCCTGCCCATATTTATTTTCAATTTCCTTTAGCAGCAAATGGCTGTTTTCTTCACTGTTGTCATAGGCCTCCAGGAAAACCGGCGCAAGTGTCAGATCCGGGTTTACATTCGCCGGAACAGGTTCGATGATGTTGACCAGGGCTACTTCTGCACCAAATGTCCGGGCTACACCATAACCCACGCGGGCAGCTTTTTCAGAGCAGGTGCTGTTGTCAACAGCGATTAAGATTTTTTTGAGGTTCATTGTTTTAGATTTTAATGATCATCAGGTTTGTTTGTCAGCTTGTGCCGCTCAGCCGATCTTCTTATCTTTTTCGGGCAGGCAGCTGATCTTTGAGTGCATACTTCCTGAAAACATTTCACAATACACCAGAAAGATCTTGTTGTCAAAACAAATTAAACACGAAAAAGTTTAAATTTAAGCCCTTTATGGAATATATGGAACAACAATATGCCATTTGCCGGGTTGCTGTAGCACCCCTGCGTACAGAACCTTCAGACAAAGCGGAGATTGGTTCTCAACTGCTGTTTGGAGACCATGTGGAAGTGATGGAAAAGCAGGAGCGCTGGTGGCACCTGCGAAGTGCTCTTGATCGTTATGAGGGATGGTCAGATCCAAAGCAGCTTGCTCCTCTTTCGTCTGATCAGTATGCCGCTGCTCACCGCTGTAAAAACCTCGTTCCTGTAGCACCCCTTAACGTTGCAAAAGACAACCGGGGAAATTGTTATTATCTTTCCCCGGGCAGCAGCCTGCCGGATTACCAGGATGGTCGTTGTCTGATTGGTAATGAAGTTTTTGAGCTTGACTTTAAACCTAAGCAAGTTGATTCCACAGCTTTGCCCTCCGGTGAAAGGACTGAAGCAATCATCACCGACGCGCAGTTCTTCCTGAATGCACCATACCTTTGGGGGGGGCGGAACCTGTTCGGAATAGATTGTTCGGGCCTTACACAGGTAGTTTTCAAACTCAATGGTATATCCTTGAACCGAGATGCCTGGCAACAGGCAGAACAGGGTACAGTAGTCGATTTTCTCCAGGAAGCGCAGTCAGGCGACCTTGCCTTTTTCGACAATGCCGAAGGCCGTATCATCCATGTTGGCATCATGATCAGTAACGATAAGATTCTCCACGCATCCGGAAAGGTACGTCAGGACTACATAGACAATCAGGGCATCTATAACGAGGAACTGGGGCGCTATACCCACAAGCTCAGGATTATTAAGCGGTTTACCTAAGATTTTGTTATATTTAGCTTAGTCCTCAACCTAAGCTAATCCGATGAAACCGCTCTTATTCTTTCTTTTTTCCTGTTACAGCTGCCTGGCGCTTGCCCAAAATACGCTGGTTACAAGCCGCAGCAGCAGTAAAATGACCTATGTTTACCTGCTCAGCGAACAGGATGCTTATCAGCAGTTTACAGATAAAGCCGCAAAGCCCCTGCAGGAGTTACTCAAAAATCCTGTGGACAGTTTCCCCAACGGCCGCATCGGTGAATATAAAAATAGCTTGCCCTACGGGGTGTATGTCTATGTAAGCGCCGAACAGAACCGTCTGGTTTATACCCTTCAACCCAGACAGAACCTCAGCATCAGGGTCATTAATGACGGAAAAGATTTCCAGTTTATCCTGCTCGATAGTCTCGGACGGTTCGTGGATGGCCTCAATGCGGTTCAGGGCAGGTCCTCAAAAGTCCGCTATGATCAGCAGGCCCGGCTCTACAGGGCAAGCCCTCAGTCAAAATTCCCGCTGATCCACATAAGGTATCAGGGCGTCATGAATTATTTCTCCTACAATCCGGCAAGTACAGCCCGATGGGAGTCGGATTCCAGGAGACGGAAACCGGAACAACCGGAATACCGTGGGAACCTGATTTTCAACAAACCTAAGTACAAGCCACTGGACACCGTCAAGTTCAAGGCGTATATTGTAAAGGCCAATGGGAAGGCCATTCCAAACAAACTCCTGCGCGCCGAACTGGTGGCCGACATGGACACCATTCCTGTACTGTCTTCATTGAGGTCCTACTGCAACGGGGGCTTTGAGGGCAGTTTCGTTCTTTCGGACAGCCTGGATCTCACGCTCGATCATCGATATCGCCTCGACCTGATCGATGTACACGCCAAAAGGCGTCAGGTCATTTTTTCCAGTTATTTCGAGTTTGAAGACTATCAGCTTTCCAAATCGGCATTGCATTTACGAAGCAGCAGTTCCATCCACTACCCGGGCAGTCCCGTTACGCTTTACATTAAAGCAACTGATGAAAATGGCTTTACGCTTCCGGATGGCAGGGCAGAGGTATATGTCATTGCTGAAGGTGCCCAAAAGTTTTTCAGCGACAGTGAATTTATACCAAAATTCCTCTGGCAGCGTGACATCAGTCTTAACCCCGAAGGCGAAACCCCGCTTACGCTTCCGGACAGCATTTTTCCCAGGGCAAACCTGGGTTTCAGCGTGCAGGTCATTTTCAGGAGCAGCGACAACGAAAAGCTCGATACCAGGCGAAGCTTCAGCTACAGTTATGAAACCCGAAAGGTAATAGCCAAGCTCTCCGCAGACAGTATCCTTTTCGGAATGGAAGTGAACGGCAGGCTGGTGGAAGGAGACGCAGTCCTCTACCGCTACCGCACGAGGTTTGGACAGGCAAAAGATTCGCTTCAAGTGCACCTTCCTGCTGTGGTAAAAATCGATCCACAAGTAAGTATGTACACCTTAAAGACGCCGGACGGGCAACACCATGAAGTTCCCCAGGATCAAACTCAACCACAGTTCAATATCCGCACGGAACGCCGTCCCGGCAGCCTCAGGCTCCTCATAGCTAACCCTCAGCAAACCCCCTTTTGGTACACCATTTTTGAGGGAAATAAAGTCAGGACACGGGGATACTGCCTTAACCTGGATACCAGCATGTCCGTTCTCCCCGCAAAATCGGCCTTCGTCGTCGTCCATTACCTTTGGGGAGACGATGTCTTGCAAAAGGAAGCCAAGGGCCTTTTTGACCCGGAAAACCTCGACATCAAATTGACCGTGCCGGGCGCCGTTTATCCGGGGCAAAGAGCCAAACTCCAATTGCAGGTAACCGATGCCTTTGGCAGGCCCTCTCCCGGAACAGATCTTACCTCCTGGGCTTATACCAACAAATTCGGTAGTTCGGCAGCTGCAGTTCTGCCTGTGCGTTTTCTGCCCGACAATCATTATTCCCGTCAAACCAGACCTTTGCCTTATAATGGCCGGACTGCTTCCGGTGGCGGCAGTGATGCCCTGGACTATGCGCACTGGAACCGCCAGATGCAGCTGGGCCAAATACCCTATTATCAGTTCATTTACCCGGACGAACTATACACCTCCAGAACCTTTACCGGCGATGGAAAAGCCGTTGTCGTGCCGTTCTTGGTTTCCCGGGGCACTGCGTTTCCCGCCAAGCTCGTGTACATTGACGATCGCATCGTTTACTACAGCGCTACAGATCAGTATCAACCTTATGCATTTACAGTAAGCCCGGGGCGGCATAAGCTTACGCTCATTACAGACTACAACAAGATCATCATAGAAGACGAGTTTTCTGCTAATTATAAAACCATTCTCGGCATCGTTCCCGACCCCAGCAGCACCAGGGCAACTGTATCTGTGCTCCAATCGGGTGAGATGATCAAATACCTTCGCGAAATTGATGCGGAGATGCTGTATATTGCGAAGAACTTCGGCGACAACAAGGCAACGATAACCGACGCGCAACAAACCCTGCTGCTCAATCCACCCCAGCAATCCCAGCCTTACGACATCCTCCGCGCAGGGCCATTCTCGGGTAAAAAACTCGTGTTTCAGGCCGGTGGTCTTTATGTTCCGTTTACCCCATCACCCGGTCGGATCCATGTATTCACCCAACAGGGGCTTAACACAAGGCCGCTGGAGCAAGACCTAGCCTCAGCAAGGCGCCAGGGAAGGCGGAAGCACAGCTACCGGGACCAGCCCGCTACCTCCAGGACTATAGACAGTCTCTGGAGCAATTTCGAAGAAGAGATGACCAGATCCTTCTCATTCAGTTCGCTGCCGGACTCACTAAAGACACGGCAGGGCATTTTGCACCTTCAGGTAGACACCTTGTCAAGCAGAAAACCTCCTTTCCTGAAGAATATCATCCTTTACCATAATCAGTACCCGGATGCCATCAATCTCTACCCCGGTTGGTCCACCTATCTCGCCCAGGTCCCGGTGGGCAACTACCGCATCATCCTGCTCCTGAAAGACAATGACTACATTGTGCTCGATAGTATATCCGTAAAAGCCAGCGGTACAAATTTTCTGCGGATACCTGAGGTAAAGATTCACCCTGCCGATGGCGTGAGCAGGGCACTCGCTGAGTCCATCTTAAGCCGGCGCAGAAAGCCTGCGGGTGAAGACAGGGCCGAATTTAAGATACCTGCAACGAAAGTGCTTGATTTTACCGGCATGTCGCCAGATAAGCTGCTGGAACTGAATCTGGCAGTCACTGATTATGCTACAGGTGAGACGTTGCCGGGTGCCCCTGTGTATTATGCAGCAAAAGGCGCGCTAAAGCCTATCGGCCAAACGGATGGAAACGGAAAGATGCAGCTCGCCGTTCCAAAAAAAGGGACACTGACCATCTCCTATACGGGCTACGTCAGCCAAACGTTTAAGATTCCCCGAAACGGTGTTCTGCAAGTACGTATGATGGAAGTACGGAATGAACTCAATGAAGTGGTCATCCGTGGATACGTAGGGCGGGAAGGACAAGGGCGAGTAAACGTAGCAAACGTTCCCGTGGCCAACATAGAGCAGCTTTTGCAGGGAACCGTGGCCGGGCTCAATATTGAACAAAATGGAGCTCCGGGCGTGCGTGCGGCCGTTAACATCCGGGGAACAAATACAACGGGCGGGGATTTTCAGGGCATGCTGATCATCGATGGTAAACCTCAGCAGGGTAAACTTAGCGATATTGACCCGTCTTCCATTATTTCAGTGGAAGTCCTAAAAGCAGACCGTGCCATGGCCCTTTACGGTGATGCCGGGAAAAATGGCGTGATACTCGTATTCACCAACGGACAACCTGATACTGCTGCCGGAGATCGCACTCAGGACGGTGGCAGCGGCATACGCAGCAATTTCTCAGATTATGCCATCTGGGAGCCCAGACTCGTCACCGACCAGGAAGGAAAAGCTGCATTTACAGTCACCTTCCCCGATGACATCACCAGTTGGATCACGAATTTCTTCGCGATGAACGGAAAACGGCAATCCGGAGTTGCGCACGTCTATATACCGTCCTTCAAGAGCTTAACCGCCAGTATCAGCACGCCACAGTTTCTGCTAGCTTCAGATCGGGCCAGCGTGATCGGCAAGCTGGTCAATTATAACGGAAAGGAAGAAGCCTTGTCCCGCCAGTTCAGCTTTAACGGGCAGACGCCGGAAACCCGTCAGTTCAGCATAAAAAATGCACATATAGATACGCTGATTGTAACCGCTCCTGCCTATAAAAACAGCACCGACAGCCTGAAGTTCGAGTACAGCCTGAGCCAGGATAACGGTTATGCAGACGGGGAGCGCCGCGCTATTCCTGTCTTGCCAACCGGCGTCAAGGAAAGCAAGGGTTATTTCAGCAGTCTCCGGTCGGACACGACGCTGACTTACCATGCTGACCCCCGGCTCGGACAGGTCAGCCTGCGGGCTGAAGCATCCCTGTTTCCGGTACTCCTTGATGAAATTGATCAGCTGGTTAACTACGAATATTTGTGTAATGAACAACTGGCCTCCAAGCTGAAAGGCCTCTTGCTGGAAAAGGAGATCAGAAAGCTGCTGAAGCAGGATTTACGCAGAGATAAGGAGGTCAATAAGCTCATCGGAACTTTACTTGGCAATGTGACATCCCAGGGAACCTGGGGCTGGTGGACCGGAACCCAGGAAGAGATGTGGATCAGTTATCATGTGACGGAAGCATTGCTCATGGCACAGCGATCGGGATATAAAGCGGAGCTTAAGACACAGGCATTGTCAGATTACCTCCGGCAGAAGCTGCAAAAGGCAGGGAGTAACGACCTCCTGCAAACGTTCAGACTGCTCAGACTTATTGATCCGGGCTACAAGGACATCAATCTGCCCGAGAAAATCATCCGGAGCGACTCACAGCCTGCTTTGTTTGAGCAACTGCAGGATATGCGGCTTCGTCAGCAGATGGGCGTAGCTGCTGATATCGCATGGCTGTTGAAGCAAAAGAAGCAAACCATGTTTGGCAACAGCTATTGGGGAGAACCCGGCATTTCATTCTGGGACAACAGCATTCAAAATACGCTCCTGGCCTATCAGCTCCTGAAGGCCAGCGGCGGTCATGAAGGGGAGCTGAACAGCATCAGGCATTATTTCCTGGAGCAGCGAAAGGACGGGAAATGGCGCAATACTTACGAGTCTTCACTCATCCTGGAAACCATATTGCCTGACCTGATCGCAGAACAGCGTGCAGGAAACGCTCCCGAGCTGACACTAAATGGTTCCACAATCAAAACATTCCCCTATACGGCGATCCTGCCACCGGGTGAAATCCGGATTTCCAAGAAAGGAAATACGCCCGTTTACTTCACGGCCTATCAGCAGTTCCAAAATACGGCCCCGGAAAAAGCAGGCCGGGATTTTATCATCAGTACCAGCCTTCTGCAGGAGCCCGTACTGAAAGGAGCACCCAATGTCCCGGTATTGCAAGCCGGGAAAGCTGCGGTGCTGAAAGTAGAGGTAAACGTCCGTGCGAATGCAGATTATGTAATGATCGAAGTGCCGATACCCGCAGGCTGTATTTATGAAAGTAAGACGCAGCGCCATAATGGAATTGAAACCCACCGTGAATATTTTAAAGATAAAACCACCATCTTCTGCAGCAAGCTCAAACAGGGGAAATATATTTTCGACATCCGGCTGCTGCCGAGATATTCGGGAACTTATACCTTAAATCCGGCAAAGGCCGAAATGATGTATTTTCCGGTATTTTCCGGCAGGGACGGGATGAAGAAAGTAGAAATCAGGAATTGAACGCCCAGATCATGACCTGCCGGTCATCTCCCGTAGAGATCAGGTATTTTCCGTCGGCGCTCCAGATGAGTTTATTGACGGAATGCCTATGGCCCTCTGTGCCTTTTTCAATGCTCAGTATTTTATATAACCTGAAATCATCTGCACCCCATAGCTTGATACTTTTGTCCTGGCTGCTGGTTGCAAAGAAAGGTGCAAACGGATGATAAGCAATTGTATAAACGCTGAACATATGGGCTGCCACATTGGCCTGCAGCTCATAATCCGGTAAATCCCAGACCTTTAGTTGTGCATCACGGCCGCCTGACAGTAGGAAGCGGCCATCGGGAGCATATTTCAGCGAGGTTACCGGCATACCATGACCGGACAATGTTTTTAAAAGCCCGTAATCGGCAGAATTGTATATCCTGATCATGCTATCCTTACAGCCCAGGGCAATCTCAGTTCCTGCTTGGTTTACTGCGATGCAACGAACGGTGTCCCTGATCACGGGAAAATTATATAATAAGGTATAATCCCTGATCGACCACACTGCCAGTTCCCCGTCTTCGCCACTGCTCAGCAACTCCTGCTTCTGAGGAAGTACCATAAGATCGAAAACAGCCTTCTTATGATGGGATAGTGTGGAAATTGTTTCCTGTTTCAGCAGGTCATATACCAGTATCAGTCCGCTGCGCTGCGCAACAAAGAGCAGGTTTTCATGACGGTGGAGTGCATATACTGAGCTTTGAACGGGTACCAGTACTTTGACAAAAGACATGGTCTCCAGAGACCATTCCACAACACCTTTGTCGTTGCCGGCACTATAAAATCCCTTCCCGTCCGCAGTATTCGCCAGGGCATATACCGGGTTCTGATGACCGGGAAGAGTATGTAAGTGCTTCAGCATTTAAGGCTATTTGTGGCGCCCTTCCAGGTTCAGCCCGATATCTGCAAGGGTTTTTCCTTTTTCCCTTAACAGAACAAGCAGGTGAAATATCAGGTCAGAACTTTCATTGATGAAATCAGCATCCGATTCTGCCAGGGCAGCAATGACCGTTTCTACGCCTTCTTCACCTACCTTCTGCGCAATTTTGTTCAATCCCTTGCTGCGCAGTTTGTTGACATAGGATTCAGCAGATGGGTGATCATAGCGGTCAGCAATGATCTGCTCCAGCTGAAAAACAAAATTCTGGTTGTAAGCCGTTTTAAAGCAGCTCCGGGACCCGGTATGGCAGGTAGGGCCTGCCGGGCTGGCTTTGATGAGCAGGGTATCGTTGTCGCAATCGATATGCGTTTCCTTCACAAACAGAAAATTGCCGCTCTCTTCGCCCTTGGTCCAGAGCCGGTTCTTAGACCTGGAAAAAAAGGTCACTTTGCCTTCCGCCTGTGTTTTTTGCCAGGCTTCATCGTTCATATAGCCCAGCATCAGTACTTCAAGCGTCTGCACATCCTGTATGATTACGGGCACCAGGCCTCCGGTCTTTTCAAAATCTATCTTCATATCCTGACAGGAATATTGTGTTTTTTTAATTCTTCTTTAAGCGCAGGTATGGGAATCTCCCCGAAATGGAACACCGAAGCAGCGAGTGCCGCATCCACACCGGTTTCCAGGAATACTTCTGTGAAATGCTCCATTTTCCCTGCACCGCCTGAAGCGATCACCGGTATGTTCACAGCATTACATATTTTGCCCAGCAGACCGCAGTCAAAGCCATTTTTTGTGCCGTCATGGTCCATAGAGGTCAGTAATATCTCGCCCGCTCCCAGGTTCTCCGCATTCCGGATCCATTCTTCCGTAAGCAGTTCCGTAGGTAGTCTTCCCCCATTCAGATGCACAATATTGCGACCGTCCAGCAGTTTGGTATCCACCGCAACAACAACGAACTGGACCCCGAAAGCCCTGGCCAGGTCTTCGATCAGCCCTGGGTTCCTCACTGCAGCCGAATTGATGGATATTTTGTCAGCTCCTGAATTGAGAAGGGCCTCTGCATCGGCGACCGAAGTAATGCCACCACCAATGGTAAACGGAATGTTCAGCTGTCTGGCTACTGCTTTCACCATTTCTATCGTTGTACCCCGACGCTCATGTGTAGCCGTAATGTCTAGGAAAACCAGCTCATCCGCTCCCTGTTGTGCATATTGCCAGGCCAGCTCCACCGGGTCTCCTGCGTCCTTCAGGTCTACAAAGTTCACACCCTTAACGGTGCGTCCGTCCTTTACGTCGAGACAGGGTATAATGCGCTTACTTAACATCTATAAAGAAGTCATTTGCTTCAGGTTCCATTGCTTGATCTCATCGATGGTGATCCTGTTCTCATAAATCGCCTTTCCGACAACTACCGAACGGATATCAAGCTGAGCCAGTTCTTCAATATCCTTCATAGAGCTGATACCACCTGAAGCGATCAGTTTAATGAAAGGGGAGTGGTCGAGTAGCTTACGGTACAGTTCAACCGCTGCGCCGCCCAGTTTACCATCCTTATTGATGTCTGTGCACAGAAAACGGAAAAAGCCCAGTTGCAGGCATTTATCCACATAATCCATCAGTTTGATCGGGGAGCTTTCCATCCATCCGCTGTATTTGATGACCTCGTCCAGCACATCGATCGCGATGACAATCCGGTTAGCATAATCATATTTTTTACCGACCTCAGTACTCAGCTGTTTGAGAAAATCAGGGTTGGTAATGGCCTGCGTACCTACAATAACCCTGTGAACGCCAGAGTCCAGCAGGTCCGTCACCTGCTGAATGGTACGGATACCGCCACCATACTGTACTTTCATGTCCGTTTTCTTGATGACATCGAACAAAGTAGCCTGATTGCTGAAATCTCCTTTGGCACCGTTAAGATCAATGATATGTATGAATTCAGTCCCATTAGATCTGTAGGTATTGATCATCTCCTCAATAGAAACGTCGTAGACTGTTTTCTGGTCATAATCACCTTCCCTCAGGCGTACTACTTTACCGTCCAATATATCAATTGCAGGAATTATATACATTTTAATGCTTTAAGTTTGAAAAATTCTTTAATAAACGCTCTCCTGCGTTTCCTGATTTCTCAGGGTGAAATTGCACCCCATAGAAATTATCCCGCTGCACTCCTGCTGAGAAAGGCAGTCCGTACTCCGCAGTTGCGATGTCAAAATTAGGGTTATATTCAATAAAGTACGAATGCACGAAGTAAAATTGTGACAGATTTTCAACACCTTCAAACAATGAATTGTTTTGGTGACGGATATTGTTCCAGCCCATATGTGGTATCTTGATTCCCAACGATTTGTCAAAGAGCCGTGTCTTTACCGGTACGATCCCCATCATCTCTGCATCACCTTCTTCAGAATGCTCCGTCAGGAGCTGCATGCCTACACAGATGCCAAGCACCGGTTTCTTCAATGCCCGGAGCGGCTCAACCAGTCCGGTCTGCTTTAGTTTTTCCATCGCAGTACCGGCATGGCCAACACCAGGGATAATGATGTGGCTGTACTTGTCCAGATCAGCCTCTTCATGGATCATGCCATATTCTAAGTCCAGCCTGTCCAGTGCCGAGGTAAGTGAGAAAATATTGCCCGCGCCGTAGTTTACAATTCCGATCATATTCAATGATTTATAAAACACCCTTTGTACTCGGCAACACCAGTTTTTCCGGATCCCGTTTGATCGCCATTTTAATCGCTTTTGCAAATGCCTTAAATACCGCTTCTATTTTATGATGCTCATTATCACCTTCGGCCTTGATGTTCAGGTTACACTTTGCCGCATCGCTGAACGACTTGAAGAAATGATAGAACATTTCGGTCGGTACGTCGCCTACTCTTTCCCGCTTGAACTCCGCGTCCCAGACAATCCAGGGCCTGCCGCCAAAGTCAATTGCCGCCTGTGCCAGGCAATCGTCCATCGGCAGGTAAAAACCATAACGTTCAAGACCGAGTTTATTGCCGATGGCCTTTGCGAAGGCTTCGCCTAATGCAATGCCGGTATCTTCTATGGTATGATGTTCGTCGATATGAAGATCACCTTCGGTACGGATAAAAAGATCGACGCTGCCATGACGTGCGATCTGGTCCAGCATGTGATCGAAAAAATTCAGGCCGGTGTGTACGTCTGCCTTCCCAGTGCCTTCCAGGTCAATCCCGATCGCAATTTTTGTTTCGTTCGTGTTGCGCTCATGATAGACCTTACGCGCACCAGCCTTCAGCATCATATAAATATCTGCCCAGTCAGAAGTCTGCAAGGCGATATAGTCACCCAGCGTCTCCGCTTTTTCCATTTGTTCGCCGGAGCCCAGGGAGTCATTGTTCCTGATCCAGATCGCCTTCGCACCCAGGTTCTTCGCCAGGATCACATCGTTTAGCCGGTCGCCGATCACATAGGAACTGGGCAGGTCATAGCCTTCATTAAAGAAGTGCTGCAACAGGCCGGTGTTCGGTTTGCGTGTCGGCGCGTTCTCATGCGCAAAAGTCTTGTCAATGATCACCTCGCTGAACACTGCGCCCTCACCGGCAAAAGTGTCCATGATGAAGTTGTGGACCGGCCAGAAATTTTCCTCGGGATGAGAAGCTGTCCCCAGTCCGTCCTGGTTAGTCACCATCACCAGGGTATAATCAAGTTCAGCTGCAATGCGTGAAAGGTAATAAAGCGCTTTAGGATAAAAGGCCAGCTTTGCAAACGAATCTACCTGCTCATCCTCCGGTTCCTTGACCAGCGTTCCGTCGCGGTCTATAAAAAGTACTTTTTTCATTTGATTTCTTTAAGCGCTTCCAGTAATGTTTTGTTTTCTTCAGGCGTTCCGATAGTGATCCTCAGGCAACCTTCACATAAGGCCACCTTTGAGCGATCACGTACAATGATCCCCCGATCTACGAGTGCGTCGTAAGTGCCCTTTGCATCATTCACCCTGGCTAATATAAAGTTGGCGTCCGAAGGGTATACTTGCTGAACGGTATCCAATGCCTCGAGGTCTCTGCTCAACTGTTCCCTTTCCGCAACAGTTTCCCGGATCCATTCATTTACCTGTGCTACATTTTTTAAAGCTTCCAATGCGATGTCCTGTGTAGCCTGGTTGATGTTGTAGGGCGGTTTTACCTTGTTCAGGATATCGATCACCTTTTGTGACGCGAAGGCCATACCCAACCTCAGCGCGGCCAGCCCCCAGGCCTTTGAAAAAGTTTGCATTACGACCAAGTTCGGATATTCTGTCAGCTCCTGGATAAAAGTTTTCTGCTTTGCATAATTGATATAGGCTTCGTCGATCACAACAAGTCCCTTGAAATTGGCAAGCACAGTCTCAATATCCGCTCTCACGATCGAATTGCCAGTGGGGTTGTTCGGTGAACAGATAAAGATCAATTTGGTATGCTGGTCAACCGCCTCGGCGATGCCCTCAAGGTCGAGCTGGTAGCTGGGCATCAGGTTTACCCTGCGCACTTCTACATTATTGATACCCGCTGATACCTCATACATTCCATAAGTAGGAGGGAGGACAATCACATTATCCCGTCCCGGTTCGCAAAAAGCCCTGAACAACAGGTCAATTGCCTCGTCGCTGCCGTTACCTAAAAAAGTATTTTCAATGGGTACGCCCTTGATTTTGCTGATCGCCTCCTTGAGGTCAAGCTGCAGCGGGTCGGGGTAGCGGTTATAACTGCGGGTCTGCCCGTCCAATTCATCCAGCGGGGAACCGAACCCGTTTTCATTGGCATCCAGAAACACACTGGCCTGGCCCTTATATTCATCCCTGGCCGTAGAATAAGGCTTCAGGTTTTTAATATTTTCTCTTTGTAAATCGTTAACGTCCATTTTTTAGCTTGTTTAAACGTTCTTCATCCTGATGCTCATCGCATTTTTGTGAGCCTCCAGACCTTCTGCCTCAGCGAGTACTTCTACTGTGCGGCCGATCTGCTGCAGACCTTCCGGGTCAATGCGCTGGAAAGTGATCTTCTTTACAAAGGAATCCAGCGAAACACCCGAATAAGCCCGTGCAAATCCGCTTGTCGGTAAGGTATGATTGGTTCCCGAGGCATAATCTCCTGCACTTTCGGGGGTCAGGTTGCCCAGGAATACGGAACCCGCATTTTGTACCAACGGCACCAGGTCTTCAAAGCTATTAGTCGCAAGGATCAGGTGCTCGGGTGCATAGGCATTGCTGAAAGCCATGCCCTGTTCGAGGTCTGCTACCACCACCGCATAAGAATTTTCAATTGCCTTTGCCGCCACGTCCCGGCGGGGCAGCGCCTGAAGCTGCACTTCCAGTTCCTGCATCACTTGTTCCACAAGGGCATCAGAAGTCGCCACCAGGATCGCCTGCGAATCCGCTCCGTGCTCCGCCTGGGCCAGTAAATCTGCCGCGACAAATGCGGGCACGCAAGTTTCATCAGCCAGCACCAGCACCTCAGAAGGCCCGGCCGGCATGTCAATTGCAGTCCCGGCAGCAGACTGTACCAGTTGCTTGGCCTGGGTCACGTAACGGTTGCCAGGTCCGAATATCTTATACACTTTAGGCACGCTTTCCGTTCCGTAGGCCATCGCCGCGACAGCCTGGGCGCCGCCGATCAGGTACACCCGTGCTACACCCAGTTTCTGCGCTGCGTAAGCGACATAGCAATTTGTTTTACCGTCCTTCTGCGGTGGTGAACACACCACGATCTCCTTACATCCGGCCAGTTGAGCAGGAACGCCCAGCATGAGGAATGTACTTGGCAATACTGCAGACCCCCCCGGGATATACATGCCTACCTTATCGATCGGACGGTTTTCCCTCCAGCAGTTCACGCCCGGCATGGTTTCTACCTCAGCATCCAGGTGGATCTGAGCCGCATGGAAACTCCGTATATTTTCATAGGCAGTGTCGATGGCCAATCTGGCTTCATCAGGTATACCCGCTGCGATCGCAGCCAGCTCCTCAGCATCTAGGTAAAGGCGATTCAGCAACACCTGGTCAAATTGCCGTGCATAGTCCAGCAAGGCTTTGTCACCTTCATTCCTGACACGTTCAGTAATTTCACGTACGCGTTCCCGGACGACCTGATCGTCCTCCAGCTGCCGCAGGCAGAGTACTTCAATCTGCTGTGGCGTTAGGTCCCGATAGTTATAGGTTTTCATCTGTTCATTATTTTTTTGAGTTTTCAGATGTTCCTTATAATTAAGCAATAATCTTTTCGATTGGCATCACCACGATGCCTTCCGCGCCAGCAGCTTTAAGGCTGTTGATCTTTTCCCAAAAATCATATTCGGCAATAACAGAGTGTACCGCCACCCAGTTTTCATCAAACAGCGGTACCACAGTAGGACTCTTTACACCGGGCAGCAGGTCAACAATCTTTTGCAGGTTGTCCTTTGCAACGTTCAGTACTACATATTTGGTTTCTTTCGCGCGAAGAACAGAACGTATCCTTTGTAAGAGTTCCTGTACTTCAGGGAGCATCTCCGAACCCGCCTTGCCGATCAGCACTGCCTCAGATTTCATAACCTCTGAAAATGGCTTAAGTCCGTTGCTTCTTAAGGTGCCACCGGTTGAGACAATATCGCAGATTGCATCGCTGAGGCCTAATCCCGGCCCGATCTCAACGGACCCTGAAATAGTCCTTACTTCTGCATGTATATTGTTCTCTTTCAGGTATTTTTCCAGGATCACAGGGTAAGAGGTGGCAATAGCCTTACCGCTTAGCTGCTGCAATCCGGTAATTTCACTATCATTTGGTATTGCAATCTTCAGCGTACATTTGCCAAAGCCCAGCTTTTGAAGGTAAGTAACCTCTGCCCCGGTTTCCACGATTACGTTCTCGCCGGCAATTCCAAGATCGGCAATCCCGTCCTGTACGTATTCGGGGATATCGTCATCACGCAGAAAAAGAATTTCCAGCGGAAAATTGGTAACTGTCGATATGAGTGAGCTTTTGTAGTTTTCAAACGATAAACCACAATTTTTGAGGATCTCTACTGATTTTTCATTTAACCTACCCGATTTCTGGATAGCTATTTTAAGTGTTTTCACTTGATGCTTTTAGAATTATTGAATTAAACAGGAAATAAATGACCGGAATTTCGTTTTGAAGTACAAAACATCTACATATACATCGCCTGCAGGCGATGGTGAAAATGTAAATGATGGTTCAAAACGTTGTTCATGTCTTTTATCAGCCCTCTTATCAACAATAGTTAGCATTAACGAGGTGCGGCAAATATAAGGATTTCCGGATAATATGCAACAAACTGTGTAAAATTGAAATCGAAGATAACAAGCCTGTACGTCCATTTAACCCTTCCATTGACGGATAAGGAAATCAACCGACAGTTAAAAACTCCTGACAATGCTGTTGTGCAATGTCTTCGGGCTCCAGTAACCGCTGGCGATAATCCTCCTGATGGTATATAGCGGCTCATTGGGGTCGCGTTTATCTGCCAGGGCAAAGGCCATGCGGAAGCCGCGTTTTTTAAGTTCAGGGATACCCTGGCTGTTCCAGAGGCCGAAGGGATAGGCAAACTCCGTCATTTTCTTGCCGGTAATTTCCTCGAGTTTTTTTGTCGGTTTATCCAGTTGTTCTTCCCAGTCCTTACCCGTATATTTTTTAAAGTTTTTGTGATCATAGGTATGACTGCCGATGACGTTGCCCTCATCGGAAAGCTGTTTGATCTGCTCCCTGGTCATGTAATCTACAAACTTGCCCTTGCGGCCAATGGAAACCGTCATAATGAAGTACACCGCCTTGAAGCCATACTTTTTCAAAGTAGGATTTGCAATGGTGAACTGGTCCATGTCGGTATCGTCGAAGGTCAGCATGATGGGTTTGCTGGGCAGTGGGGCGCCGGTATTGAGATAGGCATACAACTGATCCGGTAGGATCGTGTGGTACCCGCTGTCGGCGAGCATCTTCATCTGGTCTTTGAAGTTCTGGATCTCTACGATATAATCTTTACCCACCTTTCCGTCGGTAGGCTTCCAGTTGCGAACCTGATGGTAACACAGGATGGGTACCTGCTTGCGTTCGAGTATGGTTTTCGGATCGGCGGGCTTGATCTTGCTGACATCGACTGCGGCTGCAGGGTTGCCATCTGATGCAGAGGCTTCGCCGCTCCCCGCCGGCGCTGTGCCTGAGGTGGTATCTGCGCCGTCTTTTGCTGAACTGGTCTGGGATTTCGACTGACAGCCCGCAGTAAGCATTATTGCGGCAGCCAGGAGGGTGATGACTTGTCGTTTCATGGTTATGTATTTGGGCAAAAATATCATTAATCATCAATTTATTACAAATAAATCCAGTCAGCAAAGGCAATTAATCGGTAATTTAGGTGCGCCTAAACCAAGACCATTCATGAAGAAACTCTACACGCTGGCCGTACTGACGCTGTTCGCAGGTTTTTACAGTGCCGCCCAGGAAAAGGACGGCCGGGACCGAACCTTTACCCTGATTGAAAACCGGCCTGCTGCTCAGAAAGCCAATTATCAGCTGGCTTCCCGTTTTTCACCCGCGAAGCTGAAGAAGATGGTATATTCGACGGGGGTAGATGCACACTGGCTGAAACAAAGTAACCGTTTCTGGTACGAATATGAGACGCCTTCGGGTAAGCAATGGTATATTGTTAATCCTGTAGCGCGCAGTAAAAAGAAACTTTTTGACATCGCCCGGCTGGCAGCTGACATCACTACCATTGTCAGGGACCCTTTTGACGCACAGCATCTGCCACTGGAAAACCTGAAGTTTTCAGCCGATGAAAGGCAAGTCACTTTTGAGGTACGAAGTACGATTGATGAGGTAAAGAAGGATCGCAAGGACAAGAAGGCGGCCGATTCTATGCAGAAAAAGATATTCTTTTTCAATTACGACATTGCTTCTTCGAAACTGACAGAAGTGCCTAATTATACCAAACCCAAGGCCAAACCTTCCTGGGGCTCGGTAGCTCCCGATTCCTCAGCCATTATCTTTACCCGTAACTATAACCTCTACTGGATGGATAAGGAAAACTATAAGAAGGCGGTAAAGAACGAGGACGATAGTACGATTGTAGAGCATCAGCTGACTAAGGACGGAGTTAAATTTTATTCCTACGGGTCAGATGGTAGTGGAGAAAACAATGAGGAAGTGATTAAAAATGATAAAAAGCGCAGGGGCGCTTATGTCGTCTGGTCACCGGATTCAAAATATTTTGTGTTGCAGCGCTCGGATTCAAGAAAGGTGGGTGACCTCTGGGTGATCAATAACGTAGCCCCGGGACGGCCGACCCTGGAAACCTACAAATACCAGATGCCTGGGGAGAAGGAAGCCCCTCAAGATGAGATTCTCCTGTTTGATTTTGCTGCAAAAAATTATAAAAAGATCAACACCACTGCTTTTAAAGATCAAAGCCTTTCCGTGTTCAGGGCGCCTTCACTGGCGAAAGACCGGGACAACGAATTCCGCCCTTCGGTCTGGCTGGGCAATAATGCAAGGTTCTACATCTCGCGTACGAGCCGTGACCTCAAGCGGGTAGATATCTGTACGATCGACATCCGGAGCGGCGAGGTAAGGCCCGTGATCGAGGAGCGTTTCAATACTTATGTGGAGATCAACCGGCCAGGTATTGTCAATGATGGCAAGGAACTGATCCATTGGTCCGAGCGTGATGGCTGGGCTCATTTTTACCTGTTTGACGGCAACGGGAAGCTGAAGAACCAGATCACCAAAGGACCTTTCCATTGCGAGGATATCGTGAATATCGATGAAAAGGCACGTTTACTTTATTTCACCGCAAATGGCAGGGAGGCGAAGGAAAACCCATATTACCAGCATCTTTACCGGGTTAATTTTGATGGGTCGGGGCTTAAGCTGCTCAGCCCGGGCGATTTTGACCACGCCACCAGTATGAATGACAATATGCGCTTCTTTGTAGATAATTTCAGCAGGGTAAACACAGCGCCAAAATCAGTGCTGATGGATACCCGCGGAAATAAGGTGATGGATCTGGAGACTACCGATCTCTCGTTGCTGATGGCTGCTGGCTACAAGTTCCCGGAACCCTTCAGGGTGAAGGCAGATGATGGTATCACCGACCTGTACGGGGTGATGTATAAGCCTTTCGACTTCGATCCGGGCAAGCGTTATCCGATCATTGAGTATGTTTATCCCGGACCACAGACGGAAGCTGTGAATACGGCTTTCAGCAAATCGATGGACCGAACAGACCGCCTGGCGCAGTTCGGTTATATTGTGATTACGGTTGGTAACAGGGGCGGTAATCCGGCGCGGTCCAAATGGTACCACACCTATGGGTACGGTAACCTGCGCGATTATGGACTGGCTGATAAAAAGGCAGCAGCAGAACAGCTTGCCGCAAAATATCCATTCATCGATATCGATAAAGTGGGGATCACGGGTCATTCGGGAGGGGGATTTATGTCCACCGCAGCGATGCTGGTCTATCCTGATTTCTTTAAGGCTGCGGTTTCTAATGCAGGGAACCATGACAACAGCATTTACAACCGCTGGTGGAGCGAGAAGCACCATGGCGTAAAGGAGATCGTTTCTGCAAAGGGCGACACAACTTTTCAGTACAACATAGACAAAAACCCGGACCTCGCCAAAAACCTGAAAGGCCATTTGCTGCTGATGACCGGCGATGTAGACAATAACGTCCATCCTGCCAATACCATCAGGGTGGCCAATGCGCTTATGAAAGCGGGTAAGCGTTTCGAGTTTGTGATCATGCCGGGCCAGCGTCACGCATTCGGAGACCTTACCGAGTATGGGTTCTGGAAGCTCGCCGATCATTTCAACAGGTATCTCATTGGTGATGCCTCCAGGACAGAGGAAGTAAACATCACAGAGATTGACCGGGACATAGAACAAAAAAGATAAGATAAGCGTTATAACGTCCATGAGAATATCTGTAGAACGCAAGCCAGTAAAGGTTTATCCGGACCCTAAACGTGTCATTGCCCGTTTTTTCTTCAATGGAGAGGAAAGATCCATAGAAGTAGTCAAAAAGGTGATGCAGCTTTCCGATGAAGAAGTTTTCGCAATCATTTCGCCACTGTTGCAGGAGTATTCAAAGCGGCACCGGAACATTACCAAGATATTGACCCGGCATTGTAAAAAGATAAAGAGTTGTATTGAGCAGGCAGGTGTGGACTATGACGATATGGATAAGGATCGCAAGCTGTTACTGGGGTCTTATTTTACCCACGAGTATTCCATAGAGTCTGCGGCATTCTTTAACCCCTCAATTGTTGAAGATCCGGATCAGAATGAGCTGGTTGAGGGTGAGAAACGGGTAATTATCAGTTTTCGTGCGGTGGGCGAAGGCCATATATCTTCCGTGGTATTCCGCAGGGCACTGATTGACCGTAACCAGAACATTACCGTGATACCAGCTGGTAACTATATAGATGAGGCTGAAGTGATCAAGAACGCGGTGTATAACAAACGCCTCTTTTTGAAAAAGGCAGCGGATTCCAAGATCAATATCGAGGTGCTGGATGAAGTGGGCAACAAGCTGCAGGACAAGTTTGATTACGCGATGCTACGCAAGATTATCCTGGATGGAAAGAGTATGCAGGAGGATGACCTCAGGAAATTGGAATATGACAAAATCCTCTGGTTATCAGATACGTATCATGAAATCAGTTTCTCAAGAGATACCGATATTTCCGACAGGGTAATTTTCCCCATTTCTGAGTTTGAGCGCAAAGGAATAGAAGATGCGCGTTTTGTGCGTTTCATCAGGGATGATGGTTCGGTGATCTATTACGCTACATATACGGCGTATGATGGCTCTATGATCATGCCTAAGCTGTTGCAGACCACGAATTTTTATGATTTCAAGATCAGCCCTTTGCATGGGGTAGGCGCTCAGAACAAAAATCTTGCTTTATTTCCGCGCAAGATCGATGGTAAATATGTCATGATGTCTCGTATCGATGGTTTCAACAACTACCTGATGTATTCAGATAAGCTCACGGTGTGGGATAATCCGGTAAAGTTGCAGGAGCCGCGTTTTCCCTGGGAGTTTATCCAGATCGGTAACTGTGGTTCGCCGATAGAGACCGAAGCGGGCTGGTTGGTGATTACGCATGGGGTAGGGCCAATGCGCAAGTATTGCCTGGGTGCAAGTCTGTTTGATATTAATGACCCGTCACGGGAGATAGGCCGTCTTCGTGAACCGCTGGTGATGCCGAACAATGATGAACGGGAGGGTTATGTGCCTAATGTACTCTATTCTTGCGGCGCTATCGTGCATAACGGCGAACTGATTATTCCATATGGACTTTCTGATTATTGTTCGTCCTTTGCAAGCGTGAAACTGGATGTGCTTCTTGAGCGACTGAAACAATAAGGCTTATACCGTCATCTCGAATATCGTGAGAGATCTCTTGCTTGAGCACAATCAAGAGATTCCTCACTCCGCTCGGAATGACGCTAGTTTAGTATTTTCTCGTATAGCTGGATGTAATCCTGAACCATTTTTTCCTGAGAAAAATTAGCCAGCGCCCATTCACGGCAAGCTGTGCGGCTAATGTTCGTCAATGACGACACTGCTTCCGAAGCCTCATTTACATTATTTACAAGATACCCGCTCTTTCCATCACGGATCAGCTCGGGCATGGAGCCGCGGTTGAATGCGATTACCGGGGTGCCGCAGAGCATGGACTCGGCAACGCTGAGTCCAAAGGGTTCATCAAAGCTAATTGGGTGGAGCAAAGCCGCCGCACCCCCAAGCAGCCGGTCCCTTTCTTCAGGGCCGGCTGGACCGAGGAAAACCACTGATTCACTGAAATGAGGTTCAACTTTTTCCCTGAAATAGGCTTCATCTTGTATTATACCCGCGACCAGCAGCTTTTTGCCTACCTGTTTTGCGATCTCAATGGCTTCAGCCGCACCTTTGTGAGGGTGTATTCGGCCAAAGAAGAGCAGATAATCATAATGTTGCGGACTAAAGCTGAACTGTGTTGTTTGTAGTCCGTTATAAACTGTAGCTATGTAGTGCAGCTCCGGATGCCGGTCGGCATCGCTGATGGAAACGTAATATCCCTTGTCGTTGTATTTTTGATAAACAGGTACGATCTTTTCTGATGAGAAGCCATGTATGGTCGTAATCATCGGCGTATTGATAAGACCCGAATAGGTGAGAGGCAAAAAGTCAAAGTGGTTATGGATGAGGTCGAATTGACCTGACTGTTCCATCAGTTGGCTGATATGGAGGCATTCAGCCACCTTAGCATCCAGTTCGCGGTCTTCCTCATATCCCCGCTCGATGACTGCGCTGAGTTTACCTGAGGTCAGCGAGTCGCCTGTAGCGAACAGGGTAACATCAATTCCTGCATTAACCAGGCCCTCGGTCAGATTAGAAGCCATCTGTTCCCATGGCCCATAATGCCTGGGGGGTGTCCTCCAGGCTATGGGTGATAATACGGCGATCCTCATGAGGTTTGCTGCGCTGCGGCCAGATCGGCACTTTGTATAAATTCATATTCAGATTCCAGTGCCTTCAATACGATCAGGTGCGAGATCCAGTATGCCAGGGTGCTTTCAGCCCCCTGGTTGCGGTTGACACCGTAGGTCTGCAGGCCATCGCCGCAGCCCTTGGTCTCATGGTCGTACAGCGGCAGGTGGAGGCTGTTCTCGCCAAGAAACCATTGGTAGCACAGGTACATCTGCCGGATATAGGTCAAATCGTGTGTGATCTCGTAAGCTTTAAAGTACATCAGCACCATAGCCATTGTTTCAATGGCCTGCTGATCATACAAGGCCATCTCGCCGCCATCCTTGAACAGCCAGCCGTCGTTACCTACAGGATTGAGGTAGCCGTGGATAAGTGTTTTCTCAGACAGGAATTCCATGCTCTCGAGCGCGATGTCCATGGATTCCTGGTCCTGGGTAACCTCGTAATGACAAAGCAAGGCCAGCGGCAGTATGGCGTTGTCGTAGGTCAGTTTTTCCTCAAACCAGTGCCAGCGTCCGTCCCGGTGCTGCTGGTATGCAGCCCTCAGGGGTTTGACGAGTTCGTTGAGCTGTTCGGTAACGTGCCCGTCTCCCGGATGTGCGGAAAGGAAATGTGTCAGCCCGATCATGGTATTGGCAATACCGCGCAAATGGTGCAGCGTTTTAAAGTGTGGTATAGATTTCAGGAACAGTTCTCTGGCAAACTCTCTGTAGGAGTTGTTCGGTGCATTGCTGATGAGGTAGCCCAGTGCCCAGATGGTGCGTCCAAATGAATCCTCTGAGCCAACTTCATCAAGGTATTCACGTTTAAAGCTCAGGAAATTCCGGAAGTTTCCGTTGTCACATTGCATGTACTGGATGTAGCTCAGGTAGATGGGCAAAAGATCCAGTGCCGCTTTGCTCTTATTTTGCTGATAAGCCAGGATGGTCAGGATGAGCGCCCTTGAATTGTCATCTAGACAATAGCCTTCCTTCAGGTTGGGTATGCCATATTTGGCGTGCTGGACAATACCTGTGTCATCGGTAAGCCGCTGCACATGGGCCAGACTGAAGGCGGGCATCATATCCGGATCAATAATTGGTTTTCCGCCCTTTTCCTGTTCTGACAAGAATTTGTCAATGGCCTCGTCTAGCACATCTACAAAGACCTCGCCGGTTCTTGGCCAGCGGATGTGTAGTCCGTATTCAAAGGCGTTGCTTTTCAGTTCCTTTAACTTTTCGCCATCATCAAGCAGTTCATTAACAATACCTGCCAGCTGATCGGCATTTCTGAAGTCGAAAAGGCGGCCGCGGTGATCTGCCAGCAGTTCCTGAGCATGCCAGTAGGGTGTGGAGATCACTGCTGCACCGGCACCTATGGCATAAGACAGGGTACCACTCGTGATCTGTGCTTCGTTCAGGTAAGGTGTAATGTACATGTCACAGGCGGTGAGGTAGTCATGCAACTCCTCTTCAGAAACAAACTTGTTAATGAAAGTGAGGTTGCTGTCTACATTCAGCTTTATGGCCAGGCGCTTCAGACTGTCCCTGTATTCTTCTCCCGAGTTTTTGATAACACCCGGATGAGTGGTGCCGAGAATTACGTACATCACATCGGGATGTTTTTCGACGATCTTCGGTAATGCCTCAATAACCGTTTCTAATCCTTTGTTCCGGCTGATGAGGCCAAAGGTAAAAAGTACTTTCCGCCCCTTAAATGCCAGCGAATTCTTAACCGGGTTGTCTGTCTTAGGCTCCAGGTCCGGAACCCCGTGCTCGATCAGTTGTATCTTGTGGAAAGGGATTCCATAGATGCTAGTCAGGAAGCCAACGGCCCTGTGGCTCATAACCACGATGCGAGAAGAATATTTGGCAATTTCACGCAGGATAGTCAGCTGCATGTAGTTGGGATCCTTCAGAACGGTATGAAAAATGGTAATCAGTGGTTTTTGCAGACGTGCCAGTAACGGCAATACATAGACGCCGCTCTCGCCGCCAAAGATTCCGTATTCGTGTTCAAGGATACAGGCGTCTGCAAGACTGGTGTTGATGTAATCGGCCGCGCGTATGTAATCTTTCTGGTTTTCCTGTCGGATAACATATTTTACTTCTTTCGGATACTCATACTTATCAAGCTCGTCAGAATCACTAAGGGCCACTACGAAGCTGTCTTCAGAAACCATTTTCTTGTTGTGCCCGATGGCTTTCAGGAGGTTGTTGTTAAATGTAGCAATACCACATTCCCGTGGTGGATAAGTTGAAATATAAGCGATCTTCATGTTATTTATAAGAATATATAACATAACAAAATCTGATGCCAAAAGTTCTGGACCGGAGCTATTTTATTGATCTATTTCGTGTAATTGTTAAACAAAACTTAAGTTTAAGGGAGTTTCATAAGCGCTTACGGAAAGAGCATGTTGTGTCTGAATGATGACAAACACAAAATCTTTGAATGTTAATTTTGCAGCTCAATGATTTAACTGATGAATACTGCTTCTCATTCTAGTGGACTGGTTGAAAAAACTGTTTTTCCGATACTTTTTGCGATTAGTTTTTCCCATATGCTGAACGATACGATACAGTCGCTGATCCCGGCAATTTATCCTATAGTTAAGAATTCCTATGCATTGACTTTTACGCAAATCGGTCTGATTACGCTCACTTTCCAGTTGGCGGCTTCACTGTTTCAGCCATTTGTAGGACTTTATACGGATAAGAAGCCGCAACCTTATTCGCTGGCTGCGGGTATGGGTTTTACTTTACTTGGTCTGGTTACCTTGTCCGTGTCTACAGGCTTTTATATGCTGCTGGTTTCGGTAGCACTGGTAGGTACGGGGTCCTCGGTGTTCCATCCCGAAGCGTCAAGGATGGCGCATGCTGCTTCAGGAGGCAGAAGGGGGTTAGCACAATCGATCTTCCAACTGGGTGGTAATTTTGGCAGTTCGCTGGGCCCTTTACTGGCTGCCTGGATTATCGTTCCTAACGGACAGCATAGTGTGATCTGGTTCTCTGCTATTGCGCTTATCGCAATATTAGTCCTGAGCAAGGTGGGGACCTGGTATAAAGGTTATATAACAACTAAAGCCAGACAGCCGGCAAGGATGGAGTCGGTTGTCCAGACTTTTTCAAGGACAAGGGTGATGATTTCGGTTGTGATTTTGCTTATCCTGATCTTTTCAAAGTATTTCTATATGGCCAGCCTGACCAGCTATTTTACATTTTATGTGATCGATAAGTTTCATGTGTCGGTGCAGTCGTCGCAGATCTATTTGTTTGTGTTTCTGGTTTCAGTTGCCGCGGGTACCTTGTTCGGCGGACCTTTGGGCGACCGCTTTGGTCGTAAATATGTGATTTGGTTTTCTATTTTGGGAACGGCGCCTTTTGCGCTGCTGCTGCCTTATGCAAATCTGTTCTGGACGGGTCTACTGGTCGTACCGATCGGCATGATCCTGGCTTCTGCGTTTTCAGCGATCTTGGTTTATGCCCAGGAGTTGATTCCCGGTAAGGTTGGGTTAGTCGCAGGATTGTTTTTCGGTTTTGCCTTCGGAATGGGGGGCATCGGATCGGCCTTGCTGGGCAGGCTTGCAGACAGCACAAGCATAGCATATGTGTTTAAGATATGTGCATTTCTGCCGCTGATCGGTATGCTGACTGCCTTTCTGCCGAATATTGAGGTCAAACGGGGCTAAGCAATTAAGGCAAAATCGCCACTGCAGTGTAAAGCAATGACGATTTTCCTTGATAAATAACAGGTACGCCTATTATTCTGCCGTTTCCTTCGTATTCAGGAATACAAATTTGTGGTCGAACATGTCCAGTTTGATCTTGCTGTCCTTATCCACCTTTCCGGCAAGGATCTCTTTGGAAAGCTCATTAAGGATACGTTTCTGGATCACACGCTTCAGCGGCCTTGCACCAAACTGCGGATCATAACCCAGTTCTGCCAGCCAGTCCAGCGCTTCAGGAGACGCCTCGATGGTTATGCCCATATCGGCAAGCGTACGCTGCACTTGTTTGAACTGTAAGCTCACAATATCCCTGATCTGGTCTCTGTTCAGCGGTGTGAACATGATCAGCTCATCGATCCTGTTTAAGAACTCAGGCCTGATGGTCTGTTTCAGCAACTCAAACAATTCGTTCTTTGTCTTGGCCACCACCTCGTCATGATTTTCCTCATCCAGTGATTTAAAGTTTTCCTGGATCAAGTGTGAACCGATGTTGGAGGTCATGATAATGATGGTATTTTTAAAATTAACCACACGGCCTTTGTTATCCGTTAGCCTTCCGTCGTCCAGGACCTGCAACAGGATATTGAATACGTCAGGATGGGCCTTTTCGATCTCGTCCAGCAACACAACGGAATAAGGTTTGCGGCGTACAGCCTCGGTCAGCTGACCACCTTCGTCGTATCCTACATATCCCGGAGGAGCACCGATCAACCTGGACACCGCATGGCGTTCCTGGTATTCGCTCATATCAATACGCGTCATTGCGTTCTCGTCATTGAAGAGAAATTCTGCCAGGGCTTTGGCCAGTTCAGTCTTACCAACACCGGTAGTTCCGAGGAAGATAAAGGAGCCTATTGGTTTTCGCTTGTCCTGCAACCCTGCTCTTGACCGACGGATTGCATCAGAAATGGCTTCTATTGCTTCGTCCTGACCGGCCACACGCTGATGAAGTTCTGCTTCCAGATTGAGTAGCTTCTCACGCTCGCTGGATACCAGTTTGGTTACCGGAATGCCTGTCCATCTTCCTACCACACCGGCGATGTCGTCCGCGGTCACTTCCTCTTTCAGCATGCGACTTTCACTTTGCTGTGTTTCCAGTTCAGCTTTTAGTTTCTCTACCTTGTCCTGAGCCTCTTTGATTTTGCCATAGCGGATTTCTGCCACCTTACCATAGTCACCTGCACGTTCGGCCTGTTCAGCCTCCAGTTTATAACTTTCAATCTGCTCAATCTCATTATTGATATTGTCTACCAGATCTTTTTCTCCCTGCCATTTGGCTTTTATCTCGTCACGCTCCGCAGAAAGATTAGCGATCTCTTCGCTCAATGACTTGACTTTAACCGTGTCATTTTCACGCTTGATGGCTTCGCGTTCGATCTCCAGTTGCATGATCCTGCGGTTCAGTTCGTCTACCTTTTCGGGAACGCTGTCCATTTCCAGGCGCAGCTTTGAAGCGGCCTCATCCATCAGGTCGATCGCTTTATCCGGTAAAAACCGATCTGCGATATAACGTTGTGACATTTCTACTGCCGCGATGATCGCTTCATCCTTGATGCGTACCTTATGGTGGGTTTCATATCTTTCCTTAAGGCCTCTTAGAATGGAAATCGCATCCTGGGTATCGGGTTCGTCTACCATGACTTTTTGGAACCGGCGTTCCAGGGCCTTGTCTTTTTCCAGGTATTTCTGATATTCGTCCAGCGTAGTGGCACCAATGGCACGCAGTTCACCCCGGGCCAGCGCAGGCTTTAAAATGTTTGCCGCGTCCATAGCGCCTTCACCGCCACCAGCACCGACCAGCGTATGGATTTCGTCAATGAACAGGATAATATCACCATCACTCTGAGTCACTTCTTTGACCACAGCTTTCAGGCGTTCCTCAAATTCACCTTTATATTTCGCACCTGCGATCAGCGCGCCCATATCCAGTGAGTATACCGTCTTGCTCTTCAGGTTGCTGGGCACGTCACCTTTAATGATCCGAAAAGCAATGCCTTCTGCGATGGCCGTTTTGCCCACACCTGGCTCACCGATCAGGATCGGATTGTTCTTGGTCCTTCTGGAAAGGATCTGGATCACTCTCCGGATTTCATCGTCACGTCCGATGACCGGATCTAATTTACCCGATTCGGCAAATTCATTGAGGTTACGCGCATATTTATTCAGCGCATTATAAGTAGCTTCTGCATTCTGGCCGGTCACCCTGCTGTCGCCCCTGAGCGAAACAATAGCCGCCTTAAGGTCTTTTTCATTTACGCCCTGGTCCTTGAGTAGCTTTGAACTCTGGTCATTCACGGAAAGTATGCCCAGTAACAAATGCTCTACTGACACGAACTCGTCTTTAAATTCCTTTAAGTAAGATTGTGCTTTTTGAAGCGCTGAATTGGCCCCGGAAGTCAGATAAGGGCCGCTCCCGGTTACTTTAGGGAACTTGTCGATCTGTGTATCCAGGTTTTGGTTCAGTACATTCAGGTTTACATTGAGTTTCTTCAGCACATAAGAAACCACATTTTCATCAACAGTGAGCAGACCTTTGAGCAGGTGTGCCGTTTCAATAGCCTGTTGCTGGTTGCCCTGGGCTATTTCAGAAGCCTGTTGAACGGCTTCCTGAGCCTTGATTGTAAAGTTGTTGAAGTTCATACTGCTTAACAAACAAAGGGGATGCCATCGCAGTTTTTTGTTAAAGGACTGAAATTTTGTCTGCAAACAGAAAATATTGGTGACTAAATTTCTGATTTATAATAGGTTGTGCTGAAAAAATGTCCGCGTAGGCCTTATCAGATCAGTCGCCGGCGTAGTAAAATTCGACATCGGGTGTAGCTTTTTCCTAAAATATGCCGTCTTTTGCCATTAAGCACTCATTTTTTATGTTAACACCACTAGATGAATTTTACCTGAATCAACAGGAGCCTGTAAAGGGCACCTTGCTTGCCCTCAGGGATTTCATTTTAGGGTTCAACCACGACATTACTGCCGAATGGAAGTATAAGACTCCTTTTTTCTACTATCGGGGAAAAATGTTCTGCTATCTTTGGAACCATAAGAAATTTATCAAGCCTTATATTGGCATAGCCAGGAGCAATAATATCGATCATCCTGATCTGCTGCTCGAAAAGCGGGTGAAAATGAAAATCTTACTTATAAATCCGTATCAGGATATCCCGATTGAAACGATCCGGGAAATTTTAGACCAGGCAATCGCCAATTATTAAGAATGAAAGAATTTCTGAAATTATATCTGGACGCCTATAAAGGCCTTTCTGTTCCTGCATGGATGCTTGCGCTGGTAATGCTGATCAACAGGAGCGGGGCAATGGTTGTGCCTTTTCTCGGGGTATATATGGTTAACCATCAGCATTTCTCTCTTACGGATACCGGTACTGTCCTGGCCTGTTTCGGAATTGGTGCCGTAGCGGGGAACTTTATCGGCGGCTGGCTTACTGACAAGTTCGGACATTTCTGTATACAGGTCGGGAGTTTGCTGGCTACTGTTCCATTATTCCTTATCCTTCCCGGACTGAAGGATATATATTCAATGTCCGTGGGTGTATTTATACTTAGTATGTTCTCAGAGATGTTCAGGCCTGCAAATTCAGTAGCCGTAGCACATTATTCTACAAAGGAGAATGTCGTGCGGTCATTTTCCCTGAACCGCATGGCGATCAACCTGGGCTTTTCCATAGGGCCTGCCTTGGGTGGCTTTCTTGCAGCCATCTCGTATTCATGGTTGTTTTACGGAAATGCCGTTGCTGCATTGCTTTCGGGTTTGTTGTTGTTTGTTTATTTCGGAAGAATAAAAGACGGTAGTCATCAAGAAGAGCGCACTGAGGCAGAAAACGGGCGGGAAGGTACGGGTTTGTCACCCTACCGGGATATCCCTTTTCTTTTCTTCAGTTTTCTTTGCTGTGTCTTTGCGATATGCTTTTTGCAATTACTGAGCACGATACCTTTATATTACAGGGTAATATATCATATGGGGGAAGCCGAAATAGGGATGATCCTTGCATTTAGCGGCTTTGTGGTTTTTGCTTTGGAGATGCTGGTGGTACACATTGCAGAGCAGCGCCTTTCAGTGGCTACAATACTGATCTGGGGTACCTTATTGTGTGCTTTCTCATTCCTGGTACTCAATCTGTCACAAGGTATACCTTTACTTTATTTTTCCATATTTGTCGTTTGCCTGGCTGAGATCCTGGCCATGCCTTTTATGTCAACGGTCACACTTCGGCGGTCTTCCGTATCCAAACGCGGGGCCTACATGGGTGTAAATGCACTGTCGTTTTCATTTGCGCATATTTTCTCTCCCCTAGCAGGCACCCGTATTGCAGATCACTATGGGTTTGATACACTTTGGTATGGTACTGTTGTCGCGCTGGTTTTTACAGCGGCTGGTTTTTTCTTCGTCATGAAATATATGAATAGTCATCACTAAAGCTCTATCCGGTAATTGATCGTCGGGATAATACCTATCCATCTGGCCGTTTCTACTATTCTTTTGCTCGGATTATAAAACACACCCATCACATTGTGCCTGTTGGTCGCGTTCTGAATATCTAATAGAAGCAAATGGCTTACCTTTCTCCCATTGATGCGGTAGCTTACAGAATAATCCAGACGAAAATAGGCATCAGCTTGTAAGGTGTTCACCCTCGCCTGGTCGATAATCCATTCGTCCTTTTCGATAGATTCCTTTTCCAGTACCGGTGAGTACCTTCGGCCGCCGGCATAGATAAGTTTTACATTCATTCCCAGCAGGTTTTTTTTGCTCTGCCCAACCGGCCACTCTTTTCCCGCCAGCAGATTACCTGCATAGTTCCCGTTGAACGTGGTGTTGAATTCGGGTCCGTTAAGTGCTTTGAATTTGGAATTGAAGACTGACGCCGTTGCCATAAAATAATAACCATTATAAAGGGATCTCTCCAGCGAGAGCTCCATTCCATAATTTTTGCCAGTCCCTTTATTGACCAGACTTCGAAAACCGGAGGAAGCAATGGCCGTATTATCAGATTCATTGAGCAGTGAGAAATTGATCCCGGGATCTGACGATACAGGTACGTTGTGCAGGTGCTGATAGTAGGTTTCTGTCTTGAATTTTAAATTGCCGAACCGCTTTTCATAACTGAGTGAGGTTTGTGCAGATTTTGTAGGGGACAGGCTCCGGTTTGTTCTTCCTGAAGCGGCATCATGTGCAAAGTAATAGGATAGTGGCTCTAGCCTGCTGTATAACCCCGCTGCAAGGTTTATCTGTTGGTCTTTGCCTGGCAACCAATGCAGGCCAAGTCTCGGTTCAAGGTTCCAGCTGTTGCTCAGGTTAAAATATGCAGCATGCAGCCCGGCGTTCAGTGTTAGCTGACTGCCGATTTTTTGTTTGTCCTGGACAAAAGCATCGAAGGAATGCGCATTTCCGTTTTGGTTGAGCAATTCCTTCATCCCATTATAGTCCTGGCGGTGTAGCGCTGCGTAAAGGTCAAATCTCAACAGTGCGGCATTGGCACCCATCCGGATTGTATTTGTAGTCCCGGGTCTGTAGTTCAGCATACCGGCGTAGCGCAACGCACCGTTTATAAAACGACTGCGCTCTGCCGGATTTGCAACATACCGGGCAGTCAATGTATCCCTGCTGTTCAGGTTCTGTGTATGGGAATAAGAGATAATATTGCTGAAATATAAGTCCGGACTGGTGATCAGGAGATGCTTGATGCCGGTACTTGCCGCATGATATTTTGTGCGTAAATCAAATGCATCCATGCGCTCCTGCCATTTTCCGGAATTGCGCTCGGCATCTGCATCCAGTCTGCCTGAACCTCCTATTCCAAACAGTGAAAAGGTGCCTGATTGTTTTGTCGGAATGACGATGTTGAAGGATAGATCCTGATATTTAGGTACGCCTGCATCGGATACTTCTATGCCCGCATCCTGTAACAGGCCGAGCGAAGAGTAACGGTAGCTGGCAAGATAAGACGCCTTGCCGCCTTTGCTGAACGGGCCTTCGAGGGTAAAGCCGGCGCCAAGTGCGCCGATACTAAAGGTATATTCTCTTCTATCGGTGTTACCCTTGCGGAACTTCAGGTCAAACATACCGGCGTTTGCGTTACTGTATTCAGCACTCAAGGCCCCGGTATAGAAATCGGAAGTACTCAATACTGTGGTATTGATCATACTTACCGCTCCGCCGGCCGCACCTTCAGTGCTAAAGTGATTGGGGTTGACGATTTCTATACCTTCCAGTCGCCACTGTAGGCTTTTTGGAGAATTGCCCCGGACGATGATCTCATTGTTGTCGCCGGCGGCGACGACGCCTGCAAAGGTCTGTGCCATGCGTGCAGGATCAAAAAACGCACCGGCATATCTGTTGGTTTCCTCGGGAGAAAACGACCTGCCGCTGCCCAGGGCCATTTGGTTAAGTGGTTGCCCGCTATTGTCTGCCTTTACAACAACTTCATTGAGGCGATTGTCTGTAGTCTCGAGTTCTATGTTCAGCTCTGTCTCCTTTCCTGTAGTGACAAGTATATCTGAAAGTTGCACCACTTTATAACCTATCGCGCTCACCGATATGATATGCCTGCCGGCAGGAACTCCAGTTATCCGGAAATTACCGGAGTCATCAGTCTGTCCTGTCTTCACTGGCTTAAGATCAGTAATAAGCAATGTAACACCTGCCAGGCCGACCCTGGTATCTTTATCTGTTACAGTGCCTTTTATGGATTGAAGGAAATTAGCGCTGACGTTCTGCGTCTGGGCAATGCCCTGTAGCGCTGGAAAGAAGAGCAGTGTGAGGAAGTAAAATGGTTTGTTCATGTCAAAGATTTACGGATATGACAATCACTTTTGTGTTTGCCCCTATTTGACACATAAAAAAAGCTGGTCATCTGACCAGCTTTCTCTTAATTATTTTAGGTGAATTTATCTTAGCCCAAGACCTCAGAAAGTCTTTTGGCCTGGTGATCTGCCAGTTTTTGAAGCGGGCCTGAAGCGAGCATTTTCATCATCATATTCAGATCCGCCGAGATGATCAGTGTGGCCTCGGTGCCACCAGAAGCGTTCTCTTTTACTGACCACTTCAATTGTACATCAAATGGCGGCTTTTCCACAGGAAGGGCTACCAATTCCTGGTTTTCCACTCTGCTGACGATCGCTACCGTCAGCTTCGCCATATTTTGTATGGTAAAGCTGGCCTGATCTTTAGTCGATGACCAGTTGTAAATGTTCTCAGGCATGAGTTGCTGATGGTTGTTCATGTCCGATAGGAAGGCATATACTTTCGCTACGGGCTGGCTGATCTGGGCAGTACTTTGAATAATGGTCATGATATCAGCTGGTTTTTTCTAGTTCAGCTCCCCATTCAGCAGGATTTCTACGCCATTTGGTCAGCAAATCAATGTCGTTCGTGCCGATAAAGCCATGCTCGGCAGCATATTCAATAAGCGTATTGTAATTGGAAAGTGTGACATAGCGGCATTTGGCAGCCTTAAAGTTTTCATCGGCCTGATCAAAACCATAGGTAAATATGGCCACAAGGCCTGCAACAGAAACACCGGCATTTCTCAGGGCTTCTACAGCCTGTAAACTGCTTTTTCCTGTAGACACCAGGTCCTCGATCACAACGACACGTTGTCCTTCTATAATTTCACCTTCTATAAGGCTTCCTGTTCCATGTTCCTTGGCTTTTGAGCGGACATAAGCAAAAGGCAGACCGAGCTCCTGCGCCACGAGCGCACCCTGAGGGATACCTGCGGTGGCCACTCCGGCAATCAGATCAACGGAACCAAACTCTTCCTGGATCAGTTGAGTCAGCTTTTGACGGATGTAAGTTCTTACAGAAGGGTGGGAGAGTGTGATCCTGTTATCGCAGTAGATCGGGGATTTCCAACCCGACGCCCATGTAAAGGGATTATTAGGTTGTAATTTTATTGCTTTTATTTGTAATAAAAATTCAGCTACCTTTAATTCAATATCACTTTTATTATACATGCCTCAAAATTACAGAATATATATCAACGATAATACCCTGTTTGTATCAGATTTACTGCCTAAACGCGGTGAAAATATACAAAGTATTGATGTACAGGGCTTTGACTTTAAAACATTTTATAAAAACCTGGATAAGGATGCGGCCGAAAAATACATCCTGATTGCTGAAGATCCCAAACAGTTGTTTCGCAGGATCAGGCAGAGTTGTGAGCTGATCAAAGCTGCAGGAGGACTAGTGAAAAGTGCGAAAGGAAATTATCTGTTTATTTACCGCAATAAAAGGTGGGATTTGCCAAAGGGAAAAACTGAAAAGGGCGAGCGGATGAAGGAGGCAGCAGTAAGGGAAGTGGAAGAAGAGTGTGGGGTAAAGATCCAGCGTAATGATGGGAAAATATGCAGGACTTACCATGTCTATCCACTCAATAACAAACTGGTATTGAAAAAGACGAACTGGTATGCCATGACAGTAAAAGGAGAACCTAAGCTTGTGCCCCAAAAAGAAGAAGGGATTACGAAAGCGGTTTGGCTGGATGATACCAGTCTCGGACCTGTATTTAAAAATACCTACCCTTCGATTGTCCAGGTTCTGGAAGAGGGGGGAATGATCTGAAACTGCGATTTGCTAAATAAGTTCGAGTGCCTTCGAAGGCACGAACTGGCTTACATTGCCCTGGTTTCTCATGATTTCCCGGACAATTGTAGAACTGATTGCAGAATATTCCGGCTTACTCAATATAATGATGGTTTCCAGCGAAGGCATCATAGTCTGATTTACTTGGGCAATAGCTCTCTCATATTCAAAGTCTGCTACAGACCGGACACCCCTGACAATATAGCCTGCTCCGATCCTTTTGCAGAAATCGACCGTCAGACCTTCATATACCACAACCTCGACATTTGGATGAATGGAAAATACTGCACGGAGCATCTCCAGGCGTTTTTCCAGCGGAAGAAAGCCTGGTTTTGAGGTATTCCACCCAATACCCACAAAAATCTTGTCAAACAGCGGCAGGGCCCGCTCCAGGATGTCTGCATGGGCAATAGTGACAGGATCGAACGAGCCGGGAAAAAGTGCGGTTTTCATATTCAAATATAATAAATATTGAGCCCAGAATATTTAACGGGCCTGGTTTTCGAAGAAACTGAAGGAAGAATTGCCGTAACGGCGCGTTTCTGTATATCCTGACAGCCCCTCGAGCTTTAACAGGCTGGGATGTTCGACGATCAGTATTCCGTTTTCGGCAAGTAACTCCCTTTGCATTACCAGTTCGGGTATTCGGGGGATAGATGGCAGGTTATATGGTGGGTCGGCAAAGATCAGATGGTATCGGGTGCTGTGCTGTTCCAGAAACTTAAACACATCTGCCTTTTGCATTTCCAATTGTTCCAGCCGGTGCTTTTCAGCAACCGATTTTACCCAATTTATACAGCCCGCATGCTTGTCTACTGCAAGTACACTGCGTATATTCCGTGAGGCAAACTCGATGCTGATATTCCCTGTGCCGCAGAACAGATCCAGGGCATCGCAGTCCTCAAGATCATAACGATTGTATAGAATATTAAAAAGCGCTTCTTTAGCCATATCCGTCGTCGGCCGGACTGGCAGATGGGCAGGGGCATTGAAACGAAAGCCCTTTAGTTTTCCACCGACTATCCGCATAAGGCAATGGCCAACAGCCCGCTGTAATAATGGGCAGGCATATCTTCCAGTAACCTGCAGTCAATATGCTCGATTTCAGCTTTCTTGAAATGTACTTGGCTGAAAGATCTGGCAATACACTGATAAATCGGGTCTTCCTCATGCACAATACCACTTAGATACACAGCGGTTAACATCGTGTCGATTTCCAGCTGCTGGATAGCAAGCAATAGATAATAGTTAAACTCTTCGGCGTTTTCTATTTCAAAATACCGGTTAAAGACAAGTTTTCCGCCCCGAAGATAACCCAGGTGAAAAGAGCCCGGTGTAAAGTCCAGGTAAAGGCTTTCCGGAGCCTGTTCAGTGGCCAGGGCCAGAAGAGGGGCTGTTTGCTCAAACTTCCTTGAACCGGGCAATAACTGTAATGTCTCTTCGATCTTCTTATTGAAATTGTAGACAATGGAAAAATTCTGGCTGGTCTCAGCATGTGAATAGAGTACTTCTGTCTGAGCTGTATTGAAATACCCTGAAAAACTTGCCGGTTCCATTGTTGCGAGCAGTTCCTGCGGTACCGCTATGGTGTTTTCTGTATATACTGCAACCTTTACAGACTCGAACGGTAGTTTCAGATAACTATCGTTACGTATTGCAGCCTCCAGATTTGCCGCCGCATCTTCACATTCCTGCTGATCATAAACGGCTTTTAGCTGATTGCAGTTTCTGTCGATAATGGCATATGAGAAACTATCGGGTCCAAGTCTGATCAGCAGCTGGCAGTCTGCCGCAGTGTTCGGATCAAACTCGGGGTCTACCAATAATATGCTATTTTTGCCGTTCATATCCACAAAATTAAACCTTTTTTCCATAAGATCACCGCATATTTGTCAAATGCACCATGCCAGCCAGATTGCCCGTGCCTACGGGTTTAGCCCTACTGAAGAACAACTTGCCTTTTGCACAGCAATGGCCAGGTTCCTTTCTACACCCCTGGACGGAAGGTGTTTTGTACTAAAGGGTTACGCAGGTACCGGAAAGACAACTTCAGTTGGGGCGCTGGTGAAATCGCTGCGGCAGTTTGGGCTGCGTTCGGTATTGCTGGCGCCTACCGGCCGCGCGGCCAAGGTCATGGGAATGTACTCAGGCAGAAAGGCGCTGACTGTACACAAGAAGATCTATCGCAAAAAATCGGCTGTTGCCACGGACATGTCATTTCAGCTGGCGCCAAACCTGGCCGAGCATTCCCTGTTCATAGTCGATGAAGCATCGATGATCTCTGATGAGCTCAATATGCAAAGTGGTTCTTCATTGCTCCGGGACCTGATCGAATTTGTAGGAAACCGTAAGAACTGCGGGCTGATGTTCGTGGGGGATTCGGCACAGCTTCCCCCGGTCGGTAGTCTGGACAGTCCTGCGCTGAACCCCGCTTACCTGGAATCGGCTTTGGGACTGCAGGTCACGGAGACCGTACTGAGGGAAGTCGTACGTCAGGAAAAGAAGTCTGGCATCCTGGCCAACGCAACGATGCTCCGTAAGCTCGTCACCAAAGAACGGAAACCACATGAAAAGATCGGCTTGCCTAAATTCATCACTAAGAATTATAAAGATATTTTCCGTATGAACGGTATCAGACTGGTGGAGGGCCTGGAATATGCCTATCATAAGTTCGGACTTGAAAATACGCTGGTCGTTTGTCGCTCTAATAAATCGGCCAACACCTATAACCAGCAGATCAGGGCTAGGCTACTCTACCGGGAAGAGGAACTAACCGGAGGTGACCAGATCATGGTGGTCAGGAACAATTATTTCTGGCTCCCTGAAAACGAATCCGCAAATTTTATCGCCAATGGCGATATGGCGGTCATTAAGCGCGTACGGAGAACAGAAGAACGTTTTGGCCTTCGTTTTTGCGAGGTGAGCCTTGAATTTATCGATTTCCCGGAAGCGGGTGAAATTACCTGTAAGGTGATGCTCAATACACTGACAGTTGAAAGCCCTAACCTTTCGCAGGAGCAGAGTAACCTTCTTTTTGAAGGGCTTAATGAAGACTATGCCCACATCAGCAACAAACGCGAGCGTTACCAGGCGATCAAGGAAGATCCTTATTACAATGCACTTCAGATTAAGTTTGCTTATGCTGTTACATGCCATAAAGCACAGGGTGGGCAGTGGGATGCGGTCTTTGTAGACCAGGGCTATCTTAACGACGATATGGTTGATCTTGACTTTCTGCGGTGGTTATATACCGGTGTGACCAGGGCAAAAAGCGAATTATTTTTAGTAAATTTTGCCCAAACCTTCTTTACTACGCCTGCGGAAGAGTAAGTCAGTGAACCAGCTTGTCAGATAAAAACCTAAGCAAATGAGATTTGCCTACTCCATAAAACAAAAAATACGCATCGCCATATTGCTATTTGCTGTTATGGCCTGCACGATACTGATCCGCGTCCTGGAAGACAAGAGTGTAAAAAGTATGAACGAATCTTTCGTATCGCTTTACAATGACCGGCTCATTCCGGCTACTGACCTGTTTTATATTGCGGAAAATGCAAATGCAAAAAAATCCATGCTGGAAGCTATGCTCTATGCGCCGTTAGCGCAACAAAATGCGTGGCGGATGAAAGACAGTATTACTCGCCTCAATACGGCAATTGACAGTTTGGTGGGCAAGTACAAAAGAACTTTTCTCGTACAGCAGGAAAAAGCACAGTTGCCGGAACTTGACAAGTGGCTACGTCATAACGCAAATGTGGAAGCGAAGCTCCTTCAGTTTATTGCAGGCCACGACCTTAAACGTGCCAGGAAACTTTATGAAAGTACTGGAAGGGCATCCATAGACCAGACCATACGTAAACTTTCAGAACTCATGTCGATACAGAAGCAAGTAGGCGAGGAACTACTTCGCAGCTCTGCATTTATGGTATCTGGCAGCAAGCTTTACTCTACATTGCAGGTTGCCCTGGCCATTGTAATCGGGATACTCATTGTAGGCATTGTTTTTACTTCTAACGTAGTAAAGATCAGCAACGATAAGTTCAGGCTAAACTAAGCGGCAGGGAGATGGTGAACGTAGTACCTTCATTTTCCTTGCTTTTCATTGTAAGATCACCACCGTGTTCCCTGATGATGTTACGGGAGATGTGTAAGCCCAGACCCAACGAGCTCTCTCCTTTAAGGCCTGGTCTTCCCGCCTTAGAAAATTGATCGAATACTTTGTCCTGGAGGTGTTCAGGTATCCCGATGCCTTGATCTGAGACTTCTATAACGCACTTGTTGTCTTTGACCGCGGCAGTAATTTGCATGGGTTTGTCTACCGGAGAGAATTTAAGCCCGTTGGTTATGAGGTTATCCAATACCCGGCTGAATTTGGAGTCGTTGATGCAGGCAAACAAAGGCTGCTTTTCAATCGTCAGTCCAATCCTTCTTGTCTGGCCGGTATTTGCCTCCCATGTTGTACAACGTGACTTCAGGTAAGTAACCATATCGGTCCTGGTTACAATAATCGGTTGCCTTTCTTCCTGTATCACCTCGATCAGGTCATTAATGATGTTCTTCGCCTGTACCGCAGAATTAAGTATCATTTCAAGCGGCTGATGGTCCGGGGCGTCACCTTTTTCACTGATCATCAGGTTGCTCAGGGCCTCAATGTTGTTTAAGGGCGCACGAAGGTCATGAGCTACAAAACCCAGTATTTCGCTTTTCTGCTGGTTCAGCTTAAATATCTCCGCATTTTTTTCCTGTAACTGTTTCAATTGAATAAAATGTTCGGATTTAAAGTAATAACTATACCTCGCGCAGATGAACAATACACTGGCCAGTATTACAGCAGCTACGACATTAAAGACTTGCTCCCGTATGGCCAGTTCTCCGGGCAAAACCATACCGGTAACAAACAGGACAGTTATGTACACAGAAAGCAGGGCAATTCGGTTTATTTCCAGGGAAAAGAACAGGCTGATCACTACAATACCGATAAGAAATACAGTCAGTGTATTCTTGGTGTTGTGCTGAGAATAAATATAACTAACCAGAAACGTACTCGTTAATATAAACAGGGCAAAGGCGGTAACAAACAGGTCACGCTGTTTGCGCCGCCACTGATATGACTTCAGCGCAAAGTTTGAGAGCAGGAGAAAGATAAAACTGCCCGTCATCTGGAAGATATTACTAACGTTGTATTCATTGAAGTTAGGTACTTCAATAAGGTCTTTCTGAAAGAAAAGAGAAGCAATACGGATGGCAGCAGCTATCAGCAGGAATGTTGTAGCCAATACCCTGACCTGCCGGATGTTGGTAAGGCTACTGACCTCAGCAAATTCGGTGGCGTATTTTCGTGGTGTACGGTATCTGAAAAGGTTAATCAATGCCCTGGTTTATTCCCTTTGGTTATCCTAACAAAAATAACCAATAGCGGCAAACTTATGCGGTCAATATCCTATTTTTGAAAAAAAGAATATAAATGACAGGAATATTGGCCTCCTGGTCCGATAAAGGCTTTATTTTGAAGTTCGTGAAGTTCGGAGCAGTAGGCTTTTCAGGGCTGATCGTAGATTTCGGTGTTACCTATATCTTCAAGGAAAAACTGGGGGTACACCGTTATGTGGCGAATTCACTGGGTTTTCTGGTAGCAACGGCTTCTAATTACCTGCTGAACCGGAACTGGACCTTTCACAACCAGGATCCCGAATACCTGCTGCAGTTTGGAAAGTTTTTTGTGATCGCACTTGTAGGGCTTGCTCTTAGTAACCTGATCATTTTTTTGCTCAGTGAAAAACTAAAATGGAATTTCTACCTGGCCAAGATCTTTGCGATTGGCGCAGTGGCGATCTGGAACTTCTTTGCAAATTACCTCTACACATTTACCGGATAAGCCTATTTTTGCCTGACAGTTGACTAAATCATTAACAATGGAGTCTTCAGGCAAGGAAAAAAAACAGCAGCTTACCGTACTGATCTTTATTGCCATATGGGCAGTAGTCAATCTTTTGCAGGCAGCCTTCACTGAAGTGCATGCAGATGAAGCTTATTACTGGGTTTATTCCCGCTTCCCCGACTGGGGATATTTTGACCATCCGCCTGCAGTCGCCTTGTTCATCAGGGCCGGCGATATGTTGCTGAGCAATACCCTTGGGTTAAGATTGATAACCGTTATTGCCAGTACGTGGTCGGTTTGGCTATTGTGGCTGATCGTAAAACCTTATGCATTGAGGCCCAGGTTATTTATCCTGTTGTTTTCTGGTATTGTTTTATTCCATGTTTACGGCTTCATTACTACGCCAGATGCCCCGCTCGGGTTCTTTATCGTCCTGTTTTTTTATCTCTTTCAGCGTTATCAGCAGGAGGACCGGTTGACATGGGCTTTTCTGCTCGCGCTGGTGTCGGCAGCGATGCTGTACAGCAAATACCATGCAATACTGGTTATCGGTTTTACGGTATTGTCCAATTTCAGGTTGCTTGCCCGCCCTTCATTCTGGCTGGTTGCAATACTGGCTTCTTTATTATTTTTGCCACATATCTGGTGGCAGGTTAAGCAAAATTATCCATCCTTTTATTACCATGTGATTGACCGGTCGGCTGCGCCTTACCGGTTTAGCTTTACCCTGGATTATCTGTTTGCCCAGCTTGCGTTGGCAGGCCCCTTACTGGGCTGGTACCTTTACACTTTAGCTGCGCGGAAAAACATTTCAAGCACACCTGTCCCTGACTTTGTTCAGAAACATCCCGATCTTTTTTTGAGGGCAATCAAATTTAATTATGCAGGTGTCTTTATCTTCTTTCTGATCAGTACGTTAAAGGGAAGGGTAGAAGCACACTGGACATTACCGGGGATGATCTGCCTGTTCATTCTGGCGTATGTTCATCTTTCCAGGCGTCCGGCGGATCAAACAGGCAGGTTATTTTGGTTCGAATGGCTGGCTGCGGGCAATATCCTGCTGGTTATCATTGTCCGTCTTATCCTTGTCGTACCTGTCTCTGCTTTACAGAAGATCAATGTAGTCGCTTATTATTTTAATAATAGAAAATGGGCGGAGCAGATCAAGAAAAAGGGGGGTGACCTTCCGGTAATCTTTCTCAATTCCTTTCAGATGCCGTCACGTTATAATTATTACACCCGATCCACAAAAGGTTTCGCTTATAATTCCCGTTATTATCGTCGCAACCAGTATGACATCTGGCCGCTGGAAGATAGCCTTCAGAATAAGACTGCATATCTGATCAGGGAACAAAGTGCGGGCGGGGGATCTGAAGATATGATTAAAACTGATAAAGGGGTTTTTTACGGGGAAAAGCTTGATCATGTGCGCATGTACCAGAAGCTATCCGTTGAGCCGGTTTCCACGGTTCCGCAGGTCGCAGGAAAAGGACAGATGATCAAACTGCGACTGAAAATCAGCAACCCTTATCAGCTACCTGTATGCCTGGACAATAAAGGCAGCAAATGGAAATGCTGGCTGGAATACGGTTACCTGAAAGATGGTGTGGCAGGCAACTTCTATGAGTTCCCTGCCAACCTGGAAGGGGTGGTCATCCAGCCAGGCGGATCGGCTGAAATTCAGGGAGCGGTGACCGCCCCTGAATCTTCGGGTAAATTTAAACTGATCTTCTCCATACGTACCGAACCTTTCCAGGGGAGCAGGAACAGCAGTTTGATAGCTCTGGAAGTGAAATAGGGGGGAATATGGCTTGCCCCGTGCTGTTGCCAGTAAGCTTAATTCGCGTCATAGATCACGACCTTGTCGAACAAAGCTCTGAACTGGTCAAGAAAGGACTGGTGAATATCGTGCACCTGGTAAACGTCGTGTCCTGCCAGGTCTTCGAAAAACAGGGTCAGTGAAAAAGTATAGGTAGTGTCTACTACGGCCCTTTCAATTGGAGCAGGTGTTCCGATATGGAAGGTTTTTACCGTTTCAATGTTTCGCAGGGATTCCAGTCCCTTGCGGAAATCCTGCTTTTGGGAATCAGTGGTATCGGCTTTCAGCCAAAATAATACATGGTGTACCAGCATAGTGTTCTTTTTTTTGCAATGTTAAGTAAAATCTTAAACTGTTGGCGGCAAGTCTGCGGCATACCGCTACAATTTGCCCGTTTTCTCCACATTCAAATTTGATGTGTTTTTTGTAAGATATTGACAGTTAGTTTTTTGTGGATATATGGCTTTTGTGGCACTATTCTGTAGCTATTCATGTCGTAATTAACTGGATACTTTAACAATTAAAATTAAAACGTTATGAAAAAGCTCATTTTATCAGCCGCGTTTCTTGCAGTAGCAGGATTGGCTTCAGTAAAGGCAAACGAAGTTTCTAACCCGGTAGTGATTACCGCCCAACAAGATAGTGTTACTAAAACCGCTGTAGAATTCAAGGATCTGCCCGATTCGGTGAAGGCAACCCTGCAGTCAGATCAATATAAAGAATGGATTCCCGCGGCAGCATTCCTGGTTACTAAGGCAGATAAGTCTACTTATTACCAGATCGATGCAAAGAAAGGTGAGGAAACTACCTCAATCAATATTGATAAAGACGGTAAAGTGATCCAATAGAAGTATCTGGAATTACTGCACTTACCAGTGGATCGAAAAGGCCGGGATATTCCCGGCCTTTTCATTTTATGTCCGATCGTGTGCTTACAATTACAGAGCGAAAATAAGACCGGCATTGAATGCGCCCCTTGAATTCTTGATCGCACTTCCCTGGTTGTTTTTGATAATATCGAGAAAACCAGTCTGAAGTTCAGTTTCCAGGAGGATCTTGATTTTGTCGGCAACCGGTATCTTGACACCCAGGCCAAAGGCCATACCCGCATCGAAAGAACTTGAAAACGACTTCAGGTCTGTATTGAGCGCTGACTCTTTGGCACTCAGCAGAATACCGGCGTATGGGCCCAGGTTAAGGTTCCAGTTTTTGGTTTTGCCGAAATGGAAATTGCCCATCACCGGTATGGTCAGGTAACTGTAAGTGTAATCTGTCTGGTAAATCTTGTCGTTGGCAGCAATATATCCTTTATTCCAGCCTTTCTGATCATAGGTCAGTTTTCCTCTTAAGCTCCATTTCTCGGAAAAGTAATAATCTCCTGAAACACCGGCGTTGAATGCAATCTTGCTGCTGCTATTGGTCAGCGAACCACTCTGTGCAGTTGCCAGGTTGAGCCCTCCGATAAGGCCGATTTCGAAAGTCCCCTTTTCCTGTGAAAAGGCAGTCATTGCACAAGTGCTTAGTAATAAAACGGCAAATAGTTTTTTAATATTCATTTGGTTTGAGGTTATAACCATCTAAGATATAAATAGGAATTTATATGCAAAGCCTGAAGTGTAACATTCTGCGGAGATTAATGTCTTTATCTTCATCGGTCGCCGAAAGCGCCCCCGACTTTAACATCTTTTAACACGAATGTGCTTTCGGAGGCTTGCAAGATACTTTCGCTTTTTCTAATTTTCGCAGGAAAATTTGAGTAAAAAATGGAGGAATCAACTATTGCATCGGAACAGGCATCTTACGGGACTGATATCCGTGCGCTGAATGAAATGATACAAAAGGAAAGTGCGTTTATCGACTTGCTTTTCCTGGAAATGGACAAGGTGATCGTAGGGCAGCGGTATATGGTGGAACGCCTGCTGATCGGCCTGCTGGCCAATGGGCATATTCTTTTAGAAGGTGTTCCGGGGCTTGCAAAGACTTTGGCCATTAATACGCTGGCGAAGACAATTGATGCTGGTTTTAGCCGTATCCAGTTTACACCTGACCTGCTGCCTGCAGACCTGCTGGGCACAATGATCTATAATCAGAAGAAGGAAGAGTTCGTGGTACGTAAGGGGCCGTTGTTCTCTAATTTTATCCTGGCGGATGAGATCAACAGGGCGCCTGCAAAAGTGCAGAGTGCCTTGCTTGAGGCAATGCAGGAACGCCAGGTGACGCTCGGCGACGAGACCTACCGTTTGCCGGAACCTTTCCTGGTACTGGCAACGCAGAACCCGATTGAACAGGAGGGTACTTATCCTTTACCGGAAGCGCAGGTGGACCGCTTTATGCTGAAGGTAGTCATCGATTATCCGAAGCGTGAAGACGAGAAACGTATTATGCGGGCGAATATCGCCCCGCAGGGTATGCCGAAGCCGACTGCAATCCTGAAAACAGACGACATCATCAGGGCAAGGAAGGTGGTACGTGATGTGTACATGGATGAGAAAATTGAGCAGTATATTATAGACATTGTATTTGCGACCCGTTTCCCGGAGCAATATAAACTGGCCGATTATAAGAATCTGATCGGCTTTGGGGCTTCGCCTAGGGCCTCGATCAGCTTGGCGCTGGCGGCTAAGGCTTATGCATTCATAAGGCGCAGGGGATACGTGATCCCTGAGGACGTACGGGCTGTCTGCCATGATGTACTGAGACACAGGATCGGCCTGACTTATGAAGCTGAGGCGGAAGACATTACTACAGAGAAGATCATTACCGGAATATTGAATGCGGTTGAAGTACCCTAAGCAATGGATACTAAAGAACTTTTAAAAAAGGTCAGGAAAATTGAGATCAAGACCCGTGGGCTGAGCAACCAGATCTTTTCGGGCGAATACCATTCAGCATTTAAGGGCAGGGGTATGGCGTTCAGCGAAGTGCGGGAGTACCAGGTGGGTGATGAGATCCGTACAATTGACTGGAATGTGACCGCGCGGTTTAACCATCCTTATGTCAAGGTATTTGACGAGGAGCGGGAAATGACGGTAATGCTGCTGGTAGATGTGAGCGGCTCCAAAGGCTTTGGTACCCAGGAATATGTGAAGCAGGAACTGGCCGCGGAACTGTGTGCTGTACTGGCTTTTTCGGCGATTCAGAACAATGATAAAGTTGGGGTGCTGTTTTTCAGCGATATCGTGGAGAAGTTTATTCCGCCTAAGAAAGGACGTTCGCATATCCTGATGATCATCCGGGAGCTGATCAATTTTAAACCAGAACATAAAGGAACGGATATTGCGCAGGCGCTGCAGTATTTCACGGGTGCGATCAAAAAGCGCTGCACGGCTTTCCTGATCTCTGACTTTATAAATGGAGGTAATCATAGGAATGATGCAGGCGCAGGTTTTGAAAATGAACTGAAAATTGCAGGGAAGAAGCATGACCTGGTGGCGCTACGGCTGTTTGACGTACATGAGGAGGAGTTCCCTGATCTGGGATTGGTGCCCGTGCATGATGAGGAGACGGGGCAGTTGCTTTGGGTGAATACGGGTGACAAAAAGGTGAGGCATGGTTTTAAAGTGGCGGCGCTGGAACGTAAAGGCCGGTTGGAGAATACCTTTAAGCGGTCGGGGATTGACTTTACGCAGATCGGTACGCATGAATCTTATGTAAAGCCTTTGATGACTTTGTTTAAAAAAAGGGGGGCAAAGAGATGAGATGGGGTGCTTTGCTTGGGTTTTTCCTGGTGGTTGCTTTGGGCGGGCAAGCGCAGGAAGTGAAGGTGGCCGCTAAGCTGGACAAGGCGAGCATATTGATGGGTGATCAGACGGTGTTAAGGCTGACTGCTTCGGTACCTAAGGGGACGGAACTAAGCTTTCCCTTGCTGACGGATACACTTTCTTCAAAGGTGCTGGTCGTTTTAGCCGGCCCTACGGATACAACGGTGGATAAGAGCGGTGCGCGGTTGCTGAGCAGGAGCTATGTAATCACGGCTTTTGAACCTGGTGTGCAGGTAGTGCCTGCGCAGACTTTCAGGAGCGGCGACAAAACATTTACTACGGAAGCCTTGCCTCTGGAGGTGAAGGGTGTGGCGGTGGATACCACAAAAGCAATCTATGACATTAAGCAGCCTATTTCGGTGTCTTACACGTTCATAGACTGGTTGCGTGACAACTGGCATTGGCTGGTGATCGGGCTGGCGGTGTTCGCTTTGCTGGTCGTATTCTGGCTATACCGGAAGAAGCTGATGCGGGAAAAACCTGTTGTGGTGCAGAAGGCGGAGCCAGAGAAACCTGCCCACGAACTGGCACTTGAACAGTTACAGGCATTGGATGGAAGGAATTTATGGCAACAGGGTGAGGTGAAGGGTTATTATATTGAACTAACTGACATTATCAGGCTGTATGTGGAGCGCAGGTATGGTATCCACGCTCAGGAACAGACGACAGATGAGATATTGAAAAGCTTGGAAGGAAAGGAATTGCCGGGCGCATCACGTACGTCGCTTAGGGAATTGCTCGTGCAGGCAGACCTGGTGAAGTTTGCAAAGGCGATTCCAGTTGGTACTGAGAATGCACTATGTATGCAATGGGCAATGCGATTTGTTGAGGATACTAAGGGTGCTTTTATCCCTCAGGCCATGAAAGGAGCTGGGAATGATGTGGTTTAAGGATATTGAGTTTGCCAACAAAGGCTTTTTCTGGCTTTTATTACTGGTACCACTGATGGTGGCCTGGTATGTCTGGAAGCAGCGTCAGTTGCAGGGGGTACTGAAGGTATCTTCGGTAGCAGGTTTTCTGAAGGCGGGTGCCCGAGGTTACGGCGCAATGCGGCACTATGGGATTGTTTTGAAGTCTTTGGCGCTGGTGGGGCTGATCGTGGCGTTGGCCAGGCCTCAGTCGGCACTGAGCTGGCAGGATTCGGTGACGGAAGGGATCGATATTGTTATCGCAACGGATATTTCAGGCAGTATGTTGTCTGAGGACCTGAAGCCCAACCGGCTGGAGGCGGGCAAGGAGATTGCGATTGATTTTATTAAGGATAGGCCAAGTGACCGGATCGGGCTCGTGGTGTTTAGCGGTGAGAGCTTTACGCAATGCCCGCTGACGATAGACCATGACGTACTGATCAATTTGTTTAAGGACATTAAGAACGGGATGATTGAGGACGGGACTGCAATCGGTATGGGGCTGGCCACCGCCGTGAACCGCCTGAAGGAGAGTGAGGCGAAAAGCAAGGTTGTGATCTTACTGACGGACGGTTCGAATACGACAGGGTCGATCCCTCCTGCGACTGCAGCTGAGATCGCGAAGCAGATGGGCGTACGTGTGTATACGGTAGGTGTCGGCACGAAGGGGTACGCACCTTATCCGGTTCAGACGCCTTTCGGGACCCAATACCAACAGGTGCCGGTAACGATTGATGAGGCGACGTTGTCGAATATCGCGAAGATCACTGGCGGTCAATATTTCCGGGCGACCAATAATGCGAAGCTGAAACAGATTTACGCACAGATCGACAACCTGGAGAAGGCGAAGATTGCAGTGACTTCGTATCACAAAAAGACGGAACGTTTCCTGCCGCTTGCGCTTGCAGCGCTGGTATTGCTGTTGCTGGAGTTTTTGCTGAGGAATACATGGTTTAAAGGAGCTTTGAATTGAGGTTATGTGGCGTTTTGAACATATAGGGTTTTTATGGGCACTGGCCGGAGTGCCGCTAATGGTACTCGTTTTTGTACTGATGCGCAGCTGGCAGCGCCGGGCGCTAGCCAGGCTGGGTAAAAGGCCTACGGTGCTGAAGATGATGCCGGAAGTATCGTTTAGCAGGCCGGTGATTAAGTTTGCCTTAGGGCTTGCAGCTTACATTTTTCTGGTAGTCGGGCTGGCGAATCCGCAGATCGGGACGAAGATTGAGGAAGGGAAGCGTAATGGGGCTGACCTGATGATCTTGCTGGATGTGTCTAACAGTATGATGGCTGGCGACCTCCCGCCTAACCGGCTGGAGAATGCCAAGCGGGCAATTTCCCAGATGATCGATAACCTGCATAACGATCGTGTTGGTATTATCATCTTTGCGGGAGAAGCGTACGTGCAGCTTCCCATCACTACGGATTACGCTGCGGCGAAGATGTTCCTGAACAACATTACTACGGATATTGTCCCTACCCAGGGTACTGCGATCGGTGCGGCGATAGATATGGGAATGAAGTCTTTTGACTTTGTGAATGGTGGCAGTAAGGCGATGATTTTGATGACGGACGGCGAAAACCATGAGGATGATGCGGTAGGTGCTGCAAAGCGGGCGGCTGCCGGGGGTGTTGCGATCCATGTGATCGGATTGGGTTCTCCCCAGGGAGCGCCGGTACCGGTTTACCAGAACGGTGAGCCTGTAGGTTTCCGTAAGGATGAGCAGGGACAAACAGTGGTGACAAAGCTGAACGAAGAGATGTGCCGGGAAGTGGCTGTAGCAGGTGACGGGGTTTATGTAAGGGCTTCAGAAGCGAACAGCGGTCTGGGCCTGGTACTGGATCAAGTGGCTAAAATGGAGAAGAAATCTTTTAACAGTAAGTTGTTTAAGGATTATGAAGACCGTTTTCAGTTTTTCATAGGGTTAGCAGTGCTGTTGCTGGTGGTTGAGTTTTTTGTCTCAGCAAGAAAGAACAGGAAGTTAAGCGAGTTGAATTTGTTTGAATCATGATGAAGCGGCTGACGATTATTTTGATAGGGATATTGGATTGCGGGTTGCTTTTTGCACAGAAGGACAAGAAGTATGTGCAGGAAGGGAACAAGCTGTACGGGCAAAAAAAATATGCGGAGGCTGAGGAGCGCTACCGTAAATCATTGGAGCAATCCAAGGTTTCTGTTCCAGGAAATTTCAACCTGGGCGATGCCTTTTACCGGCAAAAGAAATATGACGATGCGGTGAAGCAGTTTACAGAAATCGCCGGAGATGCGAAAGATAAGACACTCAAAGCAGGGGCTTACCATAACCTTGGAAATACTTTACTGGAGTCTAAGAAATTGAAGGAAAGTGTAGAAGCGTATAAGCAAGCGCTGATCAACAATCCGAAGGATGAGGAGACGCGCTATAACCTGGCTTATGCGATGGAGAAGCTGAAGCAGCAGGAAAATAAGGATAAGAACAAGGATAAAAATAAGAATAAGGACAAAAGCAAGGATAAAGATAAAGACAAACAGGATAAGGACAAGCAGGACCAGGATAAAAAGAACAAGGACGAGAATAAGAAGGATCAGGATAAAAAGGACAATAAGAACAATCGGGATAAAAAGAATCAGCAGCAGGATGGTCAGTCCCCGCAACCGGATAAACTGAGCAAGGAGGATGCAGAGCGAATGCTGGAGGCGCTGAAGAATGAGGAAAAGAATACGCAGGACAAACTGAAGAAGAAAAAAGCGGGTAATGTGAAGGGGCGTATTGAGAAGGACTGGTAGTTAGCAATGTTTAAGATGAGATTGAAATTTATAGGTTGTCTGATGCTGCTGTTGCAAGTTGCGTCGGGATATGGGCAGGGAATTAAGGTCGTGGCCTCTGTCAGTTCTGCCGAGGTGGCGGTTGGGGAGCAGTTTGAGTTAAAGTTCTCTACTGACGGAAGTCCGGAGTCTTTTAATCCTCCTTCCTTCGGTGGTTTTCAGGTGGTGGGAGGACCAAACCAGAGTTCCAGTTTCAGTTCAATAAACGGAAATACCACGATCAATATGTCGGTAGGATATATATTGGTTGGCGTGCGTGAAGGCACCTATACAATTGGTGCAGCGACGATGTTGATCGGTGGCAGGACCTATCGCTCGAACCCGGTGAGGGTCAAAGTGGTGAAAGGGAGTGGCCGTTCTCCGGGTGGCCAGAGCGGCAACAGTGCTGCGGGCTCACCTGATGATGTAGTTCCCGGTGGAAATGCAGGTGACATTGCCGGAAAGTTGTTTTTGAGGGCGGTAGCCTCTAAAAATAATGTCTACCAGGGCGAGCAGATTACGGTAAGTTACAAGTTGTATACTAATGTGGGGATTGTAGACAATAACGTTGACAAATTGCCTGATTTTAATGGCTTCTGGAGCCAGGAAATTAAGAATCTGAATCCTAATGTGGAATGGAAAGTAGAGGATTATAATGGCAGGAGGTATCATGTAGCTGTGCTCAAACAGGTGATCTTATTCCCTGAACGCTTTGGCAAACTGGTGCTTGATCCGTTGAGCATGACTTTTATTGTGAGGCAGGTGGTGCCTTCGAATGATCCGATTGAGCAGTTTTTTGGCGGAGGTTCCTACAAAGATTCGAAATATAAAATTAAGAGTGCACCGGTAACCATTAATGTAAGGCCATTACCTGAAGCTGGGAGACCGGAAGGTTTTCAGGGTGCCGTAGGCCGCTTTTCTGTAGGAGCAACCTTAGATAAGCCTTCTTTACGTGCCAATGAAGCGATGAATTATACCGTAAAGATTAAAGGCACGGGCAACCTGAAACTGCTTAAGGCACCAGAGCTTAAGCTTGCCGCTGATATTGAGAAATATGATCCTAAGGTAACGGATAACATTACCGAATCTGTGGATGGAGTGTCGGGCAGCAGGGAATACAGTTACCTGCTAATACCAAGACATGCTGGTCATTATAAGATTGATGAACTTAAGTTCTCTTATTTTGACCCTGCCGCGGCAAAATATGTGATGCTGGTTACCGGTTCGTTTCCTGTAAAGGTAGATAAAGCCGCGCCTGGCAGTCAGGCTGGTGCCTACGGAGGGCAACAGGACGTGAAGGTAATGGATAAAGATATCCGCTACATTAAAACCGATGGCTCCCTTGGTGCAGATGGGCCTGGTTTTTATGGTTCTCCTCTATTTTTTGTATTGTTATTTTTAGGCCCGCTGGGTTTTGCTGCAGCACTTATATATCGAAGCTGGAGCCGTGAACAAAACCGCGACCAGGTGAAGGTAAAGGGAAGAAATGCAGGCAAGGTTGCTGCCAGACATCTTGCAAATGCCGAAATTCAGTTACAGACAGGCAATAAACCGGCTTTTTACGAAGCGCTTTACCGCGGGCTGTATGGATATTTAAGCGACAAGCTAAATATCAGGATCGCTGAGCTCAGCCGGGAAAAAATAGCAGGGCAACTGATGTTGAAAGGAATCGATACCGGTCTTTTAGACCGACTGAACAGTACCCTGGATCTTTGTGAAATGGCGCGTTATGCACCGGTTTCGGGTATTGCTGAGCGTGAGGTATTAGAGAAGGCAAAAATGATTATTAGTGATATAGAAAGCCATGTTTAAGAAAAAGTTTTTATACCTGCTTCTGGTGCTTTGCGTGCCGTTTGTATCTGGTGCGCAGGCGGGTTCGGAACTATTTGCCCGCGCAAATGGACTGTATAAACAGGAGAAATACCAGGAGGCCGCTCAGCTTTATGAACAGTTGCTGGCCAATGGTGAAACAGCCTCAAAAGTTTATTATAATCTTGGAAACGCTTATTACAGAACGGCTGAATATCCGAAGGCTTTGCTGAATTATGAGCGGGCCCGTAAGCTTGCGCCTGCAGATGAAGACATTGCGGTAAATATTGGTTTTGCAGTTCAGCATATTACCGACCAGATTACACCGGTACAGGAATTTTTCCTGGATAGGTGGTGGAAGTCCGTTATTCTTTTCCTTCCTTCCGGGACTTTTGCTGCCCTCGGTGTAACCGGGGTTATCGCCGGATTTACGTTGTTGGCAATTTACCTTTTTGTGGCAGAGATCCGCTGGAAGAAGATTGCTTTTTATTCCGGATTGCTGGTGATCATTTCGGGATTGCTGTTTGTGTTTCTGGCGGGACGTCAGACGAGTTACCTGGAGAGAACTGATACGGGAATTGTCTTCGCAGGAACTGTAAATGTAAAAAGTGGGCCAAAGGATAGTTTCAAGACGTTATTTGTAATTCACGAAGGCCTTAAGGTAGATATCATGTGCAGGGCTGACGGTTGGCTTGAAGTGGGCCTGCCTAACGGCAACCAGGGTTGGATACCGGCAGCTTCGGTTGAAGTGATCTGAAGATTAAAGATTACATGCAGCCGGCATATCCATAGTCAGATCATAACTAAGCTGTTCGATTTTTTGGCTAACCTGGTAGACCTCACCACCGAATACGACCTGAAAATCATAGGTTTTTCCCGCAAGCAGATATTTCGTACTGATCCGGCCCTTATCAAGATAGCCCAGGTATTGGAAGCTGCCTCCAATGTTGTGCTCACGAAAAAAGAGGTAAACACTGGGCCTTATTTCCAGATCCTGTCTTGCCGGGCATCTCCCGGTAAAGTTTAAGGAAATGATCTGATCATATACGGTTGGCGGTGGTGCGATAACCGGGGGTGCGGTAGAACCATTTTTGCTTATAGGAATAGGAATAATTTGCTGTTTCTGTACGCCGGTGAAGACAATTTCTCTGATTTCTTTACGGTACCCAGCCGCTGATATTTCCACATTGGCTTTAACAGGGCTGTCCTCTGTAGGAACTATATCAGGAGCCAGACCGATGGTGACGATCCCGGCGCTGAGATTAATGTCTTTTTTGCCCGAAAGCTCATAAATGTCTTCTGCTGCGGTGCCGGTGATCTTAATTTCTGCATCTGCAGGCGCCGGGCCGCCGTCAGTGCCATCGGTAACATAAATCAGCGCTGTATATTTAAGGATGTCTGTGTCAACAATCAGTTTTATGTTCTCGGTCGGTTTCTTACAGGTTTGCAGCAGAAGCATCATCACGATTAGCAAGCCTGGTTTTAATCGTCTTTTCATATGCTTAAAGTTTAACGTTGAAATTGATCTGCAGGACCGGTAGCCACCGGTAATCTTTTACGTTATACTGTAATTGTCCTGATTGCGAAGCGTTGCCCGACAGGATGCCGGTACCTTTAATGTCTGCTTCAGGACGGCTAAGATAATAAGTGCCCAGGTCAAAGTTGACGTTAAATGACCTGCTCGGAAACAGGCCAGACAAACCGATGCCTGCATAGGGTGCAAGTCCTTTCCAGTCTATATGGAGATTTACGTATCCGATCTGGTCGGGATTGAGGACCAGGTCCCCGTAGGTATAACGGTCTGACGGATAGATGTCCAGCCCGCCTTTAGCTTTGAGGAAATATGCAGCACCGCCTACAATACGCAACCAGCGTAAGCGTTCGAACGGGGTATAATCTCCCATGAGGTGGAGGTTATAGAAATCAGCCGAGACTTTTGAAGTGGAGTTTAATCCGGATATTTTGAAGATATTGTTTGCTTTTAGCGGAACTGCATTCACTCCGGCTGATAATGCCAGTCGTGGAAGTATACCATAGTTAAAATCAACACCTATTCCCTGTGAGCCAAAGCTGAACTGGATGGATTTTTGGTGAACGAAGGATAACGGAGCCATATCCTGGCTTCTGACCTGACGCCCTACACAGATTAACAGCAAAAAGATAAAAACCTGAGATTTCATAGCACATGATTTATTAAATGAACTATTTAGCGCTATTGTCGGTACAACACCTTGTTTTAAATAAAGTTTTCCGTTTTTATCGGCGGCGACGGTTTCCTAAATAAAAAAAGCAACCCGGTAAGGTTGCTTTTTGTGGAGCCGAAGGGGTTCGAACCCTTGTCCAGTTGTGTGCTAAATTATGCCTTCTACATGCTTATTTTCCAGTTAATTGTCGGGATAAGACGGGCTGGAAACCGACCTTGCCTTTCTCCTTAGGTGCTTTAGTCTCACAATTGTATCACACCCTACAATTGCCAGCGATGTTATTTCGATGCCCCTGATTCTGACCTAACGTCGCAGCAGTCAGAGGGACAAAAGCTAGGCTAATTCTAAATTAGGCTGCTAAGGCGTAGTTATTTTCGCCAATTATTGTTTGAACGTTCTCTTTAAAGTGCTCTCCGTACAACGCACTGCATGCTTACATACTCAACGTCACCCTGTCAAATCCAGAACGGCCCCAATGGTATGCGGATACAAATATGCGAAAATTATGCCAATGTCCGGCCAGGATATTGATTAAGGGCAATTTCGAGGCAATCCATAGCTTTATTCAGGTCGTTCACATTGAGCACATAGGCCATTCTGACCTGGTTTCTGCCGAGGTCTTCTACGGAATAGAATCCCGTTCCCGGAGCCAGCATTACTGTCGAATTGTCATAGGTAAAATGTTCAAGTATCCATTGGCAGAACTTGTCTGCATCATCTATGGGTAGCTTGGCCATAACATAAAATGCACCGCCGGGATTAGGACAGTAAACCCCTTCCATCGCGTTAAGCCTGCTGACCAGGGTATTTCTGCGTAAGGTGTATTCCTTATTGACAGCCTCAAAATAACTGTCCGGTGTGTCGACCGCCGCAATACCTGCAATTTGTTCGACCATGCCGGGACTCAGTCTTGCCTGCGCAAATTTAAGCGCAGACTGGATCACCGCCTTATTCTTGGTAACCATACAACCAAGCCTTGCTCCACAGGCACTATAGCGTTTGGATACAGTATCAAAGATAATTGCATGCTGGTCCAGACCTTCCAGGTGAAGTGGTGACACAAATTCACCACCCCCATAACAAAATTCGCGATAGGCTTCGTCAGCCATCAGGAAAAGATCGTATTTAAGGCAAAGCTCCTTAAGGGCTTCCATTTCAGCTCTTGAATACAGATATCCTGTCGGGTTGTTGGGACTGCAGATAAGAATGGCGCGCGTGCGCTCATTGATCAGTTTTTCAAATTCTGAAATGGGCGGAAGCGCGAAGCCGTTGTCTATAGAAGAAGGTATTGGCCTTACCACTGCATTGCTCATGCAGGCGAAGGCATTGTAATTGGCATAAAATGGCTCAGGTACAATTACTTCGTCACCCTCATTGATACAGGCATGCATAGCTATGGTGAGCGCCTCCGAGCCCCCGGCTGTCACCAGGATGTCTTCAGGTGCAATGTGATAGCCTTGACGGTTATAATATTCTGTCAGTTTGCTGCGATAAGCCAGTGTACCTTCCGAAGGGGTATAAGCCCATACGTCAAAGTCAATATTCCTGACTGCACGGAGCATCCCTTCAGGAGTTTTGATATCAGGTTGACCAATATTGAGGTGATAAACTGTTTTGCCTTCCTCTTTAGCTTTGTCAGCATAGGGGGTAAGCTTCCTAATGGGGGACGCAGGCATTCGGACCCCCTTCTCTGATATATTTGGCATGTATTATATTAAAAAACCCCGTTAAAAACGAGGTTTTCATCGGAGTATATTTGATAATTCTATTTAGTGTTCGCCGGTGCCGGAGGTACGTTTCCTTTAATGTAGAGTACCTTGGTCGTAGTCTTCGCGTTTGACAGAATGGTGATGCTTTTGTTAAAAGGCATTGTACTTGTCGGGTTATACGTTACCTTGATGACACCAGTACCACCTTTTTTTACAGGGGTCTGTGTATATTCCGGAACTGTACAGCCACATGACGTTTCCACTTTGCTGATGATCAGCGGCTCATCACCGACGTTCGTAAACTTGAAGTCTACTACTGCCGGTTTACCGGCCGGGATCATTCCGAAGTCGTATGTTTCCTTGTCAAACTTGAACTCTGCAGGTTTTGCCTGGGCATTCGCCGCGACACTTACCCCTAAGACAAATGCAAATAACAATATTAACTTTTTCATTTAATGTGGGTTTATGAAACAAATGTAAAGTTTTATGCGGTAAAACAAAAAGTATTCCAACATATAAATTACCCGGCAGTGTTTAACGGTACTTTAGATTTTGTTTATCTTTGGGACATACTGATTTGCTTATGATGCAAGATATCAAGTTTACCGATCCGATCGACACCTCAGAGCTGAGCTTTGAAGCTTTCAAAGCTATCGTTATCAACGATTACAGAATCGCCTATGAGAGCAGGCAGGCCAGCCTGCTCGGGCGCAAGGAGGTGCTGACCGGAAAGGCAAAATTCGGCATTTTCGGTGACGGAAAAGAACTGCCACAGATTGCCATGGCGAAAGCATTTAAAAAAGGTGACTGGAGAGCAGGGTATTACCGTGACCAGACTTTTGCTTTTGCTGCGGGCATCTGTACCATGAAGGAGTTTTTTGCACAGTTGTATGCCAATCCGAGCGTGGAAGCCGATCCTTCCTCTGCAGGAAGACAGATGAACTGCCATTTTGCTACGCGGTCTTTAAATGAAGACGGCACCTTCAAAAACCTCACAGAGATCAGAAATTCTTCTTCTGATATTTCTACGACCGGAGGGCAAATGGCCAGGCTTGTAGGATTGGCATGGGCATCTAAATTGTATAGGGAGAACCCGGAACTTCATGGGCTGGACCAGTTTTCGGTTAACGGAAATGAGATTGCTTTCGGTACAATCGGTAACGCATCTACCTCGGAGGGTGTTTTTTTTGAAGCGGTAAATGCAGCAGGGGTATTGCAGATACCGATGATCATCTCCATATGGGATGATGCCTACGGCATTTCTGTTCCTGCAAAATACCAAACGACGAAGGAAGATATATCAGAGGTGCTCAGGGGTTTCCAAAGGGATGAATCCAACGCTGGTCTTGAAATATTTAAGGTCAGGGGATGGGATTATCCGGCACTTTGTGAGATTTACCAGCAGGCCGCAGATATTTGCAGGACCGGACATGTTCCGATAATGATACATGTCACTGAGGTTACGCAACCTCAGGGGCATTCAACATCGGGATCTCACGAACGGTATAAAGAAAAGGAAAGGCTCGACTGGGAAAGGGAATATGACTGCCTCTTGCAAATGAGGAAATGGATGATCGAATCAGCGATTTTTACCGAAGATGAAGCACAGGAGATTGAACAGGTTGCCAAAAAATTTGTGCGTGATACACAGAAGGAAGCATGGGAAGAATTCCTTGATGGCATCAGTGTCGAGAAAAAGGAGGTCGTTGAACTGGTTAGCGCACTGGCTGCAGGATATCCTTCTCTCAAGCAGCTGACGATGCAATTGCTGAATACGGCTGATGCGTCGAGAAGAGAAATCATGTCGGTTGCCAGGAAGGCACTGAGGGCTACCCGCAATGATCAGGACAATGCGAGAACCCGGTTGCTGGAATGGTATAACGAACAAATGGAACTGAATTACGAGCGCTATAATACAAAGCTGTTTACAGACGGGGTAGAAAGTCCTTTCCAGGTAGACATCGTTGACCCTGTTTATGCAGAGGATGGCAAAATGGTAGATGGACGGGAAATCCTTAATGCCTGCTTTGATGCTAACTTTGCCCGTGATAAGCGTCTGGTTGCCTTTGGTGAGGATCTCGGAGCTATCGGAGATGTAAATCAGGGTTTTGCCGGGCTGCAGGCCAAATATGGGGAACTGCGAATATCAGACACAGGTATCCGTGAAATGACGATTGTAGGGCAGGGGATGGGTCTGGCAATGCGGGGTCTCAAGCCTATTGCCGAAATACAATATGTGGATTATCTGTTGTATGGGCTGAATGTGCTTAGTGATGACCTGGCCAGTTTGTCTTATCGTACCAAGGCCGGGCAGAAATCTCCGGTAATTATCAGAACAAGAGGGCACAGGCTTGAGGGTATATGGCACTCGGGTTCACCCATATCTATGATCCTTGGCTCGCTAAGGGGGCTGCATATTTGTGTCCCGCGTAATATGACACAGGCGGCGGGTATATACAATACTTTGTTCCGTTCTGATGAACCTGCACTTTTAATTGAATGCCTTAATGGTTACCGCCTCAAGGAAAAGATGCCTGAGAACGTCGGTGATTTTACGGTGCCGCTGGGCAAAGCCGAGGTGATCCGGGAAGGAGCTGATATTACCGTCATCTCATATGGTTCGACTTTGAGGATCGTTGAAGAGGCTGCTGAGGAGCTTATGCAAATGGGAATCTCGATAGAAATTGTTGATCCGCAAACGCTCCAGCCATTTGATACAGAACAATTGTGTGCAAAGTCGCTCGCCAAAACCAATAAATTACTGGTAGTGGATGAGGATGTCCCCGGTGGAGGTGCAGCCTTTATATTGCAGCAGGTACTGGAAGAACAAAACGGCTACTATTATTTAGATGCACAGCCACGCACATTAACTGCAAAAGCACACAGGCCTCCGTATGGATCAGATGGTGATTACTTTAGCAAGCCTTCTGCAGATGACGTAATAGAAGCAGTCTACGAAGTAATGCATAACCATAATGCCGCAAAGTTTCCTGCTATTTTTCCAGGTTTGACCTAGTTTCGTCTGATATCAATAACTAAAAAAAGGCCGTGAATTATTTACGGCCTTTTTTACGTTCAGCGTTTTACTGAGTTTGTCATTATTGAAGCCTGGAAGCCTTGTTCCTGAGTAAATGGTCTGCCAGTACAAGTGCGGCCATAGCTTCGACAATGACTACTGCACGAGGTACAACACATGGATCATGTCTTCCTTTACCTTGGATCTCTGCAGCTTCACCGGCAGCGTTAATGGTCTGCTGGTTGTGCATGATGGTGGCCACGGGCTTGAATGCAACAGAAAAGCTGATTTCCATGCCATTGGATATTCCACCCTGGATGCCCCCTGAGAAGTTAGTCAGTGTTTTCGGCTTTTCTGTTCCCGGTACAAAAATATCATTATGCTCGGATCCCCGCATTTCGCTGCCGCTAAATCCTGATCCATATTCGAAGCCATGTACGGCATTAATGCTGAGCATGGCCTTTCCCAGGTCAGCGTGCAGTTTATCAAAAACAGGTTCTCCCAACCCCACGGGACAATTTCTGATTACGCAGCTGACCTTACCGCCAATCGTATCACCATCTTTACGGACTCCGTCAATAAACTCAATCATTTGTTGCGCGGTAGCGGGGTCGGCACAGCGGGCAATATTGGCCTCTCGGATTTCCAGCAATTCAGCAGTATTTCCGCTTTGCAGGTTCGGTGCCTGTATTTTACCTACTGCAGAGACATGGGCAAATATTTCAACGCCATGATGCCTGAGCAATAGCTTGGCAATGGCACCAGCCGCTACTCTGGCCGCAGTTTCCCTGGCAGAAGACCTTCCGCCTCCGCGATGGTCCCGGATACCGTATTTGGCATCGTAGGTATAATCGGCGTGAGAAGGGCGGTATACATCAGTATTGTGGTTATAGTCTTTGCTGCGCTGGTCCTCATTAGGGATCAGCATGGCGATCGGAGTGCCGGTGCTTTTCCCTTCAAACACTCCGGAGAGGACCTGTACCGTATCGCTTTCTTTGCGCTGGGTAGTGATTTTTGATTGTCCGGGCCTGCGTTTGTCCAGTTCAGACTGAATATAGGACTCGTCTATGGGCAGTTGTGCGGGACAGCCGTCTATAATAACGCCGATCGCCTTTCCATGAGATTCGCCAAACGTAGTGATGCGGAACAGTTGTCCAAAAGTATTACCTGCCATTTTAATTTTTTTAAGGTTAAGGGTGTTGCTATATCACATTAACTATAAATCCCGCCTTCTCCAGGTCCTGCCAGAATGCTGGGTAAGATTTCTCTACCACATTCATTTCTTCCAGCACCACTTCATCGATCAGCAAGGCAAGTGGTGCAAAGGCCATGGCCATCCTGTGATCTTCATAGGTTTTGAAGCGGACACGTTGCGGAAAATTTAATCCGCTGCAATCTAAGGTATAGATCAGATTGTCTTCAGTAAGGACCACACCAATCTTCGATAATTCGGCTTGCAAGGCGGCTATGCGGTCTGTTTCTTTGATCTTCAGGGTCTCGAGACCAGTGAATGCCAGGTTTTTTCCCAATGCGGCAGCGCATACAATAATCGTTTGTGCAAGATCCGGGCAGTCCTTGAGGTTGAGCACAGCCCCGTCGAAGTGCTTTTCTGCTGTACTGATGGCGATTCCCTTGGCAGTCTGTTGCGTTGCAACCCCGAAAGCGGTCATGATCTCCCGGATGCGGCTGTCTCCCTGAAGGCTTTTTTCTTTCAGGTAAGGCAAACTGATCTCCGCTTGCTCGGAAAGGGCCGCAATACTGTACCAGTAAGAAGCCGCACTCCAATCAGGTTCTACCGTGAGCGTGGCCCCGGAGAAAGGTTGTGAGGATATGCTGATCACATTGTTGTTCCAGGTATAGGAAATACCGCTTTCTTTCAGCATGTCCAGCGTCATTTTTACATAAGGAAGCGACGTGAGCTCGCCCTCTATTTCCAGCCTGAGTCCTTCCGGAAGTGCCGGGGCTATCATCAGTAAGGCAGATATATACTGACTGCTGATATCACCCTTAATGCTGACCTTTTCTGAGCGCTGACGGAAAGGCCCTTTGATCTCCAGAGGCGGAAAGCCATTCTGTTCCGCATAACTGAGTGAGGCGCCGATAGACTTCAACGCCTCGGCAAGAATCCCGATTGGCCTTTGCTTCATCCGCTCAGTTCCTGTCAGCAGGAAATCCCCGGTCTGCACAGAAAGATAGGCCGTCAGGAAACGCATTGCCGTTCCTGCAGGGCCCACATCTACGGTTTGCCGCTGCGGATGGCCTGAAGAAAGGCTGTTAAGGATGCGGTTCAACGTAACGGTGTCGGCCGCATCCGACATATTTTCGACTTTTACCTTCCCTTTACTCAGTGAGCTGATGATCAAAGCTCTGTTGCACTCACTCTTTGAACCCGTCAGGGTAATTTCAGTGCGGATATGTTTATCTCTCTTGAATGAGACAAGTGCATGTTTACTCATCAGGATTTAACTTCAGTATGTGCTTCAGCTGCAATCCCTTTTTCAGCCTTACCGGCATTCATGATCTCTGTTTGTTTGCGGATGGATTCTCCGTGTACAAGTTCCAGGAATTTTTCTGTGAAGTTCAGGTCAAGCTTCAATGCTTTTGCAAAAGAAATACCCTTTTTCAAAATGGCATCCCAACGGTTAACCTGGAGAATCGTAACCTGGTTGTCGCGTTTAAACTCACCGATCTTGCCAACAATGGCCATACGCTCGCCAAGTTTTTGAAGTAAAAGGTCGTCGATTTTGTCAATCTGCTTGCGAAGTTCTGCAAGGTGATCTGTAACAGCTCCGTTTTTAGGTTCCGGCTCACGTACGGTAAGACGGTCTACCAGCTCAGCCAGTGCGGCAGGGGTTACTTGTTGTTTGGCATCAGTCCAGGCAACGGACGGATCAACGTGAGACTCGATCATCAGTCCCTGCATGTCCAGATCAAGCGCTTTCTGTGCAATATAAGGGATCAGTTCTCTGTTACCACAAATGTGGCTTGGGTCATTGATGATCGGTAAATCCGGTATCAGCGTCTTCAACTGGATGGCCAGTTCCCACATCGGTTCATTACGGAATGAGCTTTTTTCAAATGAGGAAAACCCGCGGTGAATGGCTCCCAGTTTAGTGATGCCGGCACGATTGATGCGTTCCAGTGCGCCAGCCCATAATTGCAGGTCCGGGTTCACCGGGTTTTTTACCAGTACGGGAATATCTACACCTTGCAATGCATCTGCAATTTCCTGAACAGTGAATGGATTTACAGTTGAACGTGCACCAATCCAGAGAATATCAACTCCTGCAGCCAGCGCTTCTTCAACATGCTTGGCGTTTGCAACTTCTACAGCAGTAGGAAGTCCGGTTTCTGCCTTGGCTCTTTTTAGCCATTCAAGGCCGATGCTGCCAATACCTTCAAACTCTCCGGGACGTGTACGCGGTTTCCAGATACCTGCCCTCAGTACAGATACCTTTCCGGTCCCGGCCAGCAGATGAGCAGTGGTGAGCAACTGTTCTTCGGTTTCCGCACTGCAGGGCCCGGAAATGATCAATGGCTCGTTGTTTGTGTTCAGCCAGGTATTCAATGGCTGAATATTCAATTGTAATTTCATTTTGATGGGGTTTTAATAGGTGTTAATATTTTGGTTTAAAATTTCGTAATCAGACTTTGTCATTTTTCTGGTATTCGCCCATGATGTTAAAATTCACTGTGTATTTCAAAGTCTGGCGAATGGCTTTATCATAATCATCCATGTTTTTCCACTCGATGTCTACGTAGAAATAGTACTCGTTGCGTTTACCGAGTACAGGCATACTCTGTATTTTGGTGAGGTTGACTTTCTGCTCAGCAAAAATATTCAGGACTTTAGCCAGTGCTCCTACCTGATTGCCTACCTGGAAGCAGATTGACGCTTTATTGGTGCCCTGAACTTCAAAACCTTTGTCATTTTTTAGGATCAGGAAGCGGGTAAAGTTCTTTTTATTGGATTCGATTCTTCTTTCTATGATATTAAGGCCGTAAAGTTCGGCCGCCAATGTATTGGCAATGGCGACAGTATCCTTAAGTTGTTCATCCCTGATCTTTTTTGCACATGCTGCAGTATCACTGCCTTCGATAACCTGAATTTGCGGATAATCATAAAAGAAGTCTACACATTGACGGATGGCGATGGGATGAGAGGTTGCATACCTGATGTCTTCAAACTTTACACCAGGCAGCGCCATCAGGTGAAGCTGGATCGGCAGATAGACCTCACCTACTATAGCAAAATTATATTCTCTGATCAGGGTATAGTTAGGGAGCAGGCTGCCGGCGATGGAGTTCTCAATCGCCATCACTATATAATCAGATCGCTGGTTGGAAAGGGCCTCGCAAGTCTCCTTAAATGAGTTGCATTCTATGGTCTCGATGTCCCTGCCAAAAAACTTGAAGGCAGCTTCTTCATGAAACGATGCGCTGATTCCCTGTATAGCTACCCTGGTTGCCTTTTTCATTTTAGTGTGTATTTTTTGTTTTATGGTATGTTGGTTTTAAAAATGGGTTTCTTTTAACGAAAAAGTCCCGGCTGTTGGCCGGGACTTTTCTATATACATTTATCTCTTGATATCATTGCATATTAGTCCCGGCCCTTACTAAAGTAGTAAAAGTAACCAAACCAATATGTAGTGATATTTTGCATTCTTGTTTTTGTTTCGCCAAATGTACTAACAAAATTTTATTTGTCAAGGGCTTAACTAAAAAAATCCATAATTATTTTGACAGCGAATTATAATAGGTCATGCTGCTCACAATATCCTCCGAATTGACCTGGTAGTTAAAACCACAATCCCCGATAGTAGAGAGCAGTGAAAACATAATTTGCCCGTCTTCATTTTTCTTGTCACTCTCCATCAGCGAAATCAGCTCCTCAAAACTAGCTTCCTTAATCTCATAGGCAGGGTAAAGTGCAAGGATACAGGCAGAGACATCTTCAAGTTCCTGCTGCGGCAAGGTATTGCAGGTGTACGACAACCAAGCCTCGCAGGCCATACCGATAGCAATGGCTTCACCGTGGGTAAGCGGTTTTTCGTCATGAATAAGTGAATAGGTTTCAACAGCATGGCCTATCGTATGGCCGAAATTGAGGATCTTGCGCAATCCCTTTTCCCGTGGATCTTCCGTAACGACGTCGTTCTTGATCTCCACTGAACGGTAAATCGCCGGTGCAGTAATCTTCCTGTAATCTGTCGCCTTAAGTGTTTCGTAATAAGCCCTGTCCCTGATCAGCCCATGCTTGATCATCTCGGCAAATCCGGATAGCAGCTCGCGTTCAGGTAACGTATCCAGGAATGCCGTCTCGATAAATACCGATTGTGGCAAGGCAAAGGTGCCCACCATGTTCTTGACATTGTCAATGTCAATGCCGGTTTTTCCACCGACCGAAGCGTCCACTTGCGAAAGAAGCGTAGTCGGTATGTTGATGAAGTCTATACCTCTTTTATAGGTAGAGGCAACGAAACCACCCATATCAGTAATTACACCACCACCCAGGTTGATCATCAGGCATTTTCTGTCAGCACCGAAGTCGAGCAGCGTTTTCCAGATACCGATACAGAAATCTATACTTTTGTTTTCTTCTCCGGGATCAGTTTCGATCAGGTCAAAACCTGTGAAATCATCAAGCATCTCCCTGAAGAGCGGAAGGCAGACTTCTGCGGTGTTGCTGTCGGCAAATACGAATACTTTGCTGTATCTGCCCGAATTCAGGATACTGATAAGTGGTGTAAGACGGGTCTCGAAATAGATGTTACGGCCCGCGCTGTTTAGCGTGTCCATTAAATGACAGTAATTTTTTGACTTATAAACTCAACTATATCTCCTTTGCGTACTTTAAGCCGCTTACGGTAATCCACCTGACCGTTATATTTTACAAGCCCGTCTTCGACCAGCGTTTGTGCCTCGCCGCCGCTTTGTACGAGTCCGGTTGCTTTAAGCAGCTGAATCAGCGGGATAAATTCGCCTTCCAGTTTAAATTGTATCATGATTTGGCAAACTTACAATTATTTAGATAGTGTTTAGGTATAGCTAAGCGTGGAATTCATATTTTTGCGCTCGAAACCGACTAACTCATATTCATTTAGATGCAAGTACCAGGCAAAAAGACATTGGATTTCAACAATACGGAAATTGCCTTCCGTAATAAGACCAATCAGCAACTCAATAAGGCTTACTGGCTTTTTAAGGCCATCAGCAGTAATTTCCTGACCAGAGTAGGCCCTCCGATCACTAATTTCCTGTTAAATGCCGGTTTTCCCATAAAAGGCCTGATCAAATCTACGATATTCAGTCAGTTTTGCGGAGGTGAAACCATAGCAGAATGTGAGCATACCATTGCGCAGCTTGCTTTGGGAAAAGTAGGGACGATACTGGACTATTCCGTGGAAGGAGAGGAGGAGGAGCCTGTTTTTGATGCTACCTGTAATGAGATCATCCTTACGATTGAGAAAGCCGACGGCGATCAGCGCATTCCCATTACCGTTTTTAAGGTAACGGGTATCGGACGTTTCGGGTTACTGGAAAAACTGGATGCCGGTCACGAACTGAGTGCTGCTGAGATTTCTGAGTTTAATCGGGTAAAGGCCCGTTGTGAACGTATTTGTCTTACAGCCTTTGAGCGGAAGGTGCCAGTAATGATTGATGCAGAAGAAAGCTGGATCCAGGATACAATAGACAAGCTGGCACTGGACATGATGCGGATTTTTAACCGGTCATCAGTTATCGTATACAATACTTATCAGATGTACCGCCATGATAAACTCGCTGGTATGAAGAAAGACCATTTACTGGCCAGATCGGCTGGTTTTCTGCTTGGGGTTAAAATGGTCCGGGGAGCGTATATGGAAAAGGAACGTAAGCGTGCTGAAGAGCAGGGATACCTTTCCCCCATACAGCCAACAAAGGAAGCGTCTGACCGCGACTTTGATGCGTCCTTACGATATTCGGTGGAAAACCTTAACGATATTGCTTTTGTTTGCGGCACTCATAACGAGGCCAGTTCAAAACTGCTGGCCGGGTTACTCGATGAACATGGAATTAGTCACGACCATCCGCACGTCTATTTTGCCCAGTTGCTGGGTATGAGCGATAATCTTAGTTTTAACTTATCCGATGCCGGTTACAACGTGGCAAAATATGTTCCATACGGACCGGTAAAGGCAGTCATGCCTTATCTTTTCAGAAGGGCCCAGGAAAACACTTCTATTGCCGGGCAGACGGGGCGTGAGCTCAGCCTGATTGCCAGGGAACGAAACCGCAGAAATAATTGTAAAACCAAGTAAGGCAAATCTGTCTGCCGCCTTCCCGTGAGACCTGAAGTTTTTAAGTGTGATTTTTTTAATTCAACCAACTTTCTCAAATACAGTCTTCCAGGAGCGGTCCTTGCTGTATAAGCCTGACCGGGCATTTGCCTGCACTGTAATCGACTTACCATTGGGGCTCAGCGTCCAAACCTCTGTAACATATACAGTTGTTTGCTTTTGATCAATCATCAGACGCACCGTTGAGTTCACCGTCAGCTTTTGTCCGTCAGCTGACCACCTGACGGTAAACTTTTTTCCTCTTCCGTGGCCATGGTCAATTTCGCTGACGCTACCGTCGAAGGACATTTTTTCAAGGCCTGCCACCGGTACCGTACCCGGAAACCCGCTGGATACCGCCACGGTCAGCCCATTGGCCTGTGCCGCTATTCTCATCGTTCCAGCGAGCATACGGTCACCCGAATCAAAGCAGCAAACGATATTTCCGCCCATCGATATCGATTCCCTCGCGCGCCATTCACCCGAAAAATCAGCGTATCGCGCACTGTTTTTTTGCCTAGCCTGTACCGGAACATACATCACGACAGCCAGCAGCATCGCCAGGCCGTACCAAACATTGCTTTTATTTTTCATATCCTTTTAAATTGATTTAGCGAATCTAAGCGGACATTTTTCGCCGCAACGAATCTGGATTGTAAATAAAAGTGTAAACTTATGTAAATAAAATCTTGACGCCTGCGTAGTATGGCACCCGGTGATTGGAATACCTGCTATTGTTTCATAATGCTTGTGTTTTAGTAGAAATACCAATGCGGTTTAAAAAATTCATGTGGCTGATAGCGACCATGATATCAGCCATTTCCTTACTTGTAAAAAATGACCGCAATCTTTCATATTCCTGATCGGAAAGGCCATGCCTGGCAATCAGCGTCATCTCTTCGGCCACTTCGAGCACCGCGCGTTCAGCGTCCGTGAACAACGGGCTTTCCTGCCATGCAGACAAGGCAAATATGCGACGGATGGTTTCACCGTGTTGTAAGGCTTCCTCGGTATGGTAATCGATACAATAGGCACATTTGTTGATTTGAGAAACTCTGATCTTGATCAGGTCGATCAGATTTTTTGTAATGGTAGACTCGTGAAGGCGGTTATCCATTGCGGACATTAACTCCCAATAGCGCGGCTCTTCAGCCCATACATCCAACCGGTGTTTAATTACTTTTTTCATACGATTAAGTTGTGTTTCACAAAGGTGGGAAACATAAATGCCGATGTTCTTAAACCTGTTTAAGAAATAAACTTCTTCCTCAATTCACTCAAGTATTCCGGTGTGAAACCCAGGAAAGAAGCCAGCAGGTATTGTGGAACCCGTTGGGTAAACTCAGGGAATCGCTGAAGAAAATTCAAGTATAATTCCTCTTTCGAAAATTCGTATAAATACCTTAACCGCATTTGAGACGCGGCATAAGCCCGCTGGAACACCCTGTGAAAATAGCCCTCCAGTTCCGGCAATTGTTTAAGCAGTTTATCTTGCCGGTCTGCACTGATGCTTAACACCTCGGTATCCTCGGTGGCGCGAATGGAAAATTGTGCGATACCGCCGTTTGGGAATGCCATAAAATCCGATATCCACCAGTTTTCTATGGCAAAATCAATAGTTTGTTCCGTTCCGTTTTGTTTCAGGTAGCACAATTGGACACAGCCCTTAATTATAAAGAATTTTTCAAAGCAATGTTGTCCTTCCGTTAACAGGAGCTCTTTTTTCTTATAGTGCTTATGTTCAAAGAACGGCTCGATCAAGGCGTTATCCACCTGGATCGTACAACATTTCCTGATATGACTTAGCAGTTGCGGTATCACTAAATTAAAATAAATAAAAACCCTGTAAGTCTTAGACTTACAGGGTAAAGACATTAGGCAGACTTGCCATTCGTGCGCCCACCTGGGCTCGAACCAGGGACCAAAAGATTATGAGTCTTCTACTCTAACCGACTGAGCTATAGGCGCAGTGAAAATCTTTTCGATTTTGCGAGTGCAATGTTACATATTTGTATCCAATTATGGAAACGGTAGACAGACAAAAATTAAAAAATATCATCTTCGATTACGGCAATGTGATTTTTGAAATTGACTTCAAAAGGGCTCAACAAGCCTTTTTGGAACTCGGCATCAGGAATGTGGAAGAATTTTTCGCACATAAGGCACACCATCAGTTATTCAATGATTTTGAGACGGGCCACTTGAGTTCTGCTGCATTCAGAGATGGGATCAGAGCAGCGGCGGGAAACCCCGATATTGCCGATGGTATCATCGATGATGCCTGGAACAGTCTGCTGGTCGGCGTACCCGGACCGGAAGTGCATGACACACTCCTGGAAGTAAAGGCTAAATACAGGACATTTCTGTTGAGCAATACCAATGATATCCATTATAAGCAGATATTGGAACACCTGATGACCAGTTTTCATGTACCTGATAACAACCACCTTTTTGAAAAGACATATTACTCGCAGCAGATGTTGCTCCGTAAGCCAGATGTTGCCATATTCGAACGTGTATTAAAGGAAAATGACCTTGATCCGCAGGAGACGCTATTTATAGACGATAGCCCTCAGCATATTGAAGGTGCGAAAAAAGCAGGCCTGCACACTTTGCTGATGGACAGAAACCCAAAATACCTCAGGGAATTTCTGGTAGAACACGGAATCCTGTAATATAAAGCTTAAAGCCCCTAATAACCTGCTAACTGAAGTACTTGCCCAGCAGTTGTTCCAGTTCTTTGGGGAACAGCGGTTTTTTCAGCAATTTGATCACATAGGGATTAGCTTCAGCTTTTTTGATGTCGCCAAAATCAAGTGTGGAAGATAAGATAGCCACCAGGCATTTTTCCTTAAGCCTGTCGGGGAACCGTTTGAAGACCTCCAGGAACTCAAACCCGTCCATTTCGGGCATCTGTATGTCGAGTAGTATAAAATCAGGCAGGCGTTCATCGTCATCCTGGTGTTTATTCAGATAGGTAAGCGCCTCATCGCCCGATTGGCAAACAATGATCTCCTCAAACAATTTGGAAATGGTGATGATTTTCGAATTGATCTTTAAGTCAACTTCGTTATCATCTATCAGCATTACTTTTTTATGCTTACCGGCCATTTGGAATCGTTATTTTAAAAGTTGTGCCCTCAGAAAGACCGGAACTTACCGCAATCTTTCCGTTAATTTTATTTAATGCCTCTTTCACAATAAAAAGGCCAAGTCCGGTACCCTGATTGGTCTTCGCTTTGAAGAACTGGGTGAAGATTTTTTCCAGGTGTTCGTTTAAGATACCCATACCGTTATCGCTGATGACGATTTCCACGGCTTCACGTTGTACATCAACGGAAATAACGACCTTTTTGTTGGTTTCGTCTTCTTTCTGATATTTTATCGCATTGGAGATCAGATTGCCCAAGATCACTTCAATACGGAATGCATCACCATAGAATTCAGTATTCTGCCTGATCTCCACATGAAAATGCGTGTCTTTGTCAGTATAAGAATATAAGTCGATCAGCTCCTGTATCAACTTGTTAAAATCAACCGACGAAATATCAGATGTTGTCTTATGGTTCTTATAATATTGTAAGGTCTTTTGGATATAATAATCCAGCTTATTGGCACAGGTTTCAATGAGCCCCCAGTATTCGCCACAGGAATCAAAAAGCCCCTCCATCTTCACTACATTGACTATTCCCATTGCAGATACCAGCGGCGCCCGCAGTTCGTGTGAAATACTATAGATAAACCTGTTCAGTTCGTCATTTGTCTTTTCCAGTTCTGCAATCTTATCCCTGAGCTCTATCTTTGCGACATAGGCGTCATAAGCATTTTTGATAGAGTTATGCAGCTCCAGGTCATTCCAGGGTTTGGTAATATATCTATAAATGTCACCATGGTTAATCGCGTCCGCTAATGCCTCTATATCGGTATAACCTGTAAGCAGTATACGGACGGGATCGGGGTGAGTCTTGGAAATGCTTTTGAAAAAATCGACGCCGGTGATTTTCGGCATCTTTTGATCGGCAATGATCACCTGGATGTCGACATTTTCCAGGATCTTTTGCCCGTCAGCTGCAGAGGTTGCCGTATATATTTCATATTGACGCCTGAAACCGGCCTTGAAGGCCGTCAGGTTGTTTTCTTCGTCGTCTATGTAGAGAACACGGATGGTCGACATATTGAGCAGCTATTTGAAGTTTACAGGCAAGGTAACAATAAATTCTGTACCTTCATTTACTTTTGTGACAACATCAATATTACCATGATGGTTTTCAATGATCCTGAAAACTATTGATAATCCGAGCCCTGTTCCTTCTCCTACATCTTTGGTTGTAAAAAACGGCTCAAATATCCGCTGTTTAACCGAATCGGGCATACCTGTGCCAGAATCTTTGATGCTGATTTTAACATTTTCACCTTCCTGCCAGGTCCTGATGGTTAATCTCTCCTCTGCATTCTGGACCGGTTTAGATTTAATGGCCTGCACTGCATTCGTGATCAGGTTCATGAATACCTGGTTGATCTTGCCCGGCAGACATTCCACATTGGGCAGTTTGCCAAACTCCCTTACCACCAAAAGGTTATCCGGAAACGTATTTTTGACGAGCACCAGAGTAGATTCCAAACCCTCGTTAAGGTCAACAGGCTTAGTGTCGTTTTCGTCCAGGCGGCTAAAATTCTTGAGACTTTTGATGATTTCCGCTGTCCGCTTTGCTCCTTCACTTATCCCTGTCAGCAGTGACTTGATCTCATCTCTGACGAAATGGATATCAATCTGACGCTTGAACGAATCAATCTTTTCGATCTGTTCCTTTACATCACCCGACAGGTCAAGCTTTTCGTACATATTGATCACTTCGTCCAGGTCGAGGATATCTAACTCAAGAGGTTTAATGTTAGAGGTTACAAAATTTATGGGATTATTGATCTCATGGGCAATTCCGGCGGTAAGCTGGCCGAGCCCGGCCATTTTTTCCTGGTCAACAAGCTGAGACTGAGCTTCCTTAAGATCTTTCAGGGCCACTTCCAGCGTATCATTTGACTTTTGCAGTTCCAGCGTCCTTTCGTTAACCTTCTTCTCGAGTTCGATATTTTGTTCCGTGATCAGCCGTTCATTTTCCAGTGAGATGCGGAGGGCTTCTTCCTGTGAAGCTTCCTTCTCCTTTTTGAAAGTATTGATCTTGTCCGCAAGCGCAAACGAAAGCAAGATGACCTCAAGCGCCGAGCCGAAAGGCATCATGCTATAGGTAATCGTATTGTAGGGGAGTATGTTATAGTCTTTCAGAACGAATATACAGAGCCCCAAAAGGAAGACGCTCCATGCGATCAGGAAAAATTTGGCAGGGCTGTATCCTTTCCGGTAAGTAATGATAGCCGTAATCAGCATAAAAATAGCCACAGTCATTGCGGCCATTTGCAGCAGTTGGTAAGAAGTATTTAACCGCCCGAGCAACAGCTGTATGAAGGCAAAGAGATATAACAAATAGAACAGCCGTGAGTATTTATGCGCCTTGGGCAGGAGCTCTTTGGTATGCAGGAAATTCTTCATGAACTCCAGCCCGGTGAGTGCTGCAAGAGGGGTTAAAATGTAAACTGCATATTTTGCCACCCATACGTTATCCGGCCATAGATATTTGAAAGGAAACCCCTGGAAGTTTGCCTGTAACAATCCGATAAACAATAAGTTGATGATGTAAAAAAGATAGGTCTTATCTTTCGTGGACAGATACAGAAACAGATTGTAGGTAAACATCACCAGGAATATTCCTGAGAATATGCCGAACACAAGAAAGGCATCAGCGTTCTTTTGGGCGATCAGTTTACTCTGGCAGAGTGTAGTAGGCACCTGTAATTGCTCATTTCCTTTTATCCTTAAGTAGAGCGTCGTAGCCTCGCCTTTGGCCACGCTAAACCTGAAAGTACTGAACGGATTGTCAAACTTCCGGTTGTAATAAGGCCGGTTGTCACCTATGAATTCGCTGTAAAGTACTTTACCACTAGGGTCAACCTGATAAAAATCAACGAAATCAAGGGTAGGGAGGGGGATCTGAAGAATGAGATTGGGATCATTGGTCTGGTTTTCAACCTTGATTTTCAGCCAGTAGGTATAAGTGGTAATTCCCAGATTCGGCACATTGTCTGTTACCTTTTCAAAACCATCGCTGTTTTTTATCTGTGAAATGTCCAAAACTCCGGCAGAGTCGGTTAAGAGCAACATTTGCGTTCCGAAGTTATTCAGTACTTCGCCCTGCTTCAGAATGATCGGATGCTGGGCAAAAGCGGTCATACCCCATAACAACGAAAGTATCAGGGGAAGGCTAAAACATACTCTTTTAATCATATTTCGGTATCAGGAGGTGATAATCAACATCGATTTCTCCTTTGGGGCCTTGCTCAATGGTATGCTGTTCCGGATTATATCTTAGGTCTAAAATTCGGTCCCGGTCATATTCATCTGCAGTTTCCAGCGTTTCAGCATTCATTTTTCTGAGCACTCTCGCAATATAGTCATCTTTGGGATAAAAAAACTCGCCTCCATTTCCCAGCGAATCCTCCACAATAAAACCAACTCTTCTTACCATGGGCATCGTGTAATCGCCGCATATCGTAAACAGTGAACCTAACCTGATTTGGTTTACAATAGCGATACCTGCCCTCACCAGTAATAAACTAATTCCGATACCTGCTACACTTTTTGCATTCCACAAGCCGCAAAGTTCACCGGTACCTTCATCAAAATACTCATTGATCACTGCGGTTACTTTAGCATCCATATAACCAACCGCTTTTTCTACAGGAAGCGGATGTACGCCATCAGCTATATGTACCCTTACCCCGCCGACAATTTCGCCCTCTTCGTCAATTGCGACCACACCATGAACGTTCGGTAGTTCCATCCACAGCCTGTTGTTTGTCGTTATATTAGTGATGCCATAGTCTTTCAATACCTGTACATGCCCCTCGAGGTAACGTTCGCATAGTTCAGGCTCATGGATGGCGGTAAACGATTGAAATGTAATCTTCCTCATTGAGCAGAGAATTTTAAGATTTCTTCAAGGGGCTTTTTCAGGGACCGGACAGAAGCCTGACCGGCGTTTGACAACCTGAATATGAATATGGGGCAACGCTGGTCAATCCCGTTAAAAATGTGGAATAGCGCCTTTTGTAATTCCGCCAGCTCGGCGACCATTTTTGCGGGCATACCTTCGCCATTGGTTTTATTGAGGCGGTCAAACATAAAAAGCATACCACTGATCGGTTGCACTGCGATACCGTTTAAATTCGCTGTGATCCAGGCACGTTGCAGGGCCTCACCACCTTTAATAAAATTCTTGTCACTGTATTCAGGCATCGTCACCATTGCAATGGCCGAAGAAGAGGCGACAGAGCTTTTTGATATTTTTTCGAAAGCAGTTCCCCCGCCCCAGCGATTCAGCAGATTAATTACTTCTGGTTTAGAAGCTACTATCAATCCGGTCTTGTCACTTTCCGAAAGCTCAAGGGTATTGATATCTATACCTTCGACAATGGGTTCGCCGGATTCCGAAGGCCACACGATCTCCTTCGTATAAAGTTCATGATGCGCCTGGGGAAACAGAAAACGCAATCTTTCTACACCGGAAACAATCTCTGCAATCCTTTCTATCTGCTCCCGGTCTGTAATGACCTGTAATTCAGCTTCAGATCCGCGACTGACATGTTCCGATATTTTCTGGATAACCGATCCTTCAAGTGGCCGCATATCGCCTTTTTTCCGATTCGTCAATCTCAGTGCCAGACCGGTTGATAAGTCTCCTAAATAAGGTGCGGCCATACTTTTTCTGAACGAAAAAACACCGATCAGTTTTTTTTCATCCGCAAGCGGAAATAGTTCATAGCTGGTCTCTAGTCCCAATTCTCCCGCTTTGATCTTCAGGTTTTCTATTGAAGTACCAAAAGAGATATAAGAAGCCGTATCATTGAAATCCATCCAGGATACAGATTGCTTCCTGTCATGGAAAAGAAAGAGTTGGTCATTGTAAAAAAGCCACTTCCACGGCTGACTATTTCCACCTGAAGGCGCGAGCCCGGCAGCAGTGACGATTGCGGATACCGCATTTTTGTCAGGGCTAAGGTATTCGCCGCCCATCCGGTAATTCCCGGCAATGCGTTCCATCTCTGTTAACGTCAGTTCCGCAACATCATATGCTTTGACGCGATAGTCGTCAGACGCCGGTTTTTTCCTGTCGCCAACCAATTCTTCAAGATCAACAAAATACCTCCCTGATTCGTGATACTGGTCAAGTGCGATCCTTCTGCAAACGTCTGCACCCAACGCTCCGCCCAACACCACAGCAGAGGCAAGCTGAGGCCATGTAGTAATCGATTGCCCTACTTCAACCATAGATGCCTTCAGGCGGTCCGACATCGTTGTCAGGCCAACCATCGGAATCAGGTATGGGATTTTTTCTTCATTGGTCTTGAGCTCGCGTATGCGGGTGTGGTCAAGATGGTCTATAAACCCGTGTAAAATCGGCCTGTCGGGTTCCAGGTCAAACCGCTCCACATCCAATGTTCCCCTGTCGCTTGCGTCCATAACCACCGGTATATGCAGTGACTTGGCCTTGTGCCGCAACAGGATTTTCATGTCCAGGCCATCACATTCATCAACCACAATGTCCAGCTTGCCACCTTCCGTAAAAAAGCGGTCCATGTTTTCATCCGTTAATCCGTCAGCAAACAAAGTAACCTTCAGAAAGGGATCAATCTCTTTGATCTCCCTGGCTACGATTACCACTTTAGGAATGCCCAGGTTATGGACCCCGGTCCTGATCCTGTTCAGGTTCGTCAGTTCAAGGACGTCAAAATCCGCAAGCCTTATTTCTCCAAAGCCCCTTTCCATGGCCAGGGTAACGGATACCGACTGTCCGACGGAAAGGCCCACCACGCCAATTTTTTGCCTGCTGAGGATATCGCGTTCCTCACGTGTGATTTTATAGATATTGCGGTTTGTACGCATTTCTATAAACTCTGTTTCATCAAGCAGGTGCACCACCCTTTCGTTCCAGGGATAATACACCCATACTCCATATTCCTCGGGACTGCAATTGCCCAGGTGCTCATTTCTTAACTCGACAAGTCTCGCCCCTTCCGGTTTGTTTTTAGGGTGTTTTGATTTAACTAACTCATCAAGCTGACTTTCTATCTGATCGTAAAACTTAATGTGTGGTTTGTCCTTTAACAGCGCTTCAAATCTGAGCTTATCTTCCTTTTCGCGAAGCCTGAAAAATTCAGGCTTGACACACAGATTGTCCTTATCTTGTTGATTGTTAAATAATAGCATTTTACTATGGCAAACTAATCCTCTTATACCTGATAAATTTAGCGTAAAATAGCTATATTTACTAATATTAGTGCGCTTTGTTATTTTTTGATAAATTTGCATAAGCTATTAAAATGCAGGAGAAAATAAGTGTTTTATACGTTGATGACGAATCACATAACCTGAATTCTTTCAAAGCATCATTCAGAAGGGAGTTTACGGTATATATTGCGCAATCAGCTGCGGAGGCCACTCAAATATTAAAGCAGGACAACGATATCCAGATCATCATTTCTGATCAGCGTATGCCCGGTATTACAGGCGTAGAATTCCTTGAGTCTACTATCGAAGCTTATCCGGACGCTATCCGCATTTTGCTCACCGGTTATGCGGATATAAACGCCGTTATCGATGCCATCAACAAAGGCCAGGTTTATCAGTATATCTCAAAACCCTGGCAGGAAGATGAACTTAGGGTTAACCTCCATAAGGCGTATGAGCTGTACCGATTACGCAAAGAGAACAAGGCACTTACCGCAGAACTACTCCGTGTAAACGAACAACTGGAATTTATGCTCAGGCAGAAGTTGCTTTCCTGATAAGGGACTTATGTTATTTTTTTTACATATGCAGAAAATGATCTGAATATTAAAATCTGTATATTTAATCAAATTTCTGCTAATCTTTATGAGTACTGCCAATCAGATCAATGTTTTGTATGTAGATGACGAAGTGCATAATCTGACTTCCTTCAAGGCGGGCTTCAGGAGAATCTTCAATGTTTTTACTGCAAATTCTGCGATAGAGGGCAGAAAGATACTGGAATCTGAATTGATCCACGTCATTATTACTGACCAGCGCATGCCAGTGACCACAGGGATCGAGTTTCTGGAGTCTGTCATTCCTGACTTTCCGGATCCCATCCGTATATTGCTTACCGGTTATGCCGACATCAACGCCGTTATCGACGCCATCAACAAAGGGCAGGTCTATAAGTATATCCAAAAGCCCTGGATGGATGAAGACCTGCGCATCAACATTGAAAAAGCCTACGAAATCTATTCTCTGCGGCAACAGAACCGCGAACTGACAGAACAACTGATCCTGGCCAATAAACAGCTCGAATACCTTTTGCGCCAGAACCTGCAGCCTTAATCCTCCTGTTATGCAAAGGATAGTCTGCGTCGTTCTTCTCTGGCTGCTATCTGTAACCATTACCCGCGCTCAACAGGTATCGAATGAAGGTACGCAATTCTGGGCGGTGTTCCCTTCTCACGACCCCTCACAGACGATGAACGGATCTTTCAGGGAAGCTAAAATCACCATTTATGTGACCGCAAAGGTGAAGTCGGAAGTAACCGTTACCTGTAACGGTTACTCGTCAGAGCCCACATTGATACCCGCCAATAAAGCCATCCCATTTCTTGTTCCAAGATCCGATGCGTATATCGATTACAGCGACCGCAATAAGCCCCTGTCCAATAAAGGGATCTTCATCAAAGTTTCAGATGGCATGCCGAAAGTGGCCGTATACGCGCATATTTCTGCGGGGGCCAGGTCTGCGGCATCGCTTATCCTTCCCCTGGAGGCACTCGGGCAGAAGTATTTCTCTATGAACTTTACCCAGACAACGGAGGGTAACGGCAACAACAGGAACTTTTTGGCCCTGGTGGCATCCGAAAACAATACGGACATCCTCGTCCACCCCAAATCCGGTAGTTCTTTTAAAGTGCATCTTTCCAATGCGGGTGATGTCTATCAATATATGCCAGACGGAAATGAGGACCTTACCGGGACTTATGCAGAGATCGATCCGGGGTCTGCAGATAACTGCACCAAACGTTTTGCCGCCTTTTCGGGAAGTACCTCGGTGTCCATCGGTTGTGCTTCTTCGCGCGACCCCCTTTATCAGCAGCTTTATCCTACGGTGAGCTGGGGGAAGACTTACACGGCCATACCATTTATCAACCGGTATTTTTACTATCGTGTCCTGGCCCAGGAAGATTACACCATAGTTAACGCAAGTGATAATGGCAGCCCCGTTGTCCTCAACAAGGGTCAGATGTATACATCAGGCCGGATGTCGGTTCCGGTATATATCAGTGCCGATAAAAATATCAGTGTGGCCCAGTATGCGCTGACCCAGGATTGCGGGAGCCCGTTACCGAACCTGTACGGAGATCCTGAGATGGTGCTGCTCAATCCCGTTGAATTCAACATCAGGAACATCACCTTGTTTTCATCCCGTGAGGAAGACATAAAGGAGAAATACATCAATGTGTGTATGTCTACTGCGGCGACGGGCAGTTTTCGTCTGAACGGCCAGCCAGTCGCCAATGCCAACTGGTCAGTAGTGCCTTCCAATCCCGCTCTTTCTTATGTTCAACTGCAGGTGTACGATATCAATTCGACCCTGTCGGCCAGCGAAGGATTCAACGCCATCGCTTACGGATTCGGGGATCATGAATCCTATGCCTATTCAGCAGGCACCAACCTCGCGGCAAACAATTACCTGCTGATCAGTAACACCGTTACCGGTTTCGATGCCCCCAATGCCTGTAAGGACCAGGCCTCAGACTTTAAGATCGTCTTTCCCTTCAGACCGAAAGACGACCAGGTCATCTGGCAACTGGACGAAGAAATCCCGGTAACCACGATGACCGTCCCGAAAGAGATCGTCAGCCCGGGCGGGCAGGTACTTTACGAATATATCTATGCCGCAAAGCGGACGTTCGCCCGTATTGAGACACATGCAATGAAGGTTACGGCAGTAATGCCGGATACGGAAAGCTGCCTCGGCAGACCTGTAGATTATGAGTTTGCTTTTTCCGTCTATCCCATTCCTGTCGCTGCGTTCGATGCCCCCGAAGAAATCTGCTTTGGAACTGCATTAACGCTAACCGATAAAAGTACGCTTAACATAGCAGACGTTCCGGTAAACAAATGGATATGGGATCTTGGCGAAAACAGCCAGACATCATCTGAACAAAACCCGGTCTACACCTATAGTACTTCAGGAGTAAAGACCGTTAAACTGACAGCGGGCCTGGAGGAGGGCTGCCTGTCCGACCCGGTAGAAGTACAGGTACTGGTGAAACCCAGGATTACTCCTGGTTTTGACATGAATTCAACGGAATGCATCAGCTCGGAAGTAGTGGTACTGGACAAGACAATTGTCGAAGGAGGTATTCAGCCCAGTTCCTGGCGCTGGAACTTTGGCGACGGAAGTCCGGAAATTACCACACAGGCGGCAAAGCATAAATATTCCAGGCCCGGCATCTACCAGGTTACCCTCATTGCCGGTACTTCAGACGGCTGTTTTAGTGCCACCGTTTCTAAATCTGTCACCATTGAGGCGCTTCCTAAGGCAGATTTCGCACTTCCGGAGATTTGTGTGAACGACAAAGATGCCGTGTTTATTAACCGCTCATCCGACGATGCAGGTAATAAATCTGAACTCACTTATCTCTGGAATTTTGGCGATGCTGGTAATCCGCTGAATTCCGATACGCAGGAAAGCCCGGTACACAAGTACTTGGCTCCCGGCAAATATACCGTGACCCTTACCGTTGTTACCAAAAATGGGTGCGCAGCCATTACGAACAAGGAACTCTTTGTCAATGGAGCAGATGCTATAGCTGACTTTGACGTCATGAACAGCAAAGCCTTATGCAGCAGGGAAAAAGTGACCGTAGTGAACAGGGCCAGGGTAGCTCCGGGAAATATTGTCAGGATTGTCTGGATACCCGACCATACCCAACCTGCACAGACCATCACCGATGAAGATCCGGAACCGGGAAAGACCTATGATTTTACTTATCCCGCTGCTACTTCCCCGCTTCCTAAGGAATACACCATAGTGATGCGGGCTTACTCAGGACAGACCTGCTATCAGGAAACACAGCAGACGATTACCATATATCCCAATCCCAACGTTGTCTTCGGGGCCATCGACCCGGTCTGTCTCAATACAGGTCCGGTAAAAATCAGTTCAGCCGGCGAGCAACTGGGCGTTGCCGGCATCGGAGTGTTCAGCGGCAGAGGGGTGAGTAAAGACGGAACTTTTGATCCCGGTGCTGCAGGAGCAGGCACACACGTCATTACTTATACTTTTAGCAACGCACAGGGCTGTGATGATGTGAAGACACAAAGTATTACGGTATATGACATACCTGTGGTCAGTAATCCGCGGGATGTCTTTATGTATCCGGGCGACCAAAGGCAGCTTGATCTCGGCAGGGGAAGCGGACTTACTTACCGCTGGCAACCTGCTGACGGTCTTGACAATGCCAATATTCCCAATCCGGTCGTTACAGCAGATACGGAAAAAACGTATACCATTACCATTGTCAATCAGAATGGATGTAGTGTCGTTGAAAAGCTGAATGTGCACATTATCCCCGATGTCAACCCGCCCAATAGTTTCAGTCCCAACGGCGATGGCAGAAACGATACCTGGGTGATTGAAAATATGGAAATCTATCTCAATGCCACGGTGGAGATATTCAACCGTTATGGCCAGCGCGTTTATTTCAGCAAAGGTTTTTACAAGCCATTTGACGGAAAATATAACGGACAGTTTTTACCTGTCGGAACTTATTATTATATTATCAACCTGAATAACAGCAGAAAGCCACTCACGGGACCATTAACCATTCTGAAATAAAGTGAAAATAACCAGATATCTGACCTTCGTCTTTATTGGTTTGTTGTGTTACCGGTCCGTCGCACAGCAGCGGCCTCAATATACCCAGTACATCTTTAACAACTATCTTTTAAACCCTGCTTTGAGTGGCATTGAAAACTACACCGATGTAAAGCTGGGCTATCGTAAACAGTGGACAGGTATCAAAGATGCACCGCAAACTTCATTTCTGTCCGCCAACTGGAAATTCGGCGATAATTACCTCTGGCGCAATGCACTTTCACTGGCCGATCACGGAGACGATCCCATGAGCCGGAACTATATGCAGAACTATACCGCATCACCGGCACACCATGGTATGGGGGTGATTGCGGTACTTGATGATGTCGGCCCGCTTTCACGGTTTGATGCCAATCTTAGCTACGCCTATCATCTCAGGGTAGGGCAGCAGCTCAATCTTTCCCTGGGGATGTCTGCAGGCATAACCCGCATCGGACTGGATGTATACGCGCTGGATTTTGGTACTGCCGACCCGCAGAATGACCCGGCGGTGAGCAACGCGATTGTAAGCCAGGTCAAACCGGACCTCAATGTTGGCCTCTGGTTGTATGGCGCACGTTTTTTTGCCGGAGCCTCTGTTCAGCAAATACTGCCCCAGAAACTGAAGTTCACCAGTGACCCTGGTTTTAACCAGGGTAAAAATGTACCACATTGGTTTTTTACGGCAGGCTACCGTTTCTTTGTATCCGATGAAATCGCAGCTACGCCGTCTGTTATGTTCAAGCAGGTCAGTCCCGCGCCACTTTCTTTTGATACCAATCTGAAACTTGCTTTTAAAGACAGGATATGGATAGGAGGCAGTTACCGCAGGAACGATTCATTTTCGGCGCTTGCAGGCGTCAATATCAGTAAGCTCATCAACCTTACGTATTCTTACGATTTCGTGACCTCAGAGCTGAACAACGTAAGCAACGGAAGCCATGAAATTGTGCTGGGCCTTCAACTTAATAACATCTATGAAGTCTGGAGTACCACCAGGATGTGGTAGTAAGCTTAAAGTTCCTTTCTGAGCCGGGCAACAGGAATGTTCATTTGCTCCCTGTATTTGGCCACGGTCCTGCGCGCAATATTATAGCCACGGTCCTTCAGGATTTCCGTTAGCTTTTCGTCGGCAAGCGGCTTGCGTTTGTCTTCATTACTGATGCAGTCTTCCAATATCTTCTTCACTTCCTTATTGGACACCTCTTCGCCGCTCTCCGTTTGTATCGCTTCAGAAAAGAAGGACTTCAGTAAAAACGTACCGAATTCAGTCTGCACATATTTAGAGTTCGCTACGCGTGAAACGGTTGAAATATCCATGTCGATCTTATCTGCGATGTCTTTCAGGATCATCGGGCGCATTTTACGTTCATCGCCGGTCAGCAGGTATTCATATTGGTATTGCATAATGGCGTTCATCGTCTTCAGCAACGTTTGCTGGCGCTGCTTAATGGCATCAATAAACCATTTTGCAGAATCCAGCTTCTGTTTTACGAACTGAACGGCCTCCTTCATTTTCTTGTCCTTCTGGGCAGCTTTGTCATAGTGGTCGAACATATCGATGTAAGACCTGCTTACTCTGAGCTCAGGCGCATTCTTGGAGTTCAGCGTCAGGATCAATACGCCTTCGTTATTCGTAATGTGGAAGTCAGGAATGATTTGCAGTTGCTTGGTCGTTACCTGGTTCGAGTCGCCTGGTTTAGGATTAAGCCTCAGGATCTCATTCACGATTTCCTTAAGGTCGTCACTATTTAATCCAAGTGCCTTTTCCAGTTTATCGTAATGCTTACGGGTAAATTCATCCAGGTAATTGGCTACGATTTCAATAGCCTTTTGTATGATCGGGTTGCTGGTGTCCTTTCGCTTTAACTGCAAGGTCAGGCATTCCTGAAGGTCCCTTGCCGCAATTCCGGGAGGGTCAAAGGCCTGAATCACCTTCAGCATTTCCAGCACGTCTTCTTCTTCCACCATTACATTCTGCGAAAATGCCAGATCATCGATCATGGAAGTAATTGGACGCCGCAGGTAGCCGTCATCATCAAGACTGCCTATAATCTGCCTGCCGATGATAAAGTCCGTATCAGAAAGGGGAACAAGGTCAAGCTGTTCCTGCAGGCTTTCGAAAAAGGTGCGCTCGATGGCAATCGGCGTTTCCTTTTTGTCCTCTTCATCATCACTGTTGTTATAGGAGGTACTGTAGTCATTCAGCCCGTCGTCCTGCAGGTAATCATCTACGTTGAACTCATCCATGCTGTCTTCCTTCTGCCCCGGGTCATAATCATCGCTGTTTTCGTTCAGATCGTCGTATTCCCCTCTTGGTTCGTCCGCGATCATCAGGCTTGGATCCTCAAGTGCCGGGTTTTCTTCGAGTTCTTCTTTAATGCGGGTGTCCAGCGCTACGGTCGGTACCTGAAGCAGTTTAATGAACTGGATCTGCTGAGGAGATAACTTCTGTAGTAATTTCTGTTGTAAGTGTTGTTTCAGCATAAGAAAGCTCGCATTAAAGGTTGACCAGCGCCAAAATTAAGGAATTTGACACATATGTCATCATTTGAAACCGCTTATTTCTTTTTAGGGGTGGTCAGCACGAAATCCTTCAGATAAAAAGGCTCAAAATAAGCAACATCCTCAAACTGCCCGGTCTCGAATTGTCTGTAGGCCAGCTGGCTCATATGCCGTGCAGAGTTGTAGTTGCCTCCCGGGAAAAAAGCATAAGAGCCTTCAAGTACAGCTGCACATTTTGCGGCCCCGTCCCCGATAAAGGCCATACGCTGCGCGGCGCTCAGGTGAGAAAAGCTCGAAGCGTCAACAATGACAGCGGCGGTGTCACCTATCTTACGCAGACTATGGTCGAATATTGCTGTAAATACCTCCATTCTCCTGGCATCTATCATCGGACAGACCAGTCCGTCAAAACCATCATTTTCCAGAATAAACCCGGCAGCCATCATTTGCAGGGTATCTACACCGATCAGTGGTTTTTCGAGCGCATAGCACAGGCCCTTGGCTGTAGAAACGCCGATGCGTAAGCCTGTATAAGAACCGGGGCCCATACTTACCGCCACTGCATCCAGGTCAGCATAGCCCATGCCCGCGGTCCGCATGACCTCATCGATGAATAAGGTCAGCATGCCCGCATGGATATTAGGCTGGGCAAGTTCTTTCAGCGCCAGCGTAGTGCCATTTTCAGCAAGCGCCACAGAGCAGGTCTGGGTAGCGGTTTCCAGTTGAAGTATCTTAGCCATGCGGGATCAAATAAGTTTCAGGTTCAAAAGATGAATTGTCAAAGATAATAAACTCAGGGGACAGGATCGTGTCCGTGTGCTCCCCAGGGATGGCAGCGCCCGATCCGTTTCAGCGTAAGCCAGCCACCTTTAAATGGCCCGTATTTTTTGATCGCCTCGATCCCATATTGTGAGCAGGTAGGCGTGAAGCGGCAACTGGCACCCAAAAGCGGGGAAAGCAGCCATTGATACAGTCTGATCAGCGCCAAGAATATCCATGAAACCAGGGAGTACAGCCATTTCATAGCAAAGACAGGAGTTTATTAAATACCGCTGCCATCTTCTTTTCAAAAAAGGTATGGTCATAGATCTGCTTTCCGACAAACTGAAGAGAGAGCAAAAGCAGCTTGTCCTGTTCGGGCGAAGCTGCTTTTTCACTTAGCCCTTTGTATAGTAATGCCGCTTTCTGAAGCCGGTAAGCTTCCCGGCTGCGGCGTTTTACCAGATTGCGGTCAACCGCGCGTTTGTATCTTTTCTTGGAAACATTGATGACCACCTGGACCGGGAAGGTGCGCTTCCCGGCAAGTTTTTCAGTCTGTGTCTCAGCCCGGTCTATCCGGAGGTAATAAACGCTAAAAGGATATAATAAAAAAGAAGAACCGTTTTTGAACAGCAAGTCAATTAACTTTCTGCTGCACAACCGTTCTTCTTTAGAAAATGTATTCATGTTTTTGATCGCAGGGTTGCAGATAGATGGTCCTGATCTGCCAGCGCATTGCGCTACGCAATCAAAACTTATGCTTTGTGACGACGCTCGTCAGAAACTGTCAGTCTCTTTCTTCCTTTTGCACGGCGTGAAGCCAAGACCCTTCTGCCGTTTGCAGTAGCCATTCTTTCGCGGAAGCCATGTTTGTTTCTTCTCTTTCTTTGCGAAGGTTGGAATGTTCTTTTCATAACTGTATAATACTTTGACTGTCTTTTTTAAATAAGAGGTGCAAATATAGCGGTATCTTTTTTCAAATGCAAATACAATATTGAAAACGTGTTACATACCCAGGGCAGCCTTCAGCTTTACATATCCTGTTTTGCTTACCGGCAGCCAGATATCCGATTTCAGAAGCACAATGTAACTGTCTTTTTCCTTCAGCTCGATCCTGGTCACCTGTGAAAGGTTGATCATATACGAACGGTGTATCCTGATGAACTGAGCGGGATCAAGCGTACGTTCAAAGAAAGTCATGGTTTTGTTCTTATGAAAGACCCCTTCCGTCGTACTCAGCTTTACATAGTCGTCGTCTGCTTCCAGGTAATGGATGTCCGTTACGGCAATGATCTTGATCACCCCGTTCTGCTTTACCACCACCCGGTTGTTTTGTGCCGGGCTCAGCGATGCCGTATCCAGGAGCTCCTGGTTTACCGGTATATCCTTACTTTGCAGGCGTTTGGACAGCTTCTGTACGGCCTGTTCAAACCTTACCTTTTCGATGGGCTTAAGCAGGTAATCTACAGCACTGACCTCAAAGGCCTTTATCGCATATTCATCAAAAGCAGTCGTAAATATGACCGGCGGCGGATTGTCCACCAGCTCCAGCATCTCGAAACCATTGATACGGGGCATCTGGATATCCAGGAAGATAAAGTCAGGCTGATGCCGGGCAATGGCCTTTACGCCTTCAAACCCGTCACTGCACTCTTCCACTACTTCAATGTCCGGAAAGTCGTTCAGATAATGCTTCACGATATCCCTGGCCAGAGACTCGTCATCGATCAGTATGGTTCTTATCATTTGTCTGAGGTATTTTAAGCGTAGTTCTGTACAAATTATCTGTTATAGCAGCCGCCTGCAGCAGATTATCGTTTGCGAAGAGCAAATATAACCTTCTTTTAATCGCAGACAAGCCGAAGCCGGTTCCACCGGCAGCTTTCATCTCCGGATCAAAAGGATTCTGTACGCAGATTTTCAGCAGGCCCTGGTCTACCGAAACCCTTATGGTAATGGTGATCGCTGCGGAAGTGTTGTAAAGACCGAATTTGATCGCATTTTCCACGATAGGCTGCAGCAGCGTGCCCGGCAGGCACATCCCCAGGCTTTGCTCTTCAACAGCAATATCCAGGTTAAGCCGGTGGCTGAACCTCACCTTTTCAATATCCAGGTATAACTGGATGTATTCCATCTCTTCGGCTACATTCACCCATACCTCGTCGTCCCTTTTGAGTGTACCACGCAGGAACGACGCAAGTTTGGTGATCATCACCCCGGCTTCTTTGGGGTTTACAATGGTCAGTGCATAGACCGAGTTCAGGCTGTTGAATAAGAAGTGTGGCTGCAACTGGTGTCTCAGCTTGTTCAGTTCAGCTTCCTTGGAAAGCGTCTCGGCAGCCAGCAACCTTTCCTGGGTCGCAGACTGTTCTTCCAGCCGGTACCAGAGAATATTGGCCAGTGCGCACCAGCCCAGGAACACGTAGATGATGATCGCCCGCATCCATATAGACGAGGTCAGGAATGAAATGTATACCTTATCTGCCGGGAAAAGTATACCCAGGGCAAATTTACTGATGAGTGTAATGATGAGCGCAAGTACCCCTGTAAGTACAAGAATAAACAGGATCATCTCATTTTTAGGCTGATAATACCCAAGCAGGTTGCTCAAACTAACACAGCCGGCGGCAAGCAGGCCATTGGTCACCACGCTGTCTGCCACGGAAACCAGCAGCCCTAAATCGAGCGTATAATAATAAAGCAATACAAACACCGAAGTCCATGCCAGCAGGATGAACAACGCGATGTTCTGTATCCTAGGGGTGGAAAGTGGTCTGTTGGTCAAAGCTTTGGCTGGTTATCAGTTTTAAGGTAAAATCCCGGCGTCTGGCCACTATCTCCAGGAAATCCCTGGTGTCGGCAGGCTCATGCAATATAGAAGCGATTTCAGCGCCGTCCTGTGGTACCTGGATTTCGTGGATGTCTGCTATGCATATGAACTTCCAGGTGACCATTTCACCACGGCAGTTCTCAAAAGGCAGATGGAACTTTTCAGCAAGTGCCTCTGCCTTGTCCAGCGCCTCATGTATATCGGGTGCCTCTATCAGCCGGAACTGCTCGTCAAACTGGGCACCGTAATTTCCGGAACCACTTACGATCTCATAGATGTACTTTGTTAAAAACCATTTCATAGTACAGGCATTTAAAAGTTTCTGATGTCAACCCCGCCAAACAGGGCAACACCTTTCAGTACCAGTATCTTTCTGGGCCCGACACCCAATTGGGCAGCGGCCCTTTTGTCGTCAATTCCCCCGAAAATTGCCGTCACTTCAGATTTAACCTCCCAGTCGGGAGGGATAATGATCTTTACGCCGCCGAAAATCGCTACTAAATCCAGTGTTACCGTATCGTTAAAGTCAGCCTGGGTCAGGTTGATATCCGAGCCTCCGAATATTGCGGTCACATCCCCCCCCTTAAAATTCTTGGAGTAGACATACTGGTGGCTTCCCCCAAACACATTTACAGAATCCAGGATGTCATTGTCTGTTTTGTCATCGAATTTATCCTTCCACTTTGCGATCCAGACTTCCTTTTTCCTGCTTTTAGGCTTAAAGATCAGGAACAGACCGATTACAATAAAGGCAATGGCAAAGTAATATTTGGAGAAATCGTAGTCGGTAACCCGCTCTGTCATGAAGAATCCCCCGATCAGCAGCAGCACCAGCCAGCCTCCGCCGTTGAACCTGCGTTTATAGCCTACCAGTAAACCAATAATGATGAGCAGCATAGGCCAGCTCACTACCCAGTCAGGAATATAAAGACCGAGATTTTTCAACAGGAACACCAGGCCAACTACCAGGATGATCAGGCCGCTCCATATCCGGCTGGTATTGCTGTGCTGATGGAGATCATTGTGCTGATCGTTATAATTTTTCATTTCTAATTTCTTTTAGTAATCCGATGCTTAAGGGCAGCCTGTCGCTGTACCTTTAAAACACATCCAAAAGTATACAGATTATAGCTATGTCCCAATCTGTCTGCTCTGTACACCGCTAAAAAGCCGGTCAACTGCGCTATTTTACCGGTAAAAGAAAAGCCCGGATATTGCCGGGCTTCTTGTGATAATCTGATTCTTATGACCTGCAGTTGTCTATGGCTGCCTGGATTTGAGCACGTCCCTGATCTCAGCCAGCAGGATTTCCTCCTTGCTTGGTGCAGGTGGGGCAACAGGTTGGGCTTCCTGCTTACGCTTCAGGGAATTGATGCCCTTTACCAGCAGGAAGACTGCCAGCGCGAGCAGGAAGAAGTTGATGGCTACGGTAATGAAGTTGCCATAGGCAAAGATAATGCTGTCCGGAACCTTCCTTGCGTCTTCAAGTGCAAGGCCCGGCTGGACAGTGCCCTTGAGCACTACATATAGGTTGCTGAAATCCACCGATCCGATCACCGCTGAGATCAGCGGCATGATCAGGTCCTTCACCACGCTATCTATGATTTTGCCGAAAGCGCCGCCGATGATCACACCGACTGCAAGATCCATTACACTGCCTTTAATCGCAAATTCTTTAAACTCTTTAATAAATCCCATAGTTCAGTAATTAGTTTTTCTGGTAAACTACCTAAAAGTAAATAAATAGATTTTAAAAGGCAAAACGATATGCTATTTTTTGCCTTTTTTAAACGCACCGAACAGTCTGGAGAAAAATCCTCTTTCGTGGTCGTCGAGGCCAGGCATATAGCTGCTGTTCTGCGGGTGTTCCACGACGTAGCCAAATTTGATACTGGCGCCCAGATAAGCAGAAGCACCCGTATAGGACCTGCTGACGGCCGTGTGGTCATTGTTCTTTCCGGAAAAAAGAGAAGCCGTCTTGAACAGGTCATCCGATCCGATGAATACCTCAAAGTTCGGGGTTTGGTACATGCCCTGCATACCCATGAACAACACCTTGTTGAAATTATAGGCCGGGACCAGACTTACCGAAAAACCATCTCTGTAAAAACGGTTGACCAGGGCTACGTCACCACCTTTGAAAAACAGGTTTTTGGAAACGATCAGGACCGGCGTATAAAAGCCGAAAGTTTTGGAGACCGTGAAGTCGGCCTTTGCATTGGTTGGACTATAAAAGGCCTTTCGCTTGCTGTCGCTGGTCAGTAGCCGGGTAACCCGGTCCTCGATTTCTTCAGATTCCTTATCCAGTAAGCTGTCCAGCACCAGTGGGTTCTGCAGGTTATCAAATGCGCTGACGTAGGATTTTTTGCCCCAACGGATTCCGCCCAGGTCCTTGATGTTGGCCATCAGCGTAAAACCGCTTTTCGATTGATAGGTGGTGCCCAGGCTTACCGAAGCCCCAACGTTCCTGAACAGTGGGGCCACACTTTTACCCAGTTCGCTTCCCTTTCTGAAATTAGATTCATAACTGCCCCTTAAGCCCAGGACCAAAGGGCCATCTGCAGAGGCCAGGTCAAGATAAGACCGGTTCACATCGATCTTATTGTAACTGATGCCGCTCAGCAAGCTGAGTTTTACGCCAAATGCGAGTCGCTTGTTATAATTCTCCCTGTAGTTGAAACTGAACTGATGATAGGACTGGGCATAGCCTTTGTTATTAAAGGCATTCAGATAAGACTGGTTATTGTCTTCGTTGATGAAGCGCAGGTAGTTGTCAAAAAGGGCGAGTGTCTCATTCGTGTAATTCACATCGGCATCTGCGCGGAGCTGCCAGGCCAGGCCAATCTCCTTGTGATACTTATAAGACCTGAACAGCTTAAAATTCAGCAGATAAATATTGGTGTTCTGAAAAATATTATGTGTCTGGCCCTGGTTAAGCGGAACATTTTCAGTAGAATATAGACCATCCTTCAGCATTGTACGGAGTACATTTTCATTCCCGTTCACTACGGCATGTATGCCCAGGTAGGGCAGGAAAAAGTTAGAGGCAAATTGCCGGGAAGAATCCAATACAAAGGTCTTTTGCGCGGGGTTCTCGAAACCGTCAAAAAGGGTCCTGGTATTGAAAAGACCGTATTGCTGCGCCTTCAACTGGAAAAAAACCAGCAAAAGCAAGAAAAGTAGCGTGATTTTCCTGATCATAACTGACAACATATAAAGCTAATAAATTAAATCGAAGCTCAGGGTTGCAATAGCAAAGTATCTGTCTTTACAGCTGGTTTTTTAGAAAGCAGCAGGTTAACCTGGAACTTATCCTGGTCGCTGTTCAGCTGGCAGGTCACCGAGCTGTATTCCTTAAGCCCGTCTGCACTGTTCAGGTGGCGGAAATAGGGAAGATAAATGTTTCTCAATAAGATCGAAGAAGAGTTCCTGAGGTCGATGTAGGAGGTCACAGAAGCCGTGGCCGGCAACTGATTGGCGGTACTGATATAGCCCGGACTGTTGATCAGGAGGCGGTTTGCATTATAACTGTTCAAAAATGACTGTACCGTACTGGCATTATTTGCAAAGACCATGTAGTTGTCTTTTATTGTGAAATAAGGACGGCTGAAATTCTTGAAGGCCTGGCCGAAGTACGCCTCCGCCAGTCCGCCATCCTTAAATATCCTGATCTCCTCGTTATAGCTGCTGCTGAGGTCAAGCAGGAGCTGCTCAAGCTTTTCGCCGTTACTCAGGTTGATGGCACCGAGTTTCTCTCCGGTGCTGAGCTGGAAACGGATCAGTTGTCCGTTGAAGTACTTCGGAAAGAGCTGGTCAGGGTCTATCCGGTAGGTATCCTTGATGTGCCGCCTCAACGCCGCAGCCTTAGCGAAGGATGCATCCTGCCTCAGCTCCTGGTCGAGCAGCTTTTTCCAGGCAGCATACCGGTTGATCCGGTAAGCCGTATAATTTGCCGTATGCTCGGGCAGCAGGTTGACGATGTCCATGCTGCCTGGCGCTTCCTTAAGGAAAAGCCTGTCATAGCTGTCCCTGGTGTTGACTTGCAGGCTACCGGTAAACAGTATCTTTTCTGCACTATAATTGTAAACCAGTGTTGCATAAGCCTGTTGATGTCCAAATACGGCAAGCTCTCCGCCGAGGTTACCGGCAACAAACGTCTTCAGGAATGCAGGTATCCTGGAAAAGTCGATATACAGTTCAGCAAGGCTGTTCTTCTGTAACCTGCCGGTAGCGGCAATATGTTCGGCGAACTTGTTGTTCTCCTGTCGTCCATGCGCCAGCGAACGGCCCAGTATTTCCTTCGAAGCAGCCAGCATCACCAGATTGTTCCTGAAGCTGAAGTAAAAGGTACTGCTGTCTGGAAGACTAAGCTCGGAAATGCTGTCCCGTGTAGTGATTTTCGATCCTGATGACCTCAGCGCATCCATGAGCTGAGACTGTCCCGTTCCCGTTGCCCACTGGGTACAATAGAGAAATTCTACTGTTTTCTCCGCACCCGGGAGTATACTGATGTAGATGTTCTGACGGTTGGTCGCCTGTGCCGGTAGCGGCAGGCTGAGCAGGTGCCCTTGCAACGATCGCAGTTGCCGGGTCTTTTCAGGCCCGATGACGTCCTTCAGCAAAGAACTGCTCTTGAGGATCTCCACGACGCTTTTGTCCTGCTGGAAGGAAAAGACCATAGCGGCATCTGCAGTAGCTGCGTATAGTGCCCCGTTATTGTCCCTCTTTTCCGTGTTCAGATCTGCAAAATACAGGTAAGCCATCGCTACAATGGCGGCCAGCAATACGACGATCAGGACAATGATTCTTTTCATTTGAGGTATAGCAAAGCTAGATAAAACTGGCCAAGCATTCAATTCAGCGTTAAAAAAATATTAATTTAGCGATTGTAAATGGGCTTGAAGATGAATAAAAGAATCCTGGCCGTGGCTTCCCTGCTCGGTGCACTTGCAGTGATACTTGGCGCTTTCGGCGCCCACGGATTAAAGACACTGATCGGTACAAACGAACTTGATATATGGGCAAAGGGTGTGGAATACCAGTTTTACCACGTATTTGCCCTGCTGTTTCTTGCCGGGCTCAGTAATGCCGCACCCCGACTGGTCAATTCGGCGTTCTGGTGCTTTCTGCTGGGGATCCTCTTTTTTTCAGGTTCACTCTACCTGTTGTCTACGCGTGAGATCAGCAGGCTGGGTTTCGTCGGATACATTGGTCCTGTAACCCCTGTCGGCGGCCTGCTGCTTATTTCAGGATGGATATGTCTGTTTCTTGCGGCCCTTAAGCAGAAGTAATGCTGAATTTTCAACAGGCTGCATTTGAAGACCGGAAAACGCTGTTTGTAGAAGTCATACTGCCACTGTCACTGGCCAGGAACTACAGCTACCGGGTGCCTTTTGAACTCAATGACGAAATAGCAGCCGGCAAAAGAGTAGTCGTACAATTTGGCAAACATAAGATCTATACTGCCCTGGTTAAAAGCATCAGCACCCAGGCCCCTGAGCATTATGAAGCCAAATACATTATCGATGTAGTAGATTCCAGCCCGGTCGTCACACCTATGCAACTGCAGCTTTGGGCCTGGATGACGGAATATTACCTGTGCAATGAAGGGGATGTGATGGCTGCAGCCCTTCCCGCAGGGCTTAAGCTGGCCAGCGAAACGATCATCGTCCTTAAAGAAGATTTCAGGGAAGGAGAGGACCACCTGCCCGCAAAGGAACAAGCCGTTGTCGATGCACTGCGCAACAAGCCGAGACTGAGCGCAGATGAAGTTTCGGTACTGCTTAGCCAGAAAACGGTGTATCCGGTCATTAATGCGTTACTGGAAAAAGGCATTGTCCGTATTGAGGAAGAGGTCGTGGAAAAATACCGGCCGCTGATGAAGTCCTTCATCGGGCTCAATCCATTCTACAGGGAAGAAGCATACCTCAGGCAGCTTTTTGAAGTGCTGGAGCGTGCGCCAAAGCAACTTAATGCGCTGCTCGCCCTGCTTAAAATGTCCAGGAACCAGGAACTGGTATCTAAACAGGAACTGCTGGAAGAAAGCGGCTGCGGGGAAGCTGCATTAAAGGCCCTGGCCGACAAAAAGATCATCAGCTTACAGAAGCGACCCGTCAGCCGGCTCCGCGATGGCCAGGATGAATTTGTCCTGAACTTCGAACTGAGCGACAGCCAGCAGCATGCTTTAGCGGAGACAAACAGGCAACTCGGGGAAAAGGATGTGGTGCTGCTGCACGGGGTAACGGCCTCGGGAAAGACACAGGTCTATATACGGCTCATCGAACAAGCCATCGCACAGAGCGGGCAGGTATTGTTCCTGCTGCCGGAAATCGCACTGACCACACAGATCGTCGCACGTATACAAAGATATTTTGGCGATGCCATCGGCGTCTACCATTCCAAATTCAACAATAACGAACGGGTCGAGATCTGGAATAAGGTACTGACCGGGCAATACAAGGTCGTGCTGGGTGCCCGTTCTGCAGTCTTGCTGCCATTCCAGGACCTCAGGCTGGTCGTGGTCGACGAGGAACACGAATCTTCCTATAAACAGCAAGACCCTGCTCCCAGGTACCAAGCCAGGGACGTAGCGATTTACCTTGCCCACCTTTACAAAGCCAAGGTCATCCTGGGTTCGGCTACGCCGTCCATTGAAAGCTATTTTAATGCGGGTATCGGCAAATACGGACTGGTCACGATGAACGAGCGCTTCGGCGGTGTGCCATTGCCGGAACAGGAAGTCGTAAGTATCGCCGAAGAAAGCAAGCGGAAGAAAATGGTTTCCTACTTTACTTCCAGGCTGGTGGATGAGATTGCACTGGCCCTGCAAAGCAAAGAGCAGGTCATTCTGTTCCAGAACAGAAGGGGCTACGCGACGATCCTGCTTTGCGGAACCTGTGGCTACGCGCCCAAATGTGTCAACTGCGACGTCAGCCTTACCTATCATAAAAGCAGCGGGAAACTGCATTGCCATTATTGCGGCTATTACCAGAGCAGCATCAACATTTGCCCGGCATGCGGGTCAGTACACATCGAACAAAAGGGCTTTGGTACCGAGCGGATAGAGGAAGAACTGAAGCTGATCTTTCCTGATGCGCACATCGCCAGGCTAGACGTGGACAGTACCCGTACCCGGAACGGATTACAGCAGATCATTTCAGATTTTCAGGAAAAGAAGACAGATATCCTGATCGGTACACAGATGGTGGCCAAGGGACTCGATTTCGACAACGTATCGCTCATCGGTGTTATCAATGCAGATACCTTGCTCAATTACCCCGATTTCAGGGCTTTCGAACGCAGTTATCAGCTGCTGGCCCAGGTTGCGGGCAGGGCCGGGCGGCGTGACAAACAGGGAAAAGTCATTATACAGGCTTATGATAACGACCACAGGATCATCCGGCAGGTCATGGAAAACCGTTATGTAGAGATGTTCAACGATGAGATGGCCGAACGCAAGCAATTTCATTATCCTCCCTTTACACGGATGATCTTTATCCACATCAAGCATAAAGACCAGGATATACTCAATGCCGGGGCACAGAACTTTGCCCGTATGCTCCGCGAGCAGCTTGGCCCGAGGGTGCTTGGTCCCGAACAACCACTGGTATCCAGGGTACGGAACTATTACCTTAAGCAGGTGATCATCAAGAGCGACAAGGAGACCTCTGTCGTTAAAGTAAAAGCCGTACTCAGAGAAGTGCTGACTGCGTTTCAGTCCATGAAGGAAAACCGGGGCATATTGCTGGTCACCGATGTAGATCCCTATTAATTTTTTTATTCGCCCTGAATCTGTGCGCTTTATTCCATGACGGCATTTGCTGCAAGGTTTTCTGCCTTAAAAAGGCTATTTTTGGGATACTATGGCATATAAGTTTGTAGATAACTACCGGGAACAGGGTGCAAGAAGAAAGCTGGTCGCCCATCTGGAGACCAGAGGCATCACCGACCGGAGGGTGCTCAGGGCAATAGGCAAGGTACCCCGGCATTTTTTCTTTGACGAAACCTTCTGGAACCAGGCTTATAAAGATATCGCCTTTCCGATAGGGGCGGGGCAAACCATCTCACAGCCTTATACCGTAGCCTATCAGAGCCAGTTGCTACACATCAGCAAAGGCGATAAGGTACTGGAAATCGGAACCGGTTCCGGATACCAGACCTGCGTTCTTATGGAACTCGGCGCCAATGTATATACGATCGAACGCCAGGAGAGTATTTATCAGCATACGATTAAAGTACTGCCCGGAATGGGGTATCACGCGCATTTCTTCTATGGTGACGGCTCCAAAGGGATCGCGGCACATGCACCTTACGACAAGATCCTGGTTACTGCCGGCGCGCCTTTCGTGCCTGAGATCCTGTTAAAGCAATTAAAGGTGGGTGGTATCCTGGTGATTCCGGTAGGTGACGAGAAGACACAAAAGATGGTCACTGTGATCCGCGCCAGCGAAACCGAGTTCGAACGCATAGAGCTGGATACCTTCAGGTTTGTTCCCCTGGTTGGCGACCAGGCCTGGTAATCAAACGGGTTGCAGAACGGAGGTTAAACCTTCATTGCCCGGTCCAGTTCTCTCTTAGATTCCCTTTCCTTGATGCTGTCACGTTTGTCGAATTCCTTTTTACCCTGTGCCAGCGCGATCTCTATCTTGGCGAAGCCCCTTTCATTGGTGAAGATCCTTAAAGGAACAATGGTCAGGCCCTTTTCCTCACTCTTCATTCTCAATTTCCTGAGTTCTTTCTTCTGCAGCAGCAATGCCCGGTCACGTTTAATGTCGTGATGGTAAAAAGAACTGTGGCTGTATTCTGAAATATGCAGGTTCCGTACATACAGGATATTGCCGACGAACATGCAAAAGGCATCAGACAGGTTGGCCTTGCCCTGGCGGATTGATTTGATCTCAGTACCCAGCAATGCAATGCCAGCATTGAAAGTCTCAATGATATGGTAATCAAAAAAAGCCCGTTTGTTCTTGATCTGGACGTCGTTTTTCATGGTCGGATTCCTGATGAAGGGGCAAATATCTCAAAATTATCTTACAATCAGTACAGGGATACGGACTTTGTGCCTTACCGAGTTGACGGTCGTTCCCAGGAAAAGGTCTTTAAGACCCTGGTGCCCATGCGCACCCATGACCAGCAATTCCAGGTGGTTTTTGCCGGTGATGTCCACGATCGCGTTTACGGTGCCGCCGTAGCCAATATGTGTGCTGGCCAGGTAACCCAGGCTTTCCAGGTTGATGCGGTACTTCTCCAGGTTCTCGGTGTCACTCCGGGTTTCGTGGTCCATTACCGACTGGCCATGATAGCGTGCCGCTGCCGTTTCTACCACATGGATCAGGTAATAATGTGCCTGTTTGCCGCCCTGGATCAAGGCGTGTCTTATTGTATTGCGGTCATTCCCCGAAAAATCTACGGTAATCCCGATCCGGGCATAGTGGATCTTTTCCACTTCTTCAATCGCCAGTGCATTCCCGTGTGGGACGACATTCAGTTCCTTCCGGTGTCTGCTGATCAGGGGATAGGCAAACACGAAAAGCAGAAGCAGACCGGTCAGCACCGCCAGTGGTACCACAATCATCTGCACCGCCCAGCCACCGCCGGCACTCCAGGAAGCAATCTCTTCGCCTACCAGCTTTACGTTCAGGGCAACGATCAGCAATGAACTGGTCCAGGCCAGTACCTGTACCCAGGGTTTGATGGCAAAGCCTTTCATGGTCTTTTTGTCCGAGGTAAAATGGATCAGCGGGATGACCGCAAAGCCCAGCTGCAGGCTCAGCACGACCTGGCTCAGGATCAGCAATCCGCCAAGTGCGTCGTCCCCGAAATAGACCAGTGTAAAAAAGGCAGGGACAATAGCCAGTAACCTGGTGATCAGGCGACGCAGCCAGGGTTGTATGCGCAGCTTGATGTGCCCTTCCATCACGATCTGCCCTGCAAGGGTACCCGTAACGGTAGAGCTTTGCCCGGCGGCGATCAGTGCGATGGCAAACAATGATGGCGCCACGTTACCGAATATGTTCCGGAGCAGCATGTGGGCATCCTGTATCTCGGCGACCTCATGCAGGCCATTCTTATAGAAGGCTGCTGCCGCCAGGATCAATATCGCCGCATTGACAAAAAAGGCCAGGTTCAGGGCTACGGCAGTATCCACAAAATTGAATTTGATCGCTTCCTTTATCCCTGCATCCGTACGCTCAAATTTCCTGGTCTGCACCAGCGAAGAATGCAGGTAAAGATTATGGGGCATTACGGTTGCCCCGATGATCCCTATCGCAATGTACAGGGCCTCGCCAGACAGCATGGAGGGTTCAAGCCCTTTGATGATCTCGGTAACTTCGGGTTCTACAATGAACATTTCTATCAGGAAAGACAGCCCTACGATAAATACCATCGAGAGAATGAAACTCTCCATTTTACGCATGCCCTTATTGAGCAGGAACAGCAACAGCACCGTATCCAGTATGGTAATGCAGATACCCCAAATGAGCGGGAGCCCGAAAAGCAGGTTCAGGCCGATGGCCATGCCAATGATCTCGGCAAGGTCACAGGCAATGATCGCCGTTTGTGCCAGGACAAACAACGGGTAATTTACCCACCTGGGATAAGCGTTCCTGGATGCCTGTGCAAGGTCGAGCCCCCTCACAATGCCCAGCCGGGCACTCAGTGATTGCAGCAGCAGGGCGATCAGGTTAGACATCAGCAGCACCCAGATCAGCTGGTAGCCAAACTTACTGCCTCCGGCAATGTCCGTGGCCCAGTTTCCGGGATCCATATAGCCTACACTGACCAGGTAGGCGGGCCCCAGAAAGGAAAGTATCCTTTTCCAGCCAGTGCGCTTGTCTGTCGCTACGCTTTGGTGCACCTCACTGAGGGATTCCGTATGCCGGTGTTTCTGTTCCATTGTTTCAGCTTAACTCTTAACACAAAAAATCTTGATTTTGTTACTCTAACAAATTTTTTTAGACAAATCTAAAAATTTTGCCATAAAATAAGCAGTAAAAAATCGCAGATGATTTAGAATAAAATTTGGTTGATAATGCTTCTTTGCGCTATATTTGAAGAACATTATCAATTAAACATGGCATCAGAACTGGATAAAACAGATTTTAAGATATTAAGGCTATTGCAGGAGAACGGAAGGATGACTAACCTGCTCCTTTCTCAGGAGATCGGGCTTTCACCCGCTCCTACACTGGAACGTGTGCGCAAACTGGAAACATCCGGATACATCAAAAGCTACCACGCACTGGTAGATGAAGAGAAGCTTGGCCTTGGCATCAAGACCTTTATCCAGGTACAGCTTGACTTCCACAAAGCAAATACCATCCAGAACTTCCTGGACGAGGTCAACCAGATCAAGGAGATCACCGAATGCCACCATGTCACCGGCCAGGCCGATTTCCTGTTGAAGGTCTATGTCAGCGATATCAAATCCTATGAGCGGCTTATTATGGACAAGATCAGTAAAATCTCCGTCGTAAAGACCTTTCAGACCATGATGATCATGTCGACGACCAAGAAAGAGCCGATCGTCCCCCTCGAATACTAGTCGATCTGCCAGTCAATTGGCTTCCGGCCTTCTTTCTCCAAAACCGCATTGGCTTTGGAAAAGTGCCTGCAGCCGAAAAAGCCGTTATGCACGGAGAATGGAGAAGGATGAGCGGCCTTCAGTACAGTATGCTTTTGCTGGTCGATCAGTTCCGCCTTGTTCTGCGCATAGCGTCCCCAAAGCAGGAACACAATGCCTTCACGCTGCGCAGACAATTTGCTGATCACGGTATCCGTAAAGATCTCCCATCCCTTACCCTGGTGCGAGCCCGCTTCGTGCGCCCTTACCGTGAGTGTGGCATTGAGCAGCAGCACACCCTCATCCGCCCATTTCGTCAGGTTGCCATGAGCAGGAGTCCGGAAACCGGGAATGTCTGCTTCCAGTTCTTTATAGATGTTTTTTAACGAAGGGGGAATGGCCACTCCTTTCTGTACGGAGAAAGACAAACCATGCGCCTGTCCGGTCCCGTGATAAGGGTCTTGCCCAAGAATGACCACTTTCACCTTTTCAAAGGGCGTGTGGTTGAAAGCATTGAAGATGTCTGCGCCTTTTGGGTATACCGTTGCGCCGTTTTGCTTTTCCGTCTGGAGAAATGCTTTCAGATTTTTCATGTAAGTCTTTTCAAACTCGCCTTCCAGTACTTCAAGCCAGCCTTTTTCCAGGTTTACCGACATAGGTTTCCGTTTTTTCTTTTTGCCGAAATTATCATTTTAAATCTGCTTTTTAGTATATAAACACGATATTTGCCGGAAAAATACTAAAGTATATGCCAAATGTTATCCGCCTGATTATAGGCTTTGTATTGCTGGGCGCTGCGGTTACCCTGATGGTCTTCGGATTCTGGGGCTGGGGCATCCTGGGCGTGCTCATCAGCATCCTTGTATTCGTTACTTTTTTCTTCAATGAAAATATGCTGCTGGCGCAATGGTTCCTGAGAAAAGAGAACCTGCCCAAGGCAGAAGCCTTCCTGAACAGGATCACCAATTACGAGAAACAACTCATCCGGGTGCAGCATGGTTATTACAACCTGCTGATTGGCCTGATCGAATCCCGCAGGGCACCGATGCAGTCGGAAAAATACTTTAAGAAAGCCATTTCGCTTGGTCTGCACATGGACCATAATATCGCTCTCGCTAAACTTAGCCTTGCCGGTATCGCTATGGCCAAAAGAAACAAGCGTGAGGCCCAGATGTACCTTTCAGAAGCGAAAAAAGCAGATAAGAATAAATTACTGGCAGACCAGATCAAACAGATGAAAGACCAGATGGGCATGCTAGATAAACAACAGCAGGTCAGGTACAGGTAATTGAAAGTGTCGGGTCGTTAAGAGGCGTTAAGAAGGGGCGGGAGCGTAACGATAACTGATAATAAAGACAGCCTGGTATTATTTCTCACTCAGGCTGTCAAAGTTCTCATCATATGCAAGACCCGAGGTTCTGCTGATGATGTCATCATCTTCAAAGTAGCTTTTCTTTTTGCTAAAGAATAACTGTTCTGACTGTATCCTTGTGATCAGCTGGCGTACCAGGGCCAGATCAAAGGTATCTTTGTTCAGTTTGATACAATATTCCTTCTCATTGATTTCTAAGCATGAATTGTTCATAACATTTCGATTTTAATACGCGATAAAAATAAAAAAGGCCCGTTAGCTTAAATGCTGCGGGCCTTTAAATTTCTATTATGATATTGTTAAGCGATCCAGGCTGTTACCTCTTCCTTGGTCGGCATCGGAATATCCAGCTTCAGCTTCTTGCGCATTCCACCCAGATCATTGAATACCTTGTTCGGGTTGGCAGCTTTCAAGTCCTCTATCGTATTGATGTTCATCTTACGGATCGCCTGCACCCATGCTGCCGGTACCCCTGCGGCCACGAAATCCTCGTCTGTGGTTACCTTCGCTTTTTTCTCCGGCCTCATCTGCGGGAAGAACAATACTTCCTGTATCGTAGACTGATTGGTCATCAGCATCACCAGGCGGTCAATGCCGATCCCAAGACCTGCAGTTGGCGGCATGCCATATTCCAGCGCCCTGATGAAATCATCATCCATCGCCATTGCCTCGTCATCGCCCCGCTCTGCCAGCTTCAATTGCTCTACCAGACGCTCCTTCTGGTCAATCGGGTCATTCAGCTCCGAATAGGCATTGGCAATCTCCTTACCGTTTACAAAAAGCTCAAAGCGTTCCACAAGCCCTTCCTTGCTGCGGTGTTTTTTCGCCAAAGGAGTCATTTCCAGGGGATAGTCCGTAATGTAGGTCGGCTGGATCAGGTTGGCTTCCACCTTTTCGCTGAACAGCTCGTCGATCAGCTTTCCGCGGCCCATGGAAGCATCTACTTCAATGCCCAGGCTGATGCAAACGGCTTTGATCTCCTCCTCGGTTTTTGCAGAAACATCGATGCCGGTATATTTCTCAATAGACTCATACATGGTCAGTTTTTCGTAAGGCCCTTCAAAGTTGATCTCATGCTGGCCAACTCTGACCACAGGCTGGCCATGTATGGCCACAGCTACTTTTTCAAGACATTCTTCCACCATGCCCATCATCCATACGTAGTCCTTATAGGCTACATAGATCTCCATAGAAGTAAATTCCGGGTTATGCGTCCGGTCCATACCTTCGTTACGGAACATCTTACCAAACTCATACACCCCGTCAAAACCGGCGACGATCAGGCGCTTCAGGTAAAGCTCGTTGGCGATGCGCAGGTAAAGCGGCATGTCCAGTGTATTGTGGTGAGTTGCAAACGGCCGCGCGGCCGCGCCACCATGTATTGGCTGCAGAATAGGTGTTTCCACCTCCATCCAGCCCTGGCTGTCAAAGTAATTCCGCATGGTGTTGATCACCCTGGAGCGGTTGATGAAGATCTGTTTGAAGCCCGGATTTACGGTCAGGTCTACATAACGCTGACGGTAACGCAGCTCGGGATCGGTAAAAGCATCGTATACGTTGCCCTCCTCGTCGCGGCGCACCACCGGAAGCGGCTTCAGCGACTTGGCTAAAACCTTAAACTCCGTCACGTGCAGGGAAATTTCCCCGGTCTGTGTGGTAAACATAAATCCCCTGACGCCTATGTAGTCACCCAGGTCAAGCAGTTTCTTAAATACGGTATTGTACAGGGTCTTGTCTTCTCCCGGGCAAAGGTCGTCCCTTCTGAAATACAATTGCAGCCTGCCGGTCGAATCCTGCAGTTCTACAAAAGATGCGCTGCCCATGATGCGGCGCGACATGATGCGGCCCGCGATACTGATGTTCTTATAGGCGGTCTTGTCCCGCTCATAGTTGGCTAAAATATCGGCGGCGCTGGCATTGATCTCAAATGCCTCGGCAGGGTAGGGGTCTATCCCCAATTCACGCAGCTGGGCAAGCGAATTTCTGCGCAGCAGCTCTAGTTCTGATAATCCTGTACTCATATTGATGATATGCAGCAGAAGGCCGCATAAATTCCTGTTGGTTTAAAAAATAAATTTCCGCAAAAATAGGGAATTACACTGTTTTTTAAAAGCCGCTAATCGGCTTCGACGCTTTCCGCATACATCTCATTAATTACCGGAGCATACTTGCTTTCGATCACCTTCCGTTTTGCCTTCAATGTAGGGGTAATCTCACCTTCCTCCATACTGAATGGATTTCGTTTCACCTTAAAGTTTTTGATCCGCTCAAACTTCGCAAGTTCCGCCGAGTATTTCCGGATGTCCTGGCCGATCCAGTCTATGATCTCCTTTTCCGTGATGAACACTTCCGGTTGCTGGAAGAAAGATTCCGGAAGCTTGAAGGTCTCCTGTAAATTCTCTTTGTTGGGGATCACGATGGCCGTCAGGTACTCCCTTTTGTCCCCGATCAGAAACAGCTGATCAATCTTCAGGCTTTTCAGGTATACATTCTCTACCGGGGTAGGATACACGTTCTTGCCGTAAGCATTCACGATCATGTTCTTCAACCTGTCGGTGATCTGCAGGTTACCCCTGTAGAAACGGCCGATATCGCCTGTATGGAACCAGTTGTCCTTGTCGATAGCCTGTGCGGTCTCCGCGGGTTTGTTAAAATAGCCCTGCATTACACAATGCCCGCGTACGATGATCTCGCCCTCTGCGCATTCAAAATCTTCGCGGAAAGTATCGTGTGTCTGTATGCTGATGATCTCCTTCGTTTCCACGTCCTGTATACCTACCTCAATTCCAGGTATTACCCGGCCTACGGTACCGTAAACCTGGCGATGGTACTCAGTTACGGCCATTACCGGCGATGTTTCGGTCAGCCCGAAACCCTCTAATATCTTGATGCCCAGGTTGCCGAAAAATTCACCCACATTTCTTGGGAGGGCTGCCCCGCCCGAGATCATGAATTTCAGCCTGCCACCTGTTTTTTCCTTGATCTTGCTGAATACCAGTTTTTCCGCCAGCGCCTTCCTCGCAGAAAGTATAAGGCCGGCATTTTTACCGGAAGCAGTGACGCTTCTGTATTCGCTGCCCACTTCCAGTGCCCACAAGAATATCTTCGCCTTCAGGCCACCGTCTGCAGTCCCGCTTTTGATCGCCTTGTCATGTATCCGTTCCAGTAATCTGGGTACACAGTTCATCACCGTCGGCCTGATCTCGCCCATGTTTTTCGCCAGCAGTTCCAGGCTTTGTGCAAAGGCAATTTTACAGCCCTGCGCGCAGCAAACGTGGTAGGTTGCCGTACGTTCAAACACATGCGAAAGCGGGAGGAAAGAAAGGAAGGTTTCCGTTTCGTCAATTACCGGGATCTGTTCCAGGCAAACCTTCACGTTTTCTACAAAATTATAGTGCGAGAGCATGGTGCCCTTTGGTGTGCCTGTTGTACCGGAAGTGTAGATCAGGGAAGAGAGGTCAGATGGCTTTACACTGTTCCGGATGGCTGAGATCTGGTCCTTCACAGACGGTGCCAATGTGGAGGCCGTAGCCAGGATATCGGCAAAAGCAATGACCTCCTGTCTCAGCCCCTCAGGCAGCGCTACTTTTGTATATTCTTCAAAGGCAGGAACAATGTACAGCAACTGCCTGCAATTGGCCGCAATCTTCAGTATCTTCTTATAAAGAAAAGTATTGCCCACCAGGATCGCCTTAATGCCCGAGTCGTTGATGATGTATTCCACCTCATGTTCCGAAAGGGTAGGATAGATCGATACATTGACGGCACCGATCTGCTGTATGCCCTGGTCGTAATAGACATATTCAGGAGAGTTTTCAATCATCAGGCCCATCCGGTCACCTTTTATCACCCCTTTATCCAGGAAGAAGGCTGAAACTGCGTCGGCATTGTCCAGCGTCGTCCTGAAGGAAATTTCTTCCCATTCTGAATTTTTCTTGTCGATCAGAAAGGTTTCTTCAGGCTTGTGGATATTTTCCACTACATTTCTCAGTAAACTAGGGACAGTTGAAGACTCGTTAAAAGATACCATTTAGCAATCCGGTTTAGCAATAATTGGTTGGCAGCATACTGCCTGTTCAATAACAAATAAAAAGGGACGCTGTTGGCGTCCCTTACAAACTTATGCAAAATTGCTGCCTTATACAAGATTAAGGCTTTTGTATTCCGGATACTATACGGAGAAGCTCTCTCCGCAACCGCAGGAACGGCTGGCATTCGGGTTATTGAATGCAAAGCCTTTACCGTTCAGACCGTCCGAGAAATCGAGCTCAGTACCCGCCAGGTACAGGAAAGATTTCATGTCCAGCGCGATCCTGATCCCCCTGTCTTCGAAGAACTGGTCACCAACCTTCTCCTCGTTGTCAAAGTCAAGGTTGTAAGACAGTCCTGAACAGCCCCCGCCTTTTACGGAAACACGCAGGAAATAATCACTTCCCAGTTGCGAATCCTGCATCAGGTGGTCAATTTTGTCTTTTGCCTTATCGGTTATCGTAATCATAGTCTTGTCCTTTTCACGGCCCGGGGCCGCAATTTAGTGATGTGATTTTGGCAGTTCGATCGGCTCCAGGCCGTTCTTCACGCGGTAATCGTTGATCGCCGACTTGATCGCGTCCTCAGCCAATACCGAGCAGTGGATCTTTACCGGCGGCAATGCCAGCTCTTCCACGATGTCCATGTTGTCAATTGTCAGCGCCTCATCTACCGTTTTGCCTTTCAGCCATTCAGTAGCCAGTGACGAAGAAGCAATTGCCGATCCACAGCCGAAAGTCTTGAACTTTGCGTCGGTGATCACATTGTTATCGTCTACCTCGATCTGTAAACGCATTACGTCGCCGCACTCCGGTGCGCCAACCAGTCCTGTACCAACCGATTTGCTGTCCTTATTTAAAGTACCCACATTCCTGGGGTTGGTATAGTGATCTATTACTTTTTCTGAGTATGCCATTTTATTTATGCTTTAATATGCCCGTCAATTAATGTTCTGCCCATTCGATTTTATCCAGGTCGATGCCCTCTTTGAACATTTCCCACAGCGGGGAAAGATCTCTCAGGTGAGTCACCGCCTTTTTCGTGTTTTCGATCGCATAATCTACTTCCTCTTCGGTCGTAAACCTGCCCAGACCAAAACGTATCGAAGAGTGTGCCAAATCATCGGAAAGGCCCAAACTTTTCAATACATAAGATGGTTCCAAAGATGCTGAGGTACAGGCAGATCCTGAAGATACCGCCAGGTCCTTCATGGCCATCATCAGGCCTTCACCTTCTACGTACTTGAAGGAAATGTTAGCCACATGCGGCAGGCGGTGTTCCCTGTTGCCGTTCACATAGCTTTCCTCAAGTTCCAGCAGGGAATTTTCCAGCTTGTCGCGCAGCGCAGAAAGGCGTTTTGCCTCTGCGTCCATTTCCAGGCGGCACAGTTCGCAGGCCTTGCCCAGACCCACAATGCCGGGTACGTTCAGCGTTCCGGAACGCATGCCGCGCTCATGGCCGCCGCCGTCCATCTGTGCGGTTACCTTTACCCTTGGGTTCTTGCGGCGTACATACAGCGCGCCGATACCCTTAGGCCCATACATCTTATGTGCAGAGAAGGCCATCAGGTCGATGCCGTCCTCATTTACGTTCACTGGTATCTTACCTACTGCCTGGGTCGCATCCGTCATGAACAGTGCGCCGTGCTTGTGGGCGATTGCGGAAATTTCCTTAACCGGCTGGATCACGCCAATCTCGTTGTTGCCGTACATGATCGTTACCAGGATGGTCTGGTCGGTCATGGCTGCTTCCAGCTCTGCCAGGTCGATCAGGCCGTCTTCCTTTACGTTCAGGTAAGTCACCTTAGCGCCCAGTTTTTCCAGGTGCTTGCAGGTATCCAGTACTGCCTTGTGCTCGGTCGTCGCCGTAATAATGTGGTTTCCCTTTTCCTGGTACATTTCGTACACGCCCTTGATACCCAGGTTGTCTGCCTCTGTTGCGCCTGAAGTAAAGATGATCTCTTTTTCAGTACAGCCGATCAGTTTGGCTACCTGCTCACGCGCATAGTCCACTGCCTCTTCAGCCACCCATCCGAAAGCATGGTTGCGGCTGGCCGCGTTACCAAACTTATTGGTGAAATAGGGCAGCATCGCTTCCAATACCCTGGGGTCCAGGGGAGTGGTGGCATTGTTATCTAAGTAAATAGGAAGTTCCATCGTAATTATATTATATCTTTTTGATAGACAAAGCTACGAAAAAAGATTGCTAATAATTATAGATATTGGTTATAGGGCTATAGAGAAGCCCGCATTTTGACATGTGCAGGACATAGCCCGGGGCTGTTCCGGACCCCGGCCGGCTATTCTGTCATACTGGCAGGGGAAGCACATGGCATGCTCCAGCTTTGGGGCAGCTTAACGGCAGCTTCGGACCGGGTTCGGAAAAAAGTACCCCTTTTCCGAACCTGCCCTGCTTTTCCCCCGGAATTGCCCGGGCAATGCCTATAACTTTTCTATATCAGCGGCCGAAAGACCGGTTGATCTTTCAATGATCTCGACAGAAATGTTTTCCAGTTTCAGTTTTTTTGCGACTTCAATCGCTGTTTCAATCGCTGCTTCAGTGGCTGCCTGCTTTGCTGCCCACCTCAAGCTGGCATCATAGTCGGATTTGGCCTTCATATTGGATTCGTAGATTTCCCGTTCTTCTTTGGTGAGCTTTGCCATTTGCGGCGGTCGACCAGACCAATTACTATTAATTGCGACGGTCCCTGGTCAATAGGTTTCTCTGTTCAAAAGCATAATTCGTATTCCTGTCGGCCATCCATTTTATGAATTTGAGTACGCCCACTACGTTTAAAAAAATGCCAAGTGGAATACCAATCAGGTAATCAGACAATTTGATCAGGTGCTCCGAGGAAACTACGAAAAAGAAAAAATACGTACATGGGACAAACAGCAGCGAACTGGTCACCAGCCCAGCGTTGTACAAGGTTTTGCCTCTGACATTGAATACAACTATATGCGCAATTGCATTGCCAATAGAAACAGCTATAGTCGCCAGCCCAAGCCAAACTACCCGCTCCGCAAATATGGCGGCAAGAAAATAGCTGGACCACCCGACCATGACATTGATTAACAGCGCAGTATTGGTGTTGAGGGGATAACGGTCAGGCAAGTCGCTCTTGAACATGACCGTATTAAGCATACCTGGAAAAGTGCCCGCAATCCGGTATTCTTCCAGTTGGTGTAAAAATAGTGACACCAGACTCAACCACATCAGAAGCTGGTAATGGGACAGCGTTTTAAATTTCAAAACGATGAATATCAGTACCAGGACTGACAGGAACCCGCCTATATCGTACCAATGCTTTCTTAACATGTTCATGTCTTCGGGTTTGATTTGATCGCACAAAGGCCGGCAAAACTGCTCGTTAAAACGGCCTGGGCTAAATTAGGGTTTGTCAAGTAATCCTGCAAAGCCCAATCTATCAGGTCGCCTGTCTTACGAGGGTTGATTGACGTAATACACCGGTTTGCCGGATTCCGATATCCTGAAGGTGAGGTTAATCCTGGGACCGATGATCCGGGCTGTTTTAGGGATGTGGTGCTCGTAATGCTGTTGCATGGTTTCCCCCATGAGCAGCAGGCTTCCGTGGGTTAAGGGGATGTCCAGCTGTGAAATGTCTTTGTTGCTTTTGTGGCGGACTTTAAAGATGCGGGTGTCTCCGAAAGTTACCGAGGCGATGTGGTGGTGCTTGCCGTCTGCCGGGAGGTTATCGCTGTGCCAGGCCACAGAGTCCTTGCCATCGCGGTAGAGGTTTAACAGGACCCGGTCAAAACGAATTCCTGTAATTTGTTCGATGGCTTTTTTAATCTCCAGTAAAACAGGTGTCCAGGCGTGTCCGTTTGCGCCGCCGTAATACACAGTCATCCGGGGATCAGGCACGATCCGGTCATACATTTTCCTGGAACGCTGCTGCCAGGGGGATTCTTTCAGCAGGATGTTGTAATACCGGTCTGCCTGCTGCTTTTCAAAGAAATGCTGCCACAGGCGCAGTTCAGTATCTGGCAGTTTGAAGTCCGTATACTTCTTGATGCCTCCGTCAAATAGTTCGGTTTCCGCAAAAAGACTCATGCTACAAAATTAGGTGTTTTCATTGAAGAAAACTAAAAATATTAGTATTTAATACCCTGATTCATCCTATCCTTAACTAGTCGTATATCTGATCATTGAATCAATGACTCCCTGGATATTGACACCGGACCAAGCAAGCCGCTGACACGCAAAGGTGCGTCCTTAGGCGGTCCGCTTATGGTCCAGGTCTTTCTTTTTTCCTGCTGCAATCCGGCATCATAAACCAACCTGTTGAACCAACTGCTGGTGACCTCGATTTTTAATGTGTTGCTTCCTGACACTAATACATTTCTCAGATCTATGCTGTACGGCGGGCACCAAATGGTTCCGATGTCCTTACCGTTAAGTGTTACTTTGGCTATCATGCTTACTTCCCCTAAGTTGAGTGTGTAGCGGGATGACGGATCAACCTTACTCAAATTGAATGCAGTTGTGTAAGTAGCGGTGCCCGAGAATGCCTTTGCTTCAGCCGGTATATCCAAGTCTTTCCAGGGCTTAAGTGCTTTGGTCTGGATGGTGTCTGGAGCACCCCATCCGTCGGGAAATGCGATGAACCAGGGAGATGAAAGTTCGATAGTCATCGGAGCTGCATAAGTTTTAATATCAGCTTTCTTTTCGTCATGGCTGAACACGACAAAGCACGAGCCCGCGAGCGGCAGGTCCAAATCAACCGAAGTACGCGTGCCATTTTGTTTACCAGCGACCGGAGATACTTTGCCGGTTACCGGGTCCCATACCTCTATGTTGCCGGTATTCCTGAATTCCAGTGTGCCTTTGAAAGCTCCGCCTTTAGGTGCGGTAATAAAATACCAGTCAGCATCCTGCGTACGACGATGTGCCCATAAGGCATTACCACCTGTGACATCAGGTTTCAGTTGTAGTTTATTTAAGGCGTCGCCCAAACTCATACCTGATAGTAAAATGCCTTTGCCCAAGCGCGTCATCGCATTTGCTTTTTTGCCCCAAATGTTTTTTACTGCCGTAGTAAAGCGGATCTGTGCCTTTTGACCACCGCTTAAGGTTGCCAACTGCTTTGGCGCATTTCCAATGACCGTTGCTCCAGCACGGATCAGCATATTTAGTTTCTCCACTGTCTGCGGCAACATGTGGGTAGTCTCGGGCAGCCAAAGCACGCGATATTCAATACCTTCTGGAGTAGTTAGCATACCGTTGACTACTGTTAACCTGTGCAGTAAAACGTCAGGGTTGCAATAATCATATTTGAATCCTTCGGGGAATGGCGCGTTTTGGTCCGGCTTGTGACCTAGTTCATCTCCCAGGTACCAGAGCACGTCAGACACAGGCTTACCCCGCTCCAGCATATAGCTGCAACGTGCGAAATAATCGTTCAAATGCGGCATATGCCTCCACCAGGTCTGCTGCCTGATAAAAGGCGTGCCTATACTTGAACCCAGGGAACTGCCCGGGATTAGCGAATCAACGCTTGGGTTATGCGTGAAAGTGTGATATACCAGGTGAGACACTCCCTCGATCATATTTAAGTTGGCCACATCTTTCAACATAGGCCACTGTTCATCCCAGGTTAATTCGAACGAGGTTAAAGCTTCTGCAGCTATCCTTGGTTTGCCATAGATACGTGCTGCGGATGCTGTGGGCTTGATCGGCTTAAAATTCAATGAGCCCACAAAGTAGTTGTTGAAGGGTTGCCAAAACTCAGCCATCGGCACATCAGCAAATTTGTAGTATTCCAGAATATCAGCCGGAACGACATCACCAGCCGCAGTCTCATAGGTAACACCCAGATTGCTGGCTTTAGCCAACTTAGCCATACGACCGAAAAACTTGTTGGTATAAAGGTCATTCAGCGCGTAGCGCCAGTCGTGCAAAAACCGGTAGGTGGTTTCCTGATCTTGCATTACGTAACCGAATAGGGCAGGTAGCCATTTGCGCAATGGGTAACCCGATATACGGTTAAACTCAGCTTCCATACTGGCGGTCCAGGTCTGCGTTTCGCATTCCCAGCTGTCCATCAGCATTCCTTTTAACAAACCATTAGCTAAAGCCCCCTTATCACCCGAAAGCCTGCCTATATAACCCGCGAAATGTGCGTCAGCACCCGCTTCCGATAGTTTATCGCATTCCCAGCCGGTGCCTTCAGGTGGCGCCGGGCCGTTTTTTTTACCGGCGTTAATGTGGCCAATACGTAGTACCGTCCAACGGCCTGCCGGGGCTTTCCATGTAAGGTTCCCTTCAGCATCCATCATTTTTGAAAGGTCAACCACTTGCGCGGGGTCAACAAAGGCTTTAGTCGATTGTGCATAATTTACACCATTACGGTCGATGTTTCGTAAGGTCCACCCGGCCTCGCTTTCCCAGTTGTTTTTACGTGCCGCCGCATAAAAACGGATATAACTTAAGGCAAGGTCATGTTTGTTCTCTATCCAGATCTTTATCGCTTTCACGCCTTTTGTCTCGGTACAGGCTAATGTCAAGGGACTATTGTCCTGCCAATTGGCAGCAGGTACGTTGTTGTTGAGCAATTCCTTAGTTTTTCCGTTAGCTAAAACTGCCTGCACTTTAATGTGCACCCCTGGCTCATAATTCCAGGCATGGCTCATGCTGTTCACGCTTGGCAGTTCGATGGTTCGTATGGTCACGGTATCGGCGAATGTGGCTTCTACATGGTGTGGTTTGCCATTAGATGGTTCCAGACGTACCGGCTTTTCGGGAGTACTCAACAAAGGGCCGGTCCAGTCAACGGTGCCGCTACCCTTTGCTGCTTGTATTTGATGTGGTTTGCCGGAATCGCCCAACGGGGTCGGGAAAGCCAATACAGTAACTTCCTTATAGTCGCGCCAAACTTCATTGCTGGGCTGCGGCTTATCCAGACGTGTTTTGATGATGCCTTTACCTCCACTGATATCGGTTCGGCTCCAGGCTAAATGGCGCATGGCCTTGGCAGGTGTTATCCATGGTCCGCCGGACATTGCCCAACCGGGGCAATTTTGCATGGTAAAGCGCAGGCCTAAGCGTTCGCATTCCGTAGCAGCGTGTTTTATCGCGTCTTCCCATAGCGGGCTCAGGCAGGCGATCTGCGGATCAACACCCGGCCATGGACCACCAAATTGCCCGTGAAAAAGTTGGATTCCCGATATTCCCGAACGTGCAATAGCTTCCAAATCGGCGGTGATCCCTTTTTTGGATACATTACCGCCAATGAGATGAAACCAGGTCTCGGGATAATAAACTTTGTCCGGCTTCAGGAAAGCAGCCCTATCGTACGTACCGAATGCGCCGTTCAATTGTGCAGCAGGCGGAATCATAGGGGCTACCTGTGCTATCGCAGTCGTCATAAATGACGTCATGGCCAGGCAAATTGCAATTAGTCTTTTCATTGTATCGCCGTAATAGGTTATTTGGTTTATGGCTTGTATTAATGCGCCCAACCAAAATATTTATTTTAAATGGCATTACTAACCTGTACTGTACTGGAGGAAGTAAATATCGACGGTAAGGCCAGATTACATTGTATTTATGGCGCTTTTGTTAATGCAGCTACGCGTGGCCGTGCTTCTGTAAACGACCGGCGAGCTTACCGATCGTCATTCCTTGTACCAATATGGAAAATACGACAATTATATAGGTGATCAGCACAAACTCGTCCCGGAACATGCCGTTGCCGAGTGATAAGGCCAGTGCCACAGAGATTCCGCCGCGCAGCCCGCCCCAAGTCAGGATGGTCACCGCGTTCGGTTCAAATCTTACCCAGCGCCTTAGCACCGTTACCGGCAGAATAACGGATAACCAGCGGGCAAGCAAGACCACCAGGATAGCGATGCCGCCGATGAGTAGTAAGGTAGAGTTTACTTTTATAACCAATACCTCAAAGCCGATCAATAAGAATAAGATGGCATTTAAAATTTCATCAATGAGTTCCCAAAACTTGCCCAAGTAGTCGCGCGTCATGTCTGACATACCTTCCAATTTCGATTTGTTCCCGGTGATGATCCCGGCTACGACCATGGCGAGCGGGCCGGAGACATGCAAGTGCCCGGCAGCGAAATAACCCCCCATAACAATGGCAAGGGTAATCAGCACTTCAACTTTATAGTCATCAATTGAGCGTAATGCCAGGAAGCCGATATAGCCAACGACAGCACCAAAAACGAGGCCGCCAACCGCCTCCTGTAAGAATAGTTTGGAAACATCCAAGAACGAAACATCTGCGCCTCCCGAGCGGGCAATTTCAGCTATGGTGATAAAGATCACCACCGCAACGCCATCATTGAACAACGATTCCCCGGAAATTTTCAGCTGCAGTGTTGCCGGTATCCTGGCGGCTTTTAATAAGCCCAGCACCGCGATGGGATCGGTAGGTGAGATCAGTGAACCAAATAAGAGACAGTAGATGAAGGGAACGTTAAGACCGAACCAGTTAAAGACAAGGTTCATTAAGCCGCCGACTATAAACGTAGACAATAAGATCCCTACCGTGGCCAGTACGATGACCGGCAGCCCCTGTGCCCTGAGTTTCTGCGCATCAATATGTATGGCCCCGGCAAAAAGCAGAAAGCTCAACATGAAATTCATCAGCACTTCCTGGAAGTCGATTGATGATACCAACTCCAACGCCTTTTCAGATAACAGGGAATGTGACGGGCCTAATACGGCAAGCACCAGTGAGGCGACCAGCGAAAGAATCATGATGCCGATCGTTGGCGGCCATTTAATGTACCGGTGATTAATGTAGGCAAATATGGCTGCCAGTACGATGGTGATTGTTAAAATTTCATTGATGTTCATCTGTCCGGGATTTAAGGCTAAGATAAGACACCACCGGCATACCACAATTGGTTAAATAGCCTTGAATCAAACTATTTTGGAGGTAAGTTGTCTAATATAGATGTCGCATACTCATAGATCGCTATTTCTCCTGTCCATTTGTTGCATGTGTTTTATTTTTTCCAGCCAGCGTCTGGTTGCGCAAAACCTACCTGCAAGCCAGCGTATTTGCGGCGACTGGGAAAATCAGGCGAAGTCGTTGCGGATCAAAATTTACACAGAGGATGAGGAATTCAAAGCGAAAATTACCTGGTTCAGGGATACGGAAGGTAAGTCGCTGAATTATTGGAAGGATAAGCGCAATCCTGATCCCAAACTGCGGAACCGTACGATTTTAGGTATGAGTATTTTACGAGATCTTGAATATAATGCAAAAACAGGGACCTGGGAAAACGGTATGGTATATGACTCCAAGCACGGTAAGGAATGGAATGCTTCCGCTTCGATGGATAAAAAAGGTTTGCTCAAAGTACGAGGTTACTGGCATTTTAAGTGGATCGGCAAAAGTATGATCTTCCACCGGATCAAATAGCAGCCGGGCAACGCCCTTTTTCGTAATGAACTGACCGTAATACGCCGTCATCCGGGGATCAGCCACGATCCGGTCATATGCTGTTCCTCCTTGCTTAAGTTGGCGTATTCGCCTATGCTGTAAAACTTTTCAAATATGGTATGTTTAAACTCCGGGGGAAGGCTTTTGCGCAGGAGCATGTGAATGAGTTCGTGTATCCACTTGTCAACCTCAGTATGGCATTCCTCCAGGGTCTTTGTAAAGTTAGTCAAATCAATATAAATGTACCCCAGGCCGTCGTAAAATATAAACGATGGCAATCAGGTTATGAGGAACTATTTTTATACTATCTTGCACCGTGATTCCCGTTGCAGCCGCTGTTATTTACAAGGATGAAAAGATTCTGATTGCCCGTAGGGCACCTGGTAAACATATGGCAGGCTACTGGGAATTTCCCGGCGGTAAGATTGAGCCCGGTGAAACGCCCGGGCAATGCCTTCTACGGGAAATCCGCGAAGAGTTAGGCATTTCCATCAGTGTTGGTCATTTTCTTGGGGAACATCTGCATGATTACGGCGAAAAGCAAGTATTACTCAAAGCCTACCGATGTGCCTACGCCAGCGGCGAGCTCATACTTGTCGATCACGATGAGATACAATGGGTCTTACCAGAGGATCTTTCCCAATATCGATTCGCTCCGGCTGATATTCCATTCATTGATGCCATAAGGGGCACCTATTAAGAAATGGGTTGTAGTTGATATATATTCAGCCGATCGATCCATATCTATCCTGAGATTTAGACTATCTGCGTTAGAATAATCGTAGATTGCAGTTAAATAACCCCAGAAATACAATTGACAATGCGTTTGGAAGATGAACTTGGAAAATGTCTGGACAAAATCGGTGATTTTACCCCAATGGCGGTATCGGAGATCCTTTCGTGTTGCTGTCTCAAAGAAATCCCCAAGGGCGATTTTTTGCTGCGACCTTCTGCTGTAAGTAATTCCATCCATTTTTTGATCGAGGGGGCCGCGATTCATTATGATGGAGATGGGGGAGATGAAGGCATATTCGAACTCTATGTGAAAAGTGATTGCATGGTCGGCCCGGGGAGTTTCTTATCTCAGCAACCTTCCTCCCAGAACATTAGGGCGTTCAGCGATTCTAAGATACTGTCATTGTCCATCTATGCGCTCCATGAACTCGTCGGTAAATCTGCCTCATACTTTCAATTGGGTAAGGTGATCCAGCCGAGTTGGTTTAAAGCAGCATTTTATGACCAGGATATGTCGCCGGATCAGAAGTACGCCCATCTACTTGAGCATAAGCCAGAGATCGTTCAGCAATTTCCGCTGAAAGTTATTGCCTCGTACCTGAAAATAAGCCCCGAAACATTGAGCCGGGTGCGGGCAAGGTTGGTCATTTCTTGATTTCAATCAAGAAATCTTCGCCGATTTTGTGCCACTTTTAGTCATTAATTAATTTTATATTTCCCCATTATGCTGACAGACGTTCACCCTAAAATTCCCATGCGGGATAAAGCAGTAACCATTGATTATTATGTAAATGGTCTTGGTTTTCAGATTTGCGGAACCGCGGATTATCCGGATTACCTGATGGTCCGAAAGGATCGTATCGAGATTCACTTTTTCCTGTTTAAAGCTCTGGATCCTGCTGAAAATTATGGGCAGGTGTATATCCGTACGGATGCGATCGAGACTTTATACGAGGAAATGTTGAGCCGCGGAGTTAAAATCCATCCCAACGGCCCGTTGCATGAGAAGCCCTGGGGCCAGAAAGAATTTGCATTGCTGGATCCGGACAACAACCTGCTGACCTTTGGTCAATCCGCTAGCCGCTAATCTGATCATCAAGAAACTTTACTAAGCTTATACCGAGCGTTTATATGCAAATATCAACGATGGGCCTAAAGTATTTGTAGAATGCCTGGAATTTATTGTAGCTCATCAAGAGCTCAATGCACGTCCATTTCACTTTTACGGCCTTATGCGCTGACCGGAGTTTCCTGGGCAGAAGAATTCGTCACCTTCCGCCAAAATAATAAAACTAAAACGACAGCAAACAATAAAAATAGCACAACAGGAAACAATTATCCAGGCGGCCAGTTACTTAATTGAAAACCAATCTTGCTTACCTGTTTTAAGGTTATACCGATATACCCCTTCCCACATGCCCATGTAAAGTTGGTTGTCTTTTTTAATTAACGAGGTATTGTAAATGTAAGTTCTCTCCCACATTGGTTTGGTAGAGATCGTATCTAATACGTTTTTGTCATTGATCCTAAAAATCCCCTGATGGGCAATAATATACAGGTCTTTCCGCTAGCTGTTATTGAATGTGAAATGGTGTTTGTTCTCAGGTAAGGTTCTATTGTCCAGATGCCGTTTTTTAGGGCGAGCCTACCAATTCTGCCCATAGGTGTGCCTGGTGTGAGCCATCAGTTAAGCATAGATCTGCTGCTTTCGTTTGACGAACGCTTGAACCTGTGAACCAGAAATTTTATAGTGTGCTTTACCATCAAAGGAAAACCAGCGCAGACTACCGCCCCATTCTCCGTGGTCATAACCAACCAGATAACCGTTTTTTACTTTGATCCATGTAGGGGATCCCGCATATTCGAATTCACCGGGTCGTGGCAACTTGAAAGGCAAGGAGGGAAGATATTTTGTTTGATCAGTGCAGGCCATTGCTTTCCCTCGGGAAACTACCATATATAGTGGTTTGCCATTTGGGTTGTAGTTGTCAATAGTATTCCAGGCCATTGGAAAGGGACTGGATTTTAACGTGTCAACCAGAATGCCTTTTTGGCTTTGAGCATTGCTGAAAGAGGAAATTACGATGAAAGCAAGCAATAGAAATGACTTAAGTAAGATCGTTGTTGGGTCGGAAACCCTTATGTCAAACTTAATCTGCTTCATATCTAAAAATATAGATATAAATATAAGCTGAAAATGGCAGTTTCAAACATTGTTTTATCCGCTGACTGTGCTGCGTCAGATCAAAAGAGAGCGGTGACAAGGCCTCTTAGCATTGTTTAACGGCAAACAGCAACAGATTTACGTTTTGGATCGGGCTGATCGGCCTTTGCTGTATTGTTATTGCATTTGCCAAGAAGTGTGTAAATCAGAATGAAGATGATAATGGTGGAGAGACATCCTCCGCCGAGTTTTTTGGCGCCCCAGCCTGCTATAATTGCCCTGAAAAATTTGTTCATGATGAGTTTTTGGGTGTTAACAACATTGCATCTCAAATAGTTTTTAAATGAGGGTAGCCGTTATCAAGGGAATACTTGATGGCTGAATTTATCATGATTCTTTCGATGAAGTGTTATGTAAATTGTAAGTTTAAGTTATGTAAATTGTAAATTCAGATTATGTATTTTGTAAGTTGAAGCCATGTATATATTGTAAGTTGTCGATGAGATTTCTGTTACTGTATGAATAATTGTACTAATAATTAATCGATTAGCTATCTTAATTTGGTTTTGAAACCATTGTATAGCGTTCTGTTTGAGAAGCCACTTTCCTTGTACCGCTAATTGCCAAAGGTTTACGGTCATTTTTAGTCAATCACTTCCCAATTCTACAATTTAGGCCGCAGGCTTCGGGTACATCGGAGCGTGTGGGGCTTGGGGCGATTGAGCAGGCGTTTCCCGGTGGCGTATTTCCGCGCCGGGCCATTCACGAATTTATCTGTCATTCTTCTGGAGAGGCTGCCGCTGCCGATGGATTTAAGATCATGTTGTCCGGGCATATTCTTTTCTAGTCGGCTGCAAGTATAATAAGCTAAGCGTAGCGAAACGTAGATTATCCGGATAAATGAAAATAGTTAGCTCTTGGAAGCAGGTACATGTGTTTCAAAGTATTTTAGATTATGCCTTGATTATAAGAAATTAAATCCTGATATTTGCATCCTTTAAAATAAGCGACATAATAAGTTTTATATAATATGAAAAAAGATCTTCATCCATCAAGCTATAGATTTGTAGTGTTCAAGGATATGTCTAACGACTATGCTTTCCTGACTAAATCTTGTGTTGATACCAAGGAAACTATCCAGTGGGAAGATGGTAATGAGTATCCTCTGTATAAATTAGAGATCTCTCATACTTCGCACCCATTTTATACCGGTAAAATGAAACTGGTTGATACTGCAGGACGTATCGACAAATTCAAGAGCCGTTACGCGAAAAAGTAATTTTGAGCGAGAAATTATTTGTAGGTCCCGTTGCTGTAGCAGCGGGACTTTTTTATTTTTGCTGTCTATGAGGATCAATTTTTTTGATGACGGTGCGTGGCTCAGCTTAAGGCCCTTGTCCCTCACAAGACCGGTTGCTGACCTGAGGCTGGGTATACTGACAATTGCTGAAAAATGGAGGAAGTACCTGGATGCCGAAAGTGCCGGATTTAAAACGGCGGCTTATCTTTCCGTTAAATATCCTCTGGATGCCGGGGCTTCGCTCTTCATTAACGGTTCGGTATGCCCCAGTGACGCGCTGCTGCAGGAAATAACCGGGCTGAATGGGCGAGAAGCGCTGAAAAAGGACGATCTGATGATTGCTTACCGGGTGCAGGGGGGCGACATTACCGCTGATCCGGAGAAATTTGCAATCAAAAAATATACGGGTGAGCTGACGCGGATCGCTTACCCTGAAGATATCTTTAAATATAATGGCGCTGAAATAAGGCTGGACTTTGAGCTGCTGACAAAGGGCCGCACTTCTGCCCGGCTGAGCGGTACGAATACTTTTATCGGCGATCTCTTCTTTGCGGAGGAGGGCGCGGAAGCCGAATGTTCCACCTTTAACAGTAAACAGGGCCCCATTTATATCGGCGCAAGATCGCAGGTATGGGAAGGGTCTCATATCCGCGGGCCTTTTGCGCTGTGCCACGATGCCCAGGTAAAGATGGGTGCCAAGATTTACGGACAGACGACGATCGGCCCGTTTTCCCGGGTTGGCGGTGAGATCAATAATGCCGTGATCTGGGGGTGTTCCTCTAAAGGCCATGACGGTTACCTGGGGAACTCGGTAATGGGGCAATGGTGCAATATCGGCGCGGACAGCAATAATTCTAACCTGAAGAACAATTATTCGGAAGTAAAGCTATGGGATTACAGCATGCGCAGCTTCCGGAAAACAGGCCTGCAGTTTTGCGGGCTGATCATGGGCGACCATACCAAGTGCGGGATCAATACGATGTTCAATACGGGAACGGTTGCCGGGGTTGCGGCCAATGTCTTCGGTGCCGGCCTGCCCTCAAACTTTATCCCTGATTTTTCATGGGGCGGGGCACAGGGATTTGAGACTTACCGCCTGGAGAAGCTGTTTGAAACCACGGAGAAGGTATTTGAACGCAAGGGTGAGGTATTTAACCAGACAGAAAGGGATATATTGACCCATATTTTTGAAGAAACGAAAACTAATAGAGCCTAAATTAATACATTATGAGAAAGAAAATTGTAGCCGGAAACTGGAAGATGAACCTGGAATATGCTGAGGGTGTATCGCTGTTCTCGGAGATTGTGAACATGGTGAGAGATGAACGCAACGGCGATCAGCTGGCGGTGATCTGTGCACCTTTTATTCATCTGAACAGTCTGGTACAACTGGGAACCGACGTAGTAGGTATTGGTGCACAAAACTGTCACCAGAAGGAAAGCGGTGCCTATACCGGTGAGATCTCTGCAAAGATGATCAAGTCTGTTGGTTGCGGTTATGTGATCATTGGCCACTCTGAGCGCCGCCAGTATTTTGCGGAAACGGATGAATTGCTGGCTGAAAAAACCAATATCGCGCTGGCAAATGGCCTGGTGCCTTTGTTCTGCATCGGCGAGACGCTGGATGAGCGCAATAACGGAAGCTATTTTGAGGTGTTGAAGACGCAGCTGGAAAAAGGCCTGTTTGGCCTGAGCGCTGAGGATTTCGCCAAAGTAGTGATTGCTTATGAACCGGTATGGGCGATCGGAACGGGCCTTACGGCGACTGCTGAGCAGGCGCAGGAGGTTCATGCCTTTATCCGCAAGGAAATTGCGGCGAAATATGATGAGGCGATCGCTGATGGTACGACCATTCTTTACGGTGGCAGCTGTAACCCTAAAAATGCTGCTGAACTGTTTGCACAGCCGGATATTGACGGCGGCCTGATCGGTGGTGCTTCCCTGAAATCAAGGGATTTTGTGGACATCGTTAAAACTTTCAACGCTTAATGCAGTACATCCAGGTAACTTTCAGCTTCAGCGGTATAGAAGAATATCAGCGTGACCTGCTGATCGCGGAGCTTGGTGATGCGGGCTTCGATACATTTGAAGATACGCAGGACGGCTTTTCTGCCTATATCGGTGAAGCTGATTTTAACCGGGAGGCGCTGGAGGGCGTACTGGCAGATTTTGAAGGTGATTTCGGCTACGAATATACGGTAACGGAAATTGAGGCGAAGAACTGGAATGAGGAATGGGAGAAGAATTTTGAGCCTTTACTGATTGACGGACAGTGTTATGTGCGCGCTACTTTTCATGAGCCGCAGCCACAGTACCCTTATGAGATCGTGATTGACCCGAAAATGGCTTTTGGTACGGGACACCACCAGACTACGACCATGATGATGCAATACATTCTGGCTGAACAGCTGGATGGGGCGCAGGTTCTGGATATGGGTTGTGGTACCGGTATCCTGGCCATTCTTGCGGTGAAGCGAGGAGCGGCATCGGCGGTGGCGATCGATTATGATGAGGTCTGCTATCAGAGTACGCTGGAGAACATTGTACTGAACGGTACCCCTGCCATCACTGCGGCGTGCGGCAGTAAGGAGGCAATACCTGACCAGGTTTTTGACGTGATCCTTGCGAATATTAACCGGAATATCCTGCTGGACCAGATTCCGGATTATTCCAGGGTACTACGGCCCGGTGGAAAGATCTTCTTCAGTGGCTTTTATGAAACCCCGGACCTGGACATGATCCGGGCGCTTGGTGAACAGCACGGGCTTGTGTATCAGGACCACAGGAAGAATGGGGACTGGGTAGCGGCCGGTTTTAGTAAAATTGATTCATAGATTTTGTTATGCGTATACATTTTATCGCGATAGGCGGCAGCGCCATGCACAACCTGGCGATAGCCCTTCATAAGAAAGGCTACCAGGTAACTGGTTCTGATGACCAGATCTTTGAACCCTCTGCGGGCAGGCTGGCTGGTTACGGGCTGCTGCCGGATAAGATGGGATGGGATGAAAACCGGATCACTGCTGACCTGGACGCGGTGATCCTGGGTATGCATGCGCTGAAGGATAACCCGGAGCTACTGAAGGCACAGGAACTCGGCCTGAAGATATTTTCCTATCCGGAATACATTTATGAGCAGACCAGGGACAAACTCAGGGTAGTGATTGGCGGCAGCCACGGTAAGACTACGATCACTTCGATGATCCTGCATGTTCTCAATTTTTACGGCCGCGACTTTGATTACCTGGTCGGTGCACAGCTTGCCGGATTCGATACGATGGTAAGGATTACGGATGCAGCGCCGGTAGTGGTGATCGAGGGTGATGAATACCTGGCTTCTCCGATTGACAGACGCCCCAAGTTTCACTTGTACAAAGCGAATATCGGCGTGATCAGCGGCATTGCCTGGGACCATATTAATGTTTTCCCTACTTATGAAGATTACAAACGGCAGTTTTCGATTTTTATAGATACGATACAGCCTGAGGGTAAGCTGATCTATTGTGAGGCTGATGAAGACCTGCGTGAGCTGGTGGCGGCTTCTGATGCCAAGGTGGAGAAAATAGCTTATGATGTGCCGGAACATGAGGTGAAGGCGGGAATTACTTATCTGTTGCCCGACCACGTACCTCTGGAAGTATTTGGCAACCACAACCTGATGAACCTGAATGCGGCCAGGAAGGTATGTGCGCAGCTGGGTATAGCGGAGGCCGATTTTAATGCGGCTATTGCTTCCTTTACCGGGGCGGCCCGTCGTCTGGAATTGTTGCTGAAAACCGGAAATACCAATGTCTATAAGGATTTTGCCCATTCGCCTTCGAAGCTGAAGGCGACCATTGAGGCGGTTAAGCGCCAGTTTGCAGACCGGAAGCTGGTTGCCTGTATAGAGCTGCATACATTCAGCAGCCTGGATAAGGCCTTTTTAAAGCAATATGCCAATACCATGACAATAGCCGATACGGCAATTGTTTACATAGATGAAAAGACTTTTGTACAAAAGAAAATGACGCCATTTACCGCGTCAGAGGTGCGGGAAGCCTTTAATCATCAGGAAATCGTCTTTTTTAACCATTCCAGGGAACTTGAAAATTACTTATTAAATATTAATTTTTACTCTTCCAACCTGCTTTTGATGAGTTCCGGAAACTTTGGTGGGCTGGATTTGGTTAAATTGGCACGTGAGTTGAATACGGTTTCTTCATAAGTATAATAACCAACGCACCTAAATTTTAATTATGAACATTATTGGTAAGAACATTAGACAACTGCGCCAAAAAAATGGTTGGAGCCAGGGAGAAGTGGCGAAACGTCTGAATATTTCCATTCCTGCATTTTCAAAGATCGAGACCGGTATTACCGACATTAACATTTCCCGTCTTGCCCAGATCGCGAACCTTTTTGAGGTTTCAACAATGGACATCATCTCCAAAGAAGGAGAAAATCCTCAGTCTATCAATAATGAAGAGATTGCAAGCCTGAAAGAAAAGCTTGCTCAACGTGAGGAAGAGGTGATCAAGCTTCAGAAGAAGGTGATCGATCTTTACGAGGAGATCAGGGAAAGATAATAGCTCACTCTATTTAAAATACTTTACGCATGGTCAGGTGCCGCTTCCCAAAGGTGGCACCTGTTGCATGATGTATTGACAGCATTTTGTCGTTGAAGTCGCCTACCCAGGAGAGTTCCATCTCCTCATACCGGTTGAGCGGCAATACATATTCCTTTAACTTAATGAATAAGGCTGATTCCAGGCCGTGTTTCTGGTATGCGGTCTTGGTACCCATAACAATGGCCCGCATGCGGTTGACGCCTTTCCAGCGACGGTATACAAACCGGAGTTTTTCGATAAGGCCGAGCTTGCCGTTGAAGCCCCTGATCATCTGGTTGGCATCGGGGATCACGACGACGAAGGACGCGGGCTCTCCGTTTACATAAGCAAACCAGATGAGCTTCTCGTCCATAATGGCTTCCATTTTTTTAAAGGATTCCATTAGGGTCTCTTCTTTGATCGGGACGAAATTTTCGAATCCCTGCCAGCCGTCGTTATAGATCTCCATAAGGTCTTTTACAAATTTTCCTGCGTTTTTCCGGGAGAAATGCTCGAACGTATAGCCTGGTTTGGAGGCTACCCAGCCGGCGATTTTGGTGAATCTTTCCGGAAAGGGCTTTCGCGCAGACAAATGATTGGTGATCTGTTCGTATGCCTTTTCAAAGCCGTAGTTCAGGAAAAGATCGTGGTAATAAGGTGGGTGGTAGTTCATCCCGTAGGAAGGCGGGGTAAAGCCTTCCACGAGCAGGCCCCAGAAGGAGTCGTTCTCGCCAAAGTTGATTGGCCCGTCGGCCGCCTGCATACCCCGTCCCTGCAACCAGGCTTTAGCCTGTTCAAAGAGGATATCGGCAGCGTGCTGGTCATTTATGCATTCAAAAAAGCCGATGCCGCCCGTAGGGACTTCATACTGCCATGCTTTTTTCTCATTGATGAATGCGGCTATGCGTCCGATGATATGTCCATTATCGTCAGCAAGTATCCAGCGTTCGCACTGTCCGTGGGTGAAGAATGGATTTTTCCTTTTGTCGAATACTGCCTCTATATCCTGGTCAAGCGGCCTGATCCAGTTGGGATCTCCTTTATAAATGGGGTTTACCATGTCGAGGAATTGCCGGGCCTGCTTGCTGGTACTTACTGAAGTGATCGTCATAGGGCTGTCTGGATGCTGTGTGATAGGGGTTAAATTAAAAAGCATCCCGCAGGGGGATGCTTTTCATGATCAGGTTATTTGTGTTTAGTAATCGTCGTCGTCGTCATCAAAGTTGTCGAAGGTATCCAAATCATCTAACGGCAGGTCAAAGTCATCGTCCTCGTCATCATAATTCTTCTTTGCCGGCTTTTCATCGCGAATGTCATCCAGTTCGTTGTCGGGCTCTGCTTCCGGACTTTTGCTGATTGGTTTTTTTGGAGTCTTCATTTACAAAAAAATATAATTTCCCTACGTGTTTATTTGATGATCTAAAATTACAAAAATCTTTGTTTGCTGTGTCAAAAATAGCATAAAATCATTTTTGGGCAAAAAAAAATGGTAGAGTTATTCACTTTACCATTTTTTAACACACAAATGAAACCTGAATTGAGATATAGTTTTTAGGTTAGGAAAAATATCTGTATCAATTCTTTAAGAACGCATTACAAACTTTTGTTCGTTGTAACTTCTAATACAATTGTAAGGCTAATCTGTCAGACCCGTATGGCCTACTTAGTAAGTGGTATGAAATTTTGAGTGAACGGTATTTTATTGATCCAGCGGTATGCGAAGGGCGACAAAAGTGCCCGAAAGGCCGTTTTGTTTTACAGACATTTGTATGGGTTTCTGGGCAACCTGGTTGAGCAGGTTTATTCTTTCCCGGGTGAGATCCATACCTTTGCTGACATGGGCTCCCTTCTTCTCACGCAGTGAATTTTCGATACCGATGCCATTGTCAACGATCTGGATGAGCAGATGGTCATTATCTTCCAGCGCGATACGGATATCGATGTTCCCGCCCTCTTCCTTCGGCATGATGCCATGCCATATAGCATTCTCTATGTAGGGTTGCAGGATCATAGAAGGGATGAGGGTATCTTCTCTGTCTATATCGGGGCTGACCTGAACTGAATAACTGAATTTTTCTCCGAACCTTTTCTTTTCCAGGCTCAGGTACAGCTCCAGGTACTGAAGTTCTTCTTCCAGCGTAATATAACTTTTGGTACAGATCTCCAGGTTTTTGCGGATGAGGCGCGCAAAGCCGGTGAGGATCTTGTTGGCTGAGGCGGTATCTTTAGTATTGATGTAGTGCTGTATCGAATTCATGACATTGAATACGAAATGGGGGTTCATCATGGCCTGGAGGGCACGTTGTTCCAGCATGAGGATCCTGTTCCTGAGCAGCAACTGTTCCTGTTCCTTGTCTTTTTGCCGCTTGGTAACGACAACGGCTATCTTGTAAAGGGCCAGTCCCGAAATGGTCAGCAGGATGAGGAAGAACCAGGGGGTTTGCCAGAAATGCCGTTCCAGGACAAACTTAAGGCTTGCGGGCTGGCTCCAGGTTCCTTTTCCGGTACGGGCGCTCAGTTCGAAGGTGTAGGCGCCCGGCTCCAGTGAAGAAAATTCCAGTCTCCTGTTTTTGGTTTCCGTCCAGGCCGCATCGGGTTTGAGCCGGTACCGGTAAGTAATGTCTGTACTCTGAAAATCGATGGCGCTGTAGTAGAAGGTGATGTTGTTGCTGAAAGGATCCAGTACATGGACTTCCTTATTGAGGGGCAGCTTTACCTTATTGTTTACGATGGAAGTGATGTAAGCTTTGGGTATGGCGTTGGTGGTCTTGGTCTGGGAAACAGAAAAATAAACAAGCCCGTTGTTGGTGGCGAAATAGGCCCTGTCTTCATCAATATACAGGTCATTTACCCCTTCGGTAAGCAGGCTGTTGGCATATTCGAAGCTTTCGATCTCGGGTCGCCGGCCATTCAGGGAGATCTTGTTGATGCCGGTGTTGGTGACACACCAGGTTTCATTGTCTTTGATAAAAAGACGTTTACAGATGTTGTCTGCCAGCCCGTCCCGCTGCGTGATGACTTTGATGATCTTGTTGTTCCGTATATAAATGAGCCCGTAGCCATCTGTGGCCAGTACGACCGAGCCGTCTGACAATTGCTGGATGTCGTTAATACGGCGTGTCAGCAAGGGGCTCTTTTCATAAAAATTGGTGAACGTACTGTCGCTGTATACCGAAAGGCCGTTGATATTGGAAAACCAGAGTTTGCCGCTATGGTCATAAAATACGCTGTAGGCCCGGTTATTGAAGGCACCCGCAACCTGCTTGTAATAGGCGGAACTGAATTCAAAGTTCCTTTCGCGGTCCGGAAGGGTAACTACGCCCGAGGAGAGCGCCATGGACAGGCTTGATCCGGGGCCGATGCTGAAGCCCTTGATCACGAACATAAAATTATTTACCTCACGAAGGTAGCTGAAGTGGTGCGGGCCTTTTGCCGTGCTCACCCTGCCCAGCCCATAATCGGAAGCAAAATACATAAGTCCTGAGGTACTGTCGAAACTGAGCTGCTTGATCAGGTTGTATTTTTGCCGGAAAGGGATGCTGAATTCTTCGATGGACAGGTCGCGGACGTTTACTGTGTTGATGCCTGCGTAGTCGAGGCCGAGCCAGAGGCGGTTTTGCTGGTCTTTGGCTATGCTTTTTACAGCGTCGCTGCTCAGGCCGTTCTGCCGGTTCATTACGTAAAGCCTTTCGTCCTTACGGGGCAGCATATAGATCCCGTTGTTTGTGGTAAACCACATGTTTCCTGTCAGGTCTTTTATCGTCTGGCTGGCATAAATGCCGTTGAGGTACCTTGCTGTTTCTCCGTTGCGGTCTATCTGGTAGATGCCCGAGCTGTTCGCTATCCAGAGGTGCTGGTTATCTGCATACAGGTAACCGGGATCGCGGTACAGAACAGCAGTATCTATCCTGAGGCGGAGTTTTTGCCGGTTGCCGGTCTTGATATTGAGGCCGCGGCGGTCCAGGAAAGCCATACGTCCATCCTGCATGTTCAATGCGGTCTTATAGGAAAGGGGCAGGGTGCTGCCCGGTACGATCTCAAAATTTTTTCCTTTGAGGACCCGGGCGCAGCGATAGCTGTAAGCCCATATTTTTCCTGAAGCGTCTTCATGCACAAAGGTATTGATGAACTGTTTGAGGCTGTCTGCAGAAATGTATTTCATGATGGACCGGCCATTCCACATAATGAGCATGTTTTTATTGGTGCCCAGCCAGATGCGGCCCCTGGAATCCTGGAAGAAGGAAACGATGATGGCATTGAACTTCAGCAGCCGCAACTGCTGGTCACTGGTCTCGTTGTAGATCTTTCCGTTCCAGAAGTAACTGAGCTGTCCGTTGAGGGCAAGAAACCAGATCCTTCCGTTGCGGTCTTCCTTTATCTGTAATATCTGGTTGTCGGGCAGGCCGTCATCTACGGAGAAATTCTCAAATACACTGCCGTCAAAGCGGCTTATGCCGGCATCTGTAGCTACCCAGATATAGCCTTTGGAGTCCTGAAGTGTGTAAAAGCAATTGTTGCTGGGCAGGCCGTTTCGGGTAGTAAAGTGGCGGAGGAAGGTGGTTTGGGCAATAGCGGTAATGTTGCCCAATAGCGTACCCGATAAAATCAGGATCGTCAGGACGATATGTTTCGGGGCCAGGCGCATTTAACTGGTATATATCCGCAGCTTTTCTGCAAGGTCGCTCGCCCTTCTTCTGGAAACCGCGATCTTTTCCCCATTTTTCATGAGTACCTCATATCCGTTGCGGTAATTGTATTCTTTGATGTAGTTAAGATTGACGATGCTGGACTTATGGATCCTGATAAACTGGTCCTGTGGAAGGATCTCTTCATATTCCTTCAGTACTTTGGAGACGGTGATCTGTTCCCTGCCTGTAAAATAGAATACCGAATAATTGCTGTCTGCTTCAATATGGACAATGTCATCTATGCTGACCAGGCTGTAGCCCTGTCCGTTGGGCAGGCTGATTTTCCGGGGCTCGGCTTTATCGGAAAGTGAGGCGGCGAGATTCTGGAGGTTGCCTGCCTGCGGCTGTTCGCCTTTGTTTGCGCCGATCACTTTTTCTGCCTTGCCGACCGCTTCGGTAAGCTCATCGATATCGATGGGCTTCAACAGGTAATCGAGGGCGTTGGCCTTAATGGCCTTTAATGCATACTGATCATAAGCGGTAGTGAAGATGACATAAGCACCGGCCTGCTTTATTGCGGGGATGAGGTCGAACCCGTTTTCGCCGGGCATGGCAATATCGAGGAAGATGAGGTCTACGGCGCTTTGCTGCAGGAGTGTCCTGGCTTCTGCTACCGACTTGGCTATTCCGAGGATGTTGACCTGTCCGCAATGCTCCTGGAGCAGGAAATACAAGGAAGACCTGGCAAATTCTTCATCATCTACTATGATCGCATTCACTATAGTTGTGTGTTTTTTTCTGTGAAATTACCAAAATAAACGTGATTTCTCACTTTTTAGTAAATCGGGTAAAACCATTTCGGTTTATCATTCGTATATCATAATAACAACCACCAATAAAAATAAATAACTTATTCTAAAAAAGAGTAATCCTATGAAAAATGTACAAGAACAATTGATGCATGAAGAGGAAAGCATTTTTAATGCGCAGCTGCAAAGAAGATCTTTCCTCCGCTATGCAGGTGCCGGTGCGGCGGGTGTTGCGCTGCTGGCAGCGGGATGTAAGAAAAGGGACAGGGACGTTCCCGCATACGAGGGCGTGATGCTCGACTTTAAAGATGATTTCGGTGTTTTGAATTACGCGTATGCGCTGGAACAATTGGAGGCGGCGTTTTATACGCAGGTAGCCTCAAACCCGCCATCAGATATGTCTGCCAATGAGAAGGCTTATTTTCAGGACATCCAGTTTCATGAGATTGCACACCGTGAGTTTTTTAAGAAAGCGTTGAATACTTCGGCAATCGGCAGCCTCGAGGTTGATTTTTCTTCCATTGATTTCACCAAGCGCAGCAGTGTGCTGGCTGCGGCGATGGCATTTGAGGACCTGGGTGTTGCCGCCTATAACGGGGCTGGTGTACGGTTGAAAAATGATAATTTTCTGCTGATCGCCGGAAAGATCGTTTCGGTTGAGGCGCGTCATGCTTCTTACGTCCGCGACCTGGTTTCTTACGGAAGTTTCGCTGACCTGACCACGTTGACGACTTTTGGTGCTAAGGATAGTGATGGCTTAGATGCAGCACTTACGCCTGATAAGGTGCTTCCGATCGCGGCTAAGTATGTGAAGACTAAAATTAATGTGATCAATCTCTAACCCTATCAACACTTAAAGACATGAATATTGTAAATATACTCGAAGAAATAGAAAAGGTCGATGGCGAGATCTATGAAAGATTGAGCCCAAGAAGGGCTGCCATGAAGGACTTTTTTGACATGGGCAAAAAAATTACGCTTGCGGCAATGCCACTGGCGCTGGGATCTTTGTTCCAGAAAGCTTATGGTCAGTCGACTCCTACTGACGTTACAGGCGTGCTTAATTATGCGCTTACCCTGGAGTACCTGGAATACCATTTTTATAACCATGCGGTAGTAGCTGCTCCTGGTTTGATACCCGCCGGAACGCCTGCCGTAGGTGCGATCACGACCATCAGGAATCATGAAAAGGCGCATGTGGACCTGTTAAAGGGTGCATTGGGTACTGCTGCTATAAAAGAACTGGCTTATGCTGACTTTGACTTTACTGCTGGCGGTGCATTTGCCGATGTATATACCAATTACCAGACTTTCCTGGCGGTTGCACAAGCATTTGAAGATACTGGCGTGCGTGCCTACAAAGGACAGGCAGCTGTATTGAAAGGTAATAATGTGCTCACCGTGGCGCTTCAGATTCACTCCGTAGAAGCCCGTCACGCGGCACACATCCGGTTCATGCGTTCCGGTGGTCTGAATGGTGGCGGTGTTGCCATTAAGCCCTGGATAAGCCTGGGTGCCAGCGGAGGAGCCAATGATTCAGGCGTGCCTGCTGTAGATCCTGTATATGCGGGAGAGGATACTGAAGCTCAAGCTGGAATAACTATCACTGGAATTGCTTCGGGTGTGGACAAGAAGAAAGCCGTCGAATCTTTCGATGAGCCACTGACTTCAACGGCGGTACTGGACATTGCTGGTTTATTCTTGAAAAAATAGATCATCTGATCTTAAAAAGTCAAGGTTGTTAAGTTTAAGATTGGGGGGAGGACCGTAAGGTCCTCCTTCTTTTTTGTTGGTTTGGACGTTTTTCTGGTAGTGGTATTGAAACATTATTCTGTCAAACTTACCTGTGGTGAGAAAAAACACATAAAAGATCCAAACTATGGCTGGTGTTTTATTTGACTCATTCACGCGGCTCCCGGATGGGGGCCGTGTGACTTTATGCGGTGAATGCAAAAATCGTTAGTTTTACAGTTCAGCGTTAAGAAGATATATTTTGAGTATACAGGAATTCATCGAAAGTACCGAAGGAAGTTTGATGCCCGCAGACCTTCCCCTGCATGTGCAGGCATTGTGGTACGACAGAAAAGGAAACTGGAAAAAGGCGCATGACTTGATCGATCACCTCGGTGACAGGGAATCTGCGCATGTACACGCTTACCTGCACCGTAAGGAGGGAGATCTCTGGAATGCAGGTTACTGGTACAACCGGGCCGGACAGCAGATACCGGAAGTTTCCCTGGAAAAGGAGTGGGCGCAACTTGCCGTGCTTTACCTTCCCTGAGCGCGCTCCGTCCGTTAAAGTCAGTAATTGATGACCTGCTCTTCCAGGTGCTCCGGCAAATCGCGATAATTGTATTGCTGACCACGGAGCTGCGGCTCGAATCCGGCCTCCCGGATGGCAGCTTGTATCCCTTTTGCAGTAAAGCGGTGCGGTGCCCCGGCAGCCGACACCACATTTTCCTCGATCATGATGGAGCCGAAATCATTAGCCCCCGCATGCAGGCATAGCTGTGCTGTGTTTTTACCTACGGTGAGCCATGAGGCCTGTATGTTTTTAATGTTGGGCAGCATGATACGGCTGAGTGCGATCATCCTGATATATTCATCTGCGGTAACATTGTTGCTGATGCCCCTCAGGCGTTTCAGCAAGGTGCCGTCGTCCTGGAAGGGCCAGGGGATGAAGGCCAGGAAACCTTTGGCATGTTCGGGTTTTTCACTTTGTACCTCCCTGATCCATACCAGGTGTTCGAAGCGTTCTTCTATGGTTTCCACATGACCGAACATCATGGTGGCTGAAGTGGTAATGTCTAATTGATGTGCAGCGCGCATGACATCGAGCCATTCCTGGCCGCCGCATTTTCCTTTCGAAATGAGCCGGCGGACCCGGTCATTGAGGATTTCGGCACCTGCACCAGGTAAAGAGTCCATACCTGCTGCTTTCATTGCCTTCAGGACTTCGGTGTGCGACAGGCCTTCAAGTTTGGCAACATGGGCGATCTCGGGCGGGCCGAGGGCATGCAGCTTAAGGTCGGGATACAACTCTTTCAGTTGTTTAAACAGGGTAGTATAGAATTCCAGTCCGAGGTCCGGGTGGTGGCCACCCTGTAAGAGCAATTGGTCGCCTCCGTAACGGAAAGTTTCCTCGATCTTTACCTTATAGGTCTCAATATCGGTAATATAACTCTCGGCATGGCCGGGCCTTCTAAAGAAGTTGCAGAATTTGCAGTTTGCGATGCAGACATTGGTGGTATTGACATTCCGGTCGATCTGCCAGGTCACTTTTCCGCTTGGAACCTGCTTTTTTCGTAGTTCGTTGGCAACGAACGCAAGCTCGGCGGTAGCTGCATGATGGTATAAAAACACGCCCTCTTCCTTGCTCAGCGAATCAAAATGCAAGGCCCTTTCCAATAAACTGCCGGTTTCCATAGAACAAAATTAGTTATATCTTCGCAAATATTTTTGTGTTTTATGGTAGATTTTGAACGTTTTACTTTGCCCAACGGGCTGAGGGTGCTGGTGCATGAAGACAGTACGACGCCTATGGCCGTATTGAATATTCTCTATGATGTGGGTGCGCGGGATGAAGAGGAAGGCAGAACGGGGTTTGCACACCTTTTTGAGCACCTGATGTTTGGCGGTTCGGTAAATATTCCTGTCTACGATGAACCACTCCAGCGTGTAGGCGGAGAGAACAATGCATTTACCAGTAATGACATTACCAATTATTACATTACCCTGCCTGCGGTGAACCTGGAGACTGCCTTCTGGCTGGAGAGCGACCGGATGATGGGACTGGCTTTTTCTGAAAAGAGCCTGGAGACACAGCGGAATGTGGTCTGCGAAGAATTTAAGCAACGGTACCTGAACCAGCCTTATGGCGATACCTGGCTGCGGCTGCGGCCTCTGGCTTATCAGCAGCACCCTTACCGCTGGGCTACGATAGGACAGGACCTGAAGCAGATCGAGGATGCAAAAATGGAAGATGTGAAGGCCTTCTTTAAAAAACACTATAATCCTTCAAACGCCATTATGGTTGTTGGGGGCGATGTAAAGACGGAAGACATCAAAATACTTACGGAGAAATGGTTCGGTCCGATACCGGCCGGTGAAAAATATCAGAGGAGCCTTCCTGCAGAGCCGGTACAGACGGAAGGCCGCAGGGAAACTGTTCATGCAGAGGTGCCGCTGAATGCGATCTATATGGCTTTTAAAATGCCGGCCAGGCTGGACCCGGAGTACCAGGCTTATGACCTGATGTCGGATGTACTCTCGCAGGGACATTCCTCAAGATTATATAACAGCTTGCTGAAGGAGCAGCAATTGTTCAGTGATATTCACGCGTACATTACCAGTAGTATCGATGAAGGTTTGTTTGTAGTTGAAGGCAAGCTGGTACATGGCGTGCCGGTGGGCACTGCCGAACAGGCGATCTGGACAGAGCTGAAAAAGCTTGTGCACCAGGAGGTCTCGGAGCATGAGCTGACGAAGGTGAAAAATAAATCGGAATCGATCATGGTTTTTGCGGAAATGAGTTTGCTGGATAAGGCCATGAACCTTGCCTACTATGAGCTGCTGGGTGATGCAGCTTCCCTGAATACAGAGATTGACCGTTATCTGGCCGTTACCCCGGCGCAGATCATGAAGGCTGCACAGGATACTTTTGTGCATGAAAAATGTTCTACTTTATACTACCTGACTTCTGAAAATGCTTAACCGTACCATAGCCCCTGAATCGAGACAGATCGAAGATATTAGTTTTATCAAGCCGGTAAAATACGTGCTGGACAATGGTATACAGACCTTTGTCATCAATGCTGGCCAGCAGGACCTGGTACGGATCGAGTTTATTTTTGAGAATGTGAACTGGGATGGCTCAAAACCACTGCAGGCACTTGCCGTAAACCATCTGGTGAATAACGGGACCTCGCAGCTGACGGCCTGGGAGATTGCGGAAAAGGTGGATTACTATGGTGCTTTTCTGCAAACGGAGTACGGCGCTGATCAGTCTGCTGTAAAGCTGTACACCCTGAACAAGCATCTGGCGGAAATCCTGCCTGTCCTTTACGCCATATTGAATGAAAGCGAATTTCCGGACCAGGAACTGGGTATTTTTGTACAAAACCAGAAACAGGCGCTGCAGGTCAACATGCAGAAAAATGATTTCCTGGCCAGAAAGCATTTTGCACATGCGCTTTTCGGTGATACGCCTTACGGAGTAAACATTGCCGCTGAGGACTATGACCGGTTGAACAGGGAAGAATTGCTGGCCTATTTCAGGGCTGCCTACAGGCCGGAACACTGTACGATCGTAGTTGCCGGTAAATTTGGAACAGAAGAATTTGGAATACTGAACCAGGTGATTGGCCAGCCCTGGAAGAACAGTGCCGATTCAGCAGCAAACAGTTTCATCGTCCCGGTTCCCGTTGGGGGTGATGTTTTCGTGGAACGTCCGGAATCACTGCAGTCGGCGATCAGGATGGGAACGCTGGCCATTCCGAGGAGCCATGCGGATTTTCCGGGCTTACAGGTATTGAATTGTGTGCTTGGTGGCTATTTTGGCAGCAGACTGATGGCAAATATCCGTGAGGATAAGGGTTATACTTATGGTATCGGTTCTGCTATTGCTTCGCTGAAGGATATAGGTTATCTGTTTATTGCCACTGAGGTGGGCGCTGACGTTTGTAACGCTGCGCTTTCGGAGATCGAAAAGGAATTGTCCTTACTGAAGCAGGAACTTGTGGGGCCGGAGGAGCTCGACCTGGTGCGTAATTATATGTTGGGCGCTATGCTGGGAAGTCTTGAAAATGCCTTCTCTCACGCGGATAAATTTAAGAGCATCTATTTTTCAGGGCTGGATTACGATTATTATGAGCGCTATATAGATACGGTAAAAACAATATCTGCAGAGCGGCTCAGACAGCTGGCACAGCAATACCTGGATACCACCCGGTTTACCAGGGTAGTTGCGGGAAAGAGGTAGGCTGCCTTTCAGCTGCCGTTCAGTTTTTCTTCAGTACGATCTGCTCGGTCTGCTTTCTTACAATATTGTTGAAGAGTTCTCTGAGGTCATGGTATTCCTGAACGTCGTAAATGTCTTTCTTAAAGGATATCTTACTGACCATGGAGATCTTGTTGTCTTCTCTGCTGACCTGGAACGAAAAGGATGCCGCATCCTGTAAAAGGCTGATGCGCTCGTTTTCCGGTAATTTGTCCAGCGTATAACCTTCAGGTATCTCTATGGTGATCCTGTTCACTTCCTCTACGGGATAGCCAAAGTCTACCGGGTATTTCCGGTCCTGTACCGCAAAGGGATTTTCCCTGGTCCGTTCAAATAGTGTCGGCGAAAAGAAAAGCAGGTTTCCGGCACTTTCTACATTGTCGGCTATAGAGACCTTTATGGTCTCGAACAGCGATTCATTAGGATTATCGAGATTATCTACGTTGTATTCGGTAACGTTCAGTCCGGGATTTTCCTTACTGAATTGTTTAATGTACTCATTGCGGTCCTGTGCCTCTGTCAGGCGGTTTCTGCGGGCAAGGGCTTCATAATTTGTGGTCAGTACCTGCATGGTGCCGTTGAGTTTATTGTCCTTGTCGAGCGTAAGCACACTGCTGATCACTTTTTTGCTGGTCTTGAATTCATCGGTGTTTACCCATGTACCGCTGTTGGCGGCGAAGTCAACCCGCAGTCCCTGATGGTTGAGGTTGTCAAAGTCGATGATGTCTGGCGTATGGTTTTTGTTGGTGGCATCAAAGAATATGTGTTTTTCCCCGATTGCAACATCGATGATCACGTTATTGAACTTGGTGATCATGGGCAGGCCCGGATGTTTTCCATTGCTTCTTGTGCTCAGTATGATCGGGACCGCGTCGACCTTGGCTTCTCTGAGAAGGGCCAGCAGGGTAAGGTTAATATCTGCCGAGTTTCCGGTTCCTTTCTTCAGCACATCATCCGGGCCTTTTGAAGAAGCGTAGATGGCATTCATGTGATTCCATTTCAGATTTTTCTTTACGTAGTCAAACAGAAGAAAGGGTATGGTGTCTGGTTTGGAGTCTTTACTTACAACTTTTGCAACCACTTCTTTTATTTCGCCCCTGGGGCTGAGGAAGCCTCCGAATGTATTGGTCTGGCGGAGCTCGTTTACGATCTTTGGCCATGTTTTCACATAGTCCAGGAATGAAGTGCCGGGCATTGCCATGCCATTCAGCTCAAATTCTACCTTACCGATGTAATCGTTAATGGTGGTGATGAATTTTTCCTGTTTCATTGCAGGAAGGTTACCCGCTCTGAAGACACTTCTGATCACCCGTCCCTGCAGCTCGTTGCCATAGATCCTGAATTTCTGGACCACGGCTTCTTTATAGGGGTTTACTTTGAGCAGGCCGTTCTGGCTGATATTATACCTTAGAAAATCGGGGATGCTGATGTCGAATTCGGAATATTGTGTGGGAATCTCCCTCTGAAAATACCAGGGCATAAGGGTATACAGGAAGTCTGAACGGATTTCATACTTGAATTCGATGATGGAACCCTCTTTTACGTTTGGCAGCGCAAACTTCTTAAAGGTATAGTTTTTGTCCTGGTGCTCTGTAAATTTTGAACTTCTGCCGATTTTAGCAGGTACGATTTGGCCATTTTCCAGGTTATAGGTGGCTGCCTCAAAGTCATGAAGGGAGGTCTGGTTATCACCGATATTGAATAGCGGGATTTCGATATTGGCAAGGTTGTAGGCGGTTTTGTCGATAATCTTATAGCGCAGGTGCCTTTCAAATACATAGATGAAGCCCATCTTTCTTTCACTGAGTTCAAATCTTCCCGTCCCTTTGTCGAACAGCACTATAGCTGCAGCTGATGAATCCGGACCGGCCGGGCGGACATTGAATTCTTCGGGGTCTACCTTGCCGAACTTTACGATTTTTTCTGCAACGGGTTCTGCTTTGTTTTCCTTGTTCTGACGCGCGATGGCATTTGAACGTATTCCCGCTAGGAGCGCTAAGAAAAGAAGAGTGATTCTGAGCATGTGGGTTAATTTAGATAGGTTAAGGTAATATAATTTTTGTTTATTCTGATCTGACCAGGATTCCTTTCTGTTTATCTGCCTGGTAGATTTTCTTTCTGAATGCGACATAGTCGTTATATTTCTCGGGTGGATATTCCCGGCTGTTGACCATCATGTGCCGCTTGTATATGAGTTGATCGCCTTTGGCTGTGACACCGACGGTATACTCTCCGAATTCGGAAATGATGCGGACATTTTCCGGGAGGAATTCGATTTTATAGTCTTTTGGGATGGTGTAAGTGATTTCATCTTCATCGAGATAACTGTAGCTTACCCTGAACGGCGTTTTCCGGTCTGTTACCGGGACCAATGCTGTTTCTTCCCGGTTCAGCATGTTGAGAACAAGAAAGAGACGGTCACCTCCCCTGGTTAACAACTGCGGGGCCCTGAGTTCGATTTGTTCTGTTATTTCGGGGCGGTCTTTATCTTGCTGGGCGTATTCGATCTTGCTGACCTGTACGCCAGGTATACCCAGATTTTGGATTACCCTTTTATTTTTTTCTGCGGGTCCGAGTGTCAGCATACCGAGCTTTTCTTCAAACTGGGCATGGCCATACCTGGTGTCTATGGAAACTGAAGAATTGCCTTCACCGGCAAGGGCTACTTTAACCTGCCGTTTCTGGTAATTCATTTCGGGGACATAACGCGGCGTTCTGGCAAGTTTCCCGCCGTTTTCGGTGATCAGCAGGACCGTCCGGTCTGAATTGCCGTTGCCGATATATCCAGGGGGGACGTATGGGCTCGTGCATTCGAGCCAGGTGGTATCATTTTGGGAAGGCACGCAGAGGATCATGTGATTGGCCTGGTTGACACTGGCAAACCTGGTGTTGAGTGATGGCATTCCATTTCCGATGACCACGAGGTCTGAATGTATTCCTGCTGCCTGAAGCATGGCTTTCATATAATTTGACAGTCCTTTGCAATCGCCATAACTTACCAGGGAAACTTTTTCGGCTGCAGCAGGCTTGTACCCGCCAATGCCGAGCTGGATGCCTACATACCGGGTATTGGCCTGAAGGTAGCGATATAACAACATGATTTTCTCCTTATCGTTTCTGGCACCGCTGACCAGGCTTAATATCCGTGTTTTAACAGTTTCGGGTAATTCCTGCATGCCTTTGCTAAGTTCCTGCATCCAGGCGCCCAGGCTGACCCAGTTTTCTATATTCGCTTTTGAATTGTCGTATTCAAATTTATTGGGTGCAAGCATTACCCAGGGGCTGTTCCGTGAAAAACCTGTACTTAACGGTTCGTATTCAAGCGCGCTGATGTTACTGCAGCTCCAGCGGTATTCTGTCTTGTTCTTCGCTTTAACCGAATCCGTTGAAAGCCCCTCACTTTTCAGGTATTTGAACGTCATATCATCCGGCATTCGGATCACATAGGCTGAATTTTCGACGGCGGTTCCCCATGACTTTACGGGTTTCCAATCGGGATAGGTCCGGATGCCTTTGTAGTCGACGCGGTAGCTGTACGCAATGGTATATGGAAATTGATTACTTGTAAATTCCAGGTATTTTATCCTGTCGTCCTGGAACATCGTTCCTTCTGAGGCTACACTTCTGTCCGTGAAGTCAGCAGACTTATAGTCGCGTATCTTTTTTCCGGAAGCATCGTACAGGCTTGCCTTTAAGTCGGAGATGCTGGAAAGTCTGTTGTAGAATTCATGCATGTTGGAAGCGGACTCCCCGTTCTTGTTGAGGATCGTGAGCGCAGCCTGGCAATACATGACCGCGCTTCCGAGGTTTTTGACTTCATAAACCGTTTCTTCTTCCCTGATGACGACAGCGGCATTCTTCAGCAGGTTGGCAGGGATACTGGCGACATCGTATTTTTCCTGCGCACCGGCATGGAGAAAAAGCAGCATCTGGAGCAAGATGGCAATTGTACTTTTCATTAAGCAATTAATTTAGACCGTTTACGGGACATGGTTCCCGTATCAGTTAAAAGTACAAAGTAGAAGGATAACCTGCAATAAGTTAGCCCTATTTTTTGCCGGTAGGGGTGACGACTTCTAATAGGCTATCGAGCAGGGAAATATGGATTGGTGGATAGCCTTCGATATCCAGGACCTGGTCATCTGTATGGAGGTCGCGGCCCAGCCATTCTATTTTAAGCTTTTTGGCCTGGACGGACTTTATGGTGAATAGTGGTTTTTCTTGCCGGATCTTGCCTGTTATATAGGCTTCCATTTTGCTGCGTTGTTTTTCGGTAACGATGACGACGTCGAACAGGCCATCTTCCGGATCGGCCGTTCTGCTTAACTTCAGGTGTGGACCCAGGCTGCTGATGTTCATGACTTCGATCAGAATCGCCTTATCTTCAATGGTTTTACCGTTTATTTCCATTTTAAACGGAACTGCGGCATAGCTCCGGCTAAGTTCGAGCAGTTCTTTCAGCGCGAGCTGAAATTCTTCTTCGGGCTTTTCAATGGCGCTGGTGTCCATTTTTTTGAGATTTTTCATTAGCCTTGCAAACAGACCAAAACCAAAAGATTCAATAAAGTAAGACGGGCTCTGTAATCCCGTTACTTGTCCGACATCAAATTTCTTGAGATGGCAGCCGTCCCATGAACTGATATTCTTGTTATTGTCTTCAGGTATGTTCAGGGAGGAAGCAATATTGTTCGCAGTTCCGAAGGGTAGCAAGGCTATCGGCCGTTTATACTTCAGTTTTTTGTCCAGCAGCCTCATTACCGTTTTGCGGATGGTTCCGTCTCCACCTGCAATGGCGATGAGCTCTGTCTCCGGCGCAATAGTTTTCAGGATTTTCTTTTTTGATGAAGAGTAGTTGCACCTGTAACCGTGACTCGCGAGCATCCGGATGATCCCGGTTTTTGAATGTTCACCTTCTCCTGCGGTCGGATTATGGACCAAGCTGATCAGTCTGCCTGTTTTTTTCATTAATGATGAACAATTTGGAGGTTGATCAGGTTTTGCAATTAACTGAATAATTTCCTATGAATATTTTGATCACTAATGATGACGGGATATATAGCCCGGGAATAGCCGCGCTGTCGAGGATTGCCGGCCATTTCGGAAAAGTGCGTGTGGTTGCCCCTGATGTTGAGCAGTCTTCAATGGGGCATGCCATCACCCATTCCCGCCCTTTGTCCTATAAGAAATCGCCCATTACTTTCGAAGGTATTGATGCTTTCAGGGTTAACGGTACTCCTGCGGATTGTGTGGCGCTGGGATTACACATGTACCCGGATACAGAGGTTGTCTTGTCTGGCATTAACATGGGGCCTAATCTGGGAAATTCGATGTGGCATTCGGGCACGCTGGCCGCTGCCAAGCAGGCCGTGCTGCTGGGTATCAAGGGTGTTGCGCTAAGTACTCCGGTAGGTAAACAGGAGCCTGATTTTGAAGGGCTCGCGCCGTTTGTTGAGGAGTCGCTGAAGCTTTTGCTTAAAGATAATGCCCTTGGCCTTTATAACGTCAATTTTCCTCCCAAGCCTGAAGGATTAAGGTGGACAAGACAATCTGTAAGATTATATGATGGCAATGTGGTGCCCGGGGAAGACCCCATGGGCCGCAGGCATTACTGGATCACGGTTTCACCCCTGGAGCCTGCTGAGGAAGGCACTGACCGTTGGGCAGTAGAAAATAACCTGGTTTCTATCACGCCGCTGAGATTGGATCTGACCAACGAAGCTGAACTGGCTCAGAAATCCCACAAATTGTTATAGTCCAGCCGGTGGTCCCGAAATACGGTATGGTAATGGGGAACATTGGAATATACACCGGGCTGGCAGGCAAATTCTATCCATACTCCCGGGCCGTCTATGCGGGCATAGTCGCCAATGTACTGGAGGAAGGTCGCCGCATCTCCGGCGCTGGCCCTGGTATGGCTTGAACAGGAGATATAGGTTTCATCGAGTTCTTTGCTGTACGTCCTGAGCAGCTTACTGCCCAATTTTGTCTCGATGTCATTCAGCCAGGGCATCATCGCTGCGATCACTTTCTTTTTCTTTTTGGGTGAAAGATCTCCGACCCGGACACCATTTTTTCCCGACGGGAATTTTCCGTCCTTTGTTGTACCCAGCAATACATCGGTAATATTCTCCTCCGACCTGGCTTTCTTCAATTCTTCCGGAGATAGTGCTGCGAGCATGTTTGCCATTGCTTCGTGTTCTTCAAAAAGGGGCGCATATTTCTTTCCGTCTGTAGTCCACTCTCTCGGGTCCCCGCCTTCGAAAATGGGAGTGGCACTGACGGCGATCCCTTTGTCAAAGACAACGTTTTGTGCATAGTGGTGGCCACCGAACTGCAGCATCCAGGTGCCGGAATTGCCGGGTTTGCCCAGGAAGGCAATGATGTATTCACCGGAACCATAACCAGCTTTTCCGCTTTTACCTATGATGTCATCTGCGAGGCCGATCTGCCGGAACTCATCGAAGCCCTCGTTAGGCATGGTGCCTGAGGCGGCCTTGATAATCGCTTTGGCAGCGGCAAGTTGCCCGGGGTTAAGGGTGCTGAACTGAAGGCCGTTGCGGTTGGAGGCTCCTCCCGGTATATTGGTCCATTTCACTGAAGCGGCCTTGGTTAACGGGATTTCCAACCTGGAAAGTTGTTCGGGACTGAGCAGGGCCTTAAAGGATTCGACAAGGCCGATCACATCATTTGCTGCCGTATGGTGTTTCTGGCCAGCCTGCAAACCAGCTTGCCGGAAACCGGATATGGTCAGCATACAGGCTGTCGCCGTCGCAAAGAGTAAGGTTTTTTTCAAAACAGGTGAAATTTGGTAACCTAAGTTAACCAATAAAACCCTTTATGTCAACAGGTGCCGTGTCCGGATAACTCTTACAGCAGGCTCTTCAGATCTGCAGGTGAGTAATTTACAGATTTCAGTGTCTTGTTGTCATTGCTGCGGTAAACGAGGAACAGGGATTCTTCTTCTTTGTGATAGGCATCGCACTGATGGTTTTTCCGGTAGTGTTCTATGGTCTGATTGGCTTCTTCCAGAGATTTGCAGGCCTTGCTCATATTGGAACGGTGTACTTCGTCGAAGAGCTGCCTGAATTTTTCTCCCAGCCCAAATTCCAGTATTGCGCCGGCCAGTACATATTGAAGGTCACAAAGTGCATCTGCGGCTTCTACAAAATCGTTGGCTTCGATAGCCTGCTTGAACTCCTGCAGTTCTTCCGCAAGCAGGGATACCCTCAGGTTGGCCCTCTCCACAGAAGGTATTCCTGGGGTTTCTTTTATGGGATGTTTGAATGTACGGTGAAATTCTGCGACCTTGTTCAGTGAGTTTGGTTCTTGCATAACGCTGCTGTTCTTATAAATCGGGATAAAATTACGATTTAATCTTTAAAAAGAACTTCAGGCTGTCTTTGCTTTCTTCTTAATGGCCCTGCCATTTTAATTAGCTTCTACGTAGCGCTTGAAATTATCAAGAATAGCCTGCCAGCCAGCCTGCTGCATTTCCAGGGGATTAGTGCTTTCGGCCTCAAAAGTTTCAACCAGGTGTGTCTTGCCGTCTTCTTCGCTGAAAGTCACTTTGACCTTCCTGCCGTCGCCCATGGTATAGGCGATCAGGCTGTGTTCCTCTACTTCGGTGTAAACGCCACCGAAATCGAAACTCATGCTGCCGTCTTTTGCTGCCATGGTAGATTTAAAGGTGCCGCCTACAGTCAGGTTGTTTTCCGAGTATGGGGTATGCCAGTCGTCAGATGCACTGTTCCATTTGATAATATGTTCCGGGCTAACCCAGTTTTCCCAGACTGCTGACGCCGGAGCGTTAATTGTTGTTTGTACGGTGATGTTGGTTTTAGCTGTCGCTTCCATATGTCTGATTAAAATTTGTTAACCTAAAGGTAGGCTCAGCCGGCCAGAATCCAAATGGTTGAAAGCGACTTTTTCGGGGTGTGTTTACGACTGTTAAAAATAGTCCTGGAGAAAGTACTCTTCGGTATTGCAATACAGAGAGGAGTAAATGTTGAGGTTTCTGATATTTGTCTGCAACCTTCTCTTCATGTGGACCAGCGGGTGACCGGAGGTTACGTTGAGCAGCTTGCTGACAGGCTCATTTCCGTTAATGGCCCATATTTTTTGCTCACCTTCCTTTACTTTTACCTGGTAGTTTTCTTCCAGTATCCGGAAAAGTGACCGGTTCTCGAGGTTCCTTGACGTGAAGTGTGGCAAGTTGAGATTAGTGATGTGCGTTTCTTCATAGAGCAAAGGCTTTTGGTCGAGGTAACGTAGACGTACAAAAAAAATACATCCGGCGGCGAGTTCATCTTCTTCAAGTGCATAATAGAAGTCTTCCGACCACGCCTGCTTGGACGGCTTTTGTAAGATGACCGTAGAGAGTGGCTTATTGCCTATGCCTGCGGTAAAGCCCTTCAGAGAAAGGATGCCCAGACCGTTCTTCGGCTCGGCTACGATACTGCCTTTTCCATGTTTCCTGGTAATGTGCCCTGAGATCATTAATGCGCCAAGTGCCTGCCTGATGGTCGCCCTGGTGGTATTATAAGTTTTGCAAAGATCATTCTCAGAAGGAAGAAGATCACCTTTGCTGTAACTGCCTTTCTCGATGGCAGTCTTCAGGTCGTCGGTGATCTTTCTGTACAGGGGTGTGGTTTCTTTCCGGTTCATCAATTTGGTTATGTATGGAGACAAATGTAAATATTTAACATAAAAATTATCTTGTATATACAAGTTGTAGTTTATTTTAGTATTATTGTTCTGCGGGCCCTTGCCCGGCTGATAACCAATAATTGCCTGAATGAAACGAGTGATCTTTGTCTTTTTCGTCTTTGTCTTTTCCCTGGCCTGTTCCGGGCAACAACGGCGCATTGCCCTGTATGATCTCGGCTACACGCTTAAAATGGATATGAAGGAACCCGCAAATGCCATTAAGGTCTGGGACCATGTACATACGCTGGCTACCTTGCAGGGAGTGGTGAACCGGGATGCGCCGAGGCTGTATTTTTTATATATTGAAAACGGAAGCGTCAATATTGACCGGTACTGGTGGGATAAATACCGGAAACCGGGTAAATGGCTGGCAGGTGCAGATACCCTGATTTATACGGATGCAGTGAAGTTGGTGACTGCATTCAGGAAGTATGTTAAAGGAGTAGTGGTTTACGACCCCAGGGTGCCCGCTACAAGTAATGTTGCCTCTTCGGTGGCGGGTGTGGAAGACCTGATCGCTGTCCGTTACGATCTTTCTGCAGGGAGTCTTTACAGTAAGCTGGTATTGTCTGGTCCGAGACTGCCGGTTAAAAGATGGCTGCTGAATCCGGACGGCAGCAGCTTGTTTACCGGTAAAGGCCGGATACCGGGCACAGAACTGGTATCTACCCATTCCGCAAAGAATGATGCCTACCGCTGGTTTATGGAGAAATATGTTAAAACGGGAAGGTGCAATACCCGCTACGGGGCCTATTATATTGATCAGTGCTGGATCCAGAAGCCAGGCGCTGCTGTGATCAATCACCATACGTTATCCAATCATGATTTTTTTGTTAGTAAACGGGGCTTTTTCTTCGACCTGAGCCCCTGGGGTGATGAAAAGGCAACGGATGAACCCTCAGCTCGTCAGGGTGAGGACTTGAATACACTGAAAGAATTTCTGCTTCAGGCTTATCGACGCAATGGTAGCGGCGACCATTTTACCTACCTGGGCGGCTTTCCGCCCTGGGCTTTTAAATATACCCGGCATGCGGGTGGAAAGCATGAAGATGTGGAAACCGAGTGGGAGTATTCTAAGGTGATCAGTGCATACAACGCGTTTAAGGATGCTGATGCCATAGGATTCGGGGCGTTGGCCAATGCTTCCTTCTGGCAGCATTATCCATTAAAAAAGACTTATCCGCAACGATGGGTATCCCATGCTCAACTGAAGGATCGTGGCCTGCTGGATGAAAACGGAAAACTGCAATTGGGCAGACGTAACTTTTATATCTTTTATGTTGGTGATTATGACGCTTCTTCATGGGTTTCGCAAACGACGCCGACCTTATGGGACAGTCCGGACAGGGGTAAGGTGCCTTTGATGTGGTGTATCAGCCCGGTACTCGCGCAACGAGTGCCCATGGCCCTGGAATACCGCAGGGAAACGGCCAGTGCGAACGATTATTTTGCCGCTGCTGACAATGGTGCGGGCTACCTGATGCCGGGAATGTTACAGGCGCCGAGGGCCATATCCGGGTTGCCTGACGGTGTCGGTCAGTGGGCAAGACACAACCTTCCTTATTACAGGCAATGGGGGCTTAGCATTACCGGGTTTGTAATCGACGGACATGCACCTGCGCTTAACCGACAGGGCCTTGATGCCTATGCTTCATTTAGTCCGGATGGCATTGTACCCCAGAAGACCCCGCTGATGTCCTTACATGGTAATATGCCGGTACTGAGGGCCGGAGAAGATGTGAACCAGGACGACCCGGCAGTCGCTGCGAAAATTATTGTGTCGCAGATGCAGCAGCGGAAGGTACCTTTTCACTGGTTCAGAAATATATTGAAATCTCCGTCATGGTACGTCAGGGTAGTGGCGGAGGTAAAAAAGCTGGACCCGGATGCTGAACTGCTGGACGCACCCGCCTTTTTTGAGCTTTATCGTCTTTTTCTGAAGGGAAACCCTGAGGCGGCAGCTGGGAAACCTCCCTATAACTAATGATGAGGATGAATACAAACGAACTGAACAAAGGATATAAAAAATAAAAGAATGAAAGAATACAGACTAAAAAGACTGTTTAACCGCAAATCGGGCAATTGCTTTGATGTGGCTATCGACCATGGTTTCTTTAATGAGTATAGTTTTTTGCAAGGGATAGAAAACATAGGAAGGGCAGTAGAAATATTGGTTGACGCAGCGCCTGATGCCATACAGCTTACCGTAGGGCAGGCACATTACCTGCAGTCAATACCTGGCCGCGAAAAGCCTTCGCTGGTATTGCGCACAGATGTGGCGAATGTTTATGGAAGAGAATTGCCGAGGTCTTTGTTCAGCAGGATGATTGAAAACCCTGTGGAGCAGGCGCTGAGGTTGGATGCAGCCTGTGTGGTGGTCAACCTGTTCAGTATTCCCGGCGAGCCGGAGGTAACTGACCAGTGCATCCGGAATATACTGAATATAAAACCAGTTTGCGAACAATATGGAATGCCGTTAATGGTTGAACCGCTGGTTTTCCGTCCGAATCATGAAGCGGGAGGGTATATGGTGAACGGCGATCCGCAGAAGATCATTCCGTTGGTGCGGCAAGGGGTAGAACTTGGTGCAGATATCATTAAAGCAGATCCCACCGATGATGTTGCTGAATATCATCGTGTAGTTGAAACAGCCGGACGCATACCTGTGCTGGTGCGCGGCGGCGGAAAGGCTAGTGACCGGGAGATACTCGACCGTACTTACGGACTGATGCAGCAGGGCGTAAAAGGTATTGTATATGGAAGAAACGTGATCCAGCATCCCAATCCCGCGGGAATGACCAGGGCCTTGATGTCGATCGTACATGAGGGGGCAACGCCGGAAGAAGCAGTGGCATTTATCTGATATATCAAGATCCTTTAAAGAAGAAATTATTGAACAGATGAAAACAGTAAACATTGGGATTATTGGCGGTGGGTTGATGGGCAAGGAGGCAGCAGGAGCTTTCGGCAGGTGGTTTACCTTGAACGATTTTCCGGTGAGCGTAGCGCTGACTGCGGTCTGTGACCTTAATGAGCAGGTGCTCGAATGGTATAAGTCCGTCCCCACGGTAAAGTTACTGACCACAGATTACCAGGAACTGCTGCGTAACCCGGATATCGACGTGGTCTACGTGGCGCTTCCGCATCACCTGCACTGCAAGTTTTACCTTGAAGTACTGGAAGCGGGGAAGGACCTGCTGGGTGAAAAGCCTTTTGGTATGGGACTGGAAGACTCGTTAGCCATAAAAGCGGCTGCAGAGGCCTCGGGCAGGTTTGTACGTTGCAGCTCTGAAATGCCTTTTCTTCCCGGACCTCAGCGTGTCATCCGGGAGGTGCAGTCCGGCAGGCTGGGGCAGGTCATCGAGATCAGGGCGGGGTTCTTGCACTCGAGCGATATAGATCCAGAAAAACCGCTGAACTGGAAGCGTCAGGTAAAATTCTGCGGGGAGATCGGTGTAATGGGCGATCTGGGTATGCATGTGTTGCACGTACCGCTCAGATTAGGCTGGAAACCAAAAACAGTTTATGCCCAATTACAGCGGATCATTACAGAACGGCCGGATGGGAAGGGTGGCAGAGCGGCCTGTGATACCTGGAACAATGCGATATTGAATACTACGGTTGAAATAGACGGGCATAACATACCAATGACCCTGGAAACAAAGCGTATTGCGCCGGGAGAAACCAATACCTGGTATATTGAAGTGCTGGGTACCAAGGGAGGAGTGAGGTACAGTACCAAGGAAACCAAGACATTATGGACTTTCCGCCTGGATGCGGATGATCAGCTATGGCAACGTACTGACCTCGGATTCAAAGGGGTGCCTTTCCCTACTGTTACGGGCGGTATTTTTGAGCCGGGATTTTCAGATTGCTTTATGCAGATGCTGGCCGCTTATGTTGCGGAAAGGGCAGGTGAGCTGAAGGGCCGGTTTGGTTGCGTAACGCCGCAAGAGGCGCTGGAAAGCCATTATGTTTTTGCTGCTGCGTTAAAATCGTTTGCAAACCAGACGGTAGAAAAGGTAACTTACGAATGATAACTAAACCAAATATGAAAAGATCTGTAATCAACGCGGCTATCCTGAAGGCAACCGCTTTCTTCGGCGCCAATGGTTGGACATTGCCGCCTGCGCCGCGCTGGGATGTAACGGACTTTGGCCTGGGCGACTTCAGGGCCAGCGGACTTGTACTGGTCAACCTGGCGGAAGAGGCGGAATACTGCGAGAAACTCATGTATGCCGACAGGGGCCAGGTGACACCAAGTCATACGCATCAGAAAAAGAAAGAGGACATCATTTGCCGTGCGGGTGTGCTCGCCGTGCAGCTCTGGAAAAGTGATCCCTGGAAGGAAGGCGCGCAGGATATGATGGTACTTAAGGTAAATGGCGCGCCCAGGAACCTGGCTTCAGGTGACAAACTGGTATTGCAGGCTGGTGAACGTGTGACCATAGAACCTGGGATATGGCATGAGTTCTGGCCGGAGTCTGAACAGTGCATTATCGGAGAAGTATCTACCGCTAATGATGACCTTAACGACAACTTCTTTTCCAATAATCAGACAGGCAGATATGCTGAAATTGAGGAAGATGAACCCGCGCTGATCAGGCTGCTAAGTGACAAGTGATATGAGAAAGGGCATATTGATCGGTGGTAACTGGATCATTGACCAGGTGAAGATGATCGATGTTTTTCCGGAGGAAGAAAAACTGGTGAACATTTCAACGGAAAGCAGCAGCAACGGTGGCTCTGCTTATAATATCGTCATGGCATTGATAAAACTGAAGGCAGATTTCCCGCTTTGCGGCCTCGGACTTGTAGGCGACGATGCCAGGGGCGAAGAGATCATTAACGGCTGCGCTGCGCTGGGCGTAGATACAGCCCAGATCAGGAAGGCTCCCGGTGCATTTACTTCTTATACGGATGTGATGACTGTGCAGGGTACGGGAAAGCGTACTTTTTTCCATCAGCGCGGTGCCAATGCGCTGCTCGATATGGAGCATTTTGATTTTTCTTCAGCGCGGGAAAAGATCTTTCACCTGGGATACCTGCTGTTGCTCGACAAGCTGGACCAGTTGGAAACGGATGGAATGACCAGGGCGGCTAAGGTATTTAAACAGGCTAAGGAGAATGGTTATCTCACCTCTGCAGATATTGTCAGCGAACGCTCAACGCGTTTTCACAAAATCATACCGCCATCATTGCCCTATATCGACTACTTGTTTGTGAATGAATTTGAGGCAGGAATGATCACCGGGATAAAGACAACTGACGATGGTAAGGTAAATCGTTCAGGATGTATGGAGGCTGCATCCAGAATTCTGGAAATGGGTGTGCAAAAATGGGTGTTCCTTCATTTTCCTGAAGGGGTCATTGCCTTAAGTAAAGATGGTCATCAACTGTTTCAGCCCAGTATACAACTACCCGCTGAAAAGATCGGTGGTGCGGTAGGTGCCGGTGATGCCTTTGCCGCCGGGGTGCTGATGGGTATTCATGAAAACTGGGAAATGGAACGCTGCCTTATACTCGGTGTATGTGCGGCAGCGTCCAGTTTGTTTGAAAGAACTTCTTCCGACGGTATCCTTCCGGCAGACGATTGTCTTGCGCTTATCGAAATACATGGCTTCCGGAAGCACTGAACGCCAGAACAACCCCGAAAAGCAGCACAGCAGGTTTAAAACTTGCTGACTCCTCCTGAACCGATCACTTTCTGTTCGATGGAAGGGTTGCCGCCGTAATATACGCCCCCTGAACCGCTGATAAGGGCATTGATGTTGCCGCTCACTTTGGCCCATGCAGTTCCCGATCCGCTGACCTTTGCGTTTAATGTCTTTGTACTCAGGTTTTTCCCGCCTATCTTGCCTGAACCGCTGATGTTTGCAGAAATCTCGCCAGCTTCGCCGGTGATGTTGACACTGCCCGAACCACTGACATTGCCGGTAAGCCTGTCTGCATTTATCGTCGCTTCAATAGTACCTGAGCCACTCAGGTTGGCAGTAAGCTCCGACGCGGTAACCGTGCCTTTAACACTAATGCTGCCGTCGCCACTCATGCTCAGGCTGGTAATATTTTTTGCCTTGACATGGGCAACAATCTTTTTCCCCTCATATTTTTTTGCCCAGCTTTTCCAGCTGATCTGCGGCCGGATGATCAGTATATTTCCTTTTACTTCTGCGACCAGTGTAGCTATCGCTTCAGCATCTCCCTCAAAGCGGATGCTTTCGGTATTGCCCATGGTAACGATGACCTGTATAGGGCCACCGGCGGCTACACCGTTGAAATTTTTTACGGTGCGGTCATCCTGAAAAGACGTCCCGGATGCGGATGATGACACATGGGCGCCTATAGCCTGTATGCCGGTAGTGCAGCATAGGACAGCAAATAATAATGGAATTAGCTTTTTCATCTTGTTGGTTTTTATGAATAAGACATTAAAATACTCAAAACGTTGCATATTCCCATGCACTTTGATAGGCTTCCTGCTTTAAAGCATAAGCAATCAGTTCGTTATAAAATTCCAGTCTGGACAATGTACCACTGTCGCCGATGATGACCAATTTTTGTTTTGCACGGGTCATGGCCACATTCATCCGCCGGGTATCTGCCAGGAAACCGATGTTGCGTTCAGGACTGCTCCTGGTCAGGCTGATGTAAATGATGTCGCGTTCCTGCCCCTGAAAGCTGTCTACTGTATTTACGCTGATGTGGGCGGTGTATGGTGCCAGTTCTTCAGATTCTCCAATCAATTCTCTGATAAGCAGGTTCTGTTGCTGATAAGGAGCAATGATGCCGATCTGGGGGAACTGATCAGCAGGATAGTTTTTATGGAGTGCGGAGATGTACCCGATAAGGTGGTTAATGAGAAATTCTGCTTCTCCTGGATTTACGATACTGTTTTCTGCAGTTTTTTCATCAAAGGAACACCCTGCTGTGTCGATAAAGGAAATTGCTTTGTCCGAAGGTATCAGTTCGCGGCTGGCAACCGAATGGTGTGCCCGGAGGTTGTCAGCGTAAAATATCTTTGAGGGATAGGCCATGATCAGCTGGTGCATGCGGTATTGCTCATTAAGTGTGGTCACTGCATCCGGCCACAGCCTGCAGCACTTTTCCATGAGTGTTGTGCTTAACCCCCAGGCCCCGGCATCTGCAGATTTTATGGTCGGCGGTAACTGGCAGTGGTCTCCCGCAAGTACCACTTTTCTGGCTTTCAGAATGGGTATCCAGCAGGCCGGTTCCAGTGCCTGTCCGGCTTCATCAATCACTACGGTTTCAAAATCCAGGTCTCGTATGCTGTAATGGGCGGCGCCGACCAGCGTTGCAGTAATGACTTGCGCGCCGGACACGATATGGTCAATGATGTATTTCTCCGTAAGCTCTGCAGCCTTCATCACCTTGTGCGCCTCGTTGAACAGCGCCTTTCTCTGTTCTTGTTCGGCCCTGCCATAGTTCCGTTTGTATTTATGGGCCATGGCCTTATAGTTTGCCGCTTGCTTTTTGAGCGTTCTGACCTGCTTCATTTCTTGATGGGCACTCATTCTGCCTTCAAGTGTGAGGGACAGGAGGCGGTCTGAGACCCGGGCCGGGTTGCCGATCCTGAGTACGCCGAGACCTTCAGCAGCGATCTTTTCACTGAGCAGGTCTACTGCGGTGTTGCTGGGGGCGACGACAAGGACCTGTTTTTGCTGTGCCAGTAACTTGATGGCCTGGACAAGTGTAGTTGTCTTGCCGGTGCCCGGAGGCCCGTGTACGATGCTGAGTTCGCTTCCCCCACTGATCTGCGAGACGGCAGTCTGCTGTGCGGTGTTAAGACCTGGAAGTGCCTGCAAAGAAACGGCACCGGACAGCTCTGGTCTGCGCATGCCGGTCAGGGTCTCGATTATCTCAAGCGGGCCTTTAGCTTTGCCTGAAATCACTTTTGAGGCATGCTGCAGGGCAGCTTCCATTTCTTCGTAACTGTTGTTGTCAAAAAGGAGGTCTAAGCCCAGCTTGCCGCCATGGCTCCAGTCCGGAAGTTCGTCTTGCCTGATGGTGACCCTGATCTGGTCTCCGCTGACAAAATTTACAGTGCCTTCAATGCGGTTTACCGCCGGATCGCGGTTGCTGAACAGGCTGACAGCAGCACCTGTCCGGAACTGATGAGTGCGTTCCCGTTCGGTAGTTCTTTCCAGTTCGATACACAGGTAATCGCCTTTGGTCAGCTCTGTACCTCTTATGGCCAAAGGGTACCAGCAAAGGCCTTCTGCCCGTCTTTCCGCTGCCGATGATTGTTTTGTTTTAAACTCGTACGCTTCAAAATCAGCTTTACGCTCTTTTCTCAGCAGGTCAAGCAGCCGGTCGAAATATTCCATTGGCTGCAAAAATATTTTATTTAATGCGAACATTCAAAAATGATATATTGCACCGGTAAACCAGAAACCGTAACCAAATCTCATGAAAGCCTCCTTTAAGTTACCTGCCTTTGCACTGGTACTTCAGTTATTGTTCGTTTTTTCTTCGGTGGGGCAGTCTCCGGTCCGGCCGGTGATCGGTGGTGACTTTGCCGATCCCTCGGTAATCAGAAAAGGAAACCAGTATTATGCGGTAGGTACGTCCTCCGAATGGGCGCCGCATTTTCCGATCTATACTTCCGGTAACCTGAAAGACTGGAAACAGGTCGGTTATGTTTTTGAAAAGGCACCTGAATGGACGAGCGGATCATTCTGGGCCCCGGAGTATTATTTTCATAACAACACCTATTATATCTATTATACCGCCCGGCGGAAAAAAGACGGTGTTTCTTACATAGGTGTGGCAACTTCCAGATATCCGGACAGAGACTTTAAGGACCATGGGGTTATTATTGAGCATGGAAAGGAGGCGATCGATGCCTTTGTTTTCAATGATAACGGGCAGCTTTATATCAGCTTTAAGGCATATGGCCTCGACAGCAGGCCTATTGAGATCCTTGGCAGCAAGCTTTCTGCAGATGGATTGAAGCTGGAAGGCGAAACTTTCACAATGTTTCGTGATGATAAGCGTCTGGGACTGGAAGGACAAAGTATATTGAAGAGAAACGGGTACTATTACCTGTTTTATTCTGCCGGAAGCTGCTGCGGTTCCCAGTGTGATTATAATGTGCGGGTAGCGCGGTCAAGAGAATTTAAAGGGCCTTATGAGGATTTTTCTGAAAATCCCCTGCTTCAGGGAAGTGCAGACTGGAAATGCTCCGGGCATGGCACCTTTGTAACTACCGCTGACGGCCGTACTGCTTACCTGCACCACGCTTATCATAAACAGACGACAGTTTATACCGGAAGAGAGGGATTGCTGGCCGATTTGTCCTGGTCCGCAAACGACTGGCCGGTACTGAAGGAGGTGAGCGGTACTGCTGATGTCGTCAAAAATATCAAAGATGATTTTAAGGGCAAGGCGCCGGCCAAATACTGGCAATGGGATTTTCGGAATTCTACGCCCTCTTTGAAGCAGTCTGCTGGCCGGTTGTATGTTTCGGGTGCCATCAAGGCCGATAATCCTTCGGGTATCGCGGTGACGGTAAGACCCTTAGCGGCTGCCTGGGACATGGATGTAAACGTTGTTAACCAGAATTCGTCGCAGAAAGGACTTGTTTATTACGGCGACGCCAACGCAGCGATAGGGGTTGGTGTGATTGGCGATCAGGTGGAATACTGGGTAGTGAGGGACAATCAGCGGAAAGTCACCGGTGCGGTGAAGCTGAGCACCCCGAAAGCTGCCGTCCGCTTGAGAATGAGTGCAGGAAAAGACGGAAAGTGCAGCGCTTACTGGGCGCAGGGAACGGATCACTGGAAGGAAATCGGTCAGCCTGTTGACTTCGGCTTCCTGCCGCAGTGGGACCGGAGCCCGCGCATGGGACTGAACTTTAAGGGTGCTGCCGATCAGCGGGCCGTATTCAGTGCTTTTAGTCTTAACTATCATCGATAATATTTTGTAAGCTGATCATGATACGATATGACCATACCTGAAACTAAACCAACCGTCATTATCGAGTATTGCCCAAAATGTGGCTGGATGCTCAGGGCGACCTATATGGCCCAGGAGCTGCTGACCACGTTCACAGATGAGTTGCACGGAGTGACGCTTGTTCCCAGTGAGGCAGGCGGTAGTTATCTGGTAAGCGTCGACGGAACCGTCGTTTTTGACCGCAGGGAATATGGCCGTTTCCCCGAGGTCAGGGAACTGAAGCAATTGATCAGGGATATTGTAAACCCGGACAAGCATCTGGGGCATTCAGACAGACCCTTATGACCATCCGGTAAATGGCCAGGTGACCATATTAAGCCAAAGTTTCCTGAATGTAATCTTTTAAACTATTGGTTCATCTGTCTTTCATCTGTTGTGTGATCTGATGAAAAAATGTATCTTTGCCCGGCAAATAGTAACTCGTAAACTTATTTGCTATGCAACTCGATCCTAATAAATTTATAGCCGAGGGACTGACATACGACGACGTATTACTGGTCCCTGCCTATTCCGAAGTACTGCCACGTGACGTGGATACCGGAAGTTACCTCACCAAAAACATCAGAATTAATGTACCTGTCGTTTCGGCGGCGATGGACACTGTTACAGAGGCTAACCTGGCCATTGCTATAGCGCAGGCCGGCGGGATCGGTATTTTACACAAAAACATGAGCATCGAACGCCAGGCTGAGGAAGTACGTAAGGTCAAGCGTTCCGAAAGTGGTATGATCCAGGATCCGGTTACCCTGCAAAAGGGCGCCAAAGTTGGCGATGCCTTCCAGATCATGAAGGAGTTCAGGATCGGAGGCATCCCGGTCGTTGACACGGATAATAAACTTGTCGGTATCATTACCAACAGGGACCTGCGTTTTCAGAAAGATATGCAGCGTGATATTGCAAGTGTGATGACCATTGAAAACCTGATCACGGCGGCTGCAGGTACTACCTTGCTTCAGGCAGAGGAGATCCTGCAGAATTACAAAATCGAAAAATTGCCTGTAGTAGACGGTGATGGCCGTTTAGTGGGGCTGATCACTTATAAGGATATTCAGAAGTATAAGAATTATCCCAATGCCTGTAAAGATGACCACGGCAGGCTGCGTGTAGGCGCTGCAGTTGGGGTCGCAGCAGATAATATTGACCGTGTTGCCGCGCTTGTGAAAGCTGGGGTTGATGTAGTGACCATAGATACAGCGCATGGTCATTCCAAAGGGGTGATCGATATGGTGAAGGCGGTTAAGGAAAGATGGCCTGAGCTTCAGGTGATCGCGGGTAACATCGCTACCGCTGAAGCAGCCCGGGCCCTGGCGGCGGCTGGAGCAGATGCTGTAAAGGTAGGCATCGGCCCTGGCTCTATCTGTACGACCAGAATCATTGCCGGTGTAGGTGTTCCCCAGCTATATGCAGTATATGAATGTGCCCAGGCACTGCTGGGTACCGGAATTCCGGTGATCGCAGACGGAGGTATCAAACAGACTGGTGATATTGTTAAGGCCATTGCTGCTGGTGCAAGCGCGATCATGGCAGGCTCGTTGTTTGCCGGTGTGGAGGAGTCTCCAGGTGAAACCATTATTTACGAAGGCCGTAAGTTTAAGTCTTACCGTGGTATGGGATCTGTAGAAGCGATGGCACAGGGTTCCAAAGATCGTTATTTTCAGGATGAGACCGATGTCGTGACCAAACTTGTTCCTGAAGGGATCGTTGGACGTGTGCCTTATAAGGGTACGCTGGCTGAGGTGATCTATCAGTATGTAGGTGGTTTGAGGGCGGGTATGCACTATTGCGGTGCCACTACGATTCCTGATTTGCAGAAAGCCAAGTTTGTAAGGATTACAGCCGCAGGTATGCGGGAAAGTCATCCACATGATATTTCGATCACTAAAGAGGCTCCGAACTATTCGAGCAAATTGTAGTAAAGGAAGCGTGATACAATTATCGCATTCCGTTGCGTATCCACTTTCAAGGAAAGAATTAATAAATAGAAAAGGCCGGAATTTCCGGCCTTTTCACTGTTAACTATATAGGGATTGTAAAAGGGCTTATTGAATGACTTTGCCGTCCTTGTCAATTTTGAGGGAACCTGTTTCCTGTTCCTTTTTCACGTTAACCAGGTAATAAGATGTCTTATCTGCGTTGGTCACCAGGAAAGCTTCTGTTGGCGTCCATGCTTTTACCGGGTCAGATTGCAGGGTCTTTTGTACTGCTTCAGGAAGGTCTTTCAGTTCAACCGGAGTCTTGGTGGTGCTATCTTGTTGGGCAGTAATTACTACCGGAGTTTTAATGTCGCTGGCTTTTACTGAAGTTATTCCTGCTACTGCTAAAATTGCTGCTGATAAAATGATCTTTTTCATAACTTAAAATTTTTAGTATCGGTAATTAATTGTTTGTGATTACCTAGGATACAGAATAGTGCCGGAAATGGATTTTTATGGCATATGGTTGTTTTTCAGTGCTTTGTGATTTTGTCGTGAATGAAGACCTGGGGAATTTCTCCACATAATGCTGACAATGGAAACATCTTTCCTGGCCTGATAATTGTAAAAACTCCACAGGAACTTTAATTAATTTATATAGTTATGAAAACCAGGATTTTAGTCTTGACGGCGCTCTCTGCTGTTCTGGCCTCCTGCGGAACATCCAGGAAGTTAACAGAGGCAAACAACAGGTACAACAGGCTGGACAGTACTTACCGCGCACTGCAGGCAGACTTACAAAGGGCCCAGGATTCAACTGCTAAATATAAAGGCATGAGCAGAAGCATGGGAATCCAGCTTGCCCAGCAAAAAACGTCTAATGACCAGATGGTCAATCAGCTGAAAGATCTTTCTGTGATCTCCGGGTCTCAGGCAGAAAGCATTAAAAAATCGCTGGAAAGCCTGAGTTCCAAAGATGCATATATCCAGAATCTGCAATCGGCTATTGCCCGGAAGGATTCACTGACTATGAACCTGGTCATGAACCTGAAGGGAGCTATCGGTAACCTGAATGACAAGGATATCAATATCAAAGTAGACAAGGGAGTGGTGTATATTGACATCTCAGATAAATTACTGTTTGTCACCGGAAAATATGAGGTGACGCAGCAGGCGAAAGAGGTTCTCGGCAAGGTGGCCAAGGTATTGATGAACCAGCCCGAAATTGAATTTATGGTTGAAGGGCATACGGACAATGTTCCCTACAGGCAGGGTGTATTGCTGGACAACTGGGATCTGAGCGTAAAACGGGCTACTTCAGTAGTAAGGATATTGCAGAATGAGTATGGTATACCTCCCGCAAAAATGACTGCTGCGGGTAGGGGAGAGTATGTGCCGTTAAATGACAATAGTACAGATGCAGGCAAGGCTGCTAACCGGAGAACACGTATCGTCATTTTGCCTCAGCTGGACCAGTTCTTTAAATTACTGGAAAGACCTGTCAGGTAGCCTTATCTTAATTTAACTTCCGCATTGTTATTTCCGCAGATTCCGATAGCTTTACGGTAAAATGAAAATCGGAATTATTGGATTGGGAGATATGGGCCTGCTGTATGCGGGCGCGTTGGTGGCGACAGGTTATGACGTACTTGGCTGTGACCTGCCGGGTCGTATTGCTTTTCTTCGCGAAAACGGGATCATAGATCATATTTCCTGTACAGAAGATGGCAATCTGGTGAGCCGCACCTGCGATATCATTATTTATGCAGTTGAGGCGGAAAAGATAAATGAAGTTGTCGGACTCTATGGCCCTGCTACCCGCTGCGGGGCCATAGTTGCCGGCCAGACTTCTGTAAAACATCCTGAGATCGCGGCCTTTGAAAAGCACCTGCCCGGAGATGTACATATCGTGACCTGTCATTCCCTGCATGGACCGGCAATAGGGGCAAAGGGGCAGAAACTGGTGATCATTCCGCACCGTACCTCCGCAGAAGCCTATCAGCGGATGTCGGATGTTCTTTCGGCCCTGGGCTCTGAACTTGTTGAGATTCCTGACTATCATGTTCACGACAAAATTGTGGCCGATACACAGGCTGTTACGCATCTTGGATTTGAGAGCATGGGTACTGCCTGGAAGGAAGCGGGGTTTTTCCCCTGGGAGAATGCGTCTTACGCGGGAGGAATAGATAATGTAAAGATTCTGACCACGCTGAGAATATTCGGTAGTAAGGCGCACATTTACGGAGGACTGGCCATCCTTAATCCGTATGCAGCAAGTCAGGTAAAACAATATGCCCGTTCTGAATCCGAACTGTTTAAACTGATGATCATGGAGGAGGAAGATGAATTCAGGAAACGGTTATACAGAGCAAGAGATTTTGTTTTTTCAAGCGATGACATTCCGGTGCTGCTGAACGATAGGACGATGGGTGAGTTTTCTCTGGCTGAAGCGGCAGACGTTCCCAGGAAGCCCAATTCTCACCTTAGCCTGTTAAGCATGGTAGATGCATGGTACCATCTCGGAATTAATCCATATCAGCATCTGATCTGCCAGACGCCACCTTTCAGGCTTAGATTAGGGATTGCCGAGTATCTTTTTCAACACGAAGAACTGCTGGAAGAATCTATAGAAACCGCACTTTTTAACAAGTCTATCCGGGCAGATGATCTTGAGTTTCATTCTGCGGTAAGGGAGTGGACTTCGCTGGTGGTATACGGAGATATGAACGGCTATAAATCACATTTTGACCAGGTAAAGTTTTTTTTTAAAGACAGGCTGGATCATGCAAAACTGAAAAGTGATGAAATGATCCGCAGACTGGAGATCGACTGATTTAGCCGGTCAAGCTGCATGCTGTCCCATAATGCAGATTTTCCCTGGTCCCGTTTGGCCATTTCCTGGTAATACCTGATGCCTTCCATCAGCTGGTTATAGAAACTGAATAAATACTTCTGTTGCTTCAGATCTTCCTGCAGATTATTGCATTGTTGTTTCAGGTAACTGATATAAAGCTCAAGTTCCTTGATAAAAAGGTTTGGCCTGGAAACACCCTTCAGCAGATTGCACCTCCCGTAAATATGATCGACCATTTGTTTAAGGCTGTAAATTCCCTTAAAATAGGCGATGTTTGGTCCCGGACAAATGCTGACCGCCTTGCTTTCTTTTGGTTTTACAATGTCTGCCTTTAGGTATGCCGAAGCACAAAGGCCCTCGCAAAGGCAAACCTTCTCAGTGACCTTATTGATCTGGTTTAATTTTTCACTTTCTGATATGTCCGATGCATTGATTCGGGCAATCTTGAGCTTTTGATATTGCCTTGAAGCTGTGCATATCGGTTGCTCCGTAAATTCAGTATTGTTACAAAGATATTTTTTAGTGCAGGGGCTGCCTGGTTTTCCTTTTCCGATTCGTTCAAGTCTTAACTGTTCAGCGGTGCATTTTCTGAAATTGTTAAAGGGAACCCCGAGGGGAGATGCGTTGCTGATGTAAAAATCATCCTCATTTGCAGTGGAGAGTGCATTCAATGTATGATCATCGACATTGGTGGCCTCAGGTACCAGAAGAAACGGGCTTCCCCATCCAACTGCGTCCAGCAAATATTCGTTCAGCAAAAAACGATGTTCATCTGAATTTCCTACTCCGCCCTGTACGGTAATTCTTTGCTGGGGAAGCCGGGTAATGTTCTGGTCAAGGTTTTTTTTGACGAGTGCCTGGATGTACAGCTGGTACAATTCTGCATAAAGATGGTCCTTATTGTCTTTGAACTGCTGCAGTATAGGTCCGATAAGGTGCCCTTCGGTCGCAAACGCGTGACCACCGCAGTTCAGTCCCGATTCTATCCTGAATTCCGTAACCCATAATCCTTTTTTTGCCAGCACTTTTGCCTGTACCTGTGCGGATCTGAAGTCACTTACTTTAAGGATGATTTTTTTTTGAAAATGGCCGTTTGTGTCAGGATGAAAGCAACTGAAAGTCTCCATGTAATTGAACAGCCGCGGGTTCATACCTGCTGAAATTACGAGGGATGAATTGAGCTTGCTCCTGACAAATCCCCTTAATGCCGAGAGCGCATCTGTATACTCGGCCGACAATGCCTCGCCGTCAAAATAGTTGACTTTGTCTACTTTGGACATAATGTTGACGTCGATATTCCCGGGAGACAAGACCTGTTTTAGTTCCCGCTGAAGTTTTTCTCTTGCTGATATATTATTGGTTTTTACCATCTTCCGGTATTTTTTCTTTGCCGGATTATCATCAGGAAGGAATTCGAAATAAGTATTGAGATCGTTTATCTCTGAAAAATCCATCTGCTTCATCTTGTCCATTTGCGCAGCTACCAATTGGTCCATGAGATCAAGATAGGCGGTAATTCTTTTTGCCCGGCTATCTTCTTCTTTGCTGCTGATGGGTACATACCTGATGCCATTGAGCTCGGAATGATATTTCCTCATCCGTTCAGCCAATTGGTCGTCGACAATGGATACAACAGAGGAAATACCGTAGCGGGCAACCTTTAAAGGTGTGTCAATAGAATAGCCGAGGCCAAGTACAGGAATGTGAAGCGTATGGTACATGAGGATTATACGTGTTTTGCAGGTGCAAAGAAGCCGATAAGGAGTTTTTTAAAAACTGACCTTGGTTACTTTTTTGAATGATTTATATTACATTGTGCGATAAACGATCTGGTAATTTTGCACATCACAAGAATATAAGCTATGGAAGGTGTACAGCTGCTGAAAGCGATCATTGAGACAGCGATAGACGGAATCATTACGATAGATGATAAAGGACGGGTAGAAAGCCTTAATCCTGCAGCCCAAAAGCTGTTTGGCTATAATTTGGATGAAGTGGTGGGCAATAACATTTCTATGCTGATGCCCGAACCGGACAGAAGTGCGCACGACGGCTATATTAACCGTTATCAGCGTACCGGGGAAAAGCGGATTATCGGAAAGGGCCGGGAAGTACTTGGCTTACGTAAGGATGGGACTACTTTTCCGTTCAGACTGGCGGTAAGTGAAGTTCATTATAAGGACAGGACAATATATACCGGTTTTATCCACGATCTTTCCCGGGAGAAGGAAGCTGAGCAAAGGTTGAAGGAGTATGCCGCTGAACTTGAAGACCTTGTTGATGAGCGGACCATTTCGCTGAAGAAGATGGTGAACGCGCTGAGCCAGGCGAAAGAAGAGGTGAGCCTTTCGCTGGAAAAGGAAAAGGAACTCAACCAGATGAAAAGCAGATTTGTTTCCATGGCTTCTCATGAATTCCGTACGCCGCTTAGCTCCGTGCAACTGTCTTCTGTGCTTATTGAAAAATATGCTGCGCCGTATGATAACGATCAGATACGTAAGCATGTCGGCAAGATAAAGAATGCAGTAGGCAATCTGACGACGATACTCAATGATTTTCTTTCCCTGGAGCGGCTGGAGGCAGGCAGGGTAGAGCCGTCGTTCTCCAGTTTTGACCTGGTCAAGCTTGCTGAAGAGGTGACCGAAGAAATGCAGCTGATCGCGAAGGAAGAACAAAACATTATCTATCAGCATACCGGAGTAGAGAGCCTGGTGGATCTTGATCAGAACTTGTTACGCAACTGTATGATCAACCTGATCTCTAATGCCATTAAATATTCCGGAGAGCATACATTTATTGAGTTTAACACCGAGCTGAATGCAAACCAATGCATCATAACCATTCGTGATAACGGAATAGGTATTCCGGAACAAGACCAGAAAAACCTTTTCCAGCCTTTTTTCAGGGCAAATAATACCGGGAACATTCCCGGTACAGGGCTTGGGCTCAATATTGTGAAGCGTTATGTTCTGCTGATGAACGGCGCTCTTGAGTTTGAAAGCGAGTTGCACAAGGGAGCCCGGTTTACCATCTCTTTTGTGCGCAATGCAAGTATATGACAGGTTACTAAATTATCCACAGATGTCAAATAAACATAAAGTACTCATTATAGAAGATAACGATGATATCAGGGAAAGTACGTCTGAAATCCTTGAACTGGCAAACTATACTGTGTTGCAGGCCCCGAATGGAAAATTGGGGATAGAAATTGCTGTACGGGAACTGCCAGATGTGATTTTATGCGATATCATGATGCCGGAACTTGACGGTTACGGCGTTTTGCAGCTCCTGGCAGCAAATTCTCAGACCGCAGTGATCCCTTTTATCTTCCTGACAGCAAAAAGTGAGCGTCAGGACATGCGTAAGGGCATGGAACTTGGGGCGGACGATTATCTGACCAAACCCTTTGATGAGCTGGAGCTTTTCAGTGCTATAGAAAGCAGACTCAGAAAGAAAGACAGCCAGAAGCAAGTTTACGGACAGTCTCTTGAACAGCTGAACTCATTGCTTAACCACAATCGTGGCAATGAGGAGCTTAGAAAGCTGATAGAGGATCGTAAAGTAAGGAATATCCGGAAAAAGCAGGTCATCTATTATGAAGGTGATACGGTTAACGGGGCTTATCTCGTACTCTCCGGAAAGGTCAAAACCATTAAAGTCGCTGCAGACGGAAGGGAACTGCTGACAGGAATGTATGGGCCAAACGAGTATTTTGGCATCGCCGCACTACTTGCTAACGACGACTACCGGGAAACCGCTGAAGCGGTAGAGGATACAGCCCTATGCTTGTTACCCAGGGAACTTCTCGAATCGCTGCTGCATAAGTATCCTAATGTAGCGGCAGAATTCATCAGGCTGATGGCCAACAATGTGCTCGCGAAAGAAGAACAGCTTCTGGAACTGGCCTATAACTCAGTACGCAAGCGCATGGCAGGCATTCTGTTGCGGCTAACTCAAAAGGAACCTGTTTCTGGTATACTGTCCGTAAGTATTTCAAGAGACAATCTTTCTGCAATGGCGGGAATAGCTTCTGAAACGGTAAGCCGTATCCTGAGTGATTTCAAAGATGAAGGACTGATCGTGCGGAAAGGCAGCTATATTGAGGTACTCAATGTGCAGAGGCTCCAGAACATGAAAAACTGATATGTATCACTATTTCCCGGTGATGCGACTCATTATTTGAATCTTGCCGGGCAGGTAACTTTGTGTTCTAAACCAGAGTACATGAAAGTAGTAGCCTACAGTATCCGTTCGGCGGAAAAAGAGCCGCTGGCCATAGCCAACCATAAGAAACACGACATCACACTGATCTCCAACTCTCTGTCGGCAGAAACTGCCTTTTATGCAGAAGGTAAGGATGCTGCGGTTGTATTCACAGACGATGATGTTTCTGCTGAGGTTGTCCATCAGCTGGCAGATCTTGGTATTCGTTATATTGCCACGCGTTCCGTAACCTGTGATCATATTGATTCCGAAGCCGCAGCCGGCAGGTTCATCAGGATAGCAAACGTCCCGGAGTCTTCGATAGCAGGGCTCGATGGGGAAGCGTTGTCGATGGCCCTGGCTATTGAAACCATAAATAACCTTGATAACTGGCAGGGAAAAAAATGCCTTGGCAATGCTTGCGTATGTTCACGCGCCTGCGACCAGATCAAAGACCAGCAAAGCGTGCATAGCCATGGACATTGATCGCTTAATTGAAAAATACCGCATCGCCGCACCACGGTATACCAGCTATCCTACCGTCCCATACTGGCAGGACAATGAATTTAGTTTACCTGCATATCTGGACCGGCTGCGTGGTTCCTTTGAGGAAAATGAAAAAGAAGTGAGCCTTTATATACATCTTCCATTCTGCGAAAGCCTTTGTACTTATTGCGGGTGTAATACCCGGATCACGAAAAATCATCAGGTGGAGGAGCCTTATGTAGCGGCATTGCTTAAGGAATGGGCGCTTTATAAGGATGCGTTGCCCGCCTTACCGATAATAAAAGACCTTCATTTGGGTGGGGGCACGCCTACGTTCTTCAGCCCTGAAAACCTCGGCAGACTGATTAACGGGCTAATCGGTCCTTCCGGTTTGCCCGATCATGCGAATTTTAGTTTTGAGGGGCATCCTGCAAATACGACCCCGGAACATCTGGATAAACTTTACAATCTGGGTTTCAGGCGCATTAGTCTTGGTATACAGGATTTCGACCCCGTTGTGCAGTTTGCGATCAACCGTATACAATCCTATGAGACTGTTGCTGCCGTTACGGAGGCAGCCCGTAAAGCGGGCTTTACTTCTCTGAATTATGACCTGATCTACGGACTGCCCCATCAGCAACTGGAAGGCTTGGCGAAGACGATTGATATGGTCTGTAAATTACGGCCCGACCGTATTGCCTTTTATAGCTATGCACATACCCCATGGCTTAAACCAGGTCAGCGAAGGTACACTGAAAAAGACCTGCCGTCGCCTGCAATTAAGGCAAGTCTATATGAACTGGGGCGATCTAAGCTGCTGGCCGCGGGTTATCAGGAGATCGGGATGGATCATTTTACGTTGCCTGGTGAACACCTTCATGTCGCCGAAAAGGAGGGAAGGTTGCACCGCAATTTTATGGGTTATACCGAACAGACCGGAAAGGTACTTATCGGACTTGGCGTCTCTTCGATCAGCGATTGCTGGACCGGATTTGCGCAAAATGTAAAGACGGTAGAAGCTTACCACAAAGCGCTTCAGGCTGATCAACTGCCTATATTTAAAGGGCACATACTGGATGGGGAGGACCTTTTGTTGCGACGGACGATTCTGGACCTGATGTGTAAGGGTAAGGCAAAATGGTCGGATAGCGAGAGGAGTACAGAGGCGATCAGCCAGGCACTTGAGCGTACGGAACCGCTGGCTGAAGACGGCCTGGTGAAAGTCTTTCAGCATGCAATAGCAGTCACCCCTTTAGGAAAACGTTTCCTGAGAAATATCTGCATGTGTTTTGATGCCAGGTTATGGGCGGAAAAACCAGCCGGTCAGCTTTTCAGTATGGCAGACTGATTTATTTACATACCCCGCCTTGGGAAAGTGGTTCCCCCGGACTAATATAGGGGAGATTCAGTTCAAGCCCCCTTAGAATGAACCATACCCCGATCAGCAGCATGGCATACGGTAACATCCGGTTTAATTTATTTCTGAATGAAAATCTGGATAACCCCACTGCAACCGCGGTGAGGAACATCAGGGGCAATGTACCTATGCCAAACCAAAACATATAAGTAATGCCCTGAAAAACACCGGGTATATTGATTGCTCCTGCAAGGGCGAGATAAACAAACCCACAAGGTAAAAAGCCATTGATCACTCCGATCACAAAGTGTCCGGCCCTGTGTTTCAGTGCAAGGCCAATCAGGTTTTGTATATACTTAAAAGCAAATACACTGCCGCCCGTCTGCAGTCCACCCCTCAGTTTAGAGATAGCGGCAACCAGGATCAGGCATCCGCTAAGAATGCTGATACCCTGCTGGAATCCAGACGCCCATATCTGTTTGCCCAGGAGACCTGCTGCGGCGCCTAAGATACAATAGGATAAAATCCTTCCAAACTGGTAAAGCAATTTGCCGGAAAGGACAGCTGCCCATCCCGGCCTGTTCACAGGAATCGAAAAGGCCAGCGGACCACACATGCCCAGGCAGTGCAGAGAGCCCATCAGGCCGATCATTAAGGCCAGTTTATCATTGTTCATGGCAATACGATTTCTTTTTCGCTCAGATAGTGTTTACCATTGCTTTCCCACTTGACCTTTAACCGCCAGGCCCCTTTCTGTAAGCTGTCCGCATCCATCTCAACTGAATTATCGCTGTTGGTACTGAAGTTTAGTCTTCTGTCCATGGCTTTGTCTGCCAGGCAGATCAGTTGTATAGCTCCGCGGGATGCCGACCTGAAATGAATGGACAGGAGGCCCTGGACTACACTTATTTCAGGCGCAGCATTATCTTTGATAACCTGCTGTTTCAGCCGATAATCTTCGTCATATTGTAAGCCTTTTTCGTAGTAATCGTTTTCTACAAGGCCATCCTGGCCACTTGTCACCATAAACCAGCCCAGTCCAAGGATAAAGACCATAAAACTGCTCATGCCGATAATGATTCTGGTTCCCCAATTCATATTTTAAAGATCAAAAGGTGCAATAAATGTGGTTTTAAAATTGTCCAGTGTCCTGCTGCCCGAAAGCAGACTGAACGAGATGCCTGACTTATACTGCCTGATTTTCTTTTGTGGCAGGATGACGAAGAAGGTAACCTTTAAACTTCCTCCTCCGGGAATTACCGCCTGTTTCCCAATGTAACGTATGCGGGCATCCGGATCGTCCGGCCTGATCTCATACTTAACCGGTTCATTGGTTTTGTTTACAAGCTCGGCGGTATACAAGTTACTGACCGTGCCGTCTTCCGGATTGAGCTGGTACAGTGTACCGCTTGCCCTCAGGATCGTCGTCTCTACGGGTGTCCTGGCCAGAAGCAGATAGGTCAGTACAGAAAGCAGCAGCAACAATATCCCGGAGTAACCGTATACTCTTTTACTCAACCGGAAAGGTTTCTTCTCCCGTATGCTTTCTTCTGACTGAAATCCGATCAGTCTCAGGGGCTTATTGATTTTTTGCATGACCATGTCGCAGGCATCAATGCATGCCGTACAATTAATGCATTCGAGCTGCGTACCGTTTCTGATATCTATTCCAGTCGGACAGACCTGCACACATAATTTGCAGTCCACGCAGTCTCCGGTGGCCCCGGGTATTGCCTTATTCAGTCTGCCCCTGGGTTCGCCGCGCGAGTAATCATAGGCGACGACGATACTTTGGTTGTCCAGGAGTACACTTTGCAGCCTTCCATAGGGACAGACTACGGTACATACCAGCTCACGCATACGGGAGAAGACCAGGTAAAAAACAAGGGTGAAAATGCATATGGCCGCAAATCCGCCAATGTGTTGGTCTACCGGGTCGGTAATGAGGTCAAAAAGCGCTTTTCGCCCGATGATATAAGCCAGAAAAGTATTGGATATCAGGAAACTTATGGCAAGGAACAAAAAGTGCTTTAACGTTTTTTTAATGACTTTTTCCAGGGTTACCGGTCCTTCGTCAAGCTTTTTCCGCTGGTTATGGTCACCTTCTATCCATATTTCGATACGTCTGAATACCATCTCCATAAAAATGGTTTGCGGACAGGCCCAGCCACAGAAGACACGTCCGAAAATGACCGTAAAAAGGACGATAAAAATGATAAAGACGAGCAATGCGAGTACGAACAGATAGAAATCCTGCGGCCAGAAGACCAATCCGAAGAAGACAAATTTTCTGTGCAGTACATCCAGCAGCACCAGTTGCTCGCCATTTAAAGTAATGAATGGCGCCCCGAAAAGCAATACAAGCAGGATAGCCCCTATTGCGCTGCGGTATTTGAAAAGCGTTCCGCTGATGTGTTTTGGATAGATCCACTGTCTTTTCATGACACGCCGTTATTTCATTATTTGTTACCTTGGGGAGCTTTTGCCCCCGGAGGATTGCTTCCTTGAAGGGAAAGGATGTAACTGGCCAGGTCGGATATCTGTTTTGGCCGGAGTGTTTTTTCCCAGGCAATCATTCCCTTATCAGGCACACCGTATTTTATTGTTTTGAAGATGTCTTTTACAGTACCTCCATGTAACCAGTATTCGTCGGTCAGGTTAGGGCCAACAATACCCTGACCCTGCTCTCCGTGACAAGGCGAGCATGCGCTTTTAAACAGCGTAGCGCCAGATTGTAATGTTGCCGCATCTTTTGAAGCTTCTACATTGTTTTCATCAATTTTAGCGGAAGCATTTCCGGGTCGGAGCAGCATTGCTGTTCTGGCTTCTTCAGCCTGTTTAAGTTCTATGGCATATTCTTCTTCCTGCAGCGGTCCCCAGCCGAATACATGGTAACTGAGCAGATAGACTATGGCGAAAATGATAGTGCCATAGAAAAGTACCATAAACCAGGCCGGAGTAGGATTGTCCAGTTCTGAGATGCCATCAAAGGTATGTTCCATGACCAGGTCTTTTTCTTCTTCGATCGGCTTCAGGCCCATGATGCGGTTCAGCAGTGAAAGTTTCTTCTTTGCAGCTGCTCCGGTTTCTTCTTTAAGAAGTTCAAGTTTTGCTTTTTCCTCAGGGCTGGCAAAAATAGTGGGATCAAGACTTTCCTTTACCAGTACCTTAACAACTTTCAGTACCAATAAGGCAGTTATCAGGATCAATGCTGCTGCGATCAGCAGCAGAAGGATAAAAAGATCAGTCATGGCCGGTTTCGTTTAGCGGTAATTCACTCATGTATTTCACGCGCTCCCTGCTCATTTTAAGCAGCAGTATACTAACAAGCAGGAAGAAAAGGATAAATATGGCCAACGAGGTGATCAGGTAAACCTGTTTGTCGCTGGTCTGTTCGAGAAATTGCTTAAACATCGTATTAATTTTTAAGGTTTATTTTGCTTTAATGTCAGTCCCGAGCCTTTGCAGATAGGCGATGATCGCAATGATTTCCCGGTCGGATCTTACCTTGACGTTATTTTTCCCCAGGTCTTCTGCTATATTTTTTGCCTGATTTTCCAGGTCCCGGTTGGCCTGGTTTTCGTAACCCAGCTCATAGGGCACGCCAAGTGTACGCATGGCCCTTATCTTTGCCGCTGTAGTCGTTGTGTCCAGCTTCTGGCTGATCAGCCATTCGTAAGGAGGCATGATACTTCCCGGAGACATGGTCTGCGGATCGAGCAGGTGGTTGAAATGCCAGGCATTGGAATATTTCCCTCCTTCCCGGGCCAGGTCAGGACCGGTACGTTTCGAGCCCCACAGGAACGGATGGTCGTAAACGAATTCTCCTGCTTTACTGTATTCTCCGTAACGTTCGGTTTCTGACCGGAACGGACGTACCATCTGGGTGTGGCAATTGACACAGCCCTCCCGGATATACAGGTCACGACCCTGAAGCTCAAGCGCCGAATAGGGCTTCACACTGCTGATGGTAGGAATATTGGACTTGATTGTAAACGTCGGCATCATTTCGATCATTCCTCCGATCAGGATAACGATAAGCGCAAGTACCATGAATGCCATAGGCCTGCGCTCCAGCCTGCGGTGCAGCTTCCTGTCTGTGCCTGCCGGCTGATAGCTTACATCCAGTGCCGGTGCTTCTGCAGCCTCATCGGCCACCAGGCTTCCTGCACGTACCGTCTTCACGAGGTTGTAGGTCATCACCAGTACTCCTGCCAGGTAGAGTGTGCCGCCGATGGCGCGGAAAATATACATAGGGATGATCTGGATAACCGTTTCTAAGAAGTTTGGATATTTCAGCATCCCTTCTTCTGTGAATTCTTTCCACATCAGGCCTTGGGTAAATCCAGCAAAGTACAGGGGAACGGCATAAAAGATAATACCCAGTGTGCCGATCCAGAAATGGAAAGCAGCCAGTTTTTTGGAATACAGGGTGGTCCTGTAGATACGGGGGATCAGCCAGTAAAGGATGCCGAAGGTGAGGAAGCCGTTCCATCCCAGGGCACCGACATGTACGTGAGCCACGATCCAGTCAGTAAAATGCGCTATTGCGTTGATCTGTTTCAGTGAAAGCATGGGGCCTTCAAACGTCGCCATACCATATGCGGTCAGCCCCACTACCATAAACTTGAGCGTGGCGTCTTCACGCACCTTGTCCCATGCACCGCGAAGTGTAAGCAGCCCGTTGATCATACCGCCCCAGCTGGGTGCAATGAGCATGATGGAAAATGCGACACCAAGCGACTGGGCCCAGGAAGGAAGTGAAGTGTACAGCAGATGGTGCGGGCCGGCCCAGATATAAATGAAGATCAGCGACCAGAAGTGAAGGATACTCAGCTTATAGGAATACACCGGTCTTCCGGCCATTTTAGGCAGGAAGTAATACATCATGCCCAGGTAAGGCGTGGTGAGGAAGAATGCGACCGCATTATGTCCATACCACCATTGTACCAGCGCATCTTGTACACCTGCATACAGATAATAACTTTTGAAAGCAGACACCGGTAATTCAAACGAATTGACAATATGAAGCACGGCAACTGTGACGAAAGTGGCAATGTAGAACCAGATGGCGACATACATGTGCTGTTCTCTGCGTTTGATGATCGTGCCGAACATATTGATCCCAAAAACCACCCAAATGACGGTGATCGCAATGTCAATCGGCCATTCCAGTTCTGCATATTCATGTGAAGTTGACAGACCCAGTGGGAGGGTGATCGCTGCTGCGACAATAATGAGCTGCCAGCCCCAGAAATGGATCTTGCTGAGCGTATCGCTGAACATCCTGGCCTTTAACAGCCTCTGGAGAGAATAATATACGGCCATGAAAATGGCATTTCCCACGAATGCAAAAATAACGGCATTGGTGTGCAGCGGCCTGATCCGGCCGAACGTTGTATACTGTGTGCCCATGTTCATCGCCGGTTTGAAAAGCTGGAAGGCAATCAGTAACCCTACGGTCATGCCGATGATGCCCCAGACAATGGTGGCGATGGCAAAGTTTCTGACAATCTTATTGTCGTAGTAGAATTTCTCGATCATGTCAAATGAGGTGTTTAGTTTTTGTGGTGTAAAGTTACCCTGGTCCGGGCCGGAGGTTAGTGATCAGGATTTTGAAGGAATGTGATCTCGGTCACCTGTGCTGACTTCGTTTACAGGATCGGCTTCATCCAGCAGAATACGGATGCCAGGTGTATAGGTATCGTCATGCTGGCCCGTATTGTTCGCCCAGAAAAATGCGGCAAGAAAGATCAGTGCAAGCAAGATACTGCAGCCGATCAGGATAAATATCATGTTCATAAAAGGTGGTTTTTCCGGGCATACATCCGTGCAGCCACAGTAGTGAATGAAATAATGGTTATTGTGCTTAGTGGCATCAGGATGGCTGCAAGGAGCGGGGATAACAGGCCCTGAGTCGCAAAGTAAAGGCCCACAGCATTGTAGCTCAGCGATATCCCAAAGGACATGTGGATAATTTTAACTGCGTCTTTTGCCTGCTGGATAAACTGCGGGATCTTTCCGAATGAGGCCCCGTCAAGAATAGCTTCGCAACCCGGAGAAAAATTGTTGATGTTGTCCGTTACCGCGACGCCAAGATCGCTTTGCTTCAACGCGCCGGAGTCGTTTAACCCATCTCCGAACATGAGGACCTTATTTCCGTTTTGCTGCAGTGCAGCAATATAATCCAGCTTGTCCTGGGGTGATTGCCCGAAATGCATTTTACGGGCGCTTTCAAAGTAGGGCACCAGTTGCTGCTTATCGCGGTCCTGATCGCCGGAAAGCAAGTGCAGGTCTGCCCAGGTGCCCAGACGGAGCAATAGGTCTTTGAAGCCGCTGCGCCATTGCTGATGGATGATAAAGCTGCCGAGGTAATGGTCGTTGACCATTACGTGGACGCTGCTGTGTTCGGAAGAATCCACCAGTGGCAGGCCAAGGAATGCAGAACTTCCCAATTTTACATGATTTCCATTGACCATGCCACTGATGCCCCTCCCAATTTTTTCTGTATACTGCTCAGCCCGGTACCTGAGTGGCAACCCTAGCTGACGCACAAGCTCACGGCTCAGCGGGTGACCGGAATTGCGGCAGAGATCGCTGATCCATTGTCGTTGTTCTTCGTCTATGCTCCCGGTAAACCTGAGGTTTGCACCTTCGGGGCTGGTAATTGTTCCGGTCTTGTCAAATACGAATGTATCGATACGGGCCAGCTGCTCTACCACAGCCGTATTTTTGAGATAGAATTTATTGCGGTCGAAGATGCCAGTCACAGCGGCCAGCGTAAAAGGCGAACTCAGTGCCAGTGCACAGGGACAGGCGATGATCAGTACAGCGGTAAAGGCGGCCAGTGCCTTATCGCTTTGGTGGTTGATCAGCCAGAAGCCGGCAGACCCGAAAGCGATCAACAGCAGTACAATGCTGAAATATTTACTTGCCGTATCGCTGAATGTACGGATGTGTGGCTTGTTCCTGGCGAAGGCTTCGTTATTCCAGAGTTGGGTCAGGTAACTTTGGGATACCGGCTTCAGGACTTCCATCTCCAGGGCGCTACCCAACTGCCGTCCTCCTGCATAAACTACTTCGCCCAATATTTTCTTTACGGGCTCAGATTCACCTGTCACAAAGCTAAAGTCGATCTCTCCGTCACCTTTCAGCAAGATCGCGTCAGCCGGAATGATTTCCTGACAGCGTACCCTTATCCGGTCACCTTGTTTCAGTTCTGCAAGTGGTACAGGCCGCTCTCCGGAACCTTCGATCCTGGTGACTGCAACTGGAAAATATGAACGGTAGTCCCTTTCAAAGGAAATATGATGGAAAGTGCGCTGTTGCATCCACCTGCCTACGAGCAGGAAGAATACCAGGCCGCAAAGTGTATCGGCAAAGCCGGCACCAGTCTGCAGCAAAACTTCATAAGCTGTCCGTATAAACATCACGGCAATCCCCAGCGCGAGTGGAAAATCGAGGTTCAGCCTGCCTGCGCGCAGATTGTTCCATGCCGAAAAAAAATAGTCTTTGCCGCTATAAAAGGCTGCAGGTACGCAAAACGCCAGATTTAAAAGGCCAAAGAACCGGCTATACTCGCTTTCAAGCTGACTTAACCCGAAGTAGTCAGGAAAACTCAGGAGCATTACGTTTCCAAAACAAAAACCGGCAACTGCGATCCTGGCAGCGAGTCCGCTTTCGGTACGCTCAGCCTTACTTTTTTTAACTACATCGTTCAGGCTGATCAGTGGCTCATATCCTACTGAAGTAAGAAGTTCTACGAGTTCGCGTAAACTAATTTTCCGGATGTCAAAGTTAACGCTGACCTGTTTCTTCAGGAAGTCGATCCTCGATTTTTGTACACCCGGATGCAACTGGTAAAGATGCTCCAGCAACCAGATGCAGGAGCTGCAATGCACTGCAGGTATGTAAAAAGTAACTATTCCTGTACGCTCATCACGATAATCCAATAATTGTACAATGATATCCTCCAGATCCAGGTATTCATAGTTATTTCCTGCAGCTTTTTGTGTTTTACCAGGTACTTTATTATACTGATAGTAGTTGCCAAGCTGATGCTCATGCAGAATATCGTGAACAGTTTTGCAACCGGCACAGCAAAACTCTCTGTCACCGGAAACAAATATTCCTCTGCTGATGATCTCTTCTCCACAATGGAAACAGTGGAGGCTGGTCAGTATGGCGCCTTCTTGTATCATAACCTGATTTTGTGCTCCAAAATTGTTGCTGTTTGGTCATTAAATATGTAATCACTGTCCTTATAAAATGTGATGTCTGTCACTTTGACCGGAAGATGTTGTCTATATTTGGCTTTTTAAAAGATCTTTAATGTCTATCACTTCTGTACAGGAACTGCAGGGCATGCAGCAGATAAGCGCTGCCGTGGCACATGCTCTGAATGAAATGCGTAAATATGCGAGACCTGGTATGAGTACCCGGGAACTTGATGAATACGGAGGAATGCTTTTGGCCCGCATAGGGGCAAAGTCCGCACCCAGGCTGACCTATGGATTTCCGGGCTGGACTTGTATCAGCGTCAATGAAGAAGTTGCCCACGGGATACCTACTGACCAAAAGATACTCAGAGAGGGGGATCTGGTCAATATTGATGTGTCCGCAGAACTCAACGGATTTTGGGCAGATAATGGCGGATCCTTTATTTTAGGGGAAGACCACAGGCAGTTGCAGCATTTAGTAGATGCTTCAAGAGACATTCTGCGGATTGCGCTTAGTCACATTTCCGGTGGTGTCAGGATCAATGAGATTGGCCGCCTGATTGAGACTGAGGCCAGGAAACGCGGTTATAAAGTCATTAAGAATCTTGCAGGACACGGTGTTGGCCGTGGCCTGCATGAAGAACCTCATGACATCCTGAACTATTACGACAGATATGTGACCCAGCGTTTCAAAAAAGATTCGGTTGTTGCGGTCGAAACCTTTATCTCCACAAATTCTACTATTGCGGAACAGCAATCCGATGGCTGGACCTTAACAGGAAACAAAGGCGGATATGTGGCTCAGCATGAACATACCATTCTGGTTACATCCGAAAGGCCGGTTATTCTTACTGAGGCGAACGGGATCTGGGCGTAAGCTCAGTTCTTTCGTGTTCTTATACTCTTCCGCCTGCTTGTCTTCTTTTTGACAGCGTTGGTTTTCTTTTTGCTGGGCCCATTTTTGTTGATATTAAACGTACTTTCTGAAACAGAAAGAAAGTTGATCACATCACGCTTGCGTTGATGGATCATAACATGTTCGCCTTTACGCTCAATAAATCCGGTAATTTTCTTTTTCGGAGGTAGTCTTATCACCTCGATCAGGGACATCCTGTCGTCTGACTGCAGGCCTTTGAGCCGGCTGGCCAGTTCAACTGCTTCAGGAGCTACGCCGGCGAGTAACAGAAAGGATTCGCGACTGAATTCTACGTATACAGAATCCCGGCAAATTTCAATATGATATCGGCTGAGGGCATCATAAAAAAAACACTCCGAATCAAAAAGTATCTTGCCCTTGCCAAAAATATACGTTGTACTTTCATAGGGGATACCATATTTATCATGTTTAATCACATAATAGCGCGCCCCTCCTTTATCCATCCAGTAGGCTGTCTGAAATTTTTTTCCGGTACTGGCCACTTTTAGTGGCCTGGCAGTTTTTCCGGTTTTGAGCATCGGTATGATGTTAGAGACAAAGGCCTCACTTAGCGAAGTTATGGAGTTTAAATAGGTGATCAGGTTCTTAACTGGCTCATCACAGTTGTCAATTAATTTTAATAAGTCTTCGTTGTTCATATCAAACGTATTTTATAAAAACAATTAATTTTTGAGTAATATTTGTTTTTAAATGTTGATAATCAAGAGAAAAATTTACAAAAACGTATTAGCAGCGCTAAATGAATAAAAAAAAGCCAGTGCTATCCGGCACTGGCTTACGCTTATAAAATAATTTGTTGATCGGTAAGAATAATCGCTAGTTCATCAGTTCCGCCAGCTTCTTATTCAGTGCTTCTCCAACGAGATGGCTGCCAATGATTTTCCCTTCCGGGCTTACCAGGAAATTTGCGGGTACGCCGGAAATCCCGTAGACTTTTCGTGCCTCACTTTCCCAGCCTTTCAGATCGGATACCTGTGTCCATGTCAAACCATCTTTCTTAATGGCGTCCAGCCATTTGGCCTTGTCATTGTCTACCGATACGCCAAGTATCTCAAAGCCCTTGTCCTTATAGGCAGCATATTGTTTCAGAAGGTTCGGACTTTCTGCACGGCAGGGAGAGCACCAACTGGCCCAGAATTCGACCAGTACATATTTCCCCTTATAGTCAGAAAGAGAAACCGGTTTGCCATTTACATCGTTCTGTGTGAAGTTGGGAGCAATGGAGCCCAATGCCGTAACGGTATGGGCATTCAGAATCTTGTAGAGGCCCTGGCCGGTATAAGACAACCTGAGCTTTTCATTCAGTTTGTTGAAGACAGGCAGGGCCGCTTCAGGCTTCATTGAATACCCGCTGACCAGTTCAGAAAGGCCCTGAAGTGCGAAATAGGAATCAGGATTATTTTTCGCAAACTCAAGCAGTTGCTCACCGCGAGATTTGCGGTAAGCCTGTACTTTTTTGTCCAGCGTTTTGAAATACAAGGTGTCTTTCTGCTGCTCGGGACTGGCTTTCCGGAGCAAAACATTCGCGTTGTGATGCACGGTCATTACGGTAGGCCCAACGGTCTTGTTGAAGGCTTGTAATTCGTTGTACACTTTTGAACCAGTCCATTTGGCGTTATAAAGCGAGTCAGGGGAGGTAATATGAATTTTTTCCTTACCAAAACTCACATAAATGACATCTCCGGTGCCTGTTGCGTAAATTTCCTTGTCTTTAATACCTTCTCTGGAAAGTACCATTCTCGAATTGGCAATGCCGTCTATATATCCGGTAACTTTGAAAGTTCCGTTCACCAGTTCCGCAGAGTCCGTTTTGCCCTGGCCATCGGAAGAATAGTCAATGTATACCTTCGCAGGCTTGTTCAGATTGCCGATTTTACCCGTTATGGTAAAATTAGGGCTTTGGGCTGCTGCTGCCCATGGGGCGAGCAGCGTAAAGATCATGAGTTTTATTTTCATTTCGTGTTTTTCAAGTTTAATTTGTTCTGGTTAAAAAGTCAACCGGGGCACCAGGTATACCTGTGGTTGATTTTGTAATATTACCGTTCTTCCCGACGCTGACATCTAGGATATGTACCGCACCGTCTACACCAACTGTCAATGTGTTGTCGTCAGTGCTGATTTTGAGCATAGATACTTTTTTGCCGCCGAAATCTGCGTCCAGTGCTTTCAGGTCTTCGTTGATCGGATTGTATCTGTAGATTTTGTCATTGGACGAGAAATAGAATACATTGATAGAATTTCTTACCCATTTTGAATCTGCCTGGACTTGCGAAGATCCCGCAAACAAACGCTTTTGCGTTGCGGTGATTTTTCTTGGACTTTCTGCCAACTTGTTATCAAACCGGAGCTCATAGGTCTTACCGTCAGCCTCCCTGAAGAATGCGTAAGTCGTACCTGAGACAGCCGCCTTCATATATACCAGATTGGATAATCCTGTGTTTTTCGGATCAAATGCAGGAGCCGGATCGGTAGTTACCTCGTAGTTGTTGCCTGCATAGGTTCCTCCTCCATCAAACACGACAAAACTTTTTGACTTTAGATCATAGCCAATATAAAAGGCTCCTGTAAAGGTGTAAAAAGGAGACAACTCATAGTCACCCTGCTGTTCATTCGTAAACTTGCCGTAATCTGGGGCAAACGGAGCGGTTGATTGCACGCCGATATACAGTTTGCTGTTGATCACACCATGTGAAATGGTACCTTGATAGGTTTCCAGCCATCCCGGAGTTATGGTTGCCGGCGGCAGGAAGAATTGCGATCTGAAATTATCCTTTAGCAGCAGTGTGCTTGGATTGACAATTACGCTACCTTTTAGAGGGTCTTTACATAAGATCCAGTATTCTTCCTTACTTAGTAACTGGTAGGGCAGCGGCTTTGAATAATACAGCTGTACAGGGTTTGCAGGAAGCTCACCATCTTGAAGGCTTTCGTAGATGTTGGCGAGCACCGTATTGTCCGGCTTCACAAACGATAACTTTGCCTTACCGCCTTCGTTACTCAGAACGAGCGTACCATTCGAAAATTGAGTGGTGCCTGTGATTTTGAACTTGTATTTGTAAATCAATCCGTTACGCTTATCGGTGACAATCAGTGTCGCAGCACGTTCTCCGGTTCCCAGATTGAACAGCATTTTGAACGGATAACCGGTAAAACTCAATTCTCTTAATTCTTCTAAAAGAAGGATACGCCACTCAAAGCTTAGGTCTTTAAGCGGATCCGCACCGTCCAGACTGATCTCTGGCTTGATGATGAGGGAATCACCGATCAGTGCCTGAAAATTGGCATCCTGGATACCTTTGATCACTGGACTGGAGGGTGGAGTATATACATAGTTACCCAGGTCCTTTTTACACGATGTATATAAGATGGCCAAAAAGGCCAGAAAACCTATTAGTTTCAATTTCATAATCGTAATTCTTAATTAATGATGATTTGATTGCCATTTTCATCCATAAAGAAATATCCGTTTACCTGCGGAAAGAACTTCACGTAGATCTTGATTGTCGGTGCGTCTACATGGTAGAAGTCATAATCTTCAGTTCCATCGGCCCGCTTGGTCAATACATATCCTTTCTCCGGAAATCTGGCTACCCAGGTAAAAGGATCACGGGTGAAATTCCTGAGGTTTTCCAGGTAATAAAGCGTCCGCGGGATACCCATGTAGCCGTCAGGCGCTTGCGGGTTCACTAAAGCCTGGCCACCCGAAATCAGGAATAACCGGTGTGCCGTCCTGTTATATTTACCTAATTGGCCCTGCCACCATGCCCACCACTCCGGCTGCTCTAACCGGTTAGAATAGATGATCCTCTTCGTGCGTATCGGTACAGGAAGGCTGATGTCAAAATCACCGCCAGCGGTCACCCTAATGCCCAGCGCAACAGATTTGTTAGCCAATTCAGGGTCGGTATTTTTCAGGATTACCGGTACCAGCATCTTGCCCGAATCAGCAGGCATGGTATAAAATGCTTTTAAAGGTTCATAATGCAACCCTGACTGAGCTGACGTCAGTGAGTCTACAACCGACAAGACGAATTTTCTGTCTTGTGGCTTGCGGTTTCCACTGATGCTTACAGGTACCCAGACGGTGTCACTAGCAAGTCCGCTCTTGTCGGCAAAGGAATAGGTAATGGCTGAAGTATCGGGATTTCCATCAACATCCTTATAGTTCAGATAAATATTGTCCGTCACACCTTCATATCTGGATATTTCATTTTTCTTGCAGGCGAATAAAACTGCAGTCAATACGAGGATATAATTAAAGTATCGTTTCATTTGTTCTCAGTTTAATTTCTGTAAGCAATTTCATCAACAGGGATCGGGAACACAAATATCTTGTCACTCGCCGGATAGATCAACCCGTTTGTGTTGATGATTTCCCTGTTCAACCGTTTATGCATGTAAAAAATCTGGCTTTCACCGAAGAACTCCTTTCTGGCCTCTTCAACCAGCTTTTTGATGAAATCAGGGCGGGAAATGTTTTTGGGAATGGCCTGTCCGATTCCTCTGTGGACGCGCACGCTGTCTACCAAGGCTGTAGCCTTAACCGGATCCGAGTCAAAGCTTGCTTCAGCGGCAATGTAATACATTTCCGAAAGCCGCATTGCAGGAGCTACAACAGGGTGCAGGTTGCGCTGAGGAGATCCGTTCCAGGTGTATTTCTGCAGGAAAGAGCGTCCAACAGTGTTACTTCCCGTAACATCTATAAACCATTGTCTCCAGCGCCAATCGTCTGCGCCCACCGAACCCTTTTCATAAATCAGGTCTTTTTGCGTAATGCTTGGCGTGTACGCTGCATCATTGTCTGAAAAGAGGTCATTTACATGGTCGCGCACCGATTGTGGCACAAACCATGCAGAAATCAGTTCAGGATAGAAAATTTTGTCCCTTTGCTGTGCATTCGTATTGAAAAAGTCTGCCTGTTTGGTCCAGGGAAATTTTTTAGCGTCAATCACTTCAAGGGCATTCGCCAGGCTATTCTGATAATCTTTTTTATACAGATACACCCTGGCCAGTTCACCACAAACCGTGAAGTAATTCATGCGGTGACGTCTGTTCTGAAGAAACAGCGAACCGTTTTGCCTTTCAGTTTCCTTTTGAGCTTCCGGAAATCCCTGCGGATAGTCTTTATCAGGATAGCCGACGATATATGCCGGAGTCCTTATAGGATCTACCGCTTTCAATAACTGCTTTGCCGTATTCAGGTCTGCAATGATCTTGTCCAGCGTCTCGGTTACCGTCGAAAATGGTGTGCTTTTGATGGATACGATTGTGACATAAGGAATGGCCGGTGCATTCGGCTGACTTGCAAAAGAAGGGGCGAACATACGAAGCAGATCAAAATGCAGGTAGGCACGAAGCGTAAGGGCCTCTCCCTTGATCAGTTCATAGTTTCCATCGTATAGGATACCCTTTTTTGCGTCAATCACCTCCAGTATCGCATTGCAGTTACCGATTGCTTTATACATCGTAGCCCAGATCTGGTCGTTTTTGCCGATCAGGAAAGGGTCGTTGAACTGAAATGAAGCTACTTTCCGCAGGTTCACATCTGTAAATTCATAATTCTGTGCCATGATGTCATGGTTGCTGAAAGTAAGGTTCCCCCCGTAAAGCGACATTTCCGAAGCCATGTTATAGATGCCGTTCAAAGCTTCCTGAAAGCCTTCCTGTGAAGTAAACAGGTCCTCTTTCGAGACATCGGATTCCGGTTGCACGTCGAGGAATTTTTTACATGACGAGCATGTCAGTAATAAGATGATCAGATATATAAAATTTTTCATGGTCTTAAATTAAAATGATGCCTGTAATGAAAAGGTCACACTTCTTGCGAACGGAGAATTGATTCCGCGTTCTATTTCAATAGTAGATGCTCTGAACAGGTCGTTGGCCGTAATCGCAGTCCGGAGTGACTGGAAGCCGAACCTGCGGATGAATTCGCGTTTAAAATCATAGGAAAGGTAAACCGACTGCAGGTCAATCAGGCTTTCTTTCTGGATGAACCTGGAGCTTGCACGTGTCAGTGACAGGTCCTGGATGTTTTTGTACAAAGCCTGATCACCCGGTTTTACCCACCTGAGTTCCATTGCCCTGCGGTCGACATTAAAGCGTGGGTCGGCATTTTCAATCCGGTCCACCAGTGTCTGGTTATAGATCTGGCCGCCAAGACGGAACCAGAAATTCATGCTGAGCATGAAGCCCTTATAAGTAAAGTTCGGGTTCAGATTGCCTTCCACCGACGGGGTGCTGTCTCCCACCGGTTGTGTGTCCCTGACATCATAGTCATAAGTAAGCGACCCGTCCCGCTTTACAAATATTTCTTTCCCGTTCTCAGGGTCGATACCCAGTGACTTTACCGCATAAAGCGTATTCAGCGACTGCCCTTCATTGTACCGCAGTAACGGCATTGCATAAAGCTCATTATTGGGGTCGTTCTGGATGTCGTCGATCTTGCTGTTAAACGCTTTCAGGGAGTTGGACAATTTCACCAGCGTATTGGTATTGTGTGCAATGTTCCCGTTGAGGGAAGCAGTGAAGCCATTTCCGGCGTAGACATTACCTTTCCAATACAGTTCATAACCTTTGTTGTTCATGTCTCCAAGATTGTCTTTGTAGGTCACGAATCCGGTAGAAGGCGCAAGGTTGATATCTGTAATCAGGCCTTCAGTAAGTTTGTAATAATACCGTGGTGAGAGTACAATCCTGTCGTTCAGGAATCCGATGTCCATACCGACGTCATAGTTCTTGGTTTGCTGCCACTCCAGGTTACTGTTACCGTAATTCTGTGTCGTCGCCCCAATGCCCGTTGAGTACCAGTTATTGCTGTTGTATGTATAAATTGAACGTGACATATATGCCGGGAAGCCAATAGAACCGACCACGCCTGTACTTGCCCTTAATCTGAGTTGACTGAATACCGAACCTTTCATGAAATCCTCATTGTGCAAATTCCAGCCAAGGCCGATAGCATAAAAAGGGGCAAACCGCCTGTCCGATCCGAAGGCTGATGAACCATCCATTCTGAAGGATCCGTCCATCAGGTACCTGTTTTTATAAGAGTAATTACCAGAAAAGAAAGCACCTGCAGTCCTGCTGATGATGACGTTCCCGTCAGGATTCGAGTTTTCCCGGTAAATTCTTGCAAAGCCGACATTTGTAAAGCGGTCGTTGGAAAAGCCTTGTGCCGAGAATCCCTTGAAATCGCTTCTCGCAGATATGACGTTGGCACCCAGTACGAAGTTGAAAGCGTGGTCGTTGATCTGCTTAAAATAGTTCACAGTTAAGTTGCCGTCTACAGCCAGCCGGTTTGTCGTAGCATAATCGTAAGTTCCCCGGTTATTGAGCCGGTCAGTTCCATAATCATAAAATGCGCTGCTCAGCGGCGAGACAAATACATCATTTTTTGAAATGGTATTGTTCAAACTGATGAGCGACCTGATACGGAAACTTTCAGAAAGTCTGTAATCGGCTGTAAATGCATCGATGAGCTCGAAATATGAATTCTTACTAAAGTTGCTTAAACTGGCGTCATACAGCGGGTTGAAGACGAAGCGGTCCACATATTGATCCGGGCCATTTCTGAAAGTATTGACCCGCCAGTTGGCCAGTTCCTGTATGGTCCTGCCCAGGCTATCTTTTAAGGGGAAATATGGATTCATTCGTGCATAATCTTCGAAATTTCCATATTTTGAATCAACGCCGTTTGTTTGGTTTACCGACAGATCGTTTCTAAAGATCAGCTTTTTTGAAGGGTTGTAAGTAAAGTTCATCCCTCCGCTGTAGCGGTCACGGGTAGCACCTTTCATCACACCAGGCATGGTCTGATACCTCAGGTCAATTCCATATCTGAAACTTTGGTCCCCGCCCTGAGCGTTCAGGGAATGTTTTTGGCCGTAAGCATTTCGTAAAGGTTGTGAGAGCCAGTAGGTATTGACTCCGCTGGCCACATTTCTAAGTCTGTTGAACAATTGTGCATCGCGCTGTTCCCTGGCATCGTCACCCAGATCGCCGCGGTCGCTGTACAAACCAGCCATTTGTTCATAGGCAATCTTGTCCTTTGCGTTCAGTACATGATAGCCAGACAGGTCAGGAGCGGTCACCTGGAGTTCAGAATTGTAGAACAACTGCAGCTTTCCGGCTACCGGAGCTTTCGTGGTAATCACCATCACACCGTTCGCCGCCCTTGAACCATATACGGCAGTGGCGGCCGCGTCCTTTAAAAGGGTTATCGATTCGATCCTGTTGATGTCGAGATCGACAACTTTCTGTAACGTGACTTCAAAACCATCCAGGATAAATGCAGGCTGGTTAAACTGTGCAGCCAGGTTGTCCCGGTTTATCAAGTCTTCCTTGCTTCCCGGGATAGATGGCAGCGCCGTAGCTCCCCTGACATTGATCCTGGGCATTGCATTCGGATCCGAACCGGCAAGGTTGTTGTCGAGTAGCCGGAAAGAAGGGTCAAATGACTGTATTGCCTTTAATACGTTCTGAGGATTGCTTCTTTTCAGGTCGTCCCCTTTCACGACGATGGCATTACCTGTATAGCTTTCCTTTTTAATCGTCTGATAACCCGTCACCACCACATTCTCGATCATATTCACCTGGGTCTTCAGCGCAACAACCAGAGGACCTGCATTGGTCACCTTCACCTCCTTAGGCTCGAAACCAATATAGGTAAATACCAGAATGTCCCCGTTGTCAACATCCAGCTGAAACTGTCCGCGCTCATTGGTCTGGGTACGCACCGAAGTTTTACCCTTTACCATCACGTTCACACCTGGAATCTCCTTTTTTGTATCCTCCTCAATGACAAATCCGGTCACACGGATGAACTGGCTCGCAGCGCCGTCGAGTATTCGGGATGCGGGCTCTTCGTTCCGGATTACGATCGTTTTGTCCACAATATTGTACGTAAGCCCTAAATCCTTGAAGCAAGCATTCAGCGCTTCCTGCAATGGTACATTCTTCAGGTTAACGTCCAGCAGTTGTTTGTTCAGGCTCTGTTTTCCGCTGTAAAAGAACAAATACCCGGTCTGTTTCCTGATGTCTTTGAGTACGGTTTCCAGTGTGGTGTTTTTTCTGGAAACGGTCACATTCTGTGAAAAGGCCGCTGCGTGGATGTGCAGTGTGCCTATCAGCATTAAAATAGCAGTTAACTTCATCACTACTAATAATTTATACTTTACCTTCCACGCTTCCGGCGCGGGGTTGTAAAGAAAAGTTAATTTCATACTTTTGAAATGGAATTAAGTGAACAACTAGCAGCCCGGGAGGTCGAATATCCGGCTGCTTACCTTACTTTCAGGCCGGAAGGGTAAGAGACTTCCGGCTTTTTTTTCAATTTCCCTGGTTCTTAATGTAGCTTTTTGGTCATGGTGTCGGTTTGGTTTGGTAAATAATCAGTTAGTTGGTTTGGTTCAGGGACGGTTTGTATTTTGCGGTTCATGGTAAGATACGGTTAGCGTCTTACCGCTGACTTTTATGCGGAGGTGGTATAACTCTAGTATCCGGATCACTTCGCTGAGGCGGGTTTGCCTCGATATCTGCCCGGTGAAGTCAATATCGGGGAGTTCGCCTTCGTATGCTATATCTACATCATACCACCTGGCTATATTGCGCATGATATCTTTAATGTGGTCTCCCTCAAAGGAGAAGAGGCCGTTCTTCCAGGCAAGTTCCTTTTCCAGGTCTGCATTCCGCCGCACGAGTATATTTTTTTCCGATCGGCTTACCGAAGCCTGCTGGCCCGGGGCCAGGACCAGGGACCCGGTTCCGGCATATACCTTAACCGCGCCTTCGACAAGTGTAGTACGCATTGAAGGTTCATCCTCGTAAGCATTAATGTTGAAATGGGTGCCCATTACTTCTACAGTCTGGGTCCCGGATTTCACTCGGAAAGGATGTGAAGGGTCTTTGCTGACCTCAAAATAAGCTTCGCCGCGGAGTCCGACCACACGTTCACTGCCCCGGAACACTGCAGGAAAGGTGAGGGTAGAGGCTGAATTTAAAAACACACTGGTTCCGTCAGGAAGAACAACCTGATACTGCCCACCGTTAGGCGTACTGACCGCATGTTCCGGTACAGGCCCTTCGTTTTCCATGTTTTCCGGTGTTACAGTATAGACGAGCTGTCCATTTCCGGAGCCGGAAATCCTGATGCCTGCCTGGCGGGCGATTTCGCCGGACCTTCGGTCGTCAAGCACGATCTTGCGTCCCCCGGCCAGTGTCAGGATGGCTTTGTTGCCTCCGGGCCTGATGTTCTCGTCAATCTGTGCAGTAGCAGGCAGCGGGTCCTTCCCAGTGTTTAAAAAATATATGGCCAAAGACAGTGTCAGTAACAGCACCGCGGCAATACCTGCATATCTGTACCAGTTGATCCTGGGAACCGGTTTTACCGCCGGTTGCCGCTCACCGCCAATTGTGCTCAATATATTTTCGTGTATCCTGTCCTTCAGCAGGGCATAACCATGCTCATTTGCATCGGTCACCGCGTCATCCCGGTCCTCATACAAATTGTAATAAGCTTCAAGAAACCTGATCTCTTCCGGGCTTGCGTTACCGCCACGGTATCTCTCCAGGATTTTCAGGAAATAACTTTTTTTCTTTTGCTCCATGATGGGTTTTCTATATACAGGAGTCTGAAAAAAAAGATTAGCCCACGCGATTTAAAAAAAAATTACCTGACCGGGTACAAAAAGAACAAGATTTGCATAAGAATAAGCGACTTTCTTAATGTGGCGAGTGATTTTCCGAGTTGATTTCTAACAGTTTTGGGTGAAATGTTCAGTTTTTCTGCGATTTCCAGGCTGCTAAGGTCCTCATCGAAGCGTAGTCTGAATATGATGCGTTGCTGTTCGGGTAAATTTTCGATCAATTTCTGAAATGCAGCGTAAAACTCCCTGTAAGCAATGCCTGAATCAGCGGAAGCCGGCCCGCCGCTCTGTTCTTCCCCTGCATACGGCTGCAATGAGAGCCTTCCGGCCCGTTCAAAATACTTAAACACCCCATTCCGTGCAGAAACCCGCAGATAGGCTGACAGGTTTTCGATAGCGTCATCCGACGCCCTCAGCCAGAGCTGTACAAATACATCCTGGGTAATATCCTGTGCCTGCTGTTCATCATCCAGCCGCTTGAATGCCGCATTGTATACTTCCTTCCAGTAGCGGTTATAAATTACATCGAATGCCGACCTGCTGCCTTTTCCGATTTCAAGCAGCAGGTCGGCATCGCTAAATGTATTTAAATCCTCATGCGGCATAGGCCATTATCTGATGGGGCTGGCCGCAACGCCCTCGAACGTGATCTTTACCGGCTTTATGTGTCCGTTTTCGTCAAATTCCAGTTTGTCGATACAGGTTACCCTGTGGTTACCGTTAGTCTCGCCGAGCGGCCTGCGGTGGTATACAATAAAATATTCCTTTGTTTTCGGGTTTTGAATTACCGAATGGTGCCCGGCACCAGTCGCAACCGAAGGATCCTGTTTCAGGATTTTGTCGATACGCTCGAAAGGCCCCATAGGCGAATCCGCGATCGCGTAGGCCACGGAATAATCCGGACCTGTCCATCCGCCTTCGCTCCACATGAAATAATATTTACCGTTCCTGATGAACATAAAAGGGCCTTCCACATAACCTTTTGGCGTCACCTCTTTATAGGTAGTGCCGTCAGGGAAAGGCACAATACGCTTAAAGTCCTTGCTTAGTTTCACCACATTGCAATGTCTCCAGCCACCATAGTACAGGTAATACTGCCCGTCTTTGTCCCTGAATATATACTGGTCAATCGGCTGCGCACCATTATGGAACTTGTCAATCAGGGGCTTGCCCAGATAGTCTTTGAACGGGCCCTCAGGTTTGTCGGATACCGCAATACCGATACCGCCTGTCTCATTGTCATTCTGAATATCGTTGGCGCCGAAAAACAGGTAGTACTTACTGTCCTTTTTAATAATGGACGGCGCCCACATCGCTTTATGCGCCCATTTGACGTCTGCCTTGTCCAGCACTTTAGGGTGCTTCTTCCAGGTCACAAGGTCTTCGGAGCTATAAGCATCCATAAAGGTCTGCTCTTCATATTTTGCAGAATAGGTAGGATATATCCAATATTCCTTACCAAATATGGCGCCTTCCGGATCAGCATACCAACCCGGAAACACGGGGTTTCCGCTCTTTCCCTCAGGTTTAGACTGAGCGACAACATCTTGTTGTGTAAATAATGAAATGCCTGCAAAGGAGAGGCAGACGAACAATTGTTTAGGTTTCATTTTTATTCTGGTTTGGGCACCAGGCCCTTGGTGTAAATTTTACACAAGTTATCAAATTATATGCTGCTTTCAAAGAAAAAACGGATTGGCAGTACTTTCATGGCGCAAATTTAATTAAATCTACTAAATAGATAGATTTTATTTGTTTTTACTGAAAATGCCTTTATTTTTGTGCGGTGAAACCAATACAAATAAGAATCAGATGAAACAGATTTTACATTTCCAGTATGCTATAGCGCTCCCCGTACAAACTCGTCAATGGGTAACCTGCAGGTATTGTTGATGTATATCATTCCTTCTAAATAATAAAGACAGGACTTAGTCCTGTCTTTGTTCCGGCCCTCAGCAGAAACGCCAATCCCTTGCTGAAAGCCGCCAGTTTAATCAACAGATCAGTATTAATTAAAACTTTTTAAAGTTATGCAAATTTTTAAAAAGGACAGGCTTTTATTCGCGGCCTTGTTCTTCTTGCAACTGCTAGTATCCTATACATCATCCGCCCAGACCCAACCCTTAATTAACTCCACGCTGAAAGGCCAGGTTATCGATTCCCTGACCAGACAGGGTATTCCCGGTGTCAGTGTACACATTCTGGGTACCACCCACTCCGTACAGACTGACGGCGATGGTCATTTCAGCTTTGTCACCGGACAAAAATTTCCCTATACCCTTGACATCAGGCATATTTCCTATGAAAAGAAGGAGGTCATCGCGAACGGAAGCCCGATTACCGTTATACTTAAGGAAACTTCCAGCCAGCTCAATGACGTTGTCGTGGTAGGCTATGGTACCCAGACCCGCAAGAGTCTGGTCGGGTCTGTGGCAAAAATCAGCGCCACCGAGATCAGGGACATTCCGGTAGCCAGTTTCGATGCCCAGCTTCAGGGCCAGGCGGCCGGTGTGCAAGTGAGTACCTATTCAGGATCTCCCGGAGAAGGCGTAAAGGTGCAGGTACGGGGAACGGCTTCTATCAATGCCAGTAATGAACCCCTGTACGTCATAGACGGCGTATTTGTGAACAACAATTCACTTTCCACTTTAGACCTTGGCGGGAAGCGCACCTCTCCGCTTGCTGACATTAATCCGGCCGATATTGAAAGTATTGAAGTACTGAAAGACGCCAGTGCGATTGCCATTTATGGTTCCAGAGGAGCCAATGGCGTTATCCTGGTCAGCACCAAACGGGGCAGTTACAATTCCGGTACCAAATACAACCTGGAAATTTCCCATGGCTGGCAAAAGGCTGATCCAGACAGGTTGTGGAAACTTACTACCGGTCCCGAGCACGCCATGTTGGTCAACGAACAGTGGATCAATTCCGGAAAGGATAACCCGGCCCTGAACCAGACGTATGAAAACCGGCCCTTTCGTCCGGTCACGGAGGTGATCAACGGCGTTCCGGGCAGGGGCAACCCGGAAGATCAGCAGACCTATGACCGCCTGAGCCGGGTCTTTCGTACTGCAAATGTCAGCAATTATGATTTTAGTGTGCAGGGCGGCGCCGAAAAAATGCGCTACACCATCGGGGCGGGCTTTACCGATCAGGAAGGTATCCTGAAGCCTGCAGATTTTCAGAGAGGCAGCTTCAAGCTCAATCTCGACAGCAAACTTAGCGATAAGATCACACTCGGGTCCAGTAATGGCGCCTACCGCACTTTCCGTCAGCAAATCCGGGGCGGAGCCGGTCAGCAGGCCGGACACCTACTTGCCGCCTTGCACCATCCGACCTATTTGCCGCTTTACAACGCAGACGGCACTCCGGCCAGAGGCTCGCTATATGAGAACATTGACAACCTGACCAATACCGATGTCGTTAATATTTCTACGACCAGCATCCGTTATATCGGCAACCAGTTTGCCGAGTTTGAGCTTGCAAAAGGGCTCAAATTCAAGACTTCGGTTGGTCTCGACTATAATATCTACGATGAACGCGAGTTTTTCAATGACCAGACCATTATCGGCGGTGCGCCAAACCCACTTGGATATCGTAAGGACGTGCACACGACCAATTCCATCTTTTTGAACGAGCAGACACTTTCCTATAACCGCCAGTTTGGGGAAAGGCATAACCTGGCCCTGTTATTAGGCAACAGTATCCAGACAACAGACATACAGGTCGCGCAGGCGGTGGGACAGGGCTTTCCCAATAACTCCTTCCAGCAGATTTCCGCCGCATCAGTACGTACCGCCGATCAGCGCAGGTCAAAATCCACACTCGCCTCGTTTTTCGGCAGGGTGAACTACAGCCTTGACAATAAATACTTCCTGGAAGGTGTGCTCCGCGCAGATGGTTCATCCAAGTTCGGTGCGAACAACCGCTGGGGTTATTTCCCTGGTATCGGGGCCTCATGGCGGGCCAAACAGGAAGACTTCCTGAAAGACAATGAAAATATCTCTGAACTGAAACTCAGGTTAAGTGTGGGCTCGGCAGGTAATCAGAACGGCATTAACGACTATGCGGCCCTTGGTCTCTGGTCGGGAACCGCAGCCTACCCGGACAATCTCACCAGCGGGCCAAAGCCTGGTGTAGCTCCTGCCCAACTGGAAAACCCGGACCTGAAATGGGAGCGTACCACCACGTATAATGCCGGCCTCGACCTGGGTTTGTTCAAAGACAGGCTTTATATCAACCTGGACGCTTATTATAAATACACCACGGACGCGCTGCTCTATCTGCCTGTGCCGCAATCTACCGGTTATGGCAGTACCCTTGCCAATGCGGGCGAGGTCAGTAACAAGGGGATCGAATTGTCGGTTACGGGCAACATCATCAAAAACAGCAATTTCAACTGGACTGCCAACCTGAACTTTGCCAGGAATGTCAACACCGCGGAAAAACTGGTCAGCCCCATCACCTTTGAAGCCAGGGAATACCGTCGTACCGAGGAAGGCGCCCCGCTCGGCAGTTTCTGGCTCTACAAGCAGCTGTATGTAGACCCGCAGACAGGTGATGCCGTTTTTCAGCATGCCGATGGTACTGTCGGTACCACCGTTACTACCGCCGACCGCATGCTGCTCGGCAACCTGATCCCCGATTTCTTTGGCGGTATCACCAATAACTTTTCTTATAAAGGTTTTGACCTGAATGTGTTCTTTTCGTATCAGTACGGGAACAAGGTCTACAACTTCAACAAATATATCCTGGAAGGCGGCGGTACACGTGATGCTTCAAGATCGATCCTGGCCAGCCAGCTGAACCGCTGGCAAAAGCCCGGCGATATGACCAATACCCCAAGGCTGACCAGCGTAGGTAACAATTACAACATCGAGCAGAACAGCCGTTACCTGGAAGACGGTTCTTTCATCAGGTTAAAGGCGCTGACATTGGGCTACACGCTGCCCTCAACAGTAAGCAGGAGCCTTGGTCTGAATAAAGTACGAGTTTATGCGCAGGGTACCAACCTGTGGATTGCCACCAAATACAGCGGAGCCGATCCGGAAAGTTCCGGTAGTGCCGGGCAGAACCTCGACGGTCTGGATACCGCGACCCCGCCGCAACCAAGAGGCATCCAGTTTGGCGCAAGTTTAAATTTTTAACAGGCAGCGATCTACACTATTCCATTTATAAAAGATCAAAAACATAAGATCATGAAAACACATTATAAACTATTCCTGCTGTTCTTACTGGTACCGGTATTACTGGGGTCCTGCAAGAAATTCCTGGAGGAAACTCCATATGATACCATTCCTGATGATAACACCATTTACGACCGCTCCTCAGCAGAGGCCGCTGTACGTGGTGCCTACCGTTCCCTGGCCAGCCTGAACTACAGTGCAGGCTTTCAGAACACTATTCTGCAATCCGGCGGTGACGTGCGTTCGCTTAATAATGCACAGACCGACCTCAACATCATCAATTACAATCTGCGTTCTGATATCGCCTTCCTGTCTACCTATTGGGGCAACTTTTACAACACCATCAACCGGACCAATCATATTATCGAGAAGGTGCCTGCTGTAGTAGACAATAAGCTCTCGGACGCGCTGCGCAACCAGCTCCTCGGCGAAGCCTATTTCATCCGCGCCGTCTCTTATTTTGACCTGGCCCGCGTATTCGGAAATGTACAGATTTTTCTGAGCCCTACCCGGGTAGTGGCCGATAAGCTGGGTGTCAAACAAAGCACCCAGGCGGAAGTCTATGCACAGGTACTCGCCGATCTGAACAAAGCTGAGCCTCTGCTTCCGGCTACCGTGGTCCGTAACCGTGTGACCAAATCAACGGTAGCCGCTTTCCGGTCCCGCCTGTATCTCTACACCAAAAACTACGAACTGGCTGAAACCGACGCCAGCACCGTGATCAGCAATACCGCCTACAGGCTTATCAAACCTTTTGCCCTGGCAGCAGGTACTTCAGAGTCAGTGCTTGAACTTTCCTACAGTGTCAATGATGTCAATGCCGGTTATGCACAGTGGAATACCAGTAACCGCGCCCTTGAACCTAAAGCGGTGATCCATAACCTGCTCAACGATCCTGCGGTAGGCGGTGGCCGTAAAATACTTTCCGTGAAGAATGCCGCTGGTCAGTTCATTGGTGGTATCTATCCTACAAACACCTCCTCAGCTTACCTCATACGCACTGCAGAGGTATACCTCAACCGGGCAGAGGCCCGTGTCCTGAAAGCTGCGCCCGACTATATCGGTGCTATTGAGGATATCAACGTCGTCAGGATCCGCGCTGAGGTCACGCCGCTGCCCAATACCCTGACCAGGGACGAAATTCTGCTGGCCCTGGAAAATGAGCGCCGCGTCGAGTTTGCGCAGGAGCCTTTCCGCTGGTTCGATATTACCCGTACCGGCAGGGCAGAGGCCGTATTCGGGCTGAAGGACCCGAGGAAATACATCTTCCCGATCCCCGCAGGTGAGATCCTGGCGGACAAGTCACTTAACCAAAATCCTAGTTACGGAAAAGAATAATCATCATGAGTGAAATCCATTCCCAATCCAACAGCCAGCCCTTCCGCGAATGGAAGGACTGGGAAAAGCACCTCTTCCGGTTCTTCTTCATCTTCCTGGTCATCCAGATCATTCCCCTGGACTGGAAGTTCTACCACAAGCTGTTCAGTATCAATTGGCTGAACCTCCACTTTCACGACCTGTTTGAGCTGACCAAATACCAGCCGCAGTTCTTTGCCGCAACATCCACCGAAGGGTGGTATGGAGGCAGTTTCCTCAACTGGGCACTGTTTGCAGCAATAGCACTGGCCGGTGCAGCCATCTGGGCAAAGCTCGATGCCCATCGTAAAGAATATACTGTACTATACTACTGGCTTCGGGTACTTGTACGTTACCGGCTGGCCTTTGTGCTCATTACGTATGGTTTCATCAAGTTCTTCCCCTTGCAGATGCCATATCCCTCGCTCAGCAACCTGCTGACCAATTACGGGGATTTTTTTGCCTGGAAGATCTATTTCCAGACTGTAGCCATCGCGCCTAAATACGAATCATTTCTCGGGTTTGTCGAAATCCTGGCCGCCTTCCTGCTGTTCAACCGGCGCACCACCACCTTCGGTGTCGGACTGATCTTTGGTTTCCTGGGTAATGTTGCCGTGGCCAATGGTTTTTATGACATCGGGGAGCAGGTGCTCAGTACCTTCATTGTGCTGATGGCCGCGTTCCTGTTTGCCTACGATGTGCCCAGGTTGTGGGACCTGCTGGTGAAGGAGGTACCCGCAAGGGCCAACCGCTTCCACTACCGGTTTACCAGCCAGAAACTGAAAAATCTGCGTGCCGGGCTTCGTGTTGCGTTTGTGCTCTTTGCTGTGCTGTTCGCTTATAAGGCCTTTGATAATTATGTTCATGATCCGTATAAGGTTCCGCACACACCAGGGCTCAACAAAGCCTTCGGATATTACAACGTCAGGGAGTTTATCCTTAACAACGACACCATACCCTATTCAAAAACTGATCCCCGCCGCTGGCAGGATGTCGTTTTTGAGAAATGGTCTACGCTTACGATACGGCAGAACCGTCCGGTGAAAATTGACTTCAGCAGCGCAGAGGCAGTGCATGAAAAGGACATCGACCGCAATTACGAACTCGCCGGCTACTCAGGCCGTCATTACTTCTATTATGATGCCGATACCCTGAACCATACGCTGTCCCTGCAGAACAAAAATATCCACCACCGCAACGAGCGGCTGCAATTGAAGTATGAGCGGCCCAATGATTCCACCATCGTTCTCTCCGGTATCAACGAGAACCGTGATTCCATCCGCGTCACCCTGGCGAAGATCAATAAGAAATATATGATGTTCGAGGGCCGCCGCAGACCCGTTAAAATTTAACCGATCAGATGATTTAATCTATTCTTATGTCAGCATTAGACAACAGCCTGGAAATCCCGGCAGGACTTAAAGGCGATTATCAGCAACATGAAGACGCTGGCCATACCGGCAATTATACCCAAACAACCACAGGCGAGGCCGATGGCCGCAAGCCCTGGACGAAGATACAGAAAATCGCCTTCCGGATCGGCTTTCTGTACATGCTCCTGCTCTGTATCCCTTTATACACCAAATTCTACGAGGACCTGATCTCCCTGAAGTTTTCCAAGATCACCTATCATGATTTTCAGGCCATTGTGGCCTTCTGGCCACCCCAGATCGTAACCATACTTTCTGAGGAAGGTGTTTTCGGCCTGCTCAACTACATTAACCTTATCCTCACCTTCGGTATTGCCGTAGTGGGCGGGCTCATCTGGACAGCCCTGGATAAAAAATCTACCCAATACAGTAAACTTTATTACTGGATACGCGTACTGGCCCGTTATCGCCTGGCCTACGGGATGGTAGGCTGGGGACTGAAAAAGGCCTTTCCGATGCAAATGGTTTTTCCTACGGTAGGCATGCTCAATACACCTTTCATAGACATGGCGGAAAAAAAGCTGTACTGGTCTCACGTCGGCGTATCCTTCTGGTACACAGTTTTCCTGGGCTTCGCTGAGATCGTTCCCGGCCTGCTGCTGCTCAATCGCAAAACCTCGCCACTGGGTGCGGCCTTCGCTGCGGTGGTTACCTTCAACATCTGTATTGCCAACCATGCCTATGATGCAGGAGTAGCGGTACCGGCAGCTTATTTCGCCATTATCGGTATTTTTGTGGTCTGGTATGATCTGCCCAAGATCTGGAACCTGCTGGTCAGGGAACGGGATATCCAGCCTTACCGGTACAATCCTGTATTTACTGAAGGCTGGGAGAAAAAGCTGGTTTTCGGTATCAAGTGGGCCTTCAATTTCCTCTTCGTCCCCGTTGCCGCGGCACTCTGGGCTTATGGCTTTTTCTTCGGCAACAATTACAACATTCCCAGTACCCCTGGTCTGGCCGGAACAAAGGGCTATTATAACGTTACCGAGTTCAGGCTCAATGGTAAGATCGTTACTTACAGTCCCCAGGACTCCGTTCGCTGGCAGGACGCAACTTTTGAGGGCTGGTCATCCCTAAGCTACAGGACCAACCGCGGTGCCATTGCTGACCGCATGATCGGTTACTCACCACTAAGGGTCAAAAACGACAAGAAGAATAACCAGCTCAACCAGGTCAATACCCAGGACTCCGACCGGCTTTCCAAACTCAAAAAGAACCGCGACCTCGGAGTGACTCGCTGGGAAGTAGGCGGAATGGCCGGAGAACGCAGGTATTTCTTTTATAATGCGGATACGGTCAATAAAATCCTGTACCTGCAGAATAAAAATAAAAACCATCAGGATGAGACGCAGGTGCTGCACTACAGCAGGCCAAGCGCTGGCCGGATCGTCCTGCAGGGTATCAACGAATTCCGCGACTCCATTTATGTGGTCCTCGACTGTTCAGATAAAAGATATCCGCTGGTCGAAGGCAGGCAAAGTAAAGTCAGGGCTTATTAGGATTATGGTCGAAGAAAAAAAGGAAAAAATCATCCTCCTCAGGGCAGGCGCTACCAATACCGTCTTTATCGGCACGGAAGCTGAACTCGTTCTCTCCGGAAGGAGCGTCATTTCAACATTTTTGCAACAGAACGGATTTCAGTTCAAATATCCCTATCTTCACCATGCACTGGATGATTTACTGCCGGTAACGGCAGTTCCAAGATTTCCGGTACCGTAAAAAACAAAGCATGAGCACAACAGCGTATGACGCGATTGTTATCGGTTCCGGGCCCAATGGCCTGGCAGCTGCCATTACGATGCAACAGGAAGGACTTTCCGTGCTGCTGATCGAAGGAAAGGACAGCCTGGGCGGAGGACTGCGTTCCGCGGAACTGACCCTGCCCGGCTTCATTCATGACATTTGTTCTGCGATACATCCCCTTGCCCTGGGCTCACCTTTTTTTCAGACCCTTCCGCTGGCCGACCACGGGCTAAGCTATATCTATCCAGAAATTGCCGCCGCACATCCCTTCGATGACGGTACCGCTGCGTCGCTCGGCAGTTCGCTGGAAGAGACCGCCAGCGCCCTTGGCAAGGATGAACAGGCCTACCTGAAGCTCATGCGGCCGCTCGTTAACGACTGGCCGGACATCGCCGCCGATGTGCTGGGCCCGCTCAGTTTTCCGAAACATCCCTTAAAGCTGGCGCGCTTCGGGCTCGATGCCCTGACCTCGGCAAGCTTTCTCGCCCGGCGCTTCAATACGCAGGCGGCGAAAGGGCTTTGGGCAGGGATGGCCGCGCATTCCATACAGCCCCTGACCAACCTGACCACTTCGGCCATCGGGCTGGTGCTGATGTCAGCCGCTCACCTGAAAGGCTGGCCGATACCCGCAGGTGGTTCCAAAGAGATCGCGAACGCACTGGCCTCTTATTTCATCGCCCTGGGCGGCCGGATCGACACCGGCTTTTATGTCAGATCACTGGATCAGCTTCCTTCTGCAAAGGCCGTACTTTTTGATGTAACCCCACGGCAATTGCTGCAGATCGCAGGCCATAGGTTCTCATCCATTTACAAATGGCAACTGGAAAAATACCGTTACGGCATGGGCGTCTTCAAAATAGACTGGGCGCTCGACGGTCCGATTCCTTTTACAGCTCCCGAGGCCCGCAGAGCAGGTACGGTACATATTGGTAACACCTTTGAAGAAATCAAACTTTCTGAACAGCAGTGCTGGGAAGGCAGGCATGCGGAGCAACCATTCGTGCTGCTGGCCCAGCAAAGCCTGTTCGACGACAGCCGCGCCCCGGAAGGAAAGCATACCGCCTGGGCTTATTGCCACGTGCCCAACGGTTCCACAAGGGACATGACCGAAATCATTGAAAAGCAGGTAGCGCGTTTTGCCCCGGGCTTCCGGGACCAGATCATTGGCCGTCATACGATGAATACTTCTCAGATGCAGGAGCACAACCCCAATTACATCGGCGGAGACATTAACGGCGGCGTTATTGATATCGGTCAGCTCTTTACCCGGCCGGCATTGCGCAGCTCGCCTTACCGTACTTCCGCAAAGGGATTGTACATCTGTTCGTCATCTACGCCTCCTGGCGGTGGTGTACACGGCATGTGCGGATATCATGCGGCAAAGCGGGCGCTTAACGATATTTTCTCCATTAAACTTAACGGGTTCACTAGCTGAGCCCCGCTACATCCAGAAGAAGAACAAATAAAACCACAAATCAAACCAAATCATGTCAGAACAAAAGAAAATTAGCCTTCATGAAGACTGGGTCGTCGTTATCCTCGGTGCCCTGATCATTGTACTGTCACTCGGGGGTATCCTCCTGCCTGCACCAAAATTCGAATGGAGCAACACTTCGGAACTCTCTGCAAACGTATTCGCCGCGACCAACCTGCAGATCATCGGTCTGCAGTTCATCTTCGTTATCGTCGTGGCCTTGCTCGGCGCACTGCTTACCGGTAAACCGCTGACTGCTCACCTCAAAGCCTTTCCCATCGTCTATATACTTACCATTATAGCGCTGATCATTGCCGGCAATAGTCAGATTAAGTATTACGGATTGGAGGCTGTTATCTTCAGCCTGGTCATCGGTCTGCTGATCGGAAACCTGCTGGAACTTCCGGACTGGTTCAAATCCGCACTTTCTACGGAGCTCTACGTGAAGATCGGACTCGTCCTTTTGGGTACCGGCGTCATCTTTTCGGATATCCTCAAGGCCGGCTCGCTCGGACTGATCCAGGCGCTTGTTGTCGTACTTTCCGTCTGGTACTTTGCCTTCTGGCTCTGCAAAAAAATGAAAGTCGACGAGGAGCTGACCATGATGATCTCCAGCGCCGTATCCATCTGCGGGGTTTCCGCAGCGATCGCTACTTCCGGTGCCATCAAGGGGGATTCCAAAAAGCTTTCCTATGTGATTTCCATGGTGCTCATTACCGCTATCCCGATGATGGTCTTTATGCCCTACATCGCCAGTTATTTCAATTTCCCGCAGGCCGTTACCGGTGCCTGGCTGGGCGGTAGTATCGATACGACAGGAGCTGTCGTGGCTTCGGGCAGCCTGGTTGGCGAAGAGGCCCTGAAGATCAGTACCATCGTGAAGTTCTCGCAGAACGTGTTGCTCGGCATCGCCGCCTTTGTGATATCCGTGTACTGGACCTATACCCAGCATCCCGCCGGTAAGGATAAAGAAAACCGCCCTACGTTGAAGGTGATCTGGGAACGTTTCCCAAAATTTGTACTTGGTTTTATAGGTGCTTCGCTGTTGTTTTCGTTTTTCGTCTCGCCGGAAACCATTGGTTCTGTAAAAGGCAGTCTGAAGAGCCTGCAAGGGCTCTGGTTTGCACTTGCCTTTACCAGCATCGGCCTGGAAACCAATTTCAGGGACCTGTTCGGCTCCAACAGCAAAAAGCCGCTTTACGCATTTCTGATCGCCCAGGGGTTCAATATTGTCGTCACGCTGATCATCGCCTTTATCCTGTTCAGCTGACCTTCATACATAAGTAAACCACAGTTCGTACTGCCAGCATATTTCTAGCGTCTCAACTGCATGTCGAGTCCACGTTTTTTCCGTAAAAACGTGGACTCAACGTGGACTCAACACGGTCGGAACATGGACTCAATGGTAACGGCCATTGGATATCGTCTTATCAACCAAAGGACACGTCTTTTGGGATGCTAAGTTTTATCTGTTTAACTTGCGGGAGTTTTAGATTTATACACCAATCCACACCCACATGAAGTTAAAGTTTCTGCTTGCCACTTGTATAGGGCTCAGCTACGCGACCGTATTTGCACAACGTCCTGCCATGATCGGGCAACCTGCTATGGTTGACCGAAGCCTGAATGCTAAAGTGAATGTCTTTCTGGGTAGTTCGGGTGACCACGGACAAATGTCTCCTGCCGCAAGTTATCCATTTAGTATGCTGAGTATCGGGCCGCAGACTTATCCCAATACGCACACAGGCTATGAATACAATGCCAGGGAATTTATAGGTTTTACGCACAACCGATTTGAAGGCGTAGGGTGTATGGGAAGTGGCGGAAATTTATTTATCAAACCTTTTCTGGGCAAGACAGATGACAATGCTACCCTGATCAGGGTGAAGCAGAATGCCGGACCTGGCTATTACGGAGCCAGTTTTGGGAACGGCATCAGTGCGGAAATGGCAGTTTATCAGAATGAAGGCCGGCACCGCTACCGTTTTCCGAAAGGAGCGAAGGGCTTTACACTGGACCTGGGGTATTCCTTCAACGGAGGATTTGTCGGGGAAGAACACAGTACTTCCGGTGTGTCGCTGAGCGGTTCGATCAGTTCAAAGACGACCTGCCATGCGGGAGTTTACAAATTGTATTATTATCTCGAGTTCAGCAGGCCGGTAACCTGGGAGAAAACCTCGGATCACCGCTTGATCGCGAGGGTAGGAGATGGGACGGAGAAGGATAATCATGTGGATGAGGTCGAGGTCCGGGTGAGTTTTTCATCGACCAGTATCGCCTATGCGAGGCAGAACCTAAGCAAAATGAATTATGAGGAACTGAGGACACAAAGTGAAAAGGGTTGGGCCGGACACCTCGGACGGATCAGGGTAAAAGGGGATCCTGAACGGGAAAAACTGTTTTATTCATTGCTCTACAGGGCTATTCAGTCACCTTATCAGGTGTCAGAGCCGGATGGTGTATATCGTGCGATTGACGGGAGCCTGCAAAGATATCAGGGTATGATCTATAACGGCTGGGCCATATGGGACAATTACCGTACACAACTGCCATTGTTATCTGTGGCCTATCCGGAGCGTTACGGGGATATTGCCTATTCTGTAGCCAACCTGTATAAATATGGCAAGAAGGACTATGCGACGAAAACAGAGCCTACGCCAACCGTAAGGACGGAGCATGCCGTAGTGGTTGTGCTGGATGCGATGCGAAAAGGCTATAAGATCGATGCAGCATCGATTGTGGACTCACTGATCAAAGAGGTGGACAGGCTGGATTTCGGCCAGCCGGACAAAGCACTGGAATCCTCTTATGATACCTGGGCCTTGTCAGAGATACTGGGCTTGCTGGGTAAAAAAGAACTAAGCGCAAAATACCTGGCAAAGGCGCTGGAATATAAGAATTACTGGAACAAGGATTTTAAGGATATCGGCAAAAGTGATGTGGACCGTATGCAGGCCCGTAAATTATATCAGGGAACGATCTGGCAGTACCGCTGGTTTGTGCCCTTCGACATCAAGGGGCTGATCGCACTCACCGGGGGTGAGCAAACCTATTTGTCACAACTGGATTATTTCTTTAAAAATGACCTGTATAACCATGCAAATGAGCCCGATCTTCAGGTGCCGGGGATGTATAACCCTACTGCTGAGGCCTGGAAATCGCAGAAACTGATGCACAACTATGCGGTAGATACGGTCGTGCAGTATTATTTTAACGACAACAGCAGGGGTATAGACCCCTTTGTAGACAGGATATACAAGAATGAACCGAAGGCTTATGTGCGCACGATGGACGACGACGCGGGTGCAATGTCGTCCTGGTTTGTCCTGACCGCAGCCGGCATTTCCCCGGCTTGTGTAGGCTGGCCGGTCTACTACCTGAACGTGCCCTTGTTTGAGTCGCTGGAGTTCAACTGGCAGGGCGGAAAGAAGCTGAAAGTTACAGTGAAGGACTTCTCTGACCGGAACATTTACATTAAAGAGGTCAGGTTGAACGGTAAGAAGCTGGAGCGAAACTGGCTGAGGCAGGAGGAGATCATGAATGGCGGTACGCTGGAATTTGTGGCATCCGACCGTCCGTTTATACCAGGGGAATTATGGATGACGGATTTGGAGAAGAAGCATTGATTCGTTATATTGGAGTAATCAAGTATAGCGCGTTATGACTAAGGCACATCAGTATCAGACAAATTTGGTATGGACCGGCAACAAAGGCTCGGGCACCATGGACTACCGTTCTTATGACAGAAGTTATGTGATTTCAGTGAGCCATAAACCGGATATCCTGGGCTCTTCAGATTCGGCTTTCATGGGCGATAAGGGCAGGTATAACCCGGAAGACCTGCTGGTGTCTTCACTTTCATCCTGCCATATGCTCTGGTACCTGCACCTGTGCTCGCAAAATGGGATCATCGTGCTGGATTATAAGGATACTGCGATCGGGCGGATGACGGAAAAGGATGATGGTAGCGGCCATTTTACGGAGGTGGTGCTGAACCCCATTGTGACCATCAATCGTGCTGAGGATATTGAAAGGGCGATTGCGCTGCATGAACAGGCGAATAAGATGTGCTTTATCGCCAATTCCTGTAATTTTCCGGTGCGGCATGAAGCACAGTGCCTGATTGAAAAGAGCTAGTGGTCTCTTTTACCTGGCAGGATAGTTGCGGCAGTGCAGATGGAGTATGAACCGGTACGGTAAGATACCGCAAATCAGTCACGAATGTAAATAGCATAGTATTATGGCAACTTTTAAGGAGATCATCAGTTCAGATAAACCGGTTTTGGTAGATTTTTCGGCAGAATGGTGCGGACCCTGTAAAATGATGGCACCGATCCTTCAGCAACTAAAGGGGATGATCGGTGAAACGGCAACTATTTTGAAAGTGGATGTGGATAAAAACCCGCAGGTTTCCCGGCAATATAATATTCAGGGCGTACCTACGCTGATCTTATTTAAGAATGGAGCGATAAAGTGGCGGCAGAGCGGTGTAATTCAGGCAAGTCAGCTGAAAAGTATTGTCGAAGGTGTTTTGTAGTCAGGTGTACACCCTGTTGGCCTGAATAATTGCGGCGTCATTCCGGTATTGCCTGAAATGACGCCGCATATGGACGGCAGGATTATAATTCCCTTACCCAGATGTTGCGGAAGCTCACCGGCTCGCTTGGGTCGCCATGAGATTGCAGCTTGATAGGTGAGGCTCCATGTGCCTGACGATAGGCCGGTTCACCGATATATTGGGTTGGACCTTTCAATTCAACATTGTTCTGTACCAGTACACCGTTGAACAATACGGTTACTTTTGCAGGCGTCTTGACGCTGTTGTCGGCATTGAAGGTAGGGGCGGTCCAGACGATATCGTAAGAGTTCCATTCTCCTGGTTTATTGGTCGGGTTAGCCAGGGGTACAAACTGCTTGTAGATACTGGCGGCCTGTCCGTTGGTATAGGTGTCATTCTGGTAAGAATCGAGGATCTGCAGTTCGTAACCTGCATCGCCTTTGCCGATAGAAGCCAGAAATAATCCGCTGTTACCGCGGCCCTGACCTTTGCCGGTGACATTTGCAGGTACCTGCCATTCGATATGCAGTTGATAGTTCAGAAAGGATTGTTTGGTCTCGATATTGCCGCCGCCGGTTTTTTTGTTGACGGTGAACACACCTTTGCCCAGGGTCCATTTTGCAGGCTGGTCACGGTTCTCGACACTTACCCATTGGCTTAAGTCCTTGCCGTCGAACAGCACAATGGCATCTGAGGGGGCGGGGGTGGTTACGGCTTTAGCCTGTACTACCTTCGGTACCGGTGAATAGACTTCAGTGTCTTCGGGTTTGGTCTTTTCCTGGGCACTGGCTTGTACATTGGCCAGGATAAGACCACTGGCGGTAAGCGCTGTGGTCATTAATAACTTATTCAAGTTCATTTCGTGGTAAAATTTAGTTTAATCTGGCTTTAAAGGTAGGGTATTCAGTGCATTAATCAAAAGGCTGTAGCTATATTTGGATATGAAACTACAGGCTGAACCCATTATCCTGCGCTGGTCTGACCTGGACCCGAATTTTCATATGCGGCACAGCAGTTATTACGACCTGGCTTCCCAGCACCGCATCAATGTGCTGCACCGTTACGGGGTAACCCTGGAAGTGATGGAGCGGGAGCATTTTGCACCGGTGCTTTTCCGGGAGGAATGTGTTTTTATGCGGGAGATCCGGCCGGGGGATGTGGTGTATATAGATTTCGAATTTACGCAGGTGAGCGAAGACCGCTCGAAATGGACGATTGTACATGAGTTTAAGGATGAGCGCGGGAAGATTAAGGCGAGACTTACCGTGGAGGGCGCCTGGATCGATACGAAACTCAGGAAGCTGGTCCGTCCGGTGCCGCAGGTTATTTCGGATGCTTTTGCGGCAATGCAGTTGCAGGATGGCGAATAAAAAAGGAGCAGACCCTATGATCTGCTCCTTATCGGAAAATGTCTGATCAAAACCTGAACCGTCCGATCAGATATACCAGTTGATGAGGTTCTCCAGGTATTCCTGGCGACCGGAAATGGTCTTAGGTTCTCCGTTCGCGATAGCGAAGTCCCTGAGGTCTTCCAGGCTCAGTTTACCCGATTCGAAATCTTTACCGGCACCGGCGTCATATGACGCGTAGCGGTCAGCACGGATCTTTTTGTATTCAGACTTCTTCAGGATGTTATCTGCGATGATGAGCGCCCGGGCAAAGTTGTCCATACCGCCGATATGTGCGTGGAACAGATCTGCGGGATCGGTTGAATTCCTGCGGATCTTGGCGTCGAAATTGATGCCGCCAGTTTTGAAGCCGCCTGCTTCAAGGATGATCAGCATGGATTCTACCAGCTCGTTGAGATTGGTCGGGAACTGATCGGTGTCCCATCCGTTTTGCGAGTCGCCGCGGTTGGCATCGATGGATCCCAGCATGCCGGCATCGGCAGCCACTTGCAGCTCGTGCTGGAAAGTGTGGCCCGCCAGGGTGGCATGGTTTACTTCCAGGTTCAGTTTGAAATCGTTCAGCAAGTCGTACTGACGCAGGAAACCAAGCACGGTGGCTGCATCGTAGTCATACTGATGTTTTGTTGGTTCGCATGGTTTTGGCTCTATGTAAAAAGTGCCTTTGAAACCATTTTTGCGGGCATAATCCTTTGAGGCGTGCAGGAACCTGGCCAGATGCTCCTGTTCGCGTTTCATGTCGGTGTTGAGCAGGCTCATGTAACCCTCGCGTCCGCCCCAGAATACATATCCTTCACCACCCAGGGCAATGGTCGCATCCAAAGCAGCCTTTACCTGCGCCGCGCCGTGGGCAAGCACATGAAAGTCAGGATTGGTGGAAGCACCGTTCATATAACGGGGATGTGAGAACAGGTTTGCTGTACCCCAGAGGAGTTTTATGCCTGTTGCCTGTTGCTTTTGCTTTGCATATTCGGTAAGGGCCTGCAGTCTGCGGTCATTTTCGCTGATGTCATTGGTATAGTCTACAACATCTACATCGTGGAAGCAATAGTAGGGAATATCCATTTTGGTCAGGAACTCAAACGCAGCGTCCATTTTGTCTTTTGCGCGTTCTACTGCATCGCTTTTTTTGTCCCAGGGAAAGATGTGAGTAGGTGCGCCGAACGGATCTGCGCCGTTGCCGCAGAACGAATGCCAGTAAGCGCCGGCAAAACGCAGGTGGTCTTTCAGGGTTTTTCCGGCAACTACTCTTGCAGGATCATACCAGCGGAAAGCTAAGGGATTGTCGGTCTGAGGGCCTTCATATTTGATCTGGCCGATGCCTTTAAAGAATTCGTTTTCGGAGTGTAAAGTCATGATAATAGGTTTTGGTGAATGGTATGATTTAATTAGTTCAATATCTTTTCAAGCAACTGCTTCCATTCCTGGTAAGCGGTTTCAAGGTCGGTACCATCAGGCTCGATGATACCCAGGGGTTTTTTATTGGTGAAGGCTTCTCCTGCATGCTTGTAAATGCCTGCGCCGATACCTGCACCGATGGCTGCACCGTAACTGCCGTCATTGTTATGCAGTTCTACCGGTACGCCGGTAATGTTCACGAAGGAGCGGGTAAATACCTCGCTGAGGAACAGGTTGGAACGCCCTGCCCTGATGATGCCGGGCTGCATGCCGTTTTCGCGCAGGATGTCCAGACCGTACCGGAAGGAAAAGGCAATGCCTTCCTGAACAGCACGGAAGAGATCTGCAGTATGGTGCAGGTTGAGGTCTATATTATGGAAATGTGCGCCTGCAATCTTATTGTTCAGCATACGTTCCGCACCATTGCCGAATGGCAGTACACGCAGACCTTTGCTGCCGGCAGGCGAAGTGGCGCTGAGCTGGTTGATCGTGTCGTATTCCATATTGCCGCCAAATTGTGATTTTGCCCAGCGGTACATACTTCCGGTGCCGTTGATGCAGAGCAGTACGCCAAGACGCGGATCTTCCGCAGTATAGTTGACGTGAGCGAAGGTGTTGACCCTGGACGCCTGGTCACAAAGCAGGTGATCGGTGACGCCGTAGATGACACCGGACGTTCCTGCGGTAGCGGCTACCTCACCGGGCTCGGTTACGTTGAGCGAAAGCGCATTGTTGGGCTGGTCACCTGCCTTATAACTCACAGGTATGCCTGCTTTCAGGCCCAGAAGGGCAGCAGACTGCTGAGTGACATGACCGTGTATGGAAAATACCGGCCTGATACCGGGAATGAGCGAGCGGTCGAAACCATAGTAGCCCATCACATCTTCAGAAAGGTCCTTGCTTTGAAAATCCCAGAAAACTCCCTCAGAAAGTGCGGAGGCACTGGTGCTCGCCTCGCCGGTAAGTTTCAGGGCAATATAATCGCCGGGGAGCATGATCTTATCTGCCTTTGAATAGGTTTCAGGTTCATTTGCCTTCACCCATGCCAGTTTGGATGCCGTAAAATTGCCGGGTGAGTTGAGCAGGTGAGCTAGTGCACGTTCTCTGCCGATGGCCTCAAAAGCCTGATCACCAATGGATACAGCTCTGCTGTCACACCAGATGATGCTGTTACGCAGGCTGTTCTGGTCTTTGTTGACCATGACAAGCCCGTGCATCTGATAGGCTATGCCGATAGCGGTAATGTCCTGTGGATCATAAGCCTTTTTTGCATTACACTGACTGATGGCCTGCTGCACGTGGGCCCACCACATGTCAGGCGATTGCTCAGCCCAGCCAGGCTGGTGTACAATGATCTCTGATTCCTTTTCGGGATAAGTACAAGTGGCCTTCAGCGCGCCGCTGGCAGCGTCGACAATGGAGATTTTAATAGATGATGTACCAACATCAATTCCTAGTAGCAGCATTCAAGTTCATATTTGTTCAGACGAATTTAAATAAATAATTACAATAAGCAATCGATTGCATAATAATTATTTTCACATATTTACAGCTACTAATATGAAGAACCAGAAAAGGACAACGATTTATGACATAGCCCGGAAGCTCAATCTGAATGCGTCGTCTGTATCCAGGGCCTTAAGTAATACCAGTAAGGTAAGTGAGGCGACCAGAAAGCTGATCCTGGATACGGCCAGGGAAATGAACTATCAGCCGAACAGTTTGGCCTCAAACCTGAGAAGAGGTTCTAACCGTACGATTGGCGTAATTGTGCCCAGGATTAACCAGAATTTCTTTGCGGACATTATTGCGGGACTTGAGGAGATTACTTATGAGAACGGGTATAACCTGGTGATCTGCCAGTCGAATGAATCTTATAAGCGTGAGGTGGAATGTGTGAATACGCTGATCAACCAGCAGGTGAACTGCATCGTCATGTCTGTAGCTGCAGAGTTTGAAGATGATGAGCATATCAGGAACATCCAGAAAAACGGGATAAGGCTGATCCAGTTTGACCGGGTGGCAGATGAGCTGGATACGCTGAAGGTATTAAATGATAACAGACAGGCATCTGTGGAGGCGGTTTCTCATCTCGTTGAACAAGGATACCGGCGGATAGCACTCCTGGAAGGGCCGCAAAACCTGAATATCTTCAGGCAGCGCAAGGAGGGCTACCTGCAGGCTTTAGCTGAGCATGGTATTGAAGTGCGGCCAGAGCTGATGAAAGTCAATGCCTGGACCCAGGAACTGAGCGCGGAAGCGACGCGTGAACTGCTGGCCCTGTCTGACCCGCCGGATGCCATATTCGCGTCGACCTCTGATTTTTCTGCCCTGGGCGTATTGCAGGTGGCTACGGAACTCGGTCTGACGGTGCCGGACCAGCTGGGGATATGCGGTTATTCCAATGAGGCATTTACAGAAATCACCAATCCTTCGATTACTACGATAGACCAGCATAGTGTGGAGATGGGAAATGCCATTGCGAGGCTTTATTTCAGGGAAGCAAAGCTGGATGCAACAGCGTCGGGACCTAAGACCATCACGATAAAACCTCAGCTGATTATCAGGGAATCAAGCAGCAGGCATAAGTTCTGAAAAAAACAACTACTTTTGTGGCCCGCATAGCTATTGCGGATTTGTAAAGGATAAATTCATCAGATATGAAAAGAGTAGTAGTGACAGGTCTTGGTGCCGTGACCCCCTTGGGGAACACGGTAGCGGAATTTTGGACGAACATCGTAGCCGGAAAAAGTGGTGTAGGTGCGATCACGAAATTTGATGCCACTAAGTTTAAAACTAATTTTGCGGCAGAAGTAAGAGGCTTTGACCCCGAAGCATATATTGATAAAAAAGAACTGAAGAAATACGACCTGTATACACAATATGCCATTGCGGCAAGTGACCAGGCCATTAAAGATGCCGGACTTGACTTTGCGCAGATGCCTGAGGAGGAACGCTACGAGGTTGGGGTGATCTGGGCGTCGGGTAACGGTGGGATCGGAACGTTTGAACAGCAACTGAGGGAATTTCATTCGGGTGACGGAACGCCAAGGTTCAGTCCATATTTTATTCCCAAGATGATCGTCGACATTGCCGCAGGAGTTATTTCGATCCGGCACAAGCTACATGGTCCTAACTATGCAACGGTTTCCGCCTGCGCATCATCAAATACGGCGATTATCAGTGCGTTTGATACGATCCGCATGGGCAAGGCGACCATTATGGTGGCAGGAGGCTCGGAAGCGGCGATCACAGAGGCTTCTGTAGGCGGTTTTAATGCTGCTCAGGCACTTTCTAAGCGAAACGATGATCCTGAAGGTGCTTCCCGGCCTTTTGATCCGACAAGGGATGGTTTCGTGATCGGCGAGGGTGCCGGCGCGTTGATCCTGGAAGAATATGAGCATGCTGTGGCCCGCGGAGCGCAGATTTATGCGGAAATGGTAGGTGGTGGTATGGCTGCGGATGCCTATCACCTGACAGGTACTCCTCCCGATGGCCTGGGGGCTTCTCTGGGTATCCGCAGGGCATTGAAAGATGCGGGTATCGAAGCTGATAAGATTGACTATATCAATGCACATGCGACATCGACCGGACTGGGCGATATTGGTGAGCTGAACGGAATAAAGAAGATATTTGGTGATTTGCCGGTAAAGATCAGTGCAACGAAGTCGATGACCGGCCACCTGCTGGGCGGTGCGGGTGCGATTGAAAGCGTGATCAGTGTGCTTTCGGCAAAAAATGACATGATCCCGGCCACGATCAATACGAAAGAACTGGACCCCGGGATTCCGGAAGGGTTGGATATCGTACTGGGTGAATCGCTGCAAACGCCTGTGAATTATGTGCTGAACAATACCTTTGGCTTTGGGGGACATACGGCAACTTCCATATTCAAAAAATATACACCTTAGCATTAAGGCTGGAAATGTTTTTATTAGGGCGCTTCGGCGCCCTTTTTTGTACCGAAGCCTGTATCGGAATTTGTTGCGTTAGAAAATTGCCTTAACTTCAGGCGATGGACTTAGCATTCAATAAAAACGAAGATTTCAATAAGCAGTCGGTCTATGAACTGAAGACGAGGCTGAAAAAGATATATGCAGGCGGCGGTGAAAAGAGTGCAGCCCGGCAAAAGGAAAGAGGGAAGATGCTGGCACGCGAGCGCATTGCTTACCTGATTGACAAGGACAGTGATTTTCTGGAAGTAGGGGCTTTTGCTGCTGATGGCATGTATGCAGAACATGGCGGATGCCCCTCGGCGGGGGTAGTATGTGGTATCGGGTATGTATCCGGGCGGCAGTGCATGATCGTGGCCAATGATGCGACGGTAAAGGCGGGTGCCTGGTTTCCCATGACGGCCAAAAAGAACTTACGGGCCCAGGAGATTGCCTTGGAGAACAGGCTCCCGGTAATCTATCTGGTGGACAGTGCCGGGGTTTACCTCCCGCTGCAGGACGAGATTTTTCCGGACAAGGAACATTTTGGCCGGATATTCAGGAACAATGCGGTAATGTCTTCGGAGGGAATTGTGCAGATTGCAGCCATTATGGGTTCTTGTGTGGCGGGAGGCGCATACCTGCCGATCATGAGCGATGAGGCGATGATCGTCGACGGCACGGGTTCTGTTTTTCTTGCAGGGTCTTACCTGGTGAAATCGGCGATAGGTGAGGACGTGGACAACGAGACTTTGGGCGGGGCTACGACGCATTGCGAAATTTCGGGAGTGACAGATTATAAACACGCTAGTGATCAGGATTGCCTGGACAGTATCAGGAACATCATGAGCAAACTGGGGGCACCGGAGCAGGCGGGATTTGATCGCATAAAAGCGGTATTGCCCAGGCTGGAGCAGGAAGAAATTTACGGCATATTGCCCGACAGCCGTGAAAAGCCCTTTGATACTATGGATATTATATTGAGGCTGCTGGATGGTTCTGATTTTGAGGAATATAAACAGGGTTACGGCCAGAGCCTGATCTGTGGCCTGGGCCGCGTTGATGGCTGGGCTGTGGGCATCGTGGCCAACCAGCGCAAGGTGGTCAGGTCTAAGAAAGGGGAGATGCAGTTTGGCGGTGTAATTTATTCCGATAGCGCAGATAAGGCGGCCCGCTTCATCATGAACTGTAACCAGAAAAAGATACCACTCGTGTTTTTACAGGATGTGACCGGCTTTATGGTCGGGAGCCGGTCAGAACAGGGCGGTATCATCAAGGATGGGGCAAAAATGGTGAATGCTGTAGCCAATTCGGTGGTGCCGAAGTTTACGATCGTTATCGGTAATTCATACGGGGCGGGCAACTATGCGATGTGCGGTAAGGCATATGATCCGAGGCTTATTTATGCCTGGCCGAGTGCAAAGATCGCGGTAATGGGCGGGGCGCAGGCGGCAAAGGTATTGCTGCAGATACAGCAGGCTTCAGTGAAGTCTTCGGGTGCGGCACCTGCACCTGACCAGGAGGCCGCCTTGCTGAAGGAAATCACGGAAAGCTATGACCACCAGACTACCCCGTATTACGCTGCATCCAGGCTGTGGGTGGATGGGATAATTGACCCGCTGGAGACGCGTAAGGTGATCTCGATGGGGATACAGGCAGCCAACCAGTCGCCTGTGAAGAAGCCTTTTAATGTTGGTGTGATCCAGACCTGACGCCGGCCCGCAGCGTTTATAATCGCTGTATCACAATTATGGCTGAAGGGTGTGCCCTGGTTGTAAGGTTTGCAGATAAAGCGTAAATTTGCTGTATAATAAATTAAGATATGTCACAAGAAACAGAACACGTTCAGTGTTTGATCATAGGTTCCGGTCCTGCTGGTTATACGGCTGCAATTTATGCGGCACGTGCCGACCTGAAGCCGGTTATGTATACGGGTATGCAGCCCGGAGGGCAACTGACGCAGACTACAGAAGTAGATAATTTTCCCGGATATCCCGGGGGCATTACCGGCCCTGAGATGATGGAAGACTTCCGTAAGCAGGCGGAGCGGTTCGGGACGGATGTACGCTTTGGCTATGTGAGCTCGGTGGATTTTTCTTCATTGCCGCATAAAGTAGTGGTGGACGAGATCAAGACGATTACTGCTGATACGGTGATCATTTCTACGGGTGCGACCGCCAAATGGCTGGGACTGCCAAGTGAGCAGCAGTACAATGGCTTCGGCGTTTCTGCCTGTGCGGTATGCGACGGTTTCTTCTTTAAGGGACAGGATGTGGCGATCGTAGGTGCAGGCGATACTGCAGCCGAGGAGGCGACTTACCTGGCCAAGCTTTGCAGAAAGGTCTATATGCTGGTGCGCAGGGACGAGTTCAGGGCTTCGAAGGCGATGGTACACCGTGTACTGAATACGCCCAACATCGAAGTGATCTATAATACTGAGGCGAAGGAGATACTGGGCAACGGTAAGAATGTAACGGGTATCCGCGCACTGAACAATCAGACGGGTGTGGAAACAGATATTCCGGTAGAAGGTTTCTTCGTGGCGATCGGCCATAAGCCCAATACGGATATTTTCCAGGGCTGGCTGGATATGGACGAGACTGGTTATCTGAAAACGGTGCCTGGATCTACAAAGACCAATATCGAAGGTGTTTTTGCCTGTGGTGACGTACAGGACCATTACTACAGGCAGGCGATTACTGCTGCCGGATCAGGCTGTATGGCAGCGCTGGATGCAGAACGCTACCTGGCCGCTAAGGAAGATCACGTTAATGTGCTCTCCTGAATGATCATTGAACTTTTAATAATTTGCAGTGGAAAGCGGGCCTTCAGGCCCGCTTTTTTTTGCCGTTTGATGCGATATTTTTATATTGGGACGTTAATAACGTATGGAACAAACCAAGTATTCAGAATAAGATATGAAGAGAATCTTCACGTTTTCATTATGTATATGCCTGGCTACGGGTGTTTTAGCCCAGGCTGATGCCAATCTGGGTATTATCCCGGCCCCGGTATCGGTGAGCAGGAAGCCCGGAACCTTTAAATTAGATAAAACTGTAGTGCTGGTTTCCGCAGATCCGGCTAATGCCGCAATAGCTGATCTGCTGAATGCATCTGTAGTCAGCAAGGGCGGTTTTTCTTTAAGGGAGGCGAAGAAGGCCGGGACCTCTGAGAAGGCCATTGTGCTGAGTTCCTCAGGAGCTGAGCAGTTGCCTGCAGAGGGATACCGTATTTCGGTGAATGACAAAAAGATTATGCTGACTGGAAAAGGTGCCGGCCTCTTTTATGCGGTGCAGTCTTTTATCCAGATGCTGCCGGAAAAGCAGAACGGACAATTGCTGCTGAGCGGAGCAGAGATCAATGATTATCCACGCTTTAAATATCGGGGATTGCACCTGGATGTATGCCGGAATATGTTTCCGGTGGCCTTTATCAAGAAGTACATTGATATGCTTGCCCAATATAAACTGAATACTTTTCACTGGCATCTGACCGATGACCAGGGCTGGCGTATCGAAATTAAAAAATATCCTAAGCTGACTACAACAGGTGCTTCCCGTAACGGGACGATTATTGGTCACCATCCGGGAGTGGGTAATGACAATGTGGTATACAAAGGATATTACACGCAGGATGAGGTGAAGGAAGTAGTTGCTTACGCGGCTGCCAGATTTGTAAACGTAGTACCGGAAATCGAGATGCCCGGCCATGCTTCTGCTGCAATTGCCGCTTACCCGGAATTGAGCTGCTTTCCTGACCAGGATACCTTTGTCGATGCGAAAACACCCTGGGCGGGAACGCGTAAGGGAAAGCTGGTACAGCAGACCTGGGGTGTCTTTGATGATGTATTTGTGCCTTCTGAGCATACCTTTAAGTTTCTGGAGAATGTACTTGACGAGGTGATTGCTTTGTTCCCCTCAAAGTACATTCATGTTGGCGGAGATGAAAGTCCGAAGGCCTATTGGGAAAAGAGTACTTTCTGCCAGGATCTGATCAGGAAACTGGGATTAAAGGATATGCATGAATTGCAGAGTTACTTTATTCAGCGTATGGAAAAATACATCAATGGGAAGGGCCGTTCAATCATTGGCTGGGATGAAATACTGGAGGGAGGGTTGGCGCCAAATGCAACGGTGATGTCCTGGAGGGGAACTGAGGGAGGAATTGCGGCTGCAAAGCAGAACCATGATGTGATTATGACCCCCGGACCGGCAGGTTTGTATTTCGACCATGCACAATCGCAGTCTGCAGATGAGCCGACCAATATCGGTGGTTTTTCTAATTATACTAAGGTGTATGCCTATGACCCGGTTCCTGAAGAGCTGAGCGCTGATCAGAAAAAATATGTGATCGGGGTGCAGGCAAATATCTGGACGGAATACATCCAGACACCGGTAAAAGCAGAGTATTTCTTGTTTCCAAGGATGTTTGCCTTGTCTGAGATCGCCTGGACTCCGGTTACACGCAAGGACCTGAAGAATTTCTCTGAAGACCGGTTGCCTTTACACCTGGCGCGCCTGGATAAAGCAGGGATTAACTACTGGGTGCCGGTTCCTGCCGGCCTGGAACAAAAAGTCATGAACGGTGAAGATTTTAGTATTGAGCTGAAAGCCCCGCTTCGGGGTGCCAGGGTATTTTATACGCTTGATGGTACCAGGCCTTCTGAAAATGCTGCGATGGTGAATGGTCCGGTCAGGGTGAGTGTGGCCAAGGGTCAGAAACTATTGCTGAAAACGATGGTAATTACGCCCGGGGGCAGGAGGAGTGTGGTAACGGAAACCATCCTTAATAACGGAGCGCCCGATGTAAAAACTAAATAAAGACAAAATAGCTGACTGACAATATGAAAGGGTTTAAAAAGTTCATCTGGCAAACCATGGCGTTATCTGTAGTAGTACTATCCGGATCCTGTGGCAGTAACGAAAAAGAACCGTCAGAAGCGGGTAAGCAGGCGGTGTCTGCGGGCACGGAAAAGCCTTCTGCCCCTTTTTCATTCTACAGGAATATAGAGATCAGGCCGGGGATCAGTTTCGAAGTGCTGAGCTGGGGAAAAGGAGTGGACAGTATCGGGGGCTACCTGATCCTGATGTCTGATACGCTAAAGAACAATTACCGTTCGCTTTCCGCAGAACGCGAGGGTGTGCTTACGGATGCCTGGAATATGGATCTGGACAATGACGGCAACCCGGAAATTTATTTACAATTGCAGAGCGATAAGAATAAGTCTGACCTGAATGTTTATGAATATTCAGGAGGAGGTTTCAATAAAATCACTTTTCCCGGCCTTGGCAACCTGAAGAAGAATTATGCAGGTGGTGACAGCTATACCCTGAAAGATGGGGAATTGTTCAGAAGCTTTCCCTTAGTGAACCCAAAGGACAGTACGGAGAAAGCGGGGGAGAAGGTTACTGTGCAATACAGACTGAACGGGAATGACTTCTCGGTCGCCAGGGTAAAAATGCCCTGATTTCAGATCAGCTTTTGCTTCCTGGCGACGGTAATGGCATCTGCTCTGGAATTTACGTTTAGTTTGGTATAAATGTGTTTGATATGCGTTTTTACAGTCTCAACGTTGATAAACAGCTCCTCTGAGATCCGGTTCCGGTCTTTTCCCTTTGCTACAAGGTCCAGTATCTGTGTCTCGCGTCTGGTAAGCGGTGAATCGGAATTTTTTTGCATGGACCGGATCACTTTTCTCGAAACTTCCGGGCTCATAGGCCCTCCGCCATTGAGTACTTCATCTATGGCCGCGATGACCCTGGATGAGGGTGTATTTTTCGTAAAATAGCCTGAGGCGCCGTTGGCCAGCGCTTCCAGGATCACTTCTTCATTTTCAAAGACGGTGAGCATGATGATATATGCTGAAGGAAGCAGCTTCCTGAGCTGTGGAAGTGCATCGGTCCCGCTGGTGCCCGGCAACCGGATGTCGAGGATGATGACATCGGGCATATCTTTCTGTATCTTTTGCTTTGCCCTGTCAAAGGACGGATAGGTGCTGATCACCTGATGAGGAGAATTATGGCTGATCAGGTAGGCATAGCTTTCCCTGATGGTTTCATCATCTTCGATGATCACAATGCGTGCTGTGGTATGGTTATGCATTTTGCTGTTGTGAGCGGGTGGAAAATTGAATGGCCAGGCTCAGGCTGGTACCATTTTTACCGGAGCTGATCTGTAACCTGGCCCCGATACGCGAGGCTCTGATACGCATATTATTGATGCCGTGTCCATCGCGGGATTTTTCGGTGTCGAAGCCCTGGCCGTCATCCTGCAAGGTGATCAGCAGGGTGTCTCCGGACATACCTGCGGTATATAAAACCATTTGCGGCCGGGCATGTTTCAGTGCATTGTGCATGGCTTCCTTGAGGATCATCAGGATATTCCGGCTCATGGAAAGTGAAAGCCTGGAGTTCCCTGTAACTGAGATCCTGGAAGAGAAACAAATCGTTGTATCGTTGAAGAGCTCATCTCCGAATCCGGCAATGTGGCTGAGCAACTGCGAAAGTGTATCGTTCTTTGGGTTGAGTGACCAAAGCATATCCCTGGTTCCCGAATAGAGCTCGCCGATATTCGTGTTGATTTTTTCCAGGATTCTTCTTTTTTCAGTTTCCTCCGGTCCGATCATGCTGGTCAGTACTTCTGACAGCACAGTGATCCTGGTGAGCTTGTTGCCCAGGTCATCATGAAAATCTTCGGCGGTCTGTTTACGTATATTGAACTGTTCTTCCAGCTTGATCTTTAGCCTCAACCGGCGCCGGCGCTCCTTCAGTGAAATGATCACATAGACCGAAGCCCCGATGACCAGAAGTGCCAGCAAGAGCAGCAGCAACCGGAATGGTGTCGTCTGATAATAGGGGGGTGCGATCTCAAAGGTATATCCGGCAGTTGCGGAGTATGTTCCTTCGCCGGTCAGGGCTCTTACCTGGAAATGATATTTACCTGCCGGCAGTGCTGTGAAGCTGACCGTTTTTCCCGAAGACGGGACGCTGAACTTATCGTCTGCCCCCGCCAGGCTATACTGGTAGCGGAGATCTTCTGTGCCGGACAAGTATACGCCGGTGAAACTGATGGCGAGCTGCTGTTCGCTGTAAGGTATGGAAAGGGAAATGGTATCTCTGATGCGCTTTCCCGAAAGGGTTACCGAATCTATGAATATCCTTGGTCTTGTGGGTTTCGCAGGTAGTTGTCTTCCGGTATAAACGACTGCACCGAGTGTAGTGCCGATCCATATTTTTCCGTTTTCCCGCAGGATAGCATTCTGGTTGCATTCCAATAGCGGAGAGCGGGTATCCTGCCGTACCTGGTAACTCCCTGCATCCAGCCGGTCAATACCCCGACCTGTTCCTGCCCATATCGTTCCCGTTCCGTCGTCCATAAGGCTATAGACATGGTCCGAACTCAGTCCTTTTTTTGTGTTTACGGTGCCGGTCTTCCCGGTAGCCTTGTCCCAGATGACAATTCCGTAATCGGTAGTGCCGAAAAGGATTTTCCCGTTATGTTTAAGCATGCACATAATACCGGATCCTTCCAAAGCTTTTATTCGAAGCGGGTTGTGTTTTTTCATGCCTGTGATCAGGTCAATGCCTTCTGAACTTGCAAAGATGACAGAGTCGCGTCCTGCTTCGAGAAGCGCGCCATCAAAGTTCCTGGAAATGTGGCGGTATTTGCCCGATCGGGGATCGAAAACGAGACAGCCGATATCTGTAGCCAGCCAGATATTGCCCAGCATATCTTCAATGATTCCATTGTAGGCCATCTGCGGCCATCCCCTGTCGATACGGTTGATCTTATATCCGTCGGATTTCCACAGGCCATCTCCCGGAGTTCCGACCCAGATATTGTCTTTATGGTCTTTTAACAGGATATTGACAGGGTTGGTATGGGGGACGGTACCTGGGATATGGACGCTGCGTACAGGTTTACCAGGCCGGTATTCGTACAAGCCCGCTGAAGTCCCCAGCCATACCGATCCTGGCGTATGTCCCTCGGACAAGGCCATTACGATCTGATTTCCGAGGCCTTGTGTCTGATCGTAAATAAGATAACCCGGATCATTAAACTTGTACAGGCCGGCACCGTCTGTACCCAGCCAGACGTTGTCGTCTGTATCGCAAAAGATGTCATTGACCATGTTATCCGTAAACCCATTGCGTGAAGTAAAGTGAACAGCCTCGTGTTCATTCAAACGCCAGGCGCCGTTGCGCGTTCCCAGCCATATCGCACCCTCGGCCGTCTGGGCGATAGCAGATATTCCCCGCGTCGGTCCGGGTACCTGCATTGACAGCTTTTTATCTGTGACCAGGTACAGTCCGTCAGGGGTGACCAACCAGATTCGATGGTGATGGATGCGGTCGATCAGGAACCGGGTAACCTTCAGGTTGTTGATCAGGATATTCAAAGCCGGGGGTTTCCAACGGCTTTGTGCCAGTTCATACAATCCTTTCCCGGCTATCGCGATCCAAAGGTTGCCCGACGGACCTGTGCAAGTAGCGGTGATCTGGCCTTCCGGCAACCCTGATGCCGGAAGCGGCCTTGTCCCTGATAGCCGTGTCAGCTTTTTGCGATAAAGTGTATATATGCTGCCTTTTCCGTCTGTCACGAGTCTGGAGATCCAGGCTTGCTTGTGGCTGTTGTGAAAATCTTTACCATCATATACACTGAGTCCGGATGAGGTTCCGACATATATATTACCTTTCCAGTCTGTTTTTACGGCCATGGCGAAATTGCTCACCAGCCCGTCTGTCCTGGTAAAGTTGCGGAAATCCTTTCCGTCGAACATACTTAACCCACCCAGTGCCGTGGTCCATAACCTTCCGTTGATATCCTGGGTGATTGAAGTAATTTGTGACTGTACCAGTCCATGCCGTATGTCGTATTGCTGGAAGTCGTAACGCTGTGCCATACCTGCGCCGGTGACCAGACAGAGCATTACCACGATACGATATTTTAAGATATTTTTCACAATACAGCACAGGCTACAGTTACGTTAACCGGGTAAATATATTGATTAAGATACGACTAAAAATAACCCTTTGAAGGGGATATTGGGCATTTCCGGAAATATACCCCGGCAGGGGGGAAGAAAGCTCAGATGTGGCCGGGTAAATTTACCTCATGTTACGTACCTGAAATTATAACCATTATGAAAAGGAAAATATTTATGGCCGCTGTCGTACTTTATCTGTCGGCACCGGGCCTGCTGGCCGGGGAAAGCCAGCCGCTGGCTAAGGTGAATACATCTGCGAACAATGTGATTGAGGCCTTCGTCAATGCAAACAAATTCGGGGATGCCGGCTTACTTAATGCAGTACTTAATCCCGGGGCAGTCATCCGGCTGAACCGGGGTGCCCAGGTCATTACCCAGAGTAAAAATGATCTTGTTGCCTTCTATAAGCGTTCGGGAGGTGTGGAGATGAACTGCAAGGCAGACTATAAGATACTTTCAGCAAGTGACGATACGGTTACTGCCCGTATCGATTTCAGTTTTCCCGAATTTGTGCAGCAGCATTTTGTGACCATTGAGAAGGACAGGAAAGGACGTTGGAAGATCACACAGATCAGTAAGTTTTCTGCCTGAGCCAAAAAGCATACCCTGAAAGATCCGGATGGATTGACGGGTTAGTTAATAATTGGGGCTGTCCTGAATTACGGGACAGCCTTTTTACTGGCCTTTCAGTTGCCCGCTGATCCTTTCGATCTTTTCAATCAGCAGGTCAATGCGTTCCTTCTCCCGCTTGATATAGGACCTGCGCAATACAGTTGCACAGAGCACCATCCAGAAAACGGTGAAGACACTGATGGCTATCTGAAGTAAAATATTCAGGGTAGAAAGCGTGTCATAAAAATAGAGTATTGAGCCTAACGAAAGTGCCAGTGCGTAGAGCCAGTATAAGCGGTTGTAAATTCTGAACTTGTTGAGCTGATAAGCTTTAAGTTTTAGCAGGAACTCGGCAGGATGAACGGTGAAATCACTGTTCGCAATGATTCGGTAGTCCTGGTATAGGATCAGGGTCGAAACGGCTACAGAAACGATAATAACGATAAGCCCTGTGTTTGTTGCCCATGAGCCTGACTGGAAAACAAAGAGGAGTGTGACAAAGGCAACGAACGACAGAACCATGCCGCAGATGTTCAGCAATGACCTGTTGCGGACAGCAGCGACCTCTTTCTTTGCCTGGGCGAGCATTTCCTCAGAAGATATCTTTACTTCTACGGAGTGCGATTGCCAAAGCGATTGTATGTGATCAAATTCTTGCATGCTGATTATATAATTCTGTTAATTTTTGCTTAATGCGGTGAATTTTTACGCGAAGGTTGCCTTCGCTGATACCTGAAATGTCGGCAATCTCTGTGTATGGTAACTCATCAAGTACCATGGTAATGATCAGACGATCGTTTTCTTCTAGTTTTGAGATGCACTTATAAAGTAAAGCGATCTGCTCATTTTTTTCTGAAAACTCCTCTGGCCGGTTTTCAATGATATTATCTGTCAGTTCATCTTTCGCCTGACGTTTTTCCGATCGGAGATAGGTGAGACAGGTATTGACTGCAATCCTGTATATCCAGGTGGAAATGAGGGATTTGTTGCGGAATTTGTCTAGGTTCTGCCAGACTTTCAGAAAAGTTTCCTGTAAAAGGTCATTTGCCGCATCCTCGTCACCGGTGTAGCCATAGCACAAATGGAATATCTTTTTGGAGTTGCTTTCGAAAATTTGTTTGAATAACTGGTCCTTTTTTTCCAAAATGTAAGGTTATTATGGTTTTAGAGGGCAGAAGATGCCAATTTGTTACTGCGAAAGTGCAAAAAAATATTGTAGTTTTACACCCTGTATGCTTAAGAATAACCGTTTAACGTTCTTTATTTTTCTGGCCCTTGTACTGGGTGTACTGCTTGGCTATTACCTGAACGTAGTGGTCATCGGTGTACAGAATGACAGTATTGCAGCAGCTAATGCAAGGATTGCATCGGCTGACCTGAAACTTGAGCAGCTGACTGACACCACTACTTCGGTTTACAGGGAATTGAAAACAGAGCTTTCGTCTGCTTTGCAGCTCAGGAAAGAGAGCGAAATGCTGCGGGAAAAAAGGCTGGAACCGCTTACGTTGCTCAGCGATATTTTCCTGAGGCTGATCAAGATGATCGTGGCGCCCCTTGTATTTTCCACATTGGTTGTAGGAGTGGCTAAAGTAGGTGATATTAAAGCTGTTGGCCGTATCGGAGGCAAGACTATGCTCTGGTTTGTCAGTGCTTCACTGCTTTCCCTGGTACTTGGGCTGATCATGGTCAATATTTTCAGGCCCGGTGAGCATATGCACCTGCCGCTTCCTGCGGATACCTTCGATACCGGCATTAAGCAGACAGCCTTATCGTTAAAAGACTTCATTTCCCATATTTTTCCCAAAAGTATGGCAGAAGCCATGGCTACCAACGAGATATTGCAGATTGTTGTGTTTTCCCTGTTTTTTGGTATTGCTACGGCTGCTATAGGGGAAAAGGGTGAGGTGGTGATCCATTTTTTCGATTCGGTAGCCCACGTTATCCTGAAAATGACGGGTTATGTTATGAACTTTGCACCATTCGCCGTCTTCGGTGCAATGTCAGCTATAGTCGCCAAGCAAGGTCTTGGGGTACTTTCCACTTATGCTTTGTTTATCGGTGAATTCTATTTCACCATGTTGCTGTTGTGGGGGCTCCTGATTCTTATCGGCTTCTTTATCCTGGGTAAACGTGTATTGAACCTGGTCAGCCGGATGAAGGAACCTGCTGTACTGGCCTTTAGTACTGCCAGCAGTGAGGCGGCGTATCCGAAAACGATGCAACAACTGGAACGTTTTGGCTGTAAGAACAAAATAGTAAGTTTTGTATTGCCGCTTGGCTATTCCTTTAACCTGGATGGTTCCATGCTTTATATGACCTTTGCCTCTTTATTTATCGCGCAGTCTTACGGTATTCATCTGGGGTTTGAGCAGCAGATCACGATGCTGCTTATCCTGATGCTCACCAGTAAGGGGATTGCAGGTGTGCCGAGGGCCTCACTGGTGGTAATTGCCGGTACGATCGCGACTTTTAATATACCTGAGGCCGGTCTGGCCTTGTTAATCGGTATCGATCCGTTGCTCGATATGGGACGTTCAGCAACTAATGTGATCGGTAATAGCCTGGCCACAGCGGTGGTGAGCAAGTGGGAAGGTGAACTGACGGGACCGGATGAATTGAGAGACCAAAGTTAAAAACAACATATGACGAATAAAGGGAAAAAGATCTTTCTTGCGCTGACCATAGCGGTACCGTTTATTATTTACTGCGTGATCTACTATACGCCGATGATCAAAAACGCGCCATTTAAGTCCAGTGAATTCGTATCGCTTCAATACCGGTGGGGAGTAGGGGCAAAGCTGGACAATTTTTATGATTCGGCCACCGGGAACTATCAGTATCTGGATGAAAGAGATTCGCTGATCAAAACCAATGTGAAGCTCAGGAGCAACGACATCATCTATCTGCACAGTAAAGCAAATGAACTCGGGTTATGGAATTTTCCGGAGGTGATCGCTAACCAGGATGAGGATGTCCGATCCGGTAGGATTCTGCGTTACGAGATTCAGTTCAACTACAAGCGCAAAAGTAAGAAAGTGATCTTTATGTCGGACTATAACGAAATACCAAAGCTGAGAGATGTTGCTTTTCAGATGCAAAAACTGGTTGCGCAATCGATCAATGATGCAGAGGAACGTTACTCTGGTAAATAATATAATAGCGTAGCTTCTTTTTTATAAGAAAATAATTCTATATTTGCACCTCGTTAAAAAATAAACTTTTATACAAATAACTATTTAACAATGTACGCAATAGTAAATATAGCAGGACAGCAATTCAAAGTTGCAAAAGACCAGCATCTTTTTGTACACCGTTTACAGGGAGATGAAGGCGCTAGTATTGAATTTGACAATGTATTGTTGGTTGATGATGGCGGTAAGATCTCTGTAGGTGCTCCTGCATTGAACGGTGCTAAAGTTTCGGCTAAGATCGTGTCTCATTTGAAAGGTGACAAAGTAATCGTTTTCAAAAAGAAACGCAGAAAAGGTTACAAGAAGAAAAACGGTCACCGTCAGCAATTTACAAAAATTCAGATCTCTGGTATTAGTTTATAATCAATTGTTCACAAGATTGCCTGTCTGTCGGGTAATATAAAAATAAAAGAAAATGGCACATAAGAAAGGAGCCGGTAGTTCGAAGAACGGACGTGAGTCGCACAGCAAGCGTTTAGGTATCAAAATTTTTGGCGGACAGGAAGCCATTGCTGGTAATATCCTGGTGCGTCAGCGTGGCACAAAACATCATCCGGACAAAGGTGTGGGTATCGGTAAGGATCATACCCTGTTTGCGCTGGTTGACGGTACAGTAATATTCAAGAAGAAAACAGACAACAAATCTTATGTTTCTGTAGTGCCTGCTGCTGTTGTTAAGGAAGTGGTTGAAAAGGCTGCTCCTGCAAAGAAAGCTGCTAAAGCCGAGGTTGTTGCTGAGGTTACTGAAGAAAAGGCGCCAGCTAAAAAGACTGTTGCTAAGAAAGCGGCTAAAGCTGAAGCAACTGCTGCAGAAGAAGCACCATCTGCTGAGTAATTCCGGAAAAAAAAAGGCCCCTGATGATATCAATCAGGGGCCTTTTTTTATATATAGGTTTAACTTTCCCGGTTCATCAGTTCGTTCGCGAGTATGGTCAGTTCATGTTTGCGCGCTGCCGGTACATTGATCTGTCCCAGTGCCGCAAAAGCTGAATCAAGGTATGATTTCATCAGTGTCTCTGCCTGTTCCCTTACCATATATTGATTATACAGGACTGTAACAGATCGTATTTTTTCTTCCGGGCTAAGATTAACGTTCAGATCGAGGGCTGTTAAATCAGTATTACCGGCCAGTTCCTGCAATTTCAGCCTCAAAAATGTCTTTTTATCCGAGATGATATCTCCTCCTACTTGTTTTCCGAACTTTTTAGGATCGCCATAAACGTCCAGAATATCGTCCTGCAACTGAAAGGCAATGCCCAGATCCTCTCCGAAACGGTAAATGAGTTCTGCTTCCTGTTCGGTTGCATTGGCAACGATAGCACCAAGCTTCATCGCCCCACCTACCAGCACCGCTGTTTTAAGCCTGATCATATTGATGTATTCCGGGATACTGACGTCATCCCGGGCCTCAAAGTCCATATCAAGCTGCTGTCCTTCACAAACACCCTGGGCGGTAGCATTAAAGGTGTCTAACGCCGGTTTCAGGACAGAAATGTGTACGTTGGTAATGTGTTTATTGGCCTCTACCATCATCACATCCCCACTAAGGATTGCAGTATTGCTGTTCCATTTTTCATGAACAGTCTGGCGTCCTCTTCTGAGTGGTGCATTGTCCATAATATCATCATGGATCAGTGTAAAATTATGAAAGGTCTCAATGGCCATGGCGGCAGGAACAGCCTTTTCCGGATCGCAGCCAAAAAGCTCAGCAGACATGAGGAGCATGATCGGCCTCAGGCGCTTGCCGCCGAGATTCATGATGTAACTGATCGGTTCGTATAAGTTACGTGGATATTGGGGGTATTTGGTGGATTCAATGGCTTTTTCGATATACTTCAGTAGTTCTGACGGCGCGTGCATGCTATTCTGTTGTGGTATGTTGTCTGGTCTTATATGTGCTGTGAGGTATTGTCCGGATCATTCCTGCACCAGGGAAAAATCAATCTGGCGTTTGGCAAGGTCTACCTTTTTGACCCTGATCTTTACTTCGTCCCCCAATTGGTATTTCTTCTTCTTACGCTGCCCGATGATGCAATAGTTCTTCTCATCGAGTACGTAGAAATCGTCGGCGATATCTCTGAGCCTGACCATACCCTCGCATTTATTTTCTATGATTTCCACATACATACCCCATTCGGTAACACCAGAAATAATACCTGTAAATACCTGACCGACGTTTTCCTCCAGGTATTCAGCCTGCTTATATTTTATGGATGCACGTTCTGCATCTGCTGCTCTTTTTTCCATGGTGGATGAATGGGAAGCGGCGGCTTCGTAAGCTTCCTCATTTGCCGATTTCTCGTTATGGAGATAGGCTGCCAGCAGCCGGTGTACCATTACATCGGGATAGCGGCGAATGGGGGAAGTGAAGTGCGTGTAGTAATCAAATGCGAGTCCGTAATGGCTGGATTTCTTGGTGGTATAGATGGCTTTGGCCATGGAACGGATAGCCAGCTGAGTAAGCACGTTCTGTTCTTTCTTCCCTTCTACGTCTTCCATCAGGTAATTGAGCGATTTGGCGATTTCCTTATCTGATTTGGTATTGATCTTATAACCAAATCTTGCCGCAAACAACGCAAAACTGCTCAATGCTTCCATATTGGGTGCATCATGCGAACGGTATACAAAGGTATACTTCTTCTTTCCCTTACCTTTTTTCGCGACGAACTCCGCCACCCGGCGGTTGGCCAGCAGCATAAAATCTTCAATCAGTTTATGCGCGTCCTTGCGTTCCTTTACATAAACACCCAGGGGCTTTCCGTTATCATCCAGTTTAAATTTTACTTCCGTACTTTCAAAGCTGATCGCACCATTCTTAAACTTGCGCTCACGCAGGATATGGGCCAGTTCGTTCAATTTCAGCAGTTCATCGGCATAACTTCCTGAACGGGCCTCAATGACTTCCTGTGCCTCTTCATAGCTGAACCTGCGGTCAGAGTGGATCACCGTACGCCCGAACCATTCGCTGATCATATTTGCGCCTTCATCCAATTCAAAGACAGCTGCAAAACAAAGCTTATCCTCGTTCGGACGAAGGGAACAGACACCATTGCTCAGCCGCTCCGGCAGCATCGGGATCACCCGGTCTACCAGGTATACCGAAGTGGCCCTGTCATAAGCCTCTTTGTCCAGCGCACTGCCAGGGGTTACATAATGCGAAACATCAGCAATATGGACACCGATCTCATAATTTCCGTTGGACAATTTTTTAAACGAAATGGCATCGTCAAAATCCTTGGCATCCGCAGGATCTATAGTGAATGTAACCGTGTCACGAAAGTCTTTCCGGCCTTTCAGGTCCTGTGGTAGGATTTCCTCCCGGATTGCATCCGCCTCGGCTTCTACCTCCGCAGGAAATGCCAGGGGAAAGCCGTATTGAGCCAGGATGGCATTCATTTCCGTATTGTTCTCACCCTGCTCACCCAGCACAGCGGTAATGGTGCCGATAGGATTCTTTGCACCTTCCGGCCACTCCGAAATGCTCACCTTCACCTTTTGCCCGTTCCTTGCACCTCCAAGGTCGGTCAGTGGTACGAAGATATCATGCAGCATTTTTTTGTCGTCTACATTTACAAAGGCAAAACGTTCCGAAATACGGATCACACCGATGAAATCCATTTTTGCCCTGCTCAGGATCTCTACTACTTCGCCTTCATTCTTCCGTCCGCTCTTTTTGGCGAAAATGTATACCTTAACATGATCGCCGTTCAGGGCCGTATGCAGCTTCCTTGCCGAGACGAAAATGTCTTTCTCAAATTCATCGTCGGGAATGACAAAGGCCGAGCCATCAGCAGTCATGTCTACCTTTCCGGTTACAAAGGTTTTGAGGTCCTTTAGCTTAAACTTACCCTTCTGGGGCTCAAGGAAAATGCCCTTGCGTGCCTGTTCCCTCAGGAGCTCCAGTATCGTTTCCCGGCCTGCGGGGTCATTTATATTGAGCCTGGATGAAACCTGTTTGTAATTAAGTGCTTCCTGCTTGCTTTTTTCCAATACATCACTAATTAATTGAATTAAAACAAGTTCCAGATGAGACGATTTATTCTTTGCCATAATACGGTCTTGATCACACCGAAGGTAACAAATTGAAGCCATAGATTGTTATATTTGGTATTATTGCCATGATAGAAGACAGAGAACGAAATACTGGCAGGGAGCTGCTCATGATCCTCGTTAAAGCGGTTGTCTACCTGCTGCTGGTTTATTTTTACCTCAACAGGCCACAGTTTTACATGGATTATCCCAGAATAGAAACTGCAGCCAGGGCGCTTGCTGTTTTTCTGGGCCCAAGTCTGGCCTTCTCGGTGCTCCGGCTGATCATTATCTATTGGTATATCCGTAAGCACCGTTTTAAGAAGAATATTAAGGACAACTTTATTCTGGGCATTAACCGCATTGTTTCCATACTGAATACAGCGGTCGCGGTATTTGCACTGACTACCCTGCTGGCTATTAAGCCACAGGAATTTATCTTCAGCGTGTCTATTGTCGCTGCGGCTATCGCGGTTACTTTTAAGGACTACATCAATAACATGATCAACGGCCTTATCATCATGTTTTCCGACCGGCTGTCACTGGGCGACCATATCAGGATAGGGGACCACGAAGGAAAGATACTGGATATTACGCTGATCAATATGATCCTGCAGAATGAAGACAGTGATATGGTAATCATTCCCAATTCACTGGCCTTTAGTTCGGTCATCATCAACCAGTCGAAACAGAACACCAAAAAGCTGAGTATCGAATTTGATATGGCCCTTGAAAATGGTTATACTCCTGAATATCTGGAAAAGCACCTCGACAAAGTTATCTCTGGTTTTGCGGACAATGTGGTACCCGGCGGACTTACCGTTAAGACCATTGCCATCAACAAAGATGCGGTAATCTTTAAAGTTATGGTATTGCTGAAGCATTACGACAAACTGAAGGAAAGACAGATCAGAAGGGCGATCAATACTGCGCTGATCAGGTTATCGGCCAGGCTGAAGGGAAATGAAGAAGCTGTAAAGGATGCGATGCAGCGTCAGTGACCAATGCCTCTGCCGGGGATGGAGTCGATCAGCCGCCGGGTATAAGCAGTTCCCGGCCGCTCATAAATGTCTTCAGGAAAACCTTCCTCCTCGATACGTCCCTGGTTCATTACGATCATCCGGTCGGAAATATGTTTCACTACGGCCAGATCATGAGAAATGAAGATATAGGTAAGGCCAAATTCCTGTTGTAACTCACGCAGCAAGTTCAGCACCTGGGCTTGTACCGAGACGTCCAGTGCAGAAACAGATTCATCACAAATGATAAACCTTGGTTGAAGGGCCAGTGCCCGGGCAATGACGATGCGCTGCCGCTGGCCCCCTGAAAATTCGTGGGGATACCGGTCTATATGCCGGGAGCTGAGACCAACGCGGCCCATCAACTCCAGTACGTATTGCTTCCGCTCGCGATCGCCCTTCATCAGGCCATGCACCTGCAGTGGTTCCATCAATGCCTTGCCTATCGTAAGCCTTGGGTTCAAAGACGAATACGGGTCCTGGAAGATGATTTGCATGTCGCGTCTGAGCCCCCTCAACTCAGACCGGCCCAACGAGGTTACTTCCCGGCCATTGAATATGACGCTCCCCGAAGTCGGTTCTATCAGCCGCAGGATGCTGCGGCCCAGCGTAGTCTTTCCGCATCCGGACTCGCCAACCAGGCCCAGTGTCTCACCTGGACGCACCTCGAAGCTAATGCCATCGACTGCCTTCACATAGCCTGAAACGGAACCAAATAAGCCTTTCCTGACCGGATACCAGGTGCAGAGACCTTTTACTTCCAGTAAAGGGGGCTGGCTGTATAAGGCTTCTCTGCGGATGGTAATTTGTTCTTGTGTGTTTACGTGCAGTGTTTTCCTTCCAGCCAGAAAATCTTCTACTACCGGAAGCATTTTCAGTGAGCGCCCCGGGTCTGGCCTGCAAGCCAGCAGGCCCTGCGTATAAGGGTGTTTTGGATTGCTAAGGAGCTGCCGCACAGGACCCTGCTCTGCGATGGTGCCCTCGTACATTACTGCTACATCGTCCGCAATGTCACTGATTACGCCCAGGTCATGGGAAATAAAGATCATCGCCATATTCCTTTCGGTTTTTAACTTCAGGAGCAATTCAAGCACTGTCTTTTGCACCGTAACATCCAGTGCTGTCGTGGGTTCGTCCGCGATCAGCAGGGATGGGTTACAGCTGAGCGCCATAGCGATCATGACCCGTTGTTTCTGTCCTCCGGAAACCTGGTGCGGATAACTGTCATAGACCAGTTCAGGTCTGGGCAACATTACTTCTTCAAATAAAGCCAGTGTCTTTTGTTTCGCTGTTTTCCGATCCACGTTCTGGTGCAGCATAATGGCCTCACAAACCTGGTCACCACAGGTAAACACAGGGTTTAGTGAGGTCATAGGTTCCTGGAAAATCATCGCGATCTGGTTGCCCCGGTATTTGCGGATCTGCGCTTCACTGAGGGAAAGCAAGTCGATGTCCTCAAACAGTATTTGCCCGCTGATCTTTGTCACTGAATGGTCGTGCAGACGCATGACCGAAAAGGCAGTGACTGACTTTCCGGAGCCAGACTCACCAACGATGCCCAGTACAGTGCCGCGCTTTACGGTCAGTTCAACCCCGGCGACGGCAGTTAGCCAGGCTCCTGCTTCACTTTGGAAATCTACCTGAAGGTTTTCGATTTTCAGCATCTGTACAAAATCCTTACACAGGATAAACTGCATCAGGTTATTTTTGCGTTAAGATAGGTAAAATAGTCGTCCGGAGCCGCCGATTGTGCTATTTTTGTACAATGGAAAGAGAAATTCTGGATACCAGACGTAAGGCCCTGAAGATCAATCTTGACCCAAAGATCTACGGTACCTTTGCAGAGATCGGGGCGGGACAGGAAGTCGCCCGTAACTTTTTCACAGCTGGTGCGGCCTCAGGAACAGTAGCCAAGACGATGTCAGCCTATGACATGACTTTCAGTGATGCCATTTACGGAGCGGAAGAATCGGGCAGGTATGTCAGTAAGTCAAGGCTCCAGAAAATGCTTAACCATGAGTACGACCTGCTCAACGAGCGTCTCAGTGGTACCAAATATGATGATCGCACCTTCTTTGCCTTTGCGGATACCGTAACTACCCTTAATTACAATAAATCCAACGATCCGCACGGCTGGATCGGACTGAAGTTTCAGACCGAACCTGATGGCGAGGCCAGTCAGATCATTTTTCATGTCCGGCTGCTGGATACTGATGGCGCATTGCAGCAGAATGTGCTTGGTATCATTGGTGTGAATCTCGTATATGCGGCCTTTTATTATCATAATGACCGCAGGACGATGATCGAATCGCTGGCCGATAACCTTACTATCGGTTCAGTGGAGATCGATCTTATTTCAGTGAGTGGTCCCGCGTTCAAAAATGCTGACAACATCCTGCTTAACCTTTATCTCATTGCCAAGGATTTTTCGGACGCTGCCATTTTCGATCCGGAAGGTCAGCCCTGCCTGCCTAAAGACCTGCTGTACAAAAAGGACATTATGATCCTGCGCACGAAGTATGCGCAAAAGTCCCAGCCCAACTTCAGCATGCTTAACAAGGCCGTGGACCAGTTTGTACGTACAGAAAACGTGCGGCAGGAAAACCTCAGCGTACTGATCGAGGTACTGATGTCCAATGTACTGTCAGAAGGGGACGAACTGCATGACAATGATCTGAGGGCCGCCGCAAAGCGGGCAGAGGAGATGTGCAGGACAGGCAATCATGTGATTGTATCCAACTTCGCCAGGCACAACAAGCTGGCCAAATACCTGGACCGCTGCAAGCCCAAGAGTGTGGGTATGTCTACAAATATCAACAACCTGAAATTTGTGTTCAATTCCAGTAATTTCGGTGAAAACTATACCAGTCAGTTACTCAATTATGTAAGTGATATGTTCAGTAAAAATGTGAAGTTGTTTGCATATCCCTTTCTGGACAAGAAGACCAGTGAAGTAATCACCACTTCCAATATGCCCGTTACAGCTGACGCCAGGCCGCTGTTTGACTTCCTGATCATCAATGGTTATATTACGGATATCCGGGATTACAGCGAAGATGATGTAAAGACGGTCTAAGCCTTTTTCTTATAGATATCGGGTACGGCAATGCCCATCAGCCTGTCGGGATTTGGTATTGGCTTAAAACCGAACTGGGCATACAGACCATGTGCATCCTGAGTAGCCAGCATATAGCGTCTCAGTCCTTGCAGCTCCGGATGAAAAAGCATAAGGGAAAGCAGTTTCTTCGAAAGACCCTGCCCACGGTAAGCCTCCAGCACATAGACATCGGCAAGATAACCGAAAGTTGCCTTGTCCGTGATCCAGCGTGCAAATCCAATCTGTTTCCCATCGCGGTAAATGCCGAAACACAGGGAATTGTCTACGGAGCGCTGCACGGTTTCCAGGGGAATGCCTTCCGCCCAATAGGATTGGTTAGCAAGATAGTCATGTATCGCTGCTACATCAAGCAGGGCTTTATTATCCGAAAATATAAAGCCATTTTCTGCGATTTCCATTAGTTGCGCATGTTAATGTACTGTAGCGGCTGACCAAAATCTTCCTTCCGGCAAAGTGCGATCACAGCCTGAAGGTCGTCGATACTCTTGCCCTGCACCCGGACTTGCTCTTCCATGATGGATGCCTGCACCTTCAGTTTGCTGTCCTTGATTCTGGCAACGATCTTTTTCGCGGTCTCTTTGTCGATCCCTTCCTTTACCCGGACTTCCTTACGGATCATATTACCTGAAGCATACTGCTCCTTGCCAAAGTCCAGACTGGCCGCATCCAGGTTCTGCTTAAACATCTTTGAAATAATGGCATCCGTGATGGCCTTCAGCCGCATATCGTCTTCTGTAACGATCACTATAGTGTTCGTCTTTTTATCGTGGTCTATAGTACTTTTGGAATTATTGAAATCGTATCGGTTCAGGATTTCTTTCTTTGCATTGTTCATCGCATTGTCAAATGTCTGCGCATCAACCTTGCTGACGATGTCGAAACTGGGCATGATTATAGCTTTATTGTGAAAAATGGATTAATTTTAAGTAAACGTTTATTCAGGGCATACAAAAAACAAAATTAATTAAAAAATGGCAGATAAATCTGTCAGTATCTTGTCTGACCATAAAACATTTAAAAATAGCAATATGAAATCCCCTAAACCAAAGGACCAGCAAAAAGCACAAAAAAAAGCTGCCAGGAAAGAACTGGAAAAAGGACTGACTGACAAGATTTTAGAAGCCGTTGTCAATTTGGGCCACGATGCCGGCCGTATTGCCAAAGACGTAGAGATCGCGGGTAAGTTTATCGCTAAAAAGCTCTCCAAGAAGCTTGGGAAAGCACGGCAGGAAGGTAATGGCAAAGTGCCTGGCAAAAAAGCACCGGCAACCGAAAGCCAGGCTAAGGGTGCAGCTGCCGCCAAACCTGCTGCATCGACCAAATCCGTGACAAGAAAGACTGCAGCAGTAAAAGCCAAGTTAACCCCGGCAAAAGTTATAGCCAGGCCTGCTTCTGCAAAACCTGATACTACTTCCAGGAAAGCTGAAGATTAATAAAAAATTGCGGTCGTTATTGATAATTAACAATGAATTAACAATAGAATGCGCAGTTTTGAAAATTAAATTAGCATTGGTCAATGAAGAAAAAGGTGCCGTTTCTGAACAGGGAAATCAGTTGGTTGTATTTCAACGAACGGGTTTTGCAGGAAGCTGCGGATGAGACCGTGCCACTGATCGAACGGATCAGGTTTCTGTCGATCTTTTCTTCAAATCTGGAAGAATTTTACCGGGTAAGGGTAGCCACGATGAGCCGCCTTGCCAATCTCAACGACAAATCAAAGGCTTTACTGGGTTTCAATCCAAAAAAGGTACTTAATGAGATCAAAAATGTCGTTGTCCGGCAGGAACGTAAGTTTGAGCAGCTTTTTCAGGCTACGCTGATCAACGAACTGGCGCAAAACAGGATTTTTATTCTGAACGATACTCAACTTAACGTATCCAGGGGAGAGTTCGTTCGTAATCATTTCAGGGATGCAATCTTATCTACCCTGGTGCCCATTATGCTCGACCTGGACAGACCGTTTCCTGAACTCAAAGATCGCTACCTTTATTTCTTTGTGCGCCTGTCCAGAAAATCTTCCGGGAAAAACCTGAAATATGCACTTATTGAGCTTCCTCCGGACCTGCCGCGTTTTCTGGTACTGCCAGAGACCAATGACCTGAAATTCATTATACTGGTTGAAGATATCATCAAATACTGTCTGGACGATATTTTTTATGTCTTCAGTTACGATGAGCTTTCTGCCTATTCGATACAGCTTACCCGTGATGCAGAACTGGATATTGACAAGAATGTCAGCGATAAGTTTATAGACGAGCTGAAAAGCAGTCTTGACAAGCGGAAAAAAGGCAAACCTATGCGTTTGCTTTACGATACCGAAATGCCTTTTGAAATGCTTAACATATTGGTGTCCAAGCTGAAGATAGAAGCAGAGAGCCTCATTCCCGGTAACCGTTATCATAAATTCGGTGATTTTATCAAATTTCCCAATGTGGGTTCTAAAAACCTGGAATATGCACCCAATATCCCACTCAAGGTATCCGGATTACACCGTACCGAGAGCATCATCAATAAATTAAAGTCCAGGGATTTCGTGATTAACCTGCCTTATCAGAGCTATGATTATATCATACTTTTTCTCCGTGAGGCGGCCATCGACCCCAAGGTTACAGAGATCAGCATTACCCTTTACCGGCTGGCCGAAAACTCCAAAGTCATCAACGCACTCATCAATGCTGCGAAGAACGGTAAACGTGTCAGCTGCCTGGTCGAGTTGAAAGCCCGTTTCGACGAACAGGCCAATATCTACTGGACCAGCCGTTTACAGGAAGAGGGGGTGGATGTCAATTATGGGCTTAGTGACTATAAGGTGCATTCCAAGATCTGCCTGGTTACCCGTATAGAAAAGGGAAGGCCTGTTTATTACGCCAATCTCGCTACAGGCAACTTCAACGAAAAGACAGCCCGGATTTATTGCGATCATAGCATCTTTACGGCCAGAAAGGAGATCACGCATGATCTGCGCAAGCTTTTCGACGCACTCAGCAAGCGCACCATAGCCAAAGACTTCAAGCATCTTATTGTCTCGCCTGTCGACGCCAGGCCACGTATTTATGCACTCATCGACCGCGAAATAAAATTCGCCAGACAAGGTAAGCCAGCCTATATGATCCTTAAAGTCAATAGTCTCGCCGACGAGGGTGTAGTTCAAAAGCTGTATGATGCCAGTAATGCCGGTGTTATCATCAAACTTATTGTCAGGGGTATCTGTACATTGGTGCCCGGGGTAAAGGGATTCAGCGAGAACATCACCGTCATCAGTATCATTGATAAATTCCTGGAACATGCCCGTGTATTCATTTTCTGTAACAATGAGCATGAAGAAATGTATCTGTCCTCTGCTGACCTCATGACCCGCAACCTCGACCACCGGGTCGAAGTAGGTTTTCCGGTGCTGGATGCAGAAGTCTGTCAGGAAATCCGGGATATTATCGAGTTCCAGCTGCAGGACAATGTGAAAGCCCGCGATATCAACAAGCAAAACAACAATAAATACCACACAAACAGGCTCAAGACAAAGATAAGGGCCCAGGTGCAGACCTATAATTACCTCAAGAACAAGCATCAGTAAATGTTAAGATACGCCGCCATAGACATCGGTTCCAACGCAGTCAGACTGCTCATTGCAGACATCACCCATACCGAAGAAGGTTATACATTCAAGAAAAATACCCTCGTCCGCGTACCCCTGCGTCTGGGCGACGACGCCTTCCTTGATCATTATATTTCTGAACGCAAAGCCGGAGAACTGGTGAAATCCATGATCGCTTTCAGGCACCTCATGGATGTCTATCATGTATCTGCATACCTGGCCTGTGCCACTTCTGCCTTGCGGGACTCTGCGAACGGAAAGCAAATCGCGGAGCGGATCAGGGAAGAAGCGGATATCGATCTGGAGATCATTGAGGGTCAGCGTGAGGCCAATATCATCTATTCCAATCACATTGAAAATAACCTCGACCCGGATAAAAGTTACCTGTACATTGATGTAGGTGGAGGAAGTACCGAACTCTCCGTTTTTGTCAACCGTCAACCCGTGGCTTCCAGGTCCTTTAACATCGGTACTATCCGCATCCTGGACAATCAGGATAAGGATGAGACATGGGAAGAAATGAGGGATTGGGTAAAGGCTCAGACCAAATCGCTGCGTAACGTCGTCGGTATCGGTACCGGGGGAAATATCAACAAGCTCTTCCGCATGTCGGGCGAAAAGGAGGGACTGCCGCTTTCCTTCCTGAAACTGAAGAGCCTGTACAATGAACTGAACAGTTATTCACTGAAGGAAAGGATCAGCATTTACGGACTGAATCCTGACAGGGCAGATGTGATCATCCCCGCCGCGGAGATTTTCATTACCCTGATGAAATGGACCGGGATCAAGCAGGTCTATGTGCCTAAGGTGGGTATGGTTGATGGTATCATCAACCTGCTGATTGAAGAAAATCTTAGTTAGACGTACTTTTTCAGGTATTCATACGCTGGGTCACCATACCCGAGATGTTGCCCTTGCATACTACTTCTCCGGCTGCGTTCAGCATCCTGACATTGACGTTCAGCTTCTTGAACCTGAAGTAAACTTTCTCGGCCTCTACGACGATCTTTTCTCCGGGGAATACCGGTTTCATAAAATCTATCGCAATAGAAGTCAGCATGACATGTCCCGGCAGACCACCCTCTGCGCTTCCTGAAAGATAAATACCTAGGCAGACCAAACCGGTCTGCGCCATAGTTTCTGTCAGGATCACCCCTGGCGTTACCGGATTGTCCTTAAAGTGGCCCTTATAGAAATCCAGTTCCGGGTCAAAGGTATATGTGCCTTTGGCGCCGTTTTCATTAATTTCCAGCAGCTCGTCTACAAAGAGGAAAGGCTTTGCATAGGGCAGGTGTGATAATATATCTTGTCTAGTCATGTTAAAAAATATTGGCCGGGCTAAATTCTTTTTGCTTAGCTTAGTGAGCACAAGGCAGTTTTGTTCGCTTGGGAGTCCTATCATCTCCTGTAGCAGACCAACCCTGCGCGCACACAAATTAAACCAAAATAAACCAACCCTGATGATGAAACGCGCTTACTTTTTCTTCTTTTTTCTTTTTTTAACACTAAACGCGGCTCAGAGCAATGCCCAGAGTGCAGCGAACACGATCAGCAAGCTACTGCCGCAGGAACTTCGCTGTGAATACCTGGAGAATCCTACGGGCATCGACGAAATTAGCCCAAGGCTCAGCTGGACACTCCGGACTACCGACAGCCTCGCCAGGGGCCAGCGGCAGACTGCCTACCGCATCAGTATCGCATCCTCGGCCGCGCTCCTGAAAACCAGACCTGATATATGGGATTCCGGCTGGGTCGGTTCAGACCAGATGCAGCAGGTCCTCTACAAGGGAAAAGCATTGCAGTCCGACAAAAGCTATTACTGGACGGTCAGGGTCAAAGATGAAAAAGGCCAGGTCTCCAGACCATCCGCGACAGCATTCTGGACTACAGGTTTACTCAGCCAGTCCGACTGGCAGGCCAGCTGGATCGGTACCGCGCAGGTCTTCGATCCCTCCAGACCAGACTGCAACATCATCGATCCCTGGCTGCGCAAGACTTTTTCCCTGGTGAGCAAGCCTGTAAAAGCAACCTTTTTTCTGGCATCCATTGGCTACCATGAACTTTATGTGAATGGAAAAAAAGTAACGCCGGATGTACTGTCCCCCGCGGTCAGCGACCATACCAAGAGGGCCAGGTATATTGCCTACGATATCGCATCATTACTTAAGCCCGGGAAGAATGCCATTGGTATCTGGCTGGGAACCTCCTGGTCCATTTTCAGCCCTTACATCCGGGCAGACCGGCCCAACACGCCAATGGCCATTGCTCAGGCTGCCCTGTATGGTGCCGGAAAAGACAAGCCAGACCTGTTGCTTAAAACAGACGAAAGCTGGAAAACGCACCACAGCCCAAGCCAGCTCATCGGTACCTGGGATTTCGCACGCATGGGCGGCGAATTGTACGATGCCGGTAAGGAACTTTCCAATTGGAACACCGCAGACTGTGACGAGAGCAGCTGGCAGCCAGCTGTGGTCTTCCGGCCTGACCTGAAACTTTCGGCACAAATGGTTGAGCCAAACCGTTTATTCGAAGAGATCAGACCCGTAGCGATCAGTGACAGACGTCCCGACGGTTCCTACCGCGTAGATATGGGTGTCAACTTTGCGGGTTTCACCCAGATCGCGCTAAAAGGCAGCCCGGGCGATAAGATCGAATTCCAGTATTCAGAAAGACAGCTGGACGATATGACCTTCAGCCTGCACAGCGCCTACATCCTCGGTCCGACCGGGACAGGCACCTTCCGCAACCGGTTCAATTACAGCTCGGGCCGTTGGATCACCATCAGGGGACTCAGCTATAAACCATCCCTTAATGATATCAAAGGCTGGATGGTACGTACCAATTACGAGGACGCAGCCAGCTTCGTGTGTGCCGATCCCCTGCAGAACTGGATCTATGACCGGGTCAAATGGACCTATCAGAACCTCTCCATCGGCGGTTACATCGTAGACTGTCCGCAAAGGGAACGACTGGGTTATGGCGGAGATGCCCATGCTACCTGCGAAACCGGCATGTTCAATTACAAGACCGCCGCTTTTTACACCAAATGGATGCAGGACTGGCGGGATAATCAGGGAACCGAATCGGTGGTGGGCAACCTCTACAATGCAGATTTCGCTCGCAAGGCTGTACAAAGCGGACGCATCCTTAACAATGGGATCGTGCCGCATAGCGCCCCAACTTATATGGGCGGAGGCGGGCCAGCCTGGGGCGGCATTGTCGTTACCCTGCCCTGGTACATTTATCAGCAGGAAGGCGACCGCCGGGTACTCGAAGAAAATTTTGAACTGGTGAAAGGCTGGCTGTCCTTCCTGGACCTGAATACCAAAGACAATCTGCTGCAGCGCTATGGCGGCTCCTGGGATTTTCTTGGCGACTGGCTTTGGCCCAATGCTACTGCCGAAGGGATGAACAATGATAAGCCTGAAACGGTCTGCCTGAACAACAGTTACCGGGTATTCAACCTGCTCACTGCTGCAAAAATTGCCCGTACCATCGGCAGGGATGCAGAGGCGGAAAAATGGCAGCAGCAGGCAGCAACTGCAAAGGCTGCCATCAATACTAAATTCTTCAACGCGCAAGATACCAGTTATGCCGATGGTTCAATGGGCAACCTCGCAGCGGCGCTATTGGCCGAGGTACCACCGGACAGGCTGCGCAATCAGGTAATGCAACGCCTCGAAAACGAGATACTTATCCGCAGAAAAGGCCACATACATGTTGGGATTACAGGTGGCGCGCTGCTGTTCAAATTGTTGCGTAACCTTGGTCGTGACGATCTGATCTACAGTATGACCTCGCAGACCACTTATCCAGGCTGGGGGTATATGAAGGCCAGTGACGCCACTACGATCTGGGAAATGTGGGAAAAGGACTTGCCAGGCCACTCCCTGCTGCACAGTTCTTATCTTTATCCGGGGGCCTGGTATATCGACGGCATCGGCGGTATCCGGAAAGACCCGGAGCATCCTGGATTCCAGCATTTCATGGTGCGTCCGCCACTGCTGAGCGCCGCTCAGATGCCCTGGGCCGAAGCCAGCTTCCGTTCACCCGCCGGGCTCATTAAAACCCGTTGGGAACGCAGCAAAGGCCGGCTGAGCATTGACCTCACTGTGCCACCAAATTGTACCGCCACGCTACAGCTAAGACCAGAGGAAAGCAAAAATATTAATGATAAAGGCAAAACGATCGCGCAAACAGGCACGAGAGATGGTTATCACCTCTACAGCCTCAGTTCGGGAACCTATAAAATCAGGACGGGTGCAGCCAATTAAGGTGCACCCGTCCAACCAAAACTAATATTCAAAAAAATTAAGACAATGTAAAATCCGGAAGGTCGATCTTTCTGCCACCTTCCATAGCACTCTCATGTGCCAGGATACCTACGCAGGTAATATTTGCCGACTGCCGCGCATTCGGGAAGGGCTCGCGTCCCTGCACGAGTGCTGAAATAAATTCGTGTACCAGGTGCGGATGAGAACCACCATGACCAGACCCCTGGATAAAGGACAAGTGCTGGTTGTCACCGGCATCATACACGCCACCTGTGGTAAAGTGCCCGATCTCCTCTGGCAGCAGGTGCGCGTAATCCGGCACCTTTACCCGTTCCGGTACTTCGCCGGTATGGATTACCATATCCTCATGCTCGATCAATGTCCACTCAAAGCTCTTTTTAGAACCATAGACATCAAAACTCTCCCGGTATTGCCTCGCCGTATTGAACAGCGATCTGGTTACCTCCGCAGAAAGATCGGAATCCTTAAATTTGATGTGGCAGCTCTCAATGGCAAATGGAGAATTATATTTAGGGATCAGGTGTTCATCGATGGTACCCGAACCGAAGCAGGACACATATTGTGCATCCTTACCCGCCAGCGCCAGTACCGGTCCCACACAATGGGTGGCATAGTGCATCGGAGGCAGACCTTCCCAATAGCCAGGCCAGCCCGCCATTTCCTGCTGATGCGAGGCACGCAGGAACTGCAGCTTACCCAGTTCGCCTTTGTCATAAAGTTCCTTCACAAACAAGTACTCCCGGCTGTAGATCACTGTTTCCATCATCATGTAGGTCAGTCCGGTTTCCTTCACCAGTTCCACGATCTTCCGGCAGTCTTCCACTGAGGTTGCCATCGGTACCGTACAGGCCACATGTTTTCCTGCCTTCAGGGCCTTGATCGACTGTTCCGCGTGGTTTTGTATGGGCGTATTGATGTGCACGGCATCGACCTCAGGGTCTTTCAGCAACTCGTCATAGTCTGAGTAGCGTTTTTCAATGCCAAAAGCATCACCCACCGCATTCAGTTTTTCTACATCGCGCTGGCAGATCGCATACATATTTGCATTTGGATGCTGTTGATAGATGGGGATAAACTCTGCCCCAAAACCAAGTCCGATGATCGCTACATTGATTTTTTTGTTCTCCATTTGTAATAAATTGGTTATCGGTTGAAATAGTCTTTTAAAAATTTTAGCCCGTCGGCGGCGAAACCGTCCTGGCTGTCGTGAAAAGGCCGCCAGATGCAGACCGCTTCGGCCAGTTCCTGTACTTCCGGCGTAAAGCTTTCAATGGCCACAATACCCTGGTAACCTATCGCTTCCAGCCCTGCCTTCAGCGCATCCCAGCGTGTCAGCCCGGTGCCAGGTGACCCCCGGTAGTTCTCGGAAACCTGCACATGCAGCAGCTTGCCACCCGCCAGCCTTACGGCTGCCTCCAGATCGCGTTCCTCGATATTCATATGAAAGCCGTCCAGCAAAATGCCTGCTGCCGGGTGCCCGATGTCGTTCACCAGCCGCAATACATCTGCCGCCGTGTTCACCAGGTCAGATTCAAAGCGGTTCAGTGGCTCTATCGCCAGCCGTACTCCGCGGCTTTCCGCCATTTCGCAGACCAGGCGCAGGTTGGCTACGGCCATCTGCCATTCGGCTTCGCGCTGCTCAGGCGGCACCATGCGGGCCTTGCCCACGGCAGAATACATTGGGCCTGCAAAGATCTTGATATTCCACAGCACGCAGAGGTCAAGACATGCCTCAATATACCTGAAACAGTTTTCACGTATGGCAGCATCCTCATGCGTAAGGTCGCGGGTAGGGCCAAAGGCTCCGCAGATTACGGCCTGAAGGCCGTTGCTGCGCAAAGCTTCAGCCACGGCAGGTCCGTCGATCAGCCCGGGATCTTCCACGGCAATTTCCACTGCATCAAAGCCCATAGCCTTTATCTTAGGAAAAAGTTCTATAGCAGACGAAGTCTGGAAGGGCGAGGTCCACAGCCAGGTGCTGGCCCCATAAGTCACTTGTAAAGCCATATCGTTTCGTTTTTAAAGTTCGTCGACAGGCGCCCGGTTGTCCAGCAAGACTACTTTGTAGCCCCCTCTCGATTTAAAATAGAGGCTCAGCAGCAGATAACTGACCAGCATGATCAGCGGGAACACCACGATGTAGCGTAGGGCCTCCTTTTTTGCTGTTTCCCGGATACTGGTCACTGTCTCCTGTTCTGCAGGGCTGGCTGTAGCCAGCTTGGTCTGGTCAAGGCCTTCATAATCGCCGAACAGGCTGGTCTTTTTCTCAGTCACATAAGTGCTGTGGATGGCCGTATGGTTTGCCGCATCGTATTGTGCGATTTTCTGGTCGACCGATTTATCCTGGATAAAGCCCAGTATACCTGCGCCGATCACACCAGCGGCGATCATGCCCAGGCCCCCCGTAATGTTCAGCGTCAATGCGCCCCCTTTGGGAAACTGTTCTGATACCAGGCCCAGCATCGTAGGCCAGAAAAAGGATTTACCGAGGCCGTAAATGGTGGCCGCCAGCAGGATCATCACCCCGGTAGAAGCCGACAGCATATAAAGCCCTATAACCGCGATTCCCGAACAAAGGGCCAGCAGGCCAAGTGAAGAGATTTTATGCACCAGAGGGCCCGCAAAGAAGCGCAGGACGAACATAATGGCGGAGGTATAGACCAATACCCATCCTGCCTGGAGGCCGATCTTATTCATTTCGGGTGTCATCAGGTCGGTGATCCAGCTGTCGGTACCCAGTTCTGTCGTCGCCAGCGGGATCATGATGAGCAGTAAAATAATGAACAGCGGCCGTCCAAAGCTGCGGGTATAAAAGCCGAAGCCGGCGGTAATGACCAGTGTAATGATCACATTGGCGGAAGTAGACCATCCGAACACGGCACCCAACTGGAAAATGATCAGCGCAACGATGATCAGCGCACCGCCGGCACCTACTTCCTGAAGCATCTCCTTATAGGACACTCCTGCCTGTACCCGCTCATTCACCGGGAACTTACGGCCCAGGCTCATGATGCCATACAACAGGGTAGGGATCAGGATCAGGGCGATCTTATATTCCCAGCGGGTATCTACTCCCAGCATAAGCGCCATAATGCCGCCCAGTACCAGGCCACCGGCCCAGCCTGCATGAAGGATACTCAGCCATTTGATCTTTTGTTTCGGGAACATAGTTGCCACTACCGGATTTGCTACCGCCTCTACGGTACCATTGCCAATGGCTACAATAAAGGAGCCCAGATACAGCATCCAGTAGCCATCAGCGAATATGGTCAGGATGGCTGAGGTGATATGGCAGAACACGGCAAATATCATGGCTGTTTTGTAGCCGATCTTGTCGATGACCAGGCTGAACAGCACAATACTGATGGCAAAAGGCCAGAGGCCTACCCCGGCGATCTCGCCCAGCTGGGTCTGCGTTAAATTGAAGTCGACACCCCACTGCGGCAGGATAAGCGCCCTCAGGATAAACCCGAAGGCTGTTGTGACCAGGGAAATGAAGCAGGCATAAAACAGCTTCATGTCGGGAGCCTGGGCTCCCTGTGTTTCATTTGTTGTTGGTGACATTACAAATACTTGGTTTACAGTTTATATTGGTTATTTGTTATGCTATTTGGTAACTTTCATTACGCCATTCATGAGTCTCCAATGGCCGGGGAATGAACAGATGAAAGGGTAATCACCGGTTACCGCAGGCACTTTAAACTTCAATTTAAAGCTTTCCTCTGGATTTACCAAAGGGGTATAGAAGAGTACCTCGGGCATTTTGGGCACATACTGTTTTTCTGCACCCTTAGGGTCCTGGGCCATCTGGTCTGCGGCAGCTCCGACCTTATCCATGCTTCCCTTTTGCAGGATGAGCAGGTTGTGCTGCATGAAGTCGATGTTCTTAAAGACGACTTCCACGGTAGTACCCGCCTTTACCGTAAAGGCTTTCAGGTCAAACTTCATGGCATTCACGACAGGGGTAATGGTGATGACCTGGTCGGCCTTTCCTTCAGCCTGCGGGCTGGAGGAGCCTTCGCCTGTCTTTCCCTGACCTGTGTGTCCGGCATGTGCATCTGCAGCCTGGGCATGCCTGGCCAGTGCCACCTTGAGCGCTTCAGCGATCCAGCGGTCATTGCTGTTCTGGCTCATGGCCGCTGCCGCTTTCAGCTCAGCACCCATTTCTGCAGAAGCGGGCAGGTCTGCGCTTTTGAGGATAGCGGCCAGTCGGGTGTTGAGGCTGGGGTCGTTCAGCAGTCCTGCTTTTTGTAAGGCGGCCAGTGATGCCGAGTTGTCGGGCAATACCTGGAGTGCCGCCTTACGCACACCAGCAGCAGGATGGGACAGTGCTTCCACTGCCACATTAAAGGCTTCGGTATTTGATCCGTCGAGCAGGCCCAGGCCGTGCAGCGTCCACAGGGCGTGGACAGCCGGTGCGTTGATGCCGATCTCATCGGTATTTTTGTCCCTGATCAGGGCATACAGCTGCGGGGCGATGGATCTGTCCTTATTCTCCACGATCAGGCGCTGCGCGGTTGTGCGCCAGAACATGTTGTCGCTTTTCAGCCCGCCGATCAGCGAGGCATTGCTTTTGCGGTCCAGCGATTTGATCTGCTGGGGTTTTGCGTTTTTATAGACGATCCTGTAGATGCGTCCGTGTGTCCTGTCCCTGAGCGGGTTGATGTAGGCATTGCCCTTACCGTTCTCGAATCCGGCAGGAGTAGGGTTGTGCTGGATGATGAAGTTGTACCAGTCGAGCATCCATACCGCCCCATCCGGTCCCACCTCGCTGTGTACAGGTCCGAACCACTCGTCGGCACTGGCCACAAAGTTCCAGCCGTCCTTCTCTTCAAAACCCGATCCCTTTGGTTCCAGGATGGCCTCATGTACCACCCTTCCGGTCGGTTCGTTGACAAAGGCTATCCTGTTCCAGTACCTTTTAGGGAAATTACGGGCCGTGTAGAGGTTGTGTCCGGCAGCGGCAGTGAACCCGTTGAACACGTCTACCTGGCGCAGGTTCTTGGTGACCACATGCATCGCATAGTGGCCGTCGATCTTATCTATAGCCCTGGATGCAGGCTGCGCTATCCTTTCCAGGTAAGGATAAGGAATGCCCAGGTAAGCACTATGGGTATTGTTGGCCGTAGAGAGGAACACATCATTGTTTTCCGAGAAGCCCAGGCCCCAGGTATTGTTGGAGGTTGCCCCCATGAACTCGATATTTTTACCGTCCACGTCAAAGCGGTAGGCCCCTTGGTTGAACTTCACGCTGCCATGGTAACCGGAGTAGCCCACCGTTCCCCAGATCTTGTTGTCAAACCCGTAGTGCAGGCTGGAAGGC
>NZ_JARJHU010000001.1:0-597775 GCF_029269825.1 Pedobacter sp. JY14-1 | reverse complement strand
CCATGATCTTTTCGCGGACATCGGCCTTATCGTCGCCGTCGGTATCCTTCAGGAAGATAAAGTCAGGTGCCTGGGCAATGATGACCCCGCCATTGGCAAACACGATGCTGGTGGGGATGTTGAACTTATCGGCAAAGATGGTGAACTTATCTGCTTTTCCGTCCCCGTCGGTATCCTCGCAGATCTTGATGCGGTCCTGGCCCTCACCCTTCACATCGCGCACGGTGTTGGGGTAGTCCACGGTCTCAATGACCCACAGGCGGCCACGTTCGTCCCAGGCCATGGCGATCGGTTTGACCACATCCGGTTCAGCGGCAAAGAGCTGCATGCGGAAGTCTACAGGGACCTGTGTCATCTGCTGGGATTGCTGGGGGTTGAGCTCTGCCTGGAGCTGGAATCCGCCGGGACGTTTCTCATAGTTGGGCAGCTTGGCATCGGTATAGGCAGGTGCTGGCTTAGGCAGTTTCTCCCAGTCCTTACGGGCGGCGTCACTGACCGCCCACAGGATGCCATTCTGCAGCAGTTTGAGGAATTCCGGATTCTTCCAGGTGCGTTCATCATGGCCGTAGGCGGTATAGAATACCTTTCCCTTGCCGTATTTTTTGACCCAGGTATAAGGTTCATGACGTTCTCCTTCCATGCGCTCGGTCAGCACATGGATGTCTTTGGCCACTTTATCGTGCACATAGGTCTCGTCCCAGGTAGTGAAAGGGCTGATGCCTTTCATGGCAGGATGTTTGGCATCTTTAATGACCATCTGGAACTCTCCGGTGCCGTGGGTCTTGAACTGTCCGCCCACCAGGTCGATATAGGCGGGCGAGTTCTGGAAGCACCAGGAGGCACAGTGTACGGGAATGAATCCTTTTCCTGATTTCACAAAGTCGAGCAGTGCCTTTTCCTGTTCGGGTTTGATCAGGTCGTGGTTCGAATAGATGACCAGGCCGTCGTATTTGGCGAGGTTTTCGGTATTCAGGTCGTCCGGATTGGTGGTATAGCTGATGTTGATGCCATTTTTGAAGAATTCCTGGGAGATGATCTCGGTGAACTTCTCGGAATTGTGGTGTTTGCTGTCGTGGCCCAGCAGCAGCAGCTCCAGCCGACGGCCTTTGTCGGTTTTCTGCAAAGCAGTAACGGGGTTCCCGCCACACATCGCTACCGTGCGTCCTGCCTGTCCGCTGCTCAAATCAGCATTCCAGGGTAGACTGGCTCTGAAATTAAAGGCTGCAAGCAGGCATAATACCGGGATAAAGAAATATTTTCTGTTCGAAACAGAAAGCAGTGTTCGCATCATATGGTTCAATTTGGTTAACTGAGGAAAACTAATTTCCCCTTTTTGGCATTAAAATCCTTTTACTTTTTTGTCTGATGCCGACTGTATTATATCTCAGGATTTCCTATTTTTAAGATTGTAAATGTTATGATACAGATTAATGAAAGTTGCAGTACATAAATCCGCAATTCCGGAAAACCAGATGTTTATCATTAAGGAGCTGGAAGATAAGCATTTCGATCCCCAGTGGCATGCCCATTCCGAATATCAGCTTTTTGTGGTACTGGAAGGTACGGGAACCCGCTTTATCGGCGACAGCATTAAATCTTTTAAAGATACCGAACTGGTATTGACAGGTAAGGACCTGCCGCACCTCTGGCGCAGTGATGAGGTTTATTTTCGTAAAGACAGCCCACTCAGTATCAAAGGTATCGTCATTTACCTGCAGGAAAATTTTCTGGGTGAACACATGCTGGAAAAGGAGGAATTGTTCCTTTTGAAGAAATTATTCAGAAGGTCGTCCCGGGGCCTTGAGTTTTATGGTGCACACCGCGATGAAGTGATCTCGATGATGAAGGAATTATTGTACATGAAGGAAAATCTCAGGGGGCTGGAAAGCCTGATCCAGTTACTGAAAATCCTGAACATCCTTGCCCAAAGCAAGGAATACCACTACATTTCGCACAGTGAATATACCGGCCGTTTCAACGAAAATGAAACCGACCGCATGAACAAGGTTTATGAGTACACTCTGGCGAATTTCCGAAAGAAAATCTCCCTGCGCGAACTGGCAGAAATGCTCTTTATGACGCCTACCTCGTTCAGCCGGTATTTTACCAGCCGTAACAACAAGAGCTTTTCCAGTTTCGTCTCTGAGATCAGGATCAAACACGCCTGTAAACTCCTGATAGAAACCGATCTGCCGGTATCTACCATCTCCTATGAATGTGGTTTCAATACCCTTTCGAACTTCAACAAGCAATTCCGGGATGTCATGCTGAAAAAGCCTTCCGAATACAAAGCCGAGTTTTCGGGAATACTTTAAGCGCTTAACGGCCGAGTTGTCTAGCGATGTCCCCTTAGCAGGGTGATATAACCTTTGTATACTTCCCATTTGTTTGCCATGGTCTTCACCTTCAACAGATAATAATAGGTTCCTTCACTCAGGCCTTCTCCTGTCCATTCGTTCTTGTAGCCCTTTTTGTTATACACAGTGGCACCCCAGCGGTTCATAATGGTCAGTTCGTTTGCCTCATATTTGTCCAGTCCGGGAATGATGAACGTATCGTTCTTATTGTCCCCATTGGGAGTAAATACATTCGGGATCATAATGTCCACAATTGTTTTTTCATTAGTCGCTGTATTATTAGATGGGTCAGGGTCTATTTCCAGCGCCGTTACCGTAGCGGTGTTCTTCACCAGACCGGCTGCGGTCGCCTTTACTTTGATGTTAATCTGCGCCGTCATGCCACTGTCCAGGCTCAGGATGTCCCAGTTCAGCGCCCGGGTGCTGTTGTCATACGATGCCGTGCCCATGCTGGCAATATATTGCTCAAAAGATACCTCCGGGGGCAGCACATCTGTTACCCTGATCTGCGTTGCCTGGTCTGAGCCTTTGTTGGTCACCCGGATCTGGTATTCGAAAATATCGCTGATCCCTGCGGATCTCAGATCTGCATCCTTCCTGACCATCATATCCGCTACTTTTGGCTTCAGTGGTTCCACTTCTACGATGATCTCGTCCGATACATCAGATTCGCATCCTTCCTGATTATAGGCCACAACCGTATATATACCAGACCGGAAAACCCTAAGCTCTGCAAGCGTGGCACCTGGTATCGGACGTCTGTCCCTTAGCCACTGATAAGTACTTGCGTTAACAGAATTGGCACGCAGCTTCACTGAAGACCCTTCCCTGATCTTCACCGTCTGCGCGCCGGCAGATTGCCCGTAACCTGCCGTTGCACTCAGCAACAGCAGGCCCGAAGTCAATCTAATTCTTCTGTTAATCATGATAAACAGGGATTGTTTGCGTTGCTATGGAGCTGCAGTAATGGTAACCGTAGGTTGGGCAGGTTTTGCAGTTACAGTAACGGTTTTTGAACCGGTTGCATTAACAGGGCACCCATTGCCCAGCAACGCATTAGTAGTCACAGTGCCCTGTACATATTTCACAGATCCAGTAATAATATAAATACCCGCGTCAGTCGTGTTCAGCGTAAAGGTTCCGTCAGCGGCAATGGTTCCTACGGTAGCCCCGTCCACAGCAGTTCCACCGTCTTTAGTTACGCTGTAACTATAGCTGATTGCCAGGTCGTTCGCCGTAATGGCATCAGTATATTGTCCGGTTGTCGTAGCTGCAATATTACTTGAGTTTACAGTTCCGTTGGCTGCGCAATAAGCGGCGGCACTTGGATTGCCCAGTGTCAGTCCCAGTGGCGGCAATACGATGATTGTGTTTTCCACAGGGTCAGAAGGACAGCTTCCTGAAGCCGCATCACTGGTAGCAGTCAAAACAACCACATAGGTTCCTGCGGTGGGGAATGATGTCGGAGCTGTTGAAGCCGGGTATCCGCTGATCGATGTTGCGCCCTGACGCACGTCCCAGGTATAGGTAATTCCGGCAGGAGCTGTAGTGGCGTTCAGGTTGAGATTTGTTCCGATACAGGTGTAGTAAGTTGCTGCAGAAGATAGGTGAGCAAGGAATAAAAATAAGGCCACCAGGCTTACTTTTAAGAGAGTACTTGTTGTTTTCATGATCTTGTTTTTTGATTTATTTTTTTTTGTTTAAGATTTGCTGGTGAAGTTTTTCTGCGACGCTCGTCAATTTGTGGTTACCGTGAAATTTGGGGTTGCAGGCTTGCTGTGCACTGTCAGTGTAACTGGCACCGCAATACTTTGGCAACCACCAGAGTTTTTTACTGTAATCGTTCCGGAATACACCCCAGTAGCAGCATTTACGGGCACTGTTACCTGAATCGGAGAAGCAGTCAGTGTGGCGTTTGTTACCGGCTGGAATCCAGCGGCAGATGCAGCTGGATTCCAGGTGATGCTGTAGGTCGACGGGCTGCCGGTCACAGTGTAAGTCATCGGTGCCATGGTGATCTGCTGACAGGCAGAAGGCATTGTACTTATCGTAATTGCCGGTGTTGTGCCAATGTTGATGATTACATCTGATGTACTCGCTGTACATGTGCTATTGGTGATGGTCCACCGGAATACATAAGAGCCAGTGGTGAGACCTGTCACTGTGGTGGTCGCCGAATTCGGACTGCTTATGGTCGGCGTGTTCGGCCCGCTTACCCTTGTCCAGGTACCCGTACCCACAGTTGGTGTGTTCCCCGTCAGCGTCGTACTGGTTACCGAACATAAGCTCTGGTTCGCACCTGTTGTTGCCGGAGTCGGAAGCGGTTTAACCGTGACATCAACTTGTGTTCTGCCGGAATAGTAATTCGTGCCGGTCGCAGTTTCAACCGCTTCTACCCAGTAGGACGTACTCGAAGTCAATGCCGGCGCCGTAAAACTCGTGCCTGTTCCAGACTGCAACGCGGTTCCTCCTGAGCTGCTGGAATACCAGTTATAGGTATAGCCGCTTTGGGGATTACCTATGGTCAGCGTGGTCGCAGACCCGGTGCAGACAGTAGCCGCAGGGACAGTAGGAGGGGTAATGAAGAAAGCGTAATAGTACCTGCCGGTCACCGCAACTCCTATTACAGACGGGCTTACTCTGTATCTGATCCCGTCGTAACTTACTCCTGGTGCAGGAAGTGTTATTTCTTTGTCTACGGCACCTGAACCAAGAAGGCCAAGTAACGCACTGCTTGAATAGGCAGAGCCAACTAATGTTCCGTTGCTGGTGGGTTGAATGGAAATGCCATTGATCACATCGGCAATCGAGCTGTTTGCACCAAACATGATCGTTACCGGTGAATTCGCAGCTGGCTTGCTGCTTGAAGGAAATTGCAGGTTTTGCCACGCCTCGATTAGTGACAATGCACCTACTGTCGTAAAAAGTGTTGAATAATCGGTAAAGCTACTGTTATCTGTTGCCTTGTTCTCGTCGGTAACATCAGATAACGTAAGAAGCACTAAGGTTTGTTTGGGACTTTTCTGCGAAGTATTCGCGTACACTCTTTGCCCCCTCACATCGCCATTCAAAGCCATGATCAGCAGCAAAGCTGACAGCAATCCCCTTTGAACAATATTTTTGCATCCAGCTGTAAGCACCACCCTTGCGATAATTTCAGTATTTCCTAAGCGTTTTGTGGTCAATTTTTAGGACGAACTGCCATAAAACTGTAGAGTAAACCAAACTTACCAACACTCTTATGAATGTTAACTGTTCATTCCATTCACTTTATTTCTTCGAAATCTTTAATAATGGTTCAATAAAATCACTTCTCTTGTTTAATTTTTTGGGGTATATAATTGATTCTTAGCAACCTGTTGAATGAACAAAATGTCCTGTGCATTTTCTGTTCATGTGGTTTGCATACTGATTTCAGGAAAGACTGAACAGCCTTTCAAAAAAGCAACCTGTGCGCGCTATTTTTTTGTTGTTTAGATGCTGTTCTTTGCTTAGATCGCAGTCAGGTCATAATTTGAGGCGGCTTGTTCATCACTGCAGATATAATCTTACCTTTGTCAGTATAGGTGTTATTGTCCGGTAAGGGTTAGGTATTTTACACTGTTACACATCATTATGTACAAGAATTATTTTTTGTTTTTTATGCTGCTCTGTGCGGTACCAGTCCTTGCTCAGGTTACAGATGGCAGCGATCCTTCACCGCTGAAGTTTCCGGTGCCCAAGGCTGCGGCGAACCAGCTTTTTTACCTTCAGCGTGACCCCAATACGAATACGGTTATTTATGAACTGAATATAGGCGGAGATGGGAAAACGGACAATGGGCAGCCGGTTAAGGCTTATTGGATCAGGTATGCCGATGGTGGTAAGCACCAGGACCTGAGTTATATTCAGCGCAAATTTGCCTATGGGGTGCAGACGAAGAAGCTGGGCGATGACCATTATGAGGTCAGGTTGGTATCACATAAGAAATTGCCGATATACGTGCAGCGGTCTGTCCTGGACAAGAAGATGCATGCTTACGTAACAGTAAACAATAAAAAACTGAGGATAGACAGGGTTTTTGTACGTATTGAAGGCGGGTCATTCTGGCTGCCCAACGTACATTATGTGGAGATCAGCGGGTACCTGGGCGATACGGAAACAGCAGTTACGGAAAGAATTAAAGTTTAAAAAAAAAGCAGGCTAGTCCTGCCTTTTTTAACTCTCCAGTAGTGCTGCCGCATCCTTGTCGAGGAACCAGGTAAGGGTCCCGTCCACCGGCTCAATGAGTTGGGCAGGGTAGAGATGGGTATTTTTCGCTCCTTCCAGCACATGTTTCGCAGCTTCTGCCTTTCCTGCCCCAAATACGAGAAACGCAATGTTTTTTGCTTTGTTGATGAGTGGCGCGGTAAAACTGATGCGATAAGTAGAGAGCTTTTCTACATAAACGGAATCTACTTCTACATCGCGGTTGCTCAGAATACTCGTCCCCGGGAACAAAGAGGCTGTATGGGCATCGTCGCCCATGCCCAACAGAATCAGATCAAATACCGGGTCTGCATCGTCGAAATGCGCATTAATGGCTTTAGTATATTCAATCGCTGCCTTTTCCGGTGCGAGTGTCGTGTTGACATAGAAGATATGGTCTTCCGAAATGTCAAGAGGTTCCAGGATAGCTTTTTTGGCCATCAGTCCATTGTAACTGTCATGGTCTGGCATAACGTTGCGTTCATCGCCGAAGAAGAAATAGACCTTACTCCAATCCAACTTGTCTTTATGCTCCGTAGCGAGCAGTTCATACAGCTTCTTAGGTGAGTTGCCGCCGGTAAGCACGAAGTTAAAGCGACCGGTTTCAGCAATCGACTGACCGCCAATCTTAATAATGTAGGCGATCAGGTCTTCAAATATTTCTTGCTGAGTGTTATATATTAATAAGTTCATGGTGATGAGATGGTTAAAAAAGGCCTGCTTGTGGCAGACCTTTATATTTAATTGCTTCGCTAGTGATCTTTGCTGTGGTTGAGCGGCAGGGTAAACCAATGGAAGCCATCGCGGGCAATAAGCGCCTCGGCGTCTTCCGGACCCCATGAGTCTGCCGGATAATTAGGGAAACTGAGGGATTTTTTGTTTTCCCATGCATTGACAACGGGCATCAGCAGTTCCCAGGCTGCTTCTACCTGGTCGGCGCGCATGAACTGAGTCTGGTCGCCGGTCATGACGTCAAGCAGCAGGGTTTCGTATGCCTCTGGTGTGTCATTGGTATAGGTACCTTTATAATCGAAAACCATATCTACCGGATTGAGTACCATATCCAGTCCGGGACGTTTACCCTGTACCTGCAGGCGGATACTCATTTCAGGTTGTATACTGATGATCAGCCGGTTCTGCTGCCAGTGCTCGGTCACACCTGAAGGAAAGACATGGTGTGGCACATCTTTAAACTGTATGGTAATGAGTGATGAAGTCTGGAACAGGCGCTTTCCGGTGCGTACGTAAAAGGGAATACCCTGCCAGCGCCAGTTGTCCACAAAAAACTTGATTGCGGCAAAGGTCTCCGTATTGGAATCGGGAGCAACACCGTTCTCTTCCCGGTATCCTGGTACTTCCTTACCTTCTACCCAGCCTGCGCAATACTGGCCGCGTACGGTATTGAAACGGATATCTTCAGGACCAAAGGGACGCATGGCTTTCAGCACATCTACTTTTTTATTGCGGATTTCGTCTGCAGTAAAATTGATGGGAGCCTCCATACCAATGATGCAAAGCAACTGCAATAGGTGGTTTTGGATCATGTCTCTGAGTGCACCCGCACTTTCATAATAGCCACCACGGTCGCCTACGCCCAGTTGCTCGGTTACAGAGATCTGTATATGGTCAATGTATGTACGGTTCCACAGCGGTTCCAGGAAAGAGTTGGCGAAGCGGAAGGCCATAATGTTCTGTACCGTTTCCTTACCCAGATAATGGTCAATACGATAGATCTGTTTTTCTGTAAAGATTCCGGTGAGGATGCCGTTAAGTTCCTTCGCTGACTCAAGGTCGCGGCCAAAAGGCTTCTCTATGACAATGCGGCAATTGTCTTCATTTCCAGCAAGGCTATAATCTGATAGGCATTTGGCAATAAGCGGGAATAGGTTAGGAGCTACGGCCAGGTAGTAGATCACCTGAGTTTGCTCACCGAATTCCTTCTGGAATTTTTCTATGTTTTTTTTCAGGATACCGAAAGTCTCGGGACTCTCTACGTCAACGGAATTGTAGATAACATGGTTTGCGAATTTGTCCCATTTATCTTGTTTTACCTTGCCTGACCTGGAAAAGCTGTTAACGCCGTCCATCAGGTTACTTCTGAACTTTTCGTCAGTAAGAGGCCTGCGTGCTGTGCCGATAATGGCAAATTTCTCAGGCATATAGCCGTCTGCATACAGATTATAGAGTGCAGGGGCAAGTTTGCGATAGTTTAAGTCACCGGTCCCGCCAAAGATAACGACAATGGTCGGGTTTACGTTGAGGCTTGTTTTCATCTGTTTGTTTTTATCGATCTCCTTCTCAGATGGATCCTTTGATTTTATGTTTGAATTCGGATTATTTACCATTATTCCAGTCGGCATGGAAGATGCCTTCTTCATCGATGCGCTCAAAAGTATGTGCGCCGAAGAAGTCGCGCTGGGCCTGGGTCAGGTTCAGTGGTGATTTGTCTGTCCTTAATGCATCATAATAAGTTAGTGCAGCGGCAAAGCAAGGTACGGCAATGCCATTCCGCAATGCAGTAATCACCACTTCACGGGTAGCGGGGAGGATTTCTCTCAGTTTCTCCTGTATGCTGTCATCGGTATAAAGGTGCTGTAGTTCCGGCTGCTTTTTGTAGGCTTGGTAAATGTCTTCCAACAGAGTGGCCCGGATGATACAGCCGCCTCTCCAGATCTGGGAGATTTCTTTGAGGTTGAGTTCGTATTTATATTCTTTAGATGCAGCTTCGAGCAGGTGCAGTCCCTGCGCATAGCAGGTGATCATGGCGAAGTAGAGTGCCTGTTCCAGCTGTGCTTCAAATTCTTCCTTATGGTTCACATGAATGGCCGCATGTGGCAGGGCCTTTGAAAGGGCTACACGAAGGTGCTTATATTTGGAGAGGTCGCGGCTGCTGACCGACTCATTGATGGTCGGGATAGGCAGCTGCAGATCCATAGATACCTGTGAGGTCCATTTTCCTGTGCCTTTTGATTTGGCTTCATCCTTGATCATGTCGATCAGGTAATTACCGGTCTTATCGTCCTTCACTTTGAAGACATCGCGCGTCACCTCGAGCAGAAAGGACCTGAGACGGCCTTCGTTCCATTTGGCGAAGGTTTTATAGATCTGCTCGTTGTCATAGCCTAATGCGTGCTTCATCAGGTCGTAAACTTCAGCAAGGATTTGCATGACGCCATATTCGATACCATTGTGTACCATCTTCACGAAGTGGCCTGAAGCTCCTGGGCCGATATAGGCTACACAGGGGTCACCGTTTACTTTGGCAGATACAGCTTCGAGGATCGGCTTAACCGCATTATAAGCAGTTTTATCGCCACCAGGCATCATGCTGGGGCCGAAACGCGCGCCTTCCTCTCCCCCGGATATACCCATACCAAAGAAATGCAGACCTTTTTCCGCCAATTGCTTGTCACGACGGCTGGTGTCTGTAAAATGAGAGTTTCCACTGTCAATGATCATGTCGCCTTTATCTAACAGGGGAACGAGTTCCTCGATCACATTATCCACGATTTTTCCGGCGGGTACAAGTAACATGATCCTGCGTGGCAGTTCGAGGCTCTGAACGAAGTCTTCCAGAGAGTTGTATGCTTTTAGCTGGTGTGCTTTTCCATCTTCTTCAAGCTTGGCCAGCATGCGTGCGTCTTTGTCATAACCTGTTACCTTAAAGCCGTTATCGGCCATGTTCAGCAGCAGGTTGCGGCCCATGGTTCCAAGGCCGATCATTCCTAAGGTATATTTATTGTTCATTTTCTGGTTTTTGTGTGGGATGGGTGGTGTAAACATGGTATTTCTCAGCAACCTGCCAGAGTTTGGCGCCGCCCCTGATACCATCGCGGTTGGTAACGAGTCTGATGTTATGGTCAAGTTCCAGCGTAATATGCTTGGAATTTCCCCCACCTATATATAAGGTATCATAATTGAATACAGTCTTGTAAATTTCTATGATCCGTTGCAGGCGGTCATTCCAGTCTTTCTTACCAATCTTCTCCAGTGCTTTGGTACCAATGTAGTTGTCGTAGTCTTTCGTCTTGGATACAGGAAAATGAGCCAGCTCGAAGTGGGGTAGGAGCTCCCCGTCATAAACCAGAGCTGTGCCGAAGCCCGTGCCGACGGTAACGACAATTTCGAAGCCTCTGCCACCTACGATACCCAGCGCCTGCTGGTCCGCGTCGTTGATCAGCCTTACCGGCTTCCCGAAGCGGTCGGCGATCTGCTGGGCCAGATTTACCTGTATCCATTTGTTTTTGGCAAGATTGGGCGCAGTGTAAACGATGCCACACTTGACATAACCAGGAAAACCAACTGAAATCCGGTCAAATCCCGGATCAAGTTCAGCCACAAGCTCTGCTATTGCCTTCAGTACATTTTCAGGACTGGATTGTTTAGGGGTTGGAGTTTTGCTGTATTCGGTAAGCAGTTCGCCCTGAATGCTGAGCAGGCAGGCTTTGATACTCGTTCCGCCAATATCTATGGATAATATATTGGTGCCTTTATTTATCATATTTCAAAATAACGAATTTTCATTCACTAAACTGATCATTATATAGTATTTATATAGGAATAATTACGGGTATGTGATAATGTTCTGTAGCCGTAAAATTACAAATCGGCGGAATCTGATTGTAATGAAATGATCGTAAGGCTGTAGTTGAAAAACAGATGTTTATAACATCTTATTTTACAGTAGGTTATCTGTTCAGAATTTTTATAAAAAAATCAGTAAAAGATTTGGAATGTAATATTTCTTTCGTATAATTGTTAAAGATAATCGATTTAGCACCGAGGGGATTATCGGGAGAAACCAAATACTTACCTAATTAAGCCAAACTATGAACCAAACCTTTACTAGAACTTTAAGGAGTGATTTTCTAGCTCCGCAACCCAATTATTTTTTGAAACACTGTTCCGTAACATTAGGGACGATAGTGGCTGTGTCTGATCTGCTTGCTGCAGAAGATCGCTGCTAAAACGTTTTAAGATTTCTGAATTATTTTTTAATAATTGTTGTTCAGGCTGCCTTTGGCAGAAGGGACATTTTCTATTATAGGGTAGTTTAAACGCAGAATCTAACACAATCTAATAAATATCAGTTTTCAATCAGTTAATACTTAATTATCTGTTATGCGCATTATTGCAACTATGACTTTTCTGGGTGTGTTGTGTACAACAACATGCTCTTTCGGCAATGCGGCTAGGTCAGCCTGTGTTTCGAATAACTTCTCTGCAATGAGAAGCTTTCAGCAACAGACAGATGCCTCTCAAAAGGATACCAGCACCAAGGATACTGCGGATGTTGGTATTAAGCCCATTAAGAAGTCTATTACCGCCGGTCTAGAATCGAAGGGAAATGGACTCGATCCGAAGAAGCTGGCGATCTTTCCTGCCATTACGCTTCAGCAGTATTTAAAGGGAGAATCGGCCGGCCTGTATGTTCAGGAGCCTTCGGGTGAACCTGCCACAAACCAGAACATGTTCATACACGGAACTTCTCAGCCGCTTTTGTCCCCCCGCGAGTTGTTCCAGTCTCAGCCGCTGGTGATCCTTGATGGTGTACCGCTGACCGCGGAGCATCCTTATGCTTTTGATATCCAGCAATATAAATTTGAAAGGGCAGGAACGGGAACTAACCCGCTTTCTATCGTCAATATGGACAACATCGCTTCTATTGAGGTACTTAAGGATGTTAACGCGGTGGCGATCTATGGTCCTAAAGCCGCAAACGGTGCGATTGTGCTGACCACCAAGTCCGCTACAACCAGGCGTTCAATCACCTTTGATTCTTACGTAGGCATGGCGACCAAAAGCCCGGTCACTACTATCAATGGCCAGTTTGAAAATAATTTCAGGAAGCAGTTCTACAATAAATATACTGGTAATGGCAGTTATTCGGACAATGACGTTTATCCGCTGTACCTCAGTGACTCGCTGAACAATGCTTTCTACGGACCTGCCAACTGGAATGACCTGTACTACAAGAATGCCTTGGTGTACAGCGCCAATGCCAGTATCGCAGGCGGTACTGATAAAGCTAACTTCCGTTTTTCGGTGGGGACCGCGACTAACGATGGAGTGGCTGACAATACCGGTGCTGACCGTTACAATACACGCTTCCTGGTTAACATGAAGCCGATTTCCTGGCTGACTTTCAGTGCGATGGTAAACGGTACACGTGTACAGCGTCAGCGTAACAGAAACGTAAGGGACAGGCTGAGCCAGGTGAACTATATTCCCGATCTGAGTTCTCCCCTTCCGCCAAACAAAGACTGGTATGGCAGATACCTGAACGAATTTGACAAGGGCTTTGATGACAACAAAACCAACTCGGTGCAAGGTTTCATCAAACTGGGGCTCAACTTCAAAAACTTTAACTGGATCACTACTGGTGGTGTAGATTATAATGAAGGTTACAGAGATATTTTCTTTGCGAGAACGCTGATGCAGACGACAAACTATGCATCTAACTATTATGGTTACAACCAGCGGTCTTTTATTGATAACATTGCTTCTTACGACTGGAATCTTGACGATGCCAATAAATTTAATTTCCAGGCAGGAGCCTCTCTGCAGTTTGATGAGTATAAGTATGAATATGCTTATGGCTATAAGGGTTCGAACGACTTTATCAAGCTGAACCTGCTGGAACCCGATCCTAACAAGAGCAATTACCTGAGTCCTACGGTTTTCAATCAGAACCTGGTTTATAAGTTCCTGGACAAAACCGCAAATAACCTGATCTCTTTCAATGCAAGGGCAACTTATCAGTTTAAGGAAAAGTATACCATTTCTGCAATGGTACGTGCTGATGGTTCTTCCAACCAGCAGCCAACTAGCCGCTGGTTCTATTCTCCACTGGTATCGGCTGCCTGGGACATCAAGAAGGACCTGCTGGAAAATGACGATACCTTCTCTACACTCAACCTTCGTGCAAGTGCAGGCAGATTAGGTAGATATGAGCATTTTGACAACTACGCACAGGGTCCACAGTATACTGCATTTATTGGCTTTACCGGCAACCTGATCACACCGGGATATAATGGTATCGCTACTTTAACCCGTCCTTATACACTTGGCAGTATTGGTTATAACCTGGATTGGGCTTACCAGGACCAGGTGAACCTTGGACTGGACCTGTCTTTCCTGAAAGGAAGGATCTCTGCGTCTATCGACGGCTATATTAAGGAAGACAAGAATATGCTGCTTGGTGTGCCTTCAGGTGCTGAGTACGGTTATTCTTCTGTTATTAAAAATGGTATGGCTATCCGTAACTCTGGAGTTGACCTGAACATCAGTGCATCAATATTGCCTGCCGGACAGACTGTAACCTGGAATGCTGCATTCAACATTAACTATAACCGCAATGAACTTACCGCCTTACCTGGCGGCCTTAAGGAACTGTCTATCAACGACCGTCTGTTCAAGGTGGGAGAGGCAGTGGACCGTTACTGGGTGCTGAAAAACGATGGTATCTATAATACAGATGATGAAGTGCCTTCTGTTGGCGGTCAGAAACTGAGCTACAACGGCATCGACCTGAAAGCTGGTGACCCAAGATGGAGAGACCTGAATAATGACAACGTGATTGACGCCAAGGACAGGGTAATGACAGGACATGCATTGCCAGTATTTGCCGGTGGTTTCAATAACGATTTCAGCTATAAGAAATGGACGTTAAGCCTTAACTTTTACTATAATCTGAACCGCGACCTGGTTAACCAGGAAATGGCAAACCGTTTTGACTTCGTGAACCGTGAAGGTCTGAACAACATCAATTCGGTAAGGGAGATTACTTATTGGGAAAAACGTGGCGATTATGGCAAATATCCTTTGTACAACCCATGGAGCCCTGTTGCGCCTTATCAGGTGAATCAGGATATCTTCGTGGAGAACGCTTCTTTCATCAAGCTGCGCACGCTTTCTCTGGGATATGACCTGACTGAGATCATGAAGAAGAAATCGGCCAGCATGAAGCGCTTCTATGTTTATGGTAGTGTCAATAATGTGTTCACGCTGACTAAGTATACTGGTCAGGATCCTGAACTGGCGGATTATACCGGATACGATACCGGGTATGGCTTGCAAATCCCAAGGACTTATTTACTGGGCGTAAAAATGGATTTTTAATTCTTACCTGAGCGAACGTATGTACAAGTACCAATTTAAAATTGAGAAAATGAAAAAGATAACTTTAATGAGCCTTGTGTTTTTAGGTCTTCTTGCGGGGGGCTGTAAAAAGATCCTGGACAAGGACTCTACACGTGTGGTCAATGAGGAGAACTACTGGAATACGCTGGAGGATGCAAGGGCTGGTATTATGGGTGTTTACGGTCTGACCAGGGCTGCCCTGGCGGATAACAACCGCTACTGGATCTACGGTGATGTGCGTATGGGTAACTTCGACAGCCCGATACGTCAGGACCTGAAGGCGGTGATCGCCAATAACCTTACTGCCAATTATCCGGTAGTTGAGGAACTGTCTAACTGGACAAGGTTCTATGCTATTGTGAATGCTGCCAACCTTTTCCTGGAGCGTATTCACGAAGTACACGATAACGACGCGCGTTATACCGACAACAACATGACTGTAGACGTAGCACAGGTAAGGTTCCTGAGGGCCTTTGCTTATTTTAATCTCGTTAGGATCTGGGGCGATGTGCCTTTCATCACTTCTTCCAGGGATGGTGTCTTTGAGAACCAGCCTAAAAAGGATGGCCGGGCGATCCTGGAGTGGATACAGTCTGAGATGGTTTCTGCGGCAGCAGATCTTCCTTACAATTACAGTTCAAATGACATCCAGCAACCTGGTCAGTATTATAATGAGTCTTCAAGCAGGTGGAACGGTGCATTGGTAAGAAAACTTTCTGCTTTCAGTATCCTGGCACATGTGGCTGCATGGCAGGGAAAATATACAGACGTTTCTGTATATACCAAGTTTGTACTGGATAACTATTCCAGAGGTGGAAATGGCTATACCAATACAGATGAACTGTGTGCGAGGAACGGCCTTTTCTATGATAAGAAGAATAACCAGATACTGGGTTTTGGTTTCATCTGGGGACACCAGGATGCTTCCTTTACAGGTGTTGTAGAAGCGCTTACCCTGGCTGAGCCTGTAGTGAACAAGGCATTGCCGGATATTTTTGTACCAAAGGATTCTATCCTTTCGATTTTTGCCGAGCGCAATGACGCCCGTTTCAATATCGATACTACTGGTACAACGCACTCTAACCGCTATTTTACTAACTTCCAGGGCAGATACCCGATCTTCAGTAAGATCAAAGTGATGCAGGCTGGTTCTACAGATCCTAGCTTCAGGATATTCTCCAGTACGCTGATCGTAACCAGGCTGGAAGATATTACCCTGCTGCGTGCAGAGGCGCTTGCAGTCCTTGGCGAAAGAACCGGGGCTATTGACGCACTGAACGTGATCCGTCAGCTGCGTTACAATGTGGATAGTAAGGGTGAGGCCACTGAAGGAAACACTTATCAGCCTTACAGTGAAGCCAGGAGCGGCGAGTTGATCGACGCGATCTTTAGAGAACGTCAAAAAGAACTGATGGGTGAGGGACAGCACTGGTACGACCTGGTGAGGTATCATAAGATCAAGCAAAAGAATCCAAAGTTCCTTGAATTGATCAATAACGGCGGCATTTACTGGCCGATTTCCAGGAGCATACTTGCCCAGAATCCTCAGTTAACTCAGAATTCATATTGGAAATAATAAAGCACGAACAAACATGAAAAGATCAAAATTTTACCTTAAGTATTTAGTCGCATTATTGTTTGGTGCGCTGATATTTCAATCTGGATGTAAGAAAGAAAAAGGCTATCATGATCAGAGCAACATTAATCTGGGCACTGATCTGAATATGTACGATTACCTGAAGAGTAAGCCGGGGGTTTACGATTCGTTATTGCTGCTGATCGATGCCTTTAAGATGAAGCCTATACTGACCGACAGTTCAGTGACTTTGTTTGCACCATCTAATTCAAGTTTCAGGATTGCCCTGACCAACCTGAACAATGCCCGCAGAGCGTTAGGAAAGCCGGCGATTTTTCTGAAAGACCTTGCGGCAGCAAAGGCGCTTACATCTGCTGATATTGCTAAAGCCAAGGCAGATAGCTCGCATCTCGATACCATGGTATCCCGTTACATTATCAGGGGCCTTTTTAAGTCTTCAACATTCTCTGTAGGTGACGGACAGGCATTATTCGCGGTGAGAGGCGGCTATCCTATGCACGGTAAACGTAAGTATGCTGACGCACAAGGCTGGCAAAATGGTGGCTCAGAGATCATCGAGTTTGCCAATACCAAGAGGAGCGTTTTCGAGGCAAACTGGACAACCGCCACTACTTCCTCGATTAATATTCAGGCCAAAAATGGTATCGTCCACCTGCTAGAGCCGGATCATGTATTCGGGTTTGATGAGTTTGCGCGCAGGTTGACCCTGGTTCCACCTCCGGATAACCTGACCCTGGCTGATATGACCACCTGGAAGAATACATTGCCACTTCCTGAAAAACCTTACAGCGTTACTTTTAACGGTAACTATCAGGATGGTGGGGTTTCTGCCGGCGAGAAGATCGATAAATTGTTTGATAACAACGTACTGACCAAGTTTATCAGTGAATTCCTGAACAACAACAATGCTCCTGTAAAAATGGTGTATAAATTCTTTACAGGTCCTCAGGTCGCAAACGTATATACCATGACATCTGCAAACGATGCTAAGGCGAGAGATCCAAAAAGCTGGGTGTTGGAAGGATCAAATGATGGGGTGGTTTATGAAAAGCTTGATACCCGCCAGGACCAGGTATTCGACTCCCGTTTTGAGACTCATATCTATGACTTCCCGAACGAAAAGGCTTACCTCTACTACAGGCTGACGATCCTGACCAACAGTGGTGACGGTCTGTTCCAACTGGCCGAGTGGTCAATGAACTACAGGAAGACATATAACTAGACGAGGAGAAGGTATTTTAAAAACAAGAGATTATGCAAAATAAGATTAAATATTCAGCATTCATGTTACTTACTGCCGCAGCTTCACTTGCCGGTTGTAAAAAGATATTTGATGTGCCTGAGGAGAAGGATTATTTAAGTACAAAAATCGCATTTACGACAAAGGACTTCACACCTGTACTGGGAAGGACAACCCTGTATACCAATATATTCAGCGCAGACAACTCTACATTCCCGATGACTTTTGAGATGCTGAACCCGCATTTCGGTGATGGCCGTGATGCGAATCACATCCAGACCAAGAAAGATGTACAGGTATGGCTTACCGAGTATACCGGAGCTGAAAAAAGTATTGCAGAGATAGAAGCCAAGCGGAAGACAGAAAGCCATCCAGTGATTGAGATGAGGAATTCGGGCGAACTGATTGTGTGGAATGCAGCGACCAGTGATATCATCAAACCAAGGGATTCGGTTATTTATCCCCAGGATATCATTTATTTTGATGTGAAGGTAACCAATTCAGGCGGTACCCGTGTATTGAGAGACTTGTCCCTGATTCCTTCTATCGAACTGCCTTATGAACCTAATGATGACATCAATAAGTTCAATGGCAAGCCCAATACGACTACTCCCGGAGGTAAAACACTCGTCCATAATTATCCTTCTTTGAGCGGTATGGTTGGGGAGAGTACCAATTCCGCGATGGATGATCCGACCAACCCGACAAAGGGTCTGGTATATACGTATATCCGTAAGGTACCGGGGGGAACCGGTAATTCACTGAGGTTTAAATTTTTGAATAAGGATTCTGTAGCCATTAATCCGGCCAGGTTTAACGAGACCAAATGGGACCAGCTGGTACACGGGTTTAACATGGAAAAAACAGATGAGTATGTAAAGTATGAAGTGGCTTATCCAATCCCATTGGCCAGGATACCGACCAAGTATACTGCAGGTGGTGTTACCGGTGCAGGAACTACTGCACACGTGGAATTCAGTTATTCACGGATCGGATTTGGAAACGTACGCCAGGTAGGTGTGATCGCCCAGGATTTCAAAATCTTTGAAAAAGGAGACTGGGAGATTGTGTTCCACTTCAAAACTGTTAATCCTAAGTTTGATAATGACTAGAATCCTAATGATAAAAATTAATACAATGAGAAAACAAATTATTCTGCTATCAATTTTTTTCAGTTGCATATTATTTTGCAAGGATTTGATGGCGCAGGCGCAAGTGACGGTCAGAGCGACTGTTATTGATGCAGCAACTAAAGAGACCCTACCTGGTGCAGGTATCTTTGTCGGTACTCCGCCTAAAGGTGTCGGACAAACCAATGGAAATGGTGTGCTGACCTTCAGCGCTCCGGCTGGGGCTAAACTGACCGTTTCCTACACCGGTTATCAGACTAAAGTCGTTACCCTGGCAGCTGGACAAACATCCATCACAGTTAGCCTGGCCGAGTCAAAAAATGAAATGAACGAAGTCGTTATCCGTGGTTATCAGAAACGGAGCCGTGAGCAGACTACCGGTTCGTCATTCATAGTAACCGGTAAGGAAGTTCAGGACGTTCCCGTTGCTAACGTTGAGCAGTTGCTGCAGGGTAAGGTAGCGGGTCTGAACATCCAGAACAACACGGGTGCGCCAGGTCTTCGCGGTACAGTTAACATCCGCGGTCTGTCTACGATCACTACGAGTGGTAGCGGTAATGAGACCTTCCTGCAACCTACTTCACCTCTGTATGTAATTGACGGTATCCCAATGGATGCGGACAAGGCCTCTGAGTTCGGTTTTGACCAGCAGGGTTCGGGTGTGAGCCCGCTTTCACTGATTCCTCAGGAGGATATCGCAAGTATCGAGATTTTGAAAGATGCGACAGCTACTGCGTTGTACGGATCAAGAGGTGCATATGGTGTTATCCTGATCCAGACCATCCGCGGTCAGTCGGAGACCCCAAGGGTGCGTTACACGGGTAACTTCTACCTGAGCAAAACCCCTAAATTGCGTGAAACCTACGGCGGTGCCTTTGAACGTGCAGTTAAAGTAAAGCAGATCGCAGATTACGCTACGTTCCTTGATTACTACCTGCTGCCAAGGACGCCGTTCCTTTCAGACAGTTTGAACGCTTATTACAATAATTCTACTAACTGGCAGGGTATTTTCTACCAGGATACCTATAACCAGACCCATAACATTGCCCTTGACGGTGGTGACCAGAAGTTCAACTATAAAGCTAACGTAGGTTACTTCGGTAATAAGGGTATTATTAAGAATACCGGTTTTGACCGCTATTCACTGAACATGAACATGGAGTTCAAACCTTCTACTAAGTTGAGCTTTACCGGTGCGATCTACGGTACCGTGTCCAGCATCCAGAAGGGTAACGGAAGCGGTCTTTTGCAGACTGGTGTAGCGAACAACGGACAGAACTCTTCATTGCTTCCCGGTCCCTCTTTCTTCGTGGCAACCAGCGACGTGTTGTCTTCTCTGACTGTGAGGAACGATGCAGGGCCTAAATACCTTCGTGCCAATATGGAAGCACGTTACGAGCTGATTCCTGGCCTGAACATCATTACCAACAACAGTTATACTTATAACCAGGACCACGCTGACAAGTTTACACCTGCTGCGGCCAACAGTCAGTTTGCCAAGCTGGAGCGTTTTAATTCCTTTACTTCGGAATTGTACAACAGGAACAACGTTTCTTATACCCGTTCTATCAATGATGAGCACAACTTCTTCCTTAACCTCTTCAGTGAGATTTATGTAAGAGGTGGTAAATCAACGATTACCCGTCTGGAAAGGTTACCTAGCGATCAGTTTGAAGGACCTCTGGGTTATGACGGTTATTTCTCAAGAGGTGGTGGTATTTTGGGCGGTAGCTTCCTGGACCAGAAGCTGGCTTCCCTGGCAGCGGCTTTTACTTATGACTATAAAAAGAAGTATATCCTTGACATTACCTATCGCGTGGATGGTTCATCAGCAAGTGGTGCGAATGACCCATATTCGAAAAACCCATCTATCGGTCTGAAATGGAACTTTAACAAGGAAAGCTGGCTGAGTGGTTATAAGTGGCTGAACTATGGTGACATCAGGGTGACTGCAGGAAGGAACATCTTCCCCGTAGGTAGTCTCATCGACATCTATGGAAAGTACAATCCTAATGGATATTACAACAACAACCCACGTATCGGTATCGACTATGACCTGATCCCTAACCCGATCCTGAAACCTAAGAGCGTAACCCAGTTTAACGTCGGTTTCGACCTGGGCTTGTTTGACGGTAAACTGGACCTGATCGGTGATACTTATTTTAAGAAAGTAGACAACGAATTGTTTACCAATATCCTGTCAAATACTTTAGCGTTCAATAAATTCACCAGTAACGATGCCGCACTTGTCAACTATGGTTATGAACTTTCAGTGAGCAGCAGGCCTTTAGCCAAGACCAGTAAAGTAACCTGGCAGATCTCGGTGAATGGTGCCTGGAACACAGATATTTTGACGAAACTTCCTGCTGAATACAACGGTCAGGTGATTGAGTTTGATAATATCACCAGTTATCGTCAGCACCTTGCTAAGCGTGTGGGTAGAAACTCACTGGCCAACTACCTGTATGTAAACCAGGGCGTGTATGGTTCTACTGCTGAGGTTCCGGTCGATCCGATTACCGGTTTAAGGTACAGGAATAACAGTTCGGCCAGCTACCTGAACTCTTTCCAGGGCGGAGATGCTAGGTTCTTTGACGCCAACGGTGATTATGTTTTGGATACCAGAGATTTGCAGGTAACCGGAAATACCCAGCCGGTACTGACTGGCGGTCTTTCCAATACCGTTACCTACAAAGGTGTTTCCCTGAATATTTATTGTTCTTATACTGCAAAGCGTTCTATTTTGAACAACGCCCTTGCCGACCGTCTGAGGTTATTGAATGACCCTTATGGTTACGACAACAATGGGGTGATCGGTGGTGCTACCAAAGCTGTTGTGCCATTGGACAACCTGAATATCTGGAGACAGACCGGAGATATTGCGAAGTATGGTAACGCTTATGATTATGCGCATAACGCATTTACACAGCCATTCAGATATGAGCAAACTTTATGGCAGGAAGAAGGTTCTTACTTTAAGATCAATCAGGTAACCCTGGCTTACCAGTTCGATAAGAAGCTTTCCAGGAGGTTGGGTCTGAACAATATCCGTCCTTATGTTTCCGCTCAGAACCTGGTGACCTTCTCTGGTTACTCGGGTCCTAATGCAGAGAACGTAACTGCGATCGGCCGTGACGGTTCAAACGGATACCCGGTACCGCGCCTGTACACTTTTGGCTTGAACGTAGAGTTTTAATTTGGGTTTCAAATAGATAGATAAGACATGAAAAAAATAGTTATATGCTTATTGTTACTGGCAGGAGCCTCGCAATATGGTTGCAAGAAGTTCCTGAACATTACGCCGATTGATAAGCTGACAGGAAATAATTTTTACCAGAATGCGGATGATATTGAAGCCAATATCACCGACATGTACGGGCAGTTGTTTGATAAGTATACCAGGACTTCATTTGCCGGTGCTACCGGTGAGTTCAGGTCGGGAGAAGTGATTCCCACACAGCAAGGTGGCGATGTACGTAAGGGCAGCGCAAGGCTGGGTGGCCACAACAGGGTAGCCCCTAACCCCAACGGAAGTACAGAGAAGCAGAATGTTCCTCTGACTTCTGTAGATGACAGGGCAGGTATGCTGGATGCAATTGATCCGGGAAGACCCTGGTCACCTTATAATTTCCGGGACATTACTTACTGGGGAGAATACTACAGGGTGATCCAGTCTGCGAATATCCTGGTGAGCAAACTAGAGGAAGGTATCCCTGCTTTGTCAGAAGCACAGACCAAACGTTACATTGCGGAGGCAAAGTTTATCCGTTGCTTTTGCTACTTTACTATGGTCAGGCTTTTTGGCGATGTAGTTTATTACACCAAAGCTTTCCAGAAGGATCCGCTGCCCAGGGAGAACATGGTGTCTGTGGTCAATAAATGTATTGCGGATATCAAGAGCAATTACAAAGACCTTCCTATCACCTTCACGGACCCTTCCCAAAGGGGCGTGCGGGCGTCACAGGGAGCGGCTATCGGCCTGATGATGAACATGAACATGTGGAATGCGGGTTTTGACCTAACCAACCGTGTGGCTTACTGGACAGAGACCGCCGCGCTGGGTGACGAGATCGTCAATAGTGGTGCATTCCGCTTATTGCCGCTGAGCAACTGGGCAACTGTAGTGAAAGGCCGTTCTGAGGAAAGCTTATTTGAGTTGTTCAGGACACTGAACTACAATACCGACCTGAACAATCCTTTCGAGCAGGCCAATGCTTATTCTCCTTTCGGTGATGCGTTTATCCACTTCCCATACAAGCAACCTGAATATACCCACCGTTTCAGCTTTAACGTTTTTACGTCAGAGTATATGCAGAAATTGTATCCTGATCAGGGTGATGGCAGGTTAACGGTATGGTTCGTTGCACCTTTCGATCAGAACGCGGAAACTTTCCAGCTCAGGAAATTCGCTTACAATACTTTTATTGATGCGAACAATCCGAACCTGGATATTAACCCGGACAACACTTACCTCATCATGCGCTATGCAGACGCAATTTTGCTCGCGGCTGAGGCAATGGCCAACCTGGGAACCAGGGATGAAGATGCGATCAGGTTACTGAACATGGTACGCCAAAGGGCTCAGGTAGGACTTTTCGGCAGTGGCAGCAGTACGGAACTTAAAGATGCGATCTTCCTGGAGCGTTCGAAGGAACTGATGGGTGAGGGAAGTCATTATTTTGACCTCGTTCGTACTAAGCGCATTCTGAGCAAGCAATGGACAGATAACCCGCTGACTTCTGACAAGTTCAACAGGGGCGGCTGGACCTGGAAGATCGATGAATCTGCACTGACGAATAATCCGTATATGACACTGAATACTTATTGGGTTGGGTCTGGTCTTTAATTGATTAATTATTAAGAGAATATGAAAAATACAATGATTAGATATACTAAGCCAGCGTTGTTCTTAACTGCTTTGCTGATCATGTTTCTTGCCGCATGTAAGAATGATGATTATTATGTAGACGGTGGTAAGGCAAATCCCAGCTTCAATGGTAATATTATGCAGTACCTGGAATCTAACCCTGCGAAATTTGATACGATCGTGCAGATCGTCAAGCTGGCGGGGCTTGAAGAAGTGCTGTCAAAAGAGGAAGTTACTTTTTTCGCCCCTACTGACGAAGTGATCAGAAGGACGATCGGTACGGTCAACAGGACGCTGAATGATTCTCAGAAGAATAAACTGAACCAAAAGTTATTCGACGCGGGGCGGGATACGATACAGCAATTCTCAGATATTCCTCAGAACATCTGGAGGAAGTACCTGACCAGGTATATCTTCAAAGGTAAACATGTGCTGAAGGATTATCCTCAGATCGATTATGGGTTGAAGGAACTGTATCCGGGTGGTTTCTATTATACTTATGCAAACGAACTTGCCAATATCGGGGTAGTATACAATGCGGTAAACAACGTAAGGTATACCGGTTACCGTCAGTTGGGGATTTCCTTCATACCGGACCCGTCAAATCCAGAGACTTACTTTGCAGCAGCAGTAGCGACTTCCGATGTGCAGCCTACCAATGGTGCAGTCCATGTACTGGCCATTGCCAATGGCGCCACCAGAATCGGTGAGGCAGAGATCAGTGAAGCTGGTGACCTTTTCGGTTTCGGTACAGAGTTCTGGACGGATGTGATCTATAACAGATAAACAGGTATTGTTAACTTTTAATATGAACAAGATGAAAATTAAATATACAGGTCTATTGGTGGTGCTGATGGCAGGTTTGCTGGGCAGCTGTAAGCAGTCAGAAGACGTATTTGATGATCCGTATGCGGGGGGAACACCGCCGCTGGGGATTGTAATCGACAAGCAGCAGGTCCCGAGCCCGGCATCTGGTAATGCCGGAACCGAGGTAACGATAAAGGCAAAAGGGTTGATGCCTTATAAAGACAAGCTTAAGTTTTTATTTAACGGGCAGGAAGCGCAGGTCGTTTCTGTTACTGATGCAGAGGTAAAAGTCAAGGTTCCAGGAAGAGCCAGCTCCGGTATTACTTCAGTAGTGGTAGATGGACAGTTGGTTTTTGGTCCGGATTTTACCGTGCTGGGAAAGGTGAACAAAGATCTTACCTATGTCGTTGTTAATGGTACTAATGGTCCGATCAATAAGGCGGTCACTGTAGCTTCGGGTAATACCGTGCTTCTTGGTGACTTCAGCAACTTTGATAACAAGGGCGTCGTAAGGCCGATCTATCGTATCGTAAGAACGTTACCTAACGGTACTTATGACCGTTCATTACAATCGGGTGCGGGTGCAAACGGCGCGTTGTATGATATGGCGATCCTCAATAACCAATGGTACATTGCCGGGCGTTTCAGTGGCTACGCGCAACGTGACGGGCTCAGTAACGTAACTAAATTATCTTCATCCGGACAGATTGATACTGTTTCTGTACCTACCTATGAAGGAAAGACTAAATTTGTGTCTACTTTCAACGGCGGCACCAATGGCGGCATCCAGAACATTTATGCCAGAGGCAATAAGCTGGTAATTTCGGGTGATTTCACTTATTATCTTTCACGTCGTTATGATCAGCCTAACCACAAATATAAGGATAGCACTATCATTGACAGTACCGATGTGCGCCAGCTGGCCAGACTGAATACCAACGGTACACTGGACAGCAACTGGAGGTTTGACAAAACGGCCTCGGGCTATAGGGGACGTCCCGGAAAGAGCTTGCCAGGCGGAAATGGTCCTATCGAAACCCTGATGCATTCAGATGGCAAATTATTGGTATGGGGTAACTTTACCACTTTTGACAATACCAACGTGGGCAGGATCATCAGATTAAATGAAAACGGCACCATTGATCCTACCTTCAACGCGGGAGGTGCAGGTGCTGATGATTATATCTACCAGATCAGCTATGATGCTACCGTGAACAAATACCTTGCAGTAGGACGTTTTAAGACCTATAATGGTACTGCTGTATCAAATATGGTGATGCTGAACTATGACGGCAGTATTGACCAGTCCTTTAAGGCACTGGCTTTTGAAGGCGGCTACCCGACTTACTGCAAATTGCTTAAGGATGGCCTGGGTGTAGTATCCGGTGACTTTAAAACTTATGACGGAGCAGCAAGGAATGGTTTCCTGATCACTGACCTGGCTGGCGGACTTGCTGATGGTTATAATACTGTAGGTAACCTGGCCGGAAGCATTTATGATGTCATGGAAACAACATCTGCTGAAGGTAAGCGTGCATTGCTGATCATGGGTTCGTTTTATTTGTTTGACAATAAGGAAAACCACAACATCGTAAGGGTAACGCTGGATTAATGGTAAAATTTAGAATGAACGTGATGAAAATTAAACTAAGAAGTATGAAAAAAATTAGCGGCCCGTCCTACATCGGGATGGCTATGCTAGCATTGTCGGTCATGCTGTCCAGCTGTAATAAGGGATTCGACAAAATGATACCCGATTCGCCGGAAAATACGAATGATGTAAATTATAAGGCGCCTAAAGTACTTTATATCATTGCAGACGGGGCAAGGGGAACTGCGGTTAGGGATGCAGACATTCCTAATATGAAGTCTTTACTGGCCAATTCTATCTATACCTGGACTTCGCTTGCTGATACCATCAAGAACAGCGCAACCAACTGGGCAGATATGATGACTGGTGTAAGAAAGGACAAGCATGATGTAACCAGCGATGACTTTGCAGGAAACGACCTGGCAAACTATCCTGTGATCTTCAAACGCATCAAGGAGGTGAACAAGAATATGCGGATCGCGGCTTTTGCTACTTCTGCAGAATTCAAGAATAACCTGACTACAGATGCCGATGTTTCTGAAGTATATGCCAACGATGACCAGTTAAAGACCAATATGGTCAACTTCCTTAAGGCTGACACAGCAAGTATCGTAGTTGGTCAGTTTTCCGGAATTGAGAATGCAGGAAGGGCTGCGGGAGTCTGGGATAATTCAGCCCCCGGTTACAAGACAGCTATTGCCGACTTTGACACCAGGGTAGGTGAACTGATCACAGCGGTAAAGACGCGTCCTACTTACAATAAAGAGAACTGGATGATTATTATCACTTCAAGCCATGGTGGAAAGTATAAACTTCCGCCGTCTGAAGATGACAAGACGCTGTTCAGCAATACTTATGCAAATACATTTACCATTTTCAATGCATTGAGCTATAAGCAGACATTTGTCGGAAAGCCTTTCCTGGGTAATTTTTACACTGGATCTGCCGTTAGGTTCAAGGGCGATCCTGAAAAAGTCAACGGTGTTGTCAGTGCAGACAAATCAGTGCAGTTCAATTTTGGTAAAGACCAGGATTTTACGGTATCAATTAAAATTAAGAAAGGCAGTCCGAAGAATACAAGCAGCGGTCAGTACTGGTATCAGTGGCCATCTGTCGTAGGTAAACGTACAAACGTAGGCTGGGGTGGAAGCAATGCTCCTGGAAACCCTGGTTGGGATATATGTCTGTTCTACAACCGCTGGAGACTGATGCAGCAGGGCGGACAGGATAATATCAATGGACAGGAGATCCCTGGACTGGATTTCAGTGGCGATACCTGGCATGACCTGTGTTTCGTTATCGAGAAGAAGGCTGACGGCAGACGTTATGCGAGGTTGTATACTGACGGCGTTAAAGGTACTACAGGATCTGGTAGCGGAGACAACAACAACATCAGTAAAAATGACTGGCAGCTCCCTGGCATACCAAACTTCGACAACAATGCGCCAATGCGTGTAGGTTTTGCTCCGGGAGAGATTGATGGTGACAAAGGATATATCAATGTTCAGCTTGCCGAACTGAGGATATGGAAGAAGGCCTTATCGGAAGACGTGATCCAGCGTTATGCCTGTGAGCCATCTATTGACGAAACGCACCCGGACTGGAACTACCTGTTAGGATACTGGCCAATGACTGAAGGTTCAGGAAATGTCATGAAGGATTTGGGACCATTTGAAGCTGATTTTACGTTGCAGGGAACTTATCAGTGGGAGACGTTTTCGGATCTTATCTGTTCTCCGAGCAATAACAACCTGAATACACTTGTTCCTAAAAACTCAGACGTTCCAACACAGATACTGAGCTGGTTTAATATCGCCCGCCAGGCTTCGTGGGGATTGGACGGACGTGTCTGGATTTCTAACTAATCCTATTTTAAGATACTGAAGGGGCTTATTATACCGCCCCTTCAGTAATACGATCATTTATAAACTTTGTGAAGATGAAAAAAATATTTACCTACTCGGGATTTTGCGCTCTGGCGCTGCTGACCTCAGTTCTGGTTTCATGCGAGAAGGAAAAACTTTCGGATGTGATTGTGAACGAGGAAGGGTCAAAGGTAGCACTGGAACTTCCGGCAAAGATCGAGGTATCGAATGGCGGAAATTTTTCGCTGGATAACAGTGAGCTGACTTTACCACTGACCATTAATTTTAACGGTGCTTCCTCAAAAGCTTTTACCGTAAAAACGGTTATCAATACAGATACAGTAGCTACGCTGATCGCAAACAAGGAATTACCGGAAGGCACTGTAGCTTTAGAACAGGGCAAATTTTCTATCCCTCCGGAAGTGAACATTGCTTTTGGTGTCAAAAGTGTAGGTTTGAATCTTGTGCTCAGCAGAAGTTACCTGGAGCTGAACTATGGAAAGGACATCGCTTTTGCAATTCAACTGGATGATCCGTCAAAAGGCAATTCAATTGCTGCAGGTAAGAGGTCTACTATCGTGGTGATCAAGACTGGTGCAGTAATAGAAGCTTCGAAGGTTCACTATGTGAGGTTCAGCAATACCACGCCGAGTTTGAATTTTCCTTTATCTCCTACCAACCTTGGTTATGAAAAGGGATCTCTGAATATCAGTATGCCAGTTGAGCTTACGCTAACAGGTGAAGCTGGCGCAGGCTTTATCGTAGATCTGGTCAGGGACCAGAACGTGATCAATACTGCAATTGCTGCCGGCGAGGTTCCTGCTGATGTCATAAAGCTTGATGATGCAAACTGGTCTACATCTGTATCCAGGGTTCAGTTTGAAGCTGGCAAGAACACGGTCAAGTTCAATGTAGACCTGCGTTTAATGGCTTCTATAGGTTTCCTGAAACCGATCGCGATGGGTATCAGGCTGAGTAATCCTACGAAGTGGCAGCTTGCAAAATCAAATACTACATTGGTGGTGATTTTTGATCCGGCCCACCTTGGAAGGAAACCATTTAACGGTACGCCATTCATCATCAAAGGCGGAATGTATGAGGTTTCTAACCTGATCCCGGCTTCTAACTATGACTTCGGTGGTGAGGGCGTTGCTTATCACGATAATGGAGGAAGAGACGGTGGACAGTTCAGAAGGCCAGACCAGGTAGATATCGGTGACAACAACATCGTTGTCGGATGGACGGCAGCTGGTGAATGGCTTTCTTATACTGTTGACGTACAGGAGGAAGGTGATTATGAGTTTAACGCAATGCTGGGCAGTGATAATGCCAATGGTACTTACAGCCTCTTTACTGGCAACACTGCGTTAACAGGCTTGTTGAAATCCAGAAATACTGGTGGTTACGGAAATCAGCAAATTCATGGAAGTATAGTCCACTTGAAAAAGGGCCCGCAGGTTTTACGCTTCTATATGGATAATGGCGCTTATGATCTTCAAGGTATGATCTTTACCCGGTTGGATAAGTGGTGGGACGGTATTTATACCATGAACGGTACAATTACAAGAAACAGCGCCACCGGACCAGATACCAATTTGGGCGGTACATTAACTAACAGGACTATGATTATGAGTAGTTTTGGCAAGGATCAGGTTTCATTTATGCCGATCTGGAGAGACGGTTCCCTGGTAGGTGCTATTGATAATACTTACCTCACTGTCGATCGCAATACGAATCAGGTCACTGTAAAGAGCTTAGGTAATGCTACTCTGAAAAATACGCCTGGCAAGGAAAACAAGTGGGATCCGGCTACGCAAACCTTTACCTTGAACTTTACCTGGGGCGATGCACCAAATACAAGGGAGGTGTCAGTAACGATGAAATATGGAGGACCTAGACAGTAAATCAATTAAATAAGTACAACTTAAAAATTAAAGCTATGAAAATGTTATATAAGCCAATGTCATTCCTCGTCGCTGTTTTTGTACTGTCTTCTTGTTCCAAGAACAAGAATGGAGTAGAGGTTATTGAAGATATGAAGCGTCCTTTTGTTGATTATCAGATCGTTAACGGAGACGACCCGTTTACATTTGACTTTTCGAATAAGTCTTCTAATTATAAGTCATTGCTCTGGAGATTTGGTGACGACAGTGTTTCTACAGAAGTGGCTGCTAAACATGTCTATATGACGACAGGAAAATTTGATGTGAGCCTCACCGCTACATCTGAGAGCGGAGCTACAGCCAGAAAACTGCTGACGATCAATATCGATCCGGATAGCGTGATCAAACTGAGTGCTCCTGCTACCACTGTACCTAACCAGGTGAAGTTCAATATTGAAAGTAAAGCAAATATCGCATCTGCACTGTGGACCTTTGAGGACAAGTCAACTTCTACAGATTTGTCTCCGGTGAAGACCTATAGGGAAGGCACATTAAATCCACTTTCCCTGAAGGCCGTCACCAATAAAGGGTCGGTAATTAACCTTAGCAAGTATGCAACAACTGCAGGTATTGTATCTAATGTAACCAATAAGGTGTCGATGTCGGTTTCAAGCGATAACGGTGGAGGTAAGAATGCAAATGAAGGATCATTGAAACTGCTGGACGGCGATGTAAATACAAAAATGTACCAGGGATGGCCTGGTACATTTACCGCAACCTTTACATTCGCTTCTGCTCAGACGATTAAGTTTTATGGTATCGGTTCTGCAAACGATTCACCAACCCGTGATCCTAAGGTATGGACGCTGGAAGGTTCAAATGATGGAAACAATTGGGAAGTACTTGACACCAGAAACCTGGATAGGAATTTCTACGATCAGGCGGGTTCGAAGTACAAACAAATGTTCTATTTTGCAGTTGCGACGCCAAAGTCTTTCCCGATGTACAGATGGAAGGTGACAGCTAACTTTGGAAGCAGCGGTTTTCAGTTATCGGAATTCCAGTTGTTCAGATAGTACATATGTCTTCTTAAAAAAAGGGGTAACTGCTTTGCAGTTACCCCTTTTTTTATACCGCCGCTCGCATACATTTTGTAATATACGTGTCATTTATCTTAGTGTAAAAAGAACAATAAGTCCCTGAACTATGATGTTTCCAAATATCTTCTATTTTTGTTGCTAAATCGATATAACTAATTGTATTCGCTGTTTTTCAGCGAGCTTGTATCGGAAGACCAGACTAACTGACTTACACAACATAAAAAACCACAATGAAACAACTATTCAAACTACTTACACTGCTTACCATTAGCTTATCGGTAACGTCCTGTTCAAATTCCGGCAATGTCATCGACGAACAGACAGAGGATGTTAAAAGACCTTTTGTTGATTTTGAAATGCAGCCGACTGATGACCCGTTTACATTTAACGTCATCAGCAAGGCGCAAAACTATGAAAAACTGGAATGGCGGTTTGGTGACGACAGTCTGGGCACAGACACGACAAAAACGCATATGTACGCCGTTCCGGGCATTTACGAAGTTACCCTTACCGCTATTGCTGAGTCCGGAGCTACAGCTAAGAAGCTTATTGCGGTAAAAATCCATCCGGACAGTGTCGTAAAGGTAAGTGCAGTGAAAACTGCAACGCCAAATGAAGTAATGTTCAGTATTGACTCCAAAGCGGAGATCGGTTCTGTGGAATGGACACTGGATGCACAGACAAAACCGACAACACTCAATCCGGTCAAAACTTATAAACAGGGGACGTTAAACGCATTTTCACTTAAACTGGTTACGCGTAAGGGGGCTGTGGTGAACGTGGATAAATTTGTAACTACGGAAGGTGTCGTCTCCAATGTCACCAATCAGGTATCTCTTAGTGTGTCGGCGGACAATAGCGGCGGAAAGAATGCCAATGAAGGTTCACTGAAATTAATCGATGCCGATACCGAAACTAAAATGTATACGCCATGGCCAGGTACTTACTGGGCACAATTTACTTTTCCGGGACCAACGTCGATCAAGTTTTACGGTATAGGATCTGCAAATGATGCACCGACCAGGGACCCAAAGGACTGGACACTTCAGGGATCTAATGACGGACTGACCTGGGAAATTTTAGATGCGAGGACTGGAAATACATTCAATGGCGTTTATAAGACCATGTTTTACTTTGCCGTTCAGAATCCTAAACCCTTTCTGTATTACCGCTGGAATGTAACCGCCAATAACGGGAGTACGGGTTTCCAGTTTTCTGAATTCAGATTGTTTAAATAATTGCTGAGATCTTTCGTGAAAAGGGGTACTAATCAGACCCCTTTTTATGCGTTCTAACCATGTAAAGCCGTTGGTCCTATATGTTTTTGTAAAAAATATAATACAAATGGCGATTTATGGTAACATTAAGCGTACAAATTTCTCTTACCCGGTAGCGTTCCTTTTTTTTGCACTATTAAAACGTTTCAGCAATCGCATTGTTGTGTAAAAACATCAGTGATTTGCCCTGGTTAATGGGATAGCCGGGCTACGCTAACAGGAGAGGTTAATTATTTACAACGCAAATATAAGCTTAATGAAAACTCTATTTAAACCATTGGTAGCGCTGCTTTTTGCAGCATCAATTGTGTCTTGTTCCAATTCAGATCAGGTAGTGGACGAACAGATTGTCGAAGGTGACAGGCCCTTTGCCGATTTTGAGATTGTCCCTACGGAAGATCCCTTTACGTTTAACTTCATCAATAAGGCGGAGAATTACAAAACTCTCGAGTGGAGATTTGGCGACGACAGTCTTGGAACTGATACCACCAAAAGCCATCTCTATATGGTCCCTGGTAATTATGAAGTGTCAATGACTGCGATCTCTGAAACCGGATCAACGGCGAAGAAGGTATTGCTCGTTAAGATCGATCCGGATAGCGTAGCGCAGATCATTGCGGATAAGACCGGCACTCAGAACGAAGTGAAGTTTAAGATCAACACCAAGGCTGACATCGCGTCGGTATTATGGAAGTTTGACGGAGGATCGCAGTCTACGGAAATGGAACCTGAGCAGACCTATGCGCAAGGTACGCTGAACCCGCTTTCACTGACACTGACTACTAAGAAGGGGGCTGTGCTGACACTTGATAAATTTGCCACTACCGAAGGAGTAGTATCAAATGTGACCAATAAAGTGTCTTTGAATGTTTCCGCTGACAACGGTGGCGGTGCGGCAGCTAATGAAGGTTCGCTGAAGATCATTGATAATGATGTAGAAACAAAGTTGTATATGGGCTGGCCAGGGTCATTCTGGGCTCAGTTTTCATTTCAGGCCCCTACAGCGATTAAATTTTATGGAATAGGTTCTGCGAATGACTACGGTACGCGTGGTCCGAAAGACTGGACACTGGAAGGTTCTAATGATGGTACAAGCTGGGAGGTTGTAGATACCAGAAGCGGGGTTTCCTTCGGAGATGTGTTCAAAACCATGTTCTACTATCCGGTAGCTAATCCTAAGCCTTTCCTATATTACAGATGGAATGTTTCTGCTAATAATGGAGATGGTGGCTTCCAGATCTCTGAATTCAGGCTTTACAAGTAATATAATTGTTACATAACAATATAGGACTTTTTTTCCTATATTAGGATTATGTTTGAGTTAGAAAAGATGGTATGTAGGTACCATCTTTTCTGTGTAAGTACAAAACCTGATTGGAGTGGATATAGCGTGAAGGTGGAGGGTTTGACTGTGAACCTTGAATTAACTAAAACCAAATATATATCCATATGAAAAAAGCAGTCAGACCATTAATGGTTTTGTTTTGTGCTTGTGTATTATTAGCGTGCTCAAACAGTAACAGCGTTATCGAGGAACAGACAGAAAACCCGGACAGGCCTTTCGCAGACTACGAAGTAGTGCCTGGAGATGATCCGTTTACTTTTACTTTCAAAAACAAATCAACCAAATTTAAGTCTTTGGAATGGCGTTTCGGCGATGACAGTCTATCCGTCGAAGATTCTCCTTCGCATGTTTACGCGAAAAACGGTAAGTATGAAGTGAGCCTGAAGGCAACTGCTCCAGACGGTTCTACCGCGAAAAAACTGATCGTCGTTGACATAGATCCTACCAAATTCCTGAAAATAACTGCGAAAGCGGAAGGTGACCACGTGAAGTTTGGTGTCGAGGCTACCTCCGGAACCATAGTTTCCGCAAAATGGGATTTCGGGGATGACGATGATTCCGATGAGCTTTCCCCTTCGCACAAATATCCTGCAGGAGATCTGTTTACTACAAAAGTAACCGTCACCACCAACAAGGGATCGGTTGCAGAAACAAATATGCTGGTTTCAAGTGATGGCGGACTGATTGATGTCACTAATGATTTCCTTTTAAACACCGGACCTAAATTCAGGGCATCAGAGCGTTTCGGCTCCAGGTGGGGAGTAGTCGCAGACTGGAGAGTAAACGCAGCAGTAAGGCAACGTGACGGCGGTATGGGTGGCTGGGATGAATGGGAAGGGAACAGTATGTCTATGGAGTCATGGGGCGGTGAACCCGATATCATCAACGGAAAGATACAACAGACTACTTTGGAAGCCCTTCCTGCCGGTCAATATTTTTATCAGATGATCTTTCATGATTTTCAGGTCAAAAACCTGTTGTATAACGTAATTTCCAAAGCAGATGAGCTTCCTGATGTGGATAAGGTTGAACAGACTAATCCAGATGTTCTTGGCTGGACTAAGTTTTCCGGAAACGGACCGTTAAAGCAAACGACACCATTTAATCTGAATGAACAGCATAAGGTAACCATAGGTTTTGTCAGTACCTTTACTGATTCGGATCAGAACTTTAAGCTTACACAGGTCAGATTGTATCAGCTGGCCAAATAGAAATTTGTTTTCCTTATCTTTAGCTAATAAAGCCCGGCTGCCTTTAGGCAGCCGGGCTTTTAACGATATAACCTGATAAAATCAATACGGATGATGAGAAGATCATTACTTACTTTCCTGACCTTCCTGACCGCAGGATATGCGATAGCCCAGGAGAAAAAAGCGCCTGCTTATCCTTTAATCACTCACGACAGTTATTTCAGTATCTGGTCCAATACGGATGAGCTGAACCAATCTGTTACCCATCACTGGACAGGTGCAGACCAGTCATTGTTGGGCGTAGTGAAGGTAGACGGTAAATCTTACCGTTTTCTGGGGGCAACCGAGCAAAAGTACCAGAATATACTGGCTGCTTCGGATGATCAGCCTTATCACTTTAAATACACAGAGGAAAGCCCCGTTGAGGGCTGGAACAAGCTTTCCTTTGACGATAGCAAATGGAAATCAGGAGCCGCACCTTTCGGGGATGCAGAACATTTTGCCAAAACTGAGTGGAAGAGTAAAAACCTTTGGGTCAGACGTTCCTTTAATTTGCCCCGTAGCCCGAAGGACCTCTTTGTGAAGCTAAACCACGATGATAATGTGGAGGTTTACCTGAACGGCATGCTGGTATACGAGTATGAAGGCTGGACAAATAATAAGTTTAACTACATTCCCGTAAAGGCAGAAGTACTGAAAAGCCTTAAAAAAACGGGTAATGTGCTGGCCATTCATGTGATCAATACCGCCGGAGGGCAGGGGCTGGATGCAGGTTTGGTTACCACCGCACCTTCTTTGGATAAGATTGCCTTAGCTGAACAGAAAAGTGTGAACATTACGTCCACCCAAACACAATATGAATTTAAGGCCGGAGCAATAGATCTGTCCCTGACTTTTACCTCACCTTTATTACTGGATGATCTGCATCTGGTAAGCCGGCCCGTTTCTTATATCACTTACAAGGTAAAGGCCAGCGACAAAAAAGTACACGAGGTAGAGGTGTTGTTCAATGCATCAACCAATATTGCCGTAAATATACCTTCCCAGGAAGTACGGGCAGAGAGCAGCAACTTTGGGCCCCTTTCAATCCTTAAGGCAGGTACGACTCAACAACCTGTGTTGCAGAAAAAGGGAGATGACCTGAGAATAGACTGGGGTTATATGTATGTGGCGACTCCAACGAGCAATGGCGCAACGCAATATGTGGTGCCATTGAAGAATGCCATTGCAGATTTCAACAGCCCTGCTAAGATCAAACGTCCAACCGCGTTGACAGGCACCAAGCTCTCCCTGAGCACCGTAATGAGGTTTGGTAAAGTTGGCAGCAGCCCGAAACAACAGTTTGTGATGCTGGGCTATGACGATCTGGAATCGGTACAGTTTTTCGGCCAGAATCTGAAGGCTTACTGGAACTCAGACGGAACGAAATCCTTTAATGATGAATTGGTGGCTTCTGCTTCGGAGTATGCACAGATGATGTCCAGGTGTAATGCATTTGATGCCAGTATGTATCAGAAAGCATTGTCTTCAGGCGGTGAAAAATATGCAAAGCTTTGTGTACTTGCTTACCGGCAGGCCATCTCGGCCCATAAGCTGGTAAAGAGTCCACAGGGTGAACTGTTGTTCATGTCAAAGGAAAACTTCAGCAATGGTTCCATTTATACAGTCGACGTAACTTACCCTTCAGCGCCATTATTCCTGGCTTACAACCCCGAACTGGTAAAAGGGCTGCTCAATGGCATCTTTTACTACAGCGAAAGCGGAAAATGGAAAAAGCCTTTTGCCGCACATGACCTTGGTACTTACCCATTGGCCAACGGTCAGACCTATGGTGAAGATATGCCGGTAGAGGAATCGGGCAATATGTTGATCCTCACCGCTGCTTTGGCCCGCGCTGAGGGTAATGCCGATTATGCGCGCAAGCACTGGAAGACGCTGGGTGTATGGGCAGATTACCTGAGCAAAGAAGGCTTCGACCCGGGCAACCAGTTGTGCACCGATGACTTTGCCGGCCACTTGGCCAGGAACGCGAACTTATCCGTGAAGGCCATTGTTGCCTTAGGCGCTTACGGCAACCTGGCGATGCAGCTGGGCGAGGCGGCGGAAGCAAAGAAATACACGGAGATGGCGAAATCGATGGCATTGAAGTGGATGGAGATGGCAAAGGACGGTGATCATTATGCGCTGACATTTGATAAAAAAGGCACTTGGAGCCAGAAGTATAACCTGGTTTGGGACAAGCTTTTGAAGCTAAACCTGTTTCCGAAAGAAGTATATGAGACAGAGATCAAATATTATCTGACCAAACAACAGCCTTTCGGGTTGCCACTCGACAGCAGAAAAACTTATACCAAATCTGACTGGATCATCTGGACTTCTGTTTTGGCAGACAAGGATGCAGATTTCCAGGCATTGATTGATCCTGTATATAAATTCGCGACCGAGACGCCTTCCCGCGTTCCGCTGAGTGACTGGCACGAGACGACCAATGGTAAAATGGTCGGATTCCAGGCGAGGAGTGTGGTAGGTGGGTATTTTATCAAGATGCTGGAGCAGCTCTGGCTTAAGTAGTCAGGCGCGCTGGCTGGAGGTGCTTTGACTCCGGCCAGTTCACGTTTTTTTTAGACAATCTATTATCGGCCACTGTTACCAGCAATACTGGGGAAACTCCAGAACTGGTTCGGGGCAGCTTCGGAAAAGAGTACCTGTTTTCCGAAGCTGCTATAAAGTTGGGCCGGATTTACCGCGTTTCTGCCTGGAACGATGACTGTGCAGAACCCGAGTAGTGCAGAACGCTGTCCCCAGGTGTACGACTTATGGTCGATATATCCTTCTTGTAAACGTATTTGCGAATACTGATCACTATTAATATATTAGAGTAAGTTTCAGAATAGATAATTGAATCTGCGTTCTGCAGCAATAAAAAAACGCCTCAATGAATCTTGTAGCTTGATTTACGGTAACCATCCTGTATATATTTTGCAGTTTTGATGTCAAAGGTCAGGAAATAGCGATAATTATATCGCAACCGTTTCTATCAAATTTGATTAGTAGTAAATTGTGGTTTACTAATGAATAAAAAATATGAACCCTGTTAATGTATCTTTAAAAACAGCATTTCTTTTCACGGTTATCTTTAATATAAATGGAATGGCGCAGTTCAAGTATAAGATTTCGGCGACATTCGGATCGGTCCCCAATGGAACGATGCTATACTTATATAGCCCTCTGGACGGTAAGAATATAGATTCTTGCGTGTATAATAATGGCCTTATGATTGAAGGAAAGTCTAACGATATTTTGGAATGCTTTATCAGGGATATTAAATATAGGATTAAGGCGGAAATTATTCTTGAGCCCGGAAAAATTGAAGTTGCTGGTGGAAAAAGCAGTCGGGACTTCACTGTAAAAGGGGGAAAGCAGAACAAGTACTTTTCAACCATCCGTTCATACACTTCAGCCGCTGATCAGAACAGGAAAGATGTGCTGATGAAAATTCGGGACTCGCTATATCGACTTGGTGACCATCGAGGTGAGTCATACAATGATGCTGTGAATGACATAAATGACAGTATTCAACTTAGGGTCGACTCGTTTGAACTGAAACACCCCGACAGCTATAGTCTGTTACAAAATGCATGGTCGAAAAGGTTTGCATCCCGGGAAGTGATGGCTGCTAAATTTGCACAAGTTGCACCAGAGCTAAGGCGACACAGATTGGCGGGATATATTAAGGAATTTCTAGAATCTTATGACATCAAATCTGTTTCTGAGATTAGACAACAGGATACAGCTGGAGTCCAACACACCATAAAATTTCCTGGAAAGGATTATATCTTGCTAGACATCTGGGCGAGTTGGTGTGGCCCTTGCCGGCAAAATGCGGGAAAGCTAAAGACCCTTTCTGAACGATATAGGATGGTTAACTTCAAGATCGTGAGCATTTCATTTGATGATGATCTTGGAAAATGGAAAACAGCCATGAAAGAGGACGGTATCAATTGGTTAAGCTTGTGTGATCTGAAAGGAGGAAATAACGAATATGGATTCAAATACGGCATTCGCAGCATACCTGTTTACATGTTAATCTCGCCGGACGGGACAATTTTATTTAAGAAAGTAAATGAAATAGCGTCTGTTGAAGAGGAGTTGAAAACAGTATTTGGAAAATGAATTCAATCAGAACTTTAATAGGCACCTTGAGATTTCAGCTGCTGACACTATTGGTTTTTATTATGTTTTCCCTAAGGGCCCAACCATTTCTGGATATTAATCTCAACATCGGTGATCCGGCACCACCTTTAAAAATAAAAGAGTGGGTCAAGGGAGAAGCCGTGCAACGATTTGAAAAAGATAAAATTTATGTTTAGAGTTTTGGGCAACCTGGTGTATTCCTTGTATGGTTTCTATGAGTCACTTATCCAGGCTGGTTCCAAAATACCAGGATAGTGTTACCTTCATGGCTATCGATGTTTATGAGAAAGGAAAGGTTCCGGTTGCAAAGATTAGACAGCTGGTTGACAGCATGGGAAACCGGATGGATTTTCGGGTGGGTATTGAGGAAGATCGCTTTATGTCTAAAAACTGGCTAGATACATCCGGGGCCAGAGTAATACCAACTACATTTATTATAAACAATGGCAAAATTGACTGGATTGGTCATCCAAAATATTTGGACAGCGTTTTAACAAAGATTTTAAGTAAAAACTGGAGTCCTGAGTTCGCGCGGTTGAAACGTAACCACCAGCAATATTTAAAGTATTTAGAGTATACTGGGTCGCAGGAATTGACAAAAAGGATAAGCAGGTATGCAATAAATATCGCTGGTAACACTTATGAGCGCGTACAGGTCACACCAGATTCCGTGCTAATGGTATTGATGAGATGGTGAAACACATCCCTGATTTAAAGTATACCCCGGTTTTTGTCGCATTTACATTTCATGCGTTGTTAGAAACGGACATGCAAAAAGCCTATAACTTCGCAAGAGAAACAATGAATGCTCCTGTGTGGTACGATGATCCACCTTACAGTGTCCTGATGCAGGCTATAGAAGATAATGCCGAAAAATTGCGGCTTCCTGAAATCATTTACAGGCTAGGCGCGGAATGCTATCAGGCACTGATCGATAGAAATCCTTATCCGGAATATGGAGATATACCTGGGCAATATAAAAAAATGGCAAATCTTTACAGACTCGCAGGGGATTTTGAAAAAGCATCTGAAGCGGAGCGGGCAATTATTTCACCCCCAGAGCCCCGTAAATCTCCGTAAACAGCAAGCCGCTGCCTCCTCCGTAATGATGTACTACGGGTACCTTTTTTCTTGACCTGGAAATAATCGATTCAAGTTCCTGTTCCTCAGTTTCAGAAAGGCCCGCACCAATTAGTACCAGGTCACAACTGGATGAAGTAAACGTGGTGATGGCCTGTTCAAGCGTGTTTGCACCTGTTCCGTGCAGAGACTCATTGGAATTGATCAGCCGGAGAATGGTGTTCAGGATTTCCGTGTGTGCGCAAACGATCAGTATTTCATGCTTCTTCATACCCTTAAGTTACGAAAAATAACATTCACTTAGAATTTCATGGGAACTTCCATCAGCAGGAGGTGTGCGCCAGGCGTAGCCTTGATCTTAATCTGTTCGGTCTCCCAGATACCAAGGCCATCACGTCTTTCCAGTGTTGTCCCCCTGACAACAGCAGATCCCTCAAGCACAAAAACGTAAAGCCCATGATCACTTTGTTTCAGTGTATGATCAATCACCGTATCCTGATCGAACTTTCCAATGTGAAACCAGGCATCCTGGTAGATCCAGACCCCGTCGTCATGCTGATCGGGAGACAAGATCTGTGTAAATTGATTGGGCTTGAGTAAGCCATCATATCTTAGCTGCTGGTACCTCGGTGTCACATTACGCTGGTTGGGGAACAGCCAGATCTGCAGAAACTGCACCGCCTCGCCGCGGTTTTTGTTGAACTCCTTATGATAAATCCCCGTACCGGCGCTCATTACCTGGATTTCTCCTGATTCGATGACGGCTACATTATCCATACTGTCTTCGTGCTGCAAAGCCCCTGAAAGTGGGATAGAAATAATTTCCATGTTGTCATGCGGATGTTCTCCGAACCCTTGTCCACCACTCACCCAGTCATCGTTTAAAACGCGGAGTGCGCCAAAATTGACCCGTTCGGGATTGTAGTTCATACCAAAACTAAAAGTATGGTAACTTTTCAACCAGCCGTGGTCGGAATGGTCTCTTGTTGCTGCGCGGTGTACTATCGTATGTGCCATGTTGCTGTCCTTTCAAATCAGATCTTATGTTTTTATTGTGAAACAAATTTAAGCGGGATATTTCCTGAAAATCTTACCATACGTTAAGAAATGAATTGCGGTACCAAAAGGAAAAAGCCTTAATTTTGTATTTGTTTATGACCACTGGAATTGCGCTGCACCGTAAATCCCTGCAGTTGCGAAGCACGTCAAACCTATTCATATGAAGAAGAACTACATATCCAATTCAAGGGAATCGACCAGGATGTTCAAAAGTCCTCTGCTGGAAGCGCTTTCCAAGGTGCCCTTTTTCGTGCCCCTGATCGTATATGTCCCAGTTGTCGGATATTTCGTCTGGCAGTCTGTAATACAGAACGGGTTTCTTTCTTTTGCCGGTCATTTGCTGATGGGGTTGTTCATCTGGACGTTGACGGAATATATCATGCACCGTTTTGTCTTTCACTTTTACCCTTCTTCTGACTGGGGCAAGCGCATCCATTTTATTTTTCACGGCGTGCACCATGATTATCCCAATGATGCACAGCGCCTGGTGATGCCGCCATCGGCCAGTATTCCACTGGCGCTTGCGTTTTACTTCCTCTTTAAATGGTTGATGGCACCTGCTATGCTGGACGGCTTCTTTGCCGGTTTCATGCTGGGTTATCTGTTTTATGACATGACGCATTATATGCTGCACCATGCAAATTTCAAAAGCGGACTGTGGAAAAAACTCAAACAACAGCATATGCTGCACCATTATTCAGATCCTACGACAAAATATGGGGTCACTTCAGACCTTTGGGATAAGATCTTCCGCACCCGTTAAAACAGGCGTTTGTCTGTTTGTATATACAAGTTTTGGTTTTTGCTTGTAATTGCCGGATGTTTATCTTAATTTAGGATAACGGATCTGATCCGTAGCACACAAACCAAATATTTACACTATGGACCGGAGGCTTGTATACCTGCTGCTGACGTTTTCTGTAATTGTGTACTTTATTCAGTCCTGTAGCAGTGAGAAAGCTAAGGAAACAACTGAAGAACAGTCGGTACCAGAAACCATCAGCTATAACTTTCATGTAAGACCTATATTGTCCGATAAGTGTTTTGTCTGTCACGGACCGGACGCCAACAAGCGTGAGGCCGGACTAAGGCTTGACATTGCGGAGGAAGCCTACAAGGCGTTGAAAGATAATCCTTCTGCTCATGCACTCGTACCTTTCAAACCCAATGCATCGGAAGTATTCCTGAGAATAACGGCCAAGGACTCCAATATGGTCATGCCGCCAAAAGCTTCTAATCTTAAACTGTCGTCTTATGAAGTGGCTGTGCTGGAGAAATGGATCAAACAGGGCGCTAAATATGAAAGGCATTGGGCGTTTGTAGCACCTCAACTGCCGGCCTTGCCCATAGTGAAGCAAAAGGCCTGGCCTAAGAATGAAATTGACCGTTTTGTGCTCCATAAAATGGAGGAAAGGCATCTGGCCCCTAACCCTGAGGCGGATAAGGAACGATTGCTGAAGCGGCTGAGCTTCGATCTGACCGGCCTGCCGCCCAGTCTGGCCATGATGGACGGATTTCTTTCAGATAAGAGCCATAATGCTTATGAAAAAGCAGTGGACCGTTTGCTGCAAAGCCCTAATTATGGGGAACGCATGGCGCTGCATTGGCTGGATGTGGCCAGGTATGCCGATTCACATGGTTATCAGGATGACAACTACCGCTCGCAATGGCCCTGGCGCGATTGGGTGATCCATGCCTTTAACGAAAATATGCCTTACGACCAGTTTATTACCTGGCAGCTTGCCGGCGACCTGATGCCGAATGCTACCAAGGAACAACTGCTGGCTACAGGGTTCAACCGCAATCACAAGATCACTGAAGAAGGCGGGGTAATAGACGAGGAATACCGGGTAGAATACGTCAGTGACCGTACTAATACGTTTGGCAAGGCCATGATCGGCGTAACGCTCGAATGTGCGCATTGTCATGATCATAAATACGATCCTTTTTCACAGAAGGAATATTACCAGGTATTCGCTTTCTTTAATAATGTGAAGGAAGTGGGGATTGAGTCTGTGGTCGGCGGACCGGAGACGTATGCCAAAAAGCCATTGATGGAAATCAGTAATGACGATGTAAAGAACATCCTCACCTTCATCAATAAACAGGACACCAACCGGCTGATCGTCTCTGTAATGGGCGACCAGGACACGGTCCGCAAAACTTACCTGCTGAACAGGGGCGCATATGACGCGCATGGTGAGGAAGTAACTGCAGGCACGCCGAAATCTGTACTGGCGTTTAGTAATAAATATCCTAAGAACAGGCTTGGACTTGCCCAGTGGCTGTTTGACCGCAGCAATCCACTCACCTCCAGGGTATTTGTGAACCGGGTATGGCAGGAGATCTTCGGAAGAGGTATTGTCAAGACATCCGGAGATTTTGGGATGCAGGGCGAACTGCCTACCCATCCCGAGCTGCTGGATTGGCTGGCAGTGGATTTTATGGACCACAAGTGGGACGTCAAGCGACTGGTCAAACAGATCGTCATGTCTGCAACTTACCGCCAGTCTGCGGTAACAAGCCAGGAGAAATTACAGGCCGATCCGGAGAATATATTGCTATCCAGATCTACGCGTTACCGCATGCCGGCGGAAATTGTGAAGGATATCGTCCTCTCCAGTAGTGGCCTGCTCAACAGGCAGATCGGTGGCCCGAGTGTCAAACCCTATCAGCCTCCTGGCTTATGGGAAGCCGCCAGTTCAGGCCGGGGTCAGCTGGCTACCTATATCCAGGACCATGGAGACAAGTTATACCGCAGGGGAATGTATACCCTGATCAAGAGAACGGTTCCGCCTCCGGTAATGGGTATCTTCGATGCGAGCAACCGTGACCAGTGTGAGGTGAAACGACTGAAGACCAATACGCCGTTACAAGCACTGGTGATGCTCAATGACCCGACTGTGCTGGAAGCATCGAGGGTACTGGCAGTGAATCTGCTTGCAGAAAAGGGTGATGCCAGCGCAAAGATCAGTAAGGCCTTCCGGCTTATTGTATGCCGCAGGCCAACAGCGCAGGAGCTCGGGATATTAAACAGTTATCATACCGATCAGCTGAAGATCTACCGGGACCAGAAACTGGCCGGAAAAGTACTGGCCGTAGGGGAGTACCCTATGCCTGATCAGCTGGATAGGACTTCGGCCGCCGCGATGATGGAGGTGGTCAGTGCCATTTATAACCTGGAAGAAACGATAACCCGATCGTAATTATGGATAAGGACATTTTAGAACACGGATTAACTTACAACAGAAGGCGTTTTCTATCCAGGCTAAGCCTTGGGCTGGGTAGTGTAGCCCTGGGCTCACTGATGATCCCGGATCTTTTTGGGAGCGCGTCTGCGGACGCACCCTTCACCCCGGGTATCCCAGACTTCGCGCCAAGGGCGAAAAGGGTGATCTATCTATTCCAGAATGGTGCGCCTTCTCAGCTGGAAAGCTTCGATTATAAACCCAAACTGCGGGAAATGGTGGGGCAGGAGCTACCGGCATCTGTCAGGGGCAACCAGCGGCTCACCGGTATGACTGCCGGTCAGAGTTCTTTTCCGCTGGTCGGTTCTTTTTACGACTTCAAACAATACGGAGAATCAAGGGCCTGGATCAGTGACCTTTTCCCCAACACCGCGAAGATTGTCGATGACATCTGCATCATCCGTTCGATGCATACCGAAGCCATCAACCATGATCCGGCACTGACCTTTTTCCAGACCGGTGCGCAGCAGGGCAACCGTCCAAGTATGGGCGCCTGGCTGAGTTACGGATTGGGTAGCGAGAACAAAAACCTTCCTGCCTTTACCGTACTGCTGTCGCGTGGTAAAGGCAATGGGCAGGGTGTATATTCCAAACTCTGGACCAACGGCTTTCTGGAATCCACTCACCAGGGCGTGCAGTTCAGTGCTAGTGAAGATCCGGTACTTTACCTGAAGGATCCGGAGGGCATGAACCGTTTTGAGCGCCGCAAGATGCTGGACAAGCTTGCCGAATTGAACAATCTCTCGTACCAGGAGTTCGGTGATCCCGAGATCAATGCCAAAATACAGCAGTATGAAATGGCCTACCGGATGCAGACGGCGGTACCTGAGATTACTGATGTATCCAAGGAGCCCGACGACATTATCAAGATGTACGGACCGGACTGCCTGGTACCGGGAACTTTCGCCGCTAATTGCCTGCTGGCGCGGAAGCTGAGTGAAAACGGGGTGCGCTTCGTGCAGCTTTACCACCAGGGTTGGGACCAGCATGGCAACCTTCCAAATGAAATGGCGGGACAGGCCAGAGACGTGGACCAGGCATCGGCGGCACTCATTACCGATCTGAAGCAGCGCGGCCTGCTCGATGAGACGCTGGTGATCTGGGGCGGAGAGTTCGGACGCACCAATTACAGCCAGGGTAATTTCAACAAGGACAATTATGGCCGTGACCACCATCCGCGCTGTTTCAGCATCTGGATGGCGGGCGGCGGGGTTAAGCCGGGAGTCTATGGCGAAACCGATGACTTTGGTTATAACATCGTCAAAGATCCGGTACATGTACACGACTTTCAGGCTACAGTACTGCACCTGATGGGGCTGAACCACGAGAAACTGATCTTCAAGCACCTGGGGAGACGCTACCGGCTTACAGACGTCTCCGGAAAAGTAATCAACGATATCATTGCGTAACCACCACTATGGAAAGAAGAACCTTTATCAAACAGACTGCCGTTTTTTCGGCATCATTTTTTATCGCCAAAGACATGCTGGCCAAACCCAAGGGTCCGTTGTATGGCCATAACCAGATGCGTTTTGCAATGGATGACAAGTGGGGACAGCTGAATCCCGCAGTGAATCCAGTCAATGACTGCCACGAAATGGTACAGGATGCCAAAGGCCGTATCATCCTGCTGACCAACGAGACTAAAAACAATGTACTGATCTACAATAAATCCGGAAAACTCCTGAGTTCATGGGGACATGAATTCCCCGGTGCACATGGCCTGACGCTTGCGAAGGAAAACGGGAAAGAATATCTGTTCATTACCGATACCAACCGTCACCAGGTCTATAAGACCACCCTTGACGGAAAAATACTCATGACCATAGATTGTCCTATGGAAACAGGATTGTATAAAAAGACTGAAGAATTCGTGCCCACAGAGACGGCAGTAGCTGATGACGGGAGCTTTTTTATCGCGGACGGTTACGGTCAGCAGTATGTTTTCCATTATGATGCCAATGGTAAGCTCCTGAGTCATTTCGGAGGACGGGGTACTGAACTCAAAAACCTGGACAATGCCCACGGTGTCTGCATCGATAAACGCAAGGGAAAGCCGACACTCCTGGTAACTGACCGTACACGAAACTGTTTTAAACGCTTTGATCTGAATGGTCAATTGCTGGAAGTGATCGCGCTGCCCGGTGCCTGCGTATGCCGCCCGGTGATCCATAAAGACCATCTGTACGCAGCGGTACTCCGTTCACCTGACCTGGGTAAGGAAAACAGTGGTTTTGTGACCATCCTGGATAAAAACAATAAGGTTGTATCCAATATCGGGGGAACAGCGCCTGTATATAAAGATGGCGTTCTTCAACCCATGGCGCAGGCTGAGGCGATCTTTAAAAACCCGCATGATGTCTGCGTGGACGATGATGGTAACCTCTATGTAGCGCAGTGGGCCTCCGGAAAAGTATATCCCTATAAATTTACGCGTGCCTGATCCTGGTTATGAAGATCAATCTGAAAGGTCTCGCGGAAAACCTGCTTTTCACGCTGGATGTTTTCCTGCTTTTTCTATTGTTTTTTGGCAGTAAGGTCAGTATACCTGTATGGCTCCAGCCTCTGGGCCGGATGCACCCTATGTTGCTGCACTTTCCCATCACCTTGCTCATGCTGGCGGTGCTGCTGGAATTTTTCCGGTTCCGGGCTACCTATGCAAAGGAAACTTTGTATCTGAATTTCACCACCGGTTTGCTGCTTACCGGTAGTCTGCTGGCCGCAGTTACGGCCATTATGGGCATATTTCTGTCCAGGGAACCTGCCTACGGGGGAAATATGCTCGGCTGGCACAAATGGACCGGCGCAGGCGTCGTATTTGCTGCATCGCTGATTTACTGGTCGAGGGAAAAGTCCTGGTACAAAGCACCGCTGGCCGGAACAGGCGCTTTGATCGTCGTACTCGGGCTGATCTTCGCCGGCCATTATGGTGCGGTGCTGACGCATGGAGAGAACTTTGTCATGGAACCCATCAGTAAGACCGCAGCCGGGTCAAAGGTTCCGCTGGAAGACGCCAGGGTTTTTGAAGATGTGGTGATGCCCATCTTTTCGCAGAAATGTCTGAACTGCCACAATCCGGACAAGGCGAAGGGCGGCCTGGTGATGTCTGATTTTGCCGGCCTGAACAAAGGGGGAAAGACAGGAAAGCTGTTCGTAGCGGGTAAGCCCGAAATCAGTCTTTTATTACAACGCCTGCATCTGCCTGAAGATGATAAAAAGCATATGCCACCAAAAGATCAGACTCAATTGACTGCAGGTGAGATGGACATCCTTTACCACTGGGTAAAGCAAAATGCGGTGACGGATAAAAAAGTTGCCGATCTTCCGGCAGATGATTCCCTTAGGATGGTATCTGCGGTCTATCTTGCTCCTGCAGAAGTGCCTGATGAGGACTATGACTTTGGCGCTGCAGATGAGGACGACATCCGGAAACTCAGCAATAATTACCGGGTCATTTACCCGCTGGCCAGGAATTCACCGGCCCTGCTGGTTAATTTTTATAATAAGGCAAATTTCAAGCCGGAACTGCTGAAGGAATTGGAGCCACTGAAGAAACAGATCATCGCATTGAACCTGAGCAGTATGCCTTTAAAGGATGCAGACCTGAAGCTGATCTCCGGTTTCAGGAACCTGAGAAAGCTCAGCCTAAATTATTCTGATCTCGAAGGCCCCGGATTGCAGGAACTTACGGGGCTGGAACACCTGCACAGCCTTTCCCTTTCCGGTACCGGAGTGAGTGCGAAGGCTGTCCATGACTTTCTGAAAAAAAGCATGGTAAAGCATCTGGCCCTATGGAATACCCCGGTTAAGGATAAGCAACTGCAGCAATTGCAAAGAGACAACCGTCAGGTGAGGATTGAAGGTGGCTTCCGGGATGAAGGAAAGCCCATCAAACTGAACCAACCTAAACTGAATGCAGAAGGAAGCCTGTACAGCAAACCCTTCCGGCTGGAAGCTACCCACCCGGTCAGAGGAGTGTCCATACGTTATACCCTGGACGGTTCGCAACCTGATAGCCTGAATTCTGCTTTATATACGGCACCGATCCCGGTCGGCGAGGACATTGTCTTTACGGCTCGCGCCTATAAAAAGGGTTGGACGGCAAGTGATCCGCTGGTACTTCCGTTATACAGAAACAGCCATAAGGCCGATAGTGCTGTGCATGTGCAGGGGCCAAGGCCTGACCTCAACGGAGGTGGCCCACCTGCGCTCATTGACGGCCGCTTCGGCAGCCTGAATATTTATAATGGGTTCTGGATCGGTTATGTAGATAATCCTATGGAATCTTTGCTGTTCTACAAACAGCCGGTTGAAGTGAGCTCGGTGGGGATTAATGTAGTGAGCCAGGTAAAGAATGCATTTTTCCCGCCACTGTCATTTGAAGTATGGGGCGGTCCGGATAAGCAGCACCTGCGCATGCTGGGTGTTGTGAGGTCTGGTGCCTTCCGGCAGGATGATCCTGAAAAGATCTATAATATAGTGGTCCGCTTTAAGCCTGTCAGGCTATCCTGCATCAGGGTAGTGGCCCGTAACCTGAAGAAAATCCCGTCCTGGTATCCCGATCAGAAGATGAAACCTATTATGTTTGTCGATGAAGTGCTGGTCAATTAAGTGGCAGTATTCTTTTCAGAAGACGAGAACTTTCCCCTTTGGCAAATGTTCTGTCTCTGGAACTAAATCAGAAACCTATGGCAAAGTATTCAAAGAAGGCAGGCGAGAAGGTCGAAGAGACCATGCATGAAATGAAAGAGGGTAAGCTGAAGTCTGGAAGCGGAAAGAAAGTAACCTCTAAAAAGCAGGCTGTGGCCATTGGACTTTCGGAAGCGCGCAAGGAAGGAGCGAAGGTCCCTAAAAAGAAATCCTGAACGGTTGTTCAGGATTTCTTTTTACTGGTGCTCACTTTTTTCGCATCCTTGGCCGAAGTTGCGTTTTCAGGTTCGGCGCCTTTCGGTTTTTTGATATCCTTGGTTTCTTCCTTTGCCACTTTTGTTTTTCGTTCAGTGCTCATAGACGTTAAAATTTATAGTGTACTTATAAAAACAACACATATACGCTATAGTTCATGAAAAGGATAATTAAATTTGCTGCCCTCAACCATCCATCATGCAGACACCTGAAACCCAGACTACCCAGCCTTTCACAGGCTACCAGAAACTGGTCATCGTTATCCTCGCCTTTCTCCAGTTTACCATCGTACTGGATTTTATGATTCTTGCCCCCCTGGGAGATTTCCTGATGAAATCCCTGTCTATAAGTCCGAAAGGCTTTGGTGTGGTGGTTTCTTCATACGCGTTCAGTGCCGGTGCTTCGGGTATTCTGGCGGCGGGCTTTGCCGATAAATTTGACCGTAAGAAATTGCTTCTGTTTTTTTATTCGGGATTTATCCTGGGAACACTTTGTTGTGCCCTGGCCGGCAGCTACTGGATGTTGCTTGGCGCCCGCATTGTAACCGGGCTTTTCGGAGGAGTGATCGGTGCGATTACGCTGACGATCATGACAGATCTCTTTGAGGTCAATCAGCGTGGCAGGGTGATGGGCTTTGTCCAGATGGCTCTTGCCGGGAGCCAGATACTGGGTATCCCTATCGGCCTTTACCTGGCCAATCACTGGGGCTGGCATTCCACCTTCCTGATGATTGTCGTACTGGCTTCACTGATCGCACTAGTCATTGTGTTCCGGATCAGGCCTATCCGGCAGCACCTTGCCCTTCAGTCTGATAAGAACCCTTTTCTGCACCTCTGGCATGCCGTTATTAATCCCGGTTACCAGACTGGTTTCCTGGCTACCGCATTTCTGAGTGTGGGCGGTTACATGCTGATGCCCTTCAGCAGCGCCTACCTGATCAATAACATTGGCATATCCGCAGAACAATTGCCGATGGTCTTTATGTTTACCGGTATCGCATCTATCGTCGCTATGCCACTGATCGGTAAACTCAGTGACCGTATGGACAAATTCCTGCTGTTCAGCGCCGGTTGTATCCTGGCTACGGTTATGGTACTGATCTATACCAATCTCGGCACGACGCCGCTGTGGCAGGTGGTTGTCATTAATATGGTAATGTTCATGGGTATCATGAGCCGTTTCATTCCGGCTACCGCGCTTACCATGAGCATCCCTGAGATGAAAGACCGCGGTGCTTTTATGAGTGTGAATTCTTCCCTGCAGCAAATGGCAGGAGGCATTGCGGCACTTTGCGCCGGACTGATCGTCACCCAGTCCTCCAAGACCAGCCCATTGGAACATTATGATATTCTGGGCATTGTCGTCTCTGTTATTATGATGTTCAGTATCTTTCTGGTCTACAGGGTAAGCAGGCTGGTAATGCAAAAACAACAGAATATAAACTCCTAAATCTATGCGCACGAAACTCTGTTTCACCATTTATGTGTGTTTACTTTCCCTGGGCGGCCTTAAGGCACAGCAGCTGGAAGGAAACCTTAATCTTCATTCATTTGCCGATAACCGCGAATACGCCCAGTCGGGCAGATTCTCCCAGACCATTTTCGGGCTCAGGTTTTCTCCCGAGATCGGCCTGCTGCTCGACAGTACACACCGGCTCAGGATAGGACTGAATGCGTTGCACGAATTCGGGTCCCCGAAATTTGTACAGAAAGTTGACCCGGTAGCTTATTACCAGTTTACCAAGCCAAACTGGGATTTCTTCATGGGAATGTTTCCAAGACACCAGCTGATTGATGATTATCCGCGTGCGCTGCTTAAGGATACGTTTAACTATTACCGGCCGAATGTGGAGGGGATGTTACTTCGGTATCAGAATGAGCACTGGAAACAGACCTTCTGGATCGACTGGACGAGCAGGCAAACGGCTACAGACCGGGAGAACTTTATTTTCGGTCTTTCGGGAAGCTATAAGACCGGGGTGTTTTTCGTGTCGCACTATGCGATGATGCTGCACAATGCAGGGCCCGCCGTACCTATCCCTGACGACCACGTGCAGGACAACGGTGCTGCAATTGTCAAAGCTGGCGTAGACCTTTCGCATCGTACTTTCCTGGACTCGCTGACCATCAATGCAGGCGGGATGATGTCCTTTGAGCGCACCCGCAGTCTTGGAGGCTGGCAAACGCCTAAGGGTGCATTATTTGAGTTCCTGCTGGAATATCGCCGTGTGGGAATTATCAACTCTTTCTATACCGGGCAGGGGCACCAGTTGATCTATGGTGACCAGTTTTACACTGCCAAAACGTATAACCGTACTGATCTTACCTGGAGGCCAAGGATTTACAGGAATATTGAAGGGCAGTTTACCTTGTCTTTTCATTTCCTTGACGGTGTGATTGACAACCAGCAGGCTTTCGGCATCCGCTACAATATTGCAGGTAGTAAAAGCCTGCGCAGAAGTGATTGAGAGGAAACTCTTTCTGATTACTGTAATTAACGGCAAAAGCTGTATCTTTTGTCGTTAATTAACAGGTCAATAGTAAAACCTAACCAAATAAAACCAAACCTAATGGACCAGAAACCTTTATTTACCGAGGGTAGATTCATCACTACATTTATTTTCGTTACCTCTTTGTTCATGTTCTGGGGTATCGCCATTTCAATGGCCGATGTACTCAATAAGCATTTTCAGTCCGTGCTCCACCTGTCCAAGCTGCAATCCGGTTTTGTACAGTTTGCCATTTTTGGTGCCTATGGCATTATGGGCATACCGGCAGGCTTATTTATGAAGCGTTTCGGCTATAAAAGCGGCGTACTTTTAGGACTGGCACTTTTTGCATCAGGAGCCTTTCTTTTTGTCCCAGCCGCAAACCTGGGCACTTTTCTGCTGTTCATCGTCGCGCTCTTCATCCTTGGCTGCGGACTGGCCACGCTTGAAACCGTTGCGCATCCTTTTGTCGCTTCCTTGGGCGACCAGCGCACCAGTGACCAGCGGATTAATTTTTCGCAGACTTTCAACGCCGTAGGGACGATGATCGGACCAGGTTTGGGCGGATATTTTCTCCTCGGACAGCATACCGAGGGCAGTACAGACCTGACCTCTGTGAAGATGCTTTACCTGGCAATCGGAATCCTCATTGCCGTGGTAGCGGTGTCATTTTCGTTTATCAAGGTGCCCCCGACGGTGGACCCGCATGCAGTTACGGCAGCTGATGCTGAGGCTGTCAATATTGATACTGCACCGGCAAAACCGCTTTTCAGCCATACCCATTATAGGTGGGCGGTCCTCTCACAGTTCTTTAATGTTGCCGCGCAGGCCGGTACCTGGGCATTCTTCATTAATTATAGCCACGAAGTAATTTCCATGAGCAGCGAAAAGGCTTCCTACCTGATGGGTGGTTTGTTTATGGGCATGATGCTGCTGGGACGTATTGTCGGTACTTTTCTGATGCGCTTTATTGCTCCGAACAAACTGCTGGCGGTTTTTGCATTGGGCAATATCCTGATGTGTATTATCGTGGCTCAGGGCCTTGGTATGGTCTCTTTCATCGCGTTGCTGATGATCAATTTCTTCTTTAGCATTATGTTCCCGACAATCTTCAGTCTCGGCTTGAAAAATCTGGGTGCACGTACGCAGCAGGGCGCATCTTTTATTTCAATGGGAGTGGTTGGCGGCGCATTTTTCCCTTTTTTGATGGGATTTGTAGCCGATCATCACGGAGTAGCGAATGCGTATTATCTTCCAATTATCTGTTATGTGATCATTTTTCTGTTCGCCTCCCGTTATTATAAAACAGGTGCAGAACACCGTTAAGGAATTGTTTCATTTATTGATGCTATCTGATGTTGTTGCTTTTGTTCGCAACAATAAATTTCAGACAACCATGTGATTTTCCGGATAGCCGCATTTTTATAAAATAATTTGCGGCTTTTCCTTTTTAATCCTTATTTTTCGTATTCAAATGCCAGAGATCTGAAACGGCATTTTGAGCGTCCATTAAAAAAAACCTAACCAAATCACTTATGAGCGCCTTCCGGATTTTAACTTTTATCTGTCTTGGATTGGTTTTGCAATCGAATGCACAGGATAAAAAGGGACGTATAAAGCTGTTTGATGGTAAAACATTTAAGGGTTGGGAAGGAGATACGATCAATACCTGGAGCATCAGGGAAGGCGCAATAGTTGGTGGTGCGCTTACAAAAATGGTACCTCATAATCAATTCATTAAAACCACGGCAACTTATTCCAATTATAGCCTGAAACTCAAATTTAAACTCACCGGAACAGAGGGCTTCATTAATGGCGGTGTGCAGTTCCACAGTCAGCGGATCTCTGATCCTGATTTTGAGATGATCGGTTATCAGGCTGATATCGGAGACGGCTTCTGGGCCTCACTTTATGACGAGTCCCGACGTAATAAACTGCTCGCGACAGCGGATACCACATTGATAAAGAAGATACTGAAAAAAAATCAATGGAATGGCTATGAAGTACGAACGCAGGGAAAACGTATACAGATTTTCCTGAATGGTACCAGGACGATAGACTATATAGAGGAAGACCCGGCTATACCTCAGGAAGGTTATATTGCATTTCAGTTGCACGGAGGTGGTAAAACAGAAATCTTTTATAAAGACATTGTATTGACACCACTAAGATAAAAAACAAATGAAGGATGATATTGAAACAATCGAAACAAACCAAATTACATACACACAAAAGATGAATTCCTACCGTTTACTGATCATACTGCTGATCACCTGTGTTTTCGTCCCAAAGCTCTATGCCGCGGATGGAACTGTGAAAAAAACGCTCCGTGACACTGCCAAATATGACCGGGTCTATACCCTGGAAACCACCATGCTGGGTTATATCGGCTCAGATGGAAAACGCAACCCGACACTAAAGGCCAGCAAAGGCGAACTTGTTCGGGTGAATATCGTTAACGCAGAACTTATGACCCATGATATCGTACTTGAAAAAGGAAAGGTGAAAAGTAAGGTGCTGGTCCAAAAGGGAGACACTTCCAGCATCACCTTTAAGGCTGTAGCCAGCGACGTCTATTACTGCTCTATTCCGGGCCACAGGCAGGCGGGCATGGTAGGTAAAATTGAGGTTGTCGAAGGCCCGATTAAGAAGGAAGTGATCAGCGCGGGTATCCTGCCTAAAAAAGGTGGGAAAACCCTGAACCTGGATTTCGAATCGGGTACGCTCCGGGACTGGACCGTTACAGGTGATGCATTCAGCAACCCATTGGTTGGACCTGATGCTTCTGCCGTTTATGAAAAGGATCAGCACCCGGGCCTCACCGGTAAATTCTTTGTGAGCAGCGGCGGAACAAAAAACTACAAGCGGACAGGAACACTTACCTCGGTACCTTTTACCGTTACGCAGCCTTTTGCCGCATTTAAGGTTTCCGGTGGGGCACTTCAGGACACCAGGATAGAACTGGTGCAGGCCGATAACCAGAAAGTATTCTTTCAGATCACGGGATCGGGGCGGCCAAATCTGCAGCCTGTGGTGGTGGACATGAAGCCGGTGATGAACAAGGAAATCTTTATCCGTATTATAGACAATGAAACTGGTATCTCCCAGATTCCTTATATCGGTGATGACCGCATGGCACATATTAATTTTGATGATTTTGCCTTTTATGCAACCAAGCCTAACTTTCCGAATGAGTTGAACCCAAGTGATATCATTATCCTCCCGCCGCTCGACCCGGTTGTCAATTCCGGTTTGTCCGGTACAGAAGCAGCGAAAGCGATGTCGGCACGTCCGGGCTTCACTGTTAAGCTGGCTGCTGCGGAACCTGATATCGTACGTCCGATCAGTTTCACCATCGATCATCGCGGCCGCCTTTGGGTAGCAGAAGCACATACTTATCCGATCCGTGCAGCAGAAGGACAGGGTAAAGACCGCATCCTGATCTTTGAAGATACCAACGGCGACGGGACGCTGGACAAGCGGACCGTGTTTATTGAGGGCCTGAACTTGGTAAGCGGTATCGAAGTGGGTATGGGCGGTGTCTGGGTAGGTGCAGCACCTAACCTCTTGTTCATTCCTGTCGACAAGAAAACGGAGAAACCCGCCGGCCCGCCACAGGTCGTGCTGGACGGCTGGGGCTATGAAGATACACACGAGACGATCAACAATCTCAGGTGGGGCCCTGATGGGTGGCTGTATGGTACACATGGTGTCTTTACCCAATCCAACGTTGGTGCGACGGGAACACCTGATGCCCAGCGTACCCGTATGAATGCAGGTGTGTGGCGTTACCATCCGACAAAAAAGAAATTCGAACTGTTTGCCGAAGGTACCAGTAACCCCTGGGGTATTGATTTCAACGATTACGGACATCCTTTCGTAACGGTCTGCGTGATTCCGCACATGTTCCATGTGATCCAGGGTGCCAGATACCTGCGCCAGGCGGGCAACCACTTCAACCCTTATACGTACGATGACATCAAGCAATGTGGTGACCACGTGCACTGGATCGGTGACCGCGGGCCTCATGCCGGTAACTTCCGTTCGGGATCAGTTGGCGGTGGACATGCCCATGCGGGGGCGATGTTTTACCTGGGCAGTGAGAACTGGCCGGCAGAATACCGGAACAATATTTTCATGAATAACATCCACGGTGCCAGGGTAAATATGGATATTCCAAAGCGCACTGGCTCTGGATATGTTGTGAGCCACGGGCAGGATTTCCTGCTTACCAATGATACCTGGTCTCAATGGCTGAACTTCCGTTATGATCAGAGCGGTTCTGTTTACGCCATCGACTGGTACGACAAGAACCAGTGTCACAGTCCTAACCCGGATGTACATCAAAAAACCATGGGCCGTATCTTCAAGATCAGCCATGAAAGCGACAAATGGACACAGGTAGACCTGTCTAAAGCTTCTGATAAAGAACTGGTCAACTACCAGCTGAATAAAAACGATTGGTATGTGAGAGAGGCACGTCAGATACTTCAGGAACGCGGTCCGAATAAGAAGGTACACAAACTGTTGAAGGAAATACTGACAAATAATCCTGATGTTACCCGCAAACTGCGTGCGCTCTGGGCATTACATGTTACCCAGGGCTTAACGGAGAAGGATCTCCTGGGACTACTGGATAATGAAAGTGAATACCTGCGAAGCTGGGCCATCCAGTTGCTGGCAGAGGACCAGAACCTTTCTGATGCAGCACTTGCAAAATTCGCGCAAATGGCAGCTTCCGATCAGTCGGCCCTGGTGAGGCTTTACCTGGCTTCTGCTATGCAGCGTACAGAACCTGCTAAACGCTGGGCGGTGCTGGAGGCCCTGCTACAGCACGGAGAAGACAAAGATGATCATAACCTGCCGCTCATGTTATGGTATGCGTTTGAACCTACTGTGCCGACCAATATGGAAAAGGCATTATCTATGGCTGCAAAGGCTAAATTTCCGGTAATACTTCAGTATGCTACTCAGCGTGTCGCTGCGGTAAAGTCGGCGGAATCTAAAAAAGCACTGCTCAATCTGAATGAGCAGCTGGAAAAAATGGGTGGGCACCATAAGTACCATAGTATTTATGAGATCATCAATAAGGCAGGACGATAGTCTGTAAAAAAATCTGAAAAAGAAAAGCCGGATGGGTTACATCCGGCTTTTCTTTTAATATCAAGGAATAACGAAAGCAGCGTGACTAAGCTACCGCTGCAGGCTCATAGGTATCTGCTACTGCTTTGCAGGTAATCTCACCGTTGAAGGTATTCAGCCCTTTTTTTAATGGCTCGTTGCCCGCAAGTGCAGCTTCAAGGCCCTGGTTTGCAATTTTCAATGCATAAGGCAGTGTCGCGTTGGTCAAAGCAATAGTGGATGTATTGGGTACTGCGCCAGGCATATTGCCCACAGAATAATGCAGTATCTCATGCTTTTTATAAGTAGGATTGTCGTGCGTGGTCACGCGATCGGCAGTTTCGAAGATACCACCCTGGTCGATGGCCACATCTACAACGACTGAACCTGGTTCCATTTGTGAGATCATTGCTTCAGTTACCAGCTTCGGTGATTTCGCACCCGGGATCAGCACCGCGCCGATCACGAGGTCAGATTCTTTGACTGCCTGGGCAATTGTGTAAGCGTTGGAAGCGGCAGTGCAGATCTGGCTCCCGAAAATATCGTCCAGCTGACGCAGCCTCTCGAGGTTACTGTCAATGATCGTTACCTGTGCACCATGCCCGACAGCGATCTTAGCTGCATTTGTACCAGCAACACCGCCTCCGATGATGGTTACCTTAGCCCTGCGTGTTCCGGGTACGCCGCTCAGCAGTACACCTTTGCCACCATTCGGCTTTTCAAGCAGACTGGCACCGATCTGTACAGACATGCGGCCCGCCACCTCGCTCATTGGTGTCAGCAGCGGAAGTGCACCGTTCGGCAGCTGGATCGTTTCATAAGCTACACCGGCAACTTTTTTCTCCAGCAATGCCCTGGTCAGCCTGGGCTCAGCGGCCAGGTGCAGGTAGGTGAATAAGATCAGATCTTTACGGAAATAAACATACTCACTTTCGATCGGTTCTTTTACTTTCATTACCATTTCCTGTGCCCATGCTTCGGCAGCAGTTTCTACGATCACTGCGCCCGCACGCTGATAGGCAGTATCCGTAAAACCAGAGCCTGTGCCTGCATTTTTTTCCACACTCACCTTGTGGCCGGCAGCCACTAGTGCCTCTACGCCAGCAGGGGTAGCGGCAACGCGGTTCTCGTTGTTTTTGATTTCTTTAGGAATACCAATATTCATGGTTTATCAATTAAGTTAGTTAAGCGGCTTGCGCCGCGGGACAGTTTTTATGTTTTTTTAAGAAATCTTAAATTTCCCGTGACAAAGATGCGATAAAAGCCTGAATTATCATTCATTCAGTAACCGGTTTACTGCATTTTCAAAGTGTGTTTTATACTTTGTATAGTATTCACCGGTAGCAGGCCCGTAAAAGGAGGTACTGATCTCGCGGATTACTCCTTTCTTGTCCAGGATAACCGAAGTTGGAAAGACCTTGATCTCACTGAGCTGGGGCAGTGTTTTCTCGGTACGCTGGGGGTCACCTACAGCCACACCAGTGATCAGCATCGGGTATTCTACAGCAAACTTATCACGGAATTTTTGCAGGCTCTTTGCGGAGCGTTCTACATCTGTCGTTAGCTCGTAGGCAAGCCCGATGATTTCTACGCCGCGGCTTTTGTTCCTGCGATAGTACTCACTCAGAAAGGCAGTTTCGTCCATGCAGTTGGGACACCAGGATCCCATAAGCTGCAGAACGACGACCTTATCTTTGAAGCGTTCGTCGCTCAGCGATACGGTCTTTCCATCCAGATCTTTATAACTGAATGCCGGTTTCCCGTCGCTGCCCTCTTTGACAGTGGTGACAGCAGGGGCAAGTTTAACCGAAGCATCCTTTACAGCTGTCCATTTTTCGGGTGCAGAGGTGCTGCTGTACAGCATTCCTTCCAGTGCAGGTGCCGTATGGTCAGGCATCATCCTCCCTTTGATCAGGATCGCATGGATCCCGTCAAAGGTAGAAAGGAAAAGTGAATCTCCGGCAAAGGTCCCGGCAAGGTAACGGTAATCGCCGGAGGGCGTAAGCACTGATCCGGAGAGTCTGCGTTCCTGCTGAATAAATTCACCGATCGCTTTTCTGCGGGTTTGATCGGCGCGTATAATGTCCATGTCCCATTTACCCCCGATCTCACCGGGAGACAAAGCGGTCCTGGCTGCCTCCGACGTAGCGGCACCCGCTTTTCCGGGAAACCTGTCTCCTCCGGCAACTGCAGTAAAGGGCATCACCAGGTCTTTTACCGGGCCCCCCTTGATCCAGCGGCCGCTGATGCTATCAGGTCTGTTGATCTTCGCGCGGAATGATGATTCAAATACAGGCATTTGGATAGTAACGGAATCACCGCTGAAATTGCTTTCCGTCAGCAGGCTTTCCGTGCCGTTGACTACCGCTATCGTATAGCTGCTTCCCTGTTTCTTTACCTCCAGTTCAAAAGGAATGGCATGCCCGTCCTCACGGCTCAGTTTGGCGTACCATTTGCCGGTTTTTAACAGAGTCTGCCCATAACTTGTGGTGTTGAGCAGGGTGCCGGACAGGAGGAAAATCAGGAAAAGAATGGTTCTTTTGGACATGACAGGTGGTTTTATCCTGCAAAGATCGTTCAGCCTGGAGCAAAAAGCCAACACAGTGTCGTCATTATTATAATGAGATTACAATTAAAGCATCTCCGGAAAATACCCGGATGACTCTTGAAGGTTCCGGGGTTAAAGGAATAATCACGATATTACCGAAAGTACAACCGAAATTAAATTATGGAGCAGCAACAGATGCGACTGAGAAAGGCAGAAATAAGCGAACTACAGGTAATTTGGAAGATATTTCAGCAAGCTATCGAACAAAGGAGGAGAGATGGCAGCAGCCAGTGGCAGGACGGTTATCCGAATGAACAAAGTATCCGTAGCGATATTGAAAATAGCTATGGTTATGTGCTTTGTGACAGGGAAAATATTATTGCCTATTCCGCGATCATCTTCGATGGCGAACCCGCTTATGACGTAATTGAGGGGCAATGGGCTACAGATGGCGACTACGTTGTTGTTCATAGGGTCGCGGTTTCAGACGCGGCAAAGGGAAAGGGTATTGCAACCCGCCTGTTTGGGATGATTGAGGAACTTGCTGTTGCTAATGGAGTTTACAGTATTAAGGTAGATACCAATTTCGATAATGTACCTATGCTGAAGATACTGGACAGACTGCGTTATATTTATTGCGGTGAAGTTTTCTTCAGGGGAAGTGCGAGAAAGGCTTTCGAAAAGTTGTTATCCCGGGAGCAATAATGTGTTGGACTTCGTGACATTCCTATTATAAGGCGTTTGGCGGAAAAACTGATTAAAACAATGCATTCGTTTTTGAGGACCTGTTAATTATCTGAACGGTCAGAAACCAGCACATCCATTGGAAATATAGGGTTGTATTATCCATTATTTGGATTGAAAAATCCATTAACAACAGTTGGATGATATTTATTTTTGAAAACATACAGGAACAGCCAGGTATCCTTGTAAACCGATGAGTTTTACCTGGTGATCTCCTGATGATACGGCCGGCAGCGCCAGCCTTTAACCAAATATTCAATGTCACCTTTAACCTGCCTTGCCTAAAAACTGCCGGAACAGCGATGACCTGTAATATCCGGGTTCAGACTGTTGTCTGTAAAATACTATATATGCTCAAACACACAATAAAATCCAGATACTGGTAAACAATAAAACTAACTATGCTTAAAAAAACAATTGAAATGCTTTGCCTGTCGCTTGTCGTCCAGACCGCTTTCGCACAGGCTGATCATAAACAGGCAAGGATACCTGAAGTTATTAAGATCGATGGCAATGGTACCGGACGGATTTTTGATGGAATCGGCGCCGTTAGTGCGGGCTCTTCTTCAAGATTGTTAATTGATTATGCCAACAAATCCAGGAGTGACATACTGGACTATTTGTTTAAACCAAACTTTGGTGCAGGTTTTACCTATCTTAAAACCGAGATCGGCGGGGATGGTAATACCACTTGTGGTTCAGAACCAAGTTTTGCCAGGACACGGGAAGAAATGGACGCTCCCCATTACAATAGGGGATTTGAATACTGGCTGATGCGTGAAGCGGCAGACAGGAATCCGGCGATCGAGCTGGATGCTCTGGAATGGAGCATGCCGGGATGGTTTAAAGGAATCTGGTCGCAGGACAACGCCGACTACCTGGTTAAGTTTATCGAAGGAGCAAGGCAACGGGGCCTCAAGATGAAGTATATTTCAGGATGCTGGAATGAAAGGGATTATAACAGAGACTGGATTGTAAATACACTGAGGCCGACGCTCGACAGGAAAGGATTTAAGGACATCAAAATTAATGCACCGGAAGGAGCAGGGAAAGCATGGGAGATCAGCGATCTGCTGGTAAAGGATTCGGTGTTTCGAAATACGATCGCTGCTGTCAGTTATCACTACCCGGATTCTTACATGTGGGGCTACAGGGGGGAAGAACCTAATCCTAACTCTGTTCTGACCGGTTTGCCATTGTGGTCTGGTGAAGATTTCTCATTGCCCGGCAAATCCTGGAGAAATACGACATACCTGGCAAAGAACATCCTGAAATGTTACATCAAATGGAAAATCGTCAAGGTGAACATGTGGTGTCCTATTGCCTCTATGCCAGATATTTCCTGTTTCTCCAATGTCGGGATCATGAAAGGAACGACGCCATGGTCCGGTAACTATGAAGTTTGGCCAACCATTTGGGCGGTAGCTCACTTTAACCAGTTTGCCAAGCCGGGATGGAAATATTTAGACAGCGGTTGCGGCCTGCTAAGTGGGGATGGAGCTTATTGTACCTATAAGAATATGGATGGCAGCAACGATTACAGTATTGTTGTCGTGACAGGTAGCGATGCACAAAAATTAACCTTCAGCATTGCTGATCTTCCTAAGGATAAACTGCATGTATGGAAGTCGGACAGTAAAAACCAGTTTCAGAAACAGATGGATATTACTGCAGTAAATGGCATCGTTACCTTACCGGCGGATCCGGAAAGTATATATACGATCACTACCACTACCGGTCAGAAAAAGGGATCTCATGACATTCCGAAGGAAAAGGCCTTTCCGTTACGTTATCGTGACGATTTTGATAATTATTCACTGGAACGGGCGCCCCTTTCCCCAAAATATTTTTACGATAATTCCGGTGCGTTTGAGTTGACACAATCTGAAGGAAACAATAAATACCTCAGACAATTGCTTGTAAATGATATTACGCATTGGATTCCCGACGAATGTGCCTATACTTTTGTGGCGCAGGGCACAGAATGGGAACAAGGCGAGATTTCTTCTGATGTTTTCGTGGAAAACGATGCCTTTAACGGAGTTGGATATGCGGGGATAATTTTGAGAGGGGCTTATGATAAAGCCTCACAGGCAAACATTCCTTTCGGTTACCGTTTAAATATTTATAAAGATGGCACCTGGAAACTGCAGACAAAAAATACAACACTTGCCAATGGCAACGTGGATGTCAGCAAATGGCATAACCTTAAACTGACGGGAAAAGGAAGTAATATTAAGGCATACATAGATGACAAAATGGTTGCTAACGTAGTGGATGAGACTTATTCGGTCGGTGCAGCTGGCTACGTTTCCGGTTTTAACTTTGCAAACTTCGATAACCTTGTACTTAATTATATCCCGGCCTCAGGTCAGTTATTGTCGGCATGGATGCCGGCTACCTCTCCTGCAGATCCCTCCGGTAACAGCCTGATTAATGCATTTGATGGTAATAGTGGCTCAAAATGGAATCCAAGAGCAGACGGTACCCCACAGTATTTGACTGTGGATCTTGGTGCGGCAAGGAAGATAAGGAGATGTGAGGCTTTTACTGACTTGGTAGATAAGGGCATGCGATATAAAATCGAATACTCGACTGACAATTTAAAGTGGGCTGTTTTCTCAGACAAATCAGATAACCGAAAGATATCGATCCCTTGTTTTGTCGATCAGGGTAATGCAAAAGCCAGATGGGTCCGTCTTACCATCCTGCCTGCAAGCGATAAAACTGTCGCCGGTATTTATGAGTTCAAGGTTTACGGAGAATAAATCCTTGCTAAGGCGAAGATTAGTTTGGGATATAAGTAAAAGAAATACACGTATCATGAGAAGATTATTAATCATATGTTGTCTTTGCCATTTCACCTTTACAAAGGTAATTGCCCGGCAAAAGCCGTTAAAATTATGGTACGATAAGCCGGCGGAAATCTGGGAGGCCGCATTACCGCTGGGAAATGGCCGGCTGGGAATGACTCCCGACGGAGGTATACTAAAGGAGAGGATTGTCCTCAACGACATTACACTGTGGTCTGGCGGCCCGCAGGACGCCAATAACTATGAGGCATATAAAAGTCTTCCCGCTATCAGGAAACTGATCCTCGAAGGAAAGAATGACGAAGCTCAGGCTTTGGTAAACCGCAATTTTGTCTGTAAAGGAGAGGGCTCTGCAGGTGAAAGATGGGGCAAATATCAAACCATGGGTGCATTGGAGATAGACTTTGCCTATAGCGGACACCAGACGGGACAACCCAAGGCCGGACAATACCGTCGTGAACTGTTATTAAACCAGGCGACTGCCAGCTGTACATTTACACTGGATGGCGTGAATTATAAGAGGGAGTATTTCTGCAGTTTTGATGACGACGTCAATGTTATCAGACTGACCGCTGATCGCCCTGGGGCACTTAATTGCCAGATATCCATGAACAGGCCCGAACGGTACAGCGTTAAGACCGAAGGTGATGAACTGCAGATGTCCGGGCAGCTTAATAATGGTACTGATGGTATGGGAATGCGGTATCTGGCCAGGGTGCGGACCAAATTAAAAGATGGCACTGTTTATCCGGATAATAATAAGCTGGTAATTAAAGATGCTACGGAAGTCGTGATTTACATTTCAGCCGGAACAGATTTTAAAGGTTTTGCATTTCAGGAAAAAACAAGTCAGTTTTTGACAGCGGCTATGAAAAAGCCCTATGGACTTCAAAAAGAAAGACATGTTGCCAATTTTGGTAAATTCTTTGACAGAGTATCTATTGATCTCGGAGAAGGTCCTTCAGCGGGGCTTGCGACTGATGTCAGGCTGAATGATTATTACAATAACTTTAATAATGATCCCTCGTTTGCGGCATTGTTTTTTCAGTATGGAAGATACCTGAGCATCAGCAGTACGCGGGTCGGTTTGCTGCCGCCAAATTTACAGGGACTATGGGCACAGGAGATCAATACGGCCTGGAACGGAGACTACCATCTGGATGTAAATGTACAGATGAATCATTGGCCGCTTGAAGTAACAAACCTCTCCGAATTGAACATGCCGCTTGCAGAATTGGTTAAAAATCTTGTCGGTCCGGGCACAAAAACTGCAAAGGCTTATTACGAAGCAAAGGGCTGGATCGCACACGTGATAACTAATGTCTGGGGCTTTACAGAGCCGGGCGAAAACGCTTCATGGGGTGCGTCTAACGCCGGTTCGGGATGGCTTTGCAGTAATTTATGGGACCATTATGCTTTTACGAATGATCTGAATTATCTGAAAAGTATCTACCCGGTATTAAAGGGTTCGGCAGAGTTTTATAAAAGTGTGCTGATCAGGGACCCGAAAACGGGATGGATGGTTACATCCCCCTCTGTTTCACCCGAGAACACCTTCTACATGGCGAATGGAAAGACTGCAAGCATTTGCATGGGGCCGACCATTGATAATCAGATTGTAAGGGAACTGTTTGGTCATGTTATTACGGCCTCAAGGCACCTGGGGACCGATGCAGGCTTTAGAAAGGAGCTGGAGACCATTCTTAAGGCGGTTCCCCCGCCAGGAGTAATCAGTAAAGACGGTCGCATACAGGAGTGGCTGGAGGATTATAAGGAAACGGAGCCTACGCATCGACACATTTCTCATCTATACGGAGTTTATCCCGCTTCGCTGATCACACCCCTTTCCACTCCCGCGCTCGCCAGGGCCGCAAGGAAAACGCTTGAGGTCAGGGGTGATAAGAGCACAAGCTGGTCTATGGCTTATAAGATGCTGTTTTGGGCGAGATTGCATGATGGCAACCGCGCATTCCGGTTGCTAACGGAAATTTTAAGACCCATTGCCAGGCCGGATAACCCGACTGGCAGCGGAGGTGTATATCCGAACCTGCTTTCTGCGCATCCTCCATTTCAGATTGACGGTAATTTCGGTGCAACAGCAGGCATGGCTGAAATGCTGTTACAAAGTCACGATGGCTGTATTGATTTATTGCCATCGCTGCCAGATGCCTGGAAAAATGGTACGGTTAAGGGGCTTAAGGCAAGAGGAGGTTATACAGTTGATATGAGCTGGAAGGATGGTATAGTTACCAGTTACGCTATATTTTCCGCTAAACCAGGTAAGGTCAAAGTAAGAATGTCTGGCAGGAATTTTTTATATAACCTTAAAAAGCCGCTGTCATAGGTCTATCAACCGTTTGCGTATCATTAGGGGAAAATGAGGATTGTACTTGCCATATATTTATAAAAGCATTGTGATCTAATATCCAAAGATTAATAAACCAGATGAAAAGAAAATTGATTTACCTGTTACTGGCAGTAATGTCGCTTTCAGTTAGGGCGCAAAAAAAGGCACAGACCTTTGCGATCGGCAGTGATGCGTTTGAATTAAATGGAAAACCCTATGTTATACGCTGCGGAGAGATGCATTTTGCGCGCATTCCCAAGGCTGAATGGCGTAACAGATTAAAAATGGCGAAAGCTATGGGCTTGAACACGGTATGCGCCTATCTTTTCTGGAACATGCATGAGCATAAGAAAGACCAGTTCAACTGGACCGGACAAGCGGATGCCGGCGCGTTCTGTAAAATTGCCCAGGAAGAGGGCCTGTATGTCATACTCAGGCCGGGTCCTTATTCCTGTGCAGAATGGGAATTTGGCGGATTTCCGTGGTGGCTTTTAAAGGATAAGTCAATCAAACTGCGTACGCAGCATCCTTATTACCTGGACCGGAGCCGCAAATACATGATGGAAGTAGGAAAGGAGTTGGCACCTCTGCAGATCACCAATGGCGGAAATATAATAATGGTCCAGGTTGAAAATGAATATGGCAGCTATGGGTCGGATAAGGATTATATGAATATCATTAAGGCTGATCTGACAGCAGCTGGGTTTAATGTACCGTTGTTCCATTGCGACGGGCCCTCGCAGCTGAAAGCGGATCATCCTGAGGGTCTGTTTGCGGTAGTGAATTTTGGAAGTGATCCGGAAAGTAATTTTAAACCATTGAGAGAAATCCAGCCTGCAGGTCCTTTGATGTGCGGGGAGTATTATCCTGGCTGGTTTGACAGCTGGGGCCGCCCACATCACACCGGAGATACGAAGAGAATTGTGAGTGAACTGAAATATATGCTGGACCGAAAAGCTTCCTTTAGTATTTATATGGTGCATGGAGGAACAACCTTTAGTACTTATAGCGGTGCGAATTCGCCGCCTTATCTGCCCCAAACCAGTAGTTATGATTATGATGCACCTATAGATGAGGCTGGAAATCCTACGGAAAAGTTCTTCGCCCTGAGAGAATTGTTTGGAAATTATCTGCAGGAAGGTGAAACACTTACCGAGGTGCCTGCGCGGACAGGGTTCCAGGCACCGGCACCAGTTAAGTTTAATTCATTTGCGAGTCTGAGACAAAATCTTACCAGTCCGGTATCGAGTGATACTGCAATGCTTATGGAAGACCTGAACCAGGATTTTGGGTGTGTATGGTACCAGTCTGTTCTACCTGCGGGAAAGCAGGAGGTATTAAGGTTTGGTGAGATCCATGACTATGCCCTGGTTTATATAGATAATAAGCTTGTCGGAAGTCTTGACCGGAGGAAAAATAAATACAGTTTAGCTATCCCGGATAGAAATAAGCCAGCACGGCTTACTGTTCTTGTTGAGGCTACAGGGCGTGTGAACTATGGAGGACACATGCATGACCGCAAAGGGATACATGGAAGTGTGACATTGACCGGTGCTGACAATAAAAGTAAGATGATTAAGCACTGGAACAATCACCCCATTCGCCTGGGTGATCAGAATATCCCCCTGGTATACAAACCTTTTACTGGTCAAAGGCCGGAGGCCGGTTTCTATAAAGGTAGCTTTTGGGTCAATAAGAATGAGGACACCTATCTGGATGTAAGCAAATGGAATAAGGGATTGGTATGGATAAATGGTCAGTGTCTGGGAAGTTTCTGGAGTATAGGCCCAACACAGACGATGCTTGTACCAAAAAGCTGGTTGCATAAGGGGAATAATGAAGTGGTTATCTTTGATCTGTACGGCTCAGCTACTCCTGTGCTTAATTTCTTAGATCACCCTGTTCTGGATCAGGTAAATGAAATACAGCCTGGAAAGCACAGGACAGCCGATCAGAAATGGCAACCTGCAGAAGGTAGTTTGGTTGCTGAAGGAACATTTGAAGACGTGAGTAAATTACAGACGGTTAATTTTAAAACTACAACGGCAAGGTATTTTGCACTTGAAGCCTTATCGGAACAAACGGGTCAGCCCTTTACCACGATTGCGGAGATCAATTTGTATAATAAGAATGGAAATGAAATACCCCGAGATAACTGGAAGGTGGTTTTTGCGGATAGTGAGGAGCTTTCCGGCGGTGATGGAAATGCATCTAATGTTTTTGATCTTCAGCTTACCAGTTACTGGCATACTGAATGGGAAAGCCGTTCGCCAAAGCCGCCCCATCAAATCGTGATCGATCTGGGGAAAGCTTATGAGGTTGCTGCAATGACATTATTGCCTCGTCAGGACAATGCAAATGGCCGGATAAAGGATTACAGGATCTATCTTTCTGTGCCATTGTTCAGGGGACTATAAAGCACACTGAACCAACCGGTCTGGCTTTCGGGGGAATACAGAATTACAGTTTTTACCCGCTGTTTGAACTCCGCGGTATCTTCCCCGCCAAATAGCAACAGCGCGGGACTGCTCCTGGCAATCGGCACTGTCTGTCACAAATTTTATTTATGGTTCATTTAAAAAATTAATAAATTTTTTTCTTGTAAAACCTAAAAAAATGAATAAGAAATTAACGTTTGGGCTTGTTGTAGCAATAGTATTGCTGCAGGCTTGCAGGAAAAAGGACAATTCAAAAGAGCAGAAAGAGAAACCTCACCCGGTGAAGCTGCTTACCAGAGTGTGGGGAACGGATTATTATAATCAGACGAGAACGGTCCAACGCGAGGCGCTTTTTACTTATGATGATCAGAATCGCTTGGTAAAGAAAATAGAGGAGGGCGGACAGACGAGTACCTACACTTACAAAGACGGTAAGCTCAGTGTGGTGGAATATTTGTTTGGCAAAAACACTACGGTTAAGTCAATCTCAAAATATATCTACGAGAACGGCAGGGTTAAGGGCGCTACCGAAACTTTGTATAGCAGTCCGGAGTTATCCGCGGGACATCGTCTACTAATTTTATTTATGCGGATAATAAGGTTGTCAAAATAGAAACGATATCTGGTGGCAAGTTGACGGGCGTTAGTGAATATGGTTACAATGGAGAAAATATTATCACAAAGAAGAGCGAAAACGGTTATGTTTATACCTATACATATGATGATAAGAGAAATCCATATTGGAATTCCGACATGAAGCTAGCCATGAGATCTGTTGACAATGTATCTGTGAACAACCCTGTAGAAATACTTACCGAGCCGGGTTATAACATTAAAATTAAGGATACTTATGTTTATACTTATGATGATGAGGGTTATCCATTGACGATGCAAACCCCTGATGGGAAATCAAGTGTCCGGAACTTTGAGTACACTGTGAGATAGGCAATTTGAAATCGAAAATTCAGGTTTGAATTCGTGACGTTTATGTATAAGATGACAAAATCGCTTAAATCCGATGTTTTTATTTGGAAATGCCGGCCGGGATACTTGCAAAAAATGTTGTTCGCTATCCTGCATTACGTAAGTGCAGCCGTTTGAAGATCGAATTTTCTCGTAACCCTGGAAATAAAAAAACCGCCTTAATGCAAGATTAAGGCGGTTTTTATGATTCTGATATCTTATCAGCGGAAAGTGAGGGATTCGAACCCCCGGACCTGTAACAGTCAACGGTTTTCAAGACCGCCGCATTCGACCACTCTGCCAACTTTCCGCTGCAAAAGTACAAATACGGGATGATTCTGCAAATTATGATCTTGTTTTTTTAATAGAAAATTGATAAAGGCTTAAAACAGAGCGATAAAAGTTTGTTATGACCTGCTGTTGTTCGCTGTGAAAGCCTATTTTTTGAACAGATTGTAGGTAGGGCGGATGATTTTTACGCTCCGCTTGGATAGGTCTACACTTGCGTTAAGCTCAAAGCCTACCAGTAGGATCAGCGAATTCAGATACAACCAGATCATCATGACGATCAGCGTACCGATGGAGCCATAAACTTTATTATAGGCTCCGAAATGGTTAATGTAAAACGAAAAACCCCAGATCGTGAGGAAAGCCAGCACAGTAGCCAGCCAGGATCCGGCGCTGAAAAACTTCCATTTCTTTGCATGTGCGGGGCCATAACGATACAGTATCGAGATGGTTACAAAATAAAGGATACCCAGCAAAGCCCATCGTGTCAGCTGAATTACAAAGCCTGAAAATGAGTCTTTCAAATGCAGTTCTGTATCTATATAGCGTAAGGCCAGCTCGCCGACGGTCATAGCGATAATGCAGATGATCACAGAGAAGGCAATGGTCAGCGTCAATACTATCGCGATCATACGCTGCTTCAACCAACTCCTGGTCTCAATGATGAGAGAAGATTTATTAAATGCCATCATCAGCTTATGGACACCGTTGGTCGCAAAGAAAAGGGACAGCACAAAACCGAAAGAAAGCAAACCGCCATTTTGCTTGTTCACGATCTCATCCAGGGTAGAATTGAAGGCTTTGTAGGCATCGGCAGGCAGGACCAGCACGATCAGTTTCATCAACTGCCGCTGAAAGCCAATGCCTTTAGGGATAAAAGGAATAAGCGTAAATAAAAAGATGATACCTGGAAATATGGCTAACATAAAATTGTAAGCCAGGGAGGAAGCTTTATTCACAAGGGAATCTTTTCCGATCTCACGGAAAAAGAAAGTAGCGACAGTGTAAAGGGGTAGGGGACTGAATCCTGGCAACACACAGATTTTAGTCCATTCGATAAATGCCGAATAGAGCTTGATCTTTAAAAGCTGCCTGTGCACCCATTCCATTGAGCTCCCGTTTATAAAAATTTAACGTTAGTAAATTAAAAATGTGCCCGCAACCGTTCCATGAACTCGGCGGGGGCTGGACATGGCCTGTTTTTGGCCATATCGATAAATACCAGTGTTGTATTCCCAGTGTTGATCAGATCACCAGCGTTGTTGAATAACTCGTATTCGAAGTGTATCCTGACACCCGGTAATTCATTTACTGTCGTCACAATAGTGATCTCCTGGTCATAGAGGGCTGGTTTGATGAACTTGCAGTTCAGTTCAAGTACAGGTAACATAACCCCGTCACGTTCCATGCCTGCGTAATCCATTCCCAGACTGCGCAGCATTTCTACCCGGCCTACTTCGTAATACTCCGCATAATTTCCATAATAAACATATCCCATTTGGTCTGTCTCTCCATATCTTACCCTGATCCTGGTAGTGTGCGTATACATAGGTGATGATATTTATTATCTGAATATATTGCGTTTATTTAAGGCATCACGGTACTTTTTCGCATTGCGCTCATGTTCTTCCTTGGTTACTGCAAAGTTGTGGTAACCTGAAAAATCTTCTTTCGCGCACATATAAATGTAATCATTCTGTTCATGGTTAAGTACGGAATCTATTGCATTGATGCTCGGCATCATGATCGGACCTGGAGGTAGCCCGGTGTATTTATAGGTATTGTACCTCGAAGCAGAAGCCAATAGTGCGCTGGTAACGCGCTTGACTGTAAAATCATCATTGGCGAAAATCACAGTTGGATCAGCCTGAAGCAATATCCCTTTTTTCAGACGGTTCAGGTAGAGACCTGCAATAGTAGGCATTTCTCTGTCATATAAGGCCTCGGCATCTACAATAGAAGCCAGGATACTGACCTGTATCGGTGTAAGGTTCAGTGCTGTGGCCTTCTGTTTACGGCTTGGATTCCAAAACTTTTCATATTCTCTGTGCATACGTGCGAAAAATTCAGTTGCAGAGATATTCCAGTACATTTCGTAAGTGTTCGGAATGAACATAACATAACTGTTGTCTTTATCGAAACCATATTTTTCCAGTAATGCCGCGGAATCGAGTACCTTAATGAAGGTTGTCGAATCGGGTTCCAGGTTCCTTGACAGATAGGCGGCGAAGTTCTCTTTCTTTCTGAGATTCTGGAACTTCAGCTTTACGGGGTCCTGGTTGCCTGCCTTCAGCATATTGATGATGCTTCGGTTGTTCATGCCCTTGTTTAGGCTGTAGCGGCCTGGTTTCAACGCGGCAGCAAGTCCCATTTTTTCCGCTGCCTTGTTAAAACTTTTCAGGTCAAGTAGTGCATCTTTCAGTTGGAGTTCCTTTTCTACGTCTGCCAGCCGGTAACCTGTACGTACATAAAGGTATTTTTCCTTCCCGCTTACGTTAGGGCCAAAATAGGTCTTGTAAAATTGCAGCGCATAATAAGACCCGACAACCAATACTGCCAATACCAATGCCAGCCATACCTTAGATTTACCTCTTGGGGTGTTCTGTTTTTCTTTGTTAGACATATAGATGATCTGTAATCAAATTATTTCTTGTTGGAAAGCGTAATGTTCACGGGAGTGCCTATCCTTACCTTAGTCAGTGTATCTGTGATCATCGGATCCTGCCTGATCACTACTGCCGTTGCTGAGTCTGCTATTGGTCCTTCCCAGGTGATGGTACCAATGCTCAGCATTGCACCGCTTTTAATAGCAAAAGATGCCTCGTCCCTGGTCAACCCGATCAACATAGGAATATCTACTTCTTCATTCCCCTTACCATCGCCCAGCACAAAATCGATCTTTGAACCTTTACGTACCGTTTGCCCGGCTTTGATCGGCTGCCCACCGAAGTTAGCTTCCAATACTACATCTCGGCTTACATCCGGCTTGTAACTAGTGTCGCCAAGTTTAAGGCCGAAACTTTCAATGATGGCCTGGGCTTGACGCAAAGACTTAAATTCTACATCAGGAAACTTTACATCCGGTGCGGTATTCATACTTACAGTAAGATAGATCGTCCGATTGTCTTTCACAAAGGTACGGGCATCGGGGTCCTGGTCGATCACTGTTCCCGGAGGAGTATCCATTATATACACTGAATCTACCTCGTACTTCAGACCCAACTCTTCCAGTTTTCCTGCTGCCTGGGTAAAGGAAAGCCCTTTGAGAGCCGGTACATCAATCCCTTGTCCATGCTTTGTATAGTATCTGAGGCTGTAGAATGCAGCGAAAAGCAGGATCATGACCGTTAAGACGGCAGCAATCAGGTTATTTCTAAAGGATTTTGTCTTAAGATAGGAAATGAATTTGCCCATGCGTTTTGTGACTGAAGGTAAACCGTCCAAATTTAGCCTAAAAAAATATTTAATCGGAATTAAAATGACATCTGCGGCAACTAAATTATATTTGGACCAATATGAAGAAGACGATTGCATTACTAACTGGCGGGACTACAGGTGAATGGGTAGTTTCAGTTAAAAGTGCCGCTACTATAGCACAGAACCTTGATCCTGCCAGGTTTGAAGTTTACAAGATCATGCTTACCCAGCAAGGGTGGTTTTATGAACCTGCTGATTCTGTGAGGATTGAAGTAGACCGCAACGATTTTTCGCTCAATATTAAAGGTAGAAAGATTACATTCGAAGGTGTCTTTATTGCTATTCATGGTTCACCTGGCGAGGACGGCAAACTGCAGGGTTATTTTGATATGCTGGGTATCCCTTATACCACCTGTGATGCTCTGACCTCCGCAATTACCATGAACAAAGGATATACAAAGGCCATCGTCAATGGTATCCCCGAACTTCACATTGCAAAGTCGGTACAGATATTTAAAAATGGTGGTTACGATATCCATCAGCTGAAACAGGAACTGCGTTTACCCTATTTTGTAAAACCTAACAACGGTGGCAGTAGTATCGGGATGACGAAGGTAAGCCACGCATACGACCTTGATACTGCTATCGAGCGGGCATTTGGAGAAGATACCCAGATACTTATTGAAGAGTTCATTTCCGGCAGAGAATTTACTGTAGGCGTAGTAAAGCTGGACGGAATGATTACGGTATTACCTGTAACCGAGGTAGAAACTGCAAAGGAATTTTTCGACTTTGAGGCCAAATACACACCTGGTGTGGCTAAAGAAACCACACCTGCGCCATTGCGTGAAACTACACGCGAAAGGATATCGGCAATTGCGAAAGCTGTTTATAGTAGGCTTAACTGCCGGGGTGTTGTGCGTATTGACTTCATTCTTACGGGTGACGAGGAAGATTTTTATTTCATTGAGATCAATACCATCCCAGGGCAGACCGCTACCAGCTTTATTCCGCAGCAGGTAGCGGCCATGGGAATGCAGCTTGGCGACTTTTATACCAAGCTGATCAGAGAAACCATTGGCTAATGGCCTAAAAACTGAAACCTATAGCTAGTCCGGCCCGCAACCCGGCAGCTGGTCCGCTGAAGTTTACCTTTGCACCATTTTCGTCAACGGCGTATTTAGTTTTAACTACTGGCAGGTCTTCCAGGTCTGCAAGTGATTCCCGCAAGGCTTGTTGTTCCTCAGCAGAGAGTTTTTTCTTACCGTCAATACTGCCTGAGCTGCTGCCATAGCTAGGGCCAATGATCCACCAGTCCAGATGCACCCGGCTGGCCAGCTTCCATTGCGCACCCAGTAATATACCACCCTGAAAAGAATTCAGTTTACCGCTTAAAGGCATGGTTTCCTGTCTGTCCTCTACATCGAAGTTAAAAGGAACATCCATTGAATAACTGGAATAACGAACAAAAGGAGCAACATAAAAGCCTTTAAATACTTCTTCTCCAAAATAGAACCTAACTTCAGGAGTAAAAGCAAAGTTGGCTGTCTTGAAGTCTTTAATGCTGTTCCATGTATCGTCATCATCGATCGCTTTTTCCAGGGCTGAGCTGAAAGGCAGGCTTGACTTTGGTGAAAATCTTAATCCGCCGGCAACTGAGATTTTCGGAGCGACGGCCCGCTCATACTGAAAGGAAAAGTTTTTCAGGACAAGAGCTCCCACATTCCACTTAACCAGGTTTTTGGAATCTTGCGCATTCGATGAGAAGCCTGTAAGGATTAACATCCCCAGGAATAACTGCGTTAGCTTAGAAGTGTATTGCATAATGTTTAATTTATTGATTTCTATTTGGGTTTTCCTCAAAGTTATTACATTTTTCCGCATTTTGTAAATACCCCTAAAGTGTAATTTTACTTATTGATGCCAATAATTGATATTTACAAAAATGTTTACTGATCATCTGATATGTCGATAATAAAATACTTGCTGGAAAGAAATTATAGCATTTACCACTATCAGAAGGGTGAATGTGTATATGAAGCAGGGGCCATACCAAAATATGTTTACTTTATTAAGAGTGGCCGCATAAGTATGGTTACTGTAAATGCTGAGGGCAGGGAGTTCATACAAGGTATCTTTAAGTCGGGGCAGTATTTTGGAGAACCTGCACTGTTGCTACAGAAGCGTTATCTTGCCCATACGCTTGCAGACCAGGATACCGAAATCATTGTGGTTAACCGGGAGCAGTTTCTGGAACTTCTGGAAGAAGACCGGGCTTTCAGTATGGATCTTATCCACACGTTGAGCAACAGGCTTTTCTACAAATCCATGATGCTTGAAGAGCTGGCTAACGAACAGGCTGCCCACAGGGTAGCTACTCTGATCGACTATCTGCTTCAGGACTTGCAATCAGGTGAGGTGCTTAGACTAACCCGCCAGCAACTTGCGGACATGAGCGGATTGAGAGTTGAGACGGTGATCCGTACCATAAGACAGCTTGAAACTGAAAAGCGATTTAGACTTCTTCGTGGAAAAATTGTCAAAATCTGAACAGTCGCAAATACATGACCTGGATCATAAAATATCTTGTTCCTATGGGGTAACTTTGCCTTACAACTAGTAAAATAATATGGAGCCGATTTCAAAATTTCAGGCTGTAGTTTCCTGTAAATGCCCCCGGTGCAGAAAAGGAGATATTTTTCCCGGCAATACTTATTCGCTTAAGGGGCAGGTTACCAACGAATATTGTAATCATTGCCAGCTTCGCTTCGAACGCGAGCCAGGTTTTTTTTATGTAGCTATGTTCATCAGTTATGCAATGAACGTTGCGGAGATGATCACTATAGGTGTCGCAGCCTATATATTAGGACTTGAGCTTAGCTATGATAATCTCTGGTACTATGCTGCGCTCATGTTTGGAGGTGTTGTTATTTTTGCACCTTTCAATTATCGTTATTCAAGGGTAATTTTATTGCACTGGCTTACACCTGGCCTTCATTATGAACCAGCTATAGCCGGAAAGAAAGCAAAGCAGAAGACGACTGCCTGAGCCGCCTTCTGTCTTCCGGTTATACTTTGACTGTCTTCCAATTACCTTTTTTGAACAAGATATAACCCGCAATGGCAATGGCCGTTTCCGCAATTGGAATGGCGATGAATACTCCTGTTGGTCCCAGATCAAAGTGTTTCGCTAGTAGAAAGGCAAGCGGGATCTGGAACAGCCAGAAGCCGAAGAAATTAACCCAGGTAGGTGTCCATGTATCGCCTGCACCATTAAAAGTGCTGATCAGCACCATCCCCATCCCGTAAAAAATATAACCAGTGCTCATGATCTGCAGTGCGTGACGTGCCACTTCCTGAATCTGTCTGTCATTACTGAAAAAAGCAATGAAGAACTGCCCTATGGTAAAGGTAAATACCATCACTCCGATCATGTAGAGCACAATGTATTTTGCGGTTTTCAAGACCGATTGTTCAGCCCGGTCCAGATGTTTGGCCCCCAAGTTTTGGCCCACTAACGTTGCTGCGGCGTTGCTCATGCCCCAGGCCGGCAGCATAAAGAACATCATCAGCCTAAGCGCTGTTTGATATCCTGCAGAGCCGTGATCGCCTCCGGTAGTGGCCACTAGCTGAGCCAGGAAGATCCAGCTGCAGGAAGCAATCACGAACTGGAAAACGCCTGGCGTTGCAATCTTTACAAGTGCCGCAAGTTGATTGTGGTTAGGTTTGAAATCAGCCAGGTGGAATTTCATCTTGTGCCTGCCGTTCAGTAAGTGAAAAACCTGATAGCATACACCGAGCCCTCTGCCTAGAGTAGTTGCAATTGCTGCTCCTGTAAGACCGAATGCCGGGATGGGTCCAAGGCCATCGATCAGCACTGGGCAAAGCATAATATTGGCGATGTTCGCAATCCACAGACTTTTCATAGCAATAGCTGCATTGCCCGCACCTCTGAAGATGCCATTAATAAGAAAGAGCAGCATAATGATGATACTTCCGCCCATCATGATCTTGATGAACGGAGTTCCCAGTGTAGCCGTTTCTTCAGAAGCACCCATTAGCAGCAAGATATCTGTGGCATAGATAAAGCCTGCTATGCTGATGATCAGGTTAATTATGAAGGCCAGCAGCAGGGCCTGTGCGCCCGCTTTGGCTGCGGCATCGGGATCTTTTTCGCCAATACGTCGGGCTACGACGGCGGTAGCTGCCATACTCATGCCGATGGCCAGAGAGTAGATAATCGTAAGCACTGACTCTGTTAGGCCCACTGTTTGTATGGCATGCGAGCTGTTGTGCAGATGGCCAACAAAATAGAGGTCTACGAGTGCGAAAACCGATTCCATGGCCATTTCCAGCATCATCGGAATGGCCAGCAGTACGACCGCCCTGCGGATACTGCCCTTGGTAAAGTCCTGTTCTTCGCCTTTTACGGACTGTCTGACGAGCTTAATGAAATGAGATAGCTTGCCCCTGGCAGCTGTATTCTGTTCTGACATAAATAAAATATGGAAAATCAATAGGAAGCATTACCGACTGACAAACGCCGGCACATATATAGTTTTCAAGAAAAGGGGGAGCCCTTAGTACTTAAGACCTCAAGCGGGCTGCAAAGAACTTCATTGTGTTGCGGTTTTCGACACCAAATATAAGATTTATTTAAATAAAGCAAGGAATTGCTTTCTCCTTAGGGCAGTTTATTTCATTTCAGAAGAAATACAGGTGGTTTGGTGCCTAGTTGTGGCGATTTTTTGGACTTGTTCGAAGTCAGTTATGGAGGGACTTAAGGACAGATTCCGGAAATATCGGTAATTGACTTTGGACGGAGGAAATTGAAAGGTAGGCTAGATGCTGTAGGCTCTGATCATTTCCTCGGTGACCTGGCAACCCTTGCCGGTTCGTATATCGATCATGACGTAATCAAACCAGCCGTCGGCCGCGATTTTTCTGGTACGGTTGTTTTCGATTTCGAACTGTACGCGGCAGCCTTTGGGATCTATGGTCAGGATCCCGGTACGAACGGTGATCTGATCGCCCATAACCAGCGGCCGCTTGAATTCGACCATGGCGGTGCGTACTACCCACCCGTAGCCGATCTCCAGGAAGTGTTCCATGGGCATTTTATAGTGCTCTGCCATCTGGTCGTAACGGGCGGCGAGCACATAGTCAAAGTATTTGCTGTTGTGTACGTGGTTGAACATGTCGATATCGTCGGGGCGTACTTTTAGCTGGCTTTCAAAAATGCTGTAGGGTGTTTTTTCCATAATTTGTAATTGATACAAACTTAAGACAATATCTTTATTGTCGAATGCAATCAGCCTATTGTTTATCCGGTTGATTTACTGTACCTTTGCAGCCAATTAATTAATTTATAAACACTTTAGTACCATTCAAGAATGTATTTAAGTAAAGAAAAGAAGGCCGAGATCTTCAAACAACACGGTGAAGCAGAAACCAACACCGGTTCTGCAGAAGGACAGATCGCTTTGTTCACTTACCGTATCGCGCACCTGACTGAGCACCTGAAGAAAAACCGTAAGGATTATTCTACTCAGCTGGCGCTGCAGAAACTGGTAGGTAAGCGTCGTGGTATCCTGGCTTATCTGTACAAGAAAGATATTGAGCGCTATCGTGCTATCATCAAGAACTTAGGTTTAAGGGATATCATCAAATAGAAAAAGCTGTATCGTAAAAAGCCATTCTCAAGGAATGGCTTTTTTTATTTCACTTGGGGAATGTATTTTGATTTTTCCTTAAGTTTGCAGGCAACTAAAATAAGTTAAATAATCAGGTGTGTAGAAAGAGGAAAACACACCATAATTGATCGTAAATGAATGTAATAAAAAAATCCTTCGATCTGGGTGATGGAAGGTTAATTGAGATCGAAACCGGGAAACTGGCCAAGCAGGCTGACGGTTCGGTAGTTGTGAAAATGGGAGATACAATGCTTCTGGCCACTGTAGTTTCAGCTAAGGAAGCAAAAGCTGGCGTGGATTTCCTGCCTTTGTCGGTAGATTACCAGGAGAAATATGCGGCTGCGGGCCGTATCCCTGGCGGGTTTTTGCGCCGCGAGGCACGTTTGTCTGATTATGAAGTATTGATCTCACGTCTGGTAGACCGTGCGCTGCGCCCGATGTTTCCTGAGGACTACCATGCGGATACGCAGGTAATGATCTCCCTGATTTCTTCAGATAAAGATGTAATGCCTGACTGCCTTGCCGGCCTGGCAGCTTCTGCTGCGCTGGCTGTATCAGATATCCCGTTTAACGGGCCGATCTCAGAGGTACGTGTGGCGAAAATTGACGGACAATTGGTGATTAACCCTTATGTAACTGATCTGGAACGCGCTACGCTGGATTTCCTGGTAGCGGGTACAGAGCGTGATATCGTAATGGTTGAAGGCGAGAGTGACGAAATCTCCGAAACGGAAATGGTAGAGGCGATAGAGTTTGCCCATAAAGCGATCGTTACCCAGGTGCAGATACAGAAGGAACTGACCGAGGCGACCGGAAAGACGGTAAAACGTGAATACTCGCATGAAGAAAGCAAGCCTGAACTGAGAGAACAGATCTATGCGGCAACTTATGATAAAGTATACGCGATTGCGAAAAGCAGTACTTCTAAACAGGAAAGGGGAGATGCTTTCGGACAGGTACTGATGGACTTCATCGCGACCCTGGGCGAGGAGATCGATGACGTGACCGGTTTTCTGGCTAAAAAATATTACCATGACGTGCAGTATGATGCGATCCGTAATCTGGTGCTGGATGAAGGTATCCGCCTGGACGGACGTGATGCACGTACGGTGCGTCCGATCTGGAGTGAAGTAGGTTATCTGCCTGCCGCACACGGTTCTGCTATATTTACCCGTGGAGAGACACAATCACTGACGACTGTGACCCTGGGTTCTAAGGACGATGAGCAAATGATCGACGGTGCTTTCATCCATGGCTACAATAAGTTTATGCTGCACTATAATTTCCCTGCATTTTCTACCGGTGAGGTACGCCCGAACAGGGGACCTGGCCGTAGGGAGGTAGGACATGGTAACCTGGCGATGCGCTCGCTGAAAAAGGTGCTGCCGGGCCTTGAGGAAAATCCCTACACGATCCGAGTGGTTTCCGATATCCTGGAGTCTAATGGTTCTTCTTCTATGGCGACCGTTTGTGCCGGTACACTGGCGCTGATGGATGCTGGTGTAAAGATCAAGGCGCCGGTATCGGGTATCGCGATGGGCCTGATCACGGATGAGAAGACAGGTAAATATGCGATCCTTTCGGATATCCTTGGTGACGAGGACCACCTTGGCGATATGGACTTTAAGGTGACAGGTACCGAAAAAGGTATCGTGGCCTGCCAGATGGACCTGAAGATCAATGGTCTGAAGTGGGAGGTGCTGACCAATGCGCTGAACCAGGCTAAGGAGGCACGTCTGCATATATTGAATGAAATGAAGAAAACGATCGCTGAGCCGCGTGAGGATTACAAGGAACATGCACCGCGTATCGTTTCAATGAGCATTGATAAGGAATTTATCGGTGCCGTGATTGGGCCGGGCGGTAAGATTATTCAGGAAATGCAGCGTGAGACAGGTGCCACTATTTCTATTGAAGAGGTGGGTAATAAGGGTATTATCGAGATTTTTGCAGATAATAAGGCTTCTATCGATGCGGCTGTTGGCCGGATCAATGCGATTGCAGCTAAACCTGAGATTGGTGCGGTCTATGAAGGTAAGGTGAAGTCAATCATGACTTTCGGTGCCTTTGTGGAGATCATGCCCGGTAAGGATGGTCTGCTGCACATTTCTGAGATCGACTGGAAACGCCTGGAAAGTATGGACGGTGTGTTCAAGGAAGGTGAGAAGGTGACCGTGAAGCTGCTGGATATCGACAAACAAGGCAAGATGAAGCTTTCAAGGAAGGTGTTGCTGCCGAGACCTCAGAAACCTGAGGGTGCGCAGGCAGAAAGCAAGCCGGCACAATAATACAGAGCCCCGCAATTGCGGGGCTTTTTTTATATTTACTCCGTTAAAGCGAAAGTAAGTTCCTGATGCTATAGCCCTATGATCATTAGAGACACACTTTGATAATAAATCTATTAAACTTAAACAGATGAAACACCTGATAGCTCCTTCAATACTTTCTGCTGATTTTGCCAATCTGGAACGTGATGTCAGGATGCTGAACTCAAGCGTGGCGGATTGGTTTCATGTGGACATTATGGATGGTGTATTCGTTCCAAATATTTCCTTTGGTTTCCCGGTGATGGAGGCGGTGAAGAGATATGCAGCAAAACCCCTGGATGTGCACCTGATGATCGTGGAACCTGAACGGTATGTCGATCGATTTGCGGCTGCGGGAGCTTCCGGAATTACCGTTCATTACGAAGCCTGCACGCACCTGCACCGGACGGTGCAGCAGATCCGTCAGAATGGGTGCAGAGCGGGGGTGGCGTTGAACCCGCATACTCCGGTTACTTTACTGAAGGATATTTTGGGCGATCTGGATATGGTGCTGATTATGTCGGTGAACCCTGGTTTTGGGGGGCAGCAGTTCATTGCCAATACATTGAATAAAATAGCGGAGTTAAGGCAGCTTGCTTCGGTACTGAAGCCTGAGCTGCTGATCGAGGTAGACGGTGGTGTCGGTCTGCATAACCTCGGCGATCTGCTGCGCTCGGGGGCAGATGTGCTGGTAGCCGGCAATGCGGTTTTTGCTGCAGAGAATCCTTCAGCAATGATTTCCGCAATGAAGCATTTGGAACCGGACGTTAGACAAGCCTGAGCCGTTATGCGGTGCCTCTGGCTACAACTACTTTTTATTTTATCTTTTGGAGGCGGGCTGCGGGCGCAGTTGTTGGTGAAGGTGTCGGGAGTGGTAAAGGATGACCTGAACAATCCCCTGCCGAAGGTGACGGTGAGCATACTGGGGCAGGATCGGCTAACAGTTACGGATGAAAAGGGTATTTACCATATTTATGCATACAATACAACGTTCAGTCTGAAGTATGCGCTACTGGGCTATAACCCGGTAATCATAGAGATCCGGCAGGTCATGGCGCGCCGCGTGATACAGGATGTAGTGTTAACGGGCAATATTAACGAGCTGGAACAAGTGAGAGTAACGAACAAGAGGAACCAGCTGAGCAATACCTCTATACTGAACGTGAGTGATATTTTCGCCCGTACTTCAGTGAATGGTAATTTCGAGTCGCTGCTGAAGACTTTACCAGGCGTTTCTGTTAACAATGAACTGAGTGCGCAGTACAGTGTCAGGGGAGGTAATTTTGACGAGAATCTGGTGTACGTGAATGATGTGCAGGTGGCGCGGCCCGTACTGATTCGGAACGGGCAGCAGGAGGGGCTGAGTTTCATCAACAGTGACCTGCTGACTTCGGCTCGTTTTTCCGCGGGCGGCTTTGAAGCCAAGTATGATGACAAGCTGTCTTCGGTGCTGGATGTACGCTATGACCGACCGGACAGTAGCCAGGCGTCGCTGAATGTAGGGTTTCTGGGTGGGGCCTTTGCCTCCAAGATACTTTCCCGGAACAGTTACCTGATGGCGGGCCTGCGTTATAAAAACAATGCAACCTTGTTGGGGAGACAGGATAACAAGGGTAGTTATTCACCTAATTTTACAGATGCCCAGTTGGTTTACCAATACAATTTGTCGGGGCATTTTTTCCTTAATTTTCTGGGCAGTTTTAACGGAGGCAGTTTTAGACTGATCCCTGACAGCCGGGAAACAAAGTTTGGGACGCTGAATACTTTGTTGAGGTTGCAGACGGCTTACCAGGGCGAAGAGCTGGACGATTACCAGTCGGCAGGTATGGCGGTATCGGCTTCATTGTTTCCAAAACCGGAACTTTCTTTAAAATGGATCAACAGTTATTTTCATACACTGGAACGGGAACGTATAGATATCGAGGGGCGTTACCAACTCTCAGAATTGAGTATAGTGCCGGGTAATCTGCCGGTGCAAGATGGAGCTACGGGAGGGTATACGAATTATGCGCACAATAACCTCAAATCGCAGGTATTCACTTCTGAGTTTAAGGCAACGCAAAACTATGAAGATCATGTTTTTTTTGCGGGCCTCAGGTTTGAGCATAAAAGTTACCATGACGATATTTCGGAATTTAGTTTTGTGGATTCAGCAGGGGTGTTAGGCAGGGGTGACTTCAGCGGTTTTTACCAGGACAATTTTATCCGTGCTCGAAACGAACTGTTCATTGAGTATCTCTCGGGTTATATACAGGATAGCTACCAGGTGTCTGATCATTCTGATCTGCAATTAGGGCTTAGGGCCAATATCAATACACTGAGCAGGCAGTTGCTGCTGAGCCCGAGGTTGCTGCTGGCTTACAGGTCTCCGGGAGATGATAAGATCTTCCGGTTTATGGCTGGGGTTTACCAACAGGCACCGGATTACCGGAGCATCCGGGACTTTAGCGGTTCGCTGGTAAGAGATCAGTTGGCGCAGCGTTCCTATAATACTTCTGTGGGACTGGATTGTGCTTTTGACGGCCTGAGTACACGGCTGAAGCTTACTTCGGAACTGTATTATAAATACCAGGACAGGCTAGTGCCATATATGATGGACAATGTGCGGATCCGGTACCTGGCCGGGGAGCAGGCGAAGGGCAATATTTATGGGTTAGATATGAGTATCGGTGGGGAATTCGTAAAGGACCTGGTGTCTTATTTCAGGCTTTCACTAATGAAGGCAAACCAGAAGTTGGCTGGAGATGACCGGGGCTACCTGAAGCGTCCCACTGATCAGCGGGTAAATGTATCGGTGTATTTCCAGGACCGTTTGCTGAACAGCCCTTCCTATAAGGTACATCTGAACCTGATGTATGGTTCGAAAATGCCTTTGGGGGCACCACTGGAAAGACGGTATTCAGACAGCTTCAGTATCCCGGCGTACAAGCGGGTGGATATTGGTTTTTCCAGAGATTTTCTGGATGATCTGGGCCAGAAAAAGCCACAATTCCTGGAGCATTATTTTAGTTCCTTTGCTGCTTACTTAGAAGTGTTCAATCTGCTGAATATAAATAATACCGTTTCGTACTTATGGCTAAAAGATGTAAATAACGTTCAATATGGCATTCCTAATTACCTGACCAGCCGTCAGCTGAACTTAAAATTGATCATAAAGTTCAAGAATTCCAATCGGAAAGATAGATAAAAACCTTACATTTACGACCACTAAAAATAACCAAAAAAATGAGACACAATTTCGGGGCAGGCCCATGTATTTTACCTCAAGAAGTATTTAAGCAAGCATCGCAGGCGGTACTGGATTTTAAGGATGGTTTATCTATCCTCGAGATTTCGCACCGTACAGCAGAATTTGAAGCGGTTGTTGATGAAACGACTAGGCTGATCAAAGAACTGATGAATGTGCCGTCGGGTTATTCGGTGGTGTTGCTTCAGGGTGGTGCCAGTCTGCAGTTTTCAATGGTGCCGATGAACCTGCTTCCTGAAGGTGGGACAGCAGCTTACCTTGAGACCGGGGTGTGGGCTAAAAAGGCCATAAAGGAAGTGGCACCTTTTGGTAAGGCAAATATTGTTGCATCTTCGAAGGAAGCAAATTTCACTTATCTTCCTAAAGATTATACAATTCCAGAGGACAGCGCTTATTTTCACGTAACGTCCAACAATACGATATATGGTACTGAGTTGTTTGATTTTCCGCAAACCAATGTTCCTGTGGTATCGGACATGTCTTCCGATATTATGAGCCGTGTAATTGATGTTTCAAAATTCGGACTGATCTATGCGGGTGCACAGAAAAATATTGGCCCTGCGGGAGTTACCATAGCAATTGTTAAAGACGATATCCTGGGTAAATCGGGCAGGAAATTGCCTTCGATGTTGGATTATCAGGTACATATTGAGGGCGGTTCAATGTACAATACGCCTCCGGTGTTCTCGATCTATGTGGCAATGCTGAACCTCAGATGGTTGAAATCCAAAGGTGGTGTAGCCGAAATCGAGAAGGAGAATATTGCCAAGGCAAGGGCATTATACGCAGAGATTGATCGCAATCCATTGTTTAAGGGTACTTGTGCGGTGGAGGACCGTTCCAGAATGAATGTGTGCTTTGTAATGGAAAATCCGGAACTCGAAAAGTCATTCCTGAAGTTCGCCGATGAGAATGGTGTAGAAGGTATTAAAGGTCATAGGAGTGTGGGTGGTTTTAGGGCTTCGATCTATAATGCATTGCCAATCACAAGTGTACATACATTAGTTGAGTTAATGCAGGTTTTTGCAGAAAAGCATTAATAGACCAAATAAAAAATATAATGATTAAGATATTAGCAAACGACGGAATAGACCCTATTGGGAAAAAAATGCTGGAAGAAGCGGGTTTTGTAGTGGATACGGAAACTGTTCCGCAAGACAAACTGGCTGAAGCCTTATTGAATTATGATGGCATTACCGTACGCAGCGCGACTAAGCTGCGTAAGGAGCTGATAGACCAGGTGCCCAATATTAAGCTGATTGGCAGGGGTGGCGTTGGCATGGATAACATTGATGTAGAATATGCCAGAAGTAAGGGAATTACCGTGGTAAACACACCTGCGGCTTCATCACTTTCTGTTGCTGAACTCGTGTTTGCACACTTGTTTACAGGCGTACGCTTTCTGCAGGATTCAAACAGGAAGATGCCTGTTGAAGGCAACACCCGTTTCAACGATCTGAAAAAGGCTTATGCTAAAGGGATTGAGTTGCGTGGTAAGACGATTGGTATTATTGGTTTCGGGCGCATCGGCCGTGAAACAGCTACTGTGGCATTAGGACTCGGAATGAATGTACTGGCCTATGACCTATTTCCGTTTGAGGGTAGCCTGAGTTTGTCGTTCCAGGGCGGTGCTTCCGTACAGATCCCGGTAAAGACAGTTTCCTTGGAAGAAGTAATTACAGGCAGCGATTTTATTAGCTTGCACACACCTTTCGCGGACAAGCCTATCCTGGGAGCAGAGGAATTTGCGAAGATGAAAAAGGGAGTTGCCGTAGTAAACTGCTCAAGGGGCGGTACTATTGACGAACCGGCGTTGATTGAGGCACTGAATAATGGGAAGGTAGCTTTTGCCGGACTTGATGTGTTTGACAATGAGCCGACACCGAAAGCAGAACTTTTACAGCATCCTAAGGTATCTCTTACACCGCATATCGGTGCATCAACTAATGAGGCGCAGGAGCGTATTGGTGCCGAGCTGGCTAATCTGATCATTGATCATTTTAATAAGTAGAAGTAGTTTCCGATCCGGGATTACTAAATCTGATAAGAATGGTTGCCTGAAATGCAGGCAGCCTTTTTTTATAGACAATTCTAACAGAACCTTCATTTCAGCGACCTGATCAGGGCCCAGTAACGATAGCCAAGAATAGCTTTCTGTAACGTACTCAGTTTCCCCGGTTCTTTTTTATACAGACTTGGTAACATCAGCTTGTTGATCTTAGTCAATACCTTAAAGAAAGCTCTAGTCATACTGATCTTTATTAGACTGTTCTGGGACTGACATACGGTTTCGGGAACGTTGAATGAAGGTCAAAACAAAAATGACGAAAAATACAATAGCAGCAGAGGAGGCCAGTGTACGCTGCAAACCTATGCTTTGTTGTGCCTTTTGTAATCTCTCATTCTCTTCCTGCAGCTTTCTTATAGTTGCCTGATGATTTTGCAGACGGCTGTTGCTATTGCTTGCATCACGTTTGACTTGCTGGACAATCATATCCTTATAGTCCAGCAGGATTTTTAGCTCCTTAAAGATATTATTGTCATTAATGACGATTTGCCTTAAGATTTCGTTTGAGTTCTTGACATCCTGTTTACTTTGGAAACCAAAAATTCCGGTATGCTGAGTTAGGCTCTGGTCATACTGACCAAATTTCGCACTGCGTTGCGCAAGCAGAGAATTCACTTTAAGCCGTTGTGCCTGGTATGCTGTAGTATCTGCATACTGTGCGTCTGCGGTGCTGGGGCAAATGAAGTTTAATATAAAAACAATTAAAAAGAATGCCTTAAATTCAGTATGTTTTGAATTTGGTGTTGCTTCCATGAAAACCTTTTTCATAATGTAACAAACTTTATGCCTTGTCTTTTTGCTCAGGGGTGAAATTCTACTCGGACAATATCATTGAGGTGCAGCCCGAGCAATCCGCTGGCTTTTCCTTTATTGATGGCGATCTCCAGATGGTTACTGATGCCAAACAGGCAAAGCTTTTCGCCTTCCGGAACTTCGTTATAGTGCCAGCTCAGCTGCGTAATGGTTTCACTTTTCCGGAAATAAAGGGTAAAGTCGCGGTTGCGTTGTACCTTAGTAAAAAGATCTTTAGTAATATTGGTAATTACATTGCAAAAGGTGTCGATATAAATGACGCTGCCCCGGATAATATCACGTTCTATGACAGGATTAAGGAGCATTTTTTGTTCGACAGATTCTGCTGGGAGACCAATATCTTTAAGTTTACCACCTTTAGCCAGGTGCACGGCGGCTTTGACAAAAATATCAACCAGAGGAAAATGCAGGTATTTTAGATCCTGCATGATGTTTAGTTCGACGATTTCTTCCGGTTTTTCATCAAAAAGCAGGGAAAAAATGCCATTATCCGCCCCCACAAAATAATGATCCCGGTATCTTAAAGCAAGGTAATGCGTGCTTTCGCTGAAAACGGAGTCGATACCGATAAGATGCACCGTTCCTTTTGGGAAATAGGCGTAACAGTTCTTGAGAACAAAGGCCGCATAGGAGATATTAAATGATGGCACATCGTGGGTAACATCGACAATATTGGCTGTAGGAAGAATGGTCAGGATGCTGCCTTTTAGCGCCGCCTGATAAAAGTCCTTAGAACCTAAATCCGTCGTTAAAGTTATAATGGCCATTAAAAATTAAATATTTATTCTTAATCTTGCGTAGGCGGCAAATCGCGTACAAATATTCAATTTTTATATCAGAATACAGACCTCAATCAAAAAACAAAATTTTGAACGAACTCAAATTAACATTGGAATCAGTAGACCCGGTGCAGTTTTGGGGCGCAAATAATGAGCATTATGAGCTGATTAAAAGCGCTTTTCCAAAGCTGAAGATAGTGGCCAGGGGAAATGAAGTAAAGGTACTTGGAGATGAACAGGAGCAACAGGTATTTGAAAGGAAGTACAGCCAACTGGTCGGTCATCTGGAGAAATATAGTGCGCTGACCGCCGGCGATGTGGAGACGATACTGTCAGCCCGACGTGTGACTGCCCTTGAAGCCGAGCAGGGGGTGGAGAAGACCCAATTTGGGGGTAGTGGAGAAGTGATTGTATATGGAACCAACGGGTTGCTGGTAAAAGCGAGGACAGCAAACCAGAGGAAGATGGTGAGCAGCATTGGAAAAAATGATGTTTTATTTGCTATCGGACCCGCGGGAACGGGTAAAACCTATACAGCAGTGGCCTTGGCGGTACGCGCATTAAAGAATAAAGAGATTAAACGGATCATTCTGACCAGGCCTGCAGTAGAAGCCGGTGAAAGCCTGGGCTTTTTGCCGGGGGATCTTAAGGAAAAGGTAGATCCCTATCTTCGTCCTTTATATGATGCACTGGATGATATGATCCCACAGGAAAAGCTGAAGACTTACATCGAGAACAGGACGATTGAGATTGCTCCGTTGGCGTTTATGCGCGGACGTACCCTGGACAATTGCTTTGTGATTCTGGATGAGGCCCAGAATGCGACTGATCTCCAGTTGAAGATGTTCCTGACACGTATGGGACCTTCGGCAAAGTTTATCGTTACAGGAGATGTTACTCAGGTAGACTTACCGAAGAAACAAATGTCCGGACTTCACAATGCGTTGCGAATACTTGATGATATTCCTGGTATTGACATTATCTATCTGACAGGAGAAGATGTAGTACGGCATAAATTGGTAAAACGTATATTGAAAGCCTACGGAGATATCCAATAGTATTTGGCAGTAAATAAATAAGAATGACAGCAATAAAAGAAACAAATTTCAGTTTTCCGAAGCAGACGGGTTTTTATAAGGGCAAGGTGAGGGATGTATATACCATTGATAACCGGTTGATGGCTATGGTGGTGACAGACAGGATATCAGCCTTTGATGTCGTATTGCAGGAAGCAATTCCCTATAAGGGACAAGTGCTGAACCAGATTGCAGCGAAGTTTCTGTCGGCTACAGCGGATATTGTGCCAAACTGGGTGCTGGATATACCTGATGAGATGGTGACGATCGGCAGGATCTGTGAACCGTTTAAGGTAGAAATGGTGATCAGAGGATATCTTGCTGGACATGCCTGGCGAGAATACAATGCGGGAAAACGTTCCATTTGTGGCATTACCTTACCGGAGGGGTTGAATGAAAATGATAGATTGCCCGAGCCGATCATTACGCCGACGACTAAAGCTGCTGTAGGACACGATGAAGATATTTCCAGGGAAGACATTCTCTCCAAAGGGATTGTTTCTCTGGCAGACTATAAGCAACTGGAGGCTTTTACCTATGCATTGTATCAGCGTGGAACAGAAATGGCTGCGGAGCGCGGTCTGATCCTGGTGGATACCAAATATGAATTTGGAAAAGTTGGCGATGAAATTTACCTGATCGATGAAATTCATACACCAGATTCTTCCCGGTATTTTTATGCCGAAGGGTATTTAGAGCGACAAAGGTTAGGAGAGCCCCAAAAGCAACTTTCTAAGGAGTTTGTGCGCAAATGGCTGATTGAGAACGGGTTTCAGGGTAAAGATGGGCAGAAGGTGCCTGAAATGACGCCTGAGATTATAAATGCCATCTCAGCGCGTTATATTGAGCTTTACGAGCGTATTACAGGCGACCAGTTTGTAAAAAATCCCGACTCGGAAGTACTGAAGCGTATTGAAACTAATGTAACCATTGCTTTGGAAAAGCTTTAAATCCATATATTGGAATAGCAGGTATTTTGATTTAATGCATTAAAGGAAAATGATATTATGAAGTTCTCGGTAGACAAGCATGAGAAATACGTTGTACTGAAGTTGGACGAGCCGTGCTTTACCAACGACAATACCCCCAAACTAAAATCGGAGTTCATCCTTCTGAATACTGAAGGTTTTAGAAATATTGTTTTCGATATTTCTGCCGTGAATGAATGCAACGATTCACAGGATTTAAGCTGTCTGTTGGTAGCCGACAGGCTTTGTAAAGCTGCCAATGGTCTCTTCATTGTGACCGGCGTCCAAGCTCCGCTGGTGGGAATTATGGAGATGTCAGGAATCGGTGAATCACTTGCGATTGTTTCCAGACTGGATGAGGCCGAGGATCTGATCTTTATGGAAGAAATTGAAAAGGAACTTTTAGGGGGGCAGACGAAGCTCGATGAAATTTGAGGTTACGATTTTGGGCAGCAGTTCGGCTACTCCTGTATACAACCGTAACCCTACGGCACAACTTCTGAACTGTAATGAGAAATTTTATCTGATCGATTGTGGTGAGGGTACCCAGCAGCAACTGATCCGTTATGGCTTTAAGGCGAGCAAGATCGATTTCATTTTTATCAGTCATTTGCATGGCGATCATTATTTCGGACTGATAGGGTTGCTTTCAAGTTTGCACCTGAACGGAAGGATTAAGCCGTTAAAGATTTTCGCACCCGCTGCGCTGAAAGACATACTGGATATTCAGTTCAGGTTTTCAGAAACAGATATAAGGTACCCAATTGAATTTATAGCTATCAATCCTTTAAGGAGCACCCGGATATTTGAAAATGTCGATCTTACAGTGGACACGGTGATCCTCAATCACCGGATCCCCTGTACGGGATTCAGGTTCAGTCAAAAGAAACGGCTCCGCAAATTACTCATCGATAAGCTGGAAGCCGAGAATATTGGTGTTCAATATTATCCTTTACTGAAGCGTGGCGCTGATCTGACTTTTCCTGATGGGAGGGTATTGCTTAATGATGATTATACCAGGGATTCGGATCGCCCTAAAAGTTATGGCTATTGTTCGGACACTTTAGTTGACGAAAGTTATTTTGAACAGATCATGGGGTGTGACTTGCTTTATCACGAGGCTACTTTTCTTCACGATATGCTCGAACGCGCTAATCAGACACATCATACTACGGCACTGCAGGCTGCAGAGGTAGCTAAGTTAACCAAGGCTTCAAAATTGCTAATCGGGCATTTTTCCTCGAGGTATAAGACCTTGCAGGAACTGCTGGATGAAGCAAGGTCTTTGTTTCCGGAAACTGAGCTGGCCCTCGAGGGACATACGTTTGCGATATAGGAAATCAAGTTCAGCCGATTACCGGGGCCTCATTTGTCCTTTTTATTGCCGCCGCCGAATATAGAAAAATGCACGTAACGTTTTGGATTCGCTTTCAGATCGATCATTAAATTGTCCAGATTTTTGGAAGCATTATTAAGGTTCTCATACATTTTAGTATCGTTGACCAGCATTCCCAATGTGCCTTCTCCCTGATTGATCTTTCCGACGATGACCTGCAGGTCAGCAACTGCTTTATTGGCATTCTCGATGGTCTGTTTGAAGTTGGCTGCGGCTACCTGATCTGTAATTGAATTGACATTGTCAAGTATGGAACTAATTTTCTGGTTATTCTGCCTTAGATTATTGGAAATAGATTCCACATTAGCGAGGATTGCAGAGATACGTGAGCCCTCGGAACCTACTAGGTTGTCTACTTTTTTAGAGGTAGCCTCTAAAGAAGCAAGTGTTGCAGCTATGCTGTTGAAGCTCCTGTCTACGTTTTTCTGAAAGTTAGGGTTTAGAATGGCGTTCACGCTGGTAAGTATAGAATCCATTTTAGCAATGATAAGCTCTGCCTTCTTCTGTACCGGTTGTACAGTTTCCAGGAGTCCTTTCTGCACATTAGCGTTCAGCGTATCCCCATCCTTAGCATAGTTTTCGCCTGTGCCAAGGTCCATGATAATTGCCTTGCTACCCAGAAGGTCAGTGCTTTCCAGGCGTGCAATGCTTGTCTTTGGAATTTCATATTTGCCTTTGATCTTGAGTGTGGCCAAAATGGTACCATCTGGCTGCAACTGTAACTTATCTACCCTGCCAATCTGGAAGCCGTTGATAAGTACAGGCTTGGATACCGCAAGCCCGTCTACATGAGAATAGCGCGCATACAACACAGTCTCACTTGAAAAAATGGCATTACCCTTTAAAAAGTTATATCCAATAATCAACAAGGCTATGGCGAAAGCCGCCATGATACCTACTTTGGTTTCGTTTGCTATTTTCATTTGTGGGGTTGTTGTATATAGGCGTTTAGTTAGTTTCGGTTTCCTTTTTATAGGTTTTAATTGCTTTGAAAATAGAATTTACGATCTCGGTCTGACCACTTTCGGAATTAATGTACTTTTCTTCTGTCGGATTGCTGATAAAACCTATTTCGGTGAGGACAGCAGGCAGGCCGCACCGTTGTAAAATCAAAAGCCCCTGTTCTTTGACACCTCTGTCTACCCTGCCATCATCTTTCGTGTAATTTTCTTGTATAAGTTTGGCAAGCTTCAGGCTTTTGTCCCGGAACAAGTTTTTAAACAAAGATAGGATAATAAATGTTTCAGGATCGTTAGGATCATACCCATTGTAATTTTGTTTATAGTTTTTTTCCAGTTTGATATCCTCGTTCTCTCTGATTGCGGCATCTTGTTCATTCAGACGATGTGATCCGGCTACAAATGTTTCGGTGCCACTTGTGGTCGTATTCTTTCTATACGCATACTTGGGGGCTTTCTTGCCACTTTTGGTTTTGGTGTAGCCAACAACAACACGTTGATCCGGCATGGAATTGCAGTGTATGGAAATGAAGAGGTCTGCCTTATTGTCGTTTGCAAGTGCAGCCCGTTTGTAAAAGTCTACGTCCACATCGGTTTTGCGGGTATACAGTACTTTTACTTCAGGCATTTCCTGCTCTATTTTCTTACCAAGCTTAAGCGCAACTTCCAGTGCTACGTTTTTTTCCAGTGAGAAACTGCCCCTGGCCCCGGGTTTGTTGCCACCATGTCCGGCATCGATAACGATGGTCTTTAGCTTATAGGTTTGAGAAAAAGATTGCTGGCTGTAAAATATTGATAATAGGGGAATTAACAGGTACAGGGTTTTTACTTTCATCCTTCTACGCTTTTTCTATAACTTTCTATAGCTTTTAACAAACAGTTTACAATTTCTTTCTGGCCGTCTTCAGAGTTCATATAATCCTCTTCTTCAGGGTTACTGATGAAGCCAATCTCCGTTAGAATGGCTGGCATACCGGCCCTGGCAAGGACGGCAAGGCTTTTTTCCTGTACGCCCCGGTTGATACGTCCTGAATTTACGTACTCATCCTGCACAAACTTTGCCAATCTCAGGCTTTGCGTCCGGAAAGTGTTTTTCATAAGCGAAAGGATAATGGCATTTTCAGATGCATTGGCGCCAAAACCCTCATAATTTTCCTTGTAATTATCTTCCAGAAAAATAGCCGCATTTTCCCTTTTGATCGCTTCATCCTGTTCATTGACCCGGCCAATACCTGATACAAAAGTCTCTGTCCCTCGTGTCGAAGTACTTTTACGGCTTACCGTTTTGTAAATCGGAACTTTCTTCCCCCGGCTGTTTTTACGGTAGCCTGTTACAACGGAACTATGGTATACAGGCATATCATTGCAATGTATAGAAATAAAAAGATCTGCTTTAGCTTCATTGGCAATGCCGATCCGCTCATACAGTGGTATAAATACATCTTCGTCCCGGGTATAAATTACCTTGACGTCTTTCATGTTTGCCTGAATGGCGGCGCCGAGGTTTAAAGCAGTCTTTAACGCTACGTCCTTTTCTGTAGAATAAAGCCCTCGGGTACTTCCGTCCTTGCCTCCATGTCCTGCGTCAATGACGATTGTTTTTACCCTGTATTCCTGTGTAAATGCCTGAAAATTAAATAGGATAGTGATTGCTGCAGAAATAAATGCGATCAAAATCGCTTTTGGTCTGAGCAATGGTATATTTTTCATTAATTTTGAACGTTTTGGATTAAACATTAATGCAAAAATAACATTCACGCACGAATTTGAAACTTTTACAGTATATCATTTTTCTTAACTTTTTTGTGCTGCTAACAGCTTTCAGCGAGCGGGTAAAGGCATTTTCTTCTATTTCATGGCAACAGGTAAGACCTCTTGCCGACACCGCCAGAAAGAATGTACCAGGCAAAGGAACTAACGCAGAAAAAGTACCTAAGGATACAGTGTCCAGTGGAAAAATTGAATATTCCGCCCAGGATTCTACGGTATCCGATGTAAAAACCCATATTGTCAAGTTATATGGAGGCGCGCGCGTAATTTATCAGGGATTCGAACTGGACGCGGACTATATTACTTATAACGATAGTACCAAGCAGATCTTTGCCCGGGGGAGGACTTTGCCGAACGGTAAATATGTGGGGCGCCCGATCATGAAAATGGAAGGACAGGGTACTTCGCTTGCTGACTCGCTGAAATATAATACCGAGACGCTAGAAGCTCAGATATGGGGAGTGTTTACGGAACAGGAAGGCGGTTTTTTTTCAGGAGGTAAGGCAAAGAAACAGCCCGATGATGAGATTCATAGCAAGGGGCAGACCTACAGCACCTGTAATTTACCTCATCCTCACTTTGGCATACATATTACCAAGGGGATCGTTACCGAACATCAGATCATTACTGGTCCCGTATATCTGAAGATTGAAGATATACCCTTACCTATTGGACTGCCATTTGCCTTTTTTCCTAAACCCAACAAAAAATCCTCTGGTTTTATCCTTCCATCACCTGGGGAAGACTATACACGCGGATTTTTTTTAAGGGATGGCGGATATTATTTAGGGCTTAACGATTATTGGGATGCCAAGTTGACAGGTACAATTTATACCAGAGGGTCATATGACGCAATGTTGATGTCAAATTATACCAAACGGTATAAATACAATGGGAATATTGTGCTGAATTATTCCAATTCAAGGTACGGTACAGAGGGTACTAAAGATTTCAATAAGGTTAAGGATTTTAAGATACGCTGGAGCCATCAGCAGAGTGCAAATGCCAAGCCAGGTACTACTTTTTCTGCCTCTGTGGACGCGGGAACGGTTAATTATAACCGAAATACTGCGGCTTCGGGTAGCTATGACCCATACCTTACTGCGCAAAATACGATGCGTTCAAGTATTTCCTATGGCAGGGTGTTTGATAACGGGATCAATTTCGGGTCCAGCTTTTCGGCATATCAGGAAACACAAACGAAATCAATAGATCTCGTCCTCCCGGACCTGAATTTCTCTGTTCCTACATTTAATCCGTTTGATTCAAAGGATAGGGTCGGTGAACAAAAATGGTATCAGAAGATCACGTTGGGTTATAATATGCAGGCGAGCAATAGTATCCAGACTAAAGAAGATCAGCTTTTCCAAAGAGAGACACTTAATAAATTCAAAAACGGCGTGGACCACCAGATGCCGATCAATATGTCTTTTAATGCCTTAAAACATTTTAACTTTAGTCTGGGTGGGACTTATCATGAAAGATGGGCTTTTCAGACCATTGAAAAAACTTATATGAGGGTGTTGAATGGGAATGATCTGCAGATAATTGACACAATCCCCGGCTTCAAGCGTAACGGGGAATACAGCGCCAGTATGAGTCTTTCTACTAAGTTGTACAGTACTGCTCAATTCAAAAACCTGGGAAATTTTAGGGCTCTGAGACATGTGATGACGCCAAGGGTATCGTTTAGCTATACTCCTGACTTTTCTGATATTTCGCGTGGGTACTATAAATATGCCAAGTATACGGACGGTTCGGATGTGTTAGATGCCCAGGGCCGCAAAACGAAATACTCGATCTTTGAAGGTACGCTTTACGGCGGACCCGGACTCGGAAGACAAGCTGTGCTTTCCTTTGGATTGGACAATACCGTGGAAGCCAAGGTTCTTACTCCCAATGATACTACCGGTAAAGGTGACAAAAAGATTCCTGTGATACAGGGATTGAGCATCAGTGGGAGTTATAATTTCCTGAAAGAAAACTTTAAACTGTCTACTTTAGGTTTTAACGGAAGATCGCAGTTTACGGATAAACTGGGGATTAACTATAATGGCGTATTAAACCCTTATGTGGTCAGAACTGATTCTATAAGTCCCACTACCGGGGAAAGAGTGCGGTATTTGGCTGATCAGTATGTCTGGAATACGGGGAAGTTGCCACGGCTGACCAGCTTTGGTTTTTCCTTTGACTATAGTTTTAATCCTGATGCCCTTAAGCGAAGGAACCAGAACCAGGATGCATTAAGAGACCAGGTAGAAAAGGCAGGAATGACACCGGAACAATCGGAAGCACTGGCGCGGGTGAGCCGGGACCCGAATGCCTTTGTGGATTTTAAAATTCCCTGGAACTTTGCGTTCAGCTATAGTTTCCAGTATAGTACCACTGAAGTAGGTTCGAATAGTCAGCTAACCAATACACTTAATTTTAATGGAGATGCCAATATTACCCCAAAATGGAAGGTACAATTTACATCAGGCTGGGATTTTAGGAACAAAACCTTTTCTCAGACTAATTTTTCTATTTATCGCGACCTGCATTGCTGGGATATGAGCTTCAGTTGGGTTCCTTTTGGTGCTTATCAGTCTTATTCTGTAGATATAAAGGTTAAGGCTGCCGTACTTCAGGACCTGAAGCTGAGCAAAAGAAAGCAATATTTTACCCGTTATTAACCATATACATGCTAGCTGAAATTATTACTATTGGAGATGAGATCCTGATTGGGCAAATCGTAGATACCAATTCTGCCTGGATGGCACAAAAACTCAACCTGATCGGTATAAAAGTTAAGCAGATAACATCGGTTTCTGATGAAGGTAAGCATATTGCTGCCGCACTTGCACAGGCTGAAGAAAGAGCGGATATTGTTCTGATCACAGGTGGGCTGGGTCCTACAAGAGATGATATTACCAAACAGGTACTTGCCAGCTACTTTGGTATGGGAATGCGTCGTGATGAAGCTACGCTGGAACAGGTAAAGCAGTTTTTTGAAAAGCTGAACAGACCGCTGATTGAATCTAATATGCTACAGGCTGACGTACCTGACGGTTGCCTTGTGATTCAAAACAGGAATGGTACGGCACCATGTATGTGGTTTGACCATAACGGAAAGGTGATCATATCTATGCCAGGTGTACCTTTTGAAATGATGTACCTGATGGAAGAAGAGATATTGCCTCGTCTCAGTTCAAAGTTCGAACTACCCGTAATTTATCATAAGACTTTGCTTACGGCAGGCATAGGAGAGTCCTTTCTGGCAGCGGAGATATTGGCTATTGAGAATGCGTTGCCTGCTCATATCAGACTGGCCTATTTGCCGAAACTGGGCCAGGTAAGATTGAGATTGAGTAGTGTCGGGTCTGATGAGCTGTTGTTGAAACGCGAAGTGGAAAGCTATGTAGCACTGATTAAAGAAAAGGTGGGGAAGTATGTGGTTGCTGAAGAAGATATTGCACTGGAGAAGGCCCTATTGAATAAAATGGAAGACCGGGGAATCACTTTATCCACTGCAGAAAGTTGTACGGGTGGTCATATTGCCCAGCTGGTCACACAACATGCCGGCGCCTCAGTGGTCTACAAGGGAGGAGCTATAGTATATGCAAATGAACTTAAAATGTCCGTACTTGGTGTACCAGCGGAAACATTGTCCACATACGGAGCAGTAAGTGAGGAGGTTGCACTGGCGATGGCGCTTGGGGCGTATGAACGTTTCGGTACGGACTATTCAGTCGCGGTAACGGGTGTTGCCGGACCAGGTGGAGGGACCCCTGAGAAACCGGTAGGAACGGTATGGATCGCTGTGGCCGGGCCTCAGGGTGCGAAGGCCAGACGTTTTACTTTTGGTGATAAGCGGCAGCAAAATATAGAGCGTTCAGCAATAGCGGCTTTGACGATGATTTTAAACGAAATAGAATAGGTATATACTTAAGTTTCCAAAATACTTTACTTTTGTCAGTGATACAATAGATAAAAGATGGCCCAATTCGAACTAGTGTTACCAAAAATGGGGGAAAGTGTTGCTGAAGCAACCATCATTAAATGGATCAAACAGCCGGGCGATATTATCGCTGTAGACGATACAGTACTGGAAATTGCAACAGATAAGGTTGATTCTGAAGTCCCCTCACCAATAGCAGGAAAATTGGTTCGTCAGTTGTTTGGAGAAGACGAGATTGCCCAGGTCGGTGACGTGATTGCGATTATTGAGATAGAGGGAGATGAACAACCTAAAAGCGAACAGGAAGTACCGGAAGACGATAAGGTAATTTCCGAACCCATTCCTGGCGCGGAATTGCTGGAAGCTGATATTAATGCTGATGCGCCTTTAAAAGATAGCCCCGGGAGGTTTTATTCTCCTTTGGTAAAAAGTATAGCTTCAAGTGAAAACATAAGTATTGAAGAGCTGGAAGCTATTCCTGGCAGTGGTGCTGATGGCAGGGTAACTAAGGATGACCTGATGGCTTATCTGGAACGTAAGCGTGAAGGTAAAAAATTTGACAAGCCCGCGCCTGTATTTGTGCCTCAGCCTGCTGTTAGTGCGGGTGGAAGTGATGAGATTATAGAGATGGACAGAATGAGACGTCTGATCGCTGAGCATATGGTAATGAGCAAACGGGTTTCACCGCATGTATGTTCTTTTGTAGAGGCAGATGTAACCAATATGGTATTATGGAGAGATAAAGTAAAAGGGGTATTTGAAAAACGTGAGCAGCAGAAAATCACTTTTACGCCACTTTTTATCGAGGCGATTGCAAAAGCGATCAGGGATTTTCCAATGATCAATGTTTCGGTTGAAGGAACACAAATCATCAAAAAAAGAGACATAAATATTGGTATGGCAGCTGCGTTGCCTAATGGTAACCTTATTGTTCCCGTTATTAAGAATGCCGATCAGTATAACCTGATAGGATTGACTAAGTCAGTGAATGATCTGGCTTTAAGGGCACGTAATTCTAAATTGAAACCTGACGAGACACAAAACGGCACATTTACATTTACCAATATTGGTTCTTTTGGTAATATAATGGGGATGCCTATTATTAATCAGCCACAGGTAGCTATTCTGGCAGTAGGCACAATTAAGAAGAAGCCTGCGGTCTTAGAGACAGAGCAGGGAGATGTGATTGCTATACGCCATATGATGTATCTTTCTCTTTCTTATGACCATAGAGTTGTAGATGGTGCTTTAGGTGGCTCTTTTGTACGCCGTGTAGCCGACTATCTTGAAAATTGGGATAGTAACCGGGAGATTTAGCCGCTATGAAAGTGAACAAAAAAGCGAATATCTAAATATGATGAATATCCGCTTTTTTTTAAAAATTCCGCTTATTAACTAAAGATAGCTTCCTCTGCTATTTTACTAAGCTGGTGTTCAGTGTAGGTATATCTCCCTGTATGTGCGATGAAGATATCCTTTTGTTCCAATAAGGCTTTATTAGCCAGCAGGTTCTTGAGACTTATATTTCCGATAACGTATTTATAGTCGTTCCTCGAAAAACGCTCAGAGATGCCTGAGATCTGGAGTTTTTCGATTGTATATTCATGTGTATATCTGAGATAAACTTCAAGGTCAAGATTGTCAGTATGCGTCAACCCGTTATGCTGATGGTATTTCTTATATTCATAACGGTAGTCGTACCTCAATGCGGCAATGTCAGACAATACTGCTGCCCCTGTAGGATGTCCGCCGGCGCCTTTTCCGAAAAAAAACTGTTTGTCCGCAAAGGCAGCCTGTACAGTGACACCGTTGTATTCGTTCTCTACATTAAACAAGAAATCATCTGCCTTTACAAATTTAGGTAATACATAGGTGACAATTTGTTTCGTGCTGATCTTTCGTGCTGTTGGCACCAGTTTGATCCTGAAGTTCTTTTCACGGGCATACCTTACGTCATTGTCAGAAAGGTTTTGTATGCCAATATTAAGGATATTTTCAGGTTCCACGAATAAACCATAAGCATGTGCGGTAGCAATCGCAAGTTTAAACTTTGGGTCGTAACCGCCTACGTCCAGGATGGGATTGGTTTCCGCAAACCCCAGTTCTTGCGCTTCTTTCAAAGCCGTTGCATATTCCAGGTTCTCATTGAATATCTTGGAAAGGATATAATTTGAGGAGCCGTTAAATATACCACTGATGCCATGAAGCAATTCATTGTCATAGTATTCTTCAAGATTGCGGATGATAGGAATACTACCACATACAGCACCTTCATATAACAAAGAGGTACCATGTTTTTCTTGCAGGGCTACCAGTTCGCCCAGATGAGACGCAATCATTTTTTTATTGGCAGAAACCACATTTTTTCCATTGCCCAATGCGGCTTTTGCAATATTAAAGGCTGCGTCGGCATCATCGATTAATTCAACAATGGTATTGATTTCGGGATTTCCCAGAATTTCATTGTGGTCAGTAGTAAAAAGATGGGCATCGAGACTTCTTTTCTTATCAGGATTCTTAATGGCGATTTTTACAATTTCCAGGTTCAGTTCCTGTCCCCGGATGATGTCATGCAGGCCCTGGCCCACAACACCAAATCCGAACAGGCCGATCTTCAGTTTCTTACTCATGAATTAAGCAGTTTTATGTAGTTTAATAATCTTCTTGTTTGCATTTTCCTTCAGGAAGTTGCCAATGGCATTAGTAAGGATTCCAGTTTCTATTAGGAAACCATCATGTCCATATGCAGAATTGATACGGCATAGCTGCGCACCATGAATATGATGGGCTAGAAATTCCTGCTCCGATATCGGGAAAAGTACGTCGTTTTCGATGCCTATAACCAGGGTTTGGGCTTCTACCAGACCAAGAGCCTCCGCTATACCGTGGCGTCCCCTTCCCACATTATGGCTGTCCATAGCCTTGGTAAGGTACCAGTAACTAAAGGCATTGAATCTTCTGCAAAGCTTTTCACCCTGATAGTTTTGATAGGAAGAGGCCCGAAAATGGTCTATCTTATCATTCACGCTCTCAAGCTGCGTGGAAATATATGCGTCGTAAGTTCTGTAAGAAAGCAATGCGATACTTCTGGCCGCTTTAAGCCCTTTTATTCCACCGTCAGGTTGCTGCGCATAAAAGGTGCGGTCTGCGGAAATTGCAAGTCGCTGACTTTCATTAAATGCAATGCCCCAGGGTGAATGTACGGCATTGGTAGCCATAAGGATCAGATGATCAATCCTCGATGGTTCGGTAATTGCCCATTCAAGAGATTGCTGGCCTCCCAGTGACCCTCCAATGAGAACCTTAATCTGATCAATACCCAGATGTTCCGCCAATATCCGGTGTGCAGCTACAAAGTCACGTATCGTGAATTGCGGGAAGGCGAGATAATAGGGGACACCTGTAGACGGGTTAATACTTAGAGGATTAGTAGTGCCATAATGAGAACCCAATACATTCGCACATACAATAAAGTGTTCTTCGGGGTTGAACAGGTCATTACTCCCGAACAACCCCTTCCACCAGTCCATGACATCTGCATTGGCTGTCAGCGCGTGGCAAACCCAGATGACATTGTCTTTTTTTGTACTCAGTTTTCCATAAGTATGGTAAGCAATCTGCAGGTTATCGAGTTTACAGCCATTCTCAAGGATAAACTTTTTTTCGTACTTATATATATTGGTGGGATTCATTCTATTGATGTTGTATCAGATTAAAGGTTAATGGTCGTGAAAGCTTGTTCAAAATCTGCTTTGATATCATCAATATGTTCAATGCCCACAGATACCCTCAATTGATTAGGGGTAACTCCTGCTGCAATTTGTTCGGCTTCGCTTAATTGTTGGTGAGTCGTTGCCGAAGGTTGTATGATCAGTGTCTTAGCATCGCCTACATTGGCCAGATGGCTAACCAGTTTCAAACTGTCCACGAATTTTGTAGCCTGCTCCTTGCTGCCGTGAAGCTCAAAGGAAAGTACTGCTCCAAAGCCATTCTGAAGGTATTTTTTGGCATTGGCATGATATGGGCTGCTCTCCAGTCCAGGATAACTTACAGATTTGACTTTTTCATGTTTCTCGAGCCAGTTGGCTAACGCGAGTGCATTGTCGATATGCCTCTGAACACGAAGAGAAAGCGTTTCCAGGCCCTGAAGAAGCAAAAATGAATTGAACGGCGAGATAGCAGGACCAAAGTCACGCAGTCCTTCTACGCGTGCGCGGATGATAAATTGTATATTGCCGAAAGGCCCCGAGGACCCGAATACATCGTTAAATATCAATCCGTGATAACCTTCTGAAGGTTCTATAAACTGGCTGAACTTGCCGTTACCCCAATTGTAATTTCCACCGTCAACAATAACACCGCCTATGCTGGTTCCATGGCCACCGATCCATTTCGTAGCAGATTGCACTACAACATGCGCACCGTGTTCCAAAGGTTTGAACAGGTAACCTGCAGCTCCGAAAGTATTGTCAACAATCAGGGGCAGATCGTGTCTGCTGGCAATAGCAGAGATCTTTTCGAAGTCAATTACGCTGAAGGCAGGATTACCGATAGTTTCGACGTAAATGGCTTTTGTTTTGTCATCTATTTTGGCTTCAAAATCTGACGGGTCGTCACCGTTGGCAAATTTTACTTCGATACCAAGGCGTTTAAAGGCAACCTTAAACTGATTATAACTTCCTCCGTATAAATGTGATGAAGATACGAAGTTGTCGCCCGACTGCAGGATATTGTTGAGCGCAATGAATTGTGCTGCCTGTCCGGATCCAACGGCAAGCGCAGCTACGCCACCTTCGAGCGCAGCTACCCTTTTCTCGAACACATCGGTGGTCGGATTCATAATTCGGGTATAAATATTTCCGAATTCCTTTAAAGCGAAGAGATTGGCGCCATGTTCCGAATTTTTAAAGCCGTAAGAGGTAGTCTGATAAACGGGTACTGCCCTTGAGCCTGTAGTTGGATCTATTTCCTGGCCTGCATGTATCTGTAATGTTTCGAATTTATAAGTTGACATAGTTTGTTAAGATATTAAATAGTGAAAACTGGATTTTTTTAATGACGTAGCGTACCCATATAGGGGCCTTCCAACTTACAGAAGTAAAACCGGAAGATTTTCAGGTTAGTGCATGCCGAAGCACATACACGCCGTATGTTGCCGGATACAATAATCTGATAGAACTTTGGTGATATTTACTGTTTTCATTTTGTTTCAATTTATCTTTCCAAAAGACACCATATCTTTCGGTCAGGAATTGGCACCTTCTCCTATTCGGGAGGGTTGCCAGTGGGTCATAGAGCCTGTCTCTCACCACTTCTTTATAAATCAAACCTTTTCCAGAGGTTGACTTTTTAGCTTTTGCTAAATGATGGCACAAATGTAACTGTAAGTGTCAAATATCCAAAATATTATTTTGAATTAATTTTAAATATATGTATGTCAGTATTTTGTGTTTTTGGTTTTGTTGCTTGTTATGATTGCTTTTTAGCGTAAATGCCCATAATTCAATTCAAAGCCTGATCAATATCAGCGATCAGGTCGTCAATGTGTTCAAGTCCGGCAGAAATCCGAATTAAATTCTGTGGTGTTTTACTATCCGGGCCTTCCACTGAATAACGATGCTCTATCAGGCTTTCCACTCCGCCCAAACTGGTTGCCTGAGCAAAAAGATGTACTTTGTTGACTACTTTATGGGCCTCATCCGCGCCACCTTTTACAAGTACCGATAACATTCCTCCGAATCCTTTCATTTGCTTGCGGGCAATCTTATACTGAGGATGTGACTCCAGACCAGGATAATAAACACGTTCTATTGCCGGATGATCTTCAAGATAGTTTGCCAGTGCAATGGCATTCTCGTTATGGCCTTTCATCCTGTAAGGGAGTGTTTTGATACTTCTTGACAGCAGGTAACAATCGAAAGGAGAAGGTACTGCCCCTCCAGTTTGCTGGATGTTTCTGATCTTTTCCCAGCAAGCATTTTTTTTTGCAGTAATCAGTACACCACCCAATACATCGCTGTGGCCGCCTATGTACTTGGTAGATGAGTGCATAACGATATCTGCACCCAGTGTTATCGGTTGTTGAAGACAGGGTGAAGCGAATGTACTGTCACAAGCCAGAATCAACTGATATTGCCTGGCTATTTCAGATACAGCAACGATATCTGTAACCTTTAATAGCGGGTTGGAGGGAGTTTCTATCCAGATCAATGCAGTATTCTTTTTAATAAAGCCGCTAATATTTTCGATAACAGTCATATCGATGAAATCAAATTCAAGGATATGGTTAAATATAGTTTGCAGTTGTTTTTTAAATCCCCAGTACATATCGTCCGGCGCAATGACATGACTTCCTGGGGGGAGCGCCTGAAAAATGCTCATTCCAGCCGTATTTCCTGATGAAAATGCGCAGGCCTCCTGTCCACCCTCCAGTAGAGTAAGCGTATGTTCGAGGGCATTTCTGTTTGGATTACTGATGCGGCTGTACATATGTCCACCTGAATAGCCACCATCCTCATTTCTTAAAAATGTAGTGGATAGATTGATGGGCGGTGTGATGTCATGCGTACTTGGCTGATATAAATTTCCCGCATGAATAGCAATGGTTTCGGTACGGTTATCCATTTTTGGCAAGATTTATGTAAATGCAAAATCAAAACGTAAAGATATGAAAAGAATATTCCTGATAGCAGCTATTCTGTGCAGCTCACTGATGGTTTTGCAAAGTTGCTCACCAAAGGGAGCGGCAGGTACAAATGTTAGGCGAGGTGATATCACCGGAAACTGGGTGTTGAATGACATTACATATGAGGGTATACCACAGGCAAACGTAAGATCGCTATTTGACGAAGGGCCTGCTTCCTGCTTTAAAGGCAGTACGTGGAGACTGACAAATAGCGGTAATGGTAGCTATACGCTTCCAGGTGGCGGTACATGTGCGGCAAAAACACAGACCATCTACTGGTCTGCCACACTTGGTGACCAGACTTTCCAGTTCAAAAAAATCTATGAAGGAGAAAAGGCTAAAAATGTAACCTCAGGTTACCGTATGGTCATTGCTTCTGCCGATGGTAATTCTATGGTGATTAAATCCCCTGTTGAATATGGCAGCTCTCCAGCCTACATTGTATTGAATTTTACGAAAGCAGTTAATTAAGTTTTAATTACCGCAATACTGCGCAACAAGTATTGATTAAACCGGGAATAGCCAATATGGTTGTTCCCGGTTTTTTTTACTTTTACATTTAATTGCTATAAATAGATGAAAAGACATCCTGGATGCGATATGCGTTCGTGTATGATGTGCAGACTCGCACTCGACGAATGGAAGCCTGCGATCAATGCCTACCGTAAAAACTTTGTGGCCAGGAAAAACGAAGTGATCATTGAAGAAGGTAGTCTGGTGACGGGTATCTATTTTGTGTATAGTGGCAAAGTCAAGGTCCATAAAAGATGGGGTGACAAAGAATTAATCGTTCGTTTTGCAGATGCGGGAAAGATATTTGGACACCGGGGCCTTGGCAGTGCGCCTGTGGTCTATCCCATTTCGGCTACAGCCCTTGAGGAAACTGAATTATGCTTCGTACCGCTTGATTTTTTCATCACTACCCTCAAGGTAAATCATGACTTGGCTTTTAGTCTCATGATGTTTTACGCTGACGAGCTGCAGGAATCCGAAAAGAAAATGAGAAATCTTGCGCTGATGTCTGTCAGGAACCGGCTTGCGGTTGCGCTATTTCATTTGCGTGATCAATTTGGTACTGATACGCAGGATTATATCGATATCGACCTTAGCCGTCAAGACCTCGCTGCATTTGCGGGGGCGACTTATGAGACTGTGTTCAGGACCATGAATGAAATGGTCAATGAGAACCTGGTTACTCTTTCAGGTAAGCGAATCGGGATCGCTTCTACAGAACGCCTTCTTCACCTTACCAAAGAATAACCAGGCCTTCGACTTCAATTAAAATTTATATCCAAGGCCAACACCAGCATTCCATTTGCCATTTGTCGAAGCTGTTTTCGCGTTATAAAGGAAAGGTACCTGAAATGCGATATGTTTATAGATCAGCGTAGCGCCAAAGCCGAGGGAAGGTATCATCAGGGCATTTTTTGTTGCGTTCCCAACCGGATTGTCTTTTTTGAATTTCAGGCTGGGAAGCATACCTGTAAGTAAGCTAAAGGGTTTTTTGCTGAACTTAATCGCTGGACCTGTAAAGTTTAGCGTTGCACCGTGGTCAATATATCCTGCGGCAACTACACCTTCGAAAAGACTTGGTTTAACCTGCAATGTCTGTGATTTTGCCTGGAAATTGAGCATAGAAATGCTGATTCCGCCCAATAGGACAGTCACTAATAAATATTTCATGTTTCTTTTTTAAACTGTTTTTGGTAGGATGGTCTCGCTGTTTTTTCCGTAAGTATAGTAAATCGCGACGCCCGTAAACAGCAGTCCGCCGATGATATTGCCGGCAGTAACGATCAGCTGATTGTAGATCCACCAGTCTTCGATTGTCACTTTAGCACCGAACATCATACCGGCAGGGATAACAAACATGTTTACTACCGCGTGTTCATACCCAAGTGCGAAAAATATAAAGATCGGTATCCCTGCTGCAAATATCTTTCCGACAGTGGATTTAGATGTCATCGCCATGACCACGCCCATACAGACCATCCAATTGCAAAGAATGGCTTTCACGAAAGCCGCTATAAGACCTGCACTTCCATGATGGGCATATCCTGTGGTTTTTTTCTCGGCAGCAGTGACCAGCATTTTTTCGATATTTCCAAGCAGGGCAGCGGTTCCCATCTCGGAAGAAGCACTCCAAAACAATAGGGCAAATAAAAGGCTGCCAAGCAAGTTGCCAGTGAAGACCCAGAAAAGGTTTTTCAGCATCCTAGCGGCCGAAATTTTTTTCTCAAACCAGGCGAGCGGAACCAGAGAGAAGCTTCCGGTCACCAGCTCCAAACCTAGAATTACGATAATGACAAAGCCAACCGGGAAAACGAATGCGCCTGCCAAACTTAGCGTCGTCTGTGATGCGGCGAGATAGGCAAGTGTTACAGAAATACCCAGGAGGGCACCGGAAAGGGCTCCCCGTATGAGCAGGTCTTTCACATTGAGTGCCGATTTGTTGAGTGCTGCGCCCATCATGGCGCCAGCTACTTCTTTTGGTGATACGTAGTCCATTAGTTAAGATTTAGGGTTTATGCCGATGTAAACAGTTCCGTTCTCAAGTTTAACGGGATAGGTCTTTAGGTTTTCGCAGTCGTCGCCATTAAGACAGGCGCCCGTATTCAGTGAGAAAGTCTTCTTGTGGAAAGGGCAGGCGACCTTGGGTTCGCCAGTCGCTGCGCCGATCATCCCCCTGCTTAGAGCCATCTGCTTGCGATGCGGACACTCGTTTTGTGTTGCGTACCATTCATTTCTTCTCTTAAAATAGAATAGGGCGATCTGGATGTCTCCGTGTTTCACGCAGACACCTCCATCTTCGGCGGCGTCCTCAATGCGACATGCGGCCAGCCAATTTGTGTTTGTTTCCATGTTATGTTGCGGTTAAGGTTAAGCTGTGGTCCATTCTGCGGCTTTTTTCTGACCGCGCATCTTTTCAAACTGTATGCTCGGATCCTTTTCTTCCGGAGCATTAACAAAGTACCTGAAGCGTTTTCTGATTTCCGGATTTTCGACTGCTTCCTTCCACTCACAACGGTAATTGCTAACGAGTTGTGAAATCTCCAGTTCCCATTGTGCAGCCATTCCAAGACTGTCACGCACGACTACGTCCTTCAGGTGTTCAATTCCGCCATCCATTTTGTTCAGCCAGGTTGCGGTTCGCGTTAGCGGATCGGCAGTTTTAATATAGAACATCAGAAATCTGTCGATGTACCTGATACAGGTTTCACTGTCGAGGTCTGCCGCAAGCAGCAGGGCATGTTGTGGTTTGCTGCCCCCATTACCACATACATAAAGATTCCAGCCTTTTTCCGTTGCAATAATCCCGAAATCCTTGCTTTGGGCCTCAGCGCATTCACGGATACATCCACTGACAGCGGATTTAAACTTATGTGGTGCTCGTAATCCTTTGTAGCGTTCCTCGATCCGGATGGCAAAGCTTACACTGTCATGCAAGCCGAACCTGCACCAGGTACTGCCTACACAACTTTTTACTGTTCTCAAACCTTTCCCATAAGCGTGTCCGCTTTCGAAACCTGCAGCGATCAATTCTTCCCATATGAGTGGTAAATCACTGAGATAAGCTCCGAATAGGTCAATACGCTGTCCACCGGTGATCTTGGTGTAAAGGTTATATTTTTTGGCAACGCTCGCGATTGTCATCAGGCGGTCCGGAGTAATTTCTCCTCCCGGGATCCTTGGTACGACAGAATAGCTGCCACCTTTTTGAATATTGGCAAGAAACCTGTCGTTGCTGTCCTGTGCAGTGTCGTTACCGCGTTTTAGTATCATCTCATTCCAGATGCTGGCAAGAAGAGACGAAACCAGAGGCTTGCATGTTTCGCAACCATCCCCGTTGCCTAACTGATCCAACGCTTCATTGTAGCTTTTGATATTGTGAATACGTATCAGGTCATAGAGGTTCTGCCTGCTGTAGTCAAAGTGTTCGCATACGGTGTTGCTAATTTGCCTGCCTTTTGCTTTTAATGCGTAATTGATCAGGTCCTTTATCATGGGCACGCAGCCGCCGCAACCGGTTCCGGCTTTCGTACATTTCTTGATGTCATCCAGGTTTTCGCAATTCTGTTCATTCACTGCATTGCATATAGCTCCTTTGGTAATGCCTTCACAACTGCAGATAAGCGCTTCCTGAGGGAGAGCGTTAATGCCTTGCGCAGATGAATTTGTGTCCCTGGTGCCGATGATCAGCGACTCCGGAGCTGCCGGCAAAACAATCTGGTTATTGGTTGTTTGCATCAGCATGTTGTAATCGCCAGCGTCTCCGATGAGAATACCGCCAAGCAAATGCTTTCCGTCATTGCTAATGTTAATGCGTTTGTATATGCCCTTTTGGGTATCTTCGAAAGTAATGGTTCGGCAATGTGGCTCACCTAAGAAGTAGTTTCCAAAACTGGCGACGTCGACTCCTGCCAGTTTGAGTTTAGTGCTCATGTCGAAACCGTTGAATTGTTTCGATGAACCAGATAAGTTTGCGGCTACCACACTCGCCATTTCATATCCGGGCGCGACCAGACCATAGATAGTTTGTCCGGCCAGGGCGCATTCACCGATTGCAAATATGTCCGGATCACTGGTTTGCAGGTATTCGTTCACAACGATGCCTCCCTTGCTGCCGGTTTCCAAACCACAACTCTTGGCAAGCTCATCGCGTGGACGAATGCCTGCTGATATTACCAGCATGTCTGCGGGCATTTTTGTTCCGTCATCGAAACTGATCGCTGATATTGCTTCTTGGCCGTCTATAGATGAAGTATTTTTGTTTAACAGAATACGCAATCCCAATAGCTCAAGTTGGCTCTGAAGTACTCTACTGGCCGCCGGATCGATTTGTCTTGGCATCAGCCTCGGTGCAAATTCTATGACTGCAGGATTATAGATCCCGAGATCAAGCAGGGCTTTTGCAGCTTCAAGCCCCAGTAGGCCGCCGCCAAGTACCGCCGCTGATTTGGCTTTTCGGGAGTAGTCCCGAATCATGTTCAAATCTTCGAGAGTTCTGTAAACAAATACGCCATGTTTTTCCAAACCACTTATTGCTGGGACGAATGCTGACGAACCAGTAGCGAATATCAGGTAATCATAGCTGGCGGTTCTTCCTGAAAGAGCTGTCACGGTTTTGCGGACGCGGTCTATTGATGTCACCGGATCACCCAGATAAAGCCGTACGTCTTGTTGTTGATACCAGTTCATGGGCGCTAACGCAAGATCTTCTGGGGTTTTTCCGTTAAAGTAATCGCTAAGGTGAACCCTGTCATAAGCACTTACAGATTCTTCGCCAAACACGGTAATGCTAAAATCGCTGCTGTTCGATCGCAGTTTTTCGCAAAACTTATAGCAAACCATTCCGTTTCCGATAATTATGATGTTTTTGTGGTTCATATCATGTTGTTTTTTTGTTTTTGTCAATTTTCAGGTTGTTTGTCTGTCTTTTTGTTGATTTTATTCTGTTTATTTCATTTTTTGCTGATAATTTTTGTTGTTTTTTTTGGTTTATGTATTGATATTTTGATTTATTATGATTTTTGATATTCAAAGCTACTTATATATTGATAATATTTCCAAGTTTTTATGATTTTTATCATAATTTTTTTGATTTACATTATTTTTTTAGCATAATTGTTCTAAATGAGATGTTTTTAAAGTATGATGTATGAAAAATTTAGCTGATTCTGGTGTTTTTATCGTCGGCGGTGGTCCGGGAGATCCCGATTTGCTAACATTGAAAGCTTATAAGGTATTATTGCGCGCAAATGTGGTGTTGTACGATCATCTGATTAATAAAAAGATGCTGGGGCTTGTCCCTAAGGATTGCAAACTGATATATGTCGGCAAGGAACCCTATGGAGAATACGTTTCGCAAGAAAAAATTCACGATTTAATATTGCACTATTCGAGGCGTGTTGACGTCGTCGTCCGCTTAAAGGGCGGAGACCCGTTTATCTTTGGCAGAGGATTCGAAGAGGTTTGTTTTGCAGAACAGCATGGAATTCAAGTTCATTACATTCCGGGAATAAGCAGCATGCAGGCCAGCGGGTTTAGTGGTATTCCCCTTACTCACCGGGGCCTTAGTGAAAGCGTCTGGGCAATTACTGGTACGAAAAAAGATGGTTCCCTTTCGGAAGATCTCAGGTATGCGATTAAAAGCGCGGCGACCGTTGTCATTTATATGGGTATGAAAAAGCTTGCTCAGATTGCTCAAGTATATGTCGAAGCTCATTTAGGAAATTTACCGGCTGCTATGATCCAGCATGCTAGCCTTCCACAACAAAAGCTGGTAACTTGCGATGTTAAAGATCTGGAATCTGCCGCTGTACGTGGAGGGATGTCTCATCCGGCTATTATTGTGATTGGTGCAGTTGTCCGGGCTCGGGATATAATGACCTCTTTTCTCATGAAGGCGTCTTAAGGGCTTTGACAAACACCTGACACCAGTAAATCCCCTTTTTGTTGTACTTTTGTCCATTATATCAACAAATGGATACATCTTTACAGCTTGCATTTCTGTTAGGGGATGCCGGCCTGCCGGAAAGATCAAAGGCAATAGCGGAAAAGGTACAACGAAGTGAGCGCATCTCCTTTGATGATGGCGTTTATCTTTATGAGCATGCCGAGCTTGGCTACCTCGGCGTTTTGGCCAACTTGATCAGGGAAAGGAAGCATGGTGATAAAACTTACTTCAATCGAAATTTTCATATTGAGCCTACAAACGTCTGTGTTTACGACTGCAAGTTCTGCTCTTATTCCCGGCTGATCAAGAACCGGGACGAGGGTTGGGAAATGGACGTAGAAGGTATGATTGATATCCTGAAGAAGTATGATGGTGAGCCGGTTACAGAAGTCCACATTACCGGGGGAGTAGTACCAAAGCAGAATCTCGAGTTTTACAGTGAATTTTTCAGGAGAGCAAAGGCGCACAGACCGGAATTGCACATTAAGGCACTGACCCCTGTCGAATACTATTACATTTTTAAGAAAGCGAAGCTTAGTCATTATGAGGGTATGAGGTACCTTAAGGATGCAGGTCTGGACAGTATGCCCGGAGGTGGCGCGGAGATCTTTCATCCCGAGATCAGGCAACAGATCGCCCATGATAAGTGTACTGCTGAGCAATGGCTGGATATCCATGAACAAGCCCATAAATTGGGGATGCGTAGCAATGCTACTATGCTGTATGGCCACATTGAACAGTTCTGGCACAGAGTGGATCACATGGAACGCTTAAGGCAGTTACAGGACAGTACAGGTGGTTTTCAAGCCTTTATCCCTTTAAAATTCAGGAATCAACACAATCAGATGAGCCATGTAAGTGAAGTTTCTGTAGTTGAAGACCTGAGAAATTACGCAGTAGCCCGCATTTATATGGATAACTTTGATCACATCAAAGCATATTGGGCAATGATCAGCAGACAAACCGCTCAGCTTTCCCTGAATTTTGGCGTAGACGATATAGACGGTACACTTGATGACACGACCAAGATTTACGCTATGGCTGGCGCAGAAGAACAACGACCGGCAATGAGTACACGTGAGTTGGTAGAATTGATCAGGCAAGTTAGACGTAAGCCCATCGAGCGAGATACACTTTACAACGTCGTTACAGATTTTACAGACGTAATATTTGAAGAAGAAAAGAGACCTCAATTTTATAAACTGCCCGTAATTAATTAATGGATAAAGAAATATACATCATCAGGCACGGTGAAACGGAGTTGAACCGACAGGGGATAGTGCAGGGCAGAGGTGTAAACACCGACCTTAACGAGACTGGAAGAATGCAGGCAGCGGCCTTCTACGAGAAATACAAGAACATACCTTTTCAAAAGATATATACTTCGACGCTTAAACGAACCTATCAGACCGTTAAAAGATTTATTGACGCTGGGGTGCCCTCGGAAGCACTTTCTGGTCTCGACGAACTGGCCTGGGGACTTTGGGAGGGAAAGCCAAATGATGAAACGGTGATCGCTGCTTTCAGGGATATTATGGAAAGGTGGCAGAATGGTGATTATGACGCTATGTTTGAGGGTGGAGAAAGCCCTAATATGGTTCAATTCCGTCAGAAACAGGCCGTGAAACTGATCATGTCCCGGAAGGAAGAAAAACTGATCCTTATCTGTATGCATGGAAGAGCTATGAGGTTGTTGCTTTGTCTGCTCATGAATAAGCCGCTTTCGGAAATGGGAGATTTTCCTCATCAGAATACTACCTTATATCGTATCGCCTGTACTGATGGTACTTTTTCTATCATTGATTTCAACAATACCGATCACTTAAAGTAACTGAATTGGACAAGATAAAGATATCTGCAGTTTCCTATACCAATACAAAACCATTTATTTACGGCATCCGGCATTCTGCCGTAGTCAATGATATTGAAATGAGCCTGGATATTCCTTCAGATTGCGCTGCCAAACTGATTGCGGGCAAGGTAGATATCGGCTTGATTCCTGTTGCCGCTATTCCACATGTACCTGGTGCACGCATTGTTGCAGATTATTGTATTGGTTCTGTCGGTGCGGTAAATTCTGTTTTTATTTTCAGCAATGTACCTGTTACTCAGATCAGGACAATCCGTCTGGATGCGCAGTCGCGTACGTCAAATAACCTTGCAAAGGTACTGTTGAAGTTTTACTGGATGCAGGAGGTCAGCTTTTTTACTGATGAAAGCGAAGACGCAGACGCCATTGTGCTGATCGGTGACAGGACTTTTGGTAAGCAGGATAAATTCCCTTATGCTTACGACATGGGACAGGAATGGATGAATTTTACTGGCCTTCCTTTTGTTTATGCTGCGTGGGTAGCCAATAAACCGATATCAGAAGCATTCGTACAAAAGTTTAATGAAGCACTTGCCTTTGGGGTGTCGCACCGTGCTCAGTTACTGAATGAACTTCCCGTAAATCCGGCCGTCGACCTAGAAGATTACCTTATGAATAAACTGGACTTTGCCCTTACAGAAGATAAGCGTACGGCATTGGAGCTGTTTCTGGGGTATATTAAAAAACTGTAGATTTTCACAATTTTTGAATTTTCAACAAATCGTTAAGCCTGTCTGCCAAACAGTATCTTTACCGCTTTGTAAACTGAATCATTTTGGCGAAAAACAATTCCAAAGAAACCCCTCTGATGCAGCAATACAACGCTATAAAAGCGAAGTATCCTGGTGCATTGCTGTTGTTCAGGGTAGGTGATTTCTACGAGACCTTTGGTGAAGACGCTGTTAAGACAGCACAGATATTGGGCATTGTGCTGACACGTCGTGGTACAGGACCTAATGGTGCGCTGGAACTTGCCGGTTTCCCGCATCATTCGCTGGACAACTATCTGTCCAAACTGGTAAGGGCAGGTCAGCGGGTAGCTATCTGCGATCAGCTTGAAGATCCAAAGGCGACCAAGACGATTGTCAAGAGGGGAGTGACGGAATTAGTGACTCCGGGTGTAGCCTATAGCGACAATATCGTGAGCCAGAAATCCAATAATTATCTGGCGGCGGTTTATTTTGATAAAAGTGTTATCGGTGTCTCTTTTGCCGATATCTCTACCGGAGAGTTTCTGGTTGCCCAGGGAGATGCGGAATATATTGATAAATTGTTACAGAGTTTTAGACCCAATGAGATAGTTTATCAGAAAAGTAAGAGAAAAGAGTTCCATGAGATATTTGGGGACAGGTTTTATACTTTTCACCTGGACGACTGGGCCTTTACTTCAGACTATGCAATGGAGATACTCACCAAGCATTTCGAAGTAGCTTCTCTGAAGGGATTTGGTGTGGATAAGCTGAGTTCAGGGATTGTAGCGGCAGGTGTCGCACTCCATTATCTCAATGAGACTGAACACCGTAATCTCAAACACATATCGTCGATTTCCAGACTGGAACAGGATAAGTATGTATGGCTTGACCGGTTTACTATCCGAAACCTGGAACTGGTAGCTACAGTTAACGACAATGCGGTTACGCTTTTCGATACGCTTGACCAGACATCGACCCCTATGGGTGCCAGGTTACTTCATCGTTGGATCATCATGCCTTTGAAAGAACTGAAACCGATTGAGGAGAGGCTGGGCATGGTAGCGTTTTTTGTAGAGCAACCCGACTTACTGGAAACATTTACAGGTCATATCCGCGAGATCGGTGACCTGGAGCGCCTCATCTCCAAAGTAGGACTTTTACGGGTAGGCCCACGTGAGCTTTGTCAGCTCAAAAAGGCACTTTATCATATCGAAGAAGTCAAGAAATCAGCACTTAATGCAAATGATCCTTATTTATCACTGATTTCCGACCAGCTGGACATCTGTCTTACGGTAAGGGAAAAGCTGGAAAATCATTTGCAGGAAGATCCACCTGCATTACTGATCAAAGGAAACGTAATTGCGGATGGTATAGATGAGGAGCTCGACCGGTTGAGAAAAATTGCTTTTGGCGGCAAGGATTATCTGGTTGAAATCCAGAAGCGCGAGGCGGCCAACACGGGAATACCGTCACTAAAGGTAGCCTTTAATAATGTCTTTGGCTATTATCTCGAGGTAACGCATACCCATAAAGATAAAGTACCGGAAGACTGGATCAGGAAACAGACACTGGTAAATGCCGAGCGTTACATCACGCCCGAGCTGAAAGAATATGAGGAACAGATATTGGGTGCGGAAGAGAAGATCCAGCAGATTGAAACCAGGCTTTACAATGAACTGGTACAGGAGGTTGCAGGTTACATCAGACAGATCCAGTTGAATGCTTACCTGGTTGCAAAACTGGATGTACTGCTTTGTTTCGCCAGGCTTGCGATAGATAACCATTACGTCAAACCGGAAGTCCAGAAGAACAAAACCCTGGATATCAAAGGTGGACGGCACCCGGTGATTGAGAAGCGTCTGCCGGCCGGAGAGGAGTACATTACCAATGACGTGTTTCTGGATAGTGATACCCAGCAGATCATCATCATTACGGGGCCGAATATGTCCGGTAAGTCAGCTATTTTGAGACAGACAGGGCTTATTGTGCTGATGGCACAGATGGGATGCTTTGTGCCGGCCAAGGAGGCAACTATTGGTTTGGTAGATAAGGTTTTCACACGTGTTGGTGCGTCAGACAACCTTTCTTCAGGAGAAAGTACCTTCATGGTAGAGATGAACGAAACGGCAAGTATTCTGAACAATATTTCTGAAAACAGCCTGATCCTGCTGGACGAGATAGGCCGCGGTACCAGCACTTATGACGGGATTTCTATTGCCTGGGCCATAGCAGAATATCTGCATACGCATCCCTCGGCCCGGCCGAAGACTCTGTTTGCTACCCATTATCATGAACTGAACGAACTTGCCAATACCATGAGCCGGATCAGAAATTTTAATGTGTCAGTGAAGGAAGTGTCCAATAAAGTCATCTTTCTTCGTAAGCTTGTTCCGGGAGGAAGTGAACACAGCTTTGGTATCCATGTAGCAAAAATGGCAGGTATGCCGCCCAGGCTGATCAGCCGGGCTAATGAAATACTGAAGAAACTGGAAATCGACCGAACCGAGGGACAAAGTATTAAGGACAGTATCAAAAAAGTACAGAATCAGGCCTATCAACTGCAAATGTTTTCGGTAGAAGATCCAATCCTGGTAAAAGTAAGGGACACATTGAATAATCTCGATGTGAATATCCTTACACCTGTAGAGGCTCTGCTTAAGCTGGACGAGATACAAAGGATCATTAAGCAATAAGGCCCATGAACCAGAATATCCATAAGCATTTCAGAATTTCTTATTATCTGCTCATTGTTCTGGCAATTTTTATAAGCTCTTGTAGCTCCAGACGTGTAGCCGTCAGGCCTAATCCCCACGCGGCCGGAGTGGCCGATGCGATGTCCCACCTGAGAAGTAAGAAACTTTATAGCTTCATTACAGATTGGACCGGTGTCCGGTACCGGCTCGGTGGATTGGATAAATCCGGTATCGACTGTTCGGGATTTGCCTTACTGCTACAACGGGATATTTATGGTAACACACTTCCCAGGCGTTCAAAAGACCAGGCAGAAAGTATTAAAGAAAAGAAATTTGCTGAATTGAAGGAGGGCGATCTGGTTTTCTTTTCTTTCGGTGGCAGAGAAGTCGATCATGTAGGTGTTTACCTGAATGACAATTATTTTGTTCATGCTTCAACAACCAAAGGCGTTATCGTAGACGATTTGAGAATTGCCGCCTATCAAAAGACATTGGTTAAAGCAGGTTCCGTTAAGAATTAAAGAAATATGAACAAACCAAAAAAAGATCCATTTTGGACAAAATATAAGCAATTTGCCACTACGGAGATACTTATGTATTTGATCATGGTCATTGGTATTGCACTTGGTATAATTATCCTTAGTTGACTTAAAGGATTACGGTTTCAGGTTAAAAAAATAAAATAGGGTTTAACGTGTTTTTTTACGACTTTTGGGGATAAAGATTAAAGGAATAAAGATGAAATTGAACCTGATCCGTCCGCTTGCATTCTTCGATTTAGAGACTACGGGAGTAAATGTCGGTGCAGACCGTATCGTAGAAATTGCAATCCTGAAGGCTATGCCTGACGGAACAGAGATCATCAAGACAATGCGCATCAATCCTGAAATGCCGATCCCCCTTCAATCTTCCCTGATCCATGGTATTTACGATAAAGATGTAGCTGACCAGCCGACGTTTGGCCAGGCAGCCCCCGAACTTGCTGCCTTCATTGGGGATGCCGATCTTGCGGGGTATAACTCTAACCGTTTCGATATTCCTGTACTTCTTGAAGAATTTCTGCGTGCAGGCGTGGACTTTGACATGTCAGACCGCAGGTTTGTAGATGTACAGAATATCTTCCACCAGATGGAGCAGCGTACCTTACGTGCTGCCTATAAGTTCTATTGTGACAAAGATTTGCTTAATGCGCATTCCGCTGAGGCAGATATACTGGCAACTTATCAGGTATTGCTCGCGCAGATAGAACGTTATCAGGATGCTGATTTTGAAGACAAGCAGGGAAAGGTAACCAAGCCGGTGCAAAATAATATTGAGGCACTCCATGCTTTTACCAATCTCAATAAGGTCGTGGATTTTGCAGGCCGTATGGTCTATAATGAGCAAGACGAAGAATGCTTCAATTTCGGGAAGCATAAAGGTAAAAAGGTAGAAGAAGTATTTACGGTAGAGCCAAGTTACTATGCCTGGATGCTGCAGGGCGATTTTCCATTATATACCAAAAAGAAGCTGACTGACATCTGGAACCGCTGGAATAGGAAAAAAGGATATGTAAAGCAGGAGCGCAGCCAGAATACCGGACAATCTACTGCACAGCATGCACATGTACGACCACAGGGAAATACGCCAAGACCCCAGTACCAGGATAAGCAGAATTACCAGAAAAAGGATGCACCTGCAAAGGAAGTTACCACAGATATGCTGGAACAACTCAAACTGAAATTTGGTAAATAACTTTCAGACGGTACTTAGATTTTTCTGTTTTTAAGGAAATTGATATTACGGCTCAAGCCTTCAAATTTGGTGCGTTTTACTGCCGAATGTTTAAAAACCTCTTTGAACACCTCCTCTGTTATGTCAAGCCATTCCTCATGTTTCATATTCAGCAGCTGATCTGAAGGCATAAGCCTGGGTTCCGAATGCGGAACCGAAAACCTGTTCCACGGACATACATCCTGGCAGACATCACAGCCAAACATCCAGTTATCCATCTGTTTACTGAACTGTGCCGGAATCTCATCTCTGAGTTCTATAGTGAGGTAGGAAATACATTTCTTTGAATCAATTATAAAAGGAGATAGGATAGCGTCAGTCGGACAGGCATCTATGCATTTAGTACAGGTACCGCAGTGATCCGCTGTAAAAGGTTGATCATATTCCAGTTCAAGATCAATAATCAACTCGGCCAGAAAGAAAAAAGAGCCGGTTTTTTTACTGATCAGGTTACTGTTTTTGCCAATCCAGCCGATACCTGAACGTTTTGCCCAGGCTCGGTCCAACACCGGGGCAGAATCCACAAAGGCTCTTCCGCCTACCTCACCGATATGCTCCGAAATAAAGGCGAGCAGCTCAAAAAGTTTATCCTTTATTACAGTATGGTAGTCTGTCCCAAAAGCGTATTTAGATATCTTTGGTGCTTCGGGGTCGGTTTGTCCGGAAGCAGGAAAGTAGTTAAGCGTAACTGAAATAACTGATTTCGCGCCGTCTACAAGTAGTCTTGGGTCCAGTCGTTTGTCGAAATTGTTTTCCATATAAGTCATCTGACCTTGATATCCTTGTTTTAGCCAGTTTTCCAGTTTCGGAGCTTCATCCTCTAAAAATTCAGCCTTGGAAATACCACATTGCATGAAGCCTAGCCTGAGGGCTTCATCCTTAATCATTTTGCTGTATCTGGCCGGGTTTGTGGACATCTGTTGCAAAGATAAGCCTTTGTACCAAAAACATTTCTATGCGGGCATCTGTTGTAAACATCAACCACAATCATTTATCTTAAACTCTGAAATCATGGAAAATAAAGGATCAAGACATACAGAAGACCCTAACAAACCTCATAAGCCGATAGAGCACGACTATGCCCATCATCAGGATGATCCGGGACCATCTCCTCAGGCTGTAAAAGAGTATAATGACAAAGGAGCCGGACCGGCGATGAAGTGGATCATCCCTATCGTAGTCATTGTTCTGCTGATATTATGGTTCATTTTCTTCAGGAACAATACCACCAAATAACAGCTTAAAAAAGTCTGCCCGACTGCCCCGGAACCTGCTTGTTAAGGTGACGATAGGCAGCTTCGGTGGCCTCCCGTCCCCTTGACGTCCGCATCAGGAAACCTTCCTGGATCAGAAAAGGTTCATAGACCTCTTCAATCGTACCTTCATCATCACCCACTGCGGTCGCAATTGTTTTCAGGCCAACGGGACCACCTTTGAATTTTTCGATAATGGTCATCAGGATTTTATTGTCCATTTCATCCAGGCCATGCTCATCTACGTTCAGCGCGTTCAGTGCATATCTGGCAATCTCCGGATCAATGCGCCCGTTACCCTTGATTTGTGCAAAGTCCCTTGTCCTACGTAACAATGCATTGGCAATCCGGGGTGTACCCCGGCTCCGGCGTGCAATTTCATAAGCGCCTTCGTCGGTAATTGGTGTCTTCAGGATATCAGAAGATCGGAGTACAATTGTAGTCAGTAATTTAGCATCATAGTAAGCCAGCCTGGAGTTGATTCCAAACCTGGCCCTGAGCGGAGCAGTCAGTAAACCCGAACGGGTGGTTGCCCCTACCAGTGTAAATGGGTTGAGATTGATTTGTACAGAGCGCGCATTGGGGCCGCTCTCCAGCATAATGTCAATCTTGAAGTCTTCCATAGCCGAGTAAAGATATTCCTCGACCAGCGGGCTCAGACGATGGATCTCGTCAATGAACAGAATGTCTCCCGAGTCAAGATTCGTCAATAAACCGGCGAGGTCTCCCGGCTTGTCCAGTACAGGTCCCGATGTGATCTTGATGCCTACGCCCATCTCATTCGCTATGATGTGCGATAAGGTAGTTTTTCCGAGCCCCGGGGGGCCATGCAGCAAAACATGATCAAGAGGTTCTCCTCGAAGTTTTGCTGCCTTTACAAAGATCTTCAGATTTTCCATTACCTTTTCCTGTCCGGTAAAATCTTCAAAGGCCTGGGGACGTAAGGCACGTTCTATATCGCGGTCTGCAGAAGATAAATTATCCGAAGAAGGGTTCAGGTGCTGGTTCATTGACGGGAAAGTTCAGTATTTACTACGTATGCAGTTGGTAAAATTACAAAATAAACGACAGATTAAAGTTTGCCTGTAAACTTCCGGGAAACGGTAGCTTCTGTGGAGCCTGCAGTATAACTGTAAAAACCCTCACCGGATTTTACACCCTTATTACCTGCTGAGACCATGTTGACCAGCAAGGGGCAGGGGGCGTATTTCGGGTTGCCAAAACCTTCATGGAGCACTTTCAGAATGGCAAGACATACGTCCAGGCCTATGAAGTCTGCCAGTTGTAAAGGTCCCATCGGGTGTGCCATGCCCAACTTCATAACCCCGTCAATTTCCCTTACACCAGCCACCCCTTCATAAAGGGTATAGATGGCCTCGTTGATCATTGGCATTAAGATGCGATTGGCCACAAAGCCAGGATAGTCATTTACTTCTACCGGATATTTTCCCAGCTTTTCAGATAGATCCGTTATGGCAGCAGCAGTTTCATCGCTGGTATCGTAGCCTCTGATTACTTCAACCAGTTTCATTACGGGCACAGGGTTCATGAAATGCATACCGATCACCTTGTCACCTCGTTGCGTAATTCCGGCTATACGGGTAATCGAAATGGAAGAGGTATTGCTGGCCAGAATCGTTCCCGGCCTGGTAAGGGCATCCAGATCTTTGAATAATTTCAGCTTCAGGTCCAGGTTCTCCGAAGCGGCCTCAACCACAAGATCAGCATTTGCCACACCTTGCCCCAAGTCGGTAAATACTGTGATGTTGGCTAAAGTGGCTGCCTTTTCAGCTTTAGATAAAACTCCTTTGGTTACTTGTCTGTCGAGATTCTTGTCTATGGTCTCAATAGCCTTAGATAAAACGTTATCACTGATATCTACAAGACTGACCTGGTAGCCAAACTGTGCAAATGTATGGGCTATGCCATTGCCCATCGTCCCTGAACCGACTACCGAAATATTCTTCATTTTGTGAACAGTTTAGATTTAGGGTGCTAATCTATTGATAATCCATGAGCCTTCTTTAAGTTCATACAGAATTCTGTCGTGCAATCTGCTCTGACGACCCTGCCAGAACTCGATCTTAGAAGGCTCAACCAGGTATCCGCCCCAGTGTTCCGGTCTCGGTATTTCTAAGCCCTCATATTCTCTAGTCAGGGAAATGACCTTATCTTCCAATATTTTGCGGTTTTCAATTATCTTGCTTTGCGGAGACGCGACCGCGCCGATCTGGCTCCCTGCGGGACGGGAGTGGAAATATTCGTCTGAAACCTCTGGGGAAACTTTACTGACTACTCCTTCGATCCGGACCTGTCTTTCCAGATCGGCCCAGAAAAAAACCAATGCCGCCTGCGGGTTTTCCAGTAGCTGTTGCCCCTTGTCGCTGTTATAATTGGTAAAGAAAACAAAACCATCGTTTTCGATATCCTTTAACAATACAATGCGTGCCGAAGGACGGCCAAATCTGTCCGCAGTAGCCAGTGTCATTACATTTGGCTCGTAAAGCTGAGCGTTCAGTGCCTCTGCAAACCATTTTTGAAACTGTCTGATCGGGTCGTTGTCCACTTCATGTTCAGATAATTGCGCGGAACGATAATCCTGGCGTAAGTTTTGTATGTTTTCTTTCGTTAGCTCCATATACAAAAATAAGGTTAGTTATTTTATTATTATCAGAATTCCAGAAATGTTAAGTCCTACACTGCCATCATCAGGTAAATTACTCATCTCCGAACCATTCCTTATGGATCCTAACTTTCAGCGGTCTGTAGTATTACTGACCCAGTATCATGAAGAGGGGACAATCGGCTTTATTCTCAACCATCATACGCAATATAGGCTCAAAGACCTGATTCCCGAAATGGACCAGGCCGATTTTCCTGTTTATGCCGGGGGGCCTGTAGCAACAGATACTATACATTTTATCCACCGTTGCTATGACAAGCTGAACGATGGGGAGGAAATTGCCAAAGGCATATACTGGGGCGGAAACTTCGAAACGCTAAAGATACTGATCGACACTCATCAAGTAGCACATAGCGACATCAAATTCTTCATCGGCTACTCTGGTTGGGGCCAGCAACAATTACAAAATGAACTTGAAGAAAATACTTGGATCGTTTCAGGTAAATACGATCTTGATCTCATTTTTTCAGACAATGAAGAAGAAGTGTGGCGTGAAGTCATCGTCAATCTCGGACCAAAATATGCGCATGTGAGCAGATTCCCGCAGAACCCCAATCTCAATTAGGTGTTGGCTTCAAGTTCTGCAGCGCTCTCTTCTACCTTTTTCCTGAGCCCGTCTTTATAAGACTGCATCTTTACAGCCAGAGACTGATCAGCAGTGGAAAGGATCTGAACAGCCAGCAGACCTGCGTTTTTTGCCGCATTTAAGGCAACAGTAGCGACAGGGATGCCATTGGGCATTTGTAAAATAGAAAGAATAGAATCCCAGCCGTCTATAGAGTTGGAAGATTTTACGGGCACACCGATTACCGGCAGTACCGTGATTGAGGCGACCATACCCGGAAGATGTGCCGCGCCTCCTGCACCAGCAATGATCACCTTCAGCCCACGGTCAGCAGCACGGCGTGCATAATCAAACATACGCTCCGGTGTACGGTGGGCAGAAACCACAGTGATCTCGAATTCTACGCCGAATTCCTTAAAAATGTCTGCGGCATCCTGCATTACAGGAAGGTCAGACTTACTGCCCATTATAATTCCAGCTTTTACGCCCATCAGGATATCACTTTAAGTGTGTTTTTAATATAGTTAGCTTTTTCTATCGCTTGTTCCCGGTTCTGGTCAACTACCGTAATGTGCCCCATTTTACGGAACGGCTTTGTATATTTCTTGCCATACAAGTGTACATATGCTCCATCCAGTGCCAGTATTTTTTCCAGGCTGCTGTATTTTGCAATACCTTCATGACCCTTTTCACCGAGCAGATTGATCATCACGGCATTGGTCACAGACCGTGTGTCGCCCAGAGGAAGGTTAAACACCGCACGCAGGTGCTGTTCAAACTGCGATACATAGTTGCCCTCGATCGTATGGTGACCACTATTGTGCGGCCTTGGTGCCAGTTCATTGACCAGGATATCACCATCTCGGGTCACAAACATTTCTACCGCCAGCAGGCCAGTAACATTTAGCGAGGCGGCAATATTTTTAGCTATCGATTCTGCCTTCTGTTGCAATGATTCCGGATAGGTCGAGGGAGAAATCAGAAACTCGACCAGGTTCGCTTCCGCATTGAATTCCATCTCCACCAGGGGAAAGGTCTTCACGTCGCCATTTGAATTGCGGGCCACAATTACTGCAATTTCTTTTTCGAAATCTACCATTTCTTCTATCAGGGAAGGCGCATCAAAGGCATTCTCGATATCCGCCGGCGAGCTGATCCGCATGACCCCTTTACCATCATATCCGTCACGTCGTTGTTTCAGGATGTAAGGAAAATGAAATGGAGTGTTCCTGATGTCCTCTCTGCTGCCGACCAGTTGAAATGTCGCTGTCGGGATATTGTTCTCTTTAAAAAACTGCTTTTGTACACCTTTGTCCTGGATAAGCCGGATTACCCTTGGTTGCGGATAAACCAGTTTACCTTCCCTCTCCAGTTGCTCAAGTGCTTCTATATTTACTTTTTCAATTTCTATTGTAATGATGTCAGCTTTTTTACCAAATTTATATACTGTATCAAAATCGGTGATAGAACCGCATTCAAAGTAATTGGCAATGTGCTTACAAGGTGCTTCTGTGTCCGGGTCTAAAACCAAAGTAGTCAAATTGTAATTGATAGCTTCCTGAATCAGCATCCTGCCAAGCTGCCCACCGCCCAGTATGCCCAATCTGGACTCACTTATCTGTTTTGCCATGTCGATATGAAAAAGTTATGCTTAATTTGTGCAAAAATAACAATATTAACGGATTGAGGTAATACTTTCAGGATTGATGGATGCAGATGCGATAATTATAGGCGCCGGAGCCTGCGGGCTCATGTGTGCAGTACAAGCCGGTTACCTGGGAAAAAAAGTCATTTTACTGGAAAAGAACCCTGCTCCCGGCGCCAAGATACTTATCTCTGGTGGGGGAAGATGCAATTATACTAATCTTTATGCTACAGACGCCCAGTTCATCTCCGCTAACCCGCATTTCTGCAAATCTGCATTTACACAATGGACAGTAGACGATACCATTAGTTTTTTTGAAACCTATGGTATTTATGGCAAGGAAAAGACACTTGGTCAGCTTTTCCCAGATGGTGGGACTGCGCGCGATATAGTACAGGTATTCACCAGCCTTTGCGATGAAATGGGCCAGGAAATCATTTGCAGCGCCCATATAACCGATATTGATGCCCCGCCAGCAAATTTTAAGATAAGTTATGAACAGGGTGGCCGGCAAAAGACATTGCAAGCCCCCGCGCTGGTTATCGCTACCGGGGGGCTACCCATACCCAAAATGGGCGCAAGCGATTTTGCATTGCGTTTCTCCCGAAGCCATTACCTGAACATCATTGAAACAGCCCCCGCCCTGGTACCGCTTACCATTACTGGTAAAGACGAAGAATGGTATATGCAACTTTCGGGAAATACCATATTTGCGGCGGTTAGCAACAGCAGGGCTTCTTTCGAAGAAAATATTCTATTTACACACTGGGGACTCAGCGGCCCGGCAATTCTGCAAATCTCTTCATATTGGAGAAGAGGTGAGGAGATCAACATCAATCTCCTGCCGGCTGAAGATATCAGTAAGGTGATCGCCCGGGAAAGGCAGGAAAACGGAAAAATATTGCTTTCCACATTGCTGACCAGATTCTTTACACGTAAGTTCGCGGACGCCCTTGGGAAATTTCTTCCATTAGAAAAGCAGATCGCTATACTGACTAAAGACGATTTACAATTACTGCATACCACGATACATCATTTTAAGGCCAAACCAGCCGGCGATAAAGGGTATGATAAGGCCGAGGTAATGAGAGGAGGGATAGATACCAGCGAGTTGTCCTCCAAAACCCTCGAATGCAAGAAGATCAGGGGGCTGTATTTTGGTGGCGAATGCATAGATGTTACAGGCTGGTTAGGCGGTTATAACTTTCAGTGGGCCTGGGCCAGTGGCTTCGTTATCGCCCAGAACCTCTGATAATGCAAACTTATTGACGTTACCATATGTTAATACATCATCTTCAAAAATATGGAAATATGGAAAATAACCTAACAGCAGATAACCAGCAGGACTGGATCAAAAAATCCATAGAGATCAAAGCCTCGGATGATAAAGTCTGGAATACACTCACCCATCCCGGACATGTCGAACAATGGGCCGGAGCTTTTCAGGAAGGAACAATAGTAGAGACGGACTGGGGCGAGAATTCAATAATTACCTGGAAGCAAAAAGATGGTCAAAACGGTGTAAAAGGCAGGATAGAAGTCATTTATCCTGGAAAGATGCTGAAGATCAATTATTTTGATGATATAAATTCCCCTGACGATGCAGAAACAGGAGCATTTAAAGAACACTACCTGCTTACAGAACACCAGGGCTGTACAACCTTTACCATAGAAACTGGGCCTTTAGATAAGGAACATATAGATAAAATGAAAGACCAATGGGACGAAGCGCTTAAAATCATCAAAGAGGTAAGCGAAGCCCAGTAAATCATAAACCCTGGCTGATGATGTATCAAGACTGGCAGATATTAAAAAAAGGGAACCCATTAATGAGTTCCCTTTTCATAATATCAACCTAAAGGTCTATTTTACTGCGTCAACCACAGCTTTAAAAGCTTCAGGGTGATTCATCGCAAGGTCAGCAAGAACTTTACGGTTCAGACCGATGTTCTTGGCAGCCAGTTTACCGATCAGCTGAGAGTAAGAGATACCATGCTGCCGTGCGCCGGCGTTAATACGCTGGATCCAAAGTGCACGAAACTCTCTCTTCTTAACTTTACGGTCGCGATAAGCATATTGCAAACCTTTTTCTACCGTGTTTTTAGCAATGGTGTATACCTTGCTTCTCGATCCCCAATAGCCTTTGGCTAAATTTAAGATCTTTTTCCGTCTTCTTCTCGAAGCTACTGCGTTTACCGAACGTGGCATTTTGTTGTTGTTTTTGATAAGCGGCGCTGCGTATTTCAGCAAGCTTACTACCGGTTACCTGGTTAAAAAATTAATTACTTACCAATAGCGAGCATACGCTTAACGTTGCCCATATCAGCTTCTGACACCATAGAGGTGTGACCTAAGTTACGCTTACGTTTAGTCGACATCTTAGTCAGGATGTGGCTTTTGTAGGCGTTCTTCCTTGCAATTTTACCTGTTCCAGTAAGCGAAAAACGCTTTTTGGCACTGGAATTGGTTTTCATTTTTGGCATAACCTGTGTTTATTTATTTAATTATCTATTTTTTCGAATTCTTTGGCGCCAGCGTCAGGAACATACGCTTTCCTTCCAGTTTCGGCAATAATTCTACCTTGCCATATTCTTCAAGGGCCTGGGCAAATTTAAGCAACAGAATTTCTCCCTGCTCCTTATATACAATGGCCCTGCCTTTAAAGTGGACGTAAGCCCTCACTTTTTCACCATTCTCAAGGAAACTGATCGCATGTTTCAGCTTAAACTGGAAGTCATGGTCACTGGTATTAGGCCCAAACCTGATTTCTTTGATCACGGTTTGTTTTGCGTTCGCCTTGATCTCCTTTTGCTTTTTCTTCTGCTCATAGACAAACTTGCTGTAGTCCATGATCCGGCAAACCGGAGGATTAGCATTGGGAGATATCTCCACAAGGTCCAATTCCAGCTCATCAGCAATAGCCAAAGCCTTAGACAGCGGATAAATCCCCTGCTCCACATTATCCCCAGCTAATCTTACCTCTTGAGCCTTGATGAACTGATTAATATTATGTTCTGCTTCTTTTTTCTTAAATGGAGGACGCGGTCCCCTGTTTAATCCTGGTCTGCCTAATGCCAAATTTGTTGCTGTTAAACTGTTACTTCTTTAATTATTAATTCACTAAACTCCTGCAGCGTCATTTCTCCCAGATCACCTTCACCATGCTTACGTACAGACACTTTACCTTCAGCACTTTCCTTTTCTCCAATGATCAGCATGTAAGGGATCTTTTTTACCTCTGCGTCTCTGATCTTCCTTCCTATCTTTTCGTCTCGGAAGTCAATCAGCCCGCGAATATCGGAATTATTTAAATCATCTGAAACTTTTTTTGCATAATCTTCATACTTTTCAGAGATAGGAAGAATGATGAATTGCTCAGGCGAAAGCCATAACGGGAACTTACCCGCGCAATGTTCGATAAGCACGGCGATGAAGCGTTCCAATGACCCGAAGGGTGCCCTGTGGATCATCACCGGACGGTGTTTCAGATTATCGCTGCCAGTATATTCCAGTTCAAATCTCTCCGGCAGGTTATAGTCAACCTGGATTGTTCCCAACTGCCATTTCCGTCCCAGGGCATCCCTTACCATGAAGTCCAGTTTAGGGCCATAGAAGGCAGCTTCACCATACTCAACAACAGTAGGCAGGCCTTTCTCATCGGCAGCTTCGATGATCGCAGCTTCTGCAAGCAGCCAGTTTTCCTCACTACCGATATATTTTGCCTTATTGTCAGGGTCACGCAATGAGACCTGAGCAATGTAGCTGTCAAAGCCCAGTGACCTGAATACATAGAGTACCAGGTCTATTACCTTTTTAAACTCCTCTTTTACCTGGTCCGGCCTGCAGAACAAGTGGGCATCATCCTGTGTAAAGCCTCTTACCCTGGTTAAGCCATGCAGTTCACCGCTTTGTTCATATCTATAAACCGTGCCAAATTCAGCGAAACGCAGGGGCAGGTCTTTATAAGAACGCGGTTTAGTCTTATAGATCTCACAGTGATGCGGGCAGTTCATCGGCTTCAGGAAAAATTCCTCGCCTTCCTGCGGCGTCCTGATCGGCTGGAAGGCATCTTTGCCATATTTTTCGTAGTGTCCCGAAGTTACATACAGGTTCTTATGACCGATATGGGGCGTTACCACCTGTTCATAACCCATCTTTACCTGGGCTCTTGTCAGAAACTGTACCAGGCGTTCGCGCAAAGCAGCGCCCTTAGGTAGCCACAGGGGTAATCCCATGCCTACCTTTTCAGAAAAGGCAAACAGTTCCAGCTCTTTGCCCAATTTCCTGTGGTCGCGTTTCTTGGCCTCTTCAATCATGTGAAGGTACTCGGTCAGTTCGCTGGCCTTAGGGAAAGTCACCCCATAAATTCTGGTCAGCTGTTTACGGCTTTCATCACCTCTCCAGTATGCTCCGGCGACATTCATTAGTTTTACGGCCTTTATAAAACCTGTATTCGGGATATGTGGTCCCCGGCACAGGTCAGTAAAGGAACCCTGAGTATAAAAAGTGATCTTTCCATCCTCAAGTCCTTCAAGCAGGTCTAGCTTATATTCGTCGCCCTTTTCTTTAAAATAACTGATCGCATCCTGCTTGGAAACTGCTTTGCGTTCAAAAGTTTCCTTTTGTTTAGCCAGTTCAAGCATTTTGTTTTCAATGGCTTTAAAATCATCCGAAGAAAATTCCCGGTCCCCGAAATCTACATCATAATAAAAGCCGGTCTCTATCGCAGGACCTATGCCAAATTTAGTGCCCGGATAAAGTGCCTCCAGAGCCTCTGCCATCAGGTGCGCTGAAGAATGCCAGAAAGTTGATTTTCCGTCAGCATCGTTCCAGGTCAGCAGTTTGACAGTTGCATCATTTTCAATTGGCCTAGAAGCGTCGCGGATTTCTCCGTTGACTTCGGCTGCCAGCACATTTCGGGCAAGCCCTTCAGAAATGGATAATGCGATTTGATGGGCAGTAGTGCCCTTCTCATACTGACGGACCGAACCGTCAGGAAGTGTAATGTTAATCATCTACAACTATGATTTAAAATTTAAAAAAATAGAATCAGCCAATCACCTACTAATGTGATTATTTTCTGCAAAAATAGTTAATATTCCGTACTTTCCAGCCATCCGTTTGCCAAAACATCGGCCAGGTGCATGGTCTTAAGCGAGATCTTGTTTTTGTCAATATAACCCTGTAAATGCATGAGGCAGGATGCGTCTGTTGAAATGATGAAGTCTGCTTCCTGCTCGAGCGCATGGTTAACCTTTTGTTCAGCCATCGCGGAAGAGATCGCATCAAACTTAACCGCGAACGTGCCTCCGAACCCGCAACACATGTCCGTGTCTTTCATCTCGATCATTTCCAGTCCATGCACCTTGGATAGCAGAAGCCTTGGTTCTTCCTTGATCTTACACTCCCTCAATGCGCTGCACGAGTCATGATACACTGCACGGCCTTCCAGTTCAGCACCGAAGTAATCCCTCTTCAGGACATTCACCAGAAAATCCGACAGTTCAAAAATATTACCCTGTAAGCTGCGGCACTTATTATGGACGGTTGTATTGGTAAACAGATCATTAAAGCCATTTTTTACCATACCTACACAGGAAGCAGACGGGGCAACGATATAACTTGTGTCAGAGAAGTCCGACAGGAACTTGTTACCCATCTCCTTAGCCTGTTCCCAATAACCCGCATTATAGGCGGGCTGACCGCAACAAGTCTGCGCCGCATTAAAATAAACTTCGCAACCTGATTTTTCCAGCAGTTTTATGGTATTGAACGCGGTATCCGGATACAGCTGGTCAACAAAACAAGGGACAAATAATTCAACTCTCATTGGCAATTTTCATTTACTTCAGGTTCGGTTCTTCTAAGGAACAGCAAAAATATCAAACCTATTACAAAAAATGATGCCAGAGCAATGATTGAATTCCGCATACTCCCGGTCACTTCTTCGATAAACGCAAAGCTGAAGAGGCCAATTACAATTGCCAGTTTTTCCGTTACATCATAAAAACTGAAGAAGGAAGCGGTGTCCGGCGTCTCTGCCGGCAGATATTTAGAATAAGTAGAACGCGAGAGCGACTGTATGCCACCCATGATCAGTCCGACCACTATGGCAAGACTGTAAAACTGAAACTCATTGCTGATGAAGTAGGCGCAAAAACAGGCCACGATCCAGATGAGCACGACCCATATCAGCACATGTATGTTACCGATACGGCGCGCAAAATAAGACATCAGCATAGCACCTGCAATGGCTACCAGCTGGATGATCAGGATCACTGCAATGAGCTTTGAGGTACCCAGGTGCAAGGTTTTTTCCCCGAACCCAGCTGCCGCAAGCATAATCGTCTGCACGCCCATTGAATAAAAGAAAAAGGCCAGCAGGTAGCGTTTCAGAAAATTAATCTTCTGTAACTGTTTCCAGACCTTTTTCAGCTCCTGAAAGCCACTCGTTACTTTGCTGCGGCTGATCGCGTTATGATTCCGGCCACCTGAAGGCAAAGCCCGGAACGGGATTTGCGCAAAGACGATCCACCAGATGCCTACCAGCAGAAAAGACAGCCTGGCCGGAAAAGAGGCATCTGTAATGCCAAATAGTTCCGGCTTAAGCACAAAGATAAAGCAAATGATCTGCAGAATCACTGAGCCGATATATCCGTAGGCATAACCCTTTGCGCTCACACGGTCCTGTTCCTCTGGGGTTGCGATCTCAGGGAGATAGGAATTATTAAAAACGATCCCTCCTATATATCCCATCGCAGCGACGACAAAACAGATGATCCCAAATTCCAGCGTCTCCAGCTTGAAGAAATAAAGCCCGATACAGGCAAGTCCGCCTAGATAAGTGAAGAATTTCATGAATGCCTTCTTATTGCCGCGATAGTCAGCGACAGAAGACAAAAGTGGCATCAACAGCACCATGACCAGGTACGCTACAGAAAGCGCGTAATTAGATAAGGCCGTGTTCGTAAATCTGTGTCCGAAAAACATCACCTGGTCACCATTTTCCTTTGTCGTCGTAATGATGGTGTAGTAGGCGGGGAATATCGTTGAGGTAATTACCAGGTTGTAAGCAGAATTGGCCCAGTCAAAAAAAGCCCATGATCTGATCACACGTTTATCGTTTTTTTCCATATGTGAATATGGCATTAAAGATAATAATTTTTGCCGTCTGTTTTGATCCGCCCCCCGTCCAGTAGTTCGCTGACCCTGCTCAGTCTTTCCTGTTCGGTGCCGCCTTTAACAGCAGCTATGAGATCTTCCAGTGCATATGCACCACCCTGCAGCAATGTGATCAGTTCAAAATCAATCCTGTCCGTCAGCAATTCCCTTTCGTCCATACGTTTATGCGACAGGCAAACGTCGCAAATTCCACATTCCCGGGCATCAGGTTCATTGAAGTAAGCCAGCAGCATCTTGCTCCGGCACTCCCTTCCGCCCGCATAATCCATCACTGAATTGATCTGCTCCATGAGTACCTGTTTTCGCATTTCCACATATTTCACATCGATATCAAGATGTGCCAGGTCGACGCGTCCCCTGATCAACTGAAGCTGCGGGCGATCAGTTTGCTGAAGATAGGATAATATCCCCTGGTCCTGCAAAACAAGCAACTGCCTGGCCACATCATTAAAGGAAGTTCCCAATTTGGCTGCAACGTCACTTTCCCTGATCTTTACATAATATTCGAACAAGCCGCCGTAGCTACGCAACAATACTTTCAGCAGCCGGTCATAGCCAGGATTCTCGATCTGAAAACGGTAAACATCCTCGTGTGCAATCGTAAACATCAGCCTTGAAGGCAGGAACACATTTTCAGATAAGGTCAGATACCCTTGCCGTTCCAGGAATTTAAGGGCGGAAATGACCTTAACCACCCCCATGTTAAATCTCTTACAATAATCGGCAAGGTCAAAGTCAAAGCTAAGCCCTTCACCAGCTCCATAGGCCAGCTGAAAATAATTACCCAGATTATGATACGTCTTTCTGATCTCTTCAATTGAAGGAAAACCGTTTGCATAACGCTCTTTCAGGCCCAGCTGATCAGCATGGTTGGCCAGCAATACACCATAAGCCCGTTTACCGTCCCGTCCCGCACGTCCGGCTTCCTGGTAATAAGCCTCTAGGCTCTCTGGCAAGTCCAAATGTACTACAAAACGTACGTCTGCTTTGTCAATGCCCATTCCAAACGCATTTGTCGCTACCATTACCCTGATCTTTCCCTCTTTCCACAATTGCTGCCTGCGAAAACGTTCCTCCCTTTCAATGCCTGCGTGATAAAAGCTGGCCGCGATCCCGTTTCTCCCCAAAAAAGCGGCAATATCCGCTGTTTCTCTTCGATTTCGGACATACACAAGCCCGCTACCCGTTACATTGTTGATCACTTTTAGTAGTTTTCCATGCTTGTCCTCATCATGTGCAACAACATAACTTAAATTCTCACGTGCAAAGCTTTTTACAAACACATTCACCTCATGCATCAGTAACTTATCAGCGATATCTTTCCGGACTTTTGAGGTCGCCGTAGCCGTAAGGGCAATCAGGGGAACTCCGGGAAGCAGTTCCCGCAAGGTACCTATCAGTAAATAAGGTGGCCGGAAATCGTAGCCCCATTGCGATACGCAATGTGCTTCGTCCACGGCGATCAAGTTCACGTTCATGTGGGCAATTCGCACCCTTACCAGTTCGGAAAGCAGGCGTTCTGGAGATAAGTACAGGAACTTTACCGGGCCATAGATACAATTATCCAGTAAAATGTCAATCTCCCGCTTTCCCATGCCCGCATATATTGCAATGGCAGGAATGCCCCGTTTTTTCAGGTTTTCCACCTGGTCCTTCATCAGTGCTACCAGTGGGGAAACAACAATGCAGATGCCTTCCATCGCCATTGCCGGTACCTGGAAACACAGAGACTTACCCCCGCCCGTAGGCAGCAGTGCCAATGTGTCCCTGCCTTTCAGTACCGATCCGATGATCTCGTCCTGCAAAGGTCTGAAACTGTCGTATCCCCAATATTGCTTTAAAATTGCAGTTTCATTCATAAAGGTGATGGCCAAAACTATAAAAATGAAGTGATATTAGTAAATTGCAGCCATAAACCAATCCCTTTACCTATGAGAAAAGCTTTACTGTCATTATGTTTGCTGGCGCTCTTCCAAACTTCATTTTCGCAGGACAAGAAATGGGACATTGAAAAATACCGTGGTACATCCAAAACCTTCAGCATTACTACCGATGAAGGCACCTGGATGAACCTGGATGTCAGTTCAGATGGTAAAGAGATCGTGTTCGATCTGCTCGGCGATATTTACATTATGCCGATTACCGGTGGTGCAGCCAAAGCACTCACCGAAGGCATTGCCTGGGATGTACAGCCCAGGTTCAGCCCCAATGGTAAATACATCTCCTATACCAGTGATAAAAGCGGCGCCGACAATATCTGGATCATGAACCGCGACGGTTCTGGCAAAAGGCAGGTTACCAGAGAAACTTTTCGTCTGCTCAATAATGCTACCTGGATGCCCAACAGCGAATATGTTATCGCCCGTAAACACTTTACCGGAAGCAGGTCACTTGGCGCAGGGGAAATGTGGATGTATAACATCAATGGGGGAGAAGGGATACAACTTACCAGACGCAAGAACGACCAGCAGGATGCAGGTGAACCCAATGTCTCACCCGACGGGAGATCGCTTTATTTCAGTGAAGACGTATCTCCGGGTCCAAATTTCGAATACAGCAAAGACCCCAATGGCATGATCTACGCTATCCGGAAGCTGGACCTCAGCAATGGCCGGCTAACCAGTTTCATCGCTCAGCAGGGCGGTGCGGCCAGGCCACAGATCTCACCTGACGGTAAAATGATGGCCTATGTCAAAAGAGTCCGTCTTAAGTCTGTGCTTTATGTACAGAATATCCAGACCGGCGAGGAATGGCCCCTTACAGAAGAACTTTCGCATGATCAGCAGGAAACCTGGGCTATTTTTGGTGTTTATCCTAATTTTGCCTGGACACCTGATTCGAAAAGTATCGTTTATTATGCAAAGGGAAAGATCAGCAAGATAGAGACCGCATCCCTGGTCATCAGCGACATTCCTTTTTCCGTGACCAGTAAGCAGATCGTGCAGGAATCCCTTCATTTTCCACAACAGGTATACATAGAAGAATTTACCTCAAAAATGATCCGACAGCTTACTACTTCTCCAGATGGGAAGTTCGTTGTCTTTAATGCCGCGGGTTATCTTTATAAAAAGGACCTGCCCGACGGTAAGCCCGAGCGCCTGACCAATGGACTGGATTTTGAATTTGAGCCTGACATCAGTCCCGACGGCAAATCTGTGGTTTACGCTACCTGGAGCGATGAGTTTAAGGGAGCCATTAAAAAAACGGAAATCAAGGGAAAGACAGTGACACTTACAGATGAAAAGGGTTTCTATTATTCACCTAAATTTTCACGTAAGGGAGACCGGATCGTTTTTCGTAAAGGTTCCGGTAACGATGTGCTGGGTTACAATTATGGCCGTAATACAGGTATTTTCATCATGAGCGCAGGTGGCGGTGCCAGGACACTGGTTTCCGAAAGCGGTATTCGGCCACAGTTCAATGCAGACGACAGCCGCATTTTCTTCCAGGGCAATCAGGATGGAAAAAAAGCACTAAAGAGCATCAGTACAAGTGGAAGTGACGAGCGTACCCATTATACTTCAACTTATGCCACTCAATTCTGCCCCAGTCCCGATGGTAAGTGGATGGCTTTTACCGAACTGTTTAACGTCTATATTACTCCTATGGTCACCATTGGAGCGCCACTTGACCTGTCATCATCCAATAGCACCCTGCCACTTAAACGTGTGACCAGGGATGCGGGTACCTATATTCACTGGAGCGCAGACAGCAAGCGCCTCCTGTGGACACTTGGCGAACAATATTTCAGCCGGGAGGTCAAGGATGCGTTCAGCTTTGTCGACGGGGCGCCGGCGGAACTCCCGGTCGCCGACTCAACAGGGATACGGATGAACCTCAGGCTGAAAACTGATGTGCCTACCGGCCTCACGGCGCTCAAAGGCGCCCGTATCATCACCATGAAAGGCGACGAAATCATAGAGGAAGGTACAATCCTTATTGAGAACAATAAGATCATCTCTATAAGTAAGTCATCGGAAGCGGCAATTCCACAGCAGGCACGTGTCATCGACGTCACTGGTAAAACCATTATGCCGGGTATAGTTGACGTCCATGCCCACCTGCGTACCAGTCCTGATGGTATCAGTCCGCAGAATGACTGGTCATACCTGGCCAACCTTGCTTTCGGGGTCACTACTGCACACGATCCGTCCAGTAATACAGAAATGGTATTCAGCCAGTCCGAAATGATCAGGGCCGGCCGGATGGTAGGCCCAAGGCTCTATTCAACCGGTTCTATACTTTATGGTGCTGATGGGGATTTCAAGGTGGTCATTAATAGTCTGGATGATGCGATGTCACATTTGCGCAGATTAAAGGCAGTAGGCGCCTTTTCCGTCAAATCCTATAACCAGCCCCGCCGGGACCAGCGCCAGCAAATACTTGAAGCAGCCAGAAGACTGAAAATGGAGGTTGTTCCGGAAGGCGGATCTACCTTTTTTACCAATATGAATATGATCGCTGACGGCCATACGGGTATAGAACACAGCATTCCGGTCACGCCGATCTATAAAGATGTCGTCTCGTTCTGGAACAATACCAATGTAGGTTATACGCCTACGCTGATCGTAAGCTATGGTGCCCAATGGGGAGAGAACTATTGGTATGACCGTACCAACGTATGGGAAAACGAACGTCTCCTGGCCTTTACCCCAAGGCCGATCATCGATGCCCGTGCAAGGAGAAGGACTACATCAGAGTATGGCGATTACGGTCATATCGATGTTTCTAAAGCCGTAAAGCAAATTGCCGATGGAGGCACTAAAGTCAATCTTGGCGCACACGGACAGATACAGGGACTTGGTGCGCACTGGGAGCTATGGATGCTTGTTCAGGGTGGGATGACCCCATTACAGGCTATACGTAGTGCAACAGTTAACGGGGCTTCCTATCTGGGTATGAACCATGAGATCGGCTCCCTGGAACCAGGAAAGCTTGCAGACCTCGTGATTATGGATGCCAATCCCCTCGATGATATCCGTAACTCAGAAAAAATCAAATATGTGATGGTCAATGGCCGGCTTTACGACAGCCTGTCCATGAATGAGATCGGAGGACGTGAAAAGCTACGTGGCAAACTCTGGTTCGAGACCGGAAAAGGCATGTTGTATAGCTTTCCTTCCGGTGAAACCACAGAAGATTCGGAAACCTGGACGTACACCGCACCCCACTGCGATTAAGGAATAAAGGTCTAGATGTCCAGGAACTGACCCGCATTGCGGACGCACTCCTTGTCTACTGTTGCAAACGAAGGTATCCTGCCGATCACTTTAAGGCCGCTGTATGCCTGGATATATCTTTCACTTTCTTCATTTGGCTTGCCGTTGAAGACAATGCCTTCAATGGCTATCGCATTGGCCTTAAGTACCTCTATTGTCAACAAGGTATGGTTAATGCTGCCCAGATAGTTCTGAGAAACGACAATGGTTTTTGCGTTGAGGCGCCTGATGAGATCAAGGATCAGCTCCTTTTCATTGAGTGGCACCATTAACCCTCCGGCACCTTCAATGACCAGTTGATTATCCGTCTCCGGTACACGGATCTCATCGAGTACAATCTCTACGCCATCCAGCCTGGCAGAAAGATGAGGGGACAGCGGCTGGCTCAGCCGATAGTGTTCCGGGTGCACAACCGTTTTGTCATTACTGATCAGGTTCCTGACAAACAAACTGTCGCTAATCTCCAGGTCTCCGGATTGTACCGGCTTCCAATAATCTGCCTGAAGCTTCTCGGTCAATACGGCACTGGTTACCGTTTTTCCTATGCCTGTCCCTATACCGGTAATGAAGTAAGTACTCATGTTGTTTTAAGTTTTGATAATTCAGTAATCAGCATTTCAATTTCCTGGTCCGTATTGAAGGTATGCAGACAGATCCTCAGCCTTTCTTTTCCGGCGGGTACCGTAGGGCTAAGGATTGCCCTTACGTCTATGCCCTTTTGTTGCAAAGCCATTGCTGCCGCCTTTGCCTGTACACGATGATTAAACTGGACGGTTTGTATTGCACTTGGTGTATGTACTATGTTGTGTTCCGGCAATTCCGCCTGGTAAAGTTCGCTGAAAAAGCCAATCCTTTCCTGGATCATTGCCTGGTAATCCAGCCTTTCCAGTTCCCGGTAAGCACAGGCAATTGCAGCTACACTGTGAACAGGGGCAGCAGTCGTATAAATAAACGACCTTGCAAAATTAATGAGGTAATTTCTCAGGTTTACACTACCCAAAACCGCGGCCCCATGACAACCTAAAGCCTTACCAAAAGTTACTATCCGCGCAAAAACCTCCTTTTCCAGCCTTAACTGCTGTACCAGCCCCCGCCCGTTCGGGCCAGTTATACCAATCGCATGGGCTTCATCTACTACCAGATTTGCACCATATTGCCTGCAAAGCACAGCCATCTGCAAAAGAGGTGCAAGGTCGCCATCCATAGAGAATACACTTTCTGTGACCACATAGATCCTTCCCCTAGCATTCCTTAACCTTGCCTCCAGATCGTCACAGTCATTATGCCTGAAGGTATATCTGCTGGCATAACTTAACCTCGCCCCATCAATCAGACTGGCATGGCTCAGTTCATCCATAACGATGGTATCGCCCCTTTGTGCCAGGCAAGACAACAGGCCCGTATTGGCATCATAGCCCGAGTTGAAGAGTAAGGCAGTCTCTACATTATGAAAAGTGGCGATGTCGGCTTCTGTTGTTTCGGTAAACACGGAATTGCCACTGATGAGCCTAGATCCTCCCGAGCCATTCCGGTAATCCTGTTCCTCCAACATTGTCGCCACAGCCTGGCTGATCTTTTCAGACCTGGCAAAACCCAGGTAGTCGTTAGAACAAAAGTCGATAGGGAACCGGTCGGCCGAGAGTTTTCTCAATAAGCCTTCCTGTTCCCGTTGCTGCAATCTCTCCTTAATGAATTCTTCCGCGGTGCTCATCAACACGCAATATACGACTTAGTTTTTGTTGAGCTGAGAGATAGACTTTTGCATCTGAGACATCATATGCGTCAGCGTTTCAATGGTCGGTTCCGGTGTCGGATCAGGCAGTGCCGATGATATATAAGCCTTAGCTTTCCATATTTCCAGGATGTCGTCTGCCGCAACGGTATATGGGTCATATACCTTATTGTCAGAAATGAGTTTCAGTTCCTTATTTTCCCTGAAACGGTTACCGGCCCTTTTATAGACTACACCTTCGTTCCTGCTGATGATCACATAGGTCTCGCCTGCCTTTACATCATTCCAGTTGTCCAGGTATTCCGCCAGGATCACGCTTCCGGACTGTATCGGCAACATCGAATCGCCGATAATTTCAAAAGCCCTGAAAGTGCCGTGCTTCAGGAAGGGAAGGGGCAGCTGGAACTTAGGTAGCTGCTTAATGTACTGCGGATCAGAAAAGCCGTTCAGATAGCCAGCACTGGCCTTCACAGGTACCATCTCAATATTTTCATGATCATCCTTATCCACGGAGATACTCAAAATGCGGAGATTGGAACCCTGGCTTTTCGGCTTCGGTTTCCAGTTATCATTGATGTTTTCGCTGACAAACTCATCTATCGTCAGTTCAAAATACTCTGCTATTTTTCTTAGTAAATCGTATTTCGGCTCAGCGCGGTCTTCTTCGTAAGCACCGATAAGTGAACGCTTAATTTCCATGACATCAGCAAACTGCTGCTGTGTAAGGCCTTTTTTCTTTCTTAAGTATTTCAGGTTAGATGAAATATTCGCCATAAAATAAAATTTAAAAATATATTTTGTTTTACTAAAATAGTTAGTATTATTGTTGCCAATAAAGTTAGTAATATTTCAGCAGATAACCAATACCACTGCTAATAAAATTAGTTGATTATTTTTTTAAGACCTAGAATATGAAAAAGTTCGTTTATATCGTCACCGACAGGAACCGTACCAGCTTACACGTGGGCATGAGTGCCGATCTTCTTAAAACACTGGACTTTTACAAGCAGATGCCGAGTCTTTTCTTTGATAACGGACAGCAGCTTACCCGCCTGGTCTATTTTGAAGAATTTAAAACAGAGGCACAGGCACTCGGCAGGTTTAAGCAGATGAGCAGGTTTACCAGGATGCAAAAGGAACGAGTGGTCAGGTCGTGTAATCCCGATTGGATCGACCTCACCATTGGCCTCGATTTCGAACACCTGATCTCCGGCAAAAAAATTGCCAATCAGGTCAAGCTGCCTTTTGCGGCCTGGTCCTGATTACCAGCCGGGTGCAAAAGTCAGCCCGAACACGCCCGATGATTTGTCCTTACGCTGGAAAGGGAATGCATAGTAAGGCTCCAGTACGAAATAACCGAATACATTTACCCGCAGGGATATACCCGCACTGAGTGCGGGAACGCGTTCATTAGTTGTCCTGCCAATCTCACTACCGTTGCTGTCCTTCACCGTTTCATAGGTTGGCTGGCTTTTAAAGACTACCTTGTTGCCCTGGTTCCAGGCCAGACCTGCATCAAAGAACAGGTTAAGATCAGAGAATAGAAATTTTGACGGGATCTGCGTCAGTTTTTTGGGACCGGTGAACGGCAACCTTACTTCAAAATTGAACACGGCCATTTTGCTTCCGGACAACTGGTTAATGTCAAAGCCTTCGTCCTGGCTCTGGTTTTTGTACATAGAATTGGCTTCGTAGCCACGGATAAAATAAGGATAACCCACATACAGCGGGTACAGATTTTCGCCGTCTTTTCCTATCCTCAGGTAATTATAGGTCCTGGCCGCAATGGTAACCGGCTTCAGGCGGACATATTTTCTCAGATCAACGGTCACCGCAGAGAATTCATAGTCCCCGAAATATTTTTCTGCACCCACACGGTACCTGAAACCATCTAGTGGTCCTGTCAGTCCGTTGATTGAATTATCCCCTACAAATGATGCATTTGCCTGGAAGATATTGAAAGAGTTCAGCGGAAAGCCAAACTCCGATGTAGCCTGATTGACAGGTACCCGTTTTCTTTCCGAACCGACATAGCTACCGGCAAGGTTATAGTAATTGCTGTACCTGTCAACCCGGTAACTGTAGTTGGAAAAAGCGCCACCTGCTTCAAACCGGTGTATCTTGTCAAAAGGATAGGAACCAAAAACCTGCAACTGATCTTCAAAAGTCCTGATGATATTGGTCCTGTCGTCAATTACGTCCATCATCTGCCCGTTGTTTAGTGGAATCTGGCTTTTCGCCAGTTCGCGGTAGCCGGTAAGATAGGGAATATGGGAAAGGGCAAAGCCCCAGTTGATCCGGCTCTGCTGGTTAATATACCCGACCAGCCCCCCAAAATCATAGATCTCTCCGTTCACCGAAAGATTTGCAACAATCTGGTTCTTGCCCAGAATATCGCTGAACATACCTACAATACCTCCCTGTACCCCAGTCCCAAAACGACTGGCAGATACGCCTACACCACTGTTGGCCAGATAGTCCAATCTGAATTTCGGACGATAGGGCACCAGTCTCATGGAATCCGGAACGGTTTTCTCAAAACGCTCAAAATTCGCCAGGTTTGAATTGACAATGTCTACGCCCAGGCTCTCCTTTGGCGGCAGCACAGCAGCGTCAAAGTTAACCTCATTCGGATCGACAGCTTTAGCCCTGAAATTGGCCAGCGGAGAATTGTACAAAGTATAACGTTGTGCGCGGTAATAGCTGTAAACGATATCATCATTCCTGGAAACCGATATCGCCGGAGAAAACTCCGTAATGCCACTAATCCCGGTAAAATAATCTGTCAGTTGCTTTACCAGGCCACCGTCCAGATGATATTCATAGAGGTTACGGAAACCGTCCCTGTTCGACAGGAAGAACAGGCGTTTGCTGTCACCCGAAAACTGAGCATTCAGATTGTTTGCCCCCGGGAAAACGGGAATATCCGTGATGGTCCTGGAAGCAATGTCGTATACACTCAGGTTCATCGGCTGTATGGCATTGATGCCGTTTTTCTGAATCGACACCCGGTCAGAAGAAAACACGATTTTTTTGCCGTCAGGTGAGTAGCTGGGCGCATAATCTGAATAAATATCATTGGTGATCTGTGTAACTTCCCTGGTCTTCAGGTTATAGGAAAAAAGATCACTCTGGCCTTCTACCATACCTGAAAACGCAATGTCTTCCCCATTGGAAGACCAGGTCAGGTTTCCGAATTGTTCCACCTTACCCATATCCTTGCGCAGGACAGTCTTGCCATTCTCTACATTAATGATCATCAGCTGGTTCCTTCCTTTGCTGAAAATACTGAAGGCAAACTGTCTACCGTCAGGTGACCAGGTACCTGCCGATTCAATGAAGTTAAAGTCATCAATATGCGAGTTGCTGATCTGGCTACTCAGTTTCCGGATGATCTTGCCTGTTTTTGCATCGGCAAGGAAAAGGTCAATACCAAACAGGTCCTTTTCCGAAAGGAAGGCAAGATATTTTCCGTCCGGGCTCAGCGATGGGGCCACATTCATATTCCCCGCATTTCTGTTGTCCACGATCTTTGTGCCACTGATCTTTACCTGCGAACTGTCGGCTTTCAGCAGCGGGCGGTAATGTGATTCAATCGCATTTTTCCAGAGGCCTGACAATGTATTGTCGTCATACCCAAAGGTATATTTCAAGCCATTTTCATAGCCAAAGCGTGCAGTAGCCTTAAACAGAGGCACAATCGTCGTGTCTCCGTAAGTCGACCCGATGAACGTCCAGAAAGCCTGTCCATAACGATACGGGAAATATTTATTGGAATTGGTAAGGTCTTTAAGGGAAGGGATATCCCGGTTCAGCAAGGCATCACGCATCCACATAGAAGTAAAAGCGTCTACTTTTCCGACAGATAAATACTCCGCCATACCTTCAATCATCCAGAGTGGGATCTCGCCGATATTCTCAAGGCCCACCGAGTCCTTTTCCAGCAGGATGTGGTATTGAAAAGCATGAACAAGCTCATGTCCCAGTACGTGCCGTGTCTGGTTATTCAGTTCCATCACCGGCATGATCACCCTGTTTTTCAGGGCTTCAGTAACACCCCCTGTACCGATACCGATCTCGCCCTGAAGTGCAGTAGTCTGTTGAAAATCCGGATGGTTATTATACAATATGATCGGATTTCTTTTTAAAAAGGTATCGCGGAAAACTTCCTGGTGCATCTTATACCAGGTCTCTGCCTCCTGTACGATCCGCTGGATCATCTTCTCGTTTTTCAGATAATAATACAGTTCAAAATGCGGGGTTTGGAGTACCTTGAACTTTTCGTTCTTATACCTTACCTTATTTTGCCCGAAGTACTGGGCCTGAACAGAAAATGCAAGCGATACCAGAGCGGTCAGCAAAAGTACCTGTTTCCTGAAAAAAGTAAAGTTCCTTATCATAATCGTTAGTTAATACTTCAGTTGTTAATTTTTGTTGGCTTCTCTTTCCCGCTCCTTTTCCTCCTGGCGCTGTTTTCTCCGGAGCTGCCGTTCTTCTTTCTTTGTCAGCGGCGGAGCAGTTGCGGTCTGAGGCTCTGTACCTTTTTGCGCTTCGGGTTTGGTTGTCCCAACCTGATCATTCTGTACAGCAGGCGGTGGCGGGTTCGGCTGCTCATCCTCCAGAGGTATTTCTAGTCCTGTCGAATCCACCAGTATACTGTCCGTTTCCGCAGTGTCCACCTCAAACCTGGGCGAAGGGCAATTGATCTCCCGGGTGATCTTTACCTTGGCCTTTGGAAAAGGCCCCATCGTATAGCCGGTCGAAGGATCCTTATAGACTTTCTCCATGAACTTCGCAAATATCGGCAAGGCCGTTCTCGAGCCTTCACCCGTTTCCCCGTTCTGAAAATGAGCCGTGCGTTCATCACAGCCAACCCATACACCAGTAACAAGATCCTTTGTAATACCCATATACCAGGCATCCACATAATCGGAAGAAGTACCGGTCTTTCCACCGATCTGGTTGTTCTTTTTCCACAGGTCCCATTCCCATAACGCCTGTGAAGTACCTCCCGGTTCCTCCATACCACCCCTGAACATATACAGCATCAGCCAGGAGATCTCCTCCGAAAGCACACGCTTCATCTTCGCGGTAAAAGTTTCTATAACATTATCGTCCAGGTCCGTGATCTTTTCCACCAGGATCGGATCGCTCCTCACGCCATCGTTCAGAAAAGTACCGTAAGCCCTGACCATTTCATATACCGAAACATCGTTAGGTCCGAGGCTCACGGAAGGTACCGAAGCCAGTTCGCTTTCAATACCGCATTCGTGCGCCCATTTTACTACATTGTCGGCACCTACCGCTTCAGTTACCTGGGCAGTAATGGTGTTTACCGATTTGGCCATGGCCCAGCGCAGCGACATTTCCCTGTAGCTGATGCTCCAGTCCGCATTTTTTGGTTCCCAGTATTCCGTCTTACCATTTTCCTGGTAGGAGATACGTACCGGCTTGTCGGTGAACTTGTCACATGGGCTCATTCCCTGTTCCAGAGCAGCCAGGTAGGCGAAAGGCTTGAAGGTAGAGCCTGCCTGCCGTTTTGCCTGTTTTACATGGTCATATTTGAAAAACTTGTGGTCGATACCACCTACCCAAACTTTGATCTTGCCGCTGAAAGGATCGAGAGTCATCATCCCGGTATTCAGTATCTTACCATAATAACGGATGGAATCCATGGTGGAGAACAATGTGTCCCGGTCACCCTTCCAGGTAAAGATCCGCATCTTTTTCTTCCTGTTGAAATAAGCGGTTATCGAATCCGGCGTAGCGGCATACTTCTTTTTCAGCAGCGCATATACCGGGAGGTTTTTCATGGCGCGGTCAGGATAGTCCACTTTGTGCTTTTCCGAGTCCTGCCAGGGGTCTTCGTTGCCCCATACACTATAAAAGCGGCGCTGCAGCACTTTCATTTGCTCGGCAACCGCTTCTTCAGCATATTTCTGCAGTTTGGAATCTATCGTTGTGTAAATCTTCAGGCCGTCCTCGTAAAGGTCGTAATTGTTTTCCTTACACCATTTATCCAGGTAACGATCTACAGCAGCCCTGAGGTAAGAGTCCCCATCACTGCCTTCGTCCACTCTTCCCTCCTTGATCTGCAGGGGTACCCGTTTGAAGCTGTCCAGCTGTGCAGCAGTTATATAGCTATACTTATTCATCTGCGTCAGGGCCACATTCCTTCTTTCCAGCGCCCTGTCCGGGTTCTTTACCGGGTTATATAGAGACGTGCCCTTCAGCATACCGACCAGCAATGCAGCTTCCGGTACATTCAGTTCGCTCGCTTCCTTATCAAAATAGATCCTGGACGCAGTTTTAATACCGTAGGCATTATTCCCGAACGATACTGTGTTCAGGTACATGGTCAGGATGTCATTTTTTGAGTAGTTCGATTCCAGTTTCACCGCCGTGAGCCATTCCTTAAGTTTGGGGACCAACGTGCGTAGCAATGGAATTTTACTCAGTAAGCCCTGCGATTTATTATACCGTGTACGGTACAGGTTCTTCGCCAGCTGCTGTGTGATCGTACTGGCACCACGGCGGTCGCCCGTGGCCGTTGAGATCCCGCTTGACAGTAAAGAGCGGAAATCTATACCCATATGCTGGTAAAAACGGGCATCTTCAGTGGCCACCAGCGCCTTGATCACACTTGGAGAGATTTCGTTAAAATTTACCGGGGTACGGTTTTCCTTAAAATAACGCCCGATCAGTACCCCGTCGGCGGTATACAGTTCCGATCCGACCCGCAGTGTCGGAACCTTGATATCATTGTAGGAGGGAGAATAGCCAAACAGCCATAAGAAATTGAGTTGTAAGGCACAAAAGAAGAGAACAATACTATAAATGACTATACTGAAATACCGGATGTACCTGTTGCCAATTTCTTTAAACATGGGATAAATATCAAAAAAAAAACTAGAATCAATCAAAAAAAAACCGCCTCCAGGCGGTTTTTAACATTTATCAGGCTAAGGCGAAATCGGGGTATCGTTTCCTGAGTATTTCGAATGTTCCGAACATCACCGATCCATAGATTGCTGTTCCATATAAGAACCTAAGTTCGAAGGGTATAGCTGCTGTCAGGCACTGCAGGTAACCCGCAAATGTCGGCGGATAAAGACCCGGTACATACATGGCGCTGATGTCGCTGACGATCCAGTGGACCAGAACCGCTGTTAATATTCCGGAAATGACCGCAAGCACACTTACTCGTCTGATCACCAGCCTGGAAACCAGTACCATCAACACAAAGGCGATATAAGTCCAGTACCAGCCACCGTAAAAGAAGCCGTAGCCCGAGATTTTCGCGATGAAAAGATCACTCACCAGCAGCACCAGCAGCGGAAGGCTGAATGCCTTCCGGTATTCCCTGAAATAAGCTCCCCCGAACAGAGCGATGGCACCTACTGCAGAAAAATTGGCAATGGCACCAAAGTCCGGCGATACCGCTGCGGTTACCCTGATCAGACTGATGAATAGAATAATGGCCAGCAACACCAGCGTACGGGGATTAAATTTCGGTTCTGACATAATTATAATTTAGGACAGCAAAGTTAGATTATTTACAACGTAAATAATAGCCTACTTATAACCATAGTTAAACACGGCTATCTTAGGAGAGGTACCCGTAGCGAAATCAAACTTCCATTTACCGGAACTGTCAAAGCAGAACATCTTTCCGTCGCCTTTATAATCAGTGGCATCGGCTACAAATACATTGCCGTCCAGCGTATTTACATTTACGCCGTAAAGAGACGCAACCACGGTATCGTCAGTTATGAAATCCGGGCCGGTCGTTGCCGTCGCCGTATTGAAGGTCTTTAGTTTTGCAGGATAATCTCCGGTAATGGCGTAACCATTGCTTCCTGAAATGGTCAGCGCGGCCAGGTTATCATCATATGTCTGCGTTTTTGTATCTGCCTGACTGCTCAGTTTTTCAAATGCAGGGGCAATATAAGGTGCCCACTGCCCGCTGGTGATCACGAAGACATCTCCTGCAGCAGATGCGGCAACCTTTGTGGGGTTGAAGCTCACCTCAATATCCTTAACCTTGGTAAAGGTGGAAATATTCACTACAGATACAGATGAATTGTTCTCACTTGGATAGAATGGATGTGAAGAATTCGCGGCGTATAGCTTACCGTTCGCAGTAGCCAGTCCCTCAAGGGCGCCGCCTACCAGCAGGCGACTCTCAATGGTCAGGCTGGCTGTGTCTAATTTGCTGATGTACCCGTCATAACCCGACACGTAAGCCTTATTCTGATAGAAGACAATAGAACGGGGCATAAAACCCTTCGTGGCATCAGAAAAAGCGATCTTTTTGATCAATTTACCGGTAGCCACATTGATTACCTGCAGGTAGGAATCTTTTGCCGCAGCCGCACTTCCGGTAACCACACAATAAAGCTTGCTGCCGTACACCTTCAGGTCATTGGCATCTGTGCCCAGGTCCGTACCGTTCTGCGTCCTGAAGTAATTTTTGTCCACGGTGTTTCTGGCGATGTCGTAATAACTGATCGAACTGTTGTTGAGCTCTCCAAAGCTGCCTTCACAAAGCACATAAACGCCGGTAGTGGTCAGGGTCCCGGGGTCAGGACTATTGTTCTTGTCCTTTTTACAACTGGAGAATGCGGTCAGTACCGCTAAAAGTGCAAGCGCAATGCGTTTGCCATTGTGTAGAATTGTATTCATGAATTTTTATTTAGTACTCCAAGCTTCAGTCCACGAAAGCCGTGAAATCGTAATGCTGATGGCAGGTCTTCTGACTTACTCCCGGATACCCGGCCTTCCCGTTCCTTTTCTTTACAGACCTGGAACAGTGGCTTCAGATGGGGCACCGTTAGCGGAGCTTACAGCTGCGGGACAGTTACGGATTTGCACCGTATTCCCTTTTAATCCTCTTTCTTTTACGGGAAAAAGGAACCAAAAGCGTTGCAAAGGTATTCAAATTATCCGGAGCAGGAAATTCTGATGTTCTAAAACAAGGTAATACCGAAGTTAAAGCCCCACCATCCCTTGACATCACCAGTAAAATCGTGTCTCCTGTCGGGATAGACCTGTTGTTTGTAACCCCCGGCACTTGACCCTACTGGTGCCTCGCTGGTGTATACGGAATAAACCAGGCCTGCAAATACGGTAAGCCCTTTTACAAGCTGCACCTGCACGTTCGCCTGGAACCTGTTCAGAAAATTCGCGTAATCCCAGTTTCCCAGGTAAATATATTGCGAGGTGGCCTCCGTCGCTATGGAGAACCGGTTACTGAAAATAAAGTCATGCCCAAAGCCCAGCCCCGCGGTTTCCATTCTGGCTGTATCCGAAAAGTTTTTTCCGGCAAAAAGGATATTGTACAGATTTGCATTGCCCATCTTAAATGCGGCATTTGTATTGATCAGTTCATTAGAAGACAAGCTGATCTTATGATAGCCATGTTGTACCAGGTTGATCAGTCCGATACTTACTCCGTCGTTCCGCGAAGAGACATTGAAAAGCCCGATCTGCAGGCCGTCCATATCGCGTGCATAATTGAGCAGTCCGATCTGCGTACCCCGGAAGCCTTTCGCGGCAATATTGACCGCTCCCGCGACCTGAAGTCCGTCGGTCTTCTTTGTGCCTATATTTACGGCCCCCGCAATCTGGGTACCTCTTACAGAATCGGCAACCAGGTTCAGCACGCCGCCGATCTGTACACCGGTCATACTTCTTTGTACCCGGTTGACCGCCCCTGCAACCTGTACGCCGTTCATTCCGGAACGGACATCATTGAGCAGCCCGCCGATCTGTACGCCGTTTACCGAACCGCCAATGGCATTGAACCCTCCGGCGATCTGTGCCTTGTTTACATCCCCTTTACTGATATTGAACATACCGCCCATTTCAAACCCGTTCACCCCCGCGGTGTACCCGCCGATGACGTTCAGTGAGAATTTATTGATTACCTGCGAACTCATCATGCCATGAGAACTCAGTCCCGGAGTGAGTGAAGCCTGGAATGGTGTATTGGCAAAGAAATCCGGGATGTTCAGGCTCTGCACCCGTTGCCGGGAAGAAATAAAGAACCTGCTGATACCGGAACTTTCAATGGCATTGCCGACCCGCTTCATGAATTCGTCGTCGTTGTCGCTGTAACCTTCAGGCCTTATCTTCAGGTCTGCAAGAAAGATCAGCGATGTATCCCGGTAGTTTTCCTTGCTGGCCGTTAAGATCACCTCATTGTAATTGCCCTTAAAACGCAGCCTGAAATAGCCATTCTCATCGGTCAGGCCCGATTGCAGCAACCGCTTTTCATAAACGCTGGCCTGCTTTACCCGCTTTCCCGTTCTCAGGTCTACGACAAAACCACTGATCGTATACAGATCCTCCGCGCTGATGATGTTTTCAGGCTCAATCGTGAAACGGTTAGCTGCATAGCGCAGCACGATATGCTCACGGAACTCCCTGTAATCCACCTTTCCGTCGAAAAGCTGGTCCAGAATGTCACGTACCGGTTTTGACTGCACGTTCAGACTCACTATACTGTCCTGCCGGATCAGTTTTCCGATATAGGAAAAATAAAAATCACCAGCTTTACCAATCTGTTCGAGCACACTTCCGAGTGGTTGCCGCTGTATACTGACCGTGATGCGCTTGTCCAGGTTATGACGGTAATCGGGTGCCGCATTCTGGGCAAAGCCAAAGCACACATAAAACAGGAAGAGGAGCGTAAAATTCAGTTTCATCATTTGATCCTGGACAACAAAATTTCGTTTTCGTTACGTTCGGCCTTTAAATTTGACATTTCGCAAATCAATTGTACGCCATAATCCAGGCCACTGTCTACCCGGAATGTCGTATTGATAATTTCTGAGGCCACAGACGGATCTTTGATGATGATCCTTGGTTTTCCGTAAGCCTCGTTCATTACATCCACCAGCCGCTGCAGCGGCAGATTACTGGCTACAAATAAATTGCTGCGGTAATAATTATAGAGCTCATCGGTATTCTGTTCTTTGTCCAGCCTGTCATAGGCAGAAGATATCAGTACTTTTTCTCCTTTATGCAGTTCAATTGCCTTTCCGTTCAGAGAAACCCTGACGATTCCCGTCTCTACAATGACTTCTGTGCTGTCCTGATGATGCCTGATGTTGAACGAAGTACCTACAACGGTTACCGATACTTCTTCGATATCGATCACAAAAGGATGGCTTTTATCATGCGCCACATCAAAGAAAGCTTCCCCTTCCTTTAATTTCAGTCGCCTGTTATTTTCAAAGCGTGCCACGTAGCTGATCACGGTGTTTTTGTTCAGTGTCAGTTCAGAACCGTCAGGGAGCTTTTCCCTGCGCACTATATCGCGGCTCACCAGTTCCTCATACCTGCCCGGTCCAAACCATTGATAAGCCATCCAGGCCATACCCACCAGCAGCACTGCTGCCGCGACCTGCATCCATCTGAAACTACGGTGCATTGGCCGTACAAATGCTTCCGAAACGGGCAGTCCGGGACTTTCCTTCTCCACGTTCCCCGCCACTTTCTCTCTGAAACGTATCCAGGCCGCTTCAGGGTCTGCCGGGCTGGCTGCAGCAAGCTTTTTCCCTGCTGTCCATATTTTTTCCAGCTGCGCATAATACCGGGCATTGGACTCGCTTTCCGATAACCAGTCCATGACTTCCATACGCTCCCCCTCAGTGACCTCGTCAAGCATATACCTGATCAATATTTCTTCTTCCATCTCCGCTTAATTAAAAAAATCCCTGTAATAAACCCACAATGCGATAACCATCAACGTAATAAAGTCTGCCAGTTTCAGGCGCAGCAGCATCAATGCCTTACTCATCTGGTTCTCTACCGTTTTTACCGAAAGCCCCAGTTCTTCAGCAATTTCCCTGTACTTCAGTTCCTCAAAACGGCTCATTTGAAAAATCGTGCGACATTGTTCCGGCAATTCATTGAGCGCATGGTGCAACTGAAGTTCCAGTTCGCCGAGTTCGGTCTTTGCAGAGGCAGGTTCATGCGTCCCGTTCATCGAATGCACCACAAAATCCGTATATTTCAGCTTGATCTTCTCATGTTTCAGGTAATTCATACTGTCGTTGTAAACACACCGGTATAGATAGGCCTTTACAGAGGTCTGAATGTCCAGCAATGCTCTTTTTTCCCAGAATTTCAGGAACATGCCCTGCACGATCTCCTCCGCCGTAATGGTATCTCTCAGTATCACCTGGGCATAGGCGTGAAGCTCCCTGTAGTGGTCCTTAAAGAGCCTTTCAAAGGCCAGATCGTCAAAGCGTTGCTCCATGCCGTAAATATATTCTTTTTTCAGATGCTGATCCGCTTCAGCATTTCCATTCCCGATGCACTGCTCACCGTGATCAGGTCTATATATTCTACCCGTGGAAACCAGAAGGAACCGCCATTTACCCGTACAAAGATGCGTTTCAGCAATTTGTCCTGGCCCTCGTCGCGTATATATATCTTATACTTATTGTCTTCTTCCGCACGTTTTAGGTACAATGGAATCTTTTTATAGGCCATCAATCTGATCTCGTAGACATCATGTCCAAGCGCCTTGCACCTGAGCCCGTAGGCAAACTTGTTCTCAATCGCGGTCAGTTCCTTGCACCTGCCATCTTCAGCGTATCTAATCCACGAGCCCTTTACCGGTCTTCTGTCATCAAGCTTTCCGTCTGCACCGTAATTCAGTTCATAGATTACCGTGTTCGCATCAGGATCGCGCTGCAGAAAAAACAACATGTGCTCACTTCTTGGTGTTGGTAATGCGGGCCTGTTGTCCAAGCTCTGCGCAGGACTCATCTGCACTAGCATCAGCGCCATGAACAGCAGGAATCCCGCCACCAGGTATTTTGTCTTGTTGTGCCTTTCCAGTGCCTTATTTATTTGCTTTACCTGGCGCTCTGCCTTATGACGGTAGATCTTAGCCGGGCTGGCAAATATAAAGAACAGCAGTTCTCTGATACCGTCACTGCGCCTGATGTCATGCAGCATGTCCCGGTATTCATGAAAATTTAAGACAAAAGGATTCGTCTTGTGCTTCAGCGGAGTTGTCAGCCCATATACCGGCTTTTCCTCTTCATACTGGAAAGTTCCGAATAAATGGTCCCAGACCATAAAAGTAGCCCCGAAATTTTTGTCCAGGTATTTTTCCTGACTGCCGTGGTGTACCCTGTGGTTGGAAGGCGTACCGAAATACTTTTCAATAAAAGGGTGCAACCTGCCGATCCGCTCAGTATGCACCCAGAACTGGTAAAGCGTACTGAGTTGGCTGACCACGAAGAAAACCACCGGATGGAACCCCATCAGGGCAACAGGGATGAAGAATATCGTTTTGAAATGCTGCACCCAGCTCTGACGAAAGGCAACCGTCAGGTTATAATGCGCTGCTGAATGGTGTACCACATGTGTTGCCCAGAAAAAACGGTTGAAATGTGAGATGCGGTGTGACCAGTAGGAACAGCAATCGTAGATCAAAAAGCAGAAGGGTAAGGTCCACCAGTTCAATTCCATCCGCCAGGGCAGGGCATTGTACAGCCAGACCGCTGCATATAACAATACAACCTTCATGAGCAGGTTCACAGCCAGGTTGCCTGCGCCGATGAGCACGGAACCCAGCGTCTCCCTGCCCTCATGGGTCTTATGTTCGCTGTAATGCGACAGCAGCCCCTCGATCAGGGTAAATGCAAGCACGGCGGGCAACGCGTAGACCATCAGGTCAGGCATGCTTTTTTCCAGGTCGTAAAATTCACTGGCCGGTATTTTTGCCGCACCGAAAAGGGAATGGATTGCTGAAAGGTGGAGTTGGAATGTTGACATGGCTTTTCAGATTTTGAAAGGTTGATTAGATTTTGATCACCTTGCCCGATCCGCTGACCTGCGCATCTACCTGCGGCGAACCCGAGTAATACACTTTTCCACTGCCGCTAATCCGGGCTTTCAGCAGGCCGGAAACACCAATCCTTGCGTCTCCGCTACCTGAAATATCGATGTCAGCCTGTTCTGTGGCCAGCCTTTTAAGGTCAGCTTCTCCCGATCCAGAGATCCTGATCTTCGTACGCCTGACATTAAAGGCATTTTCGGCTTCTATTTCGCCCGATCCGCTGATTCTGACCTCGAGGTCGTCAGAGGGATCGAATGTGCCGCTCAGGTCAACATCTCCCGACCCGCTAATGGCGATATAATTTACTGCAGGAAGTGTTACATATACCTGTATATCGTCATGCTTTACATTGACGCGTTCGTAACCCATTTTGAGCACACCGCCCCTTACTTCCGTTTTAAAATAGGGCAGGAGGTTGTCAGAACCCTTAACCGTTACTTTGTAGGATGTTCCGTAGCTCAGGTGGACGTCGGTACTGCCGTCAGACTCAACACCGCTGAAGTTACGCAGTTCACGTTCTTCGGTCTTCTTGTCGCCGCTGGCAGTCAGCCTGTCCTTGCTGCACGAACTAAACGCTGCAGCGACGGTAAGCAGAAAGAAAGAAGCTTTAACAGGCAATGATAAAAAATTAAATGTATTCATGATTGATGGTTTGTTTTATAGTGATTTTTTGTGTGATTTTAAAAACGCAGTGCGATACCGCCGGTATAGCCGATGTAAAGCCCCCGGAAATCCTCATCCCAGTCACCAGGCCATTTTTTGAGGTATTTGTCCCGGAGTTTTTCCCCCTCGGCAGTATTTGTAGTGATGAAGTGCAGCGAAGGTCCGGCAAAGAGCTCCAGGTGGTCTCCGATCTTAAGTGCAGGCAGCATCCTGAGGCTGCCCTTAAAATAGCTTCCTCTCTTAAAGTCGGTCAGCGTCGTACTGAGTATTTCCGTATTCAACCGGAAGTAGCTCGATTCAAAGAAGTGTGCCCCAAGGCCTGCTTCGGCAGCGTAGACTGCATCTTTATTCTTAAAGTTGTAGCCCAGGCCGATAATGCCGTACATGACCTTGCCGCCGGACCTGAAGGAAAGCATGCTGGTCAGGGTTTCATCTATACTGGCACTGATGCTTTTTTCGCCGTTTCCAATAATATTGATGATACCGACAGGACAGTCGCTGCTATCGGCAATATTGATGAAGCCGGCGATCTGCGCACCCTTTACCTTGCGGGCAATGTTGATGAAACCGGCAAACTGTGAGCCGTTTACATCCTTTGCCGTGTTGATGAAGCCTGCAAACTGTGCGCCTTTGACAGACCTGGAAAAATTACTGAAACCTGCGAACTGTGCCCCTGTAACGTCTCCCGTAGCGATATTGGCAAAACCACCAAAGGCCGGGCCCGTGCCACCGCCGTAGGTATTGAGGAACCCGGCAAACAAGGCACCGTCGACGTCCTTGCCTGAATGGTTGGAAAAGCCTGCGAACATGGGGCCTTTTACGTCATTGCGTACGATATTGCTGATGCCGGCAAACGATGGGCCGCGTTCAGCTGCAGATACCCCTGCGACCAGGTGCAGCGAAAAATAATTGGTATCTGCCGGAGCGTGAGTACCGTTTGTACTCACAGGATAGATCAGGCCTGCGTGTATCCGTCCCGGCATCTGATTCTGGGCTGTAACATTTAACGTAGCCAGCAGGCCAGCCATGAATAGTGAGCAGCGTAGAATTAAAGTGTTGAAGTATTTCATTAGTTGTCTTGTTTGGGAGTGAGACAACTGTAAATGAGTTTACCCCTACGCAGGTCTTAAAATTTTTTTTCGGGTTATTTTGTCACTTCATGTGATGCAGCCAGGCTTATACTACACCTGGCTAAATCGTGATCCTGCCCCCGGTAACCGGTATGGTGGCTCCGGCGATATAGCTGGCTTCATCGGAAGCGAGGAATACATAGGCAGGAGCGACCTCAACCGGTTGCCCGGCGCGTCCCATCGGCGTATCTTTTCCGAATTCTTCATGCTTTGGAATGGTAGACGGGATGAGCGGGGTCCAGATCGGTCCCGGTGCCACGGCGTTTACACGGATGCCCTTTCCATCCATCAGCAGGATCTGGCTCAGATTGGCGGTGAAATTCTGGATGGCACCTTTGGTCGCCGCATAAGGGAGCAACTGCTCACTTGGCGAATAAGCATTGACAGATGTGGTGTTAATGATACTGCTACCGGGTTTCAGGTGCGGTTCTGCCGCCTTGCACAGGTAAAACATGGCAGTAATATTGGTGCGGAACGTGCGGTCCCATTCTTCTGCGCTGATCTCATCCACAGATTGCCGGGCCATCTGGAAGGCCGCGTTGTTTACCAGGATATCCAGCTGGCCAAATTCTCTGACAGCCGTATTGATAATTTCACGGCAATGTGCTTCGCTCTGGATATCGCCTTTCACCAATACTGCCTTTCTACCGGCTTCCTTTATATAGCTTGCCGTTGTATTGGCATCTTCATCTTCGCTGTCGTCCAGATAACTGATGAGTACGTCGGCACCTTCCCGGGCAAATGCGATGGCTACCGCTCGGCCTATTCCTGAATCGCCTCCGGTAATGATGGCTTTTTTACCTTCCAGCTTGCCACTGCCTTTGTAAGATAACTCACCGTGGTCAGCCTGAGGCACCAGTTTTTCTTCGGTTCCAGGTGTAGGCTGGTCCTGTTTCGGAAACGGTGGCTGAGGATACTTCGTTTCGGGGTTTTGCGTTGTGCTTTGGGTTTCCATAGGTATTGTTTTTATAGGTTCAAGATGTTCACCGTTATTTAAGGACATCGGTACGCCCTTGGTAACAAGAGAACAATGAAAGGCCAAAGCGGTTTTGGAGGAGAATACTTGTTTCCGTAATTAATTGGCCCAAAGCTCTTTTATGGTCTTTTCTACGTTGGCTCCTTCAGGACATGATCCGGACCTGGTATTGCCGCGGTAACGTGTCCCGGGTGCTACACCCGGAACAGTGATGATCCTGGATACGGGCATTTGCAGCCAGCCAGTATTGTCGTGTGCCGCCACCCATTGATGGGCATAGCGCAGCCAGCTCTTTTTTTTCTTTTCCGGCAGCAGGTAGAACCAGCTGATCTCATCGTAACCCCAGATAAAATGGGAACTGATGTTGGCAATGCCAGGTTTATCACTAATACCAAAATTGTCCAGTTCTACCAGATAAGGGAGTTCATCACAGCTCCAGCCGCTGGGAGTGACACCAGGCATACTGCGTTTGAAGATAGCATCCAGGTAACCAACTTCCAGAATACCATCCATCTGTTTATCAGGCACTTCCCTGATCCGGAGCGGAAATGAATTAAAGTCAAGCATACTTTTACCATCAATGACCATTCCTCCCTTCGGGGTATGTGCGTCCAGTAACACCCAATGACGTGCCGCATGCATCTTTGCCAGTGACCTTACCTTTCCGATAAACAAATTCCATGTCCTGAGTCCCGGATCGTTCATTCCCATTAGTTCCACCTGTCCCAGATGCAGCGCCTCACAGCCAAGGTCCATGTACAGCCCGCAGAGATACATCAACCAGAGCTGTGCTTCCGGTCGGGTAATGTCCGGTACACTGGCGCCCCGGCCCCAGTGGCCTACCATTTTACCATTGAGATTAAGCATGTCATCGTAGTTGAAGTTCCGTTGCTCCACGGGCCTATCCATAGCCCGGAATGCCCAGCCCGGTACCGACAACTGGTTAACCTGGGGCGTAATGCATTCGAATACCGCCGCCTGAAAGATAACTTCCGGGTCTTTATCGTGCACCTTCCTGATCAGCGCCCTTGCTTTGTCAAGAAAATCAGGATTGGCCAGAGTCGCTTCCTTTCCCCAGCGGTATATGGCGCGGCCGATGAATTTAGCGCCAGTATTATGTATGAGCCTGATATCGTCATCTTTGTACGGATATGGCCCGTCGTTAGCGTAGGGGTCTGTGGCGAGAAACTCCGCCATGGTTACTGCACGTCTGAGATAATATTTCAGGCTTTCCCTGGAAATTCCGCTGCTGTCAAAATCCTGTCCGCAGGCGATTACCGGGAACAGTAGTAAAAAGATAGTAATATGCCTGAAGACCTTGATCATATCGGCTTAATTTAGTTTGTTATCCTAAGTTAGTGTTTTCTAGCTTTTGTATTGCGACGAGCCCGAAAAGACTGAAGTAGCGGTGTCGGTACGGCAGCCATGGGTTAAGGAAAGAGATCACTCCGATACCAATTGGCGCAGGGCTTTTTTGCCGCCTTCGTTAGCCGGGTTTAACTCCAGCGATCTTCGGTACATCAAGATCGCCTCCGCTTTTTTTCCTGCCTTCATCAAGGCTTCTCCGTAGCTGTCAAAGACATTGAAGCTTTTTGGAAAAAGCATGGTGCTGGTCTTAAACACTTCCAGCGCCAAAGGCAGCTTGCCGTTCTCCATGAGTTCCAGTCCAAAAAAATTCAGTTCACCCTCACTCAGGCCAAATCCCGGATCCAAACGGTGCTCGCCCAACACTGCTGCCGCGTAGTTCGCGCCCTGGTATACCAAAGCATTTACATACAGTTTTGCCAATGACCGGGGCCTGCCAAACGGTTTACTGCTGAGCAGAATATACAATTCCGGAGCAACCGGGCCATTTTGCGCATTGTCGGTTACTGTAATGAACTGCTTTTTGTCAAGGTTGCGCAGTATGAAGGTATTCATACCTGGAATACCGCCGCTGTGCCAGACGACTTTGCCACCGGCGGTATCTTTGAAAATATACCAGCCCAGGCCGTATGCCGCCTCATCAATACCTGAACGCCGGTAGGGGATACTCCCGTCATTCAAGCGGTTCGGGGTAAACATCTGCTTCATGCTTTGCCCGGACACCAGCTTGCCTGCATACAGCCCCTGGTCAAATGCCAGCATATCGTGGATCGTACTGGCCATATTGCCTGGCCCCTGGAAACCTACCCAATTGTATGTGAACTTATGCAACTCCTTCACTGATTCAATCGGCCGGAGCGTATCCAGGTAATGTACCGGGCGGTCGTACTTATGAGCGAAGCCGGGTCTGTATTTAAAATCCGGTTCGAGAATTTCCGTGCTGTTCATCCCTGCGGGCTTGAACACAAATCGGCTCATATAGTCTCTGAAGGTACGCCCGCTCTGCTTCTCGATAAGCAGTGCCAATAGACTATAATTGGTATTGCTGTATTCAAACTGATCCCCGGCCTTAAAATGAGCGGGTTTACCATATGCCCTCAATGCCGGAATGATGTCTTTATTTACAAAAAGCCTTTCCGGATGTGCTGCCAGAAGTATACTGAACAGTTCTTCGGTATTTGGTAAGCCGGACGTGTGGGCCAGTAAATGCCGCACAGTGATATCCGGATACGGAAAATCGCTCAGGTAGCGCGCCACCCTGGCATCAAGCGATAACTTACCTCTTTCAATGAGTTGAAAGACAGCCACGGCAGTCACAGGCTTAGATACTGAGGCCATCACAAAACGGGTATCCGGGTTATTCGTCTTGCCTGATGCAGCATCCGCAAATCCAAATGCCTTTTCATACAGAATCCTGCCTTCCTGCGCAACCAGCACATTGCCATTGATGTTGTGGTCAGCATTAAGATTATTCAAAAAGGTATCTATCCGGGCAACGGTAGGTTGTCCACTGGCAGGTGTCAGTATGACGACTGGGCACATTAGTAATAACAAGACCGAAAGGCGGGCATAATATTTCATTATTGTACTTTTTAATGATAGACCCGCGACAATCGTCAGTTACATAAATATACGAATTTATTCGTATATCCATTTCATGCATGTGCAGGTGAGCTAAAATAATACAGCTTAGTCATTGTTTTTCAGTGTATTGCCGCTGCACCTTGGCCGGCAGGCACATCTACCTTGTGGCGAATAGTCTTACGGCCAAAATGGAGCACGAGGAGTGCAAGTGTGGCGGTAATGGTCATGATGGCTACCATCGGGACTGCCGAGGTCTGTTTGAAAAAGCCAATGAATGAAGAAGCTACTGCCCCTGTCGCCATCTGAAATGCACCCATAAGTGATGAGGCGCTGCCGGCATTGCGGGTAAAGGGGGCCAGGGAAAGCGCTGCGGCATTGGGATTGGCCAGTCCGAGGCAACTGAGAAAAAGAAAGAGCATGACCAGTGCGCCTGCAAGTCCGAACCAGCCATTATAACTGCCAATAAGGAATATCACCGCGGATAGCACCTGGCCCGTTAGCGCTGCGTAGATCAGCTGTTCGCTGGTGTATCTCCTGAGCAGTAATGTATTGAGGTTACTGGCCCCGATGAAACCCACAGACAGGCCTGCAAATATCCACCCGTAAGTCTCTTCCCTGACCTTAAAAATGGAAAGGAACAGGATGGGGGAACCACTCACATAGACAAACAGACCGGCAAAGGCAAGGGCACCGGTAAACGCATAGGTATAGAACTGGGGCTCACGCAGTACATTCCAGAAATTGCTGATAATGGGTTTAGGCTTTAAGGAAAGGCTGGTGTCGGGTTCGGCACCCTTCGGCAACCATAACCAACTGGACAGCAGATTGAAAAGGCCCAGTCCTGCCAATACGAGAAAGATAGTATGCCAGCCGAAGGCTACAGTGATATAGCCCCCGAGTGTAGGCGCTACCATGGGAGAAGCACCGAGTACGAGCATGAGCAGGGCAAAGACCTTTGCGTTCTCCGCTACGGGAAACAGGTCGCGTACCATGGTGATGGAAGCTACACCTGCGGCACAACTGCCTATGGCCTGCACCAGTCTGAGCCAGATGAAGGTATCCGCATCTGTAACGAATGCACAAAATAAGGAGGCGAGGATATAGACGAGCAAGCCGAGATACAGTGGTTTCTTGCGGCCGAAACGGTCCAGGAGCGGGCCATAAAGTAGCTGACCACCAGAAATGCCAATGAAGAAACTGGACAGCGAAAGGGCAATATGGTTTTCGGTAGTACCCAGGTCGCTGGCTATGGCTTTAAAGCCTGGCAGGTACATGTCGATGGAGAACGGACTTAGTGCCGTTAAGGAACCCAGGATAAGGATCAGGAAAATATAACGTTGACGGGTCATGCGGTGTGTTGCGGTAGTGTATGTTTACGCCCGCAAATATAGCGGTCATAGTTTTGCGGAACTGATCTTTTTTAGCATTTTTATGCGCGCTCTGTTTACGACTTGACAGAATAAATGGATAAACTGATTAACCATCCCGGTGTGCTTACCGGGTTTGCGGTTTTGGTGGTGGTCATGCTGCTGCTGGACTTGGGTGTATTTAATAAAAAGGCACATGTGGTAAGCAGCAGGGAAGCTGCAATCTGGTCTGTCGTATGGATTACCTTATCTATGGGATTCAGCCTGGTCGTCTGGCATGTTTCCGGGTTCGATAAGTTTACCCAGTTCCAGTCTGCCTACTGGATTGAAAAGGCGCTTTCAGTAGACAACCTCTTCGTATTCATACTGGTATTCGGCTTTTTCAATGTACCACTGGAACTTCATCATAAGGTATTGTTCTGGGGCATCATCGGAGCTTTGATCTTCAGGGCCATATTCATCTTTGCAGGGGTGGAGCTGATCAACCTGACTTACCTGCCGGAAACTGAGCTGTGGGGACACCACATACGCATCAACCTGGTATTGCTGCTTTTCGGGTTGTTCCTGGTCTATGCAGGAATCAGGTCTGCATTCGACGATGAATCACAGGAGGGAGAAAAGGATTTCACTAAAAGCGCCGGTGCGAGGATCATTTACCGTTTCTTCAAGGTAAGCAGGAATTTTGACGGCGGAAAATTCTTTACGGTGGAAAATGGGGTTAAAATGGCTACACCGTTGCTGGTCGTGGTCGGGGTGATCGAATTTACCGATGTCCTATTCGCGGTAGATTCCATTCCCGCTATTTTTGCCATAGCGCCCGATGATCCCTTTATCCTGTACACTTCAAATATTTTTGCGATCCTTGGGTTAAGGGCACTGTATTTTCTGCTGGCCAATTTTATCCATATGTTCAGCTTGCTGAAGTACGGGCTGGCGGTCATACTGTCCTTTATCGGACTGAAGATGGTCATTTCCCCGTTCTATCATGTTTCTTCACCCATATCGCTTTCCATTGTAGGTGGGGTACTGCTTGTCTCGGTAGTTGCTTCACTAGTGGTAGCAAAGAAAAAGGCCACCTCATAAGAGGCGGCCTTTTCAGGTTTCATCGTGCGCCGGTTTAGAATAAGGTAAACTCTACACGCCTGTTTTTCTGACGGCCCTCTGCAGTTTTATTAGATGCAATAGGCTGGTTCGGTCCGTAACCTGTTGCTTCGATACGTGAGGGGTTAGCACCCTGAGATACCAGGTAGGCTTTCACTGATTCTGCCCTGTCTTTTGACAACCTCAGGTTGAGTGCCATAGAACCCGTATTATCGGTGTGGCCGGCGAGTTTCAGGCTGAAGTTTTTCTGTACCAGCAGTTCAGCTACCTTGTCGAGTGTTGGGTATGAAGTTGATCTGATGGTTGCTTTTCCAAGGTCGAATTCCAGGTTTTTGATGGCCTCGTCAACCACTTTACGGTCAGCTTCGGTAATGATCACTTTTTCCTGGATCACTGGCGAAGGTGTTTTCAAAGGACATCCTGAACCATCAACAACGGTGTTCGGAGCAGTTCCCGGACATTTGTCATATTTATTGGCCACGCCATCTCCGTCGTCATCAGCAAGTTGCTTCATCAGTTCTTCCTTATCACGTCTTGCATTTTCTTCTGCTGATGAAAGTGCCCTGCGCAGTTCAGCGCTTTCTTCTGCGGCCTCTTCACGGATGGCCGCTACGGCGCTATAGTTTTGCAATTGCGAGGTTCCTTTTCTGCCTAAAGCGATCTCTACACCTGCATGAGCGTAAGAGAAACGGTCGTTGGCTGCGCTGGCTACACCGTCAAAGTCGTTTGCTTTAACAAAGTTAACCTGGTAGCCGAGGTCGATGTTCACACCTTTGGATATACCGAACTTGAAACCAGCGCCGATCGGAATGAACCAGTTTTCCTTGTACCGGGTGTTGGCTCCGTTAGGTGCGTCGGTATTGGCCGATGAAGACATATAACCGGCACCCGCAGTCAGATAAGGCGACAGGATGTTTCGTTTCTGGTTGAGACTCATGTTAGCCAGTGTGAAGTTACCGCTAATGGCTGCAGACCAGTCAATCCTCGACGTAAAGGTGGCTGCGCTTCCTGGTACGGCATTAGGCCTTCCGCCTCTTACCTTACCGGCAAGAAAGTCTGCCTGGATACCAAAGCCTGGAACGATTTGCTTTTTGATGTAGCCGCCGTAACCCCAGTCTTCGTAAGGTGTGCTGAAATCACCATTATTTCTGCCGTTGAATGGCGTATAGTGGGTAAGCATACCACCATTGAGTCCGATAGACCAGGTGCGGAAGTATTTCTTTGCGAACTTGTCACCGGTTTGAGAATCTGCCTCCTGGGCAAATGACTGTGCGGTTAATCCCGTCAGGGCAGTCAGCATCAGTGCCTTTGTAATTTTCGATTTCATTTTTTCTGAGTTAGATGTTTTAGCTCTGGGTTTAATTTGCCAGATACATCTAACCACGAAATAATCCTGCCAAACCGGACGTGCCAATTTTTTTTCTGACCACAAAGTGTTTGTTAGTCAGGGCTTAAAGATGGTTTTTGCACAAATCGGTTTATGAAATGGCCCGGCCTTTCTGAGGTTTAAAAAGTGTATGGTATTTGCTACAATTTGGCTGTAAATCGCGGCACTAAAGTTCGTAGGTCTCACCTTTTTCAGGTATGGTTACCGTGTAATTTTCAGCTTCCAGCGCAGCTTTGAAGGCAGTCATCCTGCTGGTCTCGCCATGCACAAGTACAACCCGCTTCAAAGTAGCTGCATCTTGCTGGCGAACAACGGACATCAGGTCTTCATGGTCGCCATGACCACTCAGCAGATCGGTTTTTCTTATGGTCGCATAGACCATGAGGTCACGGTTCCTTAGTCTGACAATGGGATCACCCCGAAGCAGCCGGTCGCCCAGGGTACCTTTTGCACAGTAGCCGATGAACAGGATCGTGCAATAATAATTCTGGATGTTGTAGTAAAGATGGTCCTGGATGCGGCCACCTTCCAGCATGCCCGCCGATGAAATAATGATGCAGGGCTCGTGATAATTGGATATGGTTGCGCTTTCCTTCTTGTCCTGAACGTAATCAAGTCCGTTGAACTCAAATTCATCACCGTTTCTCTGGTAAAACGCTCTGGATTCTTCGCTCAGCAGGTGTTGGTGACGGCGGTAGACGTCAGTAGCAAAACTGGCAAGCGGGCTATCGACAAAGACCTTAACGGGCGGGAGCATGCCGGAACTGAAAATTTTATTCAGGGTGTATACCAATGCCTGGGTCCTGCCGATACTGAATGCGGGAATGATGAGCCTGCCGGGAAAACGTATGCAGGTTTCGTCAATGATGGCACTTAGCTTTTCCGCTATATTTCCCTGATCAGCGTGAAATTTTCCGCCGTAGGTAGATTCGCAAACGAGGTAGTCAACAGGAGGGATTATTTCAGGATCGGAAAGTACCGGATAGTTCTTTCTTCCGATATCCCCCGTAAAGGCAATCTTTTTAGTCTTGCCTTCTTCTGTGACCTCCAGCACCACGGCCGCTGCGCCAAGCAAATGACCCATAGGAATAAATGTGACACTGATATTTTCATTTAACTGGAAAGGCTTATGAAAACTGATGGTCACAAAACGATCCACGGTATCATTGACATGTTTCTGAAGGTAAAGCGGCTCTGGTCCTTTGCGGTGTCTCCTGCCTCTGGGCCCTTTGGCCTGTTGTTTCCCCAGGAAGACGTTTACGGAGTCATGAAGCAGAAGTTCAGTGAGATCAGCTGTAGGCGGAGTGCAAAGCACCTGTCCCTCAAAACCCATCCTGACCAGCGTAGGCAGATTGCCGGTATGGTCAATATGTGCATGAGTAAGAATGACGACGTCAATACTTTCAGGGTCAAAGGGAAAATATTGATTTTCCTCCTGGAAGGTTCCTTTTTCATAATCCAACCCGCAATCGATGAGGATATTGTAGTTGTCCAGCTGCAACAAATGCATGCTGCCTGTTACCTGCTGCGCAGCTCCCCAAATGGTCAACTTCATATTTGATCAGTCAAAATAGCTGGCGAAGTTATTATTTTTTACCGCTTGTACCGTCAGCGGCGTGCTACAATTTTCCGGCTGATAGCCAGTCGTTCCAGTCAGCCACTTTGAAATTGTACGGTAAGGGGTCTGGTATCCTGTTGGTAGCGACCTTCTTCCAGACAGAAAGCTCATCGATAAAATGGGCCGGACTAAGTCGTGAATTGTTGGTTGCCTGAGTGTAAAATTCTTGTTTAGAAGGATGATGAGGGGCAACGGCATTGAATGTATGTCCGAAGAGCTGGTTGCTGATGACAGCCTGAGTAAGACCTACGCAATCGTCAAGATGAATCAGGTTTACCGGTGCGCGGCCATTGGGTATGTTGGTTTTGCCTGCAAAAAATCTTCCCGGGTCACGTCCGGGGCCTACGAGCCCCGCAAAACGGATCACCGTCGTCTGCAGTGGGGATTGCTGCAATATATTTTCGGCTTTCACCATGGATTGCCCGGACGCCGTTTCAGGACTGGGCGGGTCTTTTTCAGAAAACTCAACATTGAGGTCGCCGTATACTGAAGTTGAGCTGATAAAAATAAGCTTCCTTACAAGGCCGTTGAGTGCGGCATCCCGTATACTGCTGATCTTTTCCGGATATTGCGCAGTGCTTTCCGGCTTTCTTCCAGGTGGAATAGCAATGATGAGTACACTAGCGTCAAAAAAATCCCCGCTTTCTGAAATTCCTTCCCGAGTCGACAGGATCACGAACGGCTTTATGCCTTCTGTTTCGAGTCTTTCTGCCTTCTCTGGCGTTGTAGTGGATCCATAGACCTGGAAGCCATCCTTGATCAAGGCTTTGGCAAGTGCAAAACCGAACCATCCGCAGCCAAGTATACTGACCGTTTTTTCGTGGGGCTGTACCTCGCAGGAATTGGTGACTGAAATGTGCATAAGCTGAAAAGGTTCCAAAGTAAGGTTTTTGATAGCCGCAGTCAAATAAAATGAACCATTTGAGGTAAATGCCTGTTTATAGAACGGATTAAATTTGGAGATATGAACGGAAAAAAAGGAGGTGAACCCAACAGAAAGATCGCAGAAGAAGAAGCTGACCTGACGGCAGATGCAGATGGCTCTTCTGCAGGAAAGACGGTTGCCGCACGTTTTAACGATGACAACGACCGCATTACAGGACATCCTGATGGAGAAAGCGATGACAGTGACTTTGAGCCTGGTACTACATTTTCGACGCTGGAGGACAAGTAGAGGCACTTTTTTCTGGTTTGGCATCATTTTTTCTCATTAACTACTGAAAAGCTAATTGTTTAACTATATCTACTCATTATGAAATATTTATTTGCAATATTGGCCATAGCCATCACTTTCCCGGCTTGTAAGAACAATGCTAAGGAGGAAGCGGCCATGAAACAGAAGGCAATGATCGCGGTTAGGGACAGCCTTAAGCTGGACAGTTTCAAGCGTGCTGATGAAAAGAAAAAACAGGATGAGCTTGTTGCGGCCAGGGTAGCAGAGGAAAAGGCACGTATACGTGAGGAGAAGAGGACGCTATTGTTATCAGAACGTACAGACGCGGCACCGGCGCCAACACAATATAGTGAGACTCCTGCCAAGAAAAAAGGATGGAGCGCCGCTGCCAAGGGTACGGTAATCGGTGCTGGCGCAGGCGCTTTAGGTGGTGTATTGCTGGATAAAAAAGATGGCCGTGGTGCCATCATCGGTGGTTTGGTTGGTGCGGGTACCGGTTACCTGATCGGCAGGGACCAGGACCGCAAGTCCGGGCGTGTGCAACCAAAGAATTAACATTATTTTAATTTCTGCCTGTATAAAGCCACTGTTAAATCTGCAGTGGCTTTTTTTCTATATTAAAACGGCTTTTTTTACTGTTTTTTATGGCTGTCATTAATTTTTTGAATAAAATATTTTGTATGTTCGTTGTGTAAAATCAAAGCGTCCTTGTTCTCCCTAAAATGACTAAAAAGCAGGTATTAATCGTTGATGATGAGGTCAGTATACTAAAGCTGCTGAATTTTGTACTGTCGGATCTATATGAACTGGTGATCAAGACCAGCGGTGTCGAGGCCCTTAGCTGGCTCGAGGAAGGAAATTCTCCATCTTTGATTATTTCCGACCTGGAAATGCCTTATTTTGATGGGAGCTCTTTTATTTACAACCTGAAGATCAGTGGATTTTACCGGGACACCCCGGTGATCATTCTTTCAGGTGCACAGAATCTGGAGGAGCGGATCTCGCGAATGCCCTTTCAGCTGGATGCTTGTATCCCTAAACCTTTCAATCCTACTCAATTGAAGGAAGCCATATCTAAAGTTTTTCAGAAATATGACGCAGCAGGAAGTTAAACAGGCCAGGGCGCCCCATAAGTCCATTTCTCTTTTGTATTCTGCCCCTTCATTTGCCGGGGAGTTGCTTCCTGTGCTGAATGAGTCTTTCAGCGTACAGGCAGAACAGGATATTGAAGCTGCGGATACCTATCTTAAAGACCAGTCTATTTATACCCTCCCGGATGTTATTATTTTAGAAGTAGACGAACATAATCATTGCTTCGACTATGTAGATAAGCTTAAAAAGAATGTATTGCTGAAGGGATTGGTAATCATATTGCTGAGCAGTACAAAAGATCCGGTTATCAGGAAGAAGGCAATGCAGCTGAAGGTAAACGACCTTTACCATGCACCTGTTCCTGTAGCTGATCTCTGTGAACGCATTTTCTTCCTGGTGAAGTTTAAGCTGTTCAAGCCACAACTCTCAGATCTTTCCAATATAGACTATACCTACAAAATGCCGGTGGCCAAACGTCTTTTTGATATTCTGGCGTCGGGTATGGCATTGTTGATTTTATCGCCCCTGCTGATCATCGTGGGGATTATTGTAGCGTTGGAATCAAAAGGACCTGTAATTTTTAAAAGCAAGCGGGTAGGGACCGGTTATCGTGTATTTGATTTTTATAAGTTCCGTTCCATGAGACAGGGGGCGAGCAATGAACTGAAGAACCTGGAGGCGCTGAACCAGTACAGTAAGTCGGAAACGGGCGCGACGACCTTTGTGAAACTAAAGAATGACCCCAGGATTACCCGGTTCGGCCATTTCATCAGAAAATACAGTATTGACGAGTTACCGCAACTGTTTAACGTCTTTATAGGCGATATGTCACTAGTAGGTAATCGCCCTCTGCCGCTGTATGAGGCGGAGATGCTGACTTCAAATGAATGGACAATGCGGTTCCTGGGCCCGGCAGGCCTGACGGGGCTCTGGCAGGTAAGCAGACGCGGTAAGGCAGACATGTCCGAACGTGAACGTAAAAAGCTGGATAACTTTTATGCCCAGAACCATTCATTCTGGCTGGACCTGAAGATTTTGTTGAAAACACTCCCTGCTGCGGTCCAGAAGGAGCAGGTATAATCTGTTGCATGAAAAAGGCGGTCAGTATTTGACCGCCTTTTTCATGCTTATTGTATTTATAGCGTACACCGGGTCTACTCGTTACAGTTCTGTCGGGTAATGTTTACTCCGTTAAGAATGACGTCGAATTCAGTCCTGCGGTTCAGTTGCTGGTCAGCTTCAGAGCAGGGGATGCCATCGAAGCAACGGTTCACCAGCCTTGTCTTTCCATAATATTCAACCCTTATCCTGGACGCAGGTATGCCCTTGGATACCAGGTAACTTTTAGAAGACTCTGCCCTTCTGAGGGAAAGGCTTCTGTTATAGGCCTCTGAGGCACGGCTGTCACAGTGGCTGGAGGTAATGACCGTGATCTCGGGATATTTTCTCATCAGAACGACAAGTTCGTCAAGCGCCGGCCGGGCATCTGGCCTGATATCCGATTTATCGAGATCGTAGTAAATATTCTGTACTGCAAAGATCTTTTTCAGGGAATCACAGTTATTCAGTACATATTGTTGCGCGGTCTCAGTTTTGTTCAGGCGGATCTCCATTTTCAGTACAGTATCCCTTTCAATGCCAATGGAACTTACGAATCCTGTCTGGCTGACATAACCCAGTTTCTGGGCAGTAGTTTCATATTCTGCATCAATTGGCATTTCACGACGGAATTCTCCTTTCGAATTGGTACGAATGGTATCAATGCCATCCAGATGGCGAAGGAGGATGCGGCTACCCGGAAGAGGCAGGCGGGTTTTGGCATCTGTAACAATGCCTTCCAGCAGTATTCTGTAGGTGGCTCTGGAGAACCGGTAGATATCGTCATTGCCCCTGCGGTTGGAAGACAAGAAGCCGGTTTTACCTTCCGCATCTTTGATCAGCGAGAAATCATCGTAAGGAGAGTTGATCGGTATGCCCAGGTTCCTCACTGGAGATACCGGTTTCATCTCCTTTAATTCTACTTCAAATACATCGAGTCCTCCAAGTCCGGGATGCCCCGTAGAAGCAAAGCTGAGCACATTGTCTTTGCCCAGGAAGGGGAACATTTCATTACCTTCGGTATTGATCTGCTTACCCAGATTTACCGGTCTTGTCCACTGACCCGAACCGGACCGTACACTGTAATAAAGATCTGTACCCCCATATCCTCCAGGCATATCCGACGCAAAGATGAGCAGAGTGCCGTCACTGTTCAGTGTCGGATGGCCTACGGAATACTCGTCGTTATTGTAAAGAAAAGGTGTGATTTTACTCAGGTCCTTGTTGACGGTAAACATCTTCAGTTTGTTGATGCCGTCTTTGCTGGTCTGTGCGCTGCCCGCATAGTAATTGTTACGGGTAAAGATGATCGATCCGTCCGGAAACACAGCAGCCGGACCTTCATGAAATCTGGTGTTTACCTTTCCGCTCAACGGTGTGACGGCGATTTTTTCCTTAAGCAGCGTGGCGATGGTATCCCGCTCCAGGCCAGGCGTATAATTACCCAGTGTTTGGCTGTCGTTACTTGTAGGACTGGTGTCGTCGTCATTAAAGCGGTATTTGTTTTTTCCGCCGGTCTGAGCAGCGGCAAGCAAACTATCGGGGTCTATATTCCTGATGTCTTTGAGATTGGCTACGCTGTAAAGATTAGTAAACGGTGTATTGTCCCATCCGAAAACTGTTTTTGAAATTCGGCCTTGCTTCCTGGTGCTGCTGAAAATCAATCCTTCTTTGTAATAAGCAGGCGCATAATCTGAGCCCTGGCTATTCAGATTGGTGTAAGAAAGTTTCCAGTTGCTGGTATTCTTTGTGATCTGGCGCAGCTTCCCGGAAGTAAAGCCCGCCGCCCGCTTGTCGTCCGGCACCATGCTCAGGTATTTTCTGTACCAGCCTTCAGAACGCTCATAGTGCTGCTTGCTGGCAAGGGCCTCGGCCAGATAAAGCGCCCATCTGGCATCGGGGTTCTTTTGTTTACCCAGCTTGTCGTACCAGAAAAGCGCTTCATCATAATTCTTCAGCATGCGGTAACTGTAGGCGAGCATTTCCTGCGCTTTTAAGTTCGAAGAATCTTTTTCCAGGACTTTTTTTAATTCCGGAACTGCAGAAATATACCTTAGCGCACTGAATTCCGCGGTGGCTTTTCTCAGGGCAGGATCACCCGAAGCAGCCGGGGCCTGTGCCTGTGTCTGTGTGCTCCAGGTTAAAAGACCTGCGCAAAGCAGGATATGGTAGTTAAGTAATTTCATAGTTCTTATGTCAGAAATATCTTGGAGACAAAATTTTACCTTTACTAAAGCCGAATTCATAACGCAGCATGATCTCATGACTACCGGAATTGAATTCCTTAAGCACAGTGGTGCTCCGGTCATAAGCATAACCGATCCTGATCTGCGGCTTAGCCTGTATCTCGACCATCGCGCCGATGTCAGCACTGGTGCGGTATTGTGCGCCGATGCTCACGGCATCCTTGATCCATAATGCAGCATTCAGGTCGGCTTCCAGCGGGGCACCCTTTACACCTTTGATCAGAAATGAAGGTTTTAGCTTGAAATCTTCCGATAAGGGGAAGACATAGCCGCTGGCCAGAAACACATGCAGGGCCTGCTTACTGCCCATGGCAATGTTGTTGCTTTCATATCTGGTCAGGCTGTTGGGCATCAGGTCAAGTACGGAAAGCCCTACATAAAAACGATCCGAATTGTAGTAAGCACCTGTGCCAACGTTGAACAGGAACTTGCTGACATTGTCTGCGAACGCAGGGTCGTAGGCAGGAGCTGAGCTTAGCGGTACTTCTGTAAAGTTCGCCCTGTACTGGCTGAATACCGTCTGGATACCGAAGCTCAGCGAACCGGTTTCCATTCTGATCCGGTAGGCTGCGCTGAGTGTCCCGCCATTTGTCTGGGTGATCCCGAGCTTATCCGTAAAGACCTGGACACCCAGGCCGATCGTTTTGTTAAGGATAGGCGCATCCACGGAAAGTGTACCGGTCTTCGGTGCGCCGTCTATTCCTGTCCACTGGTTTCTGAATAAGGCTGTAGCAGATGTAACATTTCTGCTTCCGGCATAGGCAGGGTTAATGGCGAGCGTATTGAACATATATTGAGAATACATCGCATCCTGTTGTGCCTTTGCAAGGTCAGAAAATCCGACTATGCAAAACAGTATCGAAATTATGGTTATCTTTTTCATGTTATCTGTTAAGTGTAATGTAACCTACGCGCTTATCTTTTCCGTCGATGACCAGGACATAGTAATAGGTGCCCGCAGGTGCATCTTCCCCTACGTGGATCCCTTCAGTCGTCTTGCCGTTCCAGTTGTTCTGATAAGATTTGGAACGATAGATCCTGTTACCCCAGCGGTTATAGACCTCCAGGCTCAGTTGACGGCCCAGTGCATTTTCAATAACGAAGAAGTCATTAATGCCATCATTGTTCGGAGAGAATCCTCCGGGGATAAATATACCTCCCTTGTCCAGAGTGACAGGGGTAGGCGTATTTGGTGAAAAATCACCGGTATTCAACGGATCAGGGTTAAATCCGTCAGTAGACTGGTCGTCAGTGATCAGCCCGGTACGTGCAGAGAAGCCGGTCACAAATGCGCTGTTATTGAATTTACCTCCCTGCTGCCCAAGTGAAACGGTGATCTTCAGCTCGATCAGTTCTTTGGAAAGGGCCTTTAATACACTGTTCTGTGAAAGCATTTCGGTGTTTGTAGTGCCGTTGAAGTCACTGTTGATCACCAGGGAGCCCAGTGCGATCAGGCTGTTTATCCTAACGGTGGCCCCAGGGAAGGCAGCAGCCAGGTTATCCGTCAGGCTCAGCCTGTTGATGTCTGCTTCTCCCACATTAACCAGGGTAAAGGTATAAGATAGGTTATAGGTACCGTCTACATTCTTAACCGAACTGTTGAGCGCCTTCGCCAGGCCAACTTTTGCCGGTATGGGAGCGGGGTTTATCGTAATGCTCACCTTACCTGGATTGGACTGGTTCCCGTTAGCATCCTTAACGATGTATACAAAATCGTCAGGTCCGGTATACCCCGGATCTGGGGTATAGATCGGTTTGCCTGTGATCGGATCAAAGGTTATCGTTCCGTGTTTTGGTGGGGTAATGATTTCTACGGTGCCTCCCTGAGGTATCGGAATGTCAATTACCTTTGGTTCTCCGGAAGTGGCATCAGTGGTAATATTCGGAGCTGGAATGACTACCTGAGGGCTTACAGTGACATTAACAGTGATCGGATCAGATTCAAGTCCGTCTGCAGTCCTTAAAACATAAGTATATACATCGGTACCTGTAAAGCCGCTGTTTGGCGTATAGATCATGTTCCCCTGGATGTCGGTAGTAACCGTTCCGCTTGATGGATTGGATTTCAAAACTACTGTTGTTCCGGTCTTGCTCGCATCATTTGTTTTTACAGGAATGGTAACCGGTGTATTGAAAGGAGTGGTCACATTGTCAGGAGAACCCACAGGTTTTACACGGACAGTGACGGTGATCGGAGCAGAATCCAGGCCATCTGCGGTCCGTAGCAGATAGGTAAAGGTATCTGTTCCCGAAAAGCCTGGCGCAGGTGTGTAAACCGGGTTTCCTGCCGCATTGATGGCCACCGTGCCGTTTGCAGGGCTTGAGGCGATAACGATAGTTGTACCGTTCCTGCTGGCGTCATTGTCCTTTACCGGAATGATCACCGGCGTTTCGGCAGGGGTCGTAACGAGGTCATTTGTGCCCGCCGGTCTTACATTTACAGTTACGGTGATGGGGTCAGACTGTAATCCGTCTTTATTTACCAGTCGGTAAGTAAATGTATCCTTGCCGCTGAAATCAGGGTTTGGGGTATAAGCAAATGTGCCATCGGGATTCAGGACCACTGTACCGTGTGCGGGATCTGTATTCTTGGTTACCGTTGTTCCTATAGGGGCATTGTCGTTGTCGAGTACCCGGACCGTTACCGGAGTTCCTGCAGTAGTATTGCTGTTATCGGGATTACCGGTAGGCTTGATGTTGACCGCAATGGTCACTATGGCTGTATTGGATTCTGCGCCGTAAACATCTTTAACTGTGTATACAAAGGAATCATAACCCGTAAAGCCGCTGTTTGGTTTATAAGTGACGATCCCGGTCACCGGATCAACCACGATAATGCCATTCTGAGGCGGACTTTTTATGGTGATGCTGTTGCGGGCGATAGTACCGTTGCCGTCTGCATCGGTGTCGTTATCGAGAACGGGTATCTTGATGTCTGTGTTTAGGTTGGTCGTGATCGCATCATCAATGGCGACGGGAACTCTGTTGACGGTGATCTGAACCTCATCGAAGAGCTCGCAGCCTCCAGGTGCACGAACGGTCCATCTGAATACGTAAGTGCCACCGGTAAGGTTGTTCGCTGTAGTATTAAAGCTGGAGGGATTCACAAAGGATGCAGTCGAAGGCCCGGAGATCTGTGTCCAGGTGCCGGCATTTGTGCCCGGACTGGTAGCCTGCAGGTTTGCTGCGGCAGGAGCCGAAATGACGGTGACCAACTGGTCTGCCCCGGCATTCGGTTGTGCAGGCACTGCAGTATAATTAATGGTAATAGTGGCATTGTTGGAAGTAATGCCGTAAGTGTCTTTAATGGTATAAATGCAGCTTACAGTGCCCACAAAAGGATTATCTGGGGTAAACTGTACCAATCTGGCGCTGTTAACCGCAAACACTCCACGGCCGGCAATAGTAAATACATTTTGTATTCCTGGTGTATTGGGATCTAAGTCAATGGTAGCCTTATCTATGGTTCCTCCTTCATTGTTGGTGATGTCGTTTGCGGCAACATCAACAAGTGCCTGGTTGTCCTGGCATGCGGAAACCTGGTCATTTCCCGCAACGGGAGGTGTTCTGATCACTTTTTCCAATACGTCTATTGTCACGTTACGGACTTCGTGAAAATTGGTTTGGTAACCGGTGGAGGAAGCAAAGCCGTATCTTAAGTTTGCGGGCGCAGGTTCTGCATAGTGGAAATGGTCGATTACAGTCACGGTCGTCATCGGAGATCCACCCTTTGTGATTCGCACCGTAATGTTGTACCCGCCTTCAACCGTATTGGGCTCCATCAGCATCAGTACTTTACGATAGCCCTCGTCGGCAGAATTGGGTGTGCGCATTCCACCATTGCCTACCAGCGGAATAGAGGGGAAGTCCGACATTTGTCTGGTAGCCAGAAATTTATAGTTCTCTGGTGTCAGGGCATCACCATTTCCCTTCCCTCTTAAGGTCACTGAACCTGGCCTGAGACCCGGAATTCCTCCCTGACGTCCTTCTATGGGGTTTGAGAAGTTTCCATACTCATCAAGGCCTATTGCAAGATAACCCTTACTTACTCCGGGTGTCAGTGTGGGGTTGGTGGTCTGGGCATAACCCAGGGAACCGCCAAATGACCCGATCACAAATGGACTTGCAGTGGCGTCAAAAAGAAAAAAGCTGATGCCATCTGCCCCATTTCCGCCGTAGATATAATATTCAAATTCCGCTGAAAGACCATCGGCTGAAGGAAAAACCGCTGTACTTATGGCGTATCCCTTTTGATAATTTGCGCTGTTCGTCAACCTAAGGTACCCTTGGCCTTCCGGGTCAATCGGAGTACCTGTGTGTTGCCCGTTCTCATAGCCGCTTCCCGCTGCAGTAAGGAATGCAGACGGCTCACCACCGAATATCATCCCTGGCGCCGTTGAACTACGGAAACTTTGTATATAAGGGAATTGCTGGGCACGAACGCTGTTGCTTAATACGAACAGACCGGAAAGAAGTATTAAGCATCGTAAAAATTTTGACATAGACGCGTATAATTATCAGGTATAATTAATTAACTCTTAAGTTAAACATAACTTACCAAAAATACAGCCATATTCATTAAATACCTGCATTTGCCGTCACAAAGGCAAAAAAAATCCATTATTAAAACTTACGGGTGTTTGTGCTGTGGAAATAAATCCACATATAACTGTGGAACTCTACAATTTTAATTTTTTCAGACAACTATATGTTGTTTTATGTAAGAATTAATAAGTAATAACAGGAGTAGAAATTATAATATGGTACAATATTGGCTTATATCAGCACATTATTCTATATTTGGTACTAAACTATATTTCCTATGCACAAGAAAAGAGGTATGCTCAGGTTAATACTGTTGCTCTCCATCGCCCTTGGTATTTCGATTAACAGCCGGGCACAGGAGAATCTGCTCAGCGACGTTTCCTATCTATATCTTGAGAAATTAATTGCCAGTGCAAAGGAAAATTATCCACGGTTAAAGTCATTTTCAAGTCAGGTGAATGCTGCAAAGCAGGATCTTACGGGGGCAAAGACCTCATGGCTGGATCCCTTCTCCTTTCAGTATGTGAGCAGGTCGAACCAGGTAAACACCAATTCGGTAGACATCTCTACTGCAGATATCCTGACAGGATATCAGTTTGGAGTTTCCATCAACCCGGGAACCCTGCTGGCAAAACCCAGTCAGATCAAAAAGGCGAGGGAATTGGTCAAGGTGGCCGAATCCAATCTTGCCGAGTATAACCTGCAGCTTGAAGCAGAAGTAAAGACGCGTTATTTTACCTATCTTCAGTATAAGGCATCACTGGCCACTACGGCAAATTCTTATCTCGATGCAGAAAGCAATCTGAAAAGTATTAAATTAAAGTATCAGAAATCAGAGACTACACTTGATGAATATAATACTGCGTCTATCGCCTTCAATTCGGCAAGTCTGGCAAAGATCCAGGCAGAAGCCAGCTACCTTACGGCAAAGGCATCTCTTGAAGAACTGACTGTTAAGAAACTGGAGGAGATAAAGTAAAAATGGAAGAACTGAAGAAATTTCTTAACCTGCTAAAAAAAAACAGGCTGCTGCTGATTATAGTACCGGTGGCTACTGTGATTGTGACTTACTTCCTGGTCAGAAACATTCCTGATTCCTATGTTTCCCAGGCCCAGGTGGCAACGGGTATCATCGATGAAACCAGGAACACCGGGCTGACGCAGGAAATGCCCCAGGCGCAACAGGTGGCCCAGGAATTCAGTAACCTGGTCGCCTCTATGAAGATCAAGAAGATACTTGACCAGGTTTCTTACCAGCTGATTCTGCATGACCTGCGCTCCACAAAGCCTTTCAGAAAACCCAGTAAGCAATTGGCAGCATTGAGTAAGGAAGAACGGCAGCGCGCAGATAATGAATATTCTGCACTGTACAGGAGAAGCAGGAGTCTTAACCTTTACAATGTCTTTCAGAAGCAACTATACGATCTGATCGTATCCATGAAATACGATAGTGAGCGTCTTCGCGATAAAATACAGGTTTTTCGGGCAGGTGACAGTGATTTTATCTCTGTTTCCATGGAATCCGAGGATCCGGAACTTTCCGCATTTGTGGTCAATACACTGACCACCGAGTTCATTAAGTATTATACGAAAGCGGTAAAGACCAATCAGGTACGGACCAATGACTTCCTGAGGGACCTGTTGGCCCAGAAGAGCGAAACACTGGAAACCAAGATGAACAGCCTGAGGGACTACAAGGTAAAGAACCGGGTGCTGAACCTTGACGAACAGTCCAAGCAGTTATACGCGCAGATCATTGACTACGATAACAAGCGTCAGGAGGCTGTGGAGAAGACTTCGTCTTATGCCGGTGCGCTCAATGAGATTGACCGGAAGTTTGAACCTGGTGAAAGGCGTTACCTGGAATCTGCCCTCTCAGGTGTGAACCAGAGTATCGTAGATACTAAAGACGAGATCAGTGGTCTTTACGACCTATACTATAAAAATGATCTAGACGAAAAGTATATGCGATCGATCGATTCCCTCAACCAGAAACTGGAAAGGGAGATCAACCGTTCTTCTGACGCGTATATTACCAATCCCCTGAATGCCAAGCAGTCGCTTGTAGAACAGAAGATGAACCTGGAAGTGCAGATGGACATCTCGCGCTATAGTATCAATGCGCTGGAACGTGAACTGCGTACCCTGAATGCCCAATTTGACGCACTTGTTCCCCGGGAGGCAGATGTGCAGCGGCTGGGGATGGATATCGACATTGCGAGTAAGGAATATCTCGATATCCTGAATAAGTATAACGAGAGTAACCTGAGCAATGCCTTTGAAGTTAAGCTGAACGTTGTACAGCCGGCAATGGCAGGCTTGCCGCAACCCTCTAAGAAGATGCTGCTGGTTATTCTCAGCGGACTGATTAGTGGTTTCTTTTGTGTACTGGTCATATTTATTATTTATTATCTGGATAACAGCATCATTACTGCCCGGGACCTGGCCAATGCAACGCAGGCACCTGTGCTGGGGATATTGAGTAACCTTAAATCTGCTGCATTTAACCTGAATGAGATATGGGCCAATAGCAATAACCTTAGTGCCTATACTAATTTTAAACAGCAGCTCCGCTCTATCCGGTATGAAATCGAGAATGAGGTAGAACAAAAGATCATTGTGGTAACCAGCATTGAGCCGGGAGAGGGAAAGACCATGCTGTCACTTAGTCTTGCCTTTGCCTGGAAAATGACCAATCATAAAGTATTGCTCATCGATGGTAACTTTACCAATCCTGAGGTTTCTAAAGCATCTGCAGGTGCCGTTTTCCTTGAGGATTTTATCCAGGGAAGAACAGAGATCGATGAAAGCGTTGTGCGGGAAGGTTCTGTATTTATCCTGCGCAACAAAGGTGGAGATACCGCATTGCTAGAGCTTGCGGTAGAGGAGGCGATCCGGGCCCGGATCGCTTTGCTGAAAAAGATCTTTGATGTAATCATTGTGGAAACTTCTGCCCTGGATGGTATGAACCAGACCAAGGAATGGATGCTTTTCAGCGACGGTGTCATCGCTGTATTCAAATCCGGACAGACACTTAATGAGAAGAAAAAGAGCTTTATCGACTACCTTAAAGGCAATACCTTGTTTAAAGGCTGGGTGATCAATAAAGTGCCTAACGGCCAGGAATAGATGGATTTTTTTAGCACGATATGGATAATTATTCAGGTGGTGATCGGGTACAACCTTATATTACCCGCATTGCTGTACCTGCTTTGGCCTTTGCTTAGAAAACGGGGCAGGGCTATACCGGATGCCATGTTGCCCGAACTGGACTATGCCTTTATCGTGACTGCATATCAGTATACCGAAACGCTTCCTGCAGTAGTCAATTCTATCCTGGCCCTGCCTTATCAGAACTATATGGTTTATATTGTTGCCGATAACTGCGACATCAGTAACCTGCATTTTGACGACAGCCGGATTGTTGTGCTGCGTCCTCCCGAAGTCCTGGCCAGCAATACCCGGTCGCATCATTATGCGCTGAAAAACTTCCGGAGACAGCATGATGTGCTGACCATTATTGACAGTGACAACCTGGTAGATACTGCCTATCTCCGTGAAATGAATGTTGCTTTCGCAACCGGTGCCAATGTGGTACAGGGACTCAGGGCAGCCAAAAACCTTGAGGGACAGATTGCAGCACTTGATGCGGCGAGAGATATTTACTATCATTTTTATGATGGCAGGATCCTTTATGAGATCGGTTCATCTGCTACATTGTCTGGGTCAGGAATGGCGTTCCGTGTGCCGCTGTACCGGGAATTCCTGGAAACCCATGACATTACTGGTGCTGGTTTTGATAAAGTACTGCAAGCCTGGCTGCTAAACCGGGGGGTGAGGATAGCCTTTAGTATGTCAGCTGTTGTCTTCGATGAAAAGACTTCGCGCCCTGAACAGCTGATTAACCAGCGTAGCCGCTGGATCAATACCTGGTTCAAATATTTTAAACTGGGTTTTGGTATTTTCTTTAAGGGACTCCTTAGGCTTAACCGGAACCAGTTCTTTTTTGGTATTGTCCTGCTAAGGCCACCGTTATTTTTGTTCCTGCTTGCTTCAGTGCTTTGCATGTCACTGAATTTACTGACCGGTCATCTCTCAGCCGCACTGCTCTGGCTTTCGGCCCTGGGTATTTTTGTCGTTTTTTTCTTTGTCGCCTTGCTGCATTCCCATACCGACCAGCGCATTTACAGATCACTCAGGAACATACCCGGTTTTATCGGCTATCAGCTGTTGTCGCTTTTGAAATCCAGAAGGGCAAACAAAATATCTGTTTCCACGCAGCATTTTTATACCGGAGAAACGGAAAAAAGTAAGGATGAGGCTTAATCATTGAATTAATGAGGGTAAACCCGACAGATATAGTGGCCAGGCGTAAACGGCTTTATGAAGTGCTGAAAAGGAAGGCGGCCATTGCCATCGTGCTGTTAAGTTTGCTTTTTTTTATCATTAAGATCGTCTTCTTATGATCAGCGCAATTTATAATTCATTGTCGAAGCGCCAGTTGCTCCATATTATGGGAGTTGTACTGCCTGTTTTCTTTGCGATGGGGGTATCTTACGCAGCCTATCGTTCGGGTTTTACGGGAATGGCCATGATGATGGTCGGTGCCCTTGCGCCGGTCATGATCTTTCTGATTTTTAAATTTCCCAGGTTCGGAGTGCTGTTTTACTTTGTTCTGGCTTACTGGATCATGTTTATCCTGGCGCTGGGCATAGACTTTCCTTTAGGTACGGTTATGGATGGCCTGTTGTTGCTGCTCATCATTGGCTTTTTCATCAAGCAGAAAAAGGAAAGTAACTGGGAGGCCTTCAGAAATCCCATTTCTGTGGTCATTCTGATATGGATAGGATATAATATTTTCCAGTTTGCAAACCCAACGGCGGAATCACGGCTCGCCTGGGTGTATACCGTGCGTACTGTCGCGGGAGTCATGCTGTCCTATTTTATTTTTGTCTATCATATTAACAATGTAAAATTCATCCGGCTGCTGCTGAAGATCTGGCTGGGTATGGCCACACTGGCGGCCATTTATGCCATCAAGCAGGAGTACTTCGGCTTTTTTGAATTCGAACAGCGCGCACTGGATTCCAATCCTCTGTTGCAGTCGCTGCTTTACATAGACGGGCACTGGCGTAAGTCATCTATATTTTCCGATCCGGTCGCCTTCTCTTACAACATGATCGTGGCCAGTATCATCTGCATCAGCCTTATTTTTGGCCCTACCAGTAAGAGGACTAAAATTATTCTGACCTTACTGGCGTTGCTTTATCTCAATGTGATGCTGTATTCGGGGACCAGGGCCGCATATGTGCTCCTTCCGGCAGCTATGGCACTGTTTGCTGTGTTGAAGTTCAACCGGCAGATCATGGTCTTTTCCTGTATTTTTGGTGTATTCATGCTGGCGCTGATTAATGTACCTACTTCCAACCCATCGATCAATCGTTTTCAGTCTGCTTTCAGGCCATCTGACGACGCTTCCTATAACGTCAGAAAGCAAAACCAGAAGCGTATACAGCCCTATATACAGCGCCATCCTTTTGGTGGCGGGCTGGGTGCTACCGGCGTGTGGGGGGTCCGCTTTGCTCCTTATTCCTTTCTGGCTCAGTTCCCTCCGGACAGTGGCTATGTCAGGGTAGCAGTAGAACTGGGCTGGATTGGTCTGATCCTTGTTTGCGCATTGTTTTTTGTTATCCTGAAAACCGGGATTGATAACTATTTCAAGATCAGTGACCCTGAATTAAAGACTTATTGTCTGGCTATGGTACTTGCCGTTTTCGCCATGAATATTGGCAATTTTCCCCAGGAGGCCATTGTACAGTTTCCTTTAAATATCTATTTTTCACTTATGGCGGCATTGATCAATGTAACTTTGAGACTTGACCGTCAAAAATCAAACCTGGTTAAAGATGGAAAGCAACAGCCTGAAGGGCAAAACGATCGTTATACTCGGTATCGCCAAATTCGACGGACCGTTTGAGTCTACGAGCTTTACTACGGCGAAATATCTGGCTCAGGACAATGATGTCTTTTATATCGATAATCCCTATACCTGGAAGGATTTTTTTGCTCTTAGAAAAACAGAAGCTTTTCGGATACGCCGACCGTATTTTTTTTCCGGGGACGGAATATTGTCTACAGCCTCTGAAAAGCTGAAGGTCCTGTTTACATTTCCGTTGCTGCCTGTTAACTTTCTGCCTGAAGGCGTAATTTACCGTTTTTTTCTGCGCATCAATGAACGACTGATCCGGAGCAGGCTTAAAGCTGTATTGAAAGCCCGCGATATCCGCGACTTCATTTTCATCAATTCTTTTAATTTTCATTATCCCGGCGTTGCCATTCCCTTGTCGCCCAGGCTTAGTGTCTATCATTGTGTAGACCCCCTGATCGTGCCTTATGACCGCCGTCACGGGATCATCTCCGAACGCAGACTGGTAGCGAAAAGCGATCTGGTCATCTGTACCAGCAAACAGCTTTATGAGGAAAAGCGTATGGAGAACCCAAATACCTATTTCATCCCGAATGCTGCAGACCTGGCGCACAGTTCGTCGGCACTCCGGGACGATATGCCGATAAGCCCCTTGCTCGAGGGTATAACAAGGCCGATCGCAGGTTATTTCGGCAATATTGAGCGCCGGATGGATTTTGAGCTCCTGGCTGAAGTTGCACGGCAAAACATGCAGATGAGCTTCGTCTTTGCAGGGCCCGTAAGTGAAGAATATATCCCTGAGGGGTTCAGGAATCAAAAGAACATATTCTTTACCGGAAGATTGCCTTATCAGGAGATGCCTGGTATGATCAAGGGTTTTGATGTGGCGATGATCCCTTTTAAAAGAGACACTGTCAGCAGGACCATATTTCCCCTCAAACTGTTTGAATACCTGGGGGCCGGCAAACCAGTAGTGGCGACAGACTTCAATCCTGATCTTGTGGAGTTTACGGGCGATACGGTCGCTTATTGCGCAACCCCGGCCGAATTTGGCCGTGCCCTGATGCTTGCGCTCGACGACAATGCTTCCCGGCTTGCCGAACGGCTCAGGATAGCTTCTGAAAATACCTGGGAAAAACGTCTTTCTGAATTTAGCGCGTTGCTTCATTCATTTTTGTAACTTGAAGGCCAGTAATCAATAAGCCGCTATGATAAAGATATTTTTTGACCATCAGAAATTCAGTGTCCAACGCTATGGCGGTATCAGCCGGTATTTTGCCAACCTGGTGCAGGATATCAAAAATAGGAATGAATTTGATTATCAGATCGGCTGCCTGTATTCGCCCAATCATTACATCAAAGATGAGCCCCAACTGCTCAACAATAAACTTGGCAAGTTTTTTCTCAACTCCAGGTACGGCAGCAAGGCCTATAAGATAAACCAGGCTTACTGCAAGTACCTGATTGGAAAGGGCAGATACGACATTTTGCATCCGACTTACTATGATCCTTATTTTATCGGCAGAAATAAAAAGTCCCTGGTCATTACGGTACATGACATGACTCATGAACGGCTTCCCGAGTATTTCTGGGCCGAGGACCAGCTGACCAGGAATAAGCGGCTCAACATTGAGGTCGCTGATAAGATCATCGCCATTTCAGAAACCACCCGTCTCGACCTGATCAATTATTCCAATGTTGATCCTTCCCGAATCGAGGTCATTTACCATGGCATCGATCTGGATACGCCGCTGGTATATGCACCGGTAACCGGTTTGCCTGAGCAATACGTATTGTACGTAGGCGATAGGGGAGGTTATAAGAACTTTTACCGTTTCCTCGATGCTTTTAAGTTATTCTCTGCAAAATATCCGGAGGTCAGGGCAGTGCTTACCGGAGGCGGTCCGATTCAGGTAGCAGACCGTGAACTCATGGAAAGGCTCAAACTGCAGGACAAAGTAATCCATGTCAATGTCAGCGATGAGCAGCTGAACTACCTGTACCATCATGCGGCAGCATTTGTATATCCTTCCCTGCATGAAGGCTTTGGCCTGCCGATTCTGGAAGCTTTCAAGGCGCAGTGCCCGGTGATCCTGAGCGATACCCCTTGTTTTCGGGAAATAGGGGCAGAAGCCGTAGCGTTCTTCGAAACCTACCAGATGGAAAGCATGCTGGCTGCCATGGAAAAAGTATACAATGACACTGCTTACCGGCTACAGCTTATAGAAAATGGCAGCCGGCGACTGCGGGATTTTCCTATAGACCGATCACTGGAACAGACCTTTGACGTTTACCGGTCCCTAGTCTAAGACCTCACACCAGGTAAAACGATCGGTCATTACCCGTTTGGGATGCTCCTTGCCGATCCTGAAGCCCAGCCAGTTCTTCGGTGCATATACCTTATTGTTTTTCTCTGAGAGGTAGGCGGCCCACCAGGCAAAGCTGCTGTTGGAAATGATCGCGATGTCCGCATTCTTAATGATCTGGAAGTCGATGATCTCACTGTTGGAAGAAAAGATGTAGTTCGGCTTTTCCTGGAAGTAAGACTTCACATGATCCATATCGTCGCTGACAAAGAAGACCTTATAATCGTCGATATTTCCAAGGGCGTCCAGTCTGCGCCTGAAATAGTCCATCGGCAGCGAAATGTCGCGCTTGCCATAGCTGAGGTAATCTGTTCGCCGGATATGCACCACGATCGTCTTCGAGTTCCTGAAAACCTCACCGAATTTCTGGTCAAATTCATCAGTATATTTTCTCTTCAGCCGGATATGAAACGGACCTTTAATATGTCTCAGGTAAAAATCTGTCTGAAAAAAGCCCTTGTATATCGTCCAGTCCTCTACTTTTACTTCGCGGGGCACCTGAATGTTCTGAATATAGATTTCCTTGAACCTGAACAGCTTTGGCAGTACTCTGGTCACCGCCGAGTAGGCTTTGGAGCCCAGTGTCAGGTTATGGAAGCCCCTCATGTCGAAATACTTTGAAAGGTAGGAATGATGGGGGTTTACAAAGAAGAAAGTTTTACCTGGGTTGTTCGTTTTCAGGTACTCCAGGAAAGCCAGCTGGAAAATCTGATTGCCGAGTCTGCCGTTAAATTTTACACCGATCATAGGTTTTTAGGTTGCTTTTTGCTGAGCCAATATTTTTCATACATTTCCGGGTAAAACCGGTACGCGTAAATGAGCGTATGCCAGACTTTCACATGCAGTTCCTTACTCAGTATATACTGCGCAATGACAAAGCCGATGATGTTGGATATCAGGGTCGCGTAGGCAGCCCCGATCACGCCGAATTTCAGGATAAAGATATAGTTCAGGCCGAGGTTAAGACTCGCCGTGATCAGTACGATCACAAAGGTCAGCCGGGTCCTGCCTATCGAGTCCAGTATGGTGCCAAACTGCCTTCCGTAGGGGATCAGCAGGCAATAGATCAGCGTTACCTTCAGCAACGGAATGGAGTCGTCATACTTGGCACCTGCAATGAAATGTACTACATAACCTGCAAAGAAATAAAGAAAAGCCAGCGGCGGGATCAGGATCGCCAGGATCGTTCCGACCGACTTTTCGTAAAGATATCTGATCGCGTCCTTACCCTCGGTCTCCATACGCTTTGCACTCTGTGGGAAAACGATGTTTGCCACAGCGCTGGTAGGGATGTCGATAAGGTTGGTGATCCGTACCGCGATATTAAAAGCACCAGACGCTGCAGGAGAAAGCAGTGCGCCCAGCATCATCTGGTCAATCGTTCCCGAAAGGATTGAGCTTACCGAAGTGCCAAAGGCGTACTTGCCATAGTTGAAGAGTTTCCTCATCCATTCAGGGTACAATTTAAAGGAGAACTTCAGGTGTCGTCTAACATAGCCATAGGCCACGATCGTACTCAGCAACGCACTGAATATCTGCACGTAGACCAGGTATACCAGTTTTGTGGCAAATCCGCTGAAAAAGCAGGCTACCACAAACAGAAAGAAGGTGCTCTGCCTGATGAAGTTTGTCACCACGATGCCGCTGAAATTCAGGTTTGCCTGTTCAATGCAATTGAACTGTGTCAGTATACCCGACAGGATAAATACAATATTGTAGGTATAGAACAACAACGTCAGTTCCGGTGAGTCCCACAGCCTGGCCAGCAAATGTCCGAACAACAGGTTCACCACCACACAGGCGATCGTCAGTGCACCGCTGATGCTCAAGGAGGCGGAAATGATCTTCGGGTGTTCCTCAGGTTCAGAAGACGAAATGTATTTTACCAGGGCATTCTGGATCAGTCCGCTCCTGACGATCTCCAGGATCGTGGTCGTAGACATAAATAATGTCCAGGCACCGAAATCATGCTTACTCAGCAGTCTGACCAGAAAATAAAAACTGCCAAAGCCAAAAAATACCCCTGAAAAATTCTGGATAACATTCAGGACACCCGATTTGAGCCAGTACTGGTCTTTGGATTTCATATACAGATTAAAAATACTGTTCTACATATTCCCTTACCTGTGCATCAGTCTTTGCGTGCAGTATGGTGGCACCGGAAAACTTAGGGTACAATTTGGAATAGCACTTGAAATGGTGCTCCGGCCCGCGCTTCGACAGGATCAGGTTTGTGCCCCCAAAATAGCTGGCCAGTGTTGCCGTGCCGCCATGTATCGAAATGAACTTGTCTGCATTTGCGTATACCATCAGCTGCAGGTGGTTAAAATTGCGTGCTTTTGCCGCATTTTCCCGGAATAGGTCCTCCATGAGAATGACCTCAGGATAGGTTTTTTTCAGCCATTCAAATTCATCCATGTCGTAGATATCACTGTTGTCCATGGTAATGTTCTGGGGCCTGGGGCGATTATAGATGATCGTATACTTATCTCTCAGCCTGCTAATGATAAAATCCAGGGCCTCTATGCTGTAAAAGCTGATCGGCGGACCGTCCCACTCCATGTTGTAACGGTTGGCGATCATCAGGGCCGGCTTGTCATATACATAGATATTGTTGGCATAAACCTCCTTCAGTGGTACAGGCAACCACTTTTTCATATTGTAGTTCTGGCTGTACAGGATCCTGGGCATCTCATAATTGTAATTGCCCTCATTGCTCCTCGTTTCAAAAGACTCTTCATGATCCGGAGAGAAGAAATACAGTTCTTTTGTGAATTTAGCTGCCTTTGTACTCTTCAGCGTGCCATTCTTATAATGCCAGTAGGCAAAGGGAAGCGCAAACTGCAGTTCAGGAGCAAACTCACCGCTGAAGGAAAGTTCCTTGTACCGGGGTTTAAATACATAATCCCGGAGCAGGTACTTTAACTGCATCAGCTGGCAGTAATAAGTGTCCCGGTAATAATACCTTACATCATCAGGTAGTTTTCCGTAGAACAGAACCACCAAACCACCAAGAACTTTATTTATGATTCTTTTCAGCATAGGAATGTCAATATCTCAAAATTTGTGCTAGCCTGGCTACAGGATCCGATACGTAACTGATATATTTTGTGTCCCTAAAGGAATTTTTGCCCGAGAAGAAGGAATCCAGGTACTGCTTCATGGTAATTTGCCTTGATGGCTTTGCTGCCGGAACATCTACATGAAGCCCCAATGCCAGCCTGACCATGATCAGCGGGAAATTGACGCCGGCCTTCAGCCAGGAAACAACAACCGAAGCCCAGAATCTTCCGTTGATTTCCAGTATATATATCCTTCCGTCCTCCTTATCCCTCCTGATGTCGACACAGGCGACACCGTTCCAGGAAAGCAGTTTCATCATACGCCCTACAGCATCGATCACCTGCGCATCTTCATGGAACTCCAGAATGTCATTGGAGCTGAAATCCGAGCCATATTTTACAGGAGATTCCTGTATCGTGTGGCAGATGATGTCTCCATTCCTGCAGATCACGTTACAGGTGATATCACTCCCTACAAGGAACCTTTGCAGTATGAAATCGGTATCGAAATGATCCTTGTAGAATTCCGCAATTTCCTCCCTGGCTGTAAACTTCATGATACTGCGACCGAATGAACCCCTTGCAGGTTTGACCAGCACAGGATATCCGATCTCATCTGCCGCCGACAGCAGCGCTTCCAGTGTATCTGCTGTAGCAAACCTGGGACAGGGTATCTGGTTTTTGGTCAGGAACTCAGCGAGCAACAGCTTATTGATCCCGATACTGAACTTATCGGCGGGAGTAGTCCAGCTTAAGGCGGCATGTGCCTTGATCTGGTCCTGATGTTCATTCGCAAACTTGATTTCCATCTCATCAATAGGCATAACCAGGTCGATCTTGCTGGCTTTTACCGTATCGATAATGACCGCTAACAATTCATCCTGTTTTTCGTAATAACGGATCTTTTTTACAAACCTTGAAAACCTTGCGGCATTCTTGCGGTTGCTGGTCACCAGGAAAATTTCATAATCTTCCTTTCTAAGGCAATATAAAACCCCCAGACAAAGATTTGAGTCGTAGCCGATGATGAGTATCCGCTTTTTTGCTTGCATGTTACCAGAATCTGTATTAGAAAAACGTCTCAATATATCACTAAAAAACCGTATAAATCAATATTTTTTATCATCAGATTTAATCGATCATATGCGAATTGTGGAGTTTGTTCCTGCTTCGTTCTTTATACTCATATAAGTTTTATCACAACAACATTTTTTAACCGGAAATGCAGCCTTCTGCAGCCTGACCTTCCCGGAAATATCGCGATGATCAGGTATTTCATGTGTCTAAGGTGCATCAATAAAAAATATAGGGCGAAAAGTCCCTGCGGAACTGCAAATTAATATCTTTGACAAACTCTTGAATTTATGCTGTTCAATTCACTGGATTTTATCCTGTTCTTTATCCTTGTCACCGTTACTTATTTCCTGCTGCCCCATAGATACCGCTGGGTACTTCTGCTTGCCGCGAGCTGCTATTTTTATATGGCATTCGTGCCGGTATACATACTGATACTTGGCTTCACTATCGTTATCGATTATTTTGCGGGTATTTACATCGAGAAAAGTCAGGGTAAGAAAAGGAAGTCCTATCTGGTGCTGAGCCTTATTGCCAATATCGGCGTCCTGGTGATTTTTAAATACTACAATTTCCTGAATGACAACCTGACTTATCTGCTGGGGGACTTTCACTATAAGAACCCGGTCCCATACCTTAAGATACTGTTGCCGATTGGACTTTCCTTCCACACGTTTCAGGCGATGAGCTATACCATAGAAGTATACCGTGGCAACCAGAAGGCAGAACGTCATTTTGGTATCTACAGCCTTTATGTAATGTTCTATCCGCAACTCGTGGCTGGCCCCATTGAGCGGCCGCAGAACATCCTTCATCAGATGCATGAGAAACATCAGTTTGAATACGCAAGGGTAGTTTCCGGACTGCAGCTGATGCTCTGGGGCTTCTTTAAGAAACTGGTGGTCGCAGACAGGCTTTCCATCTATGTCAATTCAGTTTATGCACATCCTGATCTGCACAATGGAAGTACAGTAGTTATCGCCTCGCTCTTTTTCGCTGTACAGATCTACTGTGATTTCTCCGGCTATTCAGATATTGCCATCGGCTGTGCCAGGATCATGGGTTACGACCTGATGATCAACTTCAGACGTCCCTACTTTTCAAAGTCCATCAGCGAATTCTGGAGCCGCTGGCACATTTCCCTGTCTACCTGGTTCAGGGATTATCTTTACATTCCCCTTGGGGGCAACCGGGTGCCAAAGGCCAGGGTCTATCTCAACCTGACCATCGTATTTATGGTCAGCGGTATCTGGCATGGCGCCAACTATACTTTTATTATCTGGGGCCTGCTCCATGCCTTCTATACCTTATCCGGAATGATGCTCCGGCCATTGCGGGAGTTCTTAGCAGCAGCTTCCCGGATCCCGGGTAAGCTACTCAACCTGCTGAGCATTTTCTTTACGCTGGCGCTGGTTACTTTCGCCTGGATATTTTTCAGAGCAGAAACTGTTCATGACGCCTTCGAGCTTATTGGCAACCTGAAATCTTTTGGAGCACGCCCCTTTACCGGTGACGGCATCAGCAATATGGCCCATTGTATACTCGCTATCGTATTGCTTTTCATTGCCGAATATAAAATGGAATATATTCAGGAAAGGTTCAATTTTTTCACCCACCGTTCAGTTGTGGTCAGGTGGACGGCCGCCTTGGCAATGCTGTTCATCATTATGCTTTTCGGCGTTTTCAGCGGCGGACAATTTATTTATTTTCAATTTTAAGTAATGAAGCCAGATCTCTTGTTTTTTATTAGGCGTTTCATCCTTTTTATTTTACTGGTCATCATTACAGATCAGCTGATCGGTTTTACACTGCAAAAGGTTTATTTCAGCCAAAGGAAGGGGCAGTTTGCCCAGGTTACCTATGCGGTGGACAGCACCCGGCAGGACATACTGGTTTTCGGTAGTTCCAGGGCAGTCCGGCATTATGTTCCGGGAATATTGTCAGACTCACTTAAGATGAGCTGCTATAATACTGGGCGGGATGGTCAGCAGATTCCTTACTACACGGCTGTGCTTGAGGCTACGCTTAAGCGGTATACGCCAAAGATGATCCTGCTTGACGTCAACTCCTGGGAACTGGCCAGAGGCGAAGGTAAATATGAGAAATTATCCGTTCTGCTGCCTTACTGCCGTAATCATCCGGAACTGCGCAGCTACGTAGAACAAGGGGGGAAATGGGAGAAGTTAAAGTTATGGTCGCGTACTTATCCTTATAATTCCAGCTTGTTTATCCTGGCTTACAATTCGCTTTTCGCTTACAAACTACCTGCCGAGGATAATGGCTACAGCCCGCTCACAGGAGAAATGACCGAGGCTATGTTTGCAGACCACAAGAGGACCATGGAGAAAAGTAAAGAATCTGAAAACGACAATGACCCGAATATCGACGAAAAGGCACTTGATTACTTCCGGCATTTTCTTTCTCTGACGAAGCAACACCATATTAAAACCTATGTCATCATATCTCCTAAAATATTGAAGGAACCGATCAATTACCGGGTCAGGAAACTGATGGAAGTTGCCGGTGAGTTCGGGGATGTCAGATTTATTAACTTTTCTGAAAACCCGGCGTTTAATTTCCAATACCGGAAATTTGCCGATGTATTTCACCTGAATAAAGAAGGCTCAGAAGAATTTACCAGGGTACTGGTCTCAAAGCTGAAATAACCCACGGTATACGCCTGTTTCCGCAGGTTTCCGGTGCTCTCAGGACAAGAATGAAAGCAAATTAATGGCCTTGTATATATATATAAAGCCGGACATCGAAAGACGTCCGGCTTTTTGTTAAGTTTGATATGGTTCAGTATCACTTTGACTTGTAGATCAGATCCTTATTGGCACCTCCCGATAACAAGTCGTACCATTCCTGGCTGTTGCTGCCGCCGGATGTCGCCCAGTTTGCAAAGTTGGTATAGGCATTGTCAATACGTTTGCCTTCGACCGGGTAACCAAAATCCGCGATCGGTACCTCAATTGCCCATGGCAATCTGTCTTTTGTACTGTAGTACTTATTGTTTGACTTGGAATAATCATCCTTAGTCTCAAACAGATTACTGTTCACCAGATTAGTTGGTTTCTTTCCGTACAAATGCGTTTCATATCCGCGTCCAAAGCCGTTGGTCATGTTGAATATAAAAGGGTTGTAGGCTAACGCGCCAAAGTTTTTGATCTCTGGACCATCTGCTACCGTAAATACGATATCGAAATCTACCTTTGGCGAAGTGGGGTTACCCAGCACTGTGTTTCCTGTAGCCTGCAGTTTGCGGCTGTTGTCGAAAAGGATCAGTACTACACTGTCCTGCTTGTCTTCCAGGTATACTCCGGCAGGTGCCTTGGTCAGCTTAGCCTTACCTGCAGCCAGCGGGAACTGAACGCCCGCACCATTAATATAATCTGCCCCGGTAGCGATCAGCGTATATCCTGCATTCACCTCCACTACTTTGTTTGTGGCATTGGTTACTACTTTATAGCGGTAAGTCAATACGACGTCGTTCAGGTCGTAGTCGCCACGGGTGGGCCAGTTGTCTTCAAATGCCAGGGTAGAGCCACCATTTTTGTAATTTACAGAATAAGTATTGAAGGCTTTATCCTTGTCATCTTTATAGTCATCGTCGTCGTCCATTACCCCGTCGCCATCGCTGTCCTTACCAGTGGTAGGCGCGGTACCGTTGCCTGCCAGCATACAATCGCCTTTTTCAATATAAGCCTCACAACCGAGTTTGGCAGGAGATAGGAAAAAGCCTGCAGGAAGATTCTGTACATTGGTACACAGTTCCAGATTACCCGCTACCACCTGGCTGTTACTGGTTTGCTTTGCATCCAGTATCAGGTTGTTGTCAATATTGCCGGTAACTTTAAACAGACCTGTCGCATTACTGCCCACCACACGGCCCTGGTTGCTGCCTTTGTCCAGGTTCTTGGTCTCCAGGTAAGCGCCGCTTGTAGTGCCCCCAATCAGGTTTACACGGCCATTGCTGTTGATCCGCATGGCATTTGAAATGGCAACATAACTGTAATTATTCAGGATGTTGTCTGCGATCAGGTCAGTTGCCAGCAGTTTGCAATAATTATTTACAATACACTGGCTGTTCATCTGCAGGTTATTAATGGTTGCTGTACCGTAATTGCTCAGTGTACCTTTCACATCCAGCTTACCGGTAACTTCAAGTGTGCCGTTAATGGTCCAGGTCTCGTTCGTTTTGATCTCTGTGTTTTGCACGACCAGTTTGGTGTTCGGTTCCACAACAAGGCTCATATTGGTGTGGTTGAAGTTCCTCAGGGTGATGGTCTTTCCGGGCGCGTTCAGCCTCACCGTACCGCCATTATTACCATTGATGTCAACTGTGGCATTTGCTGTAGCGTTAAAACAGACCACTTCAAAATTTCCAACATTGATATTGGCATCTGTAGTCGATCTTTGACAGTCGGGTATACTGGCCACCTGGCCGCTGTTCGGTGCAGCCATCACTCTTCTGTCGGTATTGCTGTAGCTTAGGCTGGAAATTCCTGCCGCTCCGAAGGAGACACTAACGTTTTTTGAATTGAGGGAAACATTCTGACCTGTCTTCACGCCGTTCGGCGCGCTTTTCAGGATATAGACTTCTCTGGTTGCACTTGCAAACGCAAGTCTGGTGTTAAATGGTGTAACCAGGGTGGTGGCACCTTTTGCCAGTATTTTTCCACCTTTGGCAGGGTCCTGGTCATAGATGTAGATGACATGGATCTGGTTCTGGAACCTGGAGTCGCTGGTTCCGATGCTGAAATTGATCTCCTGGGTAGTGCTCCAGTCGAAAGAACCAGGTACGTTGAGGTTTTCAAGCCCCGTGCTGACAGATTTTTCCGATTCTATACTCTTTTTGCAGGATGTACCGGCAACTGCGAGTAAGAGCGCAACAGATAGTAATTTTATTTTCATATATATAGGGTTATCTAGTCGCCCGGTCAATGCCAAAATCCGTTCCAAGGCTGATGATAATGGCTTTTAATCTGAAAAATGCCCTACACGGTATTTAAAGGTCACTTTTACCATTAGAAGTAGGAGTTGTAGAAACCCGTTTTCTGAAGATGTGGGGAATATTTTCCCTGGAAAACAAAGGCTGGGGAATTTATGCCCGCTCAGGTATTGATGTTTACGATGTAATGGTTCTCCTTTTTTTCCGGATCATACTGATAAACAAAGCTGTCAGAGGCAAGTGTAATGATATAAAAACCAAAGTGCTCCGGCATATGTTCAATGTTCAATCCTTCCTTAAAAGGGTCAAGGAATCTGAATTTGTAACGGTCCAGCGTTTTTACATGATGATTGTTTTCCGTTGAAAATGAAATTTTTATGGTTTTGTCGATCTCTTCAAACGGGATCTGCTGCTCACTCGACATAAACTCGATCTGCACGCCCTTCTCCTTTTTTTGTATGGTTAACGAAGGCTCGTCGATCACCAGCCTGATCTGCGAGTCCGAATGCCCCGAGTGCTTGATCGAATTGGTTACGAGCTCGATCAGTATCATTTTGATCTTGCGCTGGGTTGCAAGGTCTAAATCACGGCAGTCCATAACCTGCTGCATTGCAGCCTTGGTAAAGCTGAAGATGTCTCGGGGATGTTTGGGAACATCCAGTTCAAGTACAACAGGAAATGTCTTGTCCATTTAAAATTCTTTAAGTGCAAGGTCTGTGTTTTCCTTCAGGACAAAGATCTTGTCCAGCCGGGTCAGTTCAAACAGGTTTACAATATCGCCGTTCATCCCGCTGAGTATCAGCCTGCCTTCGTAAGGCAGTAAAGCCTTTAGTATCGCTACCAGTGCACCCAGAAAAGAACTGTCCAGATACTCCACATGGATAAACGAAATGATCAGCCGGTGCCTGCCAGCTGCGATCTCCTGTATCACCTGTGTCTTGAACTGTTCAGAATTGGATAGGTTGGCTTCCTTTTCCTCAATGGTAATTACCATCACCTCACCATGTACTGCCTTGTTTATTTTCATTGCCTTATCGGTTTGATCGTAATGATGCTGCAATCGTCAACCTGCGAAGTATGCTTGTCAAACAAAATATCTTTAATATCGTTTGCAGACCTGCCGTTTTTCTTCAGCTCATACAATTTTAACTTAAATATATTAATATCTGATCTTTTTACACCGTCAATTTCAAAATCGATCATTCCGTCCGAAATCATGAATAATTCATCATTGCCTTCCAGCCTGATGTCCAGTTCATTATAGGTGCTTTCCGGCAGAAAGCCGAGCAGTATGCCCTCAGAGCGGTATGCTTTCAGTTCTTCCTTCGCCTCGTCATACTTCAGGGCGGGCAGGTCGCCGGCACCTGCATATTTCACTGCTCCGGTCTCATCATCCAGTAAGACGATGCCCAGTGTGGAGAAGATCTCGCTCAGTAAGGTGTCCGAATAGATCACCCGGTTCAGCTTTGCCAGGATCACTGATAAAGACAAGTCGCCGTCATATACGCAAAGCCGGACTGCCGAGCGGATATAACTCAGGAAACTGAAGGAGAAAAACCAGGCTCCCCATTTTTTGCCCATTACGTCACCAAGTATAATGAACGTATACCTGTCATTTACCTGGATAAAATCGATAAAATCTCCCCCGGGATGGTTCTGGTAATGCGTATTGAAAAAACTGATGGAAAACCGTTTAAGTACCGGTGCGGCCTCTGGTGTATTTCTCAGGTTCAGCTTCTCGGCAATTCCCTTGATCTCGCTCAGCGACTTCTCATAATGTGTACGCACCGATTGCATCAGGTTGTCAATCTTCGTCAAGATCTGCTTGGCGGGCGTTCCTTTGCTGATGTAATCGATCGCCTTGAGGTCCAGTCCCTGCTGGATGAATGAATTGTCACTCACAGAGGTCAGGAAAAGAAAGGGTATCTGTTTCAGCAGGTCATGCTGCAGCAGTATCCGGCGGAAGTCGAAGCCGTCCTTTACTGGCATCTGGTAATCAGAAATGATCAGGTCGGGGATCTCGCTGTTGAGTATGGACTCCGCTGCATCTACAGAAAGTGCAGTTTTACATGTATAGCCGTTCGCGGTCAGCAATCTTTTAAAAAGCTCCAGCTGCACAATATCGTCATCAACCATCAAGATTGTCTTGTTCATACTTTTTTCTCGTTTATGAGCGACCTTATTACAAGAAACGTACCTATCGCGATGATGGTCAGCGAGATGAGGTCCATCAACGTAACGCCGTCATCCGGACTGAAGTAGAAAATCGTGAACATTTCAAAGTAGGGCGGGGCTGGCATGATGATCATGGCGAAGCCCAGCGTAATGAATAGAAAGCCGATGATCACCTTCAGTATTTTACCTGCCCTCTGGCTCCATCTTTGTCCGCCTGCAGTCCTGGAATCAAGGTCATTATTGTTCAGCAGTGTTTCCAGCCGGTCCAACTGGTCCATTTTGCCTATGTCTGAAAGTGAAACTTCCTTGAGTTCCTCAATCAGTTCGCTGCTGCTCATTTTTTGGTCCAGTTCATCGTTGATGCGCTTTCTGATGCCCTTGATGTTCTCGGAATCCAGTTCGCTGCTGCGCAGCAGTTCCATAAACTCATCCAGTTTGCCGGCCAGCTGCGCGTCGCCCGCCTCAAGTTTCCGAAACTGTTCCAGCGCATCAGAAATTTTATTTTTGTCAGGCAAAATGGTCTATTTTGAATACTTTTACTTAAACTAACGTTATGGCCTTGATCTCCATCATCACAGTAAATTTCAATCAACCCATGGCTACCCTGGAGTTGCTCAGGTCTATAGATCAACACTGTTCTAAGGCTAATATAGAGATTATTTTAGTGGATAACGGTAGCCAAAGCGACAAAAGGGACGAATTCCTGGCCGAGTTTCCCAAGATTAAATATATCCGTTCGGAGGCTAATCTTGGCTTTGCCGGAGGAAACAACCTAGGGGTACGGGAATCTGTTGGAAAATATTTATTTTTTGTGAATAATGATACCGAATTCACACCGGGCCTTCTGGAGACCTTGTCCGAAACCTTAGATAAAAATCCGCTGATCGGGGTGATTTCTCCACAGATCAATTATTTTGAAGACAAGCAGATCGTTCAATATGCGGGCTTCACTCCCATGAATTATTACACCTGCCGCAACCACTGTATCGGTCAGTATGAAACCGATAAAGGCCAGTACCGCGGACAACTGAAGCCTACCGGTTATGCCCATGGCGCCGCCATGATGGTCAGACGGGAAGCCATAGACAAGGCTGGTCTTATGGCAGAGAACTTCTTTCTTTATTACGAGGAGATGGACTGGTGTGACCGGATAAAACATGCTGGTTTTCAGATTTTTATTGATACCCATGCGCTCATTTACCATAAAGAGTCGCTTTCCGTAGGAAAGAACAGCGCGCTCAAAGAATATTTTATGAACCGCAACCGCATCCTCTTCATCAGGCGCAATGCCGCCTGGTACCAGCGCTGGTTCTTCTACCTGTATTTCCTGCTTCTGGTAGCGCCTAGGAACCTGCTGGCCTACCGCAAGGCGGGGCAGTCCGGTTTTGAAAATGTACTCATCCGTGCCATTAAATGGAACCTCACCCACAGTACCGGCAGTACAGACCTCGGCTATACCCTCAATTAAACTTTTTCAAGCAAAAATATATGATCATCGCATTCTGGATCTCAGTTTTCATTGTCTTCTATACATTTTTCGGTTATGGCATCCTGCTGTATCTTCTGGTCAGGCTGAAGCGTTTTTTTGGTAGTAAAAAACGCAGACAGCTCAGTTATGAGGAAATGCCTTCCTGTACCTTAATTGTAGCTGCCTATAACGAAGCAGGGCTCCTGGAAGAGAAGATCGCCAATACCCTGGCCCTGAATTACCCAAAGGACCGTCTGCGGCTGATGTTTGTAACGGATGGTTCTACCGATGAGGGCCCGGACATTGTTGCCCGGTACCCGGAGATCACCCTGCTCCATTCACCGGAACGTAAAGGCAAGATCGCTGCAGTGCACCGCGCCATAGCCGGAGTCGATACCGATGTCATTGTTTTTACCGATGCCAATACCTTCCTTAATGCTGACGCGCTGCTTTACATCTGCCGTCACTATGGCGACCCTAAAGTAGGTGCAGTGGCCGGTGAAAAGCGGGTGATCATTGATAATACTGCAGATGCAACTGCAGGGGAGGGTTTTTACTGGAAATATGAGTCCAGGCTCAAAGCCTTGGATTCGGAACTTTATTCCGTGGTCGGCGCGGCAGGAGAGCTCTTCAGTATCCGTAAAGACTTATACGAACCCGTCCCGCTCAACAGTGTGCTCGACGATTTTATGATCTCCATGCGCATTGCCGAAAAAGGTTATGTGATTGTTTACGAGCCTGAGGCCTATGCGCAGGAAGATACCTCAGCCAACATCACCGAAGAGCTGAAGCGCAAGGTCAGGATTGCCGCAGGAGGCATACAGTCCGTTATCTGGATGAAAGCCCTGCTTAATCCCTTTCGTTTTCCCGTACTTTCCTTTCAATACATCAGTCATCGCGTACTCCGCTGGACCGTTACACCCTTGCTCATGATCCTGGCACTGCTGCTCAACATCGCGATCGTAGTGCAGGGTGCCGGCCCCTTGTATACCATCTTGCTTGCCGGCCAGGTATTTTTCTACGTTTCCGCCTATCTGGGAAAGCTTTTGGAAGCGCGCAAGCTGCGTGTGAAGGTGTTGTTTGTGCCTTACTATTTCTGCGTGATGAACTATGCCGTCCTGGCCGGGATCGTCCGCTACTTTTCCGGCAGACAATCTGTAATCTGGGAAAAGGCGGTCAGAAAGTAAGGATTTTCCGATCTCTGAGACTACTTTTTGACTGTCGCAGTGAACACCGGCAGTACCCTTGCCTCAATGGTTTTGGTGGTCTCTTTACGGGCCTTTACCCGGATGTCGTAGCGGAAGCTGCCTTTCTGCAGCAGGGTATTCAGATCGGGAGAATTGACGCCGCCTCCGATGGTTACCGTCCTGATGTTTGAAGCAGAATTTGCATCGGTTTTGGCAATCGTCGCCTTGTAGGGGTCAGCCTTGATCTCCACACTTATCGCTTCAAAATTACCCAGGTTATTGTTCACGTCAGGCGTATCTGCCGCCCCAATTGTCAGTTCCATTTTAAAGGAAGCAATGCGCAGGTCAGTGAGGTTTCCGGCTCCGAATTCACCCTTTGTTGCATCCTTTATTTTTTGCTCCACATTTATCGTTACAGGAAAATCACCGGCAATTGAACCGCTGTTGAGTGTGCTGATAACAGGTATGGTAAAGACCACGGTATCGGGACGAATGGTTACATCGCGCTGTATAGATTCATCTACTTTATTGCAGGAAGCAACGGCTATGGTCAGTACCGGAAATGCAAAAAATAAACAGGGTAGGAGGGTAGTACGAATGTAAGCCTTGTTCATGCGGATTGTCGAATGGTGTTTTTTAATACTTGCCTAAGTAACGAAAAAATATGGAGAATCTTATTTAAATTACGGTATTCAATACACCGGTTTTTTCTGCATCCATACGTTTGACCATTCATTTATTTGGCGCGTTAAAGGAGCAAAATAATATTTTATGGTATAATTTAACTCATTGCTATTCAATGTATTTATCTCGAATTATATAAATAAAATGTTTTTATCATGCAACATTTTGAAATCCAACCCCCATGTTTAAATAGCACCCATCACGGAATTTTGTTTGGTTTTATGTTTTTTTGAAATTAAAACTTATGTATTACAGTATATTATGTAGCTTATCTCAATTAATACTGATGTCTCTTGTAAGCAGCTGAGAAATCGCTACGCATACCGCTGAACCTGGCTATTACGGTAGCGATAAACTCCTCGTCCAGAATTTCAAACACATCGTTTACGCCACCCCCGCTCAGGTCCAGTTCAGACAATTTATAGCTTTGTTCCAAGGTGCCCTGTTCAAACTTAACGATGTACTTCTGATTCATGCTGAAGATCGTGATCTTGCATTCGGGGTGCGGCAGTTCAGCAACAACTCTCATGTATTATCTGTTTTTTGGTTTTAATTTTAAATTAATCTACAACGTATTTTTCACGCCCATTTCCCGGATCAGGAAATCAGCCTTGTCTATCTTTTCTGCTACCCAGAGTACATACCGGATGTCTACTCCGATTGACCGGCTGTAGCTCTCGTTCCAGGCGTAATCGTTGATCGTTGCTCCGTATGCCCGGTCGAAGTTTACACCCACCAGTTCACCAAAAGCATTCAGTACCGGAGAGCCCGAATTGCCTCCGGTTGTATCCATATTGTAGAGGAAGGCCACCGGCACATCCGCCAGGTCCTTCTTTGCATAGGCCCCGAAATCTTTTGCTTCCCAGAGAGTCCTGATCTGTTCGGGATAGGCGAAGTCAGGATGGCCTCCTGCACCTTTCTGGATAATTCCTTTGATACTCGTGTAAGGACGCATATAGGTTGCATCTGCCGGACGGTATCCGCGCACATGTCCGTAGGTCAGGCGCAATGTGCTGTTGGCATCCGGCACAAAATTCTTTTGCAGGAACTTTTCCCGTACGTTCACGTAATCGCCCATGAGCTTATTCAGCAAACCCTCACGCCGGTCCTTTTCTGTTTTCAGTTCGGCAACCTGCCGGGCAATGTCCTGCTCAAACAATAAGATCCCGTCGGTATAGTTTTCTACCGATTTTGGTGAAGCGAGCAGGGTACTGTATACGTATGACGGGTTATTCAGCTTGCTGATGCCCAGCGTCGTCTCCACATAACGGTCTACCACATCCTTTACCGTAGACCCCCGGTTGCTGATCCTGGCCGCGGCATCTACCCGTTGCGTCAGGTTAAAGGCCGAAGCATCTTCCAGCATACGCTTGAAGATCGCTTTGTCCGTTTCCAGATCGTATGACTCATAGTTGCTTTCCAGTGTGCTTTTCAGCTTCGGCAGTTGTTCATCGAAGAAGGCCTGCTTTTCTGCTGCGGGTTTAGCCGTCAGCGCGGTCTTAAATGTATTGATGTTTCTTGCCACCTGAAGCAAACTGGTCGAACTGTAGATCTGCGTCAGCCAGATGTCCCGGTCGGCATCGCTGTTGATGAGTTTGTACAGATTGTCAATATCGGCCATCAGCGTCCCGTACTTCGCTTTAAGTGCAGCATTTCCGTTAATGTATCTGGCCAGGCCGGCGTCTTCCTGTTTCTTTTTGGCCACCAGGTCCATGCGCTTCAAACCCTGTAGCTTGCCCTGGTAGTTCTTCATCACATTCGCATTACGTTTGATGCGCGTGGCCAGCTTCAGTTCCGTCGTCTTGTCTGCCGCCCCTGCTTTTTCCATCACTCCGTTCTGGAACTCATACAGACCGGCAATGTACGGCAATACCGATTTCTCCTGGTAAGCCACAAATTGCGCAGGACGGTGCCTGAATGTTTTGCCGGGATAACCCAGTATGAACACGAAATCCTCTTCGCTGGTCCCCTTTGGATTGACACGCAGGAATTTTTTAGGTTTGTAGGGCACGTTTTCCTTCGCGTATTTAGCCGAAGACCCGTCGGGTGCCACATAGGCCCGCATAAAGGAAAAATCGCCCGTATGGCGCGGCCATACCCAGTTGTCAGTTTCGCCTCCGAATTCGCCGATCTGCCGGTTGGGCACATAGACCAGGCGTACGTCCTGTATGGTCTTATAGCGGAACAGTACATAGCTCTTTCCAATGAACATTTCCGAAACCTCTGCCTTAATCGTCGGGTCATTCTTTTCGGCCTCGGCAACAATGTTCTTCGTTACGTCATTGATCAGTTTGAGTCGTGAAGCAGGATCGCTGACCTGCGCTACCGCATTCAGTACCCTTGCAGAAACATCCTCGTAACTGTCGGTGATCCGGCAGGTAAGCCCCCTGGCCTCAATTTCCTCTTCCCGGTTCCGGGCTACAAATCCCTTGTTCAGGTAGTCGTTCTCCGGTGTACTGGCCAGTTGCACAGCGCTGAAGGCACAATGATGGTTACTGATGATGAGCCCCTCCGCAGAAACAAACGAGCCAGTGCACCCGCCCACATTCACGAGTGCGTCGATAAGACTGGTACCTCTTGGATTATAAACTTCGCGGGTGCTGATCTTCAGGCCGGCTTTCTGCAAATCGAGTTTATGGACTTCGCTGAGGGGGAACATGCCCTCTTCCCAGGGCTTCCAGGCAGACTGAACCAATGTCAGCAATAACAGGCAAAACGCGGCGGAAAAAACAAAAAGGTTACGTCTCATAAAAAATTGGTTTGCTGCAAATTTAGTCATTTTAATTTTTGGGCTGGTTGAACCCTTTTTTCTTGCCCGGCCCTCTATCCTGAAGGCCCCTTTTTCTTGTCGATTGCTCAGGGTAAGTACCCGCTAAAAACTGATTGAAGACTGAGGTCAAACCGCGCTGAAACTGGTTTAAACTGCTTCGACCAGATGGTGACCAGTCCAATACCAGATGAAAAACAGTTCAGAAATCAGACAAAGACGCTCAGGAAATGGCGTGTCATAAGTAAAACCTGAATCTGGAATGGCAAAGACTCTATTTGAAATTTGTATTTTTGAAAACAGGAACGGAACACAACAAACGGATAGCAAAATGGCAGAAGACCTGGTGATCTCGAAGGAAACTGATAAGGCAAGACAATACCAATCCCTGATTCCGCAAATCGGGGCATTACTCGAAGGAGAAACCGATCTGGTAGCCAACCTGGGTAATGTCGCTGCTGCATTGAAAGAACAGTTTGGCTGGTTCTGGGTGGGTTTTTACCTGGTAAAAGAAGGTGAGCTGGTACTCGGGCCCTTCCAGGGGCCTGTGGCCTGCACGCGTATTGCCAGGGGCAAAGGCGTCTGTGGTACAGCCTGGGCAAAAGCGGCAAAAGTGATTGTACCTGACGTAGATGCCTTTCCAGGGCATATTGCCTGCGCTTCGGCATCGAGATCGGAGATTGTACTGCCAGTATTCAAAGATGGAGAAGTCGTAGGGGTTCTGGATGTCGACAGTGAATATCTTGCTCATTTTGACGAAGTCGATGCGCTTTACCTGCAGGAAATCGTGAACCTGATCAGGCTTTGATGGCCTGAAGGTAACATTGTCCGCAAAGGAACATCAGGTGTCCGTATCCGTACACTAAGCGCTGGCTTCTGTGAGCAGATGCACCATACAAGGGGTTTTACGAGACTGGCATCTGCTTTGGCCGTAAAGGTAAACGAACGATCTAAAATGATATTATGCGATACCTCCGGCTAAGTTTCAGAAACTTTAAAAAACATAAAGGCGCTTTCCTGATCAACCTGGCAGGTTTAAGCAGCGGGCTTACCTGTGCGGTGCTCATCTATCTCTGGGCTTCGAGTGAACTGCAGACAGACCGTTTTCACCAACAGGACATTTACCAGGTGATGCAGAATGAGTATTTAAGCGATGCGGTAAACACGGTGGACGGTACTCCTGGTATTCTTGCAGAGGCTCTGGCAACCGAGTTTCCCGAGGTGAAAAAAGCGGTGGTGACTTCACCCGGATACTGGCTCGGACACAGCAAAGTCGGTGGAGGCGAATATCCCAACGTAGCGGCATCCGGCAAATTTGCCGGTGCGGAATTCTTCAGCGTGTTTTCCTACCCGCTGCTTTCGGGCGACCTTGAACAGGTACTGAAAGGTACTAAGTCTGCGGTTATTTCCGAAAGCCTGGCCATGAAGCTGTTTAATACCACCGACGTGATCGGCAAGGTAATGGTTTGGAGCAATGCCGAGTTGCAAATGGAAAACCGGGCGCAGGTATCCGGGGTGTTCAGAGATGTTCCGGCACAGTCTTCAGAACGGTTTGACTTCCTGATTTCGGCAGATGTGCTGCTGGACGCCGGAAATTCAACCTACAGGCATTGGGGAAATTATGGCCCCTTAACTTATGTTGTTCTGAACCAGGACGAAGACCCCGTGAAGTTCAATGTGAAGATCAGAGATTTTCTGAAAACGAAGCAGCGGAGCAATTATACGCTGTTTGTGCGCCCCTACGGGGACGCTTATCTTTATAATGAACTGGAGAATGGAAAGGTGGTTGGCGGGAGGATCAGCCAGGTGCGCCTTTTTGGTGTTGTCGCCGTGTTGATCCTGCTGACGGCCTGTATCAATTTTACCAATCTGTCTACTGCGAGTGCTTCGGGAAGGATGAAGGAGATCGGGGTCAAAAAGGTGTTGGGCGTCCCTCGAAAAAAACTGATCTGGCAATACCTGGCGGAATCGGTACTGCTGAGTTTCATTGCGCTGTTTATCTCCCTGCTGGCGGTCGAACTCCTGCTGCCCGCCTTTAACAGGATCACCCAAAAGGAGTTGTCGCTGGATTTTGGGTTCCGCCTGATGGGTATGCTGACACTGCTTACCATGGTTACTGGTCTGGTGGCCGGTTTTTACCCGGCGGTATATCTTTCAGGAATGAAGCCGGTTACGGCGCTTAAGGGCAAGCTGCAGTTCAGTACCGTTTCCTTATGGTTGCGGCAGGGCCTGGTGGTGTTCCAGTTCGTGGTTTCTGGTGTACTGATCATCGCGGTACTGGTGGTCTATCGTCAGATCAGGTATGTGCAGACTGGTAGCCAGGGTTTCAAAAAGGAAAATGTCGTTTATTTTGAAACCGAGGGCAGGTTCAAAAGCACTGTGCCTTTCGTGCTTGAGGCGGTAAGGCGAACAGATGGGGTACTGGGTGCGGGGGGGATAGACCGGGAGCTGCTGGGTGACCTGAGCTACACAACGGGTTCGTTTAACTGGGAAGGCCGTAACCAGCAGGAGGAGATCCGTTTTCAACGGGCTGATGTGACGCCGGGACTGATCGAAACGCTGGGGATGAAAATGGTGTTGGGAAGAAGCTTTTCTGAGCGTTTCGGTTCAGATACTTCGGCAGTCATTATCAATGAAGCCGGGATCAGGGCGATGCGTCTGAAGGATCCGGTGGGCAAGGTGTTTACTTTGTGGGGCAGGGAGATGCAGATCATCGGGGTTCTGGCCGATTTCCATTTCGAGTCCATGCATAAAAAGGTAGGCCCCATGTTCATCCGCTGCAAACCCGCAAATGCGAACCGCGTGATGCTGCGTGTCGCACCGGGCAGGCTGGATGCGGTATTAGATGCGCTGCGTACGTTCAATCAGCGTTATAATCCGGGTTATTCGCTGGATTACAAGTTCCTGGACCAGGATTTTGAACGGCAGTATATGGCCGAACGCCGTATGGCAGCCCTGTCGCGGTATTTTGCTGTACTGACGATCCTGCTCTGCTGTCTGGGGCTTTTCGGCCTGGCTGCCTTTGCTGCAGAAAAGCGCTTTAAGGAGATCGGCATCAGGAAAGTATTGGGAGCGAGTAATCTTAACCTGATGTACCTGTTGTCAGGCGCATTTCTCCGGCCGGTACTGATATCGGTGCTGATCGCAATGCCGCTGGCTTATGTACTATGTATGCACTGGTTGTCTTCCTTTGCCTATCGTATCGAACTTCACTGGTGGTTTTTTGCCACCGGCGGACTGCTGGCCGTGTTGATCGCACTGGTGACGGTATCCTTCCAGGTATACAAGGCGGCATCGGCAGATCCTGTTGTGTCTTTAAAAACGGAGTAAAGGACCAGGTTTTGGTCGGGGCCGGATATTTTCGCAGATTTGCGAGATGTCTGAATTATCTGGGGGCAGCAAGCTGCCTTTTTCTTTTTACCAGGACCAGGATGTGAATGCGCTGGCAGCGGCTTTGCTGGGCAGACTCCTGATGACCTGTATCGACGGAGCGCTTACCGGTGGCATTATTGTTGAAACCGAGGCCTATAAGGGTGTGGAGGACAAAGCTTCTCATGCTTATGGCGGGCGTTTTACGGAGCGGACGAAGACCATGTATGGACCTGGGGGTACCAGCTATGTGTATCTGTGCTACGGTATCCATCATTTATTCAATGTGGTGACTGCTCCGGAGGGTATACCCCATGCGGTGCTGGTGCGCGGACTGGAGCCAGTGGATGGCCTGGATATTATGCTGACGCGGCGTAAGATGGCGGCCCTGAAGCCAAACCTGACTGCAGGACCGGGAGCGCTGGCGCAGGCATTGGGCATTAACCGCGGAACGAACGCAAAGGAACTTTGGGGAGAGGAGATCTGGATCGAAGACCGCGGCATCCGTTTCACTGAAGAACAGGTTATGGCAGGTCCGAGGATCGGGGTTGCCTATGCAGGCGATCATGCACTGCTTCCCTGGCGTTATTATGTAAAAGGCAACCGTTTTGTGAGCAAGCCAAACCGATAAAAATCCTATTTTTGAGGCTGAACATTGGCTAATGCCCCGCAACTTATGATCAATTACAATCCTAAAGACTGGATCAACTTTATCTTTCATGTCCATAAAGCCGACACCATCAGGAAACTATGGCCGCTGATGATCAGTGTCGGTATATTTTCCGCGGCGATTGCCTACCTGGAACTGAATTTTCTGAAGCTGGGGGAATCGAACTACCTGAAGAACGTGAGCATGATGCACAACCTGCTGGGTTTTGTGATCTCCTTACTGCTGGTGTTCCGTACCAATACTTCCTATGACCGCTGGTGGGAAGGCCGCAGGCTGCTGGGCTCACTCACGAATGTCAGCCGTAATTTTGCGATCAAGATCAGATCGCTGAAGCTGGCGGAGGAACACAATACCTTTTTCAATTACGCGATACCCAAATATGCCTTCGCACTGAAAGAACACCTCAGGGAAAAGCAGTACTTCGGGAAGAACAGCCTGCTGATCGAGGTAGATGGCGGAAAGCACATTCCGAACCAGGTTGCAGCGAGTATTTCCTCAAGAGTGTTCGACCTGCAGGCTTCCGGAGAGATCAGCCAGGAGCAGCTGATCATCCTGAACGGCGACGTGCAGCAACTGACGGATATCTGCGGGGGCTGCGAGCGGATCAAGAGAACACCGATCCCATATTCCTACAGTGCCTTTATCAAGAAGTTCATCTTTATATATGTGATCACGCTGCCTTTTGGATGGGTATTCAGTCTGGGCTATTTTGTGGTGCCGATCGTACCGTTCATCCTGTACGTGCTGGCGAGTCTCGAGCTGATCGCGGAGGAGATCGAGAACCCGTTCGGGCTGGATGCAAATGACCTGCCTGTAGATGAGATCTGCAATAACATCGAGAAACATGTGGGGGAATTGCTGAACTAGCGCTTCAGAAAAGTAATCCATGATCAAGATCGCCTGGCATCCTGTATATGTGCACCCCCTGCCGGAGGGCCACCGTTTTCCCATGCTGAAATATGAGCTGCTTCCAGAGCAGCTGCTGCATGAGGGGCTGATCACGCCCGGGAATTTGTTCGCTCCGGAGCGGGTGAGCGAGGAGACAGTATTGCTGGCGCACGAACGGTCCTACTGGGAGCAGCTGAGGGATCTTTCGCTTCCGCCGAGGGAACAGCGGCGTACCGGTTTTGCGCTGGATGCGCGTTTGCTCGAAAGGGAGCTGCGGATCGTGCAGGGGACCATAGACGGGGCCGTATCGGCGCTGGAAAATGGCCTGGCATTCAATGTAGCGGGCGGTACGCACCATGCGGGCAGCAATTGGGGCGAGGGCTTTTGTTTGCTGAACGACCAGGCGGTGGCAGCGGCATACCTGCTGAAAAAGGGGCTGGCGAAGCGGGTGCTCATCGTCGACCTGGACGTGCACCAGGGCAATGGTACGGCAGAGATATTTTCGTCCGAGCCCAGGGTGTTTACCTTTTCGATGCACGGCGATAAGAATTTTCCGTTCCGGAAGGAAAGGTCGGATCTGGATATCGGGCTGGATGATGATTGCGGGGATGATGAATATCTGGACAGACTGGAAAGGGTCCTGCCGGTTTTGCAGGAGCAACGCCCGGACTTTGTGTTTTATCTTTCAGGTGTGGATGTCCTGGAAAGTGATCGTCTGGGTAAGCTTGCGTTGAGCAAGCGGGGCTGTGCGGAGCGTGACCGTATGGTATTCCGGTTTTGTAAAAGACTGGGTGTCCCGGTACAGGTCAGTATGGGGGGCGGATATTCAGCGGAGATCAGGGATATTGTAGATGCGCATTGTGCAACGTTTAAGATTGGATTTGATATTTTTGACTAAATCACAGATGCTGGAATTGAGAAAGGTGCTTAGCTTGTTATGAAAGTAGTTATAGCGGAAAAGCCCTCTGTAGCGAGGGAACTGGCCAAGGTATTCGGGGCGACTACACGAAAGGACGGGTATATTGAGGGCAAGGGTTATTCTTTTACCTGGGCATTTGGCCATTTGCTGCAACTGGCCCCGCCCCAGGAATATGGCTACATCGGCTGGCGCAGGCAGCACTTGCCTATGCTGCCACCGAAATTTAAGCTGGGCATCCGCAAGGTAAAGACAAAGGACGGTCTGGTGGAAGACCCGGGGATCCGGAAGCAACTGGACATCATTAAGAATTTGTTTGAGGAGGCGACGGAGATCATCGTGGCGACGGATGCCGGGCGGGAGGGCGAACTGATCTTCCGGTATATTTACTATTTCCTGAAGTGTAAAAAGCCGTTCCGCAGGCTGTGGATCTCGTCGCAGACGGACGAGGCGATCAAGGAGGGCTTCCGCAACCTGAAGCCGGGAACGGATTATGACACCTTATTCAATTCGGCGCATTGCCGTTCGGAATCGGACTGGCTGGTGGGCATGAACGCAACGCAGGCACTGAGTATCTCTGCGGGCAACCGTTCAGTACTCTCGCTGGGCAGGGTGCAGACACCAACGCTGGCGATGATCTGTGCACGCTACCTGGAGATCAGGAATTTCGTGCCGAAGACTTATTACCAGCTGGCGATACAGCTGGACAAGGAGGGACAGCTGTTCCGTGCGATCTCGGTCAGCAGTTACGACAAGAAAGCGGATGCAGAGGCGGATTTCGCAAAAGTCGGAGACGTGGAATCTGGCGTGGCCACCGGGGCAAAAGTGCTGGCGGTAGAAGCGAAGCCGAGAAAGGAACCGCCGCCACTGCTGCATGACCTGAGCAGTTTGCAGCAGGAGGCGAACAAGCGTAAGGGGCTAACGGCAGAACAGACGCTGAACATTTTGCAGCAACTCTATGAAAGCAAGCTGGTGACCTATCCGCGTACGGGTAGCCGTTATATTGGGGACGATGTGTTTGCGGGCATTCCGGGACTGATCGAAAAGCTGAAGGACCATCCTGTTTTCGGGCGGCAGGCAGCGTTCCTGATGACGGCGAAGCTGAACAAGAGGAGCGTGAATGCGAAGAAGGTTACAGACCACCATGCGGTTCTGCCTACGGGTGAGCCGGCTTTTCATTTGAGCGGGAACCATCAGGCGATCTATGATATGGTGGCGGGAAGGATGCTGGAAGCTTTTCATGAGGATTGCGTCAAGGAGATCACGAAGGTTACGCTGGAGGCGGGCACGGTGTTTCAGGCGAACGGAACGGTGGTGCAGCGTCCGGGCTGGCGTGCGGTATTCAATGACAAGGAAGAAGATAAAAAGGATGAAGAGAACCCGTCTCTGCCTAAACTGAAGGCAGAGGAACTGCTGCCTGTACAGAAGAAGGCCCTACTGGAGAAACAGACGAAGCCAAAGGCGATGTACAATGAGGCTTCGTTGTTGAAGGCATTGGAAACCTGCGGAAAGGACATAGAGGACGAGGAGTTGCGTGACGCGATGAAGGATAGCGGGCTGGGTACACCGGCAACACGGGCAGCGATCATTGAGACGCTGCTGAACCGGGAGTATATATCAAGGGAAAAACGGAACCTGGTGCCGACACCGAGGGGACTGGCAGTATACGAGGTGGTGAAGGACCATAAGATTGCCCAGGCAGAACTGACAGGCCAGTGGGAGAAGCGGCTGGAAGAGATCCGGTCGGGGGCGTCGGTGACGGAGTTTAAAACGGAGATCACCGAGTATACCCGGTTGATTACCAATGAATTGCTGAATGCTGGGGTGGCGCTGGCGGAGAAGTTAAGTCCTACGGAAGCGCTTGCCCCGGAAAATGGTGTTATAAAAAACTAAGCTATGTATGTTTTAATATTTATCGTGTTGTTGCTGGTCCTGATATTCGGGACTTTCCGGTTGCCGGCATTTGGCGGTACGCCATCCGGCAGGCGCCGGCAGCGGATCGAGTCTCAGCCCAACTATGCAGACGGCGCGCTGAACAACCTGTCCTACACCCCGGTGAAGCCACCCGAGGTAAGCTACCTGGATATGATCCGCGGGATGCTAAAGAAAAATGCAGACCGTAAGCCGCCGGGTCCGGTTCCTGTTGAGCAGCCGGATTTTTCGCCAGTAGAAGGGGTAAAACTGACCTGGTTCGGACATTCGTCTTACCTGGTGCAGGTGGGCGAAGGCGGCGTGAACAGGAATATACTGATTGACCCGGTGTTTAGTACACGGACATCGCCTTTTTCCTTTCTGGGTACAAGTAATTATCCGGGAACGGATTTTATGGTTCCGGAGGCGCTCCCTGAGCTCGATGTCGTACTGATCACGCATGATCATTACGACCATATGGATTACCGTACGCTCCTGCAGTTAAAAGGGAAGGCCCGGCGGTTCATTGTGTCGCTGGGCGTTGGCGTGCACCTGGAAAAATGGAATATACCTGCAGAACGGATCACCGAACTTGCCTGGTATGAAAGCCTTGACCTGGACGGACTGGGTTTTACGGCCTTGCCAGCCAGACATTTCTCCGGCCGGAAGTTCAAGCGTAATCAAACGGCCTGGTCGGCCTTTGTGCTGGAGGCGGCCGGTTATACACTTTACCTGGGCGGGGATTCGGGATACGACACGCATTTTGCGGCTGCGGGGGAAGTGTATGGCCCATTTGACCTCGCCGTGCTGGAATGCGGGCAATACAATGCTTACTGGCCGCACATTCACATGTTTCCCGAAGAAACGGTGCGGGCGGCACTTGACCTGCGGGCAAAGGCACTGATGCCGGTTCACTGGGGCAAGTTTACGCTGGCCATGCACGACTGGGACGAGCCGGTCAGGCGGGCGGCGGCCTGTGCTGCTGAAAAACAACTGCCGCTGGTGACGCCGTTGATGGGAGCACCTGTTATTTTAGGCGCGCCTTTTCCCCAGCGGCGCTGGTGGGAGGACCTGCGGAAAACTGATCCGCAAACAATATAAATTACTGACTGTTTTTGAATAAACTTACTGCTATGATCGAGACCAAAACAGACTTCGTTGAAATATTCCAGACCATCAGGGCATCGCTGCAGCCCTATGCGGTGATGGGTTTTGACAACCGTGTGAACAGTGAGCAGGAATATGATCTGTGGAGCAATAAAAACGTGGTAATCGAAGGTAAAAAACGCAATGAGGTGTTTTTTGCGAGTGTATTGATCCAAAAAGGACATGTTGGGTTTCATTTTATGCCTGTTTACGAGCAGCAGCAACCTGATCCCAAGCTGCAGTTTGACCCCGGGCTATTGAAATTGCTGAAGGGAAAATCCTGTTTTCACATTAAGAAGCTGGATGCCGAGCTGCTTTCCAAGATTGAGGATGCGCTTGCCGAAGGCTTCAGGATATATAAGGAAAAGAGCTGGGTGTGACGCTGTCGTGGAAGCAGGAAGTGCTGCAGGGTTTTCATGATCTTCATTTGCCTTTCAGGGTTTTGCAGGGAGCCTATAGTAGTGTTTCCCCTGTTTCGGATATTTCAACGGATGCGAATGCCTTCCAGAAAGACCTGCTGTATAACATCGTATTTTTTGAGCATGCCGGATTAGCGGTGAACCTGGTCGATATCGTTCAGGCAGGCCTGACCGGGCCGGAGGCGTTACTTGGGCTCCAGCAAGATTACGCATTGCGCGGCATTCAGTTGCTGCATTTGTGGGAAGATGTCTGGCTTTGCCGGCCCGCACAGGTGCTGGGCAGGATACGTGCCCTTTTGGGATTGAATGAGCGGCTGCACGGGCGGAAGCTGAAGGTAGAACAAGTGGACAGAAAGGTTGCGGGGGCTTTTATGGAACAGCACCACCTGATGGGTGCGGCGGGATCGAAATACCGGCTGGCGCTGGTACAGGAAGGTATACCGGTGGCTGTGGCCTGCTTCGGTCCGCTCAGAAAAATGAGGCGCGGCAGGCCGGGTTACCGTTCTGCTGAACTGGTGCGGTTTGCCAGCAGGAGCGGATATTCAGTTGCAGGGGGCTTTACAAGATTACTGAAGCATTTTATCCGGGAACACCATCCGGATGATGTGATGACTTACGCGGACCGGGACTGGTCTTCTGGTGCTGCATACAGGAAATCGGGTTTTGTACTGACAGGAGTAACTTCTCCGGCCTGGGCATGGCTGGATGGGGGGATGAAACGGCATTACAGGGAACAACTGCCCTTGGGAACAGAAAAAGTAAATGCTGAGCCTATCCGGGTTTTTAATACCGGAAATCTTAAATATATCTTATACTTGGACAAGCTGTGCTGAGATGAATAAAGAAAATCCATTGCTGGTCGTTCTGGGGCCTACGGCTTCTGGCAAGACAAGACTGGCTGCCAGGCTTGCCGCTGTACTTGGAGGCGAAATATTGAGTGCCGACAGCAGGCAGCTGTTTAAAGGCATGGATATCGGTACGGGAAAAGACCTGAAGGAGTATACCGTGGCAGGAAAGGTTGTGCCTTACCATCTTATAGACATCAGGGAGGCGGGACAGCGCTATAATGTCCATGAGTTTAAAGAGGATTTTTACAGGGTTTATGCGGAGATCAGGGCGCGGGGAGCGTTACCGGTGCTCTGCGGGGGCACCGGGATGTATATACACAGCATCCTGCAGCGCCATGAACTGACTGCTGTGCCTGTAGATGAGGAACTGAGGCAGGAGCTGTCGGGAGAAGACATAGAGGCTTTACGCGGACGTCTCGCTGTTTATCCTGAAATATGGAGGGCGCATGCAGACCTTTCGTCGCATAAGAGACTGGTGCGGGCCGTAGAAGTAGCCGAGTACCTGCGACTTCATGGACTAGCACCGGCGGAACGTCCTATATTTGCCCCTTATGTTGTGGGACTAAGGTCTGAAGTGACTTTCAGAAGGGCAAGGATATTGGAAAGGCTTGAGAAGCGCCTGGAAGAGGGGCTTATTGAAGAAGTACAGGGGCTGCTGGACAGCGGAGTACCACGTGAGGCACTTGAATTTTATGGTCTGGAATATAAATATGTGACGGCTTACCTGTTCGGGGAGCTGGACGATGCCCGGCTTTTAACACAACTGGGTACGGCGATCTGCCAGTTTGCAAAACGGCAGATGACCTTCTTCAGGAAGATGGAAAAAGATGGGGTGAAAATCAGGTGGTTCGATACGGAAGATGGACATGAGGGGATATTTGAAAAGGTGATGGCTGCGTTGGCATGTGATTTGTAATGTTGTGGCATGGGCCGGGAATCTGGTCCGCTTAACCTTAAAAAAACACTAATAATGAAAAAGTCAACTAAACTTATCGCCTCTGCAGCAGCTGCGGTAGCTTTATTTTTCTCAACGAATGCAAATGCCCAATCTACGGATTCCAAAGCGCTGAGACTGGGCGTAGGGGTCAACGCCGGTGTTCCTACCACGGATGGATACAGCTTTGTGATAGGTGGAGACCTTCGCCTGCAAAAGGATTTCAGTTCAAACGTTTCTGGTCTGCTTTCTGCCGGTTATAACAACTGGTCTGTAAAAGATGAATTTGGCGGTGGAAGCTATGGCATGATCCCTGTAAAGGCAGGCGCTAAGGTATTCCTTGCAGAAAGTGTTTACCTGTCAGGTGAACTGGGTGCGGGTTTTGGTACCAAGTCGGGTTCTAAGACTGCGTTTCTGTGGGCTCCCGGCGTAGGTTACGGTTTTGATAACGGGCTGGATATCGGCCTGCGTTATGAAGGTGCTGAGTTCAGCGGCGGCTCGCTGGGCCAAGTGGCACTTCGTGTAGCTTATGGCTTCAGGTTATAAACCTGGGACCTAATATTTTATTAAAAAGCCTTTGATTTTTCAAAGGCTTTTTCCGTTTTTATGGAAATTAATTGCTATTTTCCCCACTTCTATAGGATCACAAATCACCAAATAGCTATGATCGAATATAAACTGGCAAAAAAATGCGTACTGGGAATGGTAATGCTTGTTGCGGCAGCCTGTAACAGTACGGACAATAAAACTGAAGGTAAGGCGGATACCTTGTCATCGGCCGCTGCGGATACTTCTGCAAGAACCGGGGTTGAATTTGAGAAACCAGTAGAGCAACAGATCTATGCTGATTATACAACATTGAAGAACGCGCTGGTAGCTTCTAAGAAGGAAGAGGCGGCTAAGGCTGCGGGTGCTTTATCTTCCAGCCTGCGCAACAGGGAAGGCTGTGAAAATACAGCTTTGGTAGCCGAACGGATAGCTGCTGCAAAAGACCTTGCTGCACAGCGCAAGGATTTTACTGCGGTAAGCACTGATCTGATCGCGCTGTTCAAGCATGCCCCACTGAAAAAGGGTGAAGTTTTTGTTCAGCATTGCCCAATGGCCAACAATGGTGAGGGTGGTGACTGGCTGGCTTCAGAACGAAAGGTACTGAACCCCTATTATGGTGACGAGATGCTGGAGTGCGGTGCTGTCGTCGAGGAGATCAAAGCGGGCAAGTCCCTGTAAATCTTACTTAATCCTGACCTTTTTAATGATAATTTAACAGCTTTGTTATGCTGGCATAGGTTCGGGATTGAAACGGATTGATTAGTTTTGTTAGTATTAATTTTATAAAGATATATGTCAGAGATCGCAGAAATTAAGATTGGGGGGAAAGTTTATGAGTTCCCCGTGATTACAGGTACGGAAGGAGAAAAGGCCATTGATATTTCCAAACTGAGGGACTTGACAGGTCACGTCACCCTTGATTTCGGTTATAAAAATACAGGCTCTACTAAAAGTGCCATCACTTTCCTTAACGGGGAGAAGGGTGTGCTGAAGTACCGCGGTTATCCGATCGAGGAATTGGCTGAGAAGTCGACCTTCCTTGAGGTAGCCTATCTGCTGATCTATGGCGAACTGCCTTCCGGGACACAGCTGGAAGGGTTTCAGGCGGAGATCAGCAAGCATACGCTGATCCATGAGGACATGAAGAAGTTCCTGGACGGTTATCCTTCCAAATCACATCCTATGGCGCAGCTGGCCTCACTGGTATGTTCCTTATCTACTTTTTATCCTGAATCGCTGAACGCAAATGCATCGGCTGAAACCAGGGATATGACGGTAATCAAGCTGCTTGCTAAATTCCCGACGATCGTATCTTTCATCTATAAAAAATCCCTGGGACATCCGTGGATCTACCCTAAGAACAAATATGACTACGTAAGCAATTTTCTGAATATGATCTTCGGACAGCGTACGGAGGAGATCGAGATCGATCCTGTGGTGGTCAGTGCGATGAATACATTGCTGATCCTGCATGCAGATCATGAGCAAAATTGTTCTGCCTCTACGGTGAGGATGGTGGGTTCTTCGGACTGTAACCTTTATGCCTCAGTTTCTGCAGGTATAGCAGCCTTATGGGGGCCGCTGCACGGCGGTGCGAACCAGGCGGTGATCGAGATGCTGGAGCGGATCAAGGAAGATGGTGGTGATACTGAGAAATGGATCAATAAGGCTAAAGACAAAAATGATCCTTTCCGCATGATGGGCTTCGGACACAGGGTATATAAGAACTTTGACCCGAGGGCAAAGATCATTAAGAAGGCCTGCGACGACATTCTGGCTAAATTGGGTATTGATGATCCGGTATTGGAGATCGCGAAGAAACTGGAAGAGGCTGCATTGAATGACCCGTACTTCATTGAGCGTAAGCTTTATCCGAATGTGGATTTCTATTCCGGTATTATTTACAGGGCGCTGGGCTTTCCTACAGATATGTTTACGGTGTTGTTTGCCCTGGGACGTCTTCCGGGATGGATTGCCCAATGGAAGGAGATGCATGAGAACAAGGAGCCTATCGGTCGTCCGCGCCAGATCTATACCGGTTATACGGAAAGGGAGTTTGTCAGCATTGACAAGCGCTGATCAGAATCCGAATGACATATATTGAAAAAGCCGGAACATCGTTCCGGCTTTTTTTTTATTTTAACTGTGGCTGATCGCGTCGATCGCTTCCTGTTCCGCACGGTTGTGCTTATGCCTGAAGAGTACAGCGAAACTTATGGTAATGAGCAGTGCGTAAATGGTAAATGATATCCAGATGTCATGCCAGTCTTTGACGTCGATGGCCCTGCTCAGGTTACCATTCTGCAGTACGGTGATACCCCGGTTTTTAAGAAATTCAAGTAGATGTCCGTTGCTGGCTTCGGTATGTATGGATGAGGCCAGGGATTGGATATCCGTGTAGTTCCTGGTGAAGTAACGGTCAATCATCCAGCCCGATATGAGGCTCCCGAACACTGCCCCAAAGCCATTGGTCATCATCATGAAAAGTCCCTGTGCAGATGAGCGTGTCTTGGGCGTGGTCGATGTCTCAACGAACAGCGAGCCGGAAATGTTGAAGAAGTCGAAGGCCATCCCATAAACAATACAGGACAGGACGATCATCCAGAGATTGTCTGCCGGATTTCCATAAGCAAAAAGCCCGAAACGGAGTACCCATGCAAACATCGCGATGACGATGACTTTCTTGATGCCAAAATGTTTGAGAAAGAAGGGGATGGCAAGAATAAAGAGGGTTTCCGAGACCTGCGAAATGGACATGATGATGGTAGAATACCTGATGACGAAGGAATCGGCGTATTGCGGGAAGAGTTTGAACTCATCCAGGAATACGTCGCCGTAGGCATTCGTCAGTTGCAGCGCGCCACCCAGGAACATGGAGAAGATGAAGAACAGGGCCATTTTATAATCGGCAAAGAGTTTGAAGGCTTCAAGTCCCAGTAGCTTTGCAAAGGATCTCTGTTCTTCGATGTGTTTCTGCGGCCTGCATTTGGGAAGGGTCATGGCGTAAATACCCAGTGTAAGTGCTGCCGCACCTGCAATATAGAACTGATAGGCTGTAGCTTTATTGCCGGTAAGGTTGGTGATCCACATGGCAACGATGAAGCCTACGGTGCCCCATACCCGGATGGGCGGGAAGGTTTTAATGACATCGAGCTGGCCAAGCTTAAGTGTGGTGTAGGAAATGGAGTTGCTGAGCGATATGGTCGGCATATAAAAGCACATGGCCAGCAGCATGACCCAGAAAAAGGTCTCGGGACTGGATACTTCCGGCAAATAGAACAATACTGCGGCATACAGGATGTGCAGAATGCCGTAAAGGATTTCTGCGTTTACCCATTTGTCGGCAATGATACCGGTGAGCGTAGGCATGACCAGGGAAGCGAAGCCCATGGTGGCGAATACCGCCCCGAACTGGGTGCCGTCCCACTGCCGGGTACCGAACCAGTAATTGGCGATGGTGAGCAGCCAGGCCCCCCAGACAAAGAACTGGAGAAAGCTCATCAGTGTCAGACGGATCTTCAGGTTGTTCATGCGTCAGGCTGAGTTGCGCTTACTGATCTCGTCCCTTATCCTTGCAGCCTTTTCGTAAGCCTCTTCAGCGATGGCTTCCTGAAGCTTTTGATTGAGTTCTTCCAGACTGAGTGATCTGTAGTTGGAGCCACCCGGTATATTGGTGGAAATGTCTTCCGATCCCTGCTCCTTGGTGATGTTGTCTATGTTCTCCAGGAAAAGAAAGTCGTTACCTTCAATGACGATGCCTGCAGAGGACAGGATGAATTCGTAGGTGTAAATGGCAGAGTTGAAGCGTACGGCGAGCGCAATGGCGTCCGAAGTACGGGCATCGATCTCCTGGGTCGTATTCCCGTCGGTGCAGATCAGTTTGGCAAAGAATACGCCTTCAACAAGGTTATAAATCAGGACCTCCTGTATTTCAATATGGTAACTTTGAGCAAAGGTCTTAAAAAGATCATGTGTGAGCGGGCGGCTTGGGGTCATCTTTTCGATCTCGATGGCAATGGCCTGCGCTTCGAAGGCGCCAATGATGATAGGCAGTCTTCTCCTTCCGTTTACTTCACCCAGCACCAGTGCATATGCCCCGGATTGGGTCTGGCTGTAGGATAAGCCAACGATGTCCAGTTTAACTTTTTTCATTAAGCCTTATGTGCCTTTACTGCCTCGATTAACTTGGGGACTACTTCAAAGGCATCGCCTACGATGCCGTAATCGGCTACCTTGAAGAATGGTGCTTCTGGGTCTTTATTGATCACTACGATCACCTTTGATGAACTGACGCCTGCAAGGTGCTGTATGGCACCGGATATGCCTATGGCGATATACAGGTTGGGGCTGATGGCGATACCGGTCTGGCCTACGTGCTCGGAATGGGGCCTCCAGTCTGCGTCAGATACAGGTTTTGAACAGGCCGTCGCTGCACCTAAAAGGGCTGCAAGTTCCTCGATCATGCCCCAGTTCTCAGGACCTTTCAGGCCGCGTCCGCCGGAAACGACGATCTCTGCATCGGGCAGGGATACTTTATCGGTTGCCCGCACAATATCTTTCACTACTGCGGAGAAGTCACTTTCTTTTACGTCCGGCGTGAAGTTTTCAATGATGGCGTCTGCCGGGGATTCCTTTACACCGAAAGCATTGGGACTAAGGGAAATGACTTTCACTGCTGAGGTCAGGGATACGGTAGCGAAGGCCTTTCCCGAGAAAGCTGTCCTGGTTACGGTGAAGCCATTGTCTGTTTTCGGAAGACTGGTAACGCCGTCGGCAAGGCCCGCCCTGAGCTTCACGGCGATGCGCGGTGCCAGGCCCTTGCCTGAGAAGGAATTGGAGAGTACCACGATTGCGGCACCTTCTTTTTGGGCCGCCTCTGCGATGACGGAAGCATAGGCCTGGTTAACGAACTGCTGAAGCTGTTCGCTGCCCACGTTCAGTACTCTGGATGCACCGTACTGACCGAGTGTTTTGAGCTCGCTTTCTGCGACGTTGCCGATGGATATTGCTGTAAGGTTGGTATTTTGCTGGTCTGCGACGGCTTTGGCGTAGGAAACGGCCTCAAAAACAGATTTCTTGAACTTTCCTTCTACTTGTTCTACATATACTAGGACTGACATACGTTGTTTTTAATGTTAAAGAATAGACAGGGTACCTTAGATCACTTTTGCTTCATTGTGCAGCAGGTCGACCAGCTTTGCGGTCTCTTCGGCAGGAACAAGCTTCACCGTGCCGCGCGGCGGCGGCGTCTCGAAGTGCAGGATGCTGCTGAGTTGCTCAATTTCCTTCGCATCGGCTACGGAAAGCGGTTTGGTACGGGCGCTCATAATGCCACGCATGTTGGGGATCTTAGGCTCTGCGGTGCCTTCGGAACAGCTGGCCACGAATTTTCCGGAAACGGAGATCACTTCCTTTCCGCCTTCGATCTCGCGTTCCAGTGTCGCTGTGCTGCCGTCATACTCCAGTTTCTTGATGATCGATATGGATGGGATGCCAAGGAACTCTCCGATCATGGCGGCTACCTGGGCTCCGTTATAATCAATGGATTCGCGTCCGCAAAGGATCATGTCAAAATCTGCGGTCTTGGCATATTCAGCGATCTGGTATGCGGTAAAATAAGCATCTCTCGGTGCAGCATTGATCCTTACGGCTTCGTCAGCACCGATGGCCAGGGCCTTGCGGATGGTGGGCTCGGTCTGGCTTTCTCCGACATTGATCACAGTAACGGTACCTTTACCGCCTTCGCAGAGCTCGATGGCACGTGAAAGCGCGATTTCATCATAAGGATTGACGATATATTGGACACCGGCGGTATTGAATTGGGTATTATCGCCGGTAAAGGTTATTTTTGTGGTTGTGTCGGGCACGTTACTGATACAAACTAATATTTTCATGTATAATATTATTAAGTCTTTTTGCAAATCTAATTAAAAAAGCAGGTTAAAAAAATGCAAAATACCCGATTGATCAAGTTACTGGAGTTTTTGGAAAGCGACCCGAATGACCCTTTTGTACTGTATGCCATCGCTACGGAATACAATACTTCGGGAGAGGTTGAACAGGCTTTTGCCTACTACCGGAAACTGGTTGAGCAACACCCTGCTTATGTGGGCACTTATTATCACCTGGGCAAGCTGCTGGAAAAGACCGGCGATAAGGAGGAGGCCATCGGTATTTATCAGCAGGGAATGGCGGCAGCCCGCGAAAAACGCGATATGCATGCTCTTTCTGAACTTCAGGGTGCCTATAACAGTGCTGCAGGATTGGATTACGAAGACGACTGAGCCATGCACGGCAGGAAGAAACAGCTGCTTTTTCTCAGGGACGTGATCATCTTTACGTTTACAGCCTTTGGAGGGGCGCAGGCACACCTGGGACTGTTGCTGAAGTATTTTGTCAGGAACAACCGGTATGTGAGTGAAGAGGAATTGCTTGAACTGAATGCACTGGCTCAGTTGCTGCCTGGTCCGGCATCTACGCAAACACTGGTCGGCATTGCCTATAAGGTAGGCGGGCTGCGGTTGTCCATCGTTACTTTCCTGATCTGGATACTGCCATCCGCTGCGGCAATGACCTTTGCGGCGATAAGCTATGCAAGATTGGACCATAAGGAAAAATTCATTGAGGTATTGGAGTATATGCAGCCGGTGGCCCTGGGTATTGTCGCCTTCGGTGCCTATAACCTGTCAAAGCGGGTCCTGGTATCGCAGTTGTCGGTATTTCTGGCGGTCGCTGCGGTGATCTGTACACTGGTGTTGAGGAACGCTTATGTTTTCCCACTTGCCATTCTGATGGGAGGTATGGTTTCTTCTTCCCTGGAATCCCCGAGGGAGGAAACGGAATTGAGGGGAAAGCTGTTTGCCAATATCAACAGGAAGAAACTGGTCTATTTCTTTGGTGTGCTGTTGTTCCTGGCGCTGCTGGGTGCCGTGATCAACAGGACATCGCCTTTCAGTTTGCCGATCAGGCTGTTTGAAAACTTTTACCGCAACGGGATCTTTATCTTTGGTGGCGGGCAGGTCCTGGTGCCGCTCATGTTCACCGAGTTTGTACAGATGAAGCAGTATTTGCATGCTTCCGGATTTCTCTCTGGTTTTGCCCTGCAGCAGGCTTTGCCCGGGCCTACATTTTCCTTTACGAGCTACATCGGGGCGCTGAGTATGAAAAATTTTGGCTATGGGGTCTGGGGCCAGGCGCTGGGCGGCGCGGTCGCTGTTCTGGGCATTAATTTACCGGGGCTGATCCTTGTACTGTTCATTGTGCCTTTCTGGGAGGACCTGAAAAAGCTGACGAGGATCAAAAATTCCCTTTCAGGGATCAATGCCGTGAGCGTAGGCTTTATCATTGCGGCGTTTATCCTGCTGCTGCTGCCGGTGGGGCTGAACCTGATGTCCATAGGCATTATGGTGGTTACGTTCCTGGTCCTGAATTTTACCAGGATCAGCCCGCCTGTGATCGTGGTCGCAGGGATCTTACTGGGTTATTTCGTGTGATGAACTTAGAACGGCGCGTCTTCGTCGTTGATGTCATCCATGCGGGACGGCTTGATGATGACGTTACCGGCGGGCCGGTCGAAATTCTGGGACGGCATCATGCCGGCTCCGGGGCTGTCTATCCCGAATGAACCGCCTGGTGCAGAGAAATTGTCTTCAAGGTCGGTGAACTTCACATACTTTCCGATAAAGCGCAGCGGGACGATACCGGTCTCACCGTTCCTGTGCTTGGCAATAATGACTTCGCCGACGCCGGCCTGTGAGCGGCCCTGTTCGTCTTCGGTGATGCCGTAATATTCCGGCCGGTAAAGGAACAGTACCATATCGGCATCCTGCTCGATGGAACCGGATTCACGCAAATCGGAGAGCATGGGCCTTTTGCCGTTGGCGCCTGGCCGGCTTTCCACCGCACGGCTCAGCTGGGACAGGGCAAGTACCGGTACGTTAAGTTCCTTGGCAACGGATTTCAGCGCCCTGGAAATGCTGCCGATCTCCTGCTCCCGGTTGCCGCCGCCACCTTCACCCTTACCGTGCATGAGCTGCAGGTAGTCGATGATGATCAGCTGCAGATCGTACTGCGCTTTCAACCTGCGGCATTTGGCACGGAACTCAAAGATGTTCAGGGCGGGGGTATCGTCGATCAGGAGCGGGGCTTCGGTAAGCCTGCCGATCTTGCTGTGGAGCTGCTGCCATTCCCATTCGGCCAGGTTGCCCTTGCGGATCTTTTCCTGTTCGATCTCGGTCTCCCCGGAAATGAGACGGTTGACGAGCTGTACGGAAGACATCTCGAGAGAGAAGACCACGACTGCCCTTTTAAAGTCTACGGCGGCATTGCGGGCGCAACTGAGCACGAAGGCGGTCTTACCCATTGCCGGACGTGCCGCGATGATCACCAGGTCGGAGGCCTGCCAGCCGCCGGTGATCCGGTCAAGGTCAGTAAAACCGGATGGTACCCCTGTAAGGCCATCGGTCTTGCTGCGCAGTTCTTCGAGCGTGGCCAGAGACTGCTTGATGATCTCATCCATTTTCTGGGTATCGCGTCTCAGGTTGTTCTGGGCGATGTCGAAAAGGTTTTTCTCCGCATGGTCAAGCAGGTCGAAGATATCAGTGGTGTCCTCGTAGGCACTGGTGATGATCTCGGACGAAATACGAATCAGCTCCCGCTGGATGTATTTCTGGGAAATGATGCGTGCGTGAAACTCGATATTGGCTGCTGAGGCGACACGGTTGGTCAGGTTGGTGATATAGAAGGCGCCGCCGATCAGCTCCAGCTGGCCCAAGGTACGTAGTTCTGAGGTGACGGTCAGGATGTCGACCGGCTTGGATTTCTGAAAAAGCCCCTGGATCGCCTCAAATATCTTTTTGTGCCCTTCATGATAGAACATTTCAGGCTTGAGGATATCGATTACGGTAGAAAGGGCATCTTTTTCCAGCATCAGCGCACCTAGTACGGCTTCTTCAAGATCAGTGGCCTGAGGCGGTATTTTGCCTGCGGTGGTCATTGTATTTGCCAGTCTGTTCTTGCGCGCGCTGAAGCTTGTTCTTTCTTGTCCCTGATTTCCGTTTTCAAAACTCATGTCAACAAAATTAGGTAAAAATCGGGTCGTCTTTTATAATCTTTATGAACATGTTTCAGGTAAGGTTATCGGCGAACCGGATTTGTTTTCATGTTTTTGGTAAATTTTCCAACAGCGTGATGTGGATAACCTCGGGTTTTTGGGTTAATTTTACCGCTCAGATTAATGATGATGGAACACACCAGAAGGCCGCAGCGGCAAAGGGAATCGAACGAGTTTATATTTGGCATCAGGGCCGTTATAGAGGCGATCAGGGCGGGTAGGGATGTAGAGAGTATTTACATTCAGCGGGGGCTTGCCGGGCCCCTGATCCTTGAATTGAAGGCAATGCTGAAGGATACGGACATCCCTGTGAACCATGTACCTGTGGAGAAGCTGAACAGGATGACCCAGAAAAACCATCAAGGTGCCATCGCGGTCATTTCACCAATCACCTACCAGCGGGTAGAAGATATAATCCCCGTCATCTATGAAAGAGGCGAGACGCCGCTGATCCTGGTGCTGGACGGGGTAACTGATGTCAGAAATATGGGGGCGATCGCCCGTACGGCAGCTTGTGCAGGGGTGCATGCGATTGTCGTGCCGGTAAAGAATTCTGCCCAGATCAACGCGGATGCCATCAAGACTTCCGCAGGGGCTTTGTTTTCCATCCCGGTCTGCAGACACCATAATTTGCACAAGACGGCCCTTTTCCTGCAGGAATGTGGTTTGCAGATCGTTGCCTGTACAGAAAAGACGGATGATCTGATCTATGCGCCGGATTACACACTGCCTACAGCGATCGTCATGGGCGCGGAGGACGAGGGTATTTCCAATGAGATCATGCGGATGGCGAACCATCTGGCGAAAATCCCGATGGTCGGAGACATCAGTTCACTGAATGTATCGGTTTCAGCCGGGGTAATCTTGTATGAAGCGATCAGACAAAGGATCCGGTAGAAGAAATCACAGCCTTTCTCTCAGATGTACTGGGTGCCGAATTTTGATTTTACGTCGGCTACGATCTGCTTAATGCTTTGTTCTGAAGAACGCGGGCAGATGAGCAGGGTATTGCTGGCCTCTACGACAATATAGTCATGCAGGTCCTGCAGAATCACCAGCTTGTCTTTAGGAACATTGACCATACAGTTCGAAGAATTGAACATCATCACTTTTTCTGAAGGTATCACCGCATTGCCGACATAGTCGTGCTCTGCCAGGTCATAGATCGACGCCCATGTGCCCAGGTCCGACCATCCGAAATCGGCAGGCAGGACGTAAACGTTTTCTGCCTTTTCCATGATACCGAAGTCTATCGAAATATTGGTGCATTGCTGATAGGCAGCGCCGATAAATTCCTGTTCCAATGTGGTATTGAATACAGAGTTGCCCTGGTAGAAGATCTCATGCATATCAGGCAGATGCTTTTGAAAAGCTTTGTTGATCGATCTGGCAGACCAGATGAATATACCCGCGTTCCAGAGAAAATCGCCGCTCTGCAGGAAAGACTTGGCCAGTTCCAGGTTTGGTTTTTCCGTAAAGGTCTTGACCTTATGGATCAGGTGATCGGATTTAAGCGTATTGTCTGTATACTGGATATAACCATAGCCGGTATCCGGACGGCTGGGCTTGATCCCCAGGGTAATCAGTACGTCATTTTGTGCAGCGGCCTGCAGTGAATGTTCGATAGCCTCAACAAAGGCGTCCTGGTTGGTAATGGTATGGTCGGAAGGAGCGACCACGATGGTCGCATCAGGATTGAGCTGGGCAATCTTCATTGATCCGTAAGAAATACAGGGTGCGGTATTCCGCATGATGGGCTCCGCAAGGATCTGGTTATCACTGATGGCAGGAAGCTGCTCTTTGATAATATCGGTATAGATCTCGTTGGTGACGATAAAGATGTTTTCAGGAGGGCATATCTTTAAAAAGCGTTCATAGGTACTCTGAATGAGTGTTTTACCTACTCCAAAGAAATCGATGAATTGTTTCGGGAATTCTGTTCTGCTCACTGGCCAGAAACGGCTGCCGACTCCTCCGGCCATGATCAGCGCATAATTGTTCTTGTTCATATTTGATCAGTCCTTTTATATTATCCCTTCCTGAAGAAGGTCGTGTAAATGTATCATACCAAAATACCTGCCGCCCTCTGTCACCGGAAGCTGGGTGATGTTATTGGCTTTAATCAGTTCCAGGGCCTCTGCGGCCAGCATTTCCCGGTCTACGGTCTTTGGCCTGGCACTCATCAGGTCGCTCGCTTTGATGTCGGTCAAGTTAGTATATTTTTCCAGCATTCGTCTAATGTCACCATCGGTAATTATCCCGAGGATAATATCGTGCTCAATAACAACAACTGCGCCTAAACGGTTTTGACTGATCTCTACAATGACATCTTTTACAGAGGCGTCGGGGTGGATGCCCGGCTTCTGGTTTCTGAGTGCGATATCGCCGGCCTTCAGATAGAGCCGTCTTCCCAGTGAACCGCCCGGATGATAACGTGCGAAATCGGCTTCGTTGAAATTGCGGGCATTGAGCAGGCAGACAGCGAGTGCGTCGCCCATGGCCAACTGAGCCGTAGTGCTGGTGGTCGGGGCCAGGTTGTGCGGGCAGGCCTCTTTTTCCACATGGGTATTCAGAATATAATCTGCCTGTCTCCCCAGGTCGGAGTCGGGTTGTCCGACCATGCCGATCATGATGTTGCCGGACTGTTTGAGCAGTGGGGAAAGCAGTTTGATCTCCGGTGTATTACCGCTTTTAGATATGCAGATGACGATGTCGTCCTTCTGGATCATGCCCAGGTCGCCATGGACAGCATCTGCTGCATGCATAAAACTGGCCGGCGTGCCGGTGCTGTTGAAAGTAGCTACGATTTTCTGGGCGATGATGGCGCTTTTTCCAATGCCCGTTACGATCACTCTGCCCTTGTTTGCAATGATCAGTTCCACGATCCGGACAAAGTCGTCATTTATTTTGCCGGCCAGGCCATTGATGGCCTCAGCTTCCAACCGAAGGGTGCGGAGGGCGGTGTCTATGATCGATTTTTTACTTTTCAAATAGAATTATTTAGTATATTGATGCATTGTAATTCTGCAAAATTATGTTATTTTGAAGTAAAAAACAGCACTGAATATTTTATACACAAAATGGATGTGAAAAAGTCGTTGTTTGACAACCTGCAAACTTTTTTCGGGTTTGATAACTTTAAGGGGGACCAGGAAGCCATCATTACGAACATTCTTGAAAAGAGGAATACGTTTGTCATCATGCCAACAGGCGGGGGAAAATCCATTTGCTATCAGTTACCGGCATTGATGGAAGCGGGTACCGCGATCGTGATATCGCCGCTGATCGCCCTGATGAAAAACCAGGTGGACCAGCTCAGGGCCTTCGGGGGTAACGACAGTATTGCCCATTTCCTGAACTCGTCACTCAATAAATCTGAAATCAATCAGGTAAAGACAGACCTGCTCAGCGGACAGACCAAGCTGCTGTATGTGGCGCCCGAGTCCTTGTCCAAACAGGACAATCTTGAATTTCTCAAACTGATTAAAATCTCTTTTGTAGCAGTTGATGAAGCGCATTGTATCTCGGAATGGGGCCATGATTTCCGGCCGGAATACCGGAAGATCAGACAGGTGATCCATGGCCTGGGCAGTGAGATCCCGATCATTGCGCTTACGGCTACTGCTACGCCTAAGGTGCAGCAGGACATCATTAAGAACCTGCAGATGACAGATGCCACCCTGTTTAAGTCGTCATTTAACCGCCCAAACCTGTTTTATGAGATCCGCCCGAAGCGGGATGTAATTAAGGAGATCATCAGGTATATCAAGTCAAATACCGGAAAATCGGGGATCATCTATTGTCTCAGCCGGAAAAAGGTAGAGGAAGTAGCAGATACGCTGAACCTGAACGGGATCAAGGCCTTGCCTTATCACGCCGGACTGGAACCGAAGGTACGTGCAGAAACACAGGACAAGTTCCTGATGGAGGATGTGGAGGTGATCGTGGCGACCATTGCCTTTGGTATGGGTATAGACAAACCGGATGTACGGTTTGTGATCCACCATGATGTACCCAAAAGTATGGAAGGATATTACCAGGAAACGGGCCGGGCCGGACGGGATGGAGGTGAAGGTACCTGTATCGCTTTCTATACCCAGAAGGATATCGATAAGCTGGCCAAATTCATGAAGGATAAGCCGGTTTCAGAAAGGGAGATCGGTACACAGATACTGAAGGAGGTGATCGATTATGCGGAGTCCGCAGTGTGCAGGAGGAAACAGATACTGCATTATTTCGGTGAAAACTTTAATGAGACGGGCTGTAATTCCATGTGTGATAACTGTCGCAAACCAAAGAAGCAGTTTGAGGCGGAGGACTCGCTGAACTTGTTGTTGCGGCTGGTACAGAAGCTGGGGGAGAAATTTGACGATACTCACGTACTTAATGTCGTGCTTGGCCTGGAGACGGCGCAAACCGTAGCTTATGAGCACGGGAAGTTGTCTGAATTTGGCTTTGGCGCAGTGGAGGGCGAAAACTACTGGCGTTCGCTGATCCGTCAGGCAGTATTGAATAACTTCCTGTATAAGGACATCGATAATTATGGCCTGCTGGGACTGACCAATGCAGGCAGGGAATTCCTGGAGAGTCCTTATAACCTGAAGTTTGTACTGAATGAACCCATTGAAAACGGCAATGAAGACGACCAGGATGATGTAAAGCAGGGACCTGGCGCCCTGGATACGCAATTGTTGCAATTGCTGAAGGACCTCAGGAAGAAGATCGCAAAGCAAAAGGGGGTACCTCCCTTTGTGGTCTTTCAGGACCCCTCGCTGGAGGAGATGTGTACGCATTATCCGATTACCAATGATGAACTGAAGCAAATCTCGGGAGTAGGGAATGGCAAAGCGGTGAAATTCGGGGGACCTTTCCTGGAACTCATCAAGAAGTATGTGGAAGACAATGACATTGAGCGTCCGATTGACCTGATCGTGAAGACCCAGGCCAATAAATCGCAGCTGAAGGTGTCCATTATCCAGAATATAGACCGCAAGATCGGGCTGGAGGATATTGCGAGATCTAAGGGCATTACCTATGACGACATCCTTAAGGAAGTGGAAGCGATTGTCAATTCAGGCACGAAACTGAACCTGACCTATTTTGTAGATGAAATGATCGACGAGGACAGACAGGATGAGGTGTTCGATTACTTTCAGTCTGCTGAAAGCGATTCCATTGATGAGGCACTGAAGGAGCTGGGAGAAGCGGATTATTCGAGAGAGGAGATCCAGCTGATGCGTATTAAATTTATGTCCGAGCTGGGTAATTGACGGGCGGTTTTTAAACTGATAATCATGATCAATTTTTCTATAGATAAACTGAGGCACCGGGATTCCGGCAATTTCTTTCTGATGGCCGGTCCATGTGCGATTGAAGGCGAGGAGATCGCGCTGCGCATTGCAGAGAAGATCGTAGCGATCACTGACAAACTGAATATACCCTATATTTTCAAGGGCTCTTACCGGAAGGCCAACCGTTCGAAAGGGAGTTCCTTTACCGGCATCGGTGATGAAATAGCACTGAAGATACTGGAAAAGGTAGGCACTACTTTCGGGGTGCCTACGGTGACGGATATTCATGAAAGCGGGGAGGCGGAAATGGCGGCGGCTTATGTGGATGTGTTACAGATACCCGCGTTTCTCTGCAGGCAAACTGACCTGCTTATTGCAGCGGCGAAGACAGGCAAGGTGGTCAACGTAAAGAAAGGCCAGTTCCTTTCTGCGGGTTCTATGAAGTTCGCGGTTGAGAAAATTGTTGAGGCGGGTAATGACAGGGTGATCCTGACCGACAGAGGAAATACCTTTGGGTATCAGGACCTGATCGTTGATTACAGGGGGCTGCCTGAAATGCAGAATTTCAATGTGCCCGTAGTGATGGACTGTACCCATTCACTGCAGCAGCCTAACCAGAGCAGCGGTGTTACAGGAGGTAAGCCCGAACTGATCGCAACCATTGCGAAGGCTGCGATCGCGGTAGGCGCAGATGGCCTGTTCATTGAAACCCATCCGGACCCTGCCAATGCGAAGTCGGACGGTGCAAATATGCTGCACCTGGATCTGCTGGAAGATTTACTGACCAGACTGGTACGCATCAGGCAGGCCGTGATTTAATTACTTCCGGTTAAATACCGGTTACGACGAATGAAGTCCTGCGGTTCAGCTTCCTGCCGGCCTCGGTATCGTTTGTAGCGACGGGTACGCTTTCCCCAAGGCCTTTGTAAGTAAGCCTGTCGGGGAGGATTTTCCTGGCAATGAGGTATTCGTAGACGGATCTTGCCCGCATCATGGAAAGTTTGCGGTTGTCTTCTTCTTTACCCACGTTGTCCGTATGTCCTTGTATTTCAATGCGCAGGCCGGGGTTTTGCTTCAATAAACTGATCAGAATGTCTAATTCTGATTCTGAATAAGGCAGCAACTGATAGGCATTGGTGTCAAAAAATATATTCTTCATGATGACGTTGCTGCCGGGCTTCAGTTTTTCAAGATAGATTTCCAGGATGGATGGTTTTTCCCGGCTGCCTGCCGAGCTTAGCGGGTAGTTTTCCGAGTAAAAAAGATAGCCCGGGGCCACTGCGTTAAAGGCATAGGCAGCACCGGTAGGCATTACGGCGAGGAAGCTGCCATCGCTTGCATCTGTGAAGTTCTGATAAACCGTTGTCTTTGTATTTAGATTGCTGATCCGGATATCTGCTTCAAGCGGCTGCCTGCTTGTCTTGTCTTTAATTGTGCCCTTTACATAAACAATGGGAACCGGCCTGATGGTCTCCGGCATTTTGAAACTGTAAATATCCAGGTCTCCGTAACCGCCCTTCAGGTTTGAAGAAAAGAAGGCATCCGTGCCTTCTGGACTGACAATAAGCCCTGTCTCCTCGTTGAAGGTATTGATCGGATAGCCAAGGTTTACCGGTTTTCCCCATTTACCGGAGTTGTCCAGGCGGCTCAGAAAGATGTCTTTGTTACCCATGCCCGGCCAGCCGTCTGAAGAGAAATAAAGCGTATGGCCATCGGGATGCAGGAATGGGGTCTGTTCATCACCTGGGGTATTGATCTCTGGCCCCAGGTTTACCGGCTGATCCCAGTAACCGTCGCTTTTGAGCGTGCTTTTCCAGATGTCATAGCCGCCAAGTCCTCCTGGCCGGTTACTTACAAAGTATAAGGTATTTCCGTCAGGACTTACAGAGGGTTGAGCGTCCCAGTAGACACTATTCAATGGTGTCCCAAGGTTAAAAGGCTCGCCCCAGCCTTTAGCCGTTTTCTGGCTTACATAGATGTCACAGCGACCAAGACCGTCCGGTCGGTTACAGCCGGTAAAGAACAGGTATTTGCCGTCTGCAGACAGGGACTGTGCGCCTTCGTTGAATTTACTGGTATTGATCTGGTCGCTTAAGGGCACCGGTTTGTCCCAGGTACCATTTTTTTTAAATGAAGTAAAAAAGTCTTCATTGCCATCGACGGTACGGCTGAAGATCATTTGTGCTCCATCTGCGGTCAGTGAGGGAAAATATTCGCGGTATGCCGAATTGATGTCCGGACCAAGGTTTACCGGCTCATAAGGTAAGGGGGATTTTATCGCCAAAACAGCAAACTCACTATCTTTCCGGTATTTTTCTGCCTTCTTCAGGAAATCCGGGTCTTTACCTTTGTACTTCGACAGAAACCGGTTGGTATTTTCCAGTGCTTCGGGATAACTGCCTGTGAAGATGCATGCTTCAGCCATTCCGTAAAACATCCTGGGATCGCCTTCAGGGTTTAGGTTTATGGCATTTTGATAGGCAGATTTGGCCTGTGCAAAGGCTTTCAGCCTTCTGTGGATATCGCCAAGCTGGATATATGCATATTGAAAAGCAGGATCGGCTTTAACCGTTTCGTCCAGTGCTTCCGCTGCTTCCTTAAGCTGGTCATTGCGCAGGTAGGTCTGCGCCTTGTTAAAGCTGCCCTGCGCCTTTTTAATGGCCGAAGTCTGCGCACTGACAGTTGTCCAGGTTGCGCAAAATGCAAGTAACAGATAGATGAGTTTCTTCATGGACACTGATATTAACCATGCAGGTTAAATATAGTGAGAAATAGAAACTATTTACGGAAATTAACCGGGAATCAGGGGATGTTCAGGAATTTATGGGTTTGCAGGGATATCTCCCATTTGGGATTGGCCATGACATAGTCAATGATCAGCGGAGTTACAGCCCTGGATTTGGACCACTCTGGCTGCAGGTAGAGTTTGCACCCCGGTGATACCATTTCTGCATATTTTTCCGCCCATTCGAAGTCGCTTTTGTTAAAAACGATTACTTTGAGTTCGTTGGCAAAGGGAGCGATATCGGGTCTGGGGGCCTTGAACTTTTTTGGTGACAGACAGATCCAGTCCCAGGTACCCGAAAGCGGGTAGGCGCCTGAAGTTTCAATAAAGGTCTGTATATTCCGTTCCCGGAGCCTGGCAGTCAGGTAGCCAAGGTTATAGATCAGCGGTTCGCCACCTGTGATCACAACAGCCTTTCCCGGATAAGAGGCGGCTTTTTCTGCAATGTGGTCTGCAGGGGTCAGCGGGTGGAGTTCCGCGTCCCAGCTCTCCTTAACATCACACCAATGACATCCGACGTCACATCCGCCCAGGCGGATAAAGTAAGCAGCCTTTCCGGTATTGAAACCTTCTCCCTGTATCGTATAAAACTCCTCCATCAGGGGGAGCAATGTGCCGTCTTCCGGTATCTGATGTGCCATATGCGGCGCAAATTTAAATAAAATAATGCAAGGACCAGTCAAATCCCTATCTTGGGTGTTTTTAATGACCAGCCGATGAAGATCAATGAAATGGCACAAAATAGATAAGCCGCTTCCGGACGGGGAGTTTGTCATGCAGGTAAGCGCAGGCGGCAGGAAGATTTGCCTGATCAGGCACCAGGAGCAGCTGTTCGCTACACAGAATACCTGCCCGCATGCCGGGGGCACCTTAAGCGGAGGCTGGTGTAAAAATGGTCATTTGATCTGTCCTGTACATCGCTGGGAATATAACCTGCAAACCGGCCGGGGCGCATCAGGACAGGGCGACTATGTCCATATCTATCCCGTAGAACAGCGGACTGACGGGGTTTACATAGGTCTCAGGGAAGGTTTTCTGAAGCGTCTGTTCGGATAACCGGAAAATTGCTGAATATGGCTAAGCGTAAATTTCGCCCTTTGCCGAAGCTAAAGTATTTTTGAGCAGGCCTACAATGGTCATCAGGCCAACCCCGCCGGGAACAGGAGTGATCCAGGAAGCTATTGGTGCTACATGTTCAAAGTCTACGTCCCCATAAAGTTTATAGCCTGATTTAGTCGTCGCTGAAGTTTCCCTGTTCATGCCTACATCAATGACAATAGCCCCCGGTTTTACCATATCTGCGGTGATGTAGTTTTTACGTCCGATAGCCGCAATGAGGATATCTGCCTGCAGGCACATTTCCTTCAGGTTTATGGTTTTGCTGTGGGTCAGCGTTACTGTGCAGTTGCCGGGATTGGCATTGCGGCCCATCAGTATGCTCATCGGACTGCCCACAATATTGCTGCGGCCTACAACTACGCAGTGCTTTCCTGCGGTATCTATGCCGTAAGCCTGAAGCATCAGCATAATACCATAAGGGGTGGCAGGGATAAAGCAGGGCAGGTTGCGCATCATACGGCCGAGGTTGACGGGATGAAAGCCGTCCACATCTTTGCGGTAGTCTATTTTTTCGGTGACCTTCTCCGGATCGATGTGCTTGGGAAGCGGTAATTGTACGATCAGGCCGTCTACACCTGTATCATTATTGATCTCCTCTACCTTGGCCAGCAGTTCAGCCTCGGTCACGGAATTATCGTACCTGATCAGAGAGGACTGAAAGCCTACCTTTTCACAGTTTTTCATCTTGCTGGCCACATAGGTTTCACTTCCGCCGTCGTTACCCACCAGGATAGCCACTAAATGGGGTTTTCTGCCGGATGACGTAAGAAATTCAGCCGCTTCAGCAGCAATATCCTGTTTTATCTTCTCTGATACGAATTTTCCGTCTAACAATTGCATGATAATAATTTGGTTAATCTAACTTCAATACGGCCATAAATGCAGTTTGCGGGATCTCTACGTTACCCACCTGGCGCATACGTTTTTTACCTTTTTTCTGTTTTTCAAGGAGTTTACGCTTACGGGAGATATCGCCACCGTAACATTTTGCGGTTACGTCCTTGCGCAGGGCGCTGATGGTTTCCCTGGCAATTACTTTAGCCCCGATGGAAGCCTGTATCTTGATCTCAAATTGCTGACGGGGCAGCAGTTCCTTCAGCTTTTCACAGATCTTTTTGCCGAAATCATAAGCATTGCTGCGGTGGATCAGCGAACTTAATGCGTCTACAGGCTCGTCATTTAACCTGATGTCCAGTTTTACCAGATCAGACCTGCGGTAACCGATAGGATGGTAGTCAAAAGAGGCATAGCCTTTTGAAATGGTTTTCAGCTTGTCATAGAAATCGAATACGATCTCGCCCATGGGCATTTCGAAGACTAGTTCTACCCGGTCGGAAGTAAGGTAAGACTGGTTGACGATCACACCGCGCTTCTGGATGCAAAGACTCATTACCGGGCCTGTAAACTCGGCTTTGGTAATGATGTTTGCCTTGATGTAAGGCTCCTCTACATATTCCATCTTGCTTGGATCGGGCATGTCCGAAGGGTTGTTCACAATGATTTCGTCGCCCTTTGTACTATAGGCCTTGTAAGACACGTTCGGAACGGTGGTAATTACCGTCATGTCAAACTCGCGCTCCAGACGTTCCTGGATGATCTCCATGTGCAGCATGCCCAGGAAGCCGCAACGGAAGCCGAAGCCAAGCGCTGCAGAACTCTCGGGCTCAAATACGATAGAGGCATCGTTCAGTTGCAACTTGTGCATGCTTTCGCGCAACTCCTCGTAATCTTCGGTATCTACCGGGTAGATACCGGCAAATACCATGGGTTTTACCTCTTCAAAACCCTGTATGGCTTCAAGAGAAGGACGGGCCACATTGGTAATGGTATCGCCTACTTTTACTTCTCTAGCTTCTTTAATACCTGAAATGATATAACCCACGTCACCGGTCCTGACGACATCCTTAGGGAGCATGTCCAGCTTCAGCACACCTACTTCGTCAGCAAGGTATTCCTTGCCGGTATTGATGAACTTCACTTTATCGCCCTTACGTATTTCGCCATTGGTCACTTTATAATAAGCGATAATGCCCCTGAAAGAGTTGAACACAGAGTCGAAGATCAGCGCCTGCAGCGGAGCTTCAGGGTTTCCTGCAGGAGCAGGGATGCGTTCTGTAATCGCCTGTAGAATCTCCGGTACACCCATTCCGGTCTTGCCCGAAGCAGGAATGATCTCTTCCCGTTTGCAGCCGATCAGGTCAATGATCTGGTCTTTAACTTCCTCCGGCATGGCACCGGGGAGGTCCATTTTGTTCAGGATCGGAATGATCTCCAGATCGTGTTCCAGGGCCAGGTAAAGATTAGAGATGGTCTGGGCTTGTATACCCTGTGAGGCATCCACGATCAGTAATGCGCCTTCGCAGGCCGCAATAGAACGGGAGACTTCATAGGAAAAGTCGACGTGTCCCGGCGTATCGATGAGGTTAAGTACATATTGCTCGCCGTTCAATGTATAGTTCATCTGAATGGCGTGGCTTTTTATGGTAATGCCCCGTTCGCGTTCCAGGTCCATATTGTCCAGCAGCTGGGCCTGCGCCTCCCGCTGGGAAATGGTCTTGGTGTACTCCAGCAGACGGTCTGCAAGGGTACTCTTACCGTGGTCAATATGTGCAATTATGCAGAAATTACGTATATTCTTCATTTTCGGCCAAAGATAAGACTTTGAGCGGATTATTTTCGGGAATTATTTGGTGTCGTTCGCAAGAGTGATGAGCTCGCGGACGATCCGCGGGTCCGTCAGGTCATAGCTGAACTCGTCTGCAAGGCTGCCCATGCTGAGCCTGGGATTTCTGAACTTCATGGCGCTTTGAACTGCACTTCGTGCTGAGGCATGAAATTCGGTAGAACCGGTATGGCTGATGATCTCCTTGATATTGCCGGTCGAAATACCCGCTCCCGGCATAATGCTGATACGGCCTGCTGCCTGTTTTACCAGGTCGTAGAGTACTGCCGAACCTTTCCATGCGGAAGCTTCGCCGCCTGAGCTGAGTATTCTTTCGCAGCCCAGGTCGATGATGTCCTCAAGGGCTTTGTTCAGATCGCTGCTCATGTCGAATGCCCTGTGAAAGGTCACACCCATATTTCCGGCAAGACCAATGAGTTCTGCACAACGCTCACTGTCTACAGATCCGTCTGCTTTCAGGATGCCGATCACGATGCCCTGGCAGCCAAGCTCCCTGCATACACGCACATCTTCCTTCATGAGTTCAAACTCAAGCTCATTGTAAAGGAAATCACCACCTCTGGGCCTGATGATCGGATAGACCTGGATGCGGAGCGATTTTACGGCCATCTTGATCTGTGCATAACTGGGTGTGGTGCCGCCTTCCGGCAGGTTGTCGCATAATTCTACACGTACCGCACCACCTTCCTGCGCCGCAAAGGCAGAACGCAGCGAATTTGCACAAACTTCCATCGTGATCATATCTCTCTCGTTTCAGTTCTAATAATGGCTTTTTCCGTCAATCAGCAGGTCGCTCCGTCTGGCATTGCAGACTGCATAGCTAAATCCCTTCTGTATCGCATAAGCTCCGTATTCGCCCTTTTTGTTCAAGGCCAGAAAGCCTACCTGTATCTTTTTTGCGGTTTCGGGTTTCTTCCTGATGATGCGCATTACTGCTTCCTTACACGCCGCCTCTGGGCTATAGCCCTGGCGCATCAGCTCGACGACCAGGAAGCTGCCGACATTGCGGATGACTTCTTCACCCACACCAGTGGAAGTAGCCCCGCCAACTTCGTTATCTACATAGAGCCCCGCACCAATGATCGGGCTGTCGCCTACGCGGCCGTGAAGCTTATAGGCCATACCGCTTGTGGTGCAGGCACCGGAAAGATTTCCACTGGCATCCAGGGCGAGCATACCGATCGTATCGTGGTTATACTGGTTTCCCGGCAGCTGTCTTGGCGCAGCCTTATCGTATAGCCTGTTCTCAATGTTCATCACTGGTTCGTACTTCGCAGTTTTCAGCCATTCCTTCCAGGCTTTTTCACTTTCCTGCGTCAGCAGATTTTCCTTTTGAAACCCGTTCTCCAGGGCAAATTGCAGCGCACCTTCGCCGACCAGCATGACATGCGGCGTTCTCTCCATGACCAGTCTGGCTACAGAGATCGGGTGCTTAATGTATTCTATTCCCGCTACGGAACCACAATTGCCTGATTCGTCCATGATACAGGCATCCAGGGTCACGTGGCCGTCCCGGTCCGGGAGACCGCCATAACCCACGGTCTGTATGAGGGGATTGCCCTCGGGTATACGTACACCTTTTTCAACGGCATCCAGTGCACGTCCGCCCGCCGAAAGTACTTTCCAGGCTTCCTGGTTGGCCGGAATGCCGAAATCCCAGGTAGAAATGACGATAGGAGACCCTGCTCGGGACAATACGGTGCCCGATACGCTGCTGCCGCCTACGGCCAGAAGAGCGGCAGAGGCAGTCCCGGTTTTAATGAATTTTCTACGGTTGATCATTTGAGTTCAAATTGGTCGGCATCCTTCAGGAAGGGAAAGCTCCGTCTGGTCCTTACCAGTTCTTCATAATTGATGCTGAAGGTATAAAGGTCTTCGTCTTCAGGTTTATAATATATTGTTTTTCCCATTGGGTCAATGCATTGGGAATGTCCGCTGTGGTACACTTCCTTGCCATCATGCCCGACGCGATTGGCCCCGATGACGTAGCTCTGGTTCTCAATTGCTCTTGCCGGGATCAGTGCATTCCAGTGCGCCGAGCGTTTATCCGGCCAGCTGGCGATGAGCAGCAGCAGATCGTATTCATTATCCTGGTTTCGCAGCCATACCGGGAAACGAAGGTCATAGCAGATACCCAGCCTGATCTTCCAGCCCCTGAGGTCTACGGTGACTTTATCTTTCCCTGCAGTATAAACTTTGTCTTCACCGCCAAGGCCAAAGAGGTGGCGTTTGTCGTAAGTACTGTAAGTGCCATCAGGAAGCATCCAGATCATCCTGTTATAGAAATGGCCATCTTCACGGATGATTAGACTTCCTGTAACTACACAATCGTATTTGCGTGCCGTATCCTGCATCCACTGCATGGTCTTTCCATTCATCTCTTCAGCGAGCCCTTCTGCATTCATGCTGAACCCGGTATTGAACATTTCGGGCAGTATGATCAGATCGGTCTTTTCCTTGATGCCCATAGACAACCTCAGGCCCAGGTTCTGTAAATTCTTGTCTGTATTTTCCCAGAACAGGTAAGCCTGAAATATAGTGATCTTGAGGTTGCTGATGTTCAGGTAGTTCGGCTGTTCCATACAATCAGATTAAAAGGATAATTAAAATTTCATTAATCTTTCAACGGCCTTTTCCAGTGTTTCTTGCTTTTTAGCAAAACAAAAACGCAATACCTGATGGTCTGTACCCTTCGTATAAAAGGCCGAAACCGGTATGCTGGCCACTCCGTGTTCCTTCACCAGTATGGTAGCCATTTCCTTGTCTTTCAGTTCATTCAGGTGGCCATAACTTACACACTGGAAGTAAGACCCCTGGCAAGGTAGCAATTTAAACCTGGTTTCCGCAAGCATAGCCCTGAACAAATCTCTCTTTTGCTGGAAAAATCCGGAAAGTCCCGCGTATACGGAAGGGTCTTTAAGATATGCTGCGATTCCGGCCTGCATGGGCGTATTCACACTGAATACATTGAACTGATGTACCTTCCGGAATTCCCTCATCAGTTGCTCAGGTGCCAGGCAGTAACCGAGCTTCCAGCCGGTAGTGTGCAGCAGTTTACCGAAGGAGGCCACAATGAAGCTTCTTTCACGAAGTTCGGGGTACAGCGCCATGCTGTGGTGCTGCTGCCCGTCATAGATCAGGTGCTCATAGACTTCGTCACTTAGAATAAGTATATCTGTGCCCATGGTCAGCCGTATCAGTTGCGCGGCATCTTCTTTCGACAAGATACATCCGGTCGGATTTTGCGGACTGTTGAGGATGATCATCTTGGTGTTGACCGAAAACAGCTTCTTGACCATATCCCAGTCGATCTGATAATCGGGGGGTGTCAGCTCATAGGGTTTTACCAGTCCGCCCAGTAACCTGACCGCAGGTGCGTAGCTGTCATAGGCTGGTTCAAAAATGATTACCTCGTCACCGGGGCCGATACAGGAACTGAGCGCAGTAAATATGGCCTGGGTACCTCCCGCGGTAATGGTAACTTCCTTTTCCGGGTGGTAGTGCGCGCCGTACAGACGTTTTGTCTTCTCTGCAATGAGCTCCCTTAGCACCGGTAAACCGGTCATCGGTGCGTACTGATTGGCCCCGCTGCGCATAGCATCCGAAACGGCCTCAACCAGCAAAGGGTCGCAGTCATAATCGGGGAAGCCCTGAGACAGGTTGATGGCCTGATGGTCTTCGGCCAGTCTGGACATTACGGTGAAAATAGTGGTGGCAACTCCGGGTAATTTGGATAGCATAGTGATCATTAACGACGAAAATAGAAATAATAATTATCCGGTTATATCAGAATATTTTAATAATTTCAGCTGCTATGACTTTTAAAACGAAAGAAAGCAGGCTGCTGCTTGTGCTGGGTAGTTTTTTTGTTGCCAATGCCATCTTGTCCGAATTCATCGGCGTTAAGATATTCACTGTAGAAGGTACACTGGGTATCAGGAAGTTTGATATCAGTTTACTGGGCGTGCCCAACCTTTCCTTTAACATGTCCGCAGGTGTGCTCACCTGGCCTATTATCTTCATTATGACAGATATCATTAATGAATATTTCGGGGTCAGACAAGTACGTTACCTGTCTTTGCTCACCGCTGTGCTGATCTCATATGCCTTTCTTGTCGTGGGTGGTGCCATGCAGCTTACGCCGTCAGATTTCTGGATCAACCAGGAAATCAACGGGGCGCCCATCAATATGAACAATGCATTTGCAGGTGTCTTCGGACAGGGTATGTGGATTATTGTAGGTTCCATTGTTGCCTTCATTACCGGTCAGGTCGCCGATGTGCTTATCTTTCACCGCATCAAGAAGATCACCGGTGAACGAGCGCTCTGGCTCCGCGCCACCGGTTCCACACTCGTTTCTCAGTGCATCGACAGCTTTGTGGTCATTTTCATTGCTTTTTACCTTAATCCGCAATATCACTGGAGCTGGCAGATGGTCGCAGCCATCGGCCTGGTCAATTATACTTACAAATTCATTGTGGCCATCCTCATGACACCGATCCTTTACCTGGTACATGGCATTATCGACAGCTATCTTGGCAAAGACCTGGCACAGCGCATGATACAGATGGCCAGCATTAAATAACCTAATACTTTATATGTCTTATATACCTTCAACTTCGCGGTACCAGCATATGGAATACCGTCGCTGCGGAAATAGTGGCATCAAGCTGCCGGCTGTTTCACTTGGCCTGTGGCACAACTTTGGCCATGTAGACCAGTTGGAAAACAGCGCCAACATTCTGAAACTTGCGTTTGACAGCGGCATCACCCATTTTGATCTTGCAAATAATTACGGCCCGCCACCGGGATCGGCTGAGGAAAACTTCGGTAAATTGCTGAAACGTGATTTCCGTGGCTACCGGGATGAAATGATCATTTCATCAAAAGCGGGTTATACCATGTGGGAAGGTCCGTACGGCGACTGGGGTTCAAAGAAGTACCTGGTTTCCAGCCTGGACCAGAGCCTTAAGCGTATGGAACTCGATTATGTGGACATCTTTTACCATCACCGGCCAGATCCGCATACGCCACTGGAGGAAACCATGGCTGCGCTTGACCTGATCGTTCGACAGGGAAAGGCGCTTTATGCAGGGATATCCAATTATCAGCCCGAGGAAGCAGCCAGGGCCATCAGTATCCTGAAAGAACTGGGAACACCCTGCCTGATCCATCAGCCCAAATACTCGATGTATGAGCGCTGGGTAGAAAACGGCTTGCTCGACCTGCTTGATCAGGAAGGGGTAGGCTGTATTCCATTCTCGCCGCTGGCCCAGGGTCTGCTGACAGATAAATACCTCAAAGGCATACCGGCAGACTCCAGGGCAGCCAAGTCTCATGGTTTCCTGCAGGCAGATCAGGTCACTCCTGAGCGGATCGCCCAGATCAACCGCTTAAATGCACTTGCGGAAAGCCGCGGCCAGAAACTGGCGCAAATGGCTTTGTCCTGGATATTGCGTGACCGCCGGATCACCTCAGTGCTTGTAGGTGCCAGCAGGCCTGAACAACTGGCCGACTCGCTGAAATGCCTGGACAATACAAGTTTCAGTACAGAAGAGCTGGAACAAATAGAACAGATACTGAATTCAGGAGCGATATAGCCATCACAAAAATGGAAGAACAAAAAGCATTACCGTCACTGACCGCCGAGGAAACCCGGGTATTGGGCGTGCTGATGGAGAAGGCCAGGACCACGCCGGAATACTACCCGATGACCATCAATGCCATAACGGTGGCCTGTAATCAGAAGACATCAAGAAAGCCGGTAGTCCAGTACGATGACCAGACGGTTACCCTCACCCTGGACACCCTTAAGCGCAAGGGCCTGGTCTCTACCGCTACCGGTGGCTCCAGCCGGGCCATAAAATACAAGCATAACTTTGCCATTGTCTATCCGGTACTGCCCGCAGAAGTGGCCGTGATCTGTCTGCTTATGCTCAGGGGCGCACAGACTCCCGGAGAACTGAACACCAATTCGGGCAGGCTCTATGAGTTTGATTCACTGGAAGAAGTACAGGATGTACTTGAAAAACTGGCGGCCCCTGAATTTCCTTATGTCGTACAGCTTCCCAGGCGGGCCGGTCAGAAGGAAGCCAGGTATGCACACTTGCTTTCAGGCATGCCTGACCTTTCGCAGGAAGACCAGGAGGATGAGGGCTACACCAGGCCCGCAAGTGACGTCGAACAGCGGTTAGCCGTTGTCGAAGAAGAACTGGCAAAGCTGAAAGAAGAGTTCGGAAAACTACTTAAAGAGCTGATGGGTTAGTCTTTTACGGCAAGGATCGACTTGTCTTTCTTTGCCGTACTCTTTACCTTCAGCGTATCTGCCGTCACGACAGTTTCCTGAGAAGTTGTGGTCCCGGCATTATTGTCTGGTACCCTGAGCCTCATTTTAGGCTCGTTACATGCAGCGAAAAGGAGCAGCAGGGGCAGTATCGGAGATAATGCTGTTTTCATTTATCTGTTGACTATTTGAATAATATGGTCAAAAGTAATCCTTATTTCAAAGATACTGCAAGCATCCTGGGGTATTTGACAAAGCTATGGCTGTAGGGCCCGCTAAAACTTTTCACCTGAAGGGATGTTTTGAAATTATGGAACAAAAAAAAACACCAAAGCCGGGAACGGAGAATTATCCTGTCGACAGGCCCCAGGATTTAAATATGCCCCGTTTTAACAGTGCTACTGAAAAGCAGGACAGCAGTAAGCAACCGCCTGTGGAGAATATGAACGATCAGCAGAAGGACATCACGAATACTGATTATATCAACGATACCAGTGTGCCCTCACCAGATCTTGGCAATGAAAGGGACAGTAAGGAAGATGACAGGGAAAGGATCATTAGGAGATAACGGTTAACCCGCAAGAATACCATGGAAAATGACACAACCATCATCAGTGAACTCAAAGGACTGGTCAATATCCTCAATGATGGGAAGGAAGGTTATGAGGCCGCAAGTGCGCATACCGACACTATCGAACTGAAAGGGATATTCCTGAAGTATTCTGCCCAGAGGGCCGGGTACGCAATGGAGCTCAAAGAACACATACAGCAGCACGGAGGTAGTTCGGAAAATGAAAAAGGGGAGTGCTGGGCGCCCTGCACCGGGGCTGGATGGAAATCAGGCAGGCGTTGAGTGGTAATGAAGACCTGGCCATATTGAGTTCTGTGGCGACTGGTGAACAGGAAGCGCTGGATAAATACGATCAGTTGCTGGTTGACCCGCTTACCCATGCCGATCACCTTGACCTGCTGAAAACACAGCGTGCGGGTATAGCCGATGCCCTCCGTGAAATACAGGCCTGGTATCAGCAGATCGGGCAAAGGGAAGGCTAATTCTGCATTTTGTCCTTTATAAACCTCTTTCTGTCGCCATAACTGCGTCTTATAGATCAAATACTGGTATTTGGCACAGATACCCGGTAGTTTTGCAGCTCAGAAGAAGCACATGTCCGGGCGGAAAAAATTAATCTCCATGTTATTAATGGCAAGCTGTACAGGCGCTGTATCTGCACAGCAAACAGCCGTGCCATTCCTGAACATTATCCCAGATGCACGCAGTGCGGCCATGGCGGAAACGGGTGTAGCCACACCAGGTGATGTCAGCTCTGCCTTTATGAATGCCGCCAAGCTTGCATTTGCCGGACAAAGATCGGCCCTGGCACTTTCCTATATTCCCTGGCTCAGCAACTATTCAAAAGATATCAATATTGCTTCAATGAGTGGTTATCATCGATTGAATGATCAATATGTTGCCGGCGCTTCAGTTAAGTATTTCGGGCTGGGGGAGGTAGACCTGAGCGATGAATCTGGACAGGGTATGGGTACCTTTAATCCCGGTGAGTTTTCCGCTGACCTTACCATTGCGCGGAGCTTCGGGACAGGTTTTGCACTAGGTGCTTCACTGCGTTATATCCAGTCGGGGACCATAGCGCCGTCACGGGCATCCCAGTCAGGCCCCGTACGTACTTTTGCAGCTGATGTATCAGCGTACTATAAACAAGGGACGGTTATTCTGGGCTACGACGCTGAACTGGCATTTGGTATGCATATCTCCAATCTTGGTCCTAAGATCGGTTATACCAGCAGTACTGCAGAAAAGTACTTTCTTCCCGCTAATCTCAGATTGGGTGTCGCCAATACGTTTTATACCAGTCCGTCCGGCAAGTTTACCCTGGCGGCAGATATCAGTAAATTGCTTGTGCCCGCTTACCCGCAAAAAGACCAGTCCGTAGTGTCCGGGATTTTCAGCTCATTCAGCGATGCCCCTGGTGGGTTTTCCGAGGAACTTAAAGAAATCTCCTTTTCGGCTGGGGCAGAATACAGCTACGCAGACGATTTTTTCTTAAGGGGTGGCTATCATTACCAGAACCCGCTGAAGGGCGAAAACCGTTATTTCAGTACCGGAGCCGGGCTGAAGTATGGCAACTTCAGGTTTGACGTTTCTTATCTGGCTGGCAGCAGAAGTAATGCACTGGCCAATACATTGCGGTTTACATTAAGTTTTTATATAGCAGGTCGGAAGGACTGATTACATTGCTTTCAGCTTCTTATGTGATTCTGCCTTGTAATTCCTGCCGATCGGCAGTTCCTTGCCCAGTAACTCAATGGAATAGGCATTATAACTATCTATCTTATCGATGGCTACGATAAAAGAACGGTGAATCTGTAAAAAGTTATCCTCTGGCAGCAGTTCCTTCAGCAGACTGATCTTTTGCTTGCTGATCAGTACTTTTTCCTTCAGTACGACCTTAACATAGTCTTTCAGGCTTTCAATCCAGTAAATATCGTCAACATTGATCTTCACCATTTTACGTTCCACGCGGAGGTAAAGGAACACATGATCGCTGGCTTTTGACGGCTGTCCGGCAACCACGGTTTTGTCCGGATTGATCTTGTAAAGTTCAAATACCTTGTCTACGGCTTTCAGGAAACGGTTAAACGATACTGGTTTGAGCAGATAGTCCACTGCATTGAGATCGAACCCCTCCAGTGCGTATTCCTGGTAGGCAGTGGTAAAGACTACCTTTGGCGGATGTTTCAGGCTCCTGATCAGGTCCGTGCCGATCAGTCCGGGCATTTTAATATCCAGGAACATCAGGTCAACCTTACTTTGCTGCAGTAACTGAAAAGCCTGTATCGCATTGGTACATTTTGCAACGATCTCTAGCTCCGGGAAATGCTGCACATATTGTTCTATTACTTCAATGGCGTGTGGTTCATCGTCAACGATCAGCGTTTTTATCTTCATTCTGATGTCTTTAAGTGGTTGTTCAGTTTCAGTTCCAATATAGTCACAAACATATCTTCCTCATCGTATACATTCAGCTTATGGGCATCCGGATATAAAAGTTCCAGTCGTTTCCTTACATTTTTCAATCCGATCTTGCCATAATGCCCCGCATCGTCCCGGTAGATTTGAGGAGGTTTGCTGTTAGATACCTTTAATGTCAGCTTCGATGCCTTCACCTGCAGGTCAATGTTGATCCAGGCATCTGTCATCATTTCACTGATGCCGTGTTTGAAAGCGTTTTCGACCAGGGGAAGCATCAGCAGCGGAGCGATAAGATAGTTGTTCAGGTTACCCGTAATGCTCATGGTCAGGTCAAGCCGGTCTTCATACCTGATCTTTTCCAGGCTCGCATAACTTTCCAGGATCTCTACGTCCCTTAAAAGGGCAACAGCCTCCGTCCGGCATTCATAAAGCATATAGCGGAGGATATCGGAAAGGCCGAGCACGACCGATGATGCCTGTCCTGATTGCTTCAGCGTAAGCGCGTAAAGATTATTGAGCGTATTGAAAAGAAAGTGCGGATGGATCTGGCCCTTCAGGAAGTTGAGCTCTGCCTGCAGGGCAACCTGGCGCTTTTCATGCCACATCTTATAGAACTTCAGTGAGATGGCGATCCAGATGATGATGTTACTCTGCTCGAATGCGGAAACAATATAGGCGGGTTTTAATAACTGCGTTGTAAAACTTCCTTCCAGCTTGTGCCATACAAATCCGGGATCATTTTTCAGGATAAACTGATAGATGTATGGGTCTGCAAAGCAGATCTCAATCAGCCGGAACGCCGTAACACTGATGAGCATGCAGGTTAGAAACGCCAGGGCGAATTTCACGTATTTCCTGGTGAACAGGTACCTGGGAATGACAAAATAGGCCGTGATATAGAAATAAAAAATATAAACGGGCATGAACATCATAATGACCTTAAAGGACACCAGATAGTCGGGAATACCGATCCGGTAAACCATGGTTAGCACAAGTGTGCAAAGCACCCAGAAGAGAACGTGAACCTTCACCCGCATGCACAAATATAACCAGATTGCTTACTAAAAGGCCTTTCGTCGATAAACGGTTAATTTTCGTAGATAAACTGCGTTGGTGTGGCAGGGATGGATATCTGTTTGCTAATCTGTGCGCTGTGTCGCAGATATTTCCGATTACAACCTGCTGCCGGCAGCTTTGCGGACTGTAACCAACGAATATCATGATAAAACGCTACGCTGTCTTTATGTTGCTGCTCGGCAGCATAGGTGCTGTCGCACAGATCCCCGTCAATTTTACGATCGACGCAAAGAAAAACAGAAAAGCCATCAGCCCGCTGATCTATGGAACCAACGACAATTATCCGCATGCCAGGGCCAAACGTCTGGGCGGGAACCGAATCACAAACTACAACTGGGAGAATAATGCTTCCAATGCCGGGCGTGACTGGTACAATGAAAGTGATAACTATGTGCCCTGGCAGCAGGGGGTACCTGAGGATCGTTATAACGAACCGGGGGCAGCTTTAAAATTCTTTCAGGAGACGTCTGTTCGGCAGGGCGCTTATTCCCTCGTTACGCTGCCTATGGCCAAATATGTTACGGCAGATAAGAACGGCAGGGTTGACTCCGCCCAGATCGCACCCTCGAGCCGCTGGAATTCCATAGTTTACCGGAAACCCGGGCCCTTTAGCCTTACGCCCAATCTGAATGACAAGACCGTCTATACAGATGAGGAGATTAATTTCCTCATTGCCAATTTTGGTAAGAGCAATACGGCTACCGGTGTAAAGGGCTATGCACTGGATAATGAACCGGGTATATGGTTCGATTCGCATCCCCGGTTATGGGGACCGGAGCATACTCCTGTGAAGTACCTGATGGACAGGTCCTTCGAACTGGCGGGCCGGATCAAGGAAATGGACCCGACGGCAGAGGTCTTTGGCCCGGCTTCCTGGGGCGTGGCAGAGTTTGAGACCTTGCAGTTTGCGCCCGACTGGGATGAAGTGAACCAGGGAAAATACCCTACCTTCCTAAACTACTACCTGGCCAAAATGAAGGAAAAGGCGGCAGATCCCCAGGTAGGCAAGCGCCTCCTGGATGTACTGGATGTGCATTGGTACCCACAGGGCCGGAACGATGGGGTCAGCCCATTTAACAACAGCACGGACTATGCGACAAACGCCGCCCGGATGGAGATGACCCGGTCGCTATGGGACTCGACCTATGTTGAAGATACCTGGATCGGTCAGGATGGTTGGAAACGCGAACAGTTCCTGCCCTTTATCCCTAAGATGAAAAGCCAGATCAACACCTATTATCCGGGTACGAAACTGGCCATTACCGAGTACAGCTATATGGGCTACGGACACCCCTCCGGAGGTATCGCACAGGCAGATGCACTGGGTATATTCGGAAAGCAGGGGCTTTACCTGGCTACCTACTGGGGCGGTGTGGACGGATATATCCGGTCCGGCTTCGACGCCTACCTGAATTATGACGGTAAGGGCGGTAAATTCGGCGACATTTCCATCAGTTCGGAAACCAGCGACATTACCAATTCCTCGGTGCACGCATCGGTGGAATCTGCGGATGAAAGCCGTACCCACCTGATCGCGATGAACAAAAACCAGGACCAGACCATAGTTGCCAGGGTCAAGGTCAACAGCGACCGGCATTTCAGAAGTGCACGTGTCTGGGCCTTCGATGGTAAAGGGACAACCATGCGGCAGCTGAAGAACATCCGGGTCATTACAAATAATGAGTTTGAGTATACCATACCGGCGCTGACCGTGTGCCATATTCTCCTCACGGAGGAAGACCTGTCCATCTATCCGGATTTTGAGACGGCAACGGTATATCCGGCGGCAGGATATTCAGATGGCACGGCCAGTTTTGATATTAATGCCACAGTTACAGATGGCGATAACAACATCAGCAGTGTAACCGCAGACCTTAGTGGCGTAGGCGGACCTGTTAAAGCCGTCTTACAATTAAAAGATGCGGCCAGCCATCTTTATACGCTGCATTATACGGTTCCCGACGGAGCGACCTCCGGTCTTAAGGACATCAAACTTACGGCGGTTGATGCCACCAACCGGACTACCGAGTCCACGGTGAATTACCGGGTCATCAAGAAAACCAGTTCAACCTTAATCTGGGACGGAGATGCCATTGCTAAAGGGAGAGGAGACCGGTTTTATGACAGCGAAGATCGCCAGGCGGCGACAATGAAAATTGAAAAGCGGACTTCCGGCGGGAATGTTGCCCCTGGCAGCCTGTATATGCACTTCATCCATGAAGCGAGCAAATACAGTGTCATGACCTTCAGACTCTCGGAAAACGACAATCCTGTAGATGCGCGGGACCTGAGCGATTACGGATACATTGAATTTTACCTCAAATCCAATGCACCGTCGACTTCCGATATTGAGTTCAGTATCAGGGATGCGTCGGCGCAGCTGAATACCTCAAACACTGTTTTCCTGAAAGCAGGAGGTTATGTTTCCTCATTTAATCCCGACGGTTATACCCGGGTAAAGATTCCCGTATCCGACCTGACGCTTGGCTCGGAGATCAGGATGGACCAGGTCTGGCAGTTCAATTTCTCTGTGAATACCGCGAGCAAGGGATTTGACGTATGGGTAGATGACATCAGGGCTTTGCCTTATTCTCATCCATATAAAGAACCGGTGATCAGCAGCTTCAGCCTTTCAAGGAACTCCGGATATGCAGATGGCGTAACCAAGGTGACGCTAAATGCCGACGTGGGCGATCCGGACGGAGACCTGAAAGAAGTGAGCCTGGACCTTTCCGAACTGAAAGGACCAAACCGGCAGGTCATGACCGGGTCCGGAGGTAAATTCAGCTATACCTATACCATTCCTCAAGGTGTGTCCCACGGGCCAAAGAAGATCACATTAACGGCCTCAGATGCTGCCGAGAATGCTTCAGACAAAAATGTAACCTATAAAATAGAGGAGGTTGCCGGAAAACTGGTGCTGTGGGACGGCGATACCAAAAATACCGGAAAACACATTGAGACCAATAAGAATACGGTAGCGACGGTCGAATCCACAGGAGGAAATGAAGGCCCCATCAGCATGAATGTACACATGGACCAGATGGACAATGGATTCGCCGCTGCAACCTGGGACTGGAACGAGGGTACAGAGAACGCAGCACTGATGGACTTAAGTGCAAAGCGCTATCTGGAGTTCTATATTAAGGTAACCCCACCGTCGGCACATTTCGATATGCAGGTCTACATGAAGGATGCCAATATTCAGAGCACACCTTCGCTGAGCCTGAAGGGCGGAGGCTACATCAGCAGTTACACAGGCCAGTATCAGCTGGTCAGGATCCCGCTGAAAGACCTGTTTACCAATAAGGACATGAATACAACCCAGATGACACGCTTTGGCCTGTTGTCCAATCAACTGGGTGCCACCAAACTTGACTTCAGGCTCGACGACATTACCGCAACGGGCAGTTCTGTAGCCGATGTAAGGTTGGAGACTACCGATGCGCAGTGTGGCAATACCGGGAAGATCACCGTGGCTTCCATCTCGGAGCCTGCAGGCCCCTTTAATTATTATATTAATGGGACGGTTAACCCCGCAGGCGCAGGTAATGCCTCCTTTTCCGGTCTGGCGCCTGGAAAATATACCATTCGCATTACGGGGATGAATGACTTTGTGTACATGGAGGAAGTTACCCTGAAAGCACTCGCCTGCACGGGAAAAACTGAAGTGAAAGTTACCGACGCGGCATGCGGTGCCAACGGTGTGATCAGTGTCGTCAACCTGCCTTCCGGCTTAAAGAACACCAGGTGTTATCTCAACAATGTAATTAATCCGGCGGGGGCATCTGACCCGGTCTTCAGAAACCTGAAACCTGGCAGCTACACGCTGAAGATCACTGCTGACGGAGGTTACGTTTTCCAGCAGAAGGTAAAGGTCGCGGGAACGGCTTCCGCACCGGTGATCAAGGCTACGATCAGGGGGCACAACATTGATCTTAAGGTTACCGGTGGCAGCGGGATCTATATTTACAAATGGTCCGATGGGTCTGAGACACAAAACCTCTGGGAGGTTCCAGACGGCACATATTCTGTTGTCGTAACCGATGCAGCGACCGGCTGCGCCAGTTCGTTTACCGGTGTGGTGTTCAATCCTTACGCAGAGGTAGCGACCACTGATGCTGCCTGCGCTGCAAATGGCAGAATTGTTGTGAGCAATATAAATGCCAGGACACAGGCCAATTATTACATCAATGGTAAAGCCAATCCTTCAGGTCTTAATCATCCTGAATTCAGCAACCTTAAGCCAGGTACCTATACCATTAAGGTGCTGGCAGACCAGGGCTTTAACTGGAGCCAGAAGGTAACTGTAGGCGGAACGGCAAGCCCGCCGGTGGTCAGGGCCATTGCTGCTGACGGTGCGATCAGCCTGGTCATCAGTGGCGGAAGTGGGGTCTATATTTACCAGTGGTCTGAGGGTTCGACTACCAGGGATCTGTATGATGTTCCTCCCGGGCGTTATTCCGTGAAGGTTACAGACGCGGCCAGCGGATGTGAGACCCTGTTTGAGGTGAGCCTGTCAAAGGGGCGCCAGGTCATTTCGCCGCTTACCATTTATCCGAACCCGGTGATGACAGGAGGAGAAACCAGGATAAAATATGAATTTAAAAAGGCAGCTTCAAGGAATATAGTCCTGCGTGACATCTTCGGAAAGGTGATCTGGAGATCGGTGATCAGGGATGCAAAGGGTGAGCTGAGCATCAGCATGGCCAACCTGAGACAGGGCGTATACCTGCTGAATACCGATGGCCCTGAACCGGTATCTAAACAACTTATGGTAAACGAATACTAAGATGTTCCATTAGATAAAAAAAGGACAGCTGCGGCTGTCCTTTTTTTATGGTGCAATAATGGTAAACAGGTAAGCAAAAAAGATGACCATGAGTACTACGCCCTGCAGGATATTGGTCTTGCCGGTCGCCAGCGCCCACATCACTGTAAATTGTGACAGGATGAGCAATACCAGTGCCTTACTGTCTATACCGAGTGTAATTTTAAGTCCCGTAATTACTGAAACTACCGCTACGGCGGGAATGGTGAGGCCGATGCTGGCCAGCGCCGATCCCAGTGCCAGGTTTAGGCTGGTCTGAAGCCTGTTCTTTCTTGCTGCTTTAAACGCAGCCATACCTTCAGGAAGTAACACAACAAGCGCAATGATCACGCCCACAAGCGATTCTGGTGCGCCGATCCTGAGCACGATCCCTTCAATGTCCGGTGATAGTTTCTTTGCGAGCAGCACCACGATGGCCAGGCAGAACACCAGCAAGACCAGGCTGGATAAGGCGGTCTTTCCCGAAGGCTGGGGTGCATGGCTTTCCTCATTCTCTGCATCCTGCGGCAGGAAATAATCCCTGTGCCGCACGGATTGTACAAATACAAATGTACCATAGATCACCAGGGAGATCACAGATACAAAGATGAGCTGACCGGAACTGTATACCGGACCCTGCTCACTGGTCGTATAATTGGGAAGTATAAGAGTAAGGACAAGTATCGCGTTCAGGGCGATCAGTGCGGACCCGGTACCCTGAAGGGTAAAACGCTGTTCCTTAAACCTGGCTGCTCCTGCACAGATACACAGGCCTATAATTCCGGTAAGGATGATCATCACCGCGGCAAGCACTGTATCCCTGGCCAGGGATAGCGTTTCCTCACCACCTGAAAGCATCAGTGAAACGATCAGCGCTACTTCAATAACGGTAATGGCCAGTGCAAGTATAAGCGTACCGAAAGGCTCGCCGACGTAATGCGCAACAACCTCTGCGTGGTGTACGGCAGCCAATACGGATGAGATCAGTGTAAATACAAGGATGATCTTGTAGGCGTCTCCCAGATTAAACTGGAGCAGGGCAAAAGATATCCAGGCAGCAATCGGGGCAATGATGGTCCATTTAGGAAGTCCGGGTTGTGTCATGTCTGCAATTTTTTGATCCGCGTTAAATATAGTGAACAGACGGCAGATCCGTTTTGTTGAAATCTCCTGAAGGAAAAGCGAAAAGGGGATAAAAAGGAAACGGGGCTCAGCCAGGCGGCCAATCCCCGTTTCAAATTAACGCTCTCAAGGGTCAAATCTAGGAGGTTAAAATGTAACTACCAAATTTTTGTTACAATTTTTTATTTGCGGTGCTTTTTACTTTGTAGGAATAATCTAATTGATGATATTTTGATACCGGCAGATGTGGCGTCTTGCTATATTTACCTTTTCCGGAATTCATCTTATGAAAAAACTGATACCACTTTGTACATCAAGACTATACATTGACCATTTCGGTCCCGGCGATGCGCCTTTTATCCTTGAGCTGCTCAATTCCGAAGGATGGCTGCGGCATATCGGCCCGCGCGATGTCAGCGACATTGACCGGGCTGCGGCTTATATCCGCGAGAAGCTGAACGCGGGTAATGAAGCTGATCTCGGCTGCTTTGCCATCAGGCTCCTGGAGAGTCGTCAGCCTGTGGGCCTCCTCAGCTTTCTTCAGCGCGACTACCTTGATGCTCCCGATATCGGATATGCGCTGCATCCGGACCATTATGGCAATGGTTATGCACTTGAGGCCACACAGGCATTCCTGTTACATATTGCAGCATCTTCACCGGAAAAAGTCTATGCGATCGTTTCCCCTGGTAATGCCCGCTCAGAGCACCTGCTTGGAAAACTCCAGTTCACTTTTACCGGTTCCATTCGTTCCGATCAGGGCGAGCTCCGTTGCTTCGAGCTTACGGGCCGGATTATCTGAGCACCAGCTGACGGATCCCCGGCATTAACCTGATGGTGCTTTTTCCGTCCGTATTACTGACAGGAATAGCCCTTCCTGCTTCGTCTGTTGCTGTTTTTAATCCCGCAGGAAGGACATAGGTGGCAGTCGTATTTGCAGGGATGGATGCCAGTATGTGTAGTGTTCCGTCAGCCGCTCTTTTCCATTCTGAACGGATCGTTCCGTACAGGCTATGGTAAGACGACCTGCAATAATCCAGGCTGGAAATGGTTTTGGGAGCAATGGTGAAATGCTGCATACCTGCATGCCGGACATCCGGCTGTATCCCCCCAAGGCCCGAAAAAAACCATTTTATGACGCTGCCGAACATGGGGTGGCTATGAGAACCGTCACCGTTCCAGGATTCCCACAGTGTACTGTTCTTATCGTCAAGCAGGTATCCGAAACCAGGGAAATCCCGCTGATCCATCAGCCTGAACGCTATATCGTCCCTGTCGTTGTCGGAAAGTACTTTCAACAGGAGCGGGGTGGCCAGTATCCCGGTATCGAAATGGTAACCTGTGTTTTCAAGGTGTTTCACTAAGGAATTGAAGACAAGGCCGTAGTCCGCTTCCGGTACCAGTCCGAAAGCCAGGGCGAACACATCAGACCCTTGCCTTCCTTCCCAGTAAGTGTGTTTTGCGGGGTCATAATAAGCCTTATTGAAATTGTCTCTGATCTTTGCTGCCAGTGCCGCAAGCCTGGCCTGGTCATCTGCCTTACCCAGTACCGCTGCAATTTTACCCATAAGATCGGTCACATGATAGAAATAGGCCGTGTTCACTAAAGGCTCAGGAATCTTGATATCTGCAGGCGTACACCAGTCTCCGAGACACCAGCCATCGGGCTCTTCTTTATAGACAAGGCCCTTTTCGTTTGTCCGGGTCTCCAGGTAGTTTACCCATTGCTTCATACCCATGTAATGCTTTTGAAGCAGGGTAGTGTCGCCATAGTAGTTAAAATAAAGCCAGGGCATGATCACGTAGGCCGAGCCCCATGCCGGGCCGCCACCACCACCACCAAAGGGGGCAGTGTGGGTTACGAAACCCGTCTTCCGGTTGCGAGCATCATCTATGTCGTCCAGCCACTTCCGGTAAAACCCGAACAGGTCGAATGCGTACATAGAGCTTTCCATGATGACCTGCCCGTCGCCGGTATAGCCCAGCCTTTCCCGGTGCGGGCAATCACTGCTGAGACTCCCATGGAAATTTGCCCGCTGGGTCCTGAGGTACGCCGAATAGATCTTGTTAAAAAAGGGATTGGAGCATTCAAAGGTACCATTGCCTTCGGCTGCGGTGTGTACGTCTTCAATCACCAGGCTTCCCTGGTCAAGGCTAACCCCTTTTGCAATGATTTCAATCTTTCTGAAGGCGTGCCAGGTAAACCTGGGACTCCATCTTTCGGTTGCTCCGCCCTTCAGGATATAAACATCCTGCTGGCCGTAATCTTCGCCTTCCTCACTGATGTACCTGATCTTAAGGCTGCTTCCCGCCGGGCCTTTTACCCTGATCACCGCCCATCCGGAAACCGTTTCATTCAGGTGATAGCGGTACACGGAGTCTTTCTGTCCTTTAAAAACAGGTTGCAGTATCCTGATAACCTTATCAAAGGGTGCGGTCTGTGCCTGCAGTCTGCCTGAGGGAGGGCGTACCTGTACAGCCCGATGCCATTGCTTGTCCACGTAGCCCGGCTTATCCCACGCACCCAGGTCAAACCTTGCATCGTATCTTTCGCCTGAAAAGATGCCGTCTTTCAGCAGTGGGCCAGTAGTCGTTTTCCAGGTCGGATCTGAAACGATGGTCTGTTTACTTCCGTCTGTATAAGTGAGCTCCAGCTGAAAGATAAGCCTGGGTAGTCCATACCACATTTTTCCTTCTACGGTGCGGTCACGCTGGTTATACCAGCCATTGCCAAGCAGAATACCGATCACGTTGTTCCTGGCAGAAGTGCCTGCCTTTGCAGGATTAACCCCGGATAAATCGACTGTTACATCAAAGCAATTGTAGAATACCCGCTGCGCCGATTGGTCGTCATAAGGATAAAGCAATTTTTTCAGCGGCCTTTTGTCATAGTTGGTCACCGCGGGTGCCAATACCTGATCACCTATCTTTTTTCCATTGATGCGCAGTTCGTAAAAACCAAGCCCGCTGATATAGGCGATGGCCTTTCTTATCTTTTTGCTGGTGCTGAATTCCTTACGGAAATACGGTGCCGGAAAGGTTATGGCGGAATCAGGATAGGGGTCTTCCTGAGTCGCCCCGATCCATTTTGCCTTCCAGTCACTGGCATTGAGCAACCCCATAGACCAGGAAGCCGTAGAGCTCCATCCCAGCGGCTTGTCCTTTTCATCCCATACCATTACTTTCCAGTAAAGTTTAGTCCGTGAAGCTAGTGGCTTACCCTGATACCTGATCTGCACCGAACGTGCGGAATGAACCTTTCCACTGTTCCAGTAATCGCCTTTGTTCTGTCTTAATAATTCGAGGCTGCTGGCTGCCAGGATTTGGTAGGCTGTCTGTCTTTTGCCAGGTAGTTCAGCAGTCATTTGCCAGCTGAGTCCCGGCTCGGGGTTGTCGATTGCAAGAGGCTCGGCCAGTTGGTCGCACTTAAGATTTCCGATCGCTGCTTCCGGTACCTGAAAAGTAATTTTGTCCCCGGAATGGATCGCGGATATTGCGCAAAGCGCGGTATTGCCAACAAAGATCAGCAGCGCAAGGAAAGAAAGGATTGGTCTCATTTGGTTAGGTCAATGGTGTGTACAGCTGCAAAATACATAAAAAACGTTTTTTATGCGGAACAGCTGACTATTTTAAATTTTATCACACAATTGTGAAATAAATTTGTTAGTTGATCTAAGGTCATCTAATTTTGATGGTCTACGCTTGAACTCAGCGGTACAAAACATCCCAAACGTCAGGGAAAGTTGACGGAATTGTAACCAAGTTCATGTAAATGAAACACAACAAATCTCTATTTGAAAAGCGCATCGACCTGAAATGCGCCCAGGTGTTTGGCGGAAGGCTTGCCGGTACACATACCGAAACCTCTACATCTACCCACACCAACAACTGTACAGACACCAAAACTACCATCAAGACCGATAGTGGCAGTACTATCCAGACCTGTACAGATTACACTTGTCCTTAAGCAAACATTAACCAGAAATCTTATGAAAACGAACAAAAACCTATTTGAAAAGAGAATTGATCTTAAATCGTGCAAAATCAATGGTGGAAGGTTGGCCAGCACACACACCGTATGTACATCTGCTACCCACATCAGCAATTGCTCTGATACTTATACTCAGACGAGGGATGATAACGGGAAGACGATTGATTCCAATATGGACTTCAGTTGCGGGGGCTGCTAATCAGACTCTGAAGAATGGAGGGGGCTCACCCTCCATTCTTAAAAATTCCGGTATAACCAGACTGCTGCCACTAACCACCTATGATTATTATCTTTTCTGTCAGTGATGATTACTCGACCAGCAGAGTGATCAATTGGCTGGATGCGTTTAAAAAAGAATTTATCCGGATCAACGAAGACACCAGCGTCAGGCTCATTTCGCTCGATGCGGCTGAATTTGTCATCAGTATCGACGGGCGCCAAGTACGCAGCGGAGAAATCAGCAGGATCTGGTACCGCCGTGGAGATATTGACTTCAACAGGCATTTCAGCAGCCGGTTGCTCCGGCAATACCTTTCCGGGGAGCATGAGGGTATCAAGGCCTTTTTTTATCAGATGCTGGATAAAATAGATTCGATCAATCAATTCGGGACCAGGGAAATGAATAAACTGCGTCTGCTCGAACTTTGCAGTCAGTTTTCCGTCACCGCCCCTGCATTTGTCGTCACCGGTAACAAAAAGATACTTTCCGGATTTATGGAGCGTCACCAGCACATCATCTCTAAACCCGTAGATGCCCCTTTCACCATGTTCGATGAAGACCAGTATGCGCACTTATCCTATACTGCCGAAGTCACAGCAGAAGATGTTCTTGCTTTGCCTGACGAATTTGTCCCGACCTTATTTCAGCAAAAGGTAGCTAAGGCGTATGAAATCCGTGCCTTTTACCTCAAAGGTGAATTTTATGCCATGGCTATTTTTTCCCAGGGAAATGCCAAAACACAGGTTGACTACAGGAATTATGATTTTTCCAGGCCTAACCGCGTCACGCCTTACCGATTTCCCGTTGAATACACAGCTAAACTGAAACTCATGCTGGAATCCATTCCGCTTAACTGTGCCTCTTTTGATGTGGTCGTATCGGCTGACGACCAGGAATATTACTTTCTTGACCTCAATCCCATCGGACAGTTCGGAATGGTCTCAGACCCCTGCAATTATCATTTGGAAAAAATCATCGCTTTAAACTTATAGAAATGGAGACCATTCTTCATGAAATCCGCACCGGACAGGCACCGGTCCATCTGAAGTCGCTGGTCCGGAAGGACAAGCCGCAATACCTGGTCAAAACCAGGCCTTCAAGGAAATTCAGGACACCTGCCTTACAACTGGACTTGTTTTACAAATCGCCGATATGAACACATTGTTTTTAAGGAACCAATTGTGCATACCGGCAGACGGCTTCAACCGGGCGGTCATTTACGACCTTACCCGGAAGGACTATCACCAGATTCCGCGCGAACTTTACCAGGCGCTCGATACCAACGACATTATTGATTTTCGTGGGCTGGGGGAGACTGGCGAAACAACCGCACATATCGACTTTCTTTTAGAGGAGGAGATCATCTTCAGTATTCCTGACGTTCAGCGCAAAAATCACTTTCCACCATTGAATACTGATTTTGAATCACCAAGTCACATCAGTAACATGGTCGTCCATTCAAATATCCGGCGGAACCTGGCTGAGTTTCTGGGCAATATCAATTTACAGAACCTTTCGGTCATTGCAGACCGGCCGGACGATCAACTGTCGCAGCTTTTAAGCCAGGCACGGCACCTGGAAGTGGACAGCATCTACTTATATATAAGAAATTTCGACCCCGACGCTTATACTGCACTTCGTGAATTGCTGAGCGGCGACCCCCTGGTCTTTTCGGTGAATTTTTTCGGCCTTCAGGCGGGAGCGCGCACCAGTGAGTGCCACGACAATATCTATTACAATTTTTTTGACCTCGAATTTGGTGCCTATAAGCTCAGGCTGACCCATGACAAGCTGGTCATAAACAAGGAACATTTTCTGGAGGCGCTGCACTTTCATACTTATTATCACGGGAAGGTTTATATTGATGAGCAGGGCTATCTGAAGAACGGACTCAACTGCAGCAACCATTTTGGCCACATTGCGCAGATGAGCGGGGCACAGCTTTCTGAGCTCATCTGTTCAGAGGACTTCAGGAAATTGGGAACCATCAGAAAGGATGACACCCTGGTCTGCGCGGATTGTGAACTCCGGTACATGTGTGTCGATAGCCGGGTACCCGTTCGCGGCAAGCAGGGCTGGTATCACCCGGACGAGTGTGCCTATAATCCGTACCTGAGCAAGTGGGACGATGAACCTGGTTATGTCCGCCTGAGTGATTGCGGTGTAACGGTAAACGAAAAAGGACTTACGATAGACCGGGAGCGTTTGTCGGTGGTGTTTGAAAGGGCCTGGTCGACGTAATATGAAAGCATTCCCATTTTTTAAACAGCCTGATACGAAGGACTGCGGGCCTACCTGCCTGCGGATCATCTCGAAATTCTACGGCAAGTCCGTACCGTTGCAATACATCAGAGACCTCGCAGAGACTACCCGGGAAGGCAGCGGCCTTTTTGGTCTCAGCAATGCCGCAGAAGCGCTGGGCTTCCGGACACTTGGCGTTCAGATCGATTTTGAGACACTGAAAACTGAGGTGCCGCTGCCCTGTATCCTGCATTGGAACAGCAACCATTTCGTGGTCCTCTACAAGATCGGAAAAGACGGCAAGGTCTACCTTTCCGATCCTGCATACGGACTGATCAGCTACTCCAGGGAAGAATTTATCCGGAACTGGATCGGTGAGCACGCAGATGCACAAACTGAGGAAGGAATCGCACTTGTCCTGGAGGCAGGCCCCGGACTTTTCGAGCAGGAATTCGCGGGGCAGGAAAAACGGGCCAGCCTGTCGTTCCTTGCCAGATACCTGATTACCTACCGCTCACTAGTCATTCAACTGGCCATCGGGCTCATAGCGGGCAGCCTGCTGGCACTGGTGTTCCCGTTCCTGACCCAAAGCATCGTGGACGTAGGTATTCAGCACCAGGACCTGAACTTCATCACACTCATCTTGCTTGCCCAGCTGATGCTCTTCGCCGGGCGCACCGGAATTGAAGTGATCCGGGGCTGGATACTGCTGCATCTTTCGACCAGGATCAACATTTCCATCATCTCCGATTTCTTTATCAAGCTGATGAGATTACCCATCAGCTTCTTCGACACACGCATGACGGGCGACATCATGCAAAGGATAAACGACCATCACCGGATCGAGCAATTGCTCACCACTTCCTCGCTGAGTACGCTGTTTTCGATGGTCAACCTGATCATTTTCAGTGCCGTGCTTTTCGTTTATGATTACCGGCTGTTTCTGGTCTACCTGGCTGGCGCCGTCGGCTATGCGGTCTGGATCACTTTCTTCCTGAAGAAGCGCAAGGCCCTCGATTACCGCAGGTTTTCCCAGGTCGCGGAAGAGCAAAGTAAAGTGATCGAACTGATCAATGGCATGCAGGAGATCAAGCTGCACAACGCGGAGACTCAGAAGCGATGGGGCTGGGAGTTCCTCCAGGTGAAGTTGTTCAGGACACAGGTCAGGGCGCTGTCATTGGAACAATGGCAGTCGGTGGGCGGCAACTTTATCAACCAGATCAAAGACATCCTGGTCAGTTTTCTCGCTGCCAGGCTGGTGCTGAGCGGTGACCTGACCCTTGGGATGATGGTTTCTGTGCAGTATATCATCGGTCAGCTGAACAGTCCCCTCGTGCAGCTGATCGACTTTATCCGGCAGGCCCAGGATGCACGCATCTCACTCGAGCGGCTTGGCGAGATCCACAGCAAAGCAGATGAGGACAGTACCGGTCAGCAATACGCTGCTACGATCCCGGAAAAGGATATTCAGCTCAGCAAGGTAGGATTCAGGTATACCGGGGCTGAAAGCCCGGTATTCGAACAGCTTGACCTGGTGATCCCTCACCGCAAGACGACTGCGATCGTCGGTTCGAGCGGAAGCGGGAAGACCACGCTGCTGAAACTGCTGATGAAGTTTTATCCGCCGTCCGAAGGTACGATAAAGATCGGACCGACAGACCTGAAAAACCTTGCCGCGGGTACCTGGCGGCACCATTGCGGCGTAGTGATGCAGGACGGCTATGTCTTTAACGACACCATAGCCAGCAATATCGCAGTGGGGGCCGACGTGATCGATAAGGACAAGCTCCGGCAAGCCGTTGAGATCGCTAACCTCAAGGACTTCATAGAAAGCCTTCCGCTCAGCTACAATACCGTCATCGGAGCGGAGGGGGTAGGGCTGAGCGGTGGCCAGAAGCAAAGACTGTTCATCGCCAGGGCGGTTTATAAATCTCCGGCTTACCTGTTCTTCGACGAAGCGACCAGCGCACTGGATGCCAATAACGAAAAAGTGATCATCGAAAATCTGGAGCGTTTCTTTGAGGGCCGTACCGCGGTGGTGATTGCCCATCGGTTGTCTACGGTCAGGCATGCCGATAAGATCGTAGTGCTCGACAAAGGCAGAGTGGTAGAAGAAGGCACCCACAACGACCTGGTCGCCCTGAGAGGGGAATACTATCGTCTCATTAAAAATCAACTGGAACTTGGAAGCTGAAAAAGACTTACTCGATCACCTCGAACTGCGGTCAGAAACCGTCAGGGATGTACTATCAGAACCGCCACGCTGGATGGTCCGCTGGGGAAATGCCGTCATTTTGTCTGCAATCCTGCTGCTGCTCGCCATCAGCAGTTTTATCAAATACCCGGAAGTGATCTCAGCACCGGTCACGGTAAGCTCGAGCATGCCGCCGGAAAGGCTTCAGGCCAGGATAGATTCGCGTATAGAAAAGATCTTTGTCACGGACGGACAAAAGGTCCGGGCCGGGCAGATCCTGCTGGTCCTCCAATCTACCGCCAATTACCAGGATGTCCTGAAACTTAGAAAAGCCCTGGATACAGTCGCTCATGACCAGCTCCAGCAGTTGCCGCTGGAAACCTTCAGCAAATACAGGCTGGGTGAAGTGCAATCCGACTTCAACAGTTTTGCAAAGGCCGCCCGGGACGAACAACTGTTCAACCGGCTGCGTCCCTACGATCCTGAGTACCTTGCTTCTGCGGAGAGCATTCTCGCAAGCCAAAAACGCGAAGCCACTTTGCAACACCAGAAAGAACTGGAGACCACAAAACTTGATCTGATTAAAAAGAACTACGAGCGCGTCCGTCAGCTCTTTGAAAGAAAGGTCATCTCCAGTGCTGAGTTTGAAAGCGAGCAGATCAAATACCTTCAAGCCCGGCAAAGTCTGGAAAGCCTGGAAATAACGCTTGCAGAAGTCCGGCAGGGGATTTCAGGCCTTTACAAAACCAGGAGCGGTGCGGCCATCAGCGCAGAACGGGATAAGATCAGCTATACTGCCCAGACCCGGCAGTTGTTCGAGCAACTGAACCGGTCACTGCGCGAATGGGAGCAGAACTATCTGGTTATGGCCTCAGGCCCGGGTACGGTGAGTTTTCAGCAATTCCTGACAAAAAATCAATTTGTCAACAAGGGGAACCCACTTTTGTCCATCCTTCCGGCGCAGCCTCATGCGCTTACCGGAAGAATGATGGTTCCTGCCGCCGGATCGGGTAAGATCAACAAAGGTGCAAAGGTGCTGATCAGGCTGGACAACTATCGCTACCAGGAATACGGCCTGGTCCGCGCCAGGGTAGAGAACCTATCGGTCATTCCCGATGAAAAGGGCAGTTATTATGTGGACATTGTGCTGCCGGAGGGTCTGAAGACATCCTATAACCGCAGGCTGCCCTTCAACCGCGAACTTACGGGCCAGGCAGATATAGTGATCTCCGATCTCCGGTTGATCGAGCGTATCTTCAACCAGTTCAGAAGCTTGCTGCGGTACCAGGATTGATCCGCAGACACGTCAATAATCAAAAAAAATCGCAACTTGCAGCAAAGCGATAGCAATGGCAAGGAAAGTTACAGATGGCCCGCTCCGGAATAAGGAGCGTACAAAGAAGAACGTCATTACTGCAGTAGGGCAGATCTTAAAAAAAGAGGGCTTTTCGGGGCTGAACATCAGTAAAGTTGCTGCTAAGGCCAGGATTGACCGCAGACTGATCTATGATTACTTTGGGGGGCTTGAGGGTGTCGTCAAAGCCTACCTCAATACCCATGACTATTGGAAAATCGACCCGGGCGACCTTGACCATATTGTCTGTGAAAGCAAAGCGGATGCCGGCAAGGGCCTGGCCAGTGCTGTGCTGCAGGACCAGTTTGATTCGCTGATGGGAAACGAGGAAATGCGCAGGATCATTACCTGGGGGCTCAGTGAGCGTATTCCAGCCTTGAAGGAGCTCGACCTGAAACGGGAAAATACAGGTGAATATTTGCTCAGGGAAGTCTGTGACCCGCATTTTTCAGGCAGTGACAAGAATTTCAGGGCCATTTATGGTATCTTGATGGGCGGAGTTTACTACCTCACGCTGCATGCCCGCATACAGGAGCATCCCTTCTGCGGTATTGATCTCCGGCAGGCCGAGGGTGAGGCAGAGATCAAAAAGGCCCTGCTGCAAATCATTGATTGGGCGTATGGTGTTTCTGAGCCTGAGAGAAAGTAAAGGCAAGCCGTGTTTAAGCTATCCAGACACTGTCACTCACCTCGTTTTTCAAGCCCGTAAAAGCAATGTACGCTTCAAAGGGCTTTCCTATGCAGGCCGCATCCAGATGGAAAAAATCTGCGCATTCTGAGCGTCTGACCCCGCTCAACTCCCAGACCGCATAAGGTCTGCCAGTGTTGTCTATGCCGGAAGGAAAATACAGCAAGATCATCGTACGGTTGTTGAGGTGTTGATATTCCAGGTCTGGTTGCAAAGCCCAGATAAAGGACACGCCATTTGGTCGCCATGTAAAAGCAGCGTTAAGCGCAGGTGGTAGAGATCCCGATGCCACCAGTACCTTACTGTAATCTAAAGCGATTACCAGGATATTCACCCGCCATGGCAGCTGAATTGTTATTTTATAACAAGCACCATGCCCGGTTCTGATAGGTCACCTTTTGTAGCACTCATCAGGCCGATTTCGTCGATCACCTTACCAGGTATGATCAGTTGATCATCCTGCATACGAACTGTTCCGGTAATATTTACTACCTCATCGCCGGCCAGGTCCTGGGCGAGTACAGTTTTGATTTGCTTAGGCGAGCTGAATTGAAACGTCAACTGGTTGTAGCGCCCGAAGATACCTATTGGTTGATCATGGCGATCCATCTTAACCAGCACATTGGCGCGCGGGGTGAGGTAGCTCCTTTTAATCGTCCTGCCTATCGAAGCCACCGCGACGGCTCCGTTTGGATATTTAGAGGCCAAAATATACGGCTGCAGGATATCGCCGTTGGCCAAGGTAACTTCGGGCTTTTCGAGTCCACGGGCAATGATTGCAGGTGCAGATTTTTCGTTCACCGAACCTACCGCTCTATTTACCCAAGTCTCTTTCTCGCCCATGACCCAGAAATCGCGCAGTTTAACGGTGTCCACCACATTCTGCGTCTGGTCGATTGCGAATGGCGCCGCGATCCGGTGCCACCGTACCGCCCTGACCACTTCATCCAAACGGCTTTTCAGATCGCGTCCCTGCGGCGGGAAAACAAAGTCCTGAACCCCATCAGGCAAGTTTCCATTGAACTCGTGACGCATAATTCCAATTGCACTGCCGGTACCCACCGCGATATATGGCTCATCCTCGCAATTCAAAACCGCAGTTCGCCTGCTACCAACTGGATTGGTCAAAAGTGCTGCGATTCTGTCAATGGTATGCGGTATAGCGATGATGTTTTCCACGTCATAGGTACGATATACTTCCGCAAAAGCAACCGCGGCGGGAGACAGAGCATGCTCGATGTGTAAGCCGGGGGCAAGCTGTTTGCCAAGCCGGGTCAACCGCATGCGCCAGTTAGCATCAGCATCATGTTTGCCCCAATCTACCTTCCAATAACCGATATCTGCTTTATCCATCCAAGCCAATCGTTCACTCCAATAAGAGACTGTATCGGTAATCTGATAGCGGGGAGCTTCCTGCGCCGAGATCCATAGCCCAAGACCCCTCCATCCGCGCTTTTTTATGCTGTCGGATAACCATTTCAACCGTTTCTGTGGCATCATTCTCCTGGTGGAAGGAAACCTACCTGCATCAAGGATCAGACTGCCGTAATAGTTTTGGTCTCCGCTTAAAGGAATATCCCAGGCATCGTCCAGAACAAAATAAAGGTCGCCGCGTATTTTCTCATACATCCCGGTCCAGTTTTCATAGCGTCCATTTCCGAAAAGATTTTGTTCGGTCATGGCATTGCGCTGCTGGGGGGTAGAAGCGAAACTGCTCACGTAGCCTTGAACATTCCATGTACAGAAATAGTCCATGGCCGCAGATGGTTGGTCCGGAACAAGCGTCTTTTGGTGATAGACAACGCACCCCGAAAAAGGGAGCGCCAGCACGATACTGGCCAGGATAAGCACTTTATTTATCAAATTATTCATCATGAAGTTCACGTTACAGTGTGTCCTAAGGCTTAAAGAAGCAGTGGTTTGCAATTTAAACATCATCCGGATACAAAAACGCAAAATTTCCGTGATTTTTAAGTGGTTTGGGTTTTCAAAATGAAGATGTCTGTAGATAATTCTTTTTAAAAAAAGGGAGGTAGATATAGTTTTATTGTATTTGACTGGTTTTTCGCTGATTAATTTTGTGTTATCAAAGATTAATTAAACGATCACCCAGGATGAGAAAAAGAAAAATGAATGGCCGGGATGGCCTCTCGGTAAGGATTTACAGGAAGAATTCAGGCCAGATAAACAGCAATGACAAGGCGGGCAGTGTCCGGAAAATGGTAAGTGCCGGTGTCGCTTACAGAAATGAGGGTTCCGGCAACAGGAATGGCAGCAGCATCCAAAGAAGCATATGTAGCGGGAGCATTATCTTTTGTTTTGGTAACCGGAGGTTGAGGATTCATGTGCTTGATGTGAAAGCTTTGCAACGCAATATCCGTAGTGTTTCGATGGCGCTCCGGCAAGGGGTGTTGCAGGTGCAAGGCCCCAGGCGGCGAAACTGGATCATAGATATCGGGTTACGTAGTTCGGGCGATTCGCTGCTTTCTGTCTGGTAGTTCAGACCGGATGGGACATTGAAGCACCGATTCGGCTAGGAAGGAGAACCGGAGCAATTTAGCGGGCATTGCTGCGAGGTGTTGCTTAAAGTATTAGCGCTCAATTGCCTTTAAGGCATCTTTTTCCGGGGTACTGTAAGTGTGGTGCTCCGGGGGAGTAAAACATGTTGACCATCATTAAAAATCGTAAAAGATGGGAAAATTGTTAGGAGGCCCTTTTATCACCTGGTTGGTAAAACGGGAAACAACGTCGGCAGGGTTGTCGACGGGGTAAACACGTTCTCTATCGCTCCTGCCAAGGGGTGGACAGAGCGCTCAGTCAGGTGTCGAATCTTTAGGGTTGGCACTGAATTTGGTATAGGCTGTGCCGATGAGAATACCTAAATTTGCCTCTAAATTAGTCATTTTGAAAAAACTGCTTTCTGTATTGTCTTTTGCCGGACTGGCCGGTACAATAAGCCTGATGAGTTCCTGTAACTGGTTTAAGGATACGCCTGAAGTGGGGCTGGTACTTTCAAAGTATTTCAATAACAAATTATATAAGGATTTTGATACCGGTGCCTATAATGCGGTTTTTTTAAAGCACCTGGATTCTTTTGGAAAGGTCTTGTCTTATCCTAAGGCTACGGCGGCTTTTTACAGGGCAAATGACTTACAGCCTGTACTGGTGACGAGGTTTTTTGTTGGCGGGGGGCTGGATACGCTGGAAAGCTATATCGGTAAAAGCGGCAGTCATGGGTTCAATGCCGATATGTTCAGGTACAAGATGCTGGGGAAGGTGCTTGAGGCATTGAAGGCCAATAATTTTAAGAAGATCGACGAGGTGTATCCCCTGGTAGCAGACCTCGAACTGAACGCTGCACAGGCATTGACGAAGTATCATAACTATATATACTACGGCGCAGTGAACCCCAGGAGTTTTTTTAGCAGGTATTATGTCAGGGTAGAACGTCCGGATAGTACCTCAGTGACCAGACTGCTGAATGTAAAGGACCTGCCGGAGCTATTGCAGCGTATACAGCCAAAGGGAGCGGACTACACGTTTTTTCAGCGGGAACTTGCGGGGCTTATAAAGAACGGACAGCCACGGGACAGTGCCCTGTACAAGGCCATGCTGGTGAATATGGAACGGTCGAGGTGGAAAATACCTGATCTGGGAAAGGAATACGTGGAAGTGAACATTCCGGATTTTTCGCTGACCTGGTTTAAAGGAAAAGATACCGTAACGCATATGAAGGTCTGCGTAGGCGGCAGGCGGGAAGCGGATTACGCAGAGAAGATCAGGCTGTACATGGAAACAAAGAAGCTGGATGACAAGCCTAAGAATCATGAAACACCGGTGCTGCTGAGTAAGTTCAACTCGATACAGGCAAACCCCATCTGGAACATCCCGGTGAGTATTGCGCGCAGCGAGATCTACTACCAGGCATTGAAAGACCCGTTTTATCTTTCGAACAATAATATACAGGTATACTACAATGGCAGGCTGGTGGCCGATCCGGATACGATTGAATGGAGCCGTTATCCACGGGAGAAACTGCCTTTTCAGTTTAAGCAGGGTTCCGGGGAGGGGAACGCACTGGGCAAGTTTAAATTTGTGTTTGAGAGTGGATCCAGTATTTATCTGCACGATACGAACAATAAGAGTGCCTTTAAAAAAGCGAACCGGGCCATCAGCCATGGATGTGTAAGGGTGGAAGATCCTTTGGATTTTGCCCGGAACCTGGTGAGGGACGACTACCAGTATGACGACCTGCGCATGGAGGTGAACCTGCCACCGGTGGACACCACCAGGATGGAGGTGTTCCGCAGGAAGCTGGCACGAAAGGCAGATACCACGCAGGTGTATACACTAAAGCCCAAATGGTTTGGGGTAAAAAAGGACGTGTCTATACTGATCAATTACCGTACGGCCTGGGTGCAGAATGGTGGTTTGCAGTTGCGGCCTGATGTATACGGGCTGGACGAGGCTTTGTGGGAAGCGGTCAGGAAATTTATTTAGCCGGTTGCAGGGCTGCCCTAAAACGCTTACCTTTGGTCTTTGATGAATTTCCTATATCCAGGCTTTCTCTTTGCGCTTCTGGCTGTAGCCGTTCCGGTCATCATTCATTTATTCAATTTCAGGAGATTCAAAAAGGTTTATTTTAGTAATGTGCAGTTCCTGAAGGAATTGCAGGAACAGAACGCGTCGCGCGAACGTCTGAAGAACCTGCTGGTACTGCTGTGCCGCTGTCTGGCCCTGGCTTTCCTGGTGCTGGCCTTTGCCAGGCCATTTCTCCCTGCCGAAAATGGAGAGCGTCTGGCGATGAACAGGACAGTGAGTATATATATAGACAATTCCTACAGCATGGAGACGGTGAACAAGGAAGGCAGCCTGCTGGATGAGGCCAAGCGCAGGGCTAAGAAAATTGTATCGTCGTATACGCTCAGCGACCGTTTCCAGTTGCTGACCAATGATTTTGAGGGCAGACACCAGCGGCAGGTGAACAGGGAGGAATTCCTGACTTTACTGGATGAGGTGAAGATATCATCAGCTTCCCGTAGCCTGCAACAGGTGCTGAACCGTTTAAAAACCGGTCTGGATGCCGGAACTGAGCAGGTGGTCTATCTGATCTCCGATTTTCAACAGGGTTTTGCCGGTAACCGGTTGGATTCCTCGGTGTTGTCGGGAGACGTGGCCTACCATGTACTGAGGCTGAACGCCAACAACCAGCCTAATATTGCTGCGGACAGTATCTGGACCCTGTCGCCGGTACATAAGCCGGGAGAGACCAGTCGGTTTGTCGTACGGTTGAGGAATTATGGTGAGGAGGATGCGGAGGGTATTCCGCTGAAGCTGATGGTGAACGGGCAGCAAAAGGCCCTTTCCAATGTAAACGTGCCCGCAGGTAAACCTGTAATGGATACACTTTCGGTAAGCGGGCTTGGTGCTGGCTGGCAGAAGGCGACTGTGGCGGTGAGGGATTATCCACTGACTTTTGACGATGAATTGAATTTTGCCTTTGAGGTAAGTCCTTCGTTGGATATACTGAATATCAGTGGCCCTGAACAGGGTAGCTATATCCATGCGCTTTTTAAAGCTGAAGATTATTTTAAACTGACGGATATGCCGGAATCTAATATACGGTATGCGGGATTTTCCAGGTATGACCTGATTGTGCTAAACGGCCTTAAGGAGCCTTCTTCGGGACTTGCCCAGGAACTGGAGACCTATGTGCAGAATGGAGGAACGGTAGTGATCTTTCCCAATCTGGATACAGATGTGAAAATTTATAGTTCTTTTCTGACGGGCCTGAAACTACCTGCGGTACAGCAACTGTTGAGCGGACAACCTGTACCGGCTGAGATTGACCTTAAGGACCCGATGTTCAGAGATATATTTGACCAGGTACCGGATCACGTTGACCTGCCTGTTGCGGTGAGGTATTTCAGTTATGCAGACGCAAGCGGCAGTGGCCGGGAAAACCTGCTGAAGCTGCCTTTGAACCGTTCCATGTTTGCGCGCTATGGCAGAGGGTCAGGTAATTTTTACCTGAGCGCTGTTAGCCTTGATCCAAAGGATGCCAGCCTATCCAGGCACCCGGTATTTGTGCCGCTGATGTACAAGGTGGCTTTTGGCAGTGGCAAAGGACGTCCGTTGTCTTATACTGCGGGAAGAGACGAGCTGATAGAAACTCAAAAAGTGAACCTGCTGGGCAATGAGGTGCTGAGGCTGGTTTCGGGCAGCTCGGAGGTGATTCCTGAGCTGAGGCAGCTGCCGGGCAAAACACGACTTTATGTAGCTGACCAGATCAGAAAGGGAGGTTTCTATGACCTTAAAAAGCAGGATTCGCTACTTGCTATAGTGGCCTTTAATGAAGACAGACGGGAATCGGACATGCACTACGCCAGCGAAAGTGACCTTAAGGGGCTGTTCGGCAAGGCGAAGGCAGAAGTTTACAACTCGCGCCGCGATGCGCTTTCACTCAATATGGCGGCAAAAAATAACCCTGGGGAGTTATGGAAACTTTGTCTAATTTTAGCTGTAGTTTTCTTGTCCGCAGAAGTATTATTGATCAGATTTTTTAACCCAACAAAAAACTTACAAGGAACATGAACCTTCTTATCAAGGGTATTACCATTGCAGATCCAAACAGTCCGCTTAATCAGAAGAAATGCGATGTACGTGTGACGGACGGCATGATTGCTGAAGTGACGGACCTCGACCTGGGCCAGGGAATTGCTGCAGGGGACGGTGAACCGGTGTTTGAGGGAGCCGGTGCAGTCTTATCGCCGGGATTCTTTGACCTGAACTGTGCAGTGGGTGATCCGGGCTATGAGATCCGGGAAGATCTTTCGACTGCGGTTGCGGCGGCTGCCGCGGGCGGCTTTACCGGCCTGGCAGTATTGCCGGACACGAACCCTCCGGTGCAGAGCAAAGCACAGGTTGAATATATCCTGAACCGCGTAAGGGGGGGGCTGGTAAGTGTGTACCCTGTAGGGGCAGTGAGCCAGGGACTGGGAGGTAAGGAGCTGGCCGAAATGTATGATATGAAGCAGGCCGGGGCGGTGGCTTTTTCGGATGCGGGGAGACCTGTTGCCGATGACGGTTTCATGAGCAGGGCGCTGCAATATGCGCAGGGTCTGGGCGGACTGCTGATGTCTTATCCTGAGAATAGCGCTATTGCAGGCAAGAGCCAGGTGAATGAAAGCAGTACAAGTGTGCTGCTGGGAATGAAGGGCATCCCGGCCCTTGCAGAGGAAATGCACATCAGCAGGGATATTTTCCTGGCGCGCTACCATGATGCGCCAGTGCATATCAGCACGGTTTCGACGGCAGGTGCAGTTGAACTGATCCGGAAGGCGAAGCAGGAAGGCGTAAAAGTAAGCTGTGATGTGGCTGCGCATCACCTAGTCTTTACCGAGGATCTGCTGAATGATTTTGACAGCAATTATAAAGTAAAGCCGCCGCTTCGCGGACGTGCAGACATACAGGCCCTGCTGGCCGGATTGACGGACGGAACTATAGACGCCGTGGTATCGCAGCACAGACCGAAGGAAAAAGAAGTAAAGGTTGTTGAATTTGACATCGCTGCTTATGGCATCATTGGTTTACAGACGGTGCTGCCTTTATTGCTGAGTGCGGGGCTTGATGCAGTGACGATTGCGGACAAGCTTTCCGTAAACCCGCGCAGGTTGCTGGGGCTTAAGGTTCCGGTTGTTGCCGAGGGGGAGGAAGCTGATTTTGTAGTCTATGACCCTGCAAAGACCTGGATGTATGATTCAGGCAGTAACTATTCTAAATCTTCTAATTCTCCGTTACTGAACCAGGTACTGACCGGAAAGGTGATGCTGGTGGGTAACCATAAAAAACTACAAGCGTATGGATAATCAGGTAAAAAAGTCGCTTTCAGCTGCGCTGGATAAATTTCCCGGTGCTAATGGTGCTGAGGTTGCTGCATTGAAGGAAGGACTCTTTAATGTCTTCGGGCTGGAGACCGGTTTCCTGGAAAAGGTAGAAGCGTTTGATTCGGTGATCGACGAGTATCCTGCTTTTGAACAGCTCAGGGAAGTTTTCTTTGATTTGCTGATGATTAACTTCTTTGCCAGCGATGTGAAGCGTCTGGAAGCAGATTACCTGGACTCTGATGAGTGGGCGGATATTGAGGAGGAAACGATAGACCGCGGTACGGAATTGCTGAACCTGCTGTTGTATATTAATGAATGCCATGACGAAGGTATAAAGCCGGAACTGGGCGATTTTCTGAAAGAATTCCTGCTGGTGGAAGAGGATGAGTTTCAGGATGAATTTCATATCTATGAGGCTTTGATCAGTAACCAGCAACTTGCAGAAAGCAGTGTAGAGGAGATCTGTAAGACTGCCCGGCAACTGGAGGTCGGTGAGGAATTGGAAGACTTGTTTGTGCCTATGCTGGTTTTCTTTCATCAGCCAAGAACCAATGCTGAAGTGCTCGGAGAACTGGAGCGTTTCAATGAATACAAGGAATTTGACCTTGCAGTATATAGCCTGATCAGTAGTTTTAATGAAGTGAATTGAAATTTTAAAGAAGAATAATAATGGAAGAGAACGTTGCTTTTACGCCTCAATACAGCCCGAATAAACTTGCCTTTAAAAGTGCATTGGTTTACACCGTCTATTTCCTGATGCTGATCTATATATTCAAAATGCTGGGTATAGATCAAAACAATCCGAATATGACCACTGTGGAAAAGATTGTGTCTTCTACGTTGTCCTATGTGCCTTTTATCCTTGCGATATTATATGTACAGACTAACTTTAAGAAGGAGCTTGGCGGATACATTACCTTTGGAAAGGCTTTTTCTGCTGGTTTTAAGGTAGCTGCATATAGCGGACTATTTGTAGGATTTGTCCTGATCGTTTATTATAAGTTCCTTGACCGGGAGGCTTTTGAGGCACTGATCGATCTCGCACTGCAGAAAGCAGGAAATGATGCGCAACAGGTCAAGGGAATAGAGATGACACGTTCCTATATGGCATTTTTCATCGGATTTGGCGGGGCGGTATCTTACACATTAACCGGCCTTGTCGTCAGCCTGATCAGTGCAGCCATCATCAAAAGGGACAGGCCGTTGTACGAAGTTAATGAACTGCAGCCCTAGGCTGCAGTCTGCGGTTCGTAAACCGGATAATCTTCGATTGAAGGGAATTCAAGGTAAATAGACATAGTTATATAGTTAACAGGGTTTATAGGTATCCTTAATTTACACATTAAACACTTATGCCACAAAAAAGTTTCAAAACAAGGTGGCATTCCTGCTTACAGTATACCGGCAATTCTGCTAGATTTGCGGTTTACAGTAATTCATGAGAAAACTTCTTATTGTTGCGTTCTCCGCAGCAGCGTTGCTGACGGCCGTGGCCAGGGCGCAATCTTTTGACTACAAAAAAATGGAGCAGATTTCTAAGGCTGCCACCGTTAAGGCTTATCAGTCCAGTGTGAGAATATGGGGTTTCGATACGGCCAAACAGCAACAGGCAAGTGCTCAGTTTAGTGGTGTGGTTGTAAGTGCCGAAGGCCATATCCTGACGGTAGCACACGCAGTGGTGCCGGGTAAGGTTTATAAGGTATTCTTTACCGATGGCAGTGAGCGCCTGGCAACAGCACTGGGACGGATCGGTTTTAAGGACAAGCAGAACATGCCGGATGTGGCGATGATGAAGCTGATGGGCGAAGGTAAATGGCCCTATGCGGAACTTGGATGGTCAGGAAGCCTGAAGGAGAACGAGCCCTGTATCAGTATTTCCTATCCCGAGACGCTCAATCAAAAGCAGCCTTCGGTAAGATTTGGCAGGATCAGTGAACCGATGAACAAATGGGGATTTGTAGTCTCTACCTGCAAGATGGAGCCTGGAGATTCGGGAGGCCCTTTATATGATTATCTGGGTAGGGTAGTTGCACTGCACAGCAGGATTGACATTTCTGAGTCTGTAAACCTCGAGGTACCTGTGGATCTGTACCGGAAATACTGGACGGCACTGCAAAAGCCGGAAGATTATGCAGAGTTGCCGGCGGAAGCTGATGAGGTGGCTTCAGATCCGATGAAGGACAAGCTGATGGCTATGCCGGGTCTGGCTGATATGGAAAGTCATTCGGGTAAAATTAACCTGAAGCATGGAGACGGAGCAGTGAAGGTAGAAAGCAAGTTAAAAGGCAATCCTGTTTCTGTATCGGGAACATTGTTTTTGTTTAAGTTGAAGGGTAAGGCCGAATACCTGCTGGTCAGCAAATCATCGCTTGTGGGGGCTGAGCCAGGGCTGGTACTGTACGGCGGGAAACATGCTGGACTGGAGGTAATCAAACGTGATGCAGATAACGATCTGGTGCTAATGCGTTTGAAGCCGGATCCTGAAAACGGAGCAATCAGAATGTTATTAAAGGAAGCGCTTTCTTTTAATCCCGCAGATACGGCAGCGGTGACTACAGCGGACCTGGGACGCTTTTTAATTTCCCCGGTTGCGCCTGGAGATAAGCGAACCAGCGTACTCAGCAGTACCAACTTTAGTTTGCCCAGGAAGTTTAGTGCCGGCTTTTTTGGCGCAGGCGCCAATTTTATCAACGAAGAGATCATCTTGACCAGAATGGCCCCCGGTGGTCCTGCAGAAGAAGCGAAATTAAAGCTTGGCGACCGGATCATCGGAATCAATGGTGTTCCGATCAGCCGCCCTGAACATTATGGGCAGGAACTAATCAAATATAACCCCGGAGATACCATCAGTATTCAGGGAATGCGAAACGGGGAGCGCTATGAACTGATGGTTGGCCTGAGGAAGATGCCGGGACAAGGAGATCATCCCGCTGAACGGTTTGCAGGTGGAAAGAGTTTGCGCCTGGATGGTTTCAGCAGTGTGTTTTCGCACGATGCACTGATCAGGCCGGAAGAATGCGGTGGCCCGGTATTCGATCTTTCGGGAGACTTTAACGGGATCAACATTGCCCGTTTCAGCAGAACAAGTACGCTGGTGATGCCACGGGCGGTTATTTATAGGTTTATCGCAGCAGCTATCTGATTTATTTTATATATGTTTGCACGTTAATAAAGCGCTTTAAGCATACATGGATATTTCTGTTGTTATCCCCTTATACAATGAAGATGAATCGCTTCCGGAATTAACTGAGTGGATTGCCAGGGTAATGCGTGAGCATGGTTTCACGTATGAAGTGGTATTTGTGGATGACGGAAGTACAGACAATTCCTGGAAGGTGATCGAGTCGCTAAAGCAGCAATATCCCGCTGTGCGTGCCATCAAGTTCAGGAGGAATTACGGGAAGTCTGCAGGCCTCAATGTTGCATTCGGTGCGGCAAAGGGAGATGTGGTGATTACCATGGATGCCGACCTGCAGGACAGCCCGGATGAGATACCTGAACTTTACCGCAGGGTGAAGGAAGAAGGGTACGACCTGGTATCTGGCTGGAAGAAGAAGCGTTATGACCCGCTGAGCAAAACCCTGCCGACAAAGATTTATAATGCGGCGACCAGGCGTATGTCGGGTATCCACAATCTGCATGACTTTAACTGCGGGCTGAAGGCCTACAGGAATGAAGTGGTAAAGAATATAGAGGTCTATGGAGAAATGCACCGGTATATCCCGGTGATTGCCAAGTGGGCAGGTTTTATAAAGATCGGAGAGCAGGTGGTGGAGCACCGGGCCAGAAAATATGGGGTAACCAAATTTGGCATGAGCAGGTTCATCAATGGGTTGCTTGACCTGTTGTCGATCTTCTTTGTGGGTAAGTTTGGCAAACGGCCGATGCATTTTTTCGGGACGATGGGTGTACTCAGTTTTCTGATCGGTACGTTCATGGCCCTGTGGCTGATTGGGGTGAAACTCTATCACATTTCCGCAAATATTCCCTACAAGCGTGACGTCACTGACCAGCCTTTATTTTATATTGCCCTTGTGGCCATTATCCTGGGCTCACAATTGTTCCTGACAGGCTTTGTAGCGGAGCTGGTGTCGAGAAGCGCACCAGAGCGTAACCACTACCAGATTGAAAAGGAGCTTGACTAAGCCATGTTTTTTTCCATTATAATCCCGTTGTATAACCGTCCGCAGGAGATAGACGAATTACTGCACTCCCTCACGAAGCAAACGTACCTGCAGTTTGAAGTTCTGGTGATCGAAGATGGTTCCGTAAAGGATGCAAAGGCAATTGTGGAGCGTTATGCCGGGCAACTGGATCTCCATTATTACGTAAAAACCAATTCGGGTCAGGGCTTTAGCCGGAATTTTGGATTTGAGCGGGCCAGGGGAGATTATTTCGTGATCTTTGACTCAGATTGCCTGATCCCGGAGGATTACCTGCAAACGGTCAGCGATTATTTGTATGAACACAAACTGGATGCCTATGGGGGCCCGGATGCCGCGCATGGAAGCTTTACCCCAGTGCAGAAAGCGATCAGTTATGCGATGACCTCACCCTTTACGACGGGGGGTATAAGGGGAAACAGGAAACATATCGGGCAGTTCCATCCCCGTAGTTTTAATATGGGGGTTTCCAGGAAGGTATGGGAAACGGTAGGTGGTTTTACCCTGACCCGGCTTGGTGAAGATATTGAATACAGTATCAGGATCCATGAGGCTGGATTTAAGATCGGACTGATCCCGGATGCAAAGGTATACCATAAGCGAAGGACAAGCTTTTTCCAGTTTTATAAGCAGCTGCATTTTTTCGGCAGGGCCAGGATCAATATTTATAAACATTTTCCGAAGGAGCTCAAACTGGTGCATTTTTTTCCTGCGATGTTCACCTGTGGGCTTATTGCGGCGGTTTTAATCAATTTGTTCTGGTGGCCGCTTGCCTTTGTAGTCAACTTTTTGCTGCTGATCTATTTTATGTTGATATTTTTTCATTCCTGGCAGGTCAACAAGTCTTTAAAAGTTGCATTTTTGAGCATAATTGCGGCCTTTATTCAGCTCACAGCCTATGGGCTCGGCTTTATGCAGGATTTTATTAAAAGAGTAGTGTTTAAGCGATGATAGAATTTTTAAAGGAGAGCACGTTCACGGTGAATGAAGTGATCACCAAAGCCTGGATGGTTACCAAACGGAATTATTTTTCCATTGCCACGCTTTGCTTCCTGATGTTCATTACTTCCAATGCTTCGGGGCTGATGGCGTTTTTCCTGAAGGATGTGAGCAAGTGGCTGAATATCCTGATGGCATTTATCTTCATCCTCTTTTACTTCACGATCAATCTGTCGCTGTTCAGGTATATCTTTCACCTGCTGGATGACGAGGAACACGACGTGAGTATCGTCAGCACGATACCTACCCGCCAGCAGATTATCCGTTTCCTGGTGGCCACTGTGTATTTTATCCTCTGTATCCTTGGGGTTTATGTGATCGTGATGGTGATCGGATTGCCTTTTGTGTATGCCGGGATCGATATCAACAGGGTAACCAATGTGGCGGTTCCGGTTGGTCTTGTGGCCATCTTCATTACCTGGATCAGGATCTCTTTTTTCCCGTTTTTCATTATTGACAGGAACCTGGGGCCTTTTGCTTCTATTAAATATAGCCTGGCAACGACCAAAGGTAATTTTACCAAGATATTTATGCTGCTGCTGGTACTGGGCAGCTTCTATATGTTATGTCTTTTCTTTGGATTCATACAATGGCCAATAGTGGCTTTCTTCACTAATGTGCTGAGTTCTTTCATCATCATTCCGCTTTCCAGTGTGGCACTGACCATTGCCTATCGTAAAATGATGAGCGAATACAAAGGGGAGGCTGAGCCGGACATCATCCACAACATCGTATAGTCTTCGTCATGGGATTAAAAGCAGCTTTAAGCAAGCCTTTTGCTGCCTTCGTGGTACGCGGGATCGGTAAATGGAAAAAGGACGCAGTCAGGGTGCAGCAACGTATGATGCATCATCTGGTGGATCAGGCTTCTTCTACTGCTTTTGGCAGGGATCACGATTTTGCAGGTATACGTTCCTACGAAGATTTTAAGCAACGCGTGCCGGTACGTGACTATGAGGAACTGAGGACTTATATAGAGCGGGTAGTTGATGGAGAGGAAGATGTGCTGTGGCCGGGAAAGCCTCGGTATTTTGCAAAGACATCGGGCACGACCTCTGGCGTGAAATATATTCCAATCTCTAAGGAGTCGATGCCGGAACACATCAGGGCGGCAAGAAATGCTTTGCTTACCTATATCCACGAAACAGGTAAGGCAGGTTTTGTCAATGGGAAAATGATCTTTTTGCAGGGAAGCCCCATCCTGAAAAAGAAGAATGGTATAAATATCGGCAGGCTTTCGGGGATTGTGGCGCACCTGGTGCCGGGATACCTGCAGAAGAACCGCTTGCCCTCTTATCAGACGAATTGTATTGAAGACTGGGAGGAAAAGGTGGATGCCATTGTTGAGGAAACTTTCCATGAGGATATGACGCTGATCTCGGGAATACCACCCTGGGTACAAATGTATTTCGACCGGTTGAGCGCAAAGGCCGGGGGGAAGCCGGTAGGGGAGATTTTCAAAAATTTCAGCCTGTATGTTTATGGAGGGGTTAACTATGAGCCTTACCGGGCAAAAATTGAAGCGAGTATAGGACGTAAGGTAGACACCATTGAGACCTACCCTGCATCTGAGGGCTTTATTGCCTATCAGGATTCGCAATCGGAAAAGGGACTGCTGTTGCTTGCTGACGCCGGGATGTTCTATGAGTTCATTCCTGCAGAAGAATTCTATAATGACAGACCCACACGGCTTAACCTTGCCGAGGTAGAGCTGGACCGAAATTATGCACTGATCCTGAATACGAATGCGGGGCTATGGGGTTATAGCATTGGTGACACGGTGAAATTTGTGTCCCTTGATCCTTATAAAATCGTGGTGACCGGCAGGATCAAGCATTTCATCTCTGCCTTTGGAGAGCATGTGATCGGTGAAGAGGTGGAATATGCCTTGCTTACTGTCGCCAATGAAGCAGGGATCGGTATTACGGAATTTACCGTGGCACCGCAGGTGGTCGCCCGCCAGGGGGAACTGCCTTACCACGAATGGTTTATCGAGTTTGCCGAGGCGCCTGCCGATCTCGCGGCTTTTGCGAAAAAGGTAGATGAGGCTTTGCAGAAAAAGAATATTTACTATTTTGACCTGATTGAAGGAAAGATATTGCAGCCTTTGGTCATAAGGCCATTGAAAAAGGATGCTTTTGTAAGCTATATGAAGTCTCAGGGAAAGCTGGGCGGGCAGAACAAGGTGCCCAGGCTCTCGAATGACAGGAAGATAGCGGATGGACTAAAGGAGTTTATAATTTGAAATACATATCAATTTTAGGGTCTACCGGCTCTATAGGAACACAGGCGCTGGATGTAGTAGCGGCCAATCCTGGCCTGTACCAGGTGCAGGCCCTGACTGCCCAGCGTAACGTGGCTTTACTTGCCGAACAGGCGCTGAAGTTCAGACCGGAGCTGGCCGTGATCGGTGATCCGGATAAATATGCAGAACTGAAGTCTGTACTTTCAGGTACTGGTATCCGCGTGCTTGCGGGTGAGGAGGCACTTTGTGAGGCTGCTGCTTTGGATGGAGTAGAACTGGTATTGACGGCACTTGTGGGGGCGGCTGGCCTTAAGCCCACTGTAGCTGCTATCCGGGCCGGGAAGGATATTGCACTGGCCAATAAGGAAACGCTGGTTGTCGCCGGTGACCTGATTACGGCAATGGCAAAGGAGCATGGTGTGAACATCATTCCGGTCGATTCTGAACATTCGGCGATATTTCAGTGCCTGGTAGGTGAGCATTACCAGGAGATCGAAAAAATCTACCTCACAGCTTCTGGTGGTCCGTTCAGGGGCAGGGACCGTGCCTTTTTACAGGGTATTGGTCCGGCTGAGGCATTGAAGCACCCCAACTGGAACATGGGGGCAAAGATCACCATCGATTCGGCTTCACTGATGAACAAGGGACTTGAGGTGATTGAGGCCAAATGGCTGTTTGGCCTTAAACCAGAGCAGATTGATGTGGTGGTGCATCCCCAGTCGATCGTCCATTCTATTGTACAATTCAACGATGGTTCTATGAAAGCACAAATGGGCTTGCCGGATATGAAACTGCCCATTCACTATGCGCTAGCCTATCCGGGAAGAATAAAGAGTGCTTTTCCACGTTTCAGTTTCATGGATTATCCGGAACTGACCTTTGCCAGGGCAGATATGGATACTTTCCGTAATCTTGACCTGGCCTACAGGGCGCTGCGTTCAGGAGGGAACCTGCCTTGTATCGTGAATGCTGCCAATGAGGTTGTGGTTGAAGCCTTTCTGAAGGGCAGGATCGGCTTTTTACAAATGAGTGACGTCATTGCGCGTTGTATGGAGGAAATCGGGTTTATTGCTTCGGCCAGCCTGGAGAATTATTTAGAAACGGACAGGGAGACGCGTATATTTGCCGGCGAACTGGTAACAAAACAAGTTTATCAACATCAAAATATAAAATATTAAGACTAAAGCTATTTATGAGTGGATTGATTATGGCGGCCCAGTTGCTTCTGGGATTATCGATACTGGTAATTTTACATGAATTGGGACACTTTCTGGCTGCCAGGGCCTTCGGGATAAAGGTGGAGAAGTTTTACCTGTTTTTTGATGCCTGGGGTGTAAAGTTGTTCAGCTTCAAAAGGGGAGATTGTGAATACGGGATTGGCTGGCTACCGCTGGGTGGCTATGTGAAGATTTCAGGTATGATAGATGAATCTATGGATACCGAGCAAATGGCACAGCCTGCAAAACCCTGGGAGTTTCGCTCTAAACCTGCCTGGCAGCGTCTGATCGTGATGCTGGGTGGCGTGATCGTGAATATCGTTGTGGGTATCTTCATTTACTGGATGCTGACTTTCAGCTATGGTGAAACTTATATTCCGAACAGCTCGGTACGGGGAATTAATCCTGGGGTGATCGGGAAGGAGATCGGCTTGCAGAAAGGCGATAAGGTGGTAGCAGTAAATGGTAAAAAAGTGATCCAGTTTGATGAACTAATGAGTTCCCAGGTGTTGCTTGGAAATACCACACTGACCATTATGAGGGATGGCAAGGCGAAGGACATTAAGGTGCCGGACAATATCCTGAATAAGGTATCTGACCTGGGCATTGAGGAATTTGTGAGCAAGGTGCCGCTGATCTCTACCAGGCTGGACAGTATTATACCCGGACGTGCGGCTGCTAAGGCGGGCGTAAAGAAAGGCGATGTTGTTGTCGCTATCGCTGGTGTTCCGGTAAAATATGATGCAGATGTAAGGGACGAGCTGCTCAAAAACAAGGGCCGCACTATTGATTTTAGTGTAAAGCGCGGCACTGAAGTTGTCGGGCTGAACATTCCGGTGGATACTGCAGGTACCATCGGCGTAGGATTTAATTACCGCAATGAGCTAAAAGAGGAAACCATCCGTTATGGATTCATTGAGTCGCTTCCTGTAGGCGCATCTCAGGCCTGGAAGATATTCAGCGACAACGGAAAGGGAATCTGGAAGGTGCTTACCGGAAAGATCAAGCCGAATAAGGCATTTTCCGGCCCTGTCGAAATTGCACGTAAAGTATATGGGGGAGAATGGATATGGGCCAGATTCTGGGCCTCCACCGGCTTCATTTCAATTGCACTGGCATTTATGAACCTGTTGCCTATCCCGGCGCTTGATGGCGGACACGTCGTGTTCCTGATCGTAGAGATGATCAAAGGCAAGCCGCTTGGCGATAAGTTTATGGAACGGGCGCAGATTGTTGGTTTTGTGCTGTTGTTGTCGCTGATGGTATTTGTACTGGGGAATGATATTTTTAAGGCAGTGATGCATTGACAATGAGGGACTATTTTGCTTTTTACGGACTCCCGGTGAGTTTCAGCCCTGACCCTTTGGCTGTGAAGCAGAAGTTCTATGCGCTGAGCAAACAATATCATCCGGATTTTTACATCAACGAAAGCGAGGAGAAGCAGCTCGAGGTGCTTGAGCTAAGTACTTTGAACAACAAGGCTTACCAGGTATTGAGCGATCCGGGCAGGTTGCTGCCTTATGTGCTTGAACTTAAGGGTGTCTTAACTGAAGGAGAGCATTATATGCTCCCGCAAGACTTCCTGATGGAAATGATGGAGGTGAACGAGGCGCTGATGGATCTGCAGTTTGACCCGGATGCAGATAAACTGTCAAATCTGACCAGAGAAGTCGAAGAGGTTGAGAAAGGCATTGCTACTCGTATTGCAGCGTTGTCCGCAGGATTTGAGGAACTGAATGAAGCCAGGCAGGAAAAAGTCTTAAGGGAGTTGAAGGATCTGTATTACCGGAGCAAATATCTGGTGAGGATCAGAGCGGGCTTGGCTAAGGCTGGTGTTTAAGCGCGTAAGGCGGATCAGGGTTTGGACAGGAGATTTAAGGGATATAAAGGAAATTTAGGGAAAATATGAACAATACATTGTCTTTATTCAGAAAGATTGCCGTGGCAGAGGGCGTTTCTTATATTCTGCTGATCTTTATTGCGATGCCGTTAAAGTATTTTGCAGATATGCCGCTGGCAGTAAAGTATACAGGATGGGCACATGGATTGTTGTTCGTGCTGTATATGGTCTTGCTGGTGATGGCCTGGCAAGAATATAAGTGGAACTTTAAAAAGGCTTTTCTGATCGGAGGCGCGTCCTTGCTCCCTTTTGCGCCATTTTGGGTAGATAAAAAACTAAAGGAAGATTATTCTAAATAAAACTTGGTAATATTGGATGCAATTAATAGATTTGCGTCCCGTTTAACAGAAATGCCCAGGTGGCGGAATTGGTAGACGCGCTGGTCTCAAACACCAGTGGGAAACCGTGCCGGTTCGATCCCGGCCCTGGGTACTTGGATGGAGTTAGTTCTTTTTTTAGAGCTAACTCCATTTCTTTTTCGCTCTAATCTGTTGTTAATGTGGTAGATAAGCTTGAAGGCTAAGTTCATTTTAGCGGTTCGATCTATTGTTCCATCAAAAACGAATTTTTCAGGGAAGATCGAACCTATGATATAATGCCTTCCTTCAATATCAGCCTCAGAATACAATTTAGACAGGTTTTTAAGGCTTTCTAGTGATTCGTCCAATACGTCGAAGATATTTCGGTCTAACTTGATTTTTTCATCCAGTGCAGCCAGTTCCGCTTCCAGCCTGACGTTCATTTCTTCTGTCTGATTTTTGATTTCTTTGTACTCGTTTGAGCTGATGATTGCGCATAAAGGTGACGGAATTAAAAATCGCCTCAACTCGAGGGTATCTCTTTTTGCTCATGTCTGAAATCTGTCCGATGTAATCGGGGATTAGCTGGATGGCTGCTTTTTAGCATCAAAACTATCGCAATTAAACCGAGGACAAGAAACATCACTGGGAGCAAAATTTCGATGACCGCAGGGCCAGGGTGCAGCTCATAGAAGATCAGCAAGGCAGATGCAATCAATACACCGATGATCCATTTTCCCATGCGTTCTTCTTTCCGGTAAACCGTCTTGTAGCTTAACTTGTAGCTGTTGACCACTGTATGGAGTAATCTTCGGGAAAAGCCCTCGTCAGGTTTGACAGATCCATGTTCCCGGAGTAATTGTCCGAGCGGATCGTTATATTTTTCTGTTGATTTCATAAGTCTTTAAATTCATTTGGTAACAGGCGCTGCAATTCTTCCAGGAGTTGTTTACGACTCCTGAATAGACGCATTTTTATGGCAGAGGATTTCATGCCCAATATTTCAGTAATTTCAGTGATACTTTTTTCGGCGATGTAATGTAGGGATAGGATGAGTTGATCCTGGGCTTTGAGTTTTTGCATGGCCATATTGAGGTATTTCCTGCGGTCAGCCCCGGCCATTTGCTGCATGACAGCATTCGGTTCAATGTACTGCTGGTATTGGTTATCCTCCTGGAGTTCCATTGTAAAGTTTTTTCCGGAGCTTGCCTTGCTTAGCGCAGTATTGTAGATGATCCGGTAGAGCCAGGTCGAAAACTTGGATGCCCTTTTAAATTCAGCCAAGTTTTTGAAAGCTTTCAGGAAGCCGTCCTGAACCACCTCCTCCGCATCTTCATGATTCCCAGTAACCCGGATCGCTATCGAATAAGCCATATCCCGGTAGGTATTCACCAGGTATTCCAGTCCCGCACGCTCTCCGCGGATGGCTTGTTCCAGGTATTGATCTTCCGGATTTCTGTTTTTAAATAGCATCTGTAGCTTAGACTCCCGTAAAGATGATCCGGTCACCAGACATTTTCAAAAAAATAACAGAAACAATAAAAAATAAATGTGACCGATTTCGGTTTGCAACAGTCTTATTGGCAAATAAAACAATTTAATCATGCAAATCACTTCAGCCGCACTGCTCATATCCATCTCGCTGGTCGTATTCGGGATCGCCTATTATTATTTCACTACGCGCCACAAAGAAAGGATGGCGATACTGGAAAGCGGGGCACCACCGGATATATTTAAAAAACAGAGCCAGTGGCACTACATGCTGCTCAGCTTCGGTATAATTTCTATTGGCATTGCAATGGGTGTACTGGCAGGGGCGTTACTGGCATCCTACATGCTAATACAAGGAATTTGGGTGATGACCGCCAGCATCATGATTTTCCTGGGGATCAGCTTGATCCTGTGCTATTTTATTTTAAAGTCCCAAAGCCATAAGGACCGCGGCTGAGACGGCCAATTCTACAAGTTATTATTTAATTCAATATTTAAGCGATGAAAACATCACTCAGGTTATTGCTATGCCTTATTTTTAGCATAATCATACCGTTTTCGGTTTCAGCTCAGAGAGACCCGGCACCATATGACTCCCTGCTCCAGTCCGTTTTTCCAAAAGATGGCCCCGGAGGTGCCGTGATGATTTCAAAGGCTGGGCAGGTGCTGTATCAGAAAGCCTTCGGCATGGCCAATTTGGAACTCAACGTACCGATGACCACAGATAAGGTCTTCAGGCTGGGTTCGGTGACCAAACAATTTACTGCAGTCTGCATCCTCAAATTGGCTGAAGAAGGCAAGTTGTCGCTGGAAGATGAGCTGACCAGGTTTATTCCTGATTATCCGGTAATGGGCAAAAATATCACCATCGCCCAATTGCTCTCCCACACTTCAGGCGTAAAAAACTACACCGGCTTACCAGTTTTCAACGAAAACCTGAAGCGCCAGGACCTGAGCCCGCAGGAACTGATCAAACTGTTTAAAGACCAGCCCCTGGACTTCGATCCGGGAAGCAATAACCGGTACAGCAATTCAGGCTACATCTTACTGGGATATATCATCGAAAAGCTCAGCGGTAAAAGCTATGGGGAGTATGTGCAGGAAAACATCTTCAAGCCCCTGGGTATGAATAGCTCCTATTACGACCAGCGCACAGAAGTGATTCCGGGAAGGATTTCCGGCTATCGTAAAGGCAGTGACCGTTATGAAAATTCTGAATTTCTGAGCATGACCCTGCCTTACGCGGCCGGTTCATTGCTATCCACTACAGGTGATCTGCTGAAATGGTATGATGGACTGGCAGCGGGAAGGGTGATCAGTCGGGCCAGTCTGGAAAAGGCGCAGACTTCCCATAAACTGCCAAACGGGAAAGAGACTGGTTACGGATTTGGTTGGGCTGTTGGGAACATACAGGGAAGCAAGTCGGTCATGCACAATGGGTTGGTCAACGGTTTTTTTGCCGATGTGATTTACCTGCCCGAGCAGCAGATACTGGTGACGGTCTTGTCCAATTATGAAAATGTTGGAGACCTGGATATTCCAGCCGCGAAACTGGCTGCGATTGCCGCAGGCAAACCCTATACCTTCAGCCCGGTGGCAGTGACATCGGAAAATCTCCAGCAATACCAGGCAGTATATGACAATCCCTACGACGGGCAGCGTTACATCAGCAACCAGGATGGCGTGTTGATGTATTATTTCAGGGGCGGCGGTAAAACCAGACTCATCCCTTACGGCAAAGACCTGTTTCTGCTGGAAAACAGCCTGAACAGCCTAAGCTTCCAAAGGGACGATCACGGTTCGATAACAGGCTACCAGTACACAGGCACAGGGATAGCCTCTGGCTGGACAAAAGTCATGGTACTTCCAAAGACCAAAAAGCTGAAACTTCCAGCAAAAATACTACAAAGCTATACCGGGAAGTATCTGTTTGAACCGAATATGGTTTTTGAAGTGGTATTGGAAGGAGGCCAGCTTTTCGGTAAAGTTGGCAGAGACCAGAAGGAGCTCATTGCTTTTGAAAAACACAAATTTTATGCCTACGACCTGGATGCCACGCTGATCTTCAACCTGGATCAGTCAGGAAACGTCACCAGCGTTACCAAAATACAAAACAGTGAAATGACAGCCAAGAAGATTCCGGATCAGTAGCACCGTTGACCAAAATCCGTAATGCGCAAAATCCAACAAGGCATTCTGGCTGGGGAGATCAAAGTTGATCAGGTAACCACAAACACTGCGAAACTAGAGCGCTGTACTTGCTTACTCGTGGACGCAGAACTATAACAATAACCATCCCCATTCAAGCCTGGGTGACTGGACATCTATTTAATTTAAAGAAAGAAGAAGTGAATAATTACTTATTTTAAGTGTTGGATTGGCCGAGTATGCTCGAAGTGCTCCCCCTTAATGATGGCAAGACGTTGTACGGTACGGATTTCACTCGATCATGTTGTCAAAATGTTCCGGGATTTGTTTTTAGCTTGGTTTAGTCGCTTCATGATCTTGAAGGTTTGGAGTTAAGCTGAACAACCTGCTGATTCTTGTTAATCACAAAGAATAAGGTACATCATCCCTAATCAAATAATACAATTATGGAAATTTTACAGGATCAACAAATGGAGCCGAAAGGTCAGAACGAAAATGAAAAGTCGAACTACTCAGCGTCGACTTCGGATGAGTCCAATGGTCTGCTGGGCATACCGGATGAATCGGAAAAAGACGATACAGATACTTCAGATCAGGACGAAGAAATTTCCAGTGGTATGAACTGTATGACCACGGAATATATTTAGGCAGATTAACCTTGGATCAAGATGATCATTCCAGCTGTAAGGCGGAGCACTGCAAGCTGGATTTGCCGCTACTGGACAGCATTCGCCAGGTCATCCAGGTCCATGAGCGATGGACGCCTAAACCGGCTCATTAGCTTAGAAAGGGTTGATCTTCATAAGTTATTCAGCTCCCGTATAGAGCTTGACTTTAAGTCTTTGGGCAATAGCAGGCCACTCTTCGGCGATGATGGAGAAGCGGGCAGTATCCCGGATGGTGTTGTCGGAGGCTAAGCGTTCGGCGCGTATGATGCCTTCGTAGCGTCCGCCGATGCGCTCGATGGCTGCGCGGGACCGGGCGTTTCGGGCGTCGGTTTGGAAACAGACACGCAGGGCCTGCCAGCCAGTAAAGGCGTTGCTGAGTAGGAGTAACTTGGCTTCTGTGTTAACCGGCGTGCGAATGGCGTCTGCGGTTAGCCAGGTGTAACCAATCTCGCAAACATCAGGGGTTTGCTTTCCGTATCTTTGGTGACCTTCCGGCCATGCCCAATGCTGCAGATTCCAGTAGCGGGTGCTGCCCAGTACCCTGCCGTCGTGGATATTGGCAATTACGTAGGGTAGGGCCTGGCCATCTGCCTTTTGCTGTAGCGCCGTATCGATGTATGCCGCCATTGCTGCTTCCCCTTGTGGGACAAATGTCCATTTGAACAAGTTTTCGTTTCCTTTTGCTGCTTCTACCAGCGGCGCTAAGTGTTCGCGGCCTAATGGCTCAAGCCTTATGTATTTCCCCGTCAAAATCTCTTGCATAGCGGCTAATATAAGGGATTCTTAGATAGGATCGCGGTTGTCGCAACTATTCCTCCGCTCACTCAGCCTTAAAATCCGTTTGATTCGCGGGCGGTTGTACCGCTGCAACAATATTGGATAGAGATGTAAGAGGACATTCAAAACTAACAGCCATACTGACTTGGTAAAACCGAATTTAAGTGCAACATAAACGTTGAACCCAAGCACGATGATAAAGATGATGATGTGGTTCTGTTCTGATTTTTTGGTCTGGACGTATAGCTTTGATAAAGACGCAGTATCGTTGCCAATAGGAAGCGCTTTCCTCGTCAGCTTCTCCCAGCCCACCAGGACCAAAAGCCTCCGGAAAACATTAACACCCAGATACTCATATATCTCACCTCCTCTTTCCCATTTCTTCTCATCAAAGTAAGGAGAGTTGAAGTCGCTTTGCTGCGCATCCGAAAAAAAGCCCACACATCCCATCAACAGGAAATTCAGCGCCCACGCAAAAGGAAAGGTATCCATCTTGATAAACTTAGCCATGGCATAAACGGCTCCGATCGAAACAATGACGATTAAAGTAAGGGTCAATTGCTTTTTCATGCGGCCAAGTTAATTCTGATATTCGATCATTCCGTTTTTCATGACCATTTTAACATCAAAAAGAGCCTTTTTAAAATCCTTTTGCATGTCTCCTTTAAAAACGGCTATGTCTGCCATCGTATTTTCTTTAATTACACCCACCTGGCCCTCCATTCCCAATGCAATGGAAGCATTATAAGTCGCCGTTTTTAAGGCATCAGCCGCAGACAGCCCCGCATCATGGAAGCCGGAAATGGTGTATTTGGCAACCTCACCTCTCGGCATATTTAAGTTAAGGTATGCATCAGCGCCTGCAACGATCATGACTCCGGCCTGGTGCGCAGCTTTTATCCTGTCCTGTAACGGTTTGAAATTCTTTCGGATCTGTTGTTCATTATATGGCATATTTTGTGCCTTCAGGTACTTTATCTGAAGATCGGGGGAGCCATCCGTAGGGACCAGGTATATTTTTCTTTTTGCAATCGTGTCCAAGGTAGATTTCGTAAAGCCATAGCCGTGTTCCAATCCGTCAACGCCCGCTTCGATTGCCGCGTGAACCGCCCAATCGCGCTCGCAATGGGCTGTGACCTTCACCCTTTCGCTGTGCGCGGCTTTTACGATCGCCTTCATTTCATCTAAAGTTAAAACCAGACGGTTTCCGATAGCCATTATTTTAATGACATCAACACCCCGGGCAATATGCTCCTTTACGGCTTTGGTAGCCTCCTCAGCGCCACTAATCATTGAATACTCTTGAGCTGAATACTTCCCAAATTCCTTAATCGGCATGCCATACAGCTGGCCATCCATCGCACTGATAGCCGGTCCGGAAACTGCCATTCTCGGACCAGGAAAATCGCCTCTTTCAATCGCATTTCTGAGCTCAATGTCCAGGTATTGTTCCGAATTTCCCAAGTCACGAATGGATGTAAAACCAGCACTCAGATAGCTCCTTAAAATACCAACACCTCTTAGCACCCTTGTTTCCGGAGAGTTCATGATCCCGTCATGGGCGAGGGTTTCGGTCGGGCCCTGCTGAAATAGCACGTGCGTGTGGGCATCAATCAAACCGGGTGTTACTGTAGCATCGCTATAATCTAAAACTATGGTACCGGAAGGCACATCAAGTTTATCGCCAACTTTAAGGATCGTATTTCCTTTGATCAGTATCTGTTTATTTCTCTGAAATTCATTTTTTTCGGAGTCGTACAGTTGACCAGCTTTGACCAGGTAGTGTTTTTCTTTGGATTGGGCAAAGGCAGTAATCGAGAACGTTAGAAGTGCAAATACAAAACTTGCAATGGTTGGGATGCGTAGTGCGTTATACATGAAATTTACTAATGCTGTTATTACTTAGTAAGTATAGCTCTTTTTCTTTTATCCGCAAGCAGGAAATTATAGAAATCGCCATTTAAATATCAGTTCAGAAGGGCTCCGTTCACGCCAATTGGACTTGTCGTAAACGCCCCCGCAAATTGTCGGTCTTTGTCCAATCAATATCCGATATTCCCTTTAGCTTTGTGTAAAGCAAATAAGGACCAGTATGGGAAAGATAGTATTATTCATGCATGTATCGCTTGACGGTTTTGCAGCCAGTAAGACCGGAGAACTTAATTGGGTACATGTAGATCAGGAGATTTTCGATTTCGTAGAACAACGGATCGCAAAAACAGATACGGCATTGTATGGTAAGGTAACTTTTGGTATGATGGAAAGTTACTGGCCGACGGCAGCGGATCAGCCGGGAGCATCCAGGCATGATAAGGTCCACGCCGCCTGGTATCAGCAGGCGCGTAAAGTGGTGTTGTCAAATACCCTAAACCAGGATGAATTCTCCAATACCAGGGTAATCGGAAAGGATTACGCTGCGGAGATTGGGAAATTGAAAAAGGAAACTGAGGGGGAAATCCTGTTATTTGGAAGTCCGGGTGCTGCACACAGTCTTCTGGCAGCGGATCTGATCGATGAATGCTGGCTTTTTGTGAACCCGGTATTATTGGGCGAAGGTATTCCGGTGTTTAAGGGCATTAAGGAAAAGCAGGTGCTAAAGCTGCTGAAAGCCCAGGTATTTGAATCTGGGGTAGTCTGTCTTCAGCACGAGATAAAACGCTAAATCAGTCTTTTTTTTGGTATCTGAGCTTCAACAAAAGCATAGCGATGTTTAGTAACAGGGCAAGGCAATTGGTTGCGATGACCGGTACGTCGGACTGTTTGCTTCCGTAAAATACCCAAAGCGCGTTACCGGTCATCAATACGATGAACATAAAAATAGAAACATCTTTTACCTCTTTTGTCTTTATGGATTTAATCAGTTGTGGCAAAACCGAAGTTGAGGTGCACAGGCCGGCTACGAGGCCAAGGAGTTCGATAGATTTCATGATAACCGAGCATTGCAACTACTATGCCTGAATAACAAGAAAAATTACCCGTTTTCAAGAGTAAATACGTGTTTTCAGTGTCCAGATCGACCCGTCAGATTGTCTGAATGGCATCAGGAAATATGACTTTTATTTTAACCCAGGTATTTTAACTAAATTAGGCTTAGTTAACCTGTCCATGATGTTAAAGAGAAAATATTTAGTGGCCTCAATCCTGTTTTGCGGACTTACCGGGACAGCTTTTATGGACCGGTATGTACATGATGAAGTGGAGCAGGAGGGATTCCAGATCGACACCATAGCGGAAAACCTCAGGGTACCTTGGCAGATCGTATTTTTGCCGGACAGGAGTATTTTGTTCACAGAACGCGAGGGAAGGGTAAGGATCATCCGGAATGACCGGTTGATTGCAAAGCCTTTATTGAACCTGAACGATATCGTATTACGAAATAAATCCGGAGCACTCGGGCTCTGCCCGCACCCGGAATTCAGCAAGAACCGGCAGGTCTACCTGGCCAGTAATTACCTGCTGGCCGGGAGCATGAAGTTGCGGATCGTTCGTTATGAGCTGATAAAGGATACTTTATCAAAGCCGTTGGTGATCATCAAAGATATTCCGGCTAACCAGAACCATACCGGTTGTCGTTTGGTATTTGGCCCCGACAAAAAAATATACATTACTACCGGAGATGCAGATCAGCCCATGTTAGCCCAGGACCTGAAAGCATATAACGGTAAAATACTGCGGTTAAATGATGACGGCAGCGTTCCCGGGGACAATCCTTTTGTTAACAATGATACGGCAAGAAAGGAAATCTGGTCATATGGTCACCGTAATCCGCAGGGCATCGCCTTCCAGCCTGGCACCGGATTGCTATATGCTTCAGAACATGGCCCTACTGGGGGAGATGAGATCAATCTCATCAAAAAAGGTGCTAACTACGGCTGGCCGATCGTACACCATGATGATCAGCGGGTGGGCATGGAGTCTCCGCTGGTGCAGTATACACCTTCAATTGGCCCCGGAGAAACGATGTTTTACAACGGCAGCCGGTTTCCTGAATTGAGAAATAAACTATTGGTGGCCTGTTTGCGGGGGGAAGCTGTTTTATGCCTGGATTTAAAAGATGGAAAAATTAGTGAGCAACTGGTATTGCTCAGGAAGCGGTACGGCAGGATCAGGTCGCTGGTTACCGGCCCCGACGGTTACATTTATTTTTCTACATCCATGCATGACCCTGGTGAAGGACATCCGCGCGATGCTCATGACGACATGATCTTAAGGATGCGGCCATCGGGAGCGCTCGCGCTCAGTTCAAAAAAGATAAGTTCAGATATACCTGGAAAAGGTAATCCTCAGATGGATGCAGAGGGAATATTTCAGCAGCTTTGCGCCTCTTGTCATGGAGATAAATTGCAGGGTACCGCAACCGCGAAAGGATTTTTAAATACTAAATTTCTGTATGGCTCAGATAGAAAGTCGATCGTGAACAGTATTACGAAAGGAATTGCAGAAAAAGGTATGCCAGCCTGGAATGGTGCGATCAGCCCGCAGGATATCGGTAAGCTTGCAGATTACATTATGCTGAAATCCCGGAGATAGACGGTTTGCCTTGCTCGCTTCAGTATTGCCCGGCAGGAAAATATACAGTCATTGACTCAGATCAGAGATACATCGCGGCTACTGTGGGTCACTAATCACTCTGAACAAATCTGCAATTGAATTCAGCAACCGGTTCTCAATAGTAATTTCAGAGAGTCTGCTGCTGACCACATTATTTTCCCTGGAATTAATCACGAAAAGTGAACTCTCCCCAAGGGAAAACAAGCGTTCCTCAGAGGTAAGCATCGTTGAATAATCCCGTACAAGTTCAGACGCTGTCTTCTGTTGATCTTCAAGCGTGCGGATTTCTGCCTGTTGCGCAAGGATCTTGTTTTTCAAAGCGACCCGTGTCAGGTCGAGATCAAGTAAACTCTCCTGGATTTTGAGTTTTGCCAGTCGCAGGCCCCCGCGCTCCTTCCTGAGGAACAGTGGAATACTGAAGCTGACGCCCAGCTTATAATCCTCAAACCGGTAATTGTCAAAATATGCCGGCTCGGATAAATAATTATAGCTTAGGTTGATTTTCGGCAGCAATAAGTTTGCCTTATACCTCCTTTCTATCTCCAGAAGGTCGACCTTACCCTGTAAGGTCTGCAATTTAGGATGCTGCTCCACGTGCAGCGGCACCACTGTGGCGTCCGCAAGATTTAAACTTGCTGCGGCGTCTTTCGCCGGATTCTCCTGTGGAACCATATTTTCACCCAGCTCTACCGGTACATCCTCAACCCAGAGATAGTTTGACAATTCGAGGCGGGCCTTGATCAGCTTCAGTTGTGCATCTGCAAGGCTCAGCCGCCGTGTTTTTACAGTTATCCCAGCCTCAACACTGTCAATAGCTGGTTTATCACCTGCCCGAATCAGTTTTATCACCCCGCTATACCTGACCCTGGCATATTCAAGATAAGTCTCGTAGAGTTTTACTTCGTCAAATGCGCGCTTCCAGCCGAAATAGGCAAGAGAAGCAGCATAAATTGCCTCTGTTGCCTGAAGCTTCCGCTCGGCAATACTCATCCGCACCAGTACCTTAGCCGTGCGCAGGTCAGCCATCCGTCTGTTGATCAGCAGGCCCTGAGCAAGGGGAACCGTGATGCCGAGCGAAGCAAGTCCGCCATTTGGCGTGGAATTCTGAGGATTTAAATATTTGCCATTATTGTCGTCAAAGGCAGCCTTAATTTCAATACCGTACCAGGTAGGGATCTTAAAGCTGCTGTTCAGCAAAGAATAATATGCTGTTCCCTTAAATTCCTTTTTGTCATAATCTACCTCAATCTTAGGATCAAAGCCGCCGCGCGCAGACATCAGTTCGGCTTCTGCACGGCTGATCGACAGATTAGCCTGCCGGGTTAGCGGGTGATATTTTTTAACGTAGCCTAAGTACTCCGCAAAGCTCAGCTGTCCGGATAACTGCTCCTGTGCCTTCAAATTGCTCCAGCAGATCACACATAAAACGGTATATATTACGTGTTTCATTTTTCTTTTGCAGTTTCTTTTTCCTGTGAACCCTGGTAGTAGTTAGGCGGGAAGCCGTTCAGTGTACGCCATATCTCAAACCAAACCGGGACGGTTTCTAATAAGGCTATTGTCTGCGCTCCTGCGCCTATGCTCAGCTGCTTTGGCCATGACACATCTTTACTGTCCGGGGCAATAAGTACCCTGTATTTTCCATTGATACTGATGAAGTTCTCGATGGCCACAATCCGGCCACCAAAAGTACCGTATGACATCCCCGGCCATCCTGAAAACACAATAGTTGGCCAACCATCAAACCACACCCTGACCTCATCGCCTTTCTTCAGGAGCGGAAGGTCTATCGGCCGCACGTAAGTTTCCACAGCGATTTCGTAACGTGCAGGCATAATACTCACTACCGGCGTGCCCTCCTTGATCGTTTCGCCAATTCCAGATTGGAGTGCCCGGTTCACATAGCCGCTCTGAGGAGCCTTTATATAATACATGCCGTTCCGGATCTGATAGTTCACATACTGATTTTCCAGTTTATTCAGCTGCGCCTCCGTGTCGTACTGGCTGCTCAGAGCAGTAAATTTGTCGCTACTTGATTTTGCAATCTTTTCACTGTATTCAGCATTGATCCGTCCAATCTCCACCTTTGCATTAATGAGGTCGTTCTGAGCTGCAAGCAGCTTGTTTTCCTGCGTCAGGATTTTTGCCTGAGCATCCTGGAGCTTCAACCGCTTTTCTTCCACATCGGTAAGCGGCTTCAGGCCCTCCTTATTCAGTTGCACCGCCCTGTCAAATTGTGTAGTCGCGATTTTCAGCTGTGTTTTTATTGCTTCCAGGTCCATGCTGTCGCTTTTAATTTTCAGCAGCGCCTGACTTATCTTGTTGTTCGCCTGCTGTATCTTCAGACGCTGCTCATTGGATAAAGCCTTCATCTGACCTTCCAGCGACTGCACCTTACTGTCATACGATTTAAGCGCATTCTTTTTGGCCTCTACCTGGTCCCTGGTGTTGTTTACCAGGTTAGGGTCGAAATAGTCCTCCTTCGTTTCAGAGATAAACAATATCGTATCGCCCTTTTTTACATAATCGCCTTCTTTGACATACCACTTTTCTATCCTTCCGGCAATTGCAGTATGTATCGTCTGGGGTCTTTGGTCTGGTTTCAGCGTAGTCACAGCACCCGTACCTGAAATGTTTTGAGTCCAGGGAAGGAATAAGATCAGTAACCCCAGCAAGCAGAGCCCAAGTATGATCCTGTTCAAAATCTTGTAGTGCGGCTTGTCAGACAGCTGACGTATGGTGTTGAAGTGCTGTAAAGTTTCAAGCCGGGCTTTCTTGTTGTTGGATATATTTAGCATGGCTTACTGTTTTGTGTCGTTCAATATCTTTCCGTTTTCCATCATAATCTGTCTTGTTGCCCTGACCTGCCAGTGCACATTTGCGGAAGAAACGATAACCGTCCAGGGATTTTCCGGCGCGAAAATAAAATCAATCAGTGCGGTGGCGGCTTCCTTATCCATTCGATCGGTAGGGTCCTCAAAGAAAAGGATGGAGGGCCTGTGCACAATACTCCGGGCCAGAAGAATTTTCTGCGCGTTGGACGACGATAGTTGCTTGCCTTCAGGAAATATCTTCGTGTTCAATCCGTCAGGCAGTGATTTGATAAACTGCGTAAGCTGTACCGCATCCAGCGCCCACTTCAGGTCGTCAGACGTTATTGCCGGATCATTGAAAGTGATGTTTTCGAGTATAGTCCCCTCAAATGGAGTCTCACCCTGAATGATCCGGCCAATTTTTGCCCTGTAGGACTCACTGTCTATCTTGATAAAAGTATTGTCGTTCATGGTCAGCGTGCCTGAAGTTGGTTGGAGCAAACCGGAGAGGATGCGGATCAGCGTAGTTTTCCCCACTCCGTTGTTACCCTTAAGCAGAATCTTTTCGCCAGGGGATATGGTAAGTGAAATGTTTTTAAGTGTGTCCTTTTCAGCGCCCGGATAGCGGAACCGTATTGCATCTGCTTTGATGGTTATCGCTGTATCATGAGTGGTCCCCACCGGTTGCGTGTCATCCTCTATGTCCAGGTCAGCTACCTGGCCAATCTTTTCCACAGCAGTAAGTACATCGTAAAAGCTTTCCAGCCCAAGGATAATCTTCTCCACGGAATTGATCACCAAAAGGATGATAATTTCTGCCGCCACGAACTGGCCGATGTTCATCTGCTGGTTCAGCACCAGAAGACCGCCGATCAGTAAAAGGCCCGCAGTCGTGATGATCTTGAATACGATCAGCTGGATAAACTGTCGCCTGATGATCCCGAAATGTTTTTCGCGGTAGTTTAGGTAACCGCCCACGATCTGATCGGTTTTCGACAGGGCAAAATTGAAGTTGAGCTTGGCTCCGAAAGAAGAGTTGTTGCGGGCGATTTCCTGAAGCCAGTCTGCGGCACGGTACTTATATTTCGATTCGGTAAGACTGGTTTCCAGGCCCGGTGCATACGAAAATTTAAAAATCAGGTAAAGCAGTCCTACCAGCAGCAAACCAAAGAGGATAAAGAACGGATGATAAAACGATAACAGGATGATGCCGAAGCAAATCTGCAGAAATGCCGCTGCAAAGTCGATCAGCAGCTTTGATACCCCTTTTTGTATGGTCATGGTATCAAAGAAACGGTTGGCCACCTCCGGCGGATAAAAGTTATTGTACAGCTCGTCAAACCGGATCTTCGGCAGGCGATAAGCAAATTCAAATGAAGAGCGGACGAAGATCTTTTGCTGGAGGTTTTCAGTGATCCGCAACTGCATTAAAGACAACAGGCCCACCAGCGCCACCCCGCCAACCACGATCACTACCAATACGATCCAGGAAACGCTTACCTTGCCGCTTTGAATAAAGTTGATGATCGCCTGAATGCCGAGCGGAAGCGATAAACTGATCAATCCGGCGAACAGCGCATAGAAAAAGATTTGCGAAATGTCTTTCCTGTCAAGCTTGAGCAGGCTGAAAAATCGTTGGGCAGGTGTCATAGTCTGATATTTTGCAGGCAATTCTTTCATTGTTCAAAATTACTGCAATTATAATACCCATACCGTCAATTTGAAACTGTTCTGGTGTTATTAACAGCTCTGCTCACCTGTCAACCTGTTTGACGGGTAAGATAGATCAGCGTGGTCGCCAGCGCTAAGTTCAGCGCCGAACTGTGATGTGTGCGGATATACTCCCTGATTTGTTTAACTGCCCGTGACATATGGGTGTGAATAGTAGCGTTGGAGATGTTGAGTTGTCTGGATATCTCTTCATAACTTTTACCTTCTATCTTGCTAAGCGTAAAAACCGCCCGCTGCTGTTCTGATAAGGTATCAGTCGCCTCTTTAATGGCTTTAAGGGCAAGGTCCTTTGGAAAAGTTTCATCAAGATTGTCTTCCAGATGAAGTTCCCTGATATCCGCAGACCGTTCGATCCTGATTTGCCGGGCAAGATTCCTGTAGTGGTCAGCAATCAGGTTTTTAGCAATCCGGTGCAGATAAGAAATGAACGATCTTTCCGGATCGATCAGGTGCCGCTTGTCCCATACTTTTAAGAACAAGTCCTGCAGCAGCTCCTCTGCAACAATTTCCTGGCCGACCAGATTGAGGATTTTATGATACAGCTGAAGATGATACTGCTTATAGAAATGTTCAAACGCCACGTGGTCGCCTGCTTTTAATTTAGCTAGTAACCTGATTTCTGACAGTTGCTGGTCGGCGCTTCTCATGTCCGGTTGGCTATTATCCTACCTGACCAAGATACAGAATTTTGGAATAAGAAGTTTGTTAAACACGCTTAATGCGTGTCTGAGATAAAAATTTTTAAAATTTTCGGTTTTTTTTGTAGACACTTTTGAAAACCCAGCGTATTTATGATCAGAATCTTGAAAAAGTGAATCAAAATCAACTAAAGGCATTATATGCCAAACTGGTATCCAGGAAAATTTCCGATCAGGAGCTGGATGCACTACTGGATTATTTCGAGGCTGGTGAATCAGGTGAACCCGAGGCGATGATTGCGCAGGAACTGGAGTATGGTGAATTGCCTGAGATTTACCAGCCTTCGGAAGTCTCAGCCGGTCAGCGGGTGTTTGCCAAATTAAAAGCTGAAATTTTTTCAGAGAAGACTGAGTCTCCTCAAAAAGCAAGACTGTGGCCTGTCATTTATGGGGCTGCTGCCATTGCGATGGTCGTGTTTGGTGCAGGGCTGTTTTATTTTAAGCAGAACGGTAAGGAGATAACCGAGAGTGCATCCATCGTCAGTCACGATGTGGCACCTGGTAAACCTGGCGCTACGCTCACTTTATCCAATGGAAAGCAGATCCGGCTTGGAGGTGCTGCAAATGGTCAGCTTGCCATACAGGCTGGTGTCAAAGTCAGTAAATTGGCAAACGGGCAACTGGTTTACGAACTAAGGCCATCAGCAGATACAAGAACGGATTTGCAGGCAGTAAATATGCTGTCGACTTTAAAAGGGGAAACGTACCAGCTGCGATTGCCCGACGGCTCACAGGTTTGGCTGAACGCAGCCTCAAGTTTAACCTATGCCGCTAACCTCATCGAAGGTGGTGTACGAAGCGTGAAGTTAAGCGGAGAGGCCTATTTTGAGATCACAAAAGACAAGCACCACCCATTCGTAGTCGAAAGCCCGGGGCAACAGGTAAAGGTCCTGGGCACCCGCTTTAACATCAGCAGTTACCCGGATGAACCAAGCATAAAAACTACGTTACTCGAGGGTTCAGTTCAATTGAACGGTCAAACCGTATTGAAACCTGGCGAACAGGCTACCATATTAGCGGCCGGTAAAATGAGTGTCAGTCATGTGGATGTTGACGAAGCGGTGGCCTGGAAAAATGGCAAGTTCATGTTCCTGGACGAAAATATTGAAGATATCATGCGCAAATTGGCACGCTGGTACAATGTGGAGGTGACTTATGAAGGTACTCCGCCAACCAAAACCTTTACGGCCTCGATCAGCCGATTTGATCATATCAGCAAAATACTGGACAAATTGTCCTACACGAATAATGTACACTTTAAGATGGAAGGAAGGAGGGTTACGGTTATGAAATAGTGCTGCTGTGCTGACCGGAGCCATACTAAAAAGTAAGCGAGAGTGCTTCGACCTACTCTCGCTTCTATGTCTGGTGTCCGGCTGAATTTATTTTCGAATTGACATCAACTTTAAACCAAACACTCAAACTTAATGATAATTAATGGAAAATCTCTGGGCGGGCACCTCACGGCCGTGCCCAGGCAAATACTGCGCGTGATGAAACTAACCATGCTACTGATGATCGTTTGCCTGTTACAAGTCAGTGCAGCCACCAAAGCCCAGGTCTATTTGTACGCCAAGGGCGCGCCACTTCAGGCCGTACTTAAATCGGTGAGCAAACAAAGTGGCTATGACTTTCTGTACACCACCGCCGACTTAAAAAAATTGAAAACGGGCATCATCAATTTAAAGAACGCTTCGATAGAAGCCGCACTGAAGGCTTGCTTCAAGGGACAGCCCCTCGAGTATGAAATCGCCGATAAAACGGTAACCGTCAAATTGAAGGAAAAGTCGCTGGCAGATAAGTTGATCGATTTTTTTCAGGCAATAGAGGTGACCGGAACAGTAAAAGACGAGCAGGGCAGGCCCCTGGCTGGTGCAACGGTAAAGGTGAAAGATGGCACCTCGACAACAACAACGGATGAATTTGGCGGATTCCGGTTGGCCCAGGTTGATCCTGAAGCCACAATAGTGATCAGTTTTATTGGTTTCCAGTCTGTTGAAATGATTGCTTCGGAGGTTAAGGGAACCATCACTATGCTTGCTGTAAATAACGCTTTAAATGAAGTTACTGTAACCACCGGTTATCAAAGTTTATTGAAAGAGCGGGCTCCGGGCGCTTATGATCAGATAGGACGTGATGTACTGAACAACCGGCCGGTATCAAATCCTTCTACAGCATTGCAGGGCTTGGTGGCCGGCATGCAAAGCAAGGAAAATGCCGATGGTTCAGTATCATTTCTGATCAGGGGAAGCAGTTCGATTTACGCTGACCGGTCTCCATTGGTCGTCGTAGACGGATTTCCCGTAGCCAAAAACGATTTTTCGACCATTAACCCGAATGATATCGAATCTGTGACCGTACTAAAAGATGCTGCAGCTGCGTCGATTTGGGGTGCACGTGCTGCAAACGGCGTCATTGTTATCGTCACCAAAAAATCAAACGGCGGAAAATCAGGGCTGAATATCAGTGCAAATGCTTTTACACGCATCTCACAACTTACAGACTTAAACCAATTGGTGCCACAGGCGACATCTGCCGAGCAAATCAATCTCGAGCGTACAGCCTTCCTGAACAGGTGGGTATTCAGAGAAACAGCCGGTTCCTTTCCCAACGACCTGACCAAACCCCTGACACTGGGCCAGGAATTGCTTTACGCCAATAAGAATGGTACGCTAAGCACTGCAGCGATGAATGCAGGCTTGGATAGTTTGAGCAGGATAAATAACCACGGTCAAATCGCAGACCTGTTATTGCGCAGGGCTGTACTGAGCCAGTATAATGTCGATTTTTCAATGATAGGTGAAAAGTCAAGATCCTATGCTTCACTCTTATTTGAAGATAACAAAACGCGTTATCAAGGTACAGATTACCATCGTTACGGTATGAATTTCAGTAATGAATATAAGCTTGCAAATTTTCTGACCATGAATTTTGGCTTGTATCTTCAATATAAGGAACAGAACAACAGTGGTGCGACACCCGCAGAGTTGAAAAGCCTTTCACCTTACGAAACACTGTTGAAACCGGACGGAAGCTACGCAGTCAATCTGAATACCTACAACAGAGCAGTTTTATCCCAATTGCCTTTAGCCGACTTTCCATACGAAGATTTAAGTTATAACTTATTGCGGGAGGTCCGGGGCCGGAGGTTCAGTACTCAGGATTATAATGCCAGGATACAGGCTGGGTTCAACATTCGTATCATTCCTGGGTTAAACCTGAATACCAAATTACAGTATGAGCGTGGCAAGACAGAAACTGACAATTACAACAGTGACGATACCTTTTATGCGAGGAACCTGGTAAACCAAAATGTAGAGTATTTTTCAGATACAGAGACGGTCGGGAGACAATTCCTACCCAAAGGCGGTATCAGTCAGAACAACATTGCAAATTCAGCCAGTTATGTATTCCGTAATCAGCTGACCTTTGTAAAAGATTTTGGCAGCAGGCACAGCATCAATGCGATAGGCGGTATGGAAATTTCGCAATACCGGACCGATACCCGGGCCAATCCCTGGTTGTTTGGCTATTATCCGGAGAAATTGCAGACGAGGGTACCCCAATACGGCTATGGAAGCGCAGCGGAACAGTTTGTCGGTCTTGACGGTTGGGAAACAACCTTGCCCGGCGGTTCGACGGTGCTTGGTTACGGATTGGAACGCTACGTATCCTACTACGGCAATGCAGCTTATACCTATGACCGTAAATACACCATTTCCGGAAGCATCCGGACCGACGCTTCCAATTACATCACCCGCATACCCTCTCTGAGATGGGCCCCGTTATGGTCAGTAGGTGGCTTATGGAACATCAAGGGAGAGCGTTTCGCGGAAAATATTGGCTGGTTAGACCGTTTGAGCCTGCGTGTAACCCATGGCCGTAATGGTAATGTCGAAAGAACTACCTCAACCAATACCTTGCTAACCGTCTCCACAGTTCCCAGCTCCACTACCGGTACCATAACAGCATTCATAGCTGACAACGGCAACCCTACGTTGCGATGGGAAAAAACGACTACCACCAACATCGGAATAGACCATGTCTTGTTAAAAGGAAAACTTTACGGTAAAATAGACTTGTACAACAAAACAGGCAAAGACATTACCGGTTTTATTGCGTTGCCCGGTGCAACCGGCACCACCAGTCAGAAATTCAATAACGCAGGTATAACTAACCGGGGTATTGAAGTGGAATTGGGAACGCAAGTAAAATTACCCGGCATACCCGTTACCTATAACACCTCACTCAACTATGCCTATAATAAGAATGTAGTTAATAATTTATATTATCCTTCCCTGACCGCTGCACAAATGCTGGACATTCCCAACGCAGTCGTAGAGGGACAGCCTATTAATCCGGTATATTCATTCACTTACGCAGGTACCATATCAGGGGTGCCACAGGTGGCGGGACCGAACGGCCAGCCGAGCACATTCAATAACGTAGCGCTTCTTAATGGTTTGGGTGCGCAGTTCCTGAATTATGAAGGCACTGCAATTCCGCCGCATACTGCTGGCTGGTACAGCACATTCGGCTATCGTAATTTAAGCTTATCCGTACTGTTCATCGGCAAATTCGGCGGGGTGTACCGGAACGATACCTATAACTATAATTTTGCCTATGTAGGCTCAAGGAAGACCATTGCCAATAAATACATATCCGATGTCTATGCCGGCCGCACCGACATCCCCCCGTTTCCAAACCCCAATGAAAGTAATCTATACTTGTGGGACCGTTATGTCCCTTACCTGAGCGGCCTGGTTGAAAGTTCATCCTACATCGAATGTAAAGAGGTGATGCTTAACTATAACTTGCCCGCATCGATAGCGGACAAGGCCCGGCTCCGCAATGTCGAAGTTTTTGCTCAGTTAAGGGACCTCGGATTGGTTTGGGCGGCCAACAATAAGCGCTATAACCCAGACTGGTTACCGGGTACCGATCGTCCGCTGGGCACTTGCACATTTGGAATCAACTTTGGGTTTTAATCTTAAAAGCAAAAACTAATGAAAAAACTAAATACCATCATATTGATCCTCGCGGCCATTTCGCTAGGTTCATGCAAAAAGTACCTGGACAAGCCCAATAAGATACAAACCGATATAGAAACGGTAGATCAGTTACGGGCCTTATTAGACAATGTGATCGGTGAGGAAGGAGACACCTACAGTTTCAACCCGCCGGTTGCGTTCGGGTACGAGGGCCACAACGCCACCGCGACCTATTCAACAGACGATACTGAAATTTCGACCGATTTTTATAAAGCCAATCCCAACGCAGTGCTGCTTGCGAATCTATACTATTATGTATTTGATGTTGACAATATTGTTGGTGCATCGACGGATCCGTTATGGAACAATGAGTTCAGGAAAATATTCAATGCCAACGTCGTTCTTGCAAACATTGACAACGTCAGGGGAGATGAGGTCATCAGGAAACAGGTTAAGGCAGATGCCTATTTTATCAGAGCTTACAGTTACTGGACCTTAGTTAATTATTATTGTCTGCCTTACTCAGAAGCAAATCTGCAATCAAAGGGTTTGCCTTTGAAAAGGACAACTGACTATGCAGAATCTCTGCAACGAGCTAACCTAAGGGACACCTACAGTTTTATTTTGGAGGATATCAGGCAAGCACAATCTCTTGTCAACTATCAGGATGTGCCGGCTACGTTCAGGTGGAGGGTGAGCAAACCCGCTATAGATGCCTTTTTGAGCAGGTATTATTTGTTTACCGGGGAATATGCTAAATCTGTTGACCATTCCAACAGCGCACTGATCTCGCAGACAGCGAAACTTGTCGATTTTAACACCATTCCTCCAGGCAATTCCGCCAATTATTCCAACCCCTCGGCTATCCTAAGGTATTCGGCGCTAAATGATTATGGGCCAACTACCTATTTCGCCTGGGATGAGTTTTTTTACACACGTTTCACCACCGCCACTTCCCAGTGGTTTATTCCCAGTACCAGCTTACTGGCACTATACGATCGTAACGAAGACCTGCGTTACCGGTTGCTGATGATTGAAAATGGTGGACGAAGAGCCAATGTCATCACTCCGGCGCAATACAGGTATACGTACTTCGACGACGGGAGTTATCTGCCTGCCGGACCCACGGTAGCAGAAGTGTTGCTGAATAAAGCCGAGGCTCTGGCCCGTAAGGGAGATGTCGCTGATGCGTTAAATGCCGCCAATACTTTACGTGCCAAAAGGCTGAAGACCTATACTGCGCTTACAGCCGGAAGCGCAGAAGAGGCGCTCACTCAGGTATTAAGGGAGCGCCGCCGCGAACTGCCATTCAGTTTTCGATGGTTTGACATCCGCCGGTTCAGCGTCAATGAAACACCTGGCGATGACGTGACCATTACCCGGACCTTTTTTAAGGTAGGCACAGGTTCTGTTGATCTAAACACAGTTCAAACGTACACCTTGCCGGTTAAAAGTCTGCGATATGCCATCCCCATAAACGGTGTTGAAATCTCTGCAGGCCGTGGACAGATTGAGCAAAACAACTATTAATCATTGTTATCAAAATATAAATGATTGTGATAAAAATCATATACCGGGCAGCCATTATTGCTGCATTAGTAAGTGCGCAGCTTACGCATATTTCTGCGCAATCCAAACGAACAGGCGTCAATGCCAAACCGTCGCTGGCAAAACTGAAAAATGATGTCGTCAACCATCCTGACGACATCAATGCCATCCAGATTTACTACGATGCATTCCTGGAGGCCAATCCAGGAAGCGAAAAACAGTTGAAACTACAGATGCAAACCTGGGTAAAGCAGTTTCCATCAAACCCGTATTTTCCTGTATACCTTAAGCGCGCTGCTAAATTGGCCGCCCGTACGAATGACAAGAATGTGCTCGGTCGTTTGAAAGCGGCCGTTGAAGCTGCACCAGACAGCATGAGCAGGCACGTGGCTTATATAGAAGCCATTGGCCCGGACAATCCTGATATAGCCGCCCGGTATGATGATTTGATGAAAGCATTTCCGGAAAATGCAAACATACCGTTTGCACTTGCGAAGGCCTATATTGAAAAGGAAAGCCCTAAAGCGAAGCCTTACCTGTTGAAAGCAGTGCAAGCCGACCCTCAGTTCGCGCTGGCCTGGTATAACCTGTGGGTCGATGCTCAGCGCTGGGGGCGTTTTGAGGAAGGGTGGGAATATATAAAGAAGGCCATTGCTGCAGACCCTAAAAATCCTTTATATCAGTACAGGTATGCCACATCATTCATGGGGCTGGACCAGGAAAAATTCACCGCATTAAGTTTCAAGCTTGCAGAGGATTTTCCAGAGTCTGAATACGCGGTCAGAGCATTAGGTTATCTGGCCAGCCAGTCTGCAAGCGCCGAGGATGTCATAAAATGTTATCAGATGCTTCACGACAATTTTCCGGCAGAAAAAGTTGGATTCTACATGAGTTCTTATTTTGATGCCCTCTTGCCAACAGATTCTCAGAAAGCCAGAGCCCTTGCCGTTGAAATGAAAGCCAGCAAGTTCGCTGAAGATGATAACTGGACTGAACTTTTAGCCCAGGCCAATCTTTATATCCAGGGAAAGGAATTGCTCGATAAGCGTCAGCCTGCACAGGCACTCACTGTTTTAAACAAGATAAAACTGCCGAAGTATTCACGATTTGTGCGGGAAAATCTTTTGTTCTTAAAAGCGGAAGCAACTGATCAAACAGGTGATCACGCTTCAGCTTACGGACTATTGATGAAGGTGTTCTCAGCTGATCCCTCGCCGGCGCTGCAAACCGCATTATATAGCTACGGTTCTAAATTGGGTAAAGATCAGGCTGCGGTAAAAGCAGACATCTACCAGCATCTTTTAATGAAAGCCAAGCCGGCAACACCATTCAGTCTGAGAAAATACATTGGCGAAGGGAATGCGTCGTTATCCGATTACAAGGGAAAAATATTACTCTTAACTTATTGGTTTCCGGGATGTGGTCCATGCCGGGCCGAGATGCCTTTTTTTGAAAATGTGGTTAAGCAGTACCAAAATACACAGCTGGCTTACGTAGGGATCAATATTGTCGCCGAGCAAGATGACTATGTCATTCCTTTTCACAACTCAAGTGGTTTCAGCTTTACGCCGTTGGCCGAGGTTAAAGGAAGGGATAAAGGCAATCTCGAAAATTATGGAACCGCACCGACAAATTTCTTGATTGATCAGACCGGACGCATCGTTTTCAGTGATTTTATGATTGGCGCAGAAAATCAATCCCACCTTAAGATGATGATCGACCTGCTATTAGATGCACCGACTGGATTTTTCGGCGGAAAATCCTGAATCCGCACAGCCGCGGTTAAGGGTTGACAAATTCATCGTTGCATATGTTCAAGGTAAACCTTAATTTTGTCATTTACAGAAGCCTCTGATGGGAATCAGGGGCTTTTTATTTAATTCCGGATAATTTTAACAATACATATTGTGATTAATGTAAATAACATTTCGGTTTCCTTTGGCGGAACTACCTTGTTCAGCGATGTTACCTTCTCAATCAACGAAAACGATAAGATCGCGCTGATGGGCAAGAACGGCGCAGGCAAGTCAACCCTTCTTAAGATCATCGCCGACGTTGCCAAACCGACGTCCGGCAACGTCACCGGTCCGAAGGACGCCGTGGTCGCTTATCTGCCGCAGCATTTGCTGACACAGGATAAAGTGACCGTTTTTGAGGAAACCATGAAGGCTTTCGAAGAAGTCAATCTGATGAAAAAGGAGCTGGATGAGCTTAACGAGCAACTCACCATCCGGACAGATTACGATAGTGACGACTACATGAAGCTGATAGAACGGGTATCAGAATTAAGTGAGAAATTCTATTCGATAGAAGAGGTCAATTATGATGCGGAAGTGGAAAAGGTGCTGAAGGGGCTGGGTTTTGTGCGGAGCGATTTCAATCGCCAGACTTCTGAGTTTTCAGGCGGATGGCGTATGCGCATTGAGCTGGCCAAGATCCTGTTAAAGAATCCGGATCTTATTTTGTTGGATGAGCCGACGAACCACATGGATATCGAGAGCATCCAATGGCTGGAAGATTTTCTGATCAACTCGGCTAAGGCCGTTATGGTAATCTCGCACGACCGCGCTTTTGTAGATAATATTACCAACCGTACGATTGAGGTGACCATGGGAAGAATATATGACTACAAGGCCAAATACAGTCATTATCTTCAGTTACGTGCCGAGCGGCGCGTGCACCAGCTGAAAGCTTACGAGGAACAGCAGCGCTTCATCGCCGATAACCAGGAATTTATTGACCGGTTCAGGGGAACTTATTCCAAAACCTTACAGGTGCAATCGCGGGTAAAAATGCTTGAGAAGCTTGAAATTATCGAGATTGACGAGGTCGATACTTCGGCGCTGAGACTGAAGTTTCCGCCATCACCACGTTCGGGGCAATACCCGGTAATGGTTGAAGACCTCACCAAGCGGTACGGCGAGCATACGGTTTTTGAAAAAGCATCAATGGTAATCGAGCGGGGAGAGAAAGTGGCTTTCGTTGGTAAAAACGGCGAAGGTAAGTCAACCATGATCAAAGCGATCATGGGTGAGATTGATTTTGAAGGAAGCCTGAAAGTAGGCCATAATGCCAGGATCGGGTATTTTGCCCAGAACCAGGCCGCATTGCTTGACGAGAACCTCACCGTATTTGAGACGATAGATCAAATTCCGTTAAGCGACGGTACGATCAAGATTAAAGACCTTCTGGGCGCATTTATGTTCAGCGGCGACGATACAACCAAGAAAGTTAAGGTGCTTTCCGGTGGCGAGCGGACCCGTCTGGCCATGATCAAATTGCTGCTGGAACCGGTAAACGTACTCATCCTCGATGAGCCCACAAACCACCTGGATATGAAAACTAAAGACATTATCAAGGATGCGCTTAGAGATTTCGATGGCACCCTGATCCTTGTGTCCCATGACAGGGACTTTTTAGACGGGCTGGTGACGAAGGTATTCGAATTTGGCAATAAGCGCGTCAGGGAACACTTCGAAGACATCAAAGGCTTTCTGGCCTACAAGAAAATGGATAGTCTGAAGGAAATCGAACAGCGATAGCCGGAAATATAGTGTCAAAGTCTTACCAGTGAAACCAGTGCCAGGCCTCAATGATCGTCATGCGGCAGGCAAGGTTATATAAGGACTAAAAAATCACGTAATTTTTTGTATCTTTGTTGGACATGATCTAGCTGGAGCAGCTTCTCCTTTTTTAGTCTTCGCACTTACAGCTCCAAATTTCAGCAAATTGCTTCATGTATAACAAAGCCATACAATTGGCAGGTATTCTATAATTATTAAGATAAACTATGGCGGAATCCTATTCCAAGAAAGAGAAAACAAAACAAAAAGCACAGAAAAAGCAGGAAAAGATCAGAAAGATCATGGAGCGCAGAAACGCTGATCCGGCTTCAAAATCACTTGACGATATGTTGGCCTATGTCGATGAGGACGGAAATCTTACAGACCAACCACCGGTAGCTACCAAAAGAAAAGAGATCAATCCCGACGACATTTTACTTGGCGCTACGCCGATCGCTCCCGAGGACACCGTCCGCAAAGGAACAGTATTGTTCTACGATGATACCAAAGGCTATGGTTTCATTACAGATGCCAAAACCGGCGAAAAATTATTCGTACACGGCAGCGCGCTTTCAAGTCCGGTAAAAGACCGCGATCAGGTTACCTTTGAAAGGGAAAAATCAGAAAAAGGGTTCAGGGCAGTATCTGTAAATAAGGTAAGTTAACAACTACATTAGTCCTTCGTTATCCGGCTTTTTGTCGACATAAAGGCGTATATGTCGACAGTAATTGTATCCCCCGGTTTCCAACTGGAATTTAGGGGGAAAATTCAATTACAAGATGAACGAATACCGTAATTATCATGGTGGGTATTTTAAGACCCTGATCTCGCCAGAACAGTCTGACGGCGCACTGGCTTTAATCGAAATGGCGCTTCCCCAGGGAGTTGAGCCGCCGTTGCATACACACGCAAATGAAGACGAGACTTTTTACCTGCTGGAGGGGAGGATGCACTTTCAGATAGGTGATGAAGAATTTGAAGCCGGACCAGGTGACGCTGTCTTTGCTGTCAGAATGGTACCGCATCTTTTCAGGATACTGACCAGCGAAGCACGTTTTATTACCATGATATCACCAGGCAGATTATGGAACTACTTTATGGAATTCAGTACCCCCGCAATGGGCGAACCGGTCATTATCCCTCCGCAGGGGCCTCCTCCGCCCGAGTATATCGCGCGTCTTATCGAACGGATGACCATTTCCTACGGTATTACCTTCGGCCATTGATGCGGTAAATACGTGTTGATGAATTTACACAAACCAATTACCGGGTAATCGGTTAAGCAAGTAAATAAACATCAAACTATGAAAACATCAATAAAGAACAATCAGGAAATGCCCAATGCACACCTGCATGAGCTGTTCGTAGACGAACTGCGTGATATTTTAGGGGCGGAAAAACAATTGCTAAGTGGTCTTAAGAAAATGGTTGCTGCGGCTACCAACGATAAGCTGAAACAGGCATTCCAGGAGCACTATACACAGACAGAAGGACAAATCGAACGCTTAAAAGGGGCCTTTGAGTCTTTGGGCATGCGTGCCCGTGCAAAGAAATGTAAAGCGATGGAGGGCCTGCTTGGAGAAGCAGACGAAATCATTGACAGCTTTGAAGACAGTGAAGTACTGGATGCCGCATTGATCTCCGCCGCGCAAAAAGTAGAACATTATGAAATTGCGAGCTATGGCTGTCTGGTTACGTATGCGAAATTAATGGAGCATGAAGAAGCAGAAACGTTATTGCAGCAAACGCTCGATGAAGAGAAAAGTACCGATTCATTACTGACAGAGATCGCCATGTCAGGAGTTAACGAAGCGGTTTAGTAAAGGCCATTTGGTTTATTGGAGGCTGTCCGGAAAGAACGTCCTGTCATTGCAGGATACGGTTTTTCCGGACAGCCTCTTTTTTATATCCGGTGCCGTCAGCAGTACAGCCGTTATCCTTGCGTTTTCCCTGTAGATTTCCTGTTGAAGAACATAAGCCTGTTCAATATCCGACCGGTTCTTCCTGGGTTCTGCAGCGATAAACTGCAATGTCTCTGAAAGTCTGGCCAATGCTGAATAAGCGCGCTTTCTGGCAAGTCCTATGGTACTGGGTGCCAGCGGCCGGCCTTCCCGGCGGGCAGATACTACTTCCATATAGCTGGTATTGGCTTGCAGGGCCATATCCATTTGCGACTGCAGATGGCCCGATTCCCATATCGGGAAAAGATAAAGACTGAGGAATGCGATCAGACATCCGGCTATGGTAAATAAAGCCCTTTCCAGCAGAATGGTTTCCGTATGGCTTTGATACAGACCCAGGCTAATAATAACAGCAGGAGTAATGCACATTACACTTAACGTATAATTAGGCCTGTTGAAAGCAAAAAAGCCCAGCAGCAAAACTGCTGAAATGATGAGCAGTATAAAGGTCTGCTTAATGAGCAGCAAGATTACAAAGCCCAGTGCGACCCCCATCAGTGTACCCGAAAGACGCTCTTTGTTGCGCTTCCAGGTAATGCCGAAACGGGGCCTGGCCACAATTACCACGGTCAGCAGCAACCAGTAGCTATATTTTTCAGAAGGCAACAGGAGCGTAATCAGATAGGCCACCAGCAGTGAAAGTGCCAGTCTCAGCGAAAACCGGAAAACCGGAGCGCCCAGGGAAAGGTGCTGCCTCACGGTAGCGTAGTTGAGAACCGGCTGTTCCAAAAAGGGCAGATAGGCCGCCGCATCAATGGACTGCCCGAACCCTATGTTCCTGTGGACCGACTTAAGGTTAAATACCTCATCCCGAATCTCTTCTGCATTTCTGATGACCGGTATCAGTATTTCTTTAGCCGTTTCTCCTGATCCGGCAGCAATGTCCTTTAGCCTTTCGATCTGTTTATCTGTTTGTTTTTCCTTTGTCTTCCATTTGCCGCCTGGTAGCAGCAGGAAGGACCGGCTAAGGGCATCGGTTTCTTCAGCAAGCAGGATGATCAGCGTCCGGATCGCTGGCAAGGCCCCGTTCTCACCAAGAACCTTGCGTACCAGGGTATAGTCATAATGTATCGCCGTGATCTGTTCGTACAGTTCAATGACCCGTCTGGCCAGGTTTAACATGTGGCCGCCCTTTTTGTTGCCCGGTTTCAGTGCCTTGCGGTCACTCAGCAGCAGGCTGCGCACCAGTTCCTGTTTTTCGCTTACCCGGATGTGCAAAGCAATGTTTTCGCGGTAGCAGTCCTCCAGCGGTATATCGGGATCATAGCATTTCGCCTTTGAACGCAAAAGTGCTGCGGTCACTTTAAGGCACTCGAAAATGGCATGCCTCAGGGAACGGTAGGGGGATAGCGCGGTCTGAGTAAGGCTTATTATATAGTACCAGCAACTCCCTGCAAAGATATAGAAGCTGAAATTCCATGGCGATACGGGTTTCAGGCCCAGGATAAAAGTACTCAAGATAATTGCCATTGTACCAATAAGACCGGTTCTGCCACCAAATACAGACAACATCGATAGCAGGAAAGTCATCAGAAAAAAGACTCCAGCCAATAGCCATTCATCGCCCATGCTTACAGAAAATACCAGTGCAGTCACTGAGAATACCGCAATACTCTGCAGTGCAGTACGCTGTTTGTTGCTGCGGTTGCCTGGCAGGTCCGTTAAACTGATCAGTAAGGCGCCTATGCCTGTTCCGATTGCGGCATCTTCCTTTCCATAAAAAAAGAATAAAGCGATTGGTAATAGGATACACAGCGTGTTGCGAAGGGCATCAGTAAAGTACTCGCCCAGCAAAAAATTGGCAATGATCCGCATCAGTTTCTAGTTGTAATCCGTTAGTTGCCGCAAAAGTAAGTAAAAATGATAAAGACATTTAATTAAAAAAGCCATGAAATCCATCATGGCTTTTTTTATCAACTAAACCTAAACTTATAAATACTAACCAAATATTTACAGCGCAAAGGTAAGCTGCCATTGTTAACCCGATGTTAAATTATCAGGATTATTTACAGACTGTTCTGTATGGTTTGCCTGCTCTTTCAGTTTCTGCTTCGCATTTTTCCGTTTGCGGTTCAGGTGGTGCTGCAATTTAGAAGTCTCAAATAAAGGGTGCTTACGAAGTTCGTTCACATTGATCCTCAATTGCTGTCCTTTCCGCCAGAGAAAGCCACCTGCGGTAAGCAACTGTCCGCGGACCACCTGCGAGATGTGCTCGTTGCCTACACCTGTTACCTTCATCGCTTCCAGTCCCGTTTTAAACGAACGTATCCAGCGTCCGTCGAGGTCATACTGCGAGATCACACTTTTTAAATAGGTCACTTTAGGGTCTACCTTGATCTTCTGTTTAATGGTACGGCTCCAGATAAAGCCTCCGTAAGTATATAGCTCGCCTCTTGTAACCTGCCGGATTCCCTGATAATGCACGCCGACAGCCTTTGCAGCCTGTTTGGCGTTTAAAAAAGTTCCAACCAGGTTTCCTTCCAGGTCATATTGTCCGATTTTTGGCTGAAATTTAGACAATGGGGTAGAAGATGGCAGTGCTTTTTTCTTGATAAGCACATTGATATCTATTTCAGGCTCCGAGCTCCTGCGCCAGATATAGCCATAGGCTGTGAGCATTTTTGGTGTATTCCTGGCAGCCAGCGACAAATGCATATGACAACCGTTCATGGCCTCTGCTGCCACCCTTGCATTCTGATAGGTTTCCAGGAGCTTTCCGCTAAGACTATAACGGCTTACGGGGAATCGATGTGGTTTTTTTATCTTTTTTTCAGGGTTAGCGTTTGGTTCGCTCATTGCAAAATCCTCCTCACCATTTACAGCAATAATTGTACCGTATATTTGTTGGTTATTCATCATTATTATCCGTTACCCGACTGTAAAAATGCACAATGTTTAGTCCGAGTACAATCGCCAGGTTAATGGCCAGGTGAGGAATTACATTGTAGGAAAAATCGGAGAAGCTCAGTGAACTCACCAGATAACAAGTGACGGCGGTCACCAGTAAACTAAATGCAATAACGGCAGCATTTGGAGCAGGTGATCTCCCGGCAACCCATTTTAAAAAATAAATGACAAGTGATGTACCTCCCAGCGCAAGTATCAGCCAGAAAACATCTGCTGCAACCACAGAGTCCCAAAAACCCTTTCCGCTGTTCCGGAACCTGGCCATCTGGCTGATGACATACCATGCCAGAAAGAAGTATCCCGCTGCCCATATGATGAACAGCCCGATAAAAGACAATAACCAATGAAGGATGAGTTTAGGTGTCAACGTGTTCATATTTTTTTCTGTTTGAAGCTAACCATAAACTGCTTCCCTAAGTTAAGGAAATAAACATTTAATAAAATAGCCGCTCATTGTCAACAAGTTGGCTTTTTTTCCACATTTTTGATAATTATCTATTTTAATTCCTGTCAATTAACCTATATTCGATATACTGAAGACTGCAACTAATTTAATATCAAACCATATGGAAAAATTTTCTAAACTCAAGGAACTTGTTGCCGCTACAGAAGCTGATGCCGGTAAATTCTACAATTCAGGAAACGGTGCTGCCGGTACACGTGTAAGGAAGGCGCTTCAGGATATTAAAGTACTGGCGCAAGAAATCCGTACAGAGATCACAGAAAAGAAAAACAGCAAATAAACAATTTGTGTTTTAAAAAGAAGCCGGCCAAAGAGCCGGCTTTTTCAGTATAACAGGGCTTTTATGCGTCTACTTTCCCCAAGCGTCGTTATTGCCTTTTTCTTGTTTATACTGACACATTGCTGCGAAACTTCTAGACGACTCGCTATATCATCCAGAGACATCGTATAATCATCTCGTAATCCAAACTGCATCTGTAATATCAGTTTTTGCCTTTCGGGAAGGCTCATCAGTATTGCATGCAGTTCGGTATTTATGTTTTCTGCAATGAGCTCAGCGTCTGCAGGACTGAACATGGTTTGTGCCATTACCTCGAGCAGGCCGCGCTGATCCCGGTCCGGGTCATAGTCATCAAGAGATGTCGAGTGCATACTGTCCATATAAGTGTCTTTTACGTGCTCCAGTGGCAATTCCAGGTATTCTGCAATTTCTTCATGAGTAGCCGGTCTTTCATAGACCTGTTCCAATACCGATTCGGCATTCCATACATCGTGCTGGTTGCGGATGCGGTGGCCGGGCAGCCTCACCAGTCGCTTGTGATCATTGATGGCCTGCATCATCGCCTGCCTCATCCACCAGACCGCAAATGAGATAAATTTAAAGCCTCTGGTAGGGTCAAATTTTTCCGCAGCCTTCATCAGCCCTATATTCCCCTCAGCGATAAGATCTGTGAGCAGAATGCCATTTCCCTCATACTTTTTTGCAACCGATACCACAAACCTCAGGTTGGAATTGACAAGTTTATTAAATGCCGACCGGTCGCCTTCCTTAATTTTCACAGCAAGCAATACTTCATCTTCGGCGCTCAGCAGCGGAAATTTATTGATATCGTTGAAATAACCTTTAAGGCTATCGTGGTCACGATTGCTGATCGACTTATCTACTCTTAGTTCTTTCATTGAACGTTACAGCGGTTTATTGATTGCTGCTAAATTCGTTCATCACCGGCAGAAGTCCAGGCCCTTAGGCGTTTAACGTTAAAATTGCAGTGAACGGCTTACAATTCGAAACTTAATTTTGAAAATTTAAATACAAGCATTTGCAGACAAAATTTTCTTGAATTCTCACTTCCATCCATTCATTTATCTTCAGGATTTTATTACGTAATTTGGAACACAGCAACCTGAAAAAGGATTTATGAAAAAAATAGGTTTTTTATCGTTTGGACACTGGTCCGACCACCCCGCTTATCGTACGCGGACAGCAGCCAATACCTTACTTCAGTCTATCGAGCTGGCTGTCGCTGCTGAAGAGATTGGTCTGGATGGTGCCTATTTCCGGGTACATCATTTTGCGGCCCAGCTGGCCTCTCCGTTTCCATTGCTTTCAGCTATCGGCGCCAGGACAAGCAAAATCGAAATAGGAACCGGTGTAATTGACATGCGTTATGAAAATCCATTATATATGGTGGAAGACGCGGGTGCGGCTGATCTGATTTCCGGCGGAAGGTTGCAGCTGGGGATCAGCAGAGGCTCACCGGAACAGGTAATCGATGGATGGCGTTATTTCGGTTATGAACCTGCCGAAGGCGAAACAGATGCAGACATGGGCCGCCGCAAAGCACTTGAGTTCCTCGATAAGCTGAAAGGCGTCGGGTTTGCACAGCCCAATCCATACCCCATGTTTCCGAACCCGCCGGGTATGCTGCGCCTGGAACCACACTCCGAGGGGTTGCGGGAGCGTATCTGGTGGGGAGCTGCTTCAAATGCCACTGCTGTCTGGGCGGCAGAAAACGGAATGCACCTTCAGAGTTCCACTTTGAAATATGATGAAAGCGGAAAGCCTTTTCATGTACAGCAGGCGGAGCAGATCCGGCTGTACAGGGAAGCATGGAAAAAAGCAGGGCACCTGCGGGAACCCAGGGTATCGGTAAGCAGGTCCATTTTTGCACTGGTCAACGATCAGGACCGTCACTACTTCGGACAGGAGTCCAGCCGGACCGATAAGATCGGCATGATCGAGGCAGACAAACGCGCCATTTTCGGAAGAAGCTATGCCGCCGAACCAGACCAACTCATAAAAGAACTGGCGGCAGATGAAGCGATTCAGGAAGCAGATACACTCCTTTTGACGATACCCAACACCCTGGGGGTAGACTACAACGTACATATGCTGTCTGCTATCCTGGAGCATGTTGCACCCGGTTTGGGATGGCGTTGATCATTTATTAAAATCGGGGTAGGGGAACCCTTTCCCGGTTTCACAAAGGAACTTCAGGCTTCTGAAAAAAAGTGCCCAGTCAAAACTGCATGAGGCAAATCCCGGTGTGTACGCCTCCCAGCCATCATGATGAAAGAGCAAAGCACATCCCTTTTGGTGTGGTTCCAGCTCAAATGTCATCGTGGTTCCGATCCAGTCTTCAAATGCTTTAATGCAACGCCATTGAACAAGGCTATATGGCTTTAATCCGGTTACTTCTATTTCCTTGTAATAATCCGGGCCAAAGCCAAATCTCATCACACTTCCTGTCTCAGGCTTCGCGGTGGTGTCGGGAGTCCACCAGCCAGACAATCCTTCCTGCGTGGTGATCGCGTGGTAAACTGTTTCAACCGGAGCCTCGATCAGTAATCTGTGACAAATGCTTTTGGTATCGATTTGATGCTGTGCTTGTTCTGACATGTTATGTTTTATTTTTCAATTTAAAGGTACAGATACACACGCACTCGGAACGGGTGTAAAATAGACTTTATCAGCGGTTGATTTGGACAAATTGTATCTTTAGATTTGTAATAACATGAAGCATCTCACGATATTAGTCCCCGACGCGCAAACCGGTCCCAATACTTTATCCTGTATCGTGGGTACCTATCATGTCTTTACAGAAGCCAATAACTATTATAAGAAACATCATAAAGAACCGGTATTTGAAGTAGAATTGGTGGGTGCATCGGCACAATCCAGCTTTGTTAATGGCTTATTAAAAGTATTGCCACAAATAGAGATCAGCATGGTTCAGAGAACGGACCTCATCGTTATCCCTGCAATTGTCGGTTCCTTTAAGGGAACCGAAGGTGGAAATGTGATGCTGGTAGACTGGATATCGGAACAGTATAAAAAAGGAGCTGAGGTAGCCAGCATGTGTACCGGGGCTTATCTGCTGGCCTCAACGGGGTTGCTGGATAAAAGAAGCTGCTCCATCCATTGGAATGCCATAGACAATTTCAGAAACCTGTTTCCTAAAGTCAACTTAAGGGCAGAAAAGCTCATTACGGATGAATATGGTATTTATACCAATGGTGGCGGTTATTCCTTTTTAAACCTGCTTATCTACCTTGTCGAAAAATACTATGACCGGCAGACCGCAATTTACTGCTCCAAAGTCTTCCAGATCGATATTGACCGGCAATTGCAATCGGATTTCGTGATTTTTAACGGGCAGAAGTCGCACGGGGATGATGTGGTCATCAAGGCCCAGGAGTATATTGAAAAAAATTTCTCCACGCGGATATCCATTACAGAACTTGCCGGCAAGCTGACTGTCGGCAGGCGGAATTTCGATCGCAGATTTATAAAGGCTACCGGTAACACCCCTGCCGATTATTTACAAAGGGTAAAGATCGAGTCCGCCAAAAAGGAATTGGAGACTTCACGCAAAACTATCAATGAAGTGATGTATGAAGTTGGTTATTCAGACGTAAAGGCATTCCGGGAAGTGTTCCGTAAAATTACGGGCCTGTCGCCACTGGAGTATAAAAACAAGTATAATAAATCATGTGCGAACCTATTTTAGCATAGGTGGGGGTAATTTCGAAATAAAACAAGATCGCTGCGAATGTTTTTCTTATCCGGCTGAGGGACGATTGTGTAATACCGAGATAAGATGCAAGGTAGGAGAGTGAGATGCGATTGACCAATTGCGGGTACGTTTCCATAAATGCCAGATAACGGGTTGTCTATGGTAATTCTTCTAAGATGCACCTAGTCATTTGCCTTGAATAAGGAATTGCGTTTATCAACCAGCGCGGAAAAGTTTATATTGAGTGCGGTGATATGTCGCTTTTGCTCATAAACCTGATTTAATTCAGTCATAAACTTGTCCAGTTCCCTGGCCACAGGGTGCATTTGCTGAGCCAGTTCAAGCGCTTCCTCCGGAGTTAATCCGCCTTCGCTGATCAACGTCGTAATGCCCAGCATAGAGCAAATTGGCCGGCGCAGGACATGGGAAATATCGTATAAGATCTGTTCTGCGGATGCGATATAATCTACAAGGGCGGTAACGTCACGGGTGGCACCATACCAAACGACTTTTCCATCTTCACCTTTTTCAGGAACTGCCTGAAGCCATCTCCATCTGATCACGCCGTTTACTATAATCCGGTATTGAAAACTGATCGGAGTTTCCGTTTGGTAAGCCTTCTTCATGTTTTCCCTGAAAAGCGACCGGTCATCTTCGTGCCAGACTTCAAGTACCCGATCAGGATTGCGTGAGAGATCGTCTAAGTCAGTGGTAAAATTATAGTCTTCAGTGCCACGGTTCACAAAAAGGAAGTTCAGCTTACCGGATTCTTCAATTTCAAACATATACGTATTGCCAGGCACCTGGCTTGTAATCTTTCTGATCAGCTGTTCGCTTTCCCTGGTCTTCTGTTCTGCGTTTATCCGGGCTGAAATATCCGTATGTGTACCCAAGCTAATGGTCGTCAGGTTGCCGTTTTGGTCCCGAAGCCTTCTGGCACGTGACCAGATCCATACCCAATCACCGGATTGATGACGCATACGGAAAATATTCTCGTACAAGTCTGTAGAATTGGCTTCCAGAAATTCATCAAAAACCCGTACCGCATTGTCGCGGTCATCCGGATGGAGCAAGTCTGTCCAGGACATACCAACGGTATCCGCCCAAATTCCGTCTGGCCTGTCAATGCCCAGCATGGCGAAATATTTTGAACTGTACCACACCTTCTTCGTCTCCAGGTCATATTCCCATGCGCCGGTATTGGAAACTTCAATGATGGATTTATACCTCTCTTTGTTTACCAGCAGCTGCTGCACCGCTTCTTTTTTCTGGGTAATGTCACTATTGATCGAGATATATTGGTAAACCTTGCCTTCGTCATTAAGAAAAGGTACGATTGTCGAGTCCACCCAATAAAGGGAGCCATCCTTTGCCTTGTTACAGAATTCTCCCCTGTAGGGCTTACCTTGCATCAAGGCGAAACCCAACTCATCGAAATATTCTGGGGGATGATGGCCGGAAAAAAGGATGTCGTGACTTTTACCAATAAGTTCCTCAGTAGTGTATTTACTGATTTTGCAAAAGTTGTCGTTTACATAGAGAAAGGCGCCTTCGACACTTGAAATTGCCACAATCGAGGAAATGTCCAAAGCATATTTATAGTCTTCCAGTTCCTTTTCCCGCTCGACAAGCTCATTTAAGGTCTCTTTGTTCTGAGCTTCAGCCGTCCTGCGTCTAAGGATCTCCCGTTGCATAGACCTGAGGCTGCTACGTAAATGGTTGATCGCGTAATACTGCATTACCAGTATTGTCACAATTGGAATCATTGCACTGATCCATCTGCTAATCGGATCGTGAACCACCGTGGGGGCGGGTAACTTTCCATTTACCTCCAGCAAAGCCAATACGAGATCAGCAGCGATGGTCAGCAGGCCAGCCGCCAAGCCCCCCTTTCGGCCAAGCAGGAATCCGGCTGTAAGGATCACAGCCATTTGTGACAGTATTCCAGGAGCAAATATTCCGCCAGCAGAATAGCACGGAATGGTGATGTACAGCCATAGCATGATGGCCAGGGACCAACTCGCTTTGCGGGCATAGCCATGATGATTCAGGCTCAGGTTGATTACCGCAATCAATAAAGCGATAGTGAAGAGTATTGCCCAACGTGTCTTCAGTTCCGGAAAATAGAACAAGCCGAATATTACAACCAGGCCAGTAACCGCTGTCCAGATGATCGTCAGCATGAAGACCATGTAAGCCTGATAGTTGCTCGTCTTATCGGGTGGACTGAGAATGTGGTTCATAAAAGCGATACCTGGTAAGTATAAATATAAGTAAGTTTATACAAAACTCATTCTGTTTCAACTGCAAAGAAATCTCACCACATTCGTCTGAATACCTGGCATAGCGAAGGTGCACCGCCTGCTTCCAAGAACAGGGTGGGCCCGTACCATACAGCTATTCTTTATTCAAGTTCTGGTAGCTTGCAGTTAGAATTTGGCCGAGTAATTTAGAATTTGGCGTAATGCCCGAATACGCGCTAATTAAAAGATCGTCTGAAATCCAAAGGCGACAAATTGGTCTTTAGCTTAAATAATTTACTAAACGAGGGCGGATGTTCAAATCCTAGTTCGTAGGCGATCTCGCTTATCGAGGCCTGTGTTGTAGATAACTGTTCTTTCGCTTTTTCGATCAGGTGGTTATGTATGTGCTGTTGTGCGTTTTGCCCGGTAAGCGATCGTAGCATATCACTTAAATAACTGGCGCTGACATTTAGTTGCGCCGCAAGGTATTGGACAGTGGGAAGCCCGTGGGTTTGTTTGTGTGGTGACTGGAAATATACGCGTAAAGTGTCTTCTACTTTTTGAAGCAAATCACTGGTTACGGCCTTTCGGGTAATGAATTGCCGGCTGTAGAACCGGTTGGCATAATTGAGCAGCAACTCAATCTGGGAAATCACAACGTCCTGACTGAAATTATCGATTCTGCCTTCCAGTTCTTCTTCGATACTCTCGAAAACCGTAATAATTGTGTTTTTTTCCCTCTCAGACAGGTGCAATGCCTCATTAATGGAATAGGAAAAGAAGCCGTACGTTTTAATTTTCTTAGCGAGTTCATAACCCAGCAAGAAATCCGGGTGGAAAAGTAAGGTATAGCCAGATTGATCACTTAGTGGCTCGTGGCTTCCCGTGATCTGATTCGGCGAGACAAAAAACATTCCTCCTTCGTCGAAATCATAATAATGCTGTCCATATCTGAACTTTCCCTGGAAGTTCGCCTTATAAGAGATCTTATAAAAGCTTAAGATATGGGGATTGGGCAGTTTTTCGAGCGGAATGGTTCCGTCAGCATTATTTATTAAAGTTACCAACGGGTGCATAGGTGCTGGCATGTCCAGCGCCTTATGCAACCTTGATAAGGAATTAAATCTGTGGTTAGACATTTCATCCTTCATAGTGTCTGTTTATGATTTGCTTTCAATACTGCCTAACGCACCTTCTACGCCATTAAGGCTTTTCTTTGCTTGTTCCCAGCTCTGATCGTTCGGATCGAAGTTACTCCGAATATACGCAAGAATGGTTTCGCATACAAAGGCGACACGCTCCGGATTTTCATCACTTGTTTCGCGGGCATCATATCCAGATATGCCACCAAAGATGTGTTCGGCGCCAAACACGGTCAGCAGGTCCTTAGGACCGGGACTTTGATAATAGGCATCGGCACGCCAGTTGTCAACATCAGAGAACATCAGGTTTACGTCCTTGTCGCCATTCACAATGAGTGCCGGCAGCGTCATCGTACTGAAATCTCCGGCCGCTAATACAGGGTAGTGCTGTCTGGCAGCTCCGGTGAATCCTTCGGGTCCACCGGGTGCGCCCATGATCACCCTGGCTTTTAATCTTGGTTCTGCTGCGTTCACTATTTTACCTGTTACCGGGTCAGTTACCTCCATGCCAGCCAGCATAGAGACGGTCTGCCCGCCCATAGAATGGCCTACTACAGCAACGTTTGTTTTGTCGACTCTTCCGGTTAACCCTGGTACTGTGTCGACAATTTCGTCCAGATGGTCAAGGATAAATGTCATGTCGGCTGGCCGTGAGCTCCAGAACAATGGTGCTTCGGGAAGGGACGGGGAAAGCGCGAGTGCTTTGGAATTTTGATGCGTAGGTTGAATGACTACAAATCCTTCTGCGGAAAAATAATCTGCCATAGGGCCATATCCTTTGTACGAAGAGAGAAAATTAGACGGGCCATGACCATGTGAAAGAAGAATAACCGGCAAGTTGTTTCCGGTCGCGGGAGCAGAAACTTTTATTTCGAGGTCTACGTGACGGCCGGCAACTGGCAATACTACCGGACTAAAACTGATGATGGGTGTTTGTGACTGTTTCATTTTTTTGATTTTTGATATAGTCAAAGGTCATCAGGAATGAACTTCTCGGCATAGTCAAATCGGGGCATAGCATAGCCAAACTCCGGAAAGGACTTTATCTGATCATTTTACCGCCGTTGCTTCCAGCTCGACTTTTAATGTCTCAAACAGTTGCGTCACCTGGAACAGGGTTGTGGCCTGCCGGATGCCATTTTTCGCAATCCATTCTTGCAGCGTTCCAAAATGGGGCAAAAATTCTTCATTGGAAGTGGTATAGACGTTCAACCGCACGATGTTTTTCAATTCATATCCGGATTCGCTGATCACCGTCTCCAGATTTTGGATCGCTATGTTCAACTGTGTACCCATGTCCGCATCGCTGGAAGTTCCATCTGCATGGACGGCAGCCTGCCCGGCACAGTAAAGGGTGCTTTCTGCGTGTTTCACTTCAACAGCCTGCACGTAGTTGCGGCCATCCTGCCAGGTCCAGGGATTGATTTCTCTTTTTTCCATAATTGTCTTTTTAGTAGGACAAAAGTGGGCAGTAAGCGCAAAATACAACGGTGAGCTACCGCACGATTATTTTGTGATGCAGGTCACATCAGCCGGAAAACCTGCTCAGCGTCTCCCGGGAGACGCCAAGAAATGCCGCCAACTGTGTTTTAGGCACACGTTGGACCAGGGAGGGATATTGCTTGAGCAGGCGCTCATACCGCTCCTGTGCGCTGGAAGTCAGCATGGCCAGGATTCGCCGCTGTGCGCTGACAAACCCGAAGATGGACTTTTCAAGAAAGAAACGTTCTATTTTCTGCAGGCTATTGCATAGCGCATGATAATCATCCAGGGTAATGCACAAAACCTCGGTATCCTCCAGGCATTCCAAGGACATGGTAGCTGGTGCCCCGGTATACCAGGCGAAGAAATCACTTTCCCACCAGTCTTCCATCGCAAAGGCGACAATGTGCTGCTTTCCGGACGACTCTGTGAAAACCAGTTTCAACAATCCGGACAGGACAAAAAAGTTGTACTTTGCAGGCTCACCTTCCTGGATCAGGAATTGGTGCTTTTTGAACTTTTTGGTGGAAAAATGTCCCAGTATCAATTTGAACTCCTCATCGCGGAGTGGTATTACCTTTTCTATATGCTCACGTAACGGATGGTTCATGGGGGTTAAAGATAAAGCTTTGGCAAAATTTCTCGACCCTTATGGTTGTTCCGCGATACAATGTGTTTCTATAACATATGAAGAAATGCAAGAACCATATCAAAACGAGCACTTTGATCTTAATTTGGGTTTTGTGGACGAGTACTCAGATATCGTTTGCACAAGAAAAGAAGCTTCAGTATGATACTCTCGGGAATGGAGCGATAAAAATATTTTTCTATGTATTTCCTAGTGGAGAACTGCCATCGATGACGTCAAATATTGAAAAAAACAAAAGATACATCGAAACCTATATCGTGAAAGATAATGTGGTGCTGGGCGGTGACATCTTTTATGCGGACAGCCATAATTTGATATTACAAATGTTTGTCGATTAAATCCATTAACCCCTGTTCACTTGGTCGTGGCGTATTGTCAACCAATACTTCTCCTGATTTTCCGATAAGTATGTACCGCGGAATACTACTGATGTTGTATTTTTTAACGAAAGAAGCATCATCCGCATTCAGTAACAGATAATTCTCTTCTCCATTTAAACCTTCTTCTTTTGCGGCTTTTTTCCATCCTCCAACTTCGCTGTCTGTCGATATGCTGATGAAAACCACGTTTTTACCCTGATAATGCTCTTTTAATTTAGCGATATAGGGCATTTCCATTCGGCAAGGGCTACACCAACTTGCCCAAAAGTCCAATATCATAAGTTTACCTCTATGTTTTGAAAACACGTCTTTCAAATCCTGTACGCGTTTCCCATTTAGTGACAACAATTTATTACTTCCCTTTTTGAAACTTTCCGCTATATGATTTTCCTGTAAAATGGTATGTACTTTATTAAAATACCATCGATTTACCAATAAGGAATCAAATTGGTCAAGGTGATATTTAGGTATGGTAAGGCGATTCTTTTTTCCGCTATATAGCAGGTGTGCCAGTAAAAAATCACGTATCTGGCCGTCAAAATTTTTTTCTATAAAGTCGAAACACCGAATAAAGTCCTGATCGTTTTTGCCGATTCCGTCGATGTCAAACTTAGTAGTTCCTACCGCAATAGAAACCAGATCAATACAAGCACGATGGAAAATGGCGTAATCCTTAAATCCAAGGCTGCTAAGGTTACGGATTTTAGACTTTGCAAGATTACTGTAAGAGGTCTTTTCCGAGATCATTGCCCGGTTATTATGATACAAAAGCAAAGAATCCCTCAAAGCTGTGGTTGCTATACAGTGTTTCGCGAAATCAGCGAAGGCATTACTGACCGGATAGTTTAGTGTGTACGTTTTCAGGTAGTTTAAACGAACATTTTTTAGACTGTCGATTGTTGTTTCGACTATTTTGAGCTGAGCCACATCCTTAACTCGTCGCTGATAATACATCGATGGATAGAAGTACCACATGTTTCCCGTCTTCTGCACAACTTGTCTGAAAAAATCAAGTTCATTTGTGCGCTCCGGATTTCCCTTGGCATAGAAACGTAAGGAATCAGTTCCTAAGTTTTTTATATTAACTGTCTCGCCCGGATAAATCAAGAACGGTGTCTGCTTCTCTGTGGATTCCAGAAAAAGAACAGGACCAGATATTTTAAATTTAGTGGTCTCAGTTTTAAGTGTTATTCCATGAGTTTGAGACAGTGAATCGTGGTAGTAGAAAAACACAGAAGAACTTCTTTCCTTTCCTGGCGTCCCGTCAATTCTGATCGTAACCGTGTCGTCAGGTAAAGCGGATATGTCAGATACAGTTCCCGGTTTCCCTTTCACAGGATTCTGCCGGCAACTGGAAATCAGTACAGCAAACGCTATAAAAAATACAAAGATATGGATAAGTCTATTCATCTTTATGTTGATGAGTGAATTGCTTCGGTCACGTATGACCTCTAACATTTACCGTTTAATGCATCTGATAATATGCCTGTTTAAAGCAAGTTAACTTCAGAATTGTTAATTTTAATTGAGTTAAGAGCATGACTTAAGAGTTAATATAATATTACACAGTTAATTGGATATCTCAAAACAAATTAACAATAATCGACAGCAATGAATATAAAACAGCCAATTATATTTTGCTGAAATCTCAAAGCAAAACTTGGAAAAATTTGGACCTGTAAGCTGGATGCCGGACATTTCACTTCTTTAGCTGGTTGAGGTTTTTGTTTGAACACTTTTCGGCAAATGTTTTTTCTTATCCTGCTCAGCGAAGACTGCGTAATATCTAGGTACGAAAGATCGGCGCAGAGTTCAAGTGGATATGTCGCATTGAAATCGAAAAAAGATGCCCTGCTACCTTGAAGAAAGCTGGATCTCAAACGATGCCTTATTCTCATCGTTTAATCCAAGACGACCTGCCAGTGATTCTGGTCGTTGAGCATATAGCCGAGGCCGTCGCTCATTTCATGCACATCTTTCTGATGTTTCTCACTGAACCGGGTATGCAGTTCACGCACTGGCCCGCCGTATTCCCTTTTGAGGAAGATCAGCAGGGAGGCCATATTGGGAGTGATGTCTTTTAGCTGTTCATTTTCACTTTCTCTGATAAAGGCGCTGCTCATGATGACTTATTTTAGACACCAAACCCAGTTTACCCAGGATTAGTGCTTGTTCAACTTATAAAATTATTTGATCTTTTTTCAATGGCAATACGTTGAATTCCGTTCAACTTTTATTTCCTCTTGTGCTCATAGGTATTTGATTTCATGAGAATTAACAAGGTCTTTTCCAAAAGGTTTTGAGCCCTTGAAACAGGTACAGCCTTTTTGCTGTTGTAAAAGCTAAAAGTGAATCAATGAGTTGGACCTGCCCAAAATGTGATCGGGAACTGCCCTGGAAAGATTACCGGCATTATTGCCAGCGAGTCAGCCTGGACAGTTTGTTTGAGGGGCGTTCACCGGAATTGGTTTTAGCGTTTGATAAGATATTAGCTGAAGTAGCAGATTGGGAGAATGTGCTGGTGGGCGTAACACCGAACTGCATCGTGTTTACCCGAAGGGTGGGTTTTCTCATCATACGTCCAATGAAAAAGTGGCTGGATATTAAATTTTATTCGTCAGCGGCGCATCCGGAAAAGCCGGTGATCAAAAGCATTAAAGTGGGTAAAAAATACGGGAACCACATACGCATCCATTCGGCTAATGATGTCGTACCAGGCTTATTCGTTTACATTCGGGAGTCTTATGAACTTATGAGCAAAAAACGCCAGGCGGACTAAATCTGTTGTAGCACAAAAACTACGACCTTTTTCTCCTTTTCATTCCAATAAATAGATTTGACCTGAGAAGGAAGTTCCGGTTCGTAAAGCCATTTCCACGCCTGGTAATTTTACCGATTTAGGTCCAAAAAAAAGGGACAAATCATTTGACTTGTCCCTTCTGTGATCCCGCTGGGATTCGAACCCAGGACCACTACATTAAAAGTGTAATGCTCTACCAGCTGAGCTACGGAATCATTCTGCTATCGCAGATTTCTCTTCCTGCGAAGAGGCTGCAAAGATAGAATAATATGTTTTCCAGCCCAATTTTTTTTGAAAAAAATCAATCGTCATGAGACTGCTAAAAACCGCACCTCGCGGCAAACTTTCTCGGGGCAAAGTTTGTCCTTATTAACGTAAATAATATATTTGTAGCAAGAGCAATTGATAAATTAAACAGCAACTCCATGTTCAGGAAAATAGCAGGTCTTCTTATTTTGATCTCCTTTATGCTGGTAAAGGCCGATGCGCTGTTTACCGTCCTGGAAAAGCAATACGCCGTGGAGCAACACCAGGATGATCAGGGTGCCGAAAAGTCTGCTGAAAATGAGAAGGAGACCAAGAGCTTTGAAATTGGCGATGAGCTCATACCGCATCAGGTTCCGGTTCCTGCCCCTGTTGAATTGACCCAAAAACTTAACCATATCGGCTTACCTTATGTACCTGCAGTGCACATTGCAGTCTGGGGACCCCCGCCGAATCCTGCCGTTTAAGTGCCCGCCCGGGCGCTGATTTCTGTAAGCAGCAATTAAGTTTTAAACCATTTAATTTAAACAGCAATATGAAGTATCCAATTTTGGGTAAAAGTGCCGTACTCGGACTTTTCCTTAGTGCCTGTGTATTTACAGTGAACGCTCAGAACATCGAAGAGAGCGAACTCAAAGTCAACGTAGAAAAGGTTTCCGGCTCTGCCCGGCAGCTCATCAACCTGGAGCCAGTTAAATTCCAGTATGATGTCAAGAAATACAAAGGCCTCAACCTGCCCTCGGGCAATCAATACGGTTTCCTGGCCAGCAACGTACAGTCATCATTCCCAGAGCTCGTGCATGAGACCGCCAGGCAATATCCATCAGGAAAGAACAGCAACAAGGTCGTCACTTATAAGGAAGTCGATAACAAAGACCTGATCCCGGTACTGGTTGCCGCCATTAAGGAGCAGCAGTCGGAGATCGAAATGCTGAAAAAGGAAATCGGCCTGCTGAAAAAGCAAGCAAGATAAAGTTTGTTCCGTTAGTTTAGTTTGAGAGCGTCGCAGCAATGCGGCGCTTTTTTTATGACCATCACAGTGCAGGTTGGTGTCTTTCCGTTTTTTTGGTAAATTTAACCACACCAAGTAAACACACAACTGAAACTATGTACAAATTCCTGCTCAAGGGAATGGCCTGTGGCCTTTTCCTCTTCGTATCTCCCTATTCGAAAGCACAGGACAAATTTAAGGCAGCAGAACGCGAAAGCATCAAAGGCCAGATCGGCACGCGTTTACAGAACGCCTATCAGAACCGGGTCCTGGCACAGGATATCGATGCCCTGATCGCGCCCTTTAAGGATAGAAATGAAACCAGCCAATGGCAAAGCGAATTCTGGGGCAAGTGGTTCACATCAGCCGTGCTGGCCTATAAGTATCAGCCCACATCTGCGCTCAGAACCAAGCTCGATTCAGCAGTAAGCAAGCTGATCGCTACCCAAAGCGACGACGGTTATATCGGCAATTACAAGCCAGAGGCAAGGTTACAGCAATGGGACATCTGGGGCCGCAAATACTGCCTGCTTGGCCTGCTGGACTATTATAACCTTACTGCAGATCAGAAAAGCCTTAAAGCCGCAAGGGGAGTGGCAGACCACCTGATGGAAGAGCTCAAAGCGGCAGACGGCATCATCGTCACCAAGGGCAATTACCGGGGAATGGCCACTTCGTCTATATTGGAGCCAGTCTGCCAGCTCTACAAGGCGACAAAAAGCAAAAAATACCTTGAATTTGCAGAACAGATCGTTGCCCAGTGGGAAACCCCGCAGGGGCCTAAGCTGATCAGCATGGCACGTACCGATGTGGCCAAACGTTTTCCTAAACCCCAGAACTGGTATTCTTACGAACAAGGGCAGAAGGCTTATGAAATGATGTCCTGCTATGAAGGTTTGCTCGAACTCTACCGGCTTACCGGCAAGCCCGCCTATAAAGAAGCCGTTGAGCAAACTTGGAAGAATATCTATGATACCGAGATCAACGTGGCAGGCTCGGGTGCCTCCACCGAAATGTGGTTCGGCGGTCGTGCGAAACAGGCACATCCGGTACATCATTACCAGGAAACCTGCGTTACCGTGACCTGGATCAAGCTGAGCCAGCAACTGCTGAGGCTCACCGGTGAAGCTAAATATGCCGATGCCGTAGAACAAAGCTATTACAATGCGCTGCTGGGCTCCATGAGCCCGGACGGTGCCGAATGGGCCAAATACACCCCCTTGACCGGTTATCGTTTACCCGGTAGCGGTCAGTGTGGTATGAACATCAATTGCTGTGTCGCCAGCGGCCCGAGGGGCTTGTTTAACCTGCCCGAGCATGTAGTAATGGCCTCTCCAGACGGTATCGCCGTAAATTACTATGTACCCGGCGAATACCAGATCGCGCTGCCCTGGGGGCGTCCGGCATTGCTGACCCAGCAAACGAGCTATCCGGAAGAAGGTACTATCCGTTTTGGTCTTAAACTACAAAAAGAAGAAACCTTCAGTATTGATTTCCGCATCCCTTCATGGAGCGCAAAAACCAGCATCATCGTCAACGGCGATACGACAAAAGTGACCACACCCGGACAGTATTTTGCACTGAGGCGCAACTGGAAGAGCGGGGATTCCGTGCAGCTCAGCCTCGATATGCGGGGCCGTGTCGTTTATGCCGATGACAGCCGCCAGCATGCCGCCCTGATGCGCGGACCCGTCCTGCTTGCCCGCGACGAATCACTGCCCGGTGTCGGCATGGGGTCTGTCGTAGACATCAGTAACCCATCAGGGTACGTAGAGCTGGAACCTGTACCGCACCAGGAAAAAGACGGCTGGCTGCAATTCAGGTACCGCTTTGTACCAGAGTCCTATACCGAGGCCGCTGCCCAGGCCGTCACCACAGACTTCTGCGATTACGCTTCAGCAGGAAACGGTGCTAAAAAGGGTTATTTCATCACCTGGCTGCCCCAGATCATAGATCCCAGGAAGTAAAGCTGGAAATAAATAAGATCAGAAGATGTTAAAGAAAATTAAGCCTAGTGTGCTTTCCATAATATGGGCAGCAATATTACTGCCGGCAATGTCGAAGGCCCAGGATCATTATACGGCGGAACAGCGCCGCGCCTGGTTAGATAAAGCAGAGGCCAGTAAACCAGCCCTCATCGAAACAGAGAAGCGGCCGGTCAGGCTGGTGAAGCTCGAAGCCGATCCCAGCGCCTTCCAGGGCTGGAAAACTGTGCCCGCAGGGGATATGGAAAGCCTATATTCCCGCTCCTTCAAGCAGCAGTCCGGCACCGTGGTCGACTTTGGCGAGCACCTCACCGGTTATTTTACTTTTACCATCAAATCCATCCGGAACTTTTCAGACGCACCATTGCGCTTCAAGCTTACCTTTGGAGAAGTACCGGCAGAGCTGGCCACCCCATTCGATCCCTATCCCGGAGGGCTCAGCCGCGCCTGGCTGCAGGACGAGACCGTCACCATTACCGAACTGCCCGCTACTTTCACCTTGCCGCGCCGTGTTGCCTTCAGATACCTGAAAATAGATTTACTGGGCAGTTCAGGAGGCTTTGATTTTGTCATCAGCGACATGAAGTTTAAGGCAGTAAGTTCCGTGTCCACACAGCCCGAACCACTCCAGCCAGGCACTTCAGCGCTCATCTCTAAAATCGACGCAACAGGCCTTGCTACACTCAAAGAGTGCATGCAAACCGTGTATGAAGACGGGCCCAAGCGTGACAGGCGCCTGTGGATCGGCGATCTTTACCTGGAATCACTGGCCAATACTTATTCCTTTAAAAATCACCAGCTCACCAAACGCTGCCTCTATATACTCGCAGCCCTGGCACAGCAGGATGGTTTCCTCTATGCAAGTACTTTTGAAACCCCGCAACTGCATGCGCAGGAAGGGCAGTCCTTTCTCTTCGAATATGCCCTGCTGTACAATGTAGCACTCAAAGAATATCTGATGGCTACTTCAGACCGCGAAACCGCGCTCGATCTCTGGCCGGTAGCCAGGCGGCAGATGGACAACATCGCCCGCCATCTGGACAGCAAAGGGCTGTTCCAGCCGGAATCCGCCCAAAAGGAAGGCTGGTGGCTATTTGTAGACTGGCGCGACGGCCTGGACAAGCAGGCCTCATTGCAGGGCATCATGATTTATACCATGAAGGAAACAATTGAACTTGCCCGGAAACTTGGCAAGGAACAGGAAGTAGCCACCTTGCCGCCGCTCATCAGCAAGATGACTGCTGCGGCCCGGACCTCACTATACGACGCTAAATCCGGTCTTTTCCTAAGCGGCCAGTCCAGGCAGGTCTCTTATGCCTCTCAATCCTGGATGGTTTTAAGCGGGGTGGCCTCCAAAGCTCAGGCGCAAAAAGCGATGAAGGCACTCGCCACCTCGAAAAATGCCGTAAAGCCCGGTACCCCTTACCTTACCCATTATTACGTAGCAGCCCTCATACAGTCCGGGCTCCATCAGGAAGCGAGGGCCTTGGTCGAAAATTACTGGGGCGGAATGGTCAATAAGGGAGCAGATACTTTCTGGGAGGCTTATGATCCCGATAACGACAAGCTGTCACCTTACAATTTCTTCCCCGTGAATAGTTATTGTCATGCCTGGAGCTGTACACCAGTCTACTTTATCCGGAAATATCCCGATATCTTCCGGTAATTAGTGATTTATTAATCAAATTTTAAGCGGTCCGCTGTTTCTTTGATCCAAAACGACACCAATGAACCTCCTGAACCAACGTTATTTATTGTGCGGTCTTTTGATATTCTTTTGCTGCACCCAAGAGCTGGCCGCGCAGCGCAAACACAGCAAGACCTCGCGGTTCACCAGTTATAAAGGCCTGCTGATGGCGGGCTACCAGGGCTGGCACAATACACCGGACGATGGAGCGGGCAGGGGATGGTACCATTACCAGTCCCGCGGCAAGTTCGAGCCCGGAAGCACCAATGTAGACCTCTGGCCCGATGTAAGCGAACAACCCAAAGTATACGCAACTGCATTCAAACATGCCGATGGCAGCCCCGCGTATCTCACGAGCGCACACGACGCCTCGACCATACAGACCCACTTCCGCTGGATGAAGGAATACGGCATAGATGGCGTCTTTATGCAGCGTTTCGTCGCCGAGATCAGGGGCAGGTCAGGCCGTCATCACTTCAATACCGTACTTGGCAATGCCCTGAAATATGCAGAAGAATGCGGCCGGGCCATTTCGGTCATGTACGATTTGTCCGGCTGCCGGGACAGCGTAGACGTACCGGTGCTCATTAACGACTGGAAGAACCTGGTCGACAGCATGAAGGTAACCGCACGGGGCGACCGGCAAAGCTACCTGTACCATAATGGTAAGCCGCTGGTCGTACTTTGGGGCGTTGGTTTCAATGACAACCGCAAATACACCCTGAAAGATGTGGCGAAGATGATCGATTTCCTCAAGAATGATCCGGTCTACGGCGGGTGTTCGGTGATGCTGGGCGTACCGACCTACTGGCGCGAATTCGGGAACGACACCCAGAAAGACCCCTACCTGCACGAGGTCATCAAGCGCGCAGATATCGTCCATCCCTGGACCATAGGACGTTACAGCGACGACAAAACCTATGAGCGGTATGCTGCGGTCCAGAAGGACGACATCGCCTGGTGCAAAACCAATGGGCTGGACTATGTAGGAGTAGTCTTTCCGGGATTCAGCTGGCACAACATGAATCCACGCGCCCCATCCAACCAGATCCCGCGAGATAGGGGACGGTTCTTCTGGAAGCAGATCAGCAGCGCGGTCCGCAACCAGGCCGGAATGCTTTATGTCGCCATGTTTGACGAGATCGACGAAGGCACGGCTATTTTCAAGATCTCCAAAAACCCGCCGGTCGGGGCCAGCACTTTCGTCACCTTCGAGGACGACATTCCCTCAGACTATTACCTTTATTTATCAGGCTATGCGGGCAAAATGCTGCGTAAGCAGGTACCCTTCACAAGCGTGCCACCGCCACCGCCGAAAAAAAATAAACATATTCCTTGTTTCGTACGAAAAGTTTCCTACCTTAGTTTCATGAAAAAGAATGAAACCAAGGAGAGGTCTTTAGAACCGACCAAATCGGAGCTGGAAATTCTGCAGGTATTGTGGGAAACCGGTCCGTCTACGGTACGCCAGGTCAACGACGAACTGCTCAAACAGAAGGACGTAAACTATACCACTACGCTCAAGCTCATGCAGATCATGGCAGAGAAGGGCATCCTGCTCAGGGACGAAAGCCAGATGAAGCATATCTACTCCGTAGCCGAAGAGGAACAGCAGACCAAATCACAGTTACTGGACCGCTTTGTCGATACGCTCTATAAAGGCTCCGCCAGCAAGCTCGTCATGCAGCTGCTGGGCAACCGAAAAACCTCAGCCCAGGAACTCGATGAGATCAGGGAAATCTTAAAAAAGCTTGGATAAACACTTCATCACCTAACCGAATCCCGATATGGAACTCAAGGCCCTATACGATATGATCCTGCATTCCTTCTGGCAGGGCGCCCTACTTGCAGCAGCAGGTGTGGTCATTACGCTGACCACCAGACGTTCAGGCGCTGCCCTGCGCTACCGTTTGCTGGTCGCTTCGCTGTTGCTGTTCGCGGTGTCTGCCGCGGCCACCTTTCTGATCAGCCTGGAAAAGCACCGTACAGGCAGCACCATTGGTCAGCCGGCCGCCGGCCAGCATGCGATCGTTTCGGGTAGCGCAAATGCAGGGATAACTGACTTTGCCTATGCAGGGAAGTTGAATGCAGATACCGGCTTGTTCCGCCTGCTTGACTACCTAAACGCCCATGCAGAATTCATCGTTACCGGCTGGCTGCTCATCGTTCTCCTCCGAATGCTGCAGCTTACCGCAGGTCTTTACCACCTGCACGGGCTCAGGACCAGGAAGATCGCCTATCCCGGTGCCGACTGGCAGGGGCGTCTTGACGGGCTCGCTGTCCGGCTGGGGCTGACAGCGACTGTCAGGCTGGCCGAATCGGGCCTTGCGAAAGTGCCCATGGTCATCGGCCATTTAAAGCCCCTGGTATTGCTGCCCGCAGGCATGCTTACAGCCTTGCCCCCGCAGGGCATCGAGGCTATTCTCCTGCACGAGCTGGCACATATCCTCAGGCGGGATTACCTGGTTAACCTCATGCAGAGCCTGCTGGAAATCATCTTCTTTTTCAATCCCGCCGTGCTGTGGATCTCGGGGATGGTGCGCGCCGAGCGTGAAAACTGTTGCGACGACCTGGCCGTGGCCCATTCGGGCAGCAAGGCCGCTTACATTGAAGCGCTGGTATTCTGTGAAGAACAAACAGGCGCAGGCCTGCCTTATGCCATGGCCTTTGCCGGAATGGGCAGCCGGAAGTATGGCTTGCTCCACCGGGTGAAACGCATCGTATCAGGAGATCAGGCCAACCTGAACGTACGTGACCGGCTGGTGCTGCTGATCATGGTACTGTCCACTGTATTGCTCACCGTTTCCTTTTCCTGGAAGCGGCCCGTCGGGAAGCCTGCAGCACCCGCTGCGGTATCCGCGCTTCAGCAAGCGGCGCCGTCTGCCAAAAGAACCATCACCGTCCGCAGTACAACGGTGAGCCATTCTAAAACGGAAACCCCTGGAGAAGTGCCGGAAAAGAATGCACCGAAGATTACTTCAGAAGCAGATAAGGATACTGTTGCTATTCACCCGCTGAGCCCGATTTCTGCCCGCCAGTCCAAACTGCAACCTGTCGCTGCCCTATCGGTCCGCCAGGGCAGCGTGCAGCCTGTGGCTGAAGAGCCCCTTAAGCCCCAAACGCCCCTAACACCCATTGCCTACAAGGCGGGCGACAACGATTATCAGCCCAAAACCCCAACCATTGGCGAAAAGGTACTGAAGCAACTGATCGATGAAGGGCTGGTCAGTCCGGATGACCAAAATGTTTCCTTCAAGCTCAATGAAAAAGAAATGATCATTAACGGACAGCGCCAGAGTCCGGAAATATTCTCCAGGTACAAAGCGCGGCACGTTCCCCAGGTGGGCAGCAACAGCTGGACGCTGTACTATAATTACGATACCGAAACGGAAGTAAAACCTTAAACCCATAACCTTATGACGCTTAAAATTGCCGCTTTTTTAGCGGCCTGGACAACTATTGCCCTTACTTTTGCGCAGGCACAGAGCCTGCCCGGTAAACCGGATACCGCAAAATCCGACACAACCAAATTGCTGAAAGAAGTAAAGATCAGCACGCGCAAGCCCGTCCTGGTCCACAAGGTCGACCGCACCATTGTCAATGCCGATGCACTGATGAGCGCCGCCGGTGGCACCGCACTCGATGTGCTGGGGCAATCGCCCGGCGTCATTGTCGAACAGGACGCAAACATCAGCCTGCAGGGAAAGGCCGGGGTGACCATCTACATCAACGACAAGCCAACCTATCTGTCCGGAACGGCCCTGGAAAGCTACCTGCGTTCCATCACCGCCTCATCCATCGACGTGGTAGAGCTGATGAGCAATCCGCCTGCCCGGTATGATGCCGCGGGTGGGGGCGGTATCATCAACATCCGGCTCAAGCGAAACAAGACACCCGGTTTCAACGGCAGCCTGAGCCTTGGCTATTCACAAGGCATTTACGGCAAGACCAATAACGGGCTCAATTTCGACTTCCGGCAAAACAAACTCAACGTCTTCGGCAATTTCAGTTACAATACCGCCAATGGCTTCAACGACCTTGATCTTGAACGTCATTTTTTTGGCCAGGAAGGGCAGCCCACAGGCGATTTCCTGCAAAACTCCTTTATCCGGCGGCGCAATTCCAATTATAACGGCAGGCTGGGTGCAGATTATTATTTGTCCGAAAAAAGCACCCTGGGCATTGGCTTTAACGGACTGCTGAATCCCGGCAGTGAAAACGTACACAATGTCAGTAATGTATTTGCGCCTCAGGGTGCGCTGGATTCGAGCATTGTGGCCTGGAACAATGAAAAGCTACGCTTCCGCAATGGCAGCGCCAACCTCAACTACCGGCACCGTTTCGACAAGGAAGGTACCGAACTGACCGCCGATGCCGATTATGTACGCTACGAGGACCGTAACCACCAGCGCTTCGACAACACCGGTTACCTGCCCGATGGCTCCATATCTTCCAGGGACCTGCTGCGCGGCGCGCTCTTTTCAGGTATTGACATCTATTCCCTGAAAACAGATTTCAGCAAAGTACTTTCCAAGACGCTCAAATATTCGGCAGGATTGAAGACCAGTATCACTAAGACCGACAATGCTGCCGATTATGATATTACCGTCTCCGGCATTACCCGGCCAGACTACGATAAAACCAACCACTTTCTTTACCGGGAGCAGATCAGTGCCGGCTACCTCAATGCCGATAAGGATTTTGGGCGTATTTCCATACAGGCAGGGCTGCGTTTTGAGCATACCAGTTCCAGGGGCCACCAGCTCGGCAATGCGCTCCGAAGCGATTCCTCGTTCAACCGCAGTTATGCCAGCCTGTTTCCCACCTTCTTCCTGCAATACAAACTGGACAGTGCCGGCGGCAGCAGCCTGAACTTCGGGTACAGCAAGCGCGTAGACCGGCCATACTACCAGGACCTGAACCCCTTCGTTGCTCCGCTCGATAAGTTTACGTTCTATACCGGAAATCCCTTCCTGAAGGCATCCTACAATCACAACCTGGAACTGGCCTACCGCTGGAAGCACTTCAATGCTTCACTCAACTACAGCTATCAAACCGCCGGCATCCGGGAAACCATTGAGATCCGGGACGGTATTTACTACAGCCGTCCGGGCAACCTGGACAAGCAGGTCTCCAAAGGCATTTTTACCAACACCAACGTTGACCTGGCCAAATGGCTCAATTTCCAGTTTTACGCCAACGCGGTGCAGATCCATACCATCAGCGATTTTTACAACGGCAGGCTGGACAATAAAGGAACCTATTTCTTTGTAAGGCCAGTATTCCAGTTCAGGCTTCCCAAAGACTGGACGCTTCAGGCCGAGGGCGGCTACCAGAGCCGGGTCACCAGTGCCCAGTTCGTCTCAACACGCAGGGGCAAAGTCACCGCATCCGTTTCCAGGAAGTTTTCTGCCAGCACTTCCGCCAGCCTGGTCGTCAACGACATTTTCTATACGTTTGCCGGGGGCGGAGACATCAACAACCTGGCGGGTACCAGGGCCAGCTACCGCAACCTCAGCGATACACGTACAGCAGTGATTTCCCTGAGTTATCGTTTCGGTAAGGCCATAACCGGCCTCAGGAAACACGAGGCCAACGGTGCGGAAAGTGAGAAGGACCGGGTGAAGAATTAGTGTTTGTTTAGCCGGGCTTCTTCCAGGTCGAGGTTTTCCTCCATATCCCGCAAGACCTCGTGGTCGTAAGTCTTTGCTGCCCGGATGCGGCCCAGTCCCGCCCTGCGCAGGGAGATCAGCTCCAGCATGATCTCCCTGTACAGTTTCCTTACCGAGCCCACTTCCTCGCGCTGTGACTGCTCAATGGTCATCCGTTCCGAAGCCCTGATGCTCCGTTCCAGTTGCTCCTTGATGCGGGCAATGGTCTCAAACTGACGCATTTCCTCCGTGTATTTATCATCCAGGTACTGCACGCATTCCCTGGCCAGCTGCAAACGGATCGCATCGATCTGCTCGTCTTCCGGTATGTGGTCGTCCATTTCCTCCACCTTCAGCCATTTCAGGAAAAGCGGAAGGGTAAGCCCCTGAAAAACAAGGGTAATTAAAATGACAATAAACGTAATGAACAGGATCAGGTTGCGGTGGGGGAAAGGCGCTCCGTTATTAAGCGTCAGCGGAATGGCCAGCGCAGAAGCGAGCGATACCACCCCGCGCATGCCCGCCCAGCCGATAATGAAGGGCAGCTTCAGGCCCGGGCTGGTTTCTCTTCTGCGTACACCTGCAGAAAGCATTCTTGGCAGAAAAGCCGCCACATAGACCATCACGATCCGCACGATAATGACGATGGCACTGATGATCAGCGCATACCTGATCGCTTCCTCCATGGAATAATCTTCCAGTCCGGCTACGATCACCGGCAGCTCCAGGCCGATCAGGATAAAGACAAAGCCGTTCAGCAAAAAGCCCAGTGTAGCCCAGACCTCCTTGGCCTGCAACCGCGTATGGTAATTCATAAAGTCGTGGGAGCGGAAGGAAAGGAACAACCCGCCGCTCACTACGGCAAGTACACCCGACCAATGGAACTGTTCCGCCACGATATACATCAGGTAAGGGGCAATCAGGGTGATCGGTGTCGTAATGTTCGACGATTTTGCCCAATACCTCAGGATAAAATAAAGCACGTGTGCAATCACCAGGCCAACCATGATGCCCATTGCCGAAAGTATAAAGAAATTTGTAACGGCCTTCTGCAGTACGAACTGCCCCGTCAATATGGCCGCAAGCGCAAAACGGAACACCGTCAGCGATGCGGCATCGTTCACCAGGCTTTCGCCCTCCAGTATGGTCAGTCCGCGCTTCGGCATGTTCACGCCCTTCAATACCGAAGTAGCAGCCACTGCATCGGGGGGCGAGATCACCCCGCCCAGCAGGAAGCCCAGGGCCAGTGTAAAGCCGGGTACGATGCTTACCGAAAAATAAGCGATGGCCAGCGAAGTGATCAGTACCAGTCCGAAGCCAAGTAAACCAATGGAACGCTTCCACTTCCAGAAATCGTTCCAGGAAGTATACCAGGCGGCTTCGAAAAGCAACGGCGGCAGAAAGATGAGGAAAACCAGATCCGGGTCTATACTGATCACCGGCATTCCCGGAATCAGGCTGATGGCCAGTCCGCCGATCACCAGGAAGATCGGAAAAGAGATCTTCCAGCGCTGGCTCAGCAGGTAAAGCATCGCCATGGCAAAGAACAAAGCCAGGATAAGGAGCAGGTTTTCATGTATCATCCCGTAAAAATAACGGTTTAAAAACAAGACCGAAGCCTTAAATGTTAATTTTGGCGATCATGGAAAAGCAGCACGTACTCATTATCGGTGGCGGTATATCCGGCCTTTACACGGCCCTGCAACTCTCTGCCGGTTGCGAAGTGACCCTGCTTGAGGGCAGCAACCGTCTCGGAGGCCGTATCCTGGATACCCATCGCCCCGGCTTCGACGAAGTGGTCAAGGAAGGAGCTGAATTTGTGCATGGCAATGCCACCATGAGTTTTTCCCTGCTCAGAAAAGCAGGTGCGCGCTTCAGGGAAGTGGAAGGTAAGATGTACCGGTTCCGCGACCAGTCGTTGATTCCCGCTGAAGAAATGGTGACCGGCTGGGATGAGCTGCTGGAAAAGATGGGTTCGGTTCCACAGGACCAGCCGCTGGGGGCCTTCCTCAATGAACACTTTGGTGATCCTGCCCATGAGGAGCTGAATACCGAGGCCCGGCGCTATGCGGAAGGGTTTGACGTTGCCGATCCGGAACGGGTCAGTATCAAAGCCCTTTACAGGGAATGGTCCGCAGGGGAACAGACCTTTCAGATCGAACCCGGATACGGAAAACTTGTCGCCTACCTGGAGTCGGCGTGTCAGCAAAAAGGAATAAGGATCATCACCGATGCCATTGTCAAACAACTGACCTGGAGTCCCGGATCGGTTACTGCCTTTACCCTTGACGGGCGTTCATATCGGGCGCAAAGAGCGGTCATTACCGTGCCGGTCAGTGCATTGCAGCCAAATAATCCCAACAGCATCCTCTTTTCACCCTCCATCAATGAATATACAGAGGCGGCCCGGAATATCGGGTTTGGTGCAGTCATTAAGGCCGCAGTGGCCTTCAGGGAACCTGTCTGGAAACCGGACGATGCATTCTTCCTGGGCGATCAGCCATTTCCTACCTGGTGGACACAACATCCCTTCAGCAGTAATGTGCTTACAGGCTGGGCAGGAGGAACCCGGGCCAGCGCACTCTCTGCCCATCCCGAGACCGTACTCCGGGACATGGCCATGTTGTCCATTGCAGCACTGTTCGGTCAGCCGCTCAATAAGCTCAGGCTCAATATAAAGGCCATCCATATCACCAACTGGCAGCAGCAGCCTTGTTTCGCGGGTGCATACAGCTACCCGACACCAGAGACCAGTGCTGCACGCAGCCAGATGAACAAGCCGGTAGCAGGAACCCTCTTTTTTGCAGGTGAAGCCCTGTACGAAGGCGAATTTTCGGGAACCGTGGAAGCCGCGCTGCTCAGTGCGGAGGAAGTTGTAAAAAAGGTGACCGCAACCGGCTGTTAAAAAAATTACCCGTAGCTTAGTATTATGTATATAATGTTTATATTGTAACATAAGTGATGCAATTACAGGTATACCATGAGTTTACATTCTGAGGCTGAATTAATCGAAGGACTAAAGGCAGGAGGGAGACAAAGACGTTTTTTTGAGCGGGAACTTTACAGGTCATTTTTTTACCTGATCGTCCATGGCAGCCGTAAATATGGCATTACAGAAGAAGATGCGGCAAGCACTTATTCCGATACGGTCATTGTGGTCATCGACCATATCTTACAAAACCGTTTCGAAGGCCGTTCGGCACTCAAATCTTATGTATACCAGATTTTTTCCAATAAATGTGTTGACCTTTTGCGGAAAGATACGACCAATAAGCAACAGGTCAACCATGGTTTGGCCATAGACGAAATGATCCTGCAGCTACCCGATAAAGCAAAGAATGCCGTACAGCAACTCATCGCCAGAGACCAGTGGCAGCAGGTGATGCGCTGCATACAGGAACTCGGTGCTAAATGCAGGGAAGTACTGCTTTATTTTGAAGACGGCTACAGCGACCGGGAAATTGCGGAAATGACCGGTTACCACTCAGCCGAAGTGGTAAAAACCAGCAGGTTGCGCTGCCTCGATAAACTGCGGAAAATGATGAATCTCAGCAAATGGTAAAATGAACGATACAGAACTTATAGCTGCCTATTTTGAAGGAAACCTTTCTGCAGGGGAAAAGACCGCATTTGAGGAAAGGTGTGTAGCCGATGCCGGACTGGCTGAAGATGTGGCCGCATACCTGATGGCGCGTTCGGCGCTGAAACAGGAAGTAAAGGAACAGAAGAAAAGAGAATTTGATAAAATGTACCAGGAGCTGTCTGCATCAAAGCCAGTCAGAAAACTTCCGTTCAAAACAATTTCGTTGTATGCCGCTGCGGCATGTATCGCGCTGATTGCAGGCTGGCTGGTGTTTTTCCGGCAGCCAGGTCCTGAGGACCTGGCCCGTGAATATATTGCCGGTAATCTGAAAACACTGAGCCTCAGCATGGGTGGGGATGCGGATACTCCAAACTTACAACAAGGTATCTCTGCTTATAACGAAGGCCGTTACGACGAGGCCATTGTCCAGTTCCGCACCCTGGAAAAAGATAGCCTGCTGCGTCCGGAAGCGCTCCGAAACCTCGGGCTGTCCTATCTTGCCAAATCAGAATATCCGCAGGCCATCGCCGCCTTTGATACACTTTCCCGTATGAAACTCTTCAGCAATCCCGGGTTGTTCTACAAAGCACTGGCCCATCTGAAGCGCGGCGCGCAAGGCGACCAGGAACAGGCCGTTAAATACCTGCGCGAAGTGGTACAGCAAGACCTTTTCGGAAAAAAACAGGCCGAAGCCTGGCTAAAGGAACTTTGAATCAATAGATAAAAGCAGACTGTCATGAAAAAACCAATCAGACCCTCAGGAAAAGCAGTCAACGATCTGCGCCGCTACGGTCCCGCACTCATCAGTGAACGAAGCAAAAAGACGGAAAGGCTGCTCAGTGGCACCTACCGCAAAGACCAGATCCTTGTTTTCTTTCGCAGGAAGCCCACGGCAGACGACATTCTTGTCATCCGGAAAAACTTCGAACGCCAGGGCTATGACACCTCCGGCGTCCGGATCAGGACCTGTGGCAACTGCGAAATTCCCGTGCAGCTCTGGTCGGCAAAAGGGATTCACACCTGGATCAGTAAGGATTCTTTGAAGGCAGGCTCAGGACCAGCTTCTACCACCGTAGGCGAACATTACGCGCTGAACTTTCTCAATGACATCCCGGCGCCCGGCCCTTTACGGCTTGACGGGAAGCAGGTAGCGCAGCGCCCCCGGGGAGACAAGCAGCAGGAGATCATCATTGCCGTGCTGGATACAGGCGTAGACACCAGCCTGGTGTCTACGGCGTATCTCTGGCAGCAGGAGGGAAGCAACACTCCGGGTAAATGCTACCAGGACGTAAAGGAAGGCTGGAACTTCGTATCCGATCAACCCGGTTTTCATGATGACAACCCGGCAAGGCACGGCAGTCTGGTGAGCCAGTACATTGTCAATCAGTTTACAGAGAAATGCCCCAACCGTGTGAAGATCATGCCCCTGAAGACCCATGATAAGGATGGCCGGGGCGACCTCTACAGCACCATCTGCGCCATTAACTTCGCTATTGCCAAAGGTGCCCACATCATCAACGCCAGCTGGGGATTTTATTATTATTATGTAACCCCCATCCCATACATCAAAGAACTCATCACCGGTATCCTGCGCAAAAAAGGCATCCTTTTTGTTACGGCCGCCGGCAACCGCGTCGAAGCCAACGACCAGATCGCCAGAAAGATTTACGAGCTTCAATATGGCGTCATCCTGACCGACGAGCAACTGCGCGACCTGGCCATCCATCACTTTTACCCGGCCGATCTCAGCACCACGACCAATAATGTCATTACGGTTACCACTACCGACGGACGCAGTGTAAGCCCTTCACAAAACCATTCCAGTAAGTTTGCAGACCTCGGCGTCATCGCCGACCAGTTCAGCAGGGCCTCCGGCATGGGCTTTAAGGTGCCTTTCGGCAACTCCGGTAGCATCATTACCGGTTCTTCCTTCGCTACTGCAATTGCCAGTGGCGTCATTGGTGCATGGTGTCCCAAAAGCCTTTATGTGCCCGCCTTACGCAAAAAGGACTTCCTCAGCCTGCTTCAGACCCTGCCTTCGGCGGATGGTTCTGGGGGCACTATCCTTCAGCAACATCCTGCACTTGCCGGAAAATACATTAAGAATGGTTCCTGCATAAAGTAGATGAAGATAAAAGCCGGACTGGTATCCCTGTTGCTTTGCCTGCTGCTTTTCCCGGCCACGGTTGTTGCGCAGTGTCCGACCGACAGCATACGGGAAGTCCAAATCGCAGCCATTCATGGCGGTACAGCGCCCAATGGACAGAAAATTGCGGCACTGAAGAAGCTGCAGCAGGAAATCCTGAAATGCGGGAGACTAAAAAACCGTCTTTATGCCTTGTTGCTGCACCGGATCGGAGACATGTATGGCAAAAACGAAGACCTGGAAAACGCGATGCGCTATACCCGGCAGGCTGCACTGATTAATGCTTCCGGTCAGCAGGATACAGATCCTGCTTTTCTGACCAACAGCTATTTCAACCTGGCTATTTTCTGCAAACGACTCCATCTGGCGCGGGAATCACAATTCTTTTTTGACCGCTGCATCGCCGCGGGAAGCGCTTATCCGGATAAGCACTTCATCGTCTTTATGGCGTTCGAACAGAAGGCCTATGCGCTGTACCAGACAGGAGATTATCAGCAAAGTACGGAAGTAGCCGCAGAGGGATTGCGTTTTGCCAGGGAAACCGGAAACACCAAAGCCATTCCCGGCCTGCTGGCCCAATATGCGCAGTCGTCGGCCGAACTTCAGCAATACCTGGCTGCCGAAACCCATATCAGGCAAGCCATAGCCCTGCTGGAAAAGGCTGGGGACGACCCCCTGCACCTGGCAACCTGCTATTCCGTAAATGCCGAACTCCAGGTAAAAAAGAAGCAGCCCGAAGAAGCACTTGTCTATTACAAAAAGGCGTTTACCTTAAATCAAGCTCACGAAAATGCCGAACAATGTTCCCGTGACCTGCTGGATATGGGCAGCGTTTATACCGATGAACTCGGTCAGCACCAGAGCGCCCTCAGTTGCTACCGGGAAGGCCTCAAACTCGCCCAGCAGACCGGTGACCGTTACCAGCAGGCCGGACTTTATTCCAATATGGGCGTTGTTTACGGACGGCAAAACAATTATGCCCTGGCACTCTGTTATTACCAGAAAGCCCTTAACGCCCTGCCCATTGGCTTCAGCAATACCAGTTTGCACGCAAATCCCAGCCCGGAAATGCTCAAGCTCGCCGCCAACGATTACTTCGCCACTACCATCATTGCCAATAAAGCCAATGCACTGCTGCAGCTTTACCGACAGCGTCATCAGGTCAGTTACCTGCATCAGGCCCTTACCGTATATGAATTGGCCGATCAGGCCATAGACATCATGCGCTGGAAGCAGCAGGGGCAGCAATCCAAACTCATCTGGCGGCAAAAGACAAAAGAGGTCTATGAAAAAAGCCTTGAAACCTGCTTTGAACTGAAAGACGGCGCCAAGGCTTATTATTTCTTTGAAAAGAGCCGTGCCGCGCTGCTGAACGATCAATTGAGCAGCCGCAGTGCCACAAGCGGCCTCAGCCCGGCAGACCAGCAGCAGGAAAAGGCACTTCGGGTAAGGGCCGCCGCGCTCAGCAGTCAGCTGCAGTCGGGAACGCTCGGTGCCCGTGAATACGCTGCCAGGAAAACCAGCTGGCTGAAAGCCCAGCAAACCTGGGAACAGTTTATTTCCGGGCTGGAAAAACGATATCCCACGTATTATCAGCAAAAGTACGATCGCAGCGTATACCCCTTAAAAAAACTCAAATCACAACTGGGAAGGGACCGGCAAAGCCTTGTTGAATATTTCAACGGTCAGTCTGCCATCTTTGCCCTTGTACTTACCGGCAAAGGTCAGGAACTGGTCCGGATCAGCTATCCCGGCCTGGCAAAGGATACCCGTCAGCTGATGCGCCTGGTTTCAGACGCTTCATTGCTGAACCAGCAATACCCGAAATATGCCCGCATAGCCACCGCACTCTACCAAAGACTTTTTCAACCTCTGAAACTAGCGCCCGGCAGGGTAATTATTTCTGCCGATGAAGTCCTGTTTCCCTTTGAGGCGCTGCTCAGCAATAAAAAAGTACATGATAGCTTCCTGGCGAAAAAGTACATTTTCAGTTACATACCAGCAGTAAGGATACTCATGAAGGCACGGGGTAAAACCCGTTCCCCCGAAGATAAATTCCTTGGCATAGCGCCCGTAAATGATCAGCGGCCAGACAAGGGATCAACAGACCATTTGCCGCTGCCCTCGCTGAAAGGATCGGACTTGTCTCTGCGACGGATAGCGGCGCGTTCAGCATCACCACTGCTGCTTACCGGAAAATCCGCCACCCGGAACAACTTCCTGGCGGCAATTCCCGGCGCCGGTCTCCTGCAGATTTATGCCCATGCCGATGCCGACGAATATCAAAAGCAACCGCGGATTTACCTGGCAGATACCGCAATCTACCTGGCTGAACTGGAAAAGCAAGACCTCTCCGCACTGCAACTGGTCGTGCTTTCGGCCTGCAATACCGGTGTCGGGCGCAACGCCAGAGGTGAAGGAATTTTCAGCCTGGCCCGCGGGTGTATGAACGGTGGGGCCACGTCAGTCGTGACCAACCTCTGGCAGGCTAGCGACCAGGCTACTTACCGCCTTACCGAATCCTTTTACCGCAACCTTCGGGAGGGGCTTCCGAAAGATGAGGCACTTTATAAAGCAAGACTGCAACTGATGGATGACCCCTCGGGCGCATACGCCTTGCCCAGCTACTGGGCTACGGCAATTCTTATCGGCGACAGCTCGCCGTTAATCAAGGCTTCAAAGGTATCTGGCCTTGAGGTGGTTGTTTTCATCGTTATATTGTTTGTGGCTACCGTGGCCGTCGCTGCAGGGTTTTCCCTGCTCCGGAAAGCAAAATAACCGCTGTTGTTTTCTCCTTCATCCGGAAGATAAAAAAAAATCAAATTTTTTGTTTCCCTCGTTGCCATCGGCTGCGACTAATGTAATGAGTCTAGACTGATCTCTAAGATCAAAAATTATTACAGAAACATTAACATTTAAAAATTAAAACAATTAAAAACCTTTAAACATCAAAAACATGAAAAAGTTAGTAATCCCCGCATGTGTAGCTTTAATGGCTGTTTTTTCGGCACAGACTTCAAAAGCACAGGAAACTTCAAAAGGACTGATCGTTAGCACCAGTTCCCAGGCTGAAGTAGACAAGATCCTCGCCACCCTGAAAAACGAGGACCCCTCCACTTACCGTCTTACCGTAAGTACCAAAGGAAAAAACGGCCGTGTAAGCAACAAAGTATATGGTACAGCACCTCTGGGAAGCATGACTAAAATAGGCGGCAGCACCATTGGCAGGGGCGGATCGGTTGCAGCGAGCGACATCATCATCCTGGTCAAGAACATTACCAAAGGCAAGGATATTCAGGATGCGGTGATCTCTCAGCTGAATACCAATCTGACCAAACAGTCGCTGAAAACGGTACAGGTCAACCATAGCTTCCGTGTACTGAATTAGGCCCTGTATCTACCTTGTTAATGACCGAGGCTGTTAGTGGGCAGGAGACAGCAACCTGTGCCCGGCACACCGGCAGCCTCTTATTCATTTTATCCCTGAAACCATGAAACTCAAACTCCTCAAACTCTTGTTTTCTTTTCATTTGCTTATTGTATTTCTCGGGTCCAACCTCTTTGAATACAAAAGCAAGTTCCTGGACAACATCATTCTGCCTTATGCGGCATGGACCGGCGGGGGCTTCGGTTACAGTTTTTTCTCTCCCAATGTGGGTAATCAGACCGTTGTTAAGGCATATACACTCCATTCAGACAAGACGCTCCGGCAAGATGCCCTCGGCGCCGGTACAGATATGCTCGATAACCGTTTCGGCTCCGTGATCCAGACCTTCAGGAACCAGAAGGCCTACGAGCTCATGGCGCGTACCGTCGCCGCCTATGTTTTCGCCAAGTATCCGGATGCTGGGGTTACTCATATTTCTGTAGGCGAGTACCAGAGCCCGGGCATCAGCGAATACCGGAAAAATAAGCCAAAGGCAAGGTTCCGCGAAATCTATAACGGCACCTATACCAATTGAGGCTGTACCAGTTTACAGCATTTAAAATCATGAAAACAGATTATGAAAACAATTAAACTCCAGCCCGGCTTTCAGCTTGCCATTCTGCGCATTGGCGTAGCCATCACCATTCTCTGCAAAGTAGCAGTCGAATTTGCAGACCTCGATATGCTGTTCAGCCAGCATGGCATTATCCAGAACGTTTTGTCCCGGCCCATGCAGATCAGGTTTTCCCTCAGCCTTCCCTGGCTTGTAGAGACACTGCACATCAGCAATGAACACCTGTTCCTGCGTGGCCTCTATATCGTGTTCGCCTGTGCAGGCTTTATGCTGCTCATCGGTTACCGTTCCAGGTTCAGCGCCTTCATCTGCCTGTTCATTCATATGCTTATTTTCAACGGATACAACCTGCTGGCCTTCGGCTTCGACGGTTTTCTGTTTTCCCTGCTTTTTTATACACTGGTATTCCCGGTCGGTAAAGTCTATGCTGCCGATGCCCTGCTGGAGCGCCATAAAAGGAGCGGCACGGAGCTAACCGGAAGCACCGGGCCCATCGATCCACGCGAACTCAGGTTATACCTGCTGGTATTGCAGGTCCATCTTTGTATTGTCTACTTCGTAGCCGGCATTTCTAAAAACGGCGCGGAATGGACGAGCGGCACCGCCGTATGGAGCGCTTTGAACCAGCCCCAGTTTTATACCCCCTTAACCCCATTTTTCAAAGATCTGATGAGCCTGTCCGGTGTCACCGCGGCTTTTACCTGGGGCACTTTGTTTGTCGAATGCCTGTTTCCCCTGTTTATCTTTATCCGTTATGCGCAGCTTAACCGGTTAATGCTCATCAGCGTGCTGCTCATGCATTGCTTTATAGGCGCAGTCATGGGGCTTCAGCTCTTTGCCTGGATCATGATCGTCTTCGACCTCAGCGCCTTTGCCGGTGTATTTTCGAGCAAACCATCATTTCAGCAGCTACCAGCGCCTGCAATTGGAGTCAGGAAAATAAAAGTCGTATAATTGCAGGTAACCATATAGATCCTGTAATGATGAAACTAAAAACGGCCCTGGCTATTGTAGTAAGCCTGATTCTGTATACTGTCCAGACGGCACATGCCCAGAAAGCAGTTCCCCTATATCCGGAAGGAAAAGTCCCGTTTGCAAAGCAAGGCGGTGAAGTGCCGCGGCTCAGGGTATATAAACCCGCTAAAGATCTTTCCAAAGGCGCAGCAGTGATCGTTTGCGCGGGCGGCGGTTACGGTGCAAGGATGGACAGCTATGAAGGAGTCGAACCCTGTAAAAAACTAAACGAAGCGGGTATTACCGCTTTTCTGCTGGATTACCGCCTGCCAAAGGACGAGTTTATGGACCACAAGGAACTCGTACCCTTAACAGACGCGCAGCGCGCCATCCAGTACATCAGAGAAAATGCCGCCCAACTTGGGGTTAACCCAAAGAAAATCGGGATCATGGGCTTTTCCGCAGGCGGGCACCTTGCCGCTACCACAGGAACCCACTTCACAAAGACCGCGCTTTCCAATCCAAAAAATACCAGCCTGCGCCCCGACTTCATTGTGCTCGCCTATCCCGTTATCAGCATGAAAGACGGCCTTACGCATCAGGGCTCCAGGGAAAATCTGCTTGGCAAAAATCCGGACAGCCTTACTGTCGCCTCATTTTCCAATGAAATGCAGGTTAACCAGCAAACCCCGCCAGCCTATATTACCCATGGAATGGACGACGGACTGGTGCCGGTAGCCAACAGCCTGTTGTTCTATGCTGCCTTAAAAGACCATGCGGTGCCCGCAGAGCTGATGCTTTACGCGCATGGCCAGCACGGTTATGGCACCCATAACCGCCAGGCAAAAGTGCAATGGATCGATGACTGCATCCGCTGGATCAAAGGCCTTTAGTAATCCTCATCAACGCGGTAATGCTTACCACCGAAACGCGACAGCTTGTAGCCCAGGTTTAGCTGAAATACCCTTTTTTGCTGTGCAGAACGGCTGTCGATGATGGTGTTGCCGGAAACCATACGGGAAACATTATTTCCCTGACCCAGCAGATCATTCACATTCAGGCTCAGGCTCAGTGATTTTTCCTTTAGAAATGCTTTCTCCATCGCGAGGTTGATGAGCAGCGGATTACGCCCAGCCAGCGCATAGCCATAGTTTACCCGTTTGGATATATTTAAGGTAACGAAATAGGACTTCCTGATCGTAAGGCGGCCCGTTATATTCGCTGATAATTCACTGCTGGCCGGAAGATCCTGCAGTGTGGAATCTTGCTGTCCGGCATCCTGCTGCGAACGCCGGGTGCTGCTCCTGCGAAAGCTTGAATTCGCCCATACCGACAGGTTCTTCAACCGCAGGTCGCCGTTCAGGTCAATATTAAAGGTACTGGTCCTGAAAAAGGCGGGTGCCGCGATCTGTCCGAGCCCGATATTCTGAAGGCCCATATAACGATACCTCGAACCGCCCTCATTGTTGCTGGTTACAGAATATCCGGCATTCAAATTCGCCGATGCCTTATTGAGGTTGGCATAGGCACTCAGGCTTTGTCCGTAATTGATCCCTTTGCCAAAAGCTTTCTTTCCGTTAAAAATAACCGCCTGATTCGAAAAGCCAAGTGAACCCCCGTAGCCGGCCGACAGTTTGTTCTTCAATAAGGGGAAATGCAGATTATAATGCCCGTTCACCTGGTAATTCCCGTTCACATTCTCATAACGGGTGATCTGTTTCAGGCTGCCCAGCGTATCCGGCAGCAAAGTCACCCCTTCAACGATCTGCCTTTCCGTAGCCGAGACGTTCAGCGAAGACTGTACTGATAAACCTGATTTCTGATGCACATAATTGAAGCCCGTGCTCAGGTTATGGTTGAAAGCCGGCTTCAGTTCCGGATTGCCCACTACAATATTCTGCAGGTTCTGTGCATTGCGTACAGGCTGCAATTGTTGCAGGGTAGGGTTATTGCTGGAACCATTGTAGAAGACAGACAGTGTCTTACCGCCACGGAAAGTCTTGTTGACGTTTATCGAGGGCGCATAGTTTATCGTATTCAGCACCGTTTTTTTTGAAAGCTTCAGATCGTTGTTTTCCAGGCGGTTAGGACTGGCATAAAAACCCAGGTTATAGCGCAGCTTCTTCGAGTTATGGTTGTAATTTAAACCCAGATGCTGATTCAGCGACGAAGACCTGAAAGCAGTAGTCAGGGAGTCCACTACCGAAGGCCTCTGGTCCAGATTGTCAAAGACGATCGTGGTGATGTTGCTCAGCGACTGACCAATCCCGGCGTTATAACTGAAATTCAGGTTGTAGGTCGTTAATGTATCCTTTTTAGACTTGAAACCCAGGGTATAGTTGACGCCGAAATTGTAGTTCTGGTTCCTGGAGTTGCTGATCAGGTCGCGGTTGAGCAGAGAGTCTTTCTCCAGGGCCCCGGTTTCTTTATTGTAGTAACGGGTATTGGTGCGGATGTTCTGTGTGCCCTCATTGCTGTTATAGGTAGCATTGCCCAGTAATGAAAAAGCATCCAGGCTGTTTTTCAGCTTTTTCGAAACCGAAAAGCTACCGTTCAGGCTGGGCGTCGTATGCGCTGACCGGTTTCCGTTATCCAGATCCTGCCGCAATAGGCCATACTGGTTGCTCTGGTTTGTGCTTATATTGCCGTTTTGGTTATACGAACTGTTGAAACCCGCGTTCAGGAATATTTTTTTGTTGTTGAAAGTATAATTGCCGTTCAGGTTATGACCGGAATTGCTGCCGTCGCCCTCACTGTGCGAATTGCTGGTCAGCTTACCTTCCGGATACGCCGACTCGGCCGCCTGGTCATTGGAATAGGCATTGGCATTGCGGTTAAACCGGTAATTGATACCACCGCGCCCGTTCTTGCCGATTTTATCATTATGGTTAAGCTGCACGTTGAGGTTATTGCTCGTACCCGCTCCGTTGTTGGCCGTGTTGCCCTGTAAATGGGCAGAGGTCTGGTGAATACCTTTCCAGAGGTTTACATTGCCACCCAGCCCCGCCTGGTCATTCGTACCCGTATTGGCATTTGCATTCCCGAAGGAACCATTGTTGATTCCGTCTTTTGTCACAATATTCAGGATCTTCCTGGGTTCCCCGATCTTTATTCCCGTAAAGTTGGCCTCATCTCCAAAGTCGTCGATCACCTGTATCTTTGATGCGATCCCGGCAGGCAGCTGCTTTACAAATTCCTTAACATCGCTGGTGAAGAAATCCTTGCCGTTTACCCTGATCTTCGTCATCTGCTTACCCATCAGGGTTACATTGTAGTCTTTATCCACCACCATTCCCGGCATCTGTTTAATCAGGTCGGCCATGTTGTCACCCTCGATCACCCGGAAAGCATCTGCGTTGAACTCGATCGTATCCTGCATGACCCGCACCGGATTGGGCTTGCCTTTGATGACCACTTCCTTCAGCATCATGTTGGAGGCTTTCAATTCGAAATCGCCCAGTTTCCGGTGTTGTTCCTTTTCTGCAAAAACAATGGCTGCGCTGCGCTCATGATAGCCCACCATCGCGACCCGGAGTGCAAAGCTGTCACCTTTCAGGTCAGAAAAACTAAAAAAGCCTTCTTTGTCCGTTACTGTTCTCAGGGTGTCCTTTTCTGAAATCAGCATGACTCCGGCCCCCGGTAATGTTGTCTTTGCCGAATCAGTAACCGTGCCCGATACCTTACGGCTTACCTGGGCCAGCGTGCCCATGGCCGCCAGGCAAAGGATCATGAGCAGGAGAGCGCTTTTAATTTGCATTTCGGGATATCTGAGGGAAAGTTAAATATTTCCTGATCAGTTGATGAGTAATTTTTATTAAAAATATTTGCGAAACCAAATGGTTGCTTATATATTTGCAACTCATCGGTTTCATTAATTGATTCAGGTCCGTTATCAATAATTCAGGTCCAATGAGAAGAGATATATTTCAGGCTGTTGCAGATCCTACCCGGAGAGCCATTGTGCTGCTGCTTGCCGTACAGGCGATGACACCAAACAGCATCGCAGAACATTTTGACACTACCCGACAGGCTGTATCCAAACACCTGCGCATCCTCAGCGAGTGCGAACTGGTGAAACAGCAGCAGCAGGGCAGGGAAATTTATTACCATCTGGAGGCAGAAAAAATGAAAGAAATAGAAGCATGGCTGGAGAAGTTCAGGCAGATCTGGCAAACCAGGTTCAGTCAGTTGGACGAGGTACTTGAGCAACTGAAGAAAAAGCGATAACCCGATATGGCCGGAAAATCAACCTGCCGGAAGCGCATCACGACAAAACCAATTAACCGTTAATATAAACCCCAAAACACTAATACGATGAACAAAGCAATTCTTTTCGATTTTACTGTAGACAAGGCCAACAGGAAAATCAACGTAGACCGCTCTTTCAATGCCCCGCTGGAACTGGTGTGGGCCGCATGGACCGATGCCAGCATACTGGACCTGTGGTGGGCGCCCAAACCCTGGAAAACTGAAACCAAATCTATGGATTTCCGGGAAGGTGGCCGCTGGCACTATTCCATGGTGGGGCCGGAAGGTGAGCGTCACTGGTGTTTGTTCGATTATGAGCAGATAGAACCGGAAAAGCGTTACTCGGGTATGGATTCCTTCTGCGACGAAAACCAGGTCATGAACAGCGAAATGCCCCGCATGCGCTGGAACAATAAATTCAGCGCACAGGACGCCGACAGCGCCGTGGTCAATGTAGAGATCAGCTTTGAAAAGCTGGAAGACCTGGAGAAGATCATCGAGATGGGCTTCAGGGAAGGCTTTACCATGGGGCTGGGCAATCTCGACGAATACATCAGTGCCCAGTTTTACCTTCGCAGGCAGAAAAAGCCAAATGGCCAGCCAAGGGTATCCAGCTATGTTAATTTCGCCGGTAATACCGAAGAAGCAATGGAATTTTATAAATCTGTTTTTCAAACGGAATATGTGAACGGCATCCAGCGTTTTGGCGAGATTCCTGCAGAGCCTGGTCAGCCACCCATTGGTGATGCGCTGAAAAACATGGTGCTGCACGTGGAACTGCCCTTACTTGGCGGGCATGTGCTGATGGCTACCGATGCTCCTAAGGAAATGGGCTTCACCGTCACACCGGGAAACAACATGCACATCAACCTGGAGCCGGCCTCGCGTGAAGAAGCCGACCGGATCTTTAATTCACTTTCTGCAGGTGGAAAAGTCTCCATGCCTTTGCAGGACATGTTCTGGGGTGCATATTTCGGCAGTTTTACGGACAAGTATGGCATCAACTGGATGATCAACTACCAGCCGCCGGCTAACCCTGGCCAGACTGAAAAGGCAATGTAGCCGTTTTGGTCCCGGTACAATAACGTTCCATTAACGGTTCTTCTACGGTTTATTCTCGGCCCGGAGCCTTAAATAGCCGTAGAGGAACCGTAGAAAAGCCGTAGAAAAGCCGTTCATGATGCGGTTGCAATAAGCGCTTATACCATATTCTTTGGGTTTACATTTAGTTTAAGCATATTTGAAAAATCAATGCTGGTGTAATCCCATGAAACGATGGTATTTTTTCCGTAACTTTAGGTGACATGAGCTAAAATGAGGGTTTATAGCGCATATTCCGAACTTGAACTTACCGCTTTGCTGCAAGCAGGGGACAGGCTGGCCTTTACCGAGATTTTTAACCGCTACAGCCCGCTGCTCTACAAGCACACTTACAATAAGCTGCGCAATGCAGAAGAAGCGGAAGATATCGTGCAGGAAATTTTTGCTAGGCTATGGAGTAAGCACGGGGAAATTGATGTACAGATGCTGAACCTGACTGCTTATTTGTATACGACTGCGCGCAATGCGGTATTTGACCTTTTGCGGCACAAAACACATGTAGACGCTTATGCGACTGCCTATACCCGTTTTGCAGAGGAAACTTATGTAGAAACGGATGCGCTGGTCCGCGAAAGGCAGTTTGCGGCCATCATCGAGGCAGAGATTGCAGCACTGCCGCCAAAGATGCGTGAAGTTTTTAACCTGCGCAGGCTGGAAAACCTGTCCAATAAAGAAATCGCCGAGCGCCTGGGCCTATCCGAACATACGGTTAAGGACCAGATGAAGAAGGCAATACGCACGCTGAAGCCTAAGATCGGAATGGCGTTGATCCTGGCTTATCTGATGCAGTAAGCTGGTGTATTTCTTCTATGGAAATCCCGGTAACTTTTGATATGATGTCCAGGTCGACTCCATTCGTTTTTAAATCTCTGGCCATCTGCAGACGTTCTTCTTCCCGGCCTTCTCTTTTAGCCCTATCCAGTAGTATTTCTCTGACGCCCATGGGTTCTGTTCTTCCGGTTAATTTTTCGGCCTCCTGTTCAAATTTAATCATCATTTCCTTGTTTCTAAAATTTACATAATAAGTCAGGAAATCCATGATCTTTATGTGTTTGGATTTACCGACCTTTCTTTTAATCAATTCCCTGGTTAAATCTAGTTTAATCTGCTTTAACTCCTCATCGCCAATGTTTTTGTTTTTCAGGGCCATGAGTACTACCAGAGCGACAACTGCAAAGGGATTCGGGTTGGTGCGCAATTGTTCTTCATCCTGGTTCAGGAGTTTGTACGTGTTAAACTCATAACTGAGCCTGGTCCCCAGATATTCTTCGGTATAAACTTGCGGATGATAGTTTTTATCGTCGTCAATAAGCAGTGCAAAGGCGCTTATGGAAACGTTGTGCTTGTCCTTAGCCCGATAAAAATAACGGAACATACGGGCCGTCAGGTCTTCATTGCCTTTAGAACCTTGTATTTCTACGTGGATTAGAACAAACCTGGATCCACCTTTCTTCAGTTGGACCCTGACAAGTTTATCTACGAATCGCACCCCTGCAGTACCTTGCTCCGGTGGGAACAACCTGTTGAATTCCTTGTCAAGGAATACGAATTTCCTGTCAAGGTGGAAAAGTTCGTCTGCATTAGGAAAAAAGAACCGGAGAAAATCGTCGAAGACATCTTCAAGTATACCTTTCAACAATTCATCGTCCCGGCGACGTGGGATTAAGTAGTTAAGGGAGGTCTCTGCAAAGGAGGATTCGGCTAACATCTAAATAAATTATCCGCAAATATAGTGTCGAATTATTAATTAATAAAATAATATTTTTGTTTGGGTATTTATATATTTCAATATAATTAACTTTTGTCCAAAATTCTGTAATGTTGTTCACTAACTTGCGTCAGTGAGTGGGTATACAGGGCGTTAAACTTTTTTTCATTTTTATATCCCCACTTTATATTTCTGAAACGTCTTACATATCAGAAGGCAGAAGAAAGCCGGGGAAATATGGAAGCGAAAGCGTTTAAAGACTTACTGAACCGATATCGCGAGGGCAAGACCAGCGCTGCAGAGAATGCGCAGTTGGAAAGCTGGTACTGGCAATTGGATGCGGCGGCGCTTCGTGAAAAGGACTTTTCTGATGCGCTTTCTGGACACAATCTTTCCGGCGAGCTTTCTGAGGTAGATCTGCTCCGCGCCAGAGACAGTATAGCTGCCAGGCTGGGACTTGACATAGGTGTACCGGATGAGGAAACAGCCAGCTTGGAAACTACAGAGATGGGTGAGCTAACGAAACCGCGTAAATCGAAGCCGCGTAAACTTAAGTTGTGGCGCAACGCGGGAGCGGTGGCTGCTGCGGTGGCTACCATTGTTTTTGGGGTGTGGTTTTTTAATTCCAGATTCGATTCTTCCCGTCATTCCGAGGATACGAGGAATCTCTTGAACACTGCTAATGACTTAGCGCCGGGCAAGTATGGTGCGACGATTACGCTGGCCAATGGGCAGGTGATCCAGTTGGATAGTTCGAAGAAGGGCGTGGTTGTAGGCAAGGAGTTGAAGTATGACGACGGGTCGTCATTGCGAGCCGGCGAAGCGGCGCGGCAATCCCCTTATGAGATTGCTTCGGAAGCTGCGCAACCTCGCAATGACGGGAAAGAGCACACCAACGTAATGATGATGCTTACTGCGACCACAGCCAAAGGCCAAACCTACTCCTTTACTTTGCCGGATGGAACGAAGGTATGGCTGAACGCAGACTCAAAATTGGAGTTTCCAGCTCAGTTTTCTGGAAAGGAGCGCAGAATATTGATGCAGGGTGAGGCCTATTTTGTAGTGAAGCATAATGCTAAACAACCATTCAGGGTAGTGAGCAGGACGGGATCGGGCAGAGAGCAAATGGTAGAAGACATTGGAACCGAGTTTAACATTAATGCCTATGCCGATGAGTTAAGTGTGAGGACCACGCTGGTAGAGGGTAGTGCAGCGGTATACTCCATCACCCAGGCACGTCATTCCGACGATAGGAGGAACCTCCTGAGTGGCAAGGACAAGGGATCTCTCGCTGCGCTCGAGATGACGGGGAAAACCGGGAAAAGCGTCGTCCTTACTCCAAACCAGCAGTCTGCGTTCTATAATGGTAATATAAGCGTGAAGAAGGTGGACGTCAACGAAGCGATCGGATGGAAGAACGGGAAATTTACTTTCAACAAAACCAGCCTGGAAGAGGTGCTGCGGCAACTGGGCAGGTGGTACGATGTCGATATTGTATACCCGGACGGTATACCCGACAGGCAGTTTACCGGTGAGATCTACCGGAACCTGAATGCCTCGGAGGCGCTGGAACTGCTGAAGTTTACGAAGGTAAGTTTCAGGATAGCCGGCAAACAGATTATCGTGAACAAATAATGAATCATTCTTGAACAAACCATATCCACAAACCAAATGAAAAAAAAATGAAAAGACTAAAGCGAACGGAAGACTAAGAATGAAGGTGGCCAATAAAAAACCGGAAAGTGGGTCTAAGCACTGTCCGGCAGATGATTGAGCCAACCAAAAACAATTGCAGAGACAACTTTTTTATCAACTCAACCAAACCAAAGGTAATGAATTTAATTGCATTAAACCTTGGCGCGTGCCATTTGCGACCGCCGAAACAATTGATATTAATAATGAAGCTAACCACTTTCATATTAATGATAGCCCTGGCACAAGTTAGTGCAAAGGGATTTGGACAGAAGATCACCCTGAATGAAACCAATGCGCCTATTGAAAAACTTTTACAAGCGATAAAGCAACAAAGCGGTTACGTCTTTTTTTATGATGCAAAGGCCCTGGAGAACCAGAAGGCCAGTATCCGTGTGAACGGCGCATCTGTGGAAGAAGTAATGGACCAATTGACACAGCGACTGCCATTGACCTACAAAATTGTGAAGAACAACATTGTCCTTAGCAAGAAAGAGAAACCGTCTTTTTTGGAGAACATCATTGCCCGATTTCAGGCGATCGATGTACGAGGGAAAGTGGTGGATTCGCTGGGGAATGGGTTGCCGGGTGCTACGGTAAGCATGAAAAATGGTAAGGGCTCTACATCTACCGATGCCGGAGGAAATTTTTACCTGAAGAATGTGGATGAGGGTGCGGTATTGGTGGTGAATTATCTCGGATATATCACTAAAGAAGTTGCTGTAAATAAGGAGTTTATGAATGTGGTTTTGCAGCAAAGTGCAAGTAAGCTGGACGAGGTACAGATACAGGCGTACGGGGTGACTTCGAGGAGAATTAGCACGAGTAACATTGGTACGGTAAAAGGTGAGGACATAGCCAAGCAACCGGTAGCAAACCCACTATTGGCACTGGCTGGGAGAATACCGGGGCTTCAGATAGTACAAAGTAGCGGAGTTCCTGGGTCAGGAGTCACGGTACGGGTTCAAGGAATGAATAGTTTAACTAATGGTAATGATCCTCTGTATGTAATAGATGGAGTTCCATATACGGCCCAAATGCTTAAAACGACAAGTGGTGCCACCATAGGTAGCTCGGGTGGACCGATCGGAAGTGGATCAGGGAATCCGTTAAATTATATTAACCCACTTGATATCGAAAGTGTGGATGTATTGAAAGACGCCGATGCAACTGCAATATATGGTTCACGTGGAGCGAATGGTGTTATTCTCATTACGACTAAGAAAGGTATTCCGGAATCGACTAAATTCAATGTTAACGTCCAGCGTGGCACTGCTGTAGTCGCAAATAAAGTGAAAATGCTGAATACCCAACAATATCTATCTATGAGGCGGGAAGCATTAAAAAATGATAAAGTTGCAGCACCATCACCAAGTGACTACGATATCAATGGAGTTTGGGATACAACGAGATATACAGATTGGCAGAGAACGCTGATGGGTGAGACAGCAGACTATACAAACATTAATGGAAATATTTCCGGGGGGTCAATCGCAACACAATACACATTAGGAGGGAACTACCATAGAGAAACAACTGTATTTCCAGGAGACTTTTCAGACAGCAAAGGTAGCCTCCATTTCAATATTACCAATACATCATTGGACAGAAAGTTCAAAATGCAATTTTCGGCAAACTATCTCAGCGGCGTCGCTAAGTTACCTGGAACAGATCTTGCAGTACAAGCACTTCAGTTTGCACCAAACGCTCCGGCATTATACAATGCTGATGGCAGTTTGAACTGGCAGCCTAATGCAGCTGGTTCGTCCACATGGTCAAATCCTGCCGTCAATATTAAAGCTCCTTATCAAAATAAAACAAACAATCTTATTGGAAGCTTGAATTTGGATTATAGAATTTTCTCCGGGCTAGAACTGGGGGCAAATCTTGGTTATAATACATTGAATACTAAGGAATTTACACCAGTTCCGTTATCGAACAGCACGCCGCAAAGTTTGCCTTTTGCCGTAAATGCCGGCATTTTTTCCTCTAGTTCGATTACCTCCTGGATTATTGAACCTCAACTTCGCTATACAAAAAATATATCCAATGGTAAGATGGATATATTACTAGGTTCCACAGTGCAACAGCGAACAAACGATGGAGAAAACCTTACCGCGAGAATTTTTGCAAATGATGCGCTAATACCCGATATCCTCTCCGCGAAGGAAATTGAGGTAAATTCCACAGAGAAATCGCAATATAAATATTACGCGCTGTTCGGTAGAGCTAATTACAATTGGCAGAACAAATACATTGTTAATTTTACCGTCAGACGAGATGGAAGCAGCCGCTTCGGTAGTAAAAATCAGTTTCATAATTTTGCGGCAATCGGGGGAGCCTGGGTTTTCAGTGAAGAGGACATTTTTGATAAAAGTTTAGGATTTATCAGCTTTGGAAAACTACGCGCCAGCTATGGTACTTCTGGTAACGATCAAATTCCCGACTACCAATTTTTAGATCTTTATCGCTCACAGTTTTATCCGGTTGCGTATCAAGGAGGAAATAGTCTTTACAGTTATCGTTTAACAAACCCCTACCTGCAATGGGAAGAGACCCGAAAGTTACAATTCGGATTGGATTTAGGGTTATTAGAAGACAAGGTACTGACTAGTGTTAATTACGTCCGGAACAGATCCTCTAATCAACTACTCTCGTACTCTTTGCCTTTAACGACAGGTTTCAATGATATTCAGTCTAATTTTCCTGCAACTGTAGAAAATACTGGCTGGGAGATTTCTATGAACACACAAAATATTAAATCAAAAGCATTTAATTGGAAGACTAATTTTAACATCACTTTGCCTTCAAATAAATTAGTCGCTTTTCCCGATCTGGAAAACACCCCGTATGCAGGAAGTTTCATTGTGGGTAAGTCCTTAAATACCCTTAAGGCCTATGCTTTTGCCGGTGTTGACCCGCTTACAGGATCCTATCAGTTCAAAAATAAATCAGGGAACCTTACCAACGAACCGACCGAAGAAGATAGAAATGTGATTATCAATACGGGGCAGCGCTTCTATGGTGGCCTGGAAAATTCCTTTGAATACAAAGGGTTTAGGCTCGACTTCATGCTTCAATTCTCCCGATATAATATCAAAGGAACGAATTTTGGTATTGGTTTTTTTCAACCAGGACGCAGAGCCTTAAATGTTCCCAAAAGTTTGCTGGGTCGCTGGCGTGAAGAAGGGAATGTCACGAATATTCAAAAATTCAGCGCGAATACAAGTCTGTATAACCAGTATCAATATGCTCTGAATAGTGATGCCAACTATGTAGACGCTTCCTATTTGAGGCTTAAATCCATCTCGTTTTCGTATAGAGTTCCAGAGAGGTGGACCAATGCATTGCATCTGAAAACGTGCACCTTGTACACACAAGTGCAGAATTTATTTACGATTACAACTTATGACGGGCTGGATCCTGAGACTTTGGGTCTTCCACCATTAAGGACTGTGACGGCGGGTATTCAAATAGGGCTATAGAAAAAATTGATAATACTATGAAAATTCTTAAGACATATTTCTTTAATAAGAAAGCAAAAAATAAGGAGCTACAATGGTTGAATCGGCTCGCTGTAATTTTGTTAAGTACCTGCTGCTTGCTGATGTACTCGGGGTGTAGAAAGCTTGTAGACGTAGAGGCTCCTGTAACCAACATAACCAGCGAGGTTGTTTTTAACAGCGATGCTACAGCTATAGCGGTGATGAATAAATTGTATTCAGATATGAGCGCCTTTGGTTTTCCCGAGGCTACCGCAGTCACTGCTAATGTTTGGACTGCTCTTTCCGGCGACGAACTCGCTGTATGGGATGGGGCTTCAGACGCCACTATTGTCGCGACTTATCAAAATAATTTAAAATTCCGGTCACCGGAGTTCTGGACAAGAACCTACAACCAAATTTATATATGCAATTCGGTGATAGAAGGTGCTACAGATTCTGATAAGTTAAGTCCTGAGGTCAAAAATCAGTTGCTCGGTGAAGCTAAATTCATGAGGGCATACCTATACTTTTATTTGGTAAATATTTACGGAGATAGCCCGCTGGCACTGACCACTGATTTTAAGATCAATTCCCTGCTTCGTCGGTCTCCGATAAACGAAGTATACAGTCAGATAGTCAGTGACCTGGTAGAGTCGGAGAGCTTGTTGCAAAACGACTATCGCGATGGCTCTCTGAGGGGCGTCAGTCAGGAACGTGTCCGGCCAAATCGCTCAGCCGCTGCTGCGCTGTTGGCTCGTGTATATCTCTATACTCAGGATTGGGAACAAGCCAAAGCCAAGGCCTCAGCTGTTATTGGCCGGACCGATTTATATGATGTTCAGCATGTTCCATTGAATGAAGTCTTTCTCGCAAATAGCCGCGAAGCGATATGGCAACTTCAGCCGGTCAACGATGTAATAACAAATACAAACGATGGCAGGTTGTTTATTATTCCGGCAACAGGGCCTAATGATGAAAACCCAGTATTTTTAAGTGATAGTTTAACACTCAGCTTTGAAGGTTCGGATTTGAGACGTAAGGCTTGGGTGGATAGCGTAATTGTTAAGATTTCTGACGCCACGCCGACGAGTCCAGAGATCTTAAAGACCTATTATTTTGCGCACAAATATAAAGAAAATTCACCTTTAGCCCCCGTGACAGAATACACGATGATGCTTAGGCTAGCGGAAATGTATCTAGTTAGGGCAGAAGCGTCCCTGAAATTGGGTCAGTTGCAGGAAGCGAAAGATGATGTAAACATACTACGTCGACGGGCGGGTCTTGGTGATATAACTTCTAATGACCCTCAGCAGTTATTAAATTTGATCCTTCGAGAACGCCGGCATGAACTGTTCATTGAGGGTGCACACCGATGGTTTGATCTTAAAAGGACAAACGAGGTCGATGCTGTCATGAAGAACATGACGCCATTGAAAGGTGGTACCTGGAGCTCAAACTGGCGGCTTTATCCTATCCCAAGTGGGGAGTCACTGAAGAACAGAAATATTAGCCAGAATCAAGGATACTAGTTAATCACTATCCAACGCTGTCCGTTAACGCGGACAGCAATACTTTAAGAATTTTTCATATGATTAGGTTCGTAACGACGCTGCTTTGCCTAGTGGTTGTACCGCTTATTTGCACTTCGCAGGAGGTTCATATCCTCAATAATGTCAGTGATTCATCACTTCCCCTGAAATCAGCAAGAACTATTTCCTTTAACACCAGTGAAGGAAGTAATATGGATGTGGACGTTTCTCCAGATGGCAAAACTATAGCTTTTACACTCCTTGGAGATATTTATACACTGTCTTCGTCAGGAGGCTCCGCAAAGCAGATAACCCGAGGACTTGCCATCAACGACAAACCCATTTGGTCCCCAAATGGGAAGTTTATTGCTTATGTTAGCGATGCGCAGGGTTCAAAAAAACTACACGTTATCGATACGTCAGGGAAAGTAGTTCGGATCTTCCGAAACGAGGATGAGAATCTAAATATGAGGGAGCCACTTTGGCAACCTGACAGCGAATCGATCATCATTGCCGATTACGTTTATCATCTTGCAGGCGGCAAGGTGAAGAATCCAGAACGGATATCAACGGTATTCGCAATTGCTACAAATGAAAAATACTATTACTGGGACGCAGCGGAAGTAATGCAATATGATAAGTACACCGGCCGTACTGATTCTGTTTTTTCAACAGATACCGAGAAAGCGAAAATGAACAACATCAGGATTTCTCCTGACGGAAGATGGCTAAGTTATATTACAGGCTATTGGAAGGAATCAATGGATAGCTTAATGGTGTATGATCTAAAATTGAATAAAAGCAAGCTGCTGGCTCACTTGAATATAAAATACCCAAGCTATAACCTTGAACGACAGCATTATGCTTTTTCAAAAGACTCAAGATTTATATTTTTTGGATATAGTGGCCAAATACATAAAATAGAAATTGAAAATGGGCACAATGAAACTGTACATTTTACTGCGGAGGTAAAGGCGGATTTGGCCCGACTTAACTACAACAAAAATAAGGTCGGACTGGATTCATTCCAGGTTAGATATATTCGGGATATACAGAAAAGTCCTAGAGGCGAGCAGTTGGTGTTTTCTGCGCTCAATCAAATATATGTATTGAATTTACAAGAAGGGTCGCCAAAAGTACTATTCAACCAAGGTATGGCCCAATTTCACCCGTCTTATTCAAATGATGGAAAGTGGATCACCTATGTGACTTGGAGCGATAAGGTTGGGGGTCATCTTTGGAAGATTTCTACACAAGGAGGCCACCCAATAAAACTCAGCAAAATAGCAGGTGAATATCAGCACCCCAGCTGGTCACCAGATGATAAAGAGATTGTCGTGATGAAAGGTCCTGTTAAACAAAACAATTATAACAGGGGTACAATTGATATAGTTACAGTTAGTACCTGTCACGTACGCGTTTTGTCTGATAGTGTATCTTTATCTAATCAGCCGAAATATACGTCGGATGGCAAGCACATATTATATAGGATTAATTCTGAGTCAAGCGAGGGGAAATGGACAAAACTTGTTTCAAAAAACCTCACTAATGATGAGGTTAAAATTCTTGTAAATGGTCCTAGGGATGAAGGATTTTTAACCGGGCAAAACTTATTGCGGTCCCCTGACGGCAAATATATAGTATTTACGAACGATCAGTGCGCTTACCTGATACCGCTGTTTGGTATAGATGGTATCCTCACCTTTCCAGATGTGACCAATAAATTACCGATAATAAGGTTTGCAAAATCAGGAATTGATCCCAGTTGGACAAACGATGGACGTTTTCTAAACTGGTCGTTCGCAAACAGTTACTATTCGATCAGTCCTGAGAGGATTATTGAAGCGGCTATGTTACAAGCTGAAAGCACATCAAACTGTACATCAAATCAAATGGGTGTTATCGATGTCGACCTGGTTCCTGAGCGCATGATTACTATCAATCTAAAAAGCCCTCAACTATATGGGCATGGTACAATTGCGTTGAAAAATGTAAAGATTATTACAATGAACGGGGATGATGTCATTTCTCAAGGTACTATCATCGTAAAAAACGGTCGTATCATTTCGGTTGGAAATACAAAAGCCGTCCACGTCCCCAGAGAAGCGACGGTGTATGATCTGACTGGCAAAACAATCATGCCCGGAATGATTGATCTGCACCATCATATGGGGGGCAATTCAGGGGTCATCCCCGAACAGTTCTGGAAATATCTCGCAATGATGGCCTATGGGGTAACTACTGTTCGTGATCCAGCGGGTTATTATGAAAAATATGCCTTTAGTGAGCTGGTGGCTTGTGGAAAGATGATAGGTCCGAGGTCCTTCCACGTTGGATTTGCTGTGAAGCCCAGTAACTCTTCTATAAATACACCGGAGGAGGCAAGAGCTATCGTTGAGAACCGCGCTTTAATGGGGACAACTACGGTTAAGCAGTATTCTTTGAATACCAGGATGGAAAGACAGTGGCTTTCACTCGCAGCGCGGCAGGCAGGATTAAATCTAACAAACGAAGGCAGCAGGTCCGTCTTGGACAACATCGCCATGGTTAAAGATGGTAGTTCAGGAATTGAACATGATCCAATTTGGGGAGATCTTTACCGGGATGTTAGGACATTCTTTGCTAAGTCCGGAACCATTTTGACACCAACACTACAAGTGAGCTATAGTGCGGACTTTGAGGACATGCCAAAATATTATTTCCGCAATAGATACCTTCGGACAAAAAACGAAAAATATGAACGGTTTACACCTTTAGGCTGGCGGGAACAACTTTTACCGGACGACAGATACGTTGGATACAACAAAGCCGATATCCCGCTTCTTGCCTCAGGTTTCGACTCTCTGGTCGTACCCAGGTTCGTAAAGGAATCTGCAGTTATAAAGTCGATCCAGGATGCAGGTGGAAAAATTGGCATGGGCAGCCATGGAGAGGATCAGGGCATTGGTGCACACTTTGAGTTATGGGCATTGAAAATGGGTGGAATGAGTAATCTGGAAGTACTCAAAGCGGCGACTATAGTGGGGGCGGAAGCGTTGGGTATCCAAGATGACCTAGGGTCCATTGAGTCCGGAAAAATAGCCGATCTAATCATTTTGGACAAGGATCCATTAGTGGACATTCATAACAGCTTAGCGATTAAATATGTAATGAAGTCAGGTGTACTTTATCTAGGTGATACGCTTGATGCCGTTTGGCCTGTAAAAAGAAAGCTCCCCACTTGGCGCCTAACTACAGAACAATAAAATTGAAATTTAAAATCCAAATTATGCGAAAAATGAATAAGACTGTCCAAGTGCTATTGTTTTTGTTAGGGATAGCAACCATCTGCCACGCGCAATGGAAAAGACAGAAGGTTCAACTGGATACCAGATGGACAGGGCAAGTGAGTGAAACAAATGTACATAAAGAATACCCGCGGCCAATCTTGCAGCGTGGCAACTGGACAAACCTTAATGGCTTGTGGAGCTATTCGATAGTTGGAAAATCAACGCAGCCGACCAAATTTGATGATCAGATTTTAGTGCCTTTCCCTATCGAATCAGCACTTTCTGGCGTAAAAAAAGCCTTAAAACCGGACGAGATACTTTGGTACAGGAAGGTCTTTTCATTTGAAAAAAAGAAGAGCAGCAGGACTATTTTACACTTCGGTGCTGTGGATTGGGAAGCAACAGTATATGTAAATAAAAAGAATGTAGGTACGCACACCGGGGGATACACGTCTTTCTCTTATGATGTAACTGACGCGCTTAAAAACGGCGAAAATGAAGTCATCGTAAGGGTTTATGATCCGACAGACAAAGGAATTGGGCCACATGGCAAGCAGGTTCTTGATCCTGCCAATATATACTATACTGCAAGTTCAGGAATCTGGCAAACAGTTTGGATGGAGACTGTGCCGCTTGACTATATCAAAAATCTTAGTATTTCGCCGGATATCGATAATGAAGTTTTAAATCTAACTGTCAGGCTGTCTTCTGCAAACGCAGCAAACCGGAAGTTGTCCATCAAAATCCCGGGCTGCAAGACCTGCAGAATCATCGAAAAGTCAAGCAGCAAAGATCAAATTGACTTGAAAATCAAAATTCCGGCACCCCGTATGTGGACACCAGATGACCCATTTTTATATGATCTAGAGGTAGGCTTGGGCATGGACCGAGTTAAAAGCTATTTCGGTATGCGCAAAGTTAGCGTTGGCAAGGATAAGGACGGCTATGATCGAATTATGCTCAATAATAAATACGTATATAATCTCGGTACACTTGACCAGGGATTTTGGCCCGATGGCTTATACACCGCTCCGACTGATGAGGCGCTAAAGTTTGATATTGAAGCCATTAAGTCTATGGGGTTTAATACGATACGAAAGCACATTAAAGTAGAGCCTGCAAGGTGGTATTATTATACTGACCGACTGGGAATATTGGTCTGGCAAGATTTAGTGAACCCAAACCAACAGTTGCCTGAAGGTTCAAAAAAGCAGTTTGAAAAGGAAAGTGAAGAGATCGTCGACCAGTTACGTAATTATCCAAGTATTACAACCTGGGTACTATTTAACGAGAAATGGGGCCAGTACGAACAGAAGCGTCTAACTAATTGGCTTAAAGCAAAAGATCCCTCTAGGCTTGTTAATGGACATAGCGGTGAATTTCTGTATGTCAATGGTCAGCTTAGAAGTCCAAGTGAGGACCCATATGTGGATGCAGACATGACAGATGTCCATAGTTATCCGAATCCAATGATGCCCATAAAGCAAGCAGGTAAGGCTTGGGTATGCGGTGAATTCGGTGGCATAGGCGTACCAGTTCAAGGTCATCTGTGGGACGACATTAATTCTGGTTGGGGATATGACGGTTTGGTAACCCCAGGGACTATGTTAAACCAATACAGCAAAATGATTGATACGCTTGTGAAATTCGAGCGTTTGGGTTTGAGCGGTTCGATATATACGCAGCCCTTTGACGTTGAATCCGAACAGAATGGTTTGATCACTTACGACAGAGAAGTTGCAAAAGTTAAACTGGAGTCTATTCGTGCCAGCAATAAAAAATTGTGGTCAGCTATTGCAGTAGATACATTGGCAAACTTACTGGGATTCAGTTCGCCAGATACTGTGGACAGATATAATGAATGGGTTCTTGAATATAATTCGGGACGAGCGGACTCGGCTTTTTTAAGAAAGCTGACCCTATCAGCAATTAAAAAGCAAGACAATGATATGATATCGAAAGCAGGGGACAGGTATTACCTTTCTCTAAATAATCGCTTCACAAATGATAATCTATTGATTATTGGTAAGACGACGAAGTCTAGTCTGGATAGCGGATTTATGTTTTATTGGCGCAATAAAGCGAGGATCAACGGTGTATTGGGACGCGGTAGCGCCGAGAAAAAAGTGATGTCTGTAATTTATCGTGAAGAAATTGAACCGTTTGATAAAGTTGACCACCCAGACTGGAGCACAATGGAAAGGAAGCTCGCAAGCAAGTATGGAGATATTGGTGAGGAGTTGGTTTGGGCATGCGAAACTGCTTTTTATGCCTCTAGTGAAAATATTCCTGGTTTCGAAGCTAGTTTTCTGAAATATTATCGACGTGCGCTGACAAGTGGTGTGAGATATCTTAACGCAAATGCTTTATGTTGGTGGGCTTTTCTTAAAAGTAATGATGATCAAGTCTTGAAGTTAGCGACCAATGTGATGAAGGAAGAGATCAGTCAACGTCCTGGCGATTATCATAGTATAGATACGTATGCAAATTTGTTATACAAAACGGGTGATCTGAAGGGTGCAATTTTTTGGGAAGAAAAGGCAATAACAGTTTCGGGTAGCGATGAAGCGCTGGTAGAGACGCTTTCAAAAATGAAAACTGGTGTGCCAACCTGGCTTGTTTCAGGTTCGAAATAATTCAATTAGTAAAGAACTGATGCAAAACACTCACCTACCGCAGGCCAGTTCGCTTTAGTAGAATAAAAAGCTTTGGATTTCATAAAACTGAAATCTGTATGGAATATATCAGCGATTTTGAAATTCTTCTTGAACAGCATTTCCGGGAACAGCATCATCCGGAGTTCTATGCAGCCCGGTTGAATACTACGCTGTACGTGCTGAACGGCTTCACCAGGCGCCGTTTCGGAAAAACAGTATATGAGCTAATCCAGGAACGACTACATCTGGAAGCGCTTCATCTCCTTATACATTCATCCCTGAAAGTGAGCGAGATTGCGTATACCATTGGCTGTTGTGACCATGGGCACTTTACCAGGAGTTTTAAACGGAGGGAGGGGGTGGGACCAAGGGAGTACCGACTCGCCCTCTCTTACTGAAACAGGAATAGACAATATTCAAGAAAAAATAACCTGAAATATGATAGAACATCCCATAGATCCCAACGCTGTCGTAACAAATCTGCTCACGCACCTGAATGCCGAAATGGAACTTTCGGACCTGTTCAATCCGGCGATAACGCCAATGCTGCAACCTGTTGAGGTAAAGAAACTGCAACAGGTGCTGCAAAGGGGGCAGGTTCCGGAGGTTGCTTACTGGCTGGAGGGCACTTACGCAAGGGCATATTTCGATCAGGTTACCGCGGATGGACTGGAGGTGCAGCAAACGGGGGAGTTTTACCGGCCAATGGAGATCATGGTAGATGCGAATGGTTTTTTCAACGGGGCAGTAAGTGATTGCTGTATAGAGATAGCGCCCGGCGGTGTAATGGTGCCGTTCAGCAAGGGAAATTTCTCCGAACTGAAGCTATCTGCACCTGAGGCTGTGGGTCTGGCAAAACGGATCCTGGCGAAGCAAAGCAGTCGTTACCGGGAAAAGATGATGATGCTGAGGCTCCCCTGCGAACAACGCGTAGCACGATTTAAAGAGTTGTTTGGCATACAGATCTGGCATGCTTTTGCTCAGAAGCATATCGCAAGTTATCTGGGAATGACGCCGGAACATTTAAGCAGGTTGTTTTAGCGAAGAGGTGTCTGATCTTTCCCGGATCTGGTTTGAATCTGAGATGATCAAATAGCAAAGGAGGTCCGTAAGGGCCTCCTTTGCTATTTGAGGTTTTTGATTTCTTCAATGCTGAGTTTGGTGTATTTGGCTATCAGTTCATCAGATTGCCCGTCTGCTTTCATTTCGCGTGCAGTCTGCAGTTTTCCCTGCTTTACGCCTTCCTTTGTTGCCAGATCTATTATTTGTTCTTCGATTCCCATGGTAGTGCTCCTTTCTGTGATTTCGTCGAGTCTTTGCTCAAAGATAGTGTTATTTCGATTGTCGGTAAAGCGGATATGGTATTTTAAGAAGTTAATAAGTATCCTGATTTTGTTTTTGTGCATGCTTTGGGAAAGCAGGTGCCTGGCGAGCTTGGTTTTTACTTCGAGCAGGAAGGTGTCTCTTGCATGTTCTTGCAATGCCTTACCCTGAAGGGCCGCTTTTGCGATGAGAACTACTTTTGCGAAGGGATTTTCACTGTTTTCAAGTTGGGCTTCGTCCTGAGTGGCCATTTTGAACATGTTGAAGGTGTAATCGACTTTGGTACCCAAGCAGGAGAGGGAGAAAATATTGCTCCGGACAATACTGCTTGCTTCGGTTAGGATCGCGTATGCAGAAATGGGCCTCTGGTATTTATCATAAATGCGGATGAAATACCGGAACATGCGTTCGCTAAAATCAGATGAATATCTGTCCTGAATTTCCAGATGAAGTAATATCCATTCTTCTTTGCCATCCCGGGTATAAATCTTTACAAGTTGATCGATGATTCTTGGTTGGTAGATATTTTCCTCGGGAGGGAAGAGCTGTTCGAGCTCCTTGTTAAGAAATTCAAATCCGCGCTGCATATCAATTCGTTCATCTGCATTTGGAATCATGAAACGCAGAAAGTCATCAAACAGATCTTCGAGTATGCCTTTATACAGCAGATCGTTTCTTCGGATGTTGCCTCCTGGATCTGTAACGTCGTTTTGTGGTTCGTGCAGGTAGCCGGCTTGTGGTTCGTTTAATGCAATTGTAACTGTCATATGGATATTGTATTGCATTTTTTTGAGAAGTACAATATGGAAAAAGATGCCTTTAGCATCTAAGCAGGTTGTTTTAATGAGATTTATCAATTTCAAGCTGCAACTTCAGGTTGTATATTGAAGATAATCTGATTTATTGTGCTCTTATGGCTAGATTATTCCTCAACACGAAAGATGTGATGGTCCTTACCGGACTAACTGTTACTCCTGCTAAGCTGCGTTTGTCGGCGGTGCGTGCCCGCTATGGTATTCCGAAATATAAACCGGTAACGGTGGTGCAGTTCAGTGATTTTTATGGGCTGGATGTGCGGCTGGTGCTGGAGCAGATTGGCCACTAGCGACAAGGTTACTATAGTGGTGTACAATACGGCAAAGGATGAGTTTTGTTCTATGGTGGCTGCGGCGCAAAGATCGGCATTGGGGTATGACATGCCGGTACCCGTAAACTGGTCTGGTGACCAGGTGTATACCTGGTTGTTTTTCGTGTCTGAGAAAGGGAAGATGAACAGCAGCAGCGAGGTGTTCGGTCCGCTGGAAATCCAGTAATGGTGGAGCCGGGGAGGTATCTGCCGGATCCCTTCCCGGTTTTAATGTTCAATTCATAAAAATAACAGATATGGGAATTTTATATGATGGCCTGTTTGGTGGTTTCAGCGGAAAGACCGGTGGCCTTGTGGGCAGAAAGCTAAGGGGAAAATACCTGGTCTCGGCATTGCCACATGCCGGGGCAAGGCGACATAGTGCCGGGCTGCAGTGCAGCCGGCAAAGGTTCAGACTGACTATGCATTGCCTGGCTAAAATTAAAGTATTCATTGATCTGGGTTTTGCCTATAATCAGGCGCAGTTGCCTATGGCACTGGCGTTGAAATATAACTTGCCGGTACTGGTAAGGAATACGGAAACGGGGCTTGTTGTTGCATACCCTGAACTGCTGATCAGCAGGGGCAGGCAGGCACCGCTGAATTCCGCCAGGGCGGAATTTACGGCGGGCGAGGTTTTGTTTACTTGGGTGGCAGACAGGGAAGAATTTTATAACCGGGACAATGACAAGGTATGTTTCCTGGTGTATAACGAAACGCGGGCTGAGCCGGTACTGGTGAAGTTTGGGGCGCTGCGTGCGGACCTGGGCTATCTGATGGCGGTTCCGGCTGATTATGCGGATGACCGGCTGCACGCCTATTGCTTTACGGTAGCTGCCGGGGGCAGGTATGCCAGCAATGGTACTTATTTGGGTTTGATTAACGGGTAGTGCGATGATTGGAGACAATGGTTTCATGGGTTTTTACCGGGGGCGGATCGGTAACCTGTCGTATTATGTAAGGAATGGCCGGCAGGTGGCGCGCAGGTGTGGCTGGAAGGTAAGCAAGCATCCTTCCGGGGCGCAGCTGGCTTCGAGGATGAAGATGGCGCTGATGGTTGATTTTCTGAGGCCGCTGCTGAGTGTGGTAAACCTGGGCTTTGCCTTAAAGGCGGCTGGTACGGGGAGGACTTCCTATAATCTGGCCCTGGGATATAACCTGCGCAATGGCGTTGCAGGTGCTTACCCGGAGTTTGCCGTTAACTATGAAAAGGTAAGGCTGAGCCTGGCTGCAGGTGAGGTGGCGGGGCCATATAGGGCTGCCGCTGTCTTGCAGGAAGACGGGCTTTTGTTTTCCTGGCAAATGGAAGGGGGCGGCAGCTGGAATTACGAAGGTGACCGCGCAGTAATGGTGGCTTATTTTCCTGAAAGAGCTGCGGCAGTGTTTGATTTGGATGGGCCTGAACGGAGCGATGAAAAGGGGCTGCTGAAACTGGGCCCCGCGTATAGAACGCTTCGCATGGAGGTTTACCTGACTTTTGTAGCTGCCGACAGATCGGGGATTTCTGACAGTATTTATCTTGGAAATTTAAACGGATAAAATATTAGAAACGTCATGGGTGAAATGTTGGTTTTTGCATACTTTTGCCGCAAATTATTTAAAACATCATGAAAAAAACGCTTTTCAGCATTGCTTTGGCAATCGCTGCGCTCTCTGTCCACGCTCAGGACACAGATTCTCTGAAGACCTTTAAGCCGGTAAAAGGATCGTTTGTTACGGAACTCAATTTTAACCCTTTTAAGGGTAACCTGAGCCTGAACAATTCGCTGAACCAGATCAAGGTAAGGTATTTCGCAGATAATGACCTCGCCATCAGGTTTGGCTTTCACATCAGTTCCCGTGATTCGGTACTGAATTCGGGTACTCCTTATGGCACGCAGAGCACTTTCAGCAAATCGGAGCGCAAGAGTACTACTTTTGCCCTTAACCTCGGTTTTGAAAAACACTTTAAGGGTACCTCCAGGCTTTCGCCTTACCTGGGTGCAGATGTAGTCTTCAGTAAAAGGTCATCCAGCCAGAAACTGGTCAATAACCAGGTAACCACTGAAATTACAAACGCCTGGACACAGGAAATTTATATCAATCAGCCCCCATACTATGCTATCCAGCAAATAACTGAAGAAGCGTATTCCAGATATGGGATTACGGCTGTGGCAGGCTTCGATTTTTATCTTGCCAGGAATTTCTTTCTGGGTTATGAATTCAACCTCGGATACATGAAAACGGATTACAAATTTCCGGAAGTGAAGGTGACCGGAAATAATCAGCCGGCCCAACCGGTAATGGAAGGAACGCGCCAGAGTTCTGGTTTCGGTACTTCGCTGACGAATGGTATCAGGGTTGGTTATGCATTTTAAGCGGATGGTCATGAACAGATTTTTATTAGGTATTGCCGTTTTGTTGCTGGCAGCAACCGGCTGCAAAAAGGCCGATGACCTGACTGCTCCGGAAGTGCAGACCCTGAGCGTAACTGCACTTTCGCCGAATGTGATGGAATTTAAGGGCAATGTAGTGAGCAAGGGCAGACATAAGGTGCTTGATTACGGGTTTGTCTATTCCGGCAACGGCGTGGCCGATGAAAATAACGGTACCAAGGTTTCTCTGGGCACCGATATTCGCGAGGGGAACTTTGCCAAAACGGTAACCAACATCAGGTTCAATGTCGGTTATCCGAATATGGTCTATGCGCGTGCTTATGTACGGGATGAAAGGGGAACGGCTTTCGGTGCATTGATCAGTGCAGCTTTACCCAGCCCGGCTGCCGGCGACATCGTTCCTGCGATGGGCAAGTCTGGCGATCTGGTAAAGATCAGCGGGAAATTTTACAGCCCGGAGCTGGATGAGGTGAAGGTGGCTTTCCAGAATACGATGGCCAAGGTGGTTTCGGTAAACGATACGGAAATCAAGGTTGAGGTCCCTGCCGGAATCAATGCGCGCCACGGCGGGCAGATAGCGGTGACGGTATCTATCGGAAATATACCGGTAGTAGCTACAAATTATTTCACCATTCTGGCCAATGTAAAGGATTTTTCGCCGAAGTCCGGAACTATCGGCACGGTAATTACCTTTTCCGGTGATAACCTGCTTCCGGAATTCAGCAATGGCAGTGCTTTCACCGTTTATTTTGGTGATAAGCCGGCGCCGATCATTTATTCTTACCTCATGCAGGCCCAGGTGCCTTCAGGACAGAGTGGCAAGGTGCCGGTATCGATCGCTTATAACGGGCAGAAGATTAATCTTCCGGGAGAGTTTGAGATACTGGCTGCTTCGATTACGGCAGTTACACCTGAGCCGGTGATGCCTTTAATGCAACTGCGCATAACCGGGGCAAACCTGCCCAACCAGCAGAACCCATACGAAAATAACCCAATGGCCAGGCTTGGTGATGCGCCTTACACCTCTGTAAGCTATGACTATCAGTCAACATATAGTTTCATCGTCCCTGAAAATACGGCCGAAGGCTCCTATACCCTGACATTAAAGCTGGGCAACACGGAGATCGTCGCACCTGCCAAGGTGACGGTGAAGGGATATGAGGTAACCGGGTTTGCGCCGAAGAGTGCTGCGCCCGGCGCACAGGTGGACATCAAGGGTGCCTTCATTAAAGATAACGGCTATACGGTTTATTTTGGAACGACCAGCGCCTGGGCACAGGCTACCTCGGCTACAAACCTGCGTGTGACCGTTCCGGGTGGGGTGAATGCGGGTAAGGTTAAGCTTTCCGTAGACTTACCCGGTGGACGGATTTCGGCGCCTGGTGAATTTGAAATGGTTGGGCCGGACATTACTTCGTTTTCCCCGACCTCGGGTGTTGCCGGAACAATCATTACGATAAAGGGTTCTGGTTTTTTCCCCGGCGACTGGTCTACCACCGTTAAATTCGGGACCATATCGGTACAGGCGATCAAAACAACGGAAAATACGATTACCGTTGCGGTACCCTCCAACCTTAATCCCGGTGCCATGAAACTGAGTGTGGTGACTGGTGGACAGGAAGTGATGGCTGACGGTAATTTTACAGCAACAAATTAACCGGTACTGGCTGCTGAATTGACTTCGGCAGGGGCTGGCATCATTGTAAGCGCCGGGAATATTCCCGGCGCTTTATTTATTTTCCGGTCAGTCATTCAGCTGTTCTTTAATGTAAACAACATGAGCTTTATAGGGCGAGGCTCGCTGGCAGGCCCTTGTTTGCTGGCAGGTTTGATTCTTGATTTTTCGGGAGGTATGGCCACAACAAAGAAATTCCCTGTTTTTCCGATGACGGGACTTTTAATGTGGAAGTTCTTATTGATCCTGCTGGCATAACCCGTAAACTGGATTACTTTCCCGGTTTTCTTTGAGAAGAATACATTCCGGGTTTGCTGTATGGTCTGGAAACAATAGCGGAAGAATACCCAGCTGTCGTTAATGAAGAGCGAGTTGTTTTCAAAAATGGTGTTGTATTCTTTCATCTTCCGCCAGTATTCAAAGTTGTCTTTGGCAGGATGTTCTGCTTTAAGCTGATCACCGATGCTGTTTTCCTTTGGAAGCTCCAGCTCGTATACCGGTGAAGAATGGGTTGCGGCTACATGATAGATCTTGTTGTCCAGAAGGGGAAAGTAAAAGAGGGAGTCTTTATAATTGTCAAATTTGTGGGGGTACAGAATGTTCAGGTCCTGGATAATGGGCGGGTAATTAAGCTGCTGGTTGACGTAGTTGATGCTTTCTTCTTCCTTGTTGAAGGTACTGAGGCGGGCCATTGAGGTATTGTTCTTATTGCTGATCATTTCGCACACATACATATTTTTGTTTTTGGCCAGGGAGAGGCCCAGATAGCTTATACCTGCAACAGCCAGGTCGCCTTTAAACTGGCCATTGGTATCGAACCTGAAGATCCTGTTCATACTGATGTCGAGGATCTGTATTTCTCCGGAATCTTCATCATAGAGCATATCGGTAATCGGCGAATGCACGATCATGCGCTCGGGAACGCCTTCTTTACTGAATATGAATATTTTGTTCTGGGTGCGGTCGCACACGAGGATGTTTTTACCGGTAATGATAAAGTTGGTGATGAACCGGAAGGAGAAATCCTTATTGGTCTGGAGCGTGATATACCTGATGCTGTCGGCAATGTCTTCTATATAGACCTGCTGCGAGTCTGCGGGTTGTATCTTTATAGATCTGGCAATGGGCAGGCTGGCCTTTTGTTGCTTGTCCACCTGGGTGCAACTGGCAAAGATGGAAATGGCGATGAGGTAAATGATCGGTTTCATATATCCGGATGGTTAAATAGCCTGCCCCAAACGGAGGAGCAGGCTGGTTTCTGAAGTATTAAGGTGTATACGGCGGCTTGATATTGGTAATATCTCGGGTAGGGTCCAGGTGATAATAGTAGTCTGGTATATTGTAGCCCTGAGATGCCGGATTTGTCGGTTGATGGTCGAATACCTCGGTAAGGCCACACTCTGTGCCGGAGTTGTGCGGTAAGAACCACCAGAAACCATATTCATAGCCATAGTAACCATAGGCATCCCAGTAGAAGTCGTCAGATACCCATTGCCAGGTACCTGCCCTGTAGGTGGTACTTGGAGAGCTGAAGCAGAACACGGTACCATTGGAGGTCCATGCGGCCATAGCCTTATCGGGGCTGTTTTTGATATCGTAGCCAAGGAATGCATATTGCAGGTTGAAGACCAGGGTGAGTACTACCGCGGCTATACCGGTTATTTTTAGTGCTTTTTTCATTGTTTTTTGTTTAAGTGAATGATTGATGAATTTGAATGGTGCAAAGTGTGAACAGACCCCGGAAGGGGTCGCCACTTCTGGCGCTTAAATGGTCTCATAAAGGATTGGTTTATTTACCCTGACGGATAATTTTTTCTACATCTGATTTGAGCAGCTTACTGTTTCTCCAGACTTTGCTGTAGTTGTGCGCATAGAGGCCAAGCGCAAGGATATAAGTGGCGATCAGTGGCAGGGCTATTTTTTTTAATTTCTGTTTTTCCAGGACATGAACTTCCAGGAGGTAGGCGATCAGAAAGAATATGCCGACAGATGCGATATAGGCATACCGGTCTGCGACGATGGCTGATCTTGAAATAGGGATAATATGAAGTACCAGGCCCAGGTGCAGCAGGAAAAACAGCATGCCGAACAGGACCCATTTCTTCTTCCAGAAATCGGCGAATGCGATTGTCATGATCGCGATGAGCACCGGATAGGTCCAGAATTTCAGCGGAAGAGGCTGCCCGATCGCATTTGGGAAGGTATAGATATAGCTGAGTTTGACGGGTATAAGGCATTTGACCAGGTATTCGGTAATCGAATAACAAGCAAAAACCAGGTTCTGATATAAAGGATACTGGACCGAATCTGACAAAAGCCCGGCGCCGGTAGACTTCTGGGAAAGCAGGGTGACATAGCCAAAAAATATCGCCAGCAGGAAAAACGGAACCTTCTGCAGCCAGAGCGCCTTGTTCCTGAGGTTTCTTCCTGTTGCATAGTCGATCAGCAGCATGAATACCGGAAAGGTAACAGCCTGTTCCTTGGCCCCGAACGATAAAATAAACAGGAGCATAGCCATTAGATAGGAACTGGGACGGCCATTCCGGATAAATTTAACATAGTAGCAGGAAGCGAGCAGGTAAAAGAAGCTGTACAGGAGGATCTTTGAGGCAGATACCCAGGCTACGGATTCTACCAGGAACGGATGTACCGACATGATCGCAGCCGATAGGAAGGATATTCTTTCTGCTGCGCTTTGCCTGAAGCTGCCGGATGCGGCAAGCAGGGCCTTTAAAAGGAAATAAACCAGCAGGACATTGCCGATATGGAGCAATATGCCAACGGTGTGAAACCAGAAAGGGTTGTAGCCAAATAATTGAAAAAGAACCGTATAGGACAATTGGTTTACCGGTGCATACTGACCGTTGTAGAATTCGGTCAATATTGCCCACAGGTTCTTTACCGTCAGACCTGCTTCGGTATAAGCATTGATCGCCACCCACTGGTCGTCCCAGTTAAGCTGGAAATTGTGGAAGAAAACGGGAAAGTAAACGGTCAGGCAGAGTACGATTAAAGAAATAATCCGGATGGGCTGATCATTTTGGACGATTGTTTTAAAAAAAGGAAGGGTGAGCCCGCCGGGTAAGGCAGTGTCAATTGATTTATTCATTACAACAGGGATAGGTTGATACTTGGTTTTACGGGAGCGTGATCTGATCAGGTGTGCTCGTATCTTTTAAACTGGAAATCAAATGTGCCGTCGCGGGCGTAGTAGTAAGATTGTTTGACCCGCGAATACTTGATCTCGGCACCCAGTGACCTCAATATATCTACATATTGAAAAATGGTACGTTCGCTTACCTGAAGTTTTTTGGCAAGCTGTTCGGGAGAGCCTGTAGATCGCTTTCTGATGAGCGTGTTCAGATAATCCAGCCTATCAAAATAATATTTTGGCATACAATGAGAGATGATGAGTTAGTAATGAAAATATTAATGATTCCCTAAAGCTATAGAATAAAACTGCTAAAAAACTGCAGGGAATATTTTTCTTTAAAGATTCCGGACCTGCCGGTATAAATCTTAATATAGCGCTAACCTTATCTGTATTGTGACTTTAACCTATATTTTTAGCTTTGGGAAATTAAACAGACCACACCACTGATTTACGCAAAATCGACATGGAAAACAGGAGAGACTTTATAAAAAAGGCATCATTGCTGACGGGTGCCCTGGGTATGGCCGGTGTTTTGCCCCCTGCCGTGCAACGGGCCCTGGCAATAGATCCGGCGCCCGGCAGTACCTTTATGGATGCAGAGCACATTGTACTGCTGATGCAGGAGAACCGGTCCTTTGACCATGCTTTCGGGACTTTAAAGGGTGTGCGCGGGTTCAATGACCCCAGGGCGATCCGGTTGCCTGATGGTTATCCGGTATGGTTACAGCGCAATAAAAAGGGCCATACTTATGCGCCTTTCCGGCTGAACATTAAGGACACCAAGGCAACCTGGATGAGCGCGCTGCCCCATTCCTGGGAAAACCAGGTAGCTGCCCGTAACGATGGCAGGAATAATGGCTGGCTGGATGCGAAGCGCTCTGGCAATAAGGAATATGCGGATATGCCGCTGACGATGGGCTATTACAACCGGGAGGATATTCCGTTTTATTATGCGCTGGCAGACGCATTTACCGTCTGCGACCATAATTTCTGTTCGTCACTGACGGGCACGAGCACCAATCGTTGCTTTTTCTGGACCGGAAAGATCCGGGAGGAGCAGAATGCGCAATCGAAGCCGCATTTGTCTAACGGTGACATTGACGGTCCGGAACGTTTATCGTGGAGCACTTTCCCGGAGCGGCTTTCGGCCAACGGCGTGGACTGGAAGATCTATCAGAATGAACTGAGTGTGGGGGTGGATCTGGAGGGTGATGCAGAGGACTGGCTGGCCAATTTCACCGACAACGATATGGAGTTCTTTAAGCAATACCATGTGCGGCGGCATCCGGAGCACCTGATCTATCTGAAAAAGATGCGGACCAAAATGGAGCAGGAACTGGCGGGAAAGACAGATGCTAAACTGAAGGAGCGGCTGGCGAAGGTAATTGCAGATATTGAATTCCTGGAAAAGAACCCGCTGGAAGCCTTAAGCGAGCAGGAACAGGACCTGCACAGACGTGCCTTTGTAACGAACCGCAATGATCCGGACTACCACGCACTGGAAACGGTAACTTATGACGATAACGGGACGCAGCGTACCGTGCAGATACCAAAGGGTGATGTATTGCACCAGTTCAGGGCAGATGTGGACAGTGGCAGGCTGCCGACAGTTTCCTGGCTCGTGGCGCCGTGTAATTTTTCCGACCATCCGGGAGCGCCATGGTACGGGGCCTGGTACCTTTCGGAAGCGATCGATATCCTGACGAAGAACCCGGAGGTATGGAAGAAGACGATCTTTATCCTGACCTATGATGAAAATGACGGCTATTTTGACCACATTCCGCCGTTTTCAGCCCCCGACCCCAGCGACCCTTCAACAGGTAGGGTGTCTGCATCGCTGGATATAGACCCCGAGTTTGCGGGTAAGGCGCATAGTGAAAGGCCCAGCACCATTGGTCTTGGTTTCCGGGTGCCGATGGTGGTGGTCTCGCCCTGGAGCCGGGGCGGGTATGTCAACTCGCAGGTGTTTGACCACACTTCTTCGATCCGGTTCCTGGAGAAGTTCCTGAGCCATAAGACCGGTAAAAAGATCACCGAAGATAACATCAGTTCGTGGCGGAGGAGCCTGTGCGGTGACCTGACCTCGGTCTTCAGGCCGTATCAGGGCGAGCAGATCACTACTCCGGCTCCGGTGGAGCGGATACCTTTCCTGGAAAGCATCCATAAAGCCAAGTTTGCAAAGCTGCCGGATGGGTTCCGGTCGCTGACTGACCAGGATATACAGGAAGTGATCAAAGATCCTGCTTCGAGCCCGCTGCTGCCAGGACAGGAGCCCGGTATAAAGCCCTCCAATGTGATCCCTTATGAGATCTATACCGAAGGTACGCTTTCGGGAAACCGGAGCAGCTTTGAACTGGCTTTTAAGTCTGGCACTACCTTTTTCGGCAACGACTCAAGCGGGGTCGGTTTCAATGTGTACGGGATGGGTAAATACCTTGCCTTTACCGCTGCTGCCGGGGATACGCTCCGCCATCAATGGCCGCTGAACGGATTTCCTGGGGATACTTACGACCTCACTGTATATAGCGTGAACGGATATTTCAGGGCGTTTAAGGGCAATGCACAGGATCCGGAGATCAGTATGGCACTATTGTATGCGCAGGGCCTGAACGGCAAACCAACAGGTAATGTGACCTTGCACATCAAGCGGCTGGTTCCGGGCGGGGCGCTGGTGTTTAACGTGAAGGATGCCGGATATGGGCTGCACAACAGAAAAATTACGCTGAAGCAGGGACAGCAGGAAATAAAGGTCGCCTTTGATCTGGGCAAGTCCCACCACTGGTATGACCTGCAGGTGAGTATGGCGGGAAATCCGGTTTTCATGAGGCACTATGCGGGGCATGTGGAAGGTGTGAGCGGTAGTTTTACCGATCCGCTGATGGGACGCGTGTAATCGGTTCGATGAAATGTTGAAAGGAAGTAGTGCCGAATTGAAATAATGTCTTAATTTGGCATTAGAGTTTATGTTAAATAATCCTAATCAAATATTAATCGATGAAACAAACGTTAAAATCTTTTTTTGCTGCTGCGCTGGTGCTGGCAGTTGCGGCTTGTAATCAACCTGAAAAAAAGGATACCGCTACGGTTACTGACACGGCTTCGGCTGCCATTTCGCTGGACAGTACCAAGTTCCAGAAGGAAATTGATGGCAAGAAGACCAATCTTTATGTATTGAAGAACAAAAACAACATGCAGGCTTATTTCACCAATTATGGTGGCCGTCTGGTGAGCCTGCTGGTTCCTGACAGTGCCGGTAAGCTGGTAGATGTTGTGGTCGGTTTTGATAGCGTGGAAGGCTTTGAAAAGTCTACGGAGCCTTATTTCGGAGCGACCATCGGCCGCTACGGTAACCGGATCGCCAAAGGTAAGTTTAAACTGGACGGCAAGGAATATACACTGGCACTCAACAACGGACAGAATACTTTACATGGTGGAAAGAAGGGTTTTCAGTATGTGGTGTGGGATGCGGCGCAGCCTGATGCCCAGACCCTGGTGCTGACTTATCTTTCCAAAGACGGGGAAGAGGGATATCCCGGCAACCTGAATGTAAAGGTAACCTATAGTCTGACTGACGACAACGAACTGAAGATGGATTATGAGGCGACTACCGATAAAAAGACACTCTGCAATCTGACGAACCACGCCTTTTTCAACCTGAACGGCGAAGGCAGCGGTACCATACTGGACCATAAGCTTCAGATCTTTGCAGACCAGTATACCCCTGTAGATACCACGCTGATCCCTCTGGGCAAGAACGAGGCCGTGAAAGGTACTCCGTTTGATTTTACCCAGCCTGAAACCATTGGCAAACGTATCGAAGCAGACAATGCGCAGCTGAAAGCAGGAAAGGGTTATGACCACAACTTTGTGCTGAACGGAACTAAAGTAGGTAGTTTAAACCATGCGGCTACCGTATGGGGCGACAAATCGGGTATTGTAATGGACATCTATACCCAGGAGCCTGGCCTGCAGTTCTATTCAGGCAACTTTATGCAGGGCAAGAACACTTTCAAAGGTGGGGCTAAGGATGATTTCAGGACGGCCCTGGCTCTGGAGACACAGCATTTTCCGGATTCTCCGAATCAGCCTGCTTTCCCTTCAACTGTACTGAGCCCGGGACAAACTTATAAAACTTCGTCTGTTTATAAATTCAGCGCTAAATAGCTGCTGAGGCCTCAGACCTCTTAATTTTCTTAAAAAAAAGAGGAAGCACATCACATGCTTCCTCTTTTTTTTGGTGTTGCTCAGAACTTTCCTTCTGTATGGTTATCTTCTTTCCAGGGCGGGGTGGGGGCGTTTTCCTGGTCTCTCCAGGCGGTGGTGCCGGCTGAAGGTACGCTGATACGCGAGGGATCTTTCCGTTTCCCTGAAGGCCCCTGTAGTTTTTCCGCATGGTCACGGGTGCGCTCCCAGAGTTCCTCTACCGGCCTGTCCGTATACAGTTCGTCTTCGGTCTGATTTCCGAATATCCGTTTGTAGCTAAGCTGTGAGCGGATCTCTCTTCCGCTTTTTGGTGCCAGCAAAATGGCGGCTAACGCACCGACTGCTGCTCCTGCAAGGGCGGCAATGGCTACGAGGGCATTTGTGTCTCTGGATTTCATAATCATTAGTTTAGGTGATGTATGTCTCTAAAACCCCGAGTGTAAAGGCTTTGTTTGCAAACTTTCTAAAATGATGTTTGTTCAATAGCCGATATGCAGGAAAAAAAAGTAAATCAAAAAGTCGAAGACTTTACGGACAAGGCTTACGACTGGATTATTGCAAAGGGCCCTTCTGTCTTACTGGGTATTGTCGTCTTTTTTGTGGGCATGTGGCTGATCAATGTGCTGAAACGCTGGATAGACAGGCGGATGCAGAGCAAAAACGTAAATAACTCACTGAAGCCATTCTTTCTGAGTGTGACCGTCGTGGTATTGCGCATTTTGCTGGTCTTCCTGATCATGCAGATTATGGGGATACAACTGACGATCTTCGCAGCCCTGATCGGTGCGGTGGGTGTGGCGGCGGGCCTGGCACTTTCCGGTACCATGCAGAATTTCGCAAGCGGTGTGCTGATCTTATTGCTGAAGCCCTTTAAGGTGGGCGATAATATTGTGGCTCAGGGGCAGGAGGGAACAGTAAGTTCCATTCAGCTCTTTTTCACGATTGTAACCACTTTTGACAACCGGAAGGTGATCGTGCCGAACAGTAAATTGTCTAACGAAGTGATCATTAATTTTAGTGCAATTGGTAGCCGCAGGCTGGATATCGAGATCAAGTTTAGCTATGGTATTGATCTGCAGCAATTGAAAAAGGTGGTTGAGGAAACCATCGCGGAGTCGAGGTCTATCTTGAAGACTCCGGAATCGAGGATCGGGATCTCCGTGCTGGAGGAAAGCGGCTATAAGGTCTTGATCAATGTCTGGCTGCAGGCGCACGGATTTCTGGATGCCAAACTGGTGTTTCAGGAAAAACTGCTGGAAAACCTGAAGGCTTCGGGCTTGCCGCTGCCGGGCATGCCCGCAAAATAATGGCTACTGATGAAGCCGAAGCCGCGTCTTTAATTCGTGTATTTCCTGTTGCATCCGGTCAACCTTGCCCAACAGGTGTCTGATGGCATCGATGCCTTCGATATTGATGTGCAGGTCGTAATGCAGGTGGATGTAACGCTCAAGTTCAGTAAACTGATCGGGATGGATGTGCTCACCGGTAAGCGTGATGATGCCTGAATCATCCAGGGAGCGGATGAATTCGGGGTCAATGTTGCAACTGCTGCAATATTCTGTGATGCTGATGACTTCTACTTTCATAACGTTAGCTTAATTTTCTGAGTTCCTCAAACAGTTCTCTCTGCCTGTCGCTGAGTGTTTCGGGTATCTGAACGGAGTAGGTCACATAAAGGCTTCCATGCTCACCTTCTTTCTTATAAACCGGAAAACCTTTGCCTTTCAGCCGCACCCTGGTGCCGTTTTGGGTACCGGGCGCAATTTTCAGCTTAACCTTGCCATCGAAGGTGGTGACGGTAGTCTCGCCACCCAGTACAGCCGTGTAAAGATCCAGCGTGTGGCTGGTGTACAGGTCATCGCCCAGGCGTTTGAAGCCTGGGTCTTCACTGATCGTAAAGGTAATGTACAGGTCACCGTTTGGTCCGCCGTTGGCACCGGGGGCACCTTGTCCGCTGAGCCGGATCACCTGTCCGTCGGCAATGCCTGCGGGAATGGTGATGCGGATCTGTTTTCCGTTGACCGTAAGGGTTTGTTTGTGGGTGGTATAGGCATCGCGAAGGGAGAGCTTCAGTTCAGCCTGGTAATCCTGACCTTTGTACTGGCGTTGTGATCTGCCGCCCGCCCGGTTGGCGGCACCGGCTGCACCCCCGAACATCTGTTCAAAGAAGTCGGAGAAATCTCCGCCGCTGTAACTGCCACCGGAGAAGCCTTCAAAATCGCCGGAATTAAACCCTCCATAAGCGTTGCCGCCGCCGGAATATTGCTGTCCCTGCTGGCGCTTGGCCTGTTCGAACTGTTCGGCGTGTTTCCAGTTTTCGCCGTATTCATCGTATTTCTTTCTTTTTTCCGGATCGGTAAGCACCTCATTGGCCTCATTGATCTGCTGGAACATCTGGTTGGCTTCCTTATCGTCGGGATTGAGGTCGGGATGATACTTTCTTGCCAGTTTCCGGTAGGCCTTTTTGATTTCTTCCGGGCTGGCCTTCTTGTCCAGGCCCAATATTTTGTAGTAATCTATAAATGCCATTTGTTCGTTTTAGACTATAATAATAACGATAACGTACGAGAATAGAAAAAGGATGACAAAATTTACCTAGACTTTCCGGCCTTTTGGATGCAGCGCCCCAGGAAGTGGTCTATTCCCGTTGTCGCGTAGCCCAGGAGCCTGGAATTTTCGCCAAGTTCGGATGAAACGATGGCTGTCCGTTCCCGGATCTGGGTCATGCAATAAGTGTTGATGGCCTGCTGCATGGGAAGTGTAATGTATTGTTTGGCCTCGGCGATCTTGCCGCTTAAGATGATCAGCTCGGGGTTGAACAGCTGGATCAGCATGGCGATCCCCTTTCCCATATAAGTGCCGATATTGGACAGCAACTGGATGGCATACTGATCCCCTTTGTTGGCCGCTTCGATGATCACGGCGGGTTCGATCCGCTGCAGTTCTTCGTTGCTGAGTTTGTTCAGCATCGAATTCTTACCGGATAAAATACCTTCCTTTGCCATTTCAGACAGTGCGTTGCCGGATGCTATTGTTTCCAGGCAGCCATGTTTGCCGCAATAGCATAGTGCTCCGTTTTCCACAAATGGGATATGGCCCAGTTCGCCTGAAAATCCGCAGGCTCCTTTTCTCAATTTGCCGTCCATAATAATGCCCAGCCCGACACCCCAGTCCATGAGCAGAATCAATACATTCTGTTTGCCTTTGGCCATGCCATGCGTAAACTCTGCCATGGACGATCCGTTTACATCGTTCTGTATCACTACAGGTAAGCTCAGCATTTTTTCAAATGTTGCCGTCAGCGAAGTGTTTTCCGTATCGCTGAGAAAATAACTGTAGCTTTTGCCTTTTTCGGGATCTACCAGCCCGGGCATACCGACACTGCAGCCAATCAGCTGGTCGCTGCTGATGTTTTGTCTCTTCAGGATATCCTGTACATGGATAGCCAGGACACTAAAGAAATCGGACCTGCTGCTTTTGGAGATGGGAAGGGTAATGACCTCAGGAGCTACTACATAATTATAGTTGTTGTCCATCACCGCTATTTTAGTGTGGAACAGTTCAATGTCTATACAAACGATCAGGATCTTCCTATCTCTTAAGCCATACAGATCGGGTTTTCTGCCGCCCATTGACATTCCGTAACCTTTCTTTTCAATCCAGCCCTCTTCAGTTAAACTGCTGATGAGTTTCAGGACACTTGGTGTGCTCATATCCATGGTATGGCATAATGCCGAAACAGAACTGGGACCCGCATTGAAAAGATGCCGTACCAACTCATACCTGTGCAGCAATTGCTTGTCGGGCTTCGGATTTGTTCTGTGATTTAATTGAAAAAGGTCCATGATAATAAATATGGTATTTTGCTAAATATAGGCAACTTATATTAAATTTTTAAAGAAGTATTTTTATTACATAAATAATTAGACAATGTTTTGTGTTTTTAACAATTTCTCGCTAATATTATCAATGAAAGTATCCGTTCAGACGGCTCACCTTGGTGTCTATGCCCGGATCAAACACGACCATATTATGAAACCTAAAGAACCACAACAACCAAACTCCAGAAGGGATTTTATTAAAAAGACTGCGGTGGGAGTTGCCGCTTTTTCCATTGTTCCCCGTTATGTGCTGGGCGGACAGGGCTTTATTGCACCCAGTGACAAATTGACCAAGGCCGTAATCGGCGTAGGCGGAATGGGCAGGGGGCATTTCGGCTACGAGGGCACCCAGGTAGTGGCGATCTGTGATGTAGACCGGAACCATTTACAGCAGGCTGCGGCGATGCTGGACAAAGGGGTGAAGACCTTTTCAGATTACAGGGAGCTGATCCAGCTGCCTGAAGTGGATATCGTACACATTGCAACCCCTCCGCACTGGCACGGGATCATGTCTGTAGATGCGGCCCGTGCGGGTAAGGATGTCTGGTGTGAAAAGCCCATGACGCATACTATTGGTGAGGGTAAGCGCGTAGTAGAAGCCATGAAGCAGCACGGAAGGATGTTCAGGCTGAATACCTGGTTCAGGTTTAAGGATACTTTCTATGGAATGGGCACTACGGTGAAGCCGATCAGGAAACTGGTGCAGAGCGGTTTGCTCGGATGGCCGCTGAAGGTTACCGTAAGCAAACATACCGGTTATGACTGGAAGTTCTACTGGGTAGGAAAGGAACACCTGGACCCTCAGCCGGTGCCACCTGAACTGGATTATGATTCCTGGCTTGGACCGGCGCCTTATAAACCATATAACGCGCACAGGGTACACCAGACGTTCAGGGGCTACTGGGATTATGATGGCGGCGGGCTTGCCGATATGGGTCAGCATTATATTGATCCGATTCAGTACTTTCTCGGCAAGGACGATACCAGTCCTGTTTCTGTGGAAATCGATGCGCCCCAGCAGCACAGTGATGCGGTAGGTACATGGCGCAGGATCACCTATACTTATGAGGATGGTTGCCAGATCGTCCTGGACGGCGAGGGCAGGGATGAAAATGTCCCTTACATCGAAGGGCCTAAGGGTAAGCTGTACCCCGGTTTCAAATCGGACATTCCCGACCTGGAGCGTAAACTGGCGGCATTCCCGGACCCGGAACCCCAGATCACGGAGTTTTCGGAGTCGGTAAGGACACGGAAGAAGTTTGCGCTGAATGAAGAGAACGGACACCGTTCCTGTACGATTGTAAATATGGGACTGGTTGCATTAAGACTGGGCAGATCATTGAAATTTGATCCTGTAAAGCAGGAGTTTGTCAATGATGAAGCAGCGAACAGACTGATCAACCCGGTAATGCGTGCACCTTATACCATATAAGCAGTATTTGAAAGGACTGAAATTCAAATCAATTTAGAGACAATCCTAAACATCATTTAAATGATAACTATAAAAAAAATAGCGCTTGCACTGGTTGCGGGAGCTTTATTTTCGTTCAATGCCTTTGCCCAGGACCACAAGGACGAACGGACGATAACCACTAAAATTGCAGACTTGCTGGCACAACTGCCGGCAAAAGATGCGGCCCAGCTGGACCGCAATATGGGTGAGGTAGCTGATCTTGGAGAGGAAGGCTACGTAACACTGATCGGTGGCCTTGTGGCACCGGGTAAAGGTGACAACTCAAAGATCGAATATGCAGTGAGCGGATTTACCGGGGCGGCCTCGGCTCCCGGGCGCCAGGCCTGGCGTGACATGGCTTTGCGTGCCTATTGCAAAGCGCTGGGCAAGGCAGTCGACCCGCAGAATAAGGTTTTTATCATCAGCCAGTTTGAGGTACTGGGCAATGACGCTTCAGTAGATTGCCTGCGTGGTTATCTGACCGATACGCAGCTGGCGGACGAGGCCTCGAGAGCCCTGGTAAAAATAAATACTCCTGCTTCGGTTGCAGCACTGCTGGAAGGCTTGGGCAAAGCCAGCGGTAAGGCAAAACTTTCTGTTGCGGAAGCACTGGGACATACCCGTTCTGCACAGGCTGCCGCGGCGCTGGCTCCGCTGGCTTCGGGCAGTGACCCTGAACTGGCTAAAGTAAGTTTATATGCGCTGGCAAATATTGCTGACCCTTCTTCTGCCGATGTCTTGATGGCTGCGGCTGAGAAGGCAGGATACAAATATGATAAGACAAACGCCGTGGGCTCTTTACTTTTATATGCTCGGGCATTATCTGGTTATACCTCAGCTAAAGGCAGCGTGAATATCAGCGCATCTGTTCCGCAAAAGGAACTTGCCCTTAAGATCGCCCGGACGATCATGGAAAAGACCAAAGCAGAAGATCTGGTAAATGTGCGTTCGGGAGCGCTGGAGATCGTGGCTTCAGGTGATCAGAAAGTTTTACTGGATGCCATAAGCGATCCGCAGTTTGAATACCGTGCGGCAGCCATTCGTTATGCGCAGCAGGCATTGAATAATAACAACAGCGCGGGATGGGCAAATCAATTGGGTAAGGCTGACGGACAGACCAAAGTCCTGATCCTTGGCCTCCTCGCTGGCAGCGGGTCTCAGTCTGCGTTGCCTTCCATTATCAAACAATTTAAGGACAAAGACGCCGCTGTACGTGCGGCTGCTTACGCGGCTGCTGCCAGCGTTGGCGAAGAACAGGCGCTGGATGCGCTGGTCACCGCAATGGGCAAGGGAGATACCTCGGATGTACGTGCCGTATCTCAGGTGCTGCTGACCATGAAAGGAAACGAGATTGGCGCCCGGATTGCGCCGTATTTGCCTAAGGCGAAGCCCGAAGTCAGGGCTGCATTGATCGATGTGATGGCTGCAAGGGCATCAAGCGGGCAGGTAGGAGTGGTGCATGCTTACCTTACAGACAAAAACCCTGCGGTCAGGAAGGCTGCATTTACCGCGCTCAGAGATATATCTGTTGCGGGACACAAGCAGTTGTTGTTTGACTTGCTCAACCGCACAACTGATCCCTCGGAACTGACTGCGGTTCAGGATGGAATCATATCGGCGGTAAGAGATGCTGAGAAGCCCGATGCCGAAACTGAAGTTATTCTTCAACAGATGGATAAGACGGCTGCAGATAAAAAGCTGCTGTATTATAAGGTGCTGGGCAGTATCGGCGGCAAGAAAGCGCTGGATGCCGTGAACCAGGCTTACGCTTCAGGTGATGCGGCAACAAAGAAAGCTGCACTGGATGCGCTGACATCATGGAACGATGCCTCTTCGCTGGAGTCGCTGATCGGGATCGCCCGGAATACGCAGGATGCGCAGCATGTTGAACAGGCACTGAGCGGTTACCTACGCCTGGTACGTGCTACGGACTACCCGGCTGAACAGCGCTTACTCTTGTTGCGCAATGCCATGGATGTGGCAAAGACAAGCCAGCAGAAACAGCAGATACTGAAGGATATGGAACAGGCAAAATGCTTTAATTCCATTGTATTTGCAGGCAGATACCTGGATGATCCCGCTGTTCAGCAGGCAGCCGCCAATACCGTAATGAATGTGGCGCTTGCAGGTGAATATAATGGCGATATCGTTAAGGGTTTACTGGAGAAAACCATACAGGTGATCACCGGTGGCGATGCGGGCTATCAGAAAGAAGGCATGCGTAAATACATCAGTTCCATGAAACCCGGAGCGGGCTTTGTACAGGTGTTTAACGGCAGGGACCTGACAGGCTGGAAGGGTCTTGTGGCCGATCCGATCAAACGCTCCAAGATGGATGCAAATACGCTGGCAGCAGCACAGGCCAAAGCTGATGCGCAGGCCAGGGACAGCTGGAAGGTGATCAACGGAGAACTGGTGTTCCAGAGCCATGGCGACAACCTGGCTACCGTAAAGAAATATGGCGATTTTGAAATGCTGGTAGACTGGAAGATCATTGACGATAAAAAAGGTGAGGGTGATGCCGGTATCTACCTGAGGGGTACGCCCCAGGTACAGATCTGGGATAACGCCCGTACCAATGTGGGTGCGCAGGTAGGTTCGGGAGGTTTGTACAATAACCAGGTAAATGAAAGCAAACCACTGAAGGTAGCGGATAACAAGCTGGACGAATGGAATACTTTCCGCATCATTATGAGAGGTGACCGGGTAACGGTTTATCTGAACGGCCAGCTGGTGACTGATAACGTGGTCCTGGAAAATTACTGGGACAGGAACCTGCCGATCTTTGCCGAGGAGCAGATCGAGTTGCAGGCACATGGTTCTCCGGTAGCTTACCGTGACATTTATATCAAGGAACTGCCGCGTCCAAAGCCTTTCGAGCTGAGCGCTCAGGAAAAGAAAGATGGCTTCAAAGTTTTGTTTGACGGTACCAACATGCACAGCTGGACCGGTAACACCACGGACTATGTGATCAGGGACGGAAACATCTCGATTGAGCCTAAGCCAGGTAAAGGATCGGGTGGTAACCTGTATACCAAAGAAGAGTTCAGCGACTTTATCTTCCGTTTCGAGTTTAAACTGACGCCGGGAGCAAATAATGGTCTGGGCATCCGGGCGCCGCTTGAAGGTGACGCAGCCTATGTGGGTATGGAACTGCAGATACTGGACAATGAGGCACCTATCTACAAGGACCTTAAAGTTTACCAGTACCATGGTTCGGTATACGGTACGATCCCGGCAAAACGCGGGTTTCTGAAGCCTGTAGGCGAATGGAACTATGAGGAAGTCATTGTTAAGGGACCGAAGATCAAGGTGATCCTGAACGGTACGACGATCCTCGACGGGGACATTACACCGTTTAAGAAAAGCGGGACACCTGACCACCAGGAGCATCCGGGCCTGTTAAGGGATTCGGGCCACATCGGCTTCCTGGGCCATGGTTCTCCGGTAGAGTTCAGGAACATCCGGATTAAAGACCTGGCTAAGGACAAGACAGAAGCTGCAGCTAAGGCTGTCTCTAAGAAAAAATAACATTCAGATAAACCTATTACAGAAGACATGATGACAGAAGATCAATCGAAATCTCAGCAGGGTAGTTCAAGAAGGAGTTTTATAAAGACCTCGGCGCTGGCTGCGGCTGGGTTTATGATCGTGCCCAGACACGTACTGGGCGGAAAAGGTTTCCTGGCACCGAGTGACCGTCTGCAACTGGCGGGTGTGGGTGCCGGGGGCAAAGGCGAGAGCGATATTGCCCTGATCTATAAGGGCGGAAAAACTGATGTGGCCTTCCTGTGTGATGTGGACGACCGCAGAGCAGCAACTTCCCGTAAAAATTTCCCCAGGGCAAAATATTACAAGGATTATCGCGAAATGCTGGATAAGGAGCATAAGAACATAGACGCCGTATCGGTCTCCACACCGGACCATACCCATGCACAGATTGCCATGGCCGCAATGCAGCTGGGCAAGCACGTTTATGTGCAGAAGCCGCTGACCCACGACATTTATGAGGCGCGTAAACTGACTGAAGCGGCGCAGCGTTATAAGGTGGTTACCCAGATGGGCAACCAGGGTGCCTCAGGAGATGGGGTTCGCAGGCTGAGGGAATGGTACGATGCCGGAAAGATCGGCAAGGTCCATACCGTATATTGCTGGACGGACCGCCCTGTATGGCCGCAGGGAATTGCCTGGCCTTCCGGAAAGGCACAAGTGCCTAAGGAACTGGACTGGGACTTATGGCTGGGCAGTGCCCCTTACAAGGATTATGTAGATAAACTGGTGCCGTTCAACTGGCGTGGCTGGTGGGACTATGGTACCGGGGCGCTGGGAGATATGGGTTGTCACCTGGTAGAGCCGCCATTCCGGGTATTGAACCTGGATACGCCCTACGAGGTGGAGTGCAGTGTGGGCAGCGTTTATGTGGATGAGTTCCGCAGGGGATATTTCCCTGAGAGCTGTCCGCCTTCGAGCCATGTGACCATGAGGTTTAAGAAGACGAATAAAACAAAGGGAGATGTGGAGCTGCACTGGATGGATGGCGGTATCAAGCCTGAACGTCCGGAGGAGCTGGGACCAAATGAGTCATTCGGAGATAACGGCGTGTTGTTCATTGGCACAAAGGGCAAAATGCTTTGTGAGACTTATGGTATGAACCCAAGACTGTTGCCGTTGTCGCGCAATGCGGAGGACAAAACCAAGGTGACGATTGCACGTGTTCCCGGACAGGAAGACGGCCACTACGCACAGTTTGCAGAAGCTTCTATACTCGGTTATGGAAAGATGGAACTGAGCTCTCCTTTTGAGATCGCCGGTCCGCTTACCGAAACCTTACTGATCGCCAACCTGGCGATCCGGGGTGTGGACGTACAGCGCCGTAACGCCAATGGAGATGTAAGTTATCCGGGCAGGGACATGAAAATGCTGTGGGACAAGGTGGCGATGAAGGTGACCAATTTTGATGAAGTAAACCAATATGTGAAACGTGAATACCGCCAGGGCTGGAGCCTTGGTGCCTAAGGAGGGAATTTTGGAACAGAATTTAAAAGTACTCGTGGTAGGTTGCGGCAATATGGGGGCATCCCATGCTGCGGCCTACCACAACCTGGATGGTTTTGAGATCTGCGGCCTGGTTTCCACCGGTGAAAGTAAGGTGAAACTCAATGCGCAGCTGGGCGGGGGCTATCCGCTGTACAGCGATTATTATGAGGCACTGGAGGCTACCCGGCCGGATGCGGTCTGTATCTCTACGTATCCGGATACCCACGAAGCCTATGCGGTCAAAGCCCTGGAAAACGGTTGTCATGTCTTCATTGAAAAGCCTCTTGCAGATAGTGTGGAAGGTGCGCTGCGTGTAGCAGAAGCAGCGGAAAAGGCCGGTAAGAAGCTGCTGGTCGGATATATCCTCAGGTATCACCCTTCCTGGGAAAAGTTTACCGAGCTGGCGCGTGAAGTAGGCAAGCCGCTGGTGATGCGGATGAACCTTAACCAGCAAAGCCAGGGGCCTAAATGGACCGTACATAAGAACCTGATGAAGAGCCTGAGCCCGATCGTGGACTGTGCGGTGCATTATATCGATATCATGTGCCAGATGACCCGGTCGAAACCTATGCAGGTAAGCGCAATAGGCGCGCGCCTTACAGATGAGGTACCGGAATGGAATTATAATTACGGGCAATTGCAGATCCGCTTTGAAGATGGTTCAGTAGGCTGGTATGAGGCCGGATGGGGACCGATGGTAAGCGACAATGCGTTTTTTATCAAAGATGTATTCGGCCCGCGGGGTGCTGTTTCCATTGTAGCGAAGAAAGCCGGCGCTGCAGGCAATTCGGCGAACGTAGACGACCATATCAAGACCGAATCGATCAAAGTGCATTATGCAGGCCTGGATGCCGCTGGTGAGTTTGCGAGACCGGATGAATGGATCGACCTGACTGACGAACCTGATCATCAGGAACTTTGTAACCGGGAACAGCGTTACTTCCTGAAAGCGATCAGGGAAGATATTGATTTAACAGACCCGACGTCGGATGCGGTAAACAGTTTGAGGATTGCATTTGCCTGTGATGATTCGGTTAAGACGGGGGATATAGTGCGCCTGAATGGCTAAACAAGTTCGTTTTTTTTTCTGGCATTTGTTGCATGTTCACTTGGAGCGAGTCCAATAATTATTAACTTTAGCACGTTATATCTAAAAAATTAAAAATCTTAAACGAAGAAAAACATGGAAAAATTTTCAAAATTAAAGGAGCTGGTTGCTGCTATTGAAACTGATGCAGAGAAATTTTATAATTCAGGAAATGGTGCTGCCGGTACCAGGGTACGTAAGGCGATGCAGGATCTGAAAGGTCTTGCTCAGGAAATCCGTACCGAGATTACAGAGAAGAAAAACGCGAAGTAATTTTTCCCGGAATTATATAGAAAAGCGGGGATGCCACCAGGTATCCCCGCTTTTGTTTTAAGATAGCCGGTAGTAAATTTCCTGTTGGAATTGCAGTCAATTGAAAATTTTAGATAACTTTCTGAAAAACCAAAATAAACCCGTCGATGAGAAGAACATCTTTTGGCCTGTTGCTGGCAGCTTTTATGGCTCCTGTTCTGTGCTTTGCACAATCAGGTAAAGTTTTCGATGCACTTACCTTACCCAGTAAGGTACTGAAATCTGAACGTAAGTATGCAGTTTACCTGCCACCCGATTATGAATCTTCCGGGAGGAGTTACCCGGTTCTATATCTGTTGCACGGTGCAGGAGATGACCAGACAGGCTGGGTGCAGTTTGGTGAGGTACTGAACATTACCGATAAGGCGATAGCGGCGGGCACGGCCACACCTATGGTGATTGTCATGCCCGATGCAAATACCGGCCGCAGGGGGTATTTTAATGACATTAAAGGCGACTGGAACTATGAGGACTTCTTCTTTAAGGAGCTCATGCCTTTCATAGAAAAGAAGTACCGTGTAAAAACAGACAAGCGCTCGCGCGCCATTGCGGGTTTGTCGATGGGCGGCGGTGGTACCCTCATGTACGCCATGCACCACCCCGAATTGTTCTCTTCGGCCTGTCCGCTGAGTGCTTCTGTGGGCCCTTTATCGCAGGATGATGCGAAAAAGGCCTATCTGAAAAGCAATCCCGGTCTCGCAGATTCAACAACGACCGGCTACTTTAACCGGCACAGCGCTATTGCATTGGTCAATAACATGCCGGAAGAGCAAAAGAAAGCGGTTCGCTGGTATATTGACTGCGGCGATGATGATTTTCTGTATGAAGGGAACGCGTTGCTCCATATTGCCATGCGCAAGAAGGAAATCCCTCATGAATTCCGGGTACGGGACGGTGGCCATACCTGGACCTACTGGCGGGCTTCGTTGCCTAAAGTGCTGGAGTTTGTTTCGGATGCCTTTCACCAGTTCTAGGGTGATGTCCGTTTAGCTGAGGCTTTTTCAAGCCATTCGTCCAGTTCCGGTTTTAAATTGCCCATCGGTACGTCATCGCTGAGAATAACGCCGTTACGGTCGGTAATGAACAAATAAGGCGCACGGTAGTTACTTAGATTGCCCGGATTCGGCGATTTCGAACCTTTAAGGTCGGCATACTGTGGCCAGATCAGTCGGTCGTCTTTAACGACGGCACGCCACCACTTTTCATAGCGGTCATAAGAGATACCAATGAATTCGACATTCCTGGATTTGTAGCTCGCATAGAGGTCCGCGAGTTCAGGATTGTTTTTCCGGGAAGGGTTATCGTAAGACATCCAGCAGATGAACAGATTGATCTCTTTAAGTATTCCCGGATCAAAGGGCTTACCATTAAGATCATGGCCTGCTATGCCCGCCATTTTAGAGCCGCGCCTGAGATGTTCCAGCCTGTTCAGTTCTGTGCTGACTCCGGCGATTTCGGGACTTTTCCTTAGTGCGGGACTTAGCTTTCCGATGATCTTGCGGAGCCGGGGAGGATCTACATCGGAAGCATAGTCCTCAAGGAGCACCGGCACAAAGCCTGAAGCAGGATATGCTGTCGCAAATGCTTCAATGGCCGTCGCTACGATCTCCTTATTTTTTGTCCGCCATTTCTCCAGTGCAGCAATGGCCAGGGGAAGCGCGGCCCGGTCTGCCGATTCAAATTGCATTGTAGCCTGCTGAAGACTGTCATGAATGCTGTGGGACAAACTGTCCTGTAACTGATAGAAGCGCATGATCTCCTTTGCCGCAGGGGATCCGGCAGCTTTAACCGGATAGACTGAGGGTTCCTTACCGTTAAACAGAAGCTCATACGTACCTTCTTCTATATATGTCCAGAAAGTATTGTCTCCGTTTTTTTTGTGCACAGTGATCTTTCCGTAGCCTGCAGTGCCTGGCTTTATACGAAAGGATTGCCCGCGGTCGAGCAGGTTTTCCTGCAGAAGGGCCTTGCCGGTAGCATCCTGTATACTGAGCATGGCATTTGGCCCGAAGTTTTCAGCACGGACATGGAAGGTTGCTTCGCCTGCATTGCAGGAATAAAACAGGATGATGAAAAAAAGAACACCGGGAAAATTGTTTTCAGGCATGGTATTTACGTTAATCTGTGTTAATATAGCAAAACAATAGCACAGTATGGACACGGTAACCCTTAAAGTGATTGGCTGCGGCGACGCCTTTGGCAGCGGAGGCAGGCTGAACACCTGTTTTTTTCTGAAAACCCCTGATTCAGGAATGTTAATGGACTGCGGCGCAAGCAGCCTGCCCGGATTGAAAAGATACGGGATACTGACGGATGATGTCGACACAATTGTGATCAGTCATTTTCATGGAGATCATTATGGTGGTGTACCTTTTGTGCTGCTGGATGCTGCTATCGGCGGAAGACAGCGGAAAATAACGGTGATCACTCCGGCAGGCGGAAGAGAAAAAATCGCGGCCTTACTTGAACTGCTTTATCCGGGTACACCGGTCATCGAAAAGCTGGATATAGATTTTATGGAATATACTGCGGGTATACCGTTGAAGTCGGGGGCACTTGAATTGCTTGCTTTTCCGATGGTCCATTCCGCGCCGGCGCTGCCACACGGTCTGAGGATTGGCATAGCCGGCAAAACCGTCGCTTTTTCAGGAGATACTTCCTGGACGGAAGAACTCTGTCCCCTGAGCGCGGATGCAGACCTTTTCATCTGCGAATGTAATTTCCTGGATAAGGTAACAAAGGCACATTTAAGTTACCGGGAAATTGAGGCCCGCTTTGAAGGCTTCAGGTGCAAAAGAATGGTGCTGACCCATATGGACGATGAAATGATCGGAAGCGGTGACGAGATCAGGATTGAACGCCTTCACGACGGCCTTGAGCTTGAGATCTGATCAGCTTTAATAATTCTGCCCGCATAAGCCGGAACTTGCTTATCTTTTTTAAAAAAAAATCCCCGCGGGCAGGCAACCTTGTCCGGTAAACCTGCGTAACTACAGATATAGATGAAATAAATTATCGACGTGGACGAACTACTTATCCGGGAACTGATCATCGGCTGCAGAAAAAAAGACAGGAAAAGCCAGAAAGGGCTTTACCAGCTTTTTTACAGCTACGCGATGAAGATGTGCATCCGGTATGCAAGGGATAAGGAAGAGGCACTCGAACTGGTCAATGACGGGTTTATGCGGGTTTTCGTGAACATTCACAAGTACGATCCTCAACAGCCGTTCAAACCCTGGCTGAGCACGATCATGATCAATACGTCTATAGACCATTACAGGAAACAAATAAGGAAGATGGAAATGGAAGAGCTCAATGCAAGACACGATACTGAGGACAGGGAAAATATTCTCTCCAGGATCCACTATGACGACCTGATCAGGCTGGTCCAGGAACTCTCTGTAGCTTACCGGACGGTGTTCAACCTCTTCGCGATCGACGGCTATTCACATGAGGAAATCGCGGCGATGCTGTCGATCTCTGTAGGCACATCGAAATCCAACCTGTTTAAGGCCAGGGAGCAATTGAAGAAAATGCTCTCCGTGAGAGAATTAACAGATCAATAAAACGGCCCATGGAACTGAACGATAACGAGTTTGATGCCGCCTTCAGGAAGCGGATTTCCGATGCAGAGCTCCAGTATGAGGAAGCGGCATGGGATAAGATGGCGCATAAGCTGAAAAGGAGGGACAGAATCGTGTTTTTAAGGAAGTCGGCAGTGGTCCTGCTGGCATTCCTTGCAGGCGTATGGGCGTATCATTCGCTGAATGTGCCTGGTGGACCGACCGGGCGGCAGTTAAAGCAGACTACAGTTAAAAAAGGCCCTACACCTTTGAAGAACAGGCCAGGTGCCGGGACCGGAACACAGGGGATAACTACGCTGCCCGCGGAGCGAAGGGCAGCCGTAAGGAGGGCGTTGAAGAATGATGTTCCGGTCCCGGCGGCTATGGCCGGCAATCCGCAGGAAGGTTTTAGGGCGGAAACAGATGACGACCGCAGGCTGGAAATACCGGTAAGGTACCGGGTAGCCGAACTGGTGCCGGAAAGCCTGAAGGTTGAAGGGATGATGATCAGGGAAATTCCTGTTCCGGCACTTTCTGAAGGACGAAAGGATGTGCAAAAAGGCATAAATACAGGCAGAAAAGTAAAGCGTTTGCCGCTTAACCTCGCATTGAGTGCCGGTCCGGAATTCAATGCGGTGAACCGGGTATTGGGAGGCAATGCCGGGTTCTCTGCCGGTCTTACACTCGGTGTCGGGATTTCTGAAAAGCTGGACCTGCAGGCTGGCCTGAAATACAGCCATAAGGCGTACAGCGCCGGGAGCTTCGATTATAAGCTGCAAAATGCCCTGGTCCGGAGCACGCTGGCAGGGATAGACGCGACATGCGGCGTACTGGAAATCCCGTTGCAGGCTTCCTACAGGATCATGAGCAGCGGGGGACGGAGCATCAGGTTCAATGCGGGTATATCCAGTTACCTGATGCTGAAGGAGGATTATGTGTTCCGGTACAATTATGCGGCTGGTCCGGCTTCAAGAACCCTGGAGAAAACCAATGCCAACCAGCATTTCCTGAGTGTGGCCGACCTTTCTGCAACCTATTTCATGCAGGTGAAGGACAGCCCGCTGAAACTGGGTATAGAGCCTTTTGTGAAGCTGCCCCTGGGTGGCATCGGAGAAGGGGATGTTAACCTCAAATCGAGTGGAATATCATTAAAACTGCGTTATGACCTGGGTAAGAAAAACAATTGAATGGGGCCTTGCGATGGCTCTGGTAATGGCCGCACAATCCAATGTGAGGGCCCAGAATTATTCCTGCAATAGCATCAGTACCTGGATTTTCTCCTCTACTCCGCTGGAAGACATCCGTGCAGAGAGCGCAAAAGGCTCCGGTGTCATTGTTGCTGCCACACGGGCCGTTGTGGTACAGATACCGGTTAAGACACTGGAGTTTGAGCGCAAGCTGATGCAGGAACATTTTAACGAGAACTATATGGAAAGCGACAGGTACCCTTATGCGAGGTTTAAGGGTACGCTCGATCCGGGGGCAGACCTCAGTAAGGACGGAACTTATTCGGTAAACGTAGGTGGTGTACTTTCTGTACACGGAGTAGACAAGCAGCGCACAATTCCCTGTAAGCTGCTGGTAAAGAATGGTGTTGTCAACGTGGAAGCACAATTTAAGGTTGCCTGTGCCGACCATAATATTACCATACCGCGCCTGGTATTTGCAAAGATCGCCGAATCCATCAGCGTCAGGATCAGCGGACAATTCCATGCACTAAAACAAAACTGACTATGAATAAATCTGGATTATTTTTCAATGTACTGGGTTCCCTGATCGCTTTGAGCTGGCTGGCCGTACCTGCGGTGAAGGCACAGGATGCAGATTCCCTGCTCCGGTCTATGGATACTTTAAGCAAGTCCGAACCAGTGCAGGCTGTTTTCAAGGCCACCAGGATCGTCCTGTCGCATTCTACCGAGACGCAGAAAAAGCACGACCTTGATCTCCGCATCAGGCACCACTTCGGCGATATCGGTGGCCGGTTTGGCAGCGCGCATACGCTTTACGGCCTGGATGTAGCCTCTGATCTGTTTATCGGGCTGGACTATGGTGTTACAGATGACTTCACCGTTGCCGTGGGCAGGAGCAAGCAGGACGAAACCTTTAATTTTTCAGGAAAGTATAAATTGCTGAAACAGCAGGATACGGGTATGCCTGTAAATCTTACCCTGCTGGCGCAAATGGGTTGGGTGGCCCGCGAACCTTTTAATGAAAATGAGTTTACCAGTTATGCGGACCGCTTCTCCTGGTTTTTCCAGGGGCTCATTTCCAGGAAACTGACGTCCCGGCTTTCTCTTCAGGTAATGCCCGGCTACCTGATCCGGCAGGTAAGTATGGAACCCGGTGATCCCCGCAATCTGTTCGTGCTCGGTTTTGCCGGGCGGATGAAGCTGACTAAAAGACTTTCGTTTGTTGCGGATTACACCCTGGTAAACGGTCTTAGCAGACAGCCGGATAACCTGGCCAATGCCTATTATGATCCTTTGGGCGTCGGCTTGGAAATAGAGACCGGGGGACATATTTTTTCACTTAATTTCATGAACTCCGAATACATCCTGGAAAACAACTTCATTCCAAATACCAAAAAATCGTGGGGTAAGGGAGGCGTGCGTTTTGGTTTTACCATTTCTAGGAACTTCAGTTTGTTCAAATCCAAAGACCCCGGAAAACAATCAAAAATATACTAAACTAAATTCAAAAATTATGGAACGTGATGAATTTCTCAGATCATTGGGATTTGGGCTGGCCATGGTATGCACCGGCTCATGCTTTTCAGGCTGCGGAAAAGGCAGTGATGGACCTGAAAAACCGGCCAACAATCCGCCGCCTTCAGGTGGTGGCAATAACGGAGGGAACAATAATACAGTTTCTGTAGATCTTTCTACGCAACTGAAGGCCATTGGCGACCAGGTGGTCAGCAGCGGGGTACTTTTTTTCCGGATTGCAGCCGGAGATACTGCGGCATCCTTTGTGGCCACTGAGGCGATATGCCCACACCAGGGTGGAAGCCTGGTCTGGAAGCAGAACATCAGCAGGGTGCAATGTCAGCTCCACCAGTCGGAATATTCTACCACGGGATCAGTGCTGCAGGGACCACAAGGCACATCAGGTACCACCCGTGCGCTGAAAGTCTACAGCACTGCGGTAACCGGTACGACCCTGACTGCAACCAAGGCCTGAGCCAGCAGACCAGCTAAGGAAGGCATGCGGATACGTGCCTTCCTGCTGTAACCTCAGGGGATAAAATGGCGTCCTGACAATTGGTGTTCTGCGGTAATTTCTTTTTCCCGGTTTGGAATATATTTGTGCCGGTAATCTAAATTGCTCATTTACAAATTGCTTAGCATGTCATTTGCCTCCTTTTTCCGACACCGGGCCTTGTTGTTATCGTGCTGCGCTTTATGGTGCGGCAGGGCAGATGCCCATACGCTTCCCGACCGGAACGTCCGTCAGGATTCCACCCGGGTAGTTGCCCTTCTGGATTCGGCATACCGGATGCTGAACCGGGATAATGATATGGCAGCAGGATATGTGAGAAAGGCCATGCAGGTTGCCCGGCATTGTGGTTTTACCAAAGGCATCATTTCCAGCGATATTGTATACACCGATGTCCTGATCTCACAAGGCAGGTATCGTGAAGCTTACAAGGTCGCCTCTGCCACCGTCGAACTGAGCCGGAAACTTGGAAATGAACGTTATCTGGCGCGCGCCTATACCGCGAGAGGGGCAACCGGCATTATGCTCGGGCATTTTCAGATGGCGGCGAACAACCTGCTGGATGCTGCGGCGATCATTGACAGGAAAGGGACACCTTTGCAGGTGCAGCAATCACTGAATTTGCTTTCCATTATTTTTACCGAACTGAAAGACAAGCATAAATCGCTGGGCTATGCACTTAAGGCTGAAAAACTCGGGTTAACTAACCGCCACCCGGGAACAGATCTGATGACCCTGATGCAGCTTGCAAGGGGCAGGGCCCTGAACGGCCAGGCAGCGCTGGCCGACAGGCTTTTTGAAAAACTGCTGGTGAAGGCAAAACAGCTGAAGGATACCTTAAACACGACCTATACTTATATCTATTGGGCCGAGCTGGCCATAGGGCAGAAAAAGTACCGGCGTGCGCTCGAGCTGTACACAATGGCGCACCAGGAGGCGGTACGGACGGGGTATCCTGATTTTCTCATTTATGCCAATGGCGGCCTTGCCCATGTCTGGTTTGGGCTGAGGGACCTGGACAAAGCTTCAGATTACCTGCAGCAGGGTATCGATCATGCGCGCAGGGCCGGATCGGAGAACATGCTCAGGGAATTGCTCCTGCTGGGTGCCCAGGTCCGTGAACAGCAGCATAAACTGGTTGAGGCGCTTGCGTTCCGGAAGGAATATGAGGCACTGAATTCAAAATTACTTAACCTGGACCTCCAGCAGAACATTCATCGTCTGGAAGCTGTCTTTCAGAATTCGGTAAAGGAACGGGAAATCGCAGATCAGAAACTGCTGATCGCAAACAACCAGCTGAAGATCAACAGGCAGAACAACTATATTGTGCTTGCGGTATTGCTGGCCTGTACGCTGGGTGTTTCGACGCTGCTGGTTTACCTTTGGTACCGGAACAAGCAGAAAATTACGGAAAAAAACCTCTTTCTGCTGGAGAAGGAAAAAGAGGTACAGATATTAAAGGCGATGATCAGCGGAGAGGAAACCGAGCGTTCCCGGCTCGCCAAAGACCTTCACGACGGAGTAGGGGGGCTGTTGTCGGCCACCAAGATGCACCTGAGTGTACTGGGTAACGATACCGGCCCAACTTCTGTACAGCAGCATCTGAGCCATACCGTAGCCATGCTCGACAGCGCCTCGAACGAGATCCGGATGATCGCGCACAACCTGGCACCCGACCTTCTGGTCAAACTCGGCCTGGCCAAGGCATTATCGGCTTATTTTTCTAAATTACAGAACCCCGGCTTCCGGATAAACTACCTGAAGATCGGTACTGTTCCCAGGATGGAGGCTAACTTTGAACTGCTGCTTTACAGAACCGTGCAGGAACTTATTCACAATGTGATCAAACATGCCCGGTGTGAAGAGGCGCTCGTACAGCTGAGTTTCCATGAAGACGTACTCTCCATTACCGTGGAAGATAACGGGCCGGGATTCCGCGGCGCACAGGAAGGACATGGGCTAAGCAGCCTGAGGGCCAGGATAGCGGCGGTAAACGGTTACATGGAAATTGAATCTTCAGGAACGGGGGGGACTACGGTATTTACAGAATTTGACATCACACCATACATCATCAGAACATATGATACCCATTACTATCGGCATAGCTGATGACCATTTGCTCGTGATACAGGGGATCAGGGCAATGCTCAGTAAAAGCAATTTTGAGATCGTTTTTTCCACCAACAATGGCAAGGGCCTCCTGGAAAACCTGTATGAGATACAGCCCGACGTGTTGCTGCTCGATATCCAGATGCCGGATATGAACGGCATCGACCTGTGCCGGGAGATCTCGCGTAATTATCCGGATGTGAAGATCATCGCGCTGACCAATATGGACGAGTCCCATTATGTCAAGCAGATGATCAGGAACGGCGCTCACGGCTACCTGCTGAAGAACACAGATCAGACCACCATGATCGAAGCGATAGAAGAAGTGATGATGGGAAATCAGTACCTTGACAGACAGGTACAGCAGAGTCTGATGGATGAGGTATTGCTTGGTAAAAGGAGATCTGTCCAGCAGGTAATGCTGACAAAAAGGGAGACAGAGATACTGGCACTTATCGCAGCGGAATATTCCAACAATGAAATTGCGGAGCAGTTGTTCATCAGCCTCAGGACTGTGGAGACACACCGGCTGAACATCAGCCATAAACTGAATGCAAAAAACCTGGTGAGCCTGGTCAAGGAAGCTTACAAAAGGGGGCTTATCTGAGGGTCCTAAGTAGTTTTACGTAGTTTCCAAAATCGGGGTTGCTGCGGATGATTGCGGTTTTTTACCTGCCTAATTTTGATTCCATAATCATTTACAGCTATGGAAAAAAATTACGGTATCGAATGTCTCAATGTCCAGAAAGAAAGTACCCGGAAGGAACTTTACAGAAGGGTTTGCCTGGCCAGGGACTTTATCACGGAAAACTACAACAGGAAGTTCAGCCTCAAAGAGGTTGCCCAGCGTTCCTGTCTGTCGGTCAATCATCTGCTCAGAAGTTTTAAGGCAGTTTTTGGTATGTCTCCATACCAGTTCCTGGCCAGGGTAAAACTCAGCAAGGCAAAGTTCTTCCTGGAGAAAAGTGACTACCTGGTTGCGCAGATTTCCTTTCTGGTGGGATTTGATTCTATCAGTTCTTTTATCCGCCTCTTCAAGAGTGTATTTAATGTCACGCCACTGAAATACAAACGCCTCTATTTTGCCCAAAAGTCGTGAGCCGGTTAGTGATGATCATGTTTATGGCGGCGGGATTTTTCCCGCTCGCCGTAACCGCCCGGCAGGATACGCTGTCAGCGTATTCGGCAGCTTCAAGATTCTGGTGTCTTCCCGGAAAATGCATCAGTATCGTTAAATCTTCCTATGAAAAGCCAAATTTAAGTTTTTTGGTCTTGCATGACGACGAGAATACCGGGCTTGAAGCTGCCCATGACTTTTGCAGCAAAAACGGAGGTGCCATCGTAGAGTTGCAGTATGGCAGCGAACGCAACATCTCTTTTGGAAACGGCAGGATAAAGTTTGCTTTTGATCCTAACCAGATATTCAACAATGCCGGGGTGCAAAAGACTTTGAAGAAGTACAGCCACCAGCTGCCCCGTCCGGAAGCCATAAAGCAGGTTCGGGGGCTCGCGCTGGCGGTACTGGAAAATTACCAGGCCGATTCCCTGGGCTATTTCGTAACGCTGCACAACAACAGCGAGGGAAGGTTCAATATCCTTTCTTATCTCCGGGACCCGAAGTTTGACGGCGTTGCAGACAGCGTGTTTATCAATTCTGCGATGGATGCCGATGACTTTGTGCTGGTGACCGAACCCGGTTTCTTCAGCTACCTGAAGCGCAGTGCGGTAAATGTGGTCCTGCAGAGCCCTGCGGCAACAGACGGGTCCTTATCTGTATACGCACAGCGCAATGGGATACCTTATGTCAATATAGAGGTGCAGGATGGGCATTATGACGAACATTTCCGCCTGATCGGACTCGTTGCTGACATGCTCAGCGAGCTGAAGAACAAGGAATTATATGTAGCAAAATAGAGAAACAACCATATGAAAACAACAAAGCAAGAAAAAGCAGGCAGAATGCTGCTTTTTACCGCCTTATCCGCCATTTTATTGGCACCCCCGGCGGCAAAGGCCCAGTTCTTAAAGAAACTTGGCAAATCGGTCGCCGAACGCGCTGCAGAAAAAGGTGCCAATAAAGTAGCGGACAAGGCTGTAGATAAGGGAGTCGAGAAGATATTTAATGAAGGCGATAAAAAAGAGGTACAGACAGGGGCTGCGAAGAAGGAAGACCCTCAACAGCCAGCCGGAACAGAAGGAGTGGTTTCCGACATTAAAACCTATTCTAAATTTGACTTTGTTCCGGGCGAGCAGGTATTGTACGCTGAGGACTTTGTTCAGGATAATATCGGGGAACTGCCGGTGAACTGGAATTCAAATTCCAGCGGGGTAGTAGTCGCTGTTGAAGCGGATAAGTCAAAATGGATCGAACTGAACAAGGGCGTTTATCTGTCCGGCAGTAAGCTGAAAAGCTTTGGAAACGATTATACCATAGAATGGGATATGATCCTGAATGTTACCCCGAAAACCGGCTACTATATTCCGCCGCTGTTCTTCGGGGCTTTCAGCAGCGGTGCCGACGACAATGCTGACAACAAGTTTTTGCAGGATCGCCGGATCTACAATTCCTTCGAGTTCCATATTGATCCCAGCGCGCGTGAGAATACCGCGTTTACCCTGCGGAGTTTTGATAAGCACAAGGAAACCTTTACCAATGACAGAAAGGTCATCGCTTCCTTTCACAAAACCCTGAGGAAGGTTGCGCATTATGCACTTTCCGTACAGGGCACCAGGCTGCGCTTATGGATCAACGAAGAGAAAATCGCAGATATTCCCCGTGCCGTGAACACCTCCGCGCCAATTAACCAGCTGTTCTTTGGCACAGACCTGACGGGTGGCTACACAGATGATGATTTCAGCTACCTGGTGAGCAATATCAAGGTAGCGGCCGGAAAGCCGGATACGCGTTCCAAACTGGTCACTGAAGGAAGGTTCGTTACTTCCGGTATCCTGTTCGATGTAAACTCAGACCAGATCAAACCTCAGTCTTATCCTGTATTGAAGGAAATCGGCGATGTCATGAAGGAAAACCAGGACATTAAGGTTAAGGTGATTGGTCATACCGATGCAGACGGAAACGCGGCATCCAATCTTAGCTTGTCAAAGAAGCGTGCCGAATCGGTAAAGAATTTCATCGCTGTTAACTTTGGTATTGACGCTGCACGTCTGGAGACTGACGGGCTGGGCATGACCAAACCTGTTGCGGACAATAAGACTCCCGCCGGCAAAGCATCCAACAGACGCGTTGAGTTTGTCAAATTGTAAAGATTAGACGACAGAGCAGGTATGCGCTGATTAAATTTGTATATTACTTTCAGTTGAGCCCATTTGAACGCAGAGGTCTTTCAAATGGGCTCTTTGGACCTAATAACCAAATATTAATGAGCGCGTTTGAAATTAAAGAACCTGCCACGGAGTATGATGCAGTTATCGTAGGCTCCGGTGCGGGCGGCGGTATGGCCGGTTATGTTCTGGCCAATGCCGGTTTAAAGGTACTGATGCTGGAAGCAGGGGCCTATTTTGATCCCCGTACGGATTCACAACAGTTAAAATGGCCATGGGAATCGCCCCGGAGAGGTGCCGGGACCACCAGGCATTTTGGCGACTTCGATGCTGCATATGGTGGTTGGGAACTCGACGGAGAGCCTTATACACAGAAAGACAATTCGCAGTTTTCCTGGTTCCGTTCCCGGATGCTGGGTGGCAAGACCAACCATTGGGGACGTATATCTCTCCGGATGGGCCCGGACGATTTCAAGTGCAAGGACGGCCTGACCGACGACTGGCCGATCACTTACCACGAGCTGAAACCCTTTTATGATAAGGTAGACCGGATGATCGGTATCTATGGTACGGTAGAAGGTATCGAAAGTGAGCCCGATGGGATTTTCATGACACCCCCGAAGCCCAGGCTTAACGAGCTGTTCATTAAAAAAGCCGCTACTAAGGTAGGGGTGAAGGTGATTCCCGGCCGGGGTTCGGTACTTACTGAGGAACTCAAGGGGAATAATGACCGTGCCCCGTGTTTTTATTGCGGGCAGTGTGGCAGGTCGTGTAAAGTATACGGCGATTTTTCTGCGTCTTCGTGTCTGGTCATTCCGGCTGTAAAGACAGGTAACCTGAAAGTAATCACCAATGCCATGGTGAGGGAGGTGCTGACCGACAAATCCGGGAAGGCTACCGGTCTTTCCTATGTGGATACCCGTGACTTGCAGGAACACCAGGTGCGGGGCAAGCTCGTTATCCTGGGTGCCAGTGCTTGTGAAACGGCCCGTCTTCTGCTCAATTCCAAATCGATGGCACATCCTAACGGCCTGGCGAATAACAGCGGCGTAGTCGGTAAATACCTGCACGATTCGACGGGTGCCAGCATGGGCGGCTACCTGCCGCAACTGGTCGACCGGAAGCGTTATAATGAGGATGGTGTCGGCAGTGTGCACATTTATTCGCCCTGGTGGCTTGACAATAAAAAGCTGGATTTCCCCCGCGGTTACCACATTGAGTATGGTGGCGGCCTGAGCATGCCAGGTTATGGATTTGGCTGGGGTATCGAGACCATGAACGGAACAGGAGGTTATGGTGCCTCACTGAAAAAGGATTACCGGAAATTCTATGGTACCGGTGTAGGAATGGCCGGCCGGGGTACAGCCATTGCCCGTGAAAGCAATTATTGCGAGATCGACCCCAATGTGGTCGATAAGTTTGGTATCCCGGTACTCCGTTTCCATTACAAATGGGCGCCTGAGGAAATTAAGCAGGCCAAACATATGCGGGAAACCTTCCAGGAGATCATGCATGCCATGGGTGCCGTGATCACTTCGGGTATCCCCGGTCCTGACACCAATTACGGGCTTGAGGCACCGGGCAAGATCATCCATGAAGTAGGTACGGTAAGGATGGGCGATGATCCGAAGAAGTCTGCCGTAAACCGCTGGTGCCAGGCGCATGATTGCAAAAACCTGTTCGTAGTGGACGCGGCTCCTTTTGTTCAGCAGGGAGACAAGAACGCTACCTGGACCATACTGGCCCTGTCTATGCGCACGGCCGAATACATATTGCAGCAAAAGAAACAACTGAACCTAAGCTAAGACATGAACAGACGTGAATCATTAAAAGCGCTCGGCCTGACTGCGGTCAGTACCGGCGTGTTGCTGGAGGCCTGTAAACCAGGTGAAGAGAAAAAGACAGAAAAAGCCGCAACCGGAGAGGAAACGCCTCCCGGACGACAGCCCTTTGAAAGTGAGCGCGATAAGCGGTTAAATTCGTATAAATTCTTCAGTGAACATGAACTGGCAACCATTGGCGTACTGGCCGATATCATCATTCCAAGGGATGAAAAATCCGGCAGTGCAACGGATGCCAAAGTGCCTGATTTCATTGAATTTATTGTAAAGGACATGCCCGGGCACCAGGTGCCTGTCAGGGGTGGGCTTAAATGGCTGGATGTGCAGTGCCTGAACCAGTTTGGCAAGACTTTCCGGGATGCCGATGAAAAGCAGCGGATCGAAATGGTCGAAGACATTGCCTATCCCGGTAAGGTAAAGCCCGGAATGGAGCCGGGCGTTTCGTTTTTCAGCCTCATGCGCAACCTCACTGCTTCGGGCTTTTATACCAGCGAAATCGGGATCAAAGACATCGGCTATATGGGCAACCAGCCCAACCGGTGGGAGGGTGTGCCCGCAGATGTGCTGAAACAGTATGGTATGGAGCATGTGTAAGGTATTCAGGATGTTGTTCCTGCTGCTTGCCGCGGGAACATTCGTCTCTTCTGCCTATCCGGCGGGAAAGCCGCCGAAGCCCGGCCATAAGGTGATCGTTGCCTATGTGACCTCCTGGACAAAAGTCATGCCCGATCCGGCGGTGGTTACGCACATTAACTATGCTTTCGGTCATGTGAACAATACCTTTAATGGTGTACGTATTGATAATGAGGACCGGCTGAGGGGGATAACAGCCCTGAAGAAGCGTTATCCCAAACTCAAGGTAATGCTTTCCATAGGCGGCTGGGGCAGTGGCCGTTTCAGCGAGATGAGTGCAGCGGAAAACAGCAGGAAGCAGTTTGCTGAAGACTGCAACCGGGTAGTAAAGGAATTTGAGCTTGACGGTATTGATATCGACTGGGAATATCCGACCAGTAATGCGGCGAAGATTTCCGCCTCTCCGGACGATACACAGCATTATACACTCCTGATGCAGGAGCTCAGAAAGGCTTTGGGAAAACGGAAACTACTGACACTGGCTTCCGTGGCCGATGGTAAGTATATAGATTTTAAAGCCATAGTGCCGGTTATTGATTTTGTGAATATCATGACTTACGATATGGGCAATCCTTCTTATCATCACGCCGGACTTTACCGTTCCAAATATACCTCCTGGATCAGTGTAGACGAAGGGGTCACCGCACATGTCCGTGCAGGGGTGCCGCTCGAAAAACTGGTGCTGGGTATCCCGTTCTATGGCCACGGCAGAAACGGGATTGCGGGTTTCATCGATTACCGGGATATCGTTGCCCTCACCGGCTATACTGCCCGATGGGATGAACAAGCCAAGGTTCCCTATCTGGAAAATGACCAGGCAGAATTTGTATGCACGTATGAAACTCCGGAATCCATTGCCATTAAATGCGACTATCTGCTCAAGAGAGGGATGCTTGGCGCGATGTACTGGGAATACGGTAGCGATACTGACGACGGCGTTTTGCGGAGGGCCGTATTTTCCGGGGTTACCGGCGGTGGCAGGCAGGACAATGGACAGGGGATACAGAAAAATCCCTAAATTGCGGCATGGCAGATCTTAAACTTGAAGCGGCAAAAGCCGCAGTAAAACGGATATCTCCAGGCCAGATCATTGGTCTTGGGGCAGGGAGTACCGTCGCTCATCTGGTCGATCTCGTAAGCCAGGAGCAAAGGCTATCGGGAAATGTGACCTTTGTATCTTCGTCCTTTAAGACCAATGTATATTTGCTCCATAAAGGTCAGCGTGTACAGACTGCGGGTAATACCAGCAGTATCGATATTTATTTCGATGGCTGTGACCAGTTTGATAACAGTTTGAATGCCCTGAAAAGCGGCGGCGGTATACATACTACGGAAAAGATACTCGCAAGTGCCGCATCCGACTTTATCCTGATCGGAGATGAAGGAAAATATGCGGAAAGACTGGATACCAGCCGTTACCCCCTGGTTATCGAGATACTGCCGCAGGCCCTCAGCTCAGTCGTCACCAAGATCGCATCGGAACTGCCCGCTGCGAAGCTGGTACAGCGCATGAGTAATCAGAAAGATGGTGCGCTCATTTCTGATAATGGCAATTACCTTGCAGATATTTTTCTCGATGAACCTGGCGACCTGGCTGCACTCAACATCAAGATCAAAATGATACCTGGCATTGTAGAGCATTCCTTATTTTACAATCTGGCCAGCCTCGCCATTATTGCAGGGCCTGACGGCATCCGTGAGCTCACGCGGGCCCAGTTGTCTTAAATTATTTTTTCAGCAGGATCACTACGCCTGCTGCCAGGGCCAGCAGACCACCCGCGAGATATTTGCGATGGGCCTTGGGTTTGCCCGGTAATCCCCAGCCGCCATGCACCGCATTTCCGAAAGGAACGGGGTTGAACAAGTTCCCATCGGTTTTGGTGATCGGCTCTGCCTTTTTCAGGTATTTTCTGATCACCATCCCGGAGATGCTCCTGGTAAGGTTAGGGAACAGGGCATGTGACAGCCGCAGCAATACAGAAATGCTGCCCACCATCGTTTCCGATCTCGGATGGTCGCTGAGTTCGACGACAGCTGCTGCAACCCTTTGCGGATCATATACCGGGGGTGCGGGCCTGATCTGCCTGCCTGTATAATTGGCCGCATGCTGTATGCCAGGGGTATCCAGGAAAGCCGGAAAGACGTCGCATACATGAATGTCGCTGTGATTACTCAGCTCGGCTTTTAAGGCCTCTGAGAATCCCCGCAGCCCAAACTTGCTGGCCGAATAACCAACACCGAAGGCTACCGGAAGAAAACCGCCTATGGAAATATTGTTGATAATGGTGCCAAAACCCTGCTTTTTAAAATAAGGCAGCACTGCATGGGCACCGTGGATATAACCCATCAGGTTGGTTCTGATTACCTGGTCATGCACTTCCATGGGTGTATCGTCAAATTTACCGGCAGCAAGTACCCCGGCATTGTTTACCCAGACATCTATGCCGGTTCCGAACCCGTCAGCATGTGCCGCCAGGTTGATCATGTCAGATGGCTCTGTAACATCAGTTTCCAGGCAGCTTACCCTTGAGCCCAGCTCACGGCATTCTCCGGCGACCAGCTCCAGTTCGTTCATGCTCCGCGATGCCAGCACCAATGTGTATTTCCTCGTTGCGAAAGCGAGTGCTATTGCCTTACCTACACCGCTTGATGCCCCTGTGATAACGATAGTCTTGTTCATAAGCCTTGTTTTGCATTTGCCCTTTGTACCTCTGACTAACTGTTACCGCACGGAAATTGTTTCAGAAACCTCGATTTGTAAATTATTGACGGATACTGATCCTTTTTATCCCTTTATACACTTCAAACCATAATACCGATGCAGATGCGACACCAAACGCCGTACCTGTCTCTTTTACCTCCAACCCAGTTAAACGGAAGAAATCAGCCAGAGGTTCAACATACAATATGGCAAAAAGCAGGATGAGGGTTAAGCTGCTGACCACTGCAAATAACCTGTTTTTGTTGCTGAAGCTTTCAAACAGGCTGTAATAGAAGGAACGATTGGCCAGGCTCAGCAAAATATTGGCAAAAATGAGGGTCGTAAAAACCATTGCCCTTGTTTTTTCTTCGCTGCCGCCGGCCTGCACAGTATACTGATAAATGAATAATACACCTGCAGTGATGGCCACTCCCTGAATGATACTGATGGCCAGCTCTTTCCAGTTCAGGAAGGTGTCGGTCATCTTTCGGGGCGGCCGGGACATGGTATTCCGCTCCATGGGCTCGTTTTCATAGACAATGGAACAGGTGGGCCCCATCACCAGCTCTAAAAAGATCACGTGTACCGGTGTAAATATCTGAGGAAACACCCAACCCAAAAACAGTGGCAGGGAAACGGTAAGGATAATGGGTATATGAATGGAGATGATATACTGAACGGCTTTTTTGATATTGGCATAAATTCTTCTGCCTGATGCGATACCGGTGATCAGCTTGTCGAGATCGTCATTGGTAATCACCAGAGCTGCTGCTGCTTTGGCTATTTCTGTCCCTTTGTTGCCCATGGCCACACCGATATGTGCAGCTTTTAAGGCCGGACCATCATTAACGCCGTCACCCAGCATGGCCACCACTTCCCCTTTCTTTTTCAAAGCATTCACTACAGCCAGTTTGGCCTCCGGAAACATTCTGGTAAACAATACTTTATCTTCAGTTACCTGCAGAAGCTCCTCTTCAGAATATGCCATGATCTCTTTGCCCTCGACGGTCCTGCCCGTATCTGAGATCCCTGCCTGAGCGGCAATGCTTCTGGTCGTATCGGTATTGTCCCCGGTAATCACTTTTACCTGGATACCGGCATCGTAAATATGCCGGAATACTTCCTGTATTCCTTTTTTCGGCGGGTCGTAGAATACGGTCAGACCTAGAAAATCAAACCTGAGGTCCTGTTGCTTTACAGGAAAGTGGTTGCCTTCAAAATTCGATCTGCCCACGCCCAGGATCCGGAATCCCTGTTGCCCCAAAGTTTCGATAATCTTCCGTACGCTGTTTTTTTCGTCCTCCGAAAGGGTGGAAACGCTGAGCATGGCTTCCGGGGCTCCCTTTGCGGCAATGATCCGTTGCTTTCCGTCATTTTCAAAAACATGTGTCATCATAGGCGGCTTACCATCCAGCGGATATTCATGTATCATCCCAAATGCTTTACGGTGGTCTTCTGCCTGAGTTTGTTCGTATACCTTGTGCAAGGTCTTTTCCATCGGATCAAAAGGCACGGGCTCACTGCTCCACATGGCATAGTCGATCAGTGTGGAAAGTGCAGGGTCACCGAAATCTTTTTCTTCAAAAAGCTGATTCGAACCGTAGTCGTAAAGAAGTTTCAGCTGCATCGTATTTTCGGTAATGGTTCCGGTTTTATCGGTGCAGATCACGGTTGTGCTGCCCAAAGTCTCCACAATGCTGCTCCGCTTGACAATAATGCCCTCACGCATCAGCTTCCAGGCACCCAATGCCATGAAAGTGGTGAAAGCCACCGGGATTTCCTCGGGTAACACAGACATGGCCAGGGTGAGGCCATTGAGCAGACTGTCAAGGAGATTGCCGGTATGGTAGTATTTTACTGCACAGACCAGCCCGAAGATGGCGATGCCCACAATGGCCATCGTTTTTACAAACCTTCTGATTTGAAGCTGCAAAGGTGACGCTTCTTCTTTTATGCCCGAAATCGAAATGCCGATTTTACCCAGACGGGTTTCTTTCCCGATTTTCTCCACTTCAAAAACGGCTAAACCCGATACGGATAAAGTTCCGCTATAGACCGCATTGTCTTCACTGTCACTGTTTTTGAATACCGACAAACTTTCACCAGTCAGAGAGGCCTCATTAACGGAAAAATCGTTACTGTGCACGATCCGGCCATCTGCATTGATCATTTTTCCCTCTTCAGTAATGCAGAGATCGCCTACAACAATTTCATGGGTCGGGATTTGGACCACCCGTGCATTGCGTATGACTATGCTTAAAGGTTCATTCAGTTTTTCCAGTGCCTCCAGCGCTTTTTTGCTGCGGGTGTCCTGATATAACGAAATCGCAGAAACAGCAACGATCGCCAGAAACATAAACGAGGCTTCGCCATAGTCGCCGACGATGAGATAAATCACCGAAATGGCAAAGAGCAGTATCAGCATAGGCTCTTTCAGTATGCCGATCAGCAACTCCAGTCCGGTGCTTTTATGGATTTTGTCCATCCGGTTGTAGCCATACTTTTTCCTGGAGGCGGCGACTGCGCCATCATTGAGGCCTTTCAGATGGTCAGGTATATTATAAGCCATAAATGGTCCTGTTTAGACCATTAAATTAGTCATTCAGATTGAGTTCGCATGCCGTCTTAATATTTAGTCTGAAATATTTCCACTCAGGTCATCTATTTGTTGCTGTATTTCTTGCGTCAGCGCTTCACTGCGGACTTTGAAGTGATCTGCCCCGGGTATGATCTTAACCTTAATTCTTGCATTTACGGCGCTTGCTTTCCGGCCAAACGATTCAGCAGATTCGTTTAACCGGAAATTGTCCTCACTTCCGGCGTAAATTGTAATTCCTCCCTGTGGAAGTTTGTCAATTGCTTTCCCCATTTTTTCAAGCCGGAGTGCAAGATCGTACATTCGCCAGCTTTGCACTACACGCCGGTTAATCCGGCCACTTGTCATATCGAATATAGGAACGGGCCGGCCATCTTTGTCAGGTAAACCAAATTCTGCTTCAAAGGATTGCTGCTGACCTCCGTCCCCTTCAAAATTTTCCCACCTGTAGGATTTGCGCATGGTACTTTTATACCCATTCGCTGTTTTATAAATTCCCCTTTCAGAGCCGTCCTTATTCATGTAGTAGTTCGTGTCCTGATACAAATTTACTCCCGTAAACGAACTGAAATCAAGTGGATCCGGCGACGTTGCCCAGGCGCCTCCGAAATGTTCCGGGTAATTCATGGCAAGCCAGACTACTCCGTAACCGCCAGAACTCTGGCCGGTAAGGAAAGCGTGCCCTGGGTTTGGGGATACACGATAAGTCCGGCGCAAATAGGGTAGCATTTCTTTAACCAGCGCTTTCCCCCAGGGTCCATTGACTCTTGAATCCACAAAGGCATGCAGGCCCCAGGGCGTTTGTGATTCGGCATTCAGATAGACATAAATTTTCTCCTTACCGGTTCCAACTCCGTATGTTCGCTGATTTCCTGGGATTGCCCCGTGATGATGCGTTCCGCCCCAGCCAGGAATGATAAAGACGACAGGATAGATTCTATCGGGTTTTTCATAAAATGAATCAGGTAAGATCAACGCCGCCTGTACAAATATTGAGTCATGGTGGAAGCGGCTTAACAGATCGGAATGCAGCCTGATCTCCCGCACGAAACGGGTGGGTCTGAATTCACGTTCCCTGAAAGTTCTGTTCAATACCAGGTTTCCTGTACCCCTGCCATTAGCATCAATATAAAGTATGGCTTCCTTACTTGAATACAGGTTGCCAGGTGCAGAATTGCCGCGACGGCGCGTATTGGTATCCAGCACAGCAACAAGACGATAATAACCCGGTCTTAACGAATCCAATGGGATGAGGTAGGGGGTGGAGGAGTTGTCGACGACCCGGCGTTCTCTGGCCGACCAGTTATGGACGTTGACCGCGTAGGCGGGTTCCTTTTCCATAACTTCCGGGGTAAACTCCTTAGTGGTGTCGCTTAAGGTATAAACACGCAATCGTCCCTTATAAGGACCAAATAATCCCGAATCAAGACTAACGGCTATTTTGACTTGGGCAGCGCATTCAGCCTGACAGAATGAAATTATCAGCAATAATGCAGAGCAGAGTTTTAACATAGAACTATCTTTTTTCATCAGCCACTATTTTGCTAACCAGACCGAAGCCTGTCTTTTAAAATCCCCGTATTTAATGGTGACAAAATTCCTGAAGATATGGTAATTGCCACTGCCGTTCATGATCCTGTTAAAGTCTACCAGGTTTGCTGGATTTTGTGCAGTATAAACGGCCATCACATTTTCAGGATTAACAGGATTGACCCAGCCGATCAGCATTCCATAACCAGTACCATTGTATACATTTTCACCAATGATTTTGTCGTCATATATACCGACAGGCAATTCAGCCAGATGTTCTTTTAAAAACCGGTTGCCGGATGGAGTGCCCCAAACTGACAGATTGTAGGGAGACAGGTCCATTTTTAATGCGGTGGTGTCATCTACCGTTTTTGCATCCTTTAGTGCAGAAACCTGATTTTTAAATTTTGAAATAAAATCTTTCAGCTTCAGGTCGGCATCCTTGTCTTTTTCACCGGTCGGAAGTATGAAAAGAATATGCTTCCTGCTGTATATGGCGCCTATTTCAGGAATTGAGCTGAGGTCTGGTTTCTTTAGTGGTTCTTTTTCCGCTAACCACAAATCAATATCATGCTGTTTAACCGCTTTGAGGCATTCAAATATTTTCGGAATAAAACTATCCAGATCGGGGTAGGTATTCCGGTTAGATTCATAATATTTGAGCGCTTTGATCAGGGGATTCAGGTAAATCCAATCCTTAGCTTTCTGCAATCTGACAAAATTGAGATCGGCAGCGTCTTCTCCAAACTTTTTTGCCGCCATCCTGCAGGCTATGGCCTCTGTCAGGTGTTCTTTCACTACGGATTCCCATGAACTGTAAGCCTGGGCTTTCATCGATTCTTTTACGGGAGGCCATAAATAATTTAATTCTTCAAAACGGGCATTTGCCCTTTCAATGGCAGGGTTGGCAAAGGAATGGGCAAATTCATGCCATATCAGCCGATAGAGTGCCGCTACGTCAAATGTAGGTACGCGTATGGCCATTTTTTCGGGAGCAATTATTGCATACAGCTCCGCCTGATTACCTTTGAATATCCTTGGTCCGAAATTTCCCCATCCCAGGAAATTTACGATCACGTTAAACTGAACTGCGCTTTTGTCTTTAACCCCGCAATAATCCAGAAGACGGTTTTTTTCATCGAAATCAGGCAGGTTGTAAGTTAGACTTTCCAAAGAGATTTTGTACAGATCCAAATTTCGGTTGAAGAACCCGGCATACCCGGACTTTGCAGCGAAATCTTTCATCATCAGCCTCAGGGAATCCAGCTTTGGATTTTCTTTCTCACTGTAGGGAACGTCTTTGCGCCATTCAAGATCATTATCCAGGTGAATCAGGAACCATATAGGGGCATCTATTGTTTTGAACAATTTGCCGTAAACAGGGTTTTGTTTTAAAAAGGCAAATAGCGGATGATCCTTAAAGGGAGCAAAATTCGCCTGTATTTTTTCTTTGTAATCCAATCCGATAAAATTAACCAGCGGGATGCCACTGATCACTTCTATGGTATGAAACAATTCAATTCTCGGATCAACAGTGAAGTTTACTCCGTTCAGTTCAATTTTACATGCTTTGAATTTTTTTCTGATCCCGCTGTAGTGTGCAAAGACTGAATATGGGCCAACGATTAATAATAGCACAAGCAATAGCTGCGGTAGTTTTCTTCTCATCATAAATTTATTTAGACATTTCTATCCAGGAGACACAGAAAATTTCCCGCCGTTGCTTCCGGTTCCCGGACAAGCTGTAAATCTTACAAACAAAATCCAAAATTCTGTAAGTGCCGGCTGCCCGCTAATCACCAATTTTGCTGAAGAAAGTTGAATATTATGGTAAAGGACAATGTACAGGAGAGATATGGGGTTGCCACCGTCAAAAAGACCTTCCCGGTCCTGCACATGAGTTGTGCCTCGTGTGCTTCAAGTGCAGAAAGCATTGTTAAGCATGCCCAGGGTGTGGTCAGTGCATCAGTAAACTTTGCAACGGGCAGCCTGACGGTAGAATACCTGCCCGGTGAGACCAATCCACAAGTGCTGCAGCAAGCAGTTCAGTCGGTAGGTTACGACCTGTTGATCCAGGAAGACTCCGCCCAGCAGGAGACCCTGGAAAGTATTCACCAGGAAAAATACCATAAGCTGAAAAGAAAAACACTGCTGGCGGTATTGCTTTCGGCACCGCTGGTCGTTATCGGGATGTTTTTTATGGATATGGCTTATGCCAACGAGCTGATGTGGCTGTTATCTACCCCGGTTGTCGGCTGGCTGGGGAAGGATTTCTTTGTCAATGCCTGGAAACAGGCCAGGCACCGCTCGGCCAATATGGATACCCTGGTGGCCCTGAGTACAGGTATTGCCTACCTGTTCAGCTTGTTCAATATGTTATTTCCTGAATTCTGGCATAAAAGGGGACTGCATGCGCACGTTTATTTCGAAGCCGCTGCCGTAGTGATCGCTTTCATACTGCTGGGCAAATTGCTGGAAGAAAAAGCCAAAGGCAATACTTCCACTGCCATAAAAAAGCTGATGGGGCTGCAGCCTAAAACCGTAACACTGGTTAAGGACGATGGCAGCGAGCAGCAGGTAGCCATTGAAGACGTGCAGGCCGGGTCCAGGATCTTGGTAAGACCGGGTGAGCGGATCGCCGTGGACGGAATTGTTTCGGCAGGGGAATCCTACGTGGACGAGAGTATGCTGAGTGGTGAGCCCGTACCGGTGCTGAAATCAAAGGATGAAAAGGTATTTGCGGGTACCATCAATCAAAAGGGCAGTTTCCATTTTACTGCGGTTAAGGTGGGTAAGGATACCATGCTCGCGCATATCATTAAAATGGTTCAGGATGCCCAGGGCAGTAAAGCACCGGTTCAAAAACTGGTGGATAAGATCGCCGGGATCTTTGTTCCGGTAGTGATCGGTATTGCGCTGCTGAGCTTTGCTTTATGGGTGGTTTTAGGCGGCGAAAACGGCCTGGTTCACGGACTGCTTGCCGCGGTGACGGTACTGGTGATCGCCTGCCCGTGCGCATTGGGGCTGGCTACCCCGACCGCAATTATGGTGGGCGTTGGTAGAGGCGCGGAAAACGGAATATTGATCAAGGACGCAGAAAGCCTGGAACTGGCTAAGCAAGTAGATGCGATGGTACTGGATAAAACAGGTACCATTACTGAAGGCCGGCCCCAGGTTACCGGCATTAAATGGCTGTACGGGAATCCGGATAGTGCAGCGATATTGCTGGCTATGGAAAAGCAGTCGGAGCATCCGCTTGCTGAAGCGGTTGCGGGCTACCTGAACCAGCTTAGCCCGGCTGCTATCTCGGGTTTTGAAAGCGTAACGGGTAAGGGGGTGAAGGCTTTCGCCGAAGGAGAAAACTATTTTACCGGCAATGAAGCATTGCTGAAAGAAAACGGGATAACTATTGCCGCTGACCTGCAGGTGCAGGCCATTGAGTGGGCTGGTCAATCGCAGACCGTGATCTGGTTTGCCGACAGCAGTAAGGCGCTGGCTGTGCTGGCCATTTCCGACCAGATTAAGGAAAGCTCAGTCCGGGCAATTGCTGAGCTGCAGGAGCTGGGTATTGAGCTGTACATGCTTACCGGCGATAACCCTGCTACAGCAAAAGCCATCGCCGGACAAGCCGGGTTGAAACATTACCGGGCCGAGGTATTGCCACAGCAGAAGGCTGACTTCATTAAACAATTGCAAAAAGAAGGAAAGACCGTAGCTATGGTGGGCGACGGTATCAATGACAGTACGGCTCTGGCTACGGCAGATGTCAGCATAGCGATGGGCAAGGGGAGCGATATTGCAATGGACGTGGCCAAAATGACCATTATTTCTTCTGATCTGACCAGGATCTCCCAGGCCATCAGGCTGTCCAGGCATACCGTAGCCACCATCAGACAAAACCTGTTCTGGGCATTTATCTATAACCTGATCGGTATCCCCATTGCTGCGGGCGTTCTTTATCCGGTCAACGGATTCCTGCTGAACCCGATGATTGCCGGAGCCGCTATGGCCCTGAGCAGTGTCAGCGTGGTGAGCAACAGCCTCAGGTTAAAGTGGAAGAAATGAAATGTTGAACAGGGAAGGGCTAGCAGTAAAAGTTACAAATCATACTCAAAATTGTGTAACCCCGCCAGGCCTGTTATTTTGGAAATTTGTATCATAAAACAATTAAACAATGGAAAATAAAAGCTTTCAATTCAAGACCAATATCAACTGCGGCGGATGTGTCGCTACTGTTACGCCCCATCTGGACCAGGTAGCCGGCAAGGGGAACTGGAATGTAGATACCGCAAATAAAGACAAGATACTTACTGTAAGCACGGATGCAGCAGGTGAGGATCAGATTATAGCGACCATTAAAAAAACAGGGTTCAGGATTGAACCATTACACACCTAAAAAAATAAAAAGATGAAAAAGTTATTTTTTCTGTTGGCAGTAGTGCTGGTAAATTATTCAGCCTTTGCCCAAAACACGACAAAACTGCTTGACCAATACCTGGCCGTTAAAAATGCCCTGGTGGCATCGGACGGCAAAGCTGCCTCCCAGGCCATTGCTGCCCTTCAGCAGGGTTTGAGCGTTGCGGGAGATTTCGGGGGAAAAGACGCCTTGGTGAAAGCAACTGGCACACTGGCAAAAGCCGGTAACATTGACAAGCAGAGGGCAGGTTTTAATGAGCTTTCTGTTGCGCTGTGGAAAGTGGTAAAGGCGGATGACAAGGTAGAAGGAAATGTGTATTACCAATATTGTCCGATGAAAAAGGCTTATTGGCTCAGCAAGGAAAAGGACATCAAAAACCCGTATTACGGTGCTTCGATGCTGACCTGCGGCAAGGTGGCTGAAACCAGGTAGGCTAAATAGAGGAACTAAAAAAAGAAGGACAGATGAGGAGATTGAGCATCATATTGTTGCTGATAGCTGGCGGTTTGTTCAGCCAGGCACAGGAGCATACCCATCATCTCCAGGCAGGCAGCAATAAGCAGCAGCAGGAACCTGTCGTAAGCATGTCACCGGCAAGGACAAAAGTCATAAGGCCGGTACGGCCGGCGAAAACCATCCACTACGACCTGTATGTGAAAGATACGCTGGTCAGCTATGGTAAAAAGATAAAACGGGCCATAGCTGTGAACGGACAAATACCTATGCCTACACTGGAGTTCAATGAAGGCGATACTGCTGAAATCGTGGTGCATAACCTGCTGAAGGAAAGTACCTCTCTGCACTGGCATGGGGTGTTTCTGCCGAATAAAGAGGATGGAGTGCCTTTTCTCACCCAGAAACCCATCGGGCCCGGCACGACTTACACCTACCGTTTTCCGATCATTCAGCACGGCACACACTGGTACCACTCTCATTCCGGCCTTCAGGAACAGATCGGCATGTACGGCAATTTCATCATGCACAAGCGGTCAGACGATAAAACCTTTCGCAGTGGCATTGATGACCTTCCCACCGTTCCCCTGATGATCAGTGAATGGACAGACCTGAACCCTGATAATGTAAACCGGATGCTGCACAATGCCAGCGACTGGTTTGCCATTCGTAAAGGTGCAACCCAGAGTTATGCAGAGGCGGTGCGTAGCGGTCACTTCAAGACCAAGATCACCAATGAATGGAAACGTATGCTGGCTATGGACGTAAGTGATGTGTATTACGATAAGATCCTGCTCAACGGACAAAACCTGGCTGAGTTGAAGACCGTAGACGGAACGCCGCTGAAGGCAGGTGATAAAGTACGCCTGCGGATCGCTAACGGCGGCGCCTCGTCTTACTTCTGGCTGCGCTATGGCGGCGGCAAAATGGTAGTGGTAGCCAGTGATGGTAACGACGTAGAACCTGTAGAAGTAGACCGGCTGATCATCGCCGTATCGGAAACTTACGATGTTGTGGTTACCATTCCCGAAGATAAAAAGGCGTTTGAATTGATGGCCACCACCGAAGACCGCACCCAGTCTGCCAGTTATTTCATCGGCAACGGAGTGCGGCAGCCTGTTGGACCCATGCCTCGCCTGAAGTATTTCGAGGGCATGAAGATGATGAACGGCATGATGAAGATGAACGGCGACCTGGATGATATGGGTATGGAGATGAGCCTGAACCAGATGGACATGAACGTGGTCATGTATCCGGAGATCACCGGCCCTGACCTGGTCACGCTGAACTATTCCATGCTGAAATCTCCGTATAAAACATCGCTCCCTAAGCAGGCCCCGGTTAAAGAGTTGAAGTTTACCCTAACAGGCAGTATGAACCGTTATGTATGGAGCATGGATAACCGTATCCTGTCGGAAAGTGATAAGATCCCGGTTAAAAAAGGCGAGGTTCTGCGGATCACCCTGCACAACAATTCGATGATGCGCCACCCGATGCACCTGCATGGCTTTGATTTCAGGCTGCTGAACCAGCATGGCGATAATTCCCCGCTGAAAAACATCATAGACATCATGCCGATGGAAACCGACACCATTGAGTTTCTGGCCAATGAAGAAGGTGACTGGTTCTTTCACTGCCACATCCTTTACCACATGATGTCGGGTATGAACCGGGTCATGGCGGTTGGCGACTATGATAACCCGGAACTGCCCGATAAGGCGAAAGCCTATAAAAAGTTGCAGCAGGAAAGTGACATGGTCCACCTGTCGGCGCAAAACGACTTTGCCAGCAATGGCAATGACGGGGAAGCGATGCTGATGAAGGCACGCTGGAGCCTGGGCACCGAATGGCGTTTGGGTTACAGCAATATGCACGGCTTTGAAACCGAAACGCACCTGGGCCGTTACATTGGTAAAATGCAATGGCTGATGCCATTTATCGGCTTTGATTACAGGTACCGAAAAATGGGTATGGACGAACACGAGAAGAACCTGTTCGGCCAGGTCAACAAAAAGGACACCCGCCGTGCCCTGAGCCTCGGGGTGATGTACACGCTGCCCATGCTGGTTAATTTCCAGGCAGAGGTTTATCATGACGGTATAACAAGGCTTTCGCTGATGCGGGAAGATATTCCCGTTTCAAAACGGTTAAGAGCGGGATTTATGGTCAACACAGATATGGAATATATGGCTGACCTGCGGTATATCCTGACCCGGAACATCGGCATCCGTACGCATTACGACAGTGATATGGGTTTTGGTGTTGGCTTGAGTCTGAATTACTAGCAAACCGTCAGCCGGATAGGGGCTGCATAACAGACTGGTTAAAAAAAAAAGCCCGCTTTATTAGCGGGCTTTTTATCATTAGGCGCATATCAAACAGGATATGTCAATTTAAGTACCCCGGAAGGGATTCGAACCCCTGACCCACGGTTTAGAAAACCGTTGCTCTATCCAACTGAGCTACCGAGGCATCCGTTTGGGAGCGCCAAAGATATAAAAACAGTGTAACAAGCGCAAATTTTTCATCATTTTTCATGACCTCAGCGCGCTTAGCAGGCAATGCACCATGAAAACGACGTTGCCTCCACTGAATCCTAAATTGGATAAAAAAGCTTAACAATTAGGTAAATACGCTTAAGACATCACGGATAATCTCGGCTATCTTACATCTGGCAATGATTGAAACTGAGTTTCCCTGAACACCATTGACCACTAACCAAATGAGCACCTGTAAGTTAACTTTTAAAAGCACATTTCTTTGTCTGGTCATCACGGCACTTCTGGCTGCAGATACCTATTCTCAAAAACCACTGCCGGCTGAAACAGCTGCCCAAAAGGAGCAGCGGATGTCCTGGTGGAATCACGACCGTTTTGGCATGTTTATACACTGGGGACTTTATTCGCTGCCGGCAAGACATGAATGGGTAAAACGCTATGAATTGATGACTAACGAACAATATCAGCCCTATTTCAGCCTTTTTGACCCGGATCAGTATAACCCCAAAGCCTGGGCATTAAAGGCAAAGACAGCAGGGATGAGGTATGCCGTGCTTACCACCAAGCATCACGAAGGATTTTGCCTGTTCGACAGCAAGTACACAGACTATAAGTCGACAAATACGCCTGCCCGGCGGGATCTGGTAAAGGAATATGTCGACGCTTTCCGCGCGCAGGGTATGAAAGTAGGGTTCTATTACTCACTGATAGACTGGCACCATCCGGATTTTACGGTGGATGAACTTCACCCGCTGGCCCACAACGGGATTACAGAAGCTGAATATGCGGCGCTCAACAAGGGCCGCGATATGGCAAAATACCGCCAGTACATACGAAATCAAATCACAGAGCTGCTGACCAAATATGGGAAGATCGATATACTCTGGCTGGATTTTTCTTATCCGAATAAAAACGGACATGGAAAAGGTAAGGAGGACTGGGGAGCCCTTGAACTGCTCAGGCTGATCAGGAAACTTCAGCCAGGCATCATCGTCGATAACCGCCTGGACCTTGGCGACACTCCGGGCGCAGAGGATTTTGAAACCCCCGAGCAGGTAAAGGCTACTGAACTGGTAAAATACAGGGGAAAGACCTGGGAGACTTGTCAGACTTTTTCCGGTTCCTGGGGCTATCACCGTGACGAGAATACCTGGAAGACACCTAAACAGGTCCTTGATCTGCTGATCACTTCAGTAGCTAACGGTGGTAACCTGATTCTAAATGTCGGGCCTACGGCCAGGGGTGAGTTTGATTTTCGTGCGAACCGTGCCCTTGACAGTCTTGCCTACTGGATGCATGCCAACGAGAAGTCGATCTATGGCTGCACTTACGCTCCGGCTGAGATTAAGGCCGGCGATGATGTCCGCTATACCTATAACCCAAAGACGAAACGCCTGTACGTGCATTTGTTTGACTACAAACCGGGCGAAATCAGCTTGCCGGGGTTAAAGGACAAAGTAAAGTACGCGCAGTTCTTAAATGATAATTCTGAGCTCATCATACAAAAGAACAAGGGAGATGGCAACAGCCTGGTACTCACACTACCCAGATCCAAACCTCCTTACAGCGTTCCGGTCATTGAGCTGATCTTGCTGTAGCGCATTCGCCTGGCTGGCCTGCAGACTCCGGAGGACCTTACACCTGGTCAAGCGGGGTCCGCTTTTCTTCCCCGATTTTTTTAAACTGACTGGGTGTCAGGCCCGTCACTTTTTTAAACTGGTTACTGAGATAGGCCACACTTGAGTAGTTGAGTTTAAAGGCGATTTCGCTCAGTGAAAGTTCATCATACACCAAAAGCTCCTTGACACGTTCGACCTTCTGGGCGATCAGGTACTTTTCGATCGTTGTACCCTCTACTTCGGAAAACAAGTTGGAAAGGTAATTGTAATCATGGTGCAGCTCCCTGCTCAGTACATCAGAAAGATTGTTCTTTTGCCCTTCGTCCCGGTAGTGGACCAGTTCGATGATGATGCGCTTAATTTCTGCTATGATCCGTCCCTTCTTGTCATCAATGACCTGAAAACCCAGGGACACCAGGATCTCTTCCAGCTGCGCACTCTTTTCGGAAGAAAGTGTATCTGCTACCGTGGCTTCTCCAAGCTTCACACTTTCTACCTGGAGGCCAAGTTTCTCCAGTTCGTTCTGCACCACCAGGATACAGCGGTTGCAGACCATGTTTTTTATATGGAGTGTAGTCATTTGTCCAATGTCGCGATTCGCCATTTCATTTACAAATTTACGGTGTGATCACCGATTTCCGGGTGTGTGGGTCAATTTCATCAGAGCAATAGCTTTTTGTGCGGAAACCGCTCCGCATGCGAAAGTACGAGGTTCACGATGTAGTCATTGGAGGGTAGGGGCTTCAGCAAAGGTTTCAGCGCCTCGGCGGTTCCCGGCAGATCAGCCGCAGGCATGCCCGGTTCAGGCGCAGAAACGCTGCCTGCAATATAACCCATTCCGTAAAACCTGCCTTCTTCAACCAGCAGGCAACTGCGTTCTTCCCCGTGTCTTCCTTCGTCGATCAGGGCGAATGAAGGCAGCATGGCTTTCAGGTCTGCCATGGCATATTTTACACGTACATTATAGGCGGCTGCAGATTCCTTACCGATGCAGGCTCCCGCACAGCCTCCCTCAGCATGGGCCGTGCAGGCAAGGCGGCCCCGCTGTATGCTGCACAGCTTCTCGCAGAGCACGTGCGCGCTGGCCAGCATTCTCAGCAGATTATGCCCGTCCAGCAATGTATTGAAGCTGTACAAGGCGGGCACAAAGCGCTTATATTTGTCGATCCCCAGCCGAAGATAACCTTTCTGGTCCTCAAATACATACAGGCCATATTTGTGTTCAAATCGTTTCATGGCCCGGTTGTTATCCGGCCATAGCCGCTTAATCTCCGCGGCCTCCAGGATGAAGGCCATCAGTTCCGTCGCGCATACCTCGAAGTCTATGCTATAGATGTCCTTCAGGAAGTTCTGCCGCTGCCGTCCGGTGTTATTGCCGGTGAAATGTGAAGATACCCGCTTCCGGAGGCTTTTGGCCTTGCCGACATAAATGACCTTGCCCTTACTGTCCTTAAAATAGTAGACTCCCGGGCAGAGCGGCAGTTTGTCTACTTCCGTGCGTGGAAGGTTGGGGGGAAGGTTTTGTTCCTTCGCGCCCCGCCCCAGGATCTTCCCGATCAGCCCCTCAGTATCGGCTGCTACGAGCATGGCCAGCAAAACGGCGGTAGCTTCTGCGTCCCCTCCGGCGCGGTGACGGTTGCTGATACTGATGCCCAGCGTATTGCATAATTTTCCCAGACTGTAGGACGCATGCCCCGGCAGCAGCTTCCGGCTCATACGCACGGTACATAATTTTTTGCTTTGCAGTTCATAACCACAGCTTCCAAGCTGGTGCCTTACAAAAGAGTAGTCAAAATTCACATTGTGGGCTACAAATACCTTGTCCTGCAGCAATTCATATAATCTGCCGGCCACATCCTCAAATCTGGGCGCATCTGCTACCATTTCATCCGTGATACCCGTCAGCGCCTGTATGTAGACAGGTATTTCCTGGCCCGGGTTGAGCAGCGTTTCGTAGCGTTCCAGGATAGAGATTCCGTCATGCACCAGTACGGCAATCTCTGTAATGCCGTTCCCGGATGCGTATCCGCCGGTAGTTTCAATATCTACAACTGCATAAAGCATATATCAAATATGCTAAATTATTTAGTATAAATCATGCAGCAGATTGTCATCTGTTTATTTTTTTTGACACCGGAAGCAGGCTTCCTGAAAAATATGGCATGTAAATAGCTGTTAATCAGATAACAATTAATGATTATGAAAATTTTAGCTATTGATGATGACCGCGCTATCGTGGAAATCATCGGGATGGTACTGGAAGAAGAGGGGTTTGAAGTAGCTACTTTAACCGACGGAGCCAAAGTTTTTGAGACGCTCGGTGACTTCAGGCCGGACCTGGTCCTGCTTGACGTCATGCTGGGTGGCCTTGATGGCAGGGAAATCTGCGGAAGGATAAAGATGGACGAAAGGTACAGCGGCATCCCAGTGATTATGATCTCTGCAAGCCATGACCTGCAACATACCCTGAAGCTGCCCAATGCGCCCCAGGCTTTTATCGCCAAACCTTTTGATATCAATAACCTGGTCAATGTCGTGAAGGCCCAGCTGGCTGCCTGATTTAGCTGCCCCTTTGGGAAATCAGCCAAAAAACAGGTAACACAACCCGATAGCTGTGCATACACCTACTAGGTCTGCCAGCAGCATCGCACCGATCGCGTACCGCGTATCCTTCACATTTACCGCGCCGAAATACACGGCGATCACGTAAAAGGTAGTATCCGAAGAACCCTGTAAAATACTGGCCAGCCTTCCCGCAAAGGAATCGGCACCGTGGGTCGTGATCGTATCGACCATCATACCCCTGGCACCGCCGCCGCTCAGCGGCCTGATCAGTGCAGTAGGGATACCGTCAATAAACCTGGAATCTGCACCTATAGCGGTACAAATACTTTTCAGGGCATTAATGATCAGGTCGAAGGTACCACTCGTCCTCAGCAGGCTGATCGCGATCAGCATTCCCACCAGATAGGGGATAATGCGGATGGCCGTTTCAAAGCCGCCTTTCGCCCCCTCGATAAAGGCATCGAACACATTGATCTTCTTATACAGCGCACCGCTGACGATCAGCAAAAAGATCAGCAGCAGTAAGCCGTTGCTCAGTATACCCGAAAAAGACTGCAGCTCTGCCGTGCTCAGCCGTACCAGGTACCAGACCAGACCGGCAATCACCGCCGAAAGGCCCAGCACCCAGGCAAGGATGGCTCGTTGAAGAAGGTTGATCCGCTGTTTAAAGGATACGATCAGCATCGCCGCCATCGTCGCAGCGAAAGTGGCGATCATGCAGGGAATAAAAATATCTGTAGGGTTGGCCGAGTTCAGGGAGGCCCTGATGGCGATGACGCTTACCGGGATAAGGCACAGGCCCGAGGCATGCAGGCACAGGAACATGATCTGCGCATTGGAGGCACGTTCCTTGTCAGGGTTCAGTTCCTGCAGGCTCTCCATTGCCTTGAGGCCAAAAGGCGTGGCCGCATTGTCGAGCCCCAGCAGGTTTGCCGAGAAATTCATGACCATATGGCCGGTAGCCGGGTGTCCCGCCGGTACTCCGGGAAACAGCCTGGCGAAAAAGGGGCCAATGATCCTCGACAGCAGGCGTATACCACCGGCACGCTCGGCGATGCTCATAAAACCCATGAACAGCGCCATAATGCCGATCAGCTTCAGGCAGATGTTCACCGCCGTCCAGCAAGTCTCGATGACACCGTCCAGCTTCAGCGGATTGGCCGCATCATCGGCCTTTCCGATCACCATCCAGTTGAAAATGTCGCTTTGGCCAAAGAAAAAGCACTTTATACCGGCCACCACAATGGCCACAATGATAAAGGCCGACCAGATCCTGCTCAATGCCATGAATACCGTTTAGTTTTTTACGCCCTTAAGGTAGCAAAATATCATGGCTTTTCATCCGTCAGGTCAAAGCCCCAGTTGCGGCCCTTTTCCGTAGCCGGAATACCGCCTGCCATCCATACCGGTGCCTTTGCACCTTTCAGGTAATGGTCAAAGAACTGCTGCTCCCTGATCTGGATATCCTTCCGGTTCTGCCGCTGGACCAAGTTATGCGCCTCGTTATTATAGTTCAGCAGCCATACCGGTTTTCCAAGGCGCCTCAGTCCCGTAAACAATTCGATCCCCTGGTACCAGGGCACGGCACCATCGGCATCATTTGCCATGATCGCAAGCGGGGTAGTTACCTTAGGCAGGCCAAACAATGGCGAATTTTCGATATAGAGTTCCGGCTTTTCCCAGAGTGTAGCCCCGATGCGGCTCTGTGTCTTCTCATACTGAAACTGACGGTTCATCCCGCTTTCCCAGCGCATACCTCCGTAAGCCGAAGTCATATTGGCAACCGGCGCCCCGGCCCATGCCGCTGCATACCGGCCCGTACGGGTGATGAGGTAAGCCACCTGGTAACCACCCCAGCTCTGGCCCTGCAGCCCGATCCTGGTACTGTCTACCCAGGAATTCTTCACCAGTGCATCTACCCCCGAGTTGATGTACTCTTCGGCAGAGCGGCCGGGGTAACCCTTCTCATAACTGATATCCGGTGTAAAGACCAGGTAGCCATTGCTCACAAAGTAGGAAATATTCAGCCTGGACGGCGTAGGGGCAGGAGGGATATAGTTATAGAGCCCGTCTGAAAGCTTCTCATAAAAATAGACGATCATGGGATACTTTTTTGCGGCATCGAAGTTTTCCGGCTTGTATAAAATGCCTTCTGAAGCATGGCCTTTTGGTGTCGTCCACTTCACCAGCTCCGCGGTGCCCCAGTTGTAATTCTGCTGCTGCGGATTGGTGCTGCTTAATTTCTGCGCCGTCTTCAGGTCTTGTGATGCATATACATCGGGCGAATTGACATAGCTGCCCTTGTCAAACAGGTAGCGGTCTGCATGTTTAGCCTTTACAAGTGGCGAAAAACCGGCCTTTTCCATCGTCAGCAGTTCAGGGTTCCTGCCACCTCCGATGTTGGCAAGGTAAAAGCCGTTTTCCTTGGTCAGGTTGTTAAATGCATCCAGTACCACCGTCTGCTTCCGTTCCAGGAAACGCTGTTCCGTATCCAGGTTCTGATACCTGAAGGTGATCTTATTCTGCAGCCCGAAACCATTGGTCACATTCCTGGGCGCCTCCTTTCCGTCCGGGGAGCAATCCCAGATGTCATAGCGGTCATAAACCAGCACGGAACGGTCATCTTCTGTCCAGCCTGCAATGCCGTAGGCACCTGGTTCTTCGGGCACATCATTCAGTTCATCTGCCACTTTGGTGGGGATCCCTGTGCTGATCTGCGTTACTTTTTCGGTTGCTACGGCATAGGTAAACCAGCCTGAGCTGCGCTTGTCAAAATACAAAACATATTTGCCTGAAGGGGAAGCTGATGCCGTGCCGGGCAGTCCGGAAATGATTTTTTTCCGTACACCTGTTTTTACATCGACTAAATAATAATCCCTGATGCTGCTGCCGCTCCATTGCGACTGCACACGGTTTCCGAAATCTGTCCAGGCCATTACGTAGGGCGAGTTCCCTTCATCCATGAGCGCCGCGTCAGGCAGTTTCGCATCGGTCAGCGGTACGATCTTCACGTCACTGCTGTAGATATCGATGGCGGTCAGATAATTCCTTTTCAGCTCCTGTTCAGAGTTTTTCAGCTGCATCGGCTGGAGGTAGTCATCCTTATACCCCCAGATGTCCAGTTTCGCGTGCTCGAACTCTACTAGTGTCGTATCCTTGGGCTTTCTCACCGGAGCGATACCGAAGAACAACCGGGTCCCTTCCTTGTTAAAGACCAGCCTGCCGTCCCCGCTTACCGACCAGTCTTCAGGCATCCCGGTAATTTCCCGGTCTACCAGCACCTGTGCGGTGTCCAGCGACGGTGAGTTGAAGTAAATCATGTAGTCCTTGACCTCTTGTTTCTCCGGGCTTTGTTCTCCCAGAAATACCAGCGATTCACTGTCTTCATCAAACATGAGGTTTTTGTAATTGCCCTTCTTGCCGACCAGCGTCTTAATGGTTCCCTTCTGTGTATTCAGCAGGAATACGCCCGGCTTTACTTCCGGTTCCCTTTTAGAACCCGTAACCGCAAATGCCAGCTGCTTTCCGTTCTTGCTGAACCGGTATTCACCGGCATATTTGAAGCTTCGTTCTGCATTTGTCGCCAGATTCCTGAATATCAGTTCAGTCCCGATATTGCTATCTTCCTTTTTATTGTCCGTACCTGTTTTTTTCAAGGTGTCGGCAGCTTTGTCCTGAGGTTTTTCCAACGGCTTCTCCAGCTGATAGGCCAGCAGCGCCAGGTCTTTTTCAGGCAGGCGGAAAGACCTTACCCTTGGCACCTTCGTCACGGCCATGCTGGTCAGGTCAACGATACCCAGGGTATCCTTCGGCATCTCATCCGGCTTTTTCTTTTTGATCTTCGCTTCGCGTATCTGGGCATACAATGGCTTGATAAAGAATGCCGCATATTTTCCATCGGCACTGAATTCCAGACCTTCTGCCCTGGGTATTTTCAGCCGGGTGCTGCCTGCCAGGCTGGCCAGGTAGAGATGGCCATCGCCCTGTTGCGGACTGATGACATAGGCCGCCCAGTTGCCGTTGGCAGAAAGTTTCTTAGCGGATACCGATTCCCAGGAATCGTAAACCGAATGGTCCAGTGGTTTCTTCTGGGCCGAGCATACGCTCGCAAACAATAGGAGTGTCAGGCTTAGATACTTGAACATAGTTTATTTGTGTGTTTTTCCCGCTCGGAATGAGTCCCTGAAAATTGCAAAAAAAATTAAACTCTGGCCCCGACCTCATATTTTTTTTACAAAATAGTTATGAACGGATACCTCGAGGTAAAGCGCAGATTAAGACTGGGCATCCATTGCTGCAAAACAGGCTTTAAACTGTGTTTTTACTGGTTTGACCAGATGGTGACCAGTCCGATACCAGTCCAATACCAGACCAATACCAGTCCAATATCCGTTCAGCATCCGGGGAAGCACTAAGGAAAAAAGTTTAAAAATGCGGGTGGAGAAGCGCAGGGAATAAAAAAAGGGCGCCCGGATGGACGCCCTTTTTTATGATTTATTTATCTTTCTTTTGCTGGTTTTGTACCTGCTGCTGCTGACGCATATAATCATCGAGCCTCGCCTGGAACTTGGATTTTTTCTTTTGCTCCTGCGGCTTGGTTTTGTTTTCCTGCAGGGTACGGTGGATCTTTTCGTCATCTACCATAGATTTGATGATGAACTGCTGCGCAAAGGTCAGCATGTTGGCCAGGAAGTAATAATAGTTCAGGCCGGAAGGGTAGCTGTTCAGCACACCCAGGAATACGATCGGCATGATGTAGCCGATGTATTTCATCTGGCCGGTCGCACCCGATATCTGATTGTTGAAATACGTATAGATGAGGGTAGATACGGTCATCAGGATACACATTAAGCTCAGGTGGTCGCCCAGTACCGGAATGGTGAAGCCGAAGCGGATGAAATCGTCATAGGTAGACAGGTCCTTCATCCAGAGGAAGCTTTCTCCGCGCAACTCGAAAAGGTTGGGGAAGAAGAAGAAGAAAGCCATTACAAAAGGCAGCTGCAGCAGCATAGGCAGACAGCCACCCAGCGGGTTAACACCTACCTGGCGGTACAGTTTCAGGTATTCCTGCTGTAAAAGGGTAGGGTTGTCTTCCCCGATCTTAGCTTTGATGGCATCCATTTCAGGTTTCAGTATACGCATTTTGGCCATGGACAAATAAGATTTATAGGTCAGCGGCGACATGGCTACTTTCAGTGCGATGGTCAGCAGCAGGATGATTAGGCCGTAATTCCAGCCAAAGCTCTCCAGCCAGTTGAATACGGGCAGTACGACAAAGCGGTTGATGTATTTCAAAGGCCAGTAACCTAAGTCTACCTGCTTCTCGATCTCGTGGCCCTGGTCTTTCAGGGTAGAGAATTTATTGGTTCCGAAATAAAAGGTAAAGCCATAGTTCTGCACGTTCTGCTGGTTGAACGGCAGCTGCATTTGGGCAGCATACCATTTGACAATGCCCGGCTGCGTGGTGACCTTAACTTCCAGCTCACCTTTTTCAAAAGGCACCGAAGGAAGGAGTACCGCGGAAAAGAAGTGTTGCTTGAAGGAGATCCATTCGATCTTACCGTCTTTCAGTTCCTCTTTTTCGTCTTTGGCCACATTCAGGTGGGACGGGTTTTCATTGACGTATTTGTAATACGGTGCAGAATAACGCTGTTCGTTGGCCAGTGATTTTTCCTGCTGCTGTAAGGTAGTTTCCCAGTTGAGGTTGATGGTATTGCCCTGCAGCACCTGGTTCATACCGTTCAGTTTGATGTGGAAGACCAGGTTGTTGGTCTGTGGTTTCAGTTCATAGACGTATTCGATGAACCTGCCTGCCGCATAGTCTGCGCGCATGGTGAGCTTATTGCCGTTCTTTGCAGCGGTAAAGTAAAGATCGTTGGTATTGAAGTTGCGGCCGGCTGCAATCAGGTTGAGGCCGAAACGGTTTTCGTCTCCGCTGAACAGCACAACGGGTTTGCCTTCATAGCTTTTCTGGCCCTTAACTTCTGCGGACAGGATGCGCCCGCCTTTGCTGCTGAAGGTAAGCTTCAGCTTTTCGTTTTCCAGTACGCTGACCTGGGCTGTCCCGCTCATGTGGGCGCCGAACGGGCCTTTGAGCGCAGCGGAGTCCAGTGCTGGTGCAGCGACTGCTGCTGTCGTTGCGGGGCTGGTCTGCCCGGCTTTTTTTGCGGAATCGAGGGCGATCCTTTCCTTTTCCTTCTTGATTTCGGCCTCGCTCGGCTTGAAGAAGTAGAATGAACCTGCCAGGACGATTAAGATCAGGAATAACCCTGTGAATGTATTCTTATCCATTATGTTGGTTTAAACGCGTATTATTTAGTTTTCTTTTTTGAAAAGTCTATCGCGGCGGCGACAAATTTAACAAAAAGCGGATGAGGATTGGCAACTGTCGATTTTAATTCGGGGTGGAACTGGCCGCCAACAAAGAAAGGATGGTTTTTGAGTTCGACAATCTCTACGAGTTTGCTCTCCGGGTTGATGCCCGAAGCGGTCATGCCTGCTTCTTCATATTGCTGCAGGTAGGCGTTGTTGAACTCGTAGCGGTGACGGTGGCGTTCCGTAATGTGCGCCTTACCATAGGCTGCATAGGCTTTGGTACCTTTTTTAAGGTCGCATGGATAGGAGCCCAGGCGCATCGTGCCGCCCTTGGTACTGATGTTTTTCTGGTCCTCCATCATGTTGATGACCGGATGCGGGGTATCTTCGTCGATCTCCGTGGTATTGGCATCGTTCAGGCCAAGCACGTTGCGGCCAAATTCGATCACGGAACATTGCATACCCAGGCAGATGCCGAAGAAGGGCAGGTTGTTTTCACGGGCGTAACGTATGGCTTCTATCTTGCCTTCGATACCGCGGCTTCCGAAGCCGGGGGCTACGAGCAGGCCATCGAGGTGACCGAGCTTTTCCTTCGCATTATCCGGATAGATCTCTTCGGAGTGGATGTATTGCACGCGTACCTTGCATTCATTGCGCGCACCGGCATGCACAAAGGATTCGGTAATGGATTTATAGGCGTCGGGCAGTTCGACGTATTTACCTACCAGGCCGATGGTGACTTCGGAGATCGGATTCTTGAGCCTTCCCAGGAAGTCTTTCCAGCTTTCCATATCCGGCTCGTGCTTATGAGCGAGCTTGAGTTTGGTGAGTACGGTCTTGTCGAGCTGCTCCTTCATCATGAGCAGCGGCACGGAATAGATCGAATCGGCATCTATAGATTCGATCACGGCATTGACGTTGACGTTGCAGAAAAGCGCGATCTTTTTGCGGATTTCGGGTGTAATGTGGTGCTCGGTACGGCAGACCAGGATATCGGGCTGGATACCGTATTCCAGCAGGGCCTTTACCGAGTGCTGGGTCGGCTTGGTCTTCAGCTCGCCTGCCGCAGCGAGGAAGGGGATGAGGGTCAGGTGGATAACGATGGCATTGTTGGCGCCTGCTTCCCATTTGAACTGGCGCACGGCTTCGATAAAGGGCAGAGATTCGATGTCGCCTACAGTACCGCCCAGTTCGGTGATCACGATGTCGAATTCGCCGCTTTCACCCAGGATCCGCATGTTGCGCTTGATCTCGTCGGTGATGTGCGGCACCACCTGTACGGTCTTGCCCAGGAACTCGCCCTGTCTTTCCTTATTGATGACATTCTGGTAAATGCGTCCGGTGGTAATGTTATTGGCCTGTGAGGTAGGTACATTCAGAAATCTTTCGTAATGACCAAGGTCCAGGTCGGTCTCTGCGCCGTCTTCAGTCACATAGCATTCGCCGTGCTCGTATGGGTTTAAGGTTCCCGGGTCAATGTTGATGTAAGGGTCGAATTTCTGGATGGTTACCCGGTAGCCGCGTGCCTGGAGCAGCTTGGCCAGTGAAGCGGAAATGATGCCTTTTCCCAATGAGGAAGTAACACCGCCCGTAACAAAAATATACTTAGTCATGTTAATGAGTTTCTGAATAATAAGACAGTTTTCTGAGTGTCTTATTGTTTTTGTACGGGATACAAAGATAGGAAATAAAACAAAAGCGATGGCGGAATTTTAAAAATGAACGGACCAGGGCCGGAACCTGCAGGTAAGGGCTTAGGGCTGAAATGTTTACTGCGCCGGGGTTTTGCGGATGAAGTTACCACCCAGGTTCCAGTTGAGTCCGATCAGGGCATACCGGGGGATGTAGCTGAAGGTATTTTCGCTTTTGATGTTCCCGCCTACATAACGTCCGTAGCCGATCTTCTGGTTGAGCAGGTCGGTTACGGTAAGCTTCAGCTCGAGGGATTCGTCTTTCAGCAGTTTGGTGGCCAGGTAACTGTTCAGGATGGCCGTATTGAGCCTCCGTTCAAATGAGGCGTTGGGCGGACGGAAAGAAAGGGAAAGTGTGGTGTTGAACTCGACCTTTCCGGGCAATTGCAGGGTGCCTGAGAATTCGTGGTCATGGCTCAGTGTACGTCCGTCATTGATGTCGCCGATGGAGGAACGGCCGGAGAAGAAACTTGCAGACGGCGCATAGCTAAGGTCTATTTTCTGGGTATAATAACTGAGGCTGCCGCGGATGTTATACTGGTTATTGCGTGTTTTGTTCCTGGTGAAATTAATGACGGATATGTTGTTGGTGCTGTTAAAGCCCAGATCGAGCCCAAAGCGGAAATGGATGCCGGGGATTCCTTTTGAATAATAGACATTCGCAGCGGTGGAGTTGATCCCGTTGAGGTTGATAAAACTGGAAATGCGTTTGTTGAACTCGTCTACGATCTCCGTCTCCGCGATGGCGTTATTGGTAAAGCCATAGCTGACATAAGCGGAGATGTATTCGTCGGTCTGAAAGCTGGAACTGTTGAACGACAAGCCGAAGTTATTGGTAAAGGAGGGACGCAGTTCGGAATTTCCGACGACCTGGTAGAGGGGGTTATTGAGCTGGAGAACAGGCTGTAGCTGGCTGATGCTGGGTTGCTGCATATAGCCGTTATAGTTGGCAGAAAGGGTGTTGTTGTCACTGACCTTGTAAAACAGGTTCGCGGAAGGGGCTAGGTTGAGGTAATTACGGTCGAAATCTGTTTCCCGGTCCAGGTCTTTAAGCTCAAACCGTGTTTGTGTGGCTTCCATGCCGGTAGAAATGGAAAACCTGTTGACCTTATATTGCAGGATGAACTTACCTACGTTGGAAAAATTAATGAAGCGGAAGCTGTTGCTGAGTGAATCGATGCGCAGGTCCTCATCATTGCTGACCAGCCGGTTACTTGCCGAAGAAATGGTCTTGAAGCTGTAGCCTGCTTCCATGGCCCAGTTCGGAGCGATCGGTTCGGTATAACTGATCCGGGCACCCAGTGAGTTCTGCCGGATTGAATTTTCTTTCCTGAGGTCCGTAACCTCTGAACGTTCGGGCCTGCTGCTGTCATCGAAGTAGACCGTGCGGTTGAAACTGGTCTGTGCTTCCTGGGCAGACTGGCTTTCAGGTTGCAGGTCTATGGATAGGGTACGGCCACGTTTGCTGAACCGTTTAGACCAGTTGATGTTACCGTTAAAGGTGTCTGCATCGCCTGAACCACTGTTGGACTGAATATTCTGGCTGATGAACTTGCCGTCACCATTGCGGGTATTGTCCTCGGTTTTTGAATTCAGCAGGTTCCTGGCCTGCCTGGCTCCAAAGGAGATCTTCAGGACGGTACCTGGGTCTAAGGCATAGCTGAAGCCGCCGCGGATGTTTTCGCCGACACTCTTCGAGTGGTCGTCGGTACGGCTGGAACCCAGGAACAATGCACCACCGGGCAATAGCTCTTCGGTAGTTGCCGTGGTGGTGTTGGTGCTGCGGTAATCAAAATATCTGGCATTGATCTTCAGGCCCAGCTTATTGGTGATCTTCTCTGAAAAGTGCCCGCCCAGGTTCAGGTTTTCGGGACGGCCGCCTGTCGGCGAGCCATAGTCATCGTCGTCGTCGATACCTGAAGCATACATTACGGAACTGCCATCGTCACCTACTTCAATGATGTCGTAGTCTTCGCCCTTCAGCTTCCGCATAGACCTGTTGATCCTGGATTCGTTGGCGAGATTGGACCATGTGGCGAAGGCGGCGGCTTTAAGGGTATTCTGGAAGATGCCGGCCATACCGCCGAAGTCTTTGAACTTTCCGGTGCCGTAATTGCCGTCAAGCGCACCGATATAGCCGCTCCTGGCGTTTTCCTTAAGCTTGATATTGATGGTTTTGTGCCGGATGCCGTCATCGATCCCGCTGAGTTCTGCGGCCTTGCTTTTCCGGTCATAGACCTGTACCTCTTCTACCGCACTGGATTTCAGGTATCTGGTGGCGATCAGCGGGTCGTCTCCGAAAAAATTGTCACCGTCTACCAATACGGTACGCACTTCCTTGCCCTGTGTCCTGATGTTGCCCTTGTTGTCTATACTGATTCCGGGAAGTTTTTTAAAGAGTTCCTGGACATTTGCACTTTTGCTGACAGAAAAACTGTCGGCCTGGAAAGTGACCGTGTCTCCCTGAACAGTGATGGCTTTTTTCCTGGCCTGGATGACCACCTCTTTCAGCAGCTCTGACCTCAGTTCCAGGATAATGTTGCCCAGATGGTAATGTGTGGTATCTGAAAGCCGGATATTGGTGATGTAATCTGACATCTTCGGATAGCTGATGCGCAGTTTATAATCGCCCCTGGGCAAACTGTCCAGCAGGAAATAACCGTTGCGGTTGGTCCTGGTGCTTCTGACGGGCAGGCTGTCGGTTGTACGCAGCAAAGACACCGTGCTGTTATACAGCTTTCTTTTTTCCAGTGTATCGGTTACTGTACCGGATATTCCCGCCCTTTGCGCATGTGCAGCCTGCAGCAGGAAGAGAAATAATAGTAAAATGCCCAATCTTTTCAACATAATGCGGGGTGGCTGCACTGGTCTAAAATAACGTTTTTTCCATATTTGTTGAAAAGACTGCAAAAGAGTTATAACGGGGAATCACCAGGATGTTTGAAGCTGTCAGGTAAAAAAAAAGCCCGGAGAATGACCGGGCGATTTGTTCGAAAGTATATTTGGTTAGAATATTAAAGGTTGTTTTTGAAGCCGAAATACTGGCTTTCATTTGGTTTGGTTATATAAACATAGTATAAAGTTTGTTAACATCATAATATTTTTGTTAACATTTTTTAGAAAAGTAAGATTAATACGATTTAGCAAGGTATATAATGTTAGTTTCCCAGGTCAGAAATTTTGGCGGCAAGCATCGGTTTTATGGTTTGCAGCAGGAATAATAGGTTTTTACCTTTCCTTGCAGGGTTGACCAGGCAATGTAGATTTTCTGGTCCTTGCCCAGCCGGTAAGCGAAACCGTTCAGCGGCTTTTGTTTGAGTTCTTCAAAAAAAGCCTTGTCGGGAACATTTTTATCGGGCCTCTCACTTTCGGTAACGGCAGGTTCCATGAAATTTTCCTCATCAAAGAAACGGCTCATCTCTTCCTTGAGGAATTTGATCTGGTTGTTCTTCTTGTTCAGGTTAATGGTGGCATCGTAGTTTTTGAACAATGAAGAGGCAGGGATGAGGGTATCGTAGATCTGTTGGCTTCGAAAGGAGGTGATGGTAAAATGCAGCCGCATATCTTCGGGCCTTTCTCCTTCGATCTGCAGACGAAAGGTATCGGCACTCAGGCTATCACTGAAGGGTTTAACGAAGGTCTTCTGCATATCGGCAGCGGTTATGGTTTCCTTTTTGCCAGGGCTGCATGCGGAAAGGAAAGCGGCTGAAAGCAGGATGCCGGTAACTAAGCGTCTCATAGATTACTGTTTAATCTTTCCAGGTCTTCGGGAGTATCTATTGCAATGGTTTCAATATCGGTAACTTTCGTGACAATACGGTAATTATTTTCCAGCCAGCGGAGCTGCTCCAGGCTCTCGGCCAGTTCCAGTGAAGATGGCGGCAGCCTGGTGATTTCCAGCAAAGTATCCCGGCGGTAGCCATAAATGCCGATATGTTTGTAGTACTGATGCTTTTCCAGCCAGTTTTCTGTTGCGGTATTGCGCAGATAGGGAACGGGATGTCTGCTGAAATAGATGGCTTCACCGGTAACGCTGGTTACTACTTTCGGGATATTGGGATTGAAGAGTTCATGTTCGCCACTGATCTTTTTGACCAGTGTAGCCAGTTGAGTGGCAGGTTGAAGGAAGCAGGAGGCCAGGAGTTCGATCTGCCGGGGGTCGATATAGGGCTCGTCACCCTGAATATTGATGATCGCCCCGAACTCGGGCAGGAGCCCGGCGACCTCTGCACAGCGGTCTGTGCCGCTCTGGTGGTCTGATGCGGTCAGTATATACTGCCCCCCGAAGTTCCTTACTTCTTCTGCGATACGCTCGTCATCGGTGGCCACCACGATCTGGCTGAGACTGCCTGCCTGGCTGGCCTGTTCATAGACCCGGCGGATCATGGTCTTGCCTTTAATTTCGACGAGGGGTTTGCCCGGAAAACGGGTTGAGGCGTAGCGTGCAGGGATAATGCCCAGGATATCCATCAGAACAGGCCGTTGATCTCTGCTTCTATGGATTGGATAATGGTGCCCAGGTCTTCCGGATTGCTCGTGAAATCGAGTTTGTCCTTGTCGAGGATAAGCAGCTTGCCCAGCTTATAGTCTCTGATCCAGGCTTCGTACTTTTCGTTGAGCTTGGACAGGTAATCGATGCGGATACCAGCTTCGTACTCGCGGCCGCGGCGCTGGATGTTGTTGACCAGCGTCGGTACAGATGCGCGCAGGTAGACCAGCAGGTCGGGAGCTTTGATAAATGAGGTAATGTTGGCGAAGATGGCTTTATAATTGGCATGATCGCGGGTGGTCATCAGCCCCATTTCATGCAGGTTGTCGGCGAAGATATGTGCGTCTTCATAGATCGTCCTGTCCTGGATGACGTTTTTTCCAAGACTCTGTATTTCTACGATCTGCTGGAAACGGCTGTTCAGGAAATAGATCTGCAGGTTAAAGCTCCATCTTTTCATGTCACTGTAGAAGTCTTCGAGGTAGGGGTTGTTCTCTACTGCTTCATAGAGGGCCTCCCAGCCATAGTGTCTTGCCAGTAAGCTGGTAAGCGTGGTTTTTCCTGCGCCGATGTTCCCGACTATCGCGATATGCATATGTATTCAGATTTTGGATTGCTGGCCCAAATCTAATACCTAAAAAGCAATAACTGAAATTTAAAATGCCTTAAAACCGATCAGGGACCGGACGTCGCTGATGGTTTTCCTGGCGCTTTCACGGGCCTTTTCTGCGCCATGCCGGGCCACTTTGCGCAGATAGTCCGTGTCTTTGGAGAGTTCTTCGATACGTTCGCGGATAGGCGAATTGAACAGGATCATGTCTTCTGCCAGCTGTTTCTTGAAATCGCCGTAACGGATGGCCATCTGGTTATACAATCCGTCGAAATGGGCCAGGGTATCTGCAGATGAAACGATCTTCATGAGGTCGAAAAGGTTCTGTATGGCTTCCGGCTTGGCCTGGTTTTCCACCGTCGGACCACCGTCGGTAACGGCCCTGGACATTTTTTTGCGGATGGCTTCGGGGCTGTCGGCAAGGTAGATGCAGTTGCTGTCACCGCCGGACTTGCTCATTTTTCCCTTTCCGTCAAGACCGGGTACCTTGACCAGTTGCTGTGCGTAGCTGAAGGCAAATGCTTCGGGGAAATAGTCGGCGTGATAAAGCCTGTTGAAGCGGTTTCCAAAGGTGCGTGTCATTTCCAGGTGCTGTTCCTGGTCTTTGCCCACGGGTACCTTTACCGCTTTGTGAATGAGGATGTCAGCGGCCATTAAAGTAGGATAGGTGAGCAGGCCGGCATTGACATTGTCGGGCTGCGAACGGACCTTGTCCTTGAAAGAAGTACTCCTTTCCAGCTCTCCCATGTAGGCGTTCATGTTGAGGTAAAGGTAAAGTTCTGCTACCTCGGGAACATCTGACTGTATATATATGGTAGATTGCTCGGGGTCAATTCCGCAGGCCAGGTATTCTACCAGGACGTGCCTGACGTAGCCATGCAGGTCCTGCGGGGTTGGATGAGTGGTCAGGGAGTGGAGGTCGGCTATAAAGAAATAGCAGTTATAGTCGTACTGCATCTTTACAAAATTGGTTACTGCGCCAAAATAATTGCCGAGGTGTAACTGCCCTGTAGGCCGTATCCCGCTAACTACCGTTTCTTTCATGGCCCCGAAATTATAAATTATATTTGTAGTTTAGCTATCATGATCTCATTTTTAAGGCAGGCCCACCGCATCTATTCACTTGTGATCATCCTGGTATTTTCCGCGCTCTTTTCTCCTTTTTTTTACCTGGCGTCAAGAAGGCCGGGGGGGTACAGGATACTGAACTGGCTGAGAAAGGCAGACAGCTTCATCATCAGTGCGCTGACGGGAGTGTTTTATGTATTTGATTTTGAGCAGGCGCTGGAAAAGGACAGGACTTATATTTATTGCGCCAACCATTCTTCGAATTATGACATTATGGCCATGTGTATCCTGGGCAGGGGGCGCTTTCACTTTATGGGAAAGGAGGAGCTTCTTGACAACCCGGTGCTGAAGATCTTTTTCAGGACAATTGATATTCCCGTGAACCGGGAGAGCAGGATGTCGTCCTTCAGGGCTTTTAAAAGGGCAGCCGATAACCTGGATAAGGGCATGAGCCTGATCATTTTTCCGGAGGGGAAGATCGACGATACCTATCCGCCGAAGCTCGGGGAGTTTAAAAATGGTCCGTTTCGCCTGGCCATTGAAAAGAATGTCGCTATCGTACCCGTGAGCCTGACCAATATATGGAAGGTGATCTGGGACGACGGGGTAAGGTACGGCACAAGACCGGGAATATGTAATATTTATGTGCATAAGCCGGTTTCTACCTCAGATTTAAATATTAATGATGCAGATAGCCTGAAAGACCGTATTTTTGATCTGATAAACAGTAAACTGGTCTATAAATGATCATAGATAAGCAAACAATTGAAAAGGTGGCCGATCTGGCCAGGATTGAGGTTGAAGATAAGGATATTGACACTCTGATCGGTGACATGAGCAAGATACTTACCTTTATGGAAAAGCTCAATGAACTGGATACGACCGGCGTGGAGCCGCTGGTATACATGAACCATGAGGAAAACATCTGGCGGGAAGACGTCGTCAGGCAGGAGATCAGTACGGAGGAAGGGCTGAAGAATGCTGCAGTTCATAACGAACGGTTTTTTATGGTGCCTAAGATCATTGAAAAATAGTCCTGTTGTAACATCGCGGAGGGCGAATGGTCTAAAAACGAAAAACTGAGGGTCAGTAAAAATAGAAAAGCAATGGAAAAAGCCTTAATCAACATCAGGGACATCGGGAGGAAATATGTAATCGGATCTGAAGTGATCCATGCACTCAAATCGGTTTCCCTGGACATCTACAAGGGTGAGTTTGTTGCGCTGATGGGGCCTTCAGGTTCAGGAAAGTCTACACTGATGAATATACTGGGCTGTCTGGACACGCCGAGTAAGGGACAATATATCCTGAACGGGACGGATGTAAGCCATATGACGGACAATGAATTGGCGGAGGTGAGAAACAAGGAGATCGGTTTTGTATTCCAGACCTTTAATTTGCTGCCCCGTTCCACTTCCCTTGACAATGTGGCGCTTCCCCTGATCTATGCGGGTGCCGGTAAACGGGAACGGGAGGAAAGGGCACAAAAGGCGCTGGAAAACGTAGGGCTGGGGCACCGGGTGACCCACAAGCCTAATGAACTTTCCGGTGGACAGCGTCAGCGTGTGGCAGTGGCCAGGGCACTGATCAATGACCCCTCGATCATTCTGGCCGACGAACCTACGGGAAACCTGGATACGAAGACTTCCATAGAAATTATGGGGCTTCTGGAGGATATACACAGTAAAGGTAACACCATTATACTGGTCACTCATGAGGAGGACATTGCCCAGCACGCCCACCGTATCGTGAGGATGCGTGACGGACTGATTGAAAAGGATTACAAGAATACGGATATCAAAACCGTTTCTCCCAGGCTGAACAACCTGGAAATAAAGGGAAGTGACTTTGAGAAAATCGTATAAACTCCAGGGATGAAAATCTATACCAGGACGGGGGATAAGGGACAGACTTCGCTGATCGGTGGTACCCGGGTACCGAAATACCATCACCGGATCGAGTGTTATGGTACTATAGATGAACTCAATTCCTATATCGGCCTGCTGCGCTGCCAGGAAATGGATACCCGGCTGAAAGCAGTGCTGGCGGAAATACAGGACAGGTTATTTACGATCGGGTCGTTACTGGCCGCCGATCCCGGCAAATCGACAATGGTATTGCCCGGTCTTATTCCCGGGGATGTGGAACTGCTGGAAAATGAAATTGACCGGATGGAGGCCGGATTGCCTTCGCTGAAGCATTTTATACTGCCAGGGGGTAATACCGCTTCGTCATTTTGTCATATCGCCAGGTGTATCTGCCGGCGGGCGGAACGATTGATTGTCCAACTGGCTGAAAACAGTGATGTTGACGAAAAAATGACGGTATATTTAAACCGGTTAAGTGATTATTTGTTTGTTTTGGCACGCAAACTGAGTTCAGATGGAGATACCGACGAGATCGTCTGGAAACCTCGTCGCTGACATTGTTGGTAACTTGGTATGGTGGAAAAAAAAGTTTGTTTGGCTCATGTTTTTTAATATACTTTTGCGGAACAACTATAGGATAACTTAATTGTAACTTAATATGTACTGGACATTAGAACTAGCATCGCACCTGGAAGACGCTCCATGGCCCGCAACAAAAGATGAATTGATTGATTACGGTATCAGATCGGGGGCTCCTGTGGAAGTTATCGAGAACCTGCAGGCGCTTGAGGACGATGGCGAACCTTATGAGACAATCGAAGAAATCTGGCCTGACTATCCAACAAAAGATGATTTCTTCTTTAATGAAGATGAATACTAAGGCAGTGTAGCCATATGAAAAGCCCCGGAAACGATCCGGGGCTTTTTTGTTCCGAACCTTTTTGTGATTTTATTGTTTATATCATGTCATGAATTTAAAATCATGGTGACATCTATCTTAAACAATAACTTTTAAAAACAAAAAACTATGGGAAATCTACTTTATTTGATCGCGGTAATTCTGGTTATTATCTGGGCAATCAGCTTCTTTGGTGGTTATTATACCGGCGGTATCATCCATGTCTTACTGGTGATCGCCATTATTGCTATCCTGCTCAGGGTTATCCGGGGAGCGGCTTAATCAGGTCTGACAAGATAAGTCCGGGGCTGCTGTTTCAGTAGCCCCTTTTTTTTAACAGGATGGCTGCTACCACGAGATCTTCCGGGTAGGTGATCTTCAGGTTTTCCCGTTCGCCTTCGATCAGCTGTATGCTGACGCCGTTGTATTCCGCAACGGATGCGTCGTCTGTAAATTCAGGAACATAAGGTGTCTGGTAACATTGTTTCAGCTGGCTGACACGGAAGGTCTGCGGGGTCTGGATCATGACAAAGTCGTTGCGGTTTACTGCTGTACTGCCACCTTCGGGGTTGATCTTCCGGATCGAATCTGTGGGTTTTACATAAGCGACGCAGTTTCCGCTTTTTTCCGCTTCGTGGTAACATCTGCTGATCAGTTCAGGAGAGACCAGCGGCCGCACTGCATCGTGTACCGCCACAATACCTTCATCCGTTATGGCATCAAGTCCGTTCTTTACGGAATGAAACCTTTGTGCGCCACCTTCGATTACCTGGTGGGGGATTTTAAAATGATGGATGCTGCAAAGTTCTGCCCAATAGAAATGCTGGTGTTTATTGAGCACCACAAAGATCTGGGGGCTCATTCCGCATCTGTAAAAAGCTTCTATGGTATGCATGATGACGGGTCTGTCGTTGAGGAGCAGGAATTGTTTGGCTACAGCACTTTGCATCCGGTTTCCTGAACCGCCGGCGACCAATATTGCATAATACTTCGTCATGTCAGATGGGTTGGGTACCCACAAAAATAGGAGATTTAAGGCGCTTTTGCCTCAAATCTCCTATGAGATTTTTATGTATTCTGTTTTTAGATGATCAACATGGCATCGCCATAGCTGTAGAAACGGTATTTTTCCTTAACTGCAATTTCGTATGCGTTCATAACATGGTCGAAGCCGCCGAATGCACAGATCATCATCAGCAAGGTAGATTCAGGCGTGTGGAAGTTGGTAACCATAGAGTTGGCAATGCTGAACTCATAGGGCGGGAATATAAACTTACTTGTCCAGTCATTTGCGGCCTTCAGCGTTTTGTGTGAAGACACGGCAGATTCAATGGCACGCATAGAGGTCGTACCGACAGCACAAACACGTCTTTTGTTTTCAATGGCGTTGTTCACGATGTCGGCATCCTTTTGGGTAATGATGAACTGTTCCGAGTCCATCTTATGTTTGGTCAGGTCTTCCACCTCAACGGTCCTGAAAGTGCCCAGTCCGACGTGAAGGGTGACTTCGGCGAAGTCTACACCTTTCAGTTCAAGACGTTTCATCAGTTCCCTGCTGAAGTGCAGACCGGCCGTAGGCGCAGCAACCGCACCTTCATGTTTGGCGAAGATGGTCTGGTAGCGCTCCTTGTCCATGGCGGTAGCCTTGCGTTTGATGTATTTCGGAAGCGGCGTTTCACCGAGGATCTCTATGTTCTTTCTGAATTCTTCGTCAGTGCCGTCGAAAAGAAAACGTATGGTCCTTCCGCGTGAGGTGGTGTTGTCGACAACTTCTGCCACGAGCAGGTCATCATCGCCGAAATAGAGCTTGTTGCCTACCCTGATCTTACGTGCAGGGTCTACCAGTACGTCCCACAGGCGCAGCTCCTTATTGAGCTCACGCAGGAGAAATACCTCTATGGTCGCACCGGTTTTTTCTTTATTTCCATAAAGACGCGCCGGGAATACCTTGGTGTTGTTCAGGATCATTACATCTTTGTCGTCAAAATATCCCAGGATATCCTTGAATATTTTGTGCTCTATCTTGCCGGTATCCTTATGCAAAACCATTAAGCGGGCCTCATCCCTCTGGTCCGCAGGTGTACTGGCAATTAATGAATCCGGAAGATTAAACTTAAACTGAGATAGTTTCATATTTGATTGATGTAATATATTTTAGGGCGCAAAAATACGAATATAATTTTCAAAAGCCAACGCCCGAAATTTTACAACGGAGCGCAAGGATTTTGTTACCTGATAAATGTGAAGCTTTGGCGTAAGATATGTAACCTTTTTGGCTACTTTTGGTCTAAACCACAATTATGATCTTATTCAAACTTATAGGTGAAAGTTTCAGGTTTGCTGCCGATGCGCTGCGACAGAACAAGCTCCGCACCATGCTTTCCCTTCTGGGTATCACGATAGGCATATTTGCGATCATTTTCGTTTTTTCTGCTGCGGACAGTTTCCGCGCCAAGCTGCAGGCCAGTATTGACAAGCTTGGATCGAAGACCATATTTGTGCAGAAATGGCCCTGGGGTGGCTTTGGTGATTATCCCTGGTGGAAATATGTGAACAGGCCCGAAACTTCGCTCAGGGACTACGAGATGCTCAGAGACCGGCTTGAATATGCAAGGGGTGTTTCCTATGAGATCTTTGCCAACGAGCGAACAGTAAAATACCGCGTCAATTCCATTGAAGGGGTAGGTGTGAGGGCGGCTTCGCAGGACTTTAATAAAACCTGGAACCTGGAATTTCAGGAGGGAAGGTACTTTACAGATAACGAGGGCAGGAGTGGTTCACCGGTAGTACTGATCGGTGCTTCGGTGGCTGAGGGGCTTTTCAACGGCACGCCTGCTGTCGGCAAAAGTATTTCCGTGATGGGCAGGAAACTGAATGTGGTCGGCGTGTTTAAGAAAGAAGGTGAGGATATGCTGGGCATGTCGCAGGACAAGAATATCGTGATGCCGATCAATTTTGCAAAGGGTGTCATTGATGTGGAAAGCGGAAGGTACGATCCTCAGATTACGGTGAGGGGTTATGACAATATTCCGCTGGAGGAAGTGGAAAGTGAGCTCAGGGGGGCAATGAGATCGATCAGGAAGATCAGGCCAGGGGTGGAAGATGACTTTGCGCTCAATAAGAGTACAATTGCTTCAGATGACCTTGATAAGATGTTCGGCGTAGTGGATATTGCCGGATGGATTATTGGCGGCTTCTCTATCCTGGTGGGCGGATTTGGGATCGCGAACATTATGTTCGTGTCTGTTAAGGAGCGTACCAATATTATTGGCATACAAAAATCCCTGGGGGCCAAAAATTATTTTATCCTGCTGCAATTTCTTTTTGAAGCTGTGGCGTTGTGTCTGCTTGGCGGTGGCTTCGGGTTGTTGCTGGTATATCTGGGAACGCTGGTCTCCGGAGCTTTGGGTTTTGAGATGATCTTGTATTTAAAGAATATAGCGCTTGGGATCGGCGTATCTGTTATTATTGGTGTCATCTCCGGTTTCTGGCCTGCATACGCTGCTTCAAGACTAGACCCGGTGGAGGCGATCCGTTCTTAATCAGCGCCGGTTTCCGGCAATGCTTATGGGTCGTACTCAGCTGAGATAAAAAAAGCCCTGTTTTCAAACAGGGCTTTTTTTATTCATATCTGTTACTGCCGGTCTTTTACCCGGCAGACGTCCGGAACACTAACTCAACCTGGTCAGCGCCTCTTTGATCTGCTTCACTGCTTTTCTCAGTTGCTCCTCTGAAGCCGCATAGGAAATCCTGATGCAGTCTTCGTTACCGAAGGCTTCCCCGGTTACGGTAGAGACATGTGCTTCATTGAGGATATAAAGGCAAAGGTCTTCTGCATTGCTGATCACCTGTTCGCCGTTTTTCTTGCCGAAGTAAGATTTGACCTCAGGGAAGAAGTAGAAGGCGCCATCGGGCAGGTTTACATTAACACCCGGAATCTCGTTAAGCAATTCATAAACGATATCCCTGCGTTTTTTGAATTCTCCGACCATTTCCCTTACCGAGTCGAGCCCGCCCTGGTATGCAGCCAGTGCGGCACGCTGTGCGATCGATGATGTGCCGGAAGTAATCTGGCCCTGTAATTTGTCGCAGGCAGCTGCCAGTTCTTTGTTGGCGGCCATATAGCCTACCCGCCATCCCGTCATCGCGTAAGACTTGGAGAAGCCGTTGATCAGTACCACACGGTCTTTTACGGATTCGAATTCGGCAATGGAAGCGTGCTGTCCTACGAAATTGATATGTTCATAGATCTCATCTGAAATGATATAGATCTGCGGGTGTTTTTCGAATACAGCAACCAGTGCGGCCAGTTCCTCCTTGCTGTAAACCGACCCGGTCGGGTTACATGGAGAAGAGAACATGAAGAGTTTGGTTTTTGGGGTAATGGCGGCTTCCAGTTCTGCGGCAGTGATCTTGAAATTGTTTTCTACCGTTGCGTTGATGAACACGGTTTCACCTTCCGCCAGTTTGATCATCTCTGAATAAGACACCCAGTACGGCGTAGGGACGATCACTTCATCACCCGGATCCACAAGGCAAAGTACTGCATTTGCCAGTGATTGCTTGGCACCTGTAGAAACAACGATCTGGTCAAAGCTGTAGTTCAGCCCGTTTTCCCTTAACAGCTTTTCAGCGGCAGCCTTGCGCAGTTCGGGGTAACCGGATACAGGAGTGTAGTAAGAGTAGTTATCATCAATGGCCTTCTTGGCAGCTTCCTTTACAAATTCAGGTGTGAAGAAGTCTGGTTCCCCGAAGCTCAGGTTGATTACGTCTATCCCTTTCGCGGACAGCTCTCTGCCTAGTTTTGCCATTTTAATGGTCTGTGACTCAGACAGGTTGTTGATTCTTTTAGATAAAAATGTCATAATGATGGGTACAAAGACAAATTAAATTTTGTGCGGATGCAAATATATGAACCTGATGCCATTAAAGGCCAAAAAAAATACTTTTAATGGTTTTCTGAACGCTAAACATTACTTTTGGACGCTAAACCCAGCAAGGTGGAACCAAGGAAAAAAGCGATACTGATAGCCCTTTCCGTCAGCATGGTCCTGATGCTGGCCAAGTTTTTGGCCTACCTCATCACGCATTCCAATGCCATCCTTACGGATGCGGCGGAAAGCATAGTGAATGTACTGGCAAGCAGCTTTGCATTTTACAGCATTTATCTGGCAACAGTTCCCAAGGATACCAACCACCCGTATGGCCATGGTAAGGTGGAGTTCTTCTCGGCTTTCCTGGAAGGGGCGCTGATCACGGTCGCCGGTGTGATCATCATCTTTAAGTCAGGTTATGACCTCATCTATCCCCAACCTATCCTGAGGCTTTTTGAAGGTGCCGCGATCATCGGGGCGACCGGTCTGGTCAATATGTTTACCGGCTATTACCTGATCAGGGAAGGAAAAAGCCAGCGGTCGATCACACTGGAAGCCGACGGCCGGCATCTGCTGACAGATGCGGTAACCAGTGCCGGGCTTGTAGGAGGCGTAGTGCTGATCAAGCTGACCGGGCTTTACTGGCTGGACGGCGTGATCTCGATCCTGCTGGGTATCTATATCGTACACAACGGTTATAAGCTGACCCGCAGATCGGTAGGCGGACTGATGGATGAAAGCGACCTGGACCTGGTTAAGGAAATTGTTGCGCTGATGCAGAAGAACAGGCAGGATCCCTGGATTGACGTGCATAACCTGCGTGCACAGCAATACGGGGCGGATCTTCACATCGATTGTCATGTTACCCTGCCTTATTACTTTGACCTGAACCAGGTTCACCATGAAATTTCAGCAATTGATGAAATGATCAACGGAAATGCCTCCGGGAAAACAGAATTGTTCATCCATGCGGACCCGTGTCTGCCAGATTGCTGTAACTATTGTCATATGAAGGAATGCCCGGTACGGGCTGAGGTATTCCGGAACGAGATCACCTGGACGATAGATAATGTGACCAAGAATAAAAAGCACTTTGACCAATGAGTTATTTTAATGTAAGGGTATACGGAATACTGGTCAATGAACGGAACGAGGTGCTGATCAGTGATGAGCAGCAGGGTGGACGTCAGTTCAGCAAGTTTCCGGGTGGCGGGGTAGAGTTTGGGGAGGGGTTGACAGCGGCGCTGAAGCGTGAGTTTATGGAGGAATGCAATGTGGAGATCGAGGTGGTCCGGCACATTTACACCACTGATTTTTACGAGCGTTCCTCTTTCAACGAAAGTCAGATACTGAGCGTTTATTACCAGGTGAGGACATTGACGCCATTGTCTGTAAGCATAAAGACACTTGCATTTGATTTTGATACAGATACCCTGCAGTCTTTCCGTTGGATATCCCTGGACCTGCTGAGCACGGATGATGTGACCTTCAGGACGGACAAGGTTGCAGTGGAACGGTTTAAGGAATTATGGACATGAGTTTACAGGAACGGGACAGCCGGGTCATCTGGCACCCTTTTACCCAGATGAAGGATCCCTTGCCGCATATCCCTGTGGTGAGGGGCGAAGGTGCCTATTTATACAGTGAAGCGGGTACGAGATATATTGATGCGGTATCCAGCTGGTGGGTAAATATCCACGGGCACGCCCATCCGCATATCGCGGAAAAGGTGGCAGAACAGCTGCGTACGCTGGAGCATGTGATCTTTGCGGGTTTTACCCACGAACCCGCGGTCAGGCTTGCGGAACGGCTGCTGCCTTTGCTGCCGGGCAAGCAGGAACGGGTGTTTTACAGCGATAATGGTTCTACGGCAGTGGAGGTGGCCATCAAGATGTGCCTGCAGTACTGGGCGAACAAGGGTAAGGGACAACGCAAAAAGATACTGGCCTTTAACCATGCCTATCATGGAGATACCTTCGGGGCAATGTCGGTAAGCGGCCGGAGTATTTTTACCCAGCCTTTTGCTGAAATGCTGTTTGACGTCGAGTTTATTGATCTGCCTGATGCAGGAAATATTGAGCAGCTGAAGTCGACCATCAAATACCTGTCTACTGACCTGGCCTGCTTTATCTTTGAGCCGCTGGTACTTGGATCGGGGGGTATGCTGATGTATGAGGCAGCTTACCTGGATGAGCTGATCCGGACTTGCCGGCAACAGGATGTGCTGACCATTGCGGATGAGGTAATGACGGGTTTCGGCCGTACCGGGAGGTTTTTCGCCTGTGAGGCGCTCAGCGTCGAGCCGGATATTTTCTGCCTGTCGAAAGGGCTTACCGGGGGTACGATGCCGATGGGCATCACCACTTGCAATACCAGGGTGTTTGAGGCTTTCCTGAGCGACGATAAACTGAAGACGCTGTACCACGGCCATTCTTTCACGGCAAATCCGGTAGCCTGTGCGGCTTCCCTGGCCAGCCTGGATATTTTACTGAATGGCAGGACACTGGAGAACATCAGAAGGATCACTGATCGGCACCGTGTCTTTATGCAGGAGATCAAAGGGCATCCGAAACTGAAAGATGTGCGCCAGACCGGTACGATCCTGGCCATGGAATGGCAGACCTCAGGCGCTACTTCGTATCTGAGCGATATCCGTGACCGGTTGTATAATTATTTTCTCGCCAACGGTATACTGATGCGCCCGCTGGGCAACGTATTGTATATTTTACCGCCCTATGTCCTGAGTGATGAAGATCTGGATTATATTTACCAAACAATTTTGTCTGCACTTAAAGAAATATAGCGATGCTTAAGCCGATACTTGAAAACATTGTAAATAATAACTTACTGCATGCCAAATGGTTGAATACGCTTTCTTATATGGAAAATGCAGGAGCCCGGAAGATTTCTGCTTCTGAGCATAAGGAAGAGGTGGATCTGATCGTGCTGAAACATGCGGCCGAAGAACACAGACATGCCTATTATCTGAAAAAACAACTGGACAAACTGGAAGGGAACCTTTGCAGGACCTACACCGCTGAAGAGCTGCTGACTCCCGGACACACCCGGTTTTACCTGAATGCGCTGGATATTGCGGTCTGCCGTTACCTTAAACAGGAGTTTGGCCTGACGGGGAGTGCACTGAAATTTGGTGCCTACCTTTTTGTCACTTATGCGATCGAAGTGCGTGCGGATGAACTCTATCCGGTTTACCAGGATGTGCTGACGGGCGCCGGCAGCAAGGTGAACGTAAAGTCGATCATTCTGGAGGAGGAGGGGCATCTGGAAGAAATGATCAACCAGTTGAAACGTTTCTCTCCGGAATGGGAGCGGCACGCTGCGGTCGTGGTGGCCATAGAACAGAAGATGTTTGATGACTGGATACTTAACCTGGGTGCTGCCGTGGCCTGAAAACCGCATTTTTACCGGAGTTAGACCTGGATGATCCGGTCTGGGGTAATGGCATAAAAACGGTCGTCTTCTGCTTCAGGTCTGAGCAGGTAAAGTCCTGTAAACACGCTGAATGCAGGCAGTATGGCACAATGACTGCCAAAATAAAAGCATGGAAACCTGAGTCTCTGCCTGGCCTTGCCATAAAGCATGACCCCGGGATGTATATGCCCTGAAATGTTGAAGTATCCGTCCTGTATGGTGGGCTTTTCGTGGACAAAGCGAAAAGGTGCGCTGATCACTTCCCTGGTATGCACTTCTATATCCAATGCCCGGTAGTCTTCATTTTTCAGGTCATCATGGTTGCCTTTTACCAGGATGACCTGCAGATCCGGATATTGTTTCCTCCATTCGGCAAAAGCTGCGGCGTCACTGTTCATGTTATTGTGGAACATATCTCCCGTAACCAATAGTTTTTCAGTGGGATATGTTTTTAGCAGCAGGCTCAGCCGCTGGAGATCGCTCAGCCCAACGGTATGCGGGACCTGTAAGCCGGATTTGCGGAAGTAGGCAGATTTTCCGATGTGCAGGTCGCTGACGATCAGCATTTTTTCTCGTTCCCAATAGATGGCCTTCTCTTTACTCAATATGAGCTGTTCTCCCCTGCATTCAATGTTCATTCTTCCTTCTGGCATTTTTCTTTTCGGTTTCAGACGTCATTCTGGCAATGCGCTGGCTCAGTTCTTCTGAACTCATATTGTCCCTGAGGCTGTCTACCTTGATCGGGAAGCAGAGTGGTGTATAGCGGTCTGTTTCCACGATAACCACGCTGCTGGCCTGTATCCTATGCAATGCGGCGGCCAGCCTGGGTTCTTCTATCTGCTGGTAAAAGGCCTCGTCATAAGCCTGCCGCAATAATAGGTTATGTTTGTCGTAATCGCTGAATACGTTGAAAAATAATGCTGCTGAGGACTGCAGATGCTTATTGGCGATGTATTTGCCGGGGTAGCCCTGGAAGACCAGTCCGGCGATGCAGGCAATGTCCCTGAATTTCCGTCGTGCCATTTCTGTCGCGTTGATGCTGGCCACGATATCTTCGGCAAGGTTTTCGGGACTCAGCAGCTGTTTGATGTGCGTTTTCATTTCTTTTTCGTCCAGAGGAATGGGCTGTTCGCTGAGCAGTTCGAAACCGTAATCGTTCATGGCGATCGAAAAAGTAATGGGTTTGATCCTGCCGATCCGGTAGGCCAGGAGTGAGGCCATGATCTCATGGACCTGCCGGCCTTCAAAGGGGTAGGCAAAGAGGTGATAACCATCGCGCGTGCGGATCAGCTCGACCAAAAACTCATCATCTTTGGGTACATGAGATACCTGCGCCTGTCGCTGAAAGAGCGGCAGGATCATATCGAGTTCTTCGTCTTCATGTTGCTTGTACAGTGTCTCATTGTATTTCTGGCGCAGCACTGCACCAAGGTTGGAGGTCAGGGAAATGCGGCCGCCCATCCAGCTGGGGCTTAGTGCCTGCTTCTGTTTGCTTTTCCGGACCAGTACCACCATGTCCTTGATCATGACAAATTCCAGTACGCGACCGGCGAGTGTAAAACTGGTGCCTTGCTTCATCCGTGAAATGAAGGATTCCTCGACCATGCCTACGAAACCGCCGGAAATGTATTTGACCTTGACCATGGCGTCGGAGACAATGGTCCCGATATGTAAACGGTGCCGCAGTGCCGTCTGCCTGCTTTCCACCTTCCACAGATTGTCCGAAAGGACTACCTTATTGAATTCATTGTAAGCGGTAAGGCTGTCTCCACCTGTGGTGATGAACTGCATGATCCAGGACCATTCCTCAGGGAGCAGTTCCCGGTAGGCAAAGGTCTGTTTCACTTCGCTGAAGATTTGGTCTGCGTTGAACCCGTCACCGACGGCCAGCGTGACCAGGTACTGGATCAATACATCAAAGGACATGACGACAGGTTCCCTGCTTTCGATATTCTGCGTCCTGGCGGCTTCCTTGATCGCGGCGGCTTCAACCAGTTCCAGCGCATGAGTAGGCAGGAAATAGATCTTTGAGGTTTCGTAAGGTGAGTGGCCGCTGCGGCCTGCCCGCTGCAGAAAACGGGCGACACCTTTGGGCGATCCGATCTGTACAACGGTATCGACGGGTTTGAAGTCAACGCCCAGATCGAGGGAGGAGGTACAGACGACGGCCTTCAGTATACCGGTATGAATGGCATCTTCTATCCAGTTCCTGAGTTCGTGATCTATGGAGCCATGGTGTATGGCCAGCTGGCCGGCAAGGTTTTCGTCCCTGGCCAGCAAGGTCTGATACCAGAGTTCAGCCTGTCCGCGGGTGTTGGTAAAAATGAGTGTGGTCTTGCTGCCGTAAATGATGGGCAGTAGTTTTTCCGCAAGTTTGAGGCCCAGGTGACCGGCCCAGGGCAGCATTTCGATGTGATCGGGGAGGATGGACTTGATCTGTATCTTTTTTTCGACGTCTGCCCGGACAATGGTTTTCAACACATCATCATACGGTACCAATACCTCGAGTGCCTGCTCCATATTGCCGATGGTCGCTGAGATGCCCCATATCCGGAGCAGCCGTTCCGGATGCGCTGCCAGAACCAGGCCCCTGATCCTGGAAATGGCGAGTTCGGCCATGACGCCCCTTTTGCTGCCGATCAGTTCATGCCATTCATCGGCGACAATGCACTGGAGCTGCCCGAAATAGCCGGATGTATTCTTCTGGGCCAGCAGCACATGCATGCTTTCCGGCGTGATGATGAGCACCTCGGGCATCTGTCTTTTCTGTTTCAGCTTTTCGTTTGCTGTGGTATCGCCGTTGCGGACACCCACTGTCCAGTTCATTCCCAGCCCGGTAAGGGCCTCCTGCATGGCTCTGGCCAGGTCTTTGGCCAGTGAGCGGAGCGGGGTGATCCAGATCAGCCGAATGCCAGGTTTTGTTTTTTTGGGTTCTGTTTTGCTGAGCTCATCAATCACAACTGCCAGGAATATGGAAAAAGTCTTACCAAAGCCCGTAGGGGCATTGACCAGCCCGGAATAGCCCTCTGCATAATACTGCCAGGCCTCAGACTGAAATCCGAAAGGTTTCTTTCCGGATGATTTCAGCCATTTCATTACCCTTTTATAACCGGGACTTTTTTCCAGTACCTGTCCGTTTTGCTTTGCCGTCATGATATGTTAAAGGGTAGAATGCAGCAATTGCCTCAGGTCGTCCAGTGTATTGATCTCGTCTGCCTTTTTGTCCTTCCGCCAGCGGGCGATACGGGGAAAGCGTAAGGCGAGGCCTGCCTTGTGTCTTTTACTTTCTGCGATGCCTTCAAAGGCGATCTCGAAGACCAGTTCTGGTTTTACTGTACGTACGGGTCCGAATTTTTCTACAGCGTTTTTCAGCACGAACGAATTTACTTCTTTTATTTCTTTGTCGGTCAACCCAGAATAAGCTTTTGCTACCGTGATCAGCTGATCGCCGTCCCTCACCGCAAATGTGTAGTCCGTATAATAACCGGCGCGCCGGCCACTGCCTTTCTGCGCATAGATCATGACGGTATCCACGGTATACGGATTGATCTTCCATTTCCACCAGTCACCCCGGTTGCGGCCTGCATGGTATAATGAGTCCAGTTTCTTGAGCATGATGCCTTCGCTGTTGAGCTGGCGGGCGCTTTCGCGCAGCATGGCAAGTTCTTCCCAGTTGCCGAAAGCGACGACGGGAGAAGGAATGACAATGCCCTTCGTCTTCAACTGCCCGGTTACCTGTTCCAGGACTGATCTGCGGTATGTCAATGTCTCGGATCTCAGGTCGGCACCAGCATATTCAAGCAGGTCGTAACTGTAGAACCCTACAGGGGCGCTCAGGAGTTGTGCCTTGCTGATGGTTTTCCGGTTGAGCCTTTGCTGCAGTATACTGAAAGCCTGCACATTTCCGTCCTTTATGGAAAGGATCTCTCCGTCCAGGACAGTGCCATCCGGTAGTTCTGCTGCCAGGAAGTGAAGCTCCGGGAACTGGGCGGTGACCAGTTCTTCTCCTCTGGACCAGATAAACAGTTCACCATTGCGTTTGATGATCTGTCCCCTGATGCCGTCCCATTTCCATTCGGCCTGCCATTCCCCGGGACTGCCCAGGGCCTCCGGTGCATTTTCCAATGCGTAGGCCAGGCAAAAGGGATAAGGCCAGGAATTGTCTGTATTGACGTGCGCACCTGAGGTCAGCTCAGCAAAATTGATGGCTGACGGCTCCCACTTGCCCATAATGCTGTGCATGATCTTGCTGCTTTCGGTACCGCTTTGCCTGGCAAGTGCATTGACCAGCATCTTAGCGGAGACCCCGATCCGGAAGTTACCCGAGATGAGTTTGTTGAATATGAAACGTTCCTGAGTATCCAGGCTGTCCCATGCCGAAAGGATAAACTGCTTTTTCTCTGCCTCCGTTTGCAGATGAAGTGCCTGCAGGTCCTGTATCCATTCGTGCAGCGGACGGTTGCTGAGCCTCGTGGGCGGCGGTAAAACGAGCGCGATCGTCTCACTGAGGTCACCTACGCTATGATAGGACTCTGCAAACAACCAGTCGGGGATCCGGGCCAGTTCAGTGGCCCAGAGTCTGATCAGTGCGGTATTTACGGGACGCCTTGGACGTTTACCGGTAAACATAGCGATCACATAGGGCTTGTCCGGGTCGGCCGCTTCTGTAAAATAGCTGATGAGTGCGGCGATCTTATCGTTTGTTTTATTGCTGGTTTCCAGCTCCCGGATCAGTTGGGTAAACCTTTTCAAGGCAATACCTCCTGTTCTTCTTCTTCCTGGCCATACCGGGTTTTTACTTCCTGTGCCTTTATGCCACTTTCATTCAGATACCTTGAAAATACGGAGGTGTATCCATGCGTTACGTAAACCTGCTCGGCTTCCGTAGCCCTGATCGCACCCAGCAGACCCGGCCAGTCGGCATGGTCGCTCAAGGCAAAGCCTGCATCGGCACTCCGCCACCGGCGGCCAGCGCGCACCTGCATCCAGCCGGAACAGATACCTGTAGCCGGTTGGATGAGGTTTTTGATCCAACGACTGTCGGCAAGCGCAGGGGGCACGATCACGATGCCCTGCTGAAGGGCTTCCTTTTTGATTTCAGGGTTGATCATGGTGGTTTCTGGCAACATGACTCCTGCATTGCGGAAGCGCCTGTTGAGGTTTTCAATGGAAGCATGTGTGTAGAACTCCCCGTAACCTGAGAGGCCGCTGATGAGCCTTTGCGCTTTGCCCAGGCTGTACGCGATCAGTACACTTGTCTTTTGCTGGTCACGGTTCCGGGAGATCCAGTCCCTGATGTTGTCCATGATGACGTGCTGAGGCTGCCATTTGTAGATCGGGAGGCCAAATGTGCTTTCTGATACGAAAGTATGGCATTTTACAGGTTCAAAGGCCGTGCTGACCCCATCGTCTTCAGTCTTATAATCTCCCGAAACCACGCAGACCTCACCCTTATATTCCAGCCTTACCTGGGCAGAACCTATAACATGGCCCGCCGGGAAAAAACTCACTTTCACGCCGTTGATACCTACAGCTTTGTTATAGGGAAGTGTCTCGATATGGAGGTCTTCTCCGAGCCGCTGCTCAATCACCGATCTGGTGAGTTCATGGCAGAGATAAGCTTTGTTGCCCCATCTGACGTGGTCGGAATGTCCGTGTGTGGTGACGGCAAGATCTACAGGTTGCCAGGGATCGATGTAGAAACCGCCTTGCCTGCAGTAAATGCCTTTGTTGGTAAACGAGATCAAAGCCATTTGTTAAAAACAATAGTATAAAGGTAAAGTTTGCAAGTTTTCTTTGTTACTTTTACGGTCCAACGGATTGCTATGTCAAATATACTGAGGCTTATACCTGCTTTTTTTATCTTACTTTCCTTTTGTCAGTCTACTTTAGCCCAGAACCGGTTTGCCATCAGCGGCACCGTGAGTGATGCATCAAGCGGCGAGACGCTGATCGGTGCCAGTGTTAAGGTTAGCGGACCATCCAATGGCGGTGCGGTGACCAATGCCTATGGTTTTTACAGCTTACAGATGCCCTCCGGAGATTATGAAATTACGGTGAGCTTTGTGGGTTATAAGACTGTTCAGCAACCCTTAAAAATAAACGGCGCCCAGAAACTTAATTTTTCGCTGACAGCGGACAGTCAGCTTGATGAAGTGGTCATTACATCTGAAAAAAGGAATGACAACGTTGTTAACCCACAAATGGGGTTACAAAAGCTCACCGTAAGAGAGATCAATAATGTACCTGTACTCCTGGGCGAACGCGACGTATTGAAGACGCTTCAGCTGTTGCCCGGCATCAAGGCGGCGGGAGAAGGCAACAGCGGGTTTTATGTCAGGGGAGGCGCTACTGATCATAACCTGATCCTGCTTGACGAGGCTCCGGTTTACAACGCATCGCATCTGCTCGGCTTCTTTTCCACGTTCAACTCGGATGCGATTAAGGATGTGAGTGTTTATAAAGGGGGAATGCCTGCGCAATACGGAGGCAGGCTGGCTTCGGTACTGGATATCAAAATGAACGAAGGTAACCGTAAGGAATTTACGGCAGAGGGCGGGATCGGACTGATCTCGTCGCGGGCCAAGATCGAGGCACCGATCGTAAAAGATAAAGGGTCCTTTATGATCAGTGCGCGGAGAACTTACCTGGATGCCTTTCTTGCGCTTTCGCCGGATAGTTCTATAAATGGCAACACGCTTTATTTTTATGATGTCAATGCGAAGGCCAATTATCAGCTGGACGACAGGAATACTTTATATCTTTCAGGTTATTTTGGAAGGGACAAGCTGGGCCTTAACGAGACGTTTGCCTTTAACTGGGGCAATTCTACCCTGACCTTTCGCTGGAATCACCTGTTCAGTGACCGTTTGTTCTCCAATACGTCGCTTATTTACAGCAATTACGATTATGTGATCAGCAACCTGATCGCTGAAAACAGTTTTGAGGTCAATTCGTCCATTAAGAACTTTAATTTCAAACAGGATTTTGAGTACAGTGCAGGCAATAGTCACCGTGTTAAGTTCGGCCTGAATGCGATACGTCATTCCATTGAACCCGGTAAGCTCACCTCCGGAGCAAGTTCAAGTGTCAATGAACAGGATTATGAAGACAGAAAGGGATATGAACTTGCAGCCTATGTGTCTGACGAATGGGCGGTTAGTGACAGGATTAGTGTCGTTTACGGGCTCAGGATGAGCAGTTTTCTGCCGACAGGACCCGGAGACTTCAAAACCTATGACGAAGATGGCAATACTGTCGATATCCTTTCTTATGGGAATAATGAAATTGTCAGGACTTATTTTAACCTGGAGCCCAGGCTCTCCGCTAATTTTCAGCTGAATACGAGCAGTTCGCTGAAGGCAGCCTATACCCGGAATACCCAGAATATACACCTGATGTCCAACTCAACGACAACTTCGCCTACAGACCTGTATATTATGAACAGCAACAATGTAAAACCTGAGATTGCAGACCAGCTGGCAGCCGGGTATTTCAGGAATTTCAATGACAACAGGTATGAGTTTTCGGCAGAGATATATTATAAATTGATGCAAAACCAGATCGAATACCGTACAGGTACTGATCTTCGCGGTAACGCCAATGTGGAGGCCGACCTGCTGTATGGAAGGGGACGGGCCTACGGCGTAGAGCTCTTCCTGAAGAAAAGGTTCGGGAAATTCAACGGATGGGTCGGCTATACCTTATCGAAGACCGAACGGCAGTTTGACGCGATCAACAATACCCGGTGGTTCAATGCCAAACAGGACAGGACACATGACTTGTCCCTGGTAGGAATTTATAAGGTTTCATCCCGCTGGACTTTTTCTTCTGTATTTGTTTATAACACCGGAAATGCAGTTACCTTCCCAAGTGGTAAGTACCAGATCAATGGAAGGACGGTTTATTATTATACGGAAAAGAATGGTTACAGGATGCCGGATTATCACCGCCTTGACTTGTCCGCTACACTGGAGGGCAAGCCGGGAAGGAAAGTTCAGTCCAGCTGGTCGTTTGGCCTTTACAATGTCTATAACCGGAAAAATGCATTTTCAATTGATTTTAAGGACAATGAAGATGACCAGACCAGAACTGAGGCTGTGCGTACCACATTATTCGGCATTATTCCTTCGGTGACCTGGAATTTTAAATTTTAAGATGCTATGAAAAAGAACCTGTACCTGATCGTCTGTTCTCTTATCTTGCTATACGGCTGCGAAGAGGTAATCGAGTTAGATCTCGATAACGCAGCGCCGCGTATTGTTATTGACGGCGCTATTAATGATCAGTATGAACGCCAGACCGTGAGGGTCAGCAAGACCTATAAATTTACAGAGCCTAACCGGTTCAACGGGCTTAGCGGGGCAAGTGTAGTGATGACCAGCGCAGACGGGGATGTGTTTAACTTTACCGAAAGCCAGACCAATCCCGGAGTGTACCGGAGTGCCAGGCTGCGTGGCAAACAAGGGATGACCTACACCCTTAAAGTAACTGTGGAAGGAAAAACTTATACTTCTGTTTCTGAAATGCCCCTCAGTGTTTCGCTGGATTCACTCACCTTCCGTCAGTACACCTTCTTTGGTGAGGTAAAGACTTATGTTGCCGCCAATTATGAAGATCCGGGCTATATTCAGAACTATTACAGGTACCTGCTCAGGATAAAGGGCAAAACAGAGAAGGATGTTGTGGGAGAAGACCGGTTTAATAATGGTAAACAGGTCGCGAACGTGTTGTATTATGCACTGAATGACCTGAATAACGGCGATACGATCCATGTGGAGATGCAAGGTATCAACCGGCAGGTGTACAGGTACTTTTATACGCTGGAGCAGATATCCGGGGATGGCGGGCCTCCTGTCGCACCTGAAAATCCGCCGTCAAACTTCGATAACGGGGCCCTGGGTGTATTTAATGCCTACACGTCCAGCAAGCGGATGGCAATTATCAAAAAGCCCTGATCCGGCATTGAACAGGTAACCTCAGAATGCGGTGACTGCCCAGCTGCGTTGCCAGCGCTCACCTGGTGCCAATTCCTGTATGCCTTCCTTATCCTTCAGCTGCTGATCATGGCCGGTGCTGTCGGCAATACCGCACCAGGGTTCCAGACATACAAAGTCTGCATCTTTGGCTGACCAGATACCAAAAAAGGGAAAACCCTCAAAATCAAAATGAATGCCTTCAGGGGCCTTATTGCACCTTAGCGAGATACGGTTGCTTTTCAGGGTTTTGACGACCAGTGCATCCTCGTAAAAAAGTTTATGGCTCAAGGGAAGTTTACGGTCAGTCAGCATCAGCGTCTCGGTATGTTCAGAGATCAGGTCATGGTCTATTTTATGGCAGACCAGCTCATGGTCATCACTGAACTCCAGGAAATAGTCGTCGTAGGTGATATCCGCATTTACAGGTACGGCGAAAGCGGGATGGCCGCCCACCGAAAATAAAAGCGGGAACTCAGATGGGTTGACTACTTCATAAGTACAGGATAATCGGGTACCTTCTAACCGGTAATGAATGTAAAACCGGAATTTAAAAGGGTAGACGCGGAGTGTGTCCTCATCGTCGGATAGGGAAAAAGAGACCTCAGTGCTGCTTTTTTGCGCAACAGCAAACGTTCTGTCCCTTGCAAAGCCATGTCTGGAAAGATGGTACTGATGTCCGTTATATGCATAAGTATTTTCTTTAAGTGCCCCTATTACGGGAAAAAGCACCGGACTGTGTTTTCCCCAATAAGCCGGATCACCGCCCCACATATATTCCCTGTTGTTTTCCTTCAGTAAAAAATGCTGAAGTTCAGCGCCTTTTTCACTCAGTGTTACGCTGGCATACTCATTTTGCAATACGATCATCTTTTTCCGGATCAGGTTACTGTTTATTTCCCTCTGCTTCTGCCTTGGCCTTTTTACGAAAGAAGCCCCTCAACAGGAAGTTGTGTTGCAGTGCTTCCAGGTTTTCATCCAGCTTTTTGCTGCTGGTCTCCATATTCAGCATAATGGCCTTTACCTGTTCTGCCGTCTTCTGGTCGTTGAGCAATACGCCGATGGCATTATCGCTCTGGTTCAGTTTGGCTGAAGCCTTGTTCAGGTTTTCGGTCAGCGCAGCTGCAGAGCCCGCGGTCTTTTGCAGTTCGTCTACCGAAGACTGAAGCCTGGCAAATACGACAGTATCCGTAAGCACCTTGTCCGCAAAACCGCCCTTGGTATTCAACGTTTTGCTGAAGGTATTCAGCTCCGCCGCCATTTTGTTGGCAGAAGCGGTGGTATTTTTCAGATTGGCCACGATTTTCTTAAAGTCCTCGGCAACCTGCTGGTCGGTGAGGAGCGTGCCCGCAGTGCCCTTTCCTTCAACCAGGCTTTTCGCCAGTATCTTAAAATCAGAGGTCACTTCTACCAGGTTCTTATTGTTTACCTGGAATGTTTTCATGATGTCGTCGGTCGACAGCGTAGAATTGACCCGCAGGCGGTCACCGTCTTCCACGAAGGGGAACTTTGGTGTGCCGCCGGTAATGACGATGATCTTATTGCCGATCAGACCATCTGAACTGATACTGGCGGCTGCGTCCTTGTGGATGTATTTGTGGGCCTGTTCCTCGATGTTTAAAAAGACCTGTACCTGGGAAGTGCCGTAGAACTGGATCTTTTTTATGGTTCCGATCTTGACCCCGGAAAACCATACGTTGTTCCCTGACTTCAGTCCCTGTATATCATCAAAGATCACGTCCACGGTAAAGCTGTTTACAAAAGCCTTCTTCTGGCTGCCCAGTGTAAAGACCCCGACCACAAATATGGCCAGTCCAAGAAAGATAAATATTCCAACGGTAATCTTACGGCGGTTATCTGATGCCTGCATAATCCTTATTGAATAAAATTGTAATCGTAAAATGGTTTAACCCGCTGATCATCGGTCGCAAAAACCTCTTCAAACGTTCCCTGCCGTTCGAAGCGTCCGTCCAGCAGCATTGCGACACGGTCGCCTACTGCCTTGGCACAGGTCAGGTCATGGGTAATGATGATCGAGCTGGTATGAAAGCGTTCCTGCACCTCGTTGATGAGGCTGTTGATCTCGAGGCAGGTGATTGGGTCAAGCCCGGCCGTAGGTTCGTCATACAGCATAATCTCGGGCCGCAGGATCAGTGTCCTTGCGATACCGATCCTTTTTCTTTGCCCGCCCGAAAGTTCCGAAGGCATCTGATTGATGGTCTGGAGCAAGCCGACCGCGTCCAGCATCTCCTCTACTGCGCTGTTTACTTCGCCGCGGGTGAGCCGGCGCTGGTTACGGACAAGCGGAAATTCCAGGTTTTCCCTTACGGTCATGCTGTCGTACAATGCGCTGTTCTGAAAAGAGAAGCCAACTTTCAGCCTGAGCTCCAGCAATTCCCTGTAGGAAATCTGGTCCACAATGCGGCCGAGCACCTTAACCTCGCCCGCATCAGGGGTCAGCAGGCCGACAATGATTTTGATCAATACCGACTTGCCGGTACCGGATTTGCCGAGGACGACCAGGTTTTCCCGCTTGTATAAGTCAAGGTCAACACCACGGAGTACCTGGTAGTCACCGAAGGACTTGTGCAGTCCTTTAATCTCTATGACCTTTTCCCTGTCTATATCTGTAGTTTTACTCACCATATTATGTCCTGAACAAACCAAAAAACTGTACGGATACGACCTCTTCAATGAAGATCAGGAACATGCCGATGACTACTGAAGAATTCGCTGCCTTTCCGACGCCTTCAGTACCTTTGGAAGAATAATAGCCCTGATAGCAGCCAACAACTCCTATCGTGAACCCAAAGAGTACAGCTTTTATCGTAGAGGCGGTAATGTCAAGAAAGGTGATGGATTCCAGTGAAGCCTGGAAAAAAAGCCTTGCACTGGTACCTTCGCTCATGGCTACATTCAGAAGTGCACCCAGCATACCTACCAGTGCGGTATAAAAAGTAAGGATAGGGATGGTAATGGTACATGCCATGACCCGTGTGCTGACCAGAAACTTAAATGGATTCGTAGCAGAGACTTCCATCGCATCGATCTGCTCTGTCACCCGCATGGAACCCAGCTCAGCACCGATACTGGAACCCACCTTTCCCGCCGCGATCAGCGAGGTCAGGAGCGGGGCAAGTGTTCTCAGCAGGGCGATGCCGACAAGAGATGGCAGCCATGATGTCGCCCCGAATTCTGCAAGTGAAGGCCTGGACTGCTTGGTAAATACAATCCCGGTAATAAAACCGGTCAGTGAGATCAGGGCAAGGGACTTGTAGCCGATGTCATAGCATTGCTTCAGGAGCTCCCGGCCTTCATAAGGCGGCATGAAAGCCTCCTTGAAGAATCTGCCCATGAACTGAAAAACATCACTGAGCGTAATAAACATCTGAGATAATCCCTTATTCTTCATGCAAGCAATTCGTCGTAATAGATATACGGCGCAAAGCTATCAAACTATGCGCCATAATCTGCAAAGGTATTTACTTTCTTACACAAAAAGTCAGGATGCCCAGGTTTTACGTTTTTAGCGGCCTCCCGGAGGGCAGTAGGTTTGCAGGAACTTAGTATAGGTCAGCGCCAGGTGCTGGAACGTACCTTCGCCTTCACTGATGCTGTGTGTGCGGTTGGGGTAAGACATCATCTGAAACCATTTACCATGTCTGATCAGCGCATTGATCAGCATTTCCGCATTCTGATAATGTACGTTGTCATCGCCGGTGCCGTGAATATACAGCAGGTTACCTTTCAGGTTACCGGCATAGGTTACCGGAGAACCTTTAACATAAGCTTCAGTCGACTTTAACGGCGACCCCATATAACGTTCCTGATAGATGTTGTCGTAGGTCAGCTGATTGCCCACTGCGGCTATCGCAATGCCCGTTTTGTAAATTTCAGGGTACTGGAACATGAGGTTGAGGGTTGAGGACCCGCCACCGCTCCATCCCCATACCGCAACGCGGTTTTTGTCGATAAACGGCCATTCCAGTATTTTTTTTGCGCCCATTGCCTGGTCGCGGATGTTCAGACGACCGATATTCTGGAAAATGCTTTTACGCCATTCCCGGCCTTTCGGAGCTGGTGCGCCACGGTTCTCCAGGGATATGTATACATAACCGTCACCGGGCATATTGCCTGCATAGAGGCCATTGTGCCCGGTACCCCAGGTATCTTTTACGGTTTGTGAGGCGGGTTCACCATATACGTAGAATACAACAGGGTACTTCTTTGTCTGGTCGAAATTATCCGGCTTTTTCATCCATCCGTCCAGTTCGATTCCATCTTCAGTCTTAATCCTGAAGAACTCTACCTGATTTCTGCCGGGTTTGATCCTGCCCAGCTGGTTGGTAATGCTGCCTTCCATTGTCAGCGGGTTCAGGGTAGTCAGTTTCATCCATTCCGTCAGGCGGGGAACAGCTGCGCTCTGATAGGTATGTCTGGCAAACACGCCGTTGGGAGAAATGTCGTAATCGTGTGTTCCGGGCAGAATGGAAGGTGTAACCATCTCCGGTTTTGCCCCACCGCTTAATTTGGTCTTGTACAGGTATTTCTGGGTAGCATTGGAAGGGGAGGCCAGGAAATAGACCACTCCGTTCTTCTCATCGACCAGTGATTTCTCAATCACGTCGTAATTTCCGGCAGTGATCAGTACCTGTTTCTTTCCGTCCCTGCTGATCCGGTAAAGGTGGTTCCAGCCGTCTTTTTCGCTTGACCAAATAAATTCCTTTCCGCCATTGATCCAGTCCCATCCTTTACCTGCATCGACCCAGGCTTTGTCCGTTTCGGTATAGATCAGTTTTACCGTACCTGTCCCTGCATTGGCCACGTAAAGTTTGCTGACATTCTGTTCGCGGTTCAGTTGCTGCAGGATCACCTCATTGCTGCCGGGTATCCATTCCATCCTGGGAATGTAGTGCTGTACCTGATCGCCTGGTACTGCCAGCCAGTTTGTCTTCGCCGTTGCAATATCAACGATCCCCAGCTTGCAGGATGAGGGGTCCTGGCCGACTTTGGGGTATTCCACGGGTATGGTATAGGAGTATATGGAATCCGTATTATTGATCATCAGGAAATTCCTGATCCTGGAAGCGTCTATCTGCCAGTAAGCGATGGATTTACCGTCCGGACTCCATCTGAACCCGTCCCGGCAGTCAAATTCTTCCTCATAAGCCCAGTCAAAGGTTCCGTTGATTAGCCGTTCTGTGCCATCTGTCGTCAGCGCCTTGCTGGTTTTCGCAGCCAGGTCCTCTACGTAAAGGTTATGTTTACTTACATAAGCTACTTTCGTTCCGTCAGGTGAGAATTTTGCAAACATCAGGGAAGAAGCCGGCCTGTCCTTACCTACCTGGACAATTTGTCCGGTTTTCAGGTCGGCTACATAATAATCGCCGCGGGTCTCATAGCGCCATACCTTTTTACTGTTGGTATAAAGCAATATTTTTGTCCCGTCTTCTGAAACCTGGAAATCTTTAAAATTACTAAGTGGGTTACCCCCCTGGCTATACAGCGTATTCCTGTCAATAATTATCTTTCTTTCATTGCCCGGCAGTGAGACCGTGACCAGCTCACCGTTGTAAATTTCATAATAGGCATTGCCGTCCCTGGTCCATCTGATGTCCTGGGCACCGGCTGAAAAAGATAAAACCGTTGCCAGCAGCAGGAAAAGTCCAAAAAAAAGATTTCTGATGTTCATATCTATAGATCAATAAATTCCTGGTAGATCACTTGCAGGTAAGCTTTTGCATCCTCGAGTAACGCATTCCCGTTTACCTGATCACGGGGGTCACTGTTGTACAGAACAAGCTTGCCTACATTGTCAAATGTAATACATTGCCGGTTATCCGTAAAGCCCATTCCGTTGTCCCAGCTAAAAAAAGCAAACTGCCTGGTGTAAGGGTTGAGCAGGTTCTTACTCCAGATGAAACCTGTTGCAGGTATATCCAGCTGTCCAAGCAGCGTCGCTGCGATATCGGCCTGGCTGCCGGTCTGCGTAAAATTGCGGCCCTTATACTCATCCCTGATCACATCGCCATAGAAAAGCAGCGGGATATGATAACGTTCGGGCTTAAAGATGTCATAGCGTCCCTTTGGTTCCGGATGGCCATGGTCAGCTACGAAAATGAACAGGGTGTTTGCATACCAGGACTGCTTCTTCGCGGATTCCAGGTAGGCATGTATGCAGGAGTCTGTATAATAAGCGGTGCTTTTGAACTTCTGTCTGTTGTCTGCGCTGCCAAACCTGGGCTTGCCGGGCAAAACATAGGGTTCATGATTGGTTAAAGTCAGCAGACTTGAAAAGAAGGGTTGCTTTTCGTGGTTCAGGTCGGCCAGCTGTCTGCTGAACACCGCCTCATCAAACTGACCCCAGGGAGACCTGGCAGGTGTAGAGAAGGAATTCCTGTCCACCAGCCTCTGGTAATCGTGGCTGAGTATAAAGGCCTTGTAGTTGTCAAATTCAGATTCGCCACCATAGTAAAAAGAAGTGCGATAACCATTCCTGAATAATGGCTGGGCGATGGCGGGCAGCTTCTGCATCTTTTCCGGCCATTTTACAATGCTTCCTGCCGCCAGGGTAGGGAAGCCTGCCAGCGAGGCCACCAGTCCCTTGTCGGTACGGCTACCCGAAGCATAGATGTTGCTGAACAGTACCCCTTTACTGATCATGTCGTCAAAATGAGGGGTGATGTCCTGCTCACCTCCAAGCGTCCTGGTCAGGTCGGCCGTGAAGCTTTCGATCACGACCAGGATTACGTTCGGACGGTCTGTTTTCAATATATGCAGGGTACTGTCCTTTTTTACGGCATACAAGTCACGGACCCTTCGCTGTGCTTCGTCCCTGCTAAAATACAGATACGGATTGTGATTGGTTTTTCTTGCTGCAAGTATGCTGGAGAGTAAGTTCCATTCTGTATTCACGGCGGCATGGTTCAGTAACTGGTCCTTGCTGAAGTAGCCCATACTTTGATTGATCGGAGAACCTCTTAAGCCACCTCTGATGAGCGCGAAACATCCCAGCAGCAGCATAGGAACAATGGCGATCCGGAGCCACAACGGCGTTTTCGGAAAACTGAGCTCACGCCCGGCGACATAGCGTTGCAATACAAAGCCCGTAAAGGACAATAAGACAAGCAGAGATAGCGAAAGGGCAATGGGAGAAGAAACACTGGATGCCAGCGCTTCGTTGGGCGTGGAGATTGCAAAACCAAGGGCTTTGGCGTTCACTTTACTTCCCCATTCCCGGTAAATGTTGAAATTGACCACCGAAATGATACTGAAGAGGACTACCAGTATGTTGTTGTAGGTGCTCAGCCACTTGAGGGTGACGGTCTTACGACCAGTCAGCATCCAGAAAATATAACTGAACAGCGGGATCGCCAGGATATAGGCAATCATCGACAGGTCGAGTGAAAGTGCGTGATAAAAAGTTGCCGCAATCTCTGAAAAAGGTATTGCGGCAATTTTTTTTGCATTGATCAGCAGGAAGGTCAGGCGATCAAATAAGAAGAACAGTAACCAGAACAGGAAGAACCTGCAAAAAAAAAATATGTTCCGGAGCATGTTCAGGCTTAACGTCCTCCTCCGCTTTGCATGGCCTTCATTTCAGCCATCGTCTTCAGCTCATAACCCCGTGGGATATCAAGGGAAAGCGGAGGCACCTGCTCTGCTTTGATGCTTTTGAGTGTAAGTACAGACCTGATGCCGTTCTGGAACATGGTGAATTTGACAAGGGTTCCCTTGACGTCTTTGTATTCAGCTTCCTTATATCCTTCCGGAAGTTCGATGTCGGTTGAGGCCCAAAGTTCATAATCTCCACCCTTATCGTCCTTGTGCGTGTATTTTTCAGCATTGTAGTTGCCTATCTTCTGCTTTTCTCCGGTTGCCTTGAAGTCAGAGAATTTAGGCGAGCCTTCCTTTCCCTTTTCCATTTCCTCTTTGCTCATTTTTACTGCATATTGTTTTTGAACGATCGGAATATCTACCAGCAACAAACCGGTCTTTGAGGTTTTATCTGAAATAATCTTGATAATTGCAGGTCCCTGTTCCATTTCGATTCTGGAAAGATTGTCCTTGAACTTGATCACGGTTTCTTTGGGAAGAAAATTCGCCATTTGCTGCTGGTCAGCAGTCAGGTTATACTCCATGCCATAGGTGATCACTCCTTCGCTGATTTTTTGCTGGGCTTTTACAATAATAGCGGTACTGATGAGTATTAATGCCAATACTCCGGTTTTTATCGATTTAAACATATATTGAAGTTAAGCTTTACCATTCTATTTTTTCTTTGTTAAGGAAGGCTGTGATGCCTTTTTTAAAATCTTCGCTATCCCTGGCCCTGGCATTGATGCTGACTGCCATTGCCAGGCGTTTTTCCAGTGAGGGGTTATTGGTCTGTCCGATCAGCTGTTTGGTCACCATCAGGGAGTTCGCCGAAGTTTCACTGCACAAACTTAATGCAAATTCTCTCACTTTCAGACCAATATTTTCTTTGTTTGTTACATAGGTAATCAGTCCCAGCTGAAGCGCTTCTTCTGCCGGGAAAAGTGACCCGCTCAGCAACAATCGTTTGGCAATGGTCTCATTGGTCTTAGCCAGCAGGAAGCAGGAAACTATCGCCGGAACAAAGCCAAGTTTCACTTCGGTATAGCCAAATTGTGCCTCCGGCACCGCAAATGTGATGTCGCATACCGTTGCGAGCCCGCAACCCCCGGCTATGGCATGTCCTTCTACCTGTGCGATCACTACCTTTGGAAGGTAATAAATCGTGGTGAACAATTGCTTCAGCCGTTCTGAATCTGCCAGGTTTTCCTCGTAGCTGTTTTCCCGGATCTGCTGAAGATAGGACAGGTCTGCGCCTGCACTGAAAGCACTTCCGCTGGCATTGAGTATGATTACTTTTACTTCTTCATCCTCAGCGGCACGGTTAAAGGCTGAAGTCAGCTGTTCGACGACATCAGGGTTCAGGGCATTCTTTTTTTCCGGTCTGTTGAGTGTAATTGTGGCAACGCGCTCTTTTACGCTGTACAAAACAAGGGATTGTGCCATGCCGCTTAAAGTTTCGATATCAATATTAAGTTATCCAAACATAAATAAAATCTTCGATAATTTTCACCGCGGTTGCCGGTGTGCATGCAGTAACGAACAAAAGGCGGCAAGAACAATGTATATCAGCAGAACTAGTGCCTTGCCGATCCGTAAATCGTGAACTACGGAGCAGGGTAGTGAAGCGATGCTGTTCAGTCCTGTATTCATAAAATCAGTCAGCCATTCAAACAGGGGGCAGAGCCAGGTTACCCGGAATAACAGGATAGCGATGCCGATATACATGAGTAAGGCGACCGGGATGGCAATGAAAAGATTGCTGACAAGGAAAAATACCGGAAACTGGTGAAAATAATAAATGCTGAGTGGTGTGGTGGCCAGCTGTGCGGCCAGGGACATGGCCACTGCTGACCATATTTTCCGGAGTACCCGGTTCCGGGGAGACCAGTATCTTTCAAATACCGGCTGTAACCAGATCAGGCCACCTACAGCGATAAAGGAAAGCTGGAATCCGATATCCATGATGAGCAGCGGTTCATATACCAGCAGGGTGAAGGCTGCGAAGGCCAGTATGTTGGTGCTGTTTACCTGTTTTGCACCCAGCCTTGCTGCAATCATTACGGAGATCATGACTGCGGCCCTCAGCACAGAAGGGGACAGGCCCGTCAGTAATGCATAAAACCAGATCAGGATGATCATGAAGAGGGCACGAAGGACCTTCATCCACAGGTTCCGGTCCATAAACCATAATAAGGTGTTCAGGACCAGATAAATAACACCAACGTGCATGCCTGATACAGAAAGTGCATGTATGGTTCCCGTTTGTGTATAACTAGTTAAGGTGGCCTGGTCCAGGTTGGCCCGCTGGCCGAGAATGAGTGCCGAGGCGAAGGCCGCATGGGCGCTGTGACTGAAAACCTTTCTGTAATAGGTTTCCTGGCTACCCCGGAGCCTCAGACTAAAGCTTGTAAGCCAGTTGCCTTTGTTCCGCGAAAGCCAGATCGTTCTGTCTTTCTGAAGGAAGAGCCGGTGATGAACATTCCGCCCGGCCATATAGGCGCGATAATCGAATGAAGCCGGGGCAGCAGATATTATGTTCCTGAATCTCGCCACGGCGATAAATTCCTCACCGTAAGCAGGCATACGCTGCTGCTGACTGCTTATCTGCATGCTGACCAGCAAATGCCCGCAAGACGGCAGGGTATATAATCTCAGCCGGCCCGAAACTGTTTTTTTGTAATATACCCGACTGACGGATGCGATAAACCTTACGTAACCCTTTTTTACAACGGGAGCTTCTGTAACTTCTGCCCTGATCAATGCCGCATTTAATCTGGAAAAATGGTCCGGCCTGATCCTTTCTGTATGTAACAGACAAGCTATACTTCCGGTCAGGTACCAGAAGAGATAAAATATCAGCGCATTTGAGTACCTGCGATGAAATACCCGGATGTTATGGTGACGGTGCTGTATACCTATGAGTACACCGAATACTGCGAGGTACAGTACCAGTTGATAATGCAGCAGGAATGCAGATGCATACTCATAAGCAGTCAATACCCCTATGCAGTAGGGAAAAAGTATCACAGCAAATACCGGCTTTTCCCCGGCCCTGTCGGTGTGGTTGTCCTGAGTCATCAGAGCCTGTACCGGACCTGGAATTTAACGTCAGATTTCCTGCTACCCCGGATCTCGTCCAGCCCTGAGCCAATGGTTTTGCGGTCCATGTACTGATAGCAGGCATATCTTACCCATAGGTCAGCACCATTGCGGAAGCGGTACCTCAGGTTCAGAAAATACCTCAGGCCGCGGCCATAGTAAGCAGCTGAGGTCCCTGCATATAGCACATCGTCTTCATAAACGTAGACCCGGCTGTTGTAAGATGGTGTGCTGAACCAGGCCAGCCTGATGTTTCCGGAAACAGGTCCTGTCTTTGGTGTATAATCAAAGTCCTGCAATACCATATAACCTGTTTCTCCAGAAGTATTGCCTTTGCGGTATCTGCTCAGCTCTGCCCGCTGGTGGAATGCAGTCTGCCGGGCAGGCTGCCAGTTCCAGTCTGTCCTGAAGTTTTGTGTGTCTACGTTCTGGAGACCGGTAACCGTGTTTCCTGCATCGGGATCCTGTTGTTTGGTTTCCTGTTTATACCGCAAGGTCAGCCTGAACTTTTTGCCCGGACTGAAAATCGCCTGACTTAACAGTTCATGTCCTTCGGATGCCTTGCTGATCCTGTATTTCAATCCCGGAAACTGAAAGTAATCCCCATACATGGAAAACATCAAGTTGGGGGCCGGCCGGTAATTTACGCCCAGATAAATACCTCTTTCATTTGCTGCTTCCGTACCTTCTCCGACTGCATTACTGAAGAAGGAATGATAATCACGGTCATAACTGCGTAGTAACAGTACCGCAGAAACCTTCCCGGAGATGGTTGACATTACGCCGTTTAGGAAAGCCCATCCGCCATCCTGGCTATATGCAGTTTCACCGAAGAGATAAGTACTGTTCAAAGCATAGCTATAGCAGGCACTGGTGTTGACCAGCTGGTGACCGGTAAAGGCAAAACGGTTATAGGCCTGCGTGCCGGTTACAAAGCGATGTCCGTAACGTGAACTGTAACCGGTGATGCCAAATTCAAGGTGCCTGCCGGCATACTGCCAAATACTGCCGTATATCATTTGCTGCAGATTGCGTTCGTTTTTTAACTCGGACGGAGTCCGGTGAAGACCGCTTGCACCGATGTTCTGGACGGTGGCCTGTCCAGTGCTATCCGTTTTTATGCTTGCATCCAGGTTCCTAAGCGAAAAAAAAGGGGTAAATGAAAACCCGGTGCCCAGGTTGAATGTCCCGGCAATCCCTCTGAAATAGGATACTTCCCCTGTTGACCGGTAGGGATGCAATCCGGTACTTTTTGCAGCTACGGCAGTAACATCAGTACCTTTTCCAAGGGCAAAGCCCGACCACAGCGCAAGCCCCTGGCCAAATTGCAGGCTATAATCGCCTGCATTTAAACGGTGCAGCGCACCTTTGCCTTTCCATGCGATATGGAAAGAAAGATGGTCCATACCACTTTTTCTTTTCAGCCAGTATTCTCCTGCATCCTTTTCTGCGGTCAGGCCGGCTGAAAGTGTTTTCTGGTATTCGTAGCGGTACCTGAGCATAAAGCGTTCCGGGCTTCCAAGATATCTGCTGCCCGGCAGGTCTGTAAAGCCCTTCTGCGTTTGCAGGGTTCTGCCGTAACGGAGCATCAATTCGTGTCTTCCGTCCTGATATAGTTTTGCCGGCGGCAACAGTGCTATTGCAGGCAAGCCGACCGTGACAAAAGGTTTCAGCCTAGTGATCACACCGGGGTCAAACCCGCTTACTGCCTGAAGTTCCAGTATGTCCTTTAGTGGTCCGTGGAGCCGTATGTAATCTGTGAGACTGCTGATCTGCAGTAAAGAAAGGATCATTAATTCTTTAAGCTGTTCCGGACCTGCCCGGTTGAGGTCCATCGGGTGGTCCAGATAAAAGGACAGCTGTTCGGTAACTGAGGACCAGTCACTGTCTTCCGGGCCATTTTCGGCCAGTTGTTCCAGTATATCCCTGACCGGTCCTGTTTCCTGTGCCTTAAGCCGTCCGAAAAATCCGAACAGCAGGCATAATGGATAAATAAATAGCTTCTTCTTTCCTGACATAGCAGGATAAGAGTTGCGGAAAAAATAAGAACTCCAGGTAATTATCCGGATAAGTTCATAAGCCGAAGAGAACCAGGTAGATAATTTTAGCCTGTTCTAGGGGTAACGGATCAGATTTCCTCGTTGAGCTTCAGCAGGAAACTTTTGAGCCGCTCCAGGGAATCTATGATCTTCTGATTTTCCTTTACTTCCGAACCGCTATTTTTCAGGTGTTCTTTTGCCCCCTTTAAGGTGAAGCCCTTTTCGTCTACAAGGTGAAAGATAATTCTGAGGTTTTCAATATCGGACGGCGTAAAAAGACGGTTGCCCTTTTTGTTTTTCTTTGGCTGTAATACGTCAAATTCCTTTTCATAGAACCTGATCTGTGAAGCGTTGACCCCGAACATCTCTGTTACTTCACCCATGGTGTAGTACATTTTGTTGATATCCCGTTCTTTATAAGGCATAATTTCGGTTGACTCTTAGGGTTTTATGGCTTTTATGTAAAGTGTTCAAACTTAGGGAAAGTTCGGCAAGTATCCAATCATTATCCCGAAAATATTCTGAAATTTTCTATAAGTTTGCCCAATATCAAAATCAAGAGTAATGACAGCCAAGGAAATCAGAGCGGCATTTTTAGCATTTTTTGAATCTAAGCAACATCATATCGTGCCCTCAGCGCCTATCGTTGTCAAAAACGATCCTACGCTGATGTTCACCAACGCGGGAATGAACCAGTTCAAGGACCTCTTTCTCGGAGAAGCACCTATCAGGTATCCAAGGGTAGCAGATACCCAGCGCTGTCTGCGGGTATCCGGTAAGCACAACGACCTGGAAGAGGTGGGTATCGATACCTATCATCATACTATGTTCGAAATGCTGGGTAACTGGAGCTTCGGGGATTATTTCAAGAAGGAAGCCATCGCGTGGAGCTGGGAATTGCTTACCGAAGTATATCAGATACCTAAAGACCAGCTTTATGTAACCATTTTTGAAGGAGATGAGGCGGAAGGCTTGCCACGGGATACGGAAGCCTATGAATTCTGGAAGCAGTTCGTTGACGAAGACCGCATCATTCTGGGTAATAAGAAAGACAACTTCTGGGAAATGGGGGATACCGGCCCCTGTGGTCCGTGTTCAGAGATACATGTAGACTGTCGTCCGCCGGAAGAACGGCTGGCTGTTTCAGGTAAATCGCTGGTCAATGCCGATCATCCCCAGGTTATCGAGATCTGGAATAACGTATTTATGCAGTTTAACCGCCTTAAGGACGGTACACTGCAACTTTTGCCGGCTCAGCATGTCGATACAGGTATGGGATTTGAGCGCCTGGTGAGGGTATTGCAGCGTAAAACCTCCAATTACGATACAGACGTATTTCAGCCGCTGATCAGTTTCATTGCCCGGCATGCGGGTATTGCCTATGGGGCAGCCGAAAAAACCGACATTGCCATGCGCGTTATGGCTGACCACATCCGGGCCATCTCCTTTGTGATCGCCGACGGCCAGCTACCTTCGAATAACAAGGCAGGATATGTGATACGCCGTATCCTGCGCAGGGCTGTGCGCTATGCCTATACCTTCCTTAACCTTAAAGAACCGTTCCTCAACCAGTTGGTACCTGTCCTTGCCGGGCAGTTCGAAGGGGTGTTCGGGGAACTGGCTGCCCAGCAGGATTTTGTACAGAAGGTAGTATTGGAGGAAGAGGTTTCGTTTCTGCGAACGCTTTCCACCGGTATCCAGCGCTTTGACAATTATACCAAAAAACAGGCTGAACACCTGATGTCTGAAAATGCCATCGACCCCGAGAAATCCTTTGAGGACCCCTGGGTTTACAGTATACTGAAGGACCAGATGGTTATCTCGGGTGAATTCGCGTTTGAACTGCAGGATACCTATGGCTTCCCGATAGACCTTACCGAGCTTATGGCCCGTGAACAACGCTGGTTTGTCGATATGGATGAGTACAATAAGGCTTTGCTGAAACAGAAGGAGCGTTCAAGAGCTGCAACAGCCATTGATACCGGCGACTGGGTGCTGGTCAATCCGGATCTGGAAGTGGAATTTACCGGCTATGATGATACAGAGGCGGAAACCGAGATCATTAAATACCGCAAGGTCAGTGCTAAAGGTAAGGAGCAATACCAGATCGTGCTCAGTAAGACTCCGTTCTATGCGGAAAGCGGGGGACAGGTCGGAGATACCGGCAGGCTCGAAGACCACAGCCGTTTATTTTTTGTGGAGATCACCGATACCAAGAAAGAGAATGGGGTCATCGTACATTTTACAGATACCTTACCCGGTGATGTGGAAGGTAAATTCTGGGCGGTGATAGATGAAGATAAGCGTAAACTTACTGAAGACAATCATACCGCTACCCATTTGCTGCATGCTGCACTCAAGAAGGTATTGGGCGAACATGTCAACCAGAAGGGTTCGCTGGTTAACCCGGAGTACCTTCGTTTTGACTTTTCGCATTTTGCCAAGGTTACCGATGATGAGCTTGCCAGGATCGAGCACCTGGTGAACCAGAAGGTGAGGGAGAATATCCCGCTGAAAGAGCAACGTTATGTGCCTTACGATCAGGCTATTTCCAGTGGCGTGACTGCGCTTTTTGGTGAAAAATACGGAGACCTTGTGCGAATCATTACTTTCGATGACCACTATTCCAAGGAACTTTGCGGAGGCACGCATGCTCAGGCAACCGGGCAGATCGGCTATTTCAAGATCATTTCAGAAAGTGCAGTAGCTGCGGGCGTGCGCCGTATAGAAGCCATTACCGCAGACCAGGCGGAAGCCTTTATCCTGGGGCAGACCAGGGAGCTGAACGAACTGAGGAACCTGCTTAAAAACAGCAGGGATCTGTCAGGCTCGGTATCGGCGCTGATCGAAGAAAACAACCGGCTGAAAAAGGAAGCTGAAAAAGCACTGACCGAACACGCAGCCAACCTGAAGCATGAAATCGTACACCACCTGAAAACGGTCAACGGCATTAATGTCATTGCTACCCATGTTGACCTTCCCAGTGCAGATGCCGTCAAGAACCTGGCCTATGCAGTTAAGGAACTTGTCGATGAGCTTTTTCTGGTCTTCACGACGCTTATCGACGATAAGCCGGGCATCACGGTTATGGTGAGTGAAAACCTGGTGAAGGACAAAGGAATGAATGCGTCCAATATTGTTCGTGAACTGGCAAAGGACATCCAGGGCGGGGGCGGAGGACAGCCATTTTATGCGACAGCTGGCGGTAAAAACAAGGACGGACTTAAAAATGTCCTTGCCAAGGCAGAGGGTATAGCGGAGGCGATCGTTTAGATCGCCTCTCCTTTGATCACTTTTCTTCCCGGGATCTATGGCTTCCGTCAGACTGAAAATAACGGAAATTTAAATACCAAGCAATCCGTCAATTTCCCTGGACAATGCGCGGTCTTTTTCTGTAACGATATCTCCTGCATCGTGAGTGCTCAGCCATATCTCTACTTTGTTCCATTCGTTTGTCCACCTGGGGTGGTGGTTGCTCTTCTCTGCCAGGAACGCTACGCGTACCATAAAGGCAAATGCTTCCTGAAAATCTTTAAATATCAATACTTTATATAACTTTCTGTCTATTTCTTCCCAGCCCTTCTGAACTACATTTTCCATAATTTCCGAATTGTGTTGATCTGAATTTTCAAACAAATAGCTGTCCTTCAGCTACAATATCCACAACAAAAAAAATACATTGAAGTTTCGGGGTTTCCGATTGATTTTACGCTGTACAGACCTGGGCCGCCCTGTAAAAGGGATTAAAAATGTATTTTTGTATCAATGCCAAATCCACAACTGCCATGAGCATCCGGTGTGCCGTACTTTTGATTATCGCCTTCCTGTTTCAGGATAACAGCCCATATACGGTCATGAATAATGACAGTAGTGCTTATTCCAGGCAGCTTGGCCGGCCACTTCAGGCAGGGGACAGAATAATGCCTTCCGATTCCATTTCTTTTACTTTGGCAACCGGGACACTGAAACTGGCAGGACACAAAGGGAGTTATTATGTCAGTGCCCGCAAGGGAAAGGCGGTGATGCTTGATCATGTGCTTACTGAAACCGGGCAGATACCGATACGTGCCGGCAGAGGGGCCGGTATAAACAGCACCTCAATGCTTATGGGATACCTGAGCGGAATTGTAGCTACGGGGAAACCACTGCTAATTGTAGACAGCCTGCAGCTGGAAGTTTCTGCGGCATTGTATAACAGAAGAACCGATATCCACTATGTCATTGAGTACATCAAGGAGGACAGAACAGTAACCGGTCAACTCAAATGGCTGAAAAAAGGAGGTACCTGTTTTTTACAGATCGATGGCAGGGTTCTGGGAAAAGCAACTGCCGGAAAGCCGGTTCCGGTATCCGTTTTTGAAAAAGACGCGACTGGAAGAAAGCAGCGTATCGCATCTTTAAGTGTTGCTTTTTACCCGTCGTCAAAGATTGCCCCTGAACTTAATTTTCTGAGGACGACGATGCAACAGAACGAGATTGTAGAATCGGAAATATTGCATGATGCAGCCTATAGCTATCTGGCAGCTCATTATGGCATTCCTGATACCGGGGATTTTTTTGAACACATCCTTCCGCTCAGTTATTGAATAACGTGACCTTGCGTTTTATTTAAATACCCAATAACCCAGGGCCAGCCAAACCAGGCCTTTGACCAGGAAAAACATAAAGCCCCAGAAGCCTACCCGCTTCAGCCACTTCATCACGGCATTTTTTTTATCTGATGAGGGAACTTTATCCATGCAAAAAGTATTTGATCGATCACTGCAAAAGTAAGTGATTTACAATTAATTTAGCAGCAAAAATCTGTGATGCCCATGAATAAAGTCCTGCTCATTTCGTACTGTTGCCTTGCCCTGGGCGTTCACGGATTACAGGCTCAGCGCAGGCCCAAAACAAGCCCTCTCAGGTTCACTGTAGCGGAAGCGCCTGAGTGGACACAACTTTTCCGGAGAAACAACGGATGGTTTGGGGGTGACGGCATTTTCTCTATCCCTTTGAACGGTAATGAAAGCAATGGCAGCCAGTCTTCCGAGACGCTTTTCATTTTTAGTGACAGCATGATCGGATCGCATGCGGATGGAAAGTTGCAGCCCGGGTCCAAAATGCTGCACAATTCCGTTGCCATACTTTCAGGGCAGCAAGCGGACAGCGCGGCGATAAAGTTTCACTATCCTGATACCGGCAGTGCCGGGGCAGGGGGGCTTTTCGTACCTGCGACCGCACAGACAAAACCAGGAGATTATTACTGGCTGGGTGATGGTTTTGTGAACGAGGCATTGAACAACAAAGTGTTTATTTTTGGTTATCGCATACGGACCACGGGAGCAGGCGCCTTTGGTTTCAGTGAGACAGGCAACTGTCTGATCGGAATCGATCAAAAGGATCTCAGGACTGCCGGGAAGGAAGGTTTTAGCCGGCTCGGCTACCAGCAGAAAGATACGCCTTTTTATTTTCCGGAAGAACGCAGCAGCGCTGACAGTACGGATACGGGCAATAGCGGACAGGGGTCATTTGGCGCAGGTATCTATGTAAATACAAAAAAGGCGGGTGCCCTGAAGCCTGATGGTTATGTTTATATTTATGGGATAAGGGGAAAGGCAAAAAAACTACTGGTCGCAAGGGTATTGCCCAGGGATTTCGAGGACTATTCCAAATGGATGTTCCTGAGCCGGACCAACTGGACCAATGATATGCAGCAGGCCCGGTCTGTGGCCGAGGGTGTTTCTAACGAACTCAGCCTGTCTGCGTTACCCAATGGTAAATTCGCGCTCATTTACCAGGAACGTGGCCTTGGCCGGCATGTCTGTATGCGCGTTGGCGGTTCTCCATACGGGCCTTTTGGCCCGGAAATCAAACTCTGGGATTGTTCACCTGCACTGACCAGGAAATCTTATTTTCCCTACAATGCCAAGGCACATCCCAGTCTTTCCGGAAAGAACGAGCTCCTAATCAGTTACAATATCAATTCTTTTGATTTTTTTAAAGACCTGGAGACTGATCCTCAGCTTTACCGCCCCAGGTTTATACGGGTTAAGTTCGGATAAACGCTATTGCTGTTGCTGTTGTTGCTGCTGCATGATTGCCTCCATATATCTCTGATAGCTGTTCCTTCCGGTGCCTGCCTGTCCCGCTGCATGAATGCCTTTGCTGTAGTTCACTTCCTTCGGCTGCATTACCGCCTCATTGTCGGCCATGTCCTCATCGTCATGTCCTACGGAAACCGTTACCTCCATCAGGTGTCCGGAACTGCCCTTAAAAACACCCTTTACAGGAGAACAGTCACTAAAATTCCTGCCTACTGCTAAACGCACATGATTTTCGTTGGCGATGCAGTTATTTGTCGGATCGAGCCCGAGCCAGCCATACTCAGGCAGATACGCTTCTGCCCAGGCATGGGTGGCGCCTTCGCCGCGCATGCCGTCGCGGTTGGGACAGATATATCCGCTCACATATCTGGACGGGATGCCTACCAGGCGAAGCATTGTGGTCAGTATGTGCGCAAAGTCCTGGCATACTCCCGCCTTCAGCTTCAGGATCTCGTCTACGGTAGAATCCACAGTGGTCACTCCCTTAATGTAGGTAAACTCCCGAAAGACATAGCTGCAGAATTTTAATGCGGTCTGATAAGGGGTGTCATTCGTATCATGCAATTGCCGGACAATGCCGTTCAGCACACCGGCTTCTTCAAGATGCTCCTGCTTCAGGTAATCTATATATGGCACTTCAAACCGGATATCCTCCAGTATATGCCATTGCTCATTCCGGAAGATGTCGTCCTGGGGAAGTGGCCTGGGCACCGTTTCGACATAGATCTTCGAGTAAATCTTCAACTGGCTGTGTGGTTCCTTTTGCGTAAAGGTACCGACCTCATTCCCATAATAGTCGATAAAGATATCTACGGCAGGGCTTCCTGAAATGTTGAGATCGTGTTTGATCACCCGCTGAAATTCATCTTTGACCGGGAACAGGATGATCTGGTTCGCACTGTCGCGTACGGGTGAATCGTATTTGTAATTGGTAATGTGTTTGATCTTAAATACCGGCATCTGGTGTTTTTTTTAGTTGGCTATAGATTGGCGAAATAGTACTCGTTCAGCAGATTTCCGATACCATACAGGCTGCTGCGGATATTTACCAGGTAATTATGAAGCCCTTCCTGCTTAATCGTATGCACTGAGCTGTAGGTAATGTTGCTGTTCAGCTTTCCGATGTTAAACGAAAGGCCGTTATAGTGGTCAATGTTCTTTTCGCTTTTCAGCCGCTGGAAATATCGCTGGATATTGTTTACAGAATATCTCGCTGATCGCGGAAAATCACTGTTCAGCATGACCAGTTCGAGCACGTTCTCATCGCTGAAGCCTTCCCGGTAGGATTTTAGGTACAGCTCATATCCGCCCAGTGAAAGCAGGAGGTGCTTCCAGTAAGATGTGTCGGTCAGTAAGTCGGGGTTATTGTTTATGGAAATGAATTTGATATCCAGGATGTCGATTGATTGAATACTGCGTTCAAGATATTTTCCAATGCTCATAAAACTCCTGATCTCTCCGCGTTCCATGGTGCTGTCGGCAGTCCCGTAATAAAGCATTACCTGCCTGATCAGGATATCGAGCGCCGTCATAGGATCATCTTTCTGAACGTATCCTAACAGCTTGGGATCTTTCACCGTATGGTAGTATTCATTCAGGCACTGCCATAGGTCTTTTGCAATGTGTTCCTGTACACTTCTTGCGTTTTCCCTCGCCAGCGTAATGATATTGATGATGGAATTCGGATTATTGCGGTTGAACAGCAGGTATTCCACTACCTTTCTGCTGTCGTTTTTCATTAGCCGGATCTCCTGCTCATTTCCTCCCGAGGAAATGCGGATCACCGGATCCCAGGTGAATTCATGTATGGTGTCCTGAGCAGAAGCGTAGTTGATCTTCAGCATCCTAAGGATGCCGTCGCTTCTTTCTACATACCTGCTCATCCAGTATAAACTCGAAGCTACCCTGCTTAACATATCGTATCTTTTTTAGTTTGTATCATTTGATAAGACCCAGGTATCCTTGCTGCCCCCGCCCTGAGAACTGTTTACAACGAGCGAACCTGCTTTCAGCGCGACCCTGGTCAGGCCGCCGGGCACAATGGAGATGCCATCGGGGCCATATAAGGCAAAGGGACGCAGATCTACCCGCCTCGGCTGAAGCATCCCATCGATGTAACAAGGTGCAGAGGACAGGCTGATGGTTGGCTGGGCAATGAAATTCCGGGGATCTTTCATCACTTCCCTCTTGTAGGCCTCAATTTCTTCCTGACCGGCCGCGTGCCCCATCAGCATACCATACCCGCCGCTGCCATTGGTTTTCTTGATGACCATTTTCTGAATGTTACCGAATACGTATTCGCGCTCGTCTCGGTTGCCCATGCTGTAGGTGGGTACATTTTTCAGTAAAGGTTCCTCATTCAGGTAATACCGGATCATTTCAGGCACATAGCCGTATATGGCCTTATCATCGGCAACACCGTTTCCTACTGCATTTACAATCGCTACATTTCCCTTACGGTAGGCACTCATGAGCCCGGCGACACCAAGCACACTTCCGGGATTAAAGACCAGCGGATCAATATAATCGTCATCTACCCTCCGGTAGATCACATCTACCTGCTGCAGACCTGTGGTGGTCTTCATGAATACCTTTTGTTCATCGATCACCAGGTCACGTCCCTCTACCAGTTCAACGCCCATCAGCCGGGCCAGTGTCGTGTGTTCATAATAGGCTGAGTTGTACATTCCCGGACTCAGTAAAACGATTGTCGGGTTGGCGACGGCCCGCGGGGACAAAGCCAGCAGGTTCCGGTATAAAATAGCCGGATATTCTGTTACACTGCGTACCTTACACTGCGGGATCAGGTCTGGGAAAAGTCTTTTGGTGATCTCGCGGTTTTCCAGCATGTAACTCACCCCTGACGGGGTTCTCAGGTTATCTTCCAGTACGTAGAAGGTACCATCATAGTCCCGTATGAGGTCAATTCCTGCAATGTGCGTATAAATGTCATGTGGTACCTGCAGATGATGCATTTCCCTTAGGAAGTGGGGGCAGGAGTAGACCAGTTGAGCCGGAATGACCTTGTCCTTCAGGATAAACTGGTTGGTATATACATCTTTCAGAAACAGGTTTAATGCCTTCAGCCGTTGCCTGATGCCTTTTTCTATGAAATCCCACTCTGAAGCCGTAATAATTCTCGGAATAATGTCAAAAGGAAAAATTTTTTCAATACCTTCCCCGCTGTCATAAACTGTAAAGGTAATGCCCTGACTCATGAAAAGCCTTTTTGCTAACTCTTCTTTCTTGTTTAAGTCGTTTGCTGATTCATTTTTCAGGTATTTTAGTATATTTTGGTATTGGTTTCTGAGTTTTTTGTCTGAAACATACATTTCATCCCATGTTTCATGTATTTTTTTGTAGTTGTTTAGATTTATTTCACTCATATTTTGAAATATATGGATAATTATAGGTATAAAAACTTATTTTTTGTCATTTATAATGGATAAAATAAAATATTTGTGGTGTTTTATGTGAATAATTGCTTTTTTTGTTCCGGAGGGAAAGGATTATTTAAATCTACTTATTTTGTAGACTTTATTATATTTGTCCGGAAAACAGGGGAAAGTAAATAACTAATCATGGGTAAAAGAACTGAAATTGACGATGCTGAGCTGCTTGCTTTACTGAAAAGCGGTGATCGGGATGCTTTCAGTCAGATTTATGACCGGTACTGGCAATTGCTCTATATTTCAGCGTGTAAAGTCATCAGGGATGAAGATGAGGCAAAGGATGTGGTTCAGGATGTATTTTTATCGCTGCTTAAGAAAGGCGCCGAACTGGAGGTACATGGTAATTTATCCGGTTATTTGTATACGGCGATCAGGTATAAGATCTTCGATCATATCAGTAAGCAGAAGGTCCGTACGGATTACGCAGATTCCTTTGCCCGCTTTTCTGAGCAGTATGTGAATAATACAGACCGTACCCTGCTGGAAAATGAAACGAGGGCTGAAATAGAAAAGGAGATACAAAACCTGCCTCAAAAGATGAAAATAGTATTTGAAATGAGCAGGAAGGAAGAGCTATCTTACCAGGAGATCGCCACTACCCTGAATATTTCTGATAAGACTGTAAAAAAGCAGATCAGCAATGCCATCAAATTACTGAAACCAAAATTTACTAATTATTATTCGTTGCTTCTGCTGCTTTTTGCTGCCGTTTTCCAGGCCATATCAAAATTGTTTTAATTTTTTTATTTTCTTCTACTACCTGTGGGCATTTCAGCCGACATGGTATAAAAGCACAATGTTTTTTTAAGCGAAATCATGAAAGACCAACTTCCGGAAGCTATTTTTGAACGCTATGCGCAGGGTAAATGTACCGAAGAGGAGCAGGCCCTGGTGGAAGCATGGTACCTTGAGCAACTCCGGCAGGAAAGGCCTGAGTTATCTGCAAAACAACTTAAGGAAACAAAACGCCGCATATGGGCCGGGCTCGGACAACACCGGTACCGCAATGCGATGCCGCTCTTCCGCTGGTCGGCCGTGGCTGCTGCAGTGGTCGCAGCTGTACTTTTCGTTTACCTGTTTCAGTCTGTAAAACAGCGGGAAGAGGAGGGCCAGCATCAGGTGGCTGAAAAGGCCGTTACTGAAGCTGGCAGAAAGGCCGAACAGGGTACCGTCCTCCTGGCTTCAAAAGTGGAGAACAGCATGATGAAGTTGCCTGACGGCAGTTTTGTGATCCTGGAAAAGGGCAGTAAACTCACGCTGCTTCCTGCATTCAATAAGAAATACAACAGGGAGGTAGCGCTCGAAGGAAAGGCATTCTTTGATATCGCACACAATCCGCTTAAACCATTTATTATCTACTCAGGGGCTGTCCGCACCACAGTCCTGGGCACTGCGTTTGACATCACCGCCAAACCAGGAAGCGGTGTTGTCAAGGTCAATGTGATCAGAGGCCTGGTCGAGGTCAGGAGTGTGAAAACCCATTGGTCTGCCGTATTGCCTAAAAATTCACAGGTGATCTTTGATGAGCAGCACATGCCGCTACGCAAAGTGGTTGATGCCAGTGCGGAACTGGCCTGGAACCAGGAGGATATGGAATTTAACGATATATCGGTGGCAGATGCCAAAGGCAGGCTCGAAAGCCGTTTCGGTTACAAGATCATCGTCACCGACCCGGCCCTCAATGCCGCTACGTTTACGTATTCCATGCGCAGCAAGGAGCCTATGGAATCCTTCATTGCAGGATTATCTTCCTTTATCGATGGTAAGTATACCATTGACCATGAACATAAAACAATATCCATTCAACCTTTAAACCAATAACCACATGAAACAATGCTACCAAGACAAGACTAACCCGACATAACAAAGGGTAAGACCGCTACAGGATATTACGAGTATCCAACAGCCGGTCTTACCCGGGGTTTCCCATTCCGCAATGGGAACTTCATGTAATTCCAAGCAAGAGTTTAGTCATCACATAAAAAACTAAAATATGAATTTTTCTGCAGAAGCAGCAAGAAACGGAACGGGTATGTTCCGGAAATATCAACTTGTCTTAATTTATTGTATGCGAATAACTGTACTTACCGGCGTTGTTATTTCGCTCTCATTACAAATGGTCTCGGCTTCCGTCCGCGGGCAGGCGATGGAGAATGTGAGCATCAGCCTCAAACTGGAAAACGAAGACCTGATCAGTGCCATAAAAAAAATCGAAAAGGTGACACCTTTCCGGTTCCTTTACAGGACTTCGGACCTGAAAGATATTGACCAGCTTAATATCAACAGCCGTTCCATCAGTGTGGGGCAGCTCATGAAGCAACTGCTGGCGGGCTCGGAACTTTCCTACCGGCAGATCGACGACCGGATCCTGATTACGAAGGGTGCTGTACGGAACCCTGCCGGAACTGGGGCCGGTGTGCTACGGGTGCCGTCTGCTGGTGTTGCGGACAGTATTGTCACTGGTACCGTCTTTGACGCCAAGACCAAGGAACGTATTCCCGGCGCAAATATATCCATCAAGAACGGTAAGAACAGGACGGTAACGGACAGCAGAGGTAACTTCCGCATTCTCGCTTCCGGGAATGCTGTACTGCTGGTCAGCTATATCGGTTATGAGACACAGGAAATCACCGTTACCAGCCGTGTGCTGGAGGTCCGACTCAGTGAATCGCCGCAATCCCTGAAGGGAGTGGTAGTTACCGGTATCTTCTCGCAGTCGAAATCAACCTTTACCGGCGCCGCGCGTACCTTTAATAATGAAGAGCTGGCCAAGGTATCCAACAATAATGTACTTACTGCACTAAAGTCACTGGACCCCTCATTCCAGATCCCCGAAAATCTGAATATCGGCTCAAACCCCAACGTATTGCCAGACGTGGTACTCCGCGGAGGAAACACGCTGGTAGATACCCGGCAGGTAGGAGGGGCTGATCCCTTCAATTATCAGGCAGCGCCTAACGCACCACTGTTTATTTTGGACGGCTTCGAGACCACGCTGCAGCGGATCAATGACCTGGATATGAACCGTATCGCCAGCGTGACCATACTTAAAGATGCGGGCGCTACGGCCATTTATGGTTCACGGGGTGCAAATGGTGTCGTTGTCATTGAACAGATCCGCCCGGTGGAAGGTAAACTGCGTTTCACGTATAATGCAAGTACAGCTATTGAAGCACCGGACCTTTCCGGTTATGACCTGCTGAACGCTGCGGAGAAATTTGAACTGGAAGACCGTTCCGGTTTTTTCAAAAATAACTTCAACACCACACAAAATGCACTGGACCTGGTACGTGCCAATCGTCTGGCTGCCGTAAAATCGGGAGTAAATACCGACTGGATCGCCAAGCCATTGCGTACGGGGGTAGGTCAGAAGCACAACCTCTATGTAGAAGGTGGTGCAGATGCCGTTACCTATGGGCTTAACCTTACCTACGACCAGAAAACAGGGGTAATGAAGGGATCTGACCGCAAGACTACTTCCGGTAATTCTTTCCTTTCCTACCGGCTCAAGAATTTCCAGTTCAGGAATGATCTGAACCTTTATTTTAACAATGCCAATAATTCGCCTTACGGTTCTTTTACCCAGTATACCCGGCTGAACCCCTACTGGAGTCCCTATGATGCGGATGGTAACCTGAAGGTTTACCTGGAAGAGGTGATCGACCCGGCTACCGGACTCCGTGTGACCAACCAGGACTATTACGACAACCTCAATGGTTACACAGGGCGTCCGGTAAACCCGCTTTATAATGCTTCTCTCAATATTACTGACCGCACTGCCTATCGTGGCATTACCAATAACTTTGAGACGCGCTGGCAGGCGAGGGAATGGCTGCGCCTTACCGGACGCCTGTCTTATACCAAGCAGAACGATGAATCTGATATCTTTCTGCCGGCACAGCACAGTTCATTCGCCAATGTGACTACTTTTGAAAAGGGTTCTTATACCAAGGGCACCGGCGACCTGCAGCGCGTAGAAGGCTTTCTGACAGGGGAGGCCAACAAGAACTTCGGTAAGCACTTTGTGTCCGGTTCGGCTACGCTCAATATCAAGGAGATCGATTACAATACCCAATCGGTCAGGGTTATCGGGTTTCCGAATCCCAACCTCGACCAGTTCATCCTGGGTAACCAGTATCCTACGAACCAGAAACCGACCGGCAGTGAGAGCATTACCCGTTCTTTTGGTACACTGGGCAGGGTAGCGTATGCATATGATAACCGTTACCTCTTTGACGCGACGTTCCGCCTCGACGGTTCTTCATTATATGGCACCGACAAGCGTTATGCGCCCTTCTGGTCGGCAGGCGCTGGATGGAACCTGAGCAATGAATCTTTCCTCAAAGGTAACCCGGCCATTAACGATGCCAGGTTGCGTTATACGGTAGGTACCACTGGTTCGGAAAGTTTCGAAAGCTATAAGGGCATTACCACCAGCCAGTACTATACTGACCGCGAATACAGGGGCGTCATTGCCTCTTACCTGCTTGGTTTTGGCAATGACATGCTGGCCTGGCAGAAGACGCTCAAGCAGAACGTCGGTCTCGACCTGACCTTATATAACCGCTTTACCCTGAATGCCAATTACTTTATTGAGCGTACCAAGGGAAGTATCGCCTTCATCACCAGCGCACCGTCTACCGGTTTCGGGGGATATTATGACAATATGGGGGATGTGGTGAACAAGGGTTATGAACTCTACGGCCGCTTCAATATCCTGGCCAAGCCCAGCAACCGCAACAACTGGTCGGTATTTGTCAATGCCTTTCATGTAACGAACAAGATCGAAAAGATTTCTTCCACCATCAAGGCGCTCAATGAAAAAGCAAATTCGACCAATTCCACCTCACCGCTGCCCAAATATGCAGAAGGTCAGTCGGTCAATGTGATCTGGGCAGTACCCTCACTGGGTATCGACCCTGCTTCGGGCAATGAACTTTTCCTGAGCCGTAACGGTACAGTAACAACTACCTATAATCCTGCGGATCAGGTCATCGCAGGGGATAAAACTTCAACGATTAATGGTACCCTGGGTACAAATCTTGAAATCAAGGGGATAGGTTTCAACATTTACATGAGGTTTGATTTTGGCGGAGATAGTTATAACCAGACCCTTGTGGACCGCGTTGAGAACGCCAATGTTGCCCTCTATAATGTCGACCGCAGGGTATATGATTCCAGGTGGCAAAAACCAGGAGATGTTTCCTTTTACCGGGGGATTGTCAACTATACCAATAATGTCAACGCCCCGATCACCTACGCCACGTCGAGATTTGTCCAGAAGAACAACTTTATCGCCGGTGAAAGCGCATCCGTCTATTACCGCTTTTCCGATAAACTGAACAAGCGCCTTGGTCTTCAGAATACGAAGATCACCCTGTTCGGCAGCGATATCTTCAGAGCTTCCAGCATTAAGCGCGAACGCGGCCTGGACTATCCTTTCGCACACAATTATACCCTGCAATTACAGACCACATTCTAAATAGATATACCATGAGATTCAAAAATATAACATCATTGTTCCCGGTTTACCTGTTCGGTCTGCTGATCTCGTTGTCCTCCTGCAAGAAGTGGCTCGACGTAGACCCTAAGACTCAGGTCAAGGAAACCAAGCAGTTCAGTACCCGTCAGGGTTATATCGATGCCCTGTTCGGTATCTATCAGGGCGCTGCCGGCACCAACAGTTACGGCGGGCAGCTGAGCTACAATATGCTGGACATTCTTGCCCAGCGCTATGAGAACAAATCATCTACTTTTACTACGATAGGGAAGCTGGCCCGTTTCACCTATACCGATTCTGAAATACAGAATATAATTGCAACTGTCTTCAAGACGCAGTATGCGACCATTGCCCAGGCCAATTATATCCTGAAGAATGTTGACCAGAGCGAAGGTGTCCTTGACGGAACCTCACGTAGTATCATTAAGGGCGAGGCGCTGGCAATGCGGGCTTACCTGCATTTTGACCTGGCAAGACTGTTCTCGGAGCGTTATGACAACGGCGCTAATGCCGGAAAGCCTTCCATCGCTTATATGGATGCTTTCACTGTTGTTCCCAGTGCGAGGCTTACTCTCGGCGGAGTAATCGACCACTGTGAAGCTGACCTTAAGGAAGCTGAAAGCCTGCTTTCCGTGAACCAAAACATCGATCAGATCAGGGACAACCAGGGCAGTACCAATGCCGACCTTTTCCTGCAGTTCCGTCAGAATCACATGAATTACTGGGCAGTCAAGGCGCTGCTTGCGCGGCTTTATCTTTTCAAAGGCAATAAGCCCAATGCATTGAAGTATGCAAAAGAAGTGATTGAAAGCAATAAGTTCAGGTTCATTACTTCTGCGGAGATCAATGCAGATGCCGGCAGCACCTCCTCTGACATGACCTTTACTACAGAACATATTTTCTCCATTTACGTATCCGGTATGAAGGCTATTGCTGACGACCTGTTCAAAAACAGTACTACTACCGGTGAGACAACTGACCTCTGGTCTACCAGGGCCAAACTGGATGCTACTTACCAGGCGTCACTCGTTGGGTACGGTACGGACGTGCGCAGGCCGGGCGCTTCCAAGAGCCTGTGGAATGAGATCGCCTCCACTACTGTGTATACCAAGAAATACTGGAGCGATGCCCCCACCAATGTAAAGCAGCGGCTCATTCCGCTCATCAAACTGTCGGAAATGTATTATATCGCGGCAGAAGCTTCGCCGACAATCGAAGAGGGGCTGAAATACCTGAATACCGTTCGGACCAACAGGCTTATCCCTGAACTTCCAACGGTGGCGGACCGGGCTGCCTTTGATAATGAGATCCAGTTTGAATACCGTAAGGATTTCTATGCGGAAGGTCAGCTTTGGTTCTACTATAAGCGTATGAATGTGGCTACGATACCTGATGGCATTGCCAATCCGATGACCAGCGCGAAATATGTGTTCCCGATCCCTAATGATGAACTGGAATTTGGCATAGCCGGCAATTAACCTAAACCAAGGAAATGAATATGAAAAAGATATTGAAGAACTGCCTGATGGTGCTGTTGCCGGCACTTGTCATGGCTGCTTGCGGTAAAACCGATGAATTATTGTACAACCAGGCAGATATGATCTATGTGGAGTCACTGCCCGACAGCACCGATTATACTTTCGCTACCAGTCCGGAAAGTGTCGTGAGCGACTCTATTGTGGTTAATTTCCGCATTATCGGCAAGGTTTCAGATAAGGACCGTTCCATTAGCCTTGTGCCTGCCCCGAACAGCACGGGAAAAGAAGGTTACCATTACAAAATCGGGAAAGCCGTAGTAAAGGCCAACTCATTTACTGCAAAAGTACCTGTTTACGTATACCGCAGGCCGGGCCTGAAAGACAGTACGCTTACGGTTACACTCCGGGTCACCGAAAATCAGGATTTTAAGCCGGGTTATGCCACGCGTCTGCGCTATAAATTCACCCTTACGGATATACTCGCAAAGCCGACCAACTGGGAAAGTACCTGGGCGCCTTATTTCGGAAGCTATTCAGCGGTTAAATTCAGGTTCCTGATCGCGGTTACCGGAAAGACCACCTGGAATTCCGGTCCCCTGCCGCAGGACTCGCGTTACCTGTCGCAAAAAGCAAGGAACGCCCTGCTCGAATATAACCAGCAATATGGTGCGCTGATCGACGAATTCGGACAAGAGGTATTTTTCCCATAGGGAGTGACAACATGGTTTTACGATTATTTAAATAACAATGAACTCGATATATAAAAGTACTGCAGCACTGCTCTGCGCAGGCACACTCCTGCTGAGCAGCTGCTATAAAGACGATAGCAATGAAGACCTGCTACCTGTAAATAAGATCGGCCTCAGCGATCCGCTTACTGCTGCTCAAATGGTTGTTTACCAAGGTGACAGCCTTAAGCTGAAGCCCGTATTGAGCCAAAGCCTGCAGAAGAATCTGGATGACCTGGAATTTACCTGGCTGGTCTATAATAGCAATGGCGCGGTCAGCCTGGCTGCACCGCGGGAAGAGATTGCCAAGACCTATGAACTGAAGATCCTGCTCAGGCCTGATCTGTTTACCCTCGGCGAGCCCTTCATTCTCCGGCTGGAAGCCAAAGACAAGCAGACCGGGGTAAGCTCGTATATCAATTACAGCATCCTGGTCGGTAATAAATATGCAACAGGCTGGCTGGTTCTGGAAGACAAGGCAGGGAAGGGCGACCTTTCTTTCATCTTCCAGGATTATACGGCGGAGCATGGCATTTATAATGACAGGAACACGGCACCGATCACCGGACCAAGAAAGCTGGAGATCAGTACCTTTCCGATCACTGACGATATATCGGCAACCGGCAAGCGGCTTTACATTCTAGCCGAGCAGGGCAGCCAGGAATATAATTACCTGACGATGGTAAAAAAGTTCGATTACAGCTTTCTGTTCTTCAGCGCACCGTCGGTGATCAATCCGACGGTGATGACCTGGACCAGCCAGTATACCTATAGCGGCGTCCGTTCGGCATCCCTTGGGATCGCCATTAATAATGGTAAACTGCACTCTAACCTGGTGGGCGGCTTCCCCGGCGTCAAGAAATGGGGGGATATCGCACTTAACCCGCAGGGCAACCGCAATTATTCCCTGGCGCCATTCGTAGTGGGCGGGGAAACCTTCCCGGCAATTGTCTACGACAACACCGATAAGCGGTTCTACCGTGTTCAGGCTTACAACCCCACGCCGGTCGCAGGTACGCTCGAGGCCTTTCCTTCAGGAGCGAGTACAGGTGTAAGCAGTGTCTTTGATATGAACAATGTGGGGATGACCATGCTGTTCCAGGACTCCGCTGACGTTGTTAACGATTACAATGCGATTATGAAGGATGCTGACGGACAGCCTTACCTGCTGCGTTACAAAACGAAGAACTCGACTGCTGCACCGGTCATTACGCTGGGCAAGACGGCGATGAACGCTCCGGGCATACTCAATTACAGTGCGGCCGCCGGTTCTACCAGTACCCCGCACATTTACTATGGTAACGGTAATGTGCTGTCCCGTTATGAGACCAGTTCCAATACCGTAGTGGAGACCTACAACTTCCCGGCTGGTGAGCAGATCACATCCATCAGGTATGCCAAAAACTTCATCGACAGGAGCGGGGCAAAGCTGGCTGTAGCTACCTGGAACGGTACGGAGGGTAAAGTCTATTACTTTCCGATCAATACGGTGGGTGCCATTGGCGCCTACAATAAATTGGTCACCGGCTTCTCGAAGATCGTAGATATTGTATACAAGTATTAATCAACCCAACTGAATCATAGATATGAAACCAACATCATTATTTGCGCTTGCTGCCAGTCTTTTGCTCGCAGGCAGTGTGCAAGCACAATCACCTGCAACTTATAAAATATCGGGGAAACTGGATGGCCTGGACAACCAGATGGTCTATCTGAACACCAGCTATGGCGGCCGGCAGATCAAAGACTCTGTTGTTGCCTCAGGAGGCAGGTTCTCGTTCAAGGGCGAGACTCCAGGTACCGTACTGTACTTCCTGCAATTTGGTAAAAAGAATTACTTCAGTGTTCCTGTAGGCGCAAAGGAACATGTAAAGATCAGCGGAAAGCTGGCGGAGTTAAATAAGATTAAGGTGACCGGTTCCAAAGACTATATTGTCTGGAAAGAATGGACTACCGCCTGGAACACCATCACCGCACGTGCGGGAGGGCTTTATAAGCAGCTCGACAGCCTGGAGAAACTTTCCAAAGCTACCGGGCAGCCAGCCGACAGGTCTGCTGTAAATGCAGAATTTGATAAGTTGAACCAGCGCCTGATCGATTCGGTAGAAGCTTTGGTAAAGCGGTATCCCGGTTCGGGAGTGGTCCCTTTTATCATTACAGACCGTTTTATCAATTACCCTAACCCTGAAAAGGCGGCCAGTACCTATGCTGCACTGACGCCGGCAGGCAAAGAATCTGTTTATGGCAGGGAATTAGGAGAGTCCCTGAGGATTGCCGCCAAAACAGGCATAGGTGTCTCACCCTCTTTTTCCGTGCCCGGCAGGGACGGTGGGACGGTTTCACTGGCTGCATATAAAGGCAAGGTCGTCCTGGTTGATTTCTGGGCCTCCTGGTGCGGCCCTTGCCGCAAGGAGAACCCAAACCTGGTCAAAGCTTATGAAAAGTATCATGGAAAAGGCTTTGAGATCATCGGTATCTCACTCGATGATAAAAAGGACAAATGGCTGGCTGCCATTGAAGCCGATCAGCTGGGCTGGGTGCATGCCTCGGACCTGAAGGGCTGGAAGAGTGACCTCGCCTTAGAATATGGTATCCGTTCCATCCCGATGAACTTCCTCGTGGATGCTAATGGTAAGATCATCGCCAAGGACCTGCGCGGTGTCGCTCTGGAAAAGCAACTGGAAAAGATCTATCCATAACCTGTCGCGTCATTTTGCTGCGCAGACGGGAATGCTGCGCAGCAAAATGACGTTCAGCAGAGTTTAATATGGCATTTGAAAGACGATTTGTTAACGGGTAAATGCACAGCTTTGCCGGACACCAATTCGTACAAAAATGGACTTTCAACAATACCAGGACTATTTTCAGGAAATACTCAATGATCCGAATGCACCGGCTCCGTATAATAATATTGAGTACCTCGATTATACCAAACTGAACTGGACCCGTCAGCAGCGCTGGCTCAAAACCGGTGTAGTGGAACCTGATCTTGCCCTGGCCATTTCTGATATTAACGAACCCCAGCATTGGATCATCATTACGGAACCCTGGTGCGGAGATGCGTCGCATACCGTGCCGTTCATTTATAAACTCAGTACGCTGAACCCGTTGATCAGGGCAGAGTACCAGCTGAGGGACAGTGCTCCGCACCTGATCGAACAATACCTGACCAACGGTGGCAAGGCGATTCCGAAGCTGGTCATCAGGGATGAGGCAGGCAATGATCTTCTGAACTGGGGACCCAGACCAACGGAATGCCAGTCCTTATACCAAAGGCTTAAGGCAGAAGAAGCAGATTTCGGAACAATTAAGACTGAGCTGCAAAAATGGTATAACCAGGACAAGGGGAGAAGTTTTCAAAGCGAACTGCACACTGCACTTAAATCATTAGTTTAGGGCGGATTCCAGCAAACCGTTCAGCATCGCAAACTTGATCAGTTCCGGTGAATTCCGAACTCTTGTTTTGTTCAGCAGCGATTGACGGTGGCCTTCGACAGTCCTCCTGCTGGTAAAGAGCCGGTCTGCGATCTCGGCATTGGTGAAGCCGTCTGCCAGCAAGTGCAGGATTTCTATTTCTCTTTTAGATAATTCTATGTCTGGCGACAGGCTCCTTGTATAGGGTTGTCCGTCGGTCAGGCGCTGGCTGATGCGATCGATGAGGGTTGTACAAATAAACCGTTTACCGGCCGCAACTTTGCGTATCCCGTATACCAGCTCCTCAATATCGGTGTCTTCTAACAAATATTCAAATGAAGATCGGTGAGGATGACATCGGGCAAATCAGCAGCTTTGAGCAAGCTTAGCGCTTCCTGTGCATTTTCGGCAGCTGCTATTACGTGGATGTCACTGATAGATCCAAGTAAAATGCTGATCCCGGCGTGTACAATGCCATGGTCTTCGATAATCATGATGTCGATCATATCTATTTCTATAGGGAGTATTTGATACAACAAATGAGACTGGTTACGGCTTGTTCGGTAAATACCTGTTTTCCCCGGTAAATACGATAAAATCAAAACAGGTATTTTCCAGGGAAACCTACCATGCGGAGACGATGTTAAGTTGTCAGATTCATTCCAGAAATGGCCTTATGAAAAAATACATTGGATGTTCTGGTTTCCACTATAAGCATTGGAGGGGCGAATTCTATCCGCAGGAGATGCCCGTCAGGAAATGGTTTGACTTTTACGGCGAGCACTTTGATACGCTGGAACTTAATGTCACCTTTTACCGCTTCCCGACTCAGCAGATGCTGGAAAACTGGTACAAAAAAAGCCCAGGCAGTTTTACCTTTTCCGTGAAGGTGCCCAGGCTGATCACGCATTATAAAAAACTGCATGATGCCAAAGATGTCATCAGTGACTTTTATCAGCTGGCGGAGCAGGGGCTCCGAGAAAAGCTGGGCTGTGTATTGTTCCAATTCCCGCCAAATTTTGTATTCACGGCAGAAAATATGGAACGGGTTATCCGGAGTCTTCATCCGGGATTCAAAAATGTAGTTGAATTCAGGCATATTTCCTGGTGGGACCAGCGGGTATATGATCAATTGCATACCCATGGGATCGGATTCTGTGGTATGAGTCACCCTGATTTCCCCGATGAGATCATCAGTACCGCCGGGCATGTATATTATCGCCTGCATGGACAAACCCAGTTGTATGCCTCAGATTATCCGGAAGGACAACTTGATGCCTTTGCTGACCAGCTGAACGGGTTAAAAAACGTTAAGGATGCTTATATTTACTTTAACAATGATATAAATGGTTATGCCCCGAAGAACGCGGCTTATCTGAAAACCGTTACCTGATGGTGGATTGCACCCAGGCTGCAGAAGGCGTAAATCATGGAGAAACTTTACAGAAAATAGCTTCCGCCGTCGGCAACCAGTCGGACTGCACCAATCAGTTCATTCATTTCTGCATGCTTCAGCACATATCCAAGAGCCCCGGCATTCCTTGCACGCTCCAGGAAAACCTGCTTGCTGTGCATCGTGAGTATAATGACTTTTACTGCCGGATATTCGGTTTTCAGGTATGCCGTCAGTTCAATGCCGTCCATCTCTGGCATGTTCATGTCAGCAAGAACGATATCGGCAGTGATACCGGACCTGAGTATTTTCAGTACCTCTGTCCCGGTGGTTGCACTGGCCACCATTACAATACCCGGTTCAGCACCCAGCATCCTGCCCAGGCTTTGTCTGACCACCTCATTATCTTCTGCAATTATCAGTCTGATCATATCATTGATGGATTGGGATGGTGATACTGACGGTTGTGCCTCTGCTTTTTTCTGAGTCGATCCGGATCTCACCATCCAGCAGTTTGATCTTACTGCGGATAGAGGCAAGGCCGATGCCAGGTTTGTGTTTTTTTCCTGCCTCCATGCCCATCCCATTATCGGTCACCGTAATCCTGATTTCCGCTTGCTTATGTATGATGTCTATCGTCGCTATTGTGGCGCTGGCATGCCTGACCACATTGGTCATGAGTTCCTGTACCGTCCTGTAGACCGCAAGCTCCAGGTATTTTTCCATCCTGGTGTCCAGCCCGCGTACATGGCAAGTGAACCTGGTGTTGTCCGAAAGCTGATCGCAGATGTCATCAATGGCACTTTTCAAACCAAATTCTTCCAGTGTTGCGGGCATGAGTTCGTGTGAGACCCGCCTTGTTTCCATAATGGCGTCTGTCAGCAGCGTATTGATGTAAGCCTTAATTTCATTGAATTCCTGGACAGGGATCTGCTGTCGGAGGGTGCTGAAATTAATCTTAATGCCATAGAGGATCTGGCCAATACCATTGTGCAGGCTTTCGGATATCCTGTAACGTTCTTCTTCCAGCGTGCTGAGCGATACCAGGAAGATCTCCCGCTTTTTCCCGGCTTCAACCTGCATCAACCTTTCCTCCGCTTTTTTGCGTTCTGTGATATTAATGGTATTTGTAGCTACGCCGTCATCCAGCTTCACTACCGACTGGTAAAACCAGCCATCGAACTGTTCGTTGACATAGCGCATTTCATATTGCCGGGGAATGCCTGTCTCCGTTACCTGTACAAGGTTGTCAAAGATACCCGCTGCCAATACTCCCGGATTATTTTCGAGCAGGCTTTTTCCGATAACGTCTCCATATGCATGTTCCGAGGAGGCATTGTTGAGTATCCATACGAAATCAGTAATCTTGCCCTGCCGGTCGCGTACCGCCCTAAATACCTGTATCATTTCCGGGTTGCTGTCGAGCGTGGCCTGCAACAGCTCCTTGCTGTTCTTTAATTCTGCAGTGCGCTCGGCAACCTCACTTTCCAGTTGCACGCGGTATTGCAGTTCAGCCTCACGCAATGCGGCCTCTGCACGTCTGCGTTCCCTTAATTCCGTATTATGGGAAATAATGATCGCTGCTGAATGGGCAAGCACTTCCGCCATCTCCATTTCCCTTTCAAGCGGCTCTCGGGGTGTTTTAAAATACATGGCCAGAGTGCCGAGTACCGGACCGTCGTTCGTACGCACCGGGAAGGACCAGCAGGCACGGTACTGATGCTTTCGGGCTATTTCCAAAAATGGTTTCCACCTTGGCTCCCTTTCCACGTCAGGGGTGATCACCGGTTCGCCTGTGTGCATGGCCAGTCCGCATGCCAGTGATTCGGAGCCTACTTCAAACCCACTGATTGCCTCCGCATAGGCCTCATCCATTCCGGCAACCAGGTGCAGGCCTTTACCGTCAGGCGGGATCAGATAAAAAGCAGATCTTGCATCTCCCTTAGTCTGGACAGCGATCGTCACCACCAGCGGCTCCAGTGACTCCGCAAGGTGACCGCCGCTGATTGCTGTCTTAAAGGCTTGTTGCTGGCCTTTTAACCAGTTTTCACGTTCGCGCATAGACGTTTCAGTCCCGGCCATTCTTATCGCGTCACTTTTTTGTTCAGTAATATCATCAAAAAGGATGGCCACCTGCCGACTGTTTTCATCGCCGATACGCGCGGCGTGTGCCACATACCAGCGGCCGGTACTGCCATGGTAGTTTTCTACACGCACAGGTTCGCCTGTACGCACTACCCGCTCGAAGTCTTTTATCCAGTATTGTTCTGTGCCGGGAGTAAGTTCGCTTCCGGTTTTACCGATCACGTCCTTCAAACCAGTTTGCTGCTCAAAAATGACGTTTACCTCCAGAAAGCGGTAATCGACAGCGAGACCATTGCTGTCGTAAACCAGCTCAATGATGCAAAACCCCTGATCAATCGCATTGAACAGGAAGTTGTACCAGTCTGCAGCTTTGCGTACCATATCTTCCGGTTCTTTTCGCATGGGTTTAACGGTCATTGTTATTTCAACACCGTAATTTTTATAAAGTTTCAGATATAAAGATACACATGTTCAATTCCTGTATACATCCCGATGGTTTATGTTAGATCAATTGCAAATGGGGCCTGATCTTGATATTTACGATATCGGTATGTTTCGGCTGGTCCAGGCAGTAAAGTACGGCAGCCGCAATTTCCCTGGCCGGGATCATTTCCTGATTCGCTATCTTCTGCAGTTTTTCTTCTTCCGAGCCTTCCTGCATGTCGGTATCGACTGCACCGGGTTCGATCAGGGAAACCTTGATCCCCTTAGGGTTCAGCTCTTTTCTCAGGGCTTCTGAAAAGCCCTGGATGCCTGACTTTGTGGCTACATAAACGGAACTGTTACTTTCCCTGACATCTGCGCTCATGGAACCGATATTGATGATATGGCCTTCACCCGCAGTTTCCATGCGCTTAACGGCTTCATGGACACAGGCCATGTAGCCGAGCAGGTTGGTGTTCACGATATACTGCCAGTCTTTATAACTGCCTTCCATGATGCTCTGGTAAGCCAGCGCCGCGTTGTTGACCAAGCAGTTGAGGCCACCCAGTTCCTGATCTGCGTACGCGAAGATTTTCCGGATACCTGCCTCTTCGGCGAGGTCTGCCGCGATGCCATAGCCGCTGCCTTGTGCACCATCCATTGCGTTCAGCGTTTCATCAATCTGTTCCTGGTGCCGTCCTGTGATCAGCACTTTTGCGCCTTTTGATGCAAGCAGGATGGCTATTTCCCTGCCGATACCTGTAGTGCCCCCGGTGATCAGGATGCGTTTTCCTATTTCCATAATATACTCTTTTAAAATAAGTAACAAACCGGAGTCATGGCAGTTATACGGTTTTTCAGAAATTAATACCTGTTCTGTGATTCCTGCATGTTGTGGCTTATACCCGATTTAGAAAAGCCTTAAACTATTTCAGACACGGTTGCTTTAAAGCTTAACAGGGAACATATAATCAATTCATTATGTCTGAGCAAAAAATGAAAGCTGCATTAAAGACTGCAGACGGCAAGTTTGAAGTAAAGGAAGTGGACCGGGTGGAAATCCCCGCACCAGACTGGGTACGCGCCAGGGTGAAGGTATCCGGGATCTGCGGCACTGACCTGCGTCACTGGAAGAAAGAAAACCCAGATCTTGAACACAGGATTATGGGGCATGAGATGGCAGGAGAGGTAGTTGAGGTAGGCCCGGCGGTTAAAAACGTTAAGCCGGGTGACCGGGTGGTTATCGAAACGCTGCTTGGCGACGGCACCTGTGACTGGTGCCGGATCCAGGAATATAACCTGTGCCCCAATTTATACCGGGTGCGGATGGAAACCATATCCAGGGCCTTCGCCGAATATGTGATCGGACCCTCGACGAAATTCCACAAGCTTCCTGAGCACGTCAGTTATGAGGAAGCTACTTTGCTCGATACGTTTTCGGTGAGCCTGCATGCGCAGCAGCTCAGCGGACTGAAGATCAATGATAGAGTCGTTGTCATCGGGGCGGGGCCTATCGGCCTTGGACAACTTCAGCTTGCAAAAGCCTCGGGTGCTGATGTGCTCGTTACCGATATCGTCGACTCTTCACTGGAAATGGCCGTTGCGCTTGGCGCAGACAAGGTCGTCAACACTAAAAAAGCAGATGTTTATCAGCAGGTCATGGAATTTACCGGTCTACGCGGTGCCGATATCACCTTCGAATGTGCGGGCGGCCCGTCGATGCCCGAAACGCTTCCCCAAGCCACCAGGTTCACCAGGATCGGGGGAAACCTGGTGATTGTAGGTGGCTTCGAAGAAGGGGAGATATCCATAGGCCTGGAATGGCAGCGGATCCAGAAACGGGAAATCAAACTGATCCCAAGTGCCAGTTATTCATTCTGGGGTATTTATCCTGAGATGAAGATGTGCCTTGACCTGCTGGCCAAGGGTAAGCTGAACGCCAGGCAAATGATCACGCACCGCTTCCCCCTGGATGAAATCAATAAAGCTTTTGAAACCGCACAGGATAAAGAAGAAACCGGAGCAGTATTCGTAGCGCTGATCCACTAATTTTTTTTCCAGCTGATCGTAACCTCCTGGTTGCCGCAAAGATTGTATTCTACCAGTTCCCTGCTGATCTTAACCGGTTCGATTTCCTGTTCCGGCTTTTTTCCTGTGGTTACAGAGAAGCTGTAATTACCTTGCTGGTTCAGCAAAAGAATCACCCTGCAGTTGAGCCTGCCGTCACCTCCGGTCTTTAGTTTGATGTTTTTCCTTCCCATTTTGAGTTTGGTAAGGGGATAGTCGCAGAATAAAATAAATTCCTCGCCAGGCGACTTGAAATACTGTCTTGGTATGACGCCGAAGGCGATGCCTGCGCCATATACTTCCTGGCCCACTTCTCCGCATTGTTCCCAGCCGTCATGCAGGTCTTCCAGCGCTATCCACAGCTTCGGGTCTATTTCGCCGGTCTTTGGCTCGGTCACCAACATTTCCTGCGGCAGCATAGGGGGGTAGTAGTAGACGACGCGACCCAGCATGTGCCGGATGAATTCGGCGATCAGCAGCCTGACGGCAGGCTTGATGTCTATCCCTTCGGCTTCTTTCAGGTAATCGTGAAGTGCAGCAAACACTTCCTGTTCTTCATAGGCCGCTGTGTACGGTGCGTCTTTGAGCGGGAACACACCAAAGAAGGTAGGAAAGTTTCTGGCATAACCATAATCGCATTCCCAAAGCTGCATATTATTGAACACGCCGGCCAGGCAGACATAGCTCAGATCCAGGTATTTCTGCTTACCTGTTTCCTTGAAGAGCCGCAACATGGCTCCCGCGGCATAAGCGGTATTGTTGGCCTGGTAAAATAGTTCAAATCCAAGTCCTTCGAGTTTTTTTGCCGCCTTTACGGCTTCCCTGAAGTATTTGTCGTCGCCGGTAAGTTTCCAGGCCCTCAGCATCAGATCAGCGTAAGTGCCCGGTACGTCCTTTTCACCGCCCTGGCCGGGAGATGTCTCCGCCTTGATCACCTTCAGTGTGTCCATCTGGTAAAATACCGGCCACTGGTAATCGAAATGCCGTGCTACACGCATGACATAGCCGATCGCATCATTGAAGAGCTTTAAGGCCGTTTTGTCGCCCCTTTCTGCAAGCCTGGCCAGGTTCATTATCGGATGGTGCAGATACCAGGCATCCATTACCCGCGGTTTTTTCTGTTCTTCCGAATGGTCGAGGTTCTTTTCCAGCGCAGGAAGCCAGCGCACCACGGTTCGCATATCAGGCTGGTAAAACTGTTCAATCCCCGCCTTTATTTCAGCTACGAGCTGATGATTTTTTTCACCCTTCCATTCTAAATATTCCACCATTGGCAACAGTACCGCAAGCTGCACCATGATTTCAGGAGGACTCTTGTAATCAGCGACATAAGCATTCAGATAAGTATGCCCGCCGCCGTAAGTCCAGCAACCTTTATGATAGGTCAGGTCCTGAATGCCTTTTTCAACCGTGTCCAGCCAATTATGGTAATGCCGTTCAGGCTTCGGTAACAGGAGGTAAGTGTCGGCAAGGTGGTCAAGGAAACGGCCGCAAACTGCGGTTTTTTCAGACGGCGTCTCGTCCAGCAGGCGCACAAACGCGTCCGAAACCTGGTAATGAGTTCCTTTTTGCAATGGTTTTCCGGCCTGGGGCAGGTTAAATCCTATCTCTGGCCACGAACCGCCTACCAGTTCCCCGGCTGATGTCTCTGTTTCCTGGCAATAATCGTTCAGCGCGGTCAGGTTCTGGAAATAGAATACCGAGCCCGACTGTCCGTCGTTAAAGAAAAGAAGTCCTGACCTGGTCCCGACCTGGTTCGTATGGATCTCTCCGTCCTGTTTGATCTTACTGTCCGCTCCAAAAGGTAAGATGTCTTTCGGCCAGTAAGTGATATACACCGGGATTTTTGGCGTCAGTATGGTCTGATAACGGAAGACGCTGTTCCCGCTGTCTGGGAACTGGATTGTTACCGTAAACTTCAATGTAGCGCATTCCAGTTCGAACTGTGTTCCCATATCCGTTTCCTCACGTGCTTTGAGCTCCAAGTTGCCGGAAGGGGAGAAGGCCGTACGAAATCCGGTCCTGCAGCCGTCCGGCCAGGTATGTATCAGCCACAACGAGTCACTGGTCAGAAAGGCCTCCAGGTGCATTTTGTTAAATTTTAAAACCGCGGAAGGTGCTAAACCGGAAAGTTCCGCTTCTGAATTTGCGGCCCAGATGGTAACAGGTTTCATAAATATTAATTATTTGATATGCTGAATTAACAGCTGTTACCAACTTTGGTTTTGCGTGTAACTACCTGAATTCTCCGGATTTTCACGTGTTCTTCTTATGCTATCCCCAGACTTTAAAGCTTAAGCGGGTAGTTTCGTTACGGCTTCTACGCGTTTATGCGGTGCTGCTGAACTTTTCAGGGCATACCCTGTTGCAATATAAAAAACTACAATTATGAAAAACCTGAGCATACAACCGATGACAATTTTTGCCGCCTTTTCTTTTTATGCCCTGACCGTAATGACCACATCGGCAGGCTGCACCTCACCTGAAGAAAAAGCATCACAGATCGATACCACGGTCATTTCCAACGATACTACAGCTACGGATACCGTAACTTCTACCGGGAGTACCTCGGGTGACAACAGCACTGGCACGGACACGACGGATATGAAACGTCAGAAAGCGACCAGGCAGGCAGGTAACCATTAAAGGAGTTACAGGAAATGAAAACACTGATCAACACAGTGACGGCAGGGGTGGGTGGTACTACATTCATGACGATCGGCAGTGAGCTCATGACAAGACTGGGCAGCGAGAATTTCCGGGAACCCGAACACCTGGGCACGATGATCGGCCGTATGGCCCCGACGCTGTCAAAAAGGGCCGGGACGATTGCCGGATGGGGTGCACATTACGCAATGGGCTTTGTATTTGCGGCAGTGTTTGTCGAATTGTGGCAGCGCGGCAAGATCAAACCTAATCTGAGGAACAGCCTGCTGCTCGGGACTATAGCCGGCCTTGCCGGTATGCTGATCTGGAAGGCAACCTTCAAACTTCATCCGTTGCCGCCACGTATTAAATACCTGGACTTCTATATACAGCGTATCCCCGCACATATCGTGTTTACTGTATTTGCCACACTTACTTACCGCGCAACGAACAACATTAATTAAAAACCATTCCTATGTTAGCAATGAATTACAGAGGGCCCTACAGGGTCCGTATGGAACGAAAGCCAATGCCTGAGCTTCTGCATCCGGAAGACGCCATCGTCCGCGTGACCCGCAGTTGCATCTGCGGGTCAGACCTGCACCTTTATCATGGTATGGTGCCGGACACCAGGGTAGGTTCTACCTTTGGACATGAATTTACCGGTGTTGTAGAAGAAGTAGGACCACTGGTAAAGAATCTAAAGGTCGGCGACCAGGTACTGGTACCGTTCAACATTGCCTGTGGCAAATGTAATTTCTGTAAGCAGGGCCTTTACGGCAACTGTCATGAATCCAACCCGATGGCTACAGCGGTGGGCGGCATCTTCGGGTACTCCCATACTGCGGGCGGCTTTGATGGCGGACAGGCGGAGTACGTGCGGGTGCCGTATGCAGATGTGGGACCTACGGTGATCCCGGAAGGGATGGACCCCGATGACGCTGTCTTGCTTACGGACGTGGTGCCTACCGGATACCAGGCCGCTGAAATGGGCGGTATTAAGGAAGGGGATACCGTAGTGATCTTCGGAGCGGGCCCTATCGGCATCATGGCTGCAAGATGCGCCTGGTTCTTCGGACCATCCCGGGTGATCATTATCGACCATATCGACTACCGGCTGGAATTTGCACGCAACTATGCGAAATGCGAGGCGTATAACTTCAAATCTATGAAGGACCCGGTTGTCTTTCTCAAGCGGATTACCGACTGGTATGGTGCAGATGTCTGCATCGACTGTGTGGGCTGCGAGGCGGAGGGTAACCCGCTGCAAACGCTTAGCGGACGCGTGATGCTGATGCAGGCCGGTGCGGGAACCGCATTGCAATGGGCGATCAATTCCGTAAAGAAAGGCGGTATTGTTTCGGTCGTAGGCGTTTACGGGCCGCCGTTTAACCTGATCCCGATCGGCAATGTGCTCAACAAAGGTATCACCCTCCGTGCGAACCAGGCATCCGTCAAGCGTCTGCTGCCAAGACTTATCGATCATGTGCAATCGGGAAGGCTTGATCCGAAGGGGCTGATTACCCACAGGATACCGCTCAGCGAGGCACCGGATGCTTATCGTATTTTCTCGTCCAAACTGGACAATTGTATCAAAACTGTATTAGTCCCCTAATTTTTATTAAGCGATCATGGCAAACAGCGAAAACTTTGACTACAGGCAGATACCGGGATGGGGCATGGATGCCGATCCGGAAAACGAGCCTACCTATCCGATGAAAAACTATACCGGTGACGACCATAAAAGAATCAATTACGAGCGGTCGCAGCAGCAGGAGCCAGATGTGGAAATCCTGATGTCCAATGAACGACCTGCCTTATCCAGGGTATTTGGAAATACGGTGCCACCTTCGGGACTCAGCGGCGCCATCCGCCGGTATGCCTTCCGACACAGCGAAGACAGTTACCGGCATTGGCTGCCCCTTATCCTGGCCGACCGCGTTAATATGGTTGAAGGTGTCATCGACGACCTGTCCAGGGGATATATCCCGGATATCTGTACTGAGCGTGGCTGGAAAGCAGAATGGAAGTATAACCCAGCCGGTGTTGCCAAAAAAGTGGCGATCGCCGCGGCGGCCGGACTGCTCATTTACTGGTCCTGCCGGAAAAAGCACTCCAAAAGCTGAACAGCTATAAGCTGTCAGTTTGCTTCGAACCACTGAAACCCGTAAGCCTCAAGCCTGCGACATCTGGCTGAGGAATACGGGTTTCAGCTTTTTATTGCCCCGCCATCTGCATACTGGGTCAGCGGCAGCGTCGAGTCGCTGAAACCGTGTACCGCAATCAAATGCGTATTTAACCTTTTTTCCTGGGATAAATACCGGTTTGCAGATTACTTAAAACTATGCTTTTATGGTCCTGTTGCTTAGTTATCATTCATCAACTAAATCCAATTATTATGTTTTATCATGTAAAAGAATTACAGTTCAATGCAAGGGTCTCCAAACCAGACCCCAGATTTGCCAGGATCCTGCTGGAGCAGTTTGGCGGCGCGAATGGCGAACTTAAAGCCGCAATGCAGTACTTTACGCAGGCATTCAGCTGCAGGCATCCTTATCCCGACAAATATGATATGCTGATGGACATCGCAACGGAGGAATTCAGCCACCTCGAGATTGTCGGCGCCACGATACAGATGCTGCTCAGCGGTGTAAACGGAGACCTTAAGGAGGCTTCCGAGAAGGATGACATCACCACATTGCTTGGCGGGACGGCCAATAAGGAAGAATACATCCACCAGGCTATGGGCAATCCACAATTTTTTGCGCTGAGCGGCGGAGGGCCTTTGGTTACTGATTCAAATGGTAATCCGTGGCAGGGAAGTTACGTAAATGCGAATGGCGACCTGACGGTTGACCTGAGGTCAAATATCGCAGCAGAGTCCCGTGCAAAGATCGTTTATGAGTATCTGCTGAATTTCACTGATGATCCTTATGTCAGAGAGACGCTGCGTTTCCTGATGACGAGGGAAGTTGCACATTACCAGATGTTTGAGGCGGCACTCCAGACCATACAGCCGAATTTCCCTCCGGGTGTCCTGCAAAGTGATCCCCGTTACAGCAACCGGTATTATAACATGTCAGATGGTCCGGAAGTCAAGGGGCCCTGGAACGAAGGTGCTTCCAGCCAGCTTGGCGAGGAATGGCAGTATGTGGCGGACCCTGTCTCTGAAGTGCGCAATACTGAAGGTCTGACGGGGCTGAAACCTGAAGGTACCACCCGGACCATGGAAACGGTGATCGAGACTGATAAGCAACTTGGCGAACAACGCAGTGCGGAGGTGAAAACGGCAGTTGCCAGTTCCGATATGCAATGGAGCAGTTATGACAAGATCGATTGGGCGCCTTAATGGCGCTTTTTTATTTTCCAGTTTGTGTGTGGGGTGCATCTACGGGCTTAGATTCCGGAGAACCTTTCTGGCGCAGGTAAATGGTGAGGAACACGATGGCAAACACCGAAAGGAATTCGCTCTGCCAGTTCTGAAAGGTCTCAAACCAGAACTCAGGCCCGGTAAGATAGCTGGCAATGCTTTCCCTGGGCTCGTGCCTGATCTCATGTTGCGCATTGGTGTCCATCCAGCTGCCATAAAGGTGCATACCCCAGCTGATCAGGAACAATATGGCGAAGCATATGGAAAGCGAACTGGCGTAGAGCTTCAATATCCAACCACCCTTCCTGACCGGCCAGGGCGCATCCTTTGAGGCTACTGGCTCGCGGTCTACTTCTTCCTCGCCCTCTAGTTGTTTAGACTCTGCAGATCCTGCCTGCCGCAGGAATACGGTCAGCAGCACATACAGTGACATTTGCAGGAACTCGCTCTCGAAATTCTCGAAAGTAGCGGAGACAAAGTGTCCGCTGTGCAAATAGGTGCCGAAGCCGACCGGCGGGGCATGGTCTTCCGCAAGTTCCTGGTTGTGGGTCTTCCAGCCGCTGATCGCCTGTGCAGCCAGGGTAAGGATAAACAGGGCGAGAAAAACCAGGCTCAGCGAGTTCCGGTAAAGGAAGCTATTCTTTTTCATAGTTGATCAAGGTTATTGGTATATGCTTTGGCAGATAAAAACCGGATGATCAGTACTGCGACCTTAGCGACAGTTTGCTGAACAATCTCCTCCGGGCTTCCCTCAAAGACAGCCCGATCCGAAAAAATGGATCTTTCGCCCAGCATGCCGCAAATGAACATGGTGCCTACCGGTTTTTCTTCGGTCTCACTGCCGCCGGGCGCAGGAAGCCCTGTAACGCCCAAATGGATGTCTGCAGGTATGAGTCCGGCAAGCCCGCTGGCAATCGCCTGCGTCACTTCCATAGATTCGGGGGTATGGGTGTCGATCAATTCCTGAGGAACTTTGAGCAAGTCGGATTTCAGGCAGGCATCGTAGCAGACAATTCCTCCCTTGAGGAATTTTCCGGCATCTGGCTGCAGGGAAAAGTCTGCAGCTATCCGCCCAGCAGTTGCGCTTTCTGCAAAAGCAATAGTGAGTTTGTTCTCAATGAGCAATTTAGCACATGCAGTTAAAGTATCTGTTTTCATCATCCTTTGGTTTCGGTTTCATCCAGTTTACAACCTCATGAAGTGTTTTTACGCGGCATTTGTTTTCCGGTTACGTTAAAAAATCTGATCCTAAAAAACACAAAACTTATACATGCAGGCCTTGTTAACCTGAGAAAAGGAAATATGGAAAATTCAAAACCTTATGCGCTGATCACCGGCGGTACCAGCGGGATCGGCCTGGAACTAGCCAAGCTGTTTGCAGAAAACGGATATCACCTCGTGCTTGTTGCACGTGACCGGGATGTGCTGGAAGCAACAGCGGCCGAACTGAAATTTTATGGTGGAGAGGTCGTGACGCTTTCCAAAGATCTTTTCGATAATGAAGAGGCATTTGCCGTTTATGCAGATGTGAAATCGATGGGCATTGAAATCGATGTCCTGGTAAACGATGCGGGGCAGGGTGAATTCGGAGAATTTAAGGAAACCGATATTGACCGGGAACTGGATATCATTAACCTGAACATTTCGGCACTGGTGATCCTGACTAAACTGTTTGTGAAGGACATGGTCGCCAGGAACTCGGGCAAGATACTGAACCTTGCTTCCATTGCCAGCAAGGTACCAGGCCCCTGGCAGGCGGTGTACCATGGTACGAAGGCATTTGTGCTGTCTTTCAGCGAAGCCATCCGTGAAGAGTTAAGGGATACGGACATTACGGTTACCGCCCTTATGCCCGGTCCGACAGACACCGATTTTTTTGCAAAAGCGGATATGCTGCAGAGCAGGATTGTCCAGGATAAAGATTCCCTGTCTGATCCGGCAGTGGTTGCGAAAGACGGCTATGAGGCCCTGATGCGTGGTGATGATAAAGTGATATCTGGTTTTAAAAATAAAGTGCAGGTGGGTGTGAGCAATCTGGCGCCGGACAGCACTGTTGCACATATGATGTATGAGCAGCAAAAGCCAGCTGATGGATCAGAGACCTGATATGATGAGATTTGTAAAAAAAATTAAACAAATTGATTCCCGGATAGTTATGGAATAAACAAAACTGATCTTATGAAAAAATTATTTATTGCGATGGCATTTGGAGCCGCATCGCTGACATTGCAAAGCTGCGGAGGGTCGAATAAGGCCAGTGACTCCGCTGATACGACAACAATGGCTACTGACACTTCCATGGGAATGGCCGATACGACTGCGATGGCCACGGATCAAATGGATATTGAGTTTGCCAATAAGGCGGCTGTAGGTGGTATGGCAGAAGTTGAACTGGGCAAACTGGCACAGGAAAAAGCTACAAACGCGAAGGTGAAGGATTTTGCTGCTATGATGGTTAAAGACCACGGTATGGCAAATGAGGAACTGATGTCTATTGCCAAGACTAAGGGGATCACCCTGCCCACCATGCTGGATGATGAACATGCTAAAAAGAAAACGGAACTGAGCGCTAAATCGGGAATGGACTTTGATAAAGCTTATGTTGCTGCCATGGTGGAAGGCCATGAAAAGACCCTTTCCCTAATGGAAGACGGCAGTAAGAACTGCAAAGACGGCGAGCTGAAGGCTTTTGCCGCCAAGACTGCCCCGGTTGTGAAGTCGCACCTGGATATGATCAGGAAGATCCAGTCTGAAATGAAGTAAAGTTTTTATTTCGTTTGCAGGAATCCGGGAACCGCTTTGTAATGGCAGGTTCCCGGATTTTTTTATAGCCGTGATTTAATCTCCGTAAGGTCACCCAGTATGCGGGTTTGCGGTACCAGGCTTTCTGCACCAAGGCTGCGCGCCAGCCCGACTATCGCATGGTTCAAGGTACTGATTTCTGTCGGTCGTTTGCTGCGGATATCCTGAAGGGTAGAAATATACTGCCCGTCCGATGCGTGACTTATCGCAAGAACCATATCTCTGACTTCCCTGTCATCCAGTACAATCCCAAACCGTCCTGCGATACCTATACATTCCATAATGATGCTTTCCGCAATCCTCATCGCCCCAGGGTTGCGGTGAAATATACCGTTATCGGTCTCCAACAAGGGGCATATGGAATTAAAAACACAATTGGCAATCACTTTTTTCCAGATCAATGGCTGAATCGGATTTTCCATACGAAAAGTAAACCAGCGGTTTTGCAACTGGTCAAGCAAAGCGGAAAGCACCGATTCCTGGCCGCTGATCACTCCGACCGGACAAGCAGCTACTGGTTTGAACGCTATTGTTCCATCCCCGGCAAACTGACTGGTCACCATCAGCACGCAACGGTAAAGTTCCCGGAAACCTTTCCCGGTGAACGGCAGCTCAATATTCAGCCCGTTCTGAAGTAAGCATACCGGCACATCTTTGCTCATCTTAGCAAGTTTTTCTGCAATGTTTTCGTTTCCGTAAGATTTTGCGGCCACCAATACCGGGCCTTCCAGGCTTGTCACGCTGTTTAGTGTCTGCACAGGCAGGTCTGCTGTCATTTCCTGATCTGCGGATATCCGGACGCGAACTGTCTCCCGGGTTTCCGGCAGATCGTCCACGCTGCCACGAACCAATGTTACCTGCTGTCCCGATAATTTTAAAAACACGGCCAGGGCCTTACCGATTGCCCCTGTACCAACAATGTAGATCATATCCGTAGTTCGAGTTATCGTTTACCGTAAACGATGATTGAGGCTTTCGCCAAAGCTGCCGTGTTCAGCAGGTAGGCGGTCAATGCTGCGGGGCTTGAAGGCCCTGCGGCAGTCTTGTCTGACTTTAAGGCATAAACCGTAATGATGTAGCGGTGTTCCTGGTCGCCTTCCGGCGGACACGGGCCCTGATAACCCGGCTCACCTGTATCGTTGATCCTGTGCAGGCTGCCTGCAGGCGCAAGTTTTGCAGCAATATTACCTGCACCGCGTGGCAACGCTGTGGCGGTGGCCGGAATATCGATGATCACCCAATGCCAGAAGCCACTCCCGGTAGGAGCGTCGAGGTCATGCATCGTAACGGCGAAACTTTTGGTTTCAGCAGGGGCATTGATCCAGTGTAATTCAGGAGATTTATTCTGGCCGTTGCAGCCAAAATTTCCCGCAAAAAATTCCTGGGAAAACTGGCCTCCGAGGTCTTTACTGGCAAGTGTAAATGTTTGGGCAAAAGTGCCGCCGGCTATAAACAGGGAAAGAATGATTAAATGTAGTTTTTTCATGATCCAAATGTAAATCCGCTCTCCCTTCCGGCAGTAATGAGATCGGCTCAAAACATTATGCAGAACGTCCAGATTTGAGGTGTTTTAGGTATTCAGCCGGCGTGAGCCCATATCTGCGCTTGAAAGCAGCCAGGAAATTCGGCAGGTGCCTAAAGCCGTAATCCAGATAGAGTTCGCTGGCAGATCTTCCGCCAATGAGCTCAGCGCAAGCCATTTCCAGGCGCTTTTCCCGAATGTATCTCTGCGGCGACAGCCCATACTCAGTTTGAAAATCACGCTTGAAGGACGAAAGGCTGCGGTTGGCGAGAAAGGCGAGTTCCTCAATGGTCATCGGATGGAGCAGATTCTTCTCTACCAGGGTTTTGAGGGTCAGGTTTCCCTGTGGCCTGAAAATGGCATGCATCAGTTCAGGGGCACGTTCATACATGGCTGTCAGGAGTTCGCGGACCTTCAGTTCTGCCATTTCCCGGGAAAGTCTCTGCCCACTGTTGATCAGCGACCGGATGTTCCGGATATACTCCTGCATATAAGCGTTGGTCCGGAAATGAATGTAAGGTGCCGGCAGGGTTTCCGTTTTGCCGGTTATCCCTCTGGCTGCGATAAATTCACGGCCTATACTACCCGGGAAAAAAACAAGTACACTCTGGTAGGGTTCATTATTGTTGCTGTGTTCGGCGATCAGCGCGTTTCCTTCAGGTATCAGCATGCCGTAACCAGGGTACAACAAGGTATTGGCCCCGGCCCTGTAAATGTGCTTCTGCCCGTTTTGTACGAAACTGAAAGCGCAGCAATCGAACATTACGCGGTTATTGAAGTGCGCTCCCTGGTCTTTGTAGTCTACAAAGCGGATATCTCCGGAAGCCAGCTGGGGCTGCAGGTGAGTGGCTTCGGGTACTTTTACAATGTCCATGTTCTTTTAAATACTTATAAGGCAGCAATAAGGCGCCCCAGTCTTTTCAGCGAATCCCCGATCGTTGTGTTCCATGGCATCCCATAACTTAACCTCAGGCAATTGGTAAATTGGTTTTGCAGTGAAAACATGCTGCCGGGCGCAATGCTGATCTGCTGGCGCATCGCCAGATCATACAATACTGCGGTGTCTACACCGGGATCAAGTTCTACCCAAAGCATGAATCCGCCACCGGGCCGGCTGACGCGTGTGCCCTCGGGGAAATAATCACCGATTGCCCCTGCATAACGCAGCGAATTGGCATGAAGAACCTGCCGCATGCCGCGCAGGTGATGGGCATATCGCCCGGTTTCCAGAAACTGGGCAATCACTTGCTGGGTAATGGTAGCACCGGTGATGGTATGGTATAATTTCAAACGCAGCACCTGCGCTTTGAACCTGCCCGGAGCTACCCAGCCGATCCGGTAACCCGGGGCCAGGGTTTTAGAAACCGAACTGCACCACATGACCAGTCCGCTGTCATCGAAGGACCTGCAGGAGCGCGGACGCCTGCTGCCAAAGTATACCTCACCGTAAATATCATCCTCAATCAGCGGAATTCCGTAATGCTGGATCAACCGGACTACTTCCTGCTTATGTGTGTCCGGCATGCAGCTTCCCAGGGGATTGTTGAAATTACTGACCAGCAGGCAGGCATGTATTTTTCCGGAGGTAAGTACCTTTTTCAGCGCATCAATCTCGACACCTGTCTGGGGATGTGTCGGCAGCTCCACCACGTTCAACCCGAGGCTTTGTGCCAGTTGCAAAATGCCAAAATATACGGGACTTTCCACGGCCAGGGTGTCACCACGCCGGGTAACCGCCATGAGAGAAAGCGACAAAGCTTCCATACAGCCCGAAGCGACCACGATATCGTTGCTGGTCAGTGCCTGGCCGCTTGTTCCATAAAACCTTGCAAGCTGCCTTCTCAGGTTTTCATTACCCTGCACCTGTTCATATTCCAGGCCACTGCCGGGCAATGTCCGCGAAGCCTGGACCAGACCTTTGTTGAGTTTGGCCACCGGAAGCAGTTCCAGCGCAGGTACACCCATCGATAAGGGAACCGCTCCGCCCCGGCCCATATCCCCGTACACCCGGCTGATCAGTTCGTGCGCGGCATTGCCACCTGCAGGGCCGGGCGCACTTACTGTTGGTAGGGGCAGGGTACGACTGGCCTGTCCGCAGACGAAATAACCGGACCTCGGCCTGGACTCAACCAGCGATTTTGCTTCCAGCTGATAGTAAGCCTGAAGGGCAGTCGTCTGGCTCACCCTGTACCGCTCACAAATCTCCCGCAGAGAGGGCAGCTTGTCTCCCATGCGCAGTGTCTTCTGGCTGATCTGTTGGGCTATATCAGCAGCAATATTCTCGTAAAGTAGCGTTTTTGTTTCCATCTGCTATGGTCAAAAATACTAATTCTGCATCTGTACATGTATGTTTTTTTAAAGGATTTTTGCGCTATGACCAGAAAAGATATCGATTTACTACATCCCATCCATCCATGGCACCAGCCTTATATCCGTCTTACCGACGACCTGCCGGTATTGGAGGTACTCGCCAGTCACCAGGAGTTGTTTGAAGCCAATGACCGGCAGCTGCTCGAAAAAATGAATCACCTTACCTACGCTCCGGGCAAATGGACCGTCCGCGACATCCTCCAGCACCTCTCAGATACCGAGCGTATCCTGAGTTACCGGGCATTGCGAATTGCACGGAATGATCAGACTCCGCTTCCGGGATTTGATGAAGACACTTTTTCCAAGTTTACTAATGCATCATACAGAAGCATCAACAGCCTTCTGGATGAACTTGATCTGGTTGTCCAGGGTACGGCGGCCTTATTTGAAAGCTTTGACATGACCATGCTCCGGAGAACCGGGACTTGCAGTGGAGTCCGCATTTCTGCTTTCGCCCTGGGTTACATTATTGCGGGGCACGCACTGCATCACCGGCAAATACTAAGGGAGCGGTATTTTCCATTGCTTTCATCCGGGAGCTTTTGATGTGAATACAAAAAATCAGCTAATTATAAATCTAAGACCATGACCTATCCAGTTCATTTACAGCGCAGCAGCTCCAGCAGGCTTGCTGTGTACGATTTCAGCAACATCCGGTTCGGACAAAATCCGACCGATCATCTATTCAGTGCCGTTTACCGCGATGGCAAATGGCAAGAGGCAGAAGTAAGGCCTTTTCAGGATTTTCTGATCAGTCCGCTGGCGCTTTGCCTGCATTACGGACAAACGGTATTTGAAGGTATGAAGGCTTTCAGGCTGATCAACGGGGAGGTCAGCATATTTCGTCCGGATAAGCACCTGCAGCGACTGAACCGCTCGCTGGAGCGCATGTGTATGCCGGAAATACCTGAACCACTCTTCATCAGCGCGCTCGACAGCCTGGTGTCCACTGATGAAGGATGGGTCTCCGGCCTGGCCGGAAATTCCCTGTATCTTCGTCCGCTTGTGTTCGCGAGTGAAGCACGACTGGGCGTACATGAAGCTGCTGAATACCGCTTTATGATCATCGCCATGCCCATTGCCAACTATTACAATGGCAGTGTAAGGGTAAAAGTCGAAACGCAATATACCCGCGCAGCGGAGGGTGGAGCCGGATATGCCAAACATGGTGGAAACTATGGGCCCGCCCTGCTTCCTACCCGGTTGGCCAGAGCGCAGGGTTTTGATCAGGTACTGTGGACAGACGGTAAAACGCACAAATTTATTGAGGAGTCGGGAACCATGAACGTCATGTTTGTGATTGACGGGAAATTGGTTACCCCACCACTGAAAGATACGATCCTTGACGGCGTGAACCGCGATTCCATCCTGACGCTCGCGCGTGACAGAAACATGATTACAGAAGAAAGGGAGATAGGCTACGAAGAGCTTCAGGATGCATTTCAGCGCGGAAGCACTGTTGAAGCCTTTGGTATCGGCACAGCAGCCGTATTTACGCCGATCAGCGAAATCGATATTCTGGGCACAAGTTATTTTCCGTCTGTCAGTGAAAATGGAGTTTCTGCAAGATTAAGCAGGGCCCTTCAGGATATCCGCACAGGAGTGGACGCCGACCCTTATCACTGGAATCATATTGTTACTGTAAATAAAACCACAAAGATCGTGTAAGGATGTTGTAATCACCCGAAAACAGGTTTCATTTTTAAAGAAAAATATTTTAAAATATTTTGTTCCGGATTTGGTTATTTGACTCGAAGTTAATTAACTTAGTTGTAGCTGAATAATGCTCTTTATTTCGTGTTAGAAGTAGGGTACCGCCCCGTGTGTTTGAAAGGAATTAAGCTTATTTCTGTTTTTGATCCGCCAGGTTCGCTGCCTCACCCGCACCGTACCGGCTCCCGCCGGCTTTACTGGTGGTGATTATTTTGACGTCCGCCAGGGTATTGATGTGGGTTTGATAAGCAGACGTTTGTATTGCTTAAATTCTAAATTGATATGAAAATTAATGTTACCCTCATCGCTGCATTTTTAGGTGTTCTTTGCGGCTGCACTCCGAAACCGGAACCTATCGACCGCCCGGAAACTTTCGATCCAGGCAATTCACAACATCTTAAACCCGATACCGTCCTTTTTCAACTGGAAAACAAGGCCATTCCCGTAGTGGTGGAACGCAACGATACGCTGGCGATCCTGCAGGGAGATATCCGTATCCGTTTACAACCTGATGACGGCTCAGGCCAGACCAAAAGCTGGGGAGTCAATGGTAAAACGTGGCCGGATAACACAGTATATTACAAGACGGATTTTGCCCCCAATGCTGAACTGATCGAAGAAGCGATCAAACACTGGAAGGATAAAGTTCCGGGCCTTAAATTTGTCAAGGCCGGTCCTAAGGATGTTAATTTTGTTGATTTTGTCAAGGGAACGGGCCCGTCCTCTGCGGTCGGAATGGTTGGGAAGGGACAAAAACTCACCCTGGCTGATAACACACCTAAAGGAAGTATCATCCATGAAATCGGCCATGCGCTTGGCCTGTTCCATGAACAATCCCGTGAAGACTGGAAGACCTGGGTAGACATTCACTTCGATAATATTCTGGAGAAAGAGCAAAAAAATTTCAAACCTGTTGAGGGGACCGGTAACGGAACTACTTATGATTACGGGTCAATTATGCATTACCCGGAGTTTTGCCGCGGAATGGTGAAAGACGAATCTAAGAAAGCATTGTCACCGTTGAAAACGGTCTCTCCGGGACAGGTGATCGGCCAGCGTGTTGGTCTTTCCGCTCTGGACATTAAAGCGGTTAAACAACGGTACGGCCTTTAATTTAACTTGCGATGTTAGCTAGAAGGGATTTTATCAAGACCTTGACCACAGCCAGCATAACTTATGGCTTGGGGAGCGATCCCTTTGTCAGGGGACTGGCGGATTATTTTGGGATTGATCTGCCGGCTGCGCTGGTTTTTGACCACGCTTTTGATGTACAGCGACCCCAAGACCATGTATTCCTGCGTTTTTACCTGGTAAATATGCGGCCCTATAAACGTCAATTGGTACGTATCCAGGCGGGTGAGAAGAAATTTATGGTAGTGCGTTTGCCACAGATGCATGTTGCCCAGCAGATATTCGATTACAGTGATTCTCCGCAAACCGCTCCTCCGTTGAACGAGTTTGCCAGGTCTTTTGTCGGAGAGTTCTCACCGCTGACGTTCAGGGTGCCCGATGATTATGATCCCGAGTATAGTGCCGAAGGACTGCTGGACTGGTCAAGGCTGCAGCTTTGCAGTTTTACCGACCTGCTGAATCCTGATGCCATGCCGATTTCTTTTTCCCGCAGGAGCCACGATCAGCAGCTCAGTTTTGACCCAGCGCTGAATGTGAACCGCCCGGAACGGTTTGTGCCGCTTACTTATTTTGAAGCACCTTATAAAATGAAGCTGGCGCCCATTCCCGGCAGCCTCCGGCCGCTGCCTGACGCGACCTACCAGTTTAAAATGACCGGAGATAACAGGACCAGGACCATTTTCAGCTCAGGCGGGGGAAAAGATGCTTTCGGCTTATTCAGGATCTGGGAGAATGATCTTCAATTGCAGGAAAGCAGCATTTCCAAAGGGATACATCATTATCCGCCGAACTTTAAAGTGATCGCCTACGATGAAAGTACAGACAAGGACGAAAGCGGTAAAGAGGTCGTGTTGCAGCCAAATGCCGACGACCGTAAAAAAATTGCCAGACTGACCAACCTTAAAGAATCCGACAGGGATGTATTGAGCAGCCGCTTCAGGATCTCAGGCTTTGGGGCAACCATGGACCTGAAGTACAAAAATGACAATCACCGGAATACCTTTCTGACGGGCTGGACACAGGACACGGTATATGGACAGGACAATTATTCTACGATAACCATAAGAGGGATAGATGTACGTACCGGGTTGAAACTGGAGCTCATCCGGATCAGTGAGCGCAGGGTGGAAGCGGGAATGAGTTTTATGCTCCGAAGATATTACTTCAGTTATATTGAACGCGAAAAGATATTCGCTGACCCGGTATTGTTCAATAACATCTGGTGCAAGTCTATTCGTGCGCTGGATACAGGTGCTTATTACAAACCTCAGCCTTTGACCCCCGACGGTTCAGCCAAGGGTTTTATTCCTTACACCGAAACCCTGGACAGGATGATCAGGATGCCGTATGTGGCTACGGATCAGCAGGGCAATGAGATCGTTTTTACAGAAGGCATCGATCTGATGATCATCCGGGAGGAGGATTTTAAGCAGGATCTGGTGCTGAACGCATTGAAGGTTTATGACCAGGAGTATTTATCAAAGCCCGTAAGACACCTGGAGCACCTGATCAGGCTGGGAAGTGTAAAAATTTGCTTTGCTCCACCCCGTATGATGGAGAACGGCAATTTTTCGGAGAACACCGTACTTGAAACGCAGGATTGCCAGTTTTACAGCATGTACGGCGGAGAGTACAATTCGGCCAATCCGATTATTCCGCAACTCAAATTCGCTTCGGTTTATATCCCGCAACTGGAAGGGGTGGAATCCGTTCCTAAAGCGAGGAAGGTGGCATATGCGGCCAGTTATTTCAAACATGGTTTTGGTGACCTGAACCCTGCACGGATATTTTTACAAACCTTGTCGGATCAGGTGGTCAACACTCCAGTTGACGGCTACCTGGCCAAGGTCGCAGCACAGGATTTCAGGGAATCTGTTTTAAAAAGCAGCGCCGCGGTAAGCAATGTATTTACGGAGAATTATAAGAATATCGGCGGGATGATCAACCCCGATATCCGGATCGACAACCTGGCGGATGTGGAGCACGCTTTGCTGATGACTGAAGCTGAAAACCAAAAAAACGGTGCTGTTGCGGAAATCCAATCGGCGCGTCCGGAGGATTTATTGAGGGGCTTGAACGTGGAGATTTTCGGGGCGATCAATCTGTTGCGGTTGTTCAAGGAGGTCGTGCCTCTGGATGACATGCCTGCCATGAAGCTAGTGAATGATGCGGAGGCGGCACTTAAGACCATTGACCAGTACCGGGCGGAATACATGGCGGTGGTCAATCAGGTGAATCAGCTGGTCTCCGGAATTGCACTGATGCAAGAGCAGTTGAAAAGCCTGGCTTCGGGATACCGGGAAATCGAAGGTATGGTGACCAAATACCTGGAGCTGTTAAAGTCTGGTGTCCGGTTGCAGGTGACCATGGATTCGGGTGCCGGGCTTGGAAAGTTCCAAATATCTGTGGGAAACGCAGTGGTGCTTTCACATCCACCGTTTCCAAAGCCATTAACCGATTTTTTAGGAGATTTTCAGACCGGGGTTGCCCATATGATGGCCGCCAGTCAGATTCCTGCGGCATTCGCGAGATTGATAACGGTTGGCGCGACAGATAAACTTATTGAATTTCAGTATACGATTAAGATTAACCTGGAGTCTTACCTTGACCGGGAATTCAAACTTGTGCTTGCCAGGCTGCCTGCTCTGGGGGATTTAAAGGAGGCTGAAAAGCTGGTTGTGGGTGAGTATTTTAATCAGGCCCTTTCTCAGTTACGGACCCTTAAAGAGTTCCGGCTTCCGGATGAACTGCTCAAAGGTATAAGTGATCTGGATAGTACGGCTTCCGGGATCAGGTTTCTGGTAAAAAAGGACGGTTTTTGGGTGTATCTCGTGGAAGATGATATGGCAGGCTGGGAAGAACTGCTACATCAATATCAGGATAGGTTGGCAGCACAGTACCCGGTATTCTTCGAAATGTGCCAGAAGGCGATGGCAGAAGTTCTCCCTTACAGCAAACAGTATGTCATGCGCGCTAAAACCGCGGCAGATGAAGGTGTAGAGCGGATTCAATCTTTAATTGCCAATAATGTACAAAAAGAACTGGATGCTTTGCAACCTTACATCAAGCTTGAGCAGAGCTTTCAGCATCATGTACAGTTGTACCAGGAATATTTCAGGATGTACCGGAAGGCACTCCGCTTCCAGGAATTAAAGTACATCAACATACCAGATGGTGCCTTGCAAGCCCTGGGCACAGCGCTGTCAAAGGGGCAGGCCGACCTTAAAAGGGATTTGCTTTCAGACCTGGAAGCGATAAAGTCTGATTTGAAACAAACGGGCGCAGATGCAGCGGTATCTGCACTTGACAGGCTGATTACTAAGCTCAGGGGGCTAGACTCACTGGTTTCTGAGGGAGTGGATGCTGCCTTTGCCGAACTGCAGGAACTGATTCTGAAGAAGAAGGCCGTTTTATTCCAGTTTCTGGATGCAAAAGCCCAGCAGTTGCGCAACAGATTGAATGAACAGGAGAAACTTCTGAGCGAGAAACGACTCATGGTCCAGAATTTCTTCAAAACCAAGCTAAGGGAGATAGAGGATAAGTTTCAGCAGGCTAAGGACCGCCTGGCGATTGCGGTAGGTTTAAGCGAGGCAGAATACAATGCGGCCAAGTCGAATTACGAGCTCGCTAAAGAAGCGCTGGATAAAATCAGGGCAGCCACCAAGCGGGAAATCAGGTATAACTGGAAGACCGAAGCCCTGGAGGAACGGAACTTCGGACTGGTCAGCTTCAGCAAAAATGAAACCAGGGCGCCAAGGCTGGAACTGGATGTGACTGCCAGGATGGAATACGAATTTGCTTATCCGCCAAGGTTATCAAAAACGGAACTGCTCACCTCCAGTAAACTAACGGATTTTACACTTACTTTTTTTAATATCCTTTCGGTTTCGTTTGATGAGGTCAGCTTTACGGCGGGGACCGGACGTAAGGAGAAATTTGATGTCCGAATCAGTAATGTTGGCTTTAACGGTGCGCTGGATTTCGTAGAGGTTTTTCAGGAATATCTTCAAACGCTGGATAAGGGGCTGAGCCTTGAATTTGACGCCAGTGGTGTTTCGCTGAGCTATGGTATCAGTATCCCCGATATCACCGGCGGAACTTTCAATTTTGCTTTTGCCAGGCTGATGATGGGTGTTAAACTGCCCTTTGTACCGGGTACTCCGATGTCCTTTATTTTCGGCTTCAACAGTCCGGGAGACATGTTCCTGGTTTCCGCTGGAATCTTTGGCGGAAGGGGATGTTTTCAGATCGGTATTGACCCCAAACGGGGTATCGTATTTATTTTACTGGTGCTGGAGTTCGGTGGAGTATTGTTGTTGAATATCGGTGTGGCAAGAGGAATGGTTTACCTTTTTGCCGGTCTGTATTTCCGCAAGGATAACGATAAAATTGAACTACGGGGATACCTGGTGTGCGGCGGTGAGTTGAATATCTTAAGGCTGGTTTCGGCTTCGGTGGTATTCAACATGGGACTCAGGGGCGATGGAAATTACGCTGAGGGTTTCTGCACGGTCTATTATAAGATCAGGATCAGCTTTTTGATCACCATCAAGGTCGGACTGAATTTATATAAACGTATTTATGGTTCCCAGAAAGATGGCGGGAACCGCAATAAAATAGGCTTTGACGGAGCAGCTCCCTTGCTGAAAGGTGAGGAAAATACGGTGGATCCTACTGAATTCGATATGTCTGAGAAAGACTGGCAAAAATTCTTTAAAACAATTAAACACATTTAAATGGCAGCTCTAAAACATATTGTTTCTGTAGTTCCCAACGGGCTTTTCCGAACCGGAGCGGATCAGATTGGTTTGAAATTCTCCATGGTACTGGGTATTGCGCAGGAATCTGATAAGGATATCGTGTCCTTAAATACTACTGAGCTGACCAGTACATTCAGGAGTTTATTTTCCGAGCTTAAGCAGAAGAAGACGTTGGCGCTTGAATTTGATCAAGTGAAATTAGGAGCGGTTGATTTATCTGCAATGAAAGCGGCAGACAGTCTTATGGCGAAATGGGAGCAGTTGCTGTCAGGTCATGATTTTATACTCAGGAAGAATCATCCTCTGGACCCGGTATTTGACCGGAAAATGTCTGATTTCTATGAAGAAGATATTTACAGACCGGCGACTGACGGGTTAGCTTTACACCCATTAAAGGCAATTGACCTTTCTGTGGGCTCATCCAAACTGGACACCAAAACAAAGCGCATTGAATATTTCGACCGTAATAACACTGTATACCGCGAACGGGTGTTACGCGCTGAAAAACGTTATGATCTGATCGATTATTCGGGTAAGTTAACCAATAAGAAGATAAAGGATAAGCAATCCAATCCGGCACCAAATCCGCCTATGGATTTGCGGGACGTGGTCCATCACCTGCTGCAGCATCCTTCAAAGGCCAGGGAATATGGGCTGATCACTGACTTTGTGATACAGATCTCGGAAAGTGATGCCCAGGCGATGGCGCTGTATTTTCCGCACAGCGGTGCGGCAACCGAAGCTGTTCCGACAAGGGAAGGTATACTTCAGCTCAGCGGATTAGAAGCGGATAAATATGAGCCTGATCCTACAACGGTGATGACTGCTTACCTGAAGGACCAGTCAAGGTATTACCACGGTCTTCCGGATTTTGGCCTGCTGTCTCTGAATGATTATGAATTCAGTTATATTGACAGGGATAAACAGTTACACAATGAAAGTAACGCTTCCGCGGCGATCCGGAAAAATCTTACGGACGGGAAGCGCTTTCTGGAGGAGCGCGAAGTGATCTCGTCTCACATACAGGGTATTTTCCTGCACCATTTGAAGGCCACGCACTCGCTGCAAAAGTTGAATTCACTGGGTATCAATATCTCTGTCCAAAAGTCAAGGTCGGGTGAAGTGCCCTGGGTTTCCTTATGCAAACGTGCGGTAATATACACGCCGGCAGATGGTAAGCCCGAAGCTCCGGTTATTGAGCAGGGCTGGATACAACCGGAACCGTTTGTAGAGGCTGGTGATAAGCACATAGGCCCTCAGAGTGTGTTTCAGTGGAAGGGGCTGAATCTTTGCCTGGCGCCATTAAAACCTAAACGTGATCAGCAGGCCGAACAGCGTAAAGATGTAAAGCAGGGCGGGTTTGTAGGAATCAATGAAAACGGAGAGCTCGAGCATTTCGCCAAAAAGAGCTTTACTTTTGAATACCAGGGTGTGGAGGACAGCGACTTGTTCCTGGAAAGAGGTTATCATTATAAGTTTATGGGGGTCTACGTGCAGTCCAATGGCTGGGCTTTGTCTACCAATGCGGTGCCTTCAAACCCTGCAGAGATCACCTATTATGACCTCGCTAAAATCGGTAAATATTCTTCCCGTAATTACCAGTTTAATTCCGGGGAGTTCAGCATGGAAACCGAACCGGTAGGTAGTCTTGAGTTTCCGAAGCCGAAAAATGATGCGGGGACTTCGGCAAACGGACAGCGTTTGGTGATGTACGAGGACAAAGCGGTTTCAAAAGAGGTTTTTCCGCCGGCGATTTCCTTTCAGCAGGGAATGTTTCTGAGTTTGTATAACAAGTCTGTGCTGCAGGCCACCGACAAGAATTATTTCAGTAAGGTAATGCCACTGATGCGCAGGAATGCGTCACCGATGCCTGCTTCTGAATCTGAAACCAGGATCAGCTATCTGGCTGATATCAGGGCAAAGCAACTGCTGGTAACTGCGGGCAACTGGTACACGGCGCAGTTTTTTAAAACAGCTTCAGGAACTGCTTCCTTCTTTGATTTTCAAACTGAAGGAGATTTTTACAGGTCCGTAAAACCTGGTAAAATTACCCTGACCAGCGACAAAAAAGTTGTTGTAGCCATTGAGCAGGCACTGGGTCTGCTAAAAATCAGGACCGGGCAAGGTTACCGATTTAAATTTAACCTGCAAGTCGGCGAAGACGTGAGCAATAAATCATCCCTGGCCGATAAGCTGAAGCTGACCAGCGTGAACAGCCTGTTGCTCACAGAAAAGCTTCCGGGGTCAGGCAAGGTGCCACTGGAAGTACTGAGTCCGGTGGCAGCTCCTGATCCACTGGTGACCGACCGGTCTGAGTATAATGCGATACGCCCGGTATCGGGCGAGTTAAAGGACCATGTATTCTTTTCGTTCTTTCTGCATCATGTGCGCCTGAGGTTGATCAAAAGGCTTCAGTTGGTTGCTTCCTATACAATTCTGGAAGATGACGGGGAAAATATCCCGGACAAGACTATCCTGGACCGGGAAGCGAAAGCCTGGAAGTCGGCAAACCCGAACGGTGCTTTGCTAAACGGGGAGTATCCGCCGTCGGTGTTTTACAACGAGCATAAGAACCTGGTTCATCCACAGGTCTACAGAAACCGTTTCGGGTTTGATTTCAAGCTGGAGGAATCCATGCTCCACGGCCTCACACAGGGGGATGTGCTTTTTGAATATAAGTTTACGCCTAAAAGTTCATTGAAAGTTGTATATGAGTCAGGTAAGACTGCACATCTTTACTTTCAAAAGGCCGCTGCCTTCAAAACAGATCTTTCGCTGGATATCGATAATGTGATCCGTGTAACTTACGTCATGGATAAAGTGTTAAGGATGGAATTGACGGTAGGTACCGCAACATATACACAGTTTGAACTGGAACTGCCGCATCAGGACCTTTCTCCGGTTCACCTGGAGGTGATGGGCAAGATCGAGCAGCTGCTGATTTCCGGACAATCCGGGAAAAGTTATATCCGTACTTACGAACCGGATGACAAGGCAGAGTTTTTTGCATTTTATCAGGAGAAGGAACAGGTAGGGTTTGCCAAGAAAATTCGTGTAGAGGCCGTAGGGTCCTTTCAGGACATTTATACCGATCTGGATCTGAACAAACAAATGAGCACCTCCGGAATACTTACGCTGAATATCCCAGGCAATGTCATTCCTGAGGTCCCGAGATTTACGCTCCATACTGTGTTGGGGAAAGACCAGACAGATACTTCCAGGACACGGTCTTCTCAATTGTACCTGGAAATCGACAGGCCGATGAAGCACGGGGACCAGCTTGCAATTATTCTTTCTGTCATTACCCGAGATGCCTCTGGAAATTTTACGTCTGCACTGGGACCAAAGACTTCTGCTGTCGGCAGGGATATTTCTACCATGGAAAGCAATATCCAGGTAGATCTGAACGGCAGGGCAGTCACCCTAAAGGATATGCTCACGCGAAGCAGCATCAAAAAGTCTTATCTGAACAAGTATATCAATGATTCCCTTACCGGGGATATACTTGTAAAGGGCGAACTTGATCCGGAAACATTTGAAATCCTGAAAGTACAACCATTTTTTGATGCGGGCAGCAACAAATGGATTGCCGTGCTCGATTTAAGCGACTCAGAAAAGATCGCAGGACATTATAATCCCTTTGTTAAAATTGTTGCCGCGCGCTTCCGCTCCAGGTCGATGGGCAATACAGGTTTAAGCAAATTGTCTCCGGCCAGGTTTATCAACCTGTACAGCAGAAGAAAGATATCCTTCTCCAGGGAAAACAGGGCGATTTCTGAAGATGGACAGAAAATGATGACGCAATTGATCAAGATCAATATCGATAATTTCGCGGTAGGTAAGAAGCATAAATCAGGAAGGTCAATGACTTCATTCATTGTGTGCGCACGAAATAAAACGGTCTCGGGAATTTTGGGAACTATTGTTCCGCTCAGGGAGCTGCAGAATGGCAATCTGAAGCAGGAGCATCACTTCATCCGTGTCAACGACCAATCGGGTTTTGTGGAATTCAAAGCGAAAACCAATATTATGGTTTCGGTATATGAATACGAGTCTTTTGAAAATTCGCTTCCGGCTGACCAGGTTACAGATTGGATCGATGAAAGTACGATGAGATTAATTTATATCGAAGAGCTCGACTTTTAAGGAGTGTTATTCTGCTTCTTGGTGCCCTGCCAGATGCTTTGCCGGTATTGGAATCGCCTCGTGAAGCGCAGTGTAACGAATTGGAAAGATATAGTATTTAAACTATAGCTTACCATATTTGTTAGAATTGACGCAGATAATTGCCGAATGGCGGATAAACTTCGCGTTTTTCTGTCTATATTCAAACTGATATGGATAAGACGACAACGACACGCCTGGATAGTATTATTTATATGTTATCGGAGTTCAGCAGGGGTAATTTCCGTATCCGCAATGTGGTAACAGAAGATGACGATCCATTAAATACGGTTATTTCTGGCTTAAATATGCTGGGGGAGGAGCTGGACAGCTATAGGCTGGAGATCGAAAACCAGCGTACTTTCCTGCATAATATTCTAAGCAGTATAGATGAGGTCATCTATGTACGGACCATAAATTTAAAAAACTTCAGTTTGAGTCCCTACTCATTTATCAGTGACCGTTCCCTTGAAATTATCGGGGTCAGTTCAGATCAATTGCGTTTAAAGCCAGATCAATGGATTAAAATTGTCCACCCTGAAGACCAGGAGCTGATTGATGACACGATATCCAGGTTTTCTGCCGGGCAGGAGACTATAGTTACCTACCGCATTTATCACGGGTTCAAAAAACAATACAGATGGATAGAAGAACGGATATCTCCGAAACTTGATGCTGAGGGGACAATTTCACATATATATGGTTCTGCACGCGATGTTACGGAGCAGTATGAAACCACACTCGAGCTCAACAGGACAGGTCAACTGTTAACCCGCCTCATTACGTCGTCTGATCAGGTCTTTTACATTGTTGCGATCGATGAGGATGATCCCTTACGAAATACTTTTACGTATCTGAGCCCCCATGTGGAATCGGTTATCGGGTATCGTGTTGAGGATGTGCGGAACGATCCACTCAGCTGGATAAAGGCCATCCATCCGGATGATGTTGAAAATGTAAAATCCGCAACCAGGGAGATGTTTAAATCTAAAAGTCCCGGCACAAGAGTATACAGAATGAAGCACAGGCGGACCGGCGAATATGTCTGGCTGGAAGATTATGTGGTACCTATACTGGATGAAAAGGGTTGGGTAAGGGAGTTTTACGCTTCTGCACGCGATATTACAGGCCGGAAAAAAGCAGAGATAGAACGGGAAAGACTGATTGACGAACTGGGTAGAAAACATGAAGAGCTGATGCAGTTCAGCCACATTGTATCGCACAATCTACGGTCTCCGGTAGCCAATATACTCGGACTTGCAGAATACCTGCACGACATTACAACGACTGGTGAACAATGTGAGACTTCTGGTTACATTTTACAGGCTGCCCAGTCGATGGATGGCGTTTTACGTGATCTGAATACTGTACTTTCAGTCCGATCGTCCATTCAGGAGAAAATGACCACATTCTCTTTCCGTGAGGTTTTAGACGCAGTTTGCGTCAGCCTGAGGAAGCAAATTGATGAAAGTGGCACTACCGTCAATGTTCACATTGACCCGCTGGCAGATCGGTTTACAAGTATAAAAAGCTATATACAGAGCGCCGTGTTTAACCTGGTCAGCAACGCCATTAAATATCGCGCTGCAAGCAGAGCGCCGATAATTAATGTAACTGTATCTCAGAATAATAGCCGAACCATCATTTCAGTCAGTGACAATGGTGAAGGGATCGATCTGGCTGCCCACGGGGAGCGTCTCTTTATGCTTTATTCCAGGCTGAACGTAAATCGGGATGGGAAAGGGCTTGGACTGTATATGACCAAAACACAGATAGAAATGTTGAACGGTAAGATCGAAGTGGAAAGCGAAAAAGGGAAGGGCACGAAATTTATTATCACCCTCTAGCGTCCTGTTGCTGTGGTGTGCTTATCGTAAACTTTCCTTTTGCCGCAAGAGCCATTCTATAGCTTCATTATGCTCTGTAAATAACCGTGTCGGTACGGATGGTTTTGTCAGTAATAAAAAGAAATTAGCTACTGCCTTTCCCACGGAGGACTTTGTCACTATTGCAACTGCCGTGATGCTTTTTTCGGGTTCCGGACCGGCGTAGTATTCGCGCGCCTCCTTAGACATTGTTTTGACTTTGGTCAGGTCAATGAGAAATGGCCGTCTTACGTTGCCCGCTATTGCGGCAATCATCTCCGTGTTCTCTATCGCATGCGCTAATGTATGGAGTTGGTGACTGGAACCGACAGCCATTATAATTCCATTTTCATCAAGCCAGGTAAACCCGGAAGACGTTTCTAATGCATTTGGGGGAACCACTATTTCAGTTGCGACCGTTGTCATAAATTAAAGATATGAAAATTCTGGCTTTGCGGCCAGTAAGGCAGTACATGGATATTCGTTTAATAGTATATTTTTATACTAATATTTTTCATTAATTTTGTTATTTGGTTTATTATTGTGCTAAATTACTATTACTTATGTAATTTCTGATATTAATATGGTGCAAGATCTTCTGGAAAATATAGAGATTAATAACAATAATACATGGATTATGAATATGGCCAATGATAATTATTAACCATGAACGCTGCAGTCAGCTTGATAAGCAATACCGGATTAACCTGATCAACAGTCTGGTAGGTTACAGGTCGCTAAACCTGCTTGGAACGCAGTGTACAGATGGCATCACTAACCTGTGCATAGTCAGTTCGGTTTTTCACATGGGATCAAATCCAGCATTGCTTGGATTGGTGATGCGGCCAGCCCGAGCGCATAATGATACGCTTCGAAATATCGTCTCGAGTGGACAGTATACCTTGAACAATGTGTTGCCAGACTGGTACAAACAAGCTCACCAGACCAGTGCGGCCTATCCATCCGGAATATCTGAGTTCGCTATCTGTGGATTTACGGAACAATATATAGATGGATTTAAAGCACCGTTTGTAGCCGAATCATCTGTACGTATAGGCTTAGATCTCGTTGAGGTTTTAGATATTGCAGTTAATGGTACCAGCATCGTCATCGGTGAGGTCACACAGATTTTAACTGCTGATGATGTAATTACTTCAGATGGAACCCTCAATCACGTTGTGGCAGGGACCTTAACGGTAGCTGGACTGGACTCCTACTACCGAACGGCATTTCTGGAACGTTTACCTTATGCAAAGCCAGATCATGTATCAGATGGCAGCCCCAGAAAAAAGTAAGTTAAAGTGGAGGAGGAAATGTATACAAATGAATTTTTAGCCGCCAAAAGGTTAAGTGGTGATGATCCGGCTGATCAGTTTGTGGAACACGTATTTTCAAATTCTGCAAGCAAAGCCCAATTGCAGCAGTGGATGCATTCTCCGGCCCGACCAGGGTCATTAGCGGAAATGTTTCCCGGGGTAGCTATGATTCAGGAGGCGGCAGCATTGCCCGCCTGGTCAGATGCTTACTTAATGGAGCAGGGGGCTGCATTTTTTGCCAGGCATTCCGAAATGATCATGAATTTACTTGGCCTGCTTTCACTTCCTTACTGTTATACGGCGGCGAACGGCGCAATGGTGTTGCACCTATCCAACAAAATACGTAATCATACAACCCAGCGTTTATTTGATACCGCAATTTTCGTATGGCAAGTTATGTCTCCGGATGCGTTCGTTCCAACGGGAACCGGGTTTGAGGAAATCCTCAAAATACGAATAATTCACGCAACAGTGAGGTATTATACACAGCTGAGTGGCAAATGGGATTATTCCTGGGGTCTGCCGGTTAATCAGGAAGACATGGCTGGCACCAATCTTTCATTTTCGTTTATTGTTATCCGTGGATTGCGCCTTTTGGGTTTTAAAGTCAGCGCAGAGGAACAGGCTGCATTTATGCACATCTGGGCAGTTATCGGTTATTTGAGCGGGTTACACCAAGACCTGATTCCAGAAAATGCTACTCAGGCGGAGCAACTGGATACCATGATCAAAAGGCGGCAGTTTCGCATGTCGGAACACGGGCAGGAGCTTACTAAATCTCTGATTGACCATATTTTAAAGGTGAATAACAGTGCTGCATCTGCCGGTGACATTATTGGTCTGATGCGTTATTTACTTGGAGAGGAGCTATCCGGCATGCTAAACATTGGCGTTCCACGTTTGCGGCGCTATAAACTGTTTTTACTTCGGGCAACACATTACGTGAAAAGTTTCAGATCCATCGGGGATTACAGAAAGGAATACACGCTGGGATATGCCAAATTCAAAAGCCAGACGGCCAGTTTTCATACATCCAATCATCTGCTTGCTGTTCATCCGGAACCCTGATAGATTTGATGCTTTACGCTTATAAAACCAGTTGCCTGGCTTAATTGTTATTCTTTTACAATCAATTTTTATGGAAAATGCATATAAGTACGCAGATGCTGAATTCATTGATCTTGAAAACGATTATGAATTGCAGTATTGGACCAGTCAGTTAAAAGTGACCAATGATCAGCTGAAGGAGGCTGTGGAAGCGGTCGGTAATCAGATTGAATTGGTAAAGGTATATCTGAACAAAGCTTAAGGATGATGGATACAGCACAAAATAAAAAGACATTGGAATTGGCTAATGCCGCAGTGTCCAGGGGAGACCATGAAGGTTTTTTAAGCTTCTGCACGGAGGACACCAAATGGGATTTCATCGGCGATCAGGTACTGGATGGCAAGGAAGCCGTCCGGCGGTATATGGCCGAAACGTATCTGGAGCCGCCAAAGTTTGAAGTGGAACGCATGATTGCCGAAGGTGAGGTGGTTACTGCTATCGGTAAAATTAGCCTGAAGGATCAGCAGGGGGAGATGGTTGATTATTCGTATTGTGATGTGTGGACTTTCAGGGATGGAAAGATGCATGAACTGAAGGCTTTTGTAGTTCCGCTGAAATCTACATCGTGAATTTGAGTCCGCTGGTTATAGTTTGTCTTTTACTTGTTTATTGAAGCTCTGACTTTTTTCACAAATTCGACAGAGACTTCAGCAATTTCTGCGGCTTTTTCATCAGAAAAGCCTAGTTTGATCAGCAGGTTTTCAACAACGGCAGCTTTTCCGCGTGCTTAACTTGTAATGATAATGAAATAAAGGCCTAAATTAATCATTCTTTAACAAGATGCTCCAACTGTGCCATAAACTCCGGACTGTCATAGGCAGCGAAACCTTCGTGGCGGTACCTCAGCTGGCCGGTTTTGTCTAAAACGATCGTGGTGGGTAAATTGCCGCTATATATTGCGGAGGGAATGCCACCCTGGTTAAGAGCCAGGGGCAACTGGTAATTTTCGCGGTTCAGGTATTCTTCGGCGGTCTGCAGGTTGTCATCTTCATTGACGAACAGGAATATAATGCGGTCGTCGTCCTTAAAGCGGTTATACAATTTGATCATTCCCGGAAACTCGGCGCGACAGGGCGGGCACCAGGATGCCCAGAAATTAATGAAGACAACTTTTCCTTTCAGGGAAGACATGCGGATCGTCCGGCCATCTTTCAATCCCAGACTGAAGTCGACGCCCGGACCGGCTTTACGTTCCGTATCTGCCACATGGGCGTTGAACAGGCCTGTTCGAAGCAATTGCTGCATTACCCAGGCCTTTGATGCCGGGCTAAAGACCATTAAAGCGATAAATATGATAAGGATTACCGATCCCCAGTGATTTCGCAGCCACTGCCCGGCAGTTGTACGGTCATTTTTCTTTGTCATTGCTTACAAAAATAACATTTCATAAGATGCAAAGCCTGTGTGCTTAATTAGTGTGCAACGCCGAATATGTACGGGATTCGCAGCAGATAGCGTCGTAAATGCAGATATTTTTGCATTTCTAAAAAATCTTTCGGAAAATTTGTGTAGTTAAATGGCTACGTATATATTTGTAGTCAAATGACTACGCAATTAATTTAAGAAGAAACCATGATAAAAATAACGACATGAAAAAGGGAAACAAAATCATTTACTGGGTAGCGACATTATGGCTGGGACTAGGTATGGCATCAACTGGTATTGTCCAACTCATGCATATGGAGGATGAAGTAAAAAAGATGAATGCGCTTGGCTACCAGACCTACTTTCTAACCATTATCGGCATCTGGAAGATCCTCGGTATCATAGCGGTCATCATGCCTAAAACACCGCTGCTCAAAGAATGGGCTTATGCGGGATTTTTCTTTCTGATGACCGGGGCGATATTCAGTCACCTGGCACATGGCGACAGCGTTATAGAGTACTTCGGGCCAGTGCTGCTGTTGATCCTGACCATTATATCGTGGTATTTCCGGCCATCTGACCGTAAACTCGGGAAGGTGTTATGATTACCGGTCGGCCTGGAGAGAAATGAACACAACTACCCAAGAATCGGTTACATCCCCGATGGCACCATTACGGACCTTTGTTTCATTAAATCATCAGACAATGACAAAAGAAACAAAGCAAACAGAAAAAGTATGGTTCGTAACGGGCGCTTCCAAGGGCTTGGGTGCTGATCTGGTCAAACAATTGCTGGCTGACGGTTATAGGGTAGCCGCTACATCGAGAAAAAGAGAAGCACTGACGGAGGCGATCGGCGTGCAGGAAAACTTCCTGGCGTTGAATATGGATGTGAGCAACGATAGTGACGTAAAGGGGGTGATCGGTCAGGTAATAGACAAGTTTGGCCGTATAGACGTGATCGTGAACAATGCCGGGTATAGTCAGATCGGCGCAGTGGAAGAGTTGTCAGCCGAAGAAGTACAGCGGAACTTCGACGTTAATGTATTTGGCCCCTTACATGTGATCCGTCATGCGGCACCCTATTTGAGAGCGCAGCGGTCTGGTCATATTTTCAATATTGCCTCTATCGGAGGCTTTGTGGGTAACTATCCGGCATTCGGCATTTACTGTGCTACCAAATTCGCGATGGCTGGTTATACTGAAGCACTGGCTGTTGAGATGGCACCGTTCGGCGTGCATACCACACTGGTTTACCCGGGATACTTCCGGACCAGCTTTTTGGAAAAAGACTCTGCCATGTTGCCTGCCAACGCCATAGATGCTTATGCGAACGCCCGTGAGGTGGAAGCACAGCACCTTAATGAGATCAGTGGCCGTCAGCCGAATGATCCTAAAAAGGCTGCAAGTGCATTTATTGAATTGAGCAAACAAAAACAGCCTCCTGTACATTTCTTTGTCGGTGTGGATACGGCTGCTCTGGTTAAAGGCAAGATCGAGATCATCGAAAACGCATTAGCTGCCAACCTGGAACTGACTGAATCAACCGGTATCACAGAATAACGGCAAATACAAGGAAAATCAATAATTTTAGCTTATGTCTGGCACATTCCGTTTTCATACCCTATCAGACCTGCATACCTATTATGGCTTGCCGGGACCCGAACATCCGATGATCAGTTTAATTGATTACAGCAAGGTCAAATATCCGGACAATACTGACAGCCTGAGGTGGCTACAGGATTTTTATATGTTCGCCTTGAAGCGGAATGTGCAAGCTAAATTCAATTATGGCCAGCAGCCTTACGATTTTGACTCCGGTGTGCTGTCCTTTTTTGCACCGCAACAACTACTGCAGGTGCAGATCAAGCCTGACGTAGCGGTCAGTCAGACCGGTTGGCTTTTACTGGTCCATCCTGACCTGCTTTGGAATACGCCGCTGGCCGCACAGATCAAAAATTACGAATTCTTTCAATACAAGGTGAATGAAGCCCTGTTTCTTTCAGAAAAGGAGGAGGCTGTGATCGCTGAGATATTTCAAAAGATAGAAAAGGAATATCAGTCCAATATGGACCGTTTCAGCCAATCACTGATCATCAATCAACTGGAATACCTGCTGATCTACGCTGACCGGTTTTATCACCGCCAGTTCCTGACCCGCAAGATCACCAACCACCAGATACTGAATAAACTGGAGGTTTTACTGCAGGCGTATTTTGATGAAGATACGCTGATCAACAAAGGTATCCCATCCGTGCAACAGGTAGCAGATGACCTGAATATTTCGGCCAATTACTTAAGCACGCTGCTTAAAGTATTGACCGGGCAAAGCACCCAGCAATTTATTCATGACAAACTGATCGAAAAAGCAAAGGAAAAGCTTTCGGCTACAGACCTTTCCGTATCCGAAATCGCCTACAGCCTTGGGTTTGAGCATTCGCAATCCTTTAGCAAGCTTTTTAAGGCAAAAACCGCGCTGACCCCATTGGAATTCCGGCAGGCGTTCAATTGAATGTATGATTCCTGGCAAGTATTCCAAAACAATCGGTATCTTTCCTTCATGAATCTTAGATCCGCTTTCTCCGCACTTTTTGTTTTTCTTGGCGCCACCGCTTGCGCGCAAAAAACTGATACTACTTATTTTGATGCTGATTGGAAATCGTCGTCGAAGGAAAACAGTTCTTATTACCGCGTCATCAAAACGGCTGCACTGAATAAATACGATGTCGAAGACTATTACAGTTCCGGTAAGATCCAGATGAAAGGAACCTATTCCTCGCTTGCGCCAGAGGTAAAGACGGGCGTATTCACCTGGTATTATGAAAACGGAAACAAAAAAACGGAAACCAATTATGAGGACAATAAGAGCAGAGGCTTCAAGTCCTGGCTTGAGAACGGTGAGGAGGATAAGAGAGAATTCGTTTCCCTTGAGAAGCAACCAACATTTCCAGGCGGTATGTCCAATTTTTATAAGTACATCGCAGAAAATTTTCGGTATCCCAGGGACCTCAGCTCAAGGCCGAAGGGGGTGATTAAGATCAGCTTCATCGTTGATAAAGACGGCACTATATCAGATGTATATGCTTTCGAAGGGGTACATCCATTACTGGATGCTGAAGCTGTCAGGGTGGTTGAAAATTCTCCGAAGTGGGAGCCGGGTATTCAATTCGGGAAAGCTGTAAGAGTGAAGTACAATGTGCCGATCTCGATGAAGTAACCTAGCCTGTAGTTTTTTGCTGTTGTCAACAGTAGGGTGTACATATCCATGTAAGTATAGCCGGTATGGCACCGGCTATTAATTATTAAATTTTTTCGAGTTCTTCTGCAGGGAGGCCGGTCAATTCGGCGATTTCGTCAGTAGTGATTCCTTTGGATCGGAGCTTTCTGGCGATTTCAACTCTGCTTTCATGTTTACCTCTGATTTCACCAATTTCTTCACCGCGCGCTTGAGCTTTTTGTTCGGCATTGGCCAGAACTGCTGCGTTATCCCATTTTCTTTTGAGTTCCTGGTCGTACATCTTTCTTTCCTCCCTGGTTAGCCTGGCGTATTCGCCGAGGTGATAAAAGGTTTCATAAATTGTTCCTTTCAGATGAGGCGGGCAGTTTTCGCGTTCTGGCATGTGCTTGAGTTCGTACAGCCATCTATCGAGATTTGTACTGCATTCTTCATCTTTCTTACCAAAATTAGTTAAATCGACATAGATATAGCCAAGATCCTGATAAAATATTTCTCCGGTTTCCGGGTAGCATAGGGATACATAATGTAGGTAGCGGCCTTCAACTCCGATCTTGTCTTTTGTGTGTACAGGTTCTTTTTGGTCGATCAGGGCAATGAAATAAACTTCCGAGATTTCGTACTTCCAGTCGGCCATTTTTCCCTTAGGAGCCTGCTCGCTGATCAGCCGGGAAGTATAAAATATACTTCTTTTCTTGAAGTTGACGGGTTCGCTGTGCTGGATCTCTACAATTATCTTTTCGCCATTGTTGCTGGTGCAGAGCAAGTCAAAAATTGCTGCTCCGTCTTCGTTGTTGACACCATAGTGTTCGTTTTTGTTGTATTCGAGGTCAATGAGGGTTTTCCTGCCATCGAATATGGCATTAAGCAGGTTAATAAGAAACTTTTTGTTAGGATCGGAGCCGAACAGGCGCTTGAACGAGGTATCCATTAAAGGATCTACGTATTTCTTGGTTTGCATGAATAATAAGTTATCAACGCACCGGTATTGGTGCTTCGGAAAATGTTTGTTTTTCCCAGGACAGTTTAAAGCGTTGCGAGGTATTTTAAACTGATTTTTCCTGTCATTTTAAATGCCTCTTTGAACTTCGTCTAAGTAAGCAATGAGTTTAAAACCAAAAGTGATCAGGGAAATGCCAGCAAATAAGTATAACTGTTCATCTTTATTTATCCAGCATAACATAAAATATATTCCGGCACCGATTGCCAGTTACTGCCAGCTTTGAAAGGTAAGCAACATATCTACAAACCACTTCCTCGCGATCACTATAATCTAGCCCGAGTTCGGCAAGCACCTTGTCGGTTAGCTTAGTTAACTCCTGGTGATAGAGTGGAGGCATCATACCAGCCAGAATGAGCAGGTGTTCTGTCTCGAAGCCTTCCAGAAGCATTTGATATGCCCAGTCAATCCAGATTTTGTCGTTCGACCTGCCCAGTACTTTTTGCGCAAGGACTTCTGCTGTCAATGGGACGGGTTGCATTGATTAAGCGAATTTAAATTGGTGACGGCACATGGGCGGAATTTTTAAGCAACGAATTCAATACCTGAATTTCAGCATACCCCTCGTTTCGTTCATTACTTGTTCAAGGTAAGGTTCAGTTTCGGGTGTATAGTAATAAAGGATCTGGATATCCAGCCAATTGTCCTTATGGATCATCAACACCCTGACTTTTTCATCTTTTGACAACCTATGTACATTCTTATAAGGTTCAAAATCGTAGGTGCCTGAAATATCTGCATTAAACTCTTTCTGGGTATATGATTTCGAAAAGAGCGTATACTTTGTCCCTGAGCTGGGTATCCAATTTTTATTGATGTCAAACGGTTGTCCATCCGGGCCGGGGAAACCACGTAATTTTGTTTGCATAGCAGTGTCTACGCGATTGAAGGTAAAATACACCATAATACCCGTTTTGGATTTTAAACTGAGTTTCGACCTCCCATGTTGGTGCCCGAGGTGATCGATAATTACAATTTGGGTGTCCAGTCTTTGATAACCTTTCGGCGCTTGAAAATCCAGGTCGTATAACTCGAGTTCATGTGCCAGAGATCTGTTGTAAGCTACCATCTCCTTGCTAAATTTCTGGTTTGGCAAATATTCAACGGTGCTGAATTTAGGTGTTGTTTTTGAATCCAGGCCCGGAAACAGGGCAATCACATTAGCATTGCTTAACTTCTTTGCTTCCAGGAATTTCCATGATCTGGCCTTATCTTCATATACCGCGAGAATCGGTACGGAAAGTGTAAATATCCCTCCGGGATTGCTGGTCAGGTAATTGATGTGAACCACAGCGAAGTGCCGGTTTCCTGATTCAAAAATCTCAGATACACTATTTACTACTGCTTTGGATCTGGATTCTCCAACGGCGATCATTCTGGTTCTGCTACTTTCATGGTCTCGCTTTAACCGGGCTTTCCCGCCATTGATTTTGAATAGGCCAGAATAGGTATAGCGCATGATCGTTTTGAAATCTCCTGTCAAAGTGGCGTCGGCATAGCGATCCGCATCTTGAGTAAGCGTTGATCGATTTGCTTGTGCATCCAATATCTTGGGGACAAAGACCAGAAGAAACAGGTAGAGTAAGCGCATCACTAAATCTACAATTTTTCCCAGATATACTGTGAATAGGGTGGATTCGTCTGGATGATCAAATCCATTTTCCGAGAAAGTGGGCGAAGGTGTCTTTGTACTGGTCGCCGACGGTAATCAGTGTCTTTCCGATGTAGACTGAGTTTTTGGTCATTGCGGTGATCTTGTCCAGGGATACGATAAATGAACGGTGTATCCGCATGAAGCGTTTTGGGGGAAGTTTTTCTTCCAGGGCTTTCAGGCTTGTCAGTGAGAGGACTGCTTTTTCGGAATTTTTAAGTTCAATTTTGACATAATCCTTGAGGCCCTCGATGTATAAGATGTCATCCAGGGCAATGCGCAGCAGCTGATATTCCACTTTCAGGAAGAGGTATTTCTCCTCCTCTGTGTTTTCCGTTTCTTTTGCGTCGGGAATTGCCTTTGCCGGTTTGCTTAATAATTCCGCATAATGTAAAGCCTTCTGGGCAGCGCGCAGGAACTCTTCGTAGTTAAATGGCTTCAGCAGGTAATCGAGGGCATCGACCTTATAACCCTCGAGGGCAAACTGGTTGTAGGCGGTGGTAAAAATGATACGTGGTTTGCCAGGCATTTTGTCCAGCACGCGGGCCAGTTCTATACCGTTCAGGTCCGGCATTTGTATATCCAGAAATATCAGGTCGATCTGCTGCAGATGGAGGGCCTTCAGGGCATGGACCGCATTTGAATATTTTGCGGTCAGATTCAAAAAAGGGGTCTGCTCAATGAATTTACTTACCTGGTCCAGTGCCAGCGGCTCGTCATCAACTGCGATACAATTCAACATCATGCTAAATTAAGAACCAAATGGACAGTATATTCATTATTTGTATTGAGCTCGCAGATATCCAGGGTGTATTTGCCGGGGTAAAGGAGGTCAAGTCTTCTTTTGGTATTCGCCAGGCCTATTCCCTCACCGGTTTCCAGGTTTTGCTGATTGTCCCTGATGACTGAGTTTACGATCCTGATGTCAAGCTCGCTGTCGCGCTGCAGGACCGCGATGCTGATGTGGCTACCTGCAGTTGTGCTTACGCCATGCTTAAAGGCGTTTTCCAGGAAGGGGAGGAGCAGCATCGGCGCCATCGGCATATCCCGTAAATCAGCAGGAATATCGATGTCCAGTTTTACGGCATCGGTCAGGCGCAACTGCATCAGACTGATATAATCCCTTATAAAAGCAATCTCCTGGCTGAGGAGGGTCTGACCCTGATTGGTTTCATACAGCAAATACCGCATCATGCGTGAAAGCTGGTGGATGGCTTTACCGGCGGTGGCGGCATCAATTCCAGTGAGCACATAGATGTTGTTCAGCGTATTAAAGAAGAAGTGCGGATTGATCTGGGCCCTGAGCAGGGACAGTTCTGACCTTACCTTGTCCTTTTCCAGTTCCTCGCGTTTCTGCCTGTCCTTGCGCCATTTCTGGATCGTCGCCAGGCTTGTGCTGATCCCCAGTACCAATACCGCAGTGACTAGCGTGAAAACCTGCAGGATATTTTCGCCGCGGTGTGCCAGTACCTGCATCATCACGCGCTTGAGAAAAGCCTCGTCAAAAAACTGGTGCAGGTTAAGTAAATGGTCATTCCATCCGTCTAAGACCACAATCATTACTATAACACCAATGATTATTGCGGCATAATAGCCGGGGTGATTCTTTAGTAAGAATCTGGGCACTAAGACTAAAGCATTCACGTAAAAGGCAATCACCAGCAGGCTAAAGGTTACCAGCTGTCTTGTCCAGAATAAATAATGGATATCGATCCCGGAAAAGAAAGGCAGGTAAAAAAATATGGCCAGCCCGAATACACCCCATGCCAGAATATGGACCAAGATCGTGATCAGCTTGCTTTTGGACAGTTGCAACATCTTTATAAAAGCAGGCAATATCCTGTATTGGCGGGTTACTTGCAAACACAACCGCCGGTGGGCTGATTTTTACCGACGAAAAGCCAGGTCCTGTCTCTGAATCCATATCCGGGAGCCTGGTCGGTAAAGATCTCCTGCCGGTCTATTCTATTTTATAGTGCCTGGATAAAGTTTTTGCTTTGCTTCCAATGGTATTGGACCTATGAAACTTAACTATCTATTTTCCGTCATTACGCTGCTGTTCACCGCACCGGTTTACGCACAGACCAGCCATCAGGTCAGCGGGACCGTAAAGGACACCACAGGAGCGGGGCTGCCGATGGCAACAGTCAGACTGATTGGGGACAAAGACAGCCTGCTGGTCGCTGCGGATGCCAGTGGCCGGTTTATATTTCCGTCGGTAAGGGTTAACCAGTTCAGCCTGGTGGTTTCGTCTTTAGGTTACCAGGCGGTTAAACGCCGGTATAGCCTTATCCCTGGCAGTACCACCGCTGAACTGGAGCCCATCGTTTTAAAGATGGACACCATTGCGCTGAAAGGCGTGACCGTGACCAGCGCTGCTGTCCGGATGAAAGAAGATACCATAGAATACAATGCAGCGGCCTATAAAGTACGCGAGGGTGCCGTCATTGAAGATGCCCTCAAAAAAATGCCCGGACTGGATGTGAGCCGGGATGGTAGCATCTCTGCACAAGGCAAACCAATCGGTAAGGTGCAGCTGAATGGCAAGGATTACATGGCAGGCGATGTCAAAAGCCTTACCCGCAACCTGCCTGCAGACCTGGTACAGAACGTACAGGTCATAGACGATCACGGAGATCAGGCCAGGCTGACAGGCATCAAAACGGGAGAAGCGCAAAAGGTGCTGAATATCAATATCAAGAAGGACAAAGACCATGGTTACTTCGCCCAGGGGACAACCGGGGGCGGCAGTGATCTGATCTCGGGGGGAAAAGGGACGGATGTTGCGGCCCGTTATGCCGCATCTGCCAGTTTGTTCCATTTTCGCGGCAAGCGGCAGATCAGCTTGTCCGGCGACCTGAATAATACCAATACCAGCCTGTTTGACCTTAACGGCATCAAGAAGGGGCCTGATCTGTCTGGGGACAAGCAAAACGGCATCACTACGGTACGTGCCGCAGGGCTCAATTACCGGGACGACTGGAGCAAAAAGCTGAAGGTTTACGGAAGCTATAGTATTGTGGACAACGTGTTGCGTACGCAGTCTGCGGTGATCCGGAATAACCTTTCGGGCCAGTTGCCCTCCACCCAGAGCAGCAACAGCGCAAGAGCAGACCATAATCTGGTTCACCGGTTTAATTTCAATATTGAATACAAGCCCGACACGATGAACTATTTTAAGCTCGTTCCTTCCTTTTCCTACGGTGGTGTGCGCAGCAACGAGACATTTGCTGCAAAACTGCAGGCCGATAATTCTGCGGGGACTCTGCTTTCTGATTATCAGGGCAGCCTGTATGCCAGGTCTTCATCTCCGGTCTTTGGCCTGAACCTATTGTACAATCACCGTTTCCATCAACGCGGACGCAATTTCAGTGTATTGCTGAGCAGTGGCAGGACATCGGATAACCAGTTTGCGCATCCGGTCTACACTTACCTGGCTGGCCGGTCTGGTGTACCCGCAAACCAGATGATCCATTCCAACAGCCGTACGGACAGTACCGGTGCCTCTCTTTCCTATCTGGAGCCTTTAGGGAAAAAATCGTACCTGGAATTCAATTACTATTACCATAATGCACATACCACTGCGGAAAGATCAACAGATACGGTTACCGCAACCGGTATGGTCCATCCTGATCCGGATCTGAGTAACGACTATGCATTCCGGTTTATGGTCAACCGTTTTGGTGCAAACTACAAGCTGGCAGAAAAGCAATATAATTTTGTCCTGGGGCTGGCCGCACAGCCCACGCTGCTGGAAGGCACATCGTCCGGAAATGCACGCATCCGGCACACCCCGTTCTACCTTTCGCCTGTACTCCGCTACGTTTACAACTTCACCGACCTGCAGGCACTGGCCTTTCAATTCCAGGGTGCGTCCAGCGCACCGACTTATCAGCAATTGCAGCCGGTAGCTGATTTTTCCAATGCCAGCTACCCGGTGCAGGGTAACCCGGAGCTTTTGCCCGAATATAATCATACCTTCCAGGTCAGGTACAATAAATTTGGTGACGGAACCGGGCGGACTTTTTTCAGCACCATAAGCTTTACGCAGACGGATCACAAAATCGTGGTCCACACCATAAACTATCCCCGTAACTACATCGCCGACCCGAGACTGGCCGGTACGGTACTGACCAATTACCGGAACGCATCCGGGTTTTATAATGCCTCGGCCTACTATGTGCTGGTGGGCGCCTGGGCTCAGCGAAAATATACCTGGTTCCTGAACGGAAGGCTTTCCTATGATCACCAGATTTCTTTTCTGACCGATGTGATCGATTCATTGGGTACGCACCAGATCAGTCAAAGAAATACTGCAAAGAACCTTGTGTTCAGCCAGGGTGCACGTTTCCGGGTAGATATTGCGGATAAAGCCGATGCAGAGGTCAGTGCAAATTACCTGATCAGCCATTCAGGCAACGCTGTCACAGACGCCGGTCTGAACAATAATTTTCAGACCATTACCCTGGGTACCAACGGCAAGTTCTATATTTTCAAAAACTGGACAATCAGCTATAGCTATAGTAAAGCGATCAATAAGGGTTACCAGGGGGCTACAAACCCAAACCTGCTGGATGCCTATGTGGAGTGCCGCTTCCTGAAGCAAAACAGGGCAGGGGTCCGCTTCTCCGTCTTTGATGTGTTCCATCAGAATACCGGCTTCACCTCAACCCAGAATGCTTACGCCATTACGCAAAGTCATATCAACCGTTTAGGGCGTTATTTCCTGCTGACCTTCAGCCTCAGGCTGCAGCAGTTTGCCGGGAAGGCCCCCAGAGGTGCGCCGGGTTTTGAGCAGAATGGCGGGTAACTCAATTTGAATAACGAAAAACCATAAATTTAAGAGATGAATAAGCGTTTACTATCCCTGATTATCCTGGTCATCTACAGTGCGATCCTGATCAAAATCATGGTATTCAAAGATGTACCCATGATCCTGATCGGGCATATCATGATCAATTTCGGGGGAACCCAGACCGGACCGGCCAACCTGTTGCCATTCCGAACCATTTTAGCCTACCTGCTTGGTGAGAAGGGCCTGATGATCGGCGGCATCAATCTGATCGGGAATATCATTCTGCTGATACCCATGGGATTGCTCCTTCCCCTGGTCTTTCCAAAGCTCAACTGGAAAAAGACAATCGTTCTTGCAGCCGCCATTGGTTTTTCCATAGAAGGGATACAGGTATTGCTGCAGGTGGGCATATTTGATATCGATGACGTTATCCTGAACGGACTCGGTATTGTCGCCGGGTATTGGGGATATCAAATCCTGGAAAAGTATGTGCCTTCATGGCGTGCCCGGTATGCGGCAGTTACCGGCATGCTGATTCTTGTCGTGCTTTCCGTAGTGGCTTTTTATGCGATTGCAGCTTATCAGGGCAGCCAGCCTATGCAAAAATTAAGACCGGTTGCGCAGGGCGGAGATCCCTGCGGAGGTACCGGAGGCCTGGGAGCGATTGCCAGTATTGAAAATCCTATCATCAAAATAAAAAAAGGCGACGGAACGATTGAACGGGTTAAACTTACAAAGCAGACTACGATCAGGAATTCAGCAGGAACGATATCTGCATCTGATTTAAGGATAGGGGACAGGGCTACGATTGTTACGTTTGAATCTGATGAGGATGGTAATAAGATTGCAGCTGTGGTGTTGGTGTGTAATGAGCAGACAGGGGTTCTAAGGTAAATTAAGCGTACAGTTGTCTAATGATTGTTTTCTGCTGCATTATCCATATCTGTTTTTAGGGTATGATTTTCAGTTTGATCAATGGTCATCCCGTTGAAGCTTATCGTTTCTCCGGCGTAAGGAGCCGGCAGATCGCTGAATGTAACATTAGGGTTGACGACGGCAAGCTTTCCATCGTCATTAACGAACAATCCTGAATAGTAAGTGGATTCACCTGTTCGCACGAAGTTCCGTTGCTCTGATTTATGCAGTGCCACCATCCAGAATATAGGTTCCGGATCGTCGAGTCTTGCCTTTGCTTCTGAATAGATCTGATCCCAGTCGTTGCCTACCTTGGAAAGCAGGAATTTGTACAATGGCGTGTAATCGTAACCGTGTTTGCCGCTATTCATAGGTTTATGTTTGCGGTCGTCATTCAAAAACGCCTTAGTGTGCCGGTCGTAGCGATATTCACTTCCTTTGGAAACATTGTATTTGTTGGACAGGGATACTTTGTTTTCCTTGCGGTAGAGGGGTTCGATGCGTTTGTTCATTGTTTTTAGATTGGTGTAAAGATAATCAATATGATCATGCTTGTTCGTGCTTACGATCACGGTTTAAAGTAATGCGAGAGTTGTTACAATTTATCCTAGGTCAGAGATCGTGCCCATCTTAAAAGCTAGATCAGGGCATAGCTGAAAATCCTAATGAGTTAATAATTGATTCCAGATTATAAACCCAGAAAATAAATCCGGTTTCTCTGAAATGGTCAAACCATCCTGCCTCATTTCGCAAGATATTTAGGAACATTTTTGCATTTGAAGTAGTTTATAAAGTATGATGTCAGATATTCATTCAAAAGAGATCCGCTCATTCAATATGAGCCGGATTCGAAGTAAAGATACTAGACCTGAAATGTTAGTGCGTAAGTACCTCCATTCTAAAGGATTTCGATATCGAATTCATGACAAGAATTTACCAGGTAAACCTGACATGGTCCTGCCAAAATATAAAACAATAATTTTTATAAATGGATGTTTTTGGCACAGACACGAAGGATGCAACTTGAACAGACCGCCAAAAGAAAATCAGGATTTCTGGCTACCAAAATTGGCAAAAAACGTAGCAAAAGATAAAATAAATTATACACTACTCTCAGAATTAGGTTATACCGTCATTACAGTTTGGGAATGCACTCTGAAAAAAAGTATTAGAGAAAAAACGTTCGATTGGTTAATTGCTAAATTGAAATATAGTAAATAGATTTAGTGGAACGATAATGTGAACTTGTACAGGCACAATTGGAGCTAGGCTTTAAATCTTGATATTTAATAAATCGTTTCAGTGAGTATCAAGGATCAGTTGTTGCATCGCTGTATTCTGTGCCAATGAAGAGTTCTTATCTAGGAAAGCTTTAAGATGAACGGCAATCGCTTTTGATAATAGTGGTGGAACAGCATTCCCAATTTGATTGTATTGTGAAAGATGATCCAAATCCTCTTTTCCGAGCTTTTTTAGAAGTTTACTTGAAATCATTGTTCGCTGGCCTTCGAAAATATAAGTATCTGGAAATGACTGGATTCGAGCAGCCTCTCTTGAAGTTATATTTCTAGGAATTGTCGGATGAATAAAATTTGAATAGAATGATGCGGGAATAGTGTGAGATATAGAATCCGATTTCAGATGTCTATAATTAGATTGATAACTTACATCAGATATTTCTCCATTCCCATTTCGCTTCCTTACTTTAAGATCTTCAGAAATATCTGTAAGCTTTGCGCCCATCTGAATCATTTCAAACCGACCGATTAGCCTTTTCGTATGCTTCATTGCTTCATGGTTATAAGCAAACTGGGAACCTGTTCGGGCCCAAATTTGATAGGTATTATTAGGCAGTGAATTGTATTCAACTGAAGGACCACCTTCTCCTGCCAAAATAGGAGGTAAGTCATTTATAGCTTGTGCTACAGTTATCGCATTGGGCAAGCTGTCCAGGTTTTTGTCAGTCAAGGGTATTCTGTGACTTGGATGAGGCGCATTGATTTTTTTGCCATATAAATTACCGACTATAAAAATTCTGTTTCTCAATTGAGGAACACCATAGTTTGCAGAATTAAGTTTCCATAGTTCAACATTGTAGCCCTTAGCGGCAAAGGACTCAATGATTATATCAATTACTTTTTCGCCATTAGCATTGCGTCGATGAAGTAGACCGGTTACATTCTCCATTACGAAGACTTTCGGTTTAAGAATGTTTACCCATCGAGCGAAATATAAAAATAGCGAGTTTCGAGGATCTTTAGGGTCTTTGGTTGGACCCGCTAGACTATACCCTTGACAAGGAGGCCCGCCAATAATCACATCCGGCGAACTTTTAACAAGAGATAATATATCGTTTCTATGCGTATACCTTCTAATATCCCCATTAATGATCTGGTGTACTTCAGATGTATTATTTTTCTTAAGAGTGTTAGCCGCCCATAAATCCTTTTCTATTGACAAAACAGGACTGAAACCCGCTAACTTAAATCCCAAACCAAATCCACCTGCGCCAGCAAATAAGTCTACGAAAGAATATTTGTTTTCATCGAGAACACTAGAAATTTTCATTGCGGCACAAAGCTATTAAAATACTATGAAATGACGGCCCTCTATCGGCATTTTTCATTCGCTAGAAGCGTTCATATGTTTGTCTCGCTATAATTCGGATAATATCGGTATATCTTTGCATATTCAATAATATCATTTGGAATAAGTGGGATCTGACGAATTTTTTTATTTTTAAATTTACCATTCAGAAATTCCATTTTATCGGGCAATAATGAGTCCAGAGCTTTTACTTCTTTATACGTAAGGTTTGGGCTACTAATTTTGAAAGCGTCATGTGACTTATTTATATAATCTAATTCCTCCAATGCCATTTTCTCTATGTCTGGCTTCTGATCTTCAGTGAAAAGAATTCCTCCAACTGTCAGGATAGTTGCATTGTCTTTATATATAAAATGAAATAGTTGTTGGTATGAGACTTCACCAGGACTATCTCCATTTCTACTAATCAGAGTTGAACTTATTTGTCGACTAATCATCTCGTAGCTAACTTTACCCAAATTCCTGGTATTGAAATTTAGATTTCTAAATTCCAATGGCACATTATCATTACCACAACGGTTTATTAAGTCTTGAAGACGATAATCTTTAATAGATTTGCCATTCAGGTCATTCGCTGCAGCGTGTATTTCCTCAACATTTACCGAAACTACGAAAATGCTTCCTGGTTTGCAGTTAAAAACAACTGTATCCAAATCTGCGAACATGTACTCACAAATTTTATCGTCATAGTCCAGCCAAACAATATTGCTATGTTTTTCTAATTCTAGATTTGGTAGTATGGTTGTGGACCGTCCGTAATGCATCTTAATCCCAGAATAAGGAATGTTAAACTCAAATCGAGCTTTTTTCGCTTCCTCTATTTCAATGGAGATGAGATCATTTATGCCCAAATATTTATGAAACAAACTGAAATCCGTAAAATAGGCTGAACCAAATCCAATATACCTGTATTTATCCAAATGCTCTAGAAAACAGAGTCGTTGGAAAGCTTCGCACATCATTTTTCTTTCGATACATTTGTTTGGGCGCAAATTATAGTTAATTTTTTCGAAACTTGACATGCCTATAATTCGTTATCGTAATAATAATTAAATGTAGCCAAACCCACATCCTTTATTGTAGACACTTTAAGATGTTGCTTTACTGATTGAAACCTTTCAGTAGAAACTGGATAAGAAATTTTTACAGAATTGCTTTTTTTCGCCGGATTAAACAACTCAATCGGATATTCAAACTTATGGCTAAGTGTTGTTGCTTTTTGAAGGACATCTAAGACAGAAGTAGTTTTTTTTAGACTTTCCTCAACCGCAGCATTCAACGTTTGATTTTCTTCTGGGTTATCTTTCTCTTTCTCCTCTTTTAATCGGTCAAGTAAATCCATTACCTGACGTGTCATGTTTATCATTCGAGATCTAACTTCTTTGTAATAGGGAGAATCCATGTCCATGCCAGTTTTTGTAGTGTTCCAAGGAAGCTCAGAAGAGTTCTGTGCTTCAAAAAATACATACCCTCTAAATCGGTAATACTGCGAATGCCATAATGGTACGCCGTCACCTCTCAAGCCAGTCCAAACAGTCTGATCTGTGGTATCCTTTGCAACAATCAGTCTGTCATTACAGAAAATATACCATCCACCCTCATCAGCACTTTTATTGGATACACCTGCAATAATTTTGACAGATCTATTGGATTCAACTTTATCCCAAAATGTAGGTTTAATTAAGTCGTCGTAAACTAAATCTATATTTGTAGACCCTAATCGATAACCATTTACTAATATTTTAAGGCCCTTGTTTATATTCAGCATGTGCTCGACAGCGATCTCCTTTCGCAAAGTGTCAACAAACTTTTTATCATTAAAGCTGACCTTTGAATCAAAACTAAGTTCTGTGATCGACACGGCTACTCCCGGATTTTTAGGGGGAGATTTTAAGTTTTCCTTTAAATTATCCTTATCAAAATTGAAATACCAATCTCTGGGTTCTTTTAACCATTCTTCAACATTTATCGAAAGAGAAAATTGAGAAGTTTGAGCTCTCGAATCAACTTTAATTAAATTTCCGATTTTAAAAAAAGCTCTTTTCATGCCAATTCCAAACTGTCCAATTGAATTATCAATCAGGTGGTGCTTTTCAGACTTACCAAAATTGAATGCAGTATTTCTCGCGACACTTGCCTCCATTCCAAAGCCATTATCTGTAATTTCAAAGTGATTTTCGTCTAAGGTTATCGTTATCTCAAATCCTTTTAGGTCGTTTTGACCGGACGTCCTCGCTTTAATTGCGTCTACAGAATTGTCTACCAAGTCACCGATGGCATCTCTTAATGTTATATCTTTTATAAGCATTGAAACGAAAAAGCTTTTAGCCGGATCAGCTGAAACCCTTGTCGACAAGTTTGAATTTGATTTAGCCATTACATTAATTTAAATAATTTCCAGTAACTAAGTTAAGTAAAAATAGAAAACTTCAAAAGTTACTTAACAAAATCATCAATAGTATTATTATGCTCTGGAAATCTCGAAATGTTTAACTGACGAAAACCCGTCCTAGTGTCAAAATGTAATCTTTTTTAATCGCCAATCACTAATGCCATATTGAGTTTGTTATTTCTGTTTGATCGTGGATTAAAATCAAGTAAGTAAATTTCCAAATTTAAAACCATTCATATAACGATTGTTACGTTAGCAACTTTAGGACCAATGCGCTGCTTTTAACAACAAAGTAACTGTGTTTATCAAATAATATTTGTGTTTATTAAATTTGCTTGATAACTAATAGCTAATGAATCTCACAGAATTTCATAAATCAACCTCTAAGGAATTATTAGCGGTTACGAACAGAGTCAAAAATCTAGTACAGCATTGGCCTGAGGTTGGCAGACACAAGGAAGCTGTACTCAAGAATATTATAAAGAAATTCCTTCCTGAAAAATACAACATTTCAACAGGTTTTGTAGTGAGGCAGACCGAAGAAAGAGGACAACATCTAGCTTCCCGTCAGATAGATTTGATTATTTACGACAGTGATAGTCCACTCCTATTTCGTGAAGGAGATTTTGCAATTTTAACCGCGGACGTAGTTAGAGGTATCATCGAGGTTAAAGCAAATTTGCAACAAGCCTCTTTGCACGATACTGTACTTCGTGCGAACGAAAACGGACACTTTATTTTTAGTGCAAAGGATGAAGATGATGACGGATTTTTCAATGGAATTTTTTCATTTGAAGGATTTCGTGACCCTAATCCTATTACAATAGCTAATGCAGTTGTCAATGCAAACGCAATAGTTACCGAACTCGCCGGATATTCTAAGTTTAAAGTTAATCACATTTCTTTTAACAGCGATCTGTTTTTGAAATACTGGCCAGATGAAGCCCAACCACATTCGCTCTATAATTTAAGCGAACTATCGTTTTCTTTTTTTATTTCTAATTTGGTTGATATGCTTGCAAGCAAGTCCGTCCGGAAGAATAATTTCATTTGGTTTTCAACAGATAAGGAACTTAATTTAATGCATACTTTTTAACAAAGAATTGAGCATAAACGGAAAGGTATATCAGACTTTAGATACCGGAGATCAAAGAATTATAAATTTTTATGTTTTGATATACTAGTCCTTTACCTCAATCATCTGATTTAAACGACATGTCCTAAATTGACTAATTTATGTCCTTTGAGACAACTGTGTTGTCATGTAACTTTGTGTTATGAATGATAACGCACAGCATAAGAAAGTAGTTATTGTCGTGATGTCGGGAAATATGCTCCTGAACTTTGCGGGGCCTTCTGACGTTTTTACAAGTGCGAACGCTTGTCTTACAGAATCCGGTTTACCTGAGGGATACGAAGTATGCATTGCAGCGCCTACGACAGACCGAAAAGTGCAGGCGCGTACAGGTGTGGAAATCAGCTGCCCATATCATGTCATGGAAATAGAGGGGCCTATTGATACGCTGATTGTGGCGGGAAATGACAGAAGCGCTGAAGGTGATCTTCGACTGGCTGATTTTCATGACTGGCTCAGTCATATCGATACGACTCAAATCAGGCGCATTGTTTCTATCTGTGGTGGTGCCTTTGCCTTAGCTAAAGCAGGTTTGCTGGATGGTAAAAGGGCGACGACACACTGGGAACGCAGTGAAGTTCTGAAAAAGGAATATCCTGCCATACAGGTAGAAGGGCACCAGTTCTTCACGGCTGACGGTAATATTTATACCTCCGCTGGTGTGTCATCAGGCATTGATCTTTCCCTGGCTATGGTTGAAGAGGATTATGGCAGGGATCTGGCGATAAAAGTTGCCAGGAAACTGGTGTTTTATCTGAGCCGCCCCGGTTTTCAGACTCAATTCGGTAACCTGCTACCCCTATATGAAAGCGAGAACCTGGCAGCGAAATTACAGCTATGGTTGAAAGACCACTTACACGAGTCGCTGGATGTGGCGCACATCTCCGATCATTTTAACATGAGTACCCGTAATTTTACCAGGGTATTTCATAAACAAACAGGAATGCCGCCAGCTAAATTTATAGAAAAGCTGCGTGTGGAAGCTGCCCGTAAATTACTGGAAGATACGGACGTTCCGCTGGAAATCATCGCAGAAAAGTGTGGACTGGTTAACCTGGTCGGTATGCGCCGTACATTCTTAAGACACCTGAACGTTACGCCGTCTGATTACCGGCGCACCTTTCGAACGGCATTAAAAGATGCTGGCATCGCAGAATTACTCACGAATTAATATATAATACGATGAAAATTGCAATCAATGGTTTCGGTCGAATCGGCCGGATGACCTTACGTGCCCTTCAGTCTCACCCCGAAGTAGAGGTGATAGCGATCAATGACCTTACCGACGTAGATACGCTTGCCCATTTGTTAAAATATGATACCGCACACGGACGCTTCTCAGGAGAGGTCATCGCTGAGGGCGAAACTTTACAAGTCAACGGTAAACGCATTGCCATGTTTAAAGAAAAAGATCCTGCCAGGCTTCCGTGGAAGGCTTTAGGGGTTGATGCCGTGATTGAATCCACCGGCCGTTTTACAGACAAATCTGCTGCTCAAGCGCATATTGACGCAGGTGCAAAGAAAGTCCTCATCACTGCACCGGCAACCGGCGGCGTAAAAACCATCGTTCACGGCGTCAACAATGATCTCATCGGCGGCGACCAGATCTATTCCACTGCCTCCTGTACTACCGGAAGCATTGCGCCTGTGTTATTTGCACTGGATAAAGAGTTTGGCATTGAGTCTGGCTACATGGTTACCGTGCACGCTTTTACGGCTGACCAAAACCTGCAGGACGCTCCGCATAAGGATCTTCGTCGTGCACGTGCTGCCGCTTATTCAATCATTCCGACTACTACCGGAGCTGCTAAGGCGATCGGCAATGTATTGCCCAGCCTGCAGGGAAAGATGGATGGCTACTCTTACCGTGTACCGGTGATCGATGGTTCTATTGTAGATCTTTCCATCAATCTGAATAGGGAGGTTACTGCAAAAGAAGTGAATGAGGTATTGAAGCGTTATGCGGAAACAAGCCTTAAAGGTGTTATGGAATACACTGAAGAGCAGTTTGTGTCTTCTGATATTCTCGGTAATACGCATTCGTCGATTGTCGATGGTGGAATGACGAAAGCGATGGGTAAGTTTGTGAAGGTGGTGGCCTGGTATGATAATGAGGTTGGGATTTCGAACAGGATTGCGGAATTGATTTCGTTGATTTGAGGAAACAAATGCCAATCATTTAGTACAGACGGCTTTGTCTGCATTGATCATGCTTTTCCTGCTGCTGAAGCAAGAGAAATCCTTTGGAAACCTAGCTGCTATTCGTACTTCAGTGCCTTTACAGGGTCTGCATTTGCGGCCCTGTAGGCCTGATAGCTTACCGTGAAAAGGGAGATCAGTGCGGTTCCTGCTACGGAGGCGACGATGAGCAGCCAGGATATGTTGGTTCTGAATTCGAAGGTGGTAAGCCAGCGGTTCATGATGTAGCAGGCTAGGGGTACGCCGATAATGGCTGCAATGGCTACCATTTTCAGGAAAGACCAGGAAAGCAGGTTCATGAGGCTGCCGACGGATGCACCGAGCACACGGCGTACGCCGAATTCCTTGGTTCGCTGTTCGGCACTGTAGGCAACCAGTCCATAAAGTCCCATGCAGGAGATGAACATTGCGATTCCGCCGAAGATGTTGGCGAGAATGCCCAGCACTTTTTCGGATTTTAGTTTCCTGGCATAGAGTTCATCAGCGAAATTGATCTGCACAGGGTATTTAGGATTGATCGCTTTGGTCAGGCCGGAGATCAATTCAATGTTTCTGGATAAACTGTTGGCCGGGTTCAGCCGCATTTTGATATTGCCGCCCTGGGCCTTATTGAAATTGATCACCATAGGACGACCGGAATGGAATGGTGAATTCCACAGGAAGTCTTTGAATACGCCGATCACTGTAAGCTGTCTGTCGAAAAGTGTGACTTTTGTCCCGATTGGATCTTTGAGTTTCATCGCTTTAACGGCAGATGCGCTGAGCAGTATACCTGCCGTGTCGGAAGCAAAGTTTCTGGAAAAGTCACGTCCGGCCAGGAGCTGCATCTTGGTGGTATTCACCAGATCGTAGGCGGTTTCGAGGCGGTTAAAAACGATTTCTTCACCTTGTTTTTCCATGCCCGGCCATTTAAAGCCATAGAACCAATTGCTCACGTTGGTCATGCTCCGCGAGGACTGGTTTACAGAAGTCACCGCACCGCTTTTGATCAACTGGTCCTTAAAGACCTCAAATTTGCCATAAAGCTCACCGTCCTGTGGCATTTCCGCGAGCAGGTCTATTCCGTAGCCTACGGGTCTGTCTTTTGCAAACTGGATCTGCTGATAGATGACCAGCGTCGCAATGACCAGGATAATGGTAAAGCAAAACTGAACGACCACCAGCACTTGACGGAGATTAATGGGGAGAGGTCGGGTCCTGGTAGCTGCGCGCTTTAAATTCTGAACGGGGTTGAATGAGGACAGGAACAGGGCGGGGTACAGACCTGAGAAAAAACCGGCAGACAATACCACTGTGGTAAGCACCAGCCAGTAGCCCGTGTCTGTATAATCGATCCGGAGCTGCAGGTCGAGCAGGTCGTTGAAAGCAGGCAGGCTTACTTCCACGACCGCAATGGCAATCAACAGCGCGGCAAAAGCCATGATCATGGATTCTGTCAGAAACTGGATCATGAGTGAAAACCTGGTGGCACCAATTGTTTTTTTGATGCCTACCTCTTTTGCCCTGCGTTCGGACTTCGCCGTCGCCATGTTCATGAAATTAATGCAGGCAATGGCCAGGATGCCAATGGCCAAGGCGATAAACAGGCGCACGCGACTGATGTCTCCGCCTACGCTTTTCCCGTTCAGGAACTCACCGTGCAAATGCAAATCTGCTATGGGGAAAAGGAAGTTTTGATTTTTCTGGTCCTTGTAGTTTTCGTTGAAGAGCTTTCCGACCTTTGCGTTGATGTCGTCGAGTTTAGCCGGGTTGTTCACCTTGGCCATTGCCAGAAAGCTGAAATTGCCCCAGCCCGGATTTCTGGCTTCATCATCAATCGTTGTGTAAAAGGACCATGGCATCAGGAAATCAAACCTAAGGTATACGTTGGCGGGAATGTCTTTGATCACGCCTGTAACGATAAAGTCATGTGAATCTGCATACCTTACCGTCTTGCTCAGCACATCGGTTGTACCGAAGAGTAATTTTGCAGTTTCCTCCGTCAGTATGATTGCATTTGGTGCATTCAAAGCCTTGTCCGGATTCCCGGCAATGAAGTCGTAGCCGAACACTTTCAGGATTTCGGGATCGGCGAAGAGGTTGACACGTTTGAAACTTTGATCGCGATTGGCAATCAGGGTCTCGTTGCCACCGGCAATGCGTGTAATGGCATCAATCTCCGGCACCTTTTCCCGGATCGCCATGGCAATGCCGTTACCCGGAGACGTTCCAGTGCTGGTGATCTTCCCTGAGGCATCCTGGAAGTTGGTCATCACCTGATAGATCTTGTCAACGTCTTTATATTGCCGGTCGTAGTTCAGTTCGTAACTTACATAAAGCAAAAGGAGTAAGCAGGCAGATATGCCAATCGAGAGCCCTGCTATATTGATAATCGATGCGGTTTTGCTTTTCCAGAGATTTCGCAGGGCAATTTTTAAATTAAGTTTGAACATTACGGCGCAGATTTGATGAACTGATGAACCGAAATGCAATTTACCAAGTTTATGCCAGTAATGATCATGCCCTTTATTTATGTTTTAGCAGGTTTTTTGTGCGAATATCGCTAAAGGTCGTTCGTTTTCGGACGTTAGGTGTGCGAAGCCGGACAGCCGGCTTGTGTGTAATTGAATCCCAGGGCGGGATCGCCGGAGAAGCTTTGCAGGAATAAGAAAATCGGTATATTTGAGTATGAGAATGACTGTGATGTTATAATATAAGTTTCAAGTCTATAAGGCTGATGTCCCCGAAGGGACACTGAATCGTTATGTCTGAACTTTTATATTAAACATTATGCTCAATAGTAATCGCTTAAATACTCAACAAATACAATCATTTATTACAGACGGTTTTGTCTGCATTGATCACGCTTTTCCTGCTGATCTGGCTGCCGAAGCAAGAGAAATCCTTTGGAAGGATATTCCTGCAGATCCGAATGACCCGGCAACCTGGACCAAACCGGTAGTCTGGCTGGGGATGTATGCCCAGGAGCCCTTTGTCAGGGCTGCCAATACCAGCATCCTTCACAACGCATTTGATCAACTGGTCGGGAAAGATAATTGGATTCCGTGCAGGAGCATGGGTGCGTTTCCCGTTCGTTTTCCGTCGGAGACGGATGCCGGTGATACCGGCTGGCATGTGGATGCGGGATTTCCGGGCGCTGATCCCAGCGACTTTTTCTCTTACAGGATTAACGTGCATTCAAAAGGCAGGGCATTGCTCATGTTGTTCCTGTTTTCAGATGTGAGCGAACGGGATGCGCCGACCAGAATTCTGAAAGGTTCACACCTGGATGTTGCCCGAATGCTGAAACCTCATGGTGAAGAGGGGTTGTCTTTTATGGAACTGGCGACGAAGCTGGCTGATTTGCCGGAGCGAGAGGAGGTGCTGGCCACCGGAACGGCGGGGACCGTTTATCTGTGTCATCCGTTTCTGGTTCATGCTGCGCAAGGGCATCGCGGGAAGGAGCCTAAGTTTATGGCGCAGCCGCCGTTGTTTCCTTCGGGGAGTTTCGCGGTTGAAAGCAATGTGGCTAATGTTGATTATAGCCCGGTAAAAGAGGCGATCAGATTGGAGTTAGGGGATTGATGGGGGAAGCGGAGAGGAAGGCGATATAATTTTTTTTAAATGTTAGTATACTAAAGCACGCCGGATTTAGTTCATATACCAAGAGAGCGTTAATTTAGATAGCGGGGAATGGTCGGATTGATCATTCTCCGCTTTTTTTTGTGTTGTGGGGCGTTGAGGGGATTGCTTCGAAAGCTGCGCATTCTCGCAATGACGCGTAGGGGTATTTATTGATCTGACATTTTCAGGATGAGTTTCTGGCCTTCAGGTTTGATGCGGTAGATTGCCCCGTTTGCTGGCTTTTCAAGTGAACCTTTAGTTACGTTAAGTTGATAGCTATGCCCGTCGAACAGGTAATTTACCTGGTTATTTTCAATATTGTTCACTGTTGTCTTTGCGTTAGCTTCCACATTAAGGTCCAAAAACCAGTTGCTGTTCTGCTGGCCTTTGCCGACGATGGTCATCATTTTTTCCCGGAGGATGATGGAGAAGTTTCCGTTGCCGGTGGGCCAGGAGATTTCGACTTTGTCCTTTCCTGAATTTTTGAAAGTTGCTTTACCACCGTTCAGGGGCTTATCTGTTCCATCAGCTGAGGTCATCAGTTTCAAGCCTGCTGTGTTTGCTGTAGTGCCCCAGTTGAACCCGTCGACTACCGGAAGAGTGTAGAAAAAGCTCTGATTGATGGTCGTCACCGCCTTCATGTATTTATCTGGTATGGTTTCGTTGAAGAAATGGATGTCCCGGATGGTCATGTTGCCGTTTTTCCAGAACAGGTTGATCCTGTAATAGCGGCTGTTGTACCAGATGGTTTGTGCGTCACTGTCGCCAAGGTCCTTAGTTACTGTGAAAGAAGTTGCCGGAGTGACCTTATAGGTTTTTTTGAACCATTCTCCTGATTCGGACATCGTTTCGACACGGACTTTAGCTTCCTGTCTGAGTTTGGCAATGATCGGCATTTGTATCTCCAACCCTTTGTGCATGTTTTCCCAGGTAAATGAATTCTCCTGGCCAGCCTGTGTGTAGTTGAATCCCAGGGCGGGATCGCTGGAGAAGCTTTGCAGGAACCAGTTGATCCATTGCTCGTTGCCGCCCGCCTTCGGATACACGGGTTCCAGGGTGATTACCGACCTGCCGTCTGCATATTGTCTGACCGGGTCGCTGCCCAGCATTCTGAATACCGGAACCGGCAGCTGTTTTCCGGCTTTTTGAGCGGGCATGTAGGCATTGATCCGGCTTGGATAGTAGGCCTGGTTCCAGTATCCGCCCCAAAGTGTAAAACCGTCTGTACCTACCTGATCCTTGCAATTTGCGGAGGCCACAATTTTATATTTATCGTACATATAGGCCAGTGAGTGGCCGTCAATTACCCAGGAGGCTACGGATTTCGGGTAATGACCGAATATATTCCTGAAATCTGCGAAATAGGTGTCGATTATCTTTTCCCTTTCCTGAGGGGTATAGCCTACGGAAAAGCCAATATCCGAATGCCAGTCCCAGGAATATTTACCACGCCATTTGATGCCTGCTTTTTCAATCAGCTGTTGCGGCAGCTCCCACCAGGCCCCGATCTCAAATTTACTTTTATCCAGCGTTTTGAGTAATTCCTGGTAACGGGGATCGATCAAAGCATCGTACTGCAATAGAAAGGTACCGCCCAACTGGTATTTATTCATCAGGTCGATTTGCTTTACCACGGTTTGGTAGAGTACATCCTTAGTGACATGGGCTTCCCGTGGTTCAATGTCGCGTATGAAATTGACGATATTGACAATTCTGGGTTCTTTATCGGCTGATTTCTTCTGCGCGGGACAGATTGCCGGGAACAAGAATGTGAATATTAATGCAGCGTATTGAAGGATGGAGTTGGGTTTCATGATATTTGGTAAGGTGGGCAAAATGCATTTTTTAGTGTTGGCGTGCAACCTGCACTATCCTGCGGGATTAAATGTATTGTGATGAAGCGGAAGATTAGGGCTGCCATTGGGTTGGTGAATTGGAATGACATCCGCATAGATCAAATAATTTATAGTTGTTTCGAAAATTCCGAATACTTTATCCTGTACCAATTCCGGTACGATTAAAATATTCAGAATTTATGGTCAATCAGCCAGTAACGACAACGTTTATTGACCCGTTTGTGGACTTTGCGTTCAAACGGATTTTTGCGTCGGAAGAGAGTAAGCCAATGCTTATAGGATTATTGAATCAACTGCTTGAGGGCAGGAAACACATTGTCAGTATTGAGTATAACAAAAATGAGCACCCAGGAGAAATTGACGAAGAGGGCGGAGCCATTTTCGATGTGTTTTGTACGGATGCCGACGGTAGCAGTTTTATTATTGAGATCCAGCGGGGCTACCAGGAAAATATCGAGGATCGCGCCATGTTTTATGTGTCCAGGGCTGCAAGTGAACAAAGTCCTAAGGGAAACAGGAGGAAGTGGGGCTATCGCTTGACAGATATTTACCTGATCGCCTTCCTGGAGGACTTCAGGATGCCGAAAGGAGAACCATATGAGTATATCCAGGACATTTCATGGGCACATCGCAGTAGTGGTAAAATATTTTCTGACCGTATGAATATGATATTCATTGAGATGCTTAACTTTGTTAAGAAGCCGGAGGAACTGGTATCGGATTTGGATAAGTGGTTGTATGCATTGAAGCATCTGACGGAGTTCGAAACCAGACCTGACTATTTGAACGGCCCGGAATTTGAACAATTATTTAACCTCGCAAAGTATACGAATATGAATAAGGAGGAGCGAAGCCTGTACAACAGGCGCCTGAAATACAAGTGGGACAATGCGAATGTGATGGACTACGCAGTGAAGACTGCGAGGAGGGAAGCAATGGAGCAAGGATTGCAGCAAGGATTGCAAGAGGGAATGCAGCAGGGAATTGCGCGAGGATTGCAACAGGGACTAAATGAAGGGTTACAGAAAAAAGCGGTTGAAATGGCACGCCAGATGTTGCTTGGAGGGGAGCCGCTGGACAAAATTGAAAGATATACCGGGCTTTCGATACCAGAGATCGAGGCGTTATAAATTTTTTTACATTTTGATATACTAAAATGCGCCGGATTTAGTTTATACATCGAGAGAGCGTTAAATTTAGATGGCGGGGAATGGTCGGATTGATCATTCTCCGCTTTTTTTATGTCTTGCATTGAATGTTTTTACGTTGTGTAATTTGATATGTTGTGAAGGAGATTGCTTCGAAAGCTGTGCATTCTCGCAATGACGGGTTAAGAGCAATGAGATTGCTTTGAAAGCTGCATTCTCGCAATGACGGGTTAGGGAATGCCGGAAAAAGATTTCCTAATTTGTCTATCAGGCTGAACATCTATTACTGTAAATATTTCCCAATTTGTGAAGTTTTAGGACAAATTATGAAAAAACTTGAATCTGCACCGGCCTGGCTTGACGAACCCCTGTATAGTGAAGCACTTAAATTCAATGACAGTGAAGAGTATTTTGTGGTCGGGAAATAGATAAGATTACTTAAGGGATCTTTTAATATTTCCTAATTTGTTTAAAATTAGGAAATATTAGGAAGTGCGTTTAATGTTCAGCTTGTGTGTAATCCACTGCACAATTTCCGAAATCTACATACTGGTCAATTACTTACCTTCAATTCAGCTGGATTAAATCGTCAATTGTCTTATTTTTGTAGCCAAAGTAGTGGCTGACGGCAGGAAGATCTTAACCATTCCATTTTAACACAGTTTTCTCCATTGATCAATGAAAACATTTACTCTCTTCGCTAGTATCATGCTTCTGGGTTCAGTATGTTATAGTCAAAATATTAAAGCTCTGATCCAGCGTGGAGATTCGCTTACAAATTCGGGAGACTTTAAGTCCGCGGCGATTTTTTATAAAAAGCTGGTAGGTGATATTTTAGAAAACCGTGTTCGGGTTAATGAAGATGAGTGGAAAACTGTCTTATATAAATCAGCTCCTGTAATCTCAAGAGTTGACGGTTATACTGCAGCCAGACCATATTCAAATATGGCGTTTGGAGGAAATGGTGAGAAAATAAACGAAAAGATTAATTTTATTAAAGACTTTGGTGCGAAGTTCTTATTTGTTTATAGACCATGGGAGCCCGGATCTCCCGAATCTTATGTCTTAGGCGGATGTTCGAGTCACATTGAAAAATACTTGTTTTGGTATGGAAAGAACAAATGGTATGTTCAATTATTCAACGAATGTAACACTTATAAGCCGATTGGATTTGAGAATGATAGTCTGAAAATTTTATTCGAATCATACTTGAATGAACTGGTAAACGGCAACATTTTAGAATTGAAATCGCTTCGGCCAAGTCATGATGAGAACTATACGTTTGAGTTTTTTACTCAGCAACAGCGAGTTGTAAAGCATTTTTTTAAGACTGATATCCGTGATATTAAAGAAGGTAGTGTTGATTACAAAAGACTAAAAGAGACCAATTCCCTTGGCATTTTTAATAACAATAAAAATAGCAAATTAAAAGATCTTCAGCATCTGGCTTCTTCGTTGGTTAAAAAATATATAGATACATTGAATTCAGCTGTCGAAAGGAAAAAGGTCGGGACTTTATAGCTCATTTCGAAGCCAGGATGAATCCGAGTTGGAGGGATTAATGAGGAGAATTGTTCATGGTGATTTGGGCAAGGGATCTCTCCTGCGTCGAGATGACGGGATTAGTGAGGTGACGGTTTAGATGGCGGGGAATGATCAATCCGATCATTCCCCGCTTTTTTTTGTCTTATGACGGTTGCTTTGGATTTACATAATCCTGCCGCTACACGCGCATCTAAAATGGTAATGAGACATGAACCATCAATCTGTTTCCTGCTTTTGCTCTACCTCCGGCAAGATCCTGTGACCGCACATTCTGGTAATTGGCACCCATAGATAATCCTTTCATGCCGATCTCTAATCCCGCTACCGCAGAAAGTGAATGGCCTCCGGAAACCGCTACGTCATATTTACTATCTTCTACATCTTTCACGGCTGTCTCGTACAACACGCCAACATTGGGAGCTACCGTAATTCTTTGCGCGATCCTGAACTTGTGATAGAGGAGAACGTTGGATGTGAATTTATTGCCATAGCGGTAACCGTGTTTGTTTTCGGTGTTGATCTTGTAGTTGAGGTTTGCGTTCAGGCCAAGGTCATTCCAGCGGATGTCATAAGCCGCGTTTACCGTGAAATCCGTACTTGCTGTTCCAAGCTGAAAGTTGTTTGGCGATTCGGATACTGCCAGGCGTTCCGATGGTTCGTACTTTCCCGTCGGCGCTTTGATGCCGGCACCTACCCAGAGAGACTGGACGAGCAGTCGCTCAGCCGCAGTTCCCATATTGTCGAACAATTTGTAATAGCCCATAATTGCGATGTCTCCCAGGCCGTCTTTATGCCCGGTGCCATTCTGGTTGACACGGCGATTGAAATTATAAGGTAAAAAAGCAAGTATCCTAAAATGGGTTCCTAAGTTTACACCGCCCCAGAGTTCTGCACTCTGGTAGGTTTCATCCGTAGTCAGTGGTGTAGATTCCCCCATTGGACCCAAGTGGGTCCGGAGCGTTTTGTACTGGTATCTCAAACCCAAAAACCGTTTATTGTATTCAGGGAGAATTCCTAAATAATAACTGCCTGCACCACATCCGCAAATGTCGCAGGCTTTGCTTGCGGTTACGATAAAAATGCTCAGTAATAGAGCTATAATCAATTTTTTCATTCTTTCACTTTTACTCTTCTGCCAGTAAAGGATTGTTGATAAACTCAGTGTCATTCAACGTATTGAGGAAAGCCATCAGCTGGCGGCGCGTTTCCATAGAAAGCGAAATGCCCAGGCCTCCGTTCTGTTGCAATAGCGGATCCAGATTGGGTGTGGCCTGTACCTGTTGGTGATAGTGGTCGAATACCGCGTTCAACGTCAGAAACCTCCCGTCATGCATGTAAGGAGCGGTATACTGCAGGTTGCGCAACGAGGGCACTTTGAACTTGTATTTGTCCGATGCCTGTAACGTAGTTGTGTAAAGGCCTTTGTCGTCAATCGGACTGACCGCCAAACCATTGTTACGGAAGGAACCGTCTGTAAACAAGGGTTCCCTGTGGCAACTGGCGCATTTATCCCGGAACAGCAGGTAGCCTGCCATTTCATCATCCGTAAAAGTCTGGCCACCTTCTTTACGCATCACTTTATCATATTTCGAATTGCTGCTGACGCACATCAGCATGAACTGGGACAGGGCCTTCATAAACCTGGCTGTTGTGATCTCTTCTGATCCGAATGCGCTTTTAAACAGCCCGGTGTATTTGCGCATGGCGCGGAGCTTGGTCAATACGTTTTCCAGCTTTTCGTCCATCTCTTCATGGTTAGTAATAGGGGCGATGGGCTGCAAGTCAAGATCAAACACACCGCCGCCCCACATAAAGGCTTTATTCCAGGCCAGGTTCATGATCGGAGGAGAATTGCGCGTACCCAGGCGGTCATCTATCCCATGGCTGACATCATGCCCATGCTGGGTGAATGCCGAAGACTGGATATGACAGGAAGCGCAGGTGACCGTGTTATTTCGCGATAGCCGGGGCTCGTTAAACAGCGCCTTGCCCAGCGCAAAGCCCTCCCTGGTCACCGGGTTATTGGCGAAATTGTATTCCGGCTCAGGAAAATTGGCTGGTTTTATAAAACCCAGCCAATTTTCTACTTTTTCCTTAACCGGATTGTCTTTCTTACAGGCAAGAATAAACAGCCCGAGAAACAACAATACGGTCCAATGTTTTCCAGTCATGGTCTAGTTTTCTGTGTGGTCGTGTTTGAACAGTTCCATGAAGTTTGCGGCAATCCTGGATGTAAACTCGTCGAACATCACATTTGGCTTTTCAGCGATCTTAAAGCTGTTTTTGCCGTTGAAGACTTTCATTACATCTACAAAGAGGTGAATGTTACTCTGGCGGTCTTTTCTGACTTTTGCGATCCCTCCTGTGCGGAGATCGACCGTAATGACCTTGATGTTATTTAGGGTCGGTGCGCTGTAGCCGCCAAAAAAGCCGATATGGTATTTGAATTGCTTTTTACCCGTAGGATCGCCCGCAGAGTTGTCTGAGATCACATTGGAATTGCCTTCAAACTTAAAAAAGATATAGCCGCTGTTCCAGCCCCAGTACATCCCACTATCATCGTGCCCCGCGGCAGGGTCCAGTACCCCGGTTCGCTTATCGACCGGCATGGTGCTGCGCAAGCTGTCCACACCCAATATGAAGGTCAGACTTGTATAATCTCCTTCTGGCACTTTTACTTTGGCAAAGCGTGTCGCTTTGTCGTCGCCCTTGATCAGGAAATAGCTGCTGTCGGGATTGACAGTATAGCTTTTGCCCTGAGCAGTGGTTACCTTAATATTGCTGATAAAATACTGGAGTTTCGATATGGTGAAAGGCTCACCGGCCGCATTGATGTATGGGTTGGCTGTGTTGTTGAAAGTCAAAGTCCGATCGCCAACGATGTTGTCAAACTCCACGGAAAGCGGAGCGAGATTGGTTTCCTGGAATTCGGGAGTAATATCTTCTTTCTTTGAGCAGGAAGTAAGGGTAAGTATAGCGCAAATCACCACGAGTACTCTCGGGTTGTTAAGTATTGTTTTCATTATGTATTCTAAGGATTACAGATTTTCTAACTAATGTAAATTCACAGGCATGACACGGCGATCCCCTTGATGGGAATTACCAGACCGGCATGCACTTTAATTAAGAAAACTGTGGGGCAGGGGGTGGATGCGGGATTTCAACGCTGACCTGCGGTAAGCAGAAAGTAAGCACCGGGAAGCGCTGTTTTTTCGATTCCACTTTGAAAAAACTTACCGTCAACGGCGCTGTCACGACAAAGATGTCCTGAGCGCCCTTCTTCTGGTTGGCCTGTTCCTGCTTCTTTTCTTTTTCCTCCGCGTCCTTCAGCTTTTTCATCAGGTAACACTTACCGTTGCAATGCATCTCAGGCTTATCCCTGTTTTCGCATAATGCAGCCGCAATGTATTTCTGATTGACCACGAATTCCGCATAAACAAAAAACCGTGATAAGTTGGTACTTATCAATGCTATAAATAAAGTAATGGCAATACAGCGGTTGATCATTCACAGGCAAAGGTAAAGGATAACCTTCACATTTGCACTTTAATTCTGCATCAGATCAGAGTGCGATGCGGTAGGTGGGTTGCGGCAGGTGTTCAGCGATGGGTGAGGTATGGCTGCCGAAGCTGATGTGGAGCCTGCAGTTGTCGGCGGGCATGATGTCGAAGTGATAGGTGACCTCGGGATCGCCGAATTCGGTGACGAGCTGGGTCATGTATTGCTGAAAATGTTGCATAAAGAAGGCTACGTCACATCCTTTGTGCAGATGGACCTCGAAGGAATTTCGTGATTGCTCTTCGGTGTAGGCAGCCTGCCAGAAGCGGCGTTCCATGACGCGCATTACGATCGCAGAAAATAGTGGTCTTTTGATGTTGATCTTCATATTTAGTTCTTTTAGCAGTGAAATGGGAGTGCTGTTCAATGGTTTACAGGTTTCGGAACCGGGAATCGATACGGTTGATGCGGGCGTGGTTTCGCCTGCGCTGGTCAAGTATGGTGTGGGGGACTACGCCCCAGATCTCAAAGTGCGTGCTTTCCGTACGCTCGATCGGTTTGAAATACTGGTTGTCGGGCATCAGGTATTCCTTGCCGCTGACGGTGTAGTAGCAGCGCAGAATGAATTCATTGTCGAGGACGCCGACCACGATATCGCCGTGGCTGGGGGTGAGGGAGCGGTCCACTACCAGCAGGTCATCGGGGAAAATGCCGGAGCCGATCATGCATTCGCCCTTGACGCGGGCAAAGAATGTAGCATCGGGATACCTGGTTACGTAATCGTTGACGTCGATCCGTGCTTCCTTATTATCCACCGCAGGGCTTTCAGAACCAGCGTGGATTGCCTCGTCGTACAGCGGCGCAAGGGTTGGCGCTGTGCCCTTCCTATACAGCTCTAACTCTTTCATAAAAAACTAAAATTAGGTTGCTACAAATATGCTAATACTATTGGTAATATAGCAACATAATACTAATAAATTTAGTTTACATTTTTTTTGAATGGAATTTGAGGGTTTAGTGACTAATGCTGTTTTTTACTTACTTTAGTATTGAGGGCAAAAAATTCATTAAGATATGGCAGTTACTTACAGCGCACATACTGACGAGGAATTGATGGTGCTTTTAAAAGAAGGCGATGCTATGGCGTTTGAAGCGATTTATCAGCGCTATCATAGCCTGCTGTATATTTACGCCCATAAGAAATTGCATAATAAAGAGGAGTCTCAGGACATTATCCAGGATGTGCTGCTAACAGTCTGGAACAAGCGGTTTGAAAACTCCTTTGATTCCCTGAAATCTTATTTGTTTACGGCTGTCCGCAACCGCGCGCTTGATCTGTTTTCGCGCAGAAAGGTAGAAGAGAAGTATATGTCTTCCCTGCAAAGCTTCATTGATATTTCTAATGAATCTGCCGATTTTCTGGTCCGGGAAAGGGACCTGTCGTCACTTATCGAAAGGGAGATCGAGGCCTTGCCACCGAAGATGCGGGAGATTTTCCAATTGAGCCGGAAGGAGAAACTTACGCATAAGGAGATCGCAGAGGTGCTGAACATTTCTGAGCATACTGTAGCTACGCAGATGAAGCGGGCACTGAAAGTTTTGAGGCTGCGGCTGGGACTGGTGGTTTGGATTGCAATGCTCCTGTTTTATAAGTAAGGTATTGTTTGAACATTTTTTCTTCGTTTTATTTTATTCTATAGTTTTATTATCGTAATATTGCGATATAATAATTCAGCATGGGCGCGTCTAAGACAGACTTATTTACCAGGGAGCAGAACGACATGGCGGCGATGGCCAAGGCTTTGGCGCATCCTGCCCGTATCGCCATTTTGCAATACCTGGTCAAAAAGAACGTCTGCGTTACCGGCACACTGGTAGAAGAACTGGGGTTGGCGCAGGCCACTACTTCTCAGCACCTGAAGGAACTGAAGACGGCTGGCATCATCCAGGGAACGATTGAGGGAACCAGTGTGTGTTATTGCATTGATCCAAAGGTCTGGAAGCAGTACAAGGCATTGTTCAGTGCGTTCTTTGGAGATATACAGATCGCTGAAGGAAACTGTTGTTAAAAAAATTTGAAATGGTTAATCGTAATATTACAATAAAGCAGTTGATATGGAAACACTAACATGGCAGGCATTCAAGGATGCCCTGATATCCGGTAAGGAACTGAACCTGCAGTTCCAGTACGCAGAAAATAAATGGGCAGATCCGGCCTTTCACATTACGGAGATCAAGCAGGCTCCGATTACCTCGGTAGATTGCGGCGGCGTAATGAATTCGTGGACAGAGGTAATTGTACAGGTGTGGGAATCAGGCACAGAACAGCAGGAAAGGTCTATGACAGCCAGCAAGGCGCTTTCCATCATTGAAACGGTGGAGAAGGCGCTTCCGCTGCACCCTAAAGCCATTTTGAAGATCGAATATGGCAATGCCGGATTTGATACCCGCCAGATGCTGCCAAAGGCCATCACTGTAGCAGGCAGCAACCTGATCGTTGACCTGCGCCCGGATACGGTGCAATGCAAAGCTACTGAACGTGGTGGCGACTGCGGCACCAAGCCGAAGATCCAGCTTAAGAACCTGGCGGTAATTAATGAATGTTCACCAGCCAGCGGATGCTGCAGTTAAACCAGCCTGACAACAGCTATGAAGAAGATTTTAGTATTGTGCACCGGTAACAGTTGCAGGAGCCAGATCGCTGAAGGTTACCTGAGGCATTTCGCCGGCGATAAAGCCGAAGTATATAGTGCAGGCGTAGAAACACATGGCGTAAACCCACGTGCCATTGCGACCATGAAAGAAGACGGTATCGATATTTCCGGCCATACTTCCAACAATATGGATGAATACCGCGATATCGATTTTGATTTCGTGATCACTGTTTGCGATAATGCGAAAGAGCGCTGCCCGTTCTTTCCGTCCAAGGCAAAGAAGTTCCATCACAATTTCCCAGATCCGGCAAAGGCTGCAGGCAGGGAGGATGAGATCATGGCCCAATTCCGTGACGTACGGGAACAGATCAAAGCCTACAGTGAAGACTTTATTAAACAAAATATTGATTAGATGAGCGCAAACCATTGTAACCCGGCATCAGGCCGTAAAAGACTGGGATTTTTAGACAGGTACCTGACCTTATGGATCTTCCTTGCGATGGCCCTCGGTGTGGCGCTGGGTTACTTTGTGCCATCTTCCGCCACCTGGATCAACAGTTACAGCAGCGGAACCACTAATGTTCCGCTGGCTGCAGGACTGATCCTGATGATGTACCCGCCGCTGGCCAAGGTACGGTATGAGCATATAGGCAAGGTATTCCGAAACATAAAAGTGCTCAGTACCTCACTTGTACTGAACTGGGTCATCGGGCCGGTGCTCATGTTTGGGCTGGCCTTGTTGTTCCTGAAAGATTATCCGGAGTACATGACGGGTCTCATCCTGATCGGGCTTGCGCGCTGTATCGCCATGGTAATTGTCTGGAATGAGCTGGCCGAAGGCAACCGGGAGTACGCGGCGGGACTTGTGGCGCTCAACAGCATTTTCCAGGTACTGCTGTACAGCGTATATGCGTATTTGTTCATTACTGTACTGCCGCCGATGTTTGGCGTTCAAGGCCTTTCCGTAGCTGTCTCGATTGCCGAGATCGCCAAAAGTGTCGGCATTTACCTGGGCATTCCCTTTCTGGCCGGGTTGCTGAGCAGGTATGCCTTAATTGCCAGCAAAGGTGAAGACTGGTACCAGCAAAAGTTTATTCCCTTCATTTCACCCATTACCCTGATTGCACTGCTCTTCACCATCGTGGTCATGTTCTCGTTAAAAGGTGAACTGATCGTTCAGCTTCCACTGGATGTAATCCGCATCGCTGTGCCGCTGGTCATTTACTTCGCCCTCATGTTTGTGGTCAGTTTCATTGCCGGGAAGAAAGCCGGGGCCGATTATTCTCAAAGCACCGCTATTGCCTTTACAGCAGCAGGAAATAATTTTGAGCTAGCAATAGCCGTTGCCATTGGCGTATTCGGCATCAACAGCGGTCAGGCATTCGTAGGTGTGATTGGCCCCCTGGTTGAAGTTCCGGCATTGATTGCACTGGTGAACCTGGCGTTCTGGTTTAGAAAGCGGTTTGATTGACTGAACATCTCATTCGAAAAATGCAATTCGGGGGACACTGTCCCCTGAAACTATAGGCAAAAAATATTTTTTTAATCCTTGTACCCATACCGGGTACCCTTTGCCGTCTTAGTATTATAAAGGCAATAGAGCCTTTTAAGGTATGAAAGAAGCTAAGGAGTTATTGGAACGGTATAGCGCTGGTTTATGTACACCGGATGAAATGCTGCTTTTGCAAAAATGGTTTCACCATTTAGGCGAAGATGAAGCTTCTGAACTGACTCCTGAGGACCTGGTCTCTGCCAGGCTGCGTTTTGAACAGCATGTAGCAGGTATTGTGAAGCACCCTAGGAAACTGAGGCTTTGGCCGAGGATTGCGGGTGTTGCAGCGGCGGTGGCGATGGTTGTGTTTGGGGTGTGGTTGTATAAGTATGAGGTTGCTTCGCAGGCTACGCAACCTCGCAATGACGTAGCGGTAAATGATGTGGCTCCGGGGAATTATGGTGCGACGATTACCTTGGCGAATGGAAAGACGATACAATTGGATAGTGCGAAGAGGGGTGTGGTTGTGGGAGGTGCCGCGGGGCTTGCTTATAGTGATAACACTTCCGTCATTTCGAACGAAGAGAGAAATCTCTTGAACAGCAAAGACAAGGGATCCCTCGGAACTCGGGATGACGGAACTCGGGATGACGGAACTCGACATGGCGGAAATAGGGATGACATTGCGCAGTTAATCGCGACGACGGCGAGAGGGCAGACTTACCAGTTTACATTGCCTGACGGAACGAAGGTCTGGTTGAATGCGGATTCAAAATTGGAGTTTCCTAACCAATTTTCTGGTAAAGAGAGAAAAATATTGTTGCAAGGTGAAGCGTATTTTGTGGTGAAGCATAATGATCAACAGCCTTTCAGGGTAGTGAGTAAAATGCCAGATGGAAAGGCGCAGGTGGTAGAGGATATTGGAACGGAGTTTAACATTAATGCGTATGCAGATGAAAGGAGTGTGAAGACGACGTTGGTTGAGGGTGCGGCATCCGTGTCGTCGTTGCTTAGCACCTCGTCATTGCGAGGAGGAACGACGCGGCAATCTCCTTTGCAGGGTGAGATTGCTTCGAAAGCTGCGCATTCTCGCAATGACGGTAGCGAAGTGCTGCTTGCTCCTGATAAACAGGCTACATTCAGCGATGGAAAGCTTACCGTAAAATCTGTTGATGCAATAGCCGCCGTGTCGTGGAGAACGGGCGTATTTACCTACAGTGCTACTCCGCTGGAAGAAGTGATGCGACAGGTGGCCAGGTGGTACAACGTAGCGGTTGTATTTGAAAAGGAATCCCTGAAAAAGGCGGTGCTGGGTGGCGCGGCAAAGCGGAGCGACCAGCTTTCGGTGATCCTGAAGACACTGGAAAGCACTGGAATTGTGAAATTTGAACTGGAGGGCAGAAAAGTAACTGTAAAAGCATATTAAAGATTGATTTGGCCTCACCAGCCACTATAGGAAAACGATCATCCCTGTAGCGAGAATCAACTAAACCATAAACCAAAAAAAACAAACCGATGAAAAGAAGTTTACACCGACAGCGAAGTTAAGACAGAAGAGAGGATAAGTAGGCAAAGAAGCCGATTTCCGATGGCAGTCGGAAACCGGCAATGGACCTGAGCCAAATCCTCGAAAACAATTGCGAACTGAATTCTTGTATTAACTCAAATCCGAACTAAAAGTATGGAAAAATATGCTTTTAACAACGGGCTGTCACCGACATGGCTGCCCAAAAAACTGATAATGGTTATGAAACTAATCATTGTGCTGATGACCACCTGCCTGATGCAGGTGAGTGCTGCGGGCTTTGCGCAGAAACTTACTTATGTAAAAAAGGGTGCTACCCTGGAACAGATCTTCTCTGAAATCAGGAAGCAGACCGGCTATTTCGTCGTTTATGCCGAAGACAAAGTAGACAAACAGGCGAGGCTGGACGTAAACTTCAGACAGGCCCAGCTGAAAGACGTGCTGGATGTCGTCAGCAAAAGCCAGAATTTAAACTACACCATCAATGAAAATAATATTGGCCTGAAGCCTAAGGAACAAGAGGGCTTTCTGGATAACATCATTGCCCGATTTCAAAGCATTGATGTCAGGGGTAAGGTGGTGGATTCGCTGGGGAATGGATTGGCTGGGGCGACGGTGAGTGTGAAGGGTGGGAAGCAGAGTACGCAGACGCTGGCGAATGGCGATTTTTATTTGAAGAGTGTGGAGGAGGGGGCTGTATTGACAGTTCAATACCTAGGATATGTTACTAAAGAAGAAAAAGCCACCATGAATTTCATTCATATTCAGCTTTCGTTGAGTACTTCCAAGCTAGATGAAGTTCAAATAATGGCATACGGGCAAACTTCACGGCGTACTTCAACTGGAAATATAACAACTCTAAAATCTTCTGATATAACCAAACAGGTTCTGACAAACCCGTTACTTGCACTCCAAGGTCGTGTTCCAAATTTGGTTATCACACCCTCCAATGGGCTTCCAGACTCTCAGGTGAAATTACAACTTCGCGGGCAAAATAGTCTTAGTCAGTTAACTTCAGAGCCACTGATAGTTGTGGATGGGGTTCCAGTAAATCATAATTTAAATGGTTACGGAAATGGCAGTTTTAATTTAACTAATATATCCGCACTATCTTATTTAAATGTCAATAATATTGAATCAATAGATGTCCTAACTGACGCCGACGCAACATCGATTTATGGATCCCGTGGGGGAAATGGTGTTATTATAATAACAACAAAAAAAGGAAAATCCGGACCGACAAATATTGATGTATCGACAAGTACTGGTTTTAATACGGTTAATAAAAGGATTGACTTACTAAACACACAACAATATTTAGAAATGCGAACGGAGGCCTACAAAAACGATGGATTGATTATTCCCGATATTAATACGCCAGTATCAGCAAGAGACATACAAAATTATGATTTGACAGTTTGGGACCAGAATAGATATACAGATTGGCAGAAGACTGTACTCGGTGGAACAGCACACCAATATAATTTTCAGGGATCCATTTCAGGAGGAATACCAACAATTCAGTATTTAATAAGCGGAAACTATGATCGAATGGGCTATGTATTTCCCGGTGAAAGTAAAACAGAAAGTGGTTCGGGTCACTTCAATATTGCAGGTCAATCTAGTAATGGAAAGTTTAGGTTAAGCTTGACAGGAGATTATGTTGGAAACACATCAAAATCAACTGGGGGAGATTTTATGATGATAGCAATGGCTTTAGCACCAAATGCGCCTAGCATTTATAAAAATGGCACGTACAACTGGGAACCAGATCCAGAGTCTGGATTAAGTACCTGGGGAAATCCATTCGCTTCAATTTTAAATGTTGCTTCTTCAAAAATGAAGACAGCTAGGGGCATAGTAGATTTAAACTATGATTTTTTAGACAATTTTTCATTTAAAACTTCTTTCGGGTTTTCAGAGGCAAATAGAAGTTCTTACAGTCCGGTAACAATCGCCTCACAAGATCCCTCAAACACAAGTGCGAGAGGTTCAGCTGGTTTTCAAGATGGCCTATCACAATCAGTAACGTTAGATCCTCAATTGCACTATAAGGAAAAAATTCTTCAAGGAACACTTGACGCTCTAATAGGTAGCTCTTGGCAAAGCCAAAGTGATGTTTTTAGAACCATCAGTGCTGGAGGCTATATTAGTGATGCTTTCCTAAAGGATATTAGTAAGGCAGAAAGTGGAAACATTTTTGTATCGAATTCAAGCAGCCAGTATAAAAGTTTTTCTTTTTTTAGCCGCTTGAATTATAACTGGCTAGATAAGTATATTATCAACCTAAACGTCAGAAGAGATGGAAGCAGTCGTTTTGGTCCTAAAAATCCTTTTGGGAATTATTGGTCCTTAGGCTCCGCTTGGCTTTTTTCCAACGAGTCGTTTGTCAAGCATAATATTGAATTTTTAAGCTTTGGTAAGTTCCGGGCAAGCTATGGAAGTAATGGTAACGACGCTATCGGTGATTATAAGTATCTTGAGCTGTTTGAGTCTTACACAGGCATTAGCTACCAAGGAATTACCCCTATAAGAAATTTAGGAGCTATTAATCCTTATTACAGCTGGGAAGATATTAGGAAAAGTGAATTTGCGGTTGAATTAGGCTTTTTAAAAGATAGGATATTAACTAGTGTATCTTATTGGCTAAATAGGTCGTCAAATCAGCTAGGTTCAATTGATCTTCCTGTTACAGCCGGTGCCACCGGTTTGGTAACTAATCAACCTGCGAAAATCCAAAATTCTGGTTGGGACTTTTTGATTACCTCAAAAAATATCGTATCAACCAAATTTACATGGGTTACAAACTTAAATTTTGGGTTTCAAAGGAATAAACTACTTTCTCTGCCAGAACAGTATACGGGGTATTTTCTAACCTATCAGTATTATAAGGATCGGAACCAAAGTCCCGTTGGACATCCATTTTCTGGAAAATTCATAGGGTATGAATTCAAAGGGATAAATTCTGAAAAAGGAACTTATGAATTCTCAAAAAAAGAAGGTGGAATTGCTGAATATGCTTTTGAAGCCTATCAAAATGCGAAAATGTTAAATGTTTCACCTCTCATTGCAGGAGGTGTCTCGAATTCTGTTTCCTATAAGGGTGTAACACTTGACTTCTTCGTTCAGATCACTAAGCAAAAGGGTAAAAATTATCTGTTCGATCCGATATTCGGAAACCCATTTGTAGGAACCAATTACGGAATCGGTCAGACCAATAGGCCGAAAGATGTAATGAGCCGATGGCAGAAGCCTGGTGATAATTCCTTAATCCAAAGATTTACGAGCCAAGGATACGCAGTTGTGGGAGATCAGTATATTGAGGTGGATGGTCCGGCATTCAATGCAAGTAATAGTGATTTAGCTTGGGTTGATGCGTCTTTTATTCGACTAAAGAATATATCTATATCATACGATATTCCAGGTGATTGGAAGAAGAAAATGAGGGTCAAAAATGCAAGTTTTATTCTTCGTGGACAAAATCTATTTACTATCACGGGTTATAAAGGTTTCGATCCTGAAACACAGAGTCTTGGTGTAATTCCTCAATTGAGAAGCGTTGTTGCCGGAGTTAATCTTAGTTTTTAACATTAAATTATGAAAAATGTATTTAAATAATCTAAAACTTTTCGTACTACTTGCATTTCTCATGTATTCGTGTTCTACTTTAAGCGGCTGTAAAAAACTGGTTGAAGTAGAGTTGCCGATTGATAGAAATACGGCCCAAGAGGTTTACAATAGTCAAATTCTAACTTCCCACGCGATTACTGGAATATATTCAAGACTTGCCCAAGGAAACGATTTTGTAGGATCTACCCTTGAGCTATCTGTTTCTCCATCTTTATTAGCAGACGAGATAAAGCCATTTACTAATGAATCTACAGACAGAAAGTACATAAATAACTTAAACGGCGACAATTCTTTTCTTCTTTGGAACCCCGCTTATAAGGAAATAATCTATCCGTTGAATTCAATAATTGAAGGTGTTGAGAACTCCAAAAAATTGCCTAATGAATTCAAGAATAAAGTGTTAGGCGAAGCCAAATTTACAAGGGCATGGATATATTTTTATTTGGTTAATTATTACGGTGATATACCGCTAGTCTTATCAACTGATTTTAAGGTTAATAGTAATCTAAGTCGGTCTTCTAAAGACCAGGTTTATGCCCAACTTGTCAAAGATCTATCTGACGCACAATTACTTCTCGATAGCAAATACTTGGCAATTGATCTGATTTCTTCGTCCGAAGATAGAATCCGACCAAATAGGGGCGCAGCTACAGCCTTACTTGCAAGAGTAAATCTTTATCAGCAAGAGTGGGCTAAGGCAGAAGTGGAAGCTACAAAATTAATTGAAGATAAAATCAACTTTGATACTGTGGCGCTAAATAGCGTTTTTCTTAAAAACAGTAAAGAAGCAATATGGCAATTGCAACCAAATCCATCTGACCAAAATGGTAATATAAATACCCCAGATGGCCGTACGTTTCTTCCTTCTAAGGCAAAATTTAGACCTCTGTTTTTCACTTTAACAAATATCTTATATGACGATTTTGAGTTTGGAGACCAACGTAAGGTTAAATGGATAACCCAAACAAGTATAGCTGGTATTAACTACAATATTGCATTTAAATATAAACTAGGAAATAAAGACTATAGCACGAATTCTGAACAACAAGAATATACTACCGTATTAAGATTAGCTGAACAATATCTTATACGATCGGAAGCAAGGGCACATCAAAACAATTTAAGCGGGGCACTATCTGACTTAAACGTAATTAGAAAACGTGCAAGTTTAGCTCCAATAACATCTGGCTCCCAGGAGGAGATTTTAAAGCTAATAATGCACGAACGGAGAGTTGAATTTTTTACCGAATTTGGTCATCGATGGCTTGATTTAAAGCGTACGACTACAATAAATGAGGTAATGGTGAAAATATGCCCCCAAAAAGGAGGTGTTTGGGCACCATTTAAGGCTTTGTTACCTATTCCGTTCAATGAATTTAGGACAAATCCCTCATTGAGGGGGCATCAAAATCCGGGCTATAGTGAACTATAATTTTATTTTTTTTGCACATAGGTGAGGCTTGAGGCCTCACCCTATTTGAATAATAATATGTTAAAATATATCTTGACAATAGTGATGTTCTTTGCGGCCACTATTGGCACAGCACAGAAGAAAACAATTACCTATAACAGTGCTGAAAACTGGGACACTCTAGTAGACTACAATGTTTCTAGTGACGGAAAATTCATATGGTACGTTCAACTTAAAGGTATCGACAAACATCAAGTAATACTAGCTTCAAGCGCTGGGGCCATTCTTAAGATCTTTAATGACTCCTATGTGCCTGAATTTACTGACGACAGCCGATACTTGTTAGTGCAGTCAAAATTTGGTGAAATAAGTCTAATTGATCTGAAGACGCTTAAAAGTAGAATAATTAATAGTGTCGTCAGGCCCAGGTATTTAGTTCTAAAAAAGCAACGATCTCTCGCATACATATTTCGAGATAGCTTAATCTTACACAATTTAATAGATAATTCCATAAAGCCAATTTGTCCGGCGACATCATTTTCTATCTGTGGACAAAATATAATCACAAAATCTAAATTCGGACTTCGATACTTTAATATTGAATCTGGGAGCGATTGGATAGTACATGCTGGTCATGTGGGTGAATTTACACTTAATAAAGCCGGAGATAAATTGGCGTTTTATTACAAAAAGAGCGACAAAAGTACGGTTGCTATTTTTGATTTAAATTCACATCATAAGACTATTTTGGTAGATGATGATTCGTTTGAAAGAAATGAACAAGTCTACCTAGACGGGGGATTTTTGTCATTTAGTCCTGATGGACGGTTTGTTTATTATAAGGTTAGAAACCTACAGATCTTATCCCAAGACAAAGATGTACTAACTAAATACCTCAATTTATGGAGTTATAAAGACATTCAGATACAACCTGCGCAACTATTTGCAAAGGATGAGATCAACAATCGAAGTTACTTGCGAGCGCTCCCCGTTCATGGCGGAAAATCTTATAAGATTGAAGATGAGAATAGAATGTTAACATCAAGCAACTTGTCAGATCGCTATATACTCTTAACGACTAGAGTCAATGAATTTGAAAAATTCTACGATACATCTCAGATTTCAAAATATACAATACTTGATTTAGTTGCTAATCGAGAAATGGTGCTTCCAGCAAGCCATAAGCCTGAGAATATAGAAAATGTAACAATGTCTCCTAATGAAAGCAATATTTTCTGGAACGATGAGGCAGGGTCGCTCTTCTTTTACTCTTTGATTCATCGACTAACTTTCAATATTAATTCAATTTTAAAATCAAATCTCAAACTGTCTGTAGTATCTCGCTTTCAAAAATACGAAAACTGTGTTGTAATTGGTGATGGTTATGATTTGTGGAAGTTAAATCTAGAAACATTTGAGGTAACAACTTTAACTCACGGAGAGGGTAACGTTAATAAAAATCATTTTAGATTAGCACTGCCAGATAGGTTAGATAAAGATATAATCCTAATCGGGATGAACGAAGTCACTAAAAAAAACGGCTTTTGGATTGCAAACGCCTCCGGTCTAAAAAAGTTGTTTGAAGACGATTGCTTATTCTATTATAGCGGTTTGGTCAATGCCCCAAAAGAACTTATAAAGTCGCGTGGTAGCGGAGTATATCTAATTACAAAACAGGATGCATCAACCTCGCCCAATTTGTATGTATCAACTGACTTGAAAAAATTTAAGCTTGTTAGCAATATTTATCCGGAAAAAAGATTTGCATGGCTGAGATCAAAGTTGGTGAGTTGGGAAGTTCCAGGCTTCGGTATGTGTCAGGGTATATTATACAGTCCCCAAAATTTAGACCCTAACAAAAAATACCCCATCATTTTTCATTATTATCAGGAAAGAAGTAATGAACTCCACTACTACCTAAAGCCATCCTTAAGTTATGGGGATTTGAATATCCCATTTTATGTAAGTAATAATTATTTGGTGTTTGTGCCGGATATTTCTCCACGTGCTGGAAAAATGGTAGAGACAATTGTGTCAACAGTCGAGTCTGCTGCGAAAAGCTTATTGAGATCCTACCAATGGATCGATTCAACCAAAATGGGCTTACAAGGTCATAGTTTTGGTGGTTACGAAACCAGCCTAATTGTTGCGAATTCAAGTCTTTTCGCTGCAGCTAATGCTTCTGCTGGTATGTGTGATGTAATTAGTGACTATAATGATATAAGATTTGGGGATGTCCCAATGCATTACTATTACGAGCGTGGCCAAGGAAATCTAAACGCGACGCCATGGGACAAACCTGATATTTATGTCAACAGCACGGTGATTTTTCGAGTTAATAAAATCACAACACCTCTATTATTACTGAATAATAAGAACGATGGAAACTTTTTCAGGCAGGGTATCGAACTGTTTAATGCACTTAGGCGACTTCGGAAGCCTGTTTGGATGCTTGACTATAACGCCGGACATATTTTAGATACGAAAGAAGCTGAGGCCTTAGATTTCACAATTCGCCAACAGCAATTCTTCGACTATTACCTTAAAGATAAACCCGCTCCATTATGGATGGTCGAAGGCATTCCGGCAAAATACAAAGGAATTAAATCCGGCCTCCAGCTTGACTCACTAAACCGAACGCCGTAGTCACAAACAAGTAAAAACAAAAAAATAGACACCAAATGAAAGCACTAAAAACAGCGCTTCTAGCGCTAGCTTTGCCCTTTATTTTCCGAAATACCAGCGAAGCACAACAAACCTGGAGGACTCAGCCTAACCTAATCCAAACCAGATGGGCAAAGCAAGTAAGCCCCAATAATGCACTAAAAGAATACCCAAGACCACAGTTGGAACGTAAAAGCTGGCAGAACCTGAACGGGCTTTGGGAATATGCAATTACAAAGAAGGATGTCGATATACCATCCAACTACGATGGAAAGATACTTGTTCCTTTTCCCATTGAATCATCCCTTTCCGGAGTGAAACGTGAACTATTGCCAAACCAGAACCTATGGTACAGGAGAACAATAGAGCGTTCTCTCTCTTCGCTCGAGATGACGAACAAGCGAATACTGTTACACTTCGGTGCAGTAGATTGGCAGGCTACCGTCTACCTGAACGGAAAAGAGATAGGAAGCCATACTGGTGGCTATACCGCTTTCAGCTTTGACATCACTGAAAAATTGAAAGCAGGAAAAAACGAGCTGACCGTAAAAGTCTATGATCCGACAGATAAGGGAATTGGCCCTCATGGTAAACAGGTACTTAATCCAGGCAACATTTACTACACGCCAAGCAGCGGCATCTGGCAAACGGTTTGGTTGGAGACTGTACCGGAGGAATACATTGAAGGATTGAAGATCACACCGGATGTAGATAAAGGAGAGGTTAGCGTAGAGGTTAATGGACCGGCTAATGTTGCTGTCGAAGTAAAGGCGTTTGATGGTAAACAAGAGATTGCTTCGTCGCGCACTCCTCGCAATGACGACAAGATCACATTAAAGATACCCAACGCGAAGCTCTGGAGTCCGGATGATCCCTTTCTTTATGATCTTGAAGTTACTTTAGGAAAGGATAAAGTAAAAAGCTACTTCGGTATGCGTAAGATCAGTGTGGGTAAAGATGAGAAAGGTATTGACAGGATCATGCTGAACAACAAACCCTACTTCAACCTTGGAACACTTGATCAGGGCTTCTGGCCGGATGGCTTGTATACTGCTCCGACAGATGAAGCATTAGCTTTTGACATCAAAGCCATTAAAGCAATGGGGTTCAATACCATCCGCAAACACATCAAAGTCGAACCCGCAAGATGGTACTACCATGCTGATAAACTGGGTATGGTGGTCTGGCAAGACATGGTAAACCCAAACCAATCATTGCCTGAAGGCTCAAAACCAGCTTTTGAACAGCAAAACAAGGAAACGATAGTGCAGTTGTACAACTACCCAAGCATTACCACATGGGTCTTGTTCAACGAGAAATGGGGACAATATGACCAGGCAAGGTTAACAAAGGAACTGAAAACTATGGACCCAAGCAGGCTGGTGAACGGACACAGCGGAGAATACCTGTATGTAAATAACCAACTACGCTCACCAAGCCCTGACGCTTATGTAAATGCGGATATGACCGATGTGCACAGCTACCCAAATCCAATGATTTCGGAAAAGCAGGCAGGTAAAGCAAGGGTGCTGGGCGAATTTGGCGGCATTGGTGTACCCATAGAAAACCACCTTTGGGATGATACCAAAGCAGGCTGGGGTTATGATGGTATCGTTACACCACAAAAGATGAAAGCGCAATATTCGGCAATGGTTGATTCACTGGTGAAATTAAAAGAACAGGGTTTAAGTGGATCGATCTATACCCAACCGTTTGATGTGGAGACGGAGCAAAATGGCATCATGACCTATGACAGGGAGATCATTAAGCTAAAACCGGAAGACTTAAGAACTATTCATGCTAAACTTCAGCCAGTAACGGCAAACTATCTAAGTGCAACCAAAGGCTTCACCGCTAAAGTAGCAGATACTGTAGGCAAAACCTACCAGGAGAGACTGGCAGAATATAAAGCAGGCAAGAATGACCAGCAGTTTTTAAGGAACCTGGCTTTAATGGCAGTGGCTCAAAAGGATATTGAGCATGCAAAAGCAATTGCTGGGCGTTACATAACCGGACTAAAAGATCCGTTTATAGAACCAAATCTCAACTTCATCTTGATGTTTACCGCAACGGAAGCAGACCCAGGGCACAAACTGATTATGGAAAACCTGGACAGACTTTCAAAAGTGAATGGACCCAAAGGAGCGCTTCGGTATGCTCAAAATATCATTTTCAAAACGGAAGTTTCTCATTTGCTGACTGAAAACCCTGACTGGTCAGCAGTAGATGCTATAATTAAAAAGTATCCGGCACTGGACGGAGAGCTGATTGTTGGGCTTTCTGTAATTAGGTACAGAAATGCGGTCGCTCAAAAACAACAAAATGCAACGAGGAACCTGGTAGAAGCCGCGACCTGTTACGATGATAGGTATAACGGAGGAACTTATAATGACTGGTCATGGCAGCTCTTTGAAAGTACAAACGACAAAAAGGAATTGGAAAAGGCTTTGGAGTGGAGCGGGAAATCTCTTGTCGAAGAGCCAAAAAGTGCAATGTACATGGATACCTACGCCAATCTGTTATATAAACTTGGCAGAACGCAAGAAGCCATTGAATGGGAAAAGAAAGCAGTAGCACAGGACCCGAATGAACAGGTATTCAAAGACACATTAGAGAAGATGCAAAAAGGACTCGCAACCTGGCCGGAGACAAAATAACATTTCTAGAGAATTCATTATCAAACATTAGTACATGACCATACCACAAGCAATTGAACATTTGATCAGCAAAAAGCCTGGTATCCGGCGGAGCCAGGTTGCCGAGGCACTGAACCTGACCCAGGGTTCCTTATTGAAGATCATGCGGGAGGAAAAGGACCTTCCTTTCCTGGCCGCGGTAAAACTGCTCGACTATTTTAAGATCTCCTTCGAGGAGTTTGTCGGCATGCTGAGCCGGGAGCAGCTGGAGCAGCAGGAGATTTCAAGGCTGAAACACGCCAGGAGGATGGAGCGGCGCAGAGCCGAAGGCGATATCATAACCACAGTGCGTGCGGATGAGCTGGAGCACATCACCGGACTGGAACTGATGACCACGGTAATGGAGGTGCTGCGGGGTGAGTGATTGGGTATGACCAGCGAGTTGGAAATTCTTCTTGAACAGCATTTCCGCGAGCAGCGGCACCCGGAGTTTTATGCGGCGAGGTTGAATACGACACTGTATGTGTTGAATGGGTTTACGAGGAGGCGGTTTGGCAAGACTGTTTATGAGTTGATTCAGGAGCGGTTGCACCGGGAGGCGCTTCATCTCCTCATACATTCATCCCTAAAGGTAAGCGAGATTGCGTATACGATCGGTTGTTGTGACCATGGGCATTTTACCAGAAGTTTTAAGAGGAGGGAGGGGGTTTCACCGGCACGTTTCAAGAGATCTCTCGCTGCGCTCGAGATGACGGGCGGAAGCTTGAGATGACGGTTATTTTGTGGGGTGAGAACGACTTATGAAAGATAAGGCCGTAACGGATTGTTATGGTCTTATCTTTTGCTTTTATATTGTTGATAATCAATAAATTAAATGTAAAAATTATGCTCTTTTTTCTTTGTTTTTACAACTGAGGGTTATACTTTTGCGGCCATTCAGGAATCGATACTACACCATGCGTTTACAAATATTGATCAACTGCTTCCGGGGCTGGCGGCAGGAACGGCGTTCTGCTGTTATCAGAAATTGACGGCTTTCAAATTATAGGGAAAAAATGGGAATGATTTAACATGGCTACGAAGTATCCGTTTATTGGATTTAATAATTTATTACTATGAGAAATAAAACTATTGTACCCCTGCGTGCTGAAGAAGAACTGGATTGGAAAAACAGCACCATAGACTACCTGAAGGGTTTACTCGATAAACCCTTTCCAAATGCCTTAGGGCAAGACCTGATGCATGCTGACGCGCTGATACCGGTGCGTCACTTTAAGGGCGATTTGTTGTTGCAGCCCGGGAAAAATGTGGATACCGCCTGGTTCCTGAGAAAGGGCCTGGTAAAGATGTATTATTATACGAAAGATGGGAATTGCGTATTGGTGCATATCTGGGATGGAAACAGCATCGTTGTGCTGTTCCGTAAATTTAAGACGGGCAAAAGGAACCGCAAGTATTACATAGAGGTAATGGAGGATAGCGAGCTGGTGGGAATTAGCAGTGCTACGATGCAACTGATCTATGCGCAGCATCCTTTTGCCCAGGAACTGACCGATGAGATACTGGCCAGACAGACCCAGCAGGAAGAACTTCAGAAGGAGATCTTGCAGATGACCGACCGAAAGGAACGCTACAAGCGGTTGAAGGAACTGTTCCCTGAATTCCTGGTACACAGGAAGTGGAGGCTTACCAATGCAGAGATATGTATGTTTATCGGCATTTCCGTCGGAACACTGGCAGAATCAAGGAAATTGTATCCTGAAGGGGTATAGAAATAGCAGAGAAGGGTCTCAGGAATGGAACCTTTCATGCAAAAGCAGCCCTTATCTTTGTGCCGTTGAATGATTGCCGCTGAAGCATCTTTCGACAGGCTTCCTGAAAGGGAGCGGAGGACCGGGGCCTTGTTCCCGGTCCTTCATCTGATCATCTAAGCTGGTATCGTTGTTAGCCACAGCTATAAAAAGGCTTGCAATCGTCATGAACCCATTTAAAAATTAGAAATTATGGGAAGATTTAAGCAAGGAATTCTGGGTGATGTATCAGGATTGGTTGGAAATGCTGTGTTTACGACATGGCGTGGACTTGATGTGGTAAAGGAGCGCCCGACGCCCACCACTAAGCCGGCTACGCTGCCGGTGCTGGCCGCAAGGGCCAGTTTTAAATTAATGACCGGGTTTATGAACGAGGATTGCGCACCGCTGTTTGCAGTGGGTTTCCAGTCGGTTGTTAAAGGGATGACGCCTTTTAACAAGGCGCTTTCGCTGAACCGCAAGGAGGCGGTGACGGGTGTTTACCCTGCGCTGTCGATTGATTACTCCAAGGTGGTGTTTGCGCAGGGGAGACTGCTTTCGGTAATGGCTCCGGTGCTGGCGACGACTGTGGATGCGCAGATTGATGTGAGCTGGGAGAACAATGCTCCGGCTGCGGTGGTGCCGCCTGACCCGCTGGACCCGAATGATGACAAGGTTACGGTTGTGGCGTATTGCCCGGTGAAGATGGGATGGGCGATTAAGCAGGGGGCTGCTGAGCGGAGCGCTGAGGGTTATGATTTGCAGGTGCCTGTGTCGTGGGCTGGTTCTATGGTGCACGTGTGGTGTTATTTTGTGAGGAGTGACGGGAAGAAGGTGAGTGATTCGGAGTACCTGGGGGTTGTTGAGGTGCAGTAGGGGTGTGATGAGGGGGATTTCTTGTTCCGGGGATGGTTCAAGGGATCCCTCCTGCGTCGGGATGACGGAGTGGTGAGGGATGACGGGAGTGGTGAGGGATGGCGGGGAAGGGGGTGGCGAAATTGGATTTCTTTTGTGTTAGGTGTGTAAAGGATTTTTTTTAGTTTTGGCGCCTGCTTAAAAACTAAACCGGCATCTATGGTGCAAAACGAGAAGAAGAGCGATAAGATACTAGAGATACTGCATACTTCGCCCAGTGTGGGGCTGTTGAAACTGAGGAACCGGGACATGCTGATCGAGTTCCTTGCGGAGACTTTTATTGATGGTCAGACGGTGGTTTCCTCTGATTTTATCCATAACCGGCTTGCTGATTACCTGGACTATAAACAGGTGGACCTGGATGATGATATGGATATAGAAGTGTTTGACACTTATGAGGTGAAGGCGCGGAAGTACATCAGAAAATGGACGGACAGCGGGTACCTGACCAATTACCAGGACGACCAGGGGGAAGTGTTCTATGAACTGTCTTCGAATGCGAGCAAGACGATCGACTGGCTGATGAGCCTGGAGAAGAAGGAATTTGTGGGTGCGGAATCGAGATTTAAAGATATTTTTAACCAGCTGCGCGACCTGACGGAGTTTACGGACGATGACCAGCAGAAGCGCATTGAAATGCTGGAACAGAAGAAGGCGGAGCTGGAGCAGCAGATAAGGGACCTGAGATCTGGGGAGCAGGTGAAGGTATATGAGGATTATGAGATCATTCCGCGCTTTAACCAGTTGAACCAGTCGGCAAAGGAACTGCTTTCGGACTTTAAAGAGGTGGAAGATAACTTCCGTGAGATTACCCGGCAGATCTACCTGAAGCATGCCGAGGGAAGCCTGACCAAGGACCATATCCTGGCATTTACGTTTGACGCGCTGGATGAGCTGAAGGAGAGCCAGCAGGGCAAGAGTTTTTATGCGTTCTGGTCGTTCCTGCTGAACCCGGACCTGCAGCGCGAATGGAGCGTGCTGAGCAAGGACCTGTTTGAGACGCTGGAGGGCAAGGACATTGAGGTGCCTGATTTTTTCCTGAAGGACATGAAGAAGTTCCTGCATGCTGCAGGGCAGAAAGTGTATAAGGCCAACGATAAGATGGCTGAAAAGCTGAGCCGGATTATCCGGGAAAGTGAAACCTCGAAGGTGCATGCCACGCGTAACCTGATCCATGAGATCAAGACGATGCTGATCGAATCTGGCAAGAAGAAGCAAAGGCCGGATATCGGCTTTATGCTGGAAGCGGAGCCGGAGATTAACCTGCCTTTCGAACGCAGGCTGACGCTGGAACCTACGGAGGAGATTCTGTACCGGAACCGGCCGAAGCGGGCTGATACTGATATTATGCAGGCGGCGCACCTGATGAAGCTGTTCGGGCAGAAGCGTGTGGACCGGGCGGCAATCAAAGCGAATATTCATGCCGTTCTTTCGGAGCGGGCACAGGTAAGCCTGGCGGAGGTGATTGACCTGAACGGTGGCCTGGAGGAGGGCCTGCCGGAACTGTTCGGTTACCTTTCGGTGAGTAAGGATTTTAAGCATACCATTAACAGGGAAAACGTGCAGCGTGTGGTGTTTGACCAAGCTGCGCAGAAATCGATCAATATCCCTGAAGTAATATTAACGAAATGAGCATTCTGCAAAGTAAACTGAAGCCTTACTCTAAGGCTATTGTAAAGCTATTGAAAAATGGTACGGTATACAGCAGCTCTTCTGTTTGGGAGGAATTGCTGTATTACCAGGATGAGATACAGGATTATATTAATGTGATTGGCCTGGAGCTGATTATGCGTAAGGATGAAGGACTGGCTTTTGTGACCCAGTTTGAGGACCAGGAGGGCAATACGCTGGGACTGGTGAGCCGCAGGCAGATCGGTTTTGAGGCTTCCATCGTGCTGGTGGTGCTGAGGCAGCTGCTGGAGGAGTTTGACCATAACCCTACGCAGGTGCAGGCTTCGGAAAGGTTTATCCGCCACAGCGGCATCCGCGAAGAGGTGGAGCTTTTCCTTCCGGAGAAATATAACCGGGTGAAGCTGTTGCAGGAACTGGATACCTGCATTAAACGCTTGCTGGAGCTGGGTTACCTGAAAATGGTAAAGGCTGAGGCCGATCCGCTGTACCAGATACAGCGCGTGATCAAAGACAAGGTGACCCTGGATATCTTAAAAGATTTTAAACTTAAACTGGAGGCGTATGTATAGTTTGTTCAGTACCAGCTCGGATAAGGCGGGCTTCAGGCTCCAGTATATGGAAGTGTACAACTGGGGTACTTTTGACGGGGAGATCTTCAGGATTTCGCCCAAAGGCAATAATTCACTGCTGACGGGGGCGAATGCTTCGGGCAAGAGTACGTTTATCGATGCTTTGCTGACGCTGCTGGTGCCGGTGAAGAATGACCGTTTTTATAACCAGTCGTCGGGTGCGGAGAAGAAGGGTGACCGGACGGAGGAGAGTTATGTCTATGGCCATTACGGCAATATTCAGCAGGAAGGCGAAACGGGCACAACGACGCAGAAGCTGCGTGACCATACGGCTTATTCGGTACTGCTGGCCTGTTTTGAGAATACGGACGGACAGGTGGTGACCTTGTTCCAGCTGCGCTGGTTCAATAACGGTGAGCTGAAGCGCGCCTTTGGTATAGGCCGGGTACCGCTGGAGATTGAGAAGGATTTTACGCCTTTTGATGCCAAGGGTAACTGGAAAAAGCGCCTGGAGAAATTGTATAATACCGGTATACAGAAGAAGCGCATCGAGTTCCAGGAAGGACCGGTGAAATACGGGGAGCGTATGGCCGAGCTGCTGGGTATGCGTTCTGTAAAGGCTTCGAGCCTGTTTAACCAGGTGGTGGGTGTGAAGGTACTGGATGACCTGGATGACTTTATCCGGGTGAACATGCTGGAGCAACTGGATGCAGAGTATGAGTTCCTGCGTTTGAAGGAGAACTTCATGACGCTGATGGATGCCAAGATCAATATTGAAAAGGCGCGGGAACAGATTGAACGGCTGTTGCCGATCGATGAGCTGGCGCGTGAGCTGGAGGCCATTGGTAAGAAGCTGGAAGCGCTGAGCAATGATAAGGAGGTGGCTGTTTACTGGTTCACGGCACGTGGTACTGAACTGGCTGCCCTTGAACTGGAAGATGCCCGGCGGCGGATGCAGTCGCTGATGGCTGAAATTGAAAAGCTGAAGGACAAAGAGGACGAACTGAAGATACAGGAGCGCGACTTGTCGATCGCGATAGCGAACGATGAAGTGGAACAGCAGGTGGAAAAGATTGCAGAGGACCTGCGTAAGCTGGAACGCGGCCGCGACCAGCGCAAGCACCGCCTGGACAGTTATAATGCGCTGGCCACCGGCCTGGGCCTGCCTAAGGACCCGGACCTGAATGTGTTTGAGCAGAGCAGGAAGCAGGCGGCGAAGAATAAAGTGGCCTGTGATGCGCAGCGCCTGGCCGAGGATGAAAAGATACGCCATGCGCGTAACGTGGAGGACCAGCTGAAGGCTGAAGAGGAAGCGCTGGTGGCCACGGTGAAGTCTTTGCAGGAGAACAAGAACAATATTTCGGGACGGGAGGCGGAGATCAGGGAGGAAATCCTGGCGCATATCGGTGCCACCAAGGAGGAGATTCCTTTTATTGGTGAGCTGGTACGGGTGCGCGAGGAGGATACGGACTGGGAACCGGCCATAGAAAAAGTGCTGCATACTTTTGCCCTGAGGATGGTGGTGCCTGAAAAGTACTATAAGGAGGTGAATGCCTATGTGAACGGGACTAACCTGAAGGGACGCATTACTTATCAGCGTTTTCAGGGCTATACTTCGCTGGGCAGCCTGAAACGCAGGTCTTATGACGGTAACTTCCTGGTGAACAAGCTGGAATTTCGCCAGACGAGCCGCTATGCTGAGTGGCTGGAGGACATGATTGCGAGCCAGTTTGACTATACCTGTGCCGAAAGCCTGGAGGACTTTAACCATTATACGGAACTGGCGCTGACCAGGGAGGGCCTGATTAAAGGGGTGAAGGGACGGCATGAAAAAGATGACCGTGCCCACGTATCTCGTAAAGAGAACTTCGTACTGGGCTGGGACAATAAAGAGAAGATCGGCCTGCTGAAACGTGAGCTGGAAGCCTTGCAGGGCAAGAAGGAGCGGAACAGTGCTGAGCTGAAGGCACTGACCGAAGGTTTGAAGCAGCATGACCTCACAAAAGACCGTTACGCGGCTTTCCTGTCTGCATTTGTGAACTATGATGATATTGACTGGACGGTATTTGCCCAGGAAATACAGCAAAAGCAGCTGATGAAGCAAAGCCTGGAGAAGACCAGTGATAAAAACAAGGCACTGAAAGCGCAGCTGACCCTGGTGAAGCATGAGCAGATTAAGAATGGCCAGGATATGGAGGGACGTAACCGGCAGAAATACCGTCTGGAGGATGCCATTTCGGACCTTCAGCAGGAGCTGGACGGACACAGGCGCACGCTGGGGCTTTTCGGGGACAAGCCGGTAGACGTAACGGGTTTTGAAGCCGCACACCCGGACCTGATGGATGTAGACTATGCCGGTTTTAAGCAGGCGCACGAGGCTTTCCGGGAGGCTAACCGTAATGAGACGACCCGCCTGGAACGGGAACGACACCAGAAGGAGAATGCGGCACGCATTAAGATCAATGCCTTTAAGCTGCCTCCGGAAGAGGTGCTGGAGCGTTTCAAGGACTGGAGATCTGATGTGAACACCTTGCCGGAATCTACCAGCCTGGAGTTTATTGGTGAATACCAGCGATTCCTGCACCGCCTGCAGAAGGATAACCTGCCTAAATATGAAAAGAAGTTTGATGAATACCTGCAGGAAACGATTACGAACAAGATCGGCGATTTCAGGATGTTCTTTGAAAACTGGGCGGACGCGATCCGGGAGAATATCCGGGTGCTGAATGAGGCGCTGCATGAGATCGATTTCAAGAATGCCCCCAAAACGTATATACAGCTGGTGATTCCCCAGAAATTGAATGAGGATGTGCGGGAATTCCGGAATATGCTGACGGCTGCGATACCTAATGTGCGTGAGCTGAGCGGTGTTGAGGATGGCAAGCGCCAGCATTTTGAACAGCATATAGAACCGCTGATCCAGAAGCTGGAAAAAGAGGACTGGCGACGCAAGGTAATGGACGTACGTGGCTGGTTCAGCTACAAGGCGGAAGAGTTCTACAAGGAGACCGGACAGAAGTTTAAGACCTATGAGAACATGGGCCAGCTATCGGGTGGTGAGAAGGCGCAGCTGACCTATACGATTTTGGGTTCGGCCATTGCCTATCAGTTTGGTCTGACCAAGGAAGGTCTTCAGTCCAACTCATTCAGATTCATTGCGATAGATGAGGCATTTAAAGCTCAGGATGAGGACAAGGCCAGGTACCTGATCACCTTATGCAAGCAGTTGCACCTGCAGTTGCTGGTGGTGACGCCGAGTGATAATATTCACATTGTAGAGAACGATATCTCGTTTGTGCACTTTGCCGAGCGTAAGAATGAGCGGAACTCATGGCTGTATGATATGCCGATAGAGCAGTTTATGCAGGAAAGGGCCGATTTTGAACTGGCATAATGGCCATGAAGAAACTCATGAACGTACCGTGTAACCAGGTGTTGAGCTGATGGCGAAAATTGACACCGGTAATGTAAGACAGGCGAAGAAAGACTTCATAAATGTATTCCTGCTGGGCGGTGGTGTATTCCGCTGCCCTCAGGCTTTTCAAGCTGTTGTTCAGTATCTTCTTTAATTTTGCGGGGTTGCTTTCCTGTTCGGCGGCCTGGATCAGGTTTGCGGTGCAGGTGTTGACAATGTATCTGAGGTATTCGTTCACATCGCGTGGCGGTGGCGAATGCCCGACTGAGCGCCATTTCGCGATTGCGAAATGATCCTCTTTCTGAAATTTTTTTAGTTCCGTCAGCATTTTATGAATAGGGTTTTGCTCAATATAGTGATTTTATTTTGTAATTGCTTGAATTCTAATGATTTTTTGTTGAAAATAGTGTGTTTACCCGACTTTTGTCTGGCTGTGCCGGGTAAAAGGTGTTAAAACCCGGTGAAACGCGGTAAATAAACGGTTAAAGGTATGCCGGAAATGATTTACTTTTGACGTATGGAAACTATCAGCAAGAAGCATAATTTCGGCGCGGGGCCGTGTATACTCCCTCAAAGTGTAATGGAAAAGGCCGCCCAGGCGGTGTTGAACTGGAACAACAGCGGCCTGTCTATCCTGGAGATCTCGCACCGTATCCCTGAATTTGAAACCGTGGTGCGGCAAACGCAGGACCTGGTTCGCGAGCTGATGGGCGTGCCGGAGGATTATGCGATCCTGTTCATGCAGGGTGGTGCCAGCACCCAGTTTTCCATGGTTCCCCAAAATTTTCTGAACCGAAAGGGCGCTTACCTGGATACGGGATTTTTTGCCATTAAGGCGATCAAGGAGGCCAGGTATTTTGGTGAGGTGGATATTGTGGCTTCTTCGGAAGACCAGGCTTATAATTATATACCGGAAATTGAAGCCAGCCATCTGGATGCCGATTACCTGCACATTACTTCCAACAACACGATAGAGGGTACGGAGATGTTCAGTTACCCGAAGCTCGGGGTGCCGCTGATCTGCGACATGTCTTCGGATATCTTTTCGCAGGTGATTGATGTGAGTGATTTTGACCTGATCTATGCCGGTGCGCAGAAGAACATGGGGCCTGCGGGTATGACGCTGGTGATCGTTAAGAATGCGCTGCTGGATACGGTAAAGAAACCGGTCCCTTCCATGTCTGATTACCGCATCTTCAGGGATAACCTGAGCCTGTACAATACTCCGCCTGTATTTTCTATCTATGTGGCCATGCTGAACCTGCAATGGCTTAAGGAGAAGGGCGGTGTGGCTGCGATTGAAAAGGAAAACCAAATGAAGGCAGAAATGCTGTATGCGGAGATTGACCGCAATTCCTTATTTTCCGGTATTGCACAGCGGGCCCACCGGTCGCGGATGAACGTAACTTTCAGGGGGACGGATGCGGAGATGGAGAAAGCGTTCCTGGAATTTGCCGCGAAAAGGGATATCGTGGGGGTAAGGGGCTTTCCGACCATGGGCGGTTTCAGGGCTTCGATGTACAATGCGCTTCCTGTGGAAAGCGTTGGCATACTGGTGAAGGCCATGCAGGATTTTGAAGGGTAGCAGAAATAGGGTAGCTGCTTAATTTCCGGACCAGGGGCACAAGTTCAGAATTGCTACAAAATCTGTACTTATTATTGTTTGTAAATAACATACAAATCAATGAAATGGATATGGTGCTGTATTCTGGCCGCCGGTATCTGGACCAGCAGTAGCGCACAATCGGTAACCGATACGCTTTTTTTAAAGAATGCCTATGCCAGAAGGCAGCTCTACCTCCCAGTGGGGGTTATTCTTGGTGGAATCGGCCTGAACGGCAACGGACGGGAATCGTTTAAAAATGAGATTGTAGAGGAACGCAATGAGCATTTCGGTAGTTTCAGGACCAAAGTTGATAATTACCTGCAATATGCACCTATTGCCTTTGCCTACGGGCTGGATGCTTTTGGTATGGAACCTAAGACAGACCTGGCGAACCGTACGGCTATCCTGATCAAAGGCGAGCTGATGATGACGAGCGTGGTGAACGTACTGAAAGGAAGTACCCACCAGTTGCGGCCGGACGGCAGTGCCTATAATTCCTTTCCTTCGGGCCATACCGCACAGGCCTTTGCTGCTGCTACCTTTCTGAGTGAAGAGTATGGTTACCGCTACAAGTGGGTGCCGTATGCCGCTTATGGGGTCGCTTCTTCGGTCGGTATGCTGCGTATGGCCAATAACCGGCATTACATCAGCGATGTGCTTGCAGGCGCAGGACTCGGTATACTGAGTATGAAGGTGGCCTACTGGACGCACCGCTACAAATGGGGAAGACGCTACCGCAGATTTTAAGTATGTCGATGTTTAAACTACAGACTTCCCGTTTCGCCCTGGTTATCGCTGTCTTTGTGCTGCTATGCAGCATCTCTTTTCTGACCAGGATTGTCCTGCTCGTTGATTCTGCCGCCAGTATAGACTGGTCGTTTGGTAATCTTGCGGGCATATTCGGCCTTGGCCTGCTGTTCGATTCGGGTGTTGCGCTGTTCACGGTGTTGCCGCTTTCGATATATGTGTGGCTGATGCCTGACCGGTGGTACAGGAGCAAGGTCAACAGGTTTTTCCTGTTGCTTATCTTCTTCTTAACGGTATTCCTGCTCCTTTTTAATGCAATTTCTGAATGGTTTTTCTGGCAGGAGTTTTCTGTGCGCTATAATTTTATCGCGGTAGATTACCTGGTCTATACTACTGAAGTGATCGGAAATATCCGGCAGTCTTATCCTGTGAACAGTATTATTGCGGTTCTGGTGGTGATTTCTGCGGGCATTACGGGTGCTTTCAGCGGATTGCTGATGTGGTCGACAAGGTCTTCCGTAAGGTTCAGACAGCGTCTGTTGCCTGGCCTGTCTCTGTTGCTGCTTGCCGTAGCCGGATATTTTGCCCTGGATGCCAAATGGAAGAATTTCAGCAGCAACCAGTTTGTGAATGAGCTTTCGGGCAACGGCATGTATGATTTTGGTCATGCTTTCTGGCACAATGAACTGGATTATGCGACTTTTTACCGTACGCTTGACCTGCATAAGGCGGGAAGTGTACTGCAGAGCGAATTGGGTATGCCCGCCGGTGAACCAGCAGACTCTGCACACCTTACCCTCCGGAATATACCGGCGACAGGACCGGAAAAAAGGATGAATGTGGTGATGATTAGCGTGGAAAGCCTGAGTGCGGATTTCCTGGGCAGCTTCGGCAACCAACAGGGACTGACTCCTAACCTGGATTCACTGGCCGCGAGGGGCGTCCTTTTTACCAATCTGTATGCATCGGGTACAAGGACGGTGCGCGGACTGGAAGCGCTTACTTTATCTATTCCGCCTACACCTGGGCAATCTATCGTGAAACGGCCGGGCAATTCGGGCTTATTCTCACTGGGCAGCGTGTTCCGTAAGCAGGGTTATGAAAGCCGTTATATTTATGGCGGTTATGGCTATTTTGACAATATGACCGCATTCTTTTCGGGTAATGGCTATGAAGTGACCGACCGGAATGCTATTGATAAAAAAGATATTCATTACCAGAATATCTGGGGTGTTGCTGATGAGGACCTGTTTACGCTGTCGATGCGTTTGCTGGACGGCGATTTTAAAAAGGGCAAACCCTTCTTTGCACACATTATGACTGTTTCCAATCACCGTCCATTTACTTATCCTGAAGGCAGAATAGATATTCCTTCGCATACGGGCAGGGAGGGCGCGGTGAAATATACGGATTATGCCATCGGTAAATTCATGCGGGAGGCCGCCAGCAAGCCATGGTTTGCCAACACTTTGTTTGTTATCGTGGCCGACCATTGTGCATCCAGTGCGGGAAAGGTGGAATTACCGGTCAACAAATACCATATCCCTATGGTAATGTATGCGCCGGAGGTCCTTAAACCCCAAAAGTTTGACGGGCTTACTGCCCAGGTAGATGTGGCGCCGACCATTCTTGGCCTGCTTAATTTCAGTTATCTGAGCAAGTTTTTTGGCCGTGATGTCTTCCATGACCATATCTCTGTACCGAGAGCCTTCATCAGTACTTACCAAAGTCTTGGTTACCTGGAAGGGGGCCAGCTGGTGATCCTGGAACCGAATAAAAAGGTGTCCTTTTATAAGCCTGATTTTCAGACCGGCAGCGCCGTACAGACAAAACCAGATACCGACCTGGAAGCACGTGCCATCGCCAATTACCAGGTTGCGGCTTTTTTATACAGTCATGGGTTTTATAACCGCTAATTCTCCGGTTAATACTTATAAACGCTGATTTTATACTGCTTTTTTGCGCAGGTGCAAACAAGCGGGGTGCGCCGGTGTTTCTGTGGTAAATAATTTACCAATGAAAACCATATTAGAAGAAGCGAGCGTAACCCTGGTGGACCTAAATGTAGAAATCAGGACAACAGGCAATGTAGAACACGAAATCAAAGAGACCGAAATCAAGGCGAAAACAACGACTGCGGTAAAGACCAAGTATAAGCGCCCTGATTATTTACTCAGGTTATTATAGTTTTACCTGTAAGCGCTATGAGGAAACTTTCTTCGGGAACTCCTTATCCTCTGGGTGCTACCTGGGACGGAAAAGGAGTGAATTTTGCCCTGTTTGCCGGTAATGCCACTGCGGTAGAACTTTGCCTGTTTGATGAACAATGTGCGCAGGAACTGGAACGGATCGCTGTTAAAGAAAAAAGCAGACAGGTATGGCATATTTATGTTGAGGGAATAGGGCCCGGACAGTGCTACGGATACCGGGTAGACGGGCCTTATGACCCGGCAGCGGGCCACAGGTATAATCCGAATAAATTACTGATCGATCCCTATGCAAAGGCCATATCTGGTTCTGTAGAATGGCATGACAGCCTGTTTGGCTATGACCTGGAAAAGGACGATACCGTGATGAGCGGAACAGACAGTGCTCTATTTACGCCGAAGGCGGTAGTGGTTGACCAGAATTATGACTGGGAAGGCGTCGGCGCACCAAAAAGGAATTATCATGAAACGATTATTTATGAGGCCCACGTCAAGGGCCTGACCAAACTGCATCCGGAGATTCCGGAAGCGATCAGGGGCACTTATGCTGCCGTTGGGCATCCGGCGATGACCGCGCATCTCAAATCGATGGGTATCACTGCCATTGAGCTGATGCCTGTGCACCAGTTTATCAGTGACCGCCACCTGAGGGACCGGGGCCTGAGCAATTACTGGGGCTATAATACCATTGGTTTCTTTGCACCCGACAGCAGGTATTCTTCTTCTGATTATAAGGGCGGTCAGGTGCGTGAATTTAAGGATATGGTAAAGGCCCTGCACCGTGAGGGCATAGAGGTGATCCTGGATGTGGTCTACAATCATACTGCCGAAGGCAATCATCTGGGGCCTACGCTTTCCTTTAAGGGAATAGATAATGTCGAGTACTACCGGCTGACTGAGGACAAGCGTTATTATATGGACTATACTGGTACGGGGAATACCATTAATGCAGTATCGCCCAGTGTGCTGAGGATGATCATGGATAGCCTCAGGTACTGGATACTGGAAATGCATGTGGATGGCTTCCGTTTTGACCTGGCTTCTACACTTGCCAGGGACCTGAATGAGGTCAATATGCTGGGCGCATTCTTCTCTATTATTCACCAGGACCCGGTGATTTCACAAGTTAAGCTGATTGCGGAACCCTGGGATGTTGGTGAGGGTGGTTATCAGGTGGGGAACTTTCCGCCGGGATGGGCGGAATGGAACGGGAAGTACCGGGACTGTATCCGCGATTACTGGCGTGGTGAGGAAAGCATGCTTGGAGAATTTGCCAGCCGGTTTACTGGAAGCCCGGACCTTTACCAGGACAGCGACCGCAGCCCTACGGCAAGTGTTAATTTCGTCACTGCCCATGATGGCTTTACCCTGCATGACCTGGTGAGCTACAATGAAAAGCACAATGAGGCTAACGGAGAGGAAAACAATGATGGTGAAGCGCATAACCGTTCCTGCAATTACGGGGCTGAAGGTGAAACTGACGACCAGGTCATCAATGACCTGCGGGCCCGGCAGAAAAGAAATATGATTGCCAGCCTTTTCCTTTCACAGGGCGTACCTATGCTGGTGGCGGGTGATGAGCTGGGGCGTACGCAGCAGGGCAACAACAATGCGTATTGCCAGGACAATGAGATTTCGTGGCTGCACTGGGATAAACAGGATAAGGAGCTGGTGGATTTTACACGGAAAGTGATTGAGCTGAGAAGGCATAACCCGGTGTTCTGCAAGCGGAAATGGTTTAAGGGAGTGCCTTCAAAAGAAACCGGCGTTCCGGATATTGCCTGGTTCCTTCCGGAAGGTAACGAGATGGAAGACCATAACTGGAACGAAGATTTTGCCAAGTCGATGGCGGTATTCCTGGATGGGGGCAACGAAGCGTTCTATGTGATCTTTAATGCGCATTCGGAAGAAGTCATGTTCCGGATGCCACCCGAAAAGTTTGGCAGGGAATGGGAAAAGGTACTGGATACCGGGGACCCGAAACTTAACCAAAGGCTGAAATACCAGGCTGAAACAGAGATGACCGCAGGTGGAAGGGTAGTGATGGTACTGAAGGCCGGACGGTAAATGACGTATTGATATGGATATTAATGTATTGAAAAGAAATATTGGCCTCAATGAACATGGGGGCAGCTGGACCTTTCGTGTCTGGGCGCCGCAAGCGAAACGTGTTGCCATTGAACTTGAGAAGAGTGGCGAACGGATTTACCTGGAAGCGGAGGGCCGTGGCTACTGGGGAACGGAGACTACTGCAATTGTGGAGGGCGACCGATACAGAATTGTACTTGATGACGACCGCAGGTTGCCCGATCCGGCCGCTCTGGCACAACCTGAGGGCGTTCACGGGCCTTCAATGGCCGTAAGGCTGGGTGGTTATGACTGGGAAGATACCGGCTGGAAAAACCCTGACCTGAAAGATTATATTATTTATGAGCTCCATACGGGTACTTTCTCGGATGCCGGAGATTTTGAGGGGATTGCTTCGAAACTTGACTACCTGGCCGAGCTAGGTATTACGGCAATCGAGCTGATGCCGGTCGCCGCGTTTCCGGGTAAACGCAACTGGGGGTATGACGGTGTGTTCCCTTTTGCGGTGCAGTGGAACTACGGCGGCGCCGATGGATTGCGCAGACTGGTTGAATGCTGTCATGAAAAAGGGCTGGCGGTGATCCTGGATGTGGTATATAACCATCTTGGTCCTGAGGGAAATTGCCTGTCTGAGTTCGGCCCTTACTTCACCGAAAAGTACCGGACTCCCTGGGGCAATGCCATTAATTTTGACGACCGGGACTGTTACGGCGTACGTGACTATTTTATTGAGAATGTACTGATGTGGTTCCGCGATTTCCATATCGATGCGCTCAGGCTTGATGCTGTCCACGCCATCAAGGATTTCAGTGCCGTGCATATTTTGCAGGCCATCCGGCAACATACGGATCTCCTTATGGAGCAAACCGGCAGAAGGCATTACCTGATCGCTGAATGTGATCTGAACGATCCCCGGTATATTGAAGACACCCGACGTAATGGCTTGGGTATGGATGCCCAATGGACAGACGAATTCCATCATGCGCTCCGGGTAACTGCCGGGGAAGAGAGAAGGGGTTATTACGCGGATTTCAGCGGGATAGCGCATCTGGCCAAGTCTTACCGGGATGCTTACGTTTATACGGGGCAATTTTCAGAGGAACGCGGCCAGTACTTCGGCCGCCCGCTGGCCGATCATGAAGGCCAGCAATTTGTTGTCTTTTCGCAGAACCACGACCAGGTGGGTAACCGGATGATGGGGGAAAGAACCGGTACGCTGGTCAGTTTTGAAATGCAGAAGCTGCTGGCTGCCGCTGTGCTTTTCTCACCTTATTTACCGATGTTGTTTATGGGAGAGGAATGGGGCGAAACTAACCCTTTCCAGTATTTTATTGACCACGAAGATGCTGAGCTGGTTGAACTGGTGCGCAAAGGGCGTAAGGAAGAATTTGCGGCCATGCATGCCGCCGGAGAAGCCCCCGACCCTAAGGCGGAGCAGACGTTTTTGCAATGTAAACTCAACTGGTCTTTGCCCGTAACCGGGAGGCACGAACGTATGCTGGCCTATTACCGCCATCTGATCGCCCTGAGGAAACAGAACCAGGTACTGAGGGCGGGGGAACGTACCGCATTGCGTTGCTTTACATTTGATGCGCAACACTGCCTGATGCTGGAGAGGAGGATGACCGGGAGTAATGAACTTGTGCTTTGCCTGATGAACTTCTCCGGACAGCCGCAACAGCTCGCATTGCCCGACCATGTGATCTCACCTACGAAAATTGTTGATTCTGCTGATCCTGAATGGCTGGGACCTGGCAGTGTTTCCGGACAACTACAGCCTGAATCGTTTATTGCCTATTCTGCTTTTTATGCCTGATCTTATCTCTACTTACCGCATTCAGTTCAACAAAGACTTTACCTTTAAGGACTGTAGCCTGATTGTTCCTTACCTGAAGGAACTGGGTGTTGTGACGCTGTATGCCTCACCCATCTTTGAGGCTGTGCCGGGCAGTATGCATGGCTATGATGTAACCAACCCGAACCGCATTAATCCTGAGATCGGTACGCTGGAAGAACTCCGTGAGCTGTCTGCCTTGCTGAAAGCGGCAGGCATGAACTGGGTCCAGGATATTGTGCCGAACCATATGGGATATCATGTCAACAATCCCTGGCTGATGGACGTGCTGAGGTATGGTGAGGAATCGAAATACCGCAGTTATTTTGATATTATCAGCAAGGATCTGGCTAAGGAGCCTCTAATGGCGCCTTTTGAGGGCGATCCTTTGTTTGAGCAGCTTTCCGCTGAAGAATATCCCTTTCTCCGTTTGTGTAATTATCAGGAGACGAATGAACGCATTAATTACCGCAGGTTCTTTACGGTAAACAGCCTGATCTGTATCAATGTGCAATATCCCGAGGTTTTTGCAGCCTATCACAAGCTGATCAAGGTGTTGCTGGATGAGGGTATATTCCAGGGCCTGAGGATAGACCACGTCGATGGCCTGGCTGATCCGACCGGTTATCTGCAGCGGTTGCGCGCGCTCTGTGGTACGGAGACTTATATTGTCGTCGAAAAAATACTGGAACCGGGTGAGGAGCTTAACCTGAACTGGCCGGTGCAGGGAACTACAGGATATGATTACCTGGGACTGGTAAACCAGCTGTTTACCAACCATAAAGCAGAAAAGAAATTTGATGACTTTTATGATGGCCTGGGCAGGAAGCAAAGGCCGGTGGAGCAACAGGTGATCCTGAAGAAGCGTGCCTTTCTTGAGGATTTTATGCAGGGTGAGCTGGAAAACCTGTATCAATTGCTGCTTAGGCTGGCCGGTGTAGAGGGCAGCGAATTCAAAGCTGTGCTGTCAGAACTCCTGGTGCGGTGTCCGGTGTACCGGTTTTACAGTAATCGTTATCCGCTGCAGGAGGCTGAAGCGGCATCACTGGAATCTTTGTTTAAGGAAATTGAAGTGGAAACGGGATATAAGAATGTCGTAAGCCAGCTGCGCCGCTTTTTACTGTATCCGGATATGGAAACTGAAGCAGCCAATTCCATGGTGTTTTTTAAGCGCCTGATGCAGTTTACCGGCCCTTTGATGGCCAAAGGTGTTGAAGATACACTCATGTATACCTATAACCGTTTTATCGGTAATAATGAAGTGGGGGATTCCCCTGAGGTATTCGGGATCACGGTAAGTGAGTTTCACGAACAGTTGGGCAGGCGGAGCAAATACTGGCCGCATACGATGAACGCGACTGCCACACATGATACCAAAAGAGGGGAAGATGCGCGTGCAAGGCTAGGTGTGCTTACGGATATCCGCAAGGAGTGGATCGATGAAGTGAATGCCTGGTCTGAAATGAACAGAGAAATAAAGGCTGGAAATGCACCGGATGCGAACGACGAATATTTTATTTACCAGACCCTGATCGCGACCTGTCCTGATGACCTGGTTGCGGAACGCTATGAGGAACGGTTGCTGAATTATATCGAAAAGGCGCTCCGGGAATCTAAACGGAGATCTGGCTGGGAAGCACCGGACCTGGAGTATGAGGCTCATACCCAGGATTTCATCCGGTACCTGCTGGATCCGGAAGGAAAATTCTGGCCGAAATTTATCACCTTTCAACAAAGGGTAGCTGACCTGGGCAGGCAGGCCTCGCTGTCTTCCTTATTGTTAAAGCATACGCTGCCGGGTATACCGGATACCTACCAGGGTACGGAATTATGGGACCTGAGCATGGTAGATCCGGACAACCGGAGGCCGGTAGATTATGCGCTCAGGCATCGGTTGCTCCAATCGAAGGTGCGGCCCGAAGGACCAGCGGAGAAGTTGTGGTTGCTGCATACCCTGCTGAGGTTTCGCAGGGACCATGCTCCACTCTTTGCCGATGGTACCTATGAGCCGCTGAAGGTGAGGGGCAGTCAGTCGGACCATGTTGTGGCATTCCTGAGGAGATACCGCAACCAATCGCTGCTGGTGGCAGCAGCAGTCAATACCGCGGTATCTTCATGGGAAGATACTTATATTGAGCTCCCTGAGTCTATCCTGGGTGTTAATAAATGCCGTAATATACTTAATGACAGACCGCTATCCTTTGAGAAGGAAATTGAACTGAGCAGTATGTTCGATGACCTTAAACTGGGCATGCTGCTGTTTGAAATCCCTGAGCAACGGCGGGGAGCAGGTGTGCTTACGCATATCAGCTCGTTGCCCTCTGCGTATGGTATCGGTGATTTTGGCCCCGCCGCAAGCAGCTTCCTTTCTTTCCTGGATGCGTGCGGGATGAGATACTGGCAGGTACTGCCTATGAACCCCCTTTCTGAGGAACAGGTATATTCTCCTTATAGTGCTACTTCAGTTATGGCTGGCAATACGCTGATGATCAGTCCAGAATTGCTTATGGAGGAAGGTTATCTGGGCATAGAAGACCTTAAATTACATCAGAAGCGAATACGCAGGAAGGTTAGTTACCCGAAAGCGAACGCACTTAAAAATGACCTGCTGAAAAAGGCATTTGATCAATGGCGGCTTAACCAGGGCGCAAACAGAGATCCGGCTTTTGAGTCGTTCTGCGAGCGGGAAGATGGCTGGCTCCGGGATTATGCCTTATTTGTCCTGATCCGTGAACTGCAGGGTTCGAAGCCCTGGTATGAATGGCCGGAGGCTTTGCGTGACCGGGACGGAGACCAGCTGCAGCAGGTGTCGGCTGCTCATCCTGACCGGCTGCAGGAGCTGAAATGGCAGCAGTATATCTTTTTCAAACAATGGCGGCGGCTGAAGCGGGAAGCTCATATACTTGGCATCGACATTATCGGGGACCTGCCGTTTTATACTGCTCTGGATTCTTCAGATGTTTGGGCAGGCCGATCTTTATTTGCAGTTGCACCGAACGGAAAGGTAAAAGGTATAGCGGGTGTCCCGCCTGACTACTTTAATGCAGAGGGACAGCTTTGGGGTATGCCGGTGTACAACTGGAAGGTGATGGAAAGGCAAGGTTATCGCTGGTGGATGGAAAGGATGGCTAAGAACCTGGAACTTTACGATCTGGTCCGGCTGGATCATTTCAGGGCATTTTTAGCTTACTGGGAAGTACCTGCAGGCAGCGATACGGCAAAAAATGGCAGCTGGAAAAAAGGTCCCGGTGTGAAATTTTTCCAGACGCTATGGGACAAACTGGGCAAATTGCCGCTGATCGCTGAAGATCTGGGTGAAATCAGTGAAGATGTGTATGCGCTGAGGGACAAGTTTGGCCTGCCCGGAATGAAGGTGTTGCAATTTGCATTCGGTGACGACGGAGCTTCCTCTATCCATGCACCACATCAATTTGGTACTCATAATTGTGTGGTCTATACCGGTACCCATGACAACAATACCAGCAGGGGATGGTATGAAGAGGAAACTGATGTTGCTGTAAAAAAGCGCCTTGAAAAATATACAGGAACCAAAGTATCGCGCCATAATGTTGCCTTGAAACTGGCGCGGCTTGCCCTGGGGTCCAGTGCCGACCTTGCTATCATCCCGATGCAGGATATTTTAAACAAACCGGCTAAAGACCGTATGAATACGCCGGCATCTACTGCTCATAACTGGACCTGGAGGTTTAAGACCAGGGAACTGCAAAAGGGAACTGCCCGCGTATTCAGGGAGCTTATCGTATTGTTTGGCAGGTGATCTATACAGAGGATAAGATCACCCTGACATTTTTATCGGCTGCCTCTCTGCAGAGTGTGCTGTTAAATTCCCGGAACGCAATCCTTGCCTTATTACAAAGCAAGCGGTACTTCCGGCGCATTTCGCTGCCGATCGTATTGACATTCAGAATGCAGGCGTTTCCGGTCTTTTCCATTTGCCCGATCAGTTCCCTGGTGCAGTACAGCTGACCCTGAAGCCGAGTGTACAGGATATCATCGGGACTTAATTCTCCGGTGTGCAGCTGCCGCGGAAATGTAAACATATTGTTGTTGATCAGGATGTCGAGCCCCCTGAAGTGCCGTTGAATGACATCCAGGATGATCCTGATGTCGTCTGGATCGGAGGGTTCGGCAATCATACCATAACAACGGGACTCACAGTCCATCGCGCGTAAAAGCTCCATCGTGTTGCCGAGCGCTTCTTCTTCTTCAGAGAGGACCATTAATTTTGCGCCCATTGAAGCCAGCTTCAGTGTGATCTCTCGTCCATAGTCCTTTGTACCGCCTGCAATCAGGATCCGCTTTCCGGAAAGGTCGGCAGGGAGGTGTGCCAATAAATTTTTCATAACAGGAATGATTATATTTGATTAGCTATAACCAAGCAAGCCTTGTTCCGCTTTTTATGAAGAAAATACGGGTTTTCCGGAGATAAGTACCCGTTATGCGTTTTCTGCGGCGCTGACCAGCTCTGCGATGTTCAATTTCTTTGATTTCATGACGACTTCGAATGCAGCCGGGAATTTAACGGGATCGGCCATTATGGAGCCAATTATACTGGGTGTGATCTGCCAGCTTACCCCGAACTGGTCCTTACACCAGCCGCACATGCTTTCCTGCCCTTTTTCCGTGAAGCTGTTCCAGTAGTGATCAATTTCTTCCTGGGTGTCACAACTGATGACCAGGGAAACACCTTCATTGAATGTAAAAGACTGTTTCACCCCGCTGTCCATTGCCATGAATACGTTATCCTTGAGACGGAACCTTGAATGTACAATGGTGGCTTCGGTTTGGGCCTGACCGGGCGCATACCTGGCGACGAAATCTGTTGAGGAGTTGCTGAATACCGAACGGTAAAATTCCACAGCTGCTTCTGCCTGGTTCTGATGGTCGCCACAGAACATCAGCAAAGGGACGATACTTTGTCCTACCTCTGCGGGTTTGCCCAGGGAAAGCTGCCAGCTAATTCCATATTTATCTGCCACCCAGCCGTAAAGCGGGCTCCAGTCGTATTTATCCAGGGGCATCATTACATAACCTCCTGTAGCCAGGGCATCCCATATTTTTCTGAGCTTTGCTTCATCTTCAATGGTCGCGTAAAATGAAATGGACGGGTTGGGTTGAAATGCGGGCCCGCCATTCAGCCCCATGAACAGGGTACCGTCAAGTTCAAAAGTGGTCACCATTGACATGGTCTTTTTGATTGAAGCGTTGTCGAACAGCGTGCAGTAGAATTCTGCCGCTTCCTGTGCTTTGCCGTCAAACCAGAGGCATGGATAGATTGAGTTTTTCATTTTATTCGGGTCTTTTTTATGATGATAAAGTTATCATAATTGATAGGTTCCAGGTAGAGGGCAAGTTTGCCAAAAAGCAGGGGAGTTTGCGACATGGCCAATGTAGTCAAAAACAGGTATTAATACATTATTTGCAGGAATGGTTTTTGATAATGATTGACTACATACAAATTAGAAACCTAACCGGACAATATGATGAAGCCATCTGTTTTTATTGTGGAGGATGATGAAGACATCCGCTATATCCTGGATATTTACCTGTCTGAGGAAGGCTTCGTGACGACTTCCTTTGAAAATATCGCTGAATTCAAAGCCGTATTTCCAGCTGAACTACCCGACATATTCCTACTTGATGTGATGCTTCCCGACGGGTATGGCACCGATATCTGCAACGATATCAGGAATGAGCCATCTTCGGCTGGCCTGCCCATTGTGATGATGTCTGCACATGCTGCTGCCGGACGGATAGATAAAGTATGCCATGCGGATGGTTTTATCCAGAAGCCCTTTGAACTGACGAGTGTGCAGTCTACACTCATGAAGTTCCTGAAGGGAGGTTGAGCGCTGTGTACAGCTGTTTGCGGTAATTGCTGCCGACCGGTATTTGCTGACCTTGTACTTCTACCGTATCCGGAGACAATGAGGATATTTTGCCTATGTTAACGATATAAGCTCTGTGCACACGGACAAAATGTGCGGAAGAGAGCAGGGCCTCCAGTTTTTTAAGGTGCAGGCCTGAAAGCAGGCGGGTGGTCTGCGTATGGATATAGCTATAGTCGCGCTCGGCCTTGATGAAGGTGATCTCACTGTACATGATCTTTATCAGCCGTTTTTGCTGCCTGATGAACACAAAATCCGGACCCGGCATGTTATTTTCCGCAATGAGCGGAACTTGTTGTGCCTGCCTGATCCGGGCTCTTTCTATCGCGATACAAAAGCGCTCGAAAGTTACCGGCTTCAGTAAGTAGTCGGTGGCATAAAGATCAAAACCCTCTGCAGCAAAGTCGGCATAGGCCGTGGTAAAGATCACCAGTGGCGGTTTGTTTAACGAGCGCAGGAATTCAATGCCATTAACGGACGGCATCCGGATGTCGAGGAATACCAGATCGGGAGTTTGTTCTATTAACGCCTGATAGGCTTCCATTGCGTTTTTACAGGTGCCTGAGAGTTCGAGACCGGGTAACTTGCCGATATAGCTTTTTAAAATATCCCGGGCAATGGGTTCGTCATCTACGATCAGGCATTTCATGACAGGTCAATGGTAATTTGAGTAAGATAGGTATTGTTATTTGTACTGCTGGAATAGCTGTGTTGATGCGGGTAATACATCATCAGCCGCTTCCTGGTATTGAGTGTTCCTATGCCGTTCTGTTCACGTTCGGTGTGCGATACGGGCCGATGATCTGAAATGGAGTTGCTGCAGTAAAAGGACAAGGTTCCTTTCGAGATGTACAACCGGATATCAATCGTTGCACCAGGTTCGTCTGGACAAAACTTAAAGGCATTTTCGAGCAGCGGAACGAATAACAGGGGCGGCAGTTTATCTATTGAGCCATCTGTCTGCAGATCGGTATTGACCTTGATGTCGTTTAGCCTCAGTGTTTCGAGTTCCGTATAATCGCGGATAAGCTGCAGTTCCCTGACCGCTGCCATGTTTTCCTGGTCGGATTCGTAGAGCATATAGCGAAGAAGATCTGAGAGGCGGGCCACCAGGCTGGCGGAACGTTGTGTGTCTCCGCTGAGCACAAGCCCGTAAATGTTGTTCATCGAATTGAACAGGAAATGCGGATTGAGCTGTGACTTTAAGAAATTGAGTTCCAGCTGCAGCTTATCTTTGGAAAGCTGTATGGCTTGCAGCTGGTTACGGAATGCCCGGAGCGCCATTTTGATGCCAAATGGAATTCCGAGGGAGAAGATGAGCCCAAGGATGGAGCCCAGGCTGATCAGCCGCTTTAAGGCGATATTAGTGAGGTCTAGCCTGAGGTAATCATAATAGTGGGGGTTGTTCTTTTTGAGGGCCTGCAGGCATTCCATGCAGGTAAAAATCAATCTGTTTTCTATCCAGGTATCTGCAAGGACGTAACCGGCTATTGCAATTATTGTTGTGCAGACAAAGAACAGGTAGTGCTTATGGCCGGACCGCGGTAATATGAGATAGGTGAAGCCATAGTAAAATGCAGCCATGGCTATTGTGCTGCCCAGATTGAGCAACAAGAGCCGGTTTTGCGGGAAACCATTATAGACATTGAATGATATTCCTGAAAGGTAATATCGGGCGGCCGTCATCGCTATCCAAAAAAGAAGGTGCAGTAAAAACCGTAACCTGGGATGGCTATAAATCTGCGTTACGGTTGTTGATATTTCCATATCTCTAAATATCAGTTTTTTGGGTGAATCTGAAAGTGAGTAATCGACCAACAGGCCCAAAGGCCCAACAAAGAAAACGTTAGGGACAATGAAAGGAAAGAAACTGTATTTGTAGCCTGATGGCTATATATGCCGGCTTTGCTGGTTTAATTTGTGTATTGGTCTAAAAGAATTGGAGATGAAACAGGTACTTCCGCATTTTCGGGTCAAAAAAAGATGAAAACAAATTTCCAATCTTGGCCTGCGTGGCTGAAAGTATGTATTTATTTTATTGTCCTCTGGGCAACGACGATGCTGGGCGGGGTTCTTCCTCCAGATCTGAACAATCCTTTATTCTACTTGCTGGCGGGTGTCCTGGTTAGCTGGCTGATGCTGAGGGCAGAAGGGAAGCGGATCGGTACGCTGGGATTTATTCCGCAAGGGGGGAAGGATTACAGGAGCTTTGCCATGGGGGCCGGGCTTGGCGCATTGCTGTTGATTACCGTAACGTTGCTTACGCTAACCACTACCGGAGACAGGCTGGTCTGGCTTGGACAGTTTAAGAGTATGAACCTGGTTGTGCTTGCCTTTTTTACTTTTGTTTCTGCTTTTGCGCAGGAGTTTGTGTTCCGGGGCTACCCATTTCAACTTCTGCTGACGCGTTACCCGGTATGGCTTGCACAGTTGCTGGTTGCTATTCCTTTCGGGCTTATGCACATCAGTCTTGGAATGCGGTTTTCTGAAATAGGAATCATCCTATTGACTACGGGGACAGGATCGGTTCTTTTCGGGCTTGCTTACCTGAGGACGGGACGTTTGTTTTTTCCCACAGGTATTCATATGGGCTGGAACCTGTTGCAAGGAATGTTGCCCAGGGCTGAGCAGCAAGGCGGGGCAGGGTTGTTCCGTGTAATACCGGCTCATCATTTGCACCAGGACCTGATTGTTGTAGGCGTGTACCTGGCGGTGATGTGGCTGGCCATTGTGCTTATGGGTAAAGACCGCTTAAAACTGCGGGGAAAGACCGTATGATCTTTCCCCGCAGACAGGATTGGTTTGGTTATTATGCGACCAGCCTTCAGGCTATTTGGTAACTTTCATTACGCCATTCATGAGTCTCCAGTGGCCTGGGAATGAACAGATAAAAGGGTAATCGCCGGTTACCGCAGGCACTTTAAACTTCAATTTAAAGCTTTCCTCTGGATTTACCAAGGGGGTATAGAAGAGTACCTCGGGCATTTTGGGCACATACTGCTTTTCTGCACCCTTAGGGTCCTGTGCCATCTGGTCTGCTGCAGCGCCGACCTTATCCATGCTTCCCTTTTGCAGGATGAGCAGGTTGTGCTGCATGAAGTCGATGTTCTTAAAGACGACTTCTACGGTAGTACCCGCCTTTACTGTAAAGGATTTCAGGTCAAACTTCATGGCATTCACGACAGGGGTAATGGTGATGACCTGGTCGGCCTTTCCTTCGGCCTGCGGGCTGGATGAGCCTTCGCCTGTCTTTCCCTGACCGGTGTGTCCGGCATGTGCATCTGCGGCCTGAGCATGCCTGGCCAGTGCCACCTTGAGCGCTTCAGCGATCCAGCGGTCATTGCTGTTCTGGCTCATGGCCGCTGCCGCTTTCAGCTCAGCACCCATTTCTGCAGAAGCGGGCAGGTCTGCGCTTTTGAGGATAGCGGCCAGGCGGGTGTTGAGGCTGGGGTCATTCAGCAGTCCTGCTTTTTGTAAGGCGGCCAGTGATGCCGAGTTGTCGGGCAATACCTGGAGTGCCGCCTTACGCACACCAGCAGCAGGATGGGACAATGCTTCCACTGCCACATTAAAGGCTTCGGTATTTGATCCGTCGAGCAGGCCCAGGCCGTGCAGCGTCCACAAGGCGTGGACAGCCGGTGCGTTGATGCCGATCTCATCGGTATTTTTGTCCCTGATCAGGGCATACAGCTGCGGGGCGATGGATCTGTCCTTATTCTCCACGATCAGGCGCTGCGCGGTTGTGCGCCAGAACATGTTGTCGCTTTTCAGCCCGCCGATCAGCGAGGCATTGCTTTTGCGGTCCAGCGATTTGATCTGCTGGGGTTTTGCGTTTTTATAGACGATCCTGTAGATGCGTCCGTGTGTCCTGTCCCTGAGCGGGTTGATGTAGGCATTGCCCTTACCGTTCTCGAATCCGGCAGGAGTAGGGTTGTGCTGGATGATGAAGTTGTACCAGTCGAGCATCCATACCGCCCCATCCGGTCCCACCTCGCTGTGTACAGGTCCGAACCACTCGTCGGCACTGGCCACAAAGTTCCAGCCGTCCTTCTCTTCAAAACCCGATCCCTTTGGTTCCAGGATGGCCTCATGTACCACCCTTCCGGTCGGCTCGTTGACAAAGGCTATCCTGTTCCAGTACCTTTTAGGGAAATTACGGGCCGTGTAGAGGTTGTGTCCGGCAGCGGCAGTGAACCCGTTGAACACGTCTA